>NZ_JBCPSQ010000001.1:0-2120010 GCF_051129855.1 Morganella sp. Je.2.23
ACGTTTGAGACTAAGACGTTGATAGGCTGGGTGTGTAAGTGCAGCGATGTATTGAGCTAACCAGTACTAATGAACCGAGAGGCTTAACCTGACAACACCGAAGGTGTTTTGAGTTGAGAGACGAAGAAATTTTTCAGCATAGTGAAGAGACAACAGAGTCATTCATTATGAAAAGCTTGTTTTGGATTAAATGAATTTGCCTGGCGGCCGTAGCGCGGTGGTCCCACCTGACCCCATGCCGAACTCAGAAGTGAAACGCCGTAGCGCCGATGGTAGTGTGGGGTCTCCCCATGTGAGAGTAGGGAACCGCCAGGTTATTATTAAGTGAAGAAGCCACCCTTTGGGTGGCTTTTTTGCGTTTGGGCGAAAGAAAAATAACGCAATGTGTGCTTATTTTCCGGATGAGGAATTATAACAATCAGTAATTTCACATTTAAATGCGTATAATACCCGGTATCGGATTACGGGATTCACCCGGCATCTGTTCTGATAACCAGATCGAAATGAATCAACGGGAGCAACGCTGTGAAAAAACTCACCATCAAAGATATTGCTGCTATCTGTAATGTCGGCAAGTCCACTGTCTCCCGTGTGATTAATAACGAACAGAATGTCAATGAAGAAACCCGTCGTAAAATACTGGCGGTAATTGAACAGAATAACTTTACGCCATCAAAATCAGCACGGGCGATGCGGGGGTTAACAGGCCGGACATTCGGGATTATTGTCACCCGGCTTGATTCTTATTCTGAGAACCAGGCAATCCGCGCGATGCTGCCTGTGTTATATAAAAATAATATTGACCCTATTATTCTGGAAAGCCAGTTTGATCCTGAAAAGGTTGATGAGCATTTGTCCATGCTGGAAAGACGGAAGGTAGATGGTGTTATTCTGTTTGCTTTTACCGGGCTGGATAAAGAACAATTAGTCTCCTGGCAACAGAATATCGTTGTTATTGCCCGTTCTTTCGAAGGCTATACCTGTGTCTGTAATGATGATACCGGAACAGTTAATCATTTAATGGATTATCTGTACAAAGAGAAGAACTTTACAGCTGTCAGCTATATTGGCGTTAATGAACAGGATGAAACAACCGGATTATTACGCCATCAGACTTATAAGCATTATTGCGATAAATATAAGATAACAGCGGACTCAGCATTGGGCGAATTAAACTACGAAAGCGGATATCTGCTTGCGGAAAATATCGTACTGAAACGTCCTCAGGCCATATTATGCGCGACAGAATCACTGGCGTTTGGTGTTAAAAAATATCTCGTACATCATCAGATTAATACTATTTTTGTTGCCTGTATCGGGCGAAATGACTTATTAACCTTCCTTTTTCCTGATGTGAAAACATGTCGCCTGGGTATTCGTGAAACCGGTCAGACATCAGTCAACTTATTGATTGATATGGTTAATGGCAACTTTTCACCCAAAACCCACCTGATCCCATCACCTTCATTTACCTATTGATTTTATTGAGTTAAATAAACTTTAGTGTGACGTTCGTCCCGTAATGGGATCGTTCCCATTGAGTCATTTCCATACTGAACGTATTTTAAAACACAGACGTTTTATACGGGGATGGGGATATGGAAATTAATGTTCACAGTGATGAACTGGATAAGATCATCAAATTTACCGGCGGAAAGGAGAATATCAGTACAGTTTCTCACTGTCTGACACGCTTACGCTTTGTTTTAAATGATCCTGAACTGGCTGATATTGAATCTATTAAGCAAATCCCCGGGGTTAAGGGATGTTTTAATAATGCAGGTCAGTTTCAGATCATTATCGGTATGAATGTCGGTGACTATTACCGGGGTCTGATTGAAAAACTCAATATATCTGAATCAGATAAAGAAAAAACAAAAGTCGCTGCCAGGAAAAATATGAAGTTCTGGGAACGACTGATTGCCAATCTGGCGGAAATCTTTGTTCCGCTGCTGCCGGCGTTGATTTGTGGTGGCTTATTACTGGGATTGAGAAATGTCATCGGTGAAATGCCTGTCCGGGATGATAAACCACTGACGGAGTATTATTCCTGGCTTAAGCCAATATATGATTTCCTGTGGTTACCGTGTGAGGCAATATTCCATTTTCTGCCGGTGGCTATCTGCTGGTCAGCAACCAAAAAAATGGGTGGCTCTCCGATCCTGGGTATTGTGCTGGGTATTACATTAGTATCACCTCAGCTGATGAATGCTTATGGCATCGGCAGTCAGACACCGGATGTCTGGGATTTCGGTTTATTTTCTATCCAGAAAGTGGGTTATCAGGCTCAGGTGATACCGTCTATTCTGGCGGGTTTATTCCTCGGCTGGTTTGAAGTGAAATTACGCCGCCGTATCCCTGAATATTTAACCCTGGTGGTCGTACCTATCATCAGCATTCTGGTTTCTGTCGTGGTGGCTCATGCCATTCTGGGGCCGTTCGGACGTGCTGCCGGTAATCTTATTTCGGATGGCGTCCGTTATTTAATGCTGGGTGATTTTGCGTTACTCGGCTCGATGATATTTGGTTTTTTCTATTCGCCTCTGGTAATCACCGGATTGCACCACACCACATTGGCGATTGATATGCAGCTGACACAAAGCATCGGCGGAACACCTATCTGGCCTATCATCGCATTATCGAATATTGCCCAGGCCTCTGCGGTTGTCGGCATCATTATTATGAGCCGTAAAAAGGATGAACGGGAAATAACGATTCCGGCGGCTATATCTGCCTATCTGGGGGTGACTGAACCGGCGATGTACGGCGTGAACCTGCGTTACCGTTTCCCGATGCTGTGCGCCATGATTGGTGCCGCACTGGCGGGGTTAATTTGCGGTTTTGCCCATGTGTTATCCAATGGTATCGGTGTCGGTGGTATTCCGGGAATCTTGTCTATTCAGCCTGCTTTCTGGGGTATTTACCTTGTTGCCATGATAGTCGCCATTGTTGTTCCAATCTTATTAACAATGATGATGTATCGTTATCAGCAGCGCAAAGGCACCCTGGTAACTTCTCTGTAAATTAATAAAGTGAATTTAATATGTGTTATCTGACTGTGTCTGTAAAAGAAAGTGGTGCTGACATTTTTTCCGGCAGCGATAAATATGATTATGCATTCCGCTGGAGTGACATATCCGTTAAAGCATGTCTGGATATTTTAACGGAGATCAGACGGGATTTTCCCGGTATTAAAGGTGGTGTCATTACGGGAGAACGGTTACCGGATTATCCCTCATTCTGTGCTGAACTGGCCGGGCATGTCATTATTGATCTGGAAAAATCATTTTCCGAAATCTTTAATGCCCCTTTTGTTGCACAGCAGGGAAAGGCTGTATTCACAGAAGATAAACTGGCGCAGGCATTAAAACAAAAATATGAGCAGCTCTGCTGGAATATTGATTATTCCGGGTTCACTGCGGGTAAAGAAGAATATGCGGCTGAATCATTATTAACCACGGCAAACGGATATTTAGGTGTGCGTGGTACATTGCCGGATATGCAGGCGGGTGATGCAACCTATCCGGCAACCTATCTGGCCGGTTGTTATAATCAGGCAGAGTCAGATATTGCCGGAAAGACGGTATCCAATGAGGATTTCGTTAATGTTCCTGACGCCCGCTCTGTCCGGATAAAGATCGGTGACGGTGAATGGCTGTCACCGGAAAATTGCCGCAATAAAATGCTGTACCGGAACCTGTGTTTAAAAAACGGCATTCTGGATCAGACCTGGATTGCGGAGGATTCCCGCAAACATCTTATTCAGATTAACAGCCGGATGCTGGCGGATATGTCCTGTCCGGAGCGGTTTGCGGTTGAATACAGCTTCACCCCCCTGAATTTTGATGCTGAGATTACGGTTGTTACCTGTATTGACGGTACGACCCGTAATTATGGTGTTGAACGTTACCGGAGCCTGACGTCACACCACTACCGGGTATTATCCCGCGGGGCAGAAGGCAGCTATGCGCAATTAAATGCACGGACACTGCAATCCGGTATCGGTATCGGCGTGACCACAAAAATACGTGGTAATTTTTTTACTGACAGTGATATTCAGATAAAAGAAAACACCGGTAAAGTGCAGCAGTTTATTTCCTGCCATGCACAGAAAGGCAAAACATACCGTCTTGAGAAAAGTATTAATATCCGTCTCTCTTCTGTTTTTCCGGATAGCTGGGCGGATGCGGATAAAACAACACTGGCTGATTTTTCCGTTCAGGCTGAAGCCTCCGGACAGGCATGGAAAAATTTATGGGATAAAGCTGATATTGTCATTGACGGTGATTTAATGGCGCAGAAGTTATTGCGTTTACATATTTGTCATCTGTTGTCATCGTGCTCACCTTACAGTAACGGAAAATATAAACTCGATGTGTCGGTAACGGCCCGCGGATTACACGGAGAGGCATACCGGGGGCATATTTTCTGGGATGAAATCTTTATTCTGCCTTTCTATATCATGCATTTTCCGCAGACGGCCCGTCAGCTGCTGATGTACCGCTATAACCGGTTACCGGCGGCGCGGAAAATTGCACAGGACAGCGGCTGTCAGGGGGCAATGTATCCGTGGCAGTCCGGTCTGGACGGCAGTGAGCAGACACAATCCGTCCATCTGAATCCGCTGAACGGTCACTGGGACCCGGATTACAGCCACCTCCAGCGTCATGTTTCTCTGGCCGTTGCGTATAACATCTGGCTGTACTGGAAAACGACCGGTGACGCGGAATTTATGCGGTTGTATGGCATGGAAATGCTGACAGACATTGCCCGCTTCTGGCTGAGTAAAGCCGAATATAATGAATCAACCGGGCGTTATTCTGTCAGCGGTGTGATGGGGCCGGATGAATTTCATGAGCATATCAGTGGCAGCAGCGCCGCCGGGCTTAAAGATAATGCGTATACCAATTTAATGATCTCCTGGTTATTTTCCGTTCTGACTGAATTGTCTCCGGAATTTAATACCACTGAGGAGGATACTGCATTTATCCGGAAAATCAGCCACACAGGTAAATGTTTATCGCTGGTGATTGAAGATGATGTGATTGCGCAGTTTGACGGGTATTTTTCCCTGAAAGAGATCGACTGGGAACACTATCAGAATAAATACGGCAATATTTACCGGATGGACAGAATACTGCGTGCTGAAGGTAAAAGTGCTGATGACTATAAGGTGGCAAAACAGGCTGATGCGTTAATGATATTCAATAATTTCTCCCGTGATGATGTTACCGGAATATTGAATAATATGGGCTACCACTTAGATCGTGATTATGCACAAACAAATCTTCATTATTATTTAAAACGAACTTCTCACGGTTCAACTCTCTCCAGAGTAGTGCATGCCCAATTGGCCTGCAATACCGGATTACATGATTTGTCGCGGGAATTATATCAGCAGGCGTTGCGGTCTGATTATGGCGATATTCAGGGCGGAACCACCGCAGAAGGTATTCATACCGGGGTGATGGCCGCAACTATCAATACAGCAGTGATGTCCTATGCAGGTGTGGATATCCGGGGTGATCATTTATCCGTTTCACCGTCATTACCGGCTGAATGGAATCGTATCAATTTTAATTTGCAGCATCGTGGTGTTCATTACTGCTTTTTGATCTCACAGAAATCGGTATCAGTCACCGCCGACCAAACGGTCTTTATCGATATTCATAATGAAAAACATCAGATTACAGCAGGTATGCCGTTTTCATATACTTATGTGAAGGAATACACATCATGAAATCAGGATTTTTATTTGATTTGGACGGCGTGATTGTTGATACGGCAAAATATCATTATATCGCCTGGCGATATATTGCCAATAAAGCAGGTTTTGATATCAGTGATGAGTTTAATGAGAAACTCAAAGGTATCAGCCGGATGGAGTCATTAGAAAAAATATTAGATTATGGTCATCAGTCTGATATGTACAGTCATGAAGAAAAGATATTACTGGCAGATAAAAAAAATGAGTATTATGTGAAGTTACTCGGGGAGTTATCTGAAAAGGATATTCTTCCCGGTGTTAAGGATTTTATTATCCGGGCAAACAATCTTAATATACCGTGTGCGGTTGCTTCTGCATCCCGCAACGCACCGGTTATTTTAAAAAAATTAAATATTGATAATTATTTTAACGCTATTGTCGACCCTGCACTATTGAGTAAAGGAAAACCGGACCCTGAAATATTTCTGAAAGCTGCATCATCTGTTGATGTTCTTCCGCAGGATGCCATCGGCTTTGAGGATGCGGAGTCGGGTATTACCGCACTGAACAGAGCGGGTATTTTCTCAGTCGGTGTAACAGCAGATCGTTCACTGTTAACCGGAGCTGATCTTATTATTTCTTCATTTGAAGAAATTACACCTGAATCTGTATTAAAAATAAAACAATAATTAAATTACCGATAATAATATTTCTGATAAAGGCGCAGCATATTCGTATGCTGCTGCCATCCGATCTTTGTGAACAGAGGTAGATATAATGAAGTTAACTCAATTAGCATTGCTGACAGGATTTGCTATTTCTTTTTCTGCCGGTGCTGAAACATCATTAAGTGATATTGAGGCACGTCTGAACAGTCTTGAAAAAAGAGCGTCTGAAGCTGAAGCAAGAGCAGTGGCAGCAGAAAAAAAAGCAGAACGTCTGGAAAATTTAATGGCCCGGAATACGGCTCCGGCAGGAAATACCGGCCGGGAGAATACATCCGGTTTCAGTAATATTGTCAGCGCCGATAATGAAAAAGGAACACTGAAATTATACGGTGATGTGGAGTTTAATATTGATGCCGCCAGCCGCAAAGGGCAGATTACATCTATGCAGACTCAGGCCGGACGCGGAGCGGATGATTTCGGTGATAAAGAACGCTGGGATATTAACGGGCGGATCTTAATCGGCCTTGACGGGCAACGTAAACTGGATAACGGTAATTATGCCGGTTTCAGTGTTCAGCCGTTAGCCAATATGTCCGGAAATATCGGGCTTGATGATGCGGTATTCTATTTTGGTAAAGAAAACAAATGGAAATATAAAATCGGCCGTTATGAGGCTTATGATATGTTCCCGCTGAATCAGGATACATTTGTCGAACATTCGGGTAACAGCGCCAATGATCTCTATGCTGACGGATTCGGCTATATCTATATGATGAAAGAAGGGCGCGGACGGAGTAACAGCGGCGGTGCTATGAACCTTAGCAGTAATTATGATAACTGGTATTTTGAGGTGAATACACTGGTTGAGGATGGCAGCCGCGTCTTTAAAGATCAGGAATACCATGGCCGTAAATTACAGAACAAAAAGAATGTGATTTATGTCCGTCCGGTAGTGGCATGGAATTATGATAACGTTACGATTGCGGGGGCGGTGGATGCTAACGTGATCAGCAATGCTTACGGCTTTAATAATGCGGACGGAAAGTTTGAGGATCAGTCACGCCGTACCGGTTATGGCCTGACGATGAAGTGGGATACACTGAAAGATGATCCGGAAAATGGCATGGTCGTTAACGTCAGTACTGCGTATCTGGATGCGAAGAATGAAAATGACTTCTCTGCCGGAACTAACGTGTTATGGCGCAAGTTCCAGCTGGGGTATATATATGCTCATAATGATATTAAATCCTACCAGGTCGTAAACTCAGCTGATGACAGCAAATATGATATTTTATATCCTGGAAAATATAATATTCACACAGTGTTCATGTCGTATGAATTACCGGATATATTGGGAATGGATAACTTTAAAACATACCTCGGTGCATACTACTCTCATATTAACGGGAAGGATGATATGACGATCGTTGACAGTAAAGATAACGACCGTTACGGCGCCCGTGTCCGTTTTAAATATTTATTCTGATTGCTTCTTATCACAGTAAAAAAATACCGGGAAAATCCCGGTATTTTTTTGTCCGGATTATATCTTCGGCATTTTATCAAACATGCTTTTCATCTCTTCCGGGAAGCCGGCGGAGAGTGTTGACCGCAAATCTTTCATGGCCGTGTCGAAGTCTTTCGGCCGTTCTGCCTGCTGCATTTTCTGATGTGCATCCAGATTATCCTGAAGGCCGTCAAACATTTTTCCCATTTCCTTCATCATCTGGTCACAGGATTGATTGACGTTTTTCAGAATGGAACGGGAGGCATCCGAACCGGACATCTTCATATTTTTAACCCCGTCCATAAAGGGTTTCTGTAATTCTGAAGCAGAATCATTTCCTGATTCAGTACTGAATTTCAGTACTGACTGTACATTTTTCGGATCTAACATAATGACTGTCCTTTTCGTTTATCAGATATTACCCGGGCAGGAAAATTGTTTTAATGCCCGTGACCACAACGGATAATCCTTCATTGTTGAATTGAGCTCGACAATAAAGAATCCTTTCACCTGACCCATTGCCATAGTGAGCTGGCGGCTGTTGCTGCTCAGTTGTGCCGGGTTACCGGCGTCATACATCCGGAAGAGTGCCCACGGACCGTCAAAGCTGACCGTTTCCACCTGTCCGTCCTGTGTTTTGAATGTCAGGCGCGTATAAATGCCGCCTTTGGGGCCCGGCCAGTTAATTTTGACCGGCTCCTGATAGCCGTGGCTGTAGCGGATTATCTGTCCGTCAATATCCAGCACAGCTTCAAGAACTGAAGGGGATAATGAGATCGGGCGGATAATCATGGACATTGACATCGAACCTGACGGATCAAAGAAGGAATCCCGGATGCGGGCGGCATTTTCAAATGATGCCACCGTTCTGGCGGAAACCACACCGCGGCTGCCGGGGTGGATTTGCCAGGGGGTTGCACCGGTATTCACATAGGCCGCCAGGTTTTCATCAAAGAAACTCTGGATTGCCCCGCCGCGTCCGAACATACGTGTGAAATCACCGATCCCGACTTCTTCCCGTGCGCCCCGGTTAAACGGATAGCGGCCGCTGATCGTGGTCCGGCAGGAATCAGAAGCAATGGATGACGCACCGCGGCTGAGGTTTTCTTTGCTCTTTTGCAGGCTCTGTTTTTCGCCTGTTGAAAGCAGATCCATCATGACACTGCGCACCGGTTCCGGCTGACGCAGCATATCATCGCGTAACCGGTTGATTTCACCGTTTTGCGGCAGGATCTGACCGGCCCGCAGTGAGGCGGAGAGGGTGGCCAGTTTGTTGTAAACCTGATCAAAAGCCGAGAACAGCGGATCATTGGCGCCGGCTGTTTCGGCCTGACGCAGACGGTGCAGCGCTTCAAACCGCGCTTCCAGGCTTTTCTCCGGCGTGCTTCCGGCAGCGCGATCATTACTGACTCCGTCCAGCAGTGACCGGCGGGTCTGAGTCAGTTTGTTTTCCTGGCGGGCAAACCATCCGGTGGCATCCTGCTGATTTTCGCGGCTCAGTGTGGTTTCATCGATAGCAAACTGAACCAGACCGGTCAGCGGCGAAGACGGCTCGGTAAACTGACGGGCGAGTTGCGCCGCATCATCGAGGTCACTGATTGGCCGGACACGGATATCTTTCAGGAAACTGTCCCACTGATTGGCATATTCAGACAGGTAGGCTTTCAGCGCTTCATTGGATAATGTCTGAATCGCTTCCTGTGTACCGATATCACCGCGTTTTTCAGTGTTGTCACTGAGCACCCAGTTTTCTTCGCTGATCATATCTGTGGCCGCATCCTGTAACTGCGGCAGGAAGACATCCCGGTAACCGGCTTTGGTGTAAAAACCGGAAACGGCGGTATCTGTCACGGTATTGGTGCTTTTTCGGCGCAGCATCAGCGACACGCTGGGACCTGCGGCATCTGCCAGCGAGATATTCTGAATACCGGCAGGCAGCGGTTTGTCTTTGATACGGTTAACCACCCGCAGATGGATCGGGGTTTTCATGGCATTGACACGGGCAATACGTACCAGCTCTGCATTCATTTTAGCCACCGGTGCCGTGGAGGAGGTGTCACTGAATAACTCATGCAGATGATAGCGGAACAGACGGCGATCGTTTTCGGTATAGCCCTGGACCGCGTAGTTTTCCCAGCGGATCATAAACCAGTTTTCCAGTGCCTCCGGCTCCCGGTATGAGGGATAAACCATCATCAGATAGACCTTGAGGGTGTCGTAGGCATCGGTATTACCGCTGAACGCACTCTGTTTCAGTTCGTTGGCGATATAATTTTCCACAGCAGGCCAGAAAATCTTGTAGAGATGACGGCGGTATGTCTTTTCCATCGCACTGCTCAGCAGTTTGTGCTCGAAATACGGTGTCAGCAGCGGCGGTGAACTTTCCAGAAACTGCGTGTTGATATAACCGAGCTGTTCATAAGCGGCGATCAGGTCATCATTAAACTGGCTGGTCACCGGAATATCGCGGACGATCCGCTTGGTTTCCTCAAAGCGGGCGCTGGCATAGGCGATAAAATCCGATTCCCAGAAATAGCGGGAGGAGAGCAGCATCACCGCAGCCAGCAGACCGGCGGTTACTGCGAAATAGCGGGCGGCGGAAAACAGCTTGTTACGCAGCGGACGGTAGCGGGCACTGTGCAGCACGCCCCGCTCGGTGATGGCCTGAGTCAGCGCCGGGAGGTACATTCCGCCGGACTGACGCTCATCAAACAGTCCGTCCGCCTCTGCGTTATACAGGCTCTCGCGGGCTATCAGCGGAATGGTACTGCCCATCCACAGCTGCCGCAGGCATCCGGTGTAGCCGGTGGCCGAGGCCGGAAAAATCTGTTCAAGGAAGGAAAACAGCGGCTTTTGCAGTGCGCCGAGCGATTCAATAAACAGCAGCAGCTGGTGGCGTAATCCGTCATCCGGCACATTGTGCAGGGTTTCAAGAATATAGTTGCTGACCCGGATCTGAAACTGGTGATAGGTATTTTCATCATGAATGAAATTATTACGGTGATCGTCAGTACATTGCAGTTTGATCCCCAGACCGCCTGCGAGCAGGTCGTCATCGGCGATATTCAGAAATGCCTCACCGCCGGGCAGATGGTCAATATTATTCAGCAGGAGATAGACCGGAATATCAGACTGAAAAAGAGCGGCCATTTCGAGGATGCGGATACGCAGTGTATCTGCCAGTGATTTCCGCTCTGTCAGCGGGGCATACAGCAGTGTGCCGATATCCGCACACAAAATAATCCCGTCGATGCCGGGATAGCGGCGGTGTTTACGGATAAGGGCGTACAATTTCTGACGCGCATTCCCGGCGTCATCGCTCTGTCCGTGCATCTGCACCCATTCCCCGGCGGTATCAATATACACAGCCCGCTCTGTCAGCCACCAGTTACAATCCACTGTCGGGCCGACATCGGTTGTGCGGGATAATCCGTATTGCTCGGAAAGCAGGAACTGTTCGCCGCTGTCATAAATCACGGAGGTTTTGCCGCATCCGGCAGGCCCCATCACCACAAACCAGGGTTTGTTATTGATGTATTCACGGCTGAGATGGATTTTCATCCGCTCACTGCGGGTTTTTTTACCGGCCAGTGCAATAAATTGCAGCGTCCGGATGGCATCGGTAAAACGGGCTGTAACCCGATCAAGCTGAATAATCTTCTTTTTCGGTTTCGGCATCGGGGTACGGAGAAACCGGAACAGGCGGCTGAACAGGAAAGCCACAAACGGCCATAACGCCCAGAAAAGAATAATACCGATAATGATCTGGCGTACCAGCACCCGCGCGAGCGGGTAGAAGTTGCCGATGGCAATCATCGGTCCGACCCACCAGATGATGTAGCTGAGAATCAATGCGATGATAAGGATAATAAATCGTCTGATCATAATACGTCCTTGTATACCGTTACTTCATCCAGGCCGGGAGCACAGGCGGTTCCGCTGAAGTGTTGTTATCATAATTACCTGCTGACGGTGCAGGGGTGTTGTTCAGCACCGCCGGAACATCACCGTCCTGATAGCCCTGCATGGCCTGTTCCGCATCGCGTTTGCCGATTTTCCATAAGATATCAACGCGGCGGTTACGTTTGCGGCCTTCATCTGTGGTGTTATCGGCGATTGGATCGCTTTCACCCCGGCCTGTCGCGGTAATTTCGCGGTTATGGGTCTGATTAATCATGGTATTGGTCCGCAGAATATCGGCGACAACCACGGCACGGGCTTCCGACAGTTTCAGGTTGTTATTGGCGGAGGTTTTGCGGAACGGGGTGGCATCGGTATGACCGATGACTTCCAGGTCCCCCGGCCACGGCGTGAGGGCGGCACCCAGACGTTCGATGTTGCGTTTGCTGAGGAAATCTTCCGTCAGTTCAGATTTACCGGTCAGGAAAGCACCGTCAGAAGTGAAGATCAGCAGCCAGCCGCGCGGGTCTTTACGGACTTCCAGCCAGCCCTCGCTTAATATTTGTGTCAGCGGGTTCGGCAGGGTTTCCATGATATTAATTTTGCGCGGCTCCGGCGGAACCCACGCCAGAATATCATTACGGATCTGGCGTGCCTGCTCATGAAGATACCAGGCGGAAATACCGTAGGCGATAACGGCCAGGATAAGCCCGGTGATAAGGATACGTAATGCGGTGATAAACCGGCGTTTCGGCGGCTTAACTTTCTCCGCCCGGACATCGGATAAGAACAGGGTGGTATTCTGTGAATAGAGCAGGCCGCTGAGGTGATTGCGCAGATCCATCAGTAATACCGCTCCGCGTTCCAGCATCCGGTATTTTCCCTCAAATCCCATGGACAGGATCAGATAATAGAACTCAAGCACATCACGGTTGTCCTGCGGATTGCTGATGTATTCTTTCAGATGCTCAAAGCAGTTCTCACCGCCCCAGGCATCTTTATGAAATTCCACCAGCAGGCTCAGCCCCGTCATTTCCTCTTTCACCATGTCGGTAAAAAGACCGTCCGCATAGGTGCAGATAAGATAAGAGAGGTGATCGATCTCCTCCGGCGGAAAACCCTGTTTACGCAGATCTTTGCGGAAAAACTCCAGTTTTCTGACAATTTGCAGGCGGGCACAGACAAAATCGGTCTCTGGTTCATTACGGAACCACTCAATCTGCAACAGCAGCGGCATCGCGGCGGAAACATACGGGTTATGCCAGAGACCGAACAGTGACGTGTTTTGTCCGGTCGTGCGGGAACTCTGCTGATGCTCCCGCTGCTGTGAGGGGCGCATCGGCGGAAGCGGGTTATGTTTTCCCTGCGTCCGGTTCACGGATGATACCGGCGGATCTTCATTAGCCGCCGTGAATTCCGGCTGGTCGTCATCCTGAGGCTGCGCGTTGCCCATCCCCCGCATCCCGGCCGGAATGATGCCGCCGATGGAGGCGGCAGTGCTTTTGGCCTGCCATATCGGGTTAGTTAATGAGTGCTCGGCCTGTTTCACTCCTGTACGGGCCGCTGATATGGCACTCCTGATCTGGCGTTCGAATTCATTCATCCTACTCTCCCCTGGCGCAAGCCCCATGCCTCAAAACGTAATCCCGGGAAATCACCGACAATACTCAGTGCCGCGGCACTGCCGGCCAGCATATCTCTGTACATCGGATCCGCATTATCCACCTCAAAGTAAACACTGTTCGGGTAATACGGGATGTGGCGCGGCGGTGATGACATCGGAGTGATGCGTACGCCCGGCAATTGCAAATCGATGAGCTGGACAATTTTTTCCACCGGCGCCAGTTTTGTCTGGGCAGGGAAATGACTTCTCATGGTATCGCCCGGCAACTCCGCACTGACGATAAAGATCAGTTTTTCCAGACGTAACTGCGGATCATTCTGGTACAGATAGATATTGTCGCCGCGCTCGATAAACGGCAGGGCGATGGCCGGTGCTTCAATCACCAGTGACAGGGCACGGCGCAGTGCGGCAAACAGCCTGAAATAGGCATCCTGCGGCTCATTGTGTGAATAATGGAAATCCTGGTGCAGCGACGTATTCTCTTTGCCCGGAATGATGCTCAGGCGGCCGAGCAGACCCAGCAGCGTGAAAAACATCCGTTCAGGATGAACCTGAGGCAGTGACAGCAGATGAGCAAGACGCAGATGGTATTCACTCAGTGTCTGTAACAGCAAAAGTTCCAGTAGTTCAGTCAGCCCGCCGGTGGTCAGCGGCACATCCGGACGGTAAACACTCTCCAGCCGCTGTACCATCAGACCGAGCAGTTCGGTAACGGCACTTTTCAGCCAGCCGCAGGCGCGGAAATCCAGCATCGGCGGCAGGAATTTATCATCCAGTATCAGGCGGCCGTCGCGGGTTTTTTCGGTGATCCGGGCTACAGGCAGCAGGGATTCCGCATCGCTGATTGCACTCCGGATATTCAGCCGTGTACAGAGATCCCCGAGCTGGAGTGTGGCCATCTGCGGTGTGCCCTCTGAGGCCAGACCGGCGTTGCGGTCGCGGACATCGGCGTTAATCACACTGAAGCGGCTCTGTCCTTTGCTTTGTGACAGATCGATAAAGGTATTTCCCGGCATATCCATCAGGACAGAGAGACAAATAATGTGTCCCTGACAGTCCGGTCCCGGATCAAACGGCACCGGCAGCGGGTTGTCACTGCCGAGATCAAACGGGGTGCCGTCAGGAAAAACGCCGCGGGCACGGGTCAGGGCGATTTTTCCCTGATCGAGTAATCCGGTGTCGAGATGTATCTGACGGAAACCCCAGGCCAGAGCATCTGTGCTGCGGATACGCATATCCGTGTAATGTTCGAAATACCGCTCCTGCTGCTGAAAATGCTGAGGTTCCATCAGCATTCCTTCAACCCAGGCAACACGCTGTTTTAACAACATAATTATGTCCTCAGTTCCGTCCTCAAGCGTGGTGTCAGGGCTTATCTGAAACAGGTACTTTCATCTGTGTCAGACTGCGCTCCCTGACCACGACAACAACATTTGAATTTTTATTAACTTCCGTATTGATCAGAACAGTATTTTTATTTTTTCCGGGGATGTGAAACTCCGCGGCCACAAGCAGCCAGCGTGTTGCTTCCCGCGGGATCGCAAAGGAATACCGGCGGGATTCACCGGGGGTTAAAATATGCTGCATCTGACGGATCATGACCGGGTCCGGTGCAGCTTCATCACAGGGGGCATTCCGGTAGAGACCGGGCGGCTGCCAGTCATCCCTGCTGATTTCAAAGACACAAATCCGGACAGGCAGTGTGTTACCTGCTCTGTCGGTGTTAACCCGGGCCGCCGCATCAATCCGCAGACTGACGGTTCTGTCCGCGGGCAGCGGTTCCGGTGTGTCCGGCCAAATCAGACTGCAACTGCTGATAAGTGCAATACCCGGCACTGTCAGCAGGCAGCGCAGCCATCTGCGGTAATCAGGCATTGATAAAATACTTCGTCTGGCTCGGCGCAATCTGGGTGCCGGGCGCGTTGCAGTTATTCGTCATACTCGTATCGCCCAGCCGGGTCGCCGGGCAGCCCTGAATAAAATATTTGCCTGAGCCCTGAACGGGCATCATCTGCGCTGAGTTTGCTCCGGTGGCACCGATAACAATGCCGGTGGAAATGGTTGATGCCCGTATCGACATCAGATTCTGCTCGTTACCGCCGCAGCAGAAATAATTGAAGACATTGGGTATGCCTGTGGCGTTCGGGGCGATATTGGGTCCCGGGATCGGGATCATCGGCTCGCATCCGGAGAAACTGATACCGCCTGCCCGTGTGTTTGCTGCTGTCATGTGGTCACCCCATATGTACCTGGCCGCCATCAATACGAAGGACGGCACGTGATGTGATAGCGCCGATTTCATTGTCCAGAACCATGCTTTTTTCGGCATGCTGGGCAATGTGACCGGCTTCGGTGGCATCAAGGTTTTCAACCTTTTTGTGGGCATTTTCCGCACTGATAAACAGAGAACCGGCAATCTGCCGCAGTGTTTGTGCGACCCACTTTGAGGTGTGTGATACCAGGGAAAAGCGGGACGTTTTCATTGTGATGCTCTCTGATGCTTCCAGCGCCAGAGACGGTGCACGGATATGCAGAGGTGTGTCCTGCGTGCCGAGTATCAGTGGTGCAGTGGCGGCATGCCGCTCCAGAACTGACAGCACATAGGCGCAGTCTCCCTGTACCATGGCGCAGACCAGATCGCCTTTCTCCGGGGCAATCAGGCACCCGGCCGCGGTAGTCACGGCGGAATACGGATGTGACTGCAGCAGCAGCTCTCCGTTTTCGCCGGCAATAAGCCGTGTGGCGGCGATAACCGGAGTTTCCGGGGCGGAAAAAAGCGGTCTGCCGGATAAGACCGGTGTATCAGTATGATGTATTGTGTCAAACATAACGGCTGGCTCCTGGGGTTAAACGGGGGGATCCGGTGTCATCTTTCAGGCCGGGCTGATGCCGGGCGTACCATAAATCAATGGATGTCAGCAGCGGTTCATCTGCTTTCTGCCCGCGGTCAGTCAGACCGGTTTCCGCACCGTGCAGGCGTACTTTCTGCACGGCCGCGCTGTGCAGCGGAGTTTGTTTCAGCTGACAGAAACGCATATCGGTGCGGGTTAATTTCGTATCATCCAGAATGCAGTGAGTGAGCACGGCCCGTACCAGAACGGCTGAAATCAGTTGTGCGCCGCTCAGGTCACACTGATGCAGTTCAGTATCAGTAAACTGGGCACAGGTCAGCTGCGTGCCGGTCAGTGTGCAGTCGTGCAGTGATCCTTCATTAAACTGTGCATAGTGCAGATTACTGCCGTCGAGGCGGCACTGTTCCAGCCGGGATTTGGCAAACCCGGCGGAGGTGAGATTCAGTTTCCGCAGGTCAGTCCGTGTCAGCCGGCAGTTCTGCCAGACCAGGATGTCGCATTCATTGCCGGTAAACTGACAATCGGTCAGTTTGCTGTTACCGGCAACCAGGCGGGTAATCTGCGCACCGGTACAGCGGAATTGTGTCAGGGTGCAGCCGAACCAGTTGCTGTCCTGCACGAGGCCGCCTTCGGTATGCCAGTTACTGATCTCACAGTCATTCGCCGACCAGTAACTCAGGGAAACCTCTTTCCAGACACTCTCACTGACCTTACCGCCGGAAATCATGCAGCGTTCCGCGAGGCATTTTCCGGCATTCAGTGACTGTATGGTGGTCTGCTGCAAAGAGACACTGAGCAGGCCGCACTCTGTCAGTGTGATAGTGTCTATCTCACACTCAATAAAAGTGCAGGAATTTAACAGGCTCTTACTCAGTGACACGGCAGCGAATTTACAGCGCAGAAAACAGAGCTGATGCGCCTGAACATTCTCCGTGCTGAGATGATCAAAGCGGCAGTCTGTAAAATGCAGATGTGTCATGGTGTCATCTTTCAGCTGTAACTGACTGAAATGCTTATCGCGGATCAGTTTCACAGCCTGCAAATCCATAATCTGTTTTGCGGTTTCGTTCATTCAGATCTCCTGTCAGGCGGTGAGCCGGAAGCGGCGCGGTAACAGATGCGCGCCGTCCATCAGGCATAAATCAAAGTGAGTGCCGGAATTACCGTTCATCATGGCCAGGTTTGCCCCGGCGAAATTACACTGCCGGAAAGTACTGTCACGGAGATCGGCGTTATAGAGCATGGCCTGCTGAAGACTGCTTTTGGTCAGTGAGGCATGGATCATTACTGCATCTTTCAGGCGTATTCCGGCCATGTCGCAGTGACTGAAAACCGCGCCGGTCAGGTTGCTGTCGTCGGCGCAGGTTTCGATCAGCTCACATCCGGAAAAGCGGCAGTGATTTAATCCGGCACTGTTGAAACCGGTTTTGTTCAGATGACAGCCGGTAAAGCTGCTGCCGGAAAAATCGGTGTACTGACCGGATGTCACACTCTCCAGTGTGGTGTCAGTAAATGTACATGTTTTCCAGTTTCCGCCGATCAGTGAGCTTTTTGTCAGACTGCACCCGGTAAACTGTACGCCGTCAGCCTCTGTTTTATCGGCGATCCAGGATGTCAGCGTGCTCTGCCGGAAACAGGAATGTGTCAGTCCGGACCGGGACAGCATCACGCCGCTGATATCACACTCTGTGAATCCGCTGCGGATGATCTGTGTGTCATTGATCAGACATTTCGCCCAGGTGCAGCGGGTGAATACCCCTTTTTCCAGCAGGCAGTCATCCAGTGTGAGGTTTTCCCAGCGTGTGCCGGTAAATGTACTCCCGCTCAGATTACTGAGCTGAAAGCGGCCGCCGGTCAGTTGTGAATCTGTTATCACCGCCCCGGTAAACAGACATGATGTAAACCGGCAGTGTTCAAAGTGGCATTGCGCCAGCTGTGATTCACTGAAATCACACTGATTAAAATGGCAGTGTTTAAAGGTTTTTCCCTGTAATGTTGTGTTGGCAAACGAGAGTGAGATAAAGTCCCGGTGTTCGGTTAACGCCCCGCAATCCGGTGCAGGCTGTACTGTTTTCCGGCGCAGCGTATCACTGACCGGCACGGCAGCGTTCTGCTCCGGCGGCGGGGCGAAGTATTGTTGCTGATTCTCTTCATGCAGTGCGATTGCTTTTTCCACGTCCCGGTAAAACGTATCGGTATCCTGCTTTGTCAGCGGGCGGGCATTGTAGCGCAGAGAATCCGGGTGTTCCGCCATATCGCGGATCACATTGAAATGACTGTTTTCCGGCATCAGTTCCCGGTCGCGGAGAAATTCAAAATTGGCGGTATCGGTCCGGCTGCGGCGCTGATACACATCCTGATAATGCGTCAGCGGTCGTTCCGCCCCATCGGTGTCCAGCGCGGCCAGCAGTGTGACAGCCGGGGTGGCAAACAGGTGGGGCAGCGGAATACTGCCGGTGAAAATCGTCAGACAAAGGTCATCATCCGGCAGCAGCCACAGGGTCTTTTTCTCCAGGATTATCTCTTCTGCGGTTGCCGCATCTTTACCGATCGCAAATGCTCTGGCACGGACAGCAGGGAATGTACCGGAAATCACCGCGTTATCCGGCCTGAAGCCGTGCAGTTCAAACGGTACATGGCGCGGCCACTGAGAGGCGGAAAGCTGCTGCTGCGGCGGTGCCATCTGAAAATAACGATAGTCAATGGCCGGCGGCAGCCCGGGAAACCAGCTTTCCATATACTGTTTGTCGGTCATCACGTGAGCGACGGCATCAATGTGTCTGCGGCGGACATGAAAATCCGGCGGCACCGGTGAAGGTGCGGCCAGGTTGATATAAGGGTCTGCGGCTCCGTCGGCGCGGGCCTCTCTCAGCACCGGGCGTGTACCGCTGCGGGCGTTTTTGCCCAGCGGGTTTTCTTTGCAGTCGCTGCCGCCCGGCGCTTCGGTGTGATCCATCGCAACCCGGGTAAACGGCTCCCCCTCAAGACGCCAGGCCCGGCTGAGTGAGCCGACCCGGACGGCAACATCCAGTGCCGTGAGTGTCTGCCCGGTTCCGGCATGACCGGCAAGGATATATTCGGCATGCGGTTTCGGCTCAGCGGTGTCCAACATCCGAAAGGAAAGGGGGGCAGACTTCCATGCCTGCCAAATCTGTGCTTCAGTGACAAAGTGATCAGGGGCGGATAAATAACTGCCCGCGATCACACTGATACCGGACCGGCATTCCCTGCCAATCTGGTAGCTGTTTCTGAGTACAGCAAGTTGCTGAGGACGAATAATACGCATCATGCTTCCTTTTAATTTTTGCTCTGCATACCGACCGTTTTCAGGTCAATCCCGGTATCGGAGTAACTGGCGCCGGTATAGCTGAAAGAAAATCCGGTGACGGACATACTGGAGCCTTTTGCTGAAATATCACTGCCGGTGGTACTGACGGAGCTGCCGGTGGCAGAGACATCACTGCCTTTCACTCCGACACTGCTTCCTGTCGCGGATACGGAAGAGCCGACTGCAGTTACACTGCTTCCGGTGACACTGGTGCTGCTGCCGGTGGTGCTGACACTGACACCGGTGACACTGGTACTGCTGCCGGTGGTACTGACACTGACACCGGTGCTTGAGGTGCTGCTGCCGGTGGTACTGACACTGGTGCCGGTATGGGAAAGGCTTGAGCCGGTGGCACTGTAGCTTTGACCGGTTTTGGAGGCGGAACAGCCGGTCATACTGGTGCTGAAGCCGGTGAGGCTGTGTGAGCTGCCGGTCATGGAACTGCTGGTACCGGTAAACGAGGTACTGCTTCCGGTCCGGGAATTACTGACGCCGGTTGAGGAGTCACTGCTGCCGGTGAATGATGTGGATTGCCCGGTAAACGACGTGCTGATTCCGGTAAAGGAAGTACTCACTCCGGTAAAGGAGGTGCTGACACCGGTGAGTCCGATGCTGGCGCCGGTCATACTGATACTCAGACCGGTCAGGCTGATATTGGTACCGGTGGCACTGAAATTAAATCCGGTAAATGAGAAATTAACGTCCTTATAGGAGACATGATTTTTAAACCAGTCTGTCGCCGTGCGTTTTACCACTTCATAGCGATCCTGGCCGGTGGTGGCAGCAGAGTTACGCTCAACGGTGTGCTGCATATCACGCTCGGCATGGATCATCACCCGCTCATTGTAGCGTTTGTCATCAAAGGTGATCTGGCTGGCGTGTTGCGGCATACCGTGGCGCAGCGAACGGGAGACCAGGCCGGAATAGTTGATATGCTCCGGTAACTGATACGGCGGCGGGTTTTCGCCGTTATAGACAATCCCGGTCACCATCGGTCTGTCCAGATCGCCGTCAATATAGGTTACCAGCACTTCCTGGCCGACACGGGGCATCGCCAGGACACCCCAGCCTTTACCGGCCCAGGCCTGGATCACCCGGATCCAGCAGGAGCTGTCCTCTTCCGTGGTTTTGTAACGATCCCAGTGGAAATGCACGCGGATACGGGCATATTTATCGGTATGAACCTCGGAGTCCGGTGCACCGACCACTGTCGCGCTCTGAATCCCCGGAATTTGCGGGCGGGGTGTCCGGCAGAGCGGACGGTAAACCTCATCGTCGTTCAGTGCGCGGAAACGACAGGAAACCCGCCGTCCGGTGCTGCTGCTGTCCGGGCCGTCCTGGATAAACGTATAATCACAGCCGAGCACTTTAAATCCACGGTTGCGGGTTGAATCCGGGTGCTGATTCAGTTCAAAAGTATGTCCCGGTTTCAGCCCGGTGGCATTGCTTTCGCCCTGCAGGATCTGGTTTTCACAGCGGAATGCCTCCAGGCGTTTGCGGGCAATCACTTCGCCCTGCTGCACGTCATCGTAACCGGCGGCATAGTCATACCATTCCAGCGGAATACCCTGTAAATGAGGACGTTTCTCTTCCGCCTGAGTCTGGAGGGAGTGGCGCGGCTTAAGGAAGTCGAAATCACGCAATACCACCTCACTGGCGTGGATACGGCGGTTGCGGCGGATGCGCTGGATACCTTCACGGATAGCGCGGTGCTCTTCACTGTCCGGCAGGAAGCTCAGAGAATCATAGCCGTCACTCAGCGGTTTGAACTGCTGGTGGTCGGTGATCACCATGACATCCCGGTTATCACTGTGGTCGATGTAATACCAAAGCCCGGCATCTTCCATCAGGCGGCTGACAAAACTGAAATCGCTTTCACCGAACTGGACGCAATACTCTTTATCCGGATAGGTTCCCTCCGTTTCAATGCGGTAATCCGCCACACTGTAACGGGTAAATATCTCCTCGATAATAGTGAGTACGTTGCGGTGCTGGAAGATACGGCAGTTGCGGTTCTGCATCAGAAACCATAACCAGCTGCGCAGTTCCAGCTGATAAACATACTGATCCTGATGCTGCCCCTCATCACCCCCCGCGACCACGCGGGCAGTGAAGGTGCGGCGGCTCTGATCCGGCTGTTCAACAGAGATAAGGGTTTTTTCACCGAGCAGTTCCCCGATATCCAGATCAGGATCCGGGACCTGAAACGTCAGGCGGTAAACCGGATCCTGCGAAAGATGTTCCTGCGCGGTAAAGCTGAGCGGGAAAGCATCGATCCCGTTGAGCTTTTCATTATCAATTTCAATCAGGGGCATAACACTCATCCTTTCATTGCATATCGGGTTAATTGCATCAGGCTGCGGTTGTATACAGGGACTGAATCCGGATTGTGCCGTCCGGTTTCAGCCAGCCGCTGCGGCCCAGTTTTCCGCTGCCGGTGTGACCGGCCATATCAGGGGATGTCCGGATCAGCAGTTTCACATCCAGTACACGGCGGTGTGCGACAAAATCGTTGCAGACCGCCACCAGCACTTTCAGTCGTTCACTGCCGCGCTGGAACAGGTGATATTGCTGACTGCCCACCGGGCCTATCTGTACAGACAGGCTGTGTTCGACATCAAAAAAACGTTTTCCGGCGCGCGTTTTGCCGAGGCGTCCCATCCGCTGGCTGGCGGCATTCTGCGGATCATCAATCCACATACCCTGCCGGGCCTGAACAGTGACGGGAACGGCAAAATAGTGTGTCAGCAGTGACTGTAAGTTTTTCAGGATACTGCGCCCGGGCAGATAGCAGCCGGGAAACGCCTGCCGGAGCCGGTGAACATGCTCACCGGCAGAGAGCTGCGGTGAAATGCCGGTCACCTGGTTCATCCGCTGCTGGAATGCATTTTTATTGTTTTTGTCATGTCCGGCCGCGACATGCAGCTGAGTCTGTGCCCGGTAGGAAAACAGCGCCAGACGCTGGCTGAGCAGCGATGAAAAGTCCTGAAAAGCATGGCTGCGGCGCGCCAGTAATTCGGTACGGGCATGCTCGGTAATGTGAATCGGCAGCGGACCGTAAGGGGCGAACATCCCGAAATGGCGGCACCAGACAGTAATTTCCGCGGCATTGGTGACCGGATTGGCAGACTGGCGGATATCGGCTACCTCACGCGGGGCAAATCCGGTATCGGCGGTCTGGATTATCCGCAGCCGGGCGGGGCTGCTTCCGCGCACCACACCGTTTGCCGCGAGATCCGGGCTGACCCGTTCAATGCGGCGCAATACTTCAGCGAAATCCTGTCTGGCACTGAGCCCGTTGATACGGAGCGGTGTTTTATCTGCCATCAATCGGCTCCCATTGTGCAAGTGGTTCACTATCAACATTCAGCTGCATCCTCAGCGTCTGTCCCAGTTCGCAATACTCCGCGAGAGCATGATGAAGAATGCGGGCAAACAGCCACGCACCGCGGTCACTGTGATGATTACCCCGCAAATCGATTGTGATTTCCGCGCCCCGGCTCCAGGCCAGCGGGCCGGGCAGCGGGTTACATTCAAAGCGGTGTGCAATAACGGCGTGCCGCAGACTGTCGATCCGGCGCTGCTGACGGCTGTCATCCGGCGGACAGAACAGGGAAAGCCATTCTCTGAGCAGCTGGCTGTTATCCGGAAAATCCGGCAGGGCGTAGCGCAGCGGGTTGACAGAGAGCAACTGGAGCACTTTCCACGCCTGTGTGCTGCACGGTACGCCCTGCGGGCGGGACGGTGTGCGCAGAATTTCAACCGGACCTACCGGCAGCGCGGTATCCGGACGAAAAACCGGCTGTTGCAGACGGGAAGGATCAAGATGACGATCACATACCAGTGCTTCAATGCTCAGGGAACGGACACTGTCCGGCGAAAAATTATCGGGACCGGCGGAGAGCGAGATAAACAGGCTGTCTTTCGGCATGGCCGGTGCACTGTCATATTTGTCTTCTGTCACCCGGCGGACACGGCGCAGGCTGTAACCGGCGGAAACCGGCGGCTCGTCAAAGCGGGCATAGCCGTGCAGCGGGGAGAAGGGCACATAGCCTTTATCCGCCAGCAGGCCGTCCACCTGTAACAGATGATGGATTTCATACAGACCGGGGTTGAGTTTATCGACAATAACCGGATATTCGGTATGCTCGCCGTTGACCAGCACCGGGCTGCACCGGCGGCGCGATAAATTAATCACCGGGGTGGAAAACAGACGGAAATCATCCTTGCTGACATTACCGGTTAACTTGACCGGCGTTTTATTCAGCACAAAAATCATATTGAATTCCGTGCATTTGTCGCCCGCCTGTAAAAACGGCATCAGGCCGTGCAGTTCAATACTGAAAAAGCGGGACGGGGCGGCAAAGTATTCCCGCAGCAGGCGGCTGCCCGGCAATTCCCCGCTGACCGCCGGTAACAGTGCATCTTCCGCCTGTAATCCGGCCTGGCGGATATTTCCCGGCTCCAGCAGATGCATCTGCGGTGCGTTATTATCCTGTCTGCACCACAGGATCACTCTCAGCGTATCACTCTGAATAGCGGTCAGCAGCTGGTTGGCATGCACGATATCGCCTGCAAATGTCAGTGTCATCGGCGAAAAATTCAGTTCAGATAATGACACAACCCCCTGTGTGTTCATGGTCAGGGAGATATGTGCTCTGCCATCCTGCATGCATTGCAGCACGGACTGCGGCAGTTGTGCTGACGGGGTGGTGGCACATTCGGCATGTGCAATCACCAGCGGCTGAATATTCAGATCACGGCCGGTGGTAAAGGTCGCATTTCGGTGGCCGGGAGCGGTATCGTGAAGCGTCAGTTTACTGCCCCGCGGCAGTGTGACATCCGAATGCCACTGCGGGGACGTCAGATCCGGTTCCACAGCGACAGTGGCGATGGAGGGCTGCGGGGTAAACCAGTAAGGCGCGAGGCGGTTTATCATCTGAATAGCCACTTCCGGCTGTTCATTATTGAGCCGCTCATGCACACGCGCGCTGAGAAAAGCCGTACCTTCCAGCAGGCGTTCAACGAAAGGATCGAGAACGCCGTCCGGCATCATGCCGAGATGCTGCGCCACCTGGGGATTGGCTTTGGCGAACAGCAGCCCTTCCTCCCGCAGGAAACGCAATTCCTCGTTGTACAATGTCAGAAAACGGTCACTCAGCATAAGGGTATCCTGTCGTTAAAGTCAGTGTGCCGGATCAGATGACGCGGACACTGCCGTATGAATAATCCAGGGCGATACGTAAATTCACGGTAAGATCTTCACCCGGCAAATTGGTTTTGGCATAAATGTCGAAAAGCAGTGCCAGGGTCCAGGTTTCATTCTTATTCACAAACGGTGTGACCCGGATTGAGCGCGGGTCCAGTCTCGGTTCAAATGTTGCAATGATTTGCTGTATCTTTTTTGCCAGCACAATCGGGTCTGTATTTACCGGGACTTTTGCACTGAGTGTCGGCAGCCCGTAATTAATCACTGAATTAATACAGTATGTTTTTTTATCTAATGCTAATGAGGCGCTGTGTGCGGCATCATTTAATAACAATTCAATATCGCGTAATAAAACATCACGCCACTGCGGTAAATGTATTCTTCGTCTGTTCAGACTTAATTTATCAAATAACATCGGAGCGGATGATTTCATGTTTTATTTTTCCGTAAAGGGAAAACCATACCGCAATACATTATTTATCCGTCTTACAGATAAATAATAATCGCGACATAGTTTTCCTGTATTACAGCCGGTTAAATACGGGCGTTTGCCTTCAGGTCATAACCTGCTTTAATAATGGCACCCATGGAACCATCATTTTTCTGCTCTTTATATTCCACTTCAATGCGGGCAAAGTTCAGACTGATAACATCTGTCGGCAGTACGGTATCTGTATCCACTTTAGTCTGCGGGTCAAGAGGCATATTACCGACCGTTTTAAAGGTTGAAACCAGACAATTACTGAAGGTAACAGTCATAAAATCCTGCTGACCGTTGCCGGATTTACGGCATACCAGTTTTGCCTGCGGAATATGTTCCCCGGTCGCACACATCAGAAACAGTTTTGGTGATGCTTTGTTACTGACCATGCGGAATTCAAAGTCTTTCATTTCCACTTTACCGGAACCGCCGCCACTGCCGAAACCCCAGCGGCCGGCGTTTTCTTCGGACCATTGCCAGGCCTGAAGCTGGATCCAGCCGCCATATTGCTGATCCGGAGATTCACCCTCAACACCTTCAATTTTTAAAAAATAATCGACTAATGCTGTCATTTAATTCACTCCTGAATTGATATTACGACAATTAAATATATTTCTGATATGAAATATAGATATCATTTTCTCGTCCCTGAGAATGTATCTCCTGATGGTAAAAATACGTATTCATGCTCAGCAATAAATCTTTTATTTATTATTTTCTTTACTGGAAGGTAATTTAGAAACCAGGCGCAATGACACGGTCATTCCTTCCAGCTGATAATGCGGGCGTAAATAAAAATGTGCTTTATAAAAACCCGGATCATCTTCAACATCTTCCACATGCACTTCGGCAGCGGCTAACGGACGTTTTGCTTTTGTGGCTTCCGTGGAAATAGTCGGATCGCCGTCAACATATTTCATCAGCCAGTCATTCAGCCAGACCTGCATATCATCCCGTGAGCGGAAAGAACCGATTTTGTCGCGCACAATACATTTGAGGTAATGTGCAAACCGGCAGGTGGCAAAAATATAAGGCAGACGGGCGGATAATTTCGCATTCGCAGTGGCATCCGGATCTTCATAAATCACCGGTTTGTGCAGTGTGCAGGAACCGATAAAGGCAGCAAAGTCAGAATGTTTGCGGTAAACCAGCGGTAAAAATCCGGCATTGGATAATTCATTTTCCCGGCGATCGGAAATGGCAATTTCCGTCGGACAGGTCAGTTCATAACCGCCTTCGTCTGACGGGAATGCATAAGCCGGTAATTCTTCCACCGAACCACCCGATTCAATCCCGCGGATACGTGAGCACCAGCCGTACTCCGCAAAGGCTCGGTTGATATTCACCCCCATGGCATAGGCCGCGTTGGTCCAGCTGAAGTCATTGACATCATACGGATTCACGACTTCCTCGAAGGCGAAATCTTCAATCGGATTGGTTTTCTCACCATATGGCAGGCGGGAGAGAAAACGCGGCATCGTCATCACCAGATAACGGGAGTCATTGCTGTCACGCAGACGCCGCCATGTCGCATATTCCGGTGTGGTAAAAATCTTGCCGATATCACGCGGGTTCCCCAGCTCCTGCCAGTTATTCATCTGCATGATGGATGGCGCGGCGGAGGTAATAAACGGGCAGTGCGCTGCGGCGGCAATTTTGGAAATTTCTGTCAGCAGGGAGACACTTTTGTTGCTG
Organism: Morganella sp. Je.2.23; assembly: GCF_051129855.1. Classification (NCBI taxonomy): domain Bacteria; kingdom Pseudomonadati; phylum Pseudomonadota; class Gammaproteobacteria; order Enterobacterales; family Morganellaceae; genus Morganella; species Morganella sp. Je.2.23. The sequence goes on from NZ_JBCPSQ010000001.1 coordinate 26,972, forward strand.
TGATCAAATTCAAAGTCGCCGATCATGCAGCCGAACGGCTCACCACCAAACTGGCCGTATTCCTGTTCATATACCGCTTTAAAGATCGGGCTCTGATCCCAGGCGGAACCCCGGTAGCGGCGGAGCGTTTTGGACAGCTCATCTTTGCTGATATTTAATACACGGATCTTCAGTGTTTCACTGACATCCGTATTATCAACAAGATAGCTGAGTCCGCGCCAGGAGGATTCCAGTTTCTGATACTCTTTGTTGTGAAGTATCCGGTTCATTTGCGCAGATAATTTATCATCAATCTCCGCGACCATGGATTCAATGGTCAGCACCACATCCCGGCTGACTTTTACTTTGCCGAAATTGGCGTATTCCGCCAGGGTGTTGATGGCACTGCGGACGGCGACAGACGCTTCTGTGGTGCTGGGTCTGAATGAACGCTGTAACAGAATATCTAATTCACTCTGTTCACCGGAGGCAGTCAGTACCGACTGTTCTGTTGCGCCCGTACTCCGTGCTAATTGCTCACTCATTCGTCATTCTCCCCGTTCACATCAGTAATATCGGCTTCGGCAGAAGCGACGGTGCCTTTCGCATCATTTGCCAGGCGGATTAAGAAGTCGGGCTGTTCCAGTAATTGCCGGATTACATCTTCGGCACTGGATTTTCCGTCCATATAGGTGATCAGATCCGTCAGATGTGCCCGTGCTTCCAGCAGTTTCTGCATCTGCGGGACCCGGGCAGCAATCGCACCCGGCTCGAAGTCTTCCATCGATTCAAATTCCAGCTCAATATCCATCAGCTCTTCAGGATTGTCGCCGAGCATATTTTCGACATAGAAGGCAAGGCGGGGACGAATTGCCCGCATCCTGGAGTCAAAATTATCCTGGTCAAAGGTGAGGAACTGACGTTCTTCCACCGATGGCAGCGGAGCGGCGCGATGTCCTGATAAATCAGTCATAACGCCGGTAACAAACGGAAGTTCAACTTTCTTTTGCGAACCGTAAATTTCGACGTCATACTCAATCTGCACACGCGGTGCATTATTTCTGCCGATAAATTTCTGAGAGCTGATATCTTTGGCCATCTCACAATCCTCATTGCAATAATGGAAATATTACTTTCCGGTAAATTGTTGTAATGTGCTGACTGACTCCGGAAGGAGTTTTTCAACGATTGAGGCGAAATCCATTCCAATCATTTGTTTGGATCGCTGGATAAATATCGGAACCGGGTGGCTGGGTTCATAACGCTGAAAATAATCAAGTATGCAGTCCAGCATAATTAAGACTTCCTGACGGGAACGTAATGTAATATCCGTAATTCTGACCGGCCCGCCTGGTGATGCGGTTACCGGGGTATCCGGATGATTGCCGTCAGGGAGTAACGCCTGCGGTTCTTCATGATTATCTGCATCAGAGAACGCGGTCAGATGATTAAGGGTACTGATACAGCGCGTCAGGAATTGTTTCAGTACGCTGCAATCGAGAATATAACCGTCAGTATATTGGTTGGCATACTCTTCAATTTTATCAAGCGACTGTATAACCGAGGAAAAATGCCCGGAAATATTACTGATATTAATCTCATCACTGTTTGTCAGAGATGTTAATAATGCACTCAGCGATGTGGCATAATTATCCCGTATTTCACCGCTGTCGATGGAGGCGATATCATTCAGGGTATAATGATGGTCAGTGGTGATTTTTGTCTGCTTCAGTTCTGAAATACATTGTGATGCAGATAACCATCCCAGCGCCGCAGCATGACCGCTGCGGATATTGCCATCCTCTGATTTCGGATATAATGATTCACTGTTATTTTCAACCAGTTCACTCAGATTTTTTATTCCGCTGAATAATGATGAAATTCCGTCAATATACAGATTTGCCCGTAATGACCACAGCAGGACACGCAGATCTTTATACTGATACAATAACTCACTGGTTTTTTCTGAAATAGTAATCCAGTTAATTTGCGGAAGTTCATCTTCTCCTGCCAACGGATTTGCTGACTCTTCAGACTGAGTAAGAATAGCTTCAATCTCACTGAAAAGCGGGTCGAATTCCACACCGTAAATATCGTGATCATTTATATTCATTATCACACCCCGAAGCTATTAACGCCCTGTTTTATTTTATCCTAATATCGGAGTCTGTTTTTGAAAAAGGGATAAATTTAAAATTATAATTATCACCTTGTATGATTTACGAGGACAAATCTTAATGTTATTGAGTTTTACAGAAGTGTGAAATACAAGGATTTGTCTTAAAATAAGGGAGTGTAAGTATAAATAAAAACATGGCAATATCATTGATAATCCATCTTTTTCATAAGTTTATTCAGTGTTGTGATGCTAATTGTCATTTCATGTTCTTATACTTCGGCATGATTTTAACATAAAAATAGAATATTGTTGTTTCTGGTTGATTGATATAGCTACATATATTAATTTTGTTTTTAACAATTTAGTTAAAAAAATACAATCATCTTTATATTCAGATAGTATCAGGTCAGCAGAGGTATTGTTATGAGTATCAAAGGAAGTATCGACATTGCATGGGAGTTTCTGCGCAGAATTCCTGAGTATACTGAAGACTGGGAATTACACTGTAATACATCCGGGATACATCACCACGACGGCCCTCAAAGACAAACCGCCGCAGATATGAATGCGGAAACAAAATGGGGTTTATTAAGGTATGTAGACCCTGAGTGTGCAGCAGATGATGTTTTCTGGGCAGAAGGGCTCAGCAGACGCTCATTCAGGGTATTGCTGAGTCATGAGGGTAATTTATCAATAGAAAATATCTTAAAAAAAGAGAATATCGATTACAGAACCATCATTTTAAATAATGGAATATACTGTATTAAGGTCTTCAATAATCATGGTTACTTCCAGTTTTTTGTTAATCCCGGAAGTGATACTGAGGATATATTCAATAGATATATATATATATCACTAGAGTTGAACAGTAAAAAAAAGAATGTAGACATTATCAATGAGGTGCTTGATAATAAATCTAAATGTTCATCGCTCTCTGAGGATAATAAGTTATTACTAAGAATTATGGATAGCCTGAACAAAGGTTATTCTCAGCGGGAAATTGCATCGCATTTGTTTGGCCAGGAAACGGTTGATAATGAATGGACACAGGACAGTTGGTTGCGTTCAAATATTCGTTATCGTATAAAGAAATTGAACGATATTATTCAGCAAGGCTATCTTGATTATATTTGATTTTTTCTTCCTGCATTATCTGTAAAGTGAATGATATATTATTTCTGAGGGTAATATATTTTTCAGGGCATTTATTATTTACTGTAAATGTATCATTAACCAGATGAAAAAAGCTGCCATAAGGCAGCTTTTTTCAGGTTCTGACAATGCATCAGAAGTTATAGCGGATACCGATCTGTCCGTTGATTGGCGAGTAAACTGCATCACCGGCAATATGCTGTAATTCCATGAAAATATTCATGTTGCTATAGCGGGCATTGAAACCGGCACCGAATTTACCGGTGCTGCCGGATAGATCACTGTTAATGGTGTTGTAACGGTTAAATTCAACTTCATTTCCGTTCTCATACTGATGATTCCACGCTGCTTTTACGTACGGGGAGAACATCAGGCCGTTATTGAAACTGAAATCTTTACCGGCATTCACACCCAGTTCACTGGTGAATGAACGCTGATTTTTGATTTCAGCTTCCATTTCATTGCTCAGTGTGATGTTTTTACTACCCATCTGGTTGTAGGCTAACTGACCGTACGGCGTAATAAACGTCTGGTTACTGAAGGTAAAGGAATAACCGGTTTCCAGCGCCATCCCCCAGACAGAGGTGGAATAATTATCGCTGCTGACATCATAACCGTTGGTGGACGTTGTCTTCAGTTTATTATCAAAATGGTTATATTTCAGTAATGCATCGGCATACCAGCCATTGGTATTCAGGTAAGTGGCATAGGCACCGAAGGTGTAGCTGTCGATATCGCTGGTACCGGCCCATTCATTTTTAACATCACCTTTATCAAACCCGGTGAATCCGCCCAGAACCAGTTTACTGTCACTGTTTAACGCTAACTGATAATCCGCGCCCAGCTCCAGACCGGCGTGTTTCAGTTTGTACTGAACCTGATCTTTATCCACTTTGGTATTATTGCCGATACCCTGCATCCAGAGGCCGTTCTCAACACTGTCACTGTTACGCAGCATGTGCAGACGGGCGCGCAGATGATCAACTTCGTTGTTGTACATCAGCTGCGGTGCGGAGGACAGTGCAAGTACCGCACGGGCGCTTGGTGTCAGGCGATTTGTCGCAGTGAATGACCATGTGGTGTCATTACCGGCACCGGTACGGGTCTGAATATTGTGGATATAAGTACCGGCATCCATCAGATCCAGAATTTTCCCGTCAGCATCTTTCATGCCAAAGACAGCATTGCTGTCACCGGCCACGTTTTTCACATAGGCAAAATCGGCGGACTGAGGACGGTTCAGAACCGCTTCTTTACCGGTATCCCGCTCAATGATGGTGACATAGTGCTGACCATACGCATTATCCGTATTGATAAAATCAGAATTACCATTGAGGATATTACTGTTCAGGGTGAAGTCTAACGTGGTGTTATCATACTGAGCCGGATCATTGTTACCCAGATTATTGATATTCATCTGAGTATGACCTGCCGGGTTGGTCCGGTGGTCAAAATTCACCGCCGCTTTACCGTTTAAGGTACCGATAGTGACGGCATCGTGCTCCTGAGTACCTTCATAAACAGTGACCGTGCTTTTGCCTTTGGTCTGGCTAAGAGCAAGATCTTCCGCGTACGCACCATTAGTGGTGGCAGCATACAGATCCAGATGGTTTTTACCGTTAAAGATAGTTTTACCGGTGGCTTTACCGTTCGCCTCAACAATCATATTGATGTCGCCGTTGAGGGTATTATTTTTCGCTTCACCGCCATTTTCAACGGTTAAGTGAGAATTGCCGGTCAGGGTATTATCGGTGGCAAGGCCGCCTTTCTTAATCACCTGACTGACATTGTTCAGCTCGTTAGTGGTTGCTGTACCACTGACAATCTGTTCGCCCGGTTTTTTGGCATCAGTATTGTTGATGGTGTTATTAACGGCAGTACCGCCGACATACTGATTACCATCAGTGATGTCATTTTTAACTCCGGCCAGGCCGTCTTTTTTAACTGTCTGATTGGTATTAGTCAGTTTGTTATTATCAGCAGTACCGCTGATAACCTGCTCACCACGTTTATCTGCCTGATTGGTGATGGTATTGTATTCAGCAAAGCCTTCCACAATCTGGCTGCCGTTGGTGATGTTGTTTTTAATTCCGGCGATACCGTTTTTACCGACAAATTGATCCGTTTCGGTCAGAGCATTATTATTGGCTGTGCCGTTAATAACCTGCTTACCGCGATTACCGTCTTTGTTAGTGATGGTATTGTTTTCGGCAAAACCCTCCACAACCTGGCTGCCGTTGGTGATGCTGTTTTTAACCCCGGCAATACCGTTTTTACCGACAAGTTGATCCGTTTCGGTCAGCGTATTGTTATTGGCTGTGCCGTTAATAACCTGCTTACCGCGATTACCGGCTTTATTAGTGATGGTATTGTTTTCAGCAAAACCGTCCACAAGCTGGCTGCCGTCAGTGATATCGTTTTTAACGGAGGCCCGGCCGTCTTTCTCAACACGCTGATCGGTGTTGGTCAGCGTATTATCAATCGCTTTACCGCGTACTACCTGGATGCCGTGATCAGCACCGGCATTATCGATAACGTTATTTTTTGCGGAACCCTCTTTTTCAATGACCTGACCGGCGTTTTTCAGGGTATTGTCAGTTGCTGTACCACTGACTAACTGAAGGCCGTGAGTGCCATTGGTGTTATCAATACTGTTTGTGGTGGCATTGCCGCCGGCACCAATGGTCTGATTACCATTAGTGATACTGTTTTTTTCTGCTGTGCCTTTGACAACCTGATCACCATCTTTGATGGTGTTACCTTTGGCAACACCACCGGTATTGATAGTCTGGTCGGCATAGTCAAATTTTGAATCAATCGCCAGACCGTGATTATTGACAGTTTGTCCGGCTTTCTGACCTGTCGTTTTATCACCGGTAAAGGTGGAATCAAGAGCAATAGCTTTGCGGGAGTCACTGGCGCCGTTCAGATACTGCTGGCTGGCACCGGTAAATTTAGCGTTACGGGATAGTGATTTGTTATTAACGGTCTGGGTTGCGTTATCTGTGAACGTGTCACTGTCAGATACTAAATACTCGCCGTGATCTGCCGGGTCCAGACGCCCGTCGTCAATAAACGTTCCTTTGGTGGTAATTGTCGCAGCACCAACTGTTTCTGTTTTGCCCATCGTAGAGCCATCCAGAACCTGTTCTGAATTATCACTGTAAGTACCATTCGATGTAGCTAGGGTAATAACTGCTTCTTTTTTATTTATATTATCGCCGTATGTTTCATTATGCCCCGGTACGGAAATATGCGGCACTGAGGCACCACTATATTTTGCATAAGCATTAGTACTGGTTATGTTAACAACCGATTTCCCGCTGACTTTTAATTTATCGGCCTGCCCGTTGATATCAGCAGAAGAATTAACGATATCCATAACATTTACATTGACCGGAGAGTAGTAATAACTGTAGGTATAATGATAATGGTCGATGTTATGTTCGTCAGTTGTTTTGGTTACGTGGCGGGTTCCTGATTCGGCACCGGTAAAAACAGACGTTACATTACTGTCTTTGATTGAGCCGGTGTATTCAACAGCTAAATTAGTCAGGGAATCACCGGTAAACTCTGTCTGATAAGACCCGGTACCACCGGATGTCTTATTGCCAACGATATCAATATCTGTAGCCGCCATTCCCGCAGATACGGAAAGCGCACTAACTACCAATACGGTAATTTGTGAAAGTTTGAATGTCATAATAGTAGCCTGTGTTCGGAATATAGGTAAAATGAAAAAGGATGATGGTTATAATTATCAGGCAATTACGGGGTTTTTACTACGAAGGAAATAAGTGGATTCTTATTGCTGTCATCTAACATTGTGAATACGTTATTATTTTATTTTTAATATAGGTGTTTGCACGTAGACATATTATTTTCATTCCGGATTTTTTATTTTGATCATTATTTTTCTTGTTGTTTTAATGATGAAAGTATTATTTTCACATCTGTGTTTTTTACGTTGAATTAAATTTAATTTGCACCATTAAAAAACAAATAGAAATAAATAACACGATTTAAATCGAAAGGTTATTAATTATTTAAATTTTCAGGGGAGATGTTACTGCTTAAAGGCAAAAGGTAACAAATCATTTTGTGTGTGATATTGTTCACAAAATTAACACTGTCCGGTCATCGGATTTTTATTTCAGCGATTGGTACAGACTGTAACCGGCAACAGCACCGGCGATATCCCAGACAAAATCTTTCACACTCCAGCCGGTGCCGCCGGGGCGGCTGTCGTAAAATTCTTTGGCCGCACCCAGTGCGACAGAAAATCCGATACCGAATTGTGCGCTGTGCCGGTGCTGCCAGTTCTGGTGATCGCCGTAAGCATTAGCGGCAATCGCTGTTGCGGCTGAAAAAGCAAAATGCTGCGCTTTATCGCGGCCGGTCCAGCTGTCATTGGCAAGATGCATCGAGCAACCTGAATTCAGCAGCAGGCTGAAAGACACGATTAAACCGGTACGCAATGTCACGGACATAACCACACTCCGCAGATGAGATAAAAAAATCCCGGCCGGAGCCGGGAGGTGTGTATCAGAGGATCCGGCTGATCAGACGGTCAAGACGGACGCGGCGCAGGCGGCGCAGCAGTTTTTTGATTTTGACCGGATAGTCACGGATATTATCCAGCTCGCTGTAGCTGCGGATAATGGTTGTATTAGTGCGGATATTGGCCAGCTCTTCCTGACGCTGCGCATGCAGTTCCTGTTTCGGATCACGGATAAGGATCGCATTTTCCAGATCCAGTCCCCAGGCGCGCGGGTTCAGGTTGTTACCGGTGATGAGCTGCCACTGATCATCCACCCACATCCCTTTCAGGTGATAGGTGTTGTCATCATCTTTCCACAGACGAATGGTCAGTTGCTCATTATCTGAGAACCGGCGGAAACGCTGCATAAAGCGGCGCAGGTTGATTTCATAGAGATAAGGCAGACCACCGATGATTTTGAACGGCTCTTCCGGCGGGATATAGAAATCATTTGCGGTTTTGTCACCGATAATAATTTCAACTTTTTTCCCGTCCCGCAGCAGGCGGCTGATAATACGCACCAGCGTTGACGGCAGGTTGAAATACGGCGTGCAGATAACCACTTTTTCCTGCGCGGAACACATCAGATGCTCAATGGTGTTATTGAGGCGGTTCTTTTTGCCGAGGCCAATCAGCGGCGTAACGGCCAGCTGATCATCAGGAAGTGCCTGAGGTGTGAAATGGTATGCGGCCTGGCGCAGTTTCATGCGGAAATCACGGATCTGGTTTTTGATCTCCGGTGTTTTTACGCGGGTTTCGGTATCCAGTTTCTGCACTGCCTGTTCCGGCAGCAGCATTTCATCAATAAACAGCTTCATCGCCGCAGCCAGTTCCGGATTGCGCAGGAAGTGGTAACGGTCATAACGGTATTTATCATGCTGATACAGATAGACATTATTGACGCTGGCACCGCTGTAAATGACGGTGTCGTCAATAATAAAGCCTTTCAGATGCAACACACCCAGTGCTTCGCGGGTATTTACCGGCACCCCGAAGATCGGGATAAGCAAATCAGGGTGAGATGCCGCGACGGAATGATACCAGTCGGCGTTGGTGGCATTCGCTTCTGCGCCGATACGCCCGCGCTGTGCACGGTGCCAGTCAACAAAGACTTTAATATCCAGTTCCGGATTGGCCTGTTTGGCGGCATATAACGCATCCAGGAAATCCCGGCCTGCATCATCATGCTCAATATATAACGCAGAAATATAAATGGTTTTTTTTGCACCGGCGATTTCTGCTAACAGACGCCCTTTAAAGTCGCGGGTATGGAACAGCGTTTCAACATCATCCGCTGACTGTGCTAACTTCGGCAGTTGTGCAAGGTGCTGTTGGTGTTTCGCGGATTTGAATTTTGACAACATCACAGTGCGAATTATCTCTTTAGTTATAGGCGGCGGTGACAGAATAACCAAAACCGGGCCGGTAATGAAAAGATGAACAGATCAAAAGATTATATCACCAGTTTGTCTGATTGTGCGCAGCAATTCACTTTCTGCTTAAGTGAGCGCTAAGTCTGTGTCATCTATCACGTTGTTCGTTTTTGGCTATTGCGCTGCGGCCATTTCGGAATTCAGATGAAGCGTCAGGTTGACGATACCGTCCTCAAACTGTGTTTCAACGGTAAAACCGAGTTTTTTAGCCAGCCGGATCATATTGCGGTTCTCCGGCATGGTGATGGCCGTCAGCAGGAGGATGCCGCGCGATTTTGTGTAGGCGAGCAGTTTGTGCATCAGCTGATAACCCAGCGTATTGCCTTTCATATCTGACCGCACCAGCACGGCAAATTCAGCTTCCCGGTTATCCGGATCGGACATTGCACGGGTCACCCCGATAATCTGACCGCTGCTGTCCACCGCCACAAAGGCCATTTCACGGTCATAATCAATCTGAGTCATTTTTGCCAGGTCGTCGTGGGTAAATTCGCTGATTTCGCTGAAATAACGGTAATAAAGATCTTCTTTGGTGACCCGGTCAATAAAGGCTTTCAGTAACGGTTCATCTTCCGGCAGGATAGGGCGGACATGTACTTCAGCGCCGTCTTTTAACCGGAAATTCTCTTCCAGCTCTGCCGGGTACGGGCGGATAGCCGGGCGCTGACGGCTGTCACCGGAAGCAGGTGCCAGCGTCATGGTGGCATCCAGAATAGTAAAGCCGGAGCCGGACGCGAGCAGCGGGTGTAAATCGAGCTTAACGACCTGCGGGCAATCGGTAATCAGATTGGAAACCTGTACCAGTACCCGGCTCAGTCCCGCGATATCCAGCTGATTAAGCGCACTGCCGGCAGCCAGCTTGTTATTTTGAATGGCCTGAATGACCAGATAACGGGCGAGCGCCATATTGAGCGGCGGCAGGGCAACGGCTGCCGGGGATTCGTCATGCCACGGGCGGCTGGCATCCCCCAGCATAATCACCGGGCCGAAAACCGCATCCTGTTCAACGGCAATCCGCAGTTCCTGTGCGCCGGCCCGGTTAGCCATCGACTGAACAATCAGGCCGTCTATCCGGGCATCGGGAAAATTCTGTGTCACGCGATCAATAATGGCGGCTGCCGAGGTGGCGACTTCCTGTTTATCCCGCAGATAAAGCATTACACCCTGCACATCGGATTTATGCACGATATCCGGTGAGCGCAGTTTCAGTGCCACCGGATACCCCAGTGTTTCGGCGATAGTAACGGCATCTTCCGCAGAATGCGCAATCCAGGTCGGCAGAATATTCAGCCCGTAGGCATCCAGCACCGGTTCGACTTCATACGTATCAAGTATGGTGTGCTGACGGCTCAGAGCGCTGTCAATGCAGTGATGTGCCTGCTGCCGGTTAGCGGTAAGTCCTTCAGACAGGGCGGGTGTTTCCGCCAGTTGTTTCTGGTTGCGGCGGAATTCCACCATATGCATAAACGCCGTCACCGCCCCCTCCGGTGTCCGGTAAGTGGGGATACCGGCCTCACCGAACAGGCGGCGCGCTTCCTGCGAGGAGTATTCGCCGCTCCAGTTGGTGAATATTGTCAGCCAGCGGCTGCGCGGATGCTGTGCGACAGCGGCAATAATCCGGGCGGCGGCTTCTTTGCCCGGCGCAACAGCGCTGGGGGAATGCAGGATCAGCAGAGCATCATGATCGTGGCTGTCGAGCAGGATATTCAGGGTGGCGATATAGCGATCCACCGTGGCATCATCGCGCAGATCCAGCGGATTACTGATCACAAAATCATCCGGCAGCACCGCCGCGAGTGCGGCACTGCTTTCGTCGCTGAGACCGGCAATTTTACCGCGGCGGCGGAAGAGTTCATCCAGTGCCATGGCTGCCGGTGCCGCACCGTTGCTCATAATGGCCAGGCGTTCGCCGCGCAGCGGCTTCATAAAGGTCAGGGTTTCCACGGCGGAAAACATTTCGTGGGTATCCTGTACCCGCAGCAGACCGGCGCGCTGGATCGCCGCATCATAGGCGATATCCAGACTTGGCGTCTCACCGGTCAGCAACTGCGCACGTTGGGTCCGGCCGCTTTTGACCACCAGAATCGGCTTGTTGCGTGAGGCACTCCGGGCGGCGGACATAAAACGCCGCGCATCATGAATATGTTCGAGATAGAGCAGAATGGCGCTGGTTTTGCTGTCACGGGCAAGAAAATCCAGCATATCGTCGATATCAATATCTGCACTGCTGCCGAGTGAAATAAAGTAAGAAAACCCGGTTTCCCGTTGTTGTGCCCAGTCCAGCACGGTATTGGAAACGGCGGCAGACTGGGAGATAAATGCCAGTTTACCTTTGAGGACCGGTACCGGGGAAAAGCTGGCATTCAGTCCCTGCCAGGGCGCAAGTAATCCCAGGCTGTTCGGGCCGAGCAGGCGGATATTATAGTGCTGGCAGGTCTGTTTCAGTTCAGCGGTTTGTGACGCAGGAGCAGAGAGAATAATCACCGCCCGGCAGCCGAGCTCACCGAGTTCATTCAGCAGGCCGTTATTGCGTTTGGGGTGGGTGCAGATAATGGCCAGATCCGGCACCAGCGGCAGAGCAGCAACAGACGGATATGCCAGCACTCCCTGCACGGAACGGCGTGATGGTGTGACCGGCAGAACCGGCCCGGCAAAACCGCCGCTGAGCAGATTGCTCATCATCCGGGAACCCGCCCGTCCGGGTTTTTCGGATGCACCGATAACCGCAATGGATTGAGGCCGGAGTAATGCTTCAAGGCCGCGCTGACTCATGGTGTTCTCCTCAGACCGGATTCCCGTGTGCTTTAATTTAGCCTAAAAGCAGCTCCTCTGCTCTGATTTGTGCTACAGGAAGATGTGACTTACCCTTCAAATACTGACGGCGGAAGCAGGTGAAGTGATCCAGCAGCTGTTTTCCGGCTGCGGTATCCCCGGCCATCATCAGTGCGGCGGCAGCCACTTCGGCGGTGCAGTGCTGATCTTCCCGGGCGGCGACCCGCAGCAGATAATCTTTCTGAGCCAGATCATTGATGGAGAGCAGCGGGATTTCGTCCAGATACGGGCTTTTGCGGAACATTTTCCGGGCTTCCGGCCAGGTGCCGTCGAGCAGAATAAACAGCGGCGGTTTTGTCTTTTCCGGTACATCACTGAACACCTGACGCGGCGGTGTGGCATACGCCTGCGGGAAAATCAGGTACGGCTGACGGGTGTCATCTTTCAGGAGCGTGAGCAGAGCCTCGTCCGGTTCGGTACGCGACCACAGAAATGCCTGCGTATCCGGCAGGACATCGGCAATCAGCTTTCCGGTATTGCTGGGTTTCAGCGGCTCTGTATCATACATCAGCAGGCAGAACTGGCTGCGTGCATCCCGGGTTTGTATGGTATCGCACAAACAGTTTTTTTCGGGTAATAAACAGTAATTACAACGGACTACACGGCATCCGCGGGCGCGGAAAACACGGGTGGATTGTGCAAGACGCCGCTGGCGTAACTGGTAAACAGAATTGGTCTTCATTTTTATCGGCTGGTTTCACAAAAAACAGTATGCATTGTACTGTTAACGCTGCACAATAGCATGATTTTTCGCGGGGGCGCCTGAGTTCAGTGCCTCCGGCGGGGGCGGCCGGTGACAGTAACCGGCAGGTCCGGACGATATCGGGTAATCTTCGCCCCCGGAAATGGCGTGGGAGAAACACATGAACGACTCTTTAAATGGTAAAAACGGCAAAGTAAAAGTGATGTATGTCCGCAGTGAGGATAAACCGGACGATCAGAAAAAATCAGACAGACGCGGCGGCCGGGGATCGGATCGCGGCGACCGTAACAGCCGCGGCCCGCGCGGGGAGCGTAATGAACGCAGCAACCGTGGCGAACGAAGTGACCGCAGTGACCGTGGTGATCGCGGCGAGCGCAGAGGTCAGGGCAGTTATTCCGATGACGGCCGTTCACCGTGGAAAACGGTGTCCCGCCAGCCGTCAGAAGACGGAGAAGCACTGCTTCCTGATCACGGTGGTATCAGCGGCAAAAGCCAGATTGACCCTGCCCAGCTGCGCCGTCAGCGCCAGGAAGAGACCCGTATTTACGGGGAAAACGCCTGTCAGGCAATGTTCCGCAGCCGCCCTGAGCGCATTGTGCGGGCCTGGTTTGTTCAGTCCGTCACACCGCGTTTCCGCGATGCTCTGAAATGGCTGGCGGCCAACCGCAAAGCCTATCATGTGGTGGATGAAGAAGAGCTGGCAAAAGCGTCCGGTACAGAACATCACGGCGGCGTTTGTTTCCTGATTAAAAAACGCGGCGGTGTGAGTGCGGAAACCTATCTGGAAACTGCCGGTGAGCAGGATTGCGTGCTGGCGCTGGAAAACGTCGGTAACCCGCATAACCTCGGCGGTATTATGCGCAGTTGTGCTCACTTCGGTGTCAACGGCGTGATCCTCCAGGATGCATCGGTACTGGAATCCGGTGCGGCTGTCCGCACTGCGGAAGGCGGCGCTGAGCATCTGGCCGGGATTGATGCGGATGGTCTGACCGACACGCTGGATTTATTCCGTAAAAAAGGTTACGCCATCGTCACCACCTCCAGCCATAAAGGCAGCACTGATCTGGCGAAAGCCACACTGCCTGCAAAAATGGTACTGGTTCTGGGTGAAGAGAGCGACGGCCTGAGTGACGCGGTCTGGGAAGGCGGGGATATGCGCCTGTCAGTCGGCGGCACGGGAAATGTTGAAAGCCTGAACGTATCAGTTGCAACCGGGATTATCCTGGCGCGCTGGTGGCAGCAGAATAAAGTCAGCTGATATATTTCTGACAGTGATTGATTCAAACCCGGCATTTGCCGGGTTTTTTAATCGATCAGATGCAGTGTCAGCAGGCTTTTGATGGCATCAGAGTCCAGTGCCCGGTAGTACCTTCCTGTATCAGCGGTAAAGGTATCAAAAGGCCGCCAGCTTTTAATCCGTCCGTCATCCAGGGACAGTTTTCCCGCCATCAGAATATCGCTGTTATTATTAATAACATTCATGAATTCTTTTTCTGAAATATGATGATGAAGATTATTCGTTGGTGATAACGGCAGTACACAGTGAACCTGATCAGGATATTCAGAACGAATATAAAAGTAAACATCGCCCTGTAAACACAAATAAATATCTCTCGTGGTATCATGGCGAAAATAATAATGACCATCAAATTTTATCAGATGATAATTCGTAATTATTGTATCCTGATTTTTATGTTTATTACCGGGAAGATAGTTATGAATATCCCACTTCGGAATATTACAGAGATTTATGAATTTATCTAACAATGCGCTCATGGATATCCTGCAGTTTTTCACCTGTCTGTCAGCGCGCCAATCATACCGGCTGTAGCGGAATGACTGCTATTAATAACAGATATTAATATTATAAAAAAACCATGCCGGAGCATGGTGCAAAAATATGCATTAAAAATAAAAATTATGGCAAATCGTATTAATGATGCTAAATCATGGTCACACTCCCTTGTGAATGTTATATAAATAATCATCCGTGATATTAATACCGCAACCAAAAATGTCTTTTTCTGCGGTGAAATAAGAATAGCAATTTAATGATTTTAAGAGCAAGTGATTATTCTGTTAATAAAGTTGTGTTTTATTATTGTTTAATAAATCATAAAATGAATATATCCCATCTTATTATTTAAGTTGGAAATAAAAAGAAAGGCACCGAAGTGCCTTTCAGGCCGTTGACAAACCCGCAGGGGTTGGCGACGACCGGCAGAGGTTGTAAAAATAAACCAGGAAAATCAATTTATTGATTTTCGGCTGATAACACAAAGCAGGAAAAACCACGTTTTATCCTGCTTTGTCAGCAATCTCAAAGGCACCGAAGTGCCTTTCTTTTTTCTTAATGGGCGCCGCCACCACCGCCGCCACCGCCGCCGGCAGTAAACGGAGGTCTGGCAAACCAGACCAGCAGCATCAGTACCAGGAAGACACCGGCTGAAAGCCAGAAAATCTCATTGGCAGAGATAATCAACCCCTGGTCGGTGATCACTTTTGCAATATAAGCCGACGATTGCTGCTGCGACATCCCCATTTCACCCAGCGTGTGATACATCTGCTGTGTATCCGGGCTGAACGGGTTGATATGTTCGGCAAAATTGGCGTGATGCATCGATTCCCGCTGCGTCCACAGTGTGGTGGTGATGGATGTCCCGATAGCGCCTGCCAGCGTCCGCGTAAAGTTTGACAGACTGGATGCCGACGCCATTTTTTCCGGCGGCAGGCCGGAGAGGGTAATGGTGGTCAGTGGCATAAAGAAACAGGCAATTGCCAGCCCCTGTACAAACTGCGGCCAGGCAGCGGCAGCAAAGTCCATGCCCGGTTCAAATGTATAGGCACGCCAGTAGAAACAGACGGTATACATAATGAAACTGAATGTCACGATGATACGGTAATCCACTTTATGCGCATATTTGCCGATAAGCGGCGTGATCAGCAGCGGCAGAATACCGACCGGCGCGGAGGCCAGTCCTGCCCAGGTGGCAGTGTAGCCGAATACCCCCTGTAACAGCTGCGGCAGCAGAACAATGGTGCCGAAATAGAGCATATAGGCAAGACTGAGACTGAGGCAGCCTATCGTGAAGTTCCGGCTTTTAAACAGTGATAAATCCACCACGGGGTGCTCATCCGTCAGCTCCCAGACGATCAGGAAGGCGATGGCGATCACCGCAATCACGGTCAGGACAATAATCTCCGTTGAGTTAAACCAGTCCAGCTCTTTGCCCTGGTCGAGCATAATCTGTAAGCAGCCGACCCCGACCACCAGCAGGATCAGCCCGACGGTATCGATCGGACGAATTTCTGTTTTGGTTTCCCGGCCTTCCAGGGTTTTTGCGGTCAGCATCATGATCACAATCCCGAACGGCACGTTAATAAAGAAAATCCAGCCCCAGTGATAGTTGTCACTGATATAACCGCCGAGGATCGGCCCGCAGATCGGGGCGATAACAATTGTCACCGACCAGAGTGCCAGCGCCATGGTGCGTTTTGCCGGGGGATAGTTATTGAGCAGCAGACTTTGTGATAACGGGATCAGCGGCCCGGCCACCAGACCCTGGATCACGCGGAAAAAGATCAGCATGCCCAGGCTGTTGGAAATACCGCATAACCAGGAAGAGATGGCAAATAATGCCGTCGACCACATAAACAGACGGACTTCGCCGATCCGTTTGGCCAGCCAGCCGGTGATCGGAATGGAGATAGCATTCGCCACCCCGAATGAGGTAATCACCCAGGTTCCCTGAGAGTTAGAAGAACCGAGGTTACCGGCGATCGTCGGGATCGCCACGTTGGCGATGGTGGAGTCGAGCACCTGCATAAAGGTCGCCAGTGACAGGGCGATCGTCATCCAGGCCAGTTTTGCTCCGGTCAGTGGCGCCTGCATAACCCTGACTCCTTACTGACCGGCATTGCGGCTGATTATCTCTGAGATCATCTGATCAGCCGGTTGCATATCAATGCTCAGGGCATTGGTATGATAGGCCGGATCGGTGCGCACACTTTTTGACAGCACCGGGCCGTCAGTATTCTGAGTGTCCACGGTGACATCACCGGAAAGACCGATACGCAGCGGGTATTGCTCCAGCTGTGCCGGGTCCAGTGCGATACGCACCGGCAGACGCTGAACAACCTTAATCCAGTTACCGCTGGCATTCTGTGCCGGAAGCAGTGAGAACGCGCTGCCGGTACCCATATCCAGTCCGGTAACGGTACCGGTGAAGACCACTTTATCGCCGTAGAAATCGGTGATCACTTCAGCCGGCTGTCCGATACGCATAGCACTGAGCTGTGTTTCTTTAAAGTTGGCGTCAATCCACATGCCGGTTGCCGGTACGACCGCCATCAGCGGGGTGGCTGGCGTGATCTGTGCGCCGACCTGCACACTGCGGCGGGAGACATAGCCGTCCACCGGACTGCGGATATCGGTCCGCTCCAGTGCCAGCCAGGCATTGCGCACTTCAGTGGCGGCCTGTTTCACTGCCGGCTGTTCGCCCAGCGGGGTATCGAGAATAACGGCTTTATTGGCATTAAACTGCTCAGTGGCGACATCCAGTTGTGCTTTGGCGCTGACTACTGCTTCGCGGGCATGCTGAAGTTCTTCTTTGCCAATCAGATTTTGCGCACCCAGCACTTCCCGGCGGCGGAGGTCATTTTGCAGACGGGTCAGTTCTGAACGGCGGACTTCAATACCGGCCAGTAACTGGCGGCTGTTGATCATCTGCTGATGTGTCTGGCGGACACTGTTTGCCAGCGCGACCTGTGCTTTTTCCAGCGCCAGTCCGGCATCCCGCTTGTCGAGCTGAACCAGCAGTGTGCCGGCGGTCACGTAGTCGGTATTATCCACACTGACAGTGGTGACACTGCCGGATACCTGTGACATCACAATGACCTGATTACCGGTCACATAGGCGTTATCAGTTGATTCATGGTGGCGGAGTACCATAAACCAGTAAACGGTGTAAGCCGCCCCCAGTAATACAAACAGTAACGTCAGCAACATCAGCGCATTACGGCGTTGTCGTTTTTTGTTACGGGCAGGGGGCTGTGCAGCCTGAGTTTCCTCACTGACACTCATCAGTTATCTCCGGGTCTTGTTCTTTTTTTAAGGTGTTGTATGACATAACCGCAACAAAGACAGGCTTGCTATTGTCGTCACTGTGGTTAACGACAACTGCAAGCCGGGATGGTCAGCACATCAATTGATGTCAGAAATGTCAGCCTGTGAAGAATAAAGGATCCGGGCCAACAGAAAAGGTTTTTTTACACATACTTATTGAGAAAAGCTCTTATTCATTAACCTTAAACAATAAAAGGTTATTTAGTTGTCGCTCTTATCGAGCTGAATAAGTAATTTTCGCATCAGTTTTTCCAGGTCTTTCTGCTCATTATTGTCCAGCGCTGACCAGATATGACGTAATGCATCATGCTGAGGCGGAAGCAGGCTGTGCAGAAAATCGGAACCTTTTTCTGTCAGGTGCAGATGCAGGCAGCGGCGGTCATTGTGGCTCTCTTTGCGCTCAATCCAGCCGTTTTTCTCCAGTTCATCCGCGATACGGGTCGCATTGGTGCGGGAGGAGCCGAGTGCTGCACTGAGTTCTGAAGGCTGAATGCTGTGAGATTCTTTAGTATCCAGAATCATCAGGGCCATGAATAATGTTTCATTTATCCCCTGAGATTTCAGCATATTGTTACGTTTTTCTAATAATTTACTCTGAACGTGCATTGAAAGCCGGGTCAGTAAAATTTCCTGATACGGCAGATCCGCACCCAGATTATTCTGTTGTGTGATCCGGCTGTTAAGCAACTCTTCTGTCGGTGTAAATGAACTTTCCATTATTGAGATACCTTATTAGTTTCTGTTGGTATGTTAACCCGGCTATGACCCGGCGGGATGGCCGGCCAAAAGATTAATTTAACAATTATAGCAGGTTAATATCACTACATTTCTTCTGATAATGCCAACTGATTCATAAATTTTATGAATGTTAGTCACAGATATCACTTATTATTTAGCAAATCACTTACATTTTCATTACCGGGTGGCTGACTCTGATTATGCGTAATTTTTGCTTCATAAATTACGTCAATTTTTATTAGTGAACCATGATAATGAAGAATATCAAATGACTTTCATTAGCCGTTATGTCAGTGATTATTGCTGTAGTATCTATTTTACGTGGTCAAAAATTATTTTCTTTGATTAACAGTGTTATTTGTAACTTTTTATGAAGGGATAATCCACGGGTGGTAGATTATTATGCGATTTTCGTTTGATTTTTGAGTGTAAAAAGCACCGGAAGGTGCTTTTTACGGAGGAATCAGGTGTGTGAGGGCTGCTGATGCGTGGCTGTTTCGCCGGATTGCGGGACATCATACTTCTTCCCGGCAAGCCAGATCACCAGGCCCAGGGCACTGACGGCGGCACCGCTGTAACAGACGCCATCCCAGCCGTAGTGACTGTATGCATAGCCGGAAAGCAGTGAACCGAATGCACCGCCGCAGAAATAACAGGTCATATAACCTGCGGTCAGGCGACTGCGTGCCTCCGGCATCATCCGGTAGAGGGTACTCTGATTGGTGACATGAACAGCCTGCACGGCGAGATCAAGGATCACCACACCGGCCACAAAAGCAGCGACAGAATATCCGCTCAGCGCCAGCGGTATCCAGGAGAGCAGCAGAAGCAGCAGACCGGCGCTGGTGGTCAGACGGCCTTTGCCTTTATCGGCAAAACGTCCGGCGGGACCGGCCATCAGGGCTCCGGCAGCACCGGCGAGGCCGAACAGCCCGATAGTGCTTTCGGAATAGTTAAACGGATCCGATGCCAGCAGGAAGGCCATTGAGGTCCAGAGCAGACCGAATGCGGCAAAGACAATGGCACCGAGTGCGGCGCGGACACGCAGAACCGGGGTGCGGATAAACAGTGTCACAATGGAGGCCAGTAACTGACCGTATTTCAGATCAGACACCTGTTTGTACTGCGGCAGACGCAGATACAGGATCAGCGCCAGCAGAACGAGCTGTCCGGAGGCTGCCCAGTAGACTGTCCGCCAGCCGCCGAATTCCGCGAGCACACCAGCCACGGTCCGTGCCAGCAGAATGCCGAGCAGCAGGCCGCTCATAATGATCCCGACCGCTTTGCCGCGATGCTGCGGTTTGGCGATAGTCGCCGCCAGCGGGATAAGAATCTGCGCCACCACGGAGAACATCCCGGCCAGTGCGGTACCCAGCAGTAACTGCCAGAGCGTCTGTGACAGGGCGGAGATGACCAGCCCGATAGCAGACAGCAGTGTCATGGTGACGATCAGGTTGCGGCGCTCAAATTTATCCCCGAGCGGCACCAGAAACATCAGACCGGCGGCATAGCTGAGCTGCGCGGTTGTGACGATAAAGCCTGCCATACCGGCAGTCACGCCGAATTGTGCGGCAATCGTCTCCAGTAAAGGCTGTGCATAATAGTTACTTGCGACTAACAACCCGGTTGCTATTGCCATCAGGCAGATAAGCTGAGGTGTCAGAACCGCATCAATGGTTTTCTTTTTCATGATTATTATAAGATTGACTGAGTATGAAATGATTACGGGTACTACGGAGCGGTACTATATAGAAAGCAGACCGGAAAGGGTATCGGTTTTGTGAGATTCATCACGTTTTGTTGAGGAAAAAAAGCGGCCATATTGCTATGGCCGCCCGGGCCGTTGACAAACCCGCAGGGGGGGCGACGACCGCCAGAGGTTGTAACAATAAACCAGGAAAATCAATTTATTGATTTTCGGCTGATAACACAAAGCAGGAAAAACCACGTTTTATCCTGCTTTGTCAGCAATCTCAGCGGCCATATTGCTATGGCCGCCGGGAGGATTTTTCAGATCCGGTTATTTATCAGCGGCTTTTCGTGCCTGTTCAATCCAGCCGTCGAACTTAGCCTGATTGGCTTTAATCCAGGCATTGGCGTGACGTTCAATATCCGCCTGTGAATTTTCGCCGTTATGCATGCGCAGGTTCTGGGCGTTAATTGCCGAAACCGGCAGTTTCATGACGGCAAACAGCTCAGCGGCAGCCGGGTTCTGTTCAGCCCAGGCTTTGTTGGCTGCAATATGCATGGTGCTTGGCGGGAAGCCGTAGTTTTTGCCGTTCGGCAGTTTGGTATCGATCTTCTCACCGTCAGGCATGGAGGAGAACGGTACTTCCAGCCAGACAACATCACGGCCCGGTTTCAGGACATCACTGATCCAGTACGGTGTCCAGGTATAGTAGAGAACCGGTTTGCCCTCTTTATAACGGGTGATGGTGTCTGCCATCATCGCGGCATAGTTCCCCTGGTTGTGCTCAACCGTATCTGTCAGCTTATAGGCTTTCATGTGGTTGTTGATGGCGGCCTCACAGCCCCAGCCCGGGTTACAGCCGGTCAGATCCGCTTTACCGTTGCCGTTACTGTCAAACAGTTTGGCAATTTCCGGATCTTTCAGCTGCTCAATGTTGGTGATGTGGTATTTTTCAGCGGTCTTTTTATCAATCAGATACCCCTGGGCGGCATTCACGACATAATCCCCTTTGCGGTAGAATTTGTCGTCGCCCCCGGCGGCTTTGTACTGGGAGTTGTGCAGCGGTACCCAGCTCACTGCCATAAAGGTGGCATCACCGTTGGCGATTGATGCATAGGCCACGTTGTAATCCACTTCCTGAATAGGCTGCACATCATAGCCGAGTTCTTCCAGTGCTTTGTTGACGATAAGGGTCTGAAAGGTTTCTTCAGTAATGGTGCTTTGTACAGGCAGCACTTTGACCCCTTTGCCCGGCTGTGCGGTGTCCGCGAAAGCCTGAGTACCAATGAGTGCCGATAAGGCGATTGCTGCGATTGCTGTCTTACGCATCGTTTTCCCTCTTGTTGTGCCTGCCGCCGGGATAACAGCGGCAGGGTGATAATGAGCGGGAGCAAAAACTCCCTGTCGCTGCCGCGGATTACGGCGCGCGGCGGAACGGACGGGTGATAAGCCCGGCAGGGCCGGTGTGATACCACCGGCGGCCGGCTTTGCTGCGGGAATCTTTCCCGAGTGATTGTGTCAGGCGGTCAAGAATAATGGCGAGAATAACAATTCCGGCACCACCGACTGACGCCAGCCCCATATCCAGACGGCCGATACCGCGCAGTACCATCTGCCCCAGACCACCGACGGCGATCATGGAGGCGATAACCACCATGGACAGTGCCAGCATCAGCGTCTGGTTGATCCCGGCCATGATGGTCGGCATCGCCAGCGGTAACTGCACTTTAAACAGCATCTGGCGCGGATTGGCACCAAAGGACTCTGCCGCTTCCACCAGATCGGCGGGCACCTGACGGATACCGAGGATAGTCAGGCGGATCACCGGCGGCAGGGCGAAGATAATCGTTACCACCACGCCCGGTACGTTACCGATACCGAACAGCATCACAATCGGCACCAGATAGACGAAGGCCGGTGTTGTCTGCATGGCATCAAGCAGCGGACGGATAAATTTTGCAGCGCGTTCATGCCGCGCCAGGGCAATACCCGTTGGTAAACCGATGATAATACAGAACATCAGGGCGGTCAGAACCAATGATAATGTCACCATTGCCTCGTTCCATGCCCCGATGGCACCGATAAAGGTCAGTGATACCACAGTGGCAATCCCCAGTCCTTTACCGCTCATCTGCCAGGCGAGCAGGGCAAAAATAAGAATCGCGATCGGCGCGGGAATAGCGGTTAGTCCCTGTTCAAAGGTCGTGAGCACAAAGTCGATCGGTACACGGATACCCTGAAAAACCGGGCGGAAGTGCAGCACAATCCAGTTAATGGCATCGGTTACCCAGCTGTCAAACGGGATCAGCGAGTGGTCAAACGGGTTTGCCCAGTCAAAGGCGGGGCCGGTATCAGCCGGTGCAGCATCCAGCCAGTCGCTGCCGCTGTCAGCCGCGCCGCCCCACGGGTCAGCATCCGCACCGCCGGTATCGGCGGCACTTCCCCACGGATCACTGCTGTCTGCGGCATCCGGGGTTGTTTGTGCTGATGAAGTATCCTGTTCTGACGTTGCCGCCCATGGATCAAGTTCTGTATCCTGTTGATTATTCCGGCTCATTCGGCGTCTCCTTATCTAAAGCCTGCAGCAGCATCCCTTTTGAGATAACCCCGGCATAGCGGTTGTTGTTGCCGACCACCGGAACTGCACACGGTGACTGCGCGACAACGGTCAGCAGCTCATTCAGCGGCGTGTCGGCGCTGACCGCCTGCGGCTCGCTCAGAATGGCATCTGTGATAGGTTTTTTCGCTTTCAGTGCCGCCTCCAGAGAGGCAACAGAAACAATACCGGCAAATTTTTGTCCGCGTTCAATCAGATAGCCGTACTCACGATCATCATCATTGAGAACTTTCAGTGCCGAACGCGGGCCGAATCCCGGTGCCACATGCAGCAGCGCATCCGCGCGGCGGCGGGCAATATCTTTGGCGCTGAACACATGACTGATATCCACGCCGCGGAAGAACGTGCGGACATAATCATTGGCCGGATTATTGAGGATCTCATCCGGTGTGCCGACCTGCACCACAACACCGCCCTGCATAATGGCAATACGGTCGCCGATACGCATAGCTTCGTCGAGGTCATGGGAAATAAAGACGATGGTACGCTGTTTATCCCCCTGGAGACTCAGCAGCTCATCCTGCATTTCGGTGCGGATAAGCGGGTCAAGGGCGGAGAACGCCTCATCCATCAGCAGGATATCCGGGTCATTTGCCAGCGCGCGGGCAAGCCCGATCCGCTGACGCATCCCGCCGGACAGCTCATCCGGATAGGAATTTGCCCACTGTTCCAGGTTGACCTGTTTCAGAGCATCCAGTGCGCGTTCATTACGTTCTGTTTTGCTCATCCCGGCCAGTTCAAGGCCGAATGCGGTATTATCGATAACCGACATATGCGGCATCAGAGCAAAGGACTGGAACACCATACTGATTTTTTTGCGCCGCACCTCGCGCAGTGCCTGATCGGAGATAACAGCGATATCTTCGCCGTCGATCAGCACCTGGCCGCGGGTCGGTTCTATCAGGCGATTGAGAAGACGAACTAAGGTGGATTTCCCTGAACCGCTCAGTCCCATGATGACGAATATTTCGCCTTCTTCAATGGCCAGATTGGCGTCCTGTACGCCGACGGTAGCACCGGTCTTTTCAAAGATATGTTCTTTGTCCAGGCCCTGTTCTAATAATTCAAATGCCTGTTTCGGGTGCTCACCGAATATTTTATAGAGATTTTTAACTTCGAGTTTTATTGCCATGCAGTATATCCATTCAGAATAACGTGGATGTGAAATGGGTAAATGTGAATCCTCTCCCTGAAAAAAAACGTTATTTACCCTAGCATACGAGATAATGCTGACAACCCCTTGTTTATGAGAATTAATCAAAAACAGCGGATATATTTTTAGTGCAAAATCACTGATATCCGGTAAATATGCCGATTTATTAATATATGAATGATTTGCGGGAAATAAGACAGGGATATCCCCGGAAAGTTAACCAGGCGCTTGTTTTAGCCGCTTTTTATCCGGAATACCTGAAAAGAGAATATGATGATATTTCGCTGCATAATACCGGTGTCAGTAAGTTGTGATGTTTCTCCCGAAAACAGTGAAAAAAAATCACGCCACATTAAACATACTTATTAATAATGATATGTAATTAATGTCGTGATAATGGATATTTAGGTTAAGTTTAAAAATAACTCGATAAAAATACCCCAATAACCGGAAAATAGCTCCGGAAAAATTGATAATTCAGGTTGTTTTATGAGCAAAAAATGCACTGATATAAATATGCTGCAATATCAGTGCATTAATAAAATCGGTGTTTTTCACATGACACTTAAACGGAAATTATTGATTTAAAAATCCCAGTCCTCATCTTCGGTATTCACCGCTTTGCCGATCACATAAGAAGAGCCGGAGCCGGAAAAGAAATCGTGATTCTCGTTGGCATCCGGTGACAGCGCCGATAATATTGCCGGACTGACATCCGTCACACTCTCCGGAAACAGCGCTTCATAGCCTAAATTCATCAGTGCTTTATTTGCGTTGTAATGCAGGAATTTAATCACATCCTCAGACCACCCTGCACCGTCATATAATTTCCGTGTATAACTGACTTCATTTTCGTATAAATCAAATAACAGACTGAACGTAAATTCCTTTATTTCTTTACGGGTTTGTTCGTCATAATTCTGTAATGAACGCTGGAATTTATAACCGATATAATAGCCGTGTACTGCCTCATCACGGATAATCAGGCGGATAAGATCGGCGGTATTCGTCAGTTTGGCACGGCTTGACCAGTACATCGGCAAATAAAAGCCGGAATAGAATAAGAAGGATTCCAGAAACACACTGGCGACTTTCTTTTTCAGCGGGTGCGGGTCACGATAGTAACCGAGAATAATCGCCGCTTTGTTTTGCAGTGTCGGTTCCTCCTCACTCCAGCGGTAGGCGTCATCAATCTCCTGTGTGGAGCAGAGCGTGGAGAAAACCGAGCTGTAAGAGCGGGCATGCACCGCCTCCATAAAGCTGATGTTGGAGAGTACGGCTTCTTCATGCGGTGTCAGGGCATCCGGGATAAGGGCAGGGGCACCAACTGTATTCTGAATGGTATCCAGCAGGGTCAGCCCGGTGAAGACCCGGATAGTCAGCTGCTTCTCTGCCGGGGTCAGCGTCTGCCATGACGGAATGTCATTGGAGAGCGGGACTTTTTCCGGCAGCCAGAAATTGCTGGTCAGACGGTTCCAGACTTCAAGGTCTTTGTCATCCTCAATCCGGTTCCAGTTGATCGCGGAAATGCGGCTTAATGTGGTCATATGATATCTCTTAAAAAACAGGTTATACGGCGCAGGAAACACAGCCCGCCACTTCGGTGCCTTCCAGCGCGGACTGGCGCAGGCGCACGTAATAGAGGGTTTTTATCCCTTTGCGCCAGGCGTAAATCTGTGCACGGTTGATATCGCGGGTGGATGCCTCGTCACTGAAAAACAGGGTGAGAGACAAGCCCTGATCAACATGCTGTGTGGCGGCAGCGTAAGTATCGATGATCTTTTCCGGCCCGATTTCATAGGCATCGCGGTAATACTCAAGGTTATCGTTGGTCATATACGCCGCAGGATAATAGACGCGGCCAAGCTTACCTTCTTTGCGGATCTCAATGCGGGCTACAATCGGATGAATGGAGGAGGTCGCGTGATTGATATAGGAAATCGATCCGGTCGGCGCAACAGCCTGTAAATTCTGGTTGTACAACCCGTGCGCCATGACACTCTCTTTCAGCTGCTGCCAGTCAGCCTGCGACGGGACGGTAATTCCGGCATCCGCAAACAGGGCGCGGACTTTTTCTGTCGCCGGTTCCCATTTCTGCGTAATGTATTTGCTGAAGTATTCCCCGCTGGCATAGGCGGACTGTTCAAAATTACGGAATGTCTGCTGCCGTTCAATCGCCAGCTGGTTTGAGGCTTTCAGGGCATAGTAGGCGATGGTTAAGAAATAGATATTGGTGAAATCAATACCTTCTTCCGAACCATAATGGATATGCTCCCGCGCCAGATAGCCGTGCAGGTTCATCTGCCCGAGCCCGATAGCATGAGAGCCGCGGTTGCCGTGATCAATGGACGGCACACTGCGTATTTCACTCATATCCGATACCGACGTCAGTCCGCGTACGGCGATGTCAACGGAGCGGGCGAAATCCGGGGAATCCATCATTTTCGCAATATTCAGCGAGCCGAGGTTACAGCTGATATCACGGCCGGTGTGGCGGTAGCTCAGGTCGTCGTTGTATTCACTGGCGCTGTTGACCTGGAGGATCTCCGAGCAGAGATTGCTCATATTAATGTAACCGGCGACCGGGTTGGCCCGGTTCACATTATCCTCAAACATGATGTAAGGATAACCGGACTCAAACTGGATCTCCGCCAGGATACGGAAAAATTCACGGGCATTGATTTTGCGCTTACGGATGGCTTTATTGTTGACCATGTCAGCATAGTGCTCTGTGATACTCAGCTCTGACATCGGTTTGCCGTACACCCGTGCAACATCGTACGGAGAGAAGAGATACATCGGCTCGTTGTTTTTGGCCAGCTCAAAGGTGATATCCGGGATAACCACACCGAGGGACAGCGTTTTGATACGGATTTTTTCATCCGCATTTTCCCGTTTGGTATCGAGAAACGTGAGGATATCAGGATGGTGCGCATGCAGATACACGGCTCCGGCCCCCTGACGCGCGCCCAGCTGATTGGCGTAAGAAAAGGCATCCTCCAGCATCTTCATCACCGGCACCACGCCGCTGGACTGGTTTTCAATCAGTTTGATCGGCGCGCCGGATTCGCGCAGGTTGGTCAGCAGAAACGCCACACCGCCGCCGCGCTTCGAGAGTTGCAGCGCCGAGTTCACACTGCGCCCGATGGATTCCATATTATCTTCAATGCGCAGCAGGAAGCAGGAGACAAACTCCCCGCGCTGTTTTTTGCCGCAGTTGAGGAACGTCGGGGTGGCGGGCTGGAAACGTCCGCTGATGATCTCTTCCAGCAGATGTTCTGCCAGTTTCGTATCTCCCCGTGCCAGCGTCAGCGCCACCATGCAGACGCGATCTTCAAACCGCTCCAGATAACGCTGGCCGTCAAAGGTTTTCAGGGTATAGCCGGTATAATATTTCAGGGCACCGAGGAAAGTCGCAAAGCGGAATTTTTTACTGTATGCCTGCCGGAACAGATTTTTAATAAATTCAAAATCATATTGTCCGATAACATCAGCTTCGTAATAGTTTTCATTAATCAGAAAATCGAGCTTTTCCCGCAGATTATGGAAAAACACGGTGTTCTGATTAACATGCTGACGGAAGTAGTGGTGTGCGGCCGTCACATCTTTATCAAACTGGATTTTTCCCTCTGTATCATACAGATTGAGCATGGCATTCAGGGCGTGGTAATCCGTGTATTCAGTGGTCATCGTGTTATTCCGGTATCAGATAAGCAGCATTCAGCAGGCGGATTCAGCGGCCTGCTGCTGCCAGAAATGGTGTAAGCCGCGGCGGACGTTATCCACATCCGCCTGCGTGCCGAGCAGTTCAAAGCGGTATAAAAACGGCACCTGACATTTGGCGGAGATAATGTCACCGGCAATGGCATAAGCGCGGCCAAAATTGGTATTACCGGCGGCAATCACGCCGCGCAGCAATGCCCGGTTCTCAGGGCGGTTCAGAAAATGGATCACCGGACGCGGTACCGCACCATTGTGATGGCCGCCGCCGTAGGTCGGCACCAGCAGCACAAAGGGTTGTGTGGCGGCCAGATTCCCGTCTTCCGGCAGCCGGGTGGCCGGAATTCCCAGCTTTTCAGTGAACCGGTGACAGGTTTCTGAACGGGTGGAAAAATAAATCAGTGCCTGTGTGGTCATGGTGCCTCCGGGGATATGCTGCTCAGAGGGCGGCAAGTTTGTCGGGACGGAACCCGGCCCAGTGTTCCTGACCGGCGATCACCACCGGCACCTGCTGATAGCCCAGTGTGCGGACATGCTGATACGCCTGTTCATCCTGAGTGATATCGATGACACTGAACGGAATATTTTTTCGTGTCAGCATCTGATAGGTGGCATTGCACTGTACGCAGTCGGGTTTGCTGTAGATAGTCACTGTCATGGTGGTATCCCGTGGTTATGGCTGCCCGTTATGAGCAGATATCGTGGGTTAGCTGTGTCTCGAATACTATATGTAGATTTTAAATATATCAACCACACTATATATGGTGTTTTTATAATTTGAATGATTATCACTATTATTAATCCGGATGTGAGTAAATGCGCGATGAACTGTCCGCACGGTGAGTATGCGGCGGCGGAAAATCCGCAGCGACAAATGCCGCGGGCAGGCGTACAATAAAAAAATCTGAACTGTCTTTTACAGACAGCTGAATCTATTGGCACCTGAACTGAAATCACACATTTATTATGGAATTAGCCCCGTCTTCCCGAACCATCCGCACACTTCTTGCTTCTGATACTCCGCTGATTGATGTCCGCGCACCGGTCGAATTCAGTCAGGGAGCGATGCCTGCTTCACATAACCTGCCGCTGATGAATGATGAGGAGCGGGCGGCTGTCGGCACCTGCTATAAGCAGCAGGGATCTGAAAAGGCGCTTGCGCTGGGGCATCAGCTGGTCAGCGGTGAAAGCCGTGAGCAGCGGATGACGGCCTGGCTGGCGGCCTGTGCAGAATATCCGCAGGGGTATCTCTGCTGTGCCCGCGGAGGGCAGCGTTCACATATCGTGCAGCAGTGGCTGCGGGAGGCCGGGACGGAATACCCGCTGATCACCGGGGGTTACAAAGCATTGCGCCAGGCGGTCATTCAGGTGACGGAAGAGCTGGTGGCACGTCCGGTGATCCTGATCGGCGGCTGCACCGGCAGCGGTAAAACCACACTGGTGGGCGAACTGGCTGACGGTATTGACCTTGAAGGGCTGGCGCATCACCGGGGATCGTCTTTCGGCCGC
This sequence comes from Morganella sp. Je.2.23, assembly GCF_051129855.1. Lineage (NCBI taxonomy): Bacteria > Pseudomonadati > Pseudomonadota > Gammaproteobacteria > Enterobacterales > Morganellaceae > Morganella > Morganella sp. Je.2.23. The sequence goes on from NZ_JBCPSQ010000001.1 coordinate 56,282, forward strand.
ACACTGGAGGCGCAGTTTGCCCAAGCGACATTTGAAAACCATCTCGCTGCCGCGATGATAAAAAAAGAAGAAGCCGGTACCCGCTGGGTGCTGGAAGATGAGGGCCGCGCTATCGGGGCTAACGGTCTGCCGGAGCCGCTGCGGGCACAAATGGCACAGGCGTCGCTGGTGGTGGTGGAAGATCCGTTTGAGCGCCGTCTGGAACGCCTGAAAGAAGAGTATTTTGACCGCATGACCTGTGATTTCACCACCGCATACGGTGAAGAGAAGGGACGTGAGGCATACAGCGAGTATCTGCATCACGGGCTGTCTGCTATCCGGCGGCGGCTCGGCACACAGCGTGCCGCGGAACTGACCGCACTGCTCGATAGTGCCCTCGCGGAGCAATGGCGCAGCGGCAATACCGAAGTGCATTTCTCGTGGCTGTGCCCGCTTCTGGAAGAATATTATGACCCGATGTACCGCTATCAGCTGAGTAAAAAAGCCGATCGCATCCTCTTTCGCGGCACGTATGAGGCCGTCGCCGACTGGCTGAAATAATCAGCTGTCTCATCATTCGTCATAAATCAGTCCGCCGGGATATCATTTTCCGGTGAACTGACTTGCATGAATTCATTTGCCTCGTTATTTTCTCTGTTGTGAGATGAATGACGTAAATGATGTTTGTCTCTTTATCATAATTAGGTTTTGCTATAGCAAAACCAGCACAAAGGGCAAACGTATGGCGACGACTTATATAAAGGCTCCAACCGGATTTCCGCGCCGTTTTATCATTATCAGTGCGGATGAGCAGGGGATCACTGAACTGGGATTTGATGATACTGCACCGGAGCAGACAGACAGTGATAATCCGCATATCAGACAGTGCATTCATGAGCTGGATGAATATTTCGCCGGGAAACGACAGGATTTCAGTGTAAAACTCAATCCGCACGGTACTGAATTCCAGACCAGGGTGTGGGCGCAGTTATCAACGATTCCGTTTGCGGTTACCTGGTCTTATAAAGATCTGGCATTAAAACTGGGATCGGCTAATTATTGCCGTGCGGTCGGTATGGCAAACGGGCGTAATCCGATTTGTCTGATTATTCCGTGCCACCGGGTGATCGCCCACGACGGCTCAATGGGCGGCTACAGCAGCGGGTTGGATATCAAGCAGTGGCTGCTGCGCCATGAAGGGATCATCTGAGGGATAAATACAATTGTCCTCTGAAATAACCAGGACAAATCCTCTGGTATATCAGCGAAATATCACTCAGAATACCATTATCCGACGGGTAGTTTAGTATCGAACCAGATTGCCCGGCAGGATCAATACAGTCTGATGATGACTGGCCGGGTACTGATGAAGTACTATCACTCGTAAAAAGGTTTTTTTGAATGTCAAAGCGCAAAGGTAACGTGAAGTGGTTTAACGAAGCAAAAGGTTTCGGTTTTATCACTCCGGAAGACGGCAGCAAAGATGTGTTTGTTCACTTCTCTGCAATTCTGAATGATGGTTTCAAAACACTGGCAGAAGGCCAGAAAGTGGAATTTGAAATCGTTGATGGCGCAAAAGGCCCGTCTGCTGCAAACGTTGTCTCGATTTAAGTTGTAACTCGCTATACCGTAGCCGTTATTTTAATTCGACATTACCGTGACGAAAACCCGTTACTCACCATAGTAACGGGTTTTTTTTATATCAGCGCCGGTTAGCTACCTGACTGAGCCAGACACTGCCGATAACCACCACAACACCGGCACACTGTAACAGGCTCAGTTGCTGATCCAGCACAAACCAGCCCAGCAATACGGCAGTCAGCGGGCTGAGAAAACCGAGCGATGCGACTGAATCCGGCCCGAGGATCGCCAGTCCGCGAAACCAGAACAGATACGTCAGTGCTGCACCAATCAGCCCCAGATACAGCAATCCGCTGATATTGAGCAGTGTCAGCGGCGGCAGTGCCGGTTCGAGCAGCAGAGAGACCGGGAGCAGGAGTAATCCGCCTGCAGTGAGCTGCCACGTGGTAAAGGTCAGCGGTGAGACATCCGGCTGCCAGCGGCGGCTCAGTACCGTACCGGCGGCCATGGAGAAGGCACCGGCTAACCCGGCAATAATACCGATGGTGTCAAGTTTTGCCTGCGGCGTCAGTAACAGCAGTGCCACCCCGCCTATCCCGCACAGTGCGCCGATCACCGCCAGCGGTTTCAGCACATTTCCCAGCACCATACGGGAGAGCAGCAGCACTATCAGCGGCTGAATAGCGCCGACCGTCGCAGCCACGCCGCCCGGCAGACGATAGGCGGATACAAACAGCAGCCACCAGAACACGGCGAAATTCAGCGCGCCGAGCACGAAAATCCGCCCCCACCAGATCCCTTTCGGCAACTGACGGATAAACAGCATCAGCAGCAGACCGGCCGGTAAAGCGCGCAGCATAGCGACAGTCATCGGGTAGCCGGCAGGCAGCATTTCGGTTGTCACCAGGTAAGTACTGCCCCAGACGGCGGGAGCCAGTGCGGTCAGACATAAAACGCCACTACGTTGCATAATTTACTCATTATTAATGTGTTATGGCACGCATCATAATCAGTATCAGTAGCAGTGGGAATAGCGGCAGAGAGGCAGAGCACAAAAGACATATATCATTGAGCTGTTTTCCGGTCAGGTAAAACACCGGTAACGGGCAGGCGAACGAAAAGCGTAAGCGCCATGGATGGCGCGATCCGGGCGCAAAGGATGTGTTTACAGCGACTTTTCGTTTTGCCCGTTACCGGCGTCATCACCGGAGCGGCATAAAAAAACCGCCGTTTTTCAGCGGCGGTTTCCGGTATTCACAGAACGGCGGGAAATTATTTAACTTCTTCGCCTTTGGCCTGCAAATCAGCATGGTAAGAAGAGCGGACAAACGGGCCGCAGGCAGCGTGGGTGAAGCCCATCGCCATGGCTTCGGCTTTCATTTCCTCAAACTCTTCCGGGCTGACATAACGCTGAACCGGCAGGTGGTGGCGGCTCGGCTGGAGATACTGGCCCAGCGTCAGCATGGTGACGCCGTGACGGCGCAGGTCGCGCATAACATCCAGGATCTCGTCATTGGTTTCGCCTAAACCGACCATCAGACCGGATTTGGTCGGGATCTCCGGATGCGCTTCTTTAAAGCGTTCCAGCAGTTTCAGTGACCAGTCATAGTTCGCGCCCGGGCGCACCTGGCGGTAAACACGCGGTACGTTTTCCAGGTTGTGGTTGAAAACATCCGGCGGGGTGGCGGTCAGGATTTCCAGTGCTTTATCCATACGGCCGCGGAAGTCCGGCACCAGAGTTTCAATTTTAATGGCCGGGCTGTGATCGCGGATAGCGGTGATACAGTCAGCAAAGTGCTGAGCGCCGCCGTCACGCAGGTCATCACGGTCAACAGAGGTGATCACCACATAGCGCAGTCCCATATCTTTGATGGTCTGACCCAGTTTCTGCGGCTCGTTGGCATCCGGCGCATTCGGGCGGCCGTGGGCAACGTCACAGAACGGGCAGCGGCGGGTACAGATAGCCCCGAGGATCATAAACGTGGCGGTACCGTGGTTAAAGCATTCGCTCAGGTTCGGGCAGGAGGCTTCCTCACAGACAGAATGCAGGCCGTTACGGCGCATTGCATCTTTGATCCCCTTGATTTTATGGGAATCGGCCGGAAGTTTGATTTTCATCCAGCTTGGTTTGCGTAATCGTTCGGTCGTCTCTGATACCAGGTTTTTGACCGGGATAAGCGCCATTTTATCGGCGTCGCGGTACTTGATACCGCGCTCCATCTGAATTGGTTTACTCATGTTTATGTCATTTCCGGTTAGATTCATCGGATTGTGATTGATGAGCGCCGTGGTGACGGCCTGTCTGCTGAATGTAACAATATCATCAATCTTTTAAAAATCTTTTTAAAAATGTTAAAAAAATTATATCACTATTCTGCGGCAAGTTGGAATCCTAATTGCCGGCAGAATTGTGCGGTCAGCACAGGCTGAACATCCGCAAGGGTAATACCGGGAACAAAATCAGCCATTTGCGTCATGGCAAGACCGGCATAACCACAGGGATTAATGCGGTGAAAAGGTTCAAGATCCATATTGATATTGAGCGCCAGCCCGTGGAATGAGCGGCCGTTACGGATACGCAGACCGAGTGAACAGATTTTGTTACCCGCCACATAAACGCCGGGGGCGTCCGGGCGCGGATAAGCATCAATATTCCACTGTTTCAGGGTTTCAACCACGGCATTTTCCAGAGCGGATACCAGTTCGCGCACACCGATTTTGTCACGCTTAAGGTCAATCATCACATACATGACCTGCTGTCCCGGGCCGTGGTACGTCACCTGGCCGCCGCGATCAGATTGGATCACCGGGATATCGCCGGGTGCCAGGACGTGTTCTGCTTTACCGGCCTGTCCCTGGGTAAAAACGCGCTCATGTTCGACCAGCCAGATCTCGTTGCCGGTATCCGCAGTACGCTGCTCAGTAAATTGGTGCATGGCTTCGGAAACAGGATGATAAGGCCGCAGGCCCAGCTGGCGTAAAATGATGGTGTTATTTTGCAAAATGATATCTTCAGTTCGGTATGCCGGGTCAGCAGTATAACGCGCACGGCAAATACGTACCAGTGACGGGCATAAAATGTTCAGCAGGATAAAAAAAAGGCCGCCCTGAAAGGCGGCCTGAAATGATGAAGAAATAACGGTATTACAGCACCATTCTGACACGTTCTAACGCGCCTAATTCTTCGTACAGATTCTCGATCTGCTCAATGTGTGTCGCATCAATCGTCACAGAAACGGAATGATAGGTTCCTTTGCTGCTCGGTTTGATTGACGGACTGTAGTCACCCGGCGCGTGGCGCTGAATCACTTCCAGAACATCATTCACTAATTCCGGTTCAGCGGCACCCATCACTTTGTAGGTAAATGAGCAGGGGAACTCTAACAGTTCATCAAGTTTGGTTTTCATGGGTGCTCCTTAATAAAGCAAAACTTCAGATGAATTAAATATGGGGATAGTTCATCTGATTTCAAGTCTTCAGCCAAACCAGCGGTGAAACAGCAGGCGGATATAGTCGATCAGACGACTGAAGAAGTTACCTTCCGGTACCGCTTCAGTGACGACCAGCGGCCGGGTTTCAATAATCTGGTTGTCGAGCTGGAAGTTAATCGTACCGACCACCTGGTTTTTGGCCAGCGGAGCGTGCAGTTCCGGATTGGTCAGAACAAAACCGGCTTTCAGATCTTTCAGGCGGCCGCGCGGGATAGTGATATAGACATCATTTTCCACGCCTAACTGCACTTTGTCTTTATCCCCGAACCAGACGATTTCCGAGACCAGCGGGTTATCTTTCTGCATCGGTTTGACGGTTTCAAAGAAACGGAAACCCCACGTAAGCAGTTTTTTGCTTTCCGCATTACGGGCTTTGGCTGATTTGGTGCCCATCACAACGGAAATAAGACGCATATCCCCTTCAGTGGCTGACGCTACCAGGTTATAGCCCGCGCCGCTGGTGTGGCCGGTTTTAATTCCGTCCGCATTCAGGCTTTTGTCACCCAGCAGGTCGTTACGGTTTTGCTGGGTAATATTATTATAGGTGAATGAGCGCTCTTTATAGATTGCGTATTCATTCGGCACATCACGGATCATGGCCTGACCAATCAGAGCCATATCCCGGGCAGTACTGTACTGACCTTCGGAATCCAGCCCGTGAACGGTTTTAAAATGGGTATTTTTCAGGCCGAGTTGTGACACATAAGCATTCATCTGGCTGACAAAGGTTTCCTGGTCGCCGGCAACAAATTCTGCCATCGCCACACAGGCATCATTACCGGATTGCAGGTTAATGCCGCGGCTCAGGTCAGATACGCTGACGCGTTCGCCCGGTTTGAGGAACATCAGTGAGGAGCCGCGGAACACCGGGTTACCGGTCGCCCAGGCATTTTCCCCGATAGTGACCATGGTTTCCGGTGTGAATTTTCCGGCATTCATCGCCTGTCCGATGACATAGCTGGTCATCATTTTGGTCAGGCTGGCGGGATCACGACGGATATCGGCATTTTTCTCAGCCAGTATTTTTCCGGAGTGGTAATCCATCAGAATATAGGATTCCGCTTCAATATCCGGTACGGCCGGGATTGTGGTATTCAGATTCGGAACATCAGCGGCAGAAGCTGCGGCGCTCAATGCCAGGGTCAGACCGAATGCGGCCAGCCGCCCGGCGCGGTGTTGATAAGTCGTTGCGTATTTCATGAGTGTTAAAACAACATTGATGATGCCGGTGAAAAAGAAACGCTATCATAGCAAAGTGCCATGACAGCGCGTAGTGTTATCACAGCCTGTTTTACGGTGCCAGGATAAATGAATTCATATTCAGCTGCTGCTGAAGGCGTCCCTGAACCTCTGCGGCCTGTTCACGGCTGGCAAACGGCCCCAGCTGAACACGGTAAATATCGCCTGCGGTTTCTGTCATACCGGGTACGCCAAGTTTGCCGCTGAGCTCTTTCTGCCATTGTGATGCGCGTTCCTCACTGGCTACCGCACCCACCTGGACACGGTAACCACTCACCGTGACCGGTTGCGGTGCGGGAGTGTCTGTGTTTTCAGTTTGTGCATCTGCCGGTGCTGCGGGCTGTTTCACGACCGGGATAAGTGCGGATTCAGGCTGCGGTTGTGCCATAACCGGACGGCTGTTGATCGGCACGACCGGGGTGGTGTTGGTTACCGGTGTACCCAGTGCACTGGTTTTTCCCAGCTCAGGGCGGCCCGGCAGGGCATAGCTCTGTTTGGCGACAACGGTGCCGACAGTCCCGGTTCCGCTCAGAGAGCCGTCTTCCGCGACCACAATCGGGTCAATTTTAATTTTTGTGTTCGGCAGCAGGTTCAGGCGATCTGCCACTGCACGGGAAAGTCCGATTTGTTTGCCCGGCATATACGGGCCGCGATCGTTTATCCGTACCACCATCATGCGGTTATTTGCCATATTAGTCACACGTGCATAGCCCGGGATTGGCAAAGTCGGGTGGGAGGCGGTCAGTTCGGCGCTGTTGACGATTTCGCCGGTGGCTGTCCGGTTGCCGTTCTGCGCCTGGCCGTAAATCCAGGCATAACCCTGCTGACTGAAGTTTTCCGGATCACGGACAATCTGATATTGCTGACCATTACGGACATAATCATTATTCGCGCCCGGATGCAGCGGCTCATAGGCCGGTACGGCGCCGAGAATCTCTTTTGCCGGTCCCGGCGGCGGTGTCTGTTTAACCGGCTGTTGCACTGACGGGCAGCCTGCCAGCAGGGCGGCCATTGCTGTGACCGCAATCCATTGTAAACGCATGAAAACCTCGTAATGTATTATAAGCTTTTTGACAGCATCTTACGGTGTGTATGAATTGACATGACAATACCAAACCCTGCCATTAATACAATCAGAGCGGAGCCGCCGTAACTCATCATCGGCAGCGGTACACCAACCACCGGCAGTATCCCGCTGACCATACCGATATTCACAAACACATAGACAAAGAAGATGAGCATCAGGCCACCGACCATCACCCGCCCGAACGTATTCTGGGCACGGGCGGCAATCATCAGCCCGCGCATAATGATCAGCAGATAGAGTACCAGTAAAAAGATCACGCCGACCAGCCCCAGCTCTTCCGCGAGGACCGCAAAGATAAAGTCAGTATGACGTTCCGGCAGGAATTCCAGCTGGGACTGGGTGCCCAGCATCCAGCCTTTTCCGGCCAGCCCGCCGGAGCCGATGGCAATTTTTGACTGAATAATATGATAACCGGCACCGAGCGGGTCGGTTTCCGGATCGAGCAGCATCATCACGCGGCCGCGCTGGTAATCGTGCATCAGGAAAAACCAGAGCAGCGGAATAAAGGCGGCAAGCAGCAGGAGGGCTATTCCGATAAGGCGCCAGCTCATACCGGCCAGAAACAGCACAAAAATACCGGAAGCCGCCACCAGGATGGATGTCCCGAGATCGGGTTGTGCGGCCACGAGTAATGTCGGTACCACCACCAGCAGCAGGGCGATAGCCGTATTTTTCAGTGTCGGCGGGCACTGGTCGCGGTTCATAAACCGCGCCACCATCAGCGGAACCGCAATTTTGGCAATCTCAGACGGCTGGAAACGGACAATTCCCAGATCAAGCCAGCGCTGTGCGCCTTTACTGATCTGCCCGAACACATCGACAAAGACCAGCAGGATGACACAGACAATATAAAGATGCGGCGCCCAGGTTTCATACACCCGCGGCGGGATCTGCGCCATGATCAGCATAATAATGATACCGGAGAAAATCTGCCCGAGGCGGCGCTCCATCATTTCCGTGTCCAGCCCGCTGGCACTCCACAGTACAAACGCACTGTAAACCAGCAGGATCAGCAGCAGCACCAGCAACGGGAAGTCGATGTGCATGCGGGTCATCAGAGATACTTTGCGCGGATTATCAGTCATGGGTATTACTCAGTTTCACTGCCGGGCGGCGATGGTGGGGCATCAGGCAGCACCGTGTTGTTATCACCCAGCAGGACATGATCAAGGATCTGACGGACCAGGGTACCTACTGCCGGGCCTGCACCGCCGTTTTCCAGAATGATGGTCACTGCCACCGTCGGGTTATCGTAAGGTGCGTAGGCAATCATTAATTTATGGTCGCGCAGACGTTCCGCCAGTTTGCTGGCGTTATAGGTTTCATAGCTGAACACCTGTGCTGTCCCCGACTTGGCGGCGGCTTTGTATGGTGTTCCGGCAAAGAATTTACGGCCGGTGCCGTTCGGCGCGTTAGCCACGCCGTACATTCCGGATTTTGCCAGCTCCCAGTAACCGGAATGAATATCACCAATGGTAATATAGTCTTTCTGCTCATACGGCAGCATGCCGTCACCCTCTTTGGTACCGAGCAGCAGATGCGGCGTTTTTACCACACCATCATTTATCAGGGTATTAAGCGCTTTTGACATCTGGATGGGTGTTGATGTCCAGTATCCCTGGCCGATCCCGACCGGGATGGTATCACCCTGATACCATTGCTTCTTGTAGCGCCGCTGTTTCCATTCGCGGGTCGGCATCACACCGTTGTATTCTTCTATCAGATCAATACCGGAATATTCGCCGTAACCGAAGCGGGTCATCCAGGCGGACAGACGGTCGATCCCCATGTCATACGCCACCTGATAGAAGAAGGTATCCGCAGATTCAATAATCGATTTCACCACGTTCAGATTGCCGTGACCATAGCGTTTCCAGTCGCGGTAACGTTTTTCCGAACCCGGTAACTGCCACCAGCCCGGGTCAAAAATGGTGGTGTTGCGGGTGATCACTTTTTCACTGAGAGCCGCCACCGAGATAAACGGTTTCACCGTGGATGCCGGCGGATAGAGTCCCTGAGTCGTACGGTTAATCAGCGGACGATCCGGATTATTGAGCAACCCGCGGTAATCCGGGCCGGAAATGCCGTTCACAAACAGGTTCGGGTCATAACTCGGGTTAGACACCAGCGCCAGGATTTCGCCGTTGCGCGGATCACTGACCACGACAGCTGCCCGGCTGGTGGTCAGCAGTTTTTCGATATACATCTGTAATTCAAGATCTATCGTCAGATAGATATCTTTCCCGGCCTGCGGTGCCTGCTCGTGTAACTGGCGGATCACCCGGCCGCGGCTGTTGACTTCCACTTCCTCATAGCCGGTTTTGCCGTGCAGGACGGATTCATAATAGCGCTCAATACCCAGCTTACCGATGTCATGGGTGGCAGCATAGTTCGGTAAAATCCCGTCTTTATCCAGACGTTCGACATCTTTGTCGTTAATTTTGGCCACATAACCAATGACATGGGTCAGGGCGGACCCGTAAGGGTAGAAGCGGCGCTGATAACCTTTGATTTCCAGTCCCGGGAAACGGTACTGATTAACCGAAAACCGCGCCACCTGAATCTGACTGAGCGGGGTTTTCAGCGGAATAGAGGTAAAGCGGCGCGAACGGCGGCGCTCTTTTTCATAATTTGCGATGTCTTCGTCGGACAGGTCAACGATTTCGCGCAGCTCATTCAGTACATCCGGCAGGTCAGTGACTTTCTCCGGTATGATTTCGAGCTGATAAATCGTTCTGTTTTCCGCCAGCAGAGTGCCTCTGCGGTCATAAATCATGCCCCGGCTCGGCGGAATAGGAACCAGTTTTATCCGGTTATCATTGGAGCGGGTCTGATAATCTTCATGGCGGTTAATCTGGAGATGATAGAGATTCACCACCAGTACGGCAGATAAAATAACAATACCGATAAACGCAACCACCGCACGGCGGATGAACAGGGCGGATTCCGCACTGTAATCGCGGAAATCCATCCGTTGCTTATGTTTTTTCTTATCGCCGTCAGGCGGATTCAGACCGGGCACTGCGGTTATTCCCTGTGATACGGATGATTGGCAGTAATACTCCAGGCGCGGTACAGGCTCTCTGCGACCAGCACACGCACCAGCGGGTGCGGCAGGGTCAGCGGGGAGAGTGACCAGCTCTGTTCTGCTGCAGCTTTACAGGCAGGCGAAAGGCCTTCCGGGCCGCCGATAAGCAGGCTGATATTGCGTCCGTCCTGCTTCCAGCGTTCCAGCTGACCGGCCAGCTGCGGAGTATCCCAGCGTGCGCCGGGAATATCCAGTGTGACAATCCGGTTACCTTTGCCCGCTGCCGCCAGCATTAATTCGCCTTCTTTTTCCAGGATACGCTTAATATCCGCGTTTTTCCCCCGTTTTCCGGCCGGAATCTCTGTCAGTTCAAACGGCATATCTTTCGGAAAGCGATGGAGATAATCCTGAAATCCGGTTTCGACCCAGTCAGGCATTTTGGTGCCGACGGCAATGAGCTGTAACTTCAACACTCAGCTCCAGAGTTTCTCTAATTCATACATACGGCGGCTTTCGTCCTGCATGACATGCACGATAGCTTCACCGAGATCGACAACAATCCAGTCAGAAATTCCCTGACCTTCCACGCCGAGCGGCATCATACCTGCCTGACGGCAGTCTGTTACGAGGTTATCGGCCACGGATGCCAGATGACGGCTTGATGTGCCGGTACAGATAATCATGTGATCGGTAATACTGGATTTACCGCGTACATCAATAGTAATAATATCCTGCGCTTTTGAGTCTTCGAGTTTATCAATAATAAACTCAAGTAATTCTGTGCCTTGCAAAAGGTTCACCTTATTCCGGATTAATGGATAACAGAAACACATCCCCGTCAGTAGTACCGCCATGCAGTTCAGGCGCGGGGTTGCTGTGTGCCGGGGATCATCGCTATTTTACGTTACACAGGGTAATTTTGCGAGGTTCGCCCTGTGTTGCCGCCGGCACCGCAAGAATAACAGCGAACAGGGGGAATACAAAGCAGTAAAGATTAAAGAAATATAAGGAAATGTACGGGCAGGAAAAACAGAAACAGTGTGTGTTGTACTATAGTCACTCAATAAAAGATGAAAAGGCGGAAAATATGACATATCAGCGGCAGCCGGAAGAAGAACCGGAGGAAATAGTATGGCGGCAGACAGTACAGCAGGCGCTCGCGCAGGTACTGAATCCGCCGCTCAGTGCGGGCAGGCTGATCCGTGAGCATAGCCGTTATAAATATGCGCTGATGGCCTATTCACCACGCATATACAAAAGCAGCGGGCGATTGTTGTCACAGGCGGGAACATTATCGCCGGACGAACTGGCGGAAACTGCCGCGGTCTGGCAGCGGGAACTGCTGACCGCATTTTCACAGCCCGCGACCCGTGCCAACATGACCAATGCGCTGATGCATATGCAGGGCTATTTTAAACGCCTGCTGAGTCCGGCAGAAAAGCAGCAGATGAGTGCGGCAATTGAGGCTTACCGCACCGGTGCCTGTCCGGCGGAGGGGGTGAAGCATCTGTTACTCACCACTGCCCGTCATTATCAGATAGATTATTTATGCGATCAGGCAATATTACAGGCGGCAGCACCGGCTCAGTCACACTCCGGGCGCAGCAGTGTGTAGCGATCGCCCATGTTTTCATAGCCCCAGTCACACATCAGCATCAGAATCGGGATCAGTGAGCGGCCTTTATCTGTAATTGTGTATTCCACGCGGGGCGGCACTTCGGCAAAGACCGTCCGGGTAAGTAAACCATCTGCTTCCATCTCGCGTAATTGATTGGTTAATGTTTTTTGTGAAATATTGACAATATAAGCCCGTATTTCACCAAAGCGCTGAACGGTTTTTTCAGATAATAAATTTAATATTAATGGTTTATATTTCCCGCCGATAACCGACAGCGTAACTTCTATTTCACTGACCACTACAATTTTCTTTATTTTATCGTCCATTAGTTACCTTCAGGTTACTTTGTGAAATTAATCTGCCTTCTTGATATATGTAATGCAAGGCATAAAATCATGCAACTTTATTTATATTCTCAAGGTAAATGCAATGAAAAAATTAGTGGTTATTACCGGTGCCAGTTCCGGTATTGGTGAATCTGTGGCAAAACGAATGAGTCAGGCAGGGCATCCGGTATTATTACTGGCACGACGCAGTCAGATTACAGAAGGGTTTCATCTGCCGGACAGTCTGTGCCGCAGTGTGGATGTGACGGATCTTACTGCCATGAAGGCAGCAATAGCCGAAGCAGAAAGCCTGTACGGCAAAACGGATTTATTAATTAACTGTGCGGGCGTCATGCTGCTGGATAATCCGTATGATCAGGATTATGCGGAATGGCAGCAAATGGTGGATGTGAATATTAATGGTGTTCTGACCGGAATTAATATTGTATTGCACGATATGGTTGAACGTCAGGAAGGTACTATTATTAATATCAGTTCGATTGCCGGACGAAAAACATTTCCCAGCCATTCCGTGTATTGCGGTACCAAATTTGCGGTTCATGCTATTACGGAAAATATCCGCGAAGAAGTGGCATCCGCAAATGTCCGTTTAATTACTATTGCGCCGGGGGTGGTGGAAACGCCGTTATTAAGTCATACCACCAATGAGGAAATTAAGCAGAATTACCAGACCTGGAAAAAAGAGATTCAGTCAGGTCTGGACCCGGAAAAAATCGCGGATTGTATTCAGTTTGCTTATCAGCAACCGCAGGATGTGTGCATCCGTGAGATTGTGATTGCCAAAACCCGGCAGGCAGGGTGAGTCAGCGGTAAAGTCCCTGTTCCAGAATATAGTCCTGAACGGCGGGCGCCAGCTGATCACGACAGTCTTCGCCGTTTTTCAGCCGTTCACGGATATTGGTGGCGGAAATCGGAAACAGGGGTGTATCAGCCAGGAAAATATAGCCGGACGGTCTTTTGTGAAGGCTGTCCGGTGTGGTGATCAGGTGCTGAACAAACCAGTCAGCGAGACGTTCAGACGGAAAATCCAGGGTGTACCCCGGCCGTTTGCAGACCAGTATATGGCACAGGGTCAGAATCTTGTCCCATTCATGCCAGGTATCAATCGACAGCAGAGAATCCTGACCAATGATAAAGGCCAGCGGCCGCCGCGAACCAATTTCTGACCGGTACTGACGCAGTGTTTCCACGGTATAGGAGAGTGCGTCACGGTGCAGTTCGCGGTCATCCACCCGGAACAGCAGATCACCGTTAACAGCCAGTTGTGCCATCATCAGCCGCTGTTGTGCATTCGCTTTTGGCTGCGGGCGGTGCGGCGGGACATTATTCGGCAGTAAAATAACCTGTTCCAGACCGGCTTCCGCCGCCATGGCTTTCACGGTATTGATGTGCGCCTGGTGGATCGGGTCAAATGTGCCGCCGTACAGCGCCAGAATCCGGTTATCCGCGTTGTTCGTCATAGAGGATCTGTCCTGTCTGTGCTTTACCGCTCAGAAGCAGTGTCAGTGTCAGTAATTCATCACTGACGGATTGTCCGTAATCCTGCTTGAGACGGATTTCAATACGGGTGATCAGGGATATCGCCACCTGCAGGGTATGCGCATCAAGGCGCCCCAGGGCATCTGTTATCATTCCCCTGCGGTTCTGCCAGATACGGTGCTTGTCAAACAGTGTGCGCAGCGGCTGATGACGGCTTTCCCGCTGTAACGTCAGCAGTTGCATCACTTCGCGCTGTGCGGTGCGCAGCAGGATCACCGGCTCGTTATCCTCAGCCAGAAGCTGAGTCAGAATATGACAGGCGCGCTTACTTTTCCCTGCCAGCAGGGCGTCCACCCAGTGATACGGGGTAAAATGTGCCGCATCATTAACGGCCGCTTCCACGCGGGGCAGGGTGAGTTTTCCGTCCGGATAAATCAGGGCAAGGCGGGATAAAGCCTGTGACAGCGCCAGCAGATTGCCCTCGTAGCAATAGCAGAGCAGGCGGACAGCCTGTTCATCCGGCTGAAGCTGTAACAGTGCGGCCCGGGCGGTGACCCATTGCGGCAACCGGTTCAGATCCGGCGTCATACAGGCGATATACACGCCATCCTGTGCCAGCGCTTTAAACCAGGCGCTGTTTTCCTGGGCTTTGGTCAGTTTATGACCGCGCAGGATCAGCAGAATATCAGGATGCAGTAATCCGGCGAGCCGGAGAAGCTGTTCGCCCATTGCGGCGTTGGGACCGTTTTCCGGCAGATACAGCGAGAGTGTCTGCCGTCCGGCAAACAGACTGAGTGACCGGCAGACAGAAAAAATCGCATCCCAGTCAGTATGTTGTTCAAGTGAAAAGGTAAAGTGCTCGTCAAATCCCTGTTCCTGCGCCGCATGGCGGATGGCATCCCGGGATTCCTGGAGTAATAAGGGTTCGTTCCCCCAGAGGAGGTAACGTTCACGCAGCCCCGAACGGAGCTGCGTGATGAGTTGCTCTGGTGAAACTTTTATCATGCCTTCGGTGCGACAATCTCAGCCGCTTCGGCATTTTCAGCCTGCTTATGCTGTTCTGAAGGCTGGATAATCAGCAGTTTACGGACCAGACGGGCTGCCGCCTGTTCACGCATTTCCTGGCGGACCATATCTTTTTCCGCATCTTTTGCCAGTGCTTCCAGCGGGTTATCAAAGAATGAGCGCTCAACGCGGACATTGATCGGATACACCGAACCGTTCGGCATAATCACCTGGGCATTCAGGAAATAAACCAGTTCTTTTTCAGCCGCTTTACCGTCCTGGAAAATGGATACCGTCTCTTCCTTACCTTCGGAAGAACCGGTGATTTTCAGTACCGGGACGGAGGCATCACCGCTCTCAATAATCTGTACGTTATTCAGCTGCAGTTGCTGACGGATAGCACGGGTCTGTTCGCCATACGGATCGCCGGTACTGATCTGCATTTTCTGCAGTTCAGGCGGAATTTGTGTGGTGCCGCGCAGATGGAAGCCGCAGCCTGCGGTGACCAGCACCGCAAGCCCGAGCAACAGCGTGATAATGCGATGTCGCACGATATCTCCTTAATTAACCGACGACCAGGTTCAGTAATTTACCCGGCACATAAATAACTTTGCGAACGCTCACACCTTCGAGGTATTTCGCGACATTCGCTTCTTCTGACGCCAGCGCCATGACCGCATCCTGTTCCGCATCTGCGGCAACCGTAATACGGCCGCGGACTTTACCGTTGATCTGGATAACAATCAGTTTGGTATCGTCAACCATTGCTTCTTCACTGGCGACCGGCCACTGTGCATCATCCACATCGGTTTCATGACCCAGTGCTTTCCACAGGGTGAAACCGGCGTGAGGGATAATCGGGGACAGCATACGGATAACGGCATCCAGTGCTTCCTGCATCAGTGCGCGATCCTGTTCTGTTTCCTGAGGTGCACGCTGTAACTCGTTGAGCAGTTCCATAATCGCGGCGATGGCGGTGTTGAACTGCTTACGGCGGCCGGCATCATCGCTGACTTTGGCAATCGTTTTGTGCAGGGAACGGCGCAGATCTTTTTGTGCCGGCGTCAGGCTGCTGATATCCAGCGGTGCGGTTTTGCCTTTCTGAACATGCTCATACACCAGACGCCATACACGGCGGATAAAGCGGTTTGCACCTTCCACGCCGGATTCCTGCCATTCCAGGGTCAGTTCCGGTGGTGCCGCAAACATCATAAACAGACGAACGGTATCCGCGCCGTATTTTTCCACCATAATCTGCGGATCAACGCCGTTGTTCTTCGATTTTGACATTTTGCTCATGCCGGTGTGAACCAGCTCACGGCCTTCTTTATCTGTTGCCTTGATGATACGGTTTTTATCATCACGCTCAAGAATGGCTTCTTCCGGGGAAACCCACACGCGGTGACCATCGGTATCGGTGTAGTAGAAAGAATCGGCCAGTACCATACCCTGACACAGCAGATTTTTTGCCGGCTCATTTGAGTTCACCAGGCCTGCATCACGCATCAGTTTGTGGAAGAAGCGGAAATACATCAGGTGCATAATGGCGTGTTCGATACCGCCGATATACTGATCGACCGGCAGCCAGTAGTTGGCCGCAGCCGGGTCCAGCATGCCTTTGTCGTAGTCCGGGCAGCAGTAGCGCGCATAATACCAGGAGGATTCCATAAAGGTATCGAAGGTATCGGTTTCACGCAGGGCAGGTTGTCCGTTGATGGTGGTTTTTGCCCACTCCGGATCGGCTTTAATCGGGCTGGTGATACCGTCCATGACCACATCTTCCGGCAGGATAACCGGTAACTGATCTTCCGGAACCGGTACCACGGTGCCGTCTTCCAGGGTTGCCATCGGGATCGGTGCGCCCCAGTAACGCTGACGGGAAACACCCCAGTCGCGCAGACGGTAATTCACTTTGCGTTCGCCAACGCCGAGTGCCACCAGTTTGTCAGCAATGGCATTGAAACCGGCGGTATAATCCAGTCCGTCGAACTCACCGGAATTGAACAGTGTATTTTTGCCGGTCATTGCCGCTTCACTGATATCCGGCTCAGAACCGTCTTCATTCAGAATGACAGGTTTGATCGGTAAATCGTATTTGGTGGCAAATTCCCAGTCACGCTGGTCGTGTGCCGGAACTGCCATAACAGCACCGGTGCCGTATTCCATCAGAACGAAGTTGGCAGCCCAGACCTGGATTTTTTCGCCGGTCAGCGGGTGAATAGCAAACATTCCCGTTGCCACGCCTTTTTTCTCCATCGTGGCCATTTCAGCTTCTGCCACTTTGGTGTTACGGCACTCATCGATAAAGGTTTTCAGCTCAGGATTGTTCTGTGCCGCCTGCTGTGCCAGCGGATGACCCGCCGCCACTGCCAGATAAGTAACACCCATAAAGGTATCCGGGCGGGTGGTGTAGACACTCAGTTTTTCGGTGCTGTCAGCAACATCAAAGGTGATTTCCACACCCTCGGAACGGCCGATCCAGTTGCGCTGCATGGTTTTGACCTGCTCCGGCCAGTCTTCCAGCGTATCGAGGTCATTGAGCAGCTCTTCGGCATAAGCGGTGATTTTGATAAACCATTGCGGGATCTCTTTGCGCTCAACCGGGGTATCACAACGCCAGCAGCAGCCATCGATAACCTGCTCGTTCGCGAGAACGGTCAGGTCATGCGGACACCAGTTCACTGCGGAGGTTTTTTTATACGCCAGACCTTTTTCATACAGTTTGGTGAAGAACCACTGTTCCCAGCGGTAATATTCCGGCGTACAGGTGGTGACTTCGCGATCCCAGTCGTACGCGAAACCCAGCTTTTTCAGCTGCTGTTTCATGTATTCGATATTGGCATAGGTCCACGGTGCCGGTGCGGTGTTGTTTTTCACCGCCGCGCCTTCCGCAGGCAGACCGAACGCATCCCAGCCGATTGGCTGTAAGACGTTTTTACCCAGCATACGCTGGTAACGTGACATCACATCACCCAGGGTGTAGTTACGCACGTGGCCCATGTGTAGTCGTCCTGAAGGGTATGGCAGCATAGACAGGCAGTAGTATTTTTCTTTACTGTTATCTTCAGTCACTTTAAATGTTTGTTTTTCCTGCCAGTGACTCTGGACTTGTTGCTCTATGTCTTCGGGACGATATTGTTCTTGCATGGCACCGGTATTCCTGTGGTGATGAACTGCCGGACACGGACTGACGACCAGACCGGACGGACAGCATAATAATATATGGTTTTGTTAATATCTGACCCGTAAGCATAGCCGATATGCCCCTGAGGGAACAACAGTTAAGGTCGTAAAGGGATGAAAAAAGCAGGGGAATGATAAAGAGAAGAAGAAAGGCCGGTCTGTAACCGGCCGGTCAGAACATCAGTGCAGAATTTTGGCCAGAAAATCTTTGGCGCGATCGGATTTCGGATTGGCAAAGAAATCCTCTTTTTTACTGTCCTCGATGATTTTTCCTTCGTCCATGAAAATCACGCGATCGGCCACTTTACGGGCAAAGCCCATTTCGTGGGTCACCACCATCATCGTCATGCCTTCGTGTGCCAGTTCAACCATAACATCCAGCACTTCGTTGATCATTTCCGGGTCGAGGGCAGAGGTCGGTTCGTCGAACAGCATCGCGACAGGATCCATACACAGGGCGCGGGCGATAGCCACACGCTGCTGCTGTCCGCCGGATAACTGGGACGGAAACTTATCCGCGTGGCCGGATAATCCCACCCGCTCCAGCAGTTTCAGTCCCTTTTCTCTGGCGGCGGTTTTACTGCGGCCCAGCACTTTTACCTGTGCCAGAGTCAGGTTTTCCACGATGGAGAGGTGCGGAAACAGCTCAAAGTGCTGGAATACCATGCCGACTTTAGAGCGCAGTTTTGCCAGATCGGTACGTTTATTATTCACCTGTATATCATTGACGAAAATTTCGCCTTCCTGTACCGGTTCCAGGCCGTTAACGGTTTTTATCAGTGTGGATTTACCGGAGCCGGACGGGCCGCACACCACAACCACTTCCCCTTTTTTGACGTCGGTCGAGCAGTCGGTTAAGACACGGAACTGACCGTACCATTTGGAGATATTTTTCAGGGAGATCATGACACAGTCCTTCTCTTGAGATAATTAACCAGCATTGACGCCGCAAAGCTGATAACAAAATAAACCGCACCCGCAAACAGCACCATCTCGATTTGCGTTCCGTCGCGCTCGCCGATATTGCTGGCGGTGCGGAAGAAATCGGTCAGGCTGAGCACATACACCAGCGAGGTATCCTGGAACAGGACAATACCCTGGGTCAGCAGCAGCGGGATCATCGCGCGGAATGCCTGCGGCAGAACCACCAGACGCATGGTCTGCATTTTGGTCATACCCAGGGCGAGTGAGGCGGATGTTTGTCCCCGTGACACACTCTGGATACCGGCGCGGATAATTTCAGCATAATACGCAGCTTCAAACAGGGAAAACGCTACCATAGCTGAGATCAGACGGATATCTGTTTTTGGTGATATACCAAGAACATTTTGGACTAAGTTAGGCACAATCAGATAAAACCACAACAGCACCATCACCAGCGGAACGGAACGGAAGGCGTTCACATAGAGTGCAGCCAGCCAGCTCACGATTTTGATGGATGACAGACGCATCATCGCCAGAATGGTACCCCACAGGATGCCGATAACAATCGCCGTAATGGTGATTTTCGCCGTAATAACCAGTCCGTCTAACAGAAACGGCATGCCCGGCATCACCGAACTCCAGTCAAATTCATACATCAGCGGCCTCCTGTCCCGGGCAGACGCACCCGTTTTTCCAGTAAATGCATGGCCAGCATAATAATGACGTTAATGCCGACATAAGCGAGGGTTATCGCTGTAAAGGACTCATAGGCTCTGGCGGAATAATCCAGCAATTTACCGGCCTGAGCGGCCATATCGACCAGCCCGATGGTGGAGGCAATCGCGGAGTTTTTCACCAGGTTGAGCATTTCGGATGTCATCGGCGGAATAATCACGCGGTAAGCATTCGGCAACAGGACATAACGGTAAGTCTGCGGCAGTGTCAGCCCCATCGCCAGCCCGGCCGCTTTCTGGCCGCGCGGCAGTGACTGAATGGCGGCACGAACCTGTTCGGTCATACGGGCTGCGGTAAACAGTCCCAGACAGAGGGTGGAGGAAATAAAGAACTGGATATTCGGGTCGAGATCCATTTTAAACCAGTCGCGCAGAGACGGCGGCAGGAATTCAGGGATCACCAGATACCAGGTGAAAAACTGGACGATCAGCGGCACATTACGGAAAATTTCCACATAAATGGTGCCGAGAGAGGAAAGAAATTTATTCGGCACCGTACGGAGGATACCGAACAGAGATCCCACCAGAAAGGCGATAATCCAGGCACAGATTGACAGCATTACCGTGACCTTCAGGCCGGACAGAATCCAGCCGAGGTAAGTGGTGTTGCCGAAGGGGGCGGGCTGAAAAAATATCCCCCAGTCCCAGTTAGCTGACATAGCGCGGCTCCCGGTAAAAGAACGAACTCCCTGTATAAGACGGATAACCAGTGGTTACCGGACAGATAGAGTATTTACATGCTGCGGACTGCGGCTTATCGTCCGCGCCCGCGTCAGTGGTGAACGCGGGCGCGGCGGTCTTAGTTATATCCTCAGTCCGGGCGGCGCAGCCTGTCCGGCTGTCAGCCGCCGCAGAGGTTATTCAAAGGCTTTGTCGTTCGGTGCTTTGAACAGGCCTTTCATTTCACCGGACAATTCAAAGTTCAGGTTGAGGTTCTTAGGCGGAATCGGCTGTTTGAACCAGCGGTTATAGGATTCTTCAGCGTCACCGGAGGTTTGTGCATCAGAAACTGTTTTATCGATCAGGGCTTTAAACTGCGGATCATCTTTGCGCAGCATACAACCGTAGGCTTCTTCGGATTGCGGTGTGCCGACGATCACCCAGTTATCCGGTTTTTTCGCTTTGGCGCGTTCACCGGCCAGCAGGGCATCATCCATCATAAAGGCGACAGCACGGCCGGACTCCAGAGTACGGAAGGCATCCCCGTGATCTTTGGCGCTGATAATGCGCATCTTCATCTGCTTCTCATCATTGAGTTTGTTGAGCAGCATTTCAGAGGTGGTACCCGAAGTAACCACTACGTTTTTCCCGGCGAGATCGGCAAAGTCTTTAACACCGGAATCTTTACCGGTCAGCAGACGGGTACCGACCACAAAAATGGTGTTGGAGAAGGCTGCCTGCTGCTGGCGGGCGAGATTGTTGGTGGTGGAGCCGCACTCAAAATCGAAAGTGCCGTTCTGTAACAGCGGGATACGGTTCTGAGAAGTGACCGGGATCAGCTTGACCTGTAAATCCGGCTTGTTCAGCGTCTTTTTCACGGCATCAACAATATGGTTGGAGTAATCCTGGGAATACCCGACCACGTTTTGCTGGTTATCATAATAAGAGAAAGGGACGGAGGACTCGCGGTGACCGACGATAATCACGCCGTTATCATTGATTTTTTTCAGTGTACCGGTCAGCTCTTCAGCAGAAACTGCCGCACTGGCAAGCGCGGCTCCGGTGACCAGTACAGACAAAACTAACTTGCGCATAAACAACTCCTTTTCGGGAACGGTATAAGGACGTGTGTTGCTCTTGTGTTTGTATTGTTAAAAATAGAACACTATTGTTAATAAATGGAAGTTAATTTGTTTTAAATCGGGAGATCCCTCTCACTCTGTCCGATAAAGATGTGCAAGTTACACGTGAAACGCGCATTCACATTAAATCAGGGTATTTTGGTGTGGTGTAGTTTTATATGCTGGTTTTTATTGTTTTATTAACCTGTTAATAGTGTTTTTTACTGTCAGGTGAGGGGCTTTTACGGCAGTGAAATGCAGTCGTGCCATAATCTGCGGTTGTAACAATCCGGCTGTACCGTGTTAACATTTTATTCCGGCTGACTGTGTAAAGTTATGGTTATCCGGTTGTCTGAAATCACAGGCTGTGTAAGATAGGCGGTAACTATCGGGGAGCGGGCTATGCTGAAGCAACGCAGGCAGGGTTATCTGCTGCTGTTTTTCACATTCTTCTTTATCATGTTGTGTCTGACACAACGGATGTCTGGTGCACCGCGCATCAGTCTGAGCACGTCTGCTGATCTTATCACCCCGGCGTCGTTCAGTGATACGGAAACCGGGAGTACTCAGCCCGGCAGCACCTGTGATATCAGCGCCAAATCGCTGAGTACGGTGCCGCAGTTTCCGGCCGAACCTCTCTTTTTCGCTCTTCTTTTCTTCGTCATGACGGCGGTTATTGTCCCTGTTCGTTACCGTTCGCGCTCATGGCGTCAGCATATCCCGCCGATGCGGCTGCGCAGGCATCTCCATTTTTGTGTCATGAGGGATTAGCAACCGGCAATCTTTATATTGTCGGGTTTTTTGCTTAATTCGGAGATGAAAAATATTATGCGTTTTGTATTAACAGCGTTTGTGCTGTTTTTGTCCGCGCTGACTTCTGTGCATGCAGCTGATACCGGCTGGACTGAGATGCCGCACAATGATCATGCCCGTGTCAGAGTCACATCAGATCAATGGCAGGACGGAAAGTTACGTCTGCTGCTGGCTGTTGAATTACAACCGGGCTGGAAAACCTACTGGCAGTCACCGGGGGAAGGGGGCGTTGCGCCTGAACTGACATGGCAGGAAAAAACGGCTGCCACACAGTGGTTCTGGCCCGCACCTCAGCGTTTTGACGTCGCAGGGCTTTCCACCCAGGGTTACGGCGGCAGTGTGGTATTTCCGCTGGAAGTCACTGCGGATCAGGCACTGCCGTTACTCAGCGGAACGCTGACCTTATCCACATGCAGTAATGTCTGTATCCTGACCGATTATCCGGTCTCACTGGACACCTCAGAACCGGCACCGGACGATTTTGACCGGCAGTATGCGATGGCCATGCAGCAGGTTCCGCAGACCGGCGGTGATATCACCATCGGCAGCAGCCGTGTGAACGGCGGAACACTGACAATGGCGCTGCACCGTCCGGGAGGCTGGCAGCAGCCGCAGTTGTTCTTTAATGCCGATAAGGAAACCATTTTTGCCGCCCCGTCATTTACCCTTTCCGGCGATAACCTCACGGCTACCGTTAACGTAACGGATGACTGGGGGGAAGTGCCGTCCGATCTGAACGGAAAACCGCTGTCAGTAGTGGTAACTGACGGCCCGGCGGCACAGGCACTGACAACAGTGATCGGCAGCGGTCCGGATATCGCCGCGACATCCGGCAGTGATACATCCTTTATTATGCTGTTGCTGTTTGCCCTGATCGGCGGACTCATCCTCAATGTTATGCCGTGTGTTCTGCCGGTGCTGGCCATGAAACTCGGCGCTGTGCTGTATGTGGAAAACCGCGAACGGCGGATGATCCGCACACAGTTTCTGGTTTCCTCCTCCGGTATTATGGTCTCTTTCTGGATCCTCGCGGCACTGGTGTCGGTACTGCGTCTGACACAAAGTGCTGTCGGCTGGGGAATTCAGTTCCAGAATCCGTGGTTCCTCGGTTTTATGGTGGTGGTGACATTACTGTTCAGCGCCAATTTATTCGGTGTCTTTTCCATCCGCCTGAGCAGTAACGCAACCACAAAACTGGCGACTGCAGGCGGTAAAGGAATGCGCGGCCACTTTATGGAAGGTATGTTCGCCACCCTGCTGGCGACGCCCTGTACCGCACCGTTTCTCGGTACGGCGGTCGCATTTGCCCTGGTGGCGCCGTATTCTCAGTTGTGGATGATATTTACCGCACTGGGGATCGGAATGAGCCTGCCGTGGCTGCTGATTGCCGCGTTTCCGGGGATCGCAAAAGCACTGCCGAAGCCCGGCCGCTGGATGAACGGCCTGCGTCTGGTACTGGGTGCCATGATGTTTATTACGGCGCTGTGGCTGATTAGTCTGCTTATCCCGCACACCGGGCCGGAAACGGCTGCGGTGATGGTGGGGGTTGTGCTGCTGGTATTGGCGCTGCTGGCTTTCCGCCGCGCCGGCATTAAGCGGGGCGCAGCTGCACTGGTGGCGCTGCTGATAGCGGGTGGTGTCTGGGCCGGTATCAATATGACGGATGACCGGCAGCAGAGCCTGGTCAGTGATCAGGTGGAGTGGCAGCCACTGACGGAAGAGGCGGTGACCACCGCACTTTCGCAGGGGAAACGGGTCTTTGTGGACGTAACCGCTGAATGGTGTGTGACCTGCAAAGCAAACAAATACAATGTATTATTACGCGATGATGTTCAGGATGCCCTCCGTGAACCGGATGTTGTCGCACTGCGCGGGGACTGGACAAAACCGTCGCCGGATATTAATGCGTTTTTACAAAAGCGCGGGCATCTGGCGGTACCGTTTAACCAGATTTACGGCCCTGCTTTACCTGAAGGTGAAATATTGTCACCATTACTGGATAAAGAAACTCTCTTACATCTGTTAAATCAGTCACAAGGAATTGAACCATGAAAAAAACACTCGCGGCTTTAATGATTGCTCCGCTTATCTTTACAGCCACAGTTCACGCGGCCGCTCTCACCGCTGACCAGGAAGCGCAGGTGCGCGTATTGGTTCGTGACACGCTGGTTAAAAACCCGGAAATTCTGGAAGAGGCGATTATGGCGCTTCAGCAGAAACAGACCGAAAAACAGAGCGCACAGATGAAAGATGCCGTGAAAGCCAATGCTGACGCGCTGTTCAATGATAAATATACACCGCGTATCGGCTCAAAATCGCCGAAACTGACCATTGTGTCTTTCACCGATTATAACTGTCCGTACTGCAAACGTTTTGATCCGCAGCTGGAAGCAGTGGTGAAAAAATATCCTGACGTGGCGGTTGTCTTCAAACTGCTGCCGTTCAAAGGGGAAAGCTCCCTGAACGCCAGCCGCGCGGCACTCTCTGTATGGGAAACCAAGCCGGAAGCCTTTGCACCACTGCACAGCCGTCTGATGCAGAAGAAAACCGCACTGACTCAGGATGATATCAACAGCGCGCTGAAAACTGCGAAAGCGGATGATGTGAAAGTCACTGACAACAGTATGAATACCATGCGTATGAATATGATGCTGGCAGAGCAATTAGGTGTTCAGGGAACCCCTGCTACGCTGATTGGTGATGTGATGCTGCCGGGTGCCGTGGATGATGCACAGCTGGAATCTGTCATTAAGGAACAGCTGGCTAAGGTTAAATAATGCGGTTACTGCGCAGATGGGGAAAGGAATTTCTCCTGCTGCTGGTGATTTTATTTATTGCGTCACAGGCGATGGACTACTGGCGCAAACCGGAGGCACCGGATTTAAACACGGTGCCTTCACTGACACTGACTGACGGCACACCGGTGTCCATTGCGCAGATGAGTGCGGAAAAACCGTTACTGGTCTACTTCTGGGCATCCTGGTGCGGGATCTGCAAACTGACCTCGCCATCAGTCAGCGATCTGTCTGAGTCCGGTTACAATGTGGTGACGGTTGCTATCCGCTCCGGTGACGATGACCGGCTGGCGAAAGGGATGGCGGCAAAAGGTTACCATTTTCCGGTGATTAACGACCCGGATGGGCGTATCTCACAGCTCTGGGGTGTGAATGTCACGCCAACCTTTGTGATTTATCACAAAGGGGAGATAGTCAGCTACACCAGCGGCTGGACCAGCCAGTTGGGTATGATGGCCCGGTTGTGGCTGGCGAAATAATCCGTCTGAAATGAAAAATCCCGCCGGTGAGTAATCACGGCGGGATTTTTTTATCTGCGTAAGTGCTTCGTATCAGCGAAAATGCAAACCGCGCTCGGTGGTCTTTCTGCGTTTTATCAGTGCCAGACCGAGGAAGATAACGGTGGCACCCCAGACCGGCCATGTTCCCATGCGGTAATACGGTGTAAAACCGGATGCCGAGGTAATGGTGGCACTCAGAGTGGCCTGTGTGAACTGCGGTAACTGCGCGGTGACTGAACCGTCCGGCGCAATAATCGCGGTGATGCCGTTATTGGTGGCGCGCAGCAGCGGGCGTCCCAGCTCCAGCGCACGCATCCGTGCCATCTGGAAATGCTGCCACGGACCGATGGAACGGCCGAACCAGGCATCATTGGAGGCGGTCAGCAGTACGCCGGTTTTATCGGTCATATTGCGGCGTACCTGCTCACCCAGGATCACTTCATAGCAGATCTCGGCGGTCAGCGTCATTTTTCCGGCGGTCAGCGGTGGCTGGACATAATCCCCGCGGCTGAAAGCGGACATCGGCAGATTAAAGAACGGCGCCAGCGGGCGCAGCAAATCTGCCAGCGGGACAAATTCCCCGAACGGCACTAAGTGATGTTTGTAATAGCGGTTTTTGTCCCGGCTGTCGTATTCGCTCTTATTACCCAGCACAATCAGTGTGTTGTAAACATCGTATTCTTTGCCGTCTGCTTTAGGAACGGCATCCACCACACCGGTAATAAGCTGTGCACCGCTGAGTGTCAGCAGGCCGTTGAGCTGATCCAGGAACGCGGACTGACTGGCGGCAAAATCAGGAATGGCAGATTCAGGCCAGATAATCAGCGTGTCAGGGCGGAAGTAAGGACGGCTCTCCTGAAGATAGATACCCAGCGTTTTATCCAGCATGCCCGGTTCCCATTTCAGGGACTGCGCGATATTTCCCTGCACCAGTGCGACCTGAGTCGGGTCATTATTCATCTGATACCATTGGTAGTTACGTGCAAGCCACGGCGCAAACAACAGCACCAGTGCGGGAACCAGCGGCCAGGCTCGGCGTCGTGAGAGCGTCAGGGCAATCAGGCCGCTTATCACCATCAGCAGGAAAGTGATGGCATTGACGCCCAGGAGCGGTGCGAGTGCACGCATCGGGCCGTCAATCTGAGTGTAGCCGAACTCCAGCCACGGGAAGCCGGTCAGCACCCAGCCGCGTAAAAATTCAGTGAGCTGCCAGAGTGCCGGAGCGGCAATCACCAGACGCCAGACGGTGGCATGCGGAAAGCATTTGGCCAGCAGACCGGCAAACAGCATCGGATAGAGCGCCAGATAGGCAGCCAGCAATACGACAAGAAACAGGTTGGCAACTTCCGGCATACCGCCGAAATCCGCGATACTGACATATACCCAGTTTACGCCGCTGCCGAATAACCCCAGCCCCCAGGCGAAACCGATAGCACATGCCTGTTTGCCGGTCCGGTTCAGTGTCAGCAGCAGCAGCGCTGTGAGCGCGGGCAGCGCGAAAAACCAGAGATCAAAAGGCGAAAAGGCCAGCGTTCCGCCGGCCCCGAAAATCAGTGCCAGCAGCAGACGCGGCCACTGGCGTAAACCCTGAGGTGATTTCATCATGTCAGATTATCTTCATCCAAAGACGGGATAGGAGCATCGTCCGGAATCTTAACATGTAACTGGATAATTTTACGACTGTCCGCCATCGCAACTTTGAACTGATAGTTGTCAATCTCAATGGTTTCACCCCGGGTCGGCAGATGGCCGAAGGCCTGCATCACCAGCCCGCCGACAGTATCCACCTCTTCATCGCTGAAGCGGGTGCCGAATGCGTCGTTAAAATCTTCTATCTGGGTGAGGGCGCGGACAGAATAGGAGTGCAGACTGAGCTGACGGATATCCACGTCATCCTCATCATCATATTCATCCTCAATTTCACCGACGATTAATTCCAGAATGTCTTCGATAGTGACAAGTCCGGATACGCCGCCGAATTCATCGATCACAATCGCCATGTGGTAGCGCTGGGAGCGGAACTCTTTAAGCAGACGGTCAACACGCTTACTTTCCGGCACAACAACCGCCTGGCGCAGGACTTTATCAATACTGAACTCTTCGGAATCACTGCGCATAAACGGCAGTAAATCTTTTGCCATCAGCAGGCCTTCAATGTGATCTTTATCTTCGCTGATCACCGGAAAGCGGGAGTGGGCAGAGTCAATAATGACATCCAGGCACTCGTCGAGTGTCTGATTGCGCTTGAGTGTCACAATTTGTGACCGCGGGATCATGATGTCACGGACACGCTGATCGGAAATATCCATCACCCCTTCGAGCATGTCGCGGGTGTCAGGATCGATCAGTGCATTTTGTTCGGAATCACGGATAACCTCAACGAGGTCTTCACGGCTTTTTGGCTCGCCGTGGAACAGTTGCTGGCGCAGCAGAGAAAAGAAACCCTTTTTCTGGTTCGGTGTATCACTACCCGATGGATGGTCGTCGCTCATGGCGGTTTTTTTACATTCCCCGATTTAATGAAAGATGCCGTATTATGTAGCATAAAAACGGCATCGCTGACTACGCTTTTTCTGTGATATACGGATCAGAATAGCCTAATTTTTTTAAGATTTCCGTTTCAAGACCTTCCATTTCTTCCGCTTCATCGTCTTCGATGTGGTCATAACCCAGCAAATGCAGGCATCCGTGGACAACCATGTGTGCCCAGTGCTCCTCTTCGGTTTTTTCCTGTTCGGCGGCTTCGCGTTCCACCACCTGGCGGCAGATAATCAAATCACCCAGCAGCGGCAGTTCAATTTCCGGCGGTGCTTCGAACGGGAAAGAGAGCACGTTGGTCGGTTTGTCCATGCCGCGGTAAGTCAGATTCAGCTCATGGCTTTCTGCTTCATCCACCAGGCGGATAGTCACTTCACTCTCTTCCTGAAACATCGGCAGCACGCCGTCAATCCAGCGCTGAAACTGTGCCTCAGAAGGCAGATTGTTTGTGTTTTCACAGACGATTTGTAAATCAAGAACCGGATTACTCATGGGATTGTTCCTGCTGCGCCTGCGCACGTTCGGCATCACGCTGCTGCTTCAGCATTTGTTTGCGTTTCTGTTCTGCGGCTTCCCACGCTTCATAGGCAATCACCACTTTTGCCACGATAGGATGCCGTACCACATCTTCACTGTGGAAGAAGTTAAAGCTCAGCTCCGGTACATCCGCCAGCACCTCAATGGCGTGACGCAGACCGGATTTGTTGCCGTTCGGCAGGTCGATCTGGGTGATATCCCCGGTGATGACCGCTTTGGAGTTGAAACCGATACGGGTCAGAAACATTTTCATCTGTTCGATGGTGGTGTTCTGGCTTTCATCGAGAATGATAAAGGCGTCGTTCAGTGTCCGGCCGCGCATATAGGCCAGCGGTGCGACTTCAATCACGTTGCGCTCAATCAGCTTTTCCACTTTCTCAAAGCCGAGCATTTCAAACAGCGCGTCATACAGCGGACGCAGATACGGATCGACTTTCTGGCTGAGATCGCCGGGCAGGAATCCGAGCTTCTCACCGGCCTCAACGGCAGGGCGGGTCAGCAGAATGCGGCGGATTTCCTGACGCTCCAGGGCATCAACAGCGGCAGCCACGGCCAGATAGGTCTTCCCGGTCCCGGCAGGGCCGATACCAAAGGTGATATCGTGATCGAGAATGTGGGCGATATACTGCGCCTGGTTTGGCGTACGCGGTTTAACCACACCACGTTTGGTTTTGATATTGACGGACTTGCCGTAATCCGGCACATGTTCGTCGCTCTGTTCCAGAACACGGCTCTCTGCCACGGCGAGGTGAACTTGTTCCGGGTCGATATCGCGGATCACGCCGCGTACCGGTGCGGTTTCCACATAGAGCTGGCGCAGGATCGCCGCTGCGGCTTTGACACAGTGCGGTTTGCCGGTCAGCCGGAAGCGGTTGTCGCGGCGGCTGATTTCGGTGCCGAGGCGGCGCTCGAGCAGTTTGATGTTATCGTCGAAGGGACCGCAGAGGCTTTGCAGACGCTGATTTTCGGCGGGTTCGAGGAAAATTTCCTGTGTTGCTACCTGTGAAGGTGATGTATAGGTTTCTGTCACTGAATCTCTCTGTGTATGCTCACGCGCAGAGAGATCTGCGCGTGACGGGTTTTAGTTAGTGTACGGTTGGCTGGTAGATGCCGACACCCAGTTCGTCTTCTTTACGGGTGCGGGCAATGACGGATTCCGGGGTTTCGTGAACACGCAGGTTCATCCGATCTTCTGTCCGGATCACGCTGCCGCGCAGTGAGTTGGTATAGACATCGGTAATTTCGACATCCACAAACTTGCCGATCATGTCCGGGGTGCCCTCAAAGTTCACCACGCGGTTATTTTCGGTGCGTCCGGATAACTCCATAACGTCTTTGCGGGACGGGCCCTCTACCAGAATGCGCTGAGTGGTGCCGAGCATCTGACGGCTGTAGCTCATCGCCTGCTGGTTAATCCGCTGCTGTAACAGGTACAGGCGCTGTTTTTTCTCGTCTTCGGTCACGTCATCCGGCAGGTCAGCCGCCGGGGTTCCCGGACGCGGGGAGTAGATAAAACTGAAGCTCATATCGAAATTCACATCGGCAATCAGCTGCATGGTTTTTTCGAAGTCGTCATTGGTTTCTCCCGGGAAGCCGACGATAAAGTCAGAGCTTATCAGGATATCCGGACGTGCTTTGCGCAGTTTGCGGATAATGGATTTGTATTCCAGCGCGGTATGAGCACGCTTCATCTGGGTCAGAATACGGTCTGAGCCGCTCTGTACCGGCAGGTGCAGGAAGCTGACCAGTTCCGGGGTATCTTCATAAACAGCGATAATATCATCGGTGAATTCAATCGGGTGGCTGGTGGTGAAGCGGATGCGGTCGATACCGTCAATGGCGGCCACCAGACGGATCAGCTCGGCAAAACTGCAGATGCTGCCGTCAAACGCCGGGCCGCGGTAAGCATTCACGTTCTGGCCGAGCAGGTTCACTTCACGCACGCCCTGAGCGGCTAACTGTGCGATTTCAAACAGCACATCATCACACGGACGGCTGACTTCCTCACCACGGGTATACGGCACCACGCAGAACGTACAGTATTTATTGCAGCCTTCCATGATGGAGACAAAGGCGGACGGGCCTTCTGCACGCGGTTCCGGCAGGCGGTCAAATTTCTCGATTTCCGGGAAGCTGATGTCCACAATCGGGCTGCGGTCGCCCCGGAGTTTGTTAATCATCTCCGGCAGGCGGTGCAGTGTCTGCGGGCCGAAGACAATGTCCACGGCTGGTGCGCGGCGGCGGATAAAATCCCCTTCCTGGGAGGCCACACAGCCCCCGACACCGATAATAATGTCCGGATTCACATCCTTGAGGTTTTTCCAGCGGCCGAGCTGGTGAAAGACTTTTTCCTGCGCTTTTTCACGGATAGAACAGGTATTAAGCAGGAGAATATCGGCTTCATCGGCATTGTCTGTTAAAGTGTAGCCGTGGGTGCTTTCCAGCAGGTCAGCCATTTTGGATGAATCGTACTCATTCATCTGACAGCCCCAGGTTTTTATGTACAGTTTTTTACTCGTCGACATTTTCTCAATCCGCTGTTTTCAGTGAAACAATACCCGCAACACGGAAAAGCATTGTGTGTATTCAATCAGTTTTTGATGTAACCAATGGTCGATATTGTAGTCATTTGACACACCAGTGACCAGACCCGGCAGCACGGATCTTCACCTTTCCCGGTGAATTTACGGCAATTGAACAAAAAATCAACGTATTAGAATAGGTATGTCATGGATAACCCGTTAACACATTCTGAAGTCACCGTTATCGGCGGGGGAATGATTGGTGCAGCCACCGCCCTGGGACTGGCTCAGGCCGGTTTCCGCGTCACGGTGGCCGAATTACAGGCACCGGCACCGTTCGATGCTCAGAGCCGCCCTGATGTGCGGATTTCCGCTGTCAGCCGCGCATCTGTTGAGTTACTGGATAGCCTCGGTGTGTGGGAGCGTGTCCGTGAAATGCGCTGTGTGCCGTACCGCACACTGGAAACGTATGAGGAACCGGGCTCGGAAGTGACCTTTACCGCAGACAGCCTCGGGTTACCTGAGCTGGGGTATATGGTGGAAAACCCGGTACTGCAACGGGCATTATGGGAAAAAATCACGGCTCATGAGCTGATCACCTGTCTGTGTCCGGCACGGTTGCAGACTATGATAAAAGGTGACGGGGAGTGGTTACTGTCGTTTGATAACGGTGATGTGATAAAAACCCGGCTGGTGATCGGCGCGGACGGTGCGAAATCACAGGTCAGAACTCTGGCCGGTATCGGCAGCCGCGGCTGGCAGTATCGCCAGTCCTGTATGCTGATCACCGTGGATACCGGACGTGAACAGCAGGATATCACCTGGCAGCAGTTTTTCCCGTCCGGCCCGCGTGCGTTTCTGCCGTTGTTTGATTCTTATGCTTCGCTGGTCTGGTATGACTCACCGGCGCGGATACGCCAGCTCAGTAAACTGCCGCCTGAACAGCTGAAAACGGAAATCTGTACGTCATTCCCTGAACGTCTCGGCGATGTCACGCCACTTGCCTGCGGCTCTTTCCCGCTGGTGCGGCATCATGCCGCACACTATGTGCAGGACGGGCTGGCACTGATCGGCGATGCGGCGCATACCATCAATCCGCTGGCCGGGCAGGGGGTAAACCTCGGTTACCGCGATGCGGATACATTACTGAATACCCTGATTGCAGCGCGTGAGTGCTGTGAGGACTGGGGCAGCGAATCCGTTCTTAAACGGTATGAGCGCCGCCGTCGTCCGGATAACCTGCTGATGCAGGCCGGGATGGATGCCTTTTATCTGACCTTCAGTAATACTCTGCCTGTGTTACAGCCGCTGCGTAATCTGGCGCTGACAGTGGCACAACGTGCAACACCGCTGAAAAAGCTGGCGCTGAAATATGCACTGGGAGTTTGATTGCTGATTCAGGCAGGGCGGGAGATTCTCTTCGGCTCCCGGGGATGGCGGACAGCAGGCAAAAACGAAAAGCCGCTGTAAACACGTCCGTGTGCGCTCAGGCGCGTCATCCCTGACGCGCATGCTTTTCGTTGTTTTTGCCCGCTGTCGCGCGTTGTACATTGAGTACAAATGAAATCTTTATCCGGATTCAGAAAAGCAAAAAGCCCGTCAGAGACGGGCTTTCAGAATTTGGCTGGGGTACCAGGATTCGAACCTGGGAATGCTGGAATCAGAATCCAGTGCCTTACCGCTTGGCGATACCCCAAAATATACTTATTGCAAAAGATGGTGGCTACGACGGGATTCGAACCTGTGACCCCAACATTATGAGTGTTGTGCTCTAACCAACTGAGCTACGTAGCCATCTTTTACTGCTTTAACAAAGCCGTTTTTCAGAATATGGCTGGGGTACCAGGATTCGAACCTGGGCATGCCAGGATCAAAACCTGGTGCCTTACCGCTTGGCGATACCCCACCTGAAAAACGAGGCTTATCATACTTCATTTTTCCACTGAGTGGAAGATGGCTGGGGTACCAGGATTCGAACCTGGGAATGCCAGGATCAAAACCTGGTGCCTTACCGCTTGGCGATACCCCATCCGGAAATACAATAAGCAACAACGAATGTCACGAGAAATGGTGCGGGAGGCGAGACTTGAACTCGCACACCTTGCGGCGCCAGAACCTAAATCTGGTGCGTCTACCAATTTCGCCACTCCCGCAAAAAAGATGGTGGCTACGACGGGATTCGAACCTGTGACCCCAACATTATGAGTGTTGTGCTCTAACCAACTGAGCTACGTAGCCATCTTTTTTTTGCGTGACCTTCATCGGCGTTGCGGGGCGCATTATGCGGATTACAGCCAAAAGCGTCAACTGCTTTTTGCAGATATTTTGATGAAATCCGTTTGTTTGCCTGCATAATAATCACTTTGAAGATAAACAGAACAAAAAACAGGATAAAATCACAGAGTTGATGCATTTATCAGGCAGCAGATTATTCTTCCGCATCCGGTTTGTTTTCGAGAACATGCAGCAGCAATTCACCGTACAGCATGGCCCGTTTTATCAGGGCAAATGCACCGATAGCGGAGTTTGGCGGCAGCTGTGAAATCACGACCGGCAGATCCTCGCGGAAATTTTTCAGTGACTGCGTATTTATGCAGCTTTGCAGTGCGGGCAGAAGGACATTTTCAGCAGCGGTTATCTCACCGGCAATCACGACTTTTTGCGGGTTAAACAGGTTTATTGTGATAGCAATGGCTTTTCCGAGAGAATTGCCGACCTGTTTTATCACTTCAGCCGCAAGAGCATCGCCCCGGTTTGCTGCCCGGCAGATAGCACGAATGGAGCAGTTATCCGGTGTTAATTCGCTTTCAAACCCTTGTTCCAGCTGATGTTTTACCCGTGTTTCAATAGCGGCATCCGATGCGACGGTTTCCAGACAACCGAAGTTTCCGCAATGACAGCGCCCGCCGAGCGGATCAATCTGAATATGGCCTATTTCACCGAGATTACCGCGCCGGTTAAGCAGGATCTGATTGTTGATAATGATCCCCGCCCCGGCTCCGCGGTGAATACGTACCAGCAGAGAATCCGCGCAGTCGCGGGTGGCACCGAAATAGTGTTCAGCCAGCGCGAGGCTGCGGATATCATGCCCGGCGTAGCAGGGCAGGTTAAAATGCTGATGGAGATTTTCGGTCAGCGGCCAGTCACTGACGGTAATATGCGGCATATAGCGGACAATGCCGAGATCAGGGTCGACCAGCCCCGGCAAAATCACCGCAATGGCGATCAGCTCACGGATACGGCGCTGTTGCGCCTGCCTGAAATTATCGATCAGTGCGATAAGTTTTGCTTCCGCATCCGCCTGAGAGGTGGCTTCCAGGGGACTGGTTTCCTCTGCAATGGCACGTCCGCTGAGATCAAACAGTGCGATGGTGGCGTCATGGCGGCCGAGACGCACGCCGATGGTCTGGAAAGCGCGGTGCTCGGAAATAATGGAGATAGCGCGGCGTCCGCCGGTGGATGCCTGCTGATCCACCTCTTTTATCAGGCCGCGCTCAAGAAGCTGACGGGTAATTTTGGTGACGCTGGCGGGGGCCAGCTGGCTTTGTTCGGCAATCTGAATACGTGAAATCGGGCCGGAACGGTCTATCAGGCGGTAAACTACCGCCCCGTTCAGCTGTTTGACTAAATCAATATTACCTATCTGCGGAATTCCGTTACCCATCGGCATCTTTTACTCATGATAAATGAACCACATTCCCGTTAACGATTGTCATACAGACAGAAAAATCAGCGGTGAAGGCGGTCAGGTTGGCAATACTGCCGGATTTAATACTTCCCAGTCTGTCCTGAACACCAATTGCCCGTGCCGGATAGAGTGTGGCCATGCGCAGGGTTTCATCCAGCGGGATACCGACATGCTGAACACAGTTTGCCACTGCGCGGATCATGGTGAGCGAAGAACCACTCAGAGTGCCGTTTTCGTCCACACATAAACCATCACGATAATATATCGTTTTGCCGGCAAAGATAAAATGATCCAGCTCGCTGGTTTGCGGATCAAGTCCTGCCGGCGCGGTGGCATCGGTGACCAGAATCAGCTTGTCGCGCTTGAGGGCTTTACTGTTGCGGATATTCGGCCAGGAGACATGCAGGCCGTCAGCAATAATCCCGGCATATATTTCAGAGGTATCATAAATCGCACCGATCAGTCCGGGCTGGCGGCCGGAAATATACGGCATCGCATTAAACAGGTGAGTGGAGAGGGTAATTCCGTTTTCAAATCCGGCACGGGACTCTTCATAGCTCGCATTGGAGTGCCCGGATGAAACCACAATGCCGGCATCCGTCAGTTTGCGGATAACAGCGGGCTCAACCATTTCCGGTGCCAGGGTGAGTTTGGTTATCACATCTGCGTTGTCACACAGGAAATCGATCATCGCGGCATCCGGTTTGCGGATATAAGCCGGGTTGTGCGTGCCTTTTTTCACCGGGTTGATATACGGCCCTTCAAGATGCAGCCCCAGCGCCTGGTTTTTATGTGTTTTCAGATAGTCGCGCATGGTGCTGACACTCAGTTTCATCAGCGAATCGGGGCTGGTGATCAGTGTCGGCAGGAAGCTGGTGCAGCCGGTACGCTCATTGGCTTTCTGCATAATGTCCAGGGTGCGGACAGTGATATCGTCCTCATTGTCATTAAACTGTACGCCGCCGCAGCCGTTGACCTGCAAATCAATAAATCCCGGGGAGAGGATGGCACCGCCCAGATCACGGGTATCAATTCCGTCCGGTAACTCACTGACCGGACACACGCTGCGGATTAATTCGCCGTCAATAATGACCGCGTGGTTTTCCAGACGATCGTGACCGGTATAAATAATGGCATTGGTTAATGCGTACATAACGCCTCCTGGGGGAGAGAATACTTATTTAAAGATAAGACAACACAACAAAAACCGCCCGGATAAAGGGCGGTCAGCATCGGTTATTCAGCAGAAAATTGTTCGATAATGTCAGATTCAAGATGACAGAAATACTTCAGGGTTTTCACTTTCAGCTCAAGTGTGGCCGGTTCATCACATACCACAATGGCTTTCGGATGGATCTGGACACAGGTAATCGTCCACATATGATTCACTGAGCCTTCAACCGCCTGCTGTACCGCCATTGCCTTGTTATGGCCGGTGGCAAGGATCAGCAGCTCTTTGGCATCCATCAGGGTACCGACACCCACAGTGAGTGCATACTTAGGCACTTTATTAATGTCATTATCAAAGAAACGGGAGTTGGCGATACGGGTTTCCGGGGTCAGTGTTTTGACACGGGTGCGAGAGGTCAGTGATGAGCCCGGTTCGTTGAACGCGATATGACCGTCATTACCGACGCCGCCCATAAACAGCTGTACGCCGCCGTACGCTTTTATTTTCGCTTCATAGCGTTCACATTCCGCATCAGTATCCGGGGCATTGCCATTCAGCAAATTGATGTTTTCTGCCGGGATATCAATGTGGTTAAAAAAGTTTTCATGCATAAATGAGTGATAGCTCTGCGGATGTGATTCCGGCAGGCCGATGTACTCATCCATATTAAAGGTTACCACATGACGGAAGCTGACTTTTCCGGCCTGATGCAGGGCAATCAGCGCCTTGTAGGTCGCCAGAGGGGTGCCGCCGGTCGGCAGTCCCAGAACAAACGGGCGCTCTGCCGAAGGGCGGAACGCATTGATTTTGTCAGCGATGTACTGTGCGGACCACTGACCGACATCCTGCGCTTTCGCAAGAGGGATTAAACGCATATCAATTCTACCTCATTAAGTTATACCGGATTATCGGCCCGGTACCTGCTGTGTTGTCTCAGGAAGATTATTCCCTTCTCATCTA
Source organism: Morganella sp. Je.2.23 (assembly GCF_051129855.1). Taxonomy (NCBI): domain Bacteria; kingdom Pseudomonadati; phylum Pseudomonadota; class Gammaproteobacteria; order Enterobacterales; family Morganellaceae; genus Morganella; species Morganella sp. Je.2.23. Next base: position 93,283 of record NZ_JBCPSQ010000001.1, read on the forward strand.
TAACATGAATACCCGGGATTTATTAGTCACGGGGGAGAATACAGCCGCCGGAAAAGATATTTTTTATCTTAAAATAAGTTTTGTGTGACTGCCAGCATTTTAACCAGCCGGTGATGAATATTGGTGACAATAATCACAAATCACAGCTATTTAATTTGCGATGCAAAATAAACTTTTTAGACTGGTACGTATAGTTGGCAGTAAAATAAGTGTTACACAATCCGGCGGGTAATCAGGCCGGTTGTTAAATAATCCGGTTGTACACAATAAGGCAGTCAGTCATGACTGTGATAATAATGCAGTAAAACAAAAAGGCCGTTCGTCAGGGCGGCAAGGGGGAGTGAGTGGGTATACTGAACTATCTGCAGCGGATTGGCCGGGCACTGATGGTGCCTGTCGCCACATTACCGGCTGCGGCAATTCTGATGGGGGTCGGCTACTGGATCGACCCGACGGGCTGGGGTGCGGACAACGTGGTTGCCGCGTTCCTGATTAAATCCGGTGCGGCGATCATTGATAACATGTCAATGCTGTTCGCTATCGGTATCGCGTACGGGATGTCAAAAGACAAAGACGGTGCGGCAGCACTGACCGGTTTTGTCAGCTTTATGGTGGTCACCACTCTGTGTTCCACCGCGACAGTCGGTATGATTCAGGGTATCCCGCCGGAAGCTGTTCCGGCGGCATTCAGTAAGATCAACAACCAGTTTATCGGTATTCTGGTCGGTGTTATTTCTGCTGAACTGTATAACCGCTACAGCGGTGTTGAACTGCCGATGGCTCTGTCATTCTTCAGCGGCCGTCGTCTGGTGCCGATCCTGGCATCATTTGTGATGATTCTGGTTGCTGCGGTGCTGATGTATGTCTGGCCGGTCATTTATGATGCACTGGTTTCCTTCGGTAAGAGCATTAAAGACCTGGGCGCATGGGGCGCGGGGATTTACGGCTTCTTTAACCGTCTCCTGATCCCTGTCGGTCTGCACCACGCACTGAACTCTGTATTCTGGTTTAACGTGGCGGATATCAACGATATTCCTAACTTCCTGGCCGGTCAGCAATCTATTGATGCAGGCACAGCGGTTGCGGGTATCACAGGCCGTTATCAGGCCGGTTTCTTCCCGATCATGATGTTTGGTATTCCGGGTGCTGCGCTGGCGATTTATCACTGCGCCAAACCGGAAAATAAAGCAAAAGTGGCCGGTATTATGATCGCCGGTGCCTTTGCCGCGTTCTTCACCGGTATCACCGAACCGATTGAATTCTCCTTTATGTTTGTGGCACCGGTGCTGTATGTCATTCATGCTTTCCTGACCGGTATCTCTCTGTTTATCGCTGCAACCATGCAGTGGATCTCCGGTTTCGGCTTCAGTGCGGGGCTGGTGGATATGGCGTTGTCCTCACGCAACCCGCTGGCGACTAACTGGTATATGCTGATTTTACAGGGGCTGGTTTTCTTTGCCCTGTACTATGTGGTGTTCCGCTTTGTTATCACCAAATTCAACCTGTTAACCCCGGGCCGCGAAGCGGCGATGGCAACCAACGATACCGTTGATGGTTACAGCGAGAATGTCAGCAGCAATAAAGATGAGAAAAAATCCATCAGCAGCGAAGCGCGTCAGTATATCGCGGCTGTCGGCGGATCAGATAACCTGACCGGTATTGATGCCTGTATCACCCGTCTGCGTCTGACCGTGAAAGATTCTGCGCAGGTGAATGATGCTTATGCGAAAAACATCGGTGCTTCCGGTGTTATCCGTCTGAACAAAGAGAGTGTGCAGGTGATTGTCGGTACCCGTGCCGAACTGATTGCCAACGCGATGCGTGATGTGCTGAAAGAGGGCCCGGTGGCTCCGGCTCAGGCAGCCGCAGCCGCCCCGGAGGCGGTTAAAGCCAAAGCGCAGGGCGACGGTAACGTGGTACTGACGCTGGTGGCACCATTCGACGGTGAAGTGGTTGATTTATCTGCTGTACCGGATGAAGCATTTGCAAGTCGTGTTGTCGGTGACGGTATCGCTATCAAACCGGAAAGTGACACCGTATATGCGCCGGCAGCAGGTACCGTGGTGAAAATTTTCGATACCAACCATGCGTTCTGCCTGGAAACGGATAATGGTGCGGAGATTATTGTTCACATGGGTATTGATACCGTGAATCTGAACGGTAATGGCTTTACCCGCCTGATTGAAGAGGGTGCACAGGTTGCGGCCGGTGATGCGGTACTGAAACTGGATCTGGCTTATCTGAACGAACACGCCAAATCGATGATAAGCCCGGTAATCATCAGTAATATCGACGATTATGATCGCGTGGAGATTGTTGCCAAAGGTCTGGTTAAGGCAAACGAATCTGAGTTGTATCACGTCATTAAATAAGTGATTGCAGTTATGATAATAACGGGAGGCATCTGCTTCCCGTTTTTTTATCTGTTTTTTGCGCGAAGGCACCTGTCCTGCTGATATTTCCGTGATCAAGTGGTTGTATATGAGCGCATCATATCGGATGATATGGGGTTATTAACGCGCATATTGCATTGAGGAATTATGACAATGAACGAGGCTGATGCCCGCCCGACAAACTTTATTCGTCAGATTATTGACGAAGACCTGGCTTCCGGAAAACATACCACGGTTCACACGCGCTTCCCGCCTGAGCCGAACGGATACCTGCATATTGGTCATGCAAAATCAATCTGCCTGAATTTCGGCATTGCACAAGACTATCAGGGGCAATGCAATCTGCGTTTTGATGATACCAACCCGGTGAAAGAAGACGTGGAATACGTCAATTCCATTGAAAACGATGTCAAATGGCTCGGTTTTCAGTGGAGCGGCAAAGTCTGTTATTCCTCTGACTATTTCGACACGCTGTATAACTACGCTGTTGAGCTGATCAACAAAGGCCTGGCGTATGTCTGCGAATTAAGTCCGGAAGAAATCCGCCAGTACCGCGGTACCCTGAAAGAGCCGGGCAAAAACAGCCCGTACCGTGACCGCACCCCGGAAGAGAACCTCGCGCTGTTTGAAAAAATGCGTGACGGCGGCTTTGAGGAAGGGAAAGCGTGTCTGCGTGCCAAAATTGATATGGCATCCTCCTTTATGGTGATGCGTGACCCGGTTATTTACCGTATTAAATTTGCCACACACCATCAGTCCGGTGATAAATGGTGCATCTATCCGATGTACGATTTCACGCACTGTATTTCTGATGCGCTGGAAGGGATCACTCATTCACTTTGTACCCTGGAATTCCAGGATAACCGCCGTCTGTATGACTGGGTTCTGGATAACATCACCATCGATTGTCATCCGCGTCAGTATGAATTCTCACGTCTGAATCTCGAATACACCGTGATGTCCAAGCGTAAGCTGAATCAGCTGGTGACCGAGAAATTTGTTGAGGGCTGGGACGACCCGCGCATGCTGACCATTTCCGGTCTGCGCCGCCGTGGTTATACTGCTGCCTCTATCCGTGAATTCTGCCGCCGTATCGGCGTTACCAAACAGGATAACAACGTCGAAATGGCGGCGCTGGAATCCTGTATCCGTGACGATCTGAACGAAAGCGCACCGCGTGCGATGGCCGTTATTGATCCGGTGAAAGTCGTGATCGAAAACATGCCGGAAGGCGATGTGATGGTGACCATGCCGAATCATCCGAACAAACCGGAAATGGGCAGCCGTGAAGTGCCGTTCAGCCGTGAAATCTGGATTGACCGTGCTGACTTCCGTGAAGAAGCCAACAAACAGTACAAGCGTCTGGTGCTGAATAAAGAAGTGCGTCTGCGTAACGCGTTTGTGATTAAAGCGGAACGTGCGGATAAAGACAGCGAAGGCAATATCACCACTATCTACTGTACTTATGATCCGGAAACCCTGAACAAAGATCCGGCTGACGGCCGTAAAGTGAAAGGTGTTATTCACTGGGTCAGCGTGAAACACGCGGTACCGGCGGAAATCCGTCTGTATGATCGTCTGTTCAGTGTGCCTAACCCGGGTGCGGAAGATGACTTCCTGGCAACACTCAACCCGGATTCTCTGGTGATCCGTCAGGGCTTTGTGGAGCCGTCACTGGTCGCCGCAGACAGCAGCAAGCCGTATCAGTTTGAGCGTGAAGGGTATTTCTGTGCCGATGCCAAATTATCCTCAGCGGATAAATTAGTCTTTAACCGGACTGTCGGCCTGCGTGATACCTGGGCAAAAATGGAAAGTAAATAACAGATAACACATTGTTACTGATATAAAAAAAGCCGTTCATGCGAACGGCTTTTTTGTTTGTGTCTGACGGAAAAAACACAATAAAAAAGGTGCATTATGCACCTTTCATACAATTCGGTTACCGGAGAGAATTATTTTTTCTCGTCGTGGATACCATCATCAGAACGGCAGTCGCCATCCGCACAGTGGCCGTACAGGTACAGGCTGTGGTTGGTGAGTTTAATACCATGGCGTTCCGCGATATTTTTCTGACGTGTCTCAATGGATTCATCACTGAACTCAATGACTTTACCGCAATCCAGGCAGATCAGGTGATCGTGGTGGTGTTGCTGGGTCAGTTCGAATACGGATTTACCGCCTTCAAAATTATGGCGGGTGACGATACCGGCATCATCAAACTGATTCAGAACGCGGTAGACAGTTGCGAGTCCAATCTCTTCACCGATATCGATCAGTTTTTTGTAGAGATCTTCCGCACTGACGTGATGGCACTCCGGATCCTGTAACACTTCCAGAATCTTCAGGCGGGGAAGTGTGACTTTCAGTCCTGCATTTTTCAATGCTTTATTGTTATCGGTCATGCGGATTTAGTCCTATATTGTCGCTGGTGAGCGCACTTCAGGGGAACGCTCAACGGCTGAACACAATGCCCGGCTATCAAAAGGCGTCAGGTGCGATTCGCCTGACCGATGCCGGACCGGATAATAATATCATTACATAAATAAGCAGAATTATCATTCGCAATTTACGGGGTAACCCTTAAATTGCCAGAATCTCGTCGAGACTCATTTCTTCGCGGATCTGCTCAACCCATTTTGCCACGCGTTCGTTCGTCAGCTCAGGCTGGCGATCTTCATCAATCGCAAGGCCGATAAAGTGACTGTCATCTGCCAGTCCTTTTGACTCTTCAAAGTGGTAGCCTTCTGTCGGCCAGTGACCCACGATGGTGGCGCCGCGCGGCTCAATGATGTCACGGATGGTACCCATGGCGTCACAGAAATACTCTGCGTAATCCTCCTGGTCACCACAACCGAAGATCGCCACAATTTTACCGCTGAAATCAATTTCTTCCAGCGTCGGGAAAAAATCATCCCAGTCACACTGTGCTTCGCCGTAATACCAGGTCGGGATACCCAGCAGCAGGAAATCAAACCCTTCGATGTCCTCTTTGCTGCACTTGGCAACATCCCTGACTTCTGCGACATCATCGCCGAGTGATTTCTGAATCATTTTAGCGATATTTTCTGTGTTACCGGTGTCACTACCGAAAAATATACCTGCGATTGCCATAAATAAGCCTCTCAACCGAAAATCTCTGTACCTGCAAAAAGGACGCCGCAGCGACAACAAGCAGAAATTATAACTATTTCATCTTTATAAATACTATTCTGACGAAAACAGTATTTGAAGTCTGTCAAATTTGTGTGGTGTGTCGTCTCACAATTTGGTGCATAAATCTGAACGCTGAAGATAATCAAGCAGAATTTGCTCGATAAGTTCTCCCCGGTTCACGTTTTCTTCGTATGCCAGCTGGTTCAGGGCATCGACAATATCCGCATTCAGTTTGAGCTCAACACGGCGTAATCCGTTAACTTTGTCACGCCGCAGCTGATTGCGTTTGTTAATCCGCAACTGCTCATCACGGGAGAGCGGGTTTGTTTTCGGGCGTCCGGGCCGGCGTTCATCAGCGAACAAATCCAGCGTGGTACGATCCGTTTGTTCTTTGGCCATAATTTTACTACGAAAATGCGGATTACAATGATAAACGCGCAATGATACACCGCCATCCCGCATACCGCCACCGCTTCGCGGTCTGTTGCCGCGGATTTTGTACAGATTGATTAACATCGCACCGCACGGCGGCAGTGTTATCGCGGATGATATGGCGGATTGATGGTTTTTTGATTGCAATTATCATTATGAATATATTAGAAAAAAGAGATCGTTCCCATCAGGATAACGGAGTGTTTTTGACGGCGGGCATTACGTAGTATGTATTTTCGGCAAGGGAATAACAGAGGACGCGTACATGGAACGTATCTCAGAACCAGCACTATCATCGCGTATGTCACACAAAAAGCGTCTGTCCGGCAAAAAAGTAAAACAGATACTGGCCGTATTAAGCGGCCCGCTTCAGTATTTTTGTCTGATTTTATCGGGCTGCTGCCTGCTGGATATCTGCGTTGATTTGCCGGGACAGGATGTCAGACAGCAGGTACGTTCTGTTGTGGCCTGGTGGCAGGAGAGTGACACTGACAATCTGATACTGAGTTTCCGTCAGTGAATAAACGCCGCCGTGACGGCGGCACCGGTATCAGGCTTTATCCAGGAAACGGTCGATGGCGCGCAGAACCGCGTCCGGTTTTTCGGCATGTACCCAGTGTCCGCATCCGGCAATCACATGTGCGGTTGCCTGCGGGAACTGCGCCATAATCGCGTCGCGGTATTCCGGTTTCACATAGGATGAATTACCGCCCGGGATAAGCAGCAGCGGAACCTGTTGCGGGGGCAGGGTTTCCCAGCCGATGATGGATTCATACTGCGCTTTGATCACCGGCAGATTGAATTTCCACTCTCCCTGTTTAAAGGATTTCAGCAGAAACGGGATGACGCCATCTTCACGGATGCGCTGCGCCATAATTGCGGCGGCGTCTGTCCGGGTGCTGACACCGGCAGCGGTGACATCTTCCAGTGCCGCGATAATCTCATCGTGACGGCGTACGCCGTAAGCTACCGGTGCCATATCAATAACAATCAGCTTTTCAGTGATATCCGGTGCCAGTGCCGCCAGCGCCATGGCAATTTTTCCGCCCATGGAGTGGCCAATCACAATCGCTTTTTCAATATTCAGGGCACGGATAAGATCAAGCACATCCTGCGCCATTTCCCCGTAAGTCATGGATTGCGCACGTGGTGAATCACCGTGGTTACGGACATCAATCTGTACCACGGTATGCGTTTTCCGCAGTTCACGGCCAAGCACCCCGAGATTATGCAGATCACCGAACAGACCATGGATAAGTATAATGGGTGTGGTGTGATGTGATATTTCAGGCGTGAATATTTCATGATGAAGTAATGCAGGTAATTTCATATTAACAACCGATCCGCAGAGCAAAACAGGCAGCTATGATGACACGGCCGCCTCCGGAAACCAACATGTTAAGCAAATGTTTCTGCACCGGATTATGCGTCAGGAAACGATAACTTACTGATTTATTTTTTAAATGCCGGATGTGGCAAACTGCGGTGGTTTTTAGTTTAAGTTATTGAAATTTTACTTGTTTTGTTTTGCGTTTTTCTATCTTATAATAACGTGTTTCGCGTTAACGAATAAAAGAACCGGGTAGAAATGAAAACAATCGATGTAGATGAAGAACTTTATAGTTATATTGCCAGCCACACACAGCACATTGGCGAAAGCGCATCGGTAATTTTACGCCGTATGCTTAATTTAGGCCCGCAGACGCCGGATGCCACCTGCGCACCTGCTGTAACGGACAGCGCAGATAATAACATCCCGCAGGTTACCGCCCGTCCGGTGAAAACCGTTTCTCAGGACCCGGTCCGCGTCATGCGCGAGCTGCTGTTATCTGACACCTATTCAGAGAAAAAGAAAACGATCGATCGTTTTATGCTGGTGTTATCCGCACTGTATAACATTGATCCGGACGGGTTCAGTAAAAGCACGGATGAGCTCCACGGCCGCACCCGCGTATATTTTGCCGGTGATGAACACACGCTGCTGGCCAGCGGTAAAACCAGCAAACCGCGCCACATTCCGGGCACACCGTTCTGGGTTATCACCAACACCAATACTCAGCGCAAACAGAGCATGGTAGAACAGATTATGCAGGGAATGGGCTTCCCGGCAAATACTGTCGAGAAAGTCTGCAATACCCTGTAAGGGGTATTTATCTGCCGGTGACGGCGTAATCAGGGGAGAATGACACAGTGGCTCATACGCACCCGCGGGCTGGTCAGCCTGCGCAGCAATCCGATTTAATCAACGTGGCGCAGCTGACCTCTCAGTATTATACCCTTGCACCTGATGCGGCGGACCCGGCACAGCAGGTCAAATTCGGGACTTCCGGCCACCGCGGCAGCGCGGCGCGCGGCAGTTTTAACGAAGCACATATTCTGGCGGTCACTCAGGCTATTGCCGAAATCCGTCAGCAGCAGGGTATTACCGGGCCGTGCTATGTGGGCAAAGATACGCACGCGCTGTCTGAAGCTGCGTTTCAGACTGTATTGTCTGTACTGGCTGCCAATAATGTCCGCGTTATTATTCAGGAAAATAATGGTTTCACCCCGACACCGGCGGTGTCACATGCCATCCTGACTTACAACCGGGCACATACGGATAAAGCTGACGGCATTGTAATCACACCGTCACACAATCCGCCGGAAGACGGCGGCATCAAATATAATCCGCCGACCGGCGGCCCGGCGGATACTGACCTCACCTCTGTTATCGAAAAACGCGCTAACGACCTGCTGGCCGGTCATATGGCACAGGTAAAACAAATGCCGGTGTGTGAGGCGCTGCGCAGTCCGCTGGTGAGTGCAGTCAACCTGATTGAGCCGTATGTCAGCTCGCTCAGTGATGTGATCAATATGGATGCTATCCGTAACGCGAAACTCAAAATCGGTGTGGACCCGCTGGGTGGTGCCGGGATTGAGTACTGGAAACGCATCCGTGATTTTTATGACCTCGATATTGAGCTGGTCAATGAACAGGTGGATCAGACATTCCGCTTTATGCCGCTGGACCATGACGGTGTGATCCGCATGGATTGCTCCTCGAAATGGGCAATGGCCGGGCTGCTCAGTATGCGTGACCGCTTTTCACTGGCTTTCGCCAATGACCCCGATTACGACCGCCACGGTATTGTGACGCCGAAAGGGCTGATGAATCCGAACCATTATCTGGCAGTTGCGATTAACTATTTATTTCAGCACCGCCCGGACTGGCCTGCGTCTGTTGGTGTCGGTAAGACGCTGGTGTCCAGCGCAATGATTGATCGCGTGGTGGCTGATTTGCAGCGCGATCTGGCAGAAGTTCCTGTCGGGTTTAAGTGGTTTGTTGACGGACTGTATAACGGCACACTGGGCTTCGGCGGTGAAGAGAGCGCCGGTGCTTCTTTCCTGCGTTTTGACGGCACGCCGTGGTCAACCGATAAAGACGGTATTATCCTCTGCCTGCTGGCCGCGGAACTGACTGCCGTGACCGGTAAAAACCCGCAGCAGCATTATGATGAGCTGGCAGAGAAATTCGGGTCGCCGTGCTACAGCCGGATTCAGGCTGCGGCGAGTCATGCGGAGAAATCCCGCTTATCGAAACTGTCCCCGGAAATGGTAACCGCAGATACTCTGGCCGGTGATCCGATCACGGCACGCCTGACCACAGCTCCGGGGAACGGTGCATCGATCGGCGGTCTGAAAGTGATGAGTGAGCAGGGATGGTTTGCCGCGCGTCCTTCCGGTACGGAAGATGCCTATAAAATCTACTGTGAAAGTTTCCGTGGCCCGGAACATCTGGCACAGATAGAAAAAGAAGCGATTGAGATAGTTAACCAGGTGATTGCAGACTGACGCATTCCCGGAAAAAGCGACGCGGAGCGGATCTTCCCCTCCGCGTTTTTTTTACCGGTTTTATCCGAGAGCAACCATCAGTGCGCCAAGCGTGATCAGAGCGACACCGCCTGCGGCAATCAGAGAAATTTTTTCGCCGAACAGAATCACGGCAAAAATCACGGCAAAAACCACACTCAGTTTATCAATCGGGGCAACCTGTGAAACCTGCCCGTTTTTTATCGCCATAAAGTAAAAAAGCCAGGAAAGGGCACCGGCAATACCGCTCAGTGCAATAAAGAACAGCGCTTTACGATTTTCGATTATCTCACTGATAAGATTAAGTTTTCCCTGAACCACCACCACGCCGACCAGAAACAGCGCCATAATCACGGCACGGATCGCGGTTGCGGTATTGGCATCCAGATGCTGCAATCCCATTTTCCCGAAGACAGCAACCATTGCGGCACTGATGGCAGACAGCAGGGCATAAACCAGCCAGGCACTCATAATAAATAATTCCCATTATCAATTAGCAACAGGAATATCATAAGGTATTTTCATCACTGTGGTAGCTTAATTTTTTAATGATAAATATGTTAACAAAATGATAAAAAATAACAATTACGTAATTTAATTACCGGGAAAAGGGCGTTTTGTGCGCATTGTGCCGGGTTTAAGTGGTCAGATGAGTGGTAAAGTTTCACCAGCCGGGTTAATATGAAAGTGAAATACATTCGGTGATTATTGCCATTTTGCGATAATCCGTTATTAAGGAGGGTCTCAATGTCAACATTTCAGGAATATCCGTTGCATAAGGTTCTCTTGCGCCGTGCCGGTGCAGTCTCTTTAGGTATCCTGGCGTTCCCGTTCATGTTGTTTTACCGGGATCGCGCCCGCTTCTGGAGTTATCTGTACCGCGTGTGGACCAAGACGAGCGATAAGCCGGTCTGGCTGGCACGTTCAGAGAATGCGATCAGCAGTACACAGCATCACTGATACCGGCATCCGGCAGCAAAAGAGGCGCCCGGCGATATTATCGCGGGGCGTTTTTTTTGTCTGTAAATTGCTATTGGCAGGCCGGAAAGGTATGGTAAAGCGTATCCGCACGGACAGGAAAAAAGTATGAATCACATTGAATTAGAACAGATTATTAATGAAAAACTGGCAGTACAGGAATTTCAGGATTATGCCCCGAACGGTTTACAGGTTGAAGGACGTGAACAGGTTCAGCGGGTGGTAACCGGCGTCACCGCCTGTCAGGCATTGCTGGATGAAGCGGTAAGACTGAATGCGGATGCAGTGCTGGTGCATCACGGTTATTTCTGGAAAAACGAGCCGGTCAGTATCCGCGGAATGAAACAGCGCCGGATCAAAACACTGCTGTGTAATGATATGAATTTATACGGTTATCATCTGCCGCTGGATGCGCATCCGGAACTGGGTAATAACGCGAAACTGGCAGAGCTGATGGGGGTTACGGTGACCGGACAGGTCGACCCGTTACTTCCCTGCGGAGAGTTTGCGCAGCCGGTCAGCGGTGAGGAACTGGCACAGCGTTTACAGCAGGGGCTGGATCGGGAGATTCTGCATTGCGGGGATAATGCGCCTGCTCAGATTAAAAAACTGGGCTGGTGTACCGGTGGTGGTCAGAGCTTTATTCAGGCAGCAGCTGATGCCGGTCTGGATGGTTTTGTGACCGGCGAGGTATCAGAGCAGACAATTCATATCGCCCGTGAATGCGGAATGCACTTCTTTGCAGCGGGCCACCATGCTACCGAACGCGGCGGAATTCGTGCACTGGGTGAGTGGTTACAGGCTGAACACGGTCTCGACGTGATATTTGTGGATATTCCGAATCCGGCATAACACGTAACAAGAAGAAAGCCGGTCATCTGACCGGCTTTTACTATATGGTTATCATGTCTTACTGCGCGGTTTGTGTACTTTGCCGTGCGTTGCGCGGTGCACAGATAAGTGTTCCCGCGGCGCAGATAAACAGTGACATACCGAGATTCTGGCTCAATCCGGCCAGCGCCAGTCCGCCGCCAATCAGCAGGTAATACATCAGACCCAGCAGGGCGCCTGCGGTACCGAGGCGATCGCGGTAATCCTGTAACACACCGGCCAGAATATTCGGAATGGCCAGCCCGTAGGAAACAACAACTCCGGTGACCGGCAGTACGAACAGGACCGAGTCAGATAACAGCCAGACCGAAGAGGCACTGATAATCCCGATCACAGCCGCCAGACGGATCAGTGAATGGGTGTGCCATCCGCGTTTGAGTAACCGCCGGTTAATCAGTGATCCGGCTGCAACACCGAGAGCCAGCAATAATCCGCTGTAACCGAATTCCTGTTGTGTTAATCCCAGTTCACTGAAATAAAACGGTGCTAACTGGTAATAACTGAACAGACTGATATTCAGAAAGGCAATCAGCAGCACATTACGCAGGATAAATCCGTCTCTCAGCATCTGTCCTGCTGTTTCCGGCAGAGAGATGGCGGTAATATGAACCGGTGCTGTTTCCGGCAGCCGGAGTGCAGTCCAGACCAGTAAAACAACGGCCAGTACCGCAAGCCCGGTAAAGACGCCCTGATAACCGGCAAAACCGGTCAGTGCCGCGCCGCTGAACATACCCAGCGCCGGACTGACAGCCAGTGCGATCCCCATAACAGAGAACACCTTTGCCAGCTCATCGCCTCTGTAACAATCACGCATGATGGTTTGTGTGCCGACTGAGCCGACCGCCGCCCCGAAAGCAGACAACATCCGCAGGATCAGTAATACACTGAAATCCTTCGTGATAACCGCACCGCAGGATGCGGCCGCGTAAAGTGTGAGCCCGCTCAGCATGGTGCGTCTGCGGCCTGCAATATCACATAAGCGTCCCCAGGTGATCACGCCAAAAGCAAAGGCAAAAAAGTACAGTGACAGTGTCTGCCCTGCCTGTGCCGCACTGACACCAAAGCCTTGTGCAATATCTGTCAGCGCCGGGCTGTAAATGGTTTCCACTATCTGCGGGAACATCATCAGCGCAACGGCGAGCGTTAATGTCGGTTTTTGTATTGTCATTTTTGTCCCCTTTTCTGTAACTGAAATGAACGGGACGAAGATTAGCAAAAGAGAGGATGTCTTATTATAATAATCCGGACATTCTGTTTATCAAAAGGGACAACATGGCGTGGCTGAAACAAAGTGATGAATTTGATGCAGACAGCTATTCCGCACCGCTGATTGGTATTGCCGCAGAGATGGCCGCACAGCATGATTCCGGCTTTCACCGTCATCAGCGCGGACAATTGCTGTTTACTGAACGCGGGGCGATTCAGATCACTCTGACTGATACGTTATCAGTGCTGCCGCCGACGCGGGTGGCGTGGATCCCGCCGCGGATGCTGCATCGTGTGCAGATGTTTGAGGCTGTCGGTTACCGGTCGCTGTATCCGGATGCGCAGCTCAGCGCCTGCCTGCCGGCAACCTGTGTCATTTCCGGGGTATCGCCGCTGCTGCGCGAGATCCTGTTTTTGTTTGCCGGGCTGCCGTTTGACAGTGACTGGACACAACCACGGTTACAGCATCTGTTACCGGTATTTATGGATGAGATGGCGCTGGCCGGACGCGAAGATATGCAGTTACCGCTGCCGTCTGACCGGCGGCTGAAAACGCTTGATCCGCAGATTTTGCCGCCGCCGCTGAATGAACTGGCATCGCGCTGTGGTGCGGGGGAAAAAACGATCACACGGATTTTCCGCCGGGAAACCGGCATGAGTTATCAGCAATGGCGGCAGCAGTGGCGACTAATTAAATCTGTTGAACTTTTGGCGAAAAAATACCGCAGCAGTGATATTGCACAGGCACTCGGATTTGCCAGTGACAGCGCCTTTGTCTCGTTCTTCCGCAAGATGACAGGAAAAACCCCCGGTGAATATATGGGGAAATGAATAAGACGTGGATAAAAATGCATAAAAAAACCCTCCGGAGAGGGTTTTATAAGGACGGATGCGGTATTAATACTATGAACAACGTTTAGTGACTTTGGTTTCAAACGAACGTTCAGTGTAACCGGTATAAAGCTGGCGCGGACGGGCAATTTTGAGGCCGTCGTCGTGCATTTCGCTCCAGTGTGCGATCCAGCCGATAGTGCGGCCGATAGCAAAGATCACGGTGAACATATTTGACGGAATACCCAGTGCTTTCAGGATGATACCGGAGTAGAAATCCACGTTCGGGTAGAGTTTCTTCTCGATGAAATACGGGTCGTTCAGCGCGATACGCTCCAGCTCCATCGCCACTTCCAGCAGACTGTCATTCAGGCCCAGCTCGTTGAGCACTTCGTGGCAGGTTTCACGCATCACTTTGGCGCGCGGGTCATGGTTTTTGTACACGCGGTGGCCAAAGCCCATCAGACGGAAAGAGTCATTTTTATCTTTCGCGCGCTCAATAAAGGCCGGGATGTGTTCAACGGTCTGGATCTCTTCCAGCATACGCAGGCAGGCTTCGTTCGCGCCGCCGTGAGCAGGTCCCCACAGGGAGGCAATACCGGCTGCGATACAGGCGAACGGGTTGGCACCGGAAGAACCTGCGGTCCGCACGGTTGAGGTGGATGCGTTCTGTTCGTGATCGGCGTGCAGGATCAGGATTCTGTCCATTGCACGTTCCAGTACCGGATTTACCACATATTCTTCACACGGAGTGGCAAACATCATACGCAGGAAGTTACCGGCGTAGGAAAGATTGTTCTTCGGATAGACAAAAGGCTGTCCGACAGAGTATTTGTAACACATTGCCGCCACGGTCGGCATTTTGGAGAGCAGACGGTAGGCCGCAATTTCGCGGTGGCGCGGATTATTCACATCCAGCGAGTCATGGTAGAACGCTGCCAGTGCACCGGTTACGCCGCAGAGGACGGCCATCGGGTGAGAGTCACGGCGGAACCCGTTAAATAAGCGGGTAATTTGCTCGTGGATCATGGTGTGGCGTTTTACGGTTTCTTTAAACTCGTCATACTCTTTCTGGCCGGGCGCTTCGCCGTAGAGCAGGATATAACACACTTCCAGATAATCAGATTTCATCGCCAGCTCTTCGATAGGGAAGCCGCGATGTAACAGGATACCTTCATCACCGTCGATATACGTGATTTTGGATTCACAGGACGCAGTGGAGGTGAAGCCTGGGTCAAAGGTGTAGTAGCCTTTTCCGCCGAGCGTCCGGACATCGACTACGGGCTGGCCGAGAGTCGGGCTCAGGATATCCAGATCAGTAACCCTGACGCCGTTTAGTGTCAGCTCCGCCTTTATATTAGACATGTAGGTCTCCTTAGCGCATTTATTATTTGTTTTGCAATCTTTTGTGATAACCACGGGTGCGTTACCTGAATGGATACCGTACCTGGTGTTACGTTATCCGGTACGGCGCACTAATGTGTTATCAGATTGTTAGTGAAACTTTGTGTTGCGATAAAAGTTATGTTGTACAGCAAGATATTGTGCATTTTTTGCAAGTTACACTTTTGCATAAGTTTGCACTTACGGGAAGTCTTTCTTGCCGGTAATCGTCAGTTTAATTTTTGTATTTAACCACATAATGTAATTCAATTGTTGTCAAAATGTCACAAGTAATAATAATGGTCGTTTTTATTGTGTGAACCGTGATCTTATTCACTGTTCTGGCTAAATCTGACCAAACATTTTGTATGGGAATTGTAATCATATTGTGAAGTCCATATACTGCCCCAAGGTCTCCGGAATTCCCTGAAGCAGGAGCACCCAGCGTAACTGAATCATTACTTTTGTAAAACAATACGGATGTGGATTTTACTTAAGGATTGTTCTTATTTCCCCAGCGCTGTCTGATTTCCGCCCGGGTCCGGAGGAAGGAAAAATAATAAAGAGCTGTGTGGGCAAAATTGTGAAAAAACAACGACCTGTCAATTTAGACTTGCAGACGATCCACTTTCCGATCCCTGCAATCGCTTCAATTTTACACCGTGTCTCAGGCGTCATTACCTTTGTTGCTGTAGCGATTCTGCTGTGGCTGTTAGGATTGTCGCTGTCCTCACCGGAAGGGTTTGCGCAGGCTGCTGATATCATGAGCGGTTTCTTCGCGAAGTTTATCCTCTGGGGCATCCTCACTGCATTGGCTTATCACATCTGTGGCGGTATCCGTCACATGTTAATGGATTTCGGATTTGTTGATGAAACACTGGCTGCCGGTATTTCATCCGCGAAGATTTCCATGGTTCTGACTGTGATTTTAGCCGTGTTGGCGGGGGTTCTGGTATGGTGAATAATTCAAAAATCAGTGCGACCACGCTCGGCCGTAACGGTATTCAGGATTGGTTAATTCTGCGTGCCAGTGCGATTGTGATTACACTTTATGTACTCTACCTCATCGGCTTTGTAGCCTTTACTTCAGACATCACTTATGACGTCTGGCGTGGCTTCTTTGCCTCTTCATTCACTCAGGTGTTCACCACGCTGACATTGATAGCCATTCTCGCCCACGCCTGGGTCGGGTTATGGCAGGTGCTGACGGATTACGTCAAGTGCCTGAGCCTGCGTCTGCTGCTGCAATTTATTGTGATTATTGCACTGGCCGCTTATGTCATTTACGGTTCAATCATTGTGTGGGGTGTCTAAATGAGCTTACCTGTCAGAGAGTTTGACGCAGTTGTTATCGGTGCAGGCGGCGCAGGTATGCGCGCGGCACTCCAGATTTCTCAGTCCGGCCTGTCCTGTGCCCTGTTATCCAAAGTGTTTCCGACACGCTCTCATACCGTATCCGCCCAGGGTGGTATCACGGTGGCGCTGGGGAATACCCATCCGGATAACTGGGAATGGCATATGTACGATACTGTAAAAGGGTCGGATTACATCGGTGACCAGGACGCGATTGAATACATGTGTAAAACCGGCCCGGAAGCGGTGCTGGAACTGGAACACATGGGATTACCGTTTTCCCGACTGGATGACGGCAGCATTTATCAGCGCCCGTTCGGCGGACAATCCAAAGATTTCGGGGGCGAGCAGGCTGCACGTACTGCCGCTGCAGCTGACCGTACCGGTCATGCACTGCTGCATACGCTGTATCAGCAGAACCTGAAAAATCACACCACGATTTTCTCCGAATGGTATGCCCTCGACCTGGTGAAAAACCAGGACGGCGCCATTATGGGCACCACCGCTATCTGTATCGAAACCGGTGAAGTGGTCTATTTCAAAGCCAAAGCCACTATTCTGGCAACCGGTGGTGCAGGGCGCATCTATCAGTCCACCACTAACGCCCATATCAACACCGGTGATGGTGTCGGCATGGCCGTTCGTGCCGGTATTCCGTTGCAGGATATGGAAATGTGGCAGTTCCACCCGACCGGGATTGCCGGTGCGGGGGTTCTGGTCACAGAAGGCTGCCGTGGTGAGGGTGGTTATCTGCTCAATAAAGATGGCGAACGCTTTATGGAGCGCTACGCACCGAACGCCAAAGACCTTGCCGGGCGCGACGTGGTTGCCCGTTCCATTATGATCGAAATCCGCGAAGGCCGTGGTTGTGACGGCCCGTGGGGACCGCATGCGAAACTGAAACTCGACCATCTGGGTAAAGAGGTGCTGGAATCCCGTCTGCCGGGTATTCTGGAGCTGTCACGGACATTCGCTCACGTTGACCCGGTCAAAGAACCGATCCCGGTTATCCCGACCTGCCACTATATGATGGGCGGTATCCCGACCAAAGTGACCGGTCAGGTTGTGAGCATGAATGAGCAGGGCGAGGATGTGCTGGTTCCGGGCCTGTTTGCTGTCGGTGAAATTGCCTGTGTATCTGTTCACGGCGCAAACCGCCTCGGCGGTAACTCGCTGCTTGACCTGGTGGTCTTCGGCCGTTCAGCCGGTCTGCACCTGAAAGAGTCCATTCTGGAGCAGGGCGCAATGCGCGATGCCGGTGAATCGGATGTTGATGCGGCGCTGGCGCGTCTGAACCGCTGGAACAACACCCGCAGTGGTGAAGATCCGGTGACTATCCGCAAGGCTCTGCAATCCTGCATGCAGCATAACTTCTCGGTATTCCGTGAAGGGGATGCGATGGCAAAAGGACTGGAAGAGCTGAAAGCCATTAAAGAGCGCCTGCAGTATGCGCGCCTGGATGACACCTCATCAGAATTCAACACTCAGCGTATTGAATGCCTGGAACTGGATAACCTGATGGAAACGGCGTATTCCACTGCAATGGCCGCCAACTTCCGTACTGAAAGCCGTGGTGCGCACAGTCGTTTTGACTACCCGGATCGCGATGATGCGAACTGGCTGTGTCATTCCCTGTACCTGCCGCAATCTGAAACCATGACACGTCGTGCGGTGAACATGCAGCCTAAGCTGCGTGAACCTTTCCCGCCGAAGATTCGTACTTACTGATGTGTGGTGATGAGGCATTTGCGGAGAGAATACTATGAAAGTTGAATTTTCAGTTTATCGCTATAACCCGGATGTGGATAACGCACCTCACATGCAGAACTATCAGCTGGATGTGGAAGAAGGCCGGGACATGATGGTGCTGGATGCATTGATCCAGCTGAAAGAGCAGGACCCTAGCCTGTCATTCCGCCGTTCCTGTCGTGAAGGGGTGTGCGGGTCTGACGGTATTAATATGAACGGCAAAAACGGTCTGGCCTGTATCACACCGCTGTCGGCACTGACGAAAGGCGGCAAAAAGGTGGTGATCCGCCCGCTGCCGGGTTTACCGGTGGTGCGGGATCTGGTCGTGGATATGGGGCAGTTCTACGCGCAGTATGAAAAAATCCGTCCGTATCTGATCAACGACAACAAAAACCCGCCGGCGCGTGAGCATTTACAGTCACCTGCGCAGCGTGAAAAGCTCGATGGTCTGTACGAATGTATCCTGTGTGCCTGCTGCTCGACGTCCTGCCCGTCTTTCTGGTGGAACCCGGATAAATTTATCGGCCCGGCCGGTTTATTAGCGGCGTACCGCTTCCTGACAGACAGCCGTGATACCGAGACAGAATCCCGCCTTGACGACATCAGTGATGCTTTCAGCGTATTCCGCTGTCACGGCATTATGAACTGCGTCAGTGTCTGTCCTAAAGGGCTGAATCCGACAAAAGCAATTGGTCATATTAAATCAATGTTACTGAAACGCAGTGCATAATTGACTTTATTCTGCTTAAACGATTGATAATAATAAGATGCCTGCAAGGCAGGCATCTTTTACCAACCCGTAACAATAGGCATAATCTATCGCAGTAAGTGTTAGAAGCGACAATAAATGTAGTTAATTGTGATTAAGATGTGAGTTTTTTGGTTCAAATGTAAGTATGGTTATAGACAGCACAGGGATTTTCAGCAACGGTTATTCCGTTGCTAAAGGTTCCTCAGGGATACACAGAACATAAGATGCACAAGCACCACCCGGGAATCCTTTACGCACCGCAATGTATCGCGGTATTAGTTATCACGGCGAAAACTAAACCCGGCCTCATTCAGGTTGCAGGCAGCGGCAGACGGGGTAATCCGCAGAACAGCGTTATTCTGTTTTCCGGACGGACACGCAGCCGGAACACCGCAGCCGGAAAGACAACGGGGATAAAGCTCTAAGCTTAAGGGATCATAATGCAGAACGGCGCACTGAAGGACTGGCTGGATTCCAGCTTTCTGGCTGGAGAAAACCAGGCCTACATAGAAGATATCTATGAAGACTATCTGAACGATCCGGCCTCCGTCGATGAAAGTTGGCGGGAGATTTTCGACTCACTGCCGAAAGCGGATATTACAGAACAACCTCATTCACAGACACGCGACTATTTTCGTCGTCTGGCCAAAGATTCAACACGCTACCATACCTCCGTCAGCGATCCGGCGATGGACTCCAAGCAGGTCAAAGTCCTGCAGCTTATCAACGCATTCCGCTTCCGTGGCCACCAGAGCGCTAATCTTGACCCGCTCGGCCTGTGGAAACAGGAACCGGTTCCGGATCTGGACCCGGCGTTCCATAATCTGACCAAAGCTGATTTTGATGAAACGTTCAACGTCGGTTCTTTTGCCATCGGCCGCGAAACCATGCAGCTGAGCGAGCTGTTTGACGCATTAAAACGTATTTACTGCGGCTCCATCGGTGCCGAGTATATGCACATCACCAATACCGAAGAGAAACGCTGGCTCCAGCAACGTCTGGAATCCGTTGACGTCAGTAAACTGTTCAGTGCTGATGAAAAACGGCGTTTCCTGGCGGATCTGACCGCAGCCGAAGGGCTGGAGCGTTATCTCGGCGCGAAATTCCCGGGCGCAAAACGTTTCTCACTGGAAGGGGGCGATTCCCTCATTCCGATGCTGAAAGACCTGATTCGTCATGCCGGTAAACAGGACACCCGCGAAGTGGTGCTGGGCATGGCACACCGCGGTCGTCTGAACGTACTGGTTAACCTGTTCGGTAAAAAACCGGCGGATCTGTTTGATGAATTTGCCGGTAAACATAAAGATCATCTTGGCACCGGTGACGTGAAATATCACCAGGGCTTCTCGTCCGATTTCGTGACAGAAGGCGCTCAGGTGCATCTGGCGCTTGCCTTTAACCCGTCTCACCTTGAGATCGTCAGCCCGGTGGTGATCGGCTCCGTCCGTGCCCGCCGTGACCGTCTGCCGGAAAACCTGAGCAAAATGGTTCTGCCGATCACTATCCACGGTGACTCAGCGGTAACCGGTCAGGGGATTGTTCAGGAAACCCTGAATATGTCTCAGGCGCGGGGTTATGAAGTGGGCGGGACTGTCCGCATTGTTATCAATAACCAGATTGGTTTCACCACCTCCAACCCGAAAGATACCCGGTCAACGGAATATTGTACTGACATCATGAAGATGGTTCAGGCACCGATCTTCCACGTCAATGCGGATGATCCGGAAGCGGTGGCTTTTGTGACCCGCCTGGCGCTGGATTTCCGTAATACCTTTAACCGCGATGTGATGATTGATCTGGTCTGCTACCGCCGTCACGGCCATAACGAGGCGGATGAGCCGAGTGCAACCCAGCCGATGATGTATCAGAAAATCAAACAGCATCCGACACCACGCAAAATCTACGGCGATAAACTGATTGCCGAAGGGGTGGTGGCCGCCGGTGATGTGACTGAAATGGTCAATATGTACCGTGATGCGATGGATCGCGGTGACTGCGTGGTGGAAGAGTGGCGTGAAATCGGTAAAGCGGCACTCACCTGGGAACCGTACCTGAATCATAACTGGAACGACAGCTACGCCAATAAAGTGGAACTGAAACGCCTCAGTGATCTGGCGCGCCGTATCAGTACTGTTCCGGAAGAAGTGCATATGCACCCGCGTGTCGAAAAAATCTATACCGACCGTGCGGAAATGGCGGAAGGCAACAAACTGCTCGACTGGGGTGCGGCGGAAAATCTGGCCTACGCAACACTGGTGGATGAAGGTGTTCCGGTGCGTCTGTCCGGTGAGGATGCGGGACGCGGTACTTTCTTCCATCGTCACGCGGTTATCCATAACCAGAGCAACGGCTCCTGCTATGTGCCGCTGATGAATGTCCATAACGCCCAGGGTCGCTTCAATGTGTGGGACTCCGTCCTGTCTGAGGAAGCGGTACTGGCCTTTGAATACGGCTATGCAACGACAGATCCGCGCGGTCTGACTATCTGGGAAGCGCAGTTCGGTGACTTTGCCAACGTGGCGCAGGTGGTGATTGATCAGTTCATCAGCTCCGGCGAACAGAAATGGGGCCGTATGTGCGGGCTGGTAATGTTACTGCCGCATGGCTATGAAGGCCAGGGTCCTGAGCACTCCAGCGCCCGTCTGGAACGTTATCTCCAGCTTTGCGCGGAACAGAACATGCAGGTCTGTGTTCCGTCAACCCCGGCACAGGTTTACCATATGCTGCGCCGTCAGGCACTGCGCGGAATGCGCCGTCCGCTGATTGTAATGTCACCGAAATCACTGCTGCGTCATCCGCTGGCGGTCTCTTCTCTGGAAGAGCTGGCTGAGGGCCGTTTTGAAGCCGTTATCGGTGAAGCGGATGATCTGAATCCGGCAGATGTGAAGCGTGTTGTGCTGTGTTCCGGTAAGGTTTACTACGATTTACTGGAGCAGCGCCGCAAGAATAATCAGACAGATGTGGCGATTATCCGTATTGAACAGCTCTATCCGTTCCCGCATGAAGATATTCATGCGATTCTCGCACCATTCAGCCATGTGAAAGATTTTGTCTGGTGTCAGGAAGAGCCGCTCAACCAGGGCGCCTGGTATTGCTGCCAGCACAATTTCCGTGATGCGGTCCCGGCAGGAGCGTCACTGCGCTATGCGGGTCGTCCGGCATCTGCCTCTCCGGCCGTGGGTTATACGTCTGTTCACCAGCAGCAACAACAAGAGCTGGTTAATGATGCACTGAACGTTGAATAAATTAAGGAAAAGC
Source organism: Morganella sp. Je.2.23 (assembly GCF_051129855.1). Classification (NCBI taxonomy): domain Bacteria; kingdom Pseudomonadati; phylum Pseudomonadota; class Gammaproteobacteria; order Enterobacterales; family Morganellaceae; genus Morganella; species Morganella sp. Je.2.23. The sequence continues at coordinate 115,510 of NZ_JBCPSQ010000001.1, forward strand.
AATGAGTAGCATAGAAATTCTGGTTCCTGACCTCCCTGAGTCTGTTGCCGATGCCACTGTGGCAACCTGGCACAAAAAACCGGGTGACAGCGTCGAACGTGATGAAGTGCTGGTAGAAATCGAAACAGACAAAGTTGTGCTGGAAGTGCCTGCCAGCGATTCCGGTGTTCTGGAAGCCGTGCTGGAAGAAGAGGGGGCGACTGTCCTCTCAAAACAGCTGCTCGGACGTATCCGTCTGGGTGACAGCACCGGTCTGCCTGCGGAAGTAAAAGAAAAAGTGCAGTCCACACCGGCGCAGCGTCAGAATGCCGGCCTGGATGAAGAAAGCAATGATGCGCTGAGCCCGGCTGTCCGCCGCCTGATCGCAGAACACGGCCTGAAAGCAGCCGATATTGCCGGCAGTGGTGTCGGCGGACGTCTGACCCGTGAGGATGTTGAGAAACATCTGGCACAGCAGCCGAAAGCACCGGTGAAAGCGGCTGCGGAGCCGGTTTCTCAGGCCGGTTTACCGCACCGCAGTGAAAAACGTGTACCGATGACCCGTCTGCGCAAGCGTGTGGCAGAGCGTCTGCTGGAAGCGAAAAACAACACCGCAATGCTGACCACCTTTAACGAGGTGAGCATGAAGCCGGTGATGGATATGCGCAAACAGTACGGCGAATCATTTGAAAAACGTCACGGTGTGCGCCTCGGTTTCATGTCTTTCTATGTGAAAGCGGTGGTTGAGGCACTGAAACGTTATCCGGAAGTGAACGCCTCTATCGACGGCACCGATGTGGTGTATCACAACTATTTCGATATCAGTATTGCGGTCTCCACGCCGCGCGGTCTGGTGACTCCGGTTCTGCGTGATGCGGATGCGCTGAGCATGGCTGAAATTGAAAAACGCATCAAAGAGCTGGCTGTCAAAGGTCAGGAAGGCAAACTGACAGTCGAAGATCTGACTGGTGGTAATTTCACGATTACTAACGGTGGTGTGTTCGGGTCACTGATGTCCACGCCTATCATTAACCCGCCGCAGAGTGCGATTCTGGGGATGCATGCAATTAAAGAGCGTCCGATGGCGGTAAATGGTCAGGTGGTGATCCTGCCGATGATGTACCTGGCACTCTCTTATGACCACCGTCTGATTGATGGACGTGAATCTGTCGGGTTCCTCGTGACCATTAAAGAGATGTTAGAAGATCCGGCACGTTTACTGCTCGACGTGTAATGCTTTTTGTTTTTTAGTTTGGCTCATCCGGGCGGCATCGCGCTAAAACCGCCCGGCTGAACTCGCGACAGTGAATCTGTGTCCCTGCGCCGGGAAACCGGCGCTATCCAGGCAACAACAATAAGAGAGCCCGCTCTCATCAGACAAATTATGGATAGAACATCATGAATTTACACGAGTATCAGGCAAAACAACTCTTCACCCGGTATGGTTTACCTGCACCGGCAGGCTATGCCTGCTCCACACCCCGTGAAGCGGAAGAAGCAGCATCCAAAATCGGCAGCGGCCCGTGGGTCGTCAAATGCCAGGTTCATGCAGGCGGCCGCGGGAAAGCGGGCGGTGTGAAACTGGTTAAGAGCAAAGATGAAATTCGTGCGTTTGCCGAACAGTGGTTAGGCAAGCGTCTGGTGACCTATCAGACAGATGCACAGGGACAGCCTGTACATCAGGTGCTGGTGGAAGGGGCAACAGATATCGCCAAAGAGCTGTATCTGGGTGCCGTGGTGGATCGCGGTTCACGCCGTGTGGTCTTTATGGCCTCCACCGAAGGTGGTGTCGAAATTGAAAAAGTGGCACATGAAACACCGGAACTGATTCACAAAGCCGTGATTGACCCGCTGACCGGCCCGATGCCGTATCAGGGGCGTGAGCTGGCGTTTAAACTGGGCTTAACCGGTAAATTAGTCAGTCAGTTCACCAAAATCTTTATGGGACTGGCAACCATGTTCCTGGAGCGTGATCTGGCGATGGCGGAAATCAACCCGCTGGTTATCACCACTCAGGACGAACTTATCTGCCTCGACGGTAAATTAGGTATTGACGGCAACGCCCTGTACCGTCAGCCGGAACTGCGTGAAATGCATGACCCGTCACAGGAAGATGCCCGCGAAGCACAGGCTGCGCAATGGGAACTGAACTATGTGGCGCTGGACGGCAATATCGGTTGTATGGTGAACGGTGCCGGTCTGGCGATGGGCACCATGGATATCGTCAAGCTGCATGGCGGTGAGCCGGCAAACTTCCTGGATGTCGGCGGCGGCGCAACCAAAGAACGCGTTACAGAAGCCTTTAAAATCATTCTGTCCGATGAAAATGTTAAAGCCGTATTCGTCAATATCTTCGGCGGGATCGTCCGTTGTGACCTGATTGCAGACGGGATTATCGGTGCGGTTGAGGAAGTCGGCGTCAGTGTGCCGGTGGTTGTGCGCCTGGAAGGGAACAACGCGGAACTGGGTGCGGAAAAACTGGCGAAAAGTGGTCTGAATATTATTGCGGCAACCAGCCTGACGGATGCTGCGAAACGTGTTGTTGCAGCAGTGGGAGCGAAATAATGTCTATTTTAATCGATAAGAACACCAAAGTTATCTGTCAGGGATTCACAGGTAGCCAGGGGACTTTCCACTCTGAACAGGCGATTGCGTACGGTACCAAAATGGTCGGCGGTGTGACACCGGGCAAAGGCGGTACAACACATTTAGGTTTACCGGTCTTTAACACCGTGCGTGACGCGGTGGAAGCCACCGGTGCTACCGCCTCTGTTATTTATGTTCCGGCACCGTTCTGCAAGGATTCCATCCTGGAAGCGATCGATGCGGGCATCAAGCTGATTATCACCATCACTGAAGGCATCCCGACTCTGGATATGCTGACAGTCAAGGTGAAGCTGGATGAAGCCGGTGTGCGGATGATCGGTCCTAACTGTCCGGGCGTTATCACCCCGGGTGAATGCAAAATCGGGATTATGCCGGGACATATCCATCTGCCGGGTAAAGTGGGGATCGTTTCCCGTTCAGGTACGCTGACCTATGAAGCGGTGAAACAGACCACTGATGCCGGTCTGGGACAATCCACCTGTGTGGGGATCGGCGGTGACCCGATTCCGGGCTCTAACTTTATCGATATCCTGCGTATGTTCCAGAACGACCCGCAGACAGAAGCGATTGTGATGATCGGTGAAATCGGCGGCAGCGCGGAAGAAGAAGCGGCAGCCTTCATCAAAGATCATGTCACCAAACCGGTTGTGGCTTATATCGCAGGTGTGACTGCACCGAAAGGCAAGCGTATGGGTCATGCGGGGGCGATTATCGCGGGCGGAAAAGGTACTGCGGATGAGAAATTTGCAGCACTCGAAGCTGCCGGTGTGAAGACTGTCCGCAGTCTGGCTGACATCGGTGATGCGGTAAAAGCGATCCTGGGTAAATAATTCCGGGCATTTTTATACAGCCGGGGCAGGCCTGATGCTGCTTCCGGCTGTTTTTTGATCTAAACACAATTCAGCTGTATCTGTCATATTGCGTATTTTTACGCAGCTGTTCCCTCCATTGCTGTCCTTTTAATCAATTTTCTGAATTAAGCCAAAACGCTTGCTGTATCGTTTACACAGCAAAAAGTCTCAGGTATAAAAGGGCGTTTTTATCATCTTGATTTATACTTAATTTTTAAGCCGGAAATGATTATTGCTCTGTGTTAATACAAACAGACAATAACAGTTTTAGTGATAATTTATTTATAATTGAATTATCGGGCTCATGAAATTAACCAGAAATGCTGATGAAAATAAAACGTTAATGAAAAGAGCATATATTATTGGTATTTTTCTGTTTGGTTGTGTTTGTGTGCACATTACATTAACAATAAAGCAACTCAATTACCATATATGCGATTTTAATTAACACGATGAGGAAAAATTGACGTAAATCAATCTATTGCACTGGCATTATTTCGGTGATTTGTTTAAATTGTGGCAGATCAAAATAGCCGAAAATGACTGCGCTGTGCATTATTTGATATATCCTCAGAATTCCAATCTGAATCACGCAAAAGCAGTTTATTGTGTGCAAATATAAGCGTACTATTATTAGGGTGTCTATTTAGGTGTTTTTTTGTTACTAATTTGTTATTGCATTTAGAGGCATTTATTGCTGGTAGTTATGTTGCTTTCTTTCTTCAGGAAAGCTTGGGTTGCCGCATGTCGGTGTCTTCCTGCTAGGAGCAAGGAGTCAAGATGTTTGATATTGTCGAACTGTCGCGATTACAGTTTGCCTTAACAGCGATGTACCACTTCTTATTTGTACCGCTAACATTAGGGATGTCCTTCATGTTAGCGATCATGGAAACGGTATACGTCCTGTCCGGTAAACAAATCTATAAAGATATGACGAAGTTCTGGGGTAAGTTATTTGGTATTAACTTCGCTCTGGGTGTTGCTACCGGTCTGACTATGGAGTTCCAGTTCGGGACAAACTGGTCATACTACTCTCACTATGTCGGTGATATCTTCGGTGCGCCTCTGGCAATCGAAGGTCTGATGGCATTCTTCCTCGAGTCCACCTTCGTGGGTCTGTTCTTCTTCGGCTGGGATCGTCTCAGCAAGAAACAGCACCTGATGGTGACCTGGCTCGTTGCGCTCGGTTCCAACTTCTCTGCACTGTGGATTCTGGTGGCAAACGGCTGGATGCAAAACCCGATTGCTGCTGACTTCAACTTTGAAACCATGCGTATGGAGATGCTGAGCTTCTCCGAACTGGTTCTCAACCCGGTTGCACAGGTTAAATTTGTGCATACAGTAGCGGCCGGTTACTGTACCGGTGCGATCTTCGTACTGTCTATCAGTGCGTGGTATCTGATGAAAGGCCGTGATATCGCATTTGCAAAACGCTCTTTTGCGATTGCAGCAAGCTTTGGTATCGCTGCTGTGTTATCCGTTATCGTGCTGGGTGATGAATCCGGTTATGAAATGGGTGACGTACAGAAAACCAAACTCGCCGCGATTGAAGGTGAATGGCATACTCAGCCTGCACCTGCATCATTTAACGTGATTGCGTTCCCGAATCAGGAAAAAATGGAAAACAGTTTTGCGATTGAAATTCCGTACCTGATGGGGATTATCACCACCCGTTCTATCGATACTCCGGTTCTCGGCCTGCGCGACCTGATGGTGCAGCACGAAGCCCGTATCCGTAACGGTATGGTGGCGTATGATCTGTTACAGCAGCTGCGTGGCGGTAATACCGACCCGGCAATTCGTGATGCCTTTAATCAGAGCAAACAAGACCTTGGTTACGGCTTACTGCTGAAGCGCTATACCGACAACGTCGGTCAGGCAACTGAAGAGCAGATTCAGGCAGCAACCAAAGACTCTATCCCGCGTGTTGCACCGCTGTTCTGGGCATTCCGCCTGATGGTGGCAGCCGGTGGTCTGATGCTGATCGTTCTGGGTCTGTCATTCCTGAGTGTACTGCGCAACCGTATCGGCAAATCAAAATGGCTGCTGCGTGCTGCTTTCCTCAGCCTGCCGTTACCGTGGATTGGTGTTGAAGCGGGCTGGTTCGTTGCTGAATATGGCCGTCAGCCATGGGCAGTCGGTGAAGTATTACCGACAGCATATGCAACGTCACATCTGGCAGCCGGAGACATTCTGTTCTCTATGGCGCTGATTTGCGGCCTGTATACCTTATTCCTGATTGCTGAAATGTTCCTGATGTTCAAATTTGCACGTCTTGGTCCAAGCAGCTTAAAAACCGGCCGTTATCATTTCGAAACGTCCCCGGCACAAGACGCTAAGTAAACAGGAGCCCACTTATGTTTGATTATGAAATATTACGGTTTGTATGGTGGATCCTGATTGGCGTACTGCTGATTGGCTTCACTGTAACTGATGGCTTTGATATGGGCGTTGGTGTTCTGCTGCGTGTTATCGGCAGAAGTGATACTGAACGCCGTATCATGATTAACGCAATCGCACCGCACTGGGATGGTAACCAGGTATGGCTTATCACCGCAGGTGGTGCACTGTTCGCAGCATGGCCGATGGTCTATGCGGCGGCATTCTCCGGTTTCTATATCGCTATGATTCTGGTACTGGCGGCATTATTCTTCCGTCCGGTCGGTTTTGACTACCGTTCAAAACTGGAATCACCAAAATGGCGTGGTATGTGGGACTGGGGTATCTTTATCGGCAGTTTCGTACCGTCATTAGTGATCGGTGTGGCATTCGGTAACCTGTTACAAGGTGTGCCGGTAGAAGTTAACTCTCAGCTGCAGGTGTCTTATGCAGGGAGTTTCTTCGGTCTGCTGAACCCGTACGGTCTGTTAGCCGGTTTAATCAGCCTGATGATGATCGTGGCGCACGGCGGGACTTACCTGCAGATGCGTACCACCGGTGATCTGCATGCGCGTGTGCGTAAAGCCACCAGTGTTACTGCTCTGCTGACATTTGTTCTGTTCGCAGTTGCCGGTGCATGGCTGATGTGGGGCGGTATTGAAGGCTTCCGTGTCGTGTCTGACATTGATCACTTCGGTGCTTCTAACCCGGTGACCAAAGAAGTGGTACAGGAAGCAGGCGCATGGATGGCAAACTTCAATGCTTATCCGATCCTGTGGATCCTGCCTGCTATTGGTCTGGCGTCTCCGCTGCTGGTTGTGATGTTCACTGCAATGGATAAAGGTGCATGGGCATTCCTGTTCTCTGCACTGACAATTGCCGGTGTGATCCTGACCTGCGGTACAGCGATGTTCCCGTTCGTTATGCCTTCAAGCATCGACCCGAACGTCAGTCTGACCATGTGGGATGCGACTTCCAGCCTGTTTACACTTCAGGTAATGACGGTTGTTGCGATTATCTTCGTTCCGACAGTTCTCCTGTACACCATCTGGTGTTACGTGAAGATGGCAGGGCGTCTTGATAAGTCCTTCATCGAAGATAACAAACATAGCTTGTACTAAGGAGCAGACGAATATGTGGTATTTTGCATGGATCCTCGGAACGCTCCTGGCCTGCAGCATTGCTGTTATTGCAGCACTGGCTATTGAGCATCACGAAGATAAAGCCGCGTCAGGCGAGTAAGACTGATGCTGAATAAGTCTTACCAACTACTGGATAAGGGTCCCTTACGGGCCCTTGTCCTTGTAATGGCGTTGGGGCTGGCATTGTGTGTGATCTGGGACCCGTCGCGTTTTGCGGCAAACACCAGTTCATTACAGATCTGGCAGGGACTGCTGATGATCTGGGCAGTATGCAGCGGTGCAATTTTCGGTACGGCATTCCGTCCGGAGCGCACAATCTGGAAGATTATTTTCCATCCGCTTCCCGCGGTGGTGATTCTGGGTTACGGCCTTTATCATTTTTTCAGCTGATATGAACGTTTATAATAAAAGCGTTTATGACAACAAGCCGTTCATCTGAACGGCTTTTTTCTTTTCTGTTTTCGCCCCGGTTCACGGATAGCGCAGTAATGCGGTATTACCGGCAAAAAAGCGGGCAAAATAATCAATAAATACCCTGGTCTTCTGCGGCAGATGCGCTGCGGGCGGAAACACCATATTAATGCTCTGATCCGGTACCGGCTGGTGTGTGAATACCGGAACAAGTTTCTCCTCAGTCAGTTGCTCCCGGATATACCAGACCGGCAGCAGGCTGTAACCCTGATGTGCCAGTGTCATAGTACGGATCGCCTGAATTGAGTTAGAGATAAACACCCGGTTATCCGGGGCAGGAAGATGCGGACGACGGCTGAAACGGGCGGTGAGATTACTGTTGGCGATAAAGGGCAGGGCGGCGGGATCGCTGTTTTCCGTTATCCGGTGCTGCCGGATAAATTCAGGCGTTGCCACATAACAGACCGGAAAATCAGCCAGTTTGCGGAACCGCAGACCGCTGTCACTCAGCGTGCCCAGCCGGAAGACCACATCCAGTTTCAGGGCAATCAAATCACTCAGACTGTGATCGACACGGTAATCCGCCCTGATCAGCGGATAGCGTTGTATAAAGGCGGGTAACTGCGGAAGCAGAAACTGACCGCCGAATTCGGCGGCGGCACTGAAACTCAGCGGGCCCTGAGGTTGCATCGTCCCTGTTCTGACCGCATCCATCGCACTGTCAAACTGCTGTAACAACGGTTTGAATTGCTGATACAGCGCCTGACCGGATTCTGTCAGGGTAAATTGCCGGGTGGTCCGGTGCAGCAGCGTGGTGCTGAGTTCGGATTCCAGCGCTTTGATATGCAGGCTGACCACCGATTTGCTCAGATTCAGGCGTGCGGCAGCCCGGGTAAAGGAACCGGTATCCACAACATAGATAAAGGTATTGATCTTCTCAACGGATGTCAGCATAGGATTGTTTCGTTTTCTCAAACAGTATTGTCTATTTTGATGCATAGACGCCTGTGGTCAACTGCTTTTACACTGCTGGCCGGAGGAAACCATGACTTATCGTTACCGTATCGCCCTGATTTTTTTACTGGGCTTTTTTATTGATTGCATCAATATCTTTATGTCCGCCATCACACTGCCTGCGATTGCAGAGGCCATGCAGGTTACATCCCTGTCAGTGACCTGGGTGGCAAACAGTTATATTCTCGGGCTGACACTGATTATCCCGATCAGCCCGCGGCTGGCGTCGCGTTTCGGGATCAGGGAACTGATGACGGCCTCTATGCTGCTGTTTGCGGCGGCCGCCGTGCTGGCAGGCTGTGCGGAATCTTTTGCTTCGCTGATTTTCTGGCGCTTTTTACAGGGCGTGGCGGGCGGATTGCTTATCCCGGCCGGGCAGTCACTGACCTTTCAGTATTTTCAGGGGCGTGAGCGAAGCAAAATCTCCACCATTATTATGATGATTGCGCTGATTGCGCCGGCACTTTCCCCGATGGCAGGGGGAATTATTGTTGATCTGGCCGGATGGCGGCCTGTTTTTTACGTCAACGCGCCGGTGGCACTCTTTACCGCACTGCTGGCCTGGTGCTGGATACGTGAACCGAAAACAAACGCCGGAGACGCACCGGATCTCAAAGGACTGCTTCTGGTCAGCCTGACACTGGCGTCACTCCTGATAGCCCTCTCTTTATACGGGGAATATCACAATATTGCCGGAGCGCTGGCACTTGGTGCGCTGATGCTGCTCAGTGCCCTGGGATACTACCGTCACTACCGGCAGACACCTCAGGCTATTATTGATTTATCCCTGCTGAAAAATACCCGGTTGTGGCTCTCTGTCGCCGTGTATTACGCGGTGCCCGGTGTATTTACCGGTGCGAATATCCTTGCCATTTTTTATCTGACCACGGTTCTCGGCCTGACAACAGCGGTTACCGGGTCGTTTATGCTGCTGTATGCGGCAGGTGCGATGGTGGCGATGCTGATCAGCGGTGCGGTGTATAACCGGATCGGCGCCGGACGACTGTTTATTATCAGCCTGCTGCTGCACAGCGGTGGTATCGCACTGTTCGCACTGACTGACAGTCATACGCCGCTGTATCTGATCGGCCTGATTTATCTGCTGACCGGCACCGGTGGTGGTATTGCGGCAAATTGTGCACAAACTACCGCGTTGTATGACTTTCAGGGGGCGCAACTGAATAAAGCCAGTGTGATCTGGAATATTAACCGTCAGGTGGTGTTCAGCATCGGGGCGGCTGTCATGATGACGTTATATCAGACGCTGAACACCATTTTCCCGGGACAGGCATTTGCGCTGACATTTCTGGGGGGCGCACTGGCCGGGCTTATCCCGCTGATTTTTCTGTTCCGCCCGCAGTACCGCACATCACTTAAACCCGCAAAGGAGATTATCCGTGACTAACAGTATGTTTCAGCAGGCCTGTAACGAAATTCATCGTGTTCATGACCTGATTTTTAAGACATTTACGGTTTCCGGGGCAGAAGGACAGTCGGCACTGTCTGAACTGCTGACCCACTTCACACCTGAGTTTTCTATGACCGGGATCAGCGGGGCGGTAATCGACCTCGCGGCGGTGACAGAGATGTTTACCCGTATACAGGGTAAGAGGCAGGGAGCACCGATTGAGACAGCAGATTACCACTGTGTCAGCCTGACAGAAAATACCATATCAGTGCGTTATCAGGAGACGCAGCACTTTGCCGGAAGCACCACATCGCGGCGCTCACTGGTTATTCTGCGCCGGGGAGATAACAATAACTGGCTGTGGCATTATTTACATGAAACGCCATTATCCGCAGAAAACACCACAGAGAAGTAAAAGCGGGTTTTCAGCCGGTAAACACGGATGGAAAACCTGTTTTCATAAAATAAAGATAAGGCGATTTAATTTATGGAATTACAATAAGTTAGAGTATGCTGTAAATAAATCGGTAGCACAAAAATCCGGATAATTCCGGATTTTTGCATATTCATGAGGAAAAATGTCTTTTAATAAGTGTTTAATGATAGCTTTAGAAGCAAAAAATAACGCCTCTAAGGTATTGTAATACGTAACAAAATATTTTTTCATCCCGAGCCCTTCAGGGGCTTGCGTGTTGGATAAAGGCGAGTATGATTAGCGCGCGGACAAACGGGCTTTTCTTATCTTTACGAACTAAGCATTTTCAATACGTTTGCTCTTCACGTATAGTTTGCAAAGCATGTTGTCTGATAAAGGTAAGTTGCGGGATATTCAATGTTCAGTTGGCCAATACGGGTTTATTACGAAGATACCGATGCTGGTGGTGTGGTATACCACGGGCAGTATCTGGCATTTCTTGAGCGTGCCAGAACCGAAATGTTACGGGAACGGGGCTTTCACCAGCAGCGTCTGCTGGAAGAGCAGCTCGGCTTTGTGGTCCGCAAATTAACTATCGATTACCACCATCCGGCAAGGTTAGACGATCTGTTAGAGGTACGCAGTGAGATCACGGACATCCGTCGTGCGTCTCTGACATTTACGCAGACACTTATGCATAAAAACGGAACTCTTTTATGTCGCGCAGAGGTACTGGTCGCCTGCGTGAATATTTCTTTAATGAAGCCGGTAGCGCTTCCTGAGTCTATTGTCGCGGAGTTTAAGCAGTGACTGACATGAATATCTGGGATTTATTCCTGAAAGCAAGTTACCTCGTGCAATTTATCATGCTGGTATTGCTGGGCTTTTCTGTTGCCTCGTGGGCCATTATTATTCAGCGCACCAAAGTTCTGAATGCCGCCACCCGTGAAGCAGAAGCGTTTGAAGACAAATTCTGGTCAGGAATCGAACTGTCCCGCCTGTATAAAGAAAGCCAGGCGCGCCGTGATGAACTGAGCGGCACAGAGCAGATTTTCTACTCCGGTTTCAAGGAATTTGCCCGCCTGCATCAGGCGAACGTACACTCTCCGCAGGCGGTGGAAACCGGCGCGGCACGTGCTATGCGCATCTCCATGAACCGTGAGATGGAAAGCCTGGAAAACCATATTCCGTTCCTCGGAACTGTCGGTTCGATCAGCCCGTACATCGGTCTGTTCGGTACTGTCTGGGGGATCATGCATGCCTTTATCGCACTGGGTGCGGTAAAACAGGCAACGTTACAGATGGTGGCGCCGGGTATCGCGGAAGCTCTGATTGCAACGGCAATCGGTCTGTTTGCGGCGATTCCTGCTGTTATGGCATACAACCGTCTTAATCAGCGCGTGAATAAATTAGAACAGAACTACGACAACTTCAGCGAAGAATTTCTGGCGATTTTACACCGTCAGGCCTTTGCTACTGCTGATAAGAAATAAGGCAGGAGATTATCATGGCACGTCATCGCGGACGCCGGCGGGAGCTGAAATCCGAAATTAACATCGTTCCTTTACTGGACGTGTTACTCGTGTTGCTGCTGATCTTCATGGCAACAGCGCCGATCATCAGTCAGAGCGTGGAAGTGGATCTGCCGGATGCCTCCGATTCTCAGTCCGTTTCCACTAATGATAATCCGCCGGTGATTCTGGAAGTCTCCGGTGTCGGCCGTTACACCCTGGTGGTGAAGCAGGATCGTCTGGAACTGCTGCCGGAAGAGCAGATCATTGCTGCGGCAAAACAGTATCTGGCTGAAGATCCGAAGACTATTTTCCTGGTCGGCGGTGCCAAAGATGTGCCTTACGAAGAGATTATTAATGGCCTGAATATTCTGAAACAGGCCGGAGTGAAATCTGTGGGCCTGATGACGAAGCCGATGTAAGGTTTGTTATGCAGATGTTTTCACTCAGAAGGTTAGGGAATTAAGCGTGGGAAAGCTGAAAGAGCGTAAAGATAAATTAAATCGTTCTGTCATCACCTCTGTGGTGTTGCATCTTTTGCTGATTGCGCTTGTGATCTGGGGATCGTTTGTAACCAAATCAGGGCTGACCGGCGGTGGTGAAGGCGGTCAGGTGATCGATGCGATTATGGTTGATCCGAACGCCATGGTTGAGAACTTTAACCAGCAGCAACAGCAGCAGGCCAATGCAAAACAGGCTCAGGCGCAGCGCGAGAAAAAAGCGAAGCAGCAGGAAGAAGAATTACGTCAGAAAGAACTGCGTGAGCAGGAGCGCTTAAAAGCTATCGAAGAAGAGCGCCTGAAAACCGAACAAAAAGTTGAAGATCAGAAAAAACAGGCTGAAGAGCAGCAAAAACAAGCTCAGGAAGCCGTGAAGAAAGCCAAAGAAGAGCAGAAGCTGGCGGAAGAAGCCGCAGCCAAAGCTCAGGCTGAAAAAGAAAAAGTGATTAAAGAGCAGGCGCTGGCGAAGAAACAGGCTGACGAAAAAGCCGCCGCACAGAAAGCCGCTGAAGAAGAAAAAGCCAAAGCAGAAAAAGCGGCTCAGGAAAAGGCCGCCAAGGCCGAAGCAGCTAAAGCAGAAGCCGCCAAAGCAGAAGCCGCTAAAGCTGAAAAAGCAGCCAAAGCCGCAGCGAAAAAACAGGCCAGTGAAGTGGATGATCTCCTCGGCGGACTGGCATCCAACGCACCGGGCACAGAAAGCGGCGGTGCATCCGCGGCTGGTCAGGGCGGTGGCAAGAAAAGCGGAACAAATTCGGATGGCGATATGAACGGTTATATCGCGCAGGTCCGGTTAGCGATTCAGGCGAAGTTTTATAATGCGGATATGTACCGCGGTAAAACCTGTACGCTGGAAATTAATATCACTGATAAGGGAACACTTATCAGTGTGAATGCGGTCGGTGGTGATGACGGTTTATGTCAGGCAGCTCTCGCGGCGGCCAAACAGGCTCGTATTCCTGCTCCGCCGAGTAAATCGGTCTGGCAGCAGTTTAAAAATACTAAACTGGACTTTAAACCGGAATAAATGGCAAAACAGCGTCAGTAACCTGTTATATCCTGTGATAGTTTTTAACAGGGTATCTGGTTTTGGTTATGAACGTTTGTTAAAATATGGGTTTGATGCGGGCATTGGTGCAACGAGGGAGAGAGAATGAAGCAGGCAGTGAAATACATGCTCGGTTTTCTGATGCTGTGGGCGACGGTTGCTCAGGCTGAAGTTCGTATCGAGATTACTCAGGGCGTTGATTCAGCACGTCCTATCGGAATCGTGCCTTTCCAGGTCGCCGGCGGCGGTACTGTGCCGGAAGAAGTCGGTGCAATTATTGCAGCGGATCTGCGTAACAGCGGAAAATTTAATCCTATCGATCCTAACCGTATGCCGCAGTTACCGGGCACCGCGTCTGAAGTGGTTCCTGAATCCTGGACCGCGTTAGGTATTGATGCAGTTGTTGTCGGCCAGGTTCAGCCGGGTGCTGACGGCAATTATCTGGTGAGTTATCAGCTGGTGGACACCTCAGGTGCTCCGGGCAGCGTACTCGCACAGAACCAGTTTAAAGTCACCAAACAGTGGCTGCGCTATGCCGCACACACTGCCAGTGATGAAGTTTTTGAAAAATTAACCGGTATCCGTGGTGCATTCCGCACACGTATCGCTTATGTGGTGGTTAAGAACAGCGGTGACTATCGTCACGAGCTGCGTGTGTCTGACTATGACGGCTATAACCAGTTCACCGTTCACCGTTCACCGGAGCCGCTGATGTCCCCGGCGTGGTCACCGGATGGTGAGAAACTGGCTTATGTTACTTTTGAGAGCGGAAGCTCAGCTCTGGTTATCCAGAACCTGTCCAGCGGCCAGGTACGCCAGGTTGCCTCATTCCCGCGTCACAATGGTGCACCGGCATTTTCACCGGACGGAACCAAACTGGCATTTGCGTTATCAAAAACCGGTAGTCTGAATCTGTATGTGATGGATCTCGGCTCAGGCCAGATGCGTCAGGTAACAGATGGTCGCAGTAATAACACCGAACCTGCATGGTTCCCGGACAGCCAGACGTTAGCGTTCACGTCTGACCAGGCTGGTCGTCCGCAGATCTATAAGGTTGGGATTAATGGCGGTGCGCCTGAGCGCCTGACGTGGGATGGGACTCAGAACCAGAATGGTGACGTCAGTGCTGACGGCAGTTTCCTGGTAATGGTCAGTTCAGGCGGCGGGAAACAGCATATCGCCAAACAAGATCTAGTAGCGAACAATTTCCAGATTTTAACGGATACGTTCCTAGATGAAACGCCAAGTATCGCACCTAACGGCACTATGGTTATTTATAGCTCCTCACAAGGTATGGGAACTATATTGCAGCTGGTTTCGACCGACGGGCGTTTCAAAGCGCGTCTTCCGGCGACTGACGGACAGGTAAAATTCCCTGCCTGGTCGCCGTATCTGTGATGCATTAAAAATATGTATGGCAAATTATAAAAGGATCAAAGAGATGCAACTTAACAAAGTGCTTAAAGGGCTGATGTTAGCTTTACCTGTTCTGGCTGTTGCTGCGTGTAGTTCTAACAAAAACGACCAGACTGATGCGGGCACTGTCGACAATGGCGCAAACGCTGGTATGTCTGCGGAAGAACTGGCACGTCAGCAGCTGCAGGAACTTCAGAACAACAATATCGTATACTTCGGTTTCGACAAATACGATATCTCTCCTGAATTCCAGCAAATGCTGGATGCACACGCTGCATTCCTGCGTAACAACCCGTCTTACAAAGTGACTGTAGAAGGTCATGCTGACGAACGTGGTACTCCTGAGTACAACATCGCGCTGGGCGAGCGTCGTGCTAACGCAGCTAAAATGTACCTGCAGGGTAAAGGCGTGAACGGCGAACAAATCTCTATCGTTTCTTACGGTAAAGAGAAGCCGGCAGTTCTGGGTCACACCGAAGCTGACTACGCTAAAAACCGTCGTGCAGTCATCGTATACTAAGAGATATACATGAAAAGTAACTTCAGACGCCTGATGGTGAGTCTGTCGTTATTGATAGGTGTAGCGGCCCCCTGGGCCGCTATTGCTCAGGCACCCATCATCAATATCGGCTCAGGCTCCACTGATGACCGCCTTACGCAGCTCGAGCGTATTTCTAACGCTCATGGTCAGCTATTAACCCAACTTCAGCAACAAGTCATGGATAACCAGCGCGATATCGATATGCTGCGCGGGCAAATCCAGGAAAGTCAGTACCAGCTGAATCAATTGACAGAACGCCAGCGCGAACTTTTCTCACAGTTGGATTCGCTCAGCGGCGGCGGCAGCGCATCAACAGATAATACGTCCGCAGCATCCGGCAGTACGGGTTCTGCGGATAATACATCTGCGCCGGCCACTGCAGGTAAGGGCAATGAGAAAGATGACTATAACGCTGCAGTAAACCTGGCGATGAACACCAAAGATTACGATGGTGCAATCAGCGCATTTCAGAGTTTTATCCAAAGCTATCCGAAGTCCGGTTATCTTCCTAATGCCAATTACTGGTTAGGTCAGCTGAACTACAACAAAGGCAAAAAAGATGACGCTGCGGCGTATTTTGCTTCTGTGGTAAAAAACTGGCCGAAATCCCAGAAAGCAGGAGAGTCCTTCTATAAAGTCGGGCTGATCATGCAGGAGAAAGGGGATAAAGCGAAAGCGAAAGCGATTTATCAGCAGGTTGTTGCGAAATACCCGGGGTCTTCCGGTGCAAAACTGGCTGAGAAAAAACTGGCTGGTTTATAACAGCCGGTTTATTTTTTTGCTCAGAGTATAGCCCCGACCGGTGGTTTTTTTGCCAAACCGGGGCTAAGTGAGTGAATTATAAGCGTTTGAATAAGTTAATTTGAAAAAATCGTTGCACCGGCCGGATAAATCAGTATTATATCGTGCCGTTGGCAAGAGAGTACGGGTCGTTAGCTCAGTTGGTAGAGCAGTTGACTTTTAATCAATTGGTCACAGGTTCGAATCCTGTACGACCCACCATTCTCTTTTGCCCGAAATCTGAAACGGGTCGTTAGCTCAGTTGGTAGAGCAGTTGACTTTTAATCAATTGGTCACAGGTTCGAATCCTGTACGACCCACCATTTCAGACATCCTCCGCAGTATGCAGTATTACGATGGGTCGTTAGCTCAGTTGGTAGAGCAGTTGACTTTTAATCAATTGGTCACAGGTTCGAATCCTGTACGACCCACCATCGTATCTTTCCCTCTGAGTTTTATTCTCCCCGGTCTCATACCGGAGATTATCTGCCGGTTACGATTTATTTTCCTGCGTCAGCAAATCAGCGGTATTTAACCGGTCAGTGACCAGTGCAATAATTTTATCTGCCAACGTTATATCAATATCAAATTTCTGTGCATCAATTACGCGGATCGCCACATCGCGGTAGAGCGTCAGCATCGCCATGTAAGCCCGTGCGGCACGGACACGATCACGGTTATCAAGTGTCGCCATAAAACGGCCGTACAGGGCCGGTGGCAGCCAGGTGCTCAGGTGGCGTCCGGCATACCAGACATCCTGTGTGCCGTCGCTGCGGAGCAGTACATGCCACTCCAGCAGGGTGATCAGCCACTGTTTCATGGCGACATCGCGCAGACGGGCTGTCCAGGTTTCATTACGCAGATAATAAACCGGCACTTGTGATGCCTCCAGCCAGAAATTTTGCCAGTTTTCCAGGAATGTCTGCTGATCCGGCGGGGTAAGTAAAGACGCAGGATCGGCATACTCCGGTAATCCGGCAGTCACACCGGTTTTATCCAGCAAAACGGCATAACCCCGCTGATAGATGTTATCCAGCCCGTGTTCAGCCATCCGTGTAATACGCTCACGTCCTGCCAGCATAAAACCGGCTTTACGGCCTTTCTCATACAGCACCTGACAACATGGCCGGCGGACACCATCGCTTTCATGGGAAAGCGCTTTACGGATAATCAGCGGCACACCAAACCGGTTCAGCCAGCGGCTGTCGTGAAACAGTTCATCAGGGTTGCTGCCAATCAGTTCGGTATTAATATCAGAAAAACGCTCTGTCTGGTTCTGACGCGCCGCAGGGCCGGTGATAATGACCGCATCAATACGGGGATCTAATAGGGCAAAAGAGATTATAGTGTTTATAATTTGCTCAATTGATTCCATTTCACATCTCATTCATATAATTAATAACTGGCCAGATAGTACGTCATAATCAAAAATAGCGGGAGTGCTCAGGTTAAAAAAACGTTATTATGTTTAGTGTATTAAACAAAATTTGTTACCATGGGATGATTTCACTGAAAACGGCAGAGTGAAACACACTACAATAAACATGCGGCAGATAATTATCTGTGAACTTCGGTAAATTTACTTAGCGCGGGTGGCGGAATGGAATTTTTTGATATCAATAATATTCTCGTGGTGATCCCTTACTGGAAAGAGGGGTCCTATGCTCTGTCCTGGATTGAAGCTGTGGGGGCGACCGCCGGGTTGTTGTGTATCTGGCTGGCAAGTCTGGAAAAAACAATCAACTATCTGTTTGGTCTGATTAATGTCACGCTGTTTGCGGTGATTTTCTTTCAGATTCAGCTTTATGCCAATCTTCTGCTGCAGATTTTCTTTTTCGCGGCCAATATCTACGGCTGGTATGCCTGGACCAGACAAAATGAGAAAGCAGAAGCGGAGCTGAAAATCCGCTGGATGCCGCTGCGGCAGACCGCAGTGATTGCCGCTGTCTCACTGGCGGCGATTTTACTGCTGGCACGTTTTATCGACCCGGTCTTTACGTGGCTGGCGCAGAGTATGGTCAGTATACTGAATGTCGCAGGGGCTGATCTGGCGATGCCGGTATTGCTGCCTGATGCCTTCCCGTTCTGGGATGCGGCAATGACCGTGCTGTCTGTGGTGGCGATGATTCTGATGACCCGTAAGCTGGTGGAAAACTGGCTGCTGTGGGTGGTGATTAATATCATCAGTATTGTTATCTATGCCCTCCAGGGTGTGTATGCGCTGTCACTGGAATATATCATTCTGCTGGGTGTGGCACTCAACGGCTCGCGGATGTGGATAAAAGCAGCGAAGCAGTCGTAAAACTATTTTCCGTACAATAGTCCGGTGATTATAATGAGAGTCTGATAACAATCAGATTCTCATTAATCAGCAACAAAAGGAAATTCCTGTGGCCGGTGGCAGCTTACTCGCACTACTCGATGATATCGCAACTGTACTGGATGATGTCTCTGTGATGACCAAAATGGCCGCCAAAAAGACGTCCGGGGTGCTGGGGGATGACCTGGCGCTGAATGCGCAGCAGGTGGCCGGGGTTCGTGCAGAACGTGAGATCCCTGTGGTCTGGGCGGTGGCGAAAGGCTCTTTTCTCAATAAGCTGATTCTGGTGCCGCTGGCACTGCTGATCAATGCCTTTGCCCCCTGGGCGGTCACTCCGCTGCTGATGGTCGGCGGGGCGTTTCTCTGTTTTGAAGGTGCTGAAAAACTGGCACATAAATTTCTGCATAAAACAGACGGAGAATCCGGTGAAACGGCACCGGCGGAAGATCTTCAGACGCCGGAAGAACTGGCCGCGTTTGAAAAGCGCAAAGTCAAAGGGGCTATCCGCACTGATTTTGTATTATCAGCGGAAATTATTGCGATCACACTCGGAATTGTTGCCACATCTCCCTTTATTAATCAGCTGGTGGTGCTGTCACTGATTGCAGTGGTTATGACTATCGGGGTATACGGTCTGGTGGCCGGTATTGTCAAACTTGATGACCTGGGATTTTACCTGCAAAAGAAATCAGCCGCGCTGCTGAAAAAGCTGGGTGACGGCCTGATCCACGCCACGCCGTATCTAATGAAAACCTTGTCAGTGGTGGGGACTGCCGCCATGTTTATGGTCGGTGGCGGTATCCTGACACACGGTATTCCGCTTATCTATAATCTGATTGAGAACCTGGCTCAGCAGAGTGCGCTGGTACCGGCATTTGGCGGCGTACTGCATTTTATGACACCGCCGGTTGCTAATCTGTTGTTTGGTCTCGTTGCCGGTCTGGTGATTGTCCTCCTGTTTACCGTGATTAAACGTATTAAAACGGGATTAACGGCATAAACACCCCTCTCACAGGCAGCGGCTGATGAAGCCGCTGTTTTCCATCTGATTCATAACAATTTGTCCTGCTGATGTGAATATTTTCGGGGCGAAAAATTAATTTCAATTCCGGTGACAGCTAATTGTTTACAGCTTGTTGACAAGCAGTTAGATTAAAATAACGACAATAACGAAACAGGACACCGGAAGAGACGGGTTATGAACTATCAGAACGATGATGTAAAAATAAAAGAAATTCGGGAATTATTACCACCAGTGGCGTTATTAGAGTCGTTTCCCGCGACTGAAACTGCCGCAGACACCGTTCGCCGCACCCGTCATGCAATCCACGAAATCCTGGAAGGCCGGGATGACCGCCTGCTGGTTGTTATCGGGCCGTGCTCAATTCACGATCCGAAAGCAGCGGTTGAATATGCTGATCGCCTGCTGGCACTGCGCAACACACTGAAAGGTGAGCTGGAAATCGTTATGCGCGTCTATTTTGAAAAACCGCGCACCACGGTCGGCTGGAAAGGGCTGATTAACGACCCGCACCTTGACCACTCCTTCGCTATCAATGATGGTCTGCGTATTGCGCGTAAACTGCTGCTGGATATCAATGATAAAGGTCTGCCGGCTGCCGGCGAGTTCCTGGATATGATCACACCGCAGTATCTGGCGGATCTGATGAGCTGGGGCGCTATCGGCGCACGTACTACCGAATCCCAGGTACACCGCGAGCTGGCCTCCGGGTTGTCCTGCCCGGTCGGATTTAAAAACGGCACAGACGGTACCATCAAAGTGGCGATCGACGCTATTAATGCTGCGGGATCACCGCACTGTTTTCTGTCCGTGACCAAGTGGGGACACTCGGCCATTGTGAATACGACCGGTAACGGTGATTGCCATATCATTCTGCGCGGCGGTAAAAAGCCGAACTACAGCGCGGAAGATGTCAGCGCGGTAAAAGACGGGCTGGCACAGGCCGGTCTGGCACCACGCATCATGATAGATTTCAGCCACGCCAACAGCAGCAAACAGTACAAGCGTCAGATGGATGTGAGTACCGATGTGGCACAGCAGATCGCCGGTGGTGAAAAAGCCATTATGGGCGTGATGGTGGAAAGTCATCTTGAGGAAGGAAATCAGAATCTGGAAGGCGATGCACCATTAGTGTACGGCAAGAGCGTGACAGATGCCTGCATCGGCTGGGAAGATACGGAGACACTGCTGCGTCAGCTTTCCGATGCGGTAAAAGCCCGCCGCAGCTGATAACACAAAGCAGGAAAAACCACGTTTTATCCTGCTTTGTCAGCAATCTCAACCCTGACAATGTCAGGGTTTTTTTCACCGGAAAAAGCGGATTACTTCGCTTTACCCTGGTTGGCAACCGCAGCGGCTTTGGCAGCAATCGCATCCTGGTCACCCAGGTAGTAGCGGCGCAGTGGTTTCATGTTTTCATCAAACTCATACACCAGCGGCACAGCGGTCGGGATATTCAGTTCGAGGATCTCATCCTCACCCATGTTATCCAGGTATTTTACCAGTGCACGCAGGGAGTTACCGTGTGCGGCGATGATCACTTTCTCGCCGGAGGCAACGCGTGGTTTGATAACATCAGTCCAGTAAGGAACAACGCGGTCGATGGTGATCGCCAGGCTTTCTGTTGCAGGCAGTTCACTTTCAGCCAGTTTTGCATAACGCGGGTCGTGGCCCGGGAAACGCTCATCACTTTTTTCCAGTGCCGGCGGGGTGACAGCAAAACCACGGCGCCACAGTTTGACCTGCTCGTCACCGTATTTTGCTGCGGTTTCTGCTTTATCCAGACCCTGGAGCGCACCGTAATGACGCTCGTTCAGTTTCCAGCTTTTTTCAACCGGCAGCCACTGCTGGTTTACCTGATCCAGGATATTCCACAGCGTGTGAATAGCGCGTTTCAGTACAGAGGTATAGGCGAAATCAAAAGAGAAGCCTTCTTTTTTGAGTAACTGACCAGCCTCTTGTGCTTCAGCACGGCCTTTTTCAGATAACTCAACATCAGTCCAGCCGGTAAAGCGGTTCTCTTTGTTCCACTCACTTTCACCGTGACGTACAAGCACCAGTTTAGTTACTGCCATAGCGTAAACTCCTGTTGTGTTTCAGATAGGGGGTTTCAGAATTGAAACAGACCCGGCACATTGCCCATTATATTGGTCACCGGCGCCTTTCGGCAAACTTTCCGCACAGGTATTTCTGCCGGGGCCTGAGCGGAAGGTATCAATTCCGTCCTGTTTACCGGATAGTGTACACTAAAACTGAATCGATTCCGCTATAAATGTTTATGCAAAGTCTGATACACAGAAAAAAACAGTTTTTTACGCCACCTTAAACGGCCAGGTAAAAAACAGCAGATGACAAAGGTTCAGACCGAAGTGAAACGCGGTTGCGACCCACAACCGGCCGCTCCACATCCAGGCAAGCCCGTAGATAACACCTGCCAGACCGGCAAATACTACCAGCAGCGGTCCCCCGGCAAGATGCGCCAGTCCGAAAACTGCGGCGGTGATCAGCAGGGCGGCATACGGCGGCAGATAACGGGAAAGTACCTGCTGGATAGTCCCGCGGAACAGGGCTTCCTCCGCCAGCGAAACAAACAGCAGATTCGTCATGATAAACACCGGCAGCCACTCAGGCAGATGCGGCTCAAATCCCAGCCCTCCAAGGGCCGTTGCCAGTAACAGTAAGGCAGGGACAGCAAGAACCAGCAGCAGCCAGCGCAGACGGCTGGCCGGACGCAGCGGGGCGGTGACGAATAACTGCGGAATGATAATCAGCAGAACAAACGGAAGCAGGGCTTTATCAGCATTCAGCCAGAATGAATACGGCGGACTGTGCGGCCCGGCGGCTTCCGGCGGCATCCAGCGCAGGTTATGAAATCCCGGCAGCAGATGAAAAGCCAGTCCCAGTGCAACGGTGAGCACCATGAGTGTCACCAGCGCGCGCGGCCATGAGCGCGGTGCGGTATAAGGCCGGGCAACAGCCAGCAGGATCACAAACCACAGTGTGAGCAGGGCACGCCAGTCCATCACGCCGGTAAACAGGGCACTGATGGTGGCGGTCAGAAGCACTGCCAGTGACAGCGTCCGGTGAAATTGTAACAACAGCAGAGATAATGCAAGTAAAAGCCAGGTCATGGGATCGTGTCAGAAAATCAGAAAATCAGAAAAGGAGGACGCAGGGTAAAAGAGAAGTGCGCGATGCACCAGTAAAAAAAGCGGGCAGATAATAATGGATAATAAGATTATTCTTAATAACAAACTGAATACATTCAGAAAATAACGGCTGTTTCCGGTGAAATAAAAAAGTAAAACAGCCGTTTGATAATCCGGTTACAACTCATTGATTTCGTAACGATAACTACCGTTATCAGGAATAAACGCCAGACGCCGGTTGATACAGGCCGGGGTATCTTCACTGTGATGACTGACAAACAGCAACTGCGTATCACCGCGGCTTATCATAATATCGATAAAACGCAGTACCAGCAGGCGGTTGAGTGTATCCAGCCCCTGTAACGGCTCATCAAGGATCAGAAGCGCAGGATGTTTCACCAGCGCTCTGGCAATCAGTATCAGCCGCTGCTGTCCCCATGACAGGCTGTGAAACGGCGCGTCGCGGTAAGCTTTCAGGCCGAGCAGTGCCAGCCATTCATCCGCCAGTTTTATCTGCCGGTCGGAGGGTTTCTGATAGAGCCCGACAGAATCAAAAAAACCGGAAATCAGCGTGTTACGCACGCTGATATTCACACGGTAACTGAGGTGGATGCTGTTGCTGACATACCCGATATGCCGTTTGATATCCCACACGGTTTCACCACTGCCGCGGCGGCGGCCGAACAGCGTCAGGTCGTTACTGTAGCCCTGCGGATGGTCACCGGTGATAAGACTGAGCAGTGTGGATTTGCCCGCGCCGTTTTCGCCGGTGATTTGCCAGTGCTCGCCGGGCAGCACCCGCCAGGTCAGATCATGCAGAATAGGTTTGTCGTTATAACTGACGCAACCGTGATTGAGGATCACCCGCGGAATATCCGGGGCAAGGCGTTCTGCGGCCGGGTCATCCCGCTCCGGCAGTGTCAGATGTTCTGTCTGCTCACTGCGGGCCAGTTGTGCCTGTAACAGCGCGGACAAGGTGTCCGCCGGTGCCAGCACACATTCTGCCAGCAGCCCGGCGCGGGTGATAAAGTCCGGAATATCACTGAAACGGTTGAGGATCAGGATAACAGTCAGTCCGTCTGCCGCAAGTTCTGCCAGCATCTCACTGAGCATGCGGCGGGAGTCAGCATCCAGTCCGTCATAAGGCTCATCCAGTACCAGCAGATCAGGCTCTGTCATCAGTGCCTGACACAGCAGGGCTTTGCGGGTTTCGCCGGTGGAAAGGTATTTAAAACGGCGTGACAGGCGATCAGAAATACCGAACTGCGCCGCCAGTTGCAGACAGCGTTCATTATCCCGGTATTCCGCCTGAATAATATCGGCGGTGGTACGGCCGTTATCGGTGTCATCGCCGTTAATCAGGTCGGTATTATTGAGGTTCCATTCTTCATCAATCAGCGCCTGCAATTTTTCAAACGCGACCAGAACCGGACGGCGGAAAGTGGTGCTCATCTCCCCGGAAAGCAGCGGCAGATCCTGTATCAGTGCGCGGGCAAGGGCAGATTTTCCGCTGCCGTTGGTGCCGATAAAGGCATGATGCTGCCCGGTGTCCAGCTGTAATGACGGAACAGACAGCTGTTTATCCGCGCTTAACCGGAAAATCCCTTGTGTGATATGCAGATGTGCCATAGTGAACAGCCTTATTATTAGTTTAATTATTCCCCAGAAATAAGCGGAACCGGCAGCGATGTCAAGATATGGCTCCGGTGTTACATTCCGTATCATGAAAAGAAGATCTGCTTCACAGAAACGTCATTATTCAGTCTGCTGTTTTTGTTATACTTTTTATTAACGCTATTACGGAATTATGGAAATTATATGGAAGGGATGTGCTGATGAAAAAAAAGATGATTGCAATCCCCGCACTGTTGGTTATTGCGGCGGGAATGGCATACTGGTTTTTCGGGTATGAGGAGAAATTACCGGAGCCGTCACAGAAAACTCTGGACTATATAACAAAAGAGTTTAATGACCTGACGCCGGAAGAAGCGGTAACAAAAATACAGGCACAGAAAGAGCAGTTTGATTTTATTCTCGGGATAGGAGGAAAAGATGACCTCTATAGCCAGCGGAAGACGGTGTCATCTGAAGATGAAGAATACGAAAATGTATTTTCTGTTCTTACACCAGAGGAATATAAAAACAAATTTAATAAAGCACTTAAAGAAATAACGTTTGTTCAGAATATAGAACATGGCTATTCTACTTTTTATTTTGACATTCCTGTCATGCCGGCAGAAAAACAACTTGTGGTGAAAATTAAAAAAATTACCTACATGGATGGTAGTGAAGAAATAAGCGATATAAAAGTTACCAAAGCAGATAATAATATAAAATTAAACACACAGAAAACCGTAAAAAGTATTGATGCCAATGTGACATTTCGCTACATCAGTGACCTTAGCCGTTATCATCTCACCCCGGATAAACCGGAGATTTCACAAGGTAACTATAAATTAACGCTGGTAAAAAAAGATAAAAATTACCTGAAATATTCGCTGGATGGTGAACTGAATATTGTCAGCGAAAACGTTACGGATAAAAAGGGTAAAATATTATCAGCATCTGCCTGTTCAAGAGGGGAAATCGGCCATATTGAAAAAATAGAGCGATTTATTAATGGCACAGGAAAAGCGGCTGAAAAATACGGTAAAAATAAAGACGAGTTAATAAAACGAGTTGCCGGCTATTATGAACGCCTTGAACAAGAAACCAACGAGCCTGCAACTTACCTGGTGGAATGTATCTACCATGGTACGCCGGAATCGGTGACCGTATACGCTGCAAATAAGCAGGAGCGTGAAGAACAAAATATTATACTGACACCTGGTTATACCAGCCTCTATCCGGTCATTGAAGATGAGAAGACACAAACCTTTTATATTATTGATCAAAACGGTAATGAGATGATTAATCATGGTAAAGAGGGTGTGTACAGTGTGGGGAACGGTTATTTCTTTACCCGCCATACTGAGAGTAAAAAAGATGAAAATGACGGCGAAGAGTATGAATCAACGTACTATCAGATTCATAAACTGGATGCAGTAAATAAAAAGCTGGATTATATTATGCACGCTAATCGCGTATACAGTTTATCTGATGATGCGTTTGTTGTCTCCGATGGTAATAACATCCTGATATTTAATGTTAATTATGCTGATCCGATAGTCATTTCCGGTAAAAATACGGAAGCGGACATCGTTAACAGCTATTATGGCAGTTTTGAGTTTTTCTATTATGAAGACAACAAAGGGACACATGTTCTGAATGATAAAGGTGAGGAGATCCTTCCTGTATCTAAGTACTGGTTGGAAAAAGGCGGAGATAATACAGTCAGAGTCATCAGCCGTGTTTTTATGGATGACATAGCAACAAAAGATAAAAAAATTTATTTTCTCAATGAGGATGCAACAATCCGCCTGACATTAAAAGGCTATGATAAAGCCGGTGAAATCAGTAATGAGATGATAAAGGCAGAGAGAGATAATTTATATGGGTTTGTTGACGTAAAAGGAAATGAAGTGGTTGCTCCTGATTATCAGGAAGCCCGTGATTTTGATAACGGTTATGCGCTGGTGAGAAAAAATGATCACTGGGGCGTGATTAATAAACAGGGCGACGTGGTTATTCCGTTTAAATACAGTCATCATAATTCCATGTCATCCATGAACGGGCTGATATCCTACAGTATTGATGATAAGTACTACACCATGCAGGAATTACTGGACGCAAATGGTGTGAAAACAGACAAAATAACAGCAGCAGAACATTAAACGGAAGAGGGTGTTATGGTGAGAACAGGATTAAAATATTCGGTACTGGCATTACTGATCAGCGGAACGGTCAATGCCGCGACAGTCGATCTGCGGGTGATGGAAACCTCGGATATTCACAGTAACTTAATTGATTTTGATTATTTCAAAGATAAACCGACAGATCAGTTCGGTTTAGTCCGCACCGCCGCGTTAATTAAAGCGGCAAAAGGCGAAGTCACCAATGCGGTATTAGTGGATAACGGGGATTTAATTCAGGGCAGCCCGCTGGCCGATTATATGGTCAGCAAAGGACTGAATGACGGTGAGGCGCATCCGGCACACAAGTTAATGAATACCATGGGCTATACCGTTGGTAATTTTGGTAACCATGAATTTAACTTTGGCCTGGATTATCTGCAAAAAGCTATTGCCGGCGCGGATTTCCCGTATGTAAACGCCAATATTATTGATGAAAAAACCGGTAAGAATCTGTTTACGCCTTATATTATCGTCGATACCCCGGTAAAAGATCGTGACGGTAAAGAGCATGTAATTAAAATCGGCTATATTGGTTTTGTACCGCCGCAGATCCTTATCTGGGATAAAGCCAATCTGGAAGGAAAAGTCCGCGTTAATGATATTACGGAAACCGCGAAAAAATTTGTACCGCAAATGGAAGCAGAAGGTGCTGATTTAATTGTCGCTATTCCGCACTCTGGTTTTTCTCAGGAGCCGTATAAAGCGATGGCAGAGAACTCGGTGTATTATCTCAGTGAAGTCCCGGGGATTAATGCCATTATGTTCGGCCACTCGCACGGCGTATTTCCGGGTAAAGATTTCGCGGATATCAAAGGCGTTAATATTGAGCTGGGGACCGTTAACGGTATTCCGGCGGTGATGCCGGGCCAGTGGGGTGATCACCTCGGTGTGGTGGATCTGGTACTGAACAATGATGACGGCGCATGGAAAGTGACGGATGCCAAATCACAGGCACGTCCGGTTTATGACAAGGTTAATAAAAAGCCGCTGGTGGCGCGGGATGACAAGCTGGCTTCCGTGATTGATGAGCAGCACAATGCGACCCGGGCCTTTGTCGGTAAACTGATTGGTAAATCACCGGATAACATGTACAGCTATCTCGCCCTGTTGCAGAGCGACCCGACAGTGCAGATTGTTAATAACGCGCAGACAGATTATACCCGCCGCTTTATTCAGGGTGATCCGGATCTGGCGGATTTGCCGGTATTATCAGCCGCCGCGCCGTTTAAAGTGGGCGGACGCAAAAATGCCCCGGCAGATTTTGTCGAGGTGGAAAAAGGGGATATGACGTTCCGTAACGCGGCCGATCTCTATCTCTACCCGAATACGCTGGTGGTGGTAAAAGCGACCGGTGCGGAAGTCACCGAATGGCTGGAGTGCTCCGCCGGGATGTTTAATCAGATTGACCCGCAGTCTGAGGCACCGCAGAGCCTGGTTAACTGGGATGGTTTCAGAACCTATAATTTTGATACTATTTCCGGGGTCAATTACCAGATAGACCTGACCCAACCGGCAAAATATGATGTGGACTGCCAGACCATCAATCCGCAGGCCAACCGCATCAAAAATGTGACTTATCAGGGTAAACCGATTGATCCGAAAGCGGTCTTCCTGGTTGCCACCAATAACTACCGTGCTTACGGCGGAAAATTTGCCGGTACCGGCGATAAACATATTGCGTTTGCCTCTCCGGATGAAAACCGCAGTGTGCTGGCAGGTTATATTGCGGCAGAAACCAAAGAGAAAGGCGGGGTATCGGCCCGGGCAGAGCAGAACTGGACATTTGTGCCGGTGAAAACGGATAAAAAATTGGATATCCGCTTTGAAACCTCCCCGGGTGAAAAAGCCACGCAGTTTATTAAAGAAAATGCACGTTATCCGATGACGCGGGTTGGCACTGATGATGTGGGCTTTGCGGTTTATCAGGTTGATTTAACAGCGAAGTAAGCAGTTACTCACGAAAAGCCGCCGCCGGTTCAGTCCGCGGCGGCTTTTATTTGCGTCTTTTATTATCAGCACAATGTCGCAATAATTACCTGGTCTGCATTAAACAGCGCGGTGACCTCATCACCGTCTTTCAGCTGCTGATTATCAGCATCCTGATTATCCACCGTTGCGCATAACTGTGCGCCGCCGGTCAGCGTCACCATCACCTCACTGTTTTCCGCACCTCTGGCTACGGAACAGATGCGTCCGCTCAGGCAGTTGTCATAATCAGCGCTGTTTTCTGCGGATTTACTGATTTTCACCCACGGCGCTTTAATCAGAGTGAGTACTTCTTTACCTATGGATAACCCCAGCCGGTTGGCGCTTTGCTCGGTCAGTGCGACAGCCAGTTCCGTTTTTTTATCTGCCAGCAGAACGTTAACATGCTGCTGCACGTGGGTATGGTTGCGCGACATGATAGTACCGAAGAACTGGTTACGGGCACTGGTCTGTAATGAGAAGCGGGAGATAGCTGCCAGCAGGCTGTCGAGCGGCAGTGAATCCTCTTTGAGGACATCAAACGCTTTCTGCTGGATTTGTGCCAGCAAATCATAAAGCTGAAGTAAGCGCTCACCATAGCGCGTCAGTGTTGCGCCGCCGCCGCCTTTGCCGCCGGTCGCCCGGTCAACTATAGTTTCCTCGGCAAGCTGGTTCATTTCATTGATGGCATCCCACGCGCTTTTATAGCTGATACCGGCAAGTTTTGCCCCCTGGCTGATGGAGCCCGTAGCTTTGACCTGTTTGAGTAAGGAAATCCGCCGCGGATCGGCAAATAAATGACCTTCTGATTTCAGTGTTAATAAAATATCCAACGGAAAATACCCCGTATATTAATCAGACAGAATCACCGGCGCAGTTTCTCCGCCCGGTGCGGCGTTACTTTCCGGTTAGTGTAGCAAACTGCGGTTTTTTTTCATCTGCCAATATGGCGGTTACATTTCACTTAATAATTTGTGAGCCGGATAAAAACAGGTATGGTATAGCTATTAATTATCAGCCAGAGATTATTTCATGCAGAATGTATTATTCCGTCTTCATCAGGCAGTCAACGATTCCCCGGAACCGGAAGGGGAAGGTACTGAAACAGAAGCATTTGCCCGCATGCTGGCAGAGCAGGCATTCTGGGCTGAATCTCAGGATCAGGAAAGTGGCGGACAAATTGGTCTGGCGTTCACGCAGGGCGAAGATGATGAAGAGCCGTTGCTGCTTGTTTATATGCGTGATGACGGCGGTCATGAAGCTCCGGCAAAAGTTGCGGAAGAGATCGCTTGCGGTGAGCGGGAGTATACCTGGCTGCCGGGTGCTTTTTTACTGGGACTGAGCAGAAAAATTGATTTTACACTGTGCATCATTGGTGAGGATGGTCAGACCCTGCCACTGAACAGTCAGTTTATGAAAACGATGTTTCTCTATATTCAGGAGCTTTACCGCGAAGATGATGAGGGTGAAACACCGGCACAATCTTCGTCCGCGCCGGTCTCACCGCGCAGTGGTGATATTGTGGAAAAACCGGGCGGTGCCGGAAAGGTGGTCGGTTTTCTTATCCTGGCGGCAGTGATTGTGGCTGTTGTTTATTTTATGCAGACCTGACCGCACGAATCGCTATGCTTTCGGCTGCGTGATTTATATAGAATAGCAGGCAATATGACGCTATTATTGTCATGCTGAATATTCTTTCGCCTGATATAAAGAGATGAAGTGCTATGTTTGAGTTAATTAAAAGTTTAGGTTTTGCACTGTTAATGGTTCCTGTTGTCATGGCAGGCCTGGCGGCTCTGATCTGGGGATTAGGTGAAATTTTCAACCTGATTTCAAAAGGCGATCGCCACGAAAAACAGCACTGATTATCCTGTATTCAGGATCACCTGCCTGTGCAGGTGATCCGCCTTTGTTTTTGTTTTCCCGCTCACTCCCGATGTAATTCCCCCATTTTATAGTGTTTTCCGCTTAACTGACGATAGTGGGATAAACCTCCTTTCATTTTTCGCTGTATCTTGTTATATACAACGGTTAATCCTAATCTATCCTGGTGGAAAAAATGAAAAAACAGTTCAGTAAGTTATTGGCCGGTGTTGTTATCTCTGCTGCTGTCATGGGTCAGGCATGGGCCGCTGAAAAAGTGACCGTATTTGCGGCGGCATCGCTGACAAATGCCGTTGATGAAATCTCGGCAAAATATAAGCAGGAGAAAAAGGGGGAGGTTGTTGCGTCTTATGCCTCTTCTTCCACGCTGGCCCGTCAGATTGAAAATGGCGCTCCGGCAGATATCTTTATCTCTGCTGACCAGAAATGGATGGATTATGCTCAGGAAAAAAATCTGATCATCAATGACACCCGTAAAACCCTGCTGGGTAATGAGCTGGTGCTGATTGCCGCGAAAGACAGCAAGATTGATAAAGTCGATATTAATAAGCAGACTGACTGGGTTAAATTACTGGATGGCGGCCGTCTGGCTGTCGGCGATCCTGATCATGTGCCGGTCGGTATTTATGCACAGGAAGCCCTGGAAAACCTGGGCGCCTGGAAAGTGGTTGATCCGATGCTGGCCCGTACTAATAATGTGCGCAGCGGCATGGCGCTGGTGGAGCGCGGCGAAGCGCCGCTGGGTATCGTGTACGGCTCTGACGCGGTTGCCAGTGATAAAGTGAAAGTGGTCGGTATTTTCCCGGCGGATACCCATAAACCGGTTGAATACCCGATTGCTATCCTGAAAGATCGCAATAATGCCGATGTTAAAGGTTTCTATGATTATCTGCAGACACCGGAAGCAAAAGAAATCTTCAAACGTTACGGTTTCAGCCCTCTATAATAAGTAAGGACTAACAGACAGCGATGTTGAATGAGTATGAATGGCAGGCGGTCATCCTCAGCCTGAAAGTATCAACGGTCGCCGTGGCAGTCAGTCTGCCGTTCGGCATACTGATGGCATGGGTACTGGTGCGCTGCCGTTTTCCGGGCAAGTCGCTGCTGGACAGTCTTATCCACTTACCGCTGGTGTTACCACCGGTGGTAGTGGGTTATCTGCTGCTGATCAGCATGGGCCGCAAAGGTATTATCGGTGAGTGGCTCTATAACTGGTTCGGCTTCAGTTTTACCTTCAGCTGGCGCGGTGCCGCGCTGGCTGCTGCGGTGGTGGCATTTCCGCTGATGGTGCGGGCGATCCGCCTGGCACTGGAGGCGGTGGATATGCGGCTGGAGCAGGCAGCAAGGACACTTGGTGCTTCTCCGTTGCGAGTCTTTTTCACCATCACACTGCCGTTGTCTCTGCCGGGAATTATTGTCGGCACCGTGCTGGCATTTGCCCGCTCACTGGGCGAATTCGGCGCGACAATCACCTTTGTCTCTAATATCCCGGGGGAAACCCGGACTATCCCGCTGGCCATGTACTCCCTGCTTGAAACACCGGGGGCGGAAATGGACGCGGCACGGCTTTGTATTATCGCTATTATTCTGGCACTGGCCTCACTGCTGGCCTCGGAATGGCTGACCCGCTGGGGGCGTAAACGTCTGGGGGTCACCGTATGTTAGTGCTTGATTTCGAACAGCAGCTCGGTGATTTATCGATGGTCATCAACACCGAACTGGCCAGTGATCGTATTACCGCGGTCTTCGGGCTCTCAGGGGCCGGGAAAACCTCCTTTATTAATGTGATCGGCGGGCTGACAAAGCCGCAGAAAGGGCGGATTGAGCTTAACGGTCACACACTGGTTAATATTGAAAAACGTATCTGTCTGCCGCCGGAAAAACGCAAAATCGGCTATGTCTTCCAGGATGCGCGTCTGTTTCCTCATTACCGGATAAGAGGCAATCTGCGCTATGGCATGGCGCGGGAAATGGAAGATCAGTTTGATAGCATTGTGGAACTGCTGGGTATCGGGCATCTGCTGAACCGCCTGCCGATAACCCTCTCCGGCGGGGAAAAACAACGGGTGGCGATTGGCCGTGCATTGCTGACCGCACCGGATATTCTGCTGATGGATGAACCGCTGGCGTCTCTGGATCTGCCGCGCAAACGCGAACTGTTGCCGTATCTGGAAAAGATGGCGCAGGATATCAGTATTCCGATCCTTTATGTCAGTCACAGTCTGGATGAAATCCTGCGGCTGGCGGAAGATGTGGTGATTCTGGAGAAAGGCCGTATTCTGGCACAAGGGCCGCTGGAAGAGGTGTGGGCAGGCGCGGCGCTGCGTCCGTGGCTCACACAGGAAAGCCTCTCAAGTGTATTAAGTGTTACGGTGCTTGAGCACCATGACCGCTATGCGATGACTGCTGCCGCTATCGGTGACCAGGTGCTGTGGGTGCCGCGTATCGCCGGTGAGCGTGACACGCCGGTGCGGGTACGGGTTAGTGCGGATGATGTGTCAATCGCGCTGGAAAAACCGAAAAGCAGCAGTATCCGCAATATATTACGGGCAAAAATCACGGAAATGTATGATGGTGACAACGGTCAGACCGATGTGAGACTGGCGGTCGGCAATCATTTCCTCTGGGCGCGGATTACCGGCTGGGCGCGGGATGATTTACAGCTTAAACGCGGACAATGGGTGTATGCACAGGTAAAAAGTGTGTCACTGAGCCGCGAATTATAACCTGTCTGAATATACGTACTTTTCATTAATAAAAGGGGCATTCATATTATTCTGATTGCCCTTCCGCTGCACCGGCGATATATATTATCGCCGGTTCATCACCGACCCCGAATTATCATATAATATTCTCCGCACACGGAAATAAGTGTAAGACGTGCGTTATTGCATAAAAACCACTGAGTCAGAGGGATACAATGAAAAAAGCACTTCTCTTTTTATTACTGGGTATTTTCTCCGGCGGTCAGGCGCTGGCCGCAAATCAGGTGATGTGTTACACCTATCTGAAAAAAGTGAAAGATGTTGAAATCGAAAACTTAAAAGTCTGGTGTATCGGTACCACTGACGGCTCACAGGGCGGAATGCGCATCCCGGAGCTGCTCAGTATGGGATATAAAGTGGTGGCGACAGAAAGTTTTCCGTATCAGTATGCGGAGGGTGGTTATACTTATGACGGCTCTAAATTACTGCTGATTGTTGAAAATGATAAATTCCCGAATCAGAACCCGGCAGAAAAACCAAAAAATAACTGGAGTTTTGATAAGTATAAATAACTGCTTTATATGTTAAGATCGGCAGAAACATAAATACGAAAAAATGCCTCTTATTAAGGGGCGTTTTTTATTTTTATAAAATTGTATTTATCAACTGAGAATATGACGGTGGATTTTCGGGCAGATACTCAATGTGGTTTCATCGTAAAGATGTCTTGTTGTGTTAAATTATTGTCATCGTTTTGTGTCTCAAAACGTTAATATATGCTAACGTCCTGTGTTGATAACTATCCGATTTTTCATTAAAGGGACTTTTATGGCACATCCGATCTATTTGATGTTAAGAGGTAAGAATCAGGGGCTGATTTCTGCGGGATGTTCATCAGTTGATTCGATAGGAAACCGCTATCAGGCCGGACATGAAGATGACATACAGGTACTGAATTTAACAGTCGGTGCATTCCGGGCACAAAATGCGGCCTATAAAGAACTTGTATTCACAAAACCAATGGATAAAGCATTTCCTCTGCTTTTCTCTTCTATTGATAATAATGAGGTTCTGGAAGCAACCTTTAAATGCTACAGAACAAGTCAGCACGGACAGCTTGAAGTTTACGCCATATATAAACTTACCGGTGTATCACTGGTTGATGTCGATGATGTTCACGCGAACTTAATCAGTGACAGCGGCGAAGACCCTTACCAGCGTGTCAAAATGAGATATGTATCTATCTCAAGAGAACATGTAAAAGCGAGTACATCAACATACAGCATTAACAGCGAGTTGGTTTAAGATACAGCGATAAAGGGTATGGGCTATTTGCACATATCCTTTGAAATAACATATTTAGTTGGTGCATGGATTGATGTTTTATGGCATTTGACATAGCCATTCGATGTTAAGTCATACTCAACATAAAATGAGAAAAAAAACTAAAAACAATACCAAACATTGCTATTACCGCAAGGTAATTAGTTATTTTATTATTTACTTTTAGTTTTCTTTTTTGATGCGCCACCATGAATATTAAATATGATAACCACGAGAGAAAGGGAAAGCAAAAAATAATAAAACCTACTACAAATAAAAATGAAATAATATCAGTTTTTAAAAAGTACTCAACATAACTACTTGCTGAACCATATACGCCAATTACTACAAAAAAATCAAAATAGCAGAAGCAAGATACATTTTGACAGGTTTTATCTCATTCACGGCACATATCCTTTGATATAACATATTCAGTTGGTGCCAGTATGGATTTTTTATAACATTTTACATAGCCGCGTGACGTTAAATTATACTCGACATAAAATGAAAAAATAAAACTAAAAATAATTCCTGATATAGCAATAACACTAAATAAACCAGAGAGTTTCTGTTTTACATGTTGCGTTTTTTTTTGATATCCACACATAAATATAATAAATGAGAAGCTAAGAAGTAAAGGCCAACCTAATATAAAAGATGCATAGGGGAATGAAAAACTAACAATGTTACCCATCAGAAAATAACTTCTATAGGCCATTATTGATATATATAATCCAAAAATTGAAATAATAAAAAAAACTAATGAAATAAAATACATTTTAACTGGTTTGATTTCATCCACGGGTGTACCTATTGAAGTTGGTGAAAAAATTATGAGCATGGTATCGACCATCTCCATCGGATCTTGGTTTGCTATTTTTTTTCAGCTCTCTGATAATAGATTCACTTATTCCGAAATAATCATCAAGAGTATATAAAATAATTCCTATACCAAGACCAACGAAAAATATGCCTATTGATATGGCTATAACACTAGCACCTGAAAAACCTGTGGCTGTCATCAACCCACCGACAGCCATAGCACCCAGCTTCATACTTACAGCCAGCTTTGCCATATCCATCGTCACATTCACAAAAAAATTCGTCAGCGTATATTCATCTTTAAATATCAGTTCGACCACACGGTAAGCGAGAGAATACACAATTGAAAACCGGGTGGCGCCGACTGAAACGGCATTTTGCCCCTGAGTACCGACGCCCATATACAGTATTTTCGGATTATCGGCTAAATACCGGGTCGCGTTCAGGAAAGCTCTTACTCCGGCATGGCCGGATAACCGGATATAAACCTTACCATTTTTACCGGTATATTCTGTTGCTTTAATACCGAGGTCTTTAAACTCATTAATAATCCGGAAAATCCGGCCTGATTCGTAAACGCTTCCCGAATAATTGGAAACGAAATCACCGATACCAAATAAAGTCTCTTTTGCTGACTGAAAGGGATTTGACGTATTTGTATTTTTTAAAACATACTCAGCTTCCTCAATCGTAATCAGCGCAGCGACATTCGCATCATCGGTTGTATCACTCAGTATTGATTTTATTTTCAGCAATGTTGCCTGATGATTTAATTCATCATAATCGGGCCGTTTTTCAAAACTATACGGTGTGTCTGATGAAATGACGGTTTTCCGTACCGGGTCATATTTATATCCCATGCGCGCTCCATGCTCTCCGTGCTCCCTGGTCATTCAGTTCAGAGTACAAGATGAAACAGCGATGTTCAACTCTGTCTGATGGCTCAGACCCGGGGGTTGGAGGAGGTATATGGCTGAATAATTACTTATTCAGCCATATAAACGGCATTTATCAGCTGAGAATATGACGGCGGATCGCCTGTGCAATACCCGGTTGTGTATTATCCGGGATAATCAGGTCGGCATGTGCTTTGACTTCGTCTGCCGCATTGCCCATTGCCACTCCGAGGCCGGCAGAAGAAAGCATGCTGATATCATTGTGGTTATCACCAAATGCCATCACATCTTTCATCGACATTCCCTGAGATTCCACCCATTCCTGCAAACGGCGGCCTTTGCTGTTACCTTTGCGGGCGATATCCACCTGGTTTACCCACGACCACTCGCAGGACAATCCCATATCCGCTTCCACGGCATCGGTAAATTCGCGCAGTTTGTTCAGATCGTCTGAGCAGGTGGCGAATTTCCAGATAGTGTCAGCGCGCTCAACTTCATCAAGGAAGTTATCCACTTTACGCATCACCGGGCGCTGGTGTTCGGGCAGGGACGCAGACCAGTTCAGTGTCCGCTCAATGGTGCTGCTGTCAGTGTGATACAGCATGGCATCAGAGATATACATCAGATGTTCGATATCCGTCTGTGCCAGACGTTCCAGCAACTGACGGGATTCACTGATACTCATCGGATCGGCGGAAAGTACTTTTTTCCCCGGATAGTCGTACAGATAGGTGCCGTTACAGCAGATAGCCGGTGTATCCAGCTGCAATATCTGATAAAACGGATGGATAGCAACGTGATGACGGCCGGTGACAATCAGCACCTGTACCCCGGCACGGCGGGCTTCGCGGATGGCATCCAGCGACTCCTGTAAAATATGTTTATCCGGATCGAGAAGTGTACCATCGAGATCAAATGCGAGGACGCGGTAAGACATAACAGGAAGCCCCTTGTATGAGTGTCAGAACCGGAATAACAGCGGGCATCAGGGAATATTATTGCACCCTGACGGCAT
The DNA here is from genome assembly GCF_051129855.1 of Morganella sp. Je.2.23. Classification (NCBI taxonomy): domain Bacteria; kingdom Pseudomonadati; phylum Pseudomonadota; class Gammaproteobacteria; order Enterobacterales; family Morganellaceae; genus Morganella; species Morganella sp. Je.2.23. The sequence goes on from NZ_JBCPSQ010000001.1 coordinate 152,403, forward strand.
CCTGAATGATTCCGGGCGGCGATAACTGGTAATATAGCATGTTAATTGTTTCGCGATAAACGCTAAGTGCGGTATTATTATACAGAAATGCTTACATTACCTGTTAAAAATCAAACGGGTAAGTGATGATATTAAGGAGCGCGAATGAAGCAGGTGGTTTATGTTGCCAGTACGGAAAGTCATCAGATTCATGTCTGGCAGATGAATGAACGCGGTGAGATGTCACTGTTACAGACAGTATCAACGCCTGATCAGGTGCAGCCGCTGATCACCGCGCCGGATGGCCGTCATCTTTATGCTGCGGTAAAACCGGGCAATGCGGTGGTCACGTATGAAATTGCCGCAGACGGCAAGCTGACGCAAACCGGTCTGACGCCGCTCCCGGGCACTGCCGCGTATATCACCCTTGATAATGCCGGGCGTACACTGTATGCCGCGTCTTATCATCAGGGTAATCTGGCGGTGCTGCCGATCCGCGATAACGGCCTTCCTGCCCGTGCTGTACAGGTGATTGAGGGATTAAAAAATCCACATTCCGCCAATATTGCACAGGATGGCCGCACACTGTTTGTGCCGTGCCTCGGGGAAGATCGTATCCGTGCTTATACTATCGGTAACGACGGGCACTTAACTGAACGCCATGCCGATATGCTGAGCGTTGCTGCCGGTGCCGGGCCGCGCCATATGGCGTTTCATCCGGCAAAACATGTGGCGTATTGCCTGAATGAATTAAATGCGACCATCAATGTTTACCGCGAATGGGTGAAAGTCCGTGAAATTCAGTCTGTCGATATGATGGCGGATGATTATTCAGGGCGCCGCTGGGCGGCCGATATTCATATCACACCGGACGGGCATCACCTCTATGCCTGCGAGCGGGCATCAAGTGTGATTAATCACTACCGGGTGTCTGATGACGGCGGCCATCTGCAACTGGCAGGACGTTATCCGACAGAAACTCAGCCGCGCGGTTTTGCGGTGGATAACAGCGGGCGTTTTCTGATCTCAACCGGACAGCTTTCTCATCATGTTGCGGTTTCCCGTATTGATGCGATTACCGGCGAACTGCACTTTATCAACCGCTATCCGGCAGGACAGGGGCCGATGTGGGTGGCGGTGCTGACGCTGAAGTAACAGTGCTCAGGTAGTTTTCTGTTACTCCGGAGTCCGGCGGGTAACGGGCAAAAACGAAAAGTCGCGGTAAACACGTCCGTGTGCGCTCAGGCGCGTCATCCATGACGCGCATGCTTTTCGTTTCCTTCGCCCGTTACCCGCTGTTAACCTGAACGGCGGAGTGATCAAATCAGCCGGGATTTACGCCGTCACCTTATCGATCGCCTGTGTCAGTTTTTCCAGTTGAGCACCGGTAATAATGTACGGCGGCATAATATAAATCAGTCGTCCGAACGGGCGTATCCATACGCCTGCGTCAACAAAACGGCGCTGCAATTCTGCCATATTCACCGGCTCTTCCGTTTCAATAACACCAATGGTGCCGAGCACCCGGGCATCCCGGACGCTGCGGCGGGATTTCAGCGGCAGCAGGGCAATTTTCAGTTGTGTTTCGATATTTTTAACGCGCGCCGCCCAGTCTCCGGATAACAGCAGATCAATACTGGCCACGGCGGTGGCACAGGCCAGCGGGTTCCCCATAAAGGTCGGGCCGTGCATAAAGCAGCCTGCGTCCCCCTGACTGATGGTGTCCGCAATATGACGGGTGGTGAGCGTGGCCGAGAGGGTCATATAACCGCCGGTAATCGCTTTTCCGAGACACATAATATCCGGTGATATTTCTGCGTGTTCGCAGGCAAATAATTTACCGGTACGACCGAATCCGGTAGCGATCTCATCGCAAATCAGCAGGACATTGTAGTGATCACACAGTGATCTTACCCCTTTCAGATATTCAGGATGGTAAAAGCGCATCCCGCCTGCACCCTGAACAACCGGTTCCAGGATCACGGCTGCGACCTCGTTGTGATGTTGTTCCAGCAGCGTTTCCACGGAGCGGAGATCATCCGGCCGCCATTCCTCATCAAATCCGCACTGCGGCGCATCCGTAAACAGGTGATCCGGCAGATAGCCCTGCCAGAGAGAGTGCATGGAGTTTTGCGGATCACACACTGACATCGCACCGAATGTATCGCCGTGGTAGCCGTGACGCGGCGTGATTATCCGGTGACGCTTCTCACCGCGGGCCTGCCAGTACTGCAGCGCCATTTTCAGTGCCACTTCCACCGCCACGGAGCCGGAATCGGCAAGAAACACACACTCCAGCGGGGCGGGGCTGATTGTCACCAGGCGGCGGCACAGCGCAACAGCTGACGGATGAGTGATGCCGCCGAACATCACATGTGACATCTGCGACAGCTGCTTTGTGACTGCGGCATTCAGTACCGGATGATTGTAGCCGTGAATGGCCGCCCACCAGGAGGACATACCGTCAACCAGTTCGCGGCCGTCAGCGAGTGTCAGAACCGCCCCCTGAGCGGAGACGACCGGATAGACCGGAAGCGGCTGAGTCATTGATGTATAAGGATGCCAGATGTGGCGGCGATCAAAATCCGCATCATCAGCCGAAAAGGTGTGATCTGAAATATTCCCTGAAAAAGCCATAATGTAAACCATTTCAATGCAAATAAAGTTGACATGATAATGCTGATATTTAAACTGGCAACACTTTTTTATCGGGAGTTACAGTTATGAGTCAAGGTCGTCAGTGGACATTAAAAGAAGCCAACGCATTGTTTGAAAAACCTTTTTTTGAACTTTTGTTTGAAGCTCAGACCATACATCGCCAGCATTTTGACCCGCAGCAGGTGCAAATCAGCACGCTGCTTTCTATCAAAACCGGTGCGTGTCCGGAAGATTGTAAATACTGTGCACAGAGTGCGCGATACAAGACCGGGCTGGAAAAAGAGCGTCTGATGGAAGTTCAGCAGGTGGTGGAGACAGCGCGTAAGGCGCGGGCGGCCGGTTCGACCCGGTTCTGTATGGGGGCGGCGTGGAAGAATCCGCATGAGCGTGATATGCCGTATCTGGAAACCATGGTGAAAGAAGTACGGGCGCTGGGTATGGAAACCTGCATGACACTCGGCATGCTGAACAGTTCACAGGCGGAACGTCTTGCCAAAGCCGGTCTGGATTACTACAACCACAACCTCGACACTTCGCCGGAATTTTACGGCTCGATTGTGACCACCCGGACCTATCAGGACAGACTCGATACCCTCGATAATGTGCGTGATGCGGGGATCAAAGTGTGTTCCGGCGGAATTTTAGGGCTGGGTGAAGCGGTGCGTGACCGTGCGGCGATGCTGGTACAGCTGGCGAATCTGCCGAAAGCCCCGGAAAGTGTACCGATCAACATGCTGGCGAAAATCAAAGGCACGCCGTTTGAGGATAATGAGGAAGTCGATCCGTTTGATTTCGTCCGTACCATTGCGGTGGCCCGCATTATGATGCCAGCGTCTCATGTGCGCCTCTCTGCCGGGCGTGAAATGATGAATGAACAGACCCAGGCGCTTTGCTTTATGGCAGGTGCGAACTCCATTTTTTACGGCTGCAAACTGCTCACCACCACTAACCCGGAAGAAAATACCGATATCGCTCTGTTTAAAAAACTGGGTATCAAACGCGAGGCGATCCACGTTACTCAGGGTGATAATGAGCAGACAGATTATTTACTGGATGCCATCAGCCACAGCGATGACGAAAAATTCTATAACGCAGCCCTGTGAGCCGGACCATGTGGCAGACTTTTCTCTCTGAGCGCCTGAAACAGGCGCAGGAACAGGATGCTGTGCGCCGCCGTGACGCCAATGACGGCGCGGACGGGCGTACTCTCCTGATTAACGGCAGACGCGCCGTGAATTTCTCCGGCAATGATTATCTCGGCCTCAGCCGCCATCCGGCGGTGATCCGCGCCTGGTGTGACGGCACTGAACAATACGGCGTGGGCAGTGGCGGCTCCGGTCATGTCACCGGTTACACGTCGGCTCACCGGGATCTGGAACAGATGCTGGCAGAGTGGCTCGGGTTTGATCGCGCGATCTTATTTGTTTCCGGTTTCAGTGCTAATCAGGCGGTGATCACGGCACTGATGCAGCGCGGTGATCATCTTATCTGCGATAAACTCGCTCACGCCTCCATTATGGAAGCGGCGATGCATTCACCTGCTGAATTCAGCCGTTATCATCATAACGATACTGCTCATCTGAGCACTCGTCTGAGCCGGACTGAAAACAGCACCGGCAAAACCCTGGTGGTTACCGAGGGGATCTTCAGTATGGACGGTGATGCCGCGCCGCTGGCGGCGATCCTGCCGCTCACCCGGCAGCATAACGCCCGGCTGATGGCGGATGATGCGCACGGCATCGGTGTCTGCGGCCGTGAGGGGCGGGGCAGCTGTGATGCGGCGGGAATACACCCGGATATTCAGATTGTCACCTTCGGCAAAGCGGCCGGAGTCAGCGGTGCGGCAGTGCTGTGCGATGCACAGACGGCGGATTACCTGACGCAATATGCCCGTCATCTTATCTACAGCACCACATTCCCGGCCGCGCAGGCGTGTGCCATTCAGGCTGCGGTACAGGCAATCCGCAATGGTGACGGACTGCGTGACAAACTGGCGGAGAATATCCGTCTTTTCCGTCAGCAGGTGGCGCATCTGCCGCTGCAATTACTGCCGTCCGCCTCGGCGATCCAGCCGCTGATCGCAGGGGATAACCGTACTGCGCTGGCGCTGTCGCACTATTTACAGGAGCGCGGCCTGTGGGTGAAAGCGATCCGCCCGCCGACCGTGCCGCCGAAAACCGCCCGTCTGCGTATCACGCTGACCAGTGCACATCACCGCGACGATATCACACAGCTTACGGAGGCGCTGGATGCATTCTGCCGTCACTACCGCCCCGGTGAATAAAGCTGCCGTTGCTGCCGCTTTCGGGCGTGCCGCAGAGCAATATGACTCAGTTGCACATCTTCAGCAGAAAACCGGCCATCATCTGCGTCAGCTGACCACTCAGGCACTTTCCGGGCAAATCGTGTCTGAACTGCAGGGGCTGGATGCCGGATGCGGTACCGGGTTCTTCAGTGAACAATGGAAAGCAGAATGCCGCAGTGTGACGGCCTTTGATCTCTCTCCGGCAATGCTGGCGCATGCAGCGGAACAGCAGCGGGCGACCCGCTATGTGCAGGGGGATATCGAACAACTGCCTTTTGCGGATAGTCAGTTTGATTTCTGTTTCAGCAATCTGGCGGTGCAATGGTGTGATTCCCTGGCGGCTGCTCTGGCCGGACTGGTACGGGTGACCCGGCCCGGTGGTGTGGTGGCGTTCTCCACGTTACTCAGCGGGTCGCTGGATGAACTGAATCAGGCGTTTGCCCGGGTGGACAGCAACCGTCACGCCAACGGTTTTCTCAGCCGGGAGGACGTTTCTGCTGCCTGTCAGCCTTACCGGCACGTGTTGTCAGAGGTCTGTTACCGGCTCTCTTTCGACTCACTGCCCGCGCTGCTGCACTCCCTTAAGGGGATCGGCGCCACCCATGTTCATCAGGGGCGTGCTGCCGGGCTGATGACACGCAATAAACTCATTCAGCTGGCAGATCATTATCCCGCCGAAGACGGGCGGTTTCCGCTCAGCTATCTTATTCAGTACGGAGTCATTCATGTTGAAAAATAACTGGTTTTTAACCGGCACCGATACGGATGCCGGTAAAACCGTGGTCAGTTGCGCCCTGTTGCAGACCGCCCGCAACGCCGGTTTCCGTTGTGCCGGATATAAACCGGTGGCCTCGGGCAGTGAGATGACAGAGGACGGCCTGCGTAACAGCGATGCACTGGCACTGTGGCGGCATACGGTGCCGCCGGTCAGCTACGCACAGATCAATCCGTATACCTTTGCCGAGCCGACCTCACCGCACATCGTCAGCGAACTGACACAAACCCCGCTGGAATTTGAAGTGATGACTGACGGGCTGCATGCGCTGAATCAGCAGGCTGACTGGGTGCTGACCGAGGGAGCGGGCGGATGGTTTACCCCGCTGTCGGCCACACAAACCTATGCGGACTGGGCTGCACACATGGGGATGCCGGTGATCCTGGTTGTTGGTGTGAAGCTCGGCTGTATTAATCACGCTCTGCTGACGGTGATGGCGATACAGCAGGCCGGGCTGCCGCTGGCGGGCTGGGTGGCTAATGAGGTCACGCCGCCGGGACTGCGGCAGCAGGCGTATCTGGCGACACTCAGTAATCTGATCCCGGCACCGTGTCTGGGTGTGCTTCCCCATCTGCCGGATCCGCTGAATCAGGACTTATCCGGTTATCTTTCTCTGCCGGTTTCCGCACACTGATCCTGCCCCCGGCCGTGGTGTGAAGCCCGATGAGGTCACGCCGCCGGGACTGCGGCAGCAGGCGTATCTGGCGACACTCAGCAATCTGATCCCGGCACCGTGCCCGGGTGTGCTTCCCCATCTGCCGGATCCGCTGAATCAGGACTTATCCGGTTATCTTTCTCTGCCGGTTTCCGCACACTGATCCTGCTCCCGGCAGGATCGTGCCGGGATCACGGCAAATCTTCCGGCCGGGTGTTTTTTATCAGGAAAAAATCCTGAATTATTTTTTCTCTTTGTGCTGAAAGTGACAATTTTATGGCTGCACAATGTCACGCAACCATGCACCGGCAAACGACTTTATTAAGTTATCCACTATTCCTGTGGATAACCTTGTGTATTAACTTTAGAAAACTCACGCCATCCTTGCAGATACGGGGCTTTCACTGACATTGTTGTAAAATCGGGCTTTTATGATTTATTTATAAATAACAAATAGATAAATAAAATCAAGAGTCCTCCGGCGTGGAAAATAGCAATTGGTCAGAGGCGCATCAGATTTCAGCATAATTTAAAATTGCAAGTGCTTTTTTTTGGGGATAACTGTGGAAAGGCAATAAAATTTTCCCCGGTTTTGCAAGCAAAAAATCACAAAATAACGGATTTTTTCTGCCGGGGGTTGAAGCTGGTTTTTTATCCAGTATCATAGTGACCCTATTCGCGCAGGGGGGCCCATGAGCAAACTATTTAAACTGCATTCTGACTTTAAACCGGCCGGTGACCAGCCGCAGGCTATTGCAAAACTGGTTGAGGGCCTGGAAGACGGGCTGGCGCATCAGACGCTGCTGGGGGTAACCGGCTCGGGGAAAACGTTCACCATTGCCAATGTTATCGCCACGCTGAACCGTCCGACCATGATTATGGCGCCTAACAAAACCCTTGCCGCGCAGCTCTACAGTGAGATTAAAGATTTCTTCCCCGAAAACGCGGTGGAATATTTTGTCTCCTACTATGACTATTACCAGCCGGAAGCCTATGTGCCGAGCTCAGACACCTTTATCGAAAAGGATGCCTCGGTTAACGAACATATTGAGCAGATGCGGCTCTCTGCCACCAAAGCCCTGCTGGAACGGCGGGATGTGGTAGTGGTGGCATCGGTTTCCGCTATCTACGGTCTGGGTGATCCGGACAGTTACCTGAAAATGATGCTGCATCTGACGGAAGGGATGATCATCGATCAGCGTTCGATCCTGCACCGGCTTTCCGATCTCCAGTACACCCGCAACGACCAGGCTTTTCAGCGCGGTACATTCCGTGTGCGCGGTGAAGTGGTGGATATTTTCCCGGCGGAATCGGATGATTACGCGCTGCGCGTGGAATTGTTTGATGATGAAGTGGAGCGTCTGTCACTGTTTGACCCGCTGACCGGGCACATCCATTATCAGGTGCCGCGTTTTACCGTTTACCCGAAAACCCACTATGTGACGCCGCGTGAGCGCATTATTGAGGCGATGGAAGGGATTAAAACCGAGCTGGCGGAGCGGCGCAAATTCCTGATCGACAATAACAAGCTGGTGGAAGAGCAGCGCCTTGCTCAGCGCACCCAGTTTGATCTGGAGATGATGAATGAACTGGGTTACTGCTCGGGGATCGAAAACTACTCGCGCTATCTCTCCGGACGTAAATCCGGCGAATCCCCGCCGACCCTGTTTGATTACCTGCCGGCAGATGGTCTGCTGGTGATCGATGAATCCCACGTCACGATTCCGCAAATCGGCGGGATGTACAAAGGTGACCGTTCACGCAAAGAAACCCTGGTGGAATACGGCTTCCGTCTGCCGTCCGCACTGGATAACCGCCCGCTGCGTTTCGAGGAATTTGAATCCCTCGCCCCGCAGAGCATTTATGTGTCTGCCACGCCGGGTAAATATGAAACGGAGAAATCCGGCTCTGATGTGGTTGAACAGGTTGTGCGGCCGACCGGGCTGCTCGATCCGGAAGTGGAAGTACGGCCGGTGACCACCCAGGTGGATGATCTGCTGTCTGAAATCCGCATCCGCGCGCAGAAAAATGAGCGAGTGCTGGTCACCACACTGACCAAACGGATGGCGGAAGATCTTACTGAATATCTGGAAGAACACGGTGAGCGGGTGCGTTATCTGCACTCGGATATCGATACAGTGGAGCGCGTGGAGATTATCCGTGACCTGCGCCTCGGGGAGTTTGATGTGCTGGTGGGCATCAACTTACTGCGTGAGGGGCTGGACATGCCGGAAGTATCGCTGGTGGCTATCCTGGATTCGGACAAAGAAGGTTTTCTGCGTTCCGAGCGTTCACTGATCCAGACCATCGGCCGTGCCGCCCGTAACCTGCACGGTAAAGCGATTCTCTACGGTGATAAAATTACGGCCTCAATGGCGAAAGCGATTGAGGAAACCGAACGCCGCAGAGAGAAGCAGATGGCGTTTAACGAAGCACACGGTATTGTGCCGAAAGGGCTGAACAAAAAGATTGGCGATATCCTGAAAATCGGCCAGCCGTCTGCGGGAGCGAAAAACAAAGGCAAAGGAAAAGCGGCCGCGAAAAGCAGCGATTACCAGCGTATGTCGCCGAAAGAGCTGGAAGTTAAGATTCAGGAACTGGAAGCGCAGATGTACCGCCACGCACAGGATCTGGAATTTGAACAGGCGGCAGCGGTACGGGATGAATTACAGGGGCTGCGTGAGCAGTTTATTGCCAACTCCTGACCGTATCAGGGCAGCAGGCCGATTGTTTTATCCAGCGCACTCAGCAGCAGGTTGCGGTCATGGCGGTACGGGACATCCTGTGCCTCCAGGACCTCTCTGACAATCAGACGGTCGCCGAGGTCGCCGGTATTGATATGCGGTGCGCATACCACTGCATCTATCCGTTTGCGGCCGATGCGTTTTTCCAGCACGGCTATTTTTTCACTCAGGCTGAGTGACGCGGCCGCCGGGCTCAGCTCTTTGCCGAGATTTTCAATGTAGATCATCGGCGCCTGATTGAAATTAATGGCTTTGGTGAAATCGGGCAGCAGCATCAGCGGCATCAGGCTGGTGAAGAAACTGCCGGGACCGATAATGATCAGCTCTGCACGGCAGATAGCGTCCAGCGCTTCTTTGGTGGTTTTCACCGGCGGTGAGAGCTGTAACTCCTGCGGCGGGCAGGTCAGCTGATCCACATTGACTTCGCCGTACACCTCGTGGCCGTCGCTGTCGATAGCCATCAGATCAACCGGCGTTTCCGACATCGGGATTAACTTCGCTTTCACTTTCAGCATATTGCGGATCAGATTGATCGCATCCAGCGGGCGCACACTCATATGATCCAGCGCCTTGAGCATCAGATTCCCCAGGTTATGGCCCGCCAGCTCACCATTGCCGCTGAAACGGTATTCAAACATGGTGGAGGCAATCGACGGCTCGGTGATCATCTGATTGAGGCAGTTGCGCATATCCCCCCAGGCAATGCCGCCCTCCGCCCGGCGGATCCGGCCGGTGGAGCCGCCGTTATCCGTGGTGGTGACCACGCCGGTCAGCCGCGATCCCAGACCGTTCAGGCAGGACATCACCCGTCCCAGCCCGTGGCCTCCGCCTAAAGCAACAACATGTTCCAGCGACGTGAGTGTGCGGTTTCCCATAGTGTTTATGCATTCCCTGAGTTTTCATATTTATTTGCGCGCTAATCTATCATAAAAACCAATTTTTCGCGTCACGATACTGAGATTTATCAAACTCTGCTCAATCATAAAGATAAATTATCTTTTTGCTGCGTACTATTACGCGTAATTCGGTGGTGGCAGGCGCAGGAAAGTCATGGTATGAGTGGATGTGATGACTGAAAGCATCATAAATAAACATCAATAACTAAAATCAATAAATGACAGGAAGAACATCATGAATGACCTGACGTGCACCATTCCGGTGCTGGAAACCGAACGCCTGATCCTGAGCGCTCACCGCAGAGAGGATCACGCGGCAGTCGCTGACATGTGGTCAGATACCGCGGTAACGCATCATATCATGGCCGGGCAAATTTCCACGCCCCGCGACAGCTGGATGCGGATGCTGGCGTATCTCGGATTGTGGCCACTGCTGGGGTATGGTTACTGGGCGGTCAGGGAAAAAAGTACCGGAGAGTATATCGGCGATATCGGTTTTGCGGATTTTTACCGTGAAATGGAAAAAGACATCAGCCGCTATCCGGAAGCGGGCTGGGTATTTGCAGAGCGGGCGCACGGCAAGGGCTATGCCGGTGAAGCATTGGGAGCCATACTGACCTGGCTGAAAGAGGTGCGCGGCATTAATGAATGCGTGTGTATTATCGCTCCTGAGAATAAACCGTCTGCCCGGCTGGCAGAGCGTCACGGGTTCCGTCCGCAGGAGACACTGATGATGAATTATAAATCCGTTATTTTCTATCACCTTACACTGGACTGACCGGGCCGGATATACGGGTGTCAGATCAAGAAAGTGGTAAATAATTTTCCCGGCAAACCGCCGTATTTCCGGCGGTTTGTTGGTTGTTATTTGTTCGGCAACCTATAATTTATTTGCTAATTAATTGAAAAATGGTGTGAAATTTTCGTTATCCCGCGTGTAAGTCTTTTTCTCCGGAGTCCCGGTAACTCGTTGTATAATAAGATATATAACGTATTTGTCATGGTAATTCCCGCAGGGCGACGCTAGAATCAATTCACTTAGCGTGGTTATTAACAGTATTAATGACAACGATTAACTCCTAGCCTTCACACCTACGTTTCAGTCAGAACCGGAAATAGGGTGAGCTGGCCGTGGCACTCCAGAGTGTCACCAGGGTGCAGGATAGAAATGTCCGCATCTCCCGTATTTGGAAAGGTGTTATGACTGAACAACTGACAGATCCCTTTGCGCGCAAGTTTTATTATCTGCGCCTCTCCGTGACAGACGTTTGCAATTTCCGTTGCAACTATTGTCTGCCTGATGGTTATAAACCAAACGGACACAAATCCTTTCTTTCGCTCGGTGAAATCCGCCGGGTGACCCGCGCGTTTGCTCAGCTGGGCACGGAAAAAATCCGTCTGACCGGCGGAGAGCCGACGATGCGCCGCGATTTTACCGATATTGTTGCCGCTATCCGCGAAAATGAGAATATCCGCACCATCGCCGTGACCACCAACGGTTACCGCATGGCACGGGATATCCGCGACTGGCGTGACGCCGGGCTGAGCGCCGTGAATGTCAGTGTTGACAGTCTCGACCCGCGCCAGTTTCACGCTATCACCGGGCAGGATAAATTCATGCAGGTGATGAACGGTATCGATGCCGCGTTTGAGGCCGGTTTTGAGAAGGTCAAAGTGAATGTGGTGCTGATGAAGAATGTCAATGACATCCATCTGCCCGCGTTTCTGAACTGGATCAAAGACCGCCCGATTCAGCTGCGTTTTATTGAACTGATGGAAACCGGCGACGGCAGTGATGTGTTCCGCCGTTTTCATATCTCCGGCAATGTTATCCGTGCCCGTCTGTTACAGGCAGGCTGGCAGCAGGTGGCGCGTGCCCGCAGTGACGGCCCGGCGCAGGTGTTCAGTCATCCGGATTATCAGGGCGAAATCGGCCTGATCATGCCGTATGAAAAAGACTTCTGTCAGAGCTGTAACCGCCTGCGGGTGTCTGCGGTCGGTAACCTGCATCTGTGCCTGTTCGGTGAGCAGGGGATCACGCTGCGTGACCTGCTGGCAGAAGACGGACACGACGCCGAACTGAAAGCACGGCTTCAGCGGGCATTGCAGCACAAACGCGAAACCCATTTCCTCCATCAGGGGGACAGCGGTATTACCCCGAATTTATCCGTTATCGGCGGCTGATCCGCCGGTCATATCAGGAGTTTACATGTCTCAACTCACCCATATTAATGCGGCGGGCGAAGCCAACATGGTGGATGTGTCCGGAAAACAGGAAACGGTCCGCGAAGCGCGCGCCGAAGCCTTTATCACCATGGATGCCAAAACCTTACAGATGATTATTGACGGCAACCATCACAAAGGGGATGTCTTTGCGACAGCCCGTATCGCCGGTATTCAGGCCGCCAAACGGACCTGGGATCTGATCCTGCTGTGTCATCCGCTGATGCTGAGCAAAGTCGAAGTTCAGCTGAGTGCCGAGCCGGAAACGTCCCGTGTGCGTATTGAATCCTGCTGCCGTCTGACCGGTAAAACAGGGGTGGAGATGGAAGCTCTGACCGCCGCTTCTGTGGCTGCGCTGACGATTTATGATATGTGCAAAGCGGTGCAGAAAGACATGGTCATCGGGCCGGTGCGTTTACTGGAAAAAAGCGGCGGGAAATCAGGACATTTTAAGGCGGACGCATGATTAAGGTACTGTTTTTTGCGCAGGTGCGCGAGCTGGTAAACACTGACGAACTCTCTCTGCCGTGTGATTACGCCACAGCGGAAGATTTACGGGCGGCGTTATGTGAGCGTGGTGATCGCTGGGCGCTGGCGCTGGAATCCGGCAAACTGCTGTGTGCGGTAAATCAGTCTTTTGTACCGCTGTCGCAGCCGCTGACAGACGGTGACGAGGTCGCATTCTTCCCGCCGGTCACCGGAGGCTGAGCTATGAATAATACCCGGATTGCTGTTCAGACGGACAATTTCAGTGTCGGTGAGGAGTATCAGTGGCTGGCCGGTTGCGCGGATGACGGCGCGGTGGTGACCTTTACCGGCAAAGTCCGCAATCATAACCTGGGTGATAATGTGGCGGCGCTGACGCTGGAGCATTATCCGGGCATGACTGAAAAAGCCCTGACAGATATAGTCACACAGGCGCGCGGACGCTGGGAATTACAGCGCGTGACGCTGATCCACCGGGTCGGCAGTTTATACCCGAATGATGAAATCGTATTTGTCGGTGTCAGTGCCGCGCATCGCGGTATGGCATTTGAAGCGGCTGAATTCCTGATGGATTACTTAAAAACCCGCGCCCCGTTCTGGAAAAAAGAGACATTACCTGAGGGTGGCACCCGCTGGGTGGATGCCAGAGAAAGCGACCAAAAAGCCGCAGATCGCTGGTAATTTACCGCCAATCCCCGCCTGATCGCCGGATTTTTTCCGGCGCCTGCATATCAGGTTAAAAATATTCCCTGTTTGTAAAGAAAAGGGGAGAATTCCTGACAGTTTGCCTGCTGGCAACACCCTTTTTATGTGATAATCTATAGGCCTTGGTCGTTTATCATCCGATAAACAATTTGATACAGATGAAAGGGTTATCCATCATGGACCGATTTCCTCGTTCTAACGGCTCGATAGTTTCACAGGCGGGCTCCGGTATTCAGGCTTATATGGCCCAGGTTTACGGCTGGATGGCATGCGGTCTGCTGCTGACTGCTTTTGTCGCCTGGTATTCGTCTAACTCCATGGCGATTATGAGCTTTGTTTTCTCCAGCAAAATCACCTTTTTCGGTCTGATTATTGCTCAGCTGGCACTGGTCTGGGTTATCTCCGGTATGGTTGAGCGCCTGAGTGCTTCTGTGGCGACCGGGCTGTTTATGCTGTATTCCGCACTGACGGGTCTGACACTCGCCAGTATCTTTATCGTGTATACCGAAGCGTCTATCGTCAGCACCTTCTTTATCACGGCAGGGATGTTCGGTGCGCTGAGTATCTACGGCTACACCACCAAACGCAGTCTGTCCGGGATGGGTAACTTCCTGTTTATGGGGCTGATTGGTATTATCATCGCGTCACTGGTCAATATCTGGCTGAAAAGCGAAGGTATGACACTGATCATCACCTATATCGGTGTGATTGTGTTTGCCGGTCTGACCGCGTATGACACGCAGAAACTGCGTGAACTGGGTGAGCAGATTGACAGCAACAACAAAGACACCATGCGCCGCTATGCGATCGTGGGTGCGCTGTCTCTGTACCTGGACTTCATCAACCTGTTCCTGATGCTGCTGCGCCTGCTGGGCGACCGCCGCTAATCACAGACAGAATAACGTGTAAAAATGAAAGGCCGGTGAAAACCGGCCTGAGATTGCTGACAAAGCAGGATAAAACGTGGTTTTTCCTGCTTTGTGTTATCAGCCGAAAATCAATAAATTGATTTTCCTGGTTTATTTTTACAACCTCTGTCGGTCGTTGCCAACCCCTGCGGGTTTGTCAACGGCCTTTTTTGCGTTTACTGCCCGGCATCCGCAATAATCTGTTCCAGCGTCCGGGCTGCCTGGCCGGCCTCCGTCACATTGGTATTCTGCGGGGCTGCACTGACAATCAGTGCCTTCCACAGCGCCCAGGCCATTGCTCTTGCACGGGTTCCGGCGTCACATTGCAGCCGTTTAAAGAAGACGTTACGGCTTTCGCTGTCAAAGAAGGTCCGGGCGATTACCAGATCACTGGCCGGGTCACCGGTACCAAGTTGCCCGAAGTCAATCACGGCACTCAGACGGCCGTCAGCAGTGAGAAGATTTCCCGCACTGATATCACCGTGAACCCGGACAGGTTCAGTCGTCCGCGGAGATTGCAGGGCGTTTTCCCATACCCGCAGAAACAGCGGAATACAGGTTTTATCTTTCAGATTCGCCAGCGCCTGACGGGTTTCATTGTCATAAACTGCTAAGTTACCGCCACGGTGAAAATTCTGCGCACCGGCTGCCGGGCCGTCAGTTGCATCCATACTCTGAAATGCCGTCAGAAAATCTGCGAGGTCACGGGCAAACACGGCTTTATCTGCCGGCGGGTGTGCCGCAACCGTTTCTCCCGGGATCCAGCGGTACACAGACCATGGCAGCGGAAATCTTTCTGATGGTTTACCCGTACCGAGCGGGACCGGGATCTGAATCTTCAGCCCTGTTGCCAGACGCGGCAACCACTGCTGTTCTTTCAGCACCTGACCGGCATAATCCGGTGAAGACGGCAGGCGGATCAGCATCTTCTCACCCAGATGAAATGTCCGGTTATCCCAGCCGCTGGTCGCGACCGGTGTCACCGGCAGATGTGCCCACTGCGGGAATTGTTCCGCTATCAGCGCTGTGGCAAGGCGTGTATCGGGTATCACAATAGTTAATATTCCTTTTTACCGGACGTTATCACGCAATCTTGCGCCGGAACAACGCATAGGCAGCCGAGCCGGTGGTGACCGCGATCACCAGAAGCGGCCAGAGGCTCTGGCGGATAACACTGAAATCCGCATCTTTGAGGTAAATCTGTTTGGTGATTTCATTGAAATGGCGGATAGGATTGACCCAGGTAATATGCTGTAACCAGACCGGCATATTCTCCACCGGAGCAATATAACCGGACAGCAGCACGGCGGGCATCATAAAGACAAACACGCCGATAAAGGCTTGCTGCTGAGTGGCGGAAAGGGCGGAGATTAACAGGCCGAACCCGACCAGCGACAGCCCGTAGATCACCATGGTGAAATAAAACAGGAGCAGTGAGCCGGAGAAAGGGATGTGGTAAGCGAAAATACCGATCACCAGCACGATACTGGCCTGAACCGTGGCCACAATCAGCGCGGGAACAGCCTTGCCGACAAAAATCTCACCGGTGGTCAGCGGAGAAACCAGCAGCTGATCCAGCGTGCCCTGTTCCCGTTCACGGGCAACAGAGAGTGAGGTCACAATCATCACGCCGATGGTGGTGATCAGTGCCACCAGCGAGGGCACGATAAACCATTTGTAATCCAGATTCGGGTTATACCAGTTGCGCACCACCAGCTCACTGGTGACCGCCTGCGGCATCTGTTCCTGCTGATAATGCGCGGTGATCTGCTGAACATAATTGGCGGCTATCTGCGCACTGTTGGAATTCCTCCCGTCGAGCAGAATTTGCAGCTGTGCCGGTTTGTGTCCGGCAAGCTGCGCACTGAAATTCTGCGGGAAATGTACCAGCAGCAGCGCTTTGCGGTTATCAATCACATCCTGCACCTCCTGCCGGTTCTGAATCAGCAGTACGTCTGAAAAGGCACTGGCTTTGGCAAATTGCTGGGTCAGTTCAATGGATGCGGGGCCTTTGTCCTCATCGTAAATCGCGATAGTCGCGTTGGTGACTTCCAGCGTTGCCGCCAGCGGGAACAAAATCATCTGAAAAATTACCGGTACGATCAGGATCGTACGGGTCTGCCGTTCCCGCAGAAGCAATTGCAGCTCTTTAATAATTAAGGTGAATATCCGGTGGAACATGCGCTTCTCCTTAATCAAGCCGGCGGCGGGTTTTCAGGGCGGTCAGGCCGATAAACACAATCGCTGACAGGATCAGCAGCACCAGATTGCTGATAATCACCGGCATAATATTGCCCGCCAGAAACAGGGTTTGCAGGCTTTCCACAAAGTAGCGCGCCGGGATCACATAGGTCACCACCTGTATCGCCACCGGCATACTGTCGATTTCAAACACAAATCCGGACAGCATAATCGCGGGCAGAAATGCGGCGTTCAGGGAGATCATCGCGGCATTAAACTGATTGCGGGTTACCGTGGAAATCAGCAGCCCCATGCCGAGTGCAGTGGCAAGATAAAGGGAAGTCACCAGTGCCAGCAGCCACAGCGAACCGCGATACGGCACATCCAGCACATACACCGTCACCACCATACAGAGCACCATCACAAAACTGCCGAGCACCTGATAGGGCAGCAGTTTGGAGAGCAGCAGTTCCGTTTTGGTCACCTGTGTGGAAAGCAGCGCTTCCATGGTACCGCGCTCCCATTCCCGCGCCACCACCAGTGAGGTGAGGATCGCACCGACCACGGTAATAATGATGCTGATAGCGCCCGGGATAATAAAATGCTGGCTGACAGCGGCCGGGTTAAACCAGTAGCGCAGCCGGACATCAATGAGCAGTTCACTGCTGATCCCCTTATCCTGTGCGCGCTGCTGCTGCCAGATTTGCCAGATACCGCTGGCATAGCCCTGCACAAAATTGGCGGTATTAGGCTCGCTGCCGTCCGTAATCACCTGTATCGGTGCGATATCACCCTGACGGGCAAGGCGTTTGTCAAAATCGGCCGGGATCACCACAATACCGCGGATATGTCCCGCCTGAAGTTTATCGATTAATTCATGGCGGTTATCGCTGAGAGTGGCATCAATAAACGGAGAACCGGTAAACGTGCTGATCAGCTCCCGCGCCGGTTCACTCTGCTGATTAACCAGAATCCCGAGGCGCAGTTTTGATGAGTCCAGATTGATGCCGTAGCCGAAAATAAATAATAAAATCAGCGGGATCACAATCGCGATCAGAGCACTCGACGGGTCGCGGACAATCTGTTTGCTCTCTTTGATGCACAGCGCCCGCAGACGACGCCATGAAAAACCGGAAGGTGCGCTCATGATGCGGCCTCCTGTGCGCTTTTTTTGTCATACTCCTCGACCAGCCCGATAAAGGCATCTTCCATCGATGGGTCAGGATGGGTGTCATCCGCGACAGAGGCTTTAAGTTCATCCGGCGTACCGGCGGCAATGATTTTACCGTGATAGACCAGCCCGATACGGTCACAATATTCCGCCTCATCCATAAAGTGAGTGGTCACCATCACGGTTACGCCTTTATCCACCATGCCGTTAATATGCAGCCAGAACTCGCGGCGGGTCAGCGGGTCAACCCCGGAAGTCGGTTCGTCGAGAAAAAGAATATCCGGCTCATGCATCAGGGCGCAGGCCAGCGCCAGCCGCTGTTTGAAACCGAGCGGTAAATCTTCGGTGGTCTGGCGCAGGATCGGGGTGAAATTAAAGGCATTCACCATATCGTCGATTTTCTGCTGTTGTGCTTTGCCGCGCAGCCCGTAAACACCGGAGAAAAATGTCAGATTCTGGGCGACGGTCAGATTACCGTAGAGGGAAAATTTTTGTGCCATATAACCCAGGCGGCTGCGGGCTTTGGCTGAGCTGGTTTTCAGATCCAGCCCCAGCACCAGGGCGCGGCCGCTGCTCGGGATCATCAGGCCGCACATCATTTTGAACGTGGTGGATTTGCCCGCACCGTTCGGGCCGAGCAGGCCGAAAATCTCCCCGCGCTTAACCTGAAAATCCACATGATCGGTTGCAGCAAAATCACCGAATTTTTTGGTCAGACTGACGGCTTCAATTACGGTTTCATCCGGTGCCGCCGGGATCTGCGGCATAATCTGTGCCAGCTGCGAGCGGTGTGACGGGCCGCCGCCGAGCAGATCAATAAACGCATCCTCAAAACGCGGTTTGGCGGGCAGCAGTTCCGCATCCGGGGAATTCAGCGCACTGAGCAGGGCGCGGGTATCCGCCTGTGGTTTCACAATCAGCCGGACATAACGCCCCTGAATAACACCATCTGTCACCTGTGGCTGAATCAATGCTTCCTGTAAGATACGGCGGCGCTCACCGGGTTCTGCGGACAGCAGGAAAGAGCGGCCCTCCATGGTTTCTGTCAGTTGTGCCGGTTTGCCTTCATAAATCACTTTTCCCTGATTGAGCAGCAGCACATCACGGCACTGTTCCGCTTCATCCAGATAAGAGGTACTCCAGAGGATCAGCATGCCGTCATCGGCGAGGGAGTGCACCATCCGCCACAACTCGCGGCGGGCGATAGGATCGACCCCCACACCCGGCTCATCGAGCAGCAGCACCTGCGGCTGCCCGAGCAGTGTGCAGGCCAGACCCAGCTTCTGTTTCATACCGCCGGAGAGTTTGCCCGCCATACGGCCGGTAAAACGGGTCAGATCGGTAAAGGTCAGCAGGCGGTCAAAAACCGCCTGTTGTTCATGGTGTGGCAGGCCGCGCAGTTCGGCATATAAACGGAGGTTTTCCATCACCGACAGATCTTCATACAGCCCGAATTTCTGCGGCATATAACCGAGCTGTGCGCGCAAAGCGACACTGTCCTCAATCGGATCAAACCCGGCGACGCGGATCTCTCCGCTGTCCGGTTTCAGCAGCCCGGCCAGCATGCGGATCAGTGTGGTTTTTCCGGCACCGTCAGGTCCTGCAAGCCCGGTCACACCACCGCCCTGAATCGTGGTGGTCAGCCGGTCAACAGCCGGATTATCAAGGCCGGGAAAGTGCTTTTCGACCGCACTGAGGGAGATAGTGATGTCTGACATCGTCTCTCCTTACGACTGCGGCTCTTCGTTATCAAAGCGGATGGTGACCGGCATCCCCTGACGCAGCAGCGGGTCGGCATCAGTCACGACAATACGCAGACGGTAGACCAGATCGGTCCTCAGCGCCGGGGTTTCAACGGATTTCGGGGTAAATTCGGCGGTCGGGGAAACAAATCCCACATGACCGTGATACGGTTTGCCCGGGCGGCTGTCGGTTTCCAGCAGGACTTTGCGTCCGGGTTGTGCCTGTCCCAGTTCATTTTCACTGACATACGCCCGCACCCACACCGGATTGGTCAGTGTCAGCGTGAACACCGTGCTGCCTGCCGGCAGAATCGTGCCGGGCTCGATGGCGCGGGTCAGAATAGTTCCTTCTGCCGGTGCGGTCAGCCGGGTATCGGCCAGATCAAGTTTCGCCTGCTCCACCGCGGCTTCAGCCTGTTTCAGTTGTCCGCGTGCTTCGGCAATCTCTTCTTTGCGGTAACCGTTTTCCAGCTGATTGAGTTTATCCTGTGAGGCTTTCAGTGCCGCATCGGCCTGATTGCGCTGATTGCGGGCATTTTCCAGGTCATTGGCGGAGATGGCACGGCTTTTCATCAGCCCGGCCTGGCGCTGATAAAACTGACGGGCGAATTCTGCCGCCGCGGTATTGCGGGCAACATCCGCTTTTGCCTGCGCGATTTCTTCCGGACGGTAGCCGGTTTCCATCAGTAATAATGCAGCCTGCGCACTGTCCCGTACCCCCTCTGCTTTCAGCAGGGCGTGGCGGTACGGTGTATCATCCAGCATACCGAGTAACTCTCCGGGCTGCACAGCTGCACCTTCATCCGCATTCAGGGATTGCAGTTTGCCGCCGACACGAAAACCAAGATTCACCGTCCGGATATCCACATTACCATACAGCAGGGCGGGCCCCGACGGGCGGGACTCCCACCAGTACCATCCGCCGGCACCCGCCAGCAGAATGAGAATAATGATAAATATCCCGGTTTTTTTCATTGGTTTCATGAATTGGTTTCCAGTGAGTTATCAGAGACAGTGGTGTATCAGTTCCGGTAATGCTGCTGTAATCCGCTGAGCAGCAGGCGGATATGTTCACGCAGCACATTATTGATCATGTCATATTCTTTCGGACCGATATTGTCCCAGCCGGTCTGGCGCAGCAGATTTTCCCGTGCCAGACGGAAAGACAATATTTCACCCATCAGGGCGTGAGTATGGATCAATGTGTTGATATGCCCGTCCGGCAGGCCGGTATAGCGGGCGACCAGTCTGGCCTGGCGGGTAAAAATAACAGACAGCGCCTGTTCATGGATAAGCGTGTAAGCTTTGGTCGGAATTAATTGCTCACGTGACATAATCCGGCTGATATTAATATTACCCTTCTTCAGTACCAGTTCATTGTAGGCGAGAAAACTCTGCTCAATCAGTTGCAAACAGCGGGATTCATCCTGCCCGTCCGTACCGTTTGCCAGAAACAAATCAATTTCTTCAATGACAGGACGGAATTCATCACGGATAATGTCGGCAATATGCTGTGCCACGGCCAGATACAACCCGTCTTTTGAGCCGAAATAATAAGCAATAGCTGCGATATTTTGATCCGCACGTTGTGCAATCTGGCGAGTAGTGGCACTATTTGGGCCGTTCAGTCCGAAAATCTCAATAGCGGCTTCCAGTAAAGCGAGTTTGGCTTGTTCGCCTCGCGGCGTATTAGTCGTATTGACTGACATGGCGTATATCCTTATAGGTGTGTCGGCATAAACGAGAGATCAATCATATGATTAACTGTATGCTCATCAGTATCTGTTGTAAATGAGCAGTAAGCAACGGATTGATCACAGACGTATTTTATCGATATTTCTTCCGGAGTGACGGATTAATTTTCGACATTCAATTATCAGCAGGCCCCGCAGACAACAGACCGGGGCGGAGTCTTAACAATTCATGAGTTTTTCATCATTACCATTATGCCCGGAAATTCAGAAGGCCGTCGCAGAGATGGGCTACGAGCAGCCGACCCCGATTCAGATGCAGGCCATTCCTCAGGTGCTTGCCGGACATGACTTATTAGCCAGCGCACAAACCGGTACAGGAAAAACCGCCGGTTTTACCTTACCTATCCTGCAATATTTACAGGATAATCCGCGCAAAGGCGGCGGGCGTCCGGTACGCGCGCTGATCCTGTCCCCGACCCGCGAACTGGCAGCACAGATCGGCGAAAACGTCCGTGAGTACAGCCGTCACCTGCGTACCCGCTCTCTGGTTGTCTTCGGCGGAGTGAGCATCAATCCGCAGATGATGAAACTGCGCAGCGGCGTGGATATCCTGATTGCCACCCCGGGGCGTCTGCTGGATCTGGAACATCAGAATGCGGTGGATTTATCCAAAGTTGAAATTCTGGTGCTGGATGAAGCTGACCGCATGCTGGATATGGGCTTTATCCATGATATCCGTCGTGTTATCAAAAAATTACCGGTAAAACGTCAGAATCTGCTGTTTTCCGCAACATTCTCCAACGGTATCAAATCACTGGCGAATACCATCCTGAATAATCCGGTGACGGTGGAAGTTTCCCCGCGCAACAGCGCCTCGCAGCAGGTCTCACAGTTTGTTCACCTGGTGGATAAAAAACGCAAAGCCGAACTGCTGGCACACCTGATTGGCCGTGATAACTGGGAGCAGGTGCTGATTTTCACCCGCACCAAACACGGTGCCAACCGCCTGGCGGAATTCCTTAACGGCAGCGGTATTAAAGCGGCGGCTATTCATGGCAACAAATCCCAGGGCGCACGTACCCGTGCACTGGCGGATTTCAAAAGCGGTGCGATACGCGCACTGGTCGCGACAGATATCGCGGCACGCGGCCTGGATATCGAACAGCTGCCGTATGTCGTGAACTATGAACTGCCGAATGTGGCGGAAGATTATGTTCACCGTATCGGCCGTACCGGGCGTGCGGAAGCTACCGGCCTGGCATTATCACTGGTATGTGTCGATGAGCATGATTTATTACGCGACATTGAAAAACTGCTGAAAAAACAAATCGAACGGATGGCTGAACCGGGCTACGATCCGGACCCGTCGATCAAAGCCGAACCTATCCAGAAAGCGAAGCAGGGCCGCGGCGGTAACGGCCGTTCCGGCGGCGGACGCCAGGGCGGACAGGGACGCGGCACCGAAGGCCGCGGTAACAGCGGTGGCGGCGACAAACGTCCGCCGCGTCCGCGCCAGCACAAACCGCGTTCCGGTAACAGCGACTCCGGCAGCCCGTGGGGTAACCGGGGCAAATAACGGTACCGGCTCATGCGTGTCCTTTTAGCACCGATGCAGGGGGAGGGTAACCTCCTTTTGTATTATTTTATACTTCCGGGTGTCTTTATATATCTGTAAACCGATCCTTATCACATAAATAATGCTTATATATTTTTAAGAGTTGTTATTATATAAGCTTAATTTATCTGATGACGAGGTATGGGATGGATAAGGCGTATTGTACTTTCGATCACAAAGAATGGGATGCTAACTCATTCTCTAATTTGTCTGATAGCGATATTCAGGATAGAAAAGGTAACTTGTTATGCCCCGGGTGTCATGGTGACGCTTGGTACAGAAAAGCAAGTTACGGGAATGAGTCTCCTCATTTTTGTGCGCATCATGCCGAAAACGGCTGTCAATACGGTACACAATACGAAGCGGTTGGCGAAGGTGACAGTGACAGTGACAGGAAGATACCGGGAACAGATGATGCAAATGGAATAGTTTTATCTTTAGGAACAACCAGAAATGAGGGAGTTGATATATCTTCTGCTGGCGTAACCTCTGAAGGCAATGTTTCAGGACAGAAATTTGTTAGCGGACATTCTGCGAATGATGGTCAAAAATATCCGGAGCAAGCATCGTTAAAACAAATGTTACTCAGATTAGTAAAATCAGGCGGAGGATTCTACGCAGATAAATGTTTTTCGATGACAAGTGATGGTCTGGAAGGACTACCGGAAAGTGGTTCTGAACTATTCGTTAATTTTTCTGATGTCGTTCATCGAAGTTCAATAAATGAAAATGAATCTCCTCTATACGATGGTAAAAGGCGAATTTATTGGGGATTTATCAGTGATGTCAGGCAATCAAATGATGGTAAAGTTTGGTTAAATGCGGGAGATATCAGAAAAGGTTTGAGTATTAAGCTGCCTGAAAATGCAATTGATGAATTCAGAAAACGTTTTAGAGTGGAAGGTGATTTCGACATATTGGAAGGTTGTCATGCAATTGTTATAGGCACTTGTATTTATGCCTCAACCGGAAAACCAATTATTACGTGTAGTGACCTTAATTACATTACGTTACGGCGCTATAAAGCGGATTAAAAATAAAATTAATATATCATGCGTGTCCTTTTAGCACCGATGCAGGGGGTCCTTGACCCCCTTGTCCGCCATCTGCTGACGGCGGTGAATGATTATGATCTCTGCATTACCGAGTTTGTCCGCGTGGTGGATATGCTGCTGCCGGAGAAACTGTTTTTCCGTCTTTGCCCGGAGCTGGAACACGGCGGCCTGACAGAATCCGGAACACCGGTGCGGGTTCAGCTGCTGGGGCAGTTCCCGCAGTGGCTGGCGGAAAATGCCGCACGGGCGGCGGAGCTCGGCTCGCACGGGGTAGATCTCAACTGCGGCTGTCCGTCCAAAACCGTGAACGGCAGCGGCGGCGGGGCAACGCTGCTGAAAGACCCGGAACTGATTTATCAGGGCACCAAAGCTATCCGTGAGGCGGTTCCCGCGTATCTGCCGGTATCTGTGAAAGTGCGGCTCGGCTGGAGCAGCAATGCCCATCAGTTTGAAATCGCTGATGCGGTGGCACAGGGCGGAGCGACCGAGATCACCGTGCACGGGCGCACCAAAGAGGCGGGCTATCGCGCGGATCTGATTGACTGGCCGGCGATTGCCGCTATCCGTCAGCGGCTGCCCATTCCGGTGATTGCCAACGGTGAGATCCGCGACCGGCAGAGTGCTCTGCAATGTCTGGCTGTCACCGGATGTGATGCCGTAATGCTCGGACGCGGGGCGCTCAATGTGCCCAACCTGAGCCGGGTGGTCAAACACAATGCGCCTTTTATGCCGTGGCCGGATGTTGTGGCATTACTGCACCGTTATACGCAGCTGGAAAAACAGGGTGATACCGGGCTGTATCATGTGGCGCGTATCAAACAGTGGTTCAGCTATCTGCATAAAGCGTATCCGCAGGAAGCGGATGAGCTCTTTGCTGTTATCCGTCCGCTGAAAGATTCCGCATCGATTGCACAGGCGATTTCCCGGGCTCAGAGCGCATAAAATTTGCTTTTTTTGTCATATGACACTTTAATTGACAGGTGAACAGGATTTTTTCTTAACCCGTTAATACAGCAGGAGGCAGTAATGAATTTTCTTTCCTGGATTATTTTTGGTTTGATTGCAGGTGTGCTGGCGAAGTGGATTATGCCCGGAACCTACAGTATCGGATTTATTATGACCATTGTATTAGGGGTCGTCGGTGCTGTTGTCGGGGGATATATCAGTGTTTTCTTCGGCAAAGGCCGGGTTGACGGGTTTAATTTCGGTAGTTTTGTTGTGGCCGTTATCGGTGCGATGGTTGTGCTGTTTCTTGCCGGGAAGTTTGCGGGCTGACAGCCATATAACAGATTAAAAAATGCCGGAGTCACTGATGTGCTCCGGCATTTTTTTATGGTTCGATCGGCAGGGTATCTGAACCGCCCCATTCCGCCCATGAACCGTCATACAGACGGACATTCTGATGGCCGGTAAGTGTCAGCGCCAGCAGCAGCACCGCAGCGGTCATGCCGGAGCCGCAGGACACCACAAGGTATTTGCTTAAATCCACACCCGCATCACGGAACAGTTGCTGAATTTGTGTCGGGGATTTGAAGATCCCGTTTTCCACCAGCGTATTCCACGGCACATTGCAACTGCCCGGAATATGGCCGGAACGCACGCCGGGACGCGGGTCCGGAGCCAGTGCCTGAAAACGGTCGGCAGAGCGGGCATCAACAATCTGAATTTCCGGGTCGGTAATCGCCAGCAGCACATCATCTTTATTCACGGCATTATGGCGCTGAAACTCAGGAACAAACATTTTTGCCTGCGGCAGCGGGATCTCACCGCTTTCGGTGTTATAACCGGCATTGATCCAGGCGTGCAGTCCGCCCTGTAAAATACGCAGATTTTTCACACCGAAGGTTTTCAGTGTCCACCAGGCGCGCGGGGCGGAGAACAGGTTACCCTGATCATAAATAATCACCATGGTGTCATTATCAATCCCCAGCTCACCGGCGGCCTGCGCGAACACTTCCGGTGACGGCAGCATATGCGGCAGCGGGGAGGCGCGATCAGCGACTTTATCCTGATCAAAATAGTGTGCGCCCGGAATATGGCGCTCAAGCCACAACTGATGGCAATCTGCGGGCTGAACGGGTGGTGCTTTGCTGACATCGAGCACGACAAGATTTTCGTCATTCAGGCGCGTGTGCAGCCAGTCTGCTGTCACAAAATAGTCTCGGTACATCGCAATAACCTCGTTAGCAGGACGCAGAGTATTACCGGGTTTCTCCGGTGGTCGTTTCCTGCGCCGTGGATGGAGTCTCAGGGGCAACCGAACGATTATACATGTTCATTCCGGCAAGAAAAACGCCGCCGAGAGAGCCGAAAGCAAAAATAAAAATGAAAATAATCAATAATTTCTTCATAGATGTATTCTGATCTTATCTGATATAGCCTGTCTGCCGGATAAATCCGGAGTGATGTTGATTAATTGTAACAAACTATTGAAAGAACCGTATGCAGAAAATGAGCGGTAACGGCCCGGACATGCTGATTTTTTTTCTGTAGTGTGAAACAATAGCGCCCTGTTTATTTATCCATAGGTTTTTCTGATGCCCCTTTCCGCCACCGTCAAACAACAAATCAGCGCCTGGTACAAAGCCCTGCCGGAGCAGATTGACGGCTTTGTTCCGCGCGCGCCGCAGCGGGAGATGATAGCGGAAGTCGCCCGGACCATGGCGGGGGATGAGGGACGGCATCTGGTGATTGAAGCCCCGACCGGAGTAGGGAAAACCCTCTCTTACCTGATCCCCGGGATTGCGGTGGCGCGTGAGCAGCAAAAACTGCTGGTGATCAGCACCGCTAACGTCGCATTACAGGATCAGATCTACAGCAAAGATCTGCCGCTGCTGGCAAAAATTATCCCTGATCTGCGTTTTACCGGTGCATTCGGGCGCGGACGCTATGTCTGTCCGCGCAATATGGCGGTGATCGGTGCGGCGGAAGGCGAACAGATAGACCTGATGCTGCTGCTGGAAGATAAAGCCGATGTGGCAACGGCGTCTGAACGTGACACGGTGCGGCAGCTGCAGAATGATTTTACCTCTTTCGGCTGGGACGGCCTGCGCGACCACCATAAAACATCCATTCCGGACAGTCTGTGGCGTAAAATCAGCACCGACAAACTCAGCTGCCTCGGCCGCAACTGCCAGTATTATTCGCGCTGTCCGTTTTTCCTCGCGCGGCGTGAAATTGAAAGTGTGGATGTGGTGGTTGCCAACCATGCGCTGGTGATGGCGGCAATGGAAAATGAATCTGTTCTGCCGGAAAGCAAAAAACTGCTGCTGGTGCTGGATGAGGGGCACCATATTGCCGATGTGGCCCGTGACTCCCTGGAAGTGGAGGGGGATATCACCCTGGTATCACTTCAGGCACAACTGGATAACCTTTCCCGCTTTGTCACTCAGTATCTGCAACAGTTTCGTCCGGTAAAACCGCCGAAACTGGCGGACAGCGCGCGTCTGCAAAAACATCTGGAAGCGATGTCGGACGTGTACCGTGATGTGGCAATGTATACACAGGCGCTGCTGCCGGAGCAGGCAGCAGATCCGCACTATCTGTTTCCGCTCGGGGAACTGCCGGAACCGCTGACTGCAGCCGCTCAGCAGCTGTCGAAACAGACGGACGCCCTGCACAGCATGGTGGAGGGGATTCTCAGTGACCTGAACGAACAGACAGCAAAGCAGGATATTGTCCGGCTGCACAAGGCCATCCTCACCGCCGGTAAGTTTCTCGGCGCACTGGAAAGCAGTGCCAAACTATGGCGTCTGGCGGCACTCTCTGAAATCTCACATGCGCCGGTTTCAAAATGGCTCAGCCGCCGCTATGAAAAGAATCAGTCTCACCTCTGGTTCCACTGCGCGGGTATCCGCGTCAGCGAACAGCTCGGGCATCTGTTATGGCGCAATGTGCCGAATATCGTGGTGACCTCAGCGACACTGCGTTCACTCAACAGTTTCAGCCGGTTACAGGAAATGACCGGACTGAGTGAAAAGGCGGATGACCGCTTTGTGGCACTCGGTTCCCCGTTTGATCACTGCCGTCAGGGGCGTCTGGTGATCCCGAAAATGCACTATGAGCCGACGCCGGCGGATGAAGCCGCACATATCGGTGAAATGGCGCGTTACTTCCGCTCACAGCTGGCATCCGGTGAACACCGCGGTATGCTGGTACTGTTTAACAGTCAGCGGGCGATGGATCTTTTTCTTACCCATGTGACGGACTTGCGGCTGCAACTGCTGGTGCAGGGCGATCAGCCCCGTTACCGGCTGGTGGAAACCCACTGTCAGCGGATACGGGACGGACAGACCAGTGTACTGATTGGCCTGCACTCTTTTGCGGAGGGGCTTGATCTGAAAGGCGATTACCTGACGCAGGTTCATATCCATAAAATCGCGTTTCCGCCGGTCACCAACCCGGTGATTATCACGGAGAACGACTGGCTGAAATCCCTGAACCGTTATCCGTTTGAAGTCCAGAGCCTGCCGGGCGCGTCATTTACCCTGATCCAGCAGGTCGGACGGCTGATCCGCAGTCATCAGTGTCACGGTGATGTGGTGATTTATGACCAGCGCCTGCTGACCAAACGTTATGGCAGCAGGCTGCTTAATGCATTACCGGTGTTTCCGATTATACGGCCGGATATTGAACCGGAAAAATAATATAAACGGATAACGGTTATTCTGCCGTGGCGGTAAAGGTCTCATTACCGCCATAATCATTGATATTACTGACAGTCAGATGGTCACCACGTGTAACCGCTCTTTTTACTGCAATTTCCGAACGGCTTTTCGGTTGCAGCATAAAGGATTTATGCAGTATTTGCTTTTTATCCGCCAGCGTTATTTCCGTAATGGTAATGTGATACGGTGAATTATTATTGACCCGTATTGAATGACTGCCGGACTGAAATGTAACCTGCTGTGTGGCGGTATTTCTGTCACTTAACCCGGCGGGGCGGTAAAACATTTTAAGCCGGGAACGAACAGCCAGTTGCACGGAATCTTTTGCTTCCGCTGAAGGCGTTTTACTGACCGGCGGAATATCCAGAACATTCAGCCACCACAGGCTTTCTCTGTCGGCCGGTATTGTGCTTTTATCCATCAGCCGGATGCGCAGTGTCTGACTTGAGCCGGGATTAATACGCGAGATTGGCGGCGTCAGCTCAAACGGTGTGACAGGCAATTTTGCGGTCAGTTCTTCAGAATCACCGGGGTCAAGCCAGTACTGAACAAATGCCGCATTGGCGGATTCATTACTTATCAGGGCCGTAATATCATGCGCATCTTCCGGATAAATATACCGGGTGCTGTCCGGACTGACACCGTCAGCAAAAGAAAAGGCACTGATAAAATACATGATCAATAACAGATATAATTTCATTCTGGTTCCCCGTTATGCGAAAAGGAATATACAAATAGGTGTTATTACCAGAATGTTTATCTGTCATAATTACGTATTGGCGTATTCCTCCTATCCCATTTAATTTTATGAGTTTTTTTTATTTTTGAAATACGTATTCTTTCGTGATTTTGTATATGCGTCAGCAGATACCACCGGCGTGTAATACCGGAAAAAATCCGGGCGGTGATTTGTTTCAATGAGATTTACCCTGAGCCGTAAATCTCCGGGCATATTCTGCCGGCATATAGTGAAAAATAATGGCTTAAAAGTTAACCCGGTAATTAATGAAGATAAATATTAATTATCGGGTGTTGATGTCAGTTTATTGATTGTTTTATTTGCCGGGTCCCCGCCGGTTTCCAGCCAGATAACCATCATTGTACTCAGCTGATTATAGCGGTTTTGCGCTATATTCAGCTCTGCCCGGCGGCGGTTCTCCTGAGCACTGAGCCAGTCGGTGATCATAACGGCCCCGTTGCGGTAGCGGACTGCATTTATTTGTTCGGATTTTTTTGCCAGTTCCAGAGTCTCCCGCAGATGAACTTCCTCTGTAATCAGAAGTTGCCGCCGGGTCAATGCATTATCCAGAGAAGCCATCGCGTTATACAGTTCCTGCCGGAACTTTACAGTCTGTTGCTCGTAATTATTACGTGCCAGACGGATATCAAGATCTCTTTTGTGAAAATCAAGAGGCGTCAGTGTCAGAGCTGCACCCAGCGATGCCAGCGGGTTACGCAGAAACTCGAGCAACTGATTACTGCTGCCGCCCAGATTACCCGTCAGGCTGAATGAAGGATAATAATCTGCCCGGCGGATATCGACTTCTGCCAGTGCACTGCGCAGACCGAGTTCAGCAGAGCGGATATCCGGCCGGCGGCTCAGTACTGAAACAGGAATATCCGGCCGCACCTGCGGAAGTGGTGTATCTGACAAACGTGAAGGAATAACCACTGTCTGACCGGGGGGGGCACCGAGCAATACAGATTGTTCGTTAAGTGCCTGCTGCCGGAGTTGATGCAGTGTCCGCAGCGCATTTTCCTGACTCAGAACACTTTGCTGTGCGCTGATGACATCCAGTCCGGAAATACTTCCCGCCCGGTAACGTACCTGCGCCTGCCGGAGTATTTCCTTTGTATAGTCCAGGCTTAATTTACTGACTTCAATCTGCTGGCCGAGCAGGGCAAGAGTCCAGTAATTTTCAGCCGCCCTGCGGAGTAATATCAGCCGGGCTAACGCCAGATCTTCCTCTGATGCCTGCCGCTGCCATTCAGCAACATCCTGCTGACGGGCCAGTTTTCCCCATAAATCCGGTTCGTAACTGACTCTCGCCATTGCGCGTGCCTCATCATTCCGGCTCCGGTCATAAGAGCCGGATAACGCTTTGTCTGCTGTCAATCCGGTTGAGGCAGAAACAGAAAATGACGGGGTAAGTGCCAGTCCGGCCTGTTCTGCCCGTAACTCCGCCTGATAAACCCGCAGAATCGCAAGAGCCACACTGCTGTTTTTTTCTTCAACCAGGGTTAACCATTGTTCCAGTTGTTGTCCGGCAAAACTGTGCCAGTCAAATATTGCAGTCTCCCCTGCAGCATCTGCTCCTGCCTGTTTCCAGTGGGCAGGGTAGGTGATAGCCGGGGGGATATATTCACTTTTAATCAATGTACCGCAACCGGAAGCCAGTAACACACTAAGATACAAAAATGATTTATTCATGATTATCACCCTTACCGGCTATTCACCGGCTAATGCTGCAACAGGGTTCATCCGGGCCGCTTTACCGGCCGGAAGCCAGCCAAAAATCATACCGATAATTGTTGAGCAAACGAATGCAATGCCTGCCACTTCCCAGGAGTAAACAGCCACCAGTGTATTGCCGGGTTGTGAAAACAGCATGCTGGTTATCAGCGATAATGCAATACCGAGTACACCGCCGCCCAGGCAGATAAGCACTGCTTCCAGCATAAATTGTTGCATAATATCCCGCCGGCGTGCGCCGACAGCCATTCTGATACCTATTTCATGAGTACGTTCAGTCACAGAAACCAGCATAATATTCATTACGCCAAGGCTGCCAATCATCAATGCAACAGCTGCGATTGATAAGATCATCAGATTAAGAATAAATGATGTGTTTTGTGCCGAACGGCGGTACTTATCCTGATTCCACATTATAAAATCTTTTTTACCGTGCTGCCTGATCAGCGCATTACGGACATTATTTGCAGCTGTATTACTATCCGAGCTTTCTCTGATATGCACAATAATTCTGGTGAATGAAAGCTTTCCTGTTACCCGGTACATCATAGTACGATAGGGAACCCAGATATTGACGGAACCATAATCCCGGGTGTTGTTTACCACGCCTACGATTTTGATCGGAACCCGGCCGACAATAATGATTTTTCCCAGAGGGGATTCGTTACTGTCACCAAATAATATGTTTTCACTTTTCTGGTCGATAATACCTTCCTGCAAAGGTCTGTCACTGTCCCGGAAAATCCGCCCCCGGATAAGGGTAAAATTGTTCATATGGAAATAGTCTGACCCGACACCGTTTACATTGGCGTCCAGTGATTTTCCTTTGACCTGAACTTTCTGCTGGTCATCAATTTCCGGTGATACACTGTCCACATCAGGCAGTTTGGTCAGCATCCTGTAATCAGCCGGAACTAATCTCCCCCGTTCTTCCCTGCTGATGTAAAAATCCTGTCCGGGGAAAATAGTGATCAAATTTGCGCCCAGGCTCCGGATATTTTCCAGTGTTTTTTGTTTCGCACCTTCGCCCAGAGCAACTACGGTGACGACGGCAGCAATACCGAAAATAATACCGGACATAGTCAGTGCTGTGCGCAGACGGTGCGAGTTCATTGACTTCAGAGCCATCAGGAAGGACGCCCTGATACGGTCGGCCGTACGCTGCCAGAAGCCGGCCGGAGGCATTGCTTTCGGTAAGAACGGCGTGCCGGCAGAGGTAGCCGGTCCGCTGTCCGATAAAACAGCACCATCCTGCAGTTCGATAATCCGCCCCGCATGCTTCGCTACCTGAGAGTCATGCGTTACCATAATGATGGTATGGCCACGCTGATTCAGCTCCGATAATGTAGCCAGTACCTCCCGGCCGGATACCGAATCAAGTGCGCCGGTCGGTTCATCAGCCAAAATAATTTCACCGCCATTCATCAGCGCTCTGGCGATACAAACCCGTTGCTGCTGTCCGCCTGATAACTCACCGGGTTTATGGTGTTCACGTCCTGTCAGCCCCAGCCGCATCAGCAGGTTCAGTGCTTTTTCCCGGCGCTCATGACGCCGGATACCGGCATAAATTGCAGGAACTTCCACATTAGCTGCAGCCGTCATATCGCTCATCAGATGGTAGCGCTGAAAAACAAATCCGATATGTTCCCTGCGCAATGCGGCCAGTTCATCAGGAGACATACGAGCCGTATCCCGGCCATCAAGAAGGTAATGGCCATTATCAGGGGTATCAAGGCAGCCCATGATATTCATCAGTGTCGACTTTCCTGACCCGGAAGCCCCTGTGATGGCGACAAATTCTCCGGCGGAAATAGACAGTGATACTGTGTTCAGTACGGTCAGCGTTTGCCCGCCATTGGTATAGCGGCGGGTAACATTCTGTACTTCAATCAGTGTGCTCAATAGTCAGGATCTCCTGTCTGCAAGAGATTGTTCTCAGGAATAACAACCTGCTCCCCTTCCTGTAATCCACTTAAAATCTGAGTATTTGCACTATCTGAACTACCGGTGGTTATTGTCCGTTTTTCCGGAATTCCCTCTTTATTCAGTACCTGCACTGTCTTAGTGCCGTCCGGTTCCTGAGTCACTGTCGTTACCGGGATTAGCAGAACATGCTTTTTTTCTTCGACAAGCAGGGATACCTGTGCCGTCATGGCCAGCTTCAGGTGATTACCCGGATTAGGCACATCAAGCAGGCCGCTGAAATAAACAGATGCATTTCCGCCTGCGCTGTTGTTTCCTGAATTCTCTTCTTCCAATATTGAATCGGCGGCAGGTTCCACCATTCTCAGAACGGCGTTATAGTGGTGCTCAGGCTCAGATAAAATGGTAAACCTTGCCTTCTGGCCCGGGTATACGCGGGTAATATCAGCCTCAGATATTTTTATCCGGATAGTCATCACATCCAATTTTGCAATTTTGACGATAGTCGGGGCGCTTTGGGCAGCATTGACGGTCTGACCCTGTTTGGTGGTTACTGCAATGACAGTACCGTCTATTGGTGCAGTGACCCTGGTGTAGCTCAGTTCCTGTTTTGCTTTTTCAACATCTGTCTGAGCCTGAAAAATCTGTGACTGCAGTAGTTTAATTTCGGTTCGGGCTGAGATGAGTTGCGCCTCTGCGTATTCAAATTCATCCCGGGATGCCGCATTTTCCAGCAGCATATTACGCTGACGTTTATATCTGGATTCGGCCAGTTTGAACTGAGCCTCTTTCGAGGCCCGGGTTGCTATGTTTTCACTGTAACGTGCTTCTGCTATATGCAAATTATTACGCTGCTGCAAATCATCAATATCCGCGATCAGTTGACCTTTAGTAACGGAATCACCGACTTTAACTGCCAGCAGTTTCACCTGACCAGTAACCTGGGCGCCCACATTAATCCGTTCAGATGCATCTAATTTACCGGTCGTTAATACAATATCTTCAATATCTCCAAATTGTACGGTTGCAGTGTCATAATGGGTAATGGCAGACTTACCGGGAAGTAAAAACCAGACAAGAGCAGTGATAAGAGGGATACACAGCAGCAGAGTAGATAATTGACGGATAGTCAGTTTCATTGTGAAGCCCCTTATTAAGAATATTTTCTTAAATCCGGCAAGCCGGTTTTAATCAGCATAAAACAATAAATAGGCAGGTGTTGTAAATTCGGAAAAATTCACCTCTGAATAATAGGTATATATACGTTATCGGGAGTTATCCCGTAAGGTTGCTGAATTAATAGCAATGCTGATAAGGGCTGGTGCCGGTATAGCGGTTTCTGATGGTCAGTTTGTAGTGTTACTTAAGCAGGATTGTATCCGGTGAATATGATTTATTATGAGTAATACAAAAACGGATATTTATTTAGCAGCTATTAATTTGATTTAATATAAGCCATTATTCTTAGTTATAAAATATATCTCTGTGAAGCCCTCTTCTTCTCATTATCTTTCTTATTGTAATTAAATAACTGAATTGTTCAGTATTGAGTTAATTTCTATTCTGAATTCAGAGGGAACCGGGATATTACCAAATATTTTGGAATTATAAACCAAATGAAATGCGTGAGCAGAAAATAATAAAGCAAAAAAATACCGCCCGGAGGCGGTATAAAGGGTAGGATTGACTCACAAGGTCTTACTGTTTTTATTTTTACGACACATACTCACACATGAGATGTTTATTTCAGCCCGCAACCCGCTGGTTACGGTGCTGTATTTCTGATCATTATTCGATATTGGCTTCGATAAACCACAGGTACTGGTCAAGGTCGCGGGAGGCGGCAGTAAACATATCTGCGGTATTTTCATCTTCAACGCGGCTGACGGCACGGCGGATATCGTTGGCGACAATCGCATAACGGTCGGCCAGTGCTTTCAGGTGATCCTGCACGCTGTGGATGTCGGTCGGATAAGCCGGTAAAGCGGTGGCCTTACTGATAGCCTGTGAGGTACCGAGTGCCACACCACCGAGCTGAACAGCGCGTTCGGCAAAGGTATCGAGGTGGCTGTTCAGGCTGTCGCGGAAGCCGTCCAGCATTTCATGTATGGCAATGAAGTTGCGGCCGCGCAGATTCCAGTGCGCCTGTTTGGTCATCAGAGACAGGTCGATAAACTGCAGAACCTGATGATTCAGTTCATCAATGGTTTCTTGTTTAATATCATCAGTAACATCGTTACGGGTGTACACTAAGTGAGAAGCGGTGGTTTTCACTAATTTTGCGGTGCTCATTATTGTTCCCCTTATTTATTCCGTTAAACATTATTCAGTTAAACATTTCTGTTTCGATGGGGTTACTATAGGGCAGCACAGATAATAGTTAAATTCGATTAAATCTATAGAATCGATAGGCAAACCGGCGCAAGGCCGGTTTCAGTATGGCAGGTGATTACTCAACAGATTTGATTTTTGACTTCGGTTTGATGGTCAGAGCCGCGCCCATGGAGGCTACCACAATGCAGCTCAGCGCCAGCCATTGTGCGAATGACAGATGCTCATGCAGGAAAATAATCCCGACCATCGCACCAATGACCGGCTCCAGACTCATCAGGATGCCGAATGTCCGTGTCGGCAGGCGGGTCAGTGCCACCATCTCCAGCGAATACGGAAAGGCGGTTGATAAGATTGCCACTGCCACACCAACCGGCAGTACCGCCCAGCTGAACATCACACTGAGATCACTGTGATATGCCCCGACCGGGAAGAAGATCAGCGCGGCGATAAGCGAGCCGACGGAAACTGTGGCTGCGCCGTAAAAGCGTCCGGCCCGCTGGCCGAAAATAATATAGAGCGCCCAGCCAGCACCGGCACCCAGGGCATACAGCATCCCGATCGGGTCCAGCTGCTCAAGATCCCCGATCTGCTCACCGAGCGGCAGCAAAAAGGCCAGACCGGCGATCACCAGAATAATCCAGAGATAATCCGTTATTTTCCGTGCACCGAACATGGCCACGGCCAGCGGCCCGGTAAATTCCAGTGCCACCGCGATCCCGAGCGGGATTGTGGTCAGTGCCAGATAGAACAGATAGTTCATCACCCCGAGAGACAGGCCGTATCCCAGCATCGGCAGCAGTGACGCACGGGTAAAACGCAGCCGCCAGGGCTTAAAAATCACCAGCAGAATAGCCGTACCCAGCAGCAGACGCAGGGCTGTCACCCCCGGCGCACCGATAACCGGGAACAGGGTTTTCGCCAGTGAGGCACCGCTCTGAATAGAGATCATCGACAGCAGCAATAAGCCGATCGGTAACCACGGAGAACCATTTTGCTGGCGGGGAGACGCGGACATTAAGAACCTCGGGAGCAATAAAAATGCGGTAAGACAGTCAGTTATGTGGAATTACATGCAAAAGGCAGAACTCGTTATGCAATCTTAGCGGGGCTGATGACGGATAGCAATTACTGATTTAAGAGGATATTAATCCGCCGGCAGAGGTTGCGGGATAACATAGCAAAATCTGACGAGTGCTATCTTCAGACCGCTTGCGTATACTGGCTCCCGGTTTTTCAATTCATCACGATAAGGACAGGGCAGATATGCGGGATATTAAACGAATAGCAGTCTATTGCGGGTCAGCAGCGGGTGCATCAGAGATTTACCGCCATGAAGCCGTGAAATTTGCCCGGGTTTTGGTTGAGCAGGGGATTACCCTGGTTTACGGCGGTGCCAGTGTGGGGATCATGGGAACGGTGGCGGATACCGTGCTGCGCGAGGGCGGACAGGCTATCGGGGTGATCCCGGCCTTGCTGGAGGGGCGTGAAATTGCCCATAAAAATCTGACCGAACTTCACCGTGTCAGCACCATGCATGAACGCAAAAGCAAAATGATTGAACTGGCAGACGGATTTGTCGCGCTGCCGGGCGGCTTCGGCACTCTGGAAGAGTTTGCGGAAGTCTTTACCTGGAGCCAGATCGGGCTGCATCAGAAGCCGGTCGGGCTGATGAACATCAATAACTATTATGATCCGCTGCTGTCACTGATCAACAAAATGACCGATGAACAGTTTATGCAGGAAAAATACCGCCATATGGCGATCACCGAAACTGACGGTAACGCGCTTATCCGCCGTTTCCGTGATTATGAGGCGCCGGCGGTCAAAACCTACGATTAACAGGAGAACACCATGATAATCCGCCCCGCAACACTGAATGATACCGATCGTATTGCTGAGCTTTATCAGCAGTTATTTGTTCTGATGGCGGAATATCAGCCTGATCGCTGGCGTCCGGCGCAGCAGGATCGCGGATTTATCGAAAATGCCGTTGCAGATGAGACATTTTGTCTGCTGGTCGCGGAAACGGAAGACGGTATCGCCGGATTTGCCTTTGCTCAGACACAGGATACCTCGCCTTACACCTGCGTGGTGCCGCGCCGTTTCGGTTATATCTTTGATATTGTGGTTGATCCGGCAGTACGCGGGCAGGGCACCGGTAAAAAACTGCTGGATGC
Source organism: Morganella sp. Je.2.23 (assembly GCF_051129855.1). Classification (NCBI taxonomy): domain Bacteria; kingdom Pseudomonadati; phylum Pseudomonadota; class Gammaproteobacteria; order Enterobacterales; family Morganellaceae; genus Morganella; species Morganella sp. Je.2.23. The sequence goes on from NZ_JBCPSQ010000001.1 coordinate 189,769, forward strand.
TGTCAAAACCTGGTCAAAAGAGCAGGGACATACACATCTGGAGTTATCGGTGCTGCCGGAAAACACCGGCGCACTGCGGTTATATGAGCGCGAAGGTTATCAGCCGGTGATCCACACGCTGGCAATTAAGCACTGACATAAAAAAAACCTCATCATGGATGAGGTTTCAGTTTTTCAGACGGCCGGTTACGGTCAGTTGGTCAGATGAACGGTTTTACCGCCGACAATCGTGCGCAGCACTTTCACGTTGGCGATATCATCCGCAGGGATCTGGAACACATTGCGATCCAGCACAATCATATCCGCCAGTTTGCCCGGTTCCAGTGAGCCGAGAATATCTTCCCGGTGCTGGGCATAAGCAGAATCGATAGTGGCGGCACGCAGTACTTCCGTGATGGTCAGGTCGCGGTCAGTATCCAGACGCTGTGCAGGCTGGCCGTTAACCGGATGACCACGGCGGGTAGCCGCCACTTTCAGATCATACCATTCATCAAAATCATCAATCGGCCAGTCACTGCCGAACGCGACCACCGCCCCGGTATCAATAAACTTGGCGATAGGCTCCAGCTGCTGATAACGGGTTTCACCGATCATATTGCGGGTGAATTCCGCCAGTTCCGCAGTCGGTGCCGCCCACTGGAAAGAGAGGCAGGCGATGGTGCCGAGCCGGGCGAAGCGCGCGTAATCTTTGGCATCCACCAGCTCATTGTGAGCCAGTCCCGGACGGATATCTTTCCCGGGATGTGCGGCACGCATTTTTTCGATACCGTTGAGCACCATATCAACCGCGCCTTCTCCGACGGTGTGCAGATGCGGATCATACCCGGCCGCTGCAATACGTTCGAGCAAAGCATCAATGACGTCTGAGGTGAAGTAGAGATCGCCGTAGTTATCTGTCTCACGCCAGTCCGGTTGTGCCGGGGTGCCGTGATTGATGCGGTACGGTTTCAGCAGGGAGGCGGTCATTGTCGGGAACTGAAGCACACCATCGACAAACATTTTGATGTTTTTCACCGCAATGCCCGGCTCAGGGCCCCATTCCGGCTGATGATAGCGCTCTGCAAAAGCAACCGCGTTTTTCACGGCCTGCGGAACAGAGGCCACATCCGGCGCATCATCCGGAGTGATTTCACGGGCAGCCTGAATACGCAGTGTCAGTTCACCCTGTTCCTGCAATGTACGGAACGCATCCAGCTGCAATTCTGCCACGCGGGCATCCATCACCATGGTGACGCCCTGTTCATTGAGGACTTTTTGTACCAGGCGCGCAACATCCGGCGCGCGGTCGGCCTGAATGGACGGAATGCTGTCAGCCGCACGCATGGCCGGGGCATCCTCGAGAATACCGTTCAGTTCACCGTCATCATGTTTGCCGATTTTACCGTCACTCGGTGCCGGGGTCTCTTTGGTGATACCGAACAGTTCCAGCGCACGGCTGTTGGCGAGCAGGGTATGGCAGTCATTGGAGAACAGCACGACAGGGCGGCGGGTATTGAGTTTGTCCATATCTTCGCGGTACATATCAATACCGGCCGGTAACATCCCCTGACGCAGCCAGGCGGTGACTTTCAGCCAGTCGTTTTCGCCGGTACGCGGATCGTTATCCAGATGCGCCTGTACGCGGGCGAGGATCTCATCAATGGTCAGGGATTCATAATTCAGATGGCAGCCGAACAGCTGAATACCACCCCAGAACGGGTGCATATGACCATCAATAATTCCCGGCATCATCATTTTGCCGTCGAGGTCGATAAACTGTGTATGCTCACCACGGAATGCTGCCATGTCATCATTATCACCACAGGCAAGAATACGGCCATCAGCAATGGCGATGGCTCCGGCGACGCGGTTTTCCGCATCCGCAGTATAGATGTAACCGTTGTGATAAATAATATCAGCGGCAGTCATTTTCATTATGCTCTCCAGTCCTCATCAACAGAGTTAATTGATAATTAAGTGAGTTTCTTCTTCTGTAATTGACGGCGGACGGCGGGTAAAGAACCGGGTGATCACACCGAGGTATACCACACCGATCCCCAGCCAGATCAGGCCGACAGTCAGTGCCTGGGCATCCAGACTGGTCCACAGCCACAGGGTCAGCAGAACCCCGATCGCCGGTACCACCAGGCAGCGCAGGATCACGGCAGCTGTCAGCGGTTCCTTCCGGTCAATAATAAAGTGTTTGATAACACACAGGTTTACAAAGGTAAATGCAATCAGTGCGCCGAAGCTTATCATGGACGCCACCAGGCTCAGGGAGAGCACCAGTGCCATCAGAGAGGCGAGGGCGACAAACAGGATCGACAGCACCGGAGTGTTGAATCTGGCATGCAGACGGGCAAACACAGAGCGCGGCAGCACCCCTTCACGGCCCATGGCATAGAAAATCCGCACAATACTGGCCTGGGATGTCATCGCGGAGGCAAACACGCCGATCACATAAGCCGTGATAAAGGAGGACGCCATCAGTGCGCCGCCGACTTTTTCCATCACCTGAATACTGGCGATGTCGGTGTTCGGCAGGAAATCACGCCACGCCGGATAGCTCAGATGTGCGCCGTAAGAGATAACGATGAATAACGTACCGGCGATAAACACGGTATAGAGAATCGCTTTCGGCAGCGCGCGTTTGGCATCTTTGGTCTCTTCCGCCATGGTGGAGATGGCATCAAACCCGAGGAACGCGAGACACAGTACCGCAGCTCCGGCAAACAGCCCGGATACCTGATCAGACATCACCGTCAGCGGGGCGAGCAGCGCCTCTTTATCCAGGGTGAACGCCGAACTGAAGCTGAAGTACAGGAACAGTGCGATAAAGATCAGCTGCATCACAATAATCAGCATATTCATCGACGTGACCAGTTTTATCCCGAGAATATTCAGCAGGGAAACAATCACAATCGTGGAGACAATAATCAGCTCCATCGGCACCGACGGCAGGGCTTCATGCACAAAAATACCGATGGCGATATAGTTGATAATAGGCAGAAACAGATAATCCAGCAATTGCGCCCAGCCGACCAGAAACCCGGTATTTCCGCCGAAGATTTTCTGGACATAAGAATACGCAGAGCCGGCCAGCGGCAGTGTGCTGGTCATTTTACAATAGCTGAGTGCGGTAAACAGGACGGCTGTCAGAGTAATAATATAAGCAACCGGTAAATGACCTTCACTGAGGACGGTGACCTGTCCGTAAGTCGTGAAGATACCAAGGGGCACCATATAGGCGAGCCCGAAGAAAACCAACGCGGGGGTATTTAATACGCGTTTCATCTGCACAGTATTCTGTTGCATTTTTACAGCCCTTCCCAATAGCCTGAAACATGCCGCGGACATGGCGTCCCGGCACAGCACTTATTTTCCGGCCGTCAGCAGGTGACGGTCAGTCTGCATTTATTTTCAATAAACCTCGCACCTTGCGTCTGCATCGTGCGCACTTTACTGAAACGTCAGTGATAAACGGGCCATCACCACACGCTGGGGTAAATGCAGGCGGCGTACAATATATGAGTTATCTGTATTTGGCAATAAAAGTTGAACAGGATAATGACAATGAATATAGCGTATTTTCCCGGAAATTCCGCAAAATGATGACCAGGTAACTATAAGGATAAAACATCCTTACCGGTGATCGTTTTCCGGGGAACTTAGCGGGGCAGTGAAAACCGCAGAGGAAGTTGTTTTTTATAATAAAATCATTTGGATATTGATTTTTATTAATAAGTTAATATAGAAATTGATACATTAAGCAGAATAACGTAATTACCGGTGCTGTTTATTTTCAGGCAGGGATAGTGATTTATCCGCTTGCTGCTTTTTTTTCACTGCCGGACGGATAAAAAACGATAAGTAACGATAAAGTGATAACAGACCGGAAAAGGCCGGTAAAAAAATAACGTCATCCACCCGGGAATATCCGGGGACACAACCGGTATTCCGGAACCGAAATAAGTTATTGTGAGATTCAGCGTTATATCCCTGATGTAATGTAAGGCTTACCGTTACATTCTGTGGTATCCGGTAATAAAAAAGTAATAAATTGATTTTTATCGGTTTTTTCATTTATAAAAACATCTTCAGGCAGATATTAATCATATCATGTTCATTCTCCGGTAACTGATACCGGTGTTCCGGCAGACAATAACAGGTGCGGTAATCAGGTATTATTTCCGGTTTTTTCCCTGTTGTTTTTTGCGTCAGGATAATTTTCAGCCGGAATGTCATGTATGCGTTAATTCTCTTTAAGTGTGAACGAAATCGTTTGCTTTTGTTTTTTGCGGCTATAGAATTCGTCAGATTTTTTTGGCCTGAGAAAAGCAACAGGAGGCAATTGTGTCCGGGGATAAAAATTACAGTCATGGGCCTGTGCCCATATCCGCGCGGAAAGGCGGGCTGGCATTAACCTTTGTAATGCTGGGTTTAACCTTCTTTTCCGCCAGTATGTGGACCGGAGGTGCTCTCGGTACCGGTCTCAGTTTTAATGATTTCTTCCTCGCAGTTCTTATCGGTAATCTTCTTCTTGGTGTCTACACCGCTTTTCTTGGTTTCATTGGTTCCAAAACCGGCTTAACAACTCACCTTCTCGCGCGTTACTCCTTCGGTATCAAAGGCTCCTGGCTCCCTTCATTCTTACTCGGCGGCACACAAGTCGGCTGGTTCGGTGTCGGTGTGGCCATGTTTGCCATTCCGGTCGGTAAAGCGACAGGGTGGGATATCAACTGGCTGATCGGTATCTCCGGGGTGCTGATGACGGTGACGGTTTTCTTCGGCATCTCGGCACTGACCGTACTTTCTGTGATTGCGGTACCGGCGATTGCCATTCTCGGCAGTTACTCGGTTTACCTCGCGGTAACCGGTATGGGCGGGATGAGTGCACTGCGTGAAGTGATTCCGGCTCAGCCGATTGATTTTAATCTGGCGCTTGCCATGGTGGTCGGTTCATTTGTCAGTGCGGGCACGCTGACGGCGGATTTTGTCCGCTTCGGCCGCAAACCGAAAATTGCGGTGCTGGTGGCGATTATCGCTTTCTTCCTCGGTAACTCACTGATGTTTATCTTTGGTGCTGCCGGGGCGGCGTCTCTCGGTATGGCGGATATCTCTGATGTGATGATTGCCCAGGGGCTGTTATTACCGGCAATTATTGTGCTCGGGCTGAATATCTGGACCACCAATGATAACGCGCTCTATGCGTCCGGCCTGGGGTTTGCCAATATCACCGGGCTTTCCAGCAAAACCTTATCTATCATCAACGGGCTTATCGGCACACTGTGCGCCCTGTGGCTCTATAATAATTTTGTCGGCTGGCTGACCTTCTTATCCGCCGCTATTCCGCCAATCGGGGGAATTATCATCGCGGATTATCTGATGTACCGTCACCGTTATGAAACCTTTGACCGCAGTAAAATGCGTGATGTGAATGTCAGCGCACTGCTGGCGGTGGCGGCAGGTGTGATTGCCGGACACTGGCTGCCGGGGATTGTGCCGGTGAACGCAGTTCTCGGCGGTGCATTAAGCTATGCTGTCCTCAATCCGTTACTTAACCGCCGTCGCACAACCAACCCGGAGATGACCCGTGCTTAATCAAACCGTAAAACATATTTTTAATGCCCGTCTGCCGGATCGTGATGGTCTGTGGCGTATCGACATTGATCATCAGCGCATTACCGCGATTGTGCAGCAGCCTGCCGGTGAAGTGCCGCCGGAGAGCCTGGACGCCGAAGGCGGTCTGGTCACGGCACCGTTCGTCGAACCGCATATTCATCTTGATACCACTCAGACTGCCGGGGAACCGGCGTGGAACCAGTCCGGTACGCTGTTTGAAGGTATCGAACGCTGGGCAGAACGCAAAGCGCTGCTGACACATGACGATGTGAAAACCCGTGCCTGGCAGACCCTGAAATGGCAGATTGCCAACGGTATTCAGCATGTCCGTACACACGTTGATGTCTCCGATGCCACACTGACCGCACTGAAAGCGATGCTGGAAGTGAAGCAGGAAGTTGCGCCGTGGGTGGACTTACAGATTGTCGCGTTCCCGCAGGAAGGGATTATGTCCTACCCGGACGGTGAGGCACTGCTGGAAGAGGCACTGCGCCTGGGCGCGGATGTGGCCGGTGCTATCCCTCACTTTGAATTTACCCGTGAATACGGTGTGGAATCCCTGCACAAAACCTTTGCGCTGGCTCAGAAATATGATCGTCTGATCGATGTGCATTGTGATGAAATCGACGATGAGCAGTCGCGTTTTGTTGAAACGGTTGCCGCGCTGGCACACCGCGAAGGAATGGGCGCGCGCGTTACCGCAAGCCACACGACGGCGATGCACTCTTATAACGGGGCCTATACCTCCCGTCTGTTCCGTCTGCTGAAAATGTCAGGCATTAACTTTGTGGCGAATCCGCTGGTGAACATTCACTTACAGGGGCGTTTTGATACGTATCCGAAGCGCCGCGGGATCACCCGTGTCAAAGAGATGCTGGCGGCAGATATTAATGTCTGCTTCGGTCACGATGACGTGTTTGACCCGTGGTATCCGCTGGGCACCGCCAATATGCTCCAGGTGTTGCATATGGGGCTGCATGTCTGTCAGCTGATGGGATATGGTCAGATTAATGACGGGCTGAAACTGATCACGGAATACAGCGCGCGCACCCTGAATTTACAGGATTACGGTGTGGCGGAAGGCAAACGTGCCAGCCTGCTGATCCTGCCGGCGGAAAACGGGTTTGATGCTGTCCGCCGTCAGGTACCGGTGCGTTACTCTGTCCGTGACGGCCGTGTGATAGCCGAAACACAGCCTGCCGTCACACAGATCCATCTGGATAAACCGGAGACTATCCGTTACAGCCGCACACTTCGCACTGAGGATCAGGCTTAAGATTAATGGTGCGGAACTGCATGCGCATGGCATCAAACAGCACCACTTTTCCGCTGCTCACCTGCCCGTAGCCGGTGAGCAGTTTGATGCACTCCATCGCCTCCAGGGTGCCGATGGTGCCGACCAGCGGTGCCATTACACCCGCTTCCACACAGGTCAGACTGTTCTCCCCGAATAACCGGCTCAGGCAGCGGTAACAGGGTTCGCCCTCCTGCCAGGTAAAGACAGAAATCTGTCCTTCCATACGGATAGCGGCACCGGATACCAGCGGGATCTTCATCTGATGACACGCGCGGTTAAGCTGTTCGCGGACAGCCACATTATCGGTACAATCCAGCACCACATGATGAGACTGAATCAGGGCGGCCAGCTCATCATCATCCAGCTGTTTGGTGACCGTTTCGGTATGACAGTGCGGATTGACTGCTTTCAGCGCAATGGCGGCGGATTCTGTTTTTGCCATCCCGATGCGGGCATCAGTATGCAGGATCTGACGCTGCAAATTGGAGAGCGAGACGGTATCAAAATCCAGCAGCGTAAGATGACCAACCCCTGCGGCAGCGAGATACTGCGCCGCCGCACAGCCCAGCCCGCCGAGACCGGTGATCAGCACCCGCCCGGCTTTCAGGGCTTCCTGACCATCAAAATCAAAGCCGCGCAGTACTATCTGACGGTTATAACGCAGCGCTTCTTCATCACTGAGTTCAATATGTCCGGGTTCAGTCGCCATCAGTCATTCTTCAGTAAATGATTAAAAAATTCGATTTCAACGGTGTCACCGGCGGCAACCGCACCGCGTTCACGCTCCAGCACAATAAAGCAGTTAGCGAGGCTGAAAGAACTGAAAATATGTGAGCCCTGATCGCCGGTGGTTCTGACCACCATCTGACCCTGTTCATTCACCCCGGCAATACCGCGCTGGAAGTCCAGACGACCGGCAGATTTCTTCAGCGGCGTGGTGGCGACGGCTTTAAAGCGCATCGGCGGCTGCCACTGACTGAAACCGGACAGACGGGCAATCAGCGGCTGCACCAGCTCATAGAACGTTACGGTGGTGGAAACCGGGTTACCCGGCAGGCCGCAGAACCAGGCGTTGTTCAGCTTACCGAAAGCAAACGGCTTGCCCGGTTTGATCGCCAGTTTCCAGAAATTAATTTTACCGATCTCATCGAGGATCTGTTTGGTGTAATCCGCTTCCCCGACAGACACGCCGCCGCTGCTGATCACCAGATCGGCCAGTGCATCGGCCTTTTCAAAGGTGGCGCGCAGAATCTCCGGGTTATCCGGGATCACACCGAGGTCAATTACGTCACAACCGAGTTTTTCCAGCATCAGACGAACCGCAAACCGGTTAGTATCATAAATCTGTCCGTCACCCAGCGGTTGGCCGACAGCCTGCAATTCATCGCCGGTGGAGAACACCGCCACTTTCAGTTTGCGTACCACGGATAACTCCGCCAGACCAAGAGAGGCGATCAGCGGAAGCTGGGCAGCAGCCAGTTTGGTGCCTGCCGGTAAAACTTCGCTGTGCTGCGCGATATCCTCACCGATGCGGCGGATATTCTGCCCGGCGGTAATGCCGGCAGTAAAGGTGATACCGGCATCTGACACTTCTGCTTCTTCCTGCATCACCACGGTATCCACACCCGCCGGTACCGGGGCGCCGGTCATAATACGGACACATTGTCCTGCCGGTAATGCGCCGTTAAACGGTACACCGGCCAGTGCCCGGCCAGCCACCGGCAGCGGGGTTTTTCCGTCCCAATCCGCCAGGCGCAGCCCGTAACCATCCATTGCGGAATTATCAAATGGCGGTACATTGATCGGCGAAATAACGGGTGCGGCAGTGATCCGCCCGGCAGCATCCGTCAGCGCGATCGTTTCCGTACCGGTGATCGCGGCCGGGGTCGCGAGCAGCTTATCCAGTGCTTCCTGTAAAGAGATTAACGAAGAGGTGTGACTTTCTGTCGGATTAGCCATGATGCTGTTTCACTCCCGGTGCCCGCAGGGCGCAGATAAAACGGATAATAAAGAGAAAGACATTATGGCAGACTTACTGGTCAAGTTGAATGATATGGCACAAAAGCGTGAGCTACAGATATGATTTCGGAAGTGATTATTGCATTTTAAAGTCTTCTTTTGGTATAACGATATTACAAATTATTAACATATTGTATTTCATATGACGACATCTCACTCCGCCCGTCAGACAACGGCGCTTCATATTGCAGTCAGTGGTTTTCTTGCGCTGGTGGTCGCCATGGGAATAGGGCGCTTTGCCTTTACCCCGCAGGTGCCGCTGATGATTGACGAGCATCAGCTTGATCTGACAACCGCCGGTATTGTCGCTGCCTGGAATTACCTCGGTTATCTTGCCGGGTCCTTTGATGCCATGCGGGCAAAACGCGGCATTGAGCTGCGGCTGTGGACCGGGTTATGGGGCGCGGTGATTATCACACTGCTGTCAGCGGTGATTTCCGGCGCGGTGCTGCACAGTATCGCTCGCTTTTTTATCGGCTGGGCGAGCGGCTGGACACTGGTACTCGCCGCTGCCTGGACCAATGACGCACTGGCAAAACTCAATCGTCCGGCACTGAGTGTTGCGGTTTACGGCGGAACCGGTACCGGGATTCTGTTGTGCGGGCTGGCGGCCATCGGTATTCAGGGTTTATCACTGACCGCCTCGCAGGGCTGGTGGATCTATGGTGCAGCGGCGCTGGTGTTCAGCCTGTATGTCAGCCGCTATCTGCCGCGTCCGGGAGAACTGAGTACCGGCGCCTCCCCGCACAGCAAGCCGGTGATGACGCCGAAAATCCGTCGTTTATTGTGGAGCTATGCGCTGGCCGGGTTCGGCTATATCCTGCCCGCCACGTTTTTATCGCAGATGGCAGCGGCACGTTTTCCCGGCAGCCTGTTTGCTCAGTTTGTCTGGCCGGTATTTGGTATCGCAGCTGTTGCCGGTATCGCTGCCGCGATTGCCGCGCGGCATTTTTTCACGCCGCAGCGGCGGCTGGCAATCACCCTCTGGGCACAGGCAGCGGGTATTCTGGCGGCGGAAGTGATGCCCGGAATCAGTGGTCTGGCAGTCAGTGCCTTTCTGGTCGGCGGCGGCCTGATGGCGGCCGTGCAGCTGGCATTCCAGTGCGGGCGCGAACTGGCTCCGGAGCACGGCCGCTATATGGCCGGGCTGCTGACCACCTGGTATGCGGTCGGACAGCTCGGCGGCCCGCTGGTATCCTCGGTTTCCGCATATTTTACCGGTAAACTGGAACCGGCACTGTGGGTCGCCTTTGCGGCACTGATTATCGGTGGATTGCTGGTGTTCCGTGATCGCAGTGATATAAACGAATAATTATCTCATGGATAACAGGTTTATTATTTATTAATCCTGTTATCTTTTTAATTAATTAAAAATAAAAAACAGAGAACTAAAAAAACGGTTTTATCACTTAACCGGTTTATGCTTTATTTAATTTTCAGGGCATAAAGTCATCATAATGAAAAATAACCGGTAATCATTCCTGATGAGAAAGAAGAATATTCTTAAGAAGGTAATTAATGATCTGAAAGATACACGCTTGCTGTCCATGAATGTCAGTATGGTACTGACGCCACTGATGGTCACGCACTCATCACTTCGCATTGTCAGGCCGGATAATGTGATGACTGATGTCTTTCTTACACCGGTGATTTATGTGGGATTCTATGTTCTGACAAAAAAGATACTGTATTTTATATTTGAATAATTGAGAGGTTAATTATGAAAGAATTAAATCAGGAACAATTATTGTCTGTTTCAGGTGCAGGATTTATTTCTGCAGGCGTGATTTTCGCCGGTATTGCATTTGATGTCAGTGCTGCAATGATTTCAAATATTACCCGGAGCAGCGAAGAAATTGTTTTTGCTGATCATAAGGATATTTCCCGTCTCCGTTATGAGGTTATATAACACATCTGTTATCCGGCATTTTTCCGGTAAATGTTTTCGTTATTTTCTTTTCGGCTGATATCCGTAGTATTAACAGGGATTTCCGGTGCAAACTTTTCATCACCAAAACCACAAAATGGATTAACAAAACGGCGTATTGCTCTAAAATAGCAGGGCGGCGGGTATTGACCGGCCGCCGGGTGCAACACAGCACCGGGAGTCACCTGAAAAATAGTCGGAGAAGGTATGTCATCATTAAGCCGGGAAGCAGAACTTGTCCACGCCGCGCTGATCGCACGCGGGCTGGAGACACCATTACGGGAGCAGACACTGCCGCCGGAAACCCGTAAGGTTCAGATTGAAGCGCATATGACAGAAATTATGAAGCTGCTTAATCTTGACCTGAGCGACGACAGTCTGGCAGATACCCCGAAACGTATCGCGAAGATGTATGTGGATGAAATTTTTTCAGGACTGGATTATCACAATTTCCCGAAAATCACCCTGATTGAAAATAAAATGAAAGTGGATGAGATGGTGACGGTCCGTGATATCACGCTGACCAGCACCTGTGAACATCACTTTGTCACTATCGACGGTAAAGCCACGGTGGCGTATATCCCGAAAGACACGGTTATCGGGTTATCGAAGATTAACCGGATTGTGCAGTTTTTTGCTCAGCGTCCGCAGGTGCAGGAGCGTCTGACACAGCAGATTTTACTGGCACTTCAGACGCTGCTCGGAACCACCAATGTGGCGGTATCCATTGACGCGGTGCATTATTGTGTCAAAGCCCGCGGTATCCGTGATGCGACCAGTACCACCACCACCACCTCACTGGGCGGATTATTTAAATCCAGCCAGAACACCCGCCAGGAATTCCTGCGCGCAGCCCGTCATATTTAACCGATGACATTGTCTGCCACTCCCGCCTCTGCACGTATTGATGTTCTCGATATGGTGCGGGGGCTGGCCGTTCTCGGTATTTTTATCCTCAACATCAGCGGGTTCGCCCTGCCGTCCGCAGCCTATCTGAACCCGGTCTATATTCCGTCAGCGTCAGGAACGGATGTCACGACCTGGGCGGTACTGAGCGTACTGGTGCAGGGTAAATTCCTCGGTATGTTTGCGCTGCTGTTTGGTGCGACACTGATGATGCTCAGCCGCTACAGTCAGTCATGGAATATGGGGCGGTTGCTGGTGCTGGGGGTTATCGGTCTGCTGCATACGGCGCTGCTCTGGAGCGGGGATATCCTGCTGATGTACAGCCTGACCGGCGTGGCCGCCTGCTGGATCATCCATAATGTTTCCTCCCGCTGGTGGCTGAAGCTGGTACCGGTGCTGGTCCTGACCGGATTGTTTTTATTGTTTTTCCTGTTATCGGAAGACGGTGAGCTGAAACTGCTGTACTGGCAGCCGTCGCAGGAAATGCTGGATTATGAAGTGCTGATCGCCAACACTGGTGGCATTGCAGGTATGCTGGACAGAATCAGCACCATCAGCGGCATGCTGATGATGATGGTGGTTCAGTATGGCTGGCAATTACTGGCGATGATGTTGCTGGGAGCCGTGCTGATGAAAAATGGCTGGCTGAAAGGGGCATTTCCGCTGTCTCACTACCGGCGGCTGGCGGCATTGCTGCTGATCCCGTCACTGCTGTTACAGGCTGTTGTTGTGTGGATGGAATACCTGAACGGCTGGAGCGTCTTCTGGTTAGGCACTGTCGGGTATCCGCTCGCCGATATTTTACAGCCGGTGCAGGCCACCGGGCTTATCGCACTGTTTTACGGTTTGCAGCCGCAGTTAAAACCGGTTTCATCCTGTTTACAGCGGGTGGGGCGTACAGCCCTGAGCAGTTATCTGCTGCAATCGGTGTGCGGGGTGATAGTGTTTGAGTACTTCGGTTATTTCGGTCAGTTTGATCGCCTGACGCTGCTGGCGTTTGTGCCGCTGATGTGGATGATTAACATTTTATTCTCCACCCTGTGGCTGCGTTATTTTTCTCAGGGACCGGCGGAGTGGTTATGGCGGAAAGCAGCCGGTAAACTGGCTGCCCGCTGAAGTGATACTACGGTTCAGCCGGTGCCGGTTGTCCGGTTCCGGTTTCTGCCGGTTTTTCTGCGGTGGCTGGCGGCTCCGGATAAAGCACATTCAGCTCTTCCGGGGTCACTGCCGGGTATGACGGCACATTTGCAGGCAGCGTCTGCGGCGCCGGGATAGACTCCTGCGGACCGAGGAAACGCGGCTCACGGTTGAGAATATATAAATCGGCGAGCGCTCCCAGCCGGGCAATCACTTCCCGCGCCCGGACAGTAAACATATTCTTCGGAGAAGAAACGGCATAACAGCGTGCCTCTATTCCTTTCTCCATCGCGATATACAGTGCCCGTTCGCAATGAAAACGCTGGGTAATAATGGTAAACCCATCGGTATCAAAGACTTTTCTTGTGCGTACCACTGAATCCAGCGTACGGAATCCGGCAAAATCGAGCACAATTTTACTGGCCGGTATCCCGGCATTCACCAGGTCTTTCCGCATCGTACTCGGCTCATTGTAGCTGTGCTGCGCGTTGTCACCGCTCAGCAGCAGATATTTCACCTTGCCGCTGTTATACGCATTGACCGCACCCTGAATACGATAGAGGTAATACTGATTAATTGTCCCGTTTCTGTAGTACTTGGCTGTACCGAGTACCATACCGACTTCAGCCGGCGGCAGGTCATTGATATTTTCATAAATATAGGGCGCGGTTTTCCAGCTTATCCAGCGATCTGCCGCAATAGCCACCACTGCCGCCAGGATAATACCTGCCAGCAGCCACAGAATGATCCGTTTCCATATCCGGGCTTTTCCCATTATTCCTGAGACCTTTATCACTATATAGTTACCATAAGGCTAAGATTACTTGAGCGGGGAAAGGCTGGCAAGGGTGAAAAAAAGAATAAAACCCGCACAGAGGCGGGTTTTCAGTGACAGTTCACCGGCTATTCGTCAGAAAGATGTCCGGCGGTAAACACGATATTCCGGATGCCAGAAGTTGCGTTCGATAGCTTCATCGAGAGCGCCGTCAGAGGTGACGGTGGCAACACCCTGGATCTGGGCTTCCTTGGCAACCTGTTTGGCGATGATACGGGACACTTTTTTGATATCTTCGATATCCGGCAGTAACGAACCTTCGCCGTTGATAACCATCGGCGAACAATCGGCCAGTGCGCGGCTTGCGGTCATCATCATACCGTCAGTCACACGTTTGGCACCGGCAGCCAGCACTCCCAGACCAATCCCCGGGAAGATAAAGGAGTTGTTGCACTGAGAGATAGGATAGGTTTTATCCTTATAAATCACCGGATTGAACGGACTGCCGGTCGCAACCAGTGCATGGCCGTCTGTCCAGGCGATAATATCTTCCGGACGCGCTTCCACGCGGGAGGTCGGGTTAGACAGCGGCATGACCACCGGACGCTCACAGTTTTTGTGCATTTCACGGATAATCTCTTCCGTAAACAGCCCCGGCTGACCGGAAACCCCGATAAGCACCGTCGGTTTGGCGTTACGGACCACATCTTCCAGCGAAATGGCATCATTCTGCACATCCCAGTCCGCAATAATGTCACTTTTGGTGATCAGTTTGCTCTGGAAGTTCAGCAGGTTCGGCAGTTTATCGGTCAGCAGACCGAATCTGTCCACCATAAAGATACGGGCACGCGCCTGCTCTTCACTCAGACCTTCGGATTTCATCTGCGCGATGATCTGCTCAGCGATACCACATCCGGCAGAGCCTGCTCCCAGGAAAGCAACGGTCTGATCTTTCAGCTGTCCGCCCGCAGCACGGCTGGCGGCGATCAGGCTGCCGAGGGTGACTGACGCGGTTCCCTGAATATCATCATTGAAGCAGCACAGCTGATCGCGGTAGCGTTCCAGCAGCGGCATCGCATTTTTCTGGGCGAAATCTTCAAACTGTAATAATACATCCGGCCAGCGGCGTTTAACGGCATTGATAAATTCATCAACAAATTCATCATACTCTTCGCCGGTAATCCGCGGATGACGCCAGCCCATATAGAGCGGGTCGTTCAGGCGCTGCTGATTATTGGTACCGACATCCAGCACGATAGGCAGGGTATACGCCGGGCTGATACCGCCGCAGGCAGTATACAGGGAGAGTTTACCAATCGGGATACCCATCCCGCCGATCCCCTGGTCACCCAGACCGAGGATCCGCTCACCATCGGTCACCACGATGACTTTTACATTCTGCTTGGTGGCATTCTGCAGCATGTCATCAATGTAAGCGCGGTTCGGATAAGAGATAAACAGCCCGCGCGCACGGCGGTAACTGTCTGAGAAATGCTCACAGGCCGCCCCGACTGTCGGGGTGTAAATGATAGGCATCATTTCTTTGAGGTGAGCATTGAGCAGACGGTAGAACAGCGTTTCATTCGTATCCTGAATGTTACGCAGGTAGATATGTTTATCCGTATCGTTTTTAAAATCAGAATACTGACGATAGGCGCGTTCAGTCTGCTCTTCGATGGTCTCCACCGCTTCAGGCAGCAGGCCGTGGAGGTTGAAATTACTGCGCTCTTCTTCGGAGAAGGCGCTTCCCTTGTTCAGCAGCGGGAACTCTAACAGGATAGGGCCCGCATACGGGATATATAATGCACGTTTGCTTTCGTATTCCAGTTCCATGTATGACTACTCTTTGCCAATTGACATTTTTAAGACAGGACGCACTGATCCTAAGTTATCTGAAAAATATGTACAGTAATTGTTACGAAATTAGTGATACCGATGTGTGAAAGTGAGAGGCGGGATAGATTTATATTGAGTAATCACGTAAAGGTTGATGCCCGGAACCGGTGAGCACCAACCTCAGAGGGAGAGGATCAATAACTGAACAGAGCGATATCCTGACAGCCCAGGGCATTCAGTGTGGCAGAGGTGCTTTCCCATTGCGACAGTGTGGCATTACTGCCTTCTACCAGTACAGCACGGTGGATATCGTGCAGGTCGCCGCCCGCCATATTCATAAAGATCAATGCGGCCTGTAACGGCGGCAGCCCCGGGTTAAAGGCGGCATTTTCAATATAAGCACCGCTGTAGATGCGTCCGCGGCTGTCCTGAAGAGCCACCCCGCTGTGGGAATGAGAGTACGGCGCATGGCTGCGGTTAGCTGCCTCGAGCGCTTTTCCGACCACCGCATTGGTGGCAAGGAAATGATAACCATGATGCACCTGGTCAAACAGACGGGTTTCAATCCCCAGATCCACCGGGCCGAAAGCATGCGGCAGCAGGGTTTTCAGCGGCATAGCGGCCAGTTCCGGTAACTGAATCAGCAGTTCTGTGCCGCTGTTCAGTTCATTCATAAACTGACGGCAATGGCCGCACGGTGTGTAATTGACGGTGACTTTGCGCAAACCGTTTTCGCCGCGCAGCCAGGCGTGGGTGATCGCGCTCTGTTCCGCGTGTACCGTTTGCTGTAACGGCACATGGCAGAACTCCATATTGGCACCGAAATAGAGGTTTCCGCTCAGTCCGTGTGCAACCGCACCCACATTAAACCGGGATACCGGTGTCACAGCACAGGCTGCCGCCAGCGGCAACATGGCCAGCGCGAGTGCATCCTCATCAGTACCTGCGGCGTTGCAGAGTGCAGTGACCTGTTTGGCAGATAAATATCCGGGGAATGTATCAGCGCACACAATATCTGTCAGCAGTGTCTGTAACGGGGAAGGGAGTGTGTTCAGGGCTGCATGAAAGCGGTTTTGCATAAAATGACCTCCATTATCAATAAGATCATTTTAGCGGGGAGTTGCACATAATGAACGTGATTTTTATCACGTTCATTATGAAACGAATGAAACAAATGCTGAATTTGCGAGATGGAACTCAAATTTTCAGGTTATCCGAACACAGCCAGCAGAACCGGAAAGATAAACGGCGCCATCAGAGAAGTAATAATCCCGCAGGTCATTAATGCCAGTGAGCTGTAAGCACCTTCCACATAATCGTCTTCCGTACAGCGGGCAGTACCGAGGGCGTGAGAGGCTGTCCCCATTGCCAGGCCGCGTGAGGCTTTCGTGGTGACTTTCAGTCGTTTGAACAGGGTATGGCCGAAGATAGCGCCGAGTATCCCGACGAAAATCACACAGACTGCACTGATTGCCGCGACACCGCCGATGGAGTCAGAAACAGCGATCGCAATCGGGGTAGTGACTGATTTCGGCAGAATAGAGGCGGCGATTTCCGGCGTTGCACCCATCATAAAGGCAATGGCGGTGCCGGTGACCATCGCAATCACACTCCCGGCAAAGCAGATAGTGATAATGGATTTCCACTGTGCACGGATTTGATGCAATTGCTCATACAGCGGAAACGCCAGCGCCACCACCGCGGGTTGCAGCAGGTCGTTAAGGATACGGCTGCCCTCGAAATAGTGGTTGTATGAGATTCCGGTGAATATCAGCAGCGGAATGATAATCACGATGGATATCAGCAGCGGGTTTAATACCGGCAGCTTAAATTTAATATAGATAGCTCTGGCGAGAAAATAGACGCCGATGGTAAGCGGGAGCGACCACCAGATATGCGTTAACATTTGCGTTTCTCTTGTTGTTCGGTTTTTTCAGTTACTGCGGCAACCGCATCGGCTTCCTGTTGTTCCGGAACCGGCACATGACGGCGGTGAATAAATTCAGAACTCAGTGCAACAGCACACATGGCAATAAAAGTACTGACGACACAGGCAACCAGGATCGGAAGCAGCTGGGCGCTGAGGGTATCGTAATAGTTCATCACACCGATACCGATCGGCAGAAATAACATTGTCATGTTTTTCATTAATAAGGTGCAGCCGGGCTGAACCCAGTGCGCCGGAACAATCTGCAGTGCGAGCAGCACAAAAAGCAGCAGCATGCCCACGATGCTGCCCGGGACGGAAAACGGCAGTAACACCGCGATAATATTGCCGGCAAACAGGCACAGATACAGGATCAGAAATGCCCGGAGATAGCGCCAGCCGGTTTCCGCTATCTGTTTTGGTTTCATGATAATGTTCCTTCTTGGATGAACTCATTCATCATACAATTAACTTTTTATTTGTGCTACCGGTCACATAAAAAAACCTGCACCAAAGCGCAGGTTTTTTTCAGTTTATTGAACAGAGAAGAACTTACTTCACCTGCTGGCCCGGCTGTGCACCGGAATCCGGGCTGAGCAGGAAAATATCTTTTCCGCCGGGACCTGCGGCCATGACCATGCCTTCAGAGATCCCGAACCGCATTTTTCGCGGCGCCAGGTTGGCAACCATCACCGTCAGGCGGCCTTCCAGCGCTTTCGGGTCCGGATAAGCCTGACGGATACCGGAGAAGACCTGACGGGTTTCGCCGCCGAGATCCAATACCAGTTTCAGCAGTTTGTCAGAGCCGTCAACGAAATCAGCAGACACTATCTGTGCGATACGCATATCCACTTTGGCAAAATCATCAAAACTGATGGTATCCGCAATCGGCTCATCTGCCAGCGGGCCGCTGACCGGTTTGGCGGACATGGCTTTGATATCTTCTTTGGAGGCTTCAATCATCGCATCCACTTTTGCCATTTCAATACGGCTGAACAGCGCTTTGAAGTCCGCAATCTGATGATCCAGCAGCGGTTTTGCAATGCCGTCCAGTGTCAGTTCCTGATTCAGGAACGCTTCACTGCGTGCCGCCAGTTCCGGCATAACCGGTTTCAGGTAGGTCATCAGTGCACGGAACAGGTTGATTCCCACGGTACAGATAGCGTGCAGTTCGTCATCTTTACCTTCCTGTTTCGCCACGACCCACGGTGCTTTCTCATCAATATAACGGTTGGCCACATCGGCCAGCGCCATGATTTCGCGGATAGCTTTGCCGAATTCACGGCCGGTATACTCTTCGCTGATGGTTTTCTCAGCATCAATAAACTGCTGATATAACTCAGGTTCAGCCAGTGTTGCGCTCAGGCGGCCGTTAAAGCGTTTTTTGATAAAGCCCGCCGTACGGGATGCCAGGTTAACCACTTTGTTGACGATGTCACTGTTAACGCGCTGTACGAAATCTTCCAGGTTAAGGTCGATATCATCAATGCGTGAAGAGAGTTTCGCCGCATAGTAGTAACGCAGGCTGTCAGCATCCAGGTGATTCAGGTAAGTACGCGCCTGAATAAAGGTGCCGCGTGATTTGGACATCTTCGCGCCGTTAACGGTCACATAGCCGTGGACAAACAGGTTGGTCGGCTTGCGGTAACCGCTGCCTTCCAGCATGGCCGGCCAGAACAGGCTGTGGAAGTACACGATATCTTTACCGATAAAGTGGTACAGATCCGCATCAGAATCTTTTTTCCAGAACTCATCGAAATCGAGATTGCCGCGCTTGTCACACAGGTTTTTAAATGAGCCCATGTAACCGATAGGTGCATCCAGCCAGACATAGAAGTATTTACCCGGTGCGCCCGGAATTTCAAATCCGAAATACGGTGCATCACGGCTGATATCCCACTGTTGCAGACCGGAATCAAACCACTCCTGCATTTTGTTGGCGACCTGCTCCTGGAGCGCGCCGCTGCGGGTCCATGCCTGTAACATGTCAGCGAAAGCCGGCAGATCAAAGAAGTAGTGCTCACTCTCACGCAGTACCGGTGTGGCACCGGAAACCACGGAGCGCGGGTTAATCAGCTCGGTCGGGCTGTAGGTTGCGCTGCACACTTCACAGTTATCACCGTACTGGTCTTCCGCTTTACATTTCGGGCAGGTGCCTTTCACAAAGCGGTCCGGCAGGAACATGCCTTTTTCCGGATCGTACAGCTGGGAAATGGTCCGGGTTTCAATATGGCCGTTCTTTTTCAGCGCC
Source organism: Morganella sp. Je.2.23 (assembly GCF_051129855.1). Taxonomy (NCBI): domain Bacteria; kingdom Pseudomonadati; phylum Pseudomonadota; class Gammaproteobacteria; order Enterobacterales; family Morganellaceae; genus Morganella; species Morganella sp. Je.2.23. The sequence goes on from NZ_JBCPSQ010000001.1 coordinate 209,445, forward strand.
AGATAGATATTCTCTGATAATACCCGGTTCTCTTCGCTGTGCGTGGAGTGGTAGTTATCAAAGCTGATGGCGAAATCGGCAAAATCTTTCTGATGCTCGACGCTCATTTTGGCGATCATTTCTTCAGGGGAGATCCCCTGCTGCTGTGCCTTGAGCATAATCGGTGTGCCGTGAGCATCGTCGGCGCAGATGAAGTGAACCTCTTTGCCGCGCATTCGCTGAAAACGGACCCAAATATCAGCCTGGATATGTTCCAGCATATGACCGAGATGGATTGAACCGTTTGCATATGGTAACGCACAGGTTACCAAAATTTTATTAGCGATCTGAGACATAGAGTATTTCACTTCCTCAAATAATAAAGGGTCTTTGATGTTAACCGATCCCGTCCACCCCTGCCAGCAGTAATCCGGCTTTGTGTGTGGTTTTCCGGACTTTTTTCTGCGGTGAGTATCCGGTGATAACCCTGCCGGTTGCAGGGGATTTGTTTTGTGCGGGTTTGCGCGGAATGACTAAATTAATCAGTTGGCTTCTGCTATCATTGATGCCGATAGTTACAGGCAATAAAAATGATAAATCTAAGGAGCCGGGATGAATGCGAAATCCCCCGGGGAGATGAACCCTGAATTGCTGAACGAACAGGTCGCACAGGTACTGGCGACATTTGAGCATCCGACACTCAAACGCAATCTGATTGCCATCAAAGCGCTGAATCACTGCGCGATGCTGGATGATGTGCTGCATGTTGAGCTGGTGATGCCGTTTGTCTGGAAGCGTCCGTTTGAAGCACTGATTGAAGCAAAAACCAAAGAATTACGTAAAGTGACCGGTGCGGCGGCGGTGGACTGGAAACTGCGCCATGATATCGCGACACTGCGCCGCGCCAATGATCTGCCGGGCATTAACGGTGTCCGCAATATTCTGGCGGTCAGCTCGGGCAAAGGCGGTGTGGGTAAATCCAGCACCGCGGTGAACCTCGCGCTGGCACTGGCAGCGGAAGGGGCAAAAGTCGGTATCCTCGATGCGGATATTTACGGCCCGTCCATCCCGAACATGCTGGGTACCACCAAAGAGCGTCCGACTTCACCGGACGGCCAGCATATGGCTCCGATCATGGCCTACGGTCTGGCTTCCAACTCTATCGGTTATCTGGTCACTGATGATAACGCCATGGTCTGGCGCGGCCCGATGGCCAGTAAAGCCCTGATGCAGATGTTACAGGACACCCTGTGGCCGGATCTGGATTATCTGGTCATCGATATGCCGCCGGGCACCGGGGATATCCAGCTGACACTCTCGCAGAACATTCCTGTCACCGGTGCGGTGGTGGTGACCACTCCGCAGGATATCGCGCTGGTGGATGCGATGAAAGGTATCGTCATGTTCAAGAAAGTGAACGTACCGGTTCTGGGCATTGTGGAGAACATGAGTGCCCACATCTGCAGTAACTGCGGTCATGTCGAGCCGATTTTCGGCACCGGCGGGGCAGAGAAACTGGCGGAACGCTATCACACTAAACTGCTGGGACAGGTGCCGCTGCATATTTCGCTGCGTGAAGACCTCGACCGCGGCCAGCCGACAGTGATGCGTGACCCGGACGGTGAGTTTGCGGATATCTACCGTGAGATCGCGGTCAATGTGACGGCAGAAATGTTCTGGGAAGGGGATAAGATCCCGACAGAAATCGCTTTCCGCGCAGTATAAGCGGGGTTTATGTCTGCTCCGGCGCATCCGGAAAGTAAAAAAGGCCCGCACAGTAATGTGCCGGTCTTTTTTTATGGCAGCAGTAAGAGCGGTTACCCCGAAATAATGAGGCCGGATGCCCGATTCTGCTGGAATCTCGCGCCGTTACTCCCTATAATTCAGCGCCGGGCAGACACGTTTTGTTACTCCCGGCCGGATAAGCACCAAAAAAGGCCGCAGCAGATCGTTTCGGTTTTTTTCTCTCCTATTTTCAAACCGGGTTATTTCTATTATGGCTGACACAGCACAGCAGCAGTGCACTATCATCGGTATCACCGGCGCATCCGCGTCAGGAAAAAGTCTGATTGCCAATACGCTTTATCATGAGTTACGTGCTCAGGTGGGCGATCACAATATCGGTGTGATTCCGGAAGACTGCTACTACAAAGATCAGAGCGATGTGCCGATGGAAGAGCGCATCAAGGTCAACTATGACCATCCGGGCTCTATGGATCACGAACTGCTGTTACAGCATCTGAAAGCACTGAAATCAGGTAAGTCTATTCAGTTACCACAGTATGATTATGCAGAACATACCCGCAAGCCGGAATCTGTTCTGTTCAGCCCGAAACGGGTAATTATTCTTGAGGGGATTCTGCTGCTGACAGACAAACGTCTGCGCGAACAGATGGACTTCTCCATTTTCGTCGATACCCCGCTGGATATCTGCCTGATGCGCCGCATCCGCCGCGATGTGAATGAGCGCGGACGCACGCTGGATTCCGTTATTGCACAGTACAATAAAACCGTACGTCCGATGTACCTGCAATTTATTGAACCAACAAAACAATATGCTGATATCATAGTGCCGCGGGGCGGTAAAAACCGCGTGGCGATTGATATTCTGAAAGCTAAAATCAGTCAGTTCTGCGAGTAAGCCGCCGACAACGAATTAACCCGCGTTTATCCGCCGGTGATAAACGCTGAGTTTAAGAAGGATGATACCATGCGACTTTGTGACCGTGACATTATTCAGTGGCTTGATGACGGCAGACTGACCATTTCCCCGCGTCCGCCGGTTGAGCGGATTAACGGGGCGACTGCGGATGTCCGTCTCGGACATCAGTTCCGGGTATTCCGGGGCCATACGGCAGCGTATATTGATCTCAGCGGCCCGAAAGAAGAAGTGAATGCGGCGCTGGAAAATGTCATGAGTGATGAAATCACCCTGACAGAAGATGAAGTGTTTTACCTGCATCCGGGAGAACTGGCACTGGCGGTAACACTGGAATCTGTCACGCTGCCGGATAACATGGTCGGCTGGCTGGACGGGCGTTCATCACTGGCACGTCTCGGTCTGATGGTGCACGTCACCGCACACCGGATCGATCCGGGCTGGCACGGGCAAATCGTGCTGGAATTTTATAACTCAGGTAAGTTACCTCTGGCATTACGTCCGGGCATGGTGATCGGCGCCCTGAGTTTTGAGCCGTTATCCGGCTCCGCTGACCGGCCGTATAACCGCCGCAGCGATGCGAAATATAAAAATCAGCAGGGAGCTGTGGGCAGCCGTATCAGCGAAGATTAAACGGCGGACAGAGAACTGTCCGTCAGCGGGTTCAACAGAGAATGGGAAAGGAACAGGGATTATGAAACGATTTTTCACCACGCTGATTATTCTGCTTGTCGTTGTGGCGGCGGGCCTTGCGGCCTTAATCCTGCTGGTGAACCCGAATGATTTTCGCGATTATATCGTTAACAAGGTGAAGGAAGACACCGGTTACGAACTGGTAATGAAAGATGATATGCGCTGGCATGTCTGGCCGAAACTGAGCATCATCACCGGTAAAATGACACTGACCGCACCGGATGCCGCTGAACCGGTGGTGACGGCAGAAAATATGCGTCTTGATGTTGAGCTCTGGCCGCTGTTATCACACCAGTTATCTGTCCGTGAAGTGATGCTTGACGGCGCACTGCTGAAAATCCTGCCTGAAACCGAATCACAGGAGAAGAAAAGCGTCCCTGTGGCCCCGGGTAACCAGAAAGCCAGACCGGTACCGGTTGAGCAGGGAAATAAATGGTCGTTTGATGTGGATCGCATCCGTATTGCCAACAGTCTGCTGGTCTGGCAGGCTCAGGACGGTACGCAGATTAACATGCGTGACATTAACTTCTCTCTCGAACGCAATACCCCTGAACGCTATGTGATAGCGCTGAACAGCAATATTCTGCGTAATCAGCAGGAGCTCTCTTTCAGCCTGAGTTCTGATATCGACCTTTCCCAGTATCCGGTACAGGTCAGCGGCAATATTAACCGTCTGAATTACCGCCTGTCCGGTGCCGGTCTGTATGCCAACGGCATCAACGGTAACGGTACGACGACCTATACCTGGCACGAAGCCGTCGGTCAGGCGCCTCAGTCCCTGATTCTGGAAAACCTGAAACTGAGCGCGAACGAAAGCCAGCTCAGCGGCACAATCGAAGCGGCGCTTGGTGAAACCCCGCGTTATGATATCCAGCTGGCCTCCTCAAAACTGAATCTGGATAACCTGCTCGGTTATGAGCGTGCCGTGCATTCAGAAAACGGGGAAAAACCGGTTGCCACCAAACCGGCGGTGATCACGACCGGCAGTAACGCGGATAAATATGACCTGACCTTTATGAATCACTTCAATGCCACGCTGGCGCTGAATGTGGATTCCCTGATTTATCAGGGGATGGAGATCGGCCAGCTGACGGTGAAAGCAGAGAACCGTGGCAGTATCACTGAAATTTCCAAAATGACCGGTAACGTATTCGGCGGCCGTTTCTCACTGCCGATGACGATTTATTCCGAAAAGGTCCCGGCGCAGCTGCGTATTAAACCATTGCTGCAGAATATTGATGTAAAACCACTGCTGACGGCGTTTAAAATGCCGGAAAAATTCACCGGTCGTCTGAGCTTTGACGGTGATCTGCGCGGCACCGGTTATGACCAGGACGCGGTATTAAATAACTGGCGCGGTGATGTGGCACTGACAATTACTGATGTTAAGCTGCTTGGTCTGAATATTCCGTATCTGATCCAGCAGTCACTTTCCCAGGCAACTGACAAAGTGGCTCAGCCGCAATCCATGGATGCCATGACCGAAGCGAAAAAACTGGAAGCTATCGGTACGCTGAATAACGGCGAAGTAAAAATCAGTAAAATTCTGGCGGTATCCGATGCCTTTAATATTACCGGCAGCGGGCGGACCAATCTGGTGAAACAGAATCTGGATGTGAACCTGGGTGTTCAGATCTTAAAAGGCTGGGGGAAAACCAACGATCTGGTGACCTGGCTGCAATCCATCCGTATTCCGGTTGTGCTGTTCGGTGACTGGGATAATATTCAGTATAAATTTGAAGTGGAAACCCTGCTGCGTAATCAGTTACAGCAGCGGGTAAAACAGGCAGCCGGAGAGTTGCTGAATGAAAAAACCGGGCGGGATCTCAACGCTGTGGAATCCTTAATTAACCGGTTATAAATTCGCGGACAATTTATACAAACAGAGCAGTGACGATAATTTATATTGTCACTGCTTTTTTAATGCAGAAGGCCGGAATACATAAATGATACGGGTAATAACCAAGGTTCATTGACACATATCATTTAATCTCACTCCGGTTTTCGGCACAGTGCATTAATCATTTTTATAAATAAAAATACCAGACAGGAGCAGAAATGTTAGACCTTCTCATTGGTGCTGTCGTCGCCGTCGGCGTCGGGCGCTATATTATTAAAGGGTATTCAGCAACAGGGGTGCTGATGGTCGGGGGCTTACTGCTTCTGATCATCAGTGTCATGATGGGAAAAAATATCCTGCCGTCCGCCGCCACCTCCACCGGCTGGGGACCGACAAACATTATTGAGTATGTGAAGTACCTGCTGATGAACCGCGGCGGCGACCTCGGTATGATGATCATGGTACTGTGCGGTTTTGCGGCTTATATGACCCATATCGGTGCCAACGATGTGGTGATCAAAATGGTCTCCAAACCGCTGAAGGTCGTGAACTCCCCGTATCTGCTGATGATTGTTGCCTACTTTATTGCCTGTCTGATGTCTCTGGCGGTATCTTCGGCTACCGGTCTGGGCGTGTTACTGATGGCAACCCTGTTCCCGGTCATGGTGAACGTGGGGATCAGCCGTGGTGCGGCTGCGGCTATCTGTGCGTCTCCGGCGGCGATTATCCTGGCACCGACCTCCGGTGACGTGGTGATTGCGGCGGAAGCCTCTATGATTCCGCTGAAAGAGTTCGCTTTCAGCCTGACACTGCCGATTTCTATCGTGGCGATTGTGTCTATGGCGATTGCCCACTATTTCTGGCAGCGTTTCCTGGATCGCAAAGAAGATATCAAATCTGAAATCCTGGATGTCAAAGAAATTACCACCAATGCACCTAAGTTCTACGCCATTCTGCCGTTTATGCCGATCATCGGTGTTCTGCTGTTTGATGGTAAGCCGTTCAGCATTGGTTTCCTGAGTCACATCGTGCTGCCTGAATTACATATCATCACGATTATTGTCGGCTGTATTATTCTTTCTGCCATTATTGAATTTGTCCGTGGTTTTGACGGCAAAAAAGTGTATGCAGGACTGGATGTCTGCTACCGCGGTATGGCGGATGCCTTTGCAACCGTGGTTATGCTGCTGGTTGCGGCAGGTGTGTTCGCCCAGGGTCTGAGCACCGTCGGCTTTATTTCCGGTCTTATCGACCTGGCGCAGTCTTTCGGTTCAGGTGCTATCGTGATGATGATTGCACTGGTGATTATTACTATGCTGGCGGCGATGACCACCGGTTCCGGTAACGCACCATTCTACGCATTTGTCGAGCTGATCCCGCGTCTGGCACAGCAGATGGGTATCAACCCGGCCTACCTGGTGATCCCGATGTTACAGGCGTCCAACCTGGGCCGTACGATGTCACCGGTTTCCGGTGTGGTGGTTGCGGTTGCCGGTATGGCGAAAATTTCACCATTTGAAGTGGTGAAACGGACATCGGTTCCGGTGCTCGTCGGCCTGCTGGTCGTGATTGCCGCCACTGAGTTCCTGGTGCCGGTTACACTGTAAAACGCGATAAGCCGCACCGGTTATCCGCTGCGGCTTTTTTGTATCAATACGGAAAGTGTGAGGTTGGCTTTGGATAAGATTTTTACCGGGGTTGTGCAGGGCACGGCACTGATTTTAAAAATTGAAGAAAACAATGATCATCTGATTCATATTGTGCAGTTTCCTGCAGAATTATTACCGGGACTGACGATTGGTGATTCCGTGTCGTATAACGGCTGCTGTCTGACGGTGGCGGCAATTGATAACAGCCATGTCGGTTTTTATCTTTTCACTGATACACTGCTGAAAACGGCTCTCGGGCGATTAGCAATCGGCGATAAGGTCAATATCGAAAAAGTGGCGGTATAAAAGCAGTAAAAAAACCCCGTATCTGACGGGGTTTCGCTTTATAAGGGGGAGTTAATTACACGCGGTTAAATGCAATAATGCGGACTGAACGCAGGTCGGCCTGTGACTCGTCGGCGATTTTCTGAGTGGCTTCTTCTAATGCATCCCGGGGTGACACACCGGCTTCAGTTTCTGTGATCTGATGTCCCTGTAAAGTGTCTCCGTTACGGGCGCGCACTTTGTACGATACAAACCAATAATCCATATCATCACCTGCTTATGTCATTAATCGTTTAATCACCATAGCGATTTAACGGTGAGATTAATGTGACCAGAATCAATCATTTCACTCTCTTTTCGCCGCATATATTTTAAATTTGTTTCTGTTCACAGTTCTGAATTATTCCGCCGTCAATCCGGCGGAAGATTCATTATTCATTTCCTGTAATATAAATGCCCGTTCATTTATCAGGCGCGGATTATCGGAAAACGAAACCGCTCTGATAACAAAAACAAGCAGTAAAATTACCGATACTGAGATACAGAGTGAATAAATCCGCTTACCTGCCGGGGTTTTCGCCGTAAATACCAGGTATGCCAGCGCCAGTACCACGCCGGTAGCCGCACCGCTGAGGTGCGCGATATTGTCAGTCCCCGCCTGCATTCCGTTAACCAGTGTCAGCACGATCATAGCACCGACAGACAACCGGTTACGTGAGTACAATGCGCGGACATCTGCCGGCAGCGCCGGGTTAAATCCCTCTTTAATCAGAAATATCACTGTTGCGGCTGCAATGCCCATAATGGCGCCGGATGCACCGACACTGACGGTGATATACACCGTGTGTGCGTATAAATAAAATGATTGTTCTGTATTAAATTCTGTTGATTGCCAAAGGGCGCTGAATAATGAGGCACTGATACCGGAAACCACATAAATAACCAGCATTCTGAATTTACCGAACAGCGCTTCGCAGTTAATACCAATAACAAACAGCGCCAGGCAATTGAGTACCAGATGAAATATATCGGCGTGAAGGATCATACTGATCGGATAACGCCACCAGTCACCGGTCAGTGACAGTTGATAAACATTGGCACCAAACAGTAAAAGATTACTTTCCCGCGACGGCAGCGGTGAGACATAAAGTTCCTGATAAAAATAAATGCCGGTATTGAGCAGCACTAACAGCAGGGTAAGCAGCATAGCAGACAGCCGGAAGGTCTGTTTGGCGGGCAGAATGACCTTTCCCCACGGATTATTATCCTGTTGTTTTAATTCAGTCATACCGAACCTCTGATAGTTAAAAACCGCGCAGACCGGTCTGGTCTGTGCGGTTTTTCAGATCATAATAAAGATCAGGAATTAGTTATTATCTAACCATTCCGTGTGGAACACGCCGTCTTTGTCGGTACGTTTATAAGTATGTGCACCGAAATAGTCACGCTGTGCCTGGATCAGGTTCGCCGGCAGTACCGCACTGCGGTAGCTGTCATAATAGGCGATAGCGGCAGAGAAGGTTGGTGTCGGAATACCGTGCTGAACACCGTAGCAGACCACGTCACGCAGCGCCTGCTGATACTCATCGGCAATCTGTGTGAAGTAAGGGGCCAGCAGCAGGTTAGCCAGTGCCGGGTTTTCCGCATAAGCGTCAGTGATCTTCTGCAGGAACTGGGCGCGGATGATACAACCGGCGCGGAAGATTTTCGCAATTTCGCCGTAGTTCAGATCCCAGTTATATTCGTCAGAAGCAACGCGCAGCTGTGAGAAGCCTTGTGCGTAAGAGACGATTTTCCCCAGATACAGGGCACGGCGGACTTTCTCAATAAATTCTGCTTTATCGCCGCTGAATGCTGCTGTTTTTGGTCCTTTCAGCACTTTGGATGCCGCAACGCGCTGGTCTTTCAGGAAGGAGATATAACGGGCAAACACGGATTCAGTGATCAGCGTCAGCGGCACACCGAGGTCGAGTGCGCTCTGGCTGGTCCATTTACCGGTGCCTTTGTTAGCTGCTTCATCGAGGATCACATCGACCAGATAGTTGCCGTCTTCATCTTTTTTGCGGAAGATATCTTTTGTGATATCAATCAGGTAGCTGCTCAGTTCGCCGTTATTCCACTCGCTGAATACCGATGCCAGTTCATCATTGCTGATACCGAGGGCATTTTTCATCACAGAATATGCTTCGGCAATCAGCTGCATATCGCCGTATTCGATACCGTTGTGCACCATTTTGACATAATGACCGGCACCGTCAGCACCGATATAAGTGACACACGGCTCACCGTCAGCCTGCGCGGCAATCTGTTTCAGGATCGGGGCAACCAGTTCGTAAGCTTCTTTTTGTCCGCCCGGCATAATGGATGGCCCTTTCAGCGCACCTTCCTCACCACCGGAAACACCGGTGCCGATAAAGTTAAAGTCCTGTGCAGACAGTTCTTTATTACGGCGGATGGTGTCCTGAAAGAAGGTATTACCACCGTCGATCAGAATGTCACCTTTATCGAGATGCGGGGTGAGGGATGCGATGGTTTTATCGGTGGCTTCACCGGCTTTGACCATCAGCAGGATACGGCGGGGTTTTTCCAGGGAGTCAACAAACTCTTCAATGCTGTAGCTGGGAACCAGTTTTTTCCCCGGGTTTTCAGCAATCACTTCGTCAGTTTTATCAGAAGAGCGGTTAAAAACAGAAACAGAATAACCGCGGCTTTCGATATTCAGTGCGAGGTTACGGCCCATAACGGCCATACCGACAACACCAATTTGTTGTTTGGACATGAAGACTCCTTCAGGAATTGACCCGTGACTAACGACGATTTCGTTAGCTGACTGTTAATTTCGTCACAGTTTAACGCATGTAAAGCCCGCGTGGTAGCGATTGATGCAAACGGTATCGTCATTGCGCACAACAGGAACAGCGGCAAAGTGCGGAATTTTTTATTGCTATTTGGCCGGACAATCCGCATTATTTCGTGTGCAGCATAAGCTGTGTGAATAAAAGGTAAAACTAACCGTATGGAATGGATCGCTGATCCGTCGATTTGGGCCGGCCTGGCCACATTAATCGTACTCGAAATTGTTCTTGGTATTGATAACCTCGTTTTCATTGCCATTCTTGCCGATAAACTTCCGCCTGCGCTGCGTGACAAAGCCCGTATAACCGGTCTGCTGTGTGCGCTGATCATGCGTATTATTCTGCTGTTCAGTCTCTCCTGGCTTATCACGCTGACCAAACCGATGTTCACGATGTTCGGGCATGCATTCAGTGCGCGTGACTTAATTATGCTGATCGGGGGACTGTTCCTGCTTTTCAAAGCCACGATGGAGCTTAACGAGCGGCTGGAAGGCGGTGAGCATAACGACGGACAGCAGCGGAAAACCTCGAAATTCTGGGCGGTGGTGGCACAGATTATCGTGCTGGATGCGGTCTTCTCTCTGGATTCCGTGATCACGGCAGTCGGGATGGTGGATCATATCGGTGTTATGGTCACTGCGGTGGTTATTGCAATGCTGCTGATGATCTGGGGCAGCCGTCCGCTGACCCGCTTTGTCAATGAACACCCGACCATCGTTATCCTGTGTCTCAGCTTCCTGCTGATGATCGGTTTCAGCCTGGTGGCGGAAGGGTTCGGCTATCACATTCCGAAAGGTTACCTCTACGCGGCGATCGGTTTCTCCATCATGATTGAAATGCTCAATCAGGTGGCGATGTTTAACCGCCGTAAGTTTCTGCGCGGGCGGAATTCCCTGCGTCAGCGTACAGCGGAAGCAGTACTGCGTATTCTGAGCGGTAAACGTGAATCATCGGAGCTGGATAACCGCACTGCGGATTTGATTTCGGATAATCAGGATATTTTTGATCCGGAAGAGCGGCAGATGATTGTCCGCGTACTGGGGCTGTCTCAGCGTAACGTCAACAGTATTATGACCTCGCGTCATGATGTGGAAATGCTGCGGATTGATGCCACCAGTGATGAAATCGCCGCATTGCTGACCAAAAACCCGCATACCCGGGTGGTGATTAAAGGCTCGGGGGATGATGATGAACTGCTGGGGGTGGTGCATGTGATTGATTTGCTGCATCAGCGTTTACAGCAGGACACGCTGGATCTGCACGCGCTGATCAAACAGCCGCTGGTGTTCCCGGAGCAGTTGTCATTACTGAAAGCGCTGGAGCAGTTCCGCCAGGCGCAGACTCACTTTGCTTTTGTGGCGGATGAGTTCGGTTATGTTGAAGGAGTGGTGACACTGACGGACGTGATGGAAACCATCGCCGGAAATCTGCCGGTCAGCGGTATTGAAAATGATGCCCGTCATGATATTCAGTTTACGGATGATAACAGCTGGATAACCAACGGTTTTATGCCGCTGGAAGATCTGATCAATTATATTCCGCTGACACTGGACGAAAAACGGGAATATGAAACTGTGGCCGGATTGCTGATGGAACATTTACAGCGCCTGCCGAAAGTGGGTGAGCAGATCAGTATTGACGGTTGTCTGTTTGAACCGCTGGAAATTCAGAATCACCGGATTAACCGTGTGAAAATCACGCTGCCGGAAAATCCGGAAGACAGTGACGACTAACTGTTAAATAATAACGCCGCCGGAAACAGCGGCGTTATCATCATATCGTGCTGGTTATTCAACCGGGGCACATTCAAAATCAAAGAAGATTTTCTGACTGTTTTTGGCGCGGGGCTTAAACTTCCCGGCCGGTTTGTTATTCACATACACTTCAAATTCAGATGCCCGGGTAATGGCTGAGGTGAAACTGACCCAGGCATTAGCACCACTGCGGGTCGTGGTGTTTTCAGGAATATAATAGGCTTCATCATCAATCAGGAAAGAGATGTCACCGTCAAGGCTCTGGTCATTGCTGTAAACAGACACGCTGTTGTCATAGCCTTCCCCCGCACCTTCGTTGCAGGCGATAATGACGGCATTACCGGCTCCGTTACTGATACTGTATTCAGTAAATCCCTGAGCAGTCCCCATTGACCAGGTATCAGGGACAGCATAAGCAGAGGCAGAGCAGGCGGCAATCACACCGGCCAGCAGTATTTTTTTCATTAATAAGATATCCGTTGCAGTCATATATTATGATCAATATCGGCGGACTATTCAGAACCCTGATAAAAAATATATTCAGCCATCAGCGATAAATCAGGGTAAATCCGGCAGTAGTCTGAATCAGTCCCTCACGAATCTGAGGCTCTGTCTGATAATAACGTCCGCTGACCGCAAAATGATAGACACCTTTGATAATTCCGCCGCCTTTTACCACATCCCACTGAGTTTCATCATCAATATAGGCCGGCATATCGGTACCGAGCGGCCTGGCATTATTATCGATCAGTACCTGAACCCCGACGCCCTTTGCGGCATTCTGTCCGGTCAGATTATTCAGCAGCACTCCCTGACGGCGCAGCGCGGCGGAGGCTTCATTACCGCCGGCGCCTTCAAAAACAGAGGCACGGATATTCTGAATAAAGTTAGTGCCGCCGCAGTCGATATACACATCCACGGTTTGCGGGCCGTTTTGCCCGTAGGCGGTACTGCCGGGACCGGAAAACTGACCGGAAGACACTTTACCGAGGCTGATAATCTGCTCGCGGTTGGAAAAGCGGTACTGACAGGACTCTTTCAGGTATTTAACCGCGATGTTACTGGTTTTTTTCAGCGGAATTGACCATCTTCCGTCCAGCACCAGGTTTCCTGCCGGGTCATAAACTGAAATAGCCACCGGATAAGGTGATGCTATATGTACCGGTAAAAACGTAAGCCCCTGGCTGTCATCCGGTTGTTCATCGGTTCTGACCAGCGTGACTTTGACACCCAGTGCAAACTGGCTTTGTGATGTGCAGGGAAGATCGATATCGGTTGACCCATTTACGCCTATTTTACTGTAACGGGTAATTGAGGGGTTAACATAGTTTCCGGAAATTTCCCCGCCGATATCCAGCCGGTAACCCACGCCGGGTATATTGGATTTAAGCACGGCATATCCGTCTTTTTCGCCCAGAATAATTCCGATACCTTCAGTTGTGACAGCAGCACGATAGGTTTCACCCCGGGTGCAGCGGAAGCGGGGGGATGAATAACTTAAGTGAAAATGCGGGACATACTCAGTTTCAATCAGCTGTCCGCTGGTATTCCGGATAGGTTCCCCAAAGCGGTAGCTGCCGGAGTTAAAGACACCTATCGTGGCTTTGATATCTTTTGCACCCCGCCAGACGGGGGCAACGTGGCCTTTGATGTCCGTTACTGTACTGAAAGCGGACACCTGCGTGCTGACTATCATGGCGAAGAAAAAAAGCAGTGATTTAATTCTCATCATTAATTATCCCGCAGGTCGCTGTCACGACCGACACTTTATCATTCATCAGGTATTTGTGATTAATCTCAGTCAGATCAATCACACATTGCTGCCCGTCGGCGGCACTGGTATCCACGCGGATCGTTGTCATTTTTTCATTCAGATTCAGGAAGATTTTTCCGCCCTGGCCGACAAACGTCAGCGGCTCGTTATCCGGTCCGTACACGGTTGCACCCAGCGGTAACATATTTCCCTGAGAATCCCGGGTTTTCAGTACCACCGGAGCACCGATACGGGTATCGAGTTCGACAAATATTGCACTGCCGGAACGCGGAATAATCGTGCGTTTTGATTCTTCCACGGTGTAATTCTGCCCCAGGTCACGGGTTTCGATACCGACCAGATTTTTGCGGTAAGGCACGAGGTTAGGCTGAATGGCATAACCGGCGCTGTTTGTGTGCGTATCTGCTCCCAGCACCTGCGCATTTTCAATGCCTTCCGCTTTTATAATGGCAAAGGAGTTACCCAGCCTGTTGGCAAAAAGCAATCCGCCGCTGTGGCCGACAATCGCACCAGAGGCGCTTACATTTAATGTTTTTGAGTCAGGATAATGGCTGTAATCCGCCGAGAAATCCGCAATACCGGTTTTATAACGGCCGCCGGCAGTGGCGTAACGGCTGGTTTCATCTTCATATTGATCCTGTCCGGCGGATAATGAGTAATCAAGATCGTCACTGAGACTGCCGCTGACACCGGCACCGATATTCCGGTTATCGCCGGCATTGAGATAATTGGCGGTCAGATAGGTGTTATTTCCGGCAGACAGCGGAATGCTCAGCGATAATGAAAAGAGCGTGTCGTTGTTATACTGATTATCGGTTTTCCGGAGAGAGGCGATCACCCCTGCGCTATACACGCTCGTGGTATAAGACATAGTATATTGCTTACTGGTTTTGCTGCTGTTCCAGTAATCTGCCGTTGAACCGCTGACACTGACACTGCCTGCGTTATACGGCAGGCGCTGACTCATCGACAGGGTGTACTGGGTTTTCAGTTTATAGGCATTATTCTGCTGTTGTTCATCATACTGAAAATAGCCGTGATTCATCTGCATCGCGTTATAAACGCTGACATAGTTTTTGGTATCAAACTGAATGGAAGAGAGGTTGATATAGGTTTCCGTTGACGGAAATGTTTTGCTGTAACTGAGTTTATAAGAATTCCCTTCAAGGGTTTTATCATTATTTTTCAGTGTCGCTTTGGCGTGGATCACTTCGCCGTTAAAGGCGCCCACCGGGGTATTGATGGTCATTCCGGCGGCGCCGGACAGATAATCGTTACTGAATACCGTTCCCAGTGAGGCAGAAATCCGGTTGCTGACACCATAACGTAATGAGGCATCGGTTACCGGGTCACCGAATACGGTATTACGGTAGCGCAGTTTGCCCACGCCGATATCGAAATCGAGTTTACCGGGACGGGTAAAGGATAAACCGCTCTGCACCGGAATCTGCATTTTCTGAACGCTGCCGTCGGCTTCAATAATATCGACCAGCAGATCCCCGGAATAATAGACCGGCAGGAGATCACTGATTTCGAACGGCCCGGCCGGTACAACCGTGTTGTAAATTTCTGTTCCGGAATCCGCAAGATACACTTTTACCTGTGCCTGAGTCTTGGCGATCCCCTGAATCACCGGGGCATATCCGGTTTCCCGGCTTGATAACATGCTGTTATCATTACGTAAACGAACACCCCGTAATGAACTGCCGTTGGAAAAAACAGAACCGGAATAAAAATCCCCGAGTGTCAGTTTGCTTTTTATCGAATCAATATCCCGTTCAAGCCAGGTCATGACCGCCGTATATTTATCATTATTTATCTGACTGTCATTACGGAAACGCCATTTGGAAATATTAATGCCGGAATTAAGCGTTAATGAATCGGTGGTATTGGAATAGCCTTCTGAGCGGGTGGTATAGCGATTATAAAAATAATTGGTAAATATAACAGACTTACCTTCATCCCAGTTAAGCGGATTACTTTCCGGCGGAACCGGTTTCAGTAAATCCCGCTGCGGGACAGAAAGATGCAGTTGTTGTTTACTGAAAATAAATTCAAATGCGGATTCAGGGATCAGATCAGATAAATAAAAGCAGTCGTTTTCATCCTGTTTTTCTGTCTGTTCATGAAAGGTATCAACGAGAGAATTGATTAATCCCATTGAATTAACCAATTCCGGAGTTAAACAGACCTGCAATTTTCCGGACTTATTATTCTCCAGCTTAATCAGGAATTTCCCGGTATTCTGATCATTGACATAAACATCAGTACGGTATAATCCCGGCATCTGGTCATTATCGGTGGTCAGGCGGCGTAAATCGACATCTCCGCTGACGGCATAATTTTTAATAAAGGCCGGGTTAAATTCGTAATCGTCGTCGTCATCAGCAAAGGCCACACTAAACGGCAGTGTGGCGGAAAAAATAATAGCAGAGAGATAAACAGGCCATTGCATATGTTTCTTCGGGCAACCTTAATTTACGGTTTTTTCGGCGTCTGAACTGCCGCCGGAATCATTGACATAGCTGAATTTAATGACAGCGGATGACGGAACTGCCGTTAACCGGTTTATTTTTGCCTGTGTGGTGCCGCCGAAAGGCGCCATCATGGCAAGCCCGGGCTGAACATCATATTCCTGTTGATTAACAATGACTTTTGCTTTGTCCGGTGTGATATAAAATGCACTGTTATTTTTGGCGGACAGCCAGATATCCGCGCCTTGTTTTGTTATTGTCCAGTCCGTTTTATCAGCGGCGGAGCTGTAATCGCCGGCAATTGCAGAAGGGCGGTAAAAGAGTTTGAATTTTGATAAGACAGAAATCTGCAGGTTATTTTCAACGGCTTTGCTTTTCGGCGGAACATCCAGAATATTAAGGGTAAAAATTGTTTCACGATCAGCAGGAAGCGGTTCACCGGTATACAGAATACGGACGGTCTGCACATTTCCCGGTTTAATTTTAAATAACGGCGGCAGAACGACAAAAGGGGTATCTTCAATATCCGCTTTGGTGACCTCTTTACCGGAACGTTTTTCGGAAAAACCGGTTGTCAGCCAGACCTGACTCAGCGCTGTTTTTTCACCGCTGTTTTCAATATTAACGGATATTTCTTTATCATCGGAAGGATATACAAAACGGGTTCCGGTCACCACAATAGCAGCGCTTGCCGGAATAGCCACCAACGACAGAAAGACAGCTATCATCTTTTTAATCATATTCGCTCTTATATACTCTTATTTTGATGAGTGGAATAAAGAAAAGGAAACAGGGTGATTAGAACAAATTCATCACCCTATTTCCATTATATTTTATAATATAAGATTATTTATAAATAATTTCGAAATCAACGTTAGATTCTACTACACCCGGCTCAGAAGCACCTACGGCATAATACTTAGCAATATAGTTTAACTGAACATTACCTTCCGCTAATTTGGTAAAACCGACATTCTGGTTGTCTTTATCCATACCCAGTTTAATAAACTGGTCATTCTGGTTATACAGCGCAATATTGACATTTTTGGCAGTTGTTGCACCAATACCTTTGGTATTCAGTGTTTTTGTTGTCAGATCAATGTTAGGGCCGACAAAACTTAAACCCACGTCAGTCACACTCTCTGCCGCCGCACACTTGGATAATTCGATTGTGAACGGAGTAGTACCGGTGGTATCACCGACATTCTGTAATGCGTTTGCACTGACTTTTGGTAATGTTACTGTTTTATCTTTATTTGCACCTTCAACTACACAGCTTTGTTTTACCACTTCACCTTTAAATGTAATTTTACCATCAGCGGCAACAGCGCCTGCGGAAATAGCAGTAAACAGGATAGCAGTAATTAAATTAATCTTTTTCATGGAATTCTTTCTCGTCGTCGTAATAATGAATTTGGTTATATTTTTGGGTAAGTAACTTAACTTGGAAATACTCTAACACACTCCCTTACACCCTTAAAATTGATCTGGCGCAAGTTTCCAATTGGTAATTTTTTTATCTAAAAAAGTGCATTGTTATAGAGTTTAAATCCTGACTGAATCGCTTCAAATGGTTTAAATGACTGAATTGAGTCTATAGTGGCGCTACAAAACAAACATAGATGCGGATCGGCGAGAAAACTTTATGCTCACGGGAATGTGATAATACGTAACTCATTGATAACAAAAGATTGCTGAAAAAATAACACCAGTTAATGTTAACTATACATGTACTAATACCACGTCTTATTTTGTTTATTTAGAATATAGCTAAGTATTAATAACCAATATTTAACACGCAATTGATTGCCTGCGTTTAAATAAAATAATAACAATATGTTTCCGGATAAGACCGGAAGGTTTGTTTTTCATTGCCGGATTTTCTGATGTTTTTGCAGCAGGGTTTTAATCGTCATTACTGAATAGTTAATTTATCTGATATTTGTTACCGGCCATTCCGGTTATTTTAATTATCCGGAATGAATAATCATTTTTTAAAAAAGAATATTTATTTTTTTATGACAAAAGATAATAGCTAACATGTTGTTAAAATGATGGTTTTACTTATCTTATGCGTTAATTATGCAATGAGGATGTTCAGGAAGCGCAGGTGATCAGATTTTGACACACAATAATTTTACATTCCCCGCTTTCTCTGCTTTATTTTTACTGTCAATCGTATACCCTGCAAACCCTGAATTGTGGTTATGTATCAGATTTCTGTAAGGATAAAAAACCGCCTATGTCTGTCGTTACACTGATCCTCGTTTTTCTGCTGGCCGTGATTGCCAGCGTGTTTATCTCCCGCCTGCTGCGGGATAAAATCCCGTTACCTTTCATCCAGATTGCTATTGGGGCAGGGTTATCACTTTTTGGTTTTGATGTGGCGTTTGAGCCGCACCTGTTCCTGTTCCTTTTTATCCCGCCGCTGCTGTTTCTTGACGGCTGGCGTATTCCGAAGGAAGCGCTGTTCAGTGATATCAAACCTATTTTCTCGCTGGCTATCGGTCTGGTGTTCTTCACGGTTGTCGGTATGGGGCTGTTTATCCACTGGCTGATCCCGGCGGTTTCCCTTGCAGTTGCCTTTGCACTGGCGGCGATTCTGTCACCGACTGACCCGGTGTCTGTGGCGGCAATGACGGTCAATGCACCGCTGCCGTCCCGTATGGCACATATTCTGGAAGGGGAGTCCCTCTTTAATGATGCCAGCGGTCTGGTGTGTTTCAGTTTTGCGGTAACCGCTGCACTGACCGGGACATTCTCTCTGCCGTCAGCTGCCGGGAAGTTTATGGTGGTGGCGCTGGGCGGCATTATGGTCGGTTTGCTGATTGCCATGTTTATCGGGAAAGTGAACCAGTTCCTGGTGCAGCGTACCGGGGAAGACCCGGCAATCCAGATTATGATCAGCCTGCTGATCCCGTTTGTCTCTTATCTGGCGGCGGAGCACCTGGGAGTCTCCGGTATTCTGGCCGCGGTGGCTGCCGGTATTGCGATGCACTATGAGCGTATTGTCGGCCGTATGCAGTCCGCAACCCGCATGCAGAGCAAAGCGGTCTGGGATACCGTGCAGGTCGCACTGAACGGAATGATCTTTATTCTGCTGGGGGAACAATTACCCGGAATGTGGCGTGCAGTGCCGCAGGTGGCGGCGGATGCCGGGGCTTCTGCGCCGTGGGTATTACTGCTGTATGTGGTGATTATCACCTTCGGTCTGGCGGTTCTGCGTTTTGCCTGGGTATGGATTGCTATGACACTGACGGTTTTCCGCCAGCGCCGCAAAGGTAAACAGTCCGATATGCCGCATCTGCGCCTGATGGCGATTATGGCAACAGCCGGTGTGCGCGGGGCGATTACGCTCGCCGGTATTCTGACTCTGCCGATGCTGATGAATGATGGTTCACCGTTCCCGCACCGGGATCTGGCTATCTTCCTGGCGATGGGGGTTATTCTGTTTTCACTGGTGATTGCCGCGGTTGCTCTGCCGGTACTGACGAAAGGGCTGAATACTGACTTACCGCATGATAATGAAGAGCTGAATGCCCGTTTCACCCTGAATGAAGCTGCGATGAACAATCTGCGGGTGCAGATGGCGGAGCCGCTGGAAGACATTGATGAAATGACACTGCGGACAGAAGTGGGAACTCACCTGCTGGAGATCTACGGCCGTCATCTTGACAGTAACAGTGATGATCAGACCGCCGGATTTGACTGGCTGAATGTCATCCGTGTGGAACGGCGGATGTCACTGAACGCCCTTCAGGCGGAGCGGGATGCGCTGAAACAGCTGCGTAAGAGTAAGAATATCAGTGAGCACACCTATACACGGCTGGTGCAGGAACTGGATCTGAAAGAAGAGGCACTGAAACTGGCTCTGCGCTGATCGCCGCAGAAAAAAGATCAGAAGACCCGCTGCATGCGGGTCTTCAGGCTGTTGACTAACATAATAACAGCAATCCGGACACCGGATGAATACAGTGACAAGACGGACATATTGGCTTCGCCTTGACAGGAAATTTAACTTAAGGTTAAGTTCATGTTTTCTGACTAAGGACGTTGTTATGGCACATCCGATTTATTTGACGTTAACCGGTAAAATTCAGGGACTGATTTCTGCAGGATGTTCATCTGTTGATTCAATAGGTAACCGTTATCAGGCCGGACATGAAAATGAAATTCTGATACTTAATTTAAGCGCAGGGGCGTTCCGGGCGCAAAATGCCGCCTATAAAGAGCTGATATTCACGAAACCGATAGATAAAGCATTTCCTCTGCTTTACTCCTGTGTCGATAATAATGAGATTCTGGAAGCAACCTTCAAATGCTACCGGACAAGTCAGCACGGACAGCTTGAGGTCTGCGCCACATATAAACTTACCGGCGTATCACTGGTTGATGTTGATGATGTTCATGCGAACTTAATCAGTGAGGGCAGCGAAGACCCCTATCAGCGCGTCAAAATGAGATATATCTCTATCTCAAGAGAACATACAAAAGCCAGCACCTCAACATACAGCATTAACAGTGAAATGATTTAACAGACAACGATAAGTTAAAGGATATGTGCTATTTGCACATATCCTTTGAAATAACATATTCAGTTGGCGCTAACATAGATTTTTTATAACATTTTACATAGCCGCGTGATGTTAAATCATACTCAACATAAAATGAAAAAATAAAACTAAAAACAATACCAAATATCATTATCGCGACACATGCGTTATTTATTTTATTATTTGCTTTTTGTTTTGTTTTACGATAACCGCAAATAAAAAGGAAATATGCACCCCGGGCAAGAAAAGGAATGCCAAAAATAATAACACCAACCTGAAATGAAAATGACACAGTCTCACTTTTAAGAAAGTATTCAATATAACTTGTTATAGAACCATATGCGCCAAGTGCAACAAAAAAAAGCAGTATAGTTGCAACAAAATACATTTTTACTGGTTTAATTTCATCCACGACTGTTCCTGCCAAAGTTCATGAAAAAATTATCAGCATGGTATCGGCCTTCACCATCAGATCGTGGTTTTCGCTGCTTTCTCAGCTCTCTGATAATAGATTCACTTATTCCAAATTAATCATCAAGTTTATATAAACCATAAGAAATAACAAGACCTGCAAAAAATATTCTCAGAGATATAACAATAACACTACCGCTGGCGATATACCCTGCCGTCACAAAGTAACCAACTACGACTCCGCCTACTTTCATACTTACCGCAAGCTTTGCCATATCCATCGTCACATTCACAAAAAAATCCGTCAGCGTATATTCATCCTTAAATATCAGTTCAGCGACACGGTAAGCCAGAGAATACACAATAGAAAACCGGGTAGATCCTGCAGAAACAGCATTCTGGCCTTGAGTCCCCATGCCCATATACAATATTTTCGGATTATCAGCTAAATACCGCGTTGCATTCAGGAAAGCTCTTACGCCTGCATGACCGGACAGACGGATATAAACATTACCATTTTTCCCGACGTATTCAGTGGCTTTAATACCGATATCTTTGAACTCATTAATAATCCGGAAAACGCGGCCTGGCTCATAAACACTTCCGGCCGATAACACAAAGCAGAAAAAACCACGTTTTATCCTGCTTTGTCAGCAATCTGAGACCCGCGCAGCGGGTCTTTTTTACATCACAATATTGCTGCGGGTATGTGCCTGCAACACCCGGGATGCGATTTGCGTCATGGTGTCATTAATTTCATCAAGCCAGTGGTGAACCTGTTCTGCGGATAACCGGAGTGACGGGCAGTCCCGGTCTTTCTGATTATTCTCTTCCAGCAGCAGAACCAGCTCACTATCCAGCAGAGACTGGAGCATATCAATCCACAGACCGATTTGATGATTCAGCGGTTTTCCGGCCGGGGAGGTAATGCAGTAGCGGCTGAGTAACTCACCGGCGGTATACTGAAAATCATCCCGCAGTGCCAGCCGTTCTGCCAGCGTGGCGGTTGCCGGGGCCGGCAGCGGTGTGCCGAAACAGGTAAATTCATAACTGTCTTCCCGGCTGAACAGGCTGTCATTCAGCCGGATCTGTTTTTCTTCATAATGTATCAGCACTTCGCGCAGCAGCGCGCTGACCGCAAAAAAGTGATCCGTTTTATGAAACTGACTGCCGTTAAGATACGGCGCACTCAGCTGCTGACGCAGAGATTGCTCATCCTCCTCGGGAGAGGAGACAAAACGCCTGCGGGATTTCTGTGTTCTGAACCAGCGGCGCCAGCGGTGTCGCGACATATACAGCAGCAGGCTGAGTAACAGCAGATAATAAAGAGAGTCTAAGAGTTCGTCCTGCATAAGCGCCTTCCCAAGCAAAAATCAGAGTTCACGGCGGACAAACGATACTGTTTCAGGATCGGCAATCCGCTGGTAGTCCTTTGTGTTCAGAATGATCGAACATTCCAGGCTGCCGGCATTAAAAGCCAGTTCGCTGAAACGCTCAAATAACATCGGATCGGCAACGAGACGGAGATCGGGGTGGAAACTGAACGGCGGGATAGCACCGAACACACATTGTGTCAGTTCAGCCGTCTCTGCCGGGCTGGCGAGAGAGGCACGGGTACCGCCGGTTTTTTTTGCCAGTGCCTGTAAATCCGCCTGCTGATCAGAAGGCAGAATCGCGAGGACATACTGACGGACACCGTTTCCTTTGACATGACAAACCAGTGCTTTGGCACCCTGACCGTGGTGTGTGCCGCGCACTCTGGCGACTTCTTCGGTTTTCCCGGCGGAGGCATGGTGCACTACGCGGTAGCGGGCATTATGTTCATCCAGCCGGGCGGTCAGTTTCTCAAAAATCGGGTTCATATCACTCACAGTCTCTGCATTTGTTGCCAATATCCTGACCATTATAGAATGTTACGGCAACAAAAACAGCGGGCAAAAAAGGATTTGCCCGGCTTTCGGATTAACGGTGACGGGAGCGGAGTTTTGCGATTACGGTGGCTAAATCCAGATCAGCATCCTGAAGCAGGACCAGCAGGTGATAGAGCAGATCGGCGGATTCAGAGGTCAGTTCCGCCTTATCGCGGACAGTCGCTGCCAGTGCGGTTTCCACACCTTCTTCACCTACTTTTTGTGCGATCCGTTTGGTCCCGGCGGCATAGAGTTGCGCGGTGTAAGAACTGTCCGGATCGGCGTTTTTGCGGGATTTAATCACAGATTCCAGTTCATACAGGAAACCCTGGGCAGTTTGTGCCGGTGCAAAACAGCTGTTGGTACCCTGATGACAGGTCGGGCCGACCGGTAAAACCAGGGCGAGCAGCGTGTCATTATCACAGTCTTTAAACAGGTCGGTCAGATTCAGAAAATGCCCGGAGGATTCCCCTTTGGTCCACAGCCGCTGTTTGGTGCGGGAATAAAACGTCACGCGTTTTTCGCTGATCGTTTTGTCCAGTGCGTCGCGGTTCATGTAGCCCAGCATCAGCACATCGCCGGAGACAGCGTGCTGAACAATAACCGGCAGCAGGCCGCCGGTTTTCTGCCAGTCCAGTTGTGCAATTTCCTGTTCCGTGAGCATTGTGTGTTACTCCTGTATTCTGACAACGATCCCGTCGCGGGCAAGTCCGCGTTTCAGTTCGCCGATATTAATAATTTGTTTGTGGAAGACGGAGGCGGCAAGCGCGCCGTCAACACCGGCCTGTAAAAACGCATCGCGGAAGTGATCCGGATGACCGGCACCACCCGAGGCAATCAGCGGTACCTGACACACCTCCCGCACTTTTTTCAGCTGTTCTAAGTCATAACCGTTACGCACACCGTCCTGGTTCATCATATTGAGGACGATTTCCCCGGCACCGCGCTGCTGCACTTCCTGCACCCAGTCGAGGGTGTTACGGGAGGTGGCGATAGTGCGTTTTTCATCACCGGTAAACTGATAGACCTGATAGTTACCGGTTTCAGCATCGTGCCAGGTATCGATTCCGATGACAATACACTGCACGCCGAAGCGGTCAGCCAGCCGGGTGATCAGTGACGGATCACTCAGCGCCGGCGAGTTTACGGAGATTTTATCCGCCCCGAAACTGAGGATCGCCGCCGCATCTTCTGTGCTGCGGATACCACCGGCAACGCAGAACGGAATATCAATCACTTCCGCGACTTTGGCGACCCAGCTTTTATCCACCACACGGCCGTCAGAGGACGCCGTGATATCATAAAATACCAGTTCATCCGCGCCTTCTTCAGCATAACGGCGGGCGAGGGGAACAATATCACCGATGATTTCGTGATTACGGAACTGCACCCCTTTGACAACCTGTCCGTCGCGGACGTCCAGGCAGGGAATTATGCGTTTTGCCAGCATGCGATAGCCTCCGGTAATGTCATTTTGCCGTCGAGCAGAGCCCGGCCGACGATCACACCCGCCACGCCGGTGGCAGGGAGCGGGGCGATATCACTCAGCCCGCCGATACCGCCGGACGCCTGGAAAGCAATCTCCGGGAATGCCGCACAGATTTCCCGGTAGAGCGCCACATTAGAGCCCGCCAGGGTACCGTCTTTCGAGATATCAGTACATAACACGTGGCGCAGCCCGGCAGAGGCAAAATCGCGGATCACGTCTTCGATGGTCTGTTCTGAATCTTCCTGCCAGCCGCTGACCGCAACCCGTTTTTTGCCGTCTGCACCGATACGCACATCCAGTGCAAGGACAATGCGTTCCGCACCCCAGCGGGCAAACCAGCGTTTTACTTCTTCCGGGGATTTGATCGCCGTGGAGCCGACCACCACACGGGCAGCGCCGGCTTCAATCAGAGCGGCCACATCTTCTTCAGTGCGGATACCGCCGCCGATCTGTACCGGTACGCTGACACCTGCCAGTAAGGTTTTCAGCAATGCGATCTGGCGTTTGGCCGGATCTTTGGCGCCCGTTAAATCCACAAGGTGCAGCAGTTCCGCCCCTTCGCGCTCATAGGCCTGCAAACGGCTGAGCGGATCAGCGCCGTAATCGCGCTGTTTTGCATAATCGCCCTGGTGAAGGCGCACTACCTGTCCGTCAATTAAATCCAGTGCGGGAATGATCATGACGATTTCATCTCCAGAAAATTTTTAATCAGAGTGATGCCGGTTTTACCTGAACGCTCCGGGTGGAACTGTACGCCGTAAAAATTATCGCGGCAGAGAACACTGCTGAAAGCCTCACCGTACGTGGTGGTGGCCGCCGTGGCGTCACTGACCGGACAGGCGTAACTGTGGACAAAGTAAAAATAGCTCTGCGGTGCGATATCACGGAACAGCGGCAGATCGGCAGTAAATTCAACGGTATTCCAGCCCATATGCGGCACCGGCAGACCGTCCGGCATCATTTTTTGTACGGGGGTATCAATCAGGCCGAGCAGCTCAATATTACCCTCTTCGCTGGTGGTACCGAGCAGCTGCATGCCGAGACAAATCCCCAGCACCGGCTGGCTCAGGGAACGGATGGTGCTTACCAGTCCGCGCTCTGTCAGCTTTTCCATCGCCGCACCTGCGGTGCCGACCCCCGGCAGAAACACTTTATCTGCCTGACGGATAAGGTCAGGGTCGGCGGTGACCAGCGGCTGATAACCCAGACGCTCCACCGCGTAGCGGACGGAGGCGATATTGGCGCAGCCGGTATCGGTGATCACTATGCGCATCACAACACCCCTTTTGAACTCGGCAGAACATTACCTTCCACGCGGATGGCCTGGCGCAGTGTCCGTCCGAACACTTTAAACAGGCTTTCGGCTCTGTGGTGATCGTTCTTCCCTTTGGTTTTCAGGTGTAATGTGCAGCCCATCGTGTAGGAGAGCGAGCGGAAGAAGTGCTCGATCATCTCGGTGCTGAGGTCACCGACACGCTGATATTTAAAATCGGCTTTGTATTCCAGGTGCGGGCGGCCGGAAATATCCAGTGCACAGCGGGCAAGGCATTCATCCATCGGCAGGGTAAAGCCGAAACGGGTGATGCCGCGTTTGTCGCCGAGTGCCAGTCTCAGGGCTTCACCCAGTGCCAGCCCGGTATCTTCGACGGAGTGGTGATCATCAATCACCAGATCACCGCTGACCTGAATATTGAGACGAAAACCGCCGTGGGTGGCTATCTGATCCAGCATGTGGTCAAAAAAGCCGACGCCGGTGCTGATGGTACTGCCGCCCTCGCGGTCGAGCCACACCTCAGTGAGAATATCGGTTTCTTTGGTTTTTCGCTCCACGCGGCTGTAGCGGTCACGGCGGGTCAGTTGCTCTGCGATGCTGTTCCAGTCAGCGCCCGGCTGTCCGTAACGCAGACCGGTAATGCCCATGTTTTGTGCAAGCTGAATATCGGTTTCACGATCGCCGATCACATAGCTGTTTTGCGTGTCGATCACACCCGGCAGCAGATATTTCTCCACCAGGGTGGTTTTCGGTTTACGGCAATTGCAGTTATCCGCCGGTTTGTGCGGGCAAATCAGAACTTCATCAAAGGTAATACCCTGAGAGGTAAAAACCTGCATCATCAGCTGGTGCGGAGCCTCGAAGTCGGCCTGCGGGAAGCTGTCAGTACCGAGTCCGTCCTGGTTGGTGACCATCACAAAGCGGTATCCGGCATCTTTCAGTTTCAGCAGCGCGGGAATCACATCCGGCTCAAAGGCCAGTTTGTCTAATCTGTCCACCTGGAAATCCACCGGGGGTTCGGTGATCAGGGTTCCGTCGCGGTCAATAAATAAAACGTTCTGTGTCATGATATCCGTTGTCCTCAGATTATGGCATTTCAAGCGCGGCGATGGCGGCGATCACCCGCAGGCATTCTGCCCGGGTGCCGACAGTAATACGCAGGCAGTTTTCCAGTCCGCGTTGTTTACGCTGGTCACGTAAAATAATTCCCTCATCCCACAGACTGCGGAAAACCCGCTCCGCATCACGGAAACGCACCAGAATGTAGTTGGTTTCACTCGGGAAAACGGTTTCCGTCAGCGGCAGTTTGGCCAGCTCATCGCACAGCATCTGCCGGTTGCTGCGGATTTCGCTGACGCGTGCCTGCATGACGGCAATGCCCTCCGGCAGCAGCGCTTCGGCGGCAATGGCGGCCACCGGCGATGACAGCGGATAGGGCGCGATCACTTTCATCAGTACATTAATAATCTCCGCAGAGGCCAGTGTGAAGCCGCAGCGCAGCCCGGCGAGTGCAAATGCTTTTGAGAGTGTGCGCAGGATCACCAGGTTCGGGTATTCTCTCAGCCACGATGCCACACTGAATTCCGGACAAAACTCAATATAGGCTTCATCGACCACAATCAGTGCACGGTTATCGACAATATCAAACAGATAACGCAGATCCTGTTCACGGATCGGGTTACCGGTCGGGTTGTTCGGGTGGCAGACATACAGCACTTTGACGTTATCAAGGCTGGTGGCAATGCTGTCGAGATCTAATTGCCAGCCATCCAGAGCCGGCACCACTTTCTGTGCGACACCAAACGTTTCTGCGCTGACGCTGTACATACCGTAGGTCGGCGGGCAGAACAGTACGGCATCTTTTCCCGGCTCACAGAAAGCGCGGATCAGTAATTCAATGCTTTCATCCGCGCCGCGCCCCGCGATAACCTGCTCCGGACTGACACCGGCGTAAGCTGCATAACGGTTGATCACATTGGCAGGCTGACACTCCGGATAGCGGTTCAGATTGCGATCCGTAAAGGTAAAATCCGGTGCCTGCGGGTATTCGTTGGCGTTCAGCCAGACATCCCCGTTACCGCCGAGGCGGCGTGCCGACTGATACGGCGTCAGTAACTGCACATTTTCGCGGGCCAGTGCCATCGCGCTGAATGGTTTGTTCATCCGTTATTCTCCTCTGCTTTCAGGGCATTCATCCGCAGTGTCACGGCATTTTTGTGCGCGGTAAGCAGTTCCGCCGCCGCCAGGGTTTCAATCGCGTCTGCCAGCCCGGATAACCCGGCCGGGGTCAGTTTCTGTACGGTCATCCGTTTCATAAAATCCGCCAGTCCGAGGCTGGAGTATGTTGAGGTGTAGCCGTAAGTCGGCAGGACGTGGTTAGTCCCTGAAGCATAATCTCCGGCGGATTCCGGCGACCAGTCACCGAGGAAGACAGAACCGGCACTGTTAATCGCGGGCAGCAGGGCGTCCGGGTCACGGGTCTGGATAATTAAGTGTTCCGGGCCGTACTGATTACTGATGGCCACACAGGTGTCCAGGTCGCGGGCGATAATGATGCGGCTGGCGGACAGCGCCTGACGGGCAATCTCTTTGCGTGATAATAATTCAAGCTGAGAGTTGGTTTCTGCCACCACACGTTGTGCCATCTCTTCATCCGGGGTGACCAGCACCACCTGAGAATCCGGGCCGTGTTCCGCCTGGGAGAGCAGATCAGCAGCCACAAAGGCCGGGTTTGCACCGCTGTCAGCGATCACCAGCACTTCAGAAGGCCCGGCCGGCATATCAATCGCTGCGCCGCCGATAGTCTGGCTGACCTGACGTTTTGCTTCTGTCACATAAGCATTGCCCGGCCCGAAAATTTTGTCAGTGGCGGGGATGGTCTCTGTACCGAATGCCATTGCGGCAATCGCCTGAGCACCACCAACCTGATAAATCGTTTCCACACCGCAAAGTTGCGCGGCATATAAAATTTCATCCGCGATCGGCGGCGGTGAGCAAAGAATAATCTGACGGCAACCGGCAATATTTGCCGGGACGGCCAGCATCAGGACAGTGGAAATCAGCGGTGCGGTACCGCCCGGGATATACAATCCGACACTGTCCACCGGACGGGTGACCAGCTGGCAGCTGACGCCGGGCTGTGTTTCCACATCAATCACATCCGGGATCTGCGCTTCGTGAAAGCGGGTGATATTCGCTTTTGCTGTCGCCATCGCGGACTTCAGTGAGTCCGGCAGGCGGTCAGCGGCAGCGGCAATCTCTGCGGCGCTGATTTGCAGCGTTGTTACCTGTGTTTTGTCAAAGCGCGCACTCAGGGCACGCAGGGCGTTATCGCCGTTTTCGCGCACATCACGGATGATGTCACTGACCACACGGCTGATATCACCGGATGCAGCCATCGCCGGACGCATCAGGGCATCCGCCTGCTGTTGTGCATCAAGGTTTTCCCAGCGGATCAGAGTATTAAAGGTCATTGCGGTCATTGTCATCACTCCATCATTTTTTCAATCGGCAGAACCAGAATGGAGCTGCAACCCAGGGCTTTCAGTTTTTCCATGGTTTCCCAGAACAGGGTTTCGCTGCTGACCATGTGCATTGCCACCAGATCCGGCTCACCGGCCAGCGGCAGCAGGGTAGGACGTTCCGCACCCGGCAGCAGGGCGATCACTTCATCCAGGCGCTCAGACGGGGCGTGCATCATGATGTATTTGGATTCACGCGCCTGGATCACGCCCTGGATACGGGTCATCATTCTGTCGATAAGCTGTTGTTTGGCCGGCGGCATTTCACCGTCGCGCTGAATCAGACAGGCTTTGGAGCGGTAAATCACTTCCACTTCGCGCAGACCGTTGGCTTCCAGTGTGGCGCCGGTGGAGACCAGGTCACAGATGGCATCGGCCAGCCCGGCACGCGGTGCCACTTCCACCGAGCCGTTGAGCAGACAGGATTTAAAACGGATACCTTTCTGATCAAGGTAGCGCTTGAGCAGGAACGGGTAAGAGGTGGCGATACGGCTGTCCTGCAGACACTCCGCACCGTTGTAGCTGAAATCCACCGGAGCGGCCAGCGAGAGGCGGCAGGAGCCGAAATCCAGGCGGCGCAGAGTGAAGTAGCGCGGGTTTTGTCCCTGTGCCTGACGGCTTAATAATTCTTCTTCCAGCACGTTTTCGCCGATAATACCGAGGTCAACCACACCGTCCATCACCAGCCCCGGAATATCGTCATCACGCACCCGCAGGATATCGATCGGCATATTCTCTGCGTAGGCAATCAGGCGCTGCTGTTGTAAGTTGATTTTTATGCCGCAGCGCGCGAGTAATTCGCGGGAATCTTCACTTAAGCGACCTGACTTCTGAATGGCTATCCGTAAGCGCGTTTTATCTAACATTTTGATTATCCTTTAATTTTATAATTTTTTAGGTATAAAAAAACCCCCGGAAAAAAGATTCTTCCGGGGGTTCTCTATTACACGCATGCCACCGGAAGCTCTGGACGTCTTCCGGCACCAATCGCCTGAAAGACTAGTCAGGGTGATGGTGGTGGTGATGGCTGAACTGGATGCGTGTCATGATAATCTCTCGTTGTTTATCTGCTTGTTGCTATCACGGATAATGTTGTCATGATGGTGATAACGATATTTATAAATTCAATGTATATAAATTGCTTGTCTTTCAACCTATAGAACTCACCCGGACTTTGCAACCCCTTTTTTGCAAAGAAAACAAAAATTAAGATAATTTACTGAAATAAAAAGAAAAATAAGCCACACAGAGAGGTCGATCACGATGAAAACAGTTTCTATCGCGGGGCTGGGCTGGCTGGGAATGCCGCTGGCACTGCATCTTGCGGATATCGGTATCCGCGTTAAGGGCACCAAAACCACGCCGGACGGCACAGAGGCGGCAAGGATGTGCGGTATTGAGTGTTATATGCTGAATCTGACGCCGGAACCAGAGTGTGATGCTGATGATCTGGATGAATTTTTGCAGACAGATATTCTGGTGATCACGCTGCCTGCATCCAGAACCGCGGGCGGCGGTTACCTGTATGTGAAAGCGGTGCAGAACCTGGTGGATCTGGCGGCGGCGCGCGGCGTGTCACGGGTGATTTTTACCGGTTCAACCGCCGTTTACGGTAATCAGACCGGGAAGCTGACGGAGAATTCGCCGGTCGATCCGGTGACAGAATCGGCCAAAGCAATCGCAGAGATTGAACACTGGCTGAATGAGTTGCCGGGCGTGTCAGCGGATATTCTGCGTCTGGCCGGGCTGGTGGGGGAATCCCGTCATGCGGGGCGTTTCCTGGCCGGAAAAACAGCGGTGAAAGGGGCGAATCAGCCGGTCAATCTGGTACATCAGGATGATGTGATCGCGGCGATCCGCCTGCTTATCCAGCGCCCGCACGGCGGCCATCTGTATAACCTGTGTGCGCCGCAGCACCCGTCACGGGCTGAATTTTATCCGGATATGTCCCGTCAGATTAATTTACTGCCGCCGGTCTTCAGAGAAGAAGATATCTCTGAGGGGAAAGAGATTGACGGCAGCCGCATCTGCCGGGAACTGGGGTTTGAGTATCAGTACCCTGATCCCGGCCGGATGCCGATGACGGAGTAAGTATTAACTGACCGGCAGTGCCACGATATCGCGGTACGCCGGACGGGTTTCAATCCGTGCAAACCAGCGCTCAATGTGCGGGAAGTCCGGTCTGTCGTGACACACTTCCCGCCACGGATAGAGCAGCGGTGCCAGTGCCATATCTGCGATACTGAACGTATCACCGGCGATATAATCACGCTGTGCAAGGTCGTCGTTGAGCATGGCAATCAGGTTATTCAGCGACTGTTTCAGTTCCGCAACACGTGCCGGGTCACGCTGCTCTGCCGGGGTTCTGACCAGCAGTCCCATCATCGCTTTGATATACGGGAACAGGCTGCCGTCTGACCAGTACATCCACTGCGCTGCCCGCGCGCGGAATTCCGCATTATGCGGCAGCAGTGTGCCGTCATCATATTTATCCGCCAGATAGCTGAGAATGGCATTGGATTCCCAGAGAATAAACTCACCGTCCTGATACGTCGGGATGGTTTTATTCGGGTTCATGGTGAGGTATTCGGGGGTATCGAGGCCGCCGAACGGCCCGCCCGCATCTTTCTGCTGATAAGTCAGCCCCAGCTCAGTCAGACACCATAAGACTTTCTTGACGTTAGACGAGTTTTTTCTGCCCCAGACGGTTATCATAGTGACTCCTGTTGATAGAAATGCGATGACGTGTGCGTATTGTCGGTTATTTTATGTCATGAAGTGTAAATTTTTACACGAAATGCCCGTAACAGGAAGAATCGCGTTAAAGTGTCATTGGCTTACCATTCATGAAATGAATATAGTATTCATTATCACAGAGTTATCACTCTTATTTTTGTCACGATGTACCGGGTTTAAAGAGGGAAGAGTAATGCAGACAGTAATCAGTTCACGGGTAACCGGTTTAATCGGCGGGCTTGCTTTCGGATTTTTAAGCATCGGGCACGCGTTTGCGGAGGAAACACCGGTTGCACCGCAGGTGGATGCAAAAGCGTATGTGCTGATGGACTACAACAGCGGGAAAATCCTGGCATCCGCCAATGCGGATGAGCGCCTTGACCCGGCGTCACTGACAAAAATTATGAGCAGTTATGTGGTCGGACAGGCCATTAAAGCCGGAAAAGTAACACCGGATGACATCGTGACTGTCGGTATCAATGCCTGGGCCACGGGTAACCCGGTGCTGAAAGGCTCTTCCCTGATGTTCCTCAAGCCCGATGATCGCGTAAAATTAATCGACCTTAACAAAGGGATGGTTATACAGTCCGGCAATGACGCCAGTATTGCGCTGGCGGAATATGTGGCAGGCAGTCAGGAAACGTTTGTTTCCCAGATGAACAGTTACGCCAAACAAATTGGCCTGACAAATACCCATTTTAAAACCGTTCACGGACTGGATTCCGAAGGGCAGTACAGTACCGCCAAAGATATGGCGCTGCTGACCCAGGCGCTGATCACCGATGTGCCGGATGAATATGTTATCCATAAAGAAAAAGAATTTACCTTCAATAAGATCCGCCAGCCGAACCGCAACCGTCTGTTGTGGAGCACCAATCTGAATGTGGATGGTGTAAAAACCGGTCACACCAGCGGAGCGGGGCATAACCTGGTGGCTTCCGCGACTGACGGCCCGATGCGTCTGATCTCCGTGGTGCTTGGTGCACCGAGTGATCGCGTCCGTTTTGCCGAAAGCGAAAAAATCCTCTCCTGGGGCTTCCGTTTCTTTGAAACCGTGGCACCGGTGAAAGCCGATACACCGCTGACCACCGAGCGCGTCTGGTTCGGGGATATCTCAGAAGTGCCGCTGGGTGCGGAAAAAGACATTTATGTCACCATCCCGAAAGGCAAACTCAAAGATCTGAAAGCAACTTTCGAGCTGGACAGCACCACCCTGGAAGCACCGCTGGCGAAAAATCAGGTGGTCGGAAAAATTAACTTTATCCTCGATGACAAAGTGGTTGAACAGCGTCCGCTGGTGGTTCAGCAGCAGGTTGAGGAAGCCGGTTTCTTCGGCCGTATCTGGGATTATATTGTCCGCTTCTTTGCCGGACTGTGGCATTCCGTCTTCGGTTAATCACAACAGCCTGCCGGTTATCTGACCGGCAGGTTTTCCTGCTTGTTACTGGTAATTCCGGACAAACTGTGTGATGGCATCACCGGCCGCCGCCTGTTTTTCTGCAACCGCATCCGGTGCCTGTGCCACACCATCAACACCGATCACATCCACATCCTGTATGCCGATAAAATCCAGTATTACTTTCAGATACGGCACTCCGAAATCATTCACGCCATTTTCATAAATACCGCCACTGCTGCTCAGAATGACAGCTTTTTTACTGGTTACCAGCCCGGTTCTGCCCTGCGGGGTATAACTGAAGGTCAGCCCGGCACGGATTAATAAATCAAAATAGTTTTTCAACTGCCCGGGAATGGTGAAGTTATACATCGGCGCGGCCATAACGATAACATCGTGTGCTTTTATCTCGGCAATCAGTGCATCAGAAACGGCAATTGCTGCTTTTTGCTCAGTGGTCATTTGTTCCGGTGGTACCGCGTAATAAGCGGAGTAGAGCTGCTCATCCAGGACAGGCAGAGCATCAGCCACCAGATCCCTGACGGTAATATCGTTCTCAGAGAAACGGGTTTTCCATGCATCATAAAAATGGGTGATCAGTTGGCTGGTTTGGGATTGTTGTCCGTTAACAGATGATTTTAACAGCAAAAGGCGGCTCATTGTGGCTCCGATTATGACAGATGCAGACAGGCTGCGGATATACGGAAGCATAAAAGAGAGTGGTGCAGCGGACAATCCGGTGAAGCGCGGGATTTAATCTGAATTAAGGAAGAAAAACACGGAATGCACCATACGGAGCGGCTATTTTTTATCAGCCCGGTAATACTGTTCCGGCAGATAAAAACCGGGAACAACAGGAGAGGCGATGATTCGTTTATGTCCGGTGAGTAAAGATAACTGGGAAGCCTGTATTGATTTAGAGGTGCGGGAGGATCAGGAAGATTTTGTGGCATCCAATGTGTATTCGCTGGCACAGCTTCAGTTTGTCAATAATTTCAGTGCCGATGTGATTTATGACGATGACGTTATGATTGGCTTTGCCATGTACGGCATTGATGATGATGACGGTATGTTCTGGATCTGGCGCTTTATGCTGGATGCAAAATTTCAGGGAAAAGGGCTGGGAAAAGCGGCATTTACGGCGCTGCTGGAAAAAATTACCGCGATGAATAACACCCGGGAGCAGCCTCTGCCCTGGTTGCGGTTAAGTTATGAGCCGGAGAACGAATACGCGAAACACTTTTATCAGCGTTTTGGCTTTAATGCGGTGCAGATGATGGATTTTGGTGAGGAAATGGCGCAATTACCGCTATCCTAATAAGGTTATTCCCCTTTCAGGCGGTAATTTGTCATGCTGTCTGCTGAATTACCCTGTTGAAATCCGTATAAGATCCGATATTACATCCTGATATCGGATTTTTTTATAAAAAAGGACCGGTATTTTTACACACCGGTCAATAAAGGATTAAAGATATGGGGACAATTGTGTTTATCGCGCTGGTCATTGCGGTGGCCGGAATCGTATGGGTCCGGCGGGTCTATCTCCGGATTAACGACCTTCAGGCACCACTCACTGAGGCGTATGCGGCGGTTGACGGCATGTTACGTCAGCGGGCGGAGAGGATAGGCCAGCTGGTGGATATGACGGAAAAAGCGGGTATTCAGGATGCAACGCTGTTTTATTCCTGGCAGGATGCGTATCCGCGCTATACAGAGGCGGCGACACTGGATGAGAGTGTCAGTGCCGCAAATGATATCAGCAGTGTTTTTTATCATATTATGACGCTGACAGAGACCTTCCCGGTACTGATTGCAGAGCCGCAGTTTGTCCGTATTCAGCTGGCGGTCTGTGATGTGGAGGACGCACTGAATCCCGGTATCCGGGCATTTAACGAGGCAGTGATTCAGTACAATATTGCGGTTCAGCACTACCCTGACACGCTGGTGGCCGGATTGTTCGGCTTCAGACCCAAAACCCTGCTGCTGATGTCCTGATATGAAAAACCCCCGCAATCTGTATTGCGGGGGTTTTTGCAGTTATGAAACGGAGACTAATCAGTCACACGGGATCACTTTGATTGCCAGACCGCCCTGTGAGGTTTCGCGGTATTTGGCATTCATATCTTTACCGGTTTCATACATGGTTTCGATAACTTTATCGAGGCAAACGCGCGGTTCACTGACACGGCGCAGCGCCATACGGGCGGCGTTGACAGACTGAACAGCAGCAATGGCGTTACGCTCGATGCACGGCACCTGCACCTGCCCGGCAACCGGGTCACATGTCAGGCCGAGGTTATGCTCCATCGCGATTTCCGCTGCGATAAAGACCTGCATCGGGCTGCCGCCCAGCAGTTCGGTCAGACCGGCAGCAGCCATGGAACAGGCGACACCGACTTCACCCTGACAACCCACTTCCGCACCGGAGATAGACGCATTCATTTTGTACAGTGAACCGATCACGCTGGATACCAGGAAATAACGGATATACGCATTTTCATTCACAGGACGGATGAATTTATCGTAATACGACAGCACCGCAGGGATGATCCCGCAGGCACCGTTGGTCGGTGCGGTAACCACACGGCCGCCGGCGGCGTTTTCTTCGTTAACCGCGAGGGCGAACATATTGATCCAGTCGACAACCTGCATCGGGTCAGTAGAGGTGTTATCACTGGTAACCAGCTGACGGCGCAGTGCCGCGGCACGGCGTGGTACACGCAGCGGTCCCGGCAGCAGACCTTCGGTGTTCACACCGCGCTCAATACCGGCCTTCATCACATCCCAGACTGCCGCGAGGTGAGCGGAAAGCTCTTCTTTACTGCGCAGAGCCAGTTCGTTCTGCATCACCAGCGCAGACAGAGACAGCCCGGTTTCGTTACAGTGCTTTTGCAGATCAGCGGCATACTGATACGGATAAGGCACTTTGGTTTCGCTGTCCGCAGCCTGACCAAAATGCTCCTCGTCCACGATAAAGCCGCCGCCGACGGAGTAATAGGTTTTCTTGTACAGTAATTCATCACCGCTGAATGCGCTGATTGACATGCCGTTTTCATGCAGCGGCAGGTTTTCTTTATGGAAATTCATCCCGTTATTGCGCGGGAAATCCACTTCATGGCGTTGGTTTGCCAGCAAAAGGCGTTCACGTTCTTCAACATCCCTGATAAAGCCCGGTATCGCATCAATATCAACAGAATCCGGCAGATTACCCGCAAGACCCATAATGATAGCGATATCTGTTGCGTGACCTTTCCCTGTCAGAGACAGAGAGCCGTACACATCAACCTGAATGCGGGTGGTTTTTTCCAGCAGTCCGGCCGCGATAAGGTCATCAGCGAACTGTTTGCCTGCTTTCATCGGACCGACCGTGTGGGAACTCGACGGACCAATACCAATTTTGAAGATGTCAAATACACTGACCATATTGCTCGCCCCCTATGTTAAGGCGTGGATTAATAGTGTCGTGAAAATTCACGAAGCCGTTACTTTTCAGTTCCGGCTGATTATTGTTGTTGCTGTTGCCCGCCGGAGAGGGCAACAGTCATTTATTTTTTAACCAAAAAACAGCTGATACAGATTGTAGAACACCGCTGAAATTGCAATGAGACCCATCACAACCACAAACAGATTACTCAGGTGACCGGCATATTTACGCATCGCAGGCACTTTGCGGATAGCGTACATCGGCATGATAAACAGCAGCATAGCGATGATCGGGCCGCCCAGGGTTTCAATCATTCCCAGAATGCTCGGGTCTAATGTGGCAACAATCCAGGTGGTTACCAGCATAAACAGGGCAGTCAGTTTATTCAGTTTAGACGGCGCAATGCTTTTACCTTTGGCGCGTAATGCTTTGTTAACCAGACCGTTAAAACCTTCACGGGCACCGAGGTAGTGACCCAGGAATGATTTGGTGATAGCAATAAACGCGATGAATGGTGCGATATACGCGATCATCGGGTTCTGGAAGTGGTTTGCCAGGTAAGACAGAATGGAGATGTTCTGATCTTTTGCTTCCTGCAGATTCTGCGGGGAGAGGCTCAGCACACAGCTGAACACAAAGAACATCACGGTCAGTACCATCATAATGTGAGCGTATGCCAGAATGCGGGAGCATTTTTTCTCAGCATTCTCACCGTACTCTTCACGCTTGGCGACAGCAAAGGCAGAGATAATCGGGGAATGGTTAAAGGAGAACACCATCACCGGAATCGCCAGCCACAGCGTTATCAGCAGACCGTGACCGGTTACACTGACCGTATTGCTGTCGAAAGTGAGAGTTTTGAAGACATCAGTGCTCCAGTGCGGGATCAGATACAGCGCCAGCACCATCAGAACCGCCACAAACGGGAATACCAGCACGCTCATTGCTTTGACAATCGCGGCTTCACCGAAGCGGATAATACACATAATCCCGATAATCAGTACCAGTGACAGAATAATGCGCGGCGGTGCCGTCATATGCATCTGGTGAATGATAAAGCTTTCCACGGTGTTGGTGATAGCCACACTGTAGACCAGCAGGATCGGATAGATAGCGAAGAAATAGAGCAGGGTGATAAGGCCGCCGGCTTTGGCGCCGAAATGCTCTTCAACCACTTCAGTAATATCTTCGCCCGGATTTTTACCGGACAGCACGAAGCGGCACATACCGCGGTGTGCAAAAAAGGTCATCGGGAAGGCCAGCACGGCCATAATGATAAGCGGGATCAGCCCGCCGATACCGGCGTTAATCGGCAGAAACAGTACGCCCGCACCGATAGCTGTTCCGTACAGTCCGAGCATCCAGACGGTATCGGATTTACGCCATTTGCGATAATCATTGCTGGTGTCAGTCTTGCTGACCACAACCTGCGGTTGTGTTGTATCCATAGAAGTCTCCAAAATGTACAACAATAACAACAATTAAAATTTAGCACGCTGACCTGTGCATTTATTCGTCTCTGAAATAGGGTCTATGTACGTAACCAGATAAAAAATAAGTAAAGCTAAAAAGTCACCCGTAATTGCTTACCGGTAAAAATAATAAACAGCAGCGACCTGATATCTGTAATGGATAAATAAAGGTCTCTGCATTAATTCATATTCAAAAGTACCTGAAATTGATAACTCTCTTTCTGATGGTGAAAATATACTGTTTTTCAGTGGAAAACACCGTGATCGCAGTCTCAAATGCTATAAATCTCAGTAAAACAGGCTCTGTTGCAAGATTTGATAAAATTGTTAATCCGTGTTTACGGAATAGAGTATGCCGAAACGGCATAGGAAATGACCTGTTTCGTAATAATGTCATTTTTGTCTGTGTTCTATTTAATTAAATTAATTTATTCATATATTAATAAATATATCATCTGCACACTATCTCATTATTTTAAAATAGTAAAAAGTATATTTTCACAGGATAAAAACCACTTTGATACTAGGGTTTTTGTTTTTATGCTGTTGTTTTTTATTGTAAAAATATTCACTGATTCAGTCTGTGATAATACTGGCCGTGTGCGGGTGAGCGGACAGTATAAAATATGGCATTATATAATGATGGCCGGGGATATCCCGGATGATTAAAATAATTATTTTAATCACGAATTAAGTAACCAGAGTGATACCGGTGTCAGACAGAACAGAAATGTTAAATAAATAGCAGAATAATATTCTGCGAACAAAAATAATACTGTCAGCAGTGAAAAATGTGGTTTAAAAAAGATCAGCAACGGCGGGAGCAATTAAACGCGGATAAAAAAATACCGGCGTGCGGGCCGGTATTCTCTGACTCATACTTCATGGTGTTGGTTTGCCTGCTTTCATCAGACCAACCGTGCGGGGATCCGGCTGATGATTGTTACTGCTGTTACCCGCCGGAGGGGGCAACAGTCATGTATTTATTAACCAAAAAACAGCTGATACAGATTGTAGAACACCGCAGAAATGGCGATAAGACCGATAACAACCACAAACAGATTACTCAGGTGACCGGCATATTTACGCATCGCAGGCACTTTGCGGATAGCGTACATCGGCATGATAAACAGCAGCATGGCGATAATCGGACCGCCCAGGGTTTCAATCATTCCCAGAATGCTCGGGTCCAGTGTGGCAACAATCCAGGAGGTTACCAGCATAAACAGGGCAGTCAGTTTATTCAGCTTGGACGGTGCAATACTTTTGCCTCTGGCACGTAATGCTTTGTTGACCAGACCGTTAAAGCCTTCACGGGCACCCATGTAGTGTCCCAGGAATGCGTTGGTGATAGCAATAAACGCAACTAATGGTGCGATATACGCAATCATCGGATTATGGAAGTAGTTCGCCAGGTAGGACAGAATGGAGATATTCTGATCTTTTGCTTCCTGTAAATTGACTGGTGACAGGCTCAGTACACAACTGAACACAAAGAACATCACGGTCAGTACCATCATAATGTGGGCGCATGCCAGAATACGCGAGCATTTTTTCTCCGCATTTTCGCCGTATTCCTGACGTTTCGCGACACTGAATGCTGAAATAATCGGGGAATGGTTAAAGGAGAATACCATCACCGGAATCGCCAGCCACAACGTCACCATCAGACCACGACCTGTATCACCGGCAGAATGATTGCTGAAAGAGAGCGTATCAAATATCGCCGTATTCCAGTGCGGGATAAGATACAGCGCC
This sequence comes from Morganella sp. Je.2.23, assembly GCF_051129855.1. Lineage (NCBI taxonomy): Bacteria > Pseudomonadati > Pseudomonadota > Gammaproteobacteria > Enterobacterales > Morganellaceae > Morganella > Morganella sp. Je.2.23. The sequence continues at coordinate 249,350 of NZ_JBCPSQ010000001.1, forward strand.
AATACCATCAGAACGGCCACAAACGGGAATACCAGCACGCTCATTGCTTTGACAATCGCGGCTTCACCGAAGCGGATAATACACATAATCCCGATAATCAGTACCAGTGACAGAATAATGCGCGGCGGAGCTGTCATATGCATCTGGTTAACAATAAAGCTTTCCACGGTGTTGGTGATAGCCACACTGTAAACCAGCAGGATCGGGTAAATCGCAAAGAAATAGAGCAGGGTGATCAGGTTCCCTGCTTTGGCACCGAAATGCTCTTCAACCACTTCGGTAATATCTTCACCCGGATTTTTACCGGACAATATAAAGCGGCACATGCCACGGTGCGCGAAAAAGGTCATCGGGAAGGCCAGCAGGGCCATAATGATCAGCGGGAGCAGCCCGCCGATACCGGCATTAATCGGCAGAAACAGGATACCGGCACCAATGGCCGTACCGTACAGTCCGAGCATCCAGACGGTATCGGATTTACGCCATTTGCGGTAATCATTACGGGTATCAGTCTGACTGACCACGACCTGTGGTTGTGTTGTTTCCATAGATGTCTCCAAAATTTGCAACAATAACAGCGAAAAAATGCACGGTGAGCTGTGCACAAAATGTGTTTCTGAAGCAGGGTCTATGTACGCAACCGGATAAAAATAAATAAAACGGGAAAATTACCGGTAATTGCTTGCCGGTAAAAATAATAAACAGCAGAGGCCTGATATCTGTAACGGATAAATAAAAGCCTCTGCATTAATTCATATTCAAAAGAATCTGAGATTGGTGACTGTCTTTTTGTAGTGAAAATGTACTATTTATTAGTGAAAAACACTGTGATCTTCATCTCATTTGCTATAAATAACATTAAAACCGGTCGTGTTGCAACATTTAATAATGTTGTTAATCCGTTTTTGCAGAATGGGGCATGCCGAAACGGCATAGGAGGTCAGATATTCTGCAATAATGCCATTTTTATCTGTTTTTTATTTAAATAAATTTATTGGTTCAGGTGTTAATTAGTATATGCGCTGAACAATATCGTATTATTACAAAATAAGGATAAGCGGGATTATTACCGGATGAGAATTATTTGAAAATCTTGTTATTTGTTGTTTTTAAACAAAAATTAATCTGTCATTGAGTTTGTTTTGATTCGGGAAGTATGCAGGGAACCAGGTAGTGTAAAACAGAGGATGATATAATAGACACACTGTATATCCCGGATGATTAAAATAATTATTTGAATCGCGAATTAAGTGGCCGGGGTGATACTGATGTCAGACTGAACTGAAATGTTAAATAAATGGCAGGGTAATATTCTGTGAACAAAAATAACACTGTCAGCAATCTCATACCGGCACACCGGCCGGTATTATCGGATTTATGTTTGTACCGTTATTCCTGCACCCAGCCTTTGCGGATAGGCATGGCAAAACAGAGGCGGTAGAGCGTCTGCAACCGGTTTTGCAGTGCCGGGCCGAACAGATTCCAGAGCAGCTCTGTCAGTGCACAGGCAATCAGCACGGTGATAAAGGCACCCAGCATATCCACCGGCCAGTGAACGCCGAGGAAAACCCGCGACCAGACGACAATCAGCGCCGGGATCATCAGCAGCAATCCTGCGCGGACATTACACCAGAACAGGCAGCCCAGCGCGAAGGTAAATACAATAATACCGTGATTGCTCGGGAACGAGGCGGTTGGTGCGTGTTCCAGAAAACTATGTCCGAACGGTTCGGCAAACGGGCGGGCGTGCGGCCAGAGTGTGCCGATAATCCAGGAGGCGGCGAAGCCAATCAGCAGGGCAATGGCACTTTTGGAGACTGCACGGCGCTGGCGGACCATATTCTCCGGTGTTCCCCGCAACCAGAGTCCTGCGGCAACGACCGGAAACAGCAGAACCAGATATTTTGCCGCGAAAGTGGCTGCAATTATCATGGCATGAGATGTTTCCGGCGTGGCATTGATCAGGAGAAAAAGCGAATGATTCAGATTTTCCAGCACATCGGACTCCTTAAAAACACACCTGTGTATATCCGGCAATAAAATGACGGGTCAGGGTAGCCGTCTTGTGCATCAAGGTAAAGTAAAAATATCTTGGTTAATCGTGCTATTACGTAACATTGCAAAAAATTGACAAAATCTGAAGCAATAACAGGCGGGATAAACAGCAGGCAATAAAAAACCCGATAGTTAAAACCAAATTGGTGACTATCGGGCTTCCTCAATCTTGGGGATATTCAAAGAAAAGCAGTGGCACTTATTCAGACTGCGTCCCGGCAGGAAAGTTCGGAAAAAGATTCAAAAAAATGAAAATAATTTTTTGATGTTGAAAATCAGCAGGATAGAAGAAGAAAAACAAGCCGTTTCCCGGGCGGGAAACGGCAGTATAGCTTAGCTGAACAGGCCGAGGTTGGCTTTTGCGTAAGCTTCGAAATCAGTGCAGCCGCCGATGTGCTTTTCATCGATAAAAATCTGAGGAACAGTTTCGACCGGTTTACCGACAGTGACAGATAAATCTTCTTTGCTGATACCTTCAGCGTGAATATCAATATAGCGGTAATCGAAGTCATCACGTTCATTTTTCAGTTTTTCTGCGAGTTCTTTCGCACGAACGCAATAAGGGCAACCCGGACGGCCAAAAATAACGGTATACATGAAAAGCTCCTTCATTCATCAGTAACACCGGAAGTGGTGCTTTAATGAGATAAATTATGCCTGTATCATAGCGGTTAGGAAAGAATGTTGTGACGATTTGTGCGGTAGTCCGCATCAATGGTTCAGAGTGTGTCCGCAGTGCGGAAAGCAAAGCACAATCGCAGAGGATAAAATGACAAATAAACAGCCGCGACAAATGCGTTCATTAGGAGACATGCCGCGCCCGGTGATTATCTGTGAAGTTATCGGTGTGATATTACTGCTGCTGGTTTATCTGGCAGTGAATGATTTTATCGCGCTGCCGGGGTTTATGAGCAGTAAAAATGCACTGATGATAATGGCGTTTGCCGGCCTGGGGTGTCTGGTACCGGCGGCAATCAATATTGTCTGGCGGGCAATCAGCGCGATGCCGTCCGTCGGGATTGACAGCAAAAGCGGAGCCGCTAAAAAGACCCGGCAGAATAAAAATGAAAAAAAGCAATAAAACGTTATTCCCCTTCACGTTTTTCAGCTAAGATCCGTTATTGGTCTGCGGGTGACATTTTTCCCCGCTGTACTTTTGTTTTTCCGGTTAAAAGGCTTCAGGTTCATGATCATTCCCGATCTCACGATATTACGCACATGGCTGGATCAGCTGCAACTCTCCTGTTTTGAGTGTGATTCCTGCCAGGCACTGCATCTGCCGCATATGCAAAATGTGGACGGTGTGTTTGATGCCAAAATTGATATCCTTGACGATATGCTGGTGTTCTCGGCGCTGGCGGAAGTCCGCCCGACCGCGATTGTCCCGCTGATTGCCAACCTGAGCCAGATCAACGCCAGTTCGCTGCTGGTCAAAACGTTTATGGATATTCAGGATTCCACCATGCCGAAACTGGTGGTCTGTTACTCGCTGCCGCTCAGTGCCGGGCTGACGTTTGAGCAGTTCTCTCTCTCCCTGCAACTGATGGAAGAACAGGTTGGTGCGGTGGTATTTGAGCTGTTCAGTAACAATATGCTGTTTGATCCGAATGATGCGGAGCCGGAAGATGAAGAAAGTTTCCGCGCTGATTCCGTTCCTTCTCCGGTGATCCACTGATTATCCGTACCACTTTCGATATCCGGGACACCTGTCATGCATTGCCCCCAGTATTCATCCGGCCGCTGCCGTTCCTGTCAGTGGCTTGAAAAACCCTATATCCAGCAGATTGATGATAAAGAGCAGGATCTCCGTGCTCTGTTATCCCCGTTCGCGGTACAAACATGGCTGCCGCCGGTCCGCAGTGCGGAAACCGCGTTCAGAAATAAAGCGAAGATGGTGGTCAGCGGCAGTGTTGAGCGCCCGGTATTCGGGATTGTCACGGATAACGAACCGGTGGATTTATCGGACTGCCCGCTTTATCCGCCCCGTTTTGCACCGGTATTTGCTGCGCTGAAACCCTTTATCGCTCGCGCCGGACTCACGCCCTACAATGTGGAACGCCGCCGCGGTGAGCTGAAATTCCTGCTGCTGACCGAAAGCCGTGCCACCGGTAAAATGATGCTGCGCTTTGTGCTGCGTTCGGAGAAAAAAGTGGCGCAGTTACAGGCTGCACTGCCGTTTCTGCAGGCACAATTACCGCAGTTATCGGTGATTTCCGCTAATATCCAGCCGGTCGCAATGGCGATTCTGGAAGGGGAGCAGGAAATTATCTTTACCCCGGATGAGGTACTGGAAGAAACCTTCAACGGTATTCCGCTCTATATCCGTCCGCACAGTTTTTTCCAGACCAATCCGGATGTTGCCGCACAGCTGTATCATACTGCCGGGCAATGGGTGCGTGAGCGGGGTATCACCCGCTTATGGGATCTGTTTTGCGGCGCGGGGGGATTCGGTCTGCACTGTGCGGATAAATCCACCCAACTGACCGGGATTGAAATCAGTCCGGAGGCCATCGCCTGCGCCACCCGTTCAGCGGAAAAAATGGGGCTGGAGAATGTCACGTTTCAGGCACTGGATTCCGCGCAGTTTGCTCTCGCTAAATCTGCCGTGCCGGAACTGGTACTGGTTAATCCGCCGCGCAGAGGGATCGGGAAAGCCCTGTGTGATTACCTGAACACCATGGCGCCGGACACGATTATCTATTCCAGCTGCAATGCACAGAGCCTGGCGCAGGATCTGGCGCATCTCACACAGTATCAGCCGCAGCGCGTGCAGTTATTTGATATGTTCCCGCATACCGCACATTATGAAGTGCTGGTACTGCTGGCCAGAAAATAAATCGCCGGAATAAAAAAACGGGGCTGCGTTCAGACGTCAGCCCCGTTTTTTTATGGGCGGATCAGTTGCGGTGTTCGAATGCCAGCGCCCGGCGTTCAATCAGACGCATCGCCAGCGTCAGCAGGCTGTTGACAACCAGATAGATAATCCCGGCGGCAATAAAGACATTCAGGTCATAATCCTGACCAAACAGGCGGCGGCTGTAACCCATCACTTCAAGTAATGAAATCGTCGTGGCCAGCGAGGTACTTTTGAAGATCAGCACCACTTCGTTGGAATAGGATGATAATGCACGTTTAAAGGCATACGGCAGGATAATCCGCATCGTCTGTTTCTGTGACATCCCCAGCGCCTGGCAGGATTGCCACTGACCCTGAGGGATCGCTTTCACCGCGCCGTAGAACAGCAGTGTTGAATAGGCGGCACTGTTCAGTGCCAGAGTCACCATAGCGCAGAGCCACGGGGAGGACATCAGTTCCCACAGATGCGGATACGCTTTTAATCCCTCAAACTGCGCCGGCCCGAAATAAATCAGGAAAAACTGGACCAGCAGCGGTGTCCCGGTAAACAGGGTGATATACCCTTTGACCAGCTGAGTCAGAATCCGGGGTTTGAGAGAGAGTATCAGTGTAAACAGTACTGACAGCAGAAACGCCGTAACCAGGGCGGCAAAGGTCAGTGACAGACTGACCGGCAGGCCCGGTAATACAGCAATAATATAATCAAATATGCTCACTGGCCGCTCCGTTCAAAACGTGTGGTACGTAATTCGATACGTTTGAGGATGTACTGACTGACCAGCGTAATGGCGAGATAGATAAGCGCCACGATGCTGTACCAGGTGAAAGGCTCTTCAGTACGGCGGGCAATGCTTTGTGTCTGCAGCATCAGTTCATTAATACCAATCAGATACACCAGCGCGGTATCTTTCAGCAGAACCAGCCACTGGTTACCCAGGCCCGGCAGAGCATGACGCCACATCTGCGGCATGATAAAGCGGAGGAAAATAGTGGTACGGCTCAGTCCTAGTGCCTGACCGGCTTCGCGCTGACCGTCCGGGACGGCTTTCAGCGCACCGCGCAGGGTCTGTGACGCATAGGCGGCATAGAGCAGGGAAAGGGCGGTGATACCGCTGAAGATCGGCACATACGGGCCGTTATCGATCTCAAGCGTCAGGGTAAAGAAGCCCAGATCGATACCGTCACTCAGCCGGATAATTACTTCCTGAGTACCGTAATACACAAACAGAACCACCAGCAGCTCAGGTAAACCACGGATGAGTGTGACCAGACAGGTTCCGGCAAAGGCGACAGGTTTCCAGCGTACGTTTTCCCAGAGGGTAAACAGCATCGCGAGCACAAGACCAATCAGGAGTGCAGAAACAGCAAGGCCGACGGTTACCCCGGCGGCACTTGTTAAAGAAAGAAAATCGTTCATTAATTTTTTATGTTATTACTCAAACCATTTCTTATAGAGGGTATCGTAAGTACCGTCCGCTTTGACCTCACCAAGCGCCTTGTTGAGTTTGTCTTTCAGCTCACTGTTGCCCTTACGGACCGCAATAGCCAGGCCGGTGCCGAAATATTCCGGATCGGTGACACGCTCACCCACGGTTTTCAGATTGTCATTGCTCTTCAGCCATTCATTGATAACAGCTGTGTCACCGAAGACAGCGTCAATACGTCCGCCTTTCAGATCCAGTACCGCATTCTGGTAGCTTTCATAAGGAACAATTTTCATGTCCTTAAACTGTTCCATCAGGTATTTCTGATGCGTAGTACCGTTCTGGATGCCAATCTGTTTCCCTTTGAGGCTGTCAATGCTATCAAATTTGCCCGCGACTGCAACGAAAACAGCAGAGTTATCATAATAAGTATTGGTGAAATCAACCTGCTTCTGACGCTCCGGTGTTACGTCGATACCGGCCATCAGCGCATCAAAACGCTTGTATTTCAGGCTCGGGATCAGGCTGTCAAAGGCCTGGTTGGTAAAGGTGCATTCCGCGTCGATTTTGGCACACATCGCCTGAGCCAGATCCACATCAAAACCGACGATTTCGTTTTTCTCATTCACGGTTTCAAACGGGGCATAACTCGCTTCTGTTGCGAAACGGATTTTTTCTTTTTCTGCCGCCGCTGCGGAGAAAGCAAACGCGCCGATTAATACGGCAATAACCAGTTTTTTCATAGCAACATCCTATTTTAGTGTTCAGTGGCAGAAAATAATCAGTGTGACAGATAACCGGCAAATGCCTCTGTCTGCGGCGTGGTAAAGCATTGCGCGCCGCCCTGTTCAACGATACGGCCGTTTTCCATATACACCACTTTACTGGCGGTTTTACGGGCGATATCCACTTCGTGAGTCACAATCACCTGGGTAATCCCGGTCTGCGACAGTTCTTTAATAATATCGACGACCTGAGAGGTAATCTCCGGGTCCAGTGCTGCGGTCGGTTCATCGAATAACAGCACCTGCGGTTCCATCATCAGGGCGCGGGCAATCGCCACACGCTGCTGCTGTCCGCCGGATAAATGCAGCGGGAAGCGGTTTGCAAAATCAGTCAGACGCAGACGCGCCAGCAGCTTTTCCGCTTTTGCCTGAGCGGCTTCTCTGGTCAGACCCAGTACCCGGACCGGTGCTTCTGTCAGGTTATCCATGACGGTCAGATGCGGCCACAGGTTATACTGCTGGAATACCATCCCGACATTCTGGCGCAGTGCACGGATCTCACCGGCAGATGGCGTGGTGGCAAAATTAAAATGGTGATCCGCAATGGTCAGTTCACCGGAACGCGGCATTTCAAGCAGATTCAGTGCCCGCAGCAGCGAACTTTTACCGGCACCGCTCGGCCCGAGCAGTACCATGGTTTCACCTGCACCACATTCCAGGTTGATATCAAACAGCGCCTGATGCTGTCCGTAAAAGCAATTGATGTTTTTTAATTGAATACTCATGCTGTAATTCTGCATACTCAGTGACGTTGAGTGAATATTAACGCCGTAAGAATAAATATGCAATTATTTCTGCATAAAAAACTACTAAAAAAGCAAACTAATAACTTTTACTGAGTGATTATGTCTTCTCTGATGCTGAGAGGGCGTATGCTGCCGCCCGTTTGACGATAGTTTTCGCCATGCCTTTAAAGATGAATAAATGAGCGGGCATCATAGCGAACCAGTAGAGCAGCCCGCTGAATCCGGCAGGATGCCACCAGGCGCGGACATCCAGCGTCCGCTGGTGGCCGTGGTCGCGGATGGTAAACGTCAGCCGTCCCAGTCCCGGAGCTTTCATGCCGAACAGGAGAGAGAGTTGCTGCCGGGGTTTAACGGTGATCACTTTCCAGCCGTCGATTTTATCCCCGGGTTCGAGGGTATCGCGATCCGGGCGGCCGTAAGTGATTTTATTGCCGCACAGGTCATCCAGCCGTGCGCGGACAGACCACAGAATATTGGCGTAGAAATAACCGTCTTTACCGCCGATTTGCTGCACGACATGCCACAGCGCATCAGCGGAGGCGGAGGTGTTCAGGGTAAAACCGGCCTGCTTGGGATAGAAGCCGAAACCCGGCCGCCAGCGGGCGCGGACTTCGGGGTCATAACCCCAGTCCTCATTATCGACGGCATCCGCTTCATCCTTCAGGGTCTTGCGTACGGCATCATCAAAACTGAGCAGCGTCTGCGGGATCAGTGCCTGAAGCGGCTTTCCGTCGCCCTGCAGATCATATTTCAGCCCCATAATCAGCTCTTTGGCGATGCCTTCCGGCACCGTGGTGATAAGCCGCAGAAAGTGAACTGAAATCAGCCGCAGCGGAATAGGCAGCGGGATCATCAGCCGTTTTTTACCGCTGATGGTAATAAAATGCCGGAACATCTCCAGATAGCTGAGGTAATCCGGCCCTGTGGCATCAAAGCGGCGGTTGCCGTCAGCAGGATGCGCGAGCAGACCGGTCAGATAATTCAGCAGGTTTTCCAGCGCCACCGGCGAGGATTTTGAGCGCGCCCAGCGCGGCGGGGTGAGGATGGGCAGGTTGTACACCATGTCCCGCATGATTTCAAAAGCTGCCGAGCCGGGACCGACAATAATTGCCGCGCGGATCTCGGTGACCGGCACACGGCTGTCCGCAAGAATTTCGCCGGTCAGCCTGCGGGCGGCGAGATGCGGGGAGTCGCTGTCTCTGTGCTGCATCGCGCTCAGGTAAATCACTTCCCGTACAGCAGAGTTATTCAGCACCGCCTGCACGTTTTCCGCTGCCAGACGCTCGCGCGCCAGTAAGTCCGCCTCATCCGTCATGCTGTGGACGAGGTAGTACACCACATCAATATCCTGAAAAAGGGTTTCCAGGGTAGATTTATCATACAGATCCGCATAGCAGCAGCGGGTATTTTCCCAGCCCTGCGCCTGCATCCACTCCACCCGGCGGGCGGCGGCGGTGACCTGATGACCGGCGGCGATCAGTTGCGGGATAAGATTCTGTCCGACATAACCGCTGGCGCCCAGTACTAAAATCCGCTGAGGCAAAATCCGTTGTTGTGGCATACATTTTCACTCTTCAGGTAAACAGGGCTATCAGTACCGGTGCAAACAGACTGAGGACAAAGCCGTGCACAATCGCGGCCGGGACAATCGATACACCGCCGCTGCGCTGCAATACCGGCAGGGTAAAGTCCATCGTGGTGGCGCCGCCGAGGCCGAGAGCGGCTGCACGGTGGCGGTTGATCAGCAGCGGGATCAGCATAATCGCGGCAATTTCCCGCGCCAGGTCGTTAAAGAAGCCGACACTGCCGAGTACCGGACCGAATGCGTCGGTCAGCAGAATACCGGACAGCGAATACCAGCCGAAGCCGGAGGAGAGCGCCATCCCGGTTTTGACCGGCAGCCCGGCAATCAGTGCCGCGAGCGCGCCGCCGAGCAGTGAGGTGGCTGCCACAATCAGGGAAACCAGCATACCGCGGCGGTTAATCAGGATCTGGCGCAGCGTCATACCGCTGTTGCGCAGCTGGATACCGACCAGGAACAGCAGAAAAATCAGGGCATATTCACTGGCGGCACCGGCAAAAGAGAGAAATGACCAGCCGAATAACCCGGTGGCAAAGCCAGCCAGCAGCACACCGCACAGTTGCAGTGACTCCAGCACCATATGCAGGCGGGAAGGCGGTTTTTGCTGTTTGTGAGCCGGGACCTGCCACGGGTATTTTTTGCCGTATAAAAACAATCCGGCAAGGTTACAGCCGAGTACCACCACCGAGAATGTCAGCGTGTACTGCACTATCACCAGCAGATTGGCGCCGAGGTTTTCCACCAGCGCCAGACTGATCCCCATCAGAAACAGTATCACATACACCATCGCGCTCAGACCGCGGCCGATGATTTTTTTCAGTGCCGTGTTGCTGACCGGGATGAGATAACCCGCAATAAGCGGTGCGAGAATAATTAATAACCCTGAGTACATGTGTGTTGTTTCCGTAAAATAATGCCGTCTTTCTTGTGTTCGTGTTAGTGTCTGATTAAAAAGCAGACGATTATAGCGGCATTCCCACCAGAATTGCTACGTATCCCTCTGTTTTCATGTTTAGTATAAGTCAAAACCGTTTTTATTTATTACATTGTGATAATACTTTATTGTGATCATTATTGTCATAACACAGGCGGTATCCGGCAAACAGTGAGGGAACTATGATTCTGGAAAGAGTGGAAATTCTGGGTTTTCGCGGTATAAACCGGCTGTCATTACCATTGACCGGCAATACGGTACTGATTGGTGAAAACGCGTGGGGGAAATCCAGTCTGCTGGATGCCCTGACTCTGACACTGTCACCGCAGGCACTGAATGCAAAATTTATCCTGAGCGACTTTTATCACGCCGCTGACAGTGAATCAGGACCTGTCCGTCACTTACAGATTGTTCTGATCTTCCGTGAAACGCGGCCCGGACGTTACCGCTCCCGCCGTTTCCGTGAACTGGCGCCGCTGTGGCGCAGCAACGGGGATGAATATCAGCGGATCAACTACCGTGTCAGTGCCGATCTGGCGGATGACAACACGATTACCAGCCAGCGCACGTTTCTGGATGAAGCCGGTGAGCCGCTTCTGCCGGAAAAAACAGATACCTTTATCCGTGAAATTATCCGTCTTTATCCGGTGCTGCGCCTGCGTGATGCCCGTTTTATGCATGGCCTGAGAAAAGGAATACCTGAATGTGAGGAGGAGGAGTGTGATCTCCGCATGCAGACAGAAACCTTTAATAACCGGATGGCGGATCTGACCCGCGCTCTGGTCAGCAATCCGCAGACACTCTCCAATGATGATTTGCAGGATGGCCTGGAAGCCATGAAACAGCTGCTCAGCCACTACTTTGCCGAACAGGGGGAGTATCTGCTGGATCGCCGTAAGGCGCGGCGGCTGAATATTGAGCCGCGCCAGCGGGCATGGCAGGCGCTGGAAGGAATTAACCGCGTGGTGGCCGGTCCCAATCAGCGTAATGTGCGGCTGATTATCCTCGGTATGTTTGCCGCGCTGCTTCAGTCCAACAGCGGGCTGAAACTCGATCCGTATGCCCGGCCGATCATCATCGTGGAAGATCCGGAAACCCGGCTGCATCCGATTATGCTGTCGGTGGCGTGGGGGCTGCTCAATCTGTTTTCTTTACAGCGCATTACCACCACCAACTCCGGTGAGCTGCTTTCGCTGGTGCCTATTCATGATATCTGCCGCCTGGTGCGGGAATCCACCCGTGTCGCCGCTTACCGGCTGGGGGAAAATCATCTGTCGCCGGAAGAACTGCGGCGTATCTCATTCCATATCCGCTTTAACCGTCCGTCCGCACTGTTTGCCCGCTGCTGGCTGCTGGTGGAGGGGGAAACGGAAATCTGGCTGATGAACGACCTGGCAAAACAGTGTAATTACTACTTTGAGACAGAAGGGATCAAGGTGATTGAGTTTGCCCAGTGCGGTCTTAAACCTTTGTTAAAGTTTGCCAACAAAATGGGTATAGAATGGCATACGCTGGTTGACGGCGATGAAGCCGGTAAGAAATACGCGGCTACCGCCGCACACTTCTCATCGGGGCTCAATGATGTTGAGCAGGACAGACTGACCCGTCTGCCCGCGCCGGACATGGAGCATTTTTTATATCGTGAGGGGTTCAGCCGCCTGTATCACAAGGTTGCGGATATCCCGGAGAATATTAAAATGCCGGCCCGCCGGGTGATTACCAAAGCGATTCACCGCACCTCGAAACCGGATCTGGCGATTGCGATTGCCAATAATGCCGCAAGCAGGGGTGTGGACTCTATCCCGCTGTTGCTGCGCCGGATGTTCTCCCGCGTGGCATGGCTCGCCAGAGGGCGGGCTAACTGAGGAAACAGGAATTCATGAGAGCAGTTTCAAAGAAAAAAAAACTGACCGCCGGCATTCTGATCATTCTGATCGCCGGCGGTTTCTGGTTTTTTAACCGTGAAGATGCACCGGTCAGTTATATGACGGAGGATGTGCAGCGCGGGACACTGGAAAAAAAAGTGATGGCCACCGGCAAACTGGATGCCTTGCAGAAGGTGGATGTCGGGGCGCAGGTCAACGGACAGTTGCAGACCCTGAATGTCAAAGAGGGAGATTTTGTTAAGAAGGGGGATCTGCTGGCCGTTATCGACCCGGTCAAAGCACAGAACGTGGTGATTGAGGCGGAGCAGACGGTCAGTGAAATCAGAGCACGGCTGAAGCAGGCAGAGGCGGAGTATGCCTTTGCACAGGCGACGTATCAGCGGCGGCTGGCACTGTCAAAAACACAGGTTATCTCAAAGCAGGATGTGGATGAGGCACGGCGCAATATGGAAGTGCAGCGCGCAGCGATTGATACCAGTAAAGCCCAGCTGGCACGTAATCAGGCCACTCTGGATACCGCCCGTAATGATTTGCAGTACACCAATATCCGTGCACCGATGGACGGTGTGGTGACAGAGCTGAAAACATTACAGGGGCAGACAGTGATCGCCATGCAGCAGGCGCCGACTATTCTCTCCCTGGCGGATCTCGATACGATGCTGGTGAAAGCCGAAGTGTCAGAGGCGGATGTGGTTTATCTGAAACCCGGCCAGAAAGCGACGTTCAGTGTACTGGGTGCGCCGGATAAATCCTTCAGCGGTGTGATCACCGATATCCTGCCGAAACCGCAGAAAATCAATGACGCCATTTTCTATTATGCGCGCTTTGAAGTACCCAATCCGCAGCACGTGCTGAAACTGGACATGACTGCCCAGGTGACCATTGCACTGGAAAACCGTGAAAATGTACTGAAAATTCCGCTGGCGGCGCTGGGTAAAGAGATTTCCCCGACCGAATATGAAGTACAGGTACTGGTGAATGGTCAGCCGGAAACCCGGCAGGTGACACTCGGCACCCGTAATGATGTGGAAGCTGAGGTGGTAAAAGGTCTGTCGGAGCATGAGAAAGTGGTGACCGGCATTGATGACACCACAGCAGGATAATTCATGAGCGCATTATTAGAACTGCGGAATATTTACCGCCGTTATCCTTCCGGTGACAGCAGTGTCACGGTACTGGATGATGTCTCACTGACGATCAGTGCCGGTGAAATGGTGGCGATTGTCGGTCAGTCCGGCTCGGGGAAATCCACGCTGATGAATATCCTCGGCTGTCTGGACACGCCGAGTGACGGCCAGTATTTTGTCGCCGGAAAGAACACGGCAGAACTGAGCGGCGATGAACTGGCGGCACTGCGCCGTGAGCATTTCGGCTTTATTTTCCAGCGCTATCATCTGCTCTCCCACCTCAGTGCGGAACAGAATGTGGAAATGCCGGCCATTTATGCCGGACTGAGCGCCCGCGAGCGCCGCGAACGGGCAGCAGAGTTGTTGCAGCGTCTTGGGCTGGGCGAGCGGCTGATTTACCGGCCGGGACAGCTTTCCGGCGGGCAGCAGCAGCGTGTCAGTATTGCCCGCGCGCTGATGAACGGCGGTGAAGTGATCCTCGCGGATGAACCGACCGGCGCGCTCGACAGCCAGTCGGGCAAAGAAGTGATGGCGATCCTCCACCAGCTCTGTGAACAGGGGCATACGGTGATTATTGTCACCCATGATCCGGTCATTGCCGCACAGGCAGCGCGGATTATTGAAATCAAAGACGGGCATATTCTCAGTGACAGCGGGGCGGCAATCAATCCGCAGGCGAAAACCCCGGCGGCAAAACCCCGCCTGAAAAGCAGTGCGTTCAGCCGTTTCTTCGGCCGCTTTAATGAAGCGCTACTGATGGCGTGGCGGGCGATGGTCGTCAACAAGATGCGGACACTGCTCACGATGCTGGGCATTATTATCGGGATTGCCTCCGTGGTGACCATTCTGGTGATTGGTGATGCCGCCAAAGCCCTCGTGCTGTCTGATATCAAATCCATCGGCACCAACACCATTTTTATCTATCCCGGCAAAGACTTCGGCAGTGATCCGGGACAGGATCTGCAATCCCTCAAACCCGGCGATGTGGATGTGATCCGCCGGCAGCCGTATGTCTATGCGGCTTCTGCGGAAATCGGGAGTAATGCGCGTCTGCGCCGCGGAAATATCGACTCCGCGGCCCGCATCACCGGGATCGGGCCGGACTTTTTCACGGTGTATGATATGCGTTTCGGCGAAGGGCGTGCATTCCCGCCTGAGATGTATGAACGCCGCTCTCAGGTTGTTATCATCGACATGAATACCAAACGCAAACTCTTTCCTCATCAGAAGAATGTGGTCGGGGAAACGCTGCTGGTGGGTAATATGCCCGCAACGGTGGTCGGCGTGATTGCGGATCGCAAGTCCATGTTCGGTAACTCGCAAACCTTACAGGTCTGGATGCCGTACACCACCCTGACCGGGCGGCTGATGCAGCGTAATTATCTGGATATGATCTCCGTGCGTATCCGTGACGGTTACAACACCAATAATACGGAAGAGCAGCTGGTCCGGCTGATGACACTGCGCCACGGCAAACAGGATACCTTCACGTATAACCTCGACAGCATTGTGAAAACCGTGGATAAAACCACAACCACGATGCAGCTTTTCCTGACGCTGGTGGCGGTAATCTCACTGGTGGTCGGGGGGATTGGTGTGATGAATATCATGCTGGTGAGCGTGACAGAGCGTACCCGCGAAATCGGCATCCGTATGGCGGTCGGTGCACGGGCGGGGGATGTGATGCAGCAGTTTCTGATCGAGGCGGTGCTGGTATGTCTGATGGGCGGCGCCATCGGTCTGGGGCTCTCTTACTCCATTGCTTTTGCAGCCCAAATGGCACTGCCGGACTGGGAATTTGTCTTCCGGCCTGCGGCGATTGTCAGTGCGGTGCTTTGTTCAACCGCGATTGGGGTTATCTTTGGTTTCCTGCCGGCCAGGAATGCGGCTAAACTTAATCCTATCGATGCACTGGCGCGGGAATAGCCGCACACCGGCTGAAAATACGAATACGTCGCGGAATGACGATTGACATTACCGCGACGATCCGCATAATTTTGTAAAATACATGATTTTGTAAAATACAGTGTTACGGCGCTGCGGTGTCGTCATCTTCAGTAACCGGAATAATCACACTGACGTGATGCCCTTTTGGTCCCTGAATGGTGTCATAATTCACTTTCTGACCCGCTTTCAGCGTGCGGTAGCCGTCCATCTGTATCGTCGAATAGTGGACAAAAATATCGTCACCACCGTCCGACGGACAGATAAACCCGAAACCCTTGGCGTTGTTGAACCACTTAACAGTACCTGTTTCCATACTGTTATCACCCTCATCTGTCAAACGATTGAAAAATGCTGCACAATGCGCCATATGATCCATAATACTCATAATGAAGTATCAGTATTACGCAGATATACTGGTTGCCTTGTACATTATTTATACTCTATTGAATTAGAGGGTGACGTCAAGCCTTTGTTGACGGCAAAACAGTATGGGTCTGTAAAGTCTGATAAAAATAACGCTGAGTATTGATACGCCTGCTGCGGCGTACGTTTTCTATAACCGGAATAGCAATGAGTCACTATCAATCTGAATCACAAACGGATGTCACGCTCAGGGAAAAAGAGCTGCAGAAGATACAGCCGCCTTCAATGTATAAGGTGGTTTTAAACAACGACGACTATACCCCTATGGACTTTGTGGTTGAAGTTTTGCAAAAGTTCTTTTCTTATAATGTTGATCGTGCGACGCAGATTATGCTCGACATCCATTACCAGGGAAAAGGGATCTGCGGGGTATTTACCGCTGAAATTGCGGAAATGAAAACAATATTGGTCAATACGTACGCGAAAGATAACGATCATCCGTTGCTGTGTACACTCGAGAAGGTATAAGAATACACTTTATTTCTCAGAATGGAGGTGCCTATGCTCAATCAAGAATTAGAGCTCAGTCTGAATATCGCCTTTGCCAAAGCAAGGGACAACCGGCATGAATTTATGACCGTAGAGCACCTGCTGCTGGCGTTGTTAGGTAACAAATCAGCCCGTGAGGCGCTGGAAGCCTGCCGTGTTAACCTGGCTGTTCTGCGTCAGGAACTCGAAAATTTTATTGAACAGACCACGCCGCTGCTGCCGGAAGGGGACGATCGCGAAACCCAGCCGACACTCAGTTTCCAGCGTGTTTTGCAGCGCGCCGTCTTCCATGTCCAGTCATCCGGCCGTAATGAAGTCAACGGCGCAAATGTGCTGGTGGCCATCTTCAGTGAGCAGGAGTCCCAGGGGGCGTATCTGCTGCGCAAGCATGATGTCAGTCGTCTGGATATTGTTAATTTCATCTCTCACGGCACCACCAAAGGTGAGGATGATAATGACAGCGGCCCGTCTTTTGATGAGCCGTCCCAGTCTGCCGCCGAAGAGAGCGGCAGCGGAGAGGACAGCCTGGATAACTTCACCTCCAACCTTAACGAACTGGCACGTAAAGGCCAGATTGATCCGCTGATCGGCCGTCAGGCAGAGCTGGAGCGCACGATTCAGGTGCTGTGCCGCCGCCGCAAGAACAACCCGCTGTTTGTCGGGGAGTCCGGCGTGGGTAAAACCGCGATTGCGGAAGGGCTCGCCTGGCGTATCGAACAGGATGACGTACCGGAAGTCATCAAAGGCTATACCATTTTCTCTCTGGATATCGGCTCACTGCTGGCAGGTACCAAATACCGCGGTGATTTCGAGAAACGCTTTAAAGCGCTGCTGAAAGTGCTGGAGAAAAACGAAAAAAGCATCCTGTTTATTGATGAGATCCACACCATCATTGGTGCCGGTGCGGCATCGGGCGGACAGGTGGATGCGGCTAACCTGATTAAACCGTTATTATCCAACGGGAAAATCCGGGTGATAGGCTCCACGACTTATCAGGAATTCAGCAATATCTTTGATAAAGATAAAGCGCTGACCCGCCGTTTCCAGAAAATTGATATCAACGAACCGACGGCTGATGAAACCGTACGCATCATCAACGGTCTGAAAGCCAAATATGAAGCGCACCACGATGTGCGTTACACCGCGAAAGCCGTTCAGGCGGCGGTGGATTTATCAGTGAAATACATCACTGACCGCCATCTGCCGGATAAAGCGATTGATGTTATCGATGAAGCCGGGGCAAGAACCCGTCTGATGCCGCTGAGCCGCCGTAAGAAAACCATCGGTGTCGGCGAAATCGAGGCGATTGTGGCGCGGATTGCGCGTATCCCGGAAAAAACCGTGTCCAGCAGTGATAAAGATCTGCTGCGCAACCTCGACAGCCGCCTGAAAATGCTGGTCTTCGGCCAGGACCCGGCGATTGATGCTCTGGCGGAATCCATCAAAATGAGCCGTGCGGGGCTGGGTAACGAGCATAAACCGATTGGTGCGTTCCTGCTGGCCGGGCCGACCGGGGTCGGTAAAACTGAAGTGACCGTACAGTTATCCAAAGCGATGGGGATCAAGCTGCTGCGTTTTGATATGTCCGAGTACATGGAGCGTCATACCGTCAGTCGTCTGATTGGTGCGCCTCCGGGATATGTCGGGTTTGATCAGGGCGGGCTGCTGACAGATGCGGTTATCAAGCATCCGTATTCGGTGGTTCTGCTGGATGAAATCGAAAAAGCGCATCCGGATGTCTTTAACCTGTTGTTACAGGTGATGGATAACGGGACGCTGACGGACAACAACGGGCGCAAAGCGGATTTCCGTAATGTGATCCTGGTGATGACCACCAACGCCGGTGTGCGTGAAACCCAGCGTAAAGCCATCGGCTTTACCGAGCAGGACAACAGCACTGACGCGATGGCGGAAATCAAGCGGGTCTTCACACCGGAGTTCCGTAACCGTCTGGACGGCATTGTCTGGTTTAATGCACTGTCGCAGCCGATTATCGCCCAGGTGGTCGACAAATTTATTGTTGAACTCCAGGCGCAGCTGGATGCGAAAGGCGTTTCCATTGAAGTGTCTGCCCGTGCCCGCTCATGGCTGGCAGAAAAAGGATATGACCCGGCAATGGGCGCACGTCCGATGGCCCGTGTGATCCAGGATAAACTGAAAAAACCGCTGGCAAACGAATTACTGTTCGGTGAGCTGGTGAACGGCGGCTCGGTGATTATCGATCTTGATAAGAAGAAAGATGATCTGACTTACCGTTTCAGTGCCCTGAAAGAGAAATCCGGTGACCCGGTAGCCTGATGGCAGAACAGTACTGAGACAAACAGTACAGACATAAAAACGATCACCACAGGACGCGCACTTCGGTGCGTTGCCTGTGGTGTCTTTTTATGAGGCGTGGCCTGCAGGGATCAGCGGCTACGGAAGACGATACGGCCTTTGCTCAGGTCATATGGGGTCAGTTCTACTGTAACCTTGTCGCCTGTCAGGATGCGGATATAGTTTTTACGCATTTTACCGGAGATATGTGCAGTCACAACGTGTCCGTTTTCCAGTTCCACACGGAACATCGTGTTCGGCAGTGTATCTAACACAGTGCCTTGCATTTCAATATTGTCTTCTTTGGCCATCTAATCCTCTAATGTTAATAACCAGTATTTTCAAACCGCAAGATAATGCCGAAAAACCGGGATTATGTAAAGGAATGATATTTTTTAAGCACCGTGTCTGAAACATAAAACGGGCTGAAACATACCATTTCCTGTTGCTTTGCAGCGATTTTATAAAAAAGGCGGCAGTTGTGACGGCACCGGACGTGCTAATGTCTGCGGCTGCCAGCATGACTGCGGTAAATGATTATCGCGCAGCTGATACAGCTGACGGATAAACGTCTGCCGCGGGATCTCCCGCGCACCCAGTGATCCGGTGTAATGATTCAGTATCTGACAATCAAACATCGCGCCGCCGTGGCCGGTAAAATGGGCGAAAAATGTCATAAAAGCAATTTTTGACCCGTTGCTGACACGGCTGAACATCGACTCTCCGCAGAACAGCGATCCGGTGTTCAGACCATACAGCCCGCCGACCAGCGCGCCATCATCCCACACTTCGGCAGAATGAGCACGTCCTGCCTGATGCAGCCGGATATAAGCGGCAACAATATCCTCACCTATCCAGGTACCTTCATCCCGCTCTGTACAGGCGCGGATGACCTGCTCAAAGGCATGATTGAGCGTGACCCGGTAAGGGTGTTTTTTCAGAATTTTGTGCAGTGAACGGCTGACATGCAGCTCTTCCGGGTACAATACCGCACGCGGGTCCGGTGACCACCACAAAATGGGCTCACCGGGCGAATACCACGGAAAAATACCTTCCCGGTATGCCAGCAGCAACCGGGCGGGGGAGAGATCCCCGCCGGTGGCCAGCAATCCGTCCGGATCGGTCAGCGCGTGCTCAACCGGCGGAAAGAGAAGTTCCTCATTCAGCTGATAGAATGGCATCGGATCCCCCGGTCATGGCCGGCATACGGTTCACAAACTGATAATAACGGCCTCTGCGCGCCAGCAGCGCGTCGTGAGTGCCTTGTTCGGCTATCTGCCCGCCATCCATCACGCACAGCGTGTCCATGTGTTCCAGGCCCTGTAAACGGTGGGTGATAATAAGCATCGTCCGGTCGCGGCCGATTTCCCGCAGCAGAGCGAGAATATGCTGCTCAGTATCCGCATCAAGCCCTTCTGTCGGTTCATCGAGCAGCAGGAACGGCGCATTGTGGAGCAGGGCACGGGCGATCCCGAGACGACGCTGCTCACCGCCGGAGAGCTGACGCCCGCCTTCACCGATCCAGGCATTCAGTCCCTGGTCGTTATCCAGCAGGTTTTCCAGTCCGACCTGAGCCAGTACCGCATTCAGCTGCGCATCCGTTGCTTCATTATCCCCGATCCGCAGATTGCCGCGCAGTGTGTTATTGAACACATGAATACGTTGCGGAACCACGGCCATCAGCGACCGGAGTGTATTTTCATCATAAGCGGCAATCGGCTGGTCATTCAGGCGGATTTCACCCTCACTGACATCCCATGCACGGGTCAGCAACTGCAACAGGGTGGATTTCCCGCAGCCGGTTTTGCCGAGCAGAGCGAGATGTTCCCCGGCGCGGAGAGTCAGGGAGATATCTTTCAGCACCGGCAGCGGTTGTCCCGGATAGGTAAAACCAACGCCGCTGAGGCTGACACTGACCTGTGCGGATGCCGCCGGACCGGTGGCCGGGAAGGTGACTTCCGGTTTGGTGTCAACAATCTGCGAGACGCGCTCAGCAGAGGTCATTACCTGGCCGAGATGCTGGAACGCGACCGCCACCGGGCCTAATGCTTCAAATGCCGCCAGCGCGCAGAATACAAACAGGGCGATAATGGCTCCGCCCTCACGGTACGGCCAGCTGACCCCGGAGGCCATCCACAGCATCAGTGCAACAGCAAACCCGGTTGCCAGAATAATCACCGCCTGGGAAAGCCCTGTCAGCCCGGCCTGGCGCTGCTGCTGTATCAGCCAGCGTTGTTCTGTTTCAGCAAGCTGATCACGGAAACGGGGCTGTGCGCCAAAAATAGTCAGTTCTGCCTGTCCCTGCAATGCACTGGTCAGCAGGGTACGGTATTGCGCCCGCAGTGTCGTCAGCTGTATACCGATTGGCTTACCGGCAGAGTAGAACACCACCGGCAGGGCAAACAGCAGGAAGGTCATAAACCCGCCCAGCGCATATGCGAGAGTCAGATCGAGAAAACCCAGCCCGAATGTCAGTACCGCAATCACTACCAGCGCGGCAACAATCGGAGAAATGACCCGCAGATAGAGATGATCCAGCGTTTCCACATCCCCGACCAGCCGGTTGAGCAGTTCTCCCTGACGGAATCGGGCGATGCCGCCCGGTGTCAGCGGCAGGATTTTCTCAAAGGCAAACACCCGCAGGTGTTTCAGCACACGGAACGTGGCATTGTGGCTGACCAGCCGTTCCGCATAGCGTCCGGCAGTACGGGAGATAGCCGCGCCGCGTACCCCGGCGGCAGGCAGCATATAGTTAAAAAAGGCAATCCCCGGCACACCGGCAATCGCCGTTCCGGCCAGGAACCAGCCGGACAGCGTCAGCAGGCCGATACTGGCGAGCAGGGTGGCAATCGCCAGCAGTATCCCGAGCGTCAGCAGGAACCAGTGGCGGCGGTAGAGGGCTAAAAACGGCAGTAAAACACGCATAATTACAGATCCCCCGTCCGGTGTGACAACAGCTGTGCAAAGGCACCCTGCTGCTGTTGCAGGGCGGCATAGCTTCCCTGTTCAGTAATCAGACCTTTATCCATCACCCAGACTTCATCGTAGTCACGGGTCTCTTCCAGCAGATGCGTCACCAGCAGGGTTGTCTGCTGACGGGCGGCATCATTCAGGGCATGCATCACACGCTCCTCACTGTGCGCGTCCAGGCTGGCGGACGGCTCATCCAGCAGCAGCAGATGACACGGATTGAGCAGGGCACGCGCCACGGCAATCCGTTGTGCCTGGCCGACAGAGAGCCGGGCGGCATTATCCCCGACCACGGTATTCACACCGTCAGGCAGGGAACCGATAAAGTCGGTCACATAGGCTTTTTCCATCACCGCATTAATTTCGTCCTGAGCGGCATCCGGACGGCTCAGGCGGATATTGTCCAGAATGGTTTGTTCCGGCAGATGCGGGTTTTGTCCCACCCAGCTCAGTTGCGCCCGCCAGCTTTCCGGGCGGATGTCACGCAGTTCCTGCTGATTAATCCGGATACTGCCTTCATACGGCAGAAAACCGAGCAGCAGATTGAGCAATGAGCTTTTCCCTGCACCGCTCTGGCCGACAAGCGCGATACGCTGTCCGGCATTCAGGGTGAAGGTCAGCGGCCCGGCCAGTTTTTCCCCGGACGGGGCAAAAATCACCAGATCGGTTGCCGTGACAGAAATCTGCTCTGCCGGTGCCAGCGGTTCGGTGCCCGGTAATTCATCCGCGTTATTCTCCGCAGATAACAGGGTTACCAGCGACTCCGCGGCTCCGACGGCCTGTGCTTTGGCGTGGTAGTAGGTGCCGAGGTCGCGCAGCGGCTGGAAAAACTCCGGCGCCAGGATCAGGGCGATAAACCCGGCAAACAGCGTGACGCCCACGCCGTAACTGCCGAAATTCAGTTCGCCGAGATAGGAGAAACCAAAATAGACCGCAACCACCGCAATTGAGATCGCGGCGAAAAACTCCAGCACAGCAGAGGAGAGGAACGCCATGCGCAGCACTTCCATGGTACGCGAACGGAAATCTTCGGTAGCGTCATCAATCTGTTTCACTTCCTCACGGCCGCGGTGGAAAAAGCGGATGGTTTCCAGCCCGCGCAGGCGGTCGAGAAAATCGCCGCTCAGACGGCTCAGTGCCAGGAAGTTACGGCGGTTGGCATCGGCGGCCCCTAAGCCGACCAGTGCCATAAAGACGGGGATCAGCGGTGCCGTTACCAGCAGAATCAGCGCTGCAACCCAGTTGATCGGGAACAGGGTGATCAGAATCATCAGCGGAATGATGGCGGACAGCGTCATCTGCGGCAGATAGCGGGAATAGTAATCCTGCATATCATCAATTTGTTCGAGAATAATGGTCGCCCAGCTGCCCGCCGGTTTGCCTTTTACCCGGACCGGGCCGAGTTGTTCCAGTTTATCCAGCACAGTACGGCGGATCTCACGTCTTACCACCTGCCCGCAGATAAACCCGACCCGTTCGCGGATCGCAGCGACAACTGCGCGGGCAATAAACAGTATGATTAGTACAGTGAACGGAGTGAGGAGCTGTTCGCGGGGCGTATGCTCCATGATGAGGGACTGAAGGAGAACAGCGAGGCACCAGGCCTGGCCGATAATCAGTAAACCGCTGAGTACACCCAGCAACATCGAGAGGCGCAACCATCGCCGTGCCGGTGCCGCCTGATGCTTTAACCAGCGGACGAGTTCTGACTGTCTTGATTTATCCATTTTTTCTGTATGCAGGTGATAAGTAAAAATTTGGCTGAAATCAGCAGGATAATGCCATGGTACACGAAAAGGCGCTACAGATATAGCGCCCTGATAATGCAGGATTATTTGTCAGCGAGGCTGTCAAGATAGCGCTCGGCATCCAGTGCGGCCATGCACCCGGTTCCCGCGGAGGTAATCGCCTGGCGGTAGACATGATCCATCACGTCACCGGCGGCAAACACACCCGGCACAGATGTCTGAGTGGCATTGCCGTGTGTGCCGGACTGAACACGGATATAGCCGTTTTCCAGATCCAGATGTCCTTCAAAAATACCGGTATTCGGGCTGTGGCCGATAGCGATAAAGCAGCCCATCACCGGCAGCTCTTCCGTTGCATCACTTTGGGTATCACGCAGACGGACAGCGGTCACGCCCATCTGATCACCGAGCACTTCATCGAGTGTGCGGTCAGTGTGCAGAACGATATTGCCGTTCTGAACTTTGTCCATCAGACGGCTGATCAGGATTTTTTCCGCACGGAAGCTGTCACGGCGGTGGATCAGGTGCACTTCTGACGCGATATTGGAGAGATACAGCGCCTCTTCCACAGCGGTGTTTCCGCCGCCGACAACCGCCACTTTCTGGTTACGGTAGAAAAAGCCGTCACAGGTGGCGCAGGCAGACACACCACGGCCTTTGAAAGCGTCTTCTGACGGCAGGCCGATATAACGGGCGGATGCGCCTGTGGCGATAATCAGTGCGTCACAGGTGTAGGTATTTTCCCCGGTCAGGGTAAACGGACGTTTGCTGAAATCCACTTCCGTGATGTAATCGTTGATGATTTCAGTCTCAAATTTTTCAGCATGCGCCTGCATACGTTCCATCAGACCCGGTCCGGTCAGACCTTCCGGGTCTCCCGGCCAGTTTTCCACATCAGTCGTGGTGGTTAACTGACCGCCGACTTCCACCCCGGTAATCAGCACCGGTTTTAAATTCGCCCGTGCCGCATAAACGGCAGCGGTATATCCGGCAGGGCCGGAACCCAGAATAATTAATTTACTGTGTCGGGTTGCGTTCATGAACACCTCATTAACAAAATGGCAAAAAAGCGTGTACAGGATTGTAGGAGAAACGTGGGGTTAAAAAAAGGAATAAAAACGGCAGAGCACAAAATCGAAATGAGCCGGAAATGAGTCGGTTTTCAGGTTATTGTACGAAAAAATGATTATTCAGAAGATTCCTAAGTTGTTTGAATATCACACCAAAAGCACGCTGTATTTGTCAGCGAAACGTTTTTCTGCCATTTTCTTCAACAGGTTGTTCTGATTTTTGTTCATTTGCTTTGACAATCGGCTGCGCATTTGCGAAAACATCAGTGTAAGAGATTTTTATCCGTCAGGTTAATACATCCTGTTACACCGGCGATGTGTTTGTCCTGATGACGAAGCGTGGTAATTTCAGCTTACGACTACAGCGATAATAATCTGAATGTTCCGGTAAACTGGCGCCGGTTGCGTATTCTTATAATCAGAAATGCAAAGATTAGCCTGAAAACATGTTTTCCGATGCTGATTTTGTTCTGTCAGGTAAGGGAAGTGTTATGGGTGTGGGAAAATAGTAAATAAGAGAGATAACGAGATGATTGATAACAAAAAGCGTCCGGGTAAAGATCTTGACAGAATCGACAGGAATATTCTTAACGAATTGCAGAAAGATGGCCGTATCTCTAACGTCGAACTCTCCAAACGTGTGGGTCTGTCACCGACTCCGTGTCTGGAACGTGTCCGTCGTTTAGAGCGTCAGGGCTTTATCACCGGGTATACCGCACTGCTGAATCCGCACTATCTGGATGCATCCCTGCTGGTATTCGTGGAAATTACCCTTAACCGCGGCGCTCCGGATGTCTTTGAGCAATTCAACACTGCAGTTCAGAAGCTGGAAGAGATTCAGGAATGTCACCTGGTTTCCGGTGATTTTGACTACCTGTTGAAAACTCGTGTGCCGGACATGTCCGCTTACCGCAAGCTGCTGGGTGAAACTCTTCTGCGCCTGCCGGGCGTGAATGACACCCGCACCTATGTGGTGATGGAAGAGGTCAAACAAAGTAACCGTCTGGTCATCAAGACCCGTTAATTTGTTTCCTGCGTCATGTGCAAAACGGGATAAATCAGGTACACTCCTGTTTATGCATACAGTTTCAACGCTGAGCTACCCTCAGCGTTGTTCCGTTTTACTGACAGGAAAAACCGGACGTTGCGTCAGGAAATGAGATGAGCCAGGAATATACAGAAGACAAACACATTAAATTCAGAAAAATCAGCAGCGGCCGCCGGTTGCTGGAAGCCGTCCTTATTGTGATCGGGTTGTGCGCCGTCTTTCTGCTGGTTGCCCTTTTATCGTTTAATCCGTCAGACCCGAGCTGGTCCCAGACAAACTGGCATGAGCCGGTGAAAAATCTGGCCGGCAGTATCGGTGCCTGGTTTGCGGATATTCTTTTTTCCGCCTTTGGCATACTGGCTTACACCGTTCCCCCGCTGATGATTCTGGGGTGCTGGTCGGCCTTCCGCAGTAATGAAAATAAAGATTACGTAGACTTTTTCTCACTCTCGATGCGTATCATCGGGGGGCTGACCCTTATCCTCTCATCCTGTGCTCTCGCCTCCCTGAATGTGGATGATATGCAGAACTTTGCTGCGGGCGGGGTGATAGGCAGTTTATTCAGTTCGGCGCTGATGCCGTGGTTTAATGCACTCGGTGCGACACTCGCGCTGCTCAGCCTGTGGGCGGTTGGCCTGATGCTGCTGACCGGCTGGTCGTGGATCACTATCGCCGAAAAAACCGGCGCGGCCGTTCTTTCACCGATTACCTTCCTCACCAATCATTCCCGTGACCGTTATGACGACCAGTATGACGATCAATATTACGACGACCGTGAATATGAGGATGATGACGAATACGATGATGACGAAGACGCTGATGAGCAAAAAGCGCACAGCAGCGTACCGCAAACAGCGGCTGCCGCAGCGGCACTGACTGCCGTTGCGCCTGACAGTGATGCACAGACTCAGACAGCACAGTACCGTGAATACGATGATGAGGATGATGTGTTGTTTTCCGCGCCGAATGCGGCGGAACTGGCTAAGCAGACTCATTATGATGATCCCGCTGAAAACACAGACCCGCTGCTGACACCGGAATACCCTGTTTCTGCATTCCCGGAAACCGTGAATGAACCGGTGGTGCCTGCAGTACAGCATATCCCCGCACAGGCACCGGCAACAGCGGAACCTGAAAGACAGGAACACACTGAGTCTGCTGCGGATGACGCTGAACACTACCGTTTTGATGTTCCGGACGCTTACCGGACAACGTTTGATCCGAATACGCCGATTCACGTGCCGGATGTTCAGCCTGAACCTGAACCGGCACCGCCGCAATGGGAAAACCCGTACGCAGAAAGCGGCCGCACTGAACCGGTCTTTACGTTCGGTTTACCCGGTTCTGCGGATTTGGATGATAACAGCAGCGCGCATCTGAGTTCCGCTGCTGCCGCAGCGGCAGCTTTTGGTGCGGCACAGGTCAAACAGGGGCTGGGCCCTGAACTGCCGCGTCCGAACCCGGTGCGTCTTCCGACCCGGCGTGAACTTTACGGCATCCGTATTCCGTCTCAGCGTGATGCGGAACTTGAGCGTCTGCGCCGTGAGCAGGATGAATTTGCGCAGCAGCATCAGCCGGAACAACCGGCAGCACAGACAGAGCCGGATGAAGACGACGTATTACAGGCGCGTCTGCGTGATGAGTTTATGACGCAGCAGCGCAGCCGCTATGGTGATGATGATACGGATATGTCGCCGGCAGCAGAGCCGGCGCAGGCAGTAACTGCCCCGGAAGTCACCGCGGGAACCTCCTCTGCCTTTATCCCTGCGTCGTCTGCCTATCAGACTCCGGTTAATCATCACTCTTTTGCCTCCGTATCACCGGTGGCGGATGTTCACACTGTGACAGCAGAAGACGATGAGGACGCGCAGGAATCTGAGCGCCTTCAGGCTCAGTTTATGCAGATGCAGCAACAACGTTACAGTGGGCAGGCTGATGCAATTTTATCAGACCTGGCCGAACTGAAGGCATTCTCCCCGGTGGACGATCTGGTCGACCCGGAACCGGCAGAGCCGCTGTTTATCCCGACACCGGTCACCGCGCCTGTTGCTGAACCGGCTCCGGTTTATCAGGCACCACAGACGCCGGTACAGAGCGCTGAGCCTGTTGCCGCACCGCAGCAGAATCCGGCACCGGTCAGTTCACAGGAAACACAGTTACAAAAACAGATGGAAGAGAGCCTGTTCCATCCGTTCCTGATCCGCAATGATCAGCCGCTGCCGAAATCCACCACGCCGATGCCGTCTCTTGATTTACTGGCCTCACCGCCGGATACCATTGAGCCGGTGGATGAATTCGCTATGGAACAGACTGCACGCCTGATCGAAGCGCGTCTGAATGATTTCCGTATCAAAGCCCGCGTGGTCGGTTATGAACCGGGGCCGGTGATCACCCGTTTTGAACTGGATCTGGCACCGGGCGTGAAAGCCTCGCGTATTTCTAACCTGTCCCGTGACCTTGCGCGTTCACTCTCCACTGTTGCGGTTCGTGTGGTGGAAGTGATCCCGGGCAAACCGTATGTGGGCCTGGAACTGCCGAACGAAAAACGTCAGACCGTCTATCTGCGTGAAGTGCTGGATTGTGACGAGTTCCGCGACACGCCGTCGCCGCTCTCGGTGGTGCTGGGGAAAGATATCTCCGGTCAGCCGGTGGTGGCGGATCTGGGTAAAATGCCGCATCTGCTGGTTGCCGGTACAACGGGCTCCGGTAAATCAGTCGGCGTAAACGCCATGATTATCAGTATCCTGTATAAAGCGAAACCGGAAGACGTCCGCTTTATCATGATCGACCCGAAAATGCTGGAACTTTCTGTTTATGAGGGCATTCCGCACCTGCTGACCCAGGTGGTAACCGACATGAAAGACGCCGCCAATGCTCTCGGCTGGTGTGTGGCGGAAATGGAGCGGCGCTATAAACTGATGTCAGCGCTCGGGGTGCGTAACCTCGCGGGTTATAACGAAAAAATTCTGATGGCGGAATCCATGGGACGGCCGATTCCGGATCCGTTCTGGAAACCGACAGACAGCATGGAAATGACGCACCCGGTTCTGAAAAAAGAGCCGTATATCGTGGTCATGGTGGATGAATTTGCTGACCTGATGATGACCGCCGGTAAAAAAGTGGAAGAACACATTGCCCGCCTGGCGCAGAAAGCTCGTGCAGCAGGTATCCACCTGGTACTGGCGACGCAGCGTCCGTCTGTGGATGTGATCACCGGCCTGATTAAAGCCAACATCCCGACCCGTATTGCCTTTACTGTATCCAGTAAAATTGACTCCCGGACTATCCTCGACCAGGGCGGTGCGGAATCGCTGCTGGGGAACGGGGATATGCTCTATCTGCCGCAGGGGGCTAATGCGCCGCTGCGTGTTCACGGCGCGTTTGTCCGTGACCAGGAAGTCCATGATGTGGTGAATGACTGGAAAGCCCGCGGGCGTCCGGAATATATCGATAACATCACCCGTGGCGGTGAGGACGGCGAAGGCGGCAGTTCTGTCAGCGGGGAAGATCTGGATCCGCTGTTCGATCAGGCGGTACAATTCGTCACAGAAAAACAGCGGGTGTCCATTTCCGGTGTCCAGCGTCAGTTCCGGATCGGTTATAACCGGGCGGCACGGATTGTGGAAGAAATGGAAGAACAGGGCATTGTCAGTGAACCGGGCCATAACGGCAACCGTGAAGTCCTGGCACCGTCCTCAAATAACTTTTAATGACACCGCTGCCTGAAAAGGCGGCGTCTGATTTATCCGAACGCATCATCAGGAATGCATACATGAAAAAGGTGTTTATCACAGCCTGCCTGCTGGCAGGTGCCGCAGTCAGTGCAGCACATGCAGATACCCGCAGTGACCTTCAGTCGCGTCTGGGAAAAGTGAACAGCTTCCATGCGAATTTCGCGCAGACCGTCACTGATGCTGACGGCGCACTGGTTCAGGAAGGAACAGGGGATTTATGGGTAAAACGCCCGAACCTGTTTAACTGGCAGATGAGCGCCCCGGATGAAAGCGTACTGGTTTCTGACGGCAAAACACTGTGGTTCTATAACCCGTTTGTTGAGCAGGTCACCGCCACCTGGCTGAAAGATGCCACACAAAATACGCCGTTTATGCTGATCACCCGCAATGATCCGGCAGACTGGCAGCAGTACATGGTGAGTCAGCGTGGTGACAGCTTTGAGCTGAAACCGAAAACCAACAACGGCAATCTGAAATTATTTACTATCACTGTAACTCCGGACGGTATTATTCAGCAGTTTGCCGCCGTTGAGCAGGATGGCCAGAAAAGCAGCTATCAGCTCAAAGGTCAGCAGAGTACTGATGTGAATATGAATAAATTCACCTTTACACCGCCGAAGGGGGTTACGCTGGACGATCAGCGTCAATGAGGCGTCAGTGACTAACTTTTCTCTCGATTTCTCGCAAAACGATTATCAGCCTCTGGCCGCCAGAATGCGGCCGGGGACGCTGGAACAGTACATCGGACAAACTCACCTGCTGGCAGAGGGCAAACCACTGCCGCGGGCTATCCGCGCCGGGCAGCTCCACTCCATGATCCTGTGGGGCCCGCCCGGCACCGGAAAAACCACCCTGGCGGAAGTGATTGGTCACTATGCGGATGCGGATATTGAACGCCTGTCAGCGGTGACTTCGGGGATCAAAGAGATCCGCGAGGCCATCGAGCGGGCGCGTCAGAACCGTAATCTGGGGCGCCGTACCATTCTGTTTGTTGATGAAGTGCACCGCTTCAATAAAAGTCAGCAGGACGCGTTTCTGCCGCATATTGAGGACGGTACGGTCACCTTTATCGGTGCCACCACCGAAAACCCGTCGTTTGAGCTCAACTCCGCACTGTTATCCCGCGCCCGTGTTTATCTGCTTAAATCCCTGTCTCCGGACGATATCGAAGCGGTTCTGATTCAGGCGCTGAATGATACTGAACGCGGCCTGGGCGGACAAAATATCGTCCTGCCGGATGAAACCCGCAAACTGCTGGCCGAACTGGTCGCCGGAGATGCCCGACGTTCGCTGAATGTGCTGGAAATGATGGCGGATATGGCCGAAACCGGGGCTGACGGCAAACGTGTGCTGACCACTGAACTGCTGAAAGAAGTCAGCGGTGAGCGCAGTGCCCGTTTTGATAACAAAGGCGACCGCTACTACGACCTGATCTCCGCGCTGCACAAATCAGTGCGCGGCTCGGCACCGGATGCGGCACTTTACTGGTACGCCCGGATTATCACCGCAGGTGGTGATCCGCTCTATGTTGCCCGCCGTCTGCTGGCGATAGCATCGGAAGATGTCGGTAATGCCGATCCGCGCGCTATGCAGGTCGCGATTTCGGCCTGGGACTGCTTTACCCGCGTGGGACCGGCAGAAGGTGAACGGGCGATAGCCCAGGCGATTGTTTATCTTGCCTGCGCACCGAAAAGCAACGCCGTTTATACCGCATTCAAAGCCGCCATGCGTGACGCAAAAGAAGGGCGGGATTACGATGTGCCGGAACATCTGCGTAATGCGCCGACCAAACTGATGAAAGAAATGGGGCTCGGCAAAGAGTACCGTTACGCGCATGATGAAACGAACGCGTATGCCGCCGGAGAGGTCTATTTTCCGCCTGAAATGCGTGATACCCGCTACTATTTTCCGGCAAACCGGGGGATGGAAGGCAAAATCGGCGAGAAACTCGCCTGGCTTGCTGAGCAGGATCAAAATAGCCCGATAAAACGCTACCGTTAATGCCGCTGTTGCGGTAAGGTGTGAAATGTAAGAATAGGTAAATGGCTTAAAACACTCAGAATGTTCATCCTGCATACAGTGCGGGTTTCCGGGCGGATTAAGACGTTTCACAGTTGCGTTAATAACAGCCGCACTGCCGGAAAGCAGGAAAACACTTTTCGCCGGTTGCATCTCCGTTACTGACACT
The DNA here is from genome assembly GCF_051129855.1 of Morganella sp. Je.2.23. Taxonomy (NCBI): domain Bacteria; kingdom Pseudomonadati; phylum Pseudomonadota; class Gammaproteobacteria; order Enterobacterales; family Morganellaceae; genus Morganella; species Morganella sp. Je.2.23. Next base: position 280,678 of record NZ_JBCPSQ010000001.1, read on the forward strand.
CACGTTATAACAACAAGCACAGGAATAGCATGCTCGATCCAAATTTACTGCGTAATGAGCTGGACGCGGTTGCCGAAAAACTGGCTCGCAGGGGTTTTACCCTGGATGTGGACACGCTGCGCACTCTCGAAGAGCGCCGCAAGGTTTTACAAGTTGAAACTGAAACTCTGCAGGCTGAACGCAACTCCCGATCGAAGTCCATTGGTGAAGCGAAAGCCCGCGGTGAAGACATTGAAGCAGTGCGCAGTGAAGTGAATCTGTTAGGGGATAAACTGGATGCTGCCAAATCTGCGCTGGATGAAGTGCAGGCTGAGTTACGCACCATTGCTCTGAATATTCCTAACCTGCCGGCAGACGAAGTGCCGTTTGGTAAAGATGACAGCGATAACCCTGAAGTCAGCCGCTGGGGTACACCTAAGCAGTATGATTTCGAAGTGCGCGATCACGTTTCACTGGGTGAAATGACCGATGGTCTGGATTTCCCGGCTGCCGTCAAACTGACCGGTGCGCGTTTTGTTGTGATGAAAGGCCAGATTGCCCGCCTGCATCGCGCTATCGCACAGTTCATGCTGGATCTGCACACGGAACAGCACGGTTATCAGGAAATTTATGTTCCGTATCTGGTCAATCAGGATACGCTGTATGGCACGGGGCAGTTACCGAAATTTGCCGGTGATCTGTTCCATACCAAACCACTGGAAGAAGAAGCGGAAACCAGCAGCTATGCGCTGATCCCGACAGCAGAAGTGCCTGTCACCAACCTGGTCCGTGACGAGATCCTGGATGAGGCTGATTTGCCGCTGCGTATGACTGCACATACCCCGTGCTTCCGCTCCGAAGCCGGTTCTTATGGCCGTGATACCCGCGGTCTGATCCGTATGCACCAGTTTGATAAAGTTGAGCTGGTTCAGATTGTTCACCCGGAAAAATCCATGGAAGCGCTGGAAGAACTGACCGGTCACGCCGAGAAAGTCTTACAGCTGCTGAACCTGCCATACCGTAAAGTGCTGCTGTGCACCGGTGATATGGGCTTCGGTTCCCGTAAAACCTATGACCTCGAAGTCTGGGTTCCGGCGCAGAACACTTACCGTGAAATCTCATCCTGCTCTAACTGCTGGGATTTCCAGGCGCGTCGTATGCAGGCACGCTTCCGCGGTAAAGATGATAAAAAACCACAGCTGGTTCATACCCTGAACGGCTCCGGTCTGGCTGTAGGCCGTACCCTGGTGGCTATCATGGAAAACTATCAGCTGGCTGATGGCCGTATCGAAATTCCGGAAGTACTGCGTCCGTATATGAGAGGTCTGACACATATCGGCTGATTGCCGGTGAGTTGTCACTGATCTGATAAAAATCCCGCCGGTGAAAACCAGCGGGATTTTTTATGCCGGCAAACAATCACAATGTATTAAACACCTTTCTGGCAGCTTCAAAGCTTTCCCGGCGCAATGACGGGATCTCATTACCCCACAGCGGGTTATGCGGTACCATAAAACCACTATGTTCAAGCGTTCGGATCACGGTCCGCAGGCCATTAATATCTTCTGCCAGCAGTATTTGCGGTAACTCGCCCAGTGGCTCCGGCAGGAAAAAGGTAACAGGGAAATTAGCACTCATCTCGGAAAAAGGGTTAGTGGCATCCATACTGTGATGTACGACTTCTCTGCCGTCCTCACAAAATAAAGCCGAATTAATCAGCGGGATCAGAGCGGCGATTCTCGGTGTGTTATTACCGAGGCGGGGATCTTCTCTCTCCAGTAATTCTTGGTGGATAATCTCTTTTGTCGACCCGCGGCGCAACAGATAAGATCGTTTTTTCGCAAATGCGTCTGCGCTGACATCCGGGTTATGCGGAATGTCCAGACTGCCGAAATCTTCAGTGCGGGGTGCAACAATCATCAGGTCATAGTCGGCCGTCAGTGGTTTATTTAGCTGCGGGGAACAGAGAACACGTACTTGTGTATCATCTTTCTGTACATAAATGGCATAGGTATCATCTGCGGCCGGTTTGGCGGTGAACAGATGCGGGTGACCATGAGGCGACTTAGCTTCGAGCGTGATAAATCCGTTTTTATCCGGCTGATGGCGGGTAAGTAATCCCATATGAACCAGTTCGTTAATACGTGAATCGGTTATTTGCAGAATATTTTCGCTGGCGTGACCATCCCGCAGGCATTCTGCAACCTTTTTGTCCATCAGTTCAGTTTTATGTTTCTCACCGCATAGTTTGCTGTAAAACTGATTAACCGGAATAAATCCGGCCATTGGTCCCCAGTTGGCGCTTTTCCCCTTGATAGTAAAATTCTTTGTCGGATAACCGGCACTGATAAGACCGGTTGCGGTTGTCTCGACCGGACGGAAGCTGATCACCAGTTGCTGTTCTTCAGCTAATGCCTGAAGCGGGGCAAGATGTTCTGTGGCAATGCCGGTCTGAGAAATAACAGCCTGCCGTTCTGTTATCAGCCCGGGGAATGCGGCTGTGGTACCGGAAGGCCGGGGAGATGGTATATCCGGCGTACTGACAGATGCGGATAAGGAAGGTGAGCCTGTGATTCTGAACATGTGTTAATTATCCATTGTGATCAAAACGTTCAGGATAAAAAACTGGCAGGAAAAAAGTGTCAGAAAACAACCGGAGATAAAAATAAATTAGATCAAGGGCTGACTCTATTTTCTGTATCTGATAAACCGGTGGTTATTTATACACAATATTCAGATCTAATGTCGCATTTGCCGTTCCGGGCGCAATTTCGGCGGCAGTCTGGCGATAATACCCTCTGAAATTTAAGGTCAGGATACCGTCATTCTTCACTGTGCTGACAATCGTGTTTGTTTTATTCAGTTCTAATACCCGCCATACGCCGTCAGCCGCTTTATATTCCGTTTCAATACCGACTCCTGATGCGGCATCTGTTGCCGGAGCAATTGCCAGTAAGTTGCTTTTTCCGGATACCGTGGTACCGGCCGGATTAATTATCACAGGAATATCTGACGGGCATTCCAGAACAATATTCCAGTCAACCTTATCACTGACTGAATCAGGTTTGCTTCCCAGTCCGGTATTACTCAGATAAACATCATTCAGCTTCACATTAACGACGGAAGAGGATAGCAGCGTGCAGGTGCCGGGCTGAATACGACCTGAGATCTTATAAATTGCGTCATAAGCTGCGGCATTGAAAGACAGACACAGAACCGCAAAAAGACAGGCTGATTGTTTAATTATTGCTGACATCACTCATTCCTTATTTATTTTCCACAACGAATGTCACGGATGCATTTGCTTTTCCGGTCGTGGCCTTTGCGGCCAACTGCTTATAACGGGCCCGGAATTTCAGATTGTTTGTCCCGGCCTGAGTCTGTTTCATGGCAAGAAACTGATTGATTTTATTGGCGTCAGCCGGCTCCCAGCGGTTAGTTTGTACGGAAAAATACTCAATCTGGATTGCCATGCCGGTGGCTGCACCGGTGATCTTATCTAATTCAAATGATCTGTTATCTGACGCAGCTGCTCCCTGAAGTGAACCGGCGATCCGGCTCATACTGCTGTGGCAGTTAAAAATAAGTTCAAATTCAGTCCAGTCAGTGGTGCTGCCGGCGGGAAAATTACTGCCGTTACCGGTTAATAACCACGTTCCCAGCTCAACATTGGTATTATGGGTTGTAATATCACATGCCGGTATTTTAATGGAACCGCTGTAATTCACTTTTACATTCGTATCCGCCGCGGAATATGACGATAAAAACAGCAGGTATAAAAAAACAGAGCGTATTATTTTCATTATTTTTACCTGTTATTTATAGATAAGAGTAATTGTTGCCTGCGCATTCCCTTCAGTGGCTTTGACATCTTCCGATAATTTTACATATTTAAAATCCAGATATTTTGTGATGGTCTCTTAGGTACTGTTGCCGGTTTTATAAAACGGATACTGATGTGCCGAACCGGTTTTTTTATCACCACCTAATTTATAGGGCTCTGATTTTTCCGGTTCGAATATCTGTACCGCAAATCCCGGATTGGTATTGTGATTTTCAAGAAAGAGGGTATCAGTATTGATGTTTCCGGAATGCAGGTGGTCACCGAGTGTAAAATAGACATTCATCCCCGCGTCACATTTCACGGTAAGCCCGGCACGGGCATGGCCAAAATTCTGACCCACTTTTAATTTTCTGACCGCCGTCAGCTCATGAGTACCGAGATCAACCGACTGGGTTTTATTGGTGACATTACAGGTTTCTGCTTTCTGTGTGGCTCCGTTACTGCGTACGGATAATTCTATCGGCATGCTTACGGATGAGTTGTAAAACATACAGGAGATCTTCACCAGACTGACCTCCTGTGAAACTTTTGTCGGCACTAATGTTTTTTGGGTCTTCACATAAATGCCTTTTACTTCAAATACTATATTACTGTCTGATTTATTCAGTGAAACGCTTGTCTGGTTTTCAGTGACAGGATGCCAGGCTGATGTGCCTTTTTCACGTACAGCGAGTGCCACGCCGACACCTTCAAGGTATGTCTTAAACACCGGATAGCGTTTTCCGTCGTCAGACAGTGTCACGCCGGTTGTGGTATAGCCGTTATTGCTGAAGCGGTAAGTATCCGGCGCTATGCCCGAATCACAATTTATTGATGAACTTAAATCCTGCCAGTTACCGAGCATTGTTCCGACGGGCTGTTGTTGTGCGGGGCTGTCAATGGTGACACTGACCATATGAGCAATGTCGTAATAGGCACCAGCCTGAAAGGAAAGCAACCCTGCACACAGACCGGAAAATAAGTATTTTGTATAGTTCATCGTTATATCTCTCAATGACAGGTAACAGGGACAACCGGCAGATGCTGCTCAGTCTGTGATTGGGTCAGCTGATAGGCGGCACGGCACTGTTTGTCCGGGCTGTTGCCCCACTGAATATTTATCCGGCCTTTTTCCGGCATACCGCTGAGGTAGACATCACCGTTCTCATCAGCAATACCGGTGCTGTTGTCGTTGCCGTCATTCTGCTCTGACGATGCAACCGCACCAAACGGTACCGGTGAACCGTCTTTGGTGACCGTAAAGAGGATGCGGTAGCCCACATGTGTCTGATAATTGATTACGACGGCAGCACCTTTGGTCGGCACAACACTGACAGTGTTTGATTTCAGTTCCACATTGGCCGGCAGACTGCTGACATCCAGGGCGATTTCATTTTTTGTATAGGCATTCAGGTAAGGTACGATCGCATAGCCGCGCCGGTCAGTAGATACACCGCTGCGGTTGGTCACGGCGACATTTTCCGCACCCGGTGCACGGGCGATGGCAAATGCGTCATAGACCGGCTGTGATAATGTGACGCCGTAAGGATGAGCGATAACTGCTCCGGTTAAGCCGTAATTCAGACGCTGTGAGTTTTTGTCATAGCTGTACCCGGCATTGGCGACACCGTAACTGCCCCGGTAAGAGGCTGAGGCATTACCGCCCGCGCCGGTACCTTTATTGGCATAGGATTGCTGTACGGAATAACTGAAACGGTTATCGCCGGATAAGTTGCCGCTGATACCTGCCATCATATCGCTGCGTCCGCTGTTATCTGTTGTTACTGAGGTATTAAAGCTGGCATTACTGCCTGCTGCCGTAGTTAACGGAATACTTACGGAAAATGAAAATTGGTTATCTGCTTTATGCTGATAAGCATTATCTGAATAGCTGTAGCTGAGGTTATAACTGATCCCCTCATAGCTGTTGTTGTATCCGGCACCGGCTGAACGCTCTTTACCGGCACGGTTCCGGTAATCCTGCTGATAGGCACTCAGGTAAACGCTGCCGTATTCATCCAGCGACTGGCTGATTGTTACCTGTAAGCGGTTCTTTTTACTGTCACGGTACAGCTCTGCGCGGTTCTTATTGGCCTCTTCAAAGGAATAGTAACCGTCTGTGGAATAGCGGTAATTTGCCAGGGTAACGGATGTGCCTGTGGTCATCATATTCTTTGAATACTGAACACGGTAAGAGCGGCCGCTGTCACGGGATTCACTGCCGCGTAACTGACGGGTGCCGGCATGGGTGACATCGGCGGAAAACGCCCCGAAATTCCCCATATTGATACCCGCTCCGGCAGCCAGGGACTGATAGTTATCCGCCAGAATTGTGCCGGTATAGGCGGTGACGCCTTTCGGCAGGCCATAAATCAGGGTACCCTGAAAAAAATCCGGCTCTTTGCCGTCACCCGCAGCTCTGAATTTACCGCCGGTCAGGGAATAACGTAACTGTCCCTCACGCTGCATAATGGCAACGGACGAGAAAGGTACGATACTGGTACGTTCTGTACCGTCAGCTTCTTTGATAACCAGGGTTAAATCACCGTTGGTGCCTGTCGGGTGGAGATCGTTTATTTCAAATGCACCCGGTGCAACATACGTCTGATAGATAACATAACCGTTCTGTCTGACGGTCACTTCTGCATTTGACTGAGCAATACCACGAATCACGGGGGCAAAGCCTTTCATGGCATCGGGCATCATGGATTCATCACTTTGCAGTTGTAATCCGCGGAACTGAAAGCCGTCAAAAATATCGCCGGGGGTGGATGAATCGCCGATAATCAGCCGTGATTTTATGAAGTTGATACCACGTTCCAGGCTGGTATCAATATTCTGCCATTTCTTTTCACCGGCGCTGACTGAATACGCTGAATAATTGTTTATGCGCCATGCCCCGAGATTCAGGCCGCTGCGTAAATTAAGATAATGGGCATCGGTATCCGGAGTATGGTTATTGTGATTATTTGAACCGCTGTAATAGTAATTCAGGATAAATGCGGTGACCCCGTTTTCCCATTGTGCTTCGGGAATACCACCGGCAACGGTATTATTCATGGCTATCTGCGGAACAGAGATCAGCAGACGCTGATGGTTAATTTCCGGTGTAACCGATGCATCCGGAATATAGCGGCTGACAGCGGTGATTTCCTGCTCCGGCGGCAGTGCGGCCAGCTCAGGGAGAGCCTCAGTATTAATGCCCCATAATGCCAGATCGGCTTTGGTCAGAACCGGTGTCAGGCCATTGTTGTTGCTATTTTTGGTAAAGGTAATTGTGCGGGCATCAGTAACAACACCGTTAACAATAATATCCACATGATAATCGCCCGGCAATTGTCCGCCCGGTGCCGCAAATTGATCCAGACTCTGAAGATCTGCGATATTCTGCCCTTCAGTCATGCTGAGTGAATTAACGCTGAAATAGTCTCCGGCAAAAGAAATACTGCTGCCGGCACTGAAAACCAGCGCGGTAACGGTAACAGCAATTCTGTTTAACCGAAAACGGTATCCGGCATTATCAGCATTCCGATAAGGCATTTCACAGGTGAACTTCATTGTTTTAATCTCTGTGGCGTGATGAATAATAAATAACTATCCGGCGATTAATTTAATGACTGAGTTTTATTTTCTGTTATTGACCCGTAATCATTAACGGCATTCCAGGTCACACTGTTTACCTGAATACCATTTATATTCCATGATGCGGTTCCTTTCGGCGGTACCATTCCGGAATGCTCAATTTCCTGATTGCCGGCTTTTAATTCACCAAATGACACATAATAAGGTGTCGGGTTTGTGGCCTGTAATACATTGTCTTTCTTTTCAAAATGCAGCTGTGTATAGGCAGTAGCTGCATCTGCGGACGGTAATCCGGCCGGGCGGTAAATCAGCTTTATTTTGTTATTGACTGAAATAGTCAGATTATTTGTCGCCGCAGGATCTGACGGCGGAATAGATTTTACATTCAGCCAGTAAACAGATTCTCTGTCTTCCGGAAGTCCCGGTGACGTTAATACAACCCGTACGGTATTCGCTGATTCCGGCTCAATTCTGAACAGCGGCGGTGTCACGGAAAAAGGTGGTTTAGCCGTATTATTATCATCGAAGTTATTTATCCATGACTGAACAAGATAAGGTGTTTTTTCATCGTTTCTGATGGTAATGGAGGCTTCTTTTTTATTACCTTCATAAATAACGCGGGTTCCGCCCAGAACAACGCTTGCATTAGCCGCAGAAACTGCGGTGCTCAGAAGAAATAACGTAATCAGTGATTTTTTCATAATGAACTCCGGTAAAAAGAGGGAGCAGGCGCCCCCTTCAAAAGTAATTACTGGTTGTACTGGACGGTAACGGTAACATCAGCATTTGCGGTGCCGGGTGTTACTGTATCTGCGGTTGTCATATAACGGGCGTAATAGGTTTTCTGGCCTCTGTTATCTTTACCCAGCGTAATACCGTCGGCTTCGGTGTTCGGGCGGTAAAAGGTTTCGCTGGTGGCACTGCCGGTAATACCGATGCCGACGCCGGTTGCGTTATCGACTTTATACAGGTCGGCATTATCTGCATGCTCTGTGCCGCCGAACGTAACGCGGGCTTTACCCAGTGTTGCCGGGCATCCGCTCAGGCCGATAGTGAACGGGGTGGCCTCTGTTTTTTCACCGCTCTTTGAGAATGCCTGCGTCATCCAGGTACCTAACTGCACAGTGCCTTCGGTTTTATTCTCATTATTGGTTTCCACCTGGCAGGTGGAATCAATAAACTGGCCTTTAAAGTGGATCATACCGGTTGTATTGACATTCTCTGCGGCAAAGACATTACCGGAAAATGAAGTTGCAACGACAGATGCAATTAACAGAGTTTTTTTAACGCTCATTGAAAACCTCGGTAGTATTTAAAGTAAATTTGATTATCAGTCGGTTATTTAATTAAGGTGTCACGATGTGCATATCATGCCTTTCGTTTAACTCGTAATAATTGTATTGAGCTTTATTGATCAGATCTATTTGAGCGGCGATGTGCTTTAGTTTTTGTTTAGATTGCGGATTAAATTACCCCGGGTACTGTGAAATGATGCGTCTTGTGAATTAATAAACTAAAATTACGGCATTTATCAGATTTAAACTCTGATTTATTGTTTATTTTCAGTCCTTGATGTTGCTTGATAACTGAAACAAAGGATAAACGAGTTGTTCAGGAGCACTATTGCAACAGTGAAATTTCCGGAAAAAAGACCATTCACTCTTCAGATAGCATTACGGAAAATAACGTGGTTTAAAAAAGAAGGGTGGAAAACCGGCAGAAAATATGTAAGAAATGGTTACAACCAGGCGGGGTGACAGAATATATTTCTGTTTTACGGTATTTTTACAGAAAGGGACAATCGCGGAATGATGAATGGAATAAGTTTTGAAATTAATGCTGTTTCAGAAAATAATAATAGAGTTGAATTATTAAAATCATTAATTGAATTTACAGAGACACTTAATCCGTTATTTTATACGGTAAATACAGAAATTGGTATGATGCCTCAGGCGGCGACATTTGATACCTGTATGGTACTGAAACAATATACAGGCAAAAAAATCATTCCGCATATTGCGATAAATAATAAAGATGAGTGTGAGCTTGACTGTATTCTCAGCAGATATATAAATGCGGGGATAAGCAGTTTCTTTCTTATCAGGGGGGATAAACATATTCCCGGTGCGGAAAAATCATTTAACTATGCAATTGACCTGATACGGTATTGCCGTGAGAATTTCAGAGAGGCGGAAATAAGAGCGGCGATTTATCCGGACTTTCATAAAGAAACGGTATCACCGGCAGAAGAGCGGTATTGGATTAAGGAAAAAGCCGGGTTTGGTATCCGGGAGTTTATTTGCCAGTTTTGTCTGAACAGTGATGCCATTTCTCATCTTAAACAGACCGCCGGTCATGATATCCGGATCGTTCCGTCGCTCTTTCCGCTGGCTAATTTCAGCTTTATTGAAAAGTTCACAAAAGCAAACGGCATCGGTTATCCGTCATGGATCAGAAACGTGATTTCCGACCCGTCGCTTCACTCAGTGGCTGACGAGGGCGTTGCGTTAACCCGTTTCTTTATCCGCTCTGCATTATCAGAATCAGGACGTTTGCATCTTTTCACACTGAATAATCCTGAGCTGCTGAAAACAATATTCAGTGAAGCAGAGTGAACCCGGTTACCGGCGGCGCAAATAAAAACAGCACACCGGAGTGTGCTGTCAGCAATAACAGTGAGATAACTTAATACATCACTTTATGACCATAGCTTTCCAGGATGGATTTCACTTTTTCCATGGTCTCTTTTGACGGTGGCTTAACACCATCAAGTTTGTATTCTTCATTCATTGCCGTCCACTTATGCTTTCCTAACTCATGGTAAGGCAGCAGTTCAATCTTCTCGATATTCTTCATATCTTTGGTGAAATCACCGAGAAGGTGGGCGGAATGCTCATCATCAGACCAGCCCGGCACGACAACATAACGTACCCAGGTTTTCTGATTCCGTTCAGCGAGATAACGGGCGAACTGTAATGTACGGTGATTGGACACACCGACTAAATTCTGGTGGATGCTGTCATCGAGTTGTTTTAAATCCAGCATAACCAAATCCGTCACTTCCATCAGCTCATCGATGACCGGGTCATAACGGCGGACAAAACCATTGGTATCCAGGCAGGTGTGAATACCTTCTTTTTTACACTCACGGAACCAGTCACGCACGAATTCAGCCTGCAGTATCGCTTCACCACCGGATGCTGTCACACCACCGCCGGATGCATTCATAAAGTGACGGTAAGTGACCGCTTCTTTCATTAACTCGTCGACAGTGACTTCCTGACCGTCATGCAGATCCCATGTATCGCGGTTATGGCAATACAGGCAACGCATCAGACAGCCCTGGAAAAAGACGATAAAACGAATACCCGGACCATCGACGGTCCCGCAGGATTCAAATGAGTGAATACGACCTAATACTGACATGACAGGATTACTCCAAAACTGACCAGTTATAATAAAGGCCCCGAAACAGAGGGGCCTTTTAGTTTAAGTTATTTTAATAAGACAGCAAATGGTTACCGCACAAATTACATGGATTTTGTGAATGTACGGGTAATAACGTCTTTCTGCTGTTCTTTAGTCAGTGAGTTGAAACGAACTGCGTAACCAGAAACACGGATAGTCAGCTGAGGATATTTCTCAGGATTTTCCATTGCTTCTAACAGCATTTCGCGGTTCATTACGTTCACGTTCAGATGCTGACCACCTTCGATGCTTGATTCGTGGTGGAAGTAACCATCCATCAGGCCTGCCAGGTTAGTACGACGAACATCGTCATCTTTACCTAACGCGTTTGGTACGATAGAGAAGGTGTAAGAAATACCATCTTTCGCGTAAGCAAACGGCAGTTTGGCAACGGAAGTCAGAGAGGCAACAGCACCTTTCTGGTCACGGCCGTGCATAGGGTTAGCACCTGGTCCGAACGGAGCGCCTGCGCGACGGCCGTCAGGAGTGTTACCGGTTTTCTTACCATACACAACGTTAGAAGTGATGGTCAGAATTGACTGTGTAGGTACTGCGTTACGGTACATGTGGTGTTTCTGAATTTTCTTCATGAAACGTTCAACGATGTCACATGCGATGTCATCAACACGGGAGTCGTTGTTACCGAACTGCGGATATTCACCTTCGATTTTGAAGTCAATGGCCAGGCCGCTTTCGTCAATAATCGGGCTTACTTTCGCATATTTGATAGCAGACAGGGAGTCAGCTGCAACAGACAGACCTGCGATACCACATGCCATAGTACGATATACGTCACGGTCATGCAGAGCCATCAGAGCTGCTTCGTAGCTGTACTTGTCGTGCATATAGTGGATGCAGTTCAGTGCAGTTACATAGTTAGTTGCCAGCCAGTCCATGAACTCGTCCAGACGAGCCATAACAACGTCGTAATCCAGAACATCTGAGTGAATTGGTTCGTGTTTAGGACCAACCTGGATTTTCAGTTTTTCGTCAACACCGCCGTTGATTGCATACAGCAGGGTTTTAGCCATGTTTGCACGGGCACCGAAGAACTGCATTTGTTTACCGACGATCATCGGGCTCACGCAGCATGCGATTGCGTAGTCATCGTTATCAAAGTCAGGACGCATCAGGTCATCGTTCTCATACTGTACAGAAGAGGTATCGATAGACACTTTAGCTGCATAACGTTTGAAGTTCAGAGGCAGTTTTTCAGACCACAGGATGGTCATGTTTGGTTCCGGTGAAGGACCCATGGTGTACAGGGTGTTCAGGAAACGGAAGCTGTTTTTGGTTACCAGAGTACGGCCGTCGGTACCCATACCTGCCAGAGATTCTGTTGCCCAGATTGGGTCACCGGAGAACAGTTCATCATACTCAGGGGTACGCAGGAAGCGGACCATACGCAGTTTCATGATCAGGTGGTCAACGATTTCCTGAGCTTCAACTTCAGTGATTTTGCCTTGTTCCAGGTCACGCTGAATGTAAACATCCAGGAAAGTAGAAACACGGCCAAAGGACATTGCAGCACCGTTCTGAGACTTAACAGCAGCCAGGTAGCCGAAGTAAGTCCACTGTGCAGCTTCCTGAGCGTTAGCAGCAGGACGGGAGATATCCAGACCATATTTGGCAGCCATTTCTTTCATCTGGCCTAATGCACGGTGCTGTTCTGCGATTTCTTCACGCAGCTGGATAGTTTCACGCAGATCTTCACCGCTTTCTAATTTAGCCTGCAGAGAAGTGAACTGTGCGAATTTGTCTTTCATCAGGAAGTCGATACCGTACAGTGCAACACGACGGTAGTCACCGATGATACGACCACGGCCGTATGCGTCAGGCAGACCGGTCAGAACACCGGATTTACGGCAGCGGATGATGTCCGGAGTATAAACGTCGAACACACCCTGGTTGTGAGTTTTACGGTAATCGGTGAAGATTTTTTCGATTTCCGGGTTCATTTCGCGGCCGTAAGCTTTGCATGAACCTTCGATCATACGGATACCACCGAACGGCAGCATTGCACGTTTCAGAGGTTTTTCAGTCTGCAGACCAACAACTTTTTCTAAATCTTTGTTGATGTAACCGGCATCGTGAGAAGTGATAGTAGACGGCAGATCAGTGTCAAAATCGACAGGAGCATGGGTGCTGTTTTCGATTTTGATGCCTTCCATGACAGTAGTCCACAGTGCGGTTGTTGCATCTGTAGCGCCTGCTAAGAAAGACTCATCGCCTTCATATGGGGTGTAGTTTTTCTGGATAAAGTCACGGACGTTAACTTCCTGTGACCAGTCACCCAGATTAAAGCCTTGCCATGCTGAAGCGAATTTTTCATTTAATTCTGACATGATACTTTACCTTTTAACAATGGAACTTAGAAATTCAGTCGTGATAAACAGAGATTAATGCTTCTGGTCACCGCGTAAATGAATCAGCCAATAAGTCAGACCTACTAAAACTGCACCACCAATGATGTTACCGATGGTGACCGGAATCAGGTTGTTAATCACAAAATCAGAAACTGTCAGGGACGGAAACTGTTCAGGCGACGAACCAACCATAGTCCAGAATTCAGGAGGTGCAAAATTTTTAATCACAATCCCCATCGGGATCATAAACATATTGGCGATACTGTGCTCAAATCCGCTGGCAACAAACATACCGATAGGTAAGACTAAAGCTAAAAGTTTATCGGTCAGACTACGGCCTGCGTAGCTCATCCATACCGCCAGACAAACCATTAAGTTTGCCAGAATCCCGAGACAGACGGCTTCAATAAAGGTGTGATGAAGCTTATGATCCGCTGTTTGCAGGATATTTAATCCCCACAGCCCGTTGGCTGCCATTGATTGTCCGGCGTACCAGATGAGGGCGACAAAGAAGAGGGCGCCGACCAGGTTACCGAAATACACGCGGGTCCAGTTTGCAAACATCTGTCCCCAGGTGATGCGCCCGGTGGCTTTTGCCACGCTGGTTAATACGGTGGAGGTGAATAAGTCAGCCCCGCAAACCACAACCAGCATCAGACCGAGCGAGAAACATAAACCACCGATAAGTTTTGCGATACCAAAAGGCACTATGCCTGCGGTACCGGTGGTGGCTGTAATATAAAAGACAAAACCTACTGAGATGAAAATTCCTGCCATAAATGCAGATAAGTATGTGATGTGAGGGGATTTCGTTGCTTTATAGACACCCACATCGTCTGCAACATGTGCCATAGCGGCAGGAGATAATAAATTAAAAAGTGCGTCAGTTTTCATAATGCTAACTGTCTCTTGATTCCAAATAATTATAGCACGCAATGATAGTAGCAAAGGGTGAAAAAATTAAACTTGATGTGGATCATAAAGGCGTTCAAGAGAATCGTCAAATATCCCTGAAAAAGTTGAAAAACCAACATAAGTTGATGTATATAAAGGAAAAACAATTTTTTAAAAATTGTAATATATTTTTATTTTTTATTTTTTATTTAATTAAAGTAAAAAATCAGGTTAACTTGTCGTTTTTGTGTTACTTAAAACGAACAAATTAACCTAATATTTACGTTTATTGCTATTTACGACGATTAAATTGCATTTTTATCGTTTGGCCAAAAATGCGCTTTTGCTTTTTGCAGTTTTTCATAAGCTGCCAGCAGTGCCTGATGAGCAGGAAATGCGGTTAAGTTATTATCAGATGCACATAATCCGAAGAAACAGTTTTTGCCGTTCAGGGCATTTAAGGCCGCGTCCAGTGTTTCCTGACCGTACATGCGCGCAAACGCAGGAAGGTATTGTTCTGCGTCACGATCCGGCTCCTGCGTCAGTAATAACAGAGTATGCAGACAGCGGTAATAGTTTGCCCGCGCAGCACTGAGGACACTGGCGTTGAAGTCCTGTGTCCACTCGACCCAGGCCAGCGCCTGATCAGTATCACCACCCGCCAGAGCCAGCATGGATTTCAGCTCACCGATACGCAGGGTGGACCAGCCGTTATCTTTACCGGCGGCAATGCCCAGTAACTCACGGACACGGGTGAAATCGTCATGACCTTCCTCATCCAGCTGTGCCAGCAGAGAGAGATAATCTTCCGGGCTGTAACGGCTTTCCGGCAGGGCGAGGATCGTTTCACGCAGGTGAATACCCATGGCGTTATTGGCCATATGCAAATCTTCCGCCGGATAAATATCGGACATCCCCGGTACCAGGATACGGCAGGCATACACACCCAGATGTTCATAATCGGCGATATACACTTCGTGGCCGGATGCCGCGAACTGCGCCATCAGTGTGGCAAATTCTTCTTCTGTGGTACCGCGGAACTGCCAGTCTGCGAAATCATAATCCGCATCCTGTTTAAACAGATCCCAGCTGATCAGGCCGCTTGAATCGATAAAATGTGTTTCCAGGTTGGTCTGATCCGCCACTTCCTCATCATCAAATGTCGGCGGAGTGAAGACATCCAGGTCTTTCAGGCTGCGTCCCTGTAACAGCTCAGTGACAGTCCGCTCCAGTGCAACACCGAAATCAGGATGAGCGCCGAAAGAGGCAAAGCAAGTGCCGTTGGCCGGGTTAAACAGTACCACGCAGATCACCGGGTACTGACCGCCGAGAGAGGCATCAAAACAGAAGATCGGGAAACCTTCATTTTCCAGGGTGCGGATTGACTCAACAACCTGAGGATAACGCGCCAGCACCGCTTCCGGGATTGCCGGTAAGCTGATGCGCTCAGCAATAATGCGGTTTTTCACATAACGTTCAAAGACTTCCGATAACCCCTGAACCCGTGCTTCATTGCGGGTGTTCCCGGCAGACATGCCGTTGGACACATACAGGTTGGCGACGATATTCATCGGAATATAGACCGTTTTGCCGTCAGACTGACGGGTAAACGGCAGGGCGCAGATACCGCGCTCTTCATTGGACGATTGCAGATCAATTAACTGACTGCCCTGCAAATCATTTTCCGGATCATAATAGTCGCGCAGATACTGATCGAGAATACCTTCCGGCAGAGAATCATCGTCTGTCAGCGGGAACCATTTCTCATCCGGATAGTGAACAAATTCCCCGTTGGCAATGGTTTCACCCAGCCAGAAATCGGCAAAAAAGTAGTTGGTGGACAGACGCTCAAAATACTCGCCCAGCGCGGAGGCCAGTGCGGCTTTTTTCGTGGCCCCTTTACCGTTGGTAAAACAGAGCGGGCAGTCAGTATCACGGATATGCACGGACCAGACGTTCGGCACCGGGTTGAGCCACGAGGCTTCTTCAATATTGAAACCCAGCTGTTGTAATTTCTGCTGAAAGCGGCTGATGGAATCTTCAAGGGCGGCATCTTTGCCGGGAATAAAAGTATGTGTTTGCGTCATGGGATCCACAATTGCTGTAACGGCCCGCTGCATGCGGACTCAGGAATACCGGGGAAGAAAGGCGCACATAATACGGATTTTTCGTGTCAGCGGCTACCTTTGTGAATGTAAAGTTACCACCGCGTTATTCCGCTGTATTTCCGCCGTGCGTCATGTATCTCCGGCAATACATTATATAATATCCCAATCTGATGGTCAGAGGCAGTCAGATATTCTGCCGGGCGATAAAAAGGGTTTGCCGCCCATCATGCAATAAGCGTTGCAGCGAAGGATGGGGAGTGATAAAACCGAGAGACAGGGCGTATTCATATGATGGATATACAGGGCGTTAATTTACAGATAGGGTGAGGTCAATGAGTCAGGTATACAATTTTAGTGCCGGTCCGGCTATGCTGCCGGTTGAAGTACTGCGCCGTGCTGAGCAGGAACTGTGCAACTGGCGCGGGCTCGGCACCTCAGTCATGGAAATCAGCCACCGCAGCAAAGAATTTATGTCCGTGGCGAAGGAAGCGGAAAATAATCTGCGTCAGATCCTCGCTGTGCCGGATAACTATAAAGTACTGTTCTGTCACGGTGGTGCACGCGGCCATTTTGCCGCACTGCCGATGAACCTGCTGGGTGAGAAAACCAAAGCGGATTATGTGGTGGGCGGATACTGGGCGGAATGTGCGGCAGAAGAAGCAAAAAAATATTGCACACCGAACATTATTAACGTCAGAACCGAATCGGAAGACGGTATCGGTGTGAAGCCGATGAGCGAATGGCAGCTCAGTGATGACGCAGCCTATGTGCACTACTGCCCGAACGAAACTATTGATGGTATTGCTATTCACGAAGAGCCGGACTTCGGCGATAAAATCGTGATCGCAGATTACTCGTCCGCTATCCTGTCAAAACCGCTGGATGTCAGCCGTTTCGGGGTGATTTATGCGGGTGCACAGAAAAATATCGGCCCGGCGGGGCTGACCCTGGTGATTATCCGTGAGGATCTGCTGGGCAAAGCACGCAGAGAAACCCCGTCCATCCTCGATTATACCGTTCTGAGCGGATGCGATTCCATGTTCAACACGCCGCCGACCTTTGCCTGGTATCTCTCCGGTATGGTCTTTAAGTGGCTGATTGAGCAGGGCGGATTACAGGAAATTGCCCGGATCAACTATGACAAAGCACAACTGCTCTATTCAGCAGTAGATCACAGTGATTTCTACATTAACCGCGTGGCGGCAGCCAACCGTTCACTGATGAACGTACCGTTCCAGATGTCCGATCCGTCACTGGACAGCAAATTCCTCGCCGAAGCACAGGCCGCAGGGCTGGTTTCCCTGAAAGGGCATAAAGTGGCCGGCGGTATGCGCGCTTCCATTTATAACGCAATGCCGTATGAAGGCGTGCGCGCACTGGCTGAATTTATGGCGGAGTTTGAAAGCCGTCACAGCTGATTTTTTGCAGACACTTTTCCGGGACCGGATTGATATCCGGCCCCGTTTTTCGTTTTTATGTTATACACCGGAGAATAATTTCGTATGGATTCCCTGACGTTACAACCCATCGCCCGCATTAACGGAACGATTAACCTGCCCGGCTCCAAGAGTGTCTCTAACCGGGCACTGCTGCTGGCGGCACAGGCAGCGGGCACCACACGCCTTATCAACCTGCTCGACAGTGATGATATCCGCCATATGCTCAGTGCACTGCGGGAACTGGGGATACGTTATCAGCTTTCTGACGACAAAACCGAATGCATCGTGGAAGGTCAGGGCAAACCGATCAGCGGATTTAAAGGTATTGAATTGTTCCTGGGCAATGCCGGGACGGCGATGCGCCCGCTGACGGCAGCACTGTGTCTGGGCGATAATGACATTACGCTGACCGGCGAACCGCGGATGAAAGAGCGTCCGATCGGCCATCTGACTGATGCGCTGCGTCAGGGCGGCGCACAGATTGATTTCCCGGAAAATGACGGTTACCCGCCGCTGCGTATCCGCGGCGGCTTTACCGGCGGCCGTATCAGTGTGAACGGTTCGGTATCCAGCCAGTTCCTGACCGCGCTGCTGATGGCTGCACCACCGGCAGAGAATGACACGGAAATCACCATCACCGGTGAGCTGGTGTCCAAACCGTATATTGATATCACACTGGCGATGATGTCCGTGTTTGGTATTACGGTGGTGAATGAAGATTACCGCCGTTTCCTGATCAAAGGAAAACAGCAGTATCAGTCCCCGGGGCAGTACCTGGTGGAGGGGGATGCCTCATCTGCCTCTTATTTCCTTGCGGCGGCGGCGATTAAAGGCGGCACGGTGCGGGTTACCGGTATCGGGCGCAACAGTTTGCAGGGCGACACACAATTTGCGTCAGTGCTGGAAAAGATGGGCGCGAAGGTCACGTTTGCGGACACGTACATCGAATGCACCCGTGATATCCTGCACGGTATCGATATGGACATGAACGCCATTCCGGATGCGGCGATGACTATTGCCACCACCGCGCTGTTTGCGGAGGGGACAACCACTATCCGCAATATCTATAACTGGCGGGTGAAAGAGACAGACCGCCTCAGTGCGATGGCGGCGGAACTGCGCAAAGTCGGTGCACAGGTGGAAGAGGGGCATGATTACATTCAGGTGACCCCGCCGGCAAAACTTCAGCACGCGGAAATTGAAACCTATAACGATCACCGGATCGCCATGTGTTTCTCGCTGGTGGCACTGTCAGACACCCCGGTCACGATTCTCGATCCGGGCTGCACGGCAAAAACCTTCCCCGGCTACTTCAGTGAACTGGCGGCGCTGTCAGAATAAAAAAGCGCTGTTCCGCGCACAGGACGTTTCCTCTGTTGTCACAGATGCGTATAATACCGGCATCTTTTTTCAGGCGGCCGTTGTGACGGCCGCCGGACTGCGACAGGAGAGCGCGCATGGCAGTATATGTTCCGGTTATCACCATTGACGGCCCGAGCGGCGCGGGCAAAGGGACACTTTGTCACGCACTGGCAAACGAAATGGGATGGCACTTACTGGACTCCGGCGCAATTTACCGCGTTCTGGCGCTGGCGGCACTGCATCATCATGTGGATATCACCTCAGAAGATGCACTGGTTCCGCTGGCTGCCAATCTGGATGTGAAATTCCTGGCAAAAGAATCCGGCCTTGAGATTATTCTGGAAGGTGAGGATGTCAGCCGGGGTATCCGTCAGGAAGAGGTGGGCATGACTGCCTCACAAATCGCGGCATTCCCGCGTGTCCGTGAAGCTCTGCTGCGCCGTCAGCGTGCATTCCGTGTGGCACCGGGCCTGATTGCCGACGGCCGTGACATGGGTACTGTCGTGTTCCCGGATGCACCGGTGAAAATTTTCCTCGATGCCAGTGCGCAGGAGCGCGCCCACCGCCGGATGAAGCAGTTGCAGGATAAAGGCTTTAGTGTTAATTTTGACCGCCTTCTTGCTGAGATAGAAGAGCGCGATTACCGCGACCGCAACCGTGCGGTTGCTCCGCTGGTCGCTGCCGGCGATGCGCTGATTCTGGACTCAACAACCATGTCAATTGACGACGTTATTGCCGAAGCCCTCCGTTATACGAAGGCAAAACTGGCAGAAACGGCGGAATGATAAACAAAATTTGCGGGAAATCTGACTGAAAACGTGTTTTTTAGTAGGTTTCTGTATTCGTTTTTGTTTATAATGTTAAGTTGAAGTTTTTTACCGGCAGAGAACAAGGCAAAGAAGCAGTTTTCTGCCACCCCTTTGTGACAAGGAATGTTGCAAGGTATGTGAAACAACCCCATTCGGCCGGATGCTAAATGGACGTTAATACTTAAACACTTGAAGATCAAACATGACTGAATCTTTTGCTCAACTCTTTGAAGAATCCCTGCAGGCTATCGAAACTCGTCCGGGCGCTATCGTCCGTGGTACCGTTGTTGCTATCGATAAAGACGTTGTTCTGGTTGACGCAGGTCTGAAATCAGAATCTGCTATTCCGGTAGAACAGTTCAAAAATGCTCAGGGCGAGCTGGAAATCCAGGTTGGCGACGAAGTTGATGTTGCTCTGGACGCAGTAGAAGACGGTTTCGGTGAAACTGTTCTGTCCCGCGAGAAAGCAAAACGCCACGAAGCATGGCTGATGCTGGAAAAAGCATACGAAGAAGCTGAAACTGTTACCGGTGTTATCAACGGTAAAGTGAAAGGCGGTTTCACTGTCGAACTGAACGGCATCCGTGCGTTCCTGCCGGGTTCACTGGTTGACGTGCGTCCTGTTCGTGACACCACGCATCTGGAAGGCAAAGAGCTTGAGTTCAAAGTAATCAAGCTGGATCAGAAACGCAACAACGTGGTTGTTTCCCGTCGTGCAGTTATCGAATCAGAAAACAGCGCAGAGCGCGATCAGCTGCTGGAAAACCTGCAGGAAGGCATGGAAGTTAAAGGTATCGTTAAGAACCTCACTGACTACGGTGCATTCGTTGATCTGGGCGGCGTTGATGGTCTGCTGCATATCACTGATATGGCGTGGAAACGTGTTAAACATCCAAGCGAAATCGTGAATGTCGGCGACGAAATCACTGTTAAAGTGCTGAAATTCGACCGTGAACGTACCCGCGTATCTCTGGGCCTGAAACAGCTGGGCGAAGATCCTTGGGTCGCAATCGCTAAGCGTTACCCTGAGAACACCCGTCTGACCGGTCGCGTGACCAACCTGACTGACTACGGCTGCTTCGTTGAAATCGAAGAAGGCGTTGAAGGTCTGGTACACGTTTCTGAAATGGACTGGACCAACAAAAACATCCACCCATCTAAAGTTGTTAATGTGGGCGACGTTGTTGAAGTTATGGTTCTGGACATCGACGAAGAACGTCGTCGTATCTCCCTCGGCCTGAAACAGTGCAAATCTAACCCATGGCAGCAGTTCGCGGAAACTCACAATAAAGGTGACCGCGTTGAAGGTAAAATCAAGTCAATCACTGACTTCGGTATCTTCATTGGTTTAGATGGCGGCATCGACGGTCTGGTTCACCTGTCTGACATCTCCTGGAACGTTGCAGGCGAAGAAGCAGTACGTGAATACAAAAAAGGCGACGAAATCGCAGCTGTTGTTCTGCAGGTTGATGCAGAGCGCGAGCGTATCTCTCTGGGCGTTAAGCAGTTAGCTGAAGATCCGTTCAACAACTACACCGCTGTTACCAAGAAAGGTGCTATCGTCACCGGTAAAGTAACTGCAGTAGACGCTAAAGGCGCAACTGTTGAGCTGATGGATGGCGTTGAAGGTTACCTGCGTGCATCAGAAGCTTCACGCGACCGCGTTGAAGATGCTACTCTGGTTCTGAGTGTTGGTGATGAAGTTGAAGCTAAATACACCGGTGTTGATCGTAAAAACCGTGTAATCAACCTGTCTGTACGTGCAAAAGACGAAGCGGATGAAAAAGACGCTATCGCTACTGTAAACAAACAGGAAGAAGCTGGTTTCTCTAACAACGCAATGGCAGAAGCTTTCAAAGCAGCTAAAGGCGAGTAATTAAGCAGCGGCAGGCCGCGCAAGCGGTCTGCTTTTATGATAATCAGGGTAGTCCAGGAGGTTATATGACCAAATCTGAACTGATTGAGAAGCTGGCAGGCCAACAATCTCATCTTCCGGCTAAAGTTGTTGAAGAGGCAGTAAAAGAGATCCTTGAGCATATGGCAAATACGCTTGCTGACGGCGAACGTATTGAAATCCGTGGATTCGGCAGTTTTTCTCTGCACTACCGTGCACCGCGGGTAGGTCGTAACCCGAAAACCGGCGAACAGGTGGAACTGGAAGGTAAACACGTTCCTCACTTCAAACCGGGCAAAGAGTTACGCGACCGCGCAAATATCTATGCTTGATTCTTGACAGAGATAATAAAAATGACGCCGCCGGCGTCATTTTTTTTACAAAAAAAAATCAGAATATTATTATTGTAAAAATGTTAATGATTTATTAATAATATAGAGTTTTATAAGGTTCTGGTGTTGGCAATGTTTAATGTATTTAATAACAGGCTGCCGGAGCTATAATATTCAGTTCATCATAAAATACTATTAAAAAGTGGACTGTCTTTATAATGAAACAAATAATTGTGAGTTAACTCGCATAAAATAATTGATTATTTGTATGATTGAAATATAAATTCGTGACAACTCTCATTTTTCTTTTATCGTAATAAAACGCAATACCATTAATTACATAATACCGGTCTGTTTACCTTCCGGATAAGTAATATGCAAGTCATGGTTGTGCTGAAATATCTGTTTCCCCGCCCGCTGTCACTGTGGCTGGTTGCGGCAGCGGTAGTGGCCGGAAACCTGCCGTTACTGCTGATACCACGCCTGTTGTCACCGGCAGAAAATCTTTTGTTATCCGGCTGTGTCTGCGTATTGTTTCTTATCCGGACGCGGCTGAGTTTTTTTATTCGTATTGTTGCAGGAACTTTCTTAGCAGTTAATATTCATCTCAGTAATACGCTGTCACTCTTTTCTGCAGAACAACCGGAATATATTGATATCATAACCCGCGATATTATGATCAATCCATCTGATTATTATTCAGTCAGGGGTCGTATTATTAATATAAATAATAAAATCTATAATGATACGGCTTTTATTAATATAAAAATAAAAGGGGCATTTAAACCGGTGTGTGCCGGAGAGATGTGGCGCATATACCGCCCTGTATTACGGCCGGTACATGGTCAGTTAAATGAAGGACAATCAAACCGGCAGCAATATTTACTGTCCGAACGGGTTCTGTTTTCCCTGACGCCCGGGCGCAGCGAAAAATTATCTTCCGGCTGCAATCTGCGCCAGAGGATGATCGCGCGATATCTTCCCCGGATGGATAACCTGCCGCACAGCGGGCTGATGGCGGCGCTCCTGTTTGGTGAACGACGCGGCATCACACCGGAGCAGCGCAGACTGGTGCAGGAAACCGGTGTGGCGCACGTGGTGGCCATCTCCGGGCTGCATATCGGACTGGCAGCATTATGGGGCTGGTGGGCCGGGCGGTTACTGTTACTGCTGTTACCGCAGCGTGTCATGTCATATGGTATTCCGGTGGTGCTGTCAGTCTGTGCCGCCATTGTCTATGTCTGGCTGGCCGGATTTGCCGTTCCCGCCTGCCGCGCGCTGGCTGCGCTGTTGTTGTGGCACCTGCTGCGCTGGCGGTATTACCATCTGCCGGCGTATCAGTTTGTTGTGATAAGCGCCGCACTGCTGTTGCTGGCTGATCCGCTGACGATTCTGTCCGCCGGATTCTGGTTGTCTTATACGGCGGTGGCCGCATTACTGTTCTGGCATCATACCGGCGTTTTATCCCGCCGGCCTGCTGTTATCCCTGGAACACGCTTTACCCGTCTGCGGCGCAATATCCGGCTGTTTCTCTCTTATCAGAGCGGATTGTTTCTGCTGTTGCTGCCGGTTCAGGGATTTTTCTTCGGTGGTGTCAATGTGTTGTCGTTCCTCAGTAACCTGTGGGTTGTACCGGTGATCTCTTTTCTGACCGTGCCGTTACTGTTTGCCGGATTACTGACAACGCCTGCACTGCAGCTGGCGGATTATTCTCTGGCACTGGCATTATGGCCGCTGCCGTTTCTGGCGCAGGGCTGGCTGGTTACCGGACACATCGCCCTGATATGGATGCCGCTTATGTGGATTGCTGTTTATATCATCCGGCTGGATATGTGGCGTCAGCATCCGCTGTTGTTGCCGGGGATGGTGCTCAGTTGTTGTCTGTATCTGCGGAAAACATCGCCGCCGGAATGGTCGGTCACATTGCTGGATATCGGGCACGGACTGGCGGCGGTTGTCATAAAGGATGGCAGAGCTGTGCTGTATGACACCGGCAACCGTTTCGGATCCCGGGATGACGGGCTGCGCACGGTGCTGCCTTATCTGCGTTATCACCGGCTGGTTCCTGACCGGATTATTATCAGCCATGATCACCGCGATCACACCGGCGGTCTGGATTCACTACGCCGCGCTTATCCTGCCGCCGTGGTCAAAGGCAACATTCCGCAGGCAGATACACCCTGCCGCCGCGGGGAGCGCTGGGTATGGCAGTCATTGTACTTTGAGGTGTTATGGCCGGATGAGAAATATCAGCTGAGTAAAAATGACGGTTCCTGTGTTATCCGCATCAGTGACGGGAAATATCAGGTTTTGCTGACCGGTGACATTGAAAGACAAGCAGAAAAACAGCTGATGAAGTATAACGGTGAACTGCCGGCCACAGTCCTGCAAGTTCCGCACCATGGCAGTAAAACGTCATCATCAGAATTTTTTATTCGTGCGGTAAATCCCGCTTTCGCACTGGTTTCTGTTGCACGCTATAGCCCGTGGCGTCTGCCTTCTGATAAAGTACGCCGTCGTTATCATCATCTCGGCGTGCAGTGGCATGACACTGCGCACAGCGGCCAGATTACGGTCCGTTTTTTTGCCGGAAAGATATCCGTTGTGACATACCGTTTTCACTTCTCTGCCCGCTGGTTCAGCGCATGGTTTGGAGATCAGGCGGTAAACGGGTAATATAGGCAGCTAATTTTTGGTATTGGTAAACGCAATAATGAAAGATATTGATATTTCAACCCGGCAAACATTCCGCCGGTTATGGCCGACAATCGCTCCGTTTAAAACAGGTATCATCGTGGCGGCTATTGCGTTAGTCATCAATGCGGGCGGTGATGCGTTTATGCTGTCGCTGCTGAAACCGTTGCTTGATGACGGTTTCGGTAAAGCCGAGAGTGATTTTCTCCGTATTATGCCGCTGATTATCCTGGGGCTGATGCTGCTGCGCGGTATCTCCAGTTTTGTCTCCAGCTACTGCCTCTCCTGGGTTTCCGGTAAAGTGGTTATGACCATGCGCCGTAACCTGTTCCGCCATATGATGGGGATGCCGGTTTCTTTCTTTGATCAGCAATCCACCGGGACACTGCTTTCCCGTATCACTTACGATTCTGAACAGGTGGCTTCCTCTTCCTCCGGCGCACTGGTAACTGTTGTCCGTGAAGGCTCGTATATTATCGCGCTGTTCGGCATTATGTTTTTTAACAGCTGGCAGTTGTCACTGATTCTGATTGTCATCGCCCCGATCGTGGCCTTTGTTATCCGCAGAGTGTCTGTACGTTTCCGTGAGATCAGCAAAAACATGCAGAGCGGCATGGGGCAGGTTACCGCCAGTGCCGAGCAGATGCTGAAAGGCCATAAAGAAGTCCTGATTTTCGGCGGTCAGAAAGTGGAAAATGATCGCTTTGATAAAGTCAGTAACCATATGCGCCGCCAGGGAATGAAACTGGTTACCGCCTCTTCTGTTGCTGATCCGATTATCCAGGTTATCGCTTCATTTGCGCTGGCATTTGTCCTGTTTGCCGCCAGTTTCCCTGAAATTAAAGATGCACTGACACCCGGTTCCATCACGCTGGTCTTCTCCTCAATGATTGCCCTGATGCGTCCGCTGAAATCCCTCACTAACGTGAATGCTCAATTTCAGCGCGGGATGGCTGCGTGTCAGACACTGTTTGTTCTGCTCGATATGGAGCAGGAAAAGGATACCGGTACTAAAGTACTGAAAGATGCCAAAGGTGATGTGGCGTTTGAGAATGTGACGTTCCGTTATCAGGGGAAAGAGAACCCGGCGCTGAAAAATGTGTCGTTTACTATCCCGTCAGGCAAAACCGTGGCACTGGTCGGCCGCTCCGGCTCCGGGAAATCCACTATTGCTAATCTGATCACCCGTTTCTATGAAATCGAAAGCGGACATATTACGATCGACGGCAATGATATCCGCGACTACACACTGGCATCACTGCGCAGTCAGGTGGCGCTGGTATCGCAGAATGTACACCTCTTCAATGATACGGTTGCGAACAACATCGCGTATGCCACAGAAGGGAAGTACACCCGCGAACAGATTGAAAAAGCCGCTGAAATGGCGTACGCCATGGACTTTATCAACAAAATGGATAAGGGGCTGGATACTGAAATCGGTGAAAACGGCGTTCTGCTTTCCGGTGGTCAGCGTCAGCGTATTGCGATTGCCCGTGCACTGCTGCGCGATGCACCGATCCTGATACTCGACGAAGCAACGTCGGCACTGGATACCGAATCTGAACGTGCGATTCAGGCCGCGCTGGATGAGTTACAAAAAAACCGTACCTGTCTGGTGATCGCTCACCGCTTATCCACGATTGAGAAAGCCGATGAGATCCTCGTGGTGCAGGACGGTGAAGTGCAGGAGCGCGGTACGCATGATGAACTGGTGAAACAGCCGGGGATCTATGCGCAGCTCTATAATATGCAGTTTGGTCACTAAGCGGCTCTGCTGATGATCGAAAAAATTTGGTCCGGCCGCTCAAAGCTTTACCTGCTGCTTTTACCGCTCTCATTTCTGTATGGCGCGGTGAGTGGTCTGCGGCGCTGGTTATTCCGCTGCGGGCTGAAAAAATCCCGCCGGATGCCGGTACCGGTGGTGGTGGTCGGTAATCTGACCGCCGGTGGTAACGGCAAAACCCCGGTGGTTATCTGGCTGACAGAGCAACTGCTGGCCCGGGGCTATCGTCCCGGGGTGGTTTCCCGCGGTTACGGCGGTAAATCGGATCATTATCCGCTGCTTATCACCGGAGAAACCACGACGGCACAGGCCGGTGATGAGCCGGTGCTGATTGCCCGCCGTACCGGTGTGCCGGTTGCGGTTGCCCCGGATCGTGCCGCCGCAGTGGACGCTATTTTGCAGCACTCGCCGGTGGATGTGATTATCACTGATGATGGTTTGCAGCATTACGCACTGGAACGCGATATGGAAATCGTGGTGATTGACGGCGAACGCCGTTTCGGTAACGGCTGGTGGCTGCCCGCCGGGCCGATGCGGGAACGGGCCGGACGTCTGAAACAGGTGGATGCGGTGATCGTCAACGGTGGTACGGCACAACCCGGTGAAACCGTGATGCAGCTGGTGCCGGGTGAGGCCGTTAATCTGTCAGACGGGACACGTAAACCGGTGACGGAGTTCGGTGAGTGTGTGGCAATGGCCGGTATCGGACACCCGCCGCGCTTTTTTGCCACTCTGAATTCACTGGGTGTGACGCCGGTACACTGTGTTGCGTTTCCTGATCACCAGTCTTACAGCCCGGAGCAGCTTTCCGCACTAATAAAACCGGGTCAGTCACTGCTGATGACAGAGAAAGATGCAGTGAAATGTTTTGCCTTTTCTGAAACTGACTGGTGGTATTTACCGGTCAGCGCCGCGGTTTCTGCAGAATCCGCCAATTTAATTCTGGAGAAAGTCATATTCCTCATAAAAAATGCATAAAGGGGCTTGTGCTTTTTATCTGAATGTGGCTTAATCAAAAAGTTGTATTTCTGTGATGTATTTCATATCTCACTGTGCAACCAATCCGCGTGTCACTCATAATTCTGATCCCACTGTCATAATTTTTTCACACCACCTTGTTAATCTTGTGGTGCGGATGACCGGATCCCGCGGATAAACGGTATGTTTTGCAGAAGGTGTCTGACCGGCTGCAAATCAGGATAAAAAATAATAACTATAATGTTTTGCTCGTTACCGGGTGGCTGTTCGCAAAGAGAGTACCCGTGTTACCCGGCCGGAGCAGACATAACCCGTGATGGGGTGTATTCCATTACCGGTGATATAAAAGGAGTTAATACTATGTCTAAACAATTACAACTTGGCCGCGTTAAATGGTATGACGCGAAAGAAGGTTACGGTTTCATCTCCCCGGTTAACGGCGGTGACGATATTTGGGTAACCCGTAACGGGATAGCCAATTCCCGTAACAAATTACTGTGCGAAGGGCAGGAAGTGGAATTTTCACTGACCCGCGGCAGTTATGGTATTGCAGCGAACGATGTGATCGCGCTGTAAGCAGTAAAAAACGCGATTATCTCAGTGATATCGCAACAACAGAGTTAACGGTGAGACCGGGCTTATGTTATTCTGAGCCAACGTTTTTATCTCATTGGGGGACGTATGGATCACCGTTTACTCGAAATCGTGGCCTGCCCGGTTTGCCACGGCAAACTCAGCTACGACAA
Organism: Morganella sp. Je.2.23; assembly: GCF_051129855.1. NCBI lineage: Bacteria > Pseudomonadati > Pseudomonadota > Gammaproteobacteria > Enterobacterales > Morganellaceae > Morganella > Morganella sp. Je.2.23. The sequence continues at coordinate 308,935 of NZ_JBCPSQ010000001.1, forward strand.
GCAAAATCTTGAACTCATCTGCAAAGGCTGCCGTCTGGCCTATCCCGTCCGCGACGATATCCCTGTCTTATTAGAGAATGAAGCCCGCGAATTACCGGCCTCAGAAGGATAATCTCCATGTTTACCGTTATCATTCCCGCGCGCTATGCGTCCACGCGTCTGCCCGGTAAGCCGCTGGCCGATATCTGCGGCAAGCCGATGATTGTCCGTGTGATGGAGCAGGCAAAACGTTCCGGTGCCGCAAGAGTCATTGTCGCCACAGATACTCAGGCCGTATTTGATGCCGTAATCGCAGAGGGCGGCGAAGCCTGTATGACGCGCGAAGATCATCAGTCCGGGACAGAGCGCCTGGCGGAAGTGATTGATCACTATCAGTTTGCTGATGATGAGATTATCGTGAATGTCCAGGGCGATGAACCGTTAATCCCTGACAGTATTATTGCGCAGGTTGCTGAAAATCTGGCAGCCAGCGAAGCCGGTATGGCTACCCTGGCGGTAAAAATCACCACCGCGGAAGAAGCGTTTAACCCGAATGCGGTTAAAGTGGTGATGGATAAACAGGGTTATGCACTCTATTTCTCCCGCGCCACTATTCCGTGGGATCGCGAGCGCTTTATGCACAGCCGTGACAGTGCAGGTGATAATTTCCTGCGTCATATCGGCATTTACGCTTACCGTGCCGGGTTTATCCGTCGTTATATTCAGTGGGAAACCAGCCCGCTGGAGAAAATCGAGATGCTCGAGCAGCTGCGTGTGCTCTGGTACGGCGAAAAGATCCATGTCGCGGAGGCATCAGAAGCGCCGGGTACCGGTGTTGATACCCCGGAAGATCTTGAAACCGTGCGCAGATTGTTTGCCGCCCGCTGAGAGATATGGCGGTTAGCTGTCCGTTATAAATGCAAAAACGCGGGATTTCCCGCGTTTTTGCTGTCTGTACTATCTGCCTGTACTATCTGCTATTCCTGTTCTTCACTGTTATCTGTCTTTTTCACCGCCTGCCAGAGACGCCCGAGCCCCTCATACCAGACCCGTTCGCTGTGTGATAAATAATACGCGGATGGAATCGTCTTTTCCCAGCTGTGAAGCGGTGTGGTGATCGCCAGCTGATTGGCCGGAGCCGGAACCGGATGCAGGCCGCGTGCCTCAAAGAAGGCTTTGGCGCGGGTCATATGACTGGCGGAAGTCACCAGCAGGAACGGCGCGTTACCCACAATTTTTTCCACTTCTTCTGCTTCTTCTTCGGTATCTTTCGGCAGTACCAGCGGCAGTGTGCGTTCAGCCGGAATTCCCAGTGACTGTGCAACCTCTGCCGCGACTTCCGCGCTGCTGATACTGTTTGCACCCGGCCCGCCGGTGAAAATCAGCGTTGCCTGCGGGTAGCGCAGTGCGAGGCGCACACCTTCCGCCACGCGCGGCAGGCTGTTGCTGATCAGATTGGCGGATGGCGCCCATTCCGGGTTATAGGTAAATCCGCCGCCGAGTACCACGATATAGCGCAGATCCTGTTGCTGAACCTCCGCCGGGGTGATGAGCTCATAGCGTTTATCATACGGTTTTTCTGCTGTCAGCAGCAGAGCATCTGCCACCGGTTGCAGGCTGAGCAGCACCAGCCCGAGCCAGCTCACGGTGATCAGGGTTTTGCCGGTTTTCTGCCGGCGGGAAAACCACAGCAGCAATAATCCGGCAAGCATCAGCAGGAGCATAAACGGCAGCGGCAACAAAAAACCGCCGAGGTATTTTTTCAGGGCAAACAGCATGAGCGCACCTTAAATATGATTGATTTATCACCGGTTAACGGCAGGAGCCTGCACAAATCGGGTGACATTAAACACGTCTGTGACACAATAGTTACCGACTTTGCATATTGCACTGCTCTGCCCGGCAATACAATTGAAGATAGCCGGATCGCGCGGGAAACCGCCGCAAACTGACCCGAAATATCCCCCGGAACTGATACAGGTTTTCATGGTTGATCGTAATTTTGACGATATCGCGGAAAAATTCACCCGCAATATCTATGGCACAACAAAAGGGCAAATCCGCGAAGCGGTGGTCTGGCAGGATCTGGACGCCTTACTGACACGGCTGAAGCAGGGTCCGCTGCGCATTCTCGATGCGGGCGGCGGTGACGGCTTTTTCTCCCGCCGTCTGGCTGCGCTGGGGCATCAGGTGGTATTGTGCGACCTGTCAGAAGAGATGATTGCCCGTGCACAACAGGCCGCGCTGGATGATGGCGTGGCAGAAAATATGTCCTTTATTCATTGTGCGGCACAGGATATCGCACTTCACACTGAGGGGGCGTTTGATCTGGTATTATTTCATGCCGTTTTGGAGTGGATCACAGATCAAAAAGGTGCAATTGAAGCACTGACCGCTATAATAGCGGGCGGTGGTGCATTATCGTTAATGTTTTACAATGCGAACGGACTTGTGATGCGAAATGCGATATTAGGCAATTTTCATCTGGCAACTCCGGAAATTCAGCGCCGCCGCAAGCGTTCGTTATCGCCGCAGAATCCCCTTGTGCCGGAACAGGTTTATCAGTGGCTGGATGATTGCTGTCTGACTATTGAGGCAAAAACCGGTGTGCGGGTTTTCCATGATTATCTGCAGAGCCGCCAGTTACAAAACCGTGATTTCCCGGCGCTGCTGGCACTGGAGCAACGCTATTGCCGTCAGGAGCCTTATATCAGCTTAGGCCGCTATATTCACGTTATGGCACGAAAACCGATCAGAAGGATGGACAATGAGTGAGTTTACCCAAACAGTCCCGGAGCTCGTGGCATGGGCGCGAAAGAATGATTTCTCTATCGCACTGCCGCCGGAACGGCTGGCTTTTTTACTGTCTGTTGCCGTGCTCAACAGTGAGCGCATCGACGGTGAAATGAGCGAAGGGGAACTGGTGGATGCCTTCCGTGAAGTCTGCAAAGGCTTTGAACAGACCACCGAATCTGTCGCGGTGCGTGCAAACAATGCCATCAATGATATGGTACGCCAGAAAATATTTAACCGTTTTACCAGCGATTTATTTGAAGGTAATGCGATTTATCGTCTGACCCCGCTCGGGATCGGCATCAGTGATTATTATATCCGTCAGCGTGAATTTTCCTCACTGCGTTTATCCATGCAGCTTTCCATTGTGGCCGGTGAACTGAGCCGCGCGGCAGATGCCGCTGAAGAGGGCGGAGATGAATATCACTGGCACCGTAATGTGTTTGCCCCGCTGAAATATTCAGTGGCGGAAATTTTCGACAGTATTGATATGTCGCAGCGCATTATGGATGAACAGCAAAACGGCGTGAAAGACGATATCGCCAAACTCCTGAACCAGGACTGGCAGGCGGCGATTGCCAACTGTGAGCAACTGTTATCCGAAACCTCTCTGACGCTGCGGGAATTGCAGGATACCCTCGAAGCCGCCGGTGACAAATTGCAGGCAAACCTGCTGCGCATCCAGGATGCCAATATGAATACCACCACCGGATCTGAGCTGGTGGATAAACTGATTTTTGATTTGCAGGCCAAGCTTGACCGTATTATCAGCTGGGGCCAGCAGTCTATCGATTTATGGATCGGCTATGACCGCCATGTCCATAAATTTATCCGTACCGCCATCGATATGGATAAAAACCGTATTTTCTCGCAGCGTCTGCGCCACTCTGTTCAGCACTATTTTGATTCGCCGTGGGCACTGAATGTCGCCAATGCGGATCGCCTGCTGGATATGCGTGATGAGGAGATGGCACTGCGTGATGACGAAGTGACCGGGGAATTACCGCCGGATCTGGAATATGAAGAGTTCAGCGAGGTCAACGAGGAACTGGCGGCCATGATGGAAAGCGCGCTGGCGGTGTATAAAGCACAGGCGAAACCGCTGGATCTGGGTGCGGTTCTGCGTGATTACCTCGCGAAATATCCGCGGAGCCGTCAGTTTGATGTGGCACGGATTATCGTGGATCAGGCCGTCCGCCTCGGGGTCGCCGATGCCGACTTCTCGGGCATCCCGGCGGAATGGTCAGCAATTAATGAATACGGAGCAAAGGTGCAGGCACATGTCATCGACACATATTGAACAATTTATGTCAGCAAAGCTGGCTCAGGCACTTGCCAACAACCTTTTTCCGGAACTTGACAGCCAGTTACGCGCCGGCCGCCATATCGGTGTGGATGATCTGGATAATCACGCCTTTCTGATGGATTTCCAGGATGAACTGGAAGGTTTTTACGCCCGCTATAATGTGGAACTGGTCCGTGCACCGGAAGGGTTCTTCTATCTGCGTCCGCGTTCCACTACGCTGATCCCGCGCTCTGTCTTATCCGAACTGGAAATGCTGGTCGGGAAAGTGTTGTGCTATCTGTATCTCAGCCCGGAGCGCCTGGCCAACCAGGGTATTTTCTCCACAGCAGAACTCTATGAGGAACTGCTGTCACTGGCGGATGAAGCCAAATTGCTGAAAGTGGTGAATAACCGCTCCACCGGGTCTGACCTGGACAAACAAAAATTACTGGAAAAAACCCGTGGTGCGCTGAACCGTCTGCGCCGCCTGGGTATGATCACATTTGTTGCTGCGGATAACAGCCAGTTTGTGATTGCCGAGTCGGTTTTCCGCTTCGGTGCGGATGTCCGCAGCGGGGATGATCCGCGTGAGGCACAACTGCGTCTTATCCGTGACGGTGAGGCTCAGTCTCTTGCGGAAGAAGAAAAACATCCGCGCCCTGAGGATCAGGACGATGATAATGAAGAATCTGAAAATGACAACGCGACGGATGAAGCGGAGGATGAAGAATGATTGAACGTGGTAAATTCCGCTCGCTCACGTTAGTCAACTGGAACGGCTTTTTTGCGCGCACTTTTGATCTGGATGAGCTGGTCACCACCTTATCCGGCGGTAACGGTGCCGGTAAATCCACCACCATGGCGGCGTTTATTACCGCTATGATCCCGGATTTAACCCTGCTGCACTTCCGTAACACCACCGAAGCCGGGGCAACATCCGGTTCCCGTGATAAAGGTCTGCACGGTAAACTGCGTCCGGGCGTGTGCTATGCCATGCTGGATGTGGTGAACTCCCGCCATCAGCGTGTGCTGGTGGGGGTGCGTCTTCAGCAGATTGCCGGACGTGATAAAAAAGTCGATATCAAATCCTTTATGATTCAGGGATTGCCGACACAATACTCCCCGACACAGATTGTCAGCGAACAACTGGCTGAACGTCAGGTGCGGGTACTGCCGCTGAATGATCTGAAAGCACGCCTCGAGGATATTGAAGGTGTGCAATTCAAACAGTTTAACTCGATTACGGATTACCACTCGGTTCTGTTTGAACTGGGTGTTATTCCGAAACGCCTGCGTTCTGCGGGTGACCGCAGCAAATTCTACCGCCTGATCGAAGCCTCTCTGTACGGCGGTATCTCCAGTGCCATTACCCGTTCTCTGCGCGACTATTTACTGCCGGAGAACAGCGGAGTGCGTAAAGCGTTCCAGGATATGGAAGGGGCACTGCGCGAAAACCGTATCACACTGGAAGCTATCCGCGTTACCCAGTCTGACCGCGACCTGTTCAAACACCTGATCACCGAAGCGACCGCGTATGTTTCAGCGGATTATATGCGTCACGCCAATGAGCGCCGTGTGCATATTGATCAGGCGCTGAATGTGCGCCGTGAACTGCTCGGCAGCCGCAAACAGCTGATCAGCGAACAGTTCCGCCAGGTGGAAATGTCCCGCGAACTGGCAGAACAGACGGCATCATCGGCTGATCTGGAAACCGATTACCAGGCGGCGAGTGATCACCTGTCTCTGGTACAGACAGCGATGCGCCAGCAGGAAAAAATTGACCGCTATCAGGCAGATGTGGAAGAGCTGACATTCCGTCTGGAAGAACAGACTGAAGTGGCGGAAGAAGCGGCAGAACAGCTGGCGGAATATGAAGAACGCAACCATGTTGCGGAAGAGGAAGTGGATGAGCTGAAAAGCCAGCTGGCCGATTACCAGCAGGCACTGGACGTTCAGCAGACCCGCGCCATTCAGTATCAGCAGGCATTACAGGCGCTGGAGCGTGCCAAAGCCGTGTGTCAGCTGCCGCAGCTGGATATTGATTCACTGGATGAATGGCTGGAAACCTTCCGCGCCCGCGAAGAGCAGGCAACAGAATCCCTGTTAGGGCTTGAGCAGAAAATGAGTGTGGCACAGGCTGCACACAGTCAGTTCTCTCAGGCGTATGAGCTGGTGAAATCCGTTGTGGGTGAAGTCAGCCGCAGCGAAGCTTATCAGACTGCCCGCGAATTACTGCGTGACCTGCCGTCACAGCAGATGATGGCTGACCGCGTACAACCGCTGCGTCAGCAGTTATCAGAACTCGAACAGCGCCTGCACAGTCAGCACAATGCACAGAAATCGCTGGATGATTTCTGCAAGCGTATCGGGCAGCAGATTGAGGCGGACGGGCTGGATGACATGCTGATGACCCTTGAGGCGCAGCAGGAAAGCCTGAGTGTCAGTGTCAGTGAAAGCGGTGAGCGCCGCATGGAAATGCGCCAGCAGGCAGAACAGCTGAAGCAGCAGATCCAATCCCTGACAGTCAAAGCGCCGGCCTGGCTGGCGGCACAGGAAGCACTGACACAACTGTGTGAACAGTCACATGAAACGTTCACCAGCACCAACGATGTTACCGAATATATGCAGCAGTTGCTGGAGCGTGAGCGCGAAGTGACTGTTGAGCGTGATGAAATCGCGCTGAAAAAAGCACAGCTGGAAAAAGATATTGAGCGGCTCAGTCAGCCGAGCGGTGCGGAAGACGGCCGTATGCTGGGACTGGCGGAGCGTTTCGGCGGTATATTGCTGTCTGAAATCTATGATGACATCACCATTGATGACGCACCGTATTTCTCCGCCCTGTACGGTCCGGCACGCCATGCGATTGTGGTACCTGATCTCAGTGCAGTACGTCCGATGCTGGATGCGCTTGATGATTGCCCGGAAGATCTCTATCTGATTGAAGGGGACCCGCAATCCTTTGATGACAGTGTCTTTACCACCGAAGAGCTGGAACGTGCGGTACTGGTGCGCAGTACCGATCGCCAGTGGCGTTATTCCCGCTTCCCGTCAGTGCCGCTGTTCGGCCGTGCGGCGCGGGAAAATCAGCTGGCGGTGCTGGAGCATGAACGGGATGAGCTGGCAGAACGTCTGGCAACGCTCTCCTTTGATGTCCAGAAAATGCAGCGTGCCCACCAGGCATTCAGCCGTTTCGTCGGTAAAAATATCTCTGTGGCCTTTGAGGCTGATCCGGAAGCAGAAATCCGCACACTGAATCAGCGCCGTAATGAGCTGGAGCGGGAACTGGCGCAGTTTGAGGATCAGACTGCCGTTGCCCGTCAGCAGTACGCGCAGGTCAAAGAAAACCTGAGCATCCTGAACCGTCTGATCCCGAATACGGCTCTGCTGCTTGATGAAACACTGGCGGATCGTGCGGATGAGATCCGCGATGCACTGACCGATGCACAGGAGTCTGCCCGCCATATCCAGCAGTACGGCACGGCACTGCGCAAGCTGGAGCCGATGGTTGCTGTTCTCCAGAGTGATCCGGAGCAGCACGAAGCGCTGATCCGCGATTATGAAAACGCGAAACAGGTTCAGCAGCAGGCACGTCAGCAGGCGTTTGCCCTGGAAGAGGTCGCACAGCGCCGTCAGCACTTTAATTACGGCGAATCTGCCGGCATGCTGACAGAAAATGCTGATCTCAACGACAAACTGCGCCAGCGTCTGGAACATGCGGAATCTGATCGTACCCGCAGCCGTGAAATGCTGCGTCAGCAGCAGACCAAATGTGCGGAGTTCAACCAGGTACTGGCCTCACTGCGCAGTTCGTATGAAACCAAATCAGATATGCTGCGCGAACTTGAGCGTGAAATGAGCGAGATTGGTGTTCAGGCGGATGCCAATGCGGAAGAGCGTGCCCGCGTACGTCGTGATGAACTGTACAATCAGGTCAGCCATAACCGTGCCCGTATCAATCAGCTGGAAAAACAGCTGGGGATCGGAGAATCGGAAATGGACAACCTGCAAAAACGCCTGCGTAAAGCGGAGCGCGATTACCAGCAAATCCGTGAACAGGTGGTTACCGCCAAAGCGGGCTGGTGTGCCGTGATGCGGATGGTGAAAGAGAGTGGTGTTGAGCGCCGCCTCCACCGCCGTGAACTGGCCTATGAAGATGCCGATACACTGCGTTCTATGTCGGATAAAGCGCTCGGGGCACTGCGCCAGGCGGTGGCGGATAACGAGCATCTGCGTGATGCGCTGCGTCTGTCCGAAGATCCGAAGCGTCCGGAACGCAAAGTACAGTTCTTTATCGAAGTGTACCGCCATCTGCGTGAACGTATCCGTCAGGATATTATCAAAACGGATGATCCGATCGACGCCATCGAACAGATGGAAATCGAGCTGGCCCGTCTGACTGACGAACTGACCGCCCGTGAACAGAAACTGGCGATCAGCTCGAAAAGTGTGGCCAATATCATCCGCAAAACCATTCAGCGTGAACAGAACCGTATCCGCATGCTCAACCAAGGGTTGCAGGCTGTGGCATTCGGTCAGGTCAAAGGTGTGCGTCTGAATGTCAATATCCGTGAAAGTCACGCAATCCTGCTGGATGTCTTATCCGAAGAGCACGAGCAGCATCAGGACTTGTTCGCCAGCCAGCGTCTGACCTTCTCGGAAGCGATGGCGAAACTCTATCAGCGCCTGAACCCGCAGGTGGATATGGGGCAGCGTCTGCCACAGACCATCGGTGAGGAACTGCTGGATTACCGTAACTACCTCGAACTGGAAGTGGAAGTCAACCGTGGTTCAGACGGCTGGCTGAAAGCCGAGAGCGGGGCGTTATCCACCGGTGAGGCAATTGGTACCGGTATGTCGATTCTGGTGATGGTGGTGCAGAGCTGGGAAGAAGAATCCCGCCGTCTGCGCAGCAAAGATATTTCACCGTGCCGTCTGCTGTTCCTGGATGAAGCAGCACGTCTGGATGCGAAATCTATCGCCACGCTGTTTGAACTGTGTGATCGCTTACAGATGCAGCTGATCATTGCGGCACCGGAAAATATCAGTCCGGAAAAAGGTACGACGTACAAACTGGTGCGTAAAGTCTTCAACAATCAGGAACATGTACATGTAGTGGGACTGCGCGGCTTCGGCCAGCCGGAACCAACGCCGGCATTACCTGAACCGGTGACAGAAGATGAGAACGACGGGGAAAACGGGGAAGAAGAGCAGGATTAATTCTTTCCTCCGGGTTTTTCTCTGAAGCGGATGAGCACAACGATGTGCTCATCCGTTTTTTTATATCAGCGCTGTGAATCTAAAGTCTCGTTGTTATTCACAACATCCTGCGTTTTGGTATAGCTCTCAATCAGTAACTGATAGGCCGGGAAAATCTGCGTGTACGCCTGTGCCCATTCTGCCGCATCGGCGCGGTTCCAGGTTTTTTGCAGCTCAGAGGCGACCGCAGCGGTATCCATCGGTACAACACCCGCCTGGACAACGCGTGCCAGCGTAATTTCCTGTGCCATTTTGGTATAGGTGCCGGAAGCATCGATCACCGCAAATACCTGATAGCCGTCAGCCACGGCACTGATAGCCGGGAATGCCATACAAACGCTGGTGATTGTACCGGCAATAATTAACTGTTTTTTACCCGATGCCTTCACCGCCGCCACAAATTCCGGGTTATCCCAGGCATTAATTTCACCTTTACGCGCAATATACTGAGCATGCGGCGCATTCTGATGAATTTCCGGGATCAGCGGGCCATTCGGACCCTGCGGAACGGAGGCGGTGGTGATCACCGGGATATTGGCGAGTGTTGCCATTTTTGCCAGTACGGCGGCTCTGGCGCGTAATTCCGTCATCGGCATATCGCCGACAGTCTGGAACAGTCCGCTCTGATGATCGATTAACAGCATCAGTGCATCATCAGGATTAATAACAGGACGCTGACCATTAAAGTTAGCCGGAATACTCATTTTAAGACCCTCGTTTATGATAATTTGAACATTATTTTTGTTTAAACAGGGTGTTTATCAGAAACACTCTGTTGTGCGGATTAAAATTAATGCATAAGCGAAAGTCTGAGTAGAGCGGATATTGATAAACAATGTTCTGAATTCAGAACAATCAGGCGGGGATCTGATGCTATCAGGCGGCAGGATTCCTCACAGTGTGATCTGAATAACGTTAATATGAAACAGGAATAGTTAGATTTTCACTCCGCGTGATCGACACAGAAAATTAAGGATACACAATGCGTAAACTGACCCTCACCCTGAGTGCTCTGGCACTCGCTCTGAGCCTCAACAGTGTGGCTGATGCCAAAGTATACATGCCGGAAAAAGTCAGTGACGGCGTGACAGCGGCTCAGCTGGCACAGCAGCATGCCATTCACTGGATTTCGGTTGAACAGATTGAAGAGAGTCTGAAAGGGCAGCCTCCGATGGCGGTGGGCTTTGATATTGATGACACCGTCTTATTTTCAAGCCCGGGTTTTTACCGCGGCAAACTGGAATACTCCCCGAACGATTTCAGTTATCTGAAAAACCCGGAATTCTGGGAAAAAATGAATAATGAGTGGGATAAATTCAGCATGCCGAAAAAATCCGGTATGGATCTGGTGCAAATGCATCTGAAACGTGGCGACACCGTGTATTTCATCACCGGACGCAGCAAAACCAAAACAGAAACAGTGACTAAATACGTGCAGGAAGGGCTGCGCATCCCGGCGGATAAAATGAATCCGGTTATTTTTGCCGGTGATGAGGAAGGGCAGAATAATAAAGTCAGCTGGATGCGTGATCACAAACTGAAAATTTATTACGGTGATGCGGATGCGGATATTGCTGCGGCCCGTGAACTGAACATCCGGGGGATCCGGGTATTACGTGCATCAAATTCCTCTTATCAGCCACTGCCGAAAGCCGGTCAGTTCGGCGAAGAAGTGGTTATTAATTCCGAATATTAATTATCATCTGCCGGTCATATAACAACGCCGCCGGGATGCGGCGTTGTTTGTCTTTTTTTATCTGTGCAAAAACAGCGAATGAGATGTATTTCAGATATCCTGCAACGGCTGTTTATGTAAATAGTGCAGTGTATTCATCTTAAAAAGGCGTATTTGCGCCTTTTTTCTACGATTTTTTCGTTATCCTATTTTCAATTATTCTCTGACAGGTAAAATCAGCAGGGAAGTCATTTACACGATGTATTTACTATACTGATCATAAGTATTAACAATTGTCCGGAACAGACATAATAAAAAAATAAGAGAGGGATGTTATGGTGACGGGAGTTAAAAAAGTTGTTCCCATTTCCGCCATGATAGGAACACTGTTACTGACGCCGGTTTCGTGGGCTTCAACAGCTCCGGTAACGCATCTGACAGAAGCAGATGCCAAAGTGGAAAACCTGAAAGTATTTTCACAATCGCCTGAAAATACAGAAACGCAGCCCGCAGAACTGGTGGCCGGTGTGACTGCACTGCCCCTGAACGATGTCGCTGACAGTATCCGCCGTGAAGTCCCGGCGGCAACACCATTACTTTATACCGATACACTGACAAACATTTATGCGGAACATCAGCTTAAGCCGCTGTGGACCGATGAAAAAGCACGTCTGTCTCTGGAAAATCAGCTGGCGGAAGCCGCCCTTGCCGGATTTCAGCCGCAGTTTACCGCCTGGCTGAATGCACTGGCACAGCCGGATCTGACCCCGCTGGCACGGGATATGATTTTAACCGATGCTGCGCTGGGTTATCTCTATTACCTGGACAATGTCGGCACCAAAGGCGATAAATGGCTGTACGGCGCCCGTCCGTTCACATTTTCGGCTGTCAGTGAACCATCACTGGCGCGGCTGAATACGGCGGCACATAACGGCACGCTGGCCGCATTTACCGACACGCTGCTGCCGGCGAATAAGATGTATCAGCCGATGCGTAAAGCGATGCTGACGCAACTGGCCGACACCGCGCCGTGGCCGGAAATGGTGATTAACCGGACACTGCGCCCGGGAGAAAGTCATGAATCTGTCGGCGCACTGCGGGAAATCCTGCACCGTTTTAATCTGATCTCAGCCAATGACATGATGAGCGCCGGTGCAGCGTATGATAAAACGCTGGTGGCGGCGGTTAAGGAGTTTCAGTTACAGCACGGGCTGGAAGCCGATGGTGTCATCGGTAAACAGACCCGCGAATGGCTGAATAAAACACCACAGATGCGGGCGGCCATAATGGCGGTGAATATTCAGCGTCTGCGTATCACGCCTGACAATCAGCCGACAGCCATCCTGGTGAATATTCCGGATTTTTCACTGTATTTCTATGTCGATAATAACCTGATTCTGGAATCCAGAACGATTGTCGGCCGTGCGGAACGCAAAACGCCGATTATGTCCAGCGCGCTGAATAATGTGGTGATCAACCCGCCGTGGACAGTACCGCCGACCATGAGCCGTCAGGATATTGTGCCGCGCGGCAGGGCTGATCCGAGCTATTTCAGCAGCCGGGGTTATACCATTTATAACGGATGGAGTAATAATGCGTCGGTGATCGACCCGTACAGTATTGACTGGAGTATTATTACACCGTCAAACTTCCCGTACCGGATCACACAGGCACCGGGGCCGTCCAACTCACTGGGCCGTTATAAATTCAATATGCCGAACTCAGAGGCAATTTATCTGCACGATACACCGAATCACAGCCTGTTTAATAAAAATATGCGGGCTATCAGTTCCGGTTGTGTCCGGGTGAATAAAGCCAAAGATCTCGCGGCGATCCTCCTTGGTGATGCCGGCTGGAACGAAACCCGTGTGGATGGTGCACTGAAAGCGGGCAGTACCCGTTATGTCTCTATCCCGAACCGGATTCCGGTTTATCTCTATTATCAGACTGCCTGGGTCAATGCGGAGAATATCCCGCAATATCGTGCGGATATTTACCGCTACGATGACAGCAGTCTGAAAGGTATTGATAAATTAACGGATATCACACCGTTCCTGATAAAAAGCTGATCATATTAAGCCGCTTGTTTATTATCAATAAGCGGCTTTTTTCTTATATTAATATAATTAAAAATTAATGATTATTCGGTTTAAATAATTTCATGTATAACGTTGTACCTCCCATACTATTAATTAACTGAAAGTGATGACAGAGCATCGCCCGGCAAAGGCTTGCTGCGTGTGACATGGCGGATGTACACCTCTGATGTTCATAAATGTCGTCCGGATTTACTTTCTGAGTAAAAATATGCTTTTTTATTTGACTCCGGCGGTATGAATCGGTAAAAAATAGATGGTCAGTTTTGTTTATTGCTGTTTTTTCCCATTTCGACATAAATATTGAAATAACCTGACGGAAATTTACAGAAATAGACAAAACCGATCCGCTGCGGGTCTGAACGGTGAACACAATTATCGCTGTCCGGCCATGTTATATTTAATCAGATAAAGAGTGATTACCGTCAATGGATATAATTGATAACGACCGCCGTAAATGGCTGGGATTTGGTGCGGCGGCGCTGGGGCTGGCTTTATTACCGAATCACGCTTTTGCATCCCTGACTACACCCCGGCCGAAGATTTTACGTTTTGAAAACCTCAATACCGGTGAATTTTTAAAAGCAGAATTTTTTGACGGTAAACGTTATAACCGCTCTGAACTGGCCCGCCTGAACAAACTGTTCCGCGATCACCGCAGCAATAAAGTCAAAACCATTGATCCGCACCTGTTTGACCAGATGTATCTGTTACAGGTCATGATGAACATTAATAAACCAATCCAGCTGGTTTCCGGGTATCGCTCACTGGTGACTAATAACCAGTTGCGTAAAACCACCTCCGGTGTGGCGAAGAAAAGCTATCACACCCGCGGCCAGGCGATGGATTTCCGCATTCCGGGTATTCAGTTAAGTCAGGTCCGCAAAGCGGCTATGAAAATGCGGGCAGGCGGTGTGGGATATTATCCGTCCAGTAATTTTGTTCATATGGATACAGGACCGGTCAGAACGTGGTAATCTGTTGTTATTACCCGCATTAACCGGAGTTTTGTGTCATGCAATATCATATTATTCCTGTCACCGGCTTTATGCAGAATTGCACCCTGATTTGGTGCGATGAAACAAAAGCCGCTGCCATTGTCGATCCCGGCGGTGAAGCACCGCGTCTTATCCGTGAAATTGAACAACGCGGCCTTAAACTGGAAAAAATTCTCCTGACGCACGGTCATTTTGATCATGTCGGCGCAACCGCTGATGTAGCAGAGCACTTTAATGTGCCGATCGTCGGCCCGCAAAAGGAAGATGCATTCTGGATCGACGGGCTGACTCAGCAGAGTCAGATGTTTGGTGTGGAACCATGCCGTGCATTTACACCGGATCAGTGGCTGGAAGAGGGCGATAAAGTCACTGTCGGTAATATTGAACTGGATGTGCTGCATTGTCCCGGCCATACTCCCGGCCACGTGGTCTTTGTTGATAAGCAGGATAAACTGATTTCAATGGGGGATGTGCTGTTCAGAGGCGGTGTCGGCCGCAGTGACTTCCCGCGTGGTAACCATCAGGATCTGATCAGTTCGATTAAAGATAAAATTCTGCCGCTGGGCGATGAATACCGCTTTATTCCCGGTCACGGGCCGATGTCCACACTCGGGGAAGAGCGACGTACTAATCCGTTCTTACAGGACGAACCGCCGGTCTGGTGAGTAACATCATAGTGAAGATGAAAGGTGCCTGACGTTGTCAGGCATTTTTTATGATCCGGGTTTCAGATAGTCATCAAAATATGCGGCTGCTTTTTCAGTATCAATGCTGAGATTACCTTTCCAGCCCGCCCAGGGCATTTCCATATCCGAGCGGCCTTTTGTATTCTTCAGCTGATTCTCTGCGATAGTAATATCACCGAAGTCAGTCCATTGACTGAGAGACAATGCCAGGAACTGATTCGGGATCACACCTGTTAATGCCAGTGACTGTAAGATCCCCCGCAGGGTATGGCGATCACCGGCTATCAGTTTCGATGTTTTAAGCCGCTTTTCGAACTGGCCGGGCGTTTCATCCTCCGGTGCGCTGTGCAGCATATCCAGTAACTGTCTGAATACCGCTTTATCCTGCTCTGTCGGCATGACCGGCTCTGTGGTCAGCAGATGACTCAGATTCAGATAAGCATACAGTGCGGTACTGCTGTATGCGTTTCCGTAATACAGGCAATACTGGAAATAGCTGTCATTAATGTATTTGGCAGTATCGTGATCACTGCAAACCCAGCAACAGGCATATTGTGGTTTTTCCAGGTAAGCATGTGCGGGCAGGGTATGCAGCTTATGAAAAGCACTTAATACTGAGCGTCCCCGAAGATAACTGCCGCCGACACCGGCAATAAATGCGGATATACACCGTTCCCGGGTTAATGCCGTGTTGTTTTTCAGGCTGTGCAGACGGGCGATAATGTCATCATGGCTGCTGAAACTGACGATATTGTTCGCCTGCCAGCCGGATTGCGATAAAAGCGCCTGATCTTTTTCAGATAATGTCTGTGTATCATAAACAGAAACCTGTCGTTTGCCGTCATAACGGCCATTGTCATATTTATACAGCTTGCGTAAAACCCGCATTATTTTCTGCACAGGCAACCTTATATTATCAGGAACAGATAAAACAAAGCCCCCGGCCGGAAGCCGGGGGCTTTATCAGAAGCAGAATGTCTGCTGAGAAATTACAGTACCGCGACGATGGCTTCGCACAGCGGAACCATATTTTCCAGAGTCAGACCGGCAACGTTGATACGACCGGAGCTGACGGCATACACCGCATATTCATCACGCAGGCGCGCAACCTGTTCTTTGGTCAGGCCGCTGAAAGAGAACATACCGTTCTGGCGGATAATAAAGCTGAAGTCCTGCTTCGCGCCTTTTTCCTGAAGTGTGTTCACAAAGAGCTGACGCATACGCTTGATACGCTCGCGCATGGTAGTCAGTTCCTGAATCCACTCTTCTTTCAGCTCCGGATCAGACAACACGGTTGTCACAACGGCACCACCGTGTGACGGCGGGTTAGAGTAGTTGGTACGGATCACAATTTTGATCTGGCTGAACGCGCGATCGGCGGTATCCGGATCAGCCGCAACCAGGGTACAGGCACCAACACGCTCATTGTACATGCCGAAGTTTTTAGAATAAGAGCTGGCGACCAGCATCTCAGGATGGGATTCAGCGAAAATACGCAGCCCCTGAGCATCTTCATCCAGACCGGCCGCAAAGCCCTGATAAGCAAAGTCGAAGACCGGCAGCAGACCTTTTTCTTTTACCAGAACAGATAACTGAGCCCATTGTTCAGCAGTCGGGTCAATACCGGTCGGGTTATGGCAGCAGCCGTGCAGCAGGATCACATCACCGGCCTGTGCCGCTTCGAGGCTTGCCAGCATGCCATCGAAATCAAGCGCATGATTTTCGGCGTCATAGTAATTGTAACTGCAGATTTCCAGACCGGCACCGGCAAAGATACCGTTGTGGTTAGGCCAGGTCGGGTTGCTGATCCAGACACGTTTTGCGCTGGTCTGCTTAGCAATAAAATCAGCCGCGATACGCAGTGCACCTGTACCACCCGGTGCCTGTGCGGTACGGGCGCGTTTGGCGGTGATAATGTCACTGTTATCACCAAACAGCAGTGCCTGAGTCACCGTACCGAATTCAGGTATCCCGGTGATAGGCAGGTAGTTTTTTGTGGTTTCATTATCCAGCAGATACTTTTCCGCTTTTTTAACACAGCTCAGTACCGGTGTTTTACCGGTTTCATCTTTATAAACACCAATACCTAAATTGATTTTGTTTTCACGTGGGTCCTGACGGAAGCTGTCAGCCAGACCTAAGATCGGGTCGGCAGGCGCGGCAGTAATATTCTCAAACATAGTTGTTGATCCCAATAGTATCTGATAGTGCGGATAAGAGGACTGTCACAAGGTTATCAGGTTAACTCCCTGTAAATCATTTGCCAACTGTTTACAGAAAAAAGACGAAGATCTTGTGAAGTGGGTGACGTCCTGTTGAGGTTTGCATGAAAATGCATCACAAAACGCGTTAAACAGATAACAAAAAACCCACGGCAAGCCGTGGGTTTCGGTATTCATATTCAGCGTAAAGCTAAATCAGAACTGGTAAGTCAGACCTAAACCAACAACATCACCGGTGTTGATTTTGTTGCTGCGGGTGAAGTCGTCGTTGTCCAGCAGGTTGATTTTATAATCAATGACTGCAGACATGTTTTTGTTGAAGTAGTAGTAAGCACCCAGGTCGATGTATTTAACCAGGTCTTCGCTGCCTTTTGAACCGTTTTCCAGGTCTTTACCTTTAGACTGCAGGTAAGCGATGGATGGACGCAGACCGAAGTCGAACTGGTACTGTGCTACTAATTCGAAGTTCTGAGTTTTGTTAGCGATGGTGTTTGCTTCGCCGTATTTGGTCATGTTACGGGTTTCACCGTACAGAGCGGCCAGGTATACGTTGTTAGCGTCGTATTTAGCACCGAAATCCCATGCTTCAGCACGTTTACCTTCAGCACCGAACAGGCCTTGCTGCTGTGGAATAGTACGTGCAGAGTTAGAGTAACCACCACCCAGAGTCACGCCCCAGCCCAGGTCGTAAGCGGTAGAGAAACCGTAACCGTCGCCGTTAGATTTAGCACCTTTCTGTGCTTCGATTGAGTTTTCGTCGTTAGCACCCTGGTACTGCAGAGCGAAGCTCAGGCCATCAACGTAACCGAACATATCGCTGTTGCGGTAAGTCAGCAGGTTGTGGTTACGACCGGTCATGAATACGTCGGTCTGTGCCATGGTGTCGCCACCGAACAGTGGCAGGACGTCGGTCCATGCTGCAGTGTCATATACCACACCGTAGTTACGGCCGTAGTCGATTGAACCGAATTCAGCGAATTTGAAACCAGCGTAAGCTAAACGAACTTTATTAGGGTTCTCGCCTTCAACGTTGTTGGTTTTGATTTCATTTTCGAAACGACCGAAACCGGTCAGCTGGTCAGTGATCTGAGTTTCACCTTTGATGCCGAAACGAACGCGTGAATCGTCGCCATCTTCTTTAGAGCCGTTGTCATCAGACTTAGCGAACATGTGACGAACGTCAACTTTACCGTACAGGTCTACTTTGTTGCCGTCTTTGTTGTAGATTTCAGCTGCGTTTGCTGCACCAGCAACTAACAGAGCCGGGATAACCACTGCAAGAATATTGCGTTTCATTATTATTACCCTCATTGGTGTTATTCGGACACCTGCCACTGCCAGAAATAGTTCTGAAAAAAATTTGGAACTATTTATGAGAGTTTAGTGTCGTCTGTGTCGGCGACCAGTGTTCCATTGGTAAAATATTTTATCTACCCTGAAAGTGCTACAAAAACGAAGAATCTGTAACAAATGGCAAAAAAGTATTTCAAAATGTAAATAACTGGGAACTTTTTGAACAGTCAGAACCACAGGCATAAAAAAAGCCGACCTGATGGCCGGCTTTTTACATTCAATATTTTTGATGGAAATCAGAATGTGGCGCTGCGCGGGGTCCGCGGGAACGGGATGGTTTCACGGATATTTGAGACGCCCGTCACATATGACACCAGACGCTCAAAACCCAGACCGAAACCAGCGTGCGGCACAGTGCCGTAGCGGCGCAGATCACGGTACCACCAGTAATCTTCTTTGTTCATACCCAGTTCATCAAAGCGGGCATCGAGTTTGTCCAGACGCTCTTCACGCTGTGAACCCCCGATAATTTCACCGATTCCCGGTGCCAGGACGTCCATCGCGGCCACGGTTTTGCCATCTTCGTTTTCGCGCATATAGAATGCTTTGATGGCTTTCGGGTAGTTTTTAACGACCACAGGCGCTTTGAAGTGCTCTTCCGCCAGGTAGCGCTCGTGTTCAGAGGACATATCCACGCCCCAGTACACGTCGTTTTCAAAGGTTTTGCCGCAGTTTTCCAGGATTTTGATCGCGTCGGTGTAATCAACCTGTGCAAAATCGGAAGTGACAAAACGCTCCAGGCGTTCGATGGCTTCTTTATTAATACGCTCAGCAAAGAATTCGAGATCATCGCGGCGTTCTTCCAGAACGGCTTTGAAGACAAATTTCAGCATGGCTTCGGCCAGACCGGCCACGTCATCCAGATTTGCAAACGCCACTTCCGGCTCAACCATCCAGAATTCCGCCAGGTGGCGGCTGGTGTTGGAATTTTCCGCACGGAACGTCGGGCCGAAGGTGTAGATTTTGCTCAGCGCAGAGGCATAAGCTTCACCGTTCAGCTGACCGGATACGGTCAGGAATGCTTCCTGGCCGAAAAAGTCTTCACTGAAATCCACTTCGCCTTTATCGTTGCGTGGCAGATTGTGGAAATCCAGGGTGGAGACACGGAACATTTCACCGGCACCTTCGGTGTCAGAGGTAGTGATAAGCGGGGTGGATACCCAGAAGAAACCCTGCTCGTCGAAGAAACGGTGTAATGCCTGGGATAAAGTATGACGGACACGGGTAACCGCGCCAATCAGGTTGGTGCGCGGACGCAGGTGCGCCACTTCACGCAGATACTCGACAGAGTGGCGTTTTGCCGCCATCGGGTAGGTATCCGGATCATCAACCATACCGACAACACGAACCTGTGTGGCATGGATTTCAAAACTTTGTCCCTGACCCGGAGAAGCAACCACTTTCCCGGTAACTTCAACAGAACAGCCCGCCGTTAAATGAAGCACTTCATCATTATAATTAGGTAAATTATTTTCGATGACGGCCTGTACCGGATTAAAGCAGGAACCGTCGTAGACGGCGAGGAATGAGATCCCGGCTTTTGAATCTCTCCTTGTACGGACCCAACCCTGTACTGTGACTTCGCTGTCAACAGGTACACGGCCTTGCAGTACATCGACCACAGGCGCTATGCTCATAGTTGAAACTCTCTCTTCTTATATATAGGTCTGTTACACGCGTTACCCGCCATCTTCTGAGATGTGAGTAACAGAATAGTCATCAGTTGCCGTCAAACGGGCAATCTCACTATGTTACTTGCTCACTGTCAGGAAACAAGCAGAAATTGGGGGGCAGCAGCCCGAAAAACAGAAAAAATAACCGTCTTTTTCTGTTCTCCGGGGGGATCTGTATAAAAGAGAGGATCAGCAGGCGCGCTGAACGTGGGGAATATCAAAAGCGCGGCGCAGTTTATCGACAAATTCATCATCTTCACAGATGGTTTTGCCGGGGCTGTCGGAGAGTTTGGCGACCGGTTTCCCGTTACATTCCACCAGCTTGATAACAATATTCAGCGGCTCGACATCCGGGATGTTGCAGGTCAGGCGGGTGCCGATACCGAACACCAAGTTGATCCGGTCACAGAAATGGGCATAGAGCGCGAGGGCTTTGCGGAAATCCAGGTTATCGGAGAAGACCAGCGTTTTGCTCATCGGGTCGATACCCAGCTTTTCATAGTGAGCAATCGCTTTTTCACCCCATTCAACCGGATCCCCGGAATCGTGGCGCAGACCCTGATAAGCACGGGCAAACGGGACATCGAAATCGCGCAGGAAGGCATCCATGGTGATGCAGTCTGTCAGCGCAACACCCAGCTGATCCGGATATTCATCAAGCCAGGTCTGGAGAGCGGCGCGCTGGCTGTTGGCCAGTTCCGCACTGATCTGCTGATGTGCCTGGAACCATTCGTGTGCCTGGGTGCCGACCGGCTCCAGATCGAGTTTTTCTGCCAGCAGGTAATTACTGGTGCCGACCAGATACGGGAAATGCTGCTTCAGTTCCGTGACAATCGCTTTCTGGACATCATAAGAGAAACGGCGGCGGGTGCCGAAGTCCATCAGTTTAAAGCGGCTGAGGTCGATCCCTGCCTGTTCCGCATCCTGATAAAAGCGTGTCACCAGTTCGCGCAGACGGATAACGGCATCTTCCGGCGTTACCTGCGGTGATTCATGGCGGTGAACGAGTTCACTGATCAGCGCCAGCAGCGGGACTTCCCACAGGATAACTTCCACCCACGGGCCGCTGATACGGATAGCCAGCTGACCGTTGCTGTCACAGCGGATATTCACCTGTGACGGATCAAACCGGAACTGACGGAACCAGGCGAGGTAATCTGCCGAAAAGAACGGCAGGCGGGCCAGATAGTTGTACTCGTCATCACTGACTGACAGCTCTGCCATCATTGCCACCCGCCGGCGCAGTTCATCTGCGTACTGTCCCAGCAGTTTGTTGCTCCGGCAGCGGAATTCCGCGACGACCGGAATTGAGCGGTAATGATGGAACACTGCCTGCTGCATGTGCAGCTTATACGCATCGGTATCCAGCAGTGATGTGATAATTGGGGTTGCTTCTGAATTCATGGCGCTTTCAGCATCCTCACGGAGCAATCAACCTAAACAGGTTATAGCTTACTATTATCTGCGTATAGTAACACGTTATTTCCCCTGTGCGCGATGTTCAGCGGGGAATCACATTATTTGTTAACATTTTATTCATATTTGAGGTTGTACCACACCGCGGGGAAATAAGGGCGTATCACAAACTGCTAAAATTTCGTTTACCACGGCGCCAGAATTATGAGAGCCTAAGAACAGCGTAATTGTAATCATTTAATAAAACAGTGAAGAGAAAACCATGACACAACAGCGGCAGGCGAAGTATCGTCAGGACTATCAGGCTCCTGACTATACCATTACCCATATTGATCTTGATTTTGCGCTCGACCCGCAGACGACAGTGGTGACTGCCGTCAGTCAGGTGAAGCGCCTGAATGACAGTGCCTCAGAGCTGGTTCTTGCCGGTGAGGGGCTGACACTGAAGCAGCTGACCATTGACGGCAAAGTCTGGTCAGATTACCGCGAAGCGTCCGGTTCGCTGCACATTCAGAATGTGCCTGAACAATTTACTCTGCAAATCATTAATGAAATCAGCCCGGCGGAAAATACCGCTCTTGAAGGGCTGTATGTATCCGGTGACGCACTCTGCACGCAGTGTGAGGCGGAAGGTTTCCGTCATATTACGTATTACCTTGACCGTCCGGATGTGCTGGCGCGTTACACCACCCGTATCACGGCGGATAAAGCCCGCTATCCGTATCTGTTATCCAACGGTAACCGGATTGATGCCGGGGAATCCGGGGATAAACACTGGGTAAAATGGGAAGATCCGTTCCCGAAACCAAGCTATCTGTTCGCACTGGTGGCCGGTGATTTTGACGTGCTGCGCGATACCTTTATCACCCGCAGCGGCCGTGATGTGGCGCTGGAACTGTTTGTCGATAAAGGCAACCTTGATCGCGCCGGCTGGGCGATGACCTCCCTGAAAAATGCCATGAAATGGGACGAGGAGCGCTTTGGTTTCGAGTATGACCTCGATATCTATATGATTGTGGCTGTCGATTTCTTTAATATGGGCGCAATGGAGAACAAAGGGCTGAACGTCTTTAACTCCAAATATGTGCTGGCGAAGAATGAAACGGCGACAGACAAAGACTATCTCGGGATTGAATCTGTTATCGGTCATGAATATTTCCATAACTGGACCGGTAACCGTATCACCTGCCGTGACTGGTTCCAGCTCAGCCTGAAAGAGGGGCTGACCGTTTTCCGTGATCAGGAGTTCAGTTCTGACCTCGGCTCGCGTCCGGTTAACCGGATCAATAATGTCCGTGTTATGCGCGCGGCGCAGTTTGCCGAGGATGCCGGTCCGATGGCGCACCCGATCCGTCCGGATAAAGTCATTGAGATGAATAACTTCTATACACTGACCGTGTATGAGAAGGGTTCTGAAGTGATCCGCATGATCCACACCCTGCTCGGCGAAGAGCAGTTCCAGGCCGGGATGCAGCTTTATGTCCACCGTCATGACGGCAGTGCCGCGACCTGTGATGATTTTGTGCAGGCGATGGAAGATGCATCGAATGTCGATCTCACTCTGTTCCGCCGCTGGTACAGCCAGTCCGGCACACCGCTGGTGACTGTACGTGACAGTTATGATGCGGATAAAAAACAGTATCAGCTGCATGTGACCCAGATGACCCCGCCGACACCGGATCAGCAGGACAAACAGCCGCTGCACATTCCGTTTGATATTGAACTGTACGGCAGTAATGGTGATGTGATCCCGCTTCGCCATGAAGGGGAACCTGTTCATTCAGTACTGAATATTACCCGTGATGAACAAACCTTCACGTTTGATGATGTCAGTGAAAAACCGGTGCCGTCGCTGTTCCGCGAATTCTCCGCGCCGGTGAAAGTGGATTATCCGTATACGGATGCACAACTGGCGTTCCTGATGCAGCATGCCCGCAATGAATTTGCCCGCTGGGATGCCGCACAGTCTCTGCTGGCATTACATATAAAGGAAAACATCCGCCGTTATCAGGCCGGTGAAGACTTACAGTTACCGGAAGCGGTGACAGATGCTTTCCGCGCGGTACTGCTGGATGAACAGATTGATCCGGCACTGGCGGCTCAGATTCTGACACTGCCGTCAGAAACCGAGGTTGCGGAGTGGTTCCCGGTCGCGGACCCGGATGCGGTCAATGCCGTCATGACCTTTATCGCAGATACATTTGCCCGTGAACTGGCAGACGAGCTGTATGCGGTGTATGTCAGCATGAAAACCGGGGCATACAAAATCGATCATGCGGATATTGCAAAACGCGATCTGCGTAATGTCTGCCTGGGCTATCTGGCGCTGGATAAAGACACAGCGCAGGCGGATAAGCTTGTGTCACAGCAGTATACACAGGCTGATAATATGACCGATTCCCTGGCGGCACTGACGGCAGCGGTGAAAGCGGCGCTGCCGTGCCGCGATAAACTGCTGGCGGATTATGACAACAAATGGCACCGGGATGGTCTGGTGATGGATAAGTGGTTTATTCTTCAGGCCACCCGTCCGGATGCGGATGTGCTGGCTAATGTGAAATCACTGCTCAGCCACCGTTCCTTTACCATGGCGAACCCGAACCGGGTGCGTTCACTGGTCGGTGCGTTTGTGATGAATAACCCGAAAGCGTTCCATGATAAGTCCGGTAAAGGTTATGAGTTCCTGGCGGAGATCCTCTGTGATCTGAACAGCCGTAACCCGCAGGTGGCATCACGTCTGATCGAGCCGCTGATCCGCCTGAAACGTTATGACGATAACCGTCAGAGCAAAATGCGTGATGCACTGCTGCGTCTGAAAGGGCTGGACAATCTGTCCGGTGATCTGTTTGAGAAAATCACCAAAGCACTGGGTGAGAACTGATCATTTTTTGCGGATAAAGGAGCGATAGCGGGCAGAAAAACGAAAAGCATGCGCGTCATGGATGACGCGCCTGAGCGTACAGGGATGTATTTACAGCGACTTTTCGTTTTTGCCCGCTGTCAGCGACTTCTCTGAAGCTTATACAGACAAAACACCTCTCAGGAGGTGTTGAGATTGCTGACAAAGCAGGATAAAACGTGGTTTTTCCTGCTTTGTGTTATCAGCCGAAAATCAATAAATTGATTTTCCTGGTTTATTTTTACAACCTCTGTCGGTCGTCGCCAATCCCTGCGGGTTTGTCAACGGCCTGAACACCTCTCCGGAGGTGTTTTTTTTGCACTGCAATACATTGTCACAGTAACAGAGCGTTATTTTTAACCATATACGGTAAACTCAGATTAATTGACGACCTGTATATAAAAGAAAGGATTTCGGGATGAGAAATAACATAAACCGGTTCAGTGGCTGGTTGCAGGGAGTATTCTCCCTGTTTTTGTTGCTTTTTGCGGTAACAGCGGTTGCTCAGACGGAGACATTTCCCCGTATGCAGGGCGCGGTCACTGATACCGCCGGGTTGCTTACTGCCGGTGAACGCAGCGGCATTGAACAGAAACTGAATTCCCTGCGGGAACGGACCGGTGCTCAGATTGCAGTACTGACCGTGAAGACGACCGGATCACGTGATATTGAAAGCTACGCAGAGAAAGTCTTTAACCAGTGGCGGCTGGGGCGTATCAGTATTGATGATGGTATTTTATTGCTGGTGGCTGCGGATGATCGCGCGATGCGGATTGAGGTCGGGTACGGGCTGGAAGGGGCGGTCAGTGATGCGGCGGCAAACCGTATCCTTAATGATTATTTCATTCCGAATTTTAAAATGGGAAATTATGCCGGTGGTATTAATGATACCGTCGATGCCCTGATTGCCAAAGTCCGTAATGAACCGCTGCCACCAGTCACCACTCCGGCATTCTTTATCGCCAAACAGGCAGAGCCCATCGGCTGGATTGATATTGTCCTCGGTGTGGTACTGGCGGCGAGTGCGTATTTGTGGGTGGCTTTCCTGTATGGCATGGTGAAGCGTTTTAAACTGAAAGCGGCGATCCCGATCGCCATTATTCTTTATCTGACCTGGTACGCCGGCGGCTTCAATAACCCGGCCGGAAACGGTATCCATTTCGGGGAAGATTTTCTCTACACGGAATTACCGCGCTGGAGTCAGTTTCTGTTCCTGAAGATTCTGCCGTTCTGGCTGGTTATCGTCCTCACCTTTACGATGTTTATCGCAGTCGTTTTCCTGTTTCTGCTCTGTCTGGGCGGGGCAATCTGGCTGATCGGAAAAGTGGTGAAAACACCGAAAATGCGTATGGCCATCGGCTTCGGTGCTTTCGGCACGCTTTTCGGGTTTATTTTCGGTTTGTCGTTCGGCGGAAGCCTGATTTTTGCGCTGTTGTGCGGGGGCGGATTAGGTCTGTTTATGGGCATCGGCAACTATCTCGGCATTGTTAAATCCGGTGGCGGAGGTGGTCGTGGTGGTCGCGGCGGGGGAAGCAGCGGCGGCGGTTACAGCGGCGGCAGCCGGAGCAGCAGCCGATCCTCATCCGGTGGCGGCGGACGCAGCGGCGGCGGCGGGGCATCCGGCCGCTGGTAATCTGAGAATCAATGACGCACAGAAAATGTGCGTCATTTACTGCGTAAAAAAGCCGTGCAGAACGGACGCATTTCACCTATTATAGCCGCCTGAGATAGGCTCCCGCTGTTTCAGCTATGATTCACGACCTATTTTGTTACAGAGAAATTGCCCGGTACGGCGTGTTGTGCCGAAAACACATATCTATAGCAAAAGGTATTTAAGATGTATTATCCGCTAGTCAGGAAGGCCCTGTTCCGCCTTGATCCGGAACGCGCTCACGAATTCACCTTTCATCAGCTTAAACGTCTTTCCCGCTCTCCTTTCCGTTTTCTTATTCAGCAGCATGTCGCCACCAAACCCGTTCAGTGCATGGGACTCTCATTTAAAAACCCGCTCGGATTAGCCGCCGGTCTTGATAAAGACGGTGAATGTATCGAAGCGTTTGATGCAATGGGTTTTGGTTTTGTTGAGGTCGGTACGGTCACACCAAAACCACAGCCGGGGAATGATAAACCACGTCTGTTCCGTATTGTGGAAGCAGAGGGGTTAATTAACCGGATGGGATTTAATAATCTCGGGGTCGATAACCTGGTTGAGAATATTAAACAGGCCCGTTTCGGGGGCATCCTGGGCATTAATATCGGCAAAAATAAAGATACGCCGGTTGAGCAGGGTAAAGATGACTATCTGATTTGTATGGATAAAGTATATACCCACGCCGGGTATATCGCTGTTAATATCTCATCACCGAATACACCGGGATTACGGACACTGCAATACGGCGATATGCTGGATGATCTGTTGTCAGCAATAAAAATAAAGCAGCAGGAGTTGCATCAGAAGCACGGAAAATATGTGCCGGTCGCGGTAAAAATTGCCCCTGATTTAACAGAAGAAGAATTAATTCAGGTTGCTGACAGCCTGGTTCGTCATAATATTGATGGTGTGATTGCCACGAATACCACATTAGATCGCTCATTAGTGCAGGGATTAAATCACTGTAATGAAACCGGCGGATTAAGCGGTCGTCCGGTACAGAATAAGAGCACCGAAATTATTCGTTTATTATCGAAAGAGCTTAACGGTAAATTACCGGTTATCGGTGTTGGCGGAATTGATTCTCTCGTTGCTGCCCGGGAAAAAATGGAAGCGGGTGCATCATTAATCCAAATCTATTCAGGATTTATCTACCACGGGCCCAAATTAATTAAAAATATTGTAAATTACCTGTAATTTTCACTATTATTCCTGTCAGGGGGTTTATTTTTCCCCCTGTTTCTTCTATATTTTCAGATGTTGCCTGAGAAATTGTCACCGGCAGGCAATGCACGTTAAAGCAAACAATCATTTTTAATTATTTTATTTAATGTGTAGTGAAAATATGAATCGCTAATCAGGTATTAGCCGGGAATGTGATCAGATGAAAATAAAACCTGACGATCAATGGCAGTGGTATTACGATGATACGCATGAGCGTATTATGCTGGATCTTGCCAACGGAATGGTATTCCGCTCCCATTTTGCACCACGCCTGCTGGCACCGTATGCCCGGTGTCACAGCCCGTTTTCTGTTGATGATGCCGCGTTATTTTTTATCTTTGAAGAACAGATTAAAAAATTAAATATTCCGGCACAGCAGTGTGCTGAATTAACACTGAATGCGTTAATTGCGTCGCGTTTTTTAAAGCCGCAAATGCCGAAGAGCTGGTATTTTTCATTGTTCTGCGCAATGACGAAACCGGAGCAGGGGCAGCTGGTTGAAGTGGTGGCGGATAACAACCGTCAGCGCAGTAACTTTATTGTGGCGGAAGCAGGGGACAGTGCCAGTTTATGTCTGCTGGTTGATCCGGTACTTGAATTACACGATCGGAACATGTGTTTTTGTGATCCGATAAAGATCATGAATGATCGTTTATTACCGAGAACCCCGGTAACACGGAGTTTATTAATGGGCAGAGCAGTTTGATCCTGCCACGGCAATTGATCATTATCAGGATCGGTTAACGTTATATAACTCCCGGATGATCCTTATTATTAATACGTGATCGATTCAGTCACCGGACGTTATAAACAGATTACGCCAAAAAAATACCCCCGGTGGTTTATCTGCCGGGGGTATTTTTTACCGGTTATCTGTGACGGCCGGTTATCCGTGACGGTCGGTTATCCATGACGGCCGGTTATCCATGACGAACAGTAATATTGGTTTTCGGAATACAACTGCACGCCAGAATATCCCCGTTCTCTTTTACCGCTCCTGCTTTCAGCGGCGTAACCTCACCGGAGACCAGCGTGACCCTGCAGCAGCCGCAGACACCGGCACGGCAGGAATAAGGGATACTGACCTGATGACCTTCGAGCTGTTCCAGCAGGACATGCTGATTATTCACCGGATATAATTTTCCGTTAAACGTCAGTTCAAGCTCAGCTTCAGGCTGTGCGGGAGCGGCCTGTACTTTCTCAACGTCCTGTTCCTGATACTGACGCGGTTCCCGTGTTTCCAGGATGGTTACCGTATCACCCGTCTGAATCACCCCGGTATTGCGGGCAATGGCATTCATACCGAAATCGACATCATCATTATCTGCGGCCTTCCGGAAGGTTTGCAGGGTATGGAACGGTTCCATTTCCGGATGTTTAATCCCTTTATCGGTACTGACGGTAGTGAGAATGCAGCGGCTGCACGGTTTTTTCAGATCAAATACCACATCGCCGACCTGAATGGTTTTCCAGCGATCTTCCGCAAATGCTTCTGCACCGGTGACAATAATGTTGCCGCGGAACTGCTCAATTTTAATACCGGCACTGCAGCGGCGCTGTACCTCGCGGAAAGAGGCTTCGTTAACCACCAGGTAAGGATAACCGTCGGCAAACGACACCGCCGTATCCGGGAATTTTTTTACCCGGCGGGTGGACTGCGGGCTGAGCCAGCGCAGCTGTACCGGGATATCAAAGAACTGACACAGCCACTGATTGATTTTTTCCGGGGCAAGCAGCGAGGTGAAATGATTTCCCCAGACTTCGCACGGCAGGTGATCGGGACGGAAATCCTCAAACAAAATAGTGGCACTGCTGCCGTCAGGGCTGCGCAGGCAGATCCCGTTACTCAGCAGTACCGGGGTAAACAGCACCATCTGCGGATAACGGCGGGCGGTGATAAATTTTCCGGTTTCATCCGTTACCATAAAATTGCGGTCAAAGCTCAGACCGGTTTCCCCGGCATGGCTTTGTGACTGGCGGATGCCCTTCATTGACTTCACAGGAAAGGTATATAAACGGGAAAGTGTGATAGGTGTTGTCGTCATTGTTATCCGTTCTTTTCGTTATTATCAGTAATACCACAATGGCATCCCGGTTTATCCGGAAAAAGGTGAGCGTCAATTTTATGATTTACCGCCCGGATCCGCTATAATGCGCTCCAATTTTTTATTTCAACGGTAAACCATGATGAACGCGTATTTTGCCAGCACCGCCCGCGGGCTCGAAGAACTCTTAAAAAATGAATTAGCGACACTGGGCGCTGAGGATCTCAGTATTACGCAGGGTGGCGTTCACTTCCGGGCGCAGCCGCGTACGATGTACACGTGTCTGATGTGGAGTCGTCTGGCATCCCGTATTTTATTACCGCTGAATGAGTTTAATGTCTATAGTGACATGGATCTTTATCTCGCGGTGCAATCCATTGACTGGCCGTCGGTGTTCTCTGCTGACAAGACATTTGCTGTGCATTTCAACGGGACTAATGATGAGATCCGTAACAGCCAGTACGGCGCACTGAAAGTCAAAGATGCTATCGTTGACAGCTTTACCCGCAAGACCGGCACACGTCCGGATGTGGCAAAACAGCAGCCGGATATCCGCATCAATGTCTATCTCAATAAGGAAAAAGCCTCGCTGGCGATCGACCTGAGCGGGGATTCCCTGCATATCCGTGGTTACCGCGAACTCGCCGGTCAGGCGCCGCTGAAAGAGAATCTGGCGGCAGCGATTATTCTGCGCTCCGGCTGGCAGAAAGAGACGCCGATGGTTGATCCGATGTGCGGCTCAGGAACCCTGCTGATTGAGGCGGCAATGATTGCCTCCGATTGTGCGCCGGGCCTGAATCGTCACCACTGGGGCTTTGAAGCCTGGGGCAGCCATGACAGAGCGGTCTGGGAATCTGTCCGTGCCGAAGCGCGTGAACGCGCTAATGCCGGCCTGGTCAGTGCAACCGCCCGTTTCTTCGGCTCTGATACTGATAAACGTGTGCTGGATATGGCCCGCGCCAACGCCCGACGCGCCGGTGTCGATAAACTGATCACTTTCCAGCAGAAAGATGCCACCAAACTGGAAAATCCGCTGCCGGACGGCCCGAAAGGCACCATTATCTCCAACCCGCCGTACGGCGAGCGGCTGGAAAGCGAACCGGCTCTGATTGCCCTGCACAGCGTGTTCGGTCGTGTGGTAAAAACCCGTTTCCCGGGCTGGCGCCTGTCATTATTCAGTGCATCACCGGAGCTTCTCAGCAGCCTGCAATTGCGTGCGGAACGTGAATTTAAGGCGAAAAACGGCCCGCTGGACTGTGTGCAGAAAAACTATCAGTTAAGTGAAACACCACCGGCAACAGCGCAGGATATCGGGGCGGATTTCGCTAACCGTCTGCGCAAGAACGAAAAGAAATTAGCAAAATGGGCGAAGCAGGAAGGCGTTGACTGTTATCGCCTGTATGATGCGGACCTGCCTGAGTATAATGTCGCGGTTGACCGTTATGCGGATTATGTGGTGGTGCAGGAATATGCTCCGCCGAAAACGGTTGATCCGAACAAAGCACGCCAGCGCCTGTTTGATGTGATCAGCGCGACACTGGCTGTGCTGGAGTTACCGGCGCACAAGCTGATCCTGAAAACCCGTCAGCGCCAGAAAGGCAAACAGCAGTACGAAAAACTGGCGGAGAAACAGAACAGCTTCCTGGTGAAAGAGTATAACGCACAGTTATGGGTTAACCTGACTGATTACCTGGATACCGGTCTGTTCCTCGATCACCGTCTTGCCCGCAAAATGCTGGGGCAGATGAGCAAAGGCAAAGACTTCCTCAATCTGTTTGCCTACACCGGCTCGGCAACGGTTCACGCCGGTCTCGGCGGTGCGCGCACCACCACGTCCGTGGATATGTCACGTACCTATCTGGAGTGGGCGGAACGCAATCTTCAGAGCAACGGCCTGAGCGGCAGACAGCACCGCTTAATTCAGGCAGATTGCCTGAGCTGGCTGGCACAGACACCGGAACAGTTTGATCTGATCTTTATCGATCCGCCGACGTTCTCCAACTCCAAACGGATGGAGGACACCTTTGATGTCCAGCGTGATCACATCGACCTGATGAAACATCTGAAACGTATGCTGCGCCGCGGCGGCACCCTGATGTTCTCCAACAACAAACGCGGCTTTAAATTAGATCAGGACGGTATGGATGCACTGGGGCTGGTTGCTCAGGAAATCACTGCCAAAACACAGTCACAGGATTTTGCCCGTAACCGTCAGATCCATAACTGCTGGCTTATCCGCCATGCAGGCGAGGAATAACAGAAATTATGTCGTTGATTAATATGGCGGGCGCCTGGCTCGCATTCAGTGATGCTCCGCTGCTGGAAAATGCGGAGATGCATATCGAAGAAAATGAGCGTGTCTGTCTGGTCGGCCGCAACGGCGCGGGGAAATCCACGCTGATGCGGGTACTGACCAAAGAACAGCCGCTGGATGATGGTACGGTTATTTATGAGCAGGATCTGATTGTTGCCCGTCTGCAGCAGGACCCGCCGCGTGACGTGGAAGGCACCGTGTTTGACTTTGTCGCCGAAGGGGTGGCAGAGCAGGCTCAGCATATCAAAGCATATCATCAGATCTCAAAACTGGTGGAAAGTGATCCGAGTGATAAAAATCTGTCAAAAATGGCAGAATTACAGGAGATCCTGGACACACAAAACTTATGGCTGCTCGACAGCCGGATCGCCGATGTGATTGCCCATCTGGAATTACCGGCGGATGAAAAACTGTCCGCACTTTCCGGCGGCTGGCTGCGTAAGGCTGCACTCGGACGCGCACTGGTCAGCGGGCCGAAAGTGCTGTTTCTGGATGAACCGACCAACCACCTGGATATCGAAACTATCCAGTGGCTGGAAGGCTTTCTGAAAAATTTCAGCGGCAGTATCGTCTTTATTTCCCATGACCGTTCATTCATCCGCAATATGGCGACACGGATTATCGATCTGGATCGCGGAAAATTAGCCTCCTGGCCGGGCAGCTATGATGATTATCTGGTGGCCAAAGAGGAAGCGCTGCGCGTCGAAGAGATGCAGAACGCGGAATTCGACCGTAAACTGGCGCAGGAAGAAGTGTGGATACGTCAGGGTATCAAAGCCCGCCGTACCCGCAATGAAGGACGTGTCCGCGCCCTGAAAGCGCTGCGCAATGAACGTGCCGAACGCCGCGAAGTGATGGGCAAAGCGAAAATGCAGGTGGAAGAGGCGACCCGCTCCGGCAAAATCGTCTTTGAAATTGATGATATCAGCTATGGTATTGACGGTAAGAATCTGGTCAGCCATTTCAGTGCTCAGGTAAACCGGGGAGATAAAATTGCTCTCGTCGGCCCGAACGGCTGTGGTAAAACCACTCTGCTGAAACTGATGCTCGGCGATTTACAGCCGGACGACGGCAGTGTGCATATCGGTACCAAGCTGGAAGTCGCCTATTTCGACCAGCACCGTGCGGCGCTGGACCCGGACAAAACGGTGATGGATAACCTGGCGGAAGGTAAACAGGAAGTGCTGGTCAACGGCAAACCGCGCCATGTACTCGGCTATCTGCAGGAGTTCCTGTTCCACCCGAAACGCGCGAGAACCCCGGTGCGGGCACTGTCCGGCGGGGAGCGTAACCGTCTGCTGCTGGCCAGATTGTTCCTGAAACCGAGCAACCTGCTGATCCTCGATGAACCGACCAACGACCTTGATGTCGAAACACTGGAACTGCTGGAAGAGCTGGTGGATAACTATCAGGGCACTGTTCTGCTGGTCAGCCATGACCGTCAGTTTGTTGATAACTGTGTGACCGAATGCTGGATTTTTGAAGGCGACGGTAATATCGGACGTTATGTCGGCGGCTACTTTGATGCACAGCAGCAGCGCGCACAGGTTCAGTCGCTGAAAGCGCCGGCGGAAAAAGCGGTAAAACCGCAGGCGGCGGAAGAAAAACGTAAAGATAACATTAAAAAAGCAAATACATCTGCAAAATTAAGTTATAAATTACAGCGGGAACTTGAACAATTACCGTCATTGCTGGAATCCCTCGATGAGGACATTCAGCAACTGCAAAGTCAGGTCAGTGCGCCTGATTTCTTTAATCAGCCGCATGATGAAACAGACCGCGTACTGAAACAGCTGGCAGAAAAAGAGCATGCGCTGGAAGAGGCGTTTGAGCGCTGGCAGACGCTGGAAGCAATGCAGAGCGGGAACTGATCCCGCCTGTGATTTTGGAGAAATAACGAAACAGTGTGTGCTCATCATTCACATGATTCAGTCACGGTGCTGTGTCCGCAGTGCGACCTCGTAGTGGAAATTCCTGAGCTGGAACGGGGAACCAAAGCGGAGTGTCCGCGCTGTCATACACACCTGGCCGCCCGCTGGCGTGAACCGCGCCGCCAGCCGCTGATGTATGCACTCAGCGGCCTGGTGATGTTTGTGCTCGCCGGGATGTTTCCGTTTGTCTCGATGAAAGTGGCGGGTATCGAAAGCGAAATCACGCTTTATCAGATACCGTCGGTGATGTTCGGGGATAACTACGGCGAACTGGCACTGTTTTTTATGGGGTTTGTGCTGGCGGTTCCGGCATTCTGCCTGTTTGCCATTACATTACTGTGCAGTGGTATCCGCCTGCCGCGCCAGCTGGCCATTCCGGTCACACGGTTGCTGTTCCGGCTGCGGGCCTGGTGTATGGCGGAGATTTTTCTTGCCGGTGTGCTGGTCAGTTTTGTGAAACTGATGGCTTACGGGGATATCGGGCTGGGTGTCAGTTTCCTGCCTTACTGTCTGTTCTGTGTGATGCAGGTGCGGGCATTCCAGTGCCTGGATAAACACTGGGTCTGGCAGCGCATTGCACCGCGTCCGCCGCTGCCGGTTGCGCTGGAAGCCGGAAAAGGCGGATTGTGCCAGGGCGTGCGGTTGTGCGGCACCTGCCAGGCGATTCTGCCGGCAGATATGCATCAGTGCCCGCGCTGCAGCAGCCGGGGTCATGCCCGGCGGCCAAACAGCTTACAATTGACCCTGGCGCTGCTGTTTACCTCCGTGATTTTATATATCCCGGCAAATCTGCTGCCTATCATGATCACCGAATCGCTCGGCAGTGATTTCGGCTCAACCATTATGGCCGGGGTGATTCTCCTGTGGGGGGATGGTTCTTATCCGGTGGCGATGGTGATTTTTATCGCCAGTATTATGGTGCCGAGCCTGAAAATGCTGGCCATCGGCTGGCTGTGTCTGGATGCCAAAGGTCACGGCTGGCGTGATCCCGGCCGGATGCACTTTATTTATGAAATCGTGGAATTTGTCGGACGCTGGTCCATGATTGATGTGTTTGTGATAGCCGTACTGGCAGCACTGGTGCGGATGGGGCGTCTGATGAGCATCTATCCGGATATTGGTGTGATTTTATTTGCGATGGTGGTCATTCTGACAATGATTGCCGCCGAAATGTTCGACCCGCGTCTGACGTGGGATCGGCTTGAAAAAAAACGGGCGGAGAGTGCTAAGGAGCCTCAGGTTGAACGATAAAACTGATGATTTGACAGAAGCGAAGGTCAGCAAACTGAAAAGCTGGTCACCGGTCTGGATAATTCCCATCGTCACGGTACTGATTGGTGCCTGGATTCTTATCAGCCACTTTCGCGGACAGGGACCGGAAATTACCCTGATCACCTATAACGCCGAAGGGGTCGAAGCCGGTAAAACCAAAATTAAAAGCCGCAGCGTGGATGTCGGTGTGGTCGAAAGCGTTATGCTGGATCAGAGCTACAGCCGCGTGATTATTAAGGCCCGTCTGAATGCCGAAATGAAAGATGTTCTGCGTAAAGATACGGTTTTCTGGGTGGTGAAACCGACAGTCGGCCGTGAAGGTGTTTCCGGACTGGGCACACTGCTGTCAGGGGCTTATATTCAGGTACAGCCTGCTAATACCGGCGGCGAACGTCATGAATTTGAATTGCTCGACTCACCGCCGCTGGCCTCTCCGGATGCCAAAGGTATCCGCGTGATATTAACCAGTCAGCAGGCCGGGCAGCTGAATCCGGGTGATGCGGTGCTGTTCCGCGGCTACCGTGTCGGTTCCGTGGAAACGGCAGAGTTTAATCTTGATGAACGCGAGATGCAGTATGAACTCTTTATCAACGCGCCATATGACAAACTGGTGACCACCAACGCCCGCTTCTGGAAAGACAGCGGCATTGCCTTTGATATGTCCTCACAGGGCGTGAGTGTCCAGGTCGGCTCGCTCTCCACGCTGTTCAGCGGCGGTGTCAGTTTTGACGTACCGGAAGGCTGGCAGCCGGGTGAGGAAGTGAATCCGAAAACCCTGTTTAAGCTGTTTGATAATCAGAAGAGCACACAAAACTCACTGTATACCCAGTATAAAAGTTATCTGCTGTTCTTCTCTGACTCCGTACGCGGCCTGTCTCCGGGCGCGCCGGTAGAGTTCCGGGGAATCCGTCTCGGGACAGTGGCACAGGTTCCGTTTTATGCGAAAGGGCTGGGACAGTCATTTGATCAGGATTTCCGTATCCCTGTACTGATCCATATCGAACCTGAGCGTTTCGAGAAAGACGTGGGTAAAAACTTCAAACTGGCACAGGAACTGGAAACAGCATTACAGCAGGGTCTGCGTGCTTCACTGAAATCCGGCAATTTACTGACCGGGGCACTGTATGTCGACCTGGATTTCTATCCTGATCAACCGGCCTGGAAAGCGCCGATGACGGTTGCGGATTATGAAGTCCTGCCGACCACCAGCGGCGGTCTGGTGCAGTTGCAGCAGAAAGTGCTGGCAGCGCTGGATAAAATCAACGGTATGCCGATTGAACCGATGATGAAACAGGCGACGGAAACACTGCGCGCCAGCGAAAAAACCATCGCGGAAGCACAGAAAACGCTGTCTGAGCTGAATGTGCTGCTCAGCAGTAAAGAGTTCAAAGCGCTGCCGAAAGATATGCAGGCAACACTGCGTGAACTGAACCGCAGCATGCAGGGCATCCAGCCGGGCTCACCGGCGTACAATAAACTGGTGGATGATATGCAGCGCCTGGATCAGGTTCTGCGTGAGTTGCAGCCGGTATTGCGTACCCTGAATAATAAGAGCAACGCACTGGTCTTTGAAGCCGCGCCGCAGGCGGACCCGCAACCTAAGAAGGCGAAGAATTAAGATGAAAAAACTGACAAAAGCACTGGCATTTCTGGGCGTTTTTGTACTGGCGGGGTGCAGCAGCACCCCGGTAAAACAGTATTATCAGTTGCCGGTGGCGGCTGCTGACAGCAGCAGTACGCAGACAGGCTTCCGCAGCACCGGCAGTGACAACCGCCATCCGCAGTTATGGATTCAGCGTATCACGCTCGGGGATGTTCTGGGGAATGCAGGGATTGTCTATCAGACCAGTGATGTGGAATACAACATCGGCAGCACCAATCTGTGGGCCGGGCCGCTGGAACAGCAGTTGCTGGAGGCGATGACAGCGCAGCTCAGTCAGGCACTGCCGGACCGGCTGGTCTCCGTACAGCCGCTGGAAACCAAACCGGATACCCTGACCGTTACGGTTACAGGGTTCCACGGCCGTTATGACGGCAAAGTGATTGTGGCGGGCAGCTGGATTTATACCCACGGGGATGCGGTGATCCGCCATCCGTTTAATCTGGTACTGGAACAGGCCGAAAACGGCTATCCGGCGCTGGTACGTACGCTGGGTGAGGGCTGGGCACAGGTGTCACAGTCTGTGGCTGACGAACTGCGTAAGTAATTTGTCATTCACTCTCTGCACAGGGCGTGCAGAGAGTGAATTATCATCAAAATGACAAATTTGTGAAACAGGCCACATTACTCCGGTTAATCTGCTGATCGCAAAAATGATTTTTCTCCCGCCTGATATATCCTTCTGACCGCCTTTACTGTCCGCAGAAAACTAATAATCTGATTACGCAGGTAAAATAACAGCCCTGTTTTTATTGTGTATTTTTATGCAAAGCGGGACTGACATGCCCTGAATCTTCTTTACTTGCAAACTCTGCCCCGAAAGCGTATTCCTATTATGGGTTGAATGAAAATCAACCTGTTTACAGCACTGAATAACATGAGGGAAGTAACGGCATGAAAAGACAAAAGCGTGATCGTTTAGCCAGAGCATTAACCAAAGGTTATCAGGCGGGTATTTTAGGACGTTCTAAAGAGAGTTGCCCGTATCTTAAAATTGACGAACGTTCTCATTGGTTGGGAGGCTGGCGCGAGGCCATCGATAAAAGGGCGGTCATTGCGTAACCCGGTTTGAAGGATAAAAAACTGCATCGGTTACGATGCAGTTTCAGGTCGTTGACAAACCCGCATGGGTTGGTGACGACCGACAGAGGTTGTAAAAATAAACCAGGAAAATCAATTTATTGATTTTCGGCTGATAACACAAAGCAGGAAAAACCACGTTTTATCCTGCTTTGTCAGCAATCTCAAACCTCCGCATGCGGAGGTTTTTTACGGATAACACCACGGAAAGAAAGATTAAAACGCGCTGGTGTCTTTGAAAAGACCCACTTTCAATTCTGATGCGGTGTAAATCAGTTTATCATCAACAAAGACTTCACCGTCACCGATACCCATGATCAGCTTACGGTTGATCACACGCTTGAGGTGGATGCGGTAGGTGACCTTTTTCGAGGTCGGCAGAACCTGGCCGGTAAATTTCACTTCACCCACGCCCAGTGCACGGCCTTTGCCTTCACCGCCCAGCCAGCCGAGATAGAAACCGACTAACTGCCACATGGCATCGAGACCCAGACAGCCCGGCATTACCGGGTCGTTGACGAAATGGCAACCGAAAAACCACAGCTCAGGTTTGATATCCAGCTCAGCTTCGATATAGCCTTTATCAAAATGACCACCGGTTTCGCTCATTTTAATGACGCGATCCATCATCAGCATATTGCCGGACGGCAGTGGTGGTCCGTTTTCACCAAAGAGTTCACCCCGTCCTGAGGCTTCAAGTTCTTGCTTTGTGTAGGATTCTTGTTTTGCGACCATAACTCAATCTTTGCCTTGTTTAACAGATAGGCTACACAATAGCTTACACTTGTACGCTGAACAAGTCCGATCAGATAAAAAATGTGCTATTTCCACCAGCGGGAAAACCACGAACTTCTCGGTTTATCCTGATTATTTGCCAGGAAAATCCGATCCTGAATTATAGCTAACAAGTGTTCTCCGGACGGATTACTTTCTTCTTCATAATACGGCATATTCATCAGGTGTGAGGCCGCCTGTGAGACATGCGCTGCCGTCCATATGTGGAATTCACCCTGGCGTACCGCATTAACCACATCATCTGCCAGCACCAGATGACGCTCATTTGAGGACGGGATAATCACACCCTGCTTACCGGTCAGCCCTCTGGCCTGACACAGACGGAAGAAGCCTTCGATTTTCTCATTCACGCCGCCGATGGCCTGCACAAACCCGAACTGATCGACAGAGCCGGTTACTGCAATCTGCTGGTCAACCGGCTGCCAGGAGAGGGCACTGATCAATGCACACAGTTCCGCCAGTGAGGCGCTGTCACCATCCACTTCGCCGTAGGATTGTTCAAACACCACGGAGGTGGAGAACGGGAACGGCTGCTCCAGTTTGAGTTCGGCAATCAGATAAGCCTGCATAATCATCATGCCTTTGGCGTGAATATTGCCGCCAAGCTCTGATTTGCGTTCGACATCAACAAACTCACCATCACCGATATGTGCCACACAAGTGATACGCGAAGGTTCACCGGTCGCGTCCGGGTGTCCCGGATACTGGAGAACGGATAAACCGTTGATCTGGCCGACAGTACTGCCCTGGGTCTGGATATAAACCTGACCCTGAAGAATTTCATCCAGCCCGCGGTCAGCCAGATAGCCGTGCCGCCAGCTGCGGTTATCTTTAATTTTGCGCAGCGCTTCCGCGGTGATGGTCTCTGCGGGCAGCAGGGTAGCGGCATCGCGCAGCAGAGTCGTCAGCCATGTCAGGTCGAGCGGCAGGGCTTTTTTATCTTCCTGAAAACGCATGCCCTGACAGAGCAGCTCATACCAGCCGTCAGCACTGAGCGGCGGCAGCTGATTCTGTTTCAGCAGGCCGTTGATAAACTGACACCAGGTGGTCAGCTGATCCGTTTCTTCCAGCTGATAATCAAATTCATATTCGCCGTACAGGGCTTCTTCGCTCAGTTCCGGTTCGGACAGCATAAACTCATCCAGGCTCAGGCGGTCACCAACCACGATGACACGCAGATCGAGCGGCATACTGTCAGCCGGGAACGGCAGCGGATGTTGTTCTGAGTGTGCAAGCCAGTCAAAACGCTGTGCGCAGACCATCTGCTTTAAGCGCAGCCACATCAGCGGCTGTGCGAGCAGACTGCGCAGTGACATGATCAGAAAGCCGCCATTGACCTGATGAATAATACCGGGCTGCAACTGAACGTGCTGGTGATGGGTATAGACCTGGCCGAACAATTGCTCAGGCTCTGTCCAGTCACAGACAGCGAACGGCTGTACGGCACTGAAATGGCCGTTATCCGCAGGGGTAAAGACAAACCTGTGATTATCAAAGTGGTATTCACCGCCCATGGTGTGTTTCTGCCGGACTTTGACTTCCGGCGGCAGTAACTGCGCTATCGTATCCAGATAGCACTCACTTTCGTCACTTTTCACCAGCATAAAACGGCGTTTTGCCGCCGGATGACTGAAAAGTGACAAACTTTCCTGTAAGCGCGGCTGCACGATATCCGCCTGCCGGGCAGGCAGTTCAGATGCGGTTTCCAGGAGGGTGCGGTAACTGTTTTCATCAGGCAGTAATGCCTGCCAGGTCAACTGTTTAATATTCACTCGGTATTGTCTGCTTTTTGATAATGTCGGATTTAATTGTTGCGGCAGGATCTGGTGCTCTCCGCAGTGTGCGGTTATCAGCACCGCCTTTGAATAGTAACGAAAATAGCGGGACATTGTAGCGCGTAAGCAGGCCGGATAGCTATCCTCGCGGCGTTTATTTTTACCCGTGCTGACAGGAAAGAATTGTGCAGGGGGGCGGTTTTTTACAGGGAATATTGCTATGCTTATGTCAGTGTTACCCTGTCACTGAGAAAAATCATGAAATATCAGCAACTAGAGAATCTTGAATGTGGCTGGAAGTGGGCTTATCTGGTCAAAAAACACCGTGAAGGTGAGGCGATTACCCGTTATACGGAAAAAAGCCGGGAAGAAGAGGTGGTGGCGCAGTTACTGAAACTGGAATCACATCCGGCGAAAGTCACCGGCTGGATACAAAAGCATATGTCTCCGGCACTGGTGAACAGAATGAGCCAGACTATCCGTGCGCGGCGCAAGCGTCATTTTAATGCTGAACAGCAGCATACCCGTAAAAAATCGGTTGATCTGGAATTTCTGGTCTGGCAGCGGTTGTCTGCCTTATCACAGCGGCGGGGCAGTACGCTGTCGGAAACGATTGTGCAGTTACTGGAAGATGCGGAGCGCAAAGAAAAGTACGCGACGAAGATGACATCGCTGAAAGAAGATTTGCAAAGCCTGCTGGGAACGGACAAAAAATAAACCCCATCCGGAGATGGGGTTTATATAATTCATTGCATTGTGCAACCGAATCGCATCATGCAACCGAATCAGAACTTACTGAGCAGGCTGAGAAACTTGTTCAGTTACACCCTGGATTTCGATTTCAACACGACGGTCTGGTGCCAGACATTCGATCAGAGCAGCGCGCTGTTTGATGTTGTCACATTTGTTGCCAGTGACAGGATCTTCTTTACCGCGGCCTTCTGCACGGATGCTGCCGGCAGGGATGCCTTTAGCTACCAGGTAATCTACAACGCTCTGTGCACGTTTCTGAGACAGTGGCAGGTTGTAGTTCTGTGAACCGATGCGGTCAGTGTAACCGATAACCAGGACGTTGCCCTGAGTCGGATCGATTGATGCCAGTTCGTTGAACAGCTGGTTCAGAGCTTCCTGACCTTCAGCTTTCAGAGTAGATTTGTTGAAGTTGAACAGAACGTCTGAACGCAGAGTGAAACGTTTGTTCTCAACAACTGGTGCAACAACCGGAGCTGGTTCTGCAACTGGTGCAGCAACTTCATCCTGGCCGAAACGGTAAGCAACACCAACGCTCAGCATGCCGTTATCCGGACGTGCCATAGTTGATTCAACATCACCGATGTTGTTGATCCACTGATACTCTAAACGAGCTGCGATATCACGGGTGATTGCATACTCAGTACCCAGTGCGAACAGCGGAGAAACACCGGTATCGTTGTCTTTATAACGAACACCGTTGTGAGATGCTGTTGCATCTGCGCGCCATACCATTGCACCCAGACGGGTATAAACGTCTAAGTCATCCATTACCGGATAGCTCAGTTTGGTAGTCAGCTGAACGCCCTGTGCTTTGAATGCGCCGTTGTTACCGTCGCCTTTGTAAGGCATACGACCTAACCAGTCATAACCTAA
The DNA here is from genome assembly GCF_051129855.1 of Morganella sp. Je.2.23. NCBI lineage: Bacteria > Pseudomonadati > Pseudomonadota > Gammaproteobacteria > Enterobacterales > Morganellaceae > Morganella > Morganella sp. Je.2.23. Next base: position 350,639 of record NZ_JBCPSQ010000001.1, read on the forward strand.
TTCAAAGCCCATGTACTGGTTGTGCTGGAAACCAACATAAGCACCAGCGCCGAGCTGATCTTTATGAGTAGGACCAGTATTACCTAAGTTTTCACCACCGAAAACGTTACCGGTACCGGTATTCTGATACTGGGACCAACCTAATTTACCACCGGCATACCAGGTATTGTCTTTTGGAGCTGCCTGCGCAACGCTTGCGAAAGCTGCCACTGCCACTGCTACTGCGATAGCTGTCTTTTTCATTTTACGCCTCGTTATCATCCAAATTGGCTCTGGCTTAAATAGCCTTATTTTTGCCTTTGGTTTTTAAAAATAGTCAGGGATTATGTGCACTATTTAGCAAATAGCTCCCAACAGGGAATTTTAAGCACTACCTTAACGGTGTAAAGTCTACAGCGAACTTTAAAAGTTACAAGCCTGTCCGGTAGAATTCGACTAAAAAAATGTAAAAAACTGTACTGATTCATAAACATACAAAATAGTCAATTTCTTTGGATATTTGGCTTAACGCGTTGAAATAGTGCAATTTTATTAATGAAGCAGAGCAAATGATACGGGCTTGTAAAAAAGACTGAGAATATTCTTAATTTTCCTCAATGATAAGGGAAAGAATGAATTTGTAAGGTATTCAGTTGTCGTGCGACAGGGGTATTCGCATGATGCCATTCCCGGGGACGCATAATAAAACCGAGACAACTGCCCTGTTCCGCAGCGCGCTGTAACCGGATATTTTCCTGCTCAGTCAGCACCGGCAGCCAGCCCAGAACCACACTGTAATTACCGCTGGCCAGTGCTTTCTCCATCGCGGCAACACTGTTGATTTCAGGAATACGGGACAGCTGCATTACTTTATCACCCGGCAGATGGTTCTGCGATAACCAGCTGCGGTTAAGTTTTGCCCCCGGTGAGAGCCATAACAGCCAGCGGGACTCCCCGGCAAGCTGACGTAATAAAGGAAGCAGAATATGAGTCAGAACGATATCATTATTGCGATAAACCAGTTCGCTGACCATTCCGTCCTGACGGCTTTCCCCCGCAGGAGCGGGTGACACAGATGCCGGTGTTACAGGGAAGTATTCCCGGGTTGCCTGCTGGCGCATAGTTAACCTCACATAGTGATACTGTATATGTATACAGTATAATTCAATTTCGCTCAGATCAAGTAAATTTTTTCCATACAACTCGCAAAATTCAGGTTTGCCGGATACAAATACGAATTTATCGTTGGCAATCGGGGAAACATTCCTTATTTTGTGGCGACAGCTGAGCTCAGTCAGGGAATGACACAACGATACGTTTAACCTGCTTTCAAAGGACTGATAATATGAAAGATTATTTGAAATTGTCAGATGTTCAGTTTGATCGTCTTCAACACAGCACACAACCGTTCGGCCGGATACGTCTGAAATCACAATTCGGGTGTATGGGATTATCCATCGACCGGGTCACTTTCGCGCTGATAGCCAACAGTCAGCTCTGGCTGAAAAGTACAGAAGCCACCCGGGAATTATTCTGCCGGCTGGAGCTGAGTGACCGGTTCACTTATCCCAAGCGGATCCTGCCGATGCGGATTAATTATTACCGTGTACCGGATGCGGTATGGCAGCGCCCCCAGCAGTGTGAGATCCTTTTTTACCAGACCTACCTGCATGCGAGGGCGCATGCACAGTCACGGCAGCAGTTGCCGTCACGGATTAAAGATCTGCCTAATGTGGACAGGGCCCTGGAACGCCGCTTGTGGCAGGCGGGTATCCGCCGGGTGGATGACCTCTATCTGCTGGGGGCCAAAGCCAGTTTCCTGAAGGTCAAAGCCCGGCCGCAGAATGAGCTGAAATTACTGTTCGCCATCGCGGGGGCGATTGAGGGGTGTCACAGTGCGGTATTGCCGAAGGCACTGCGTGAGGATCTTATCCACTGGCACGGCAGGCTGAATTAACCGGTATGGCCATCCCGGGGAATGTTACCGTCCCCGGGCCGGGATTATCCGTTTTGCGCATCATCCGCCGCAATGGTTTTTTTGCGGCGGAACCGTCCGGCGGCCGGCGGCAGGGGACGTTCTTTGTCATTTATCTGCCGGATAAGCCCGGTAATGTCCGGTGTCAGACCGAGTAACAGACGGATTTGCTCCAGTACCAGTTGCTCGGTACTGTGATTATCACAGGTACATTTATCCAGACGCTGTGCCAGTGCATCCGCAATCGCCTGAACCTGCAACTCTTCCCTGTGTCCTTTTTGCAGAGCAGTCTCGATATAACGGATGGCGTCGTTCAGCAGACGCAGAATAGTGTCATCCGTGAGTTTGGTCCGGTGGGCACCGAGAGCGGAAATATAACTGAGCAGCGTATGGTTCAGGCAGAGCAGGCGGAATGCTTCATCCTGTGATGTGCGGTAACTGCTCGGCTCTGAGGATATATTGGCCACAACAGAGGCAAATTCCCCGTCGCTGATATGCGCATCACGGCGGGCAACCCGGTATTCCAGGCTGTCACTTTTGCCGTTGTAATACTGTTGCAGTATTTGTTCCAGATAGCGGCCGTTTGCCTGCATGGTACGGTCAATGACCAGCGGGAGCTGACGGTATTTCCAGTCCGGCCAGATATAACTGACCGCAAACCAGGCGAGCCCGCAACCGATTATGGTATCAATAATGCGGTGAATCGCGATATCAAACCCCTCGCCCAGCAGGTTGAAACTGAACAGCACCAGCAGGGTGATAAATATTGTTGCCTGGGCATACTGACTGGTACGGAACACAAAGAACATCAGTCCGGACAGTACCATCAGAATAAGCTGTCCCTCATAAGAAGGCACAAAATACATGACCGGCAGGCCGATCAGTATCCCTGCCAGTGTCCCGGTGATACGCAGCATCAGGCGGCGTCGTGTGGCGCTGTAGTTAGGCTGGCAGACAAACAGACTGGTCAGCATAATCCAGTAACCGCGGGTTAAATCAAAGGTCAGAATGATAGCGTAACCGGCACACAGCAGCAGTGACATCCGGATGGCATGGCGGAACAGGGCCGATCGCGGTGTCAGGTTCTGCCGGACACGTGCCCAGATATCACGCAGCCCCTGTAAGTTTTCGTTGGACAGCCGCGCATCTTCCTGCATCTTTTCAGCCGGCAACTGAGTCTGCTCCGCAGTCAGGCCTTTAAGCTGGGAATCGACCCCGCGCAGGTTGGTCAGCAGATGGCGCAGTGCCATGACACTGCTGTTGCCGGGTTTTTGCTGTTCCAGCAAATTCAGGGAGTTTTCCAGATAAGAGAACGTCCGTTCAAAGCGCGGATTATGATGATATTTCCGGCGCTGTAAAATGGCCTGCGCCACCGCAGCGCAGGCGTGGCCCTGCATTGTCATCAGCCGCTGGAAACGGAACATGATATCGCTGTAGCGCAGTTCGTTACTTAAATTCTGATACTGAATATGGGACGAACTCGCCCGCTCATGAATATCCTGGGCGACAAAGTAATAATGAAGCGCATGGCGGGTACTGCGCTGACCGCGATCGCCTTTGAGGCGGGAGAACAGCGTGGTTTTCGCCTGATGCATGGCGTCGGTCAGCGCACTGTTTGCCATAGCCAGTTCAAAAACAGATTGCTGGTAATCCTCTTCGATATCCGGATCAAACAGGTTGGCTTTTGCCTCCAGATAACCGGAGAGCTGCATATAATAGCGGGCAAGGTTATCCTGAAGGGGGCGGACAGGAAAAAACAGATGTCCGGTCAGGGTCAGCAGGTTGTACCAGACCGCCCCTGTCAGCAGTAACAGCGGTTGCTGATACCAGTCATCAAACAGGTTTTTACCCAGCATCGTGTAAATGGCGATCAGCAGTGCCCCGAAAGCAATGGTGGCGTAACGCTGACCGAGCGCTCCCAGCAGAATAAATCCGCTGGTTGATACGGCCAGCCCGGCCATAAACAGGAGATGGTGGTCATACAGCAGTTCAATTGACGCAGAGGCGACAAAGAAAGAGATCAGCGTGATAAACAGATTACGCAGGCGTCCGGCAAGCCGGTCATCGAGGTCTGTCAGTGCGGCTGCCACCATCCCGAGCGTCAGGGCGATAGTGACTTTCGGCGGCATGTGCAGCAGCCACGGCACCAGAGTGGTACCGGTCAGCGCAATCAGAATGCGGAAATAGTAAAGAAAATTACTGTTATAAATATACCGGCTGAAGCCGGAAAACGCTGCAAGCACAATAACCTCAATGAGTCAGAATACCCTTAACGGGAATTTGGCAGTAAACTAATGACATCTTTACTGTAATATGGCAATGGTATGGCGCTGGCATACGTTTTACCACATCTGGTTTTATCACATATTGATTTCAATCTTGTAACGGTGCGGAACACATGGAATTAAAATCAACACAAATGGGGCAGACACTGGCCCGGCATCCTTACAACCGCGTGCGGTTACTCAACGCAGGTATCGAAGTCAGCGGGGCAAAACACCGGTATGTTATTCCTTTCAATGAGTTAATCAATATCCAATGTAAACGCGGCATTGTCTGGGGCGAACTGGAGTTTGAACTGCCGGATGAGCAGGTTGTGCGTCTGCATGGTACTCAATGGCAGGAAACTCAGGCGTTTTATCAGTATGTTACTGATATCTGGTCACGCTGGAGTGACGAAATGAGTGTGGTCAGCGCAGGTGTGCTGGATAAACAGGTCAGTGAAATTAACGCGGTTATTCAGGCTGATCGCTGGCTGACACAGCCGGAAAGTCAGAAACTGCATGACAGTATTCTGCGTACCTTTGCGGCACTGCCGCTGCCCCGTGCCCGTCTGACCGGTTTTGATAACTGCGCGCCGTCATATCAGTTTTGTCTGGACTGGCTCACTCATACAGATGAAAAACGTCGTCAGCGTAACCGGGAATGGACAAAACAATGCCTTGAAACGTATGCGGATTTCTTTGCCAATATTGAATCCTCCCCGCTGAATACCTCGCAGAGTGAGGCGGTGGTCAACGGTGAACCGTCCGTGCTGGTGCTGGCCGGTGCAGGGAGCGGCAAAACATCGGTACTGGTGGCGCGGGCGGGCTGGCTGCTGCGCCGTCAGCAGGCGTTGCCGGAACAGATTCTGATGCTGGCTTTCGGGCGGCAGGCGGCGGATGAAATGAATGAGCGTATTCAGCGCTGTCTGCATACGGAAGATATCCGCAGCAAAACGTTTCATGCCCTCGCGCTGCATATTATCCGCGAGGCATCCAATAAATCGCCGGTGATCAGTGAGCTGGAAAGCGATACGGCTGCCCGTCATGAACTGATTAAATCGGTCTGGCAGACTCAGTGCCGTGAGAAAAAAGCGCAGGCAAAAGGCTGGCGTGAACTTATCAGCGGCAGTATGAACTGGCGGGTGGATGAGGGCGAATACTGGGAAGATGATACTCTGTGCCGCCGCATAGTGCCGAGAATTGATCGCTGGCTGAGCCTGATGCGCATGAACGGCGGCAGCCAGAAAGTGATGATTGAATCCGCACCGCCGGATATCGCTGCAGAATTCACAAAACAAATCAAACTGATGGCTCCGTTTTTAAAAGCCTGGAAAACGGCTCTGAAAGAAGAGGGAGCGACAGACTTCTCCGGGCTTATTCATCAGGCGGTGAATCTGATTGAGAAAGGGCGGTTTATTTCACCGTGGAAAGCAGTGCTGGTGGATGAATTCCAGGATATCTCTCCGCTGCGGGCAAAACTGATCCACGCGTTGCGGGCTCAGAACCCGCAAACCACATTATTTGCTGTCGGTGATGACTGGCAGGCGATTTACCGTTTCAGTGGTGCGGAACTGACGCTGACCACCGATTTCAGTACTGTTTTCGGCGATGGCGGCCGGTGTGCGCTGGATACCACATACCGGTTTAACAGCCGTATCGGTGAAATCGCCAACGGCTTTATTCAGCGCAATCCGCAACAACTGAATAAACCGCTCAACAGCCTGACGAAAGGGGATAAGAAAGCTGTTCTGTTACTGCCGGACAACCAGCTGGAAGCACTGCTGAATAAAATGAGCGGCTATGTGACAGAAGCAGAAACGATCCTGATTCTGGCGCGTTATCACCATCTGAAACCGGACATTCTGTCGCTGGCCGCAACCCGCTGGCCGCATCTGACTATCCGCTTTATGACCATGCATGCCTCAAAAGGGCAGCAGGCGGATTATGTCATTATTACCGGGCTGACGGATGAACGGGACGGTTTCCCCGCAGCTGCCCGGGAATCGGTGATTGAACAGGGATTGCTGCCGCGGGAAGAGGAATTTATGCACGCCGAGGAGCGCCGCCTGATGTATGTGGCACTGACGAGGGCGAAAAAACAGGTCTGGCTGCTGTATGACAAGGACTCGCCGTCCTGTTTTGCGGAAGAGCTGGCGGATATGGGTGTCAGCCGGGTGAAAAAGCCCTGAACGGGGAAAATGCGGCGGGGAAGGTTCACCGCCGCAACGCGCGGTTACTGAGTCCGCTCACTTAAATAGCGGTTGTAATCCGGAATAACAATATCCACATCATTATCGAAATCCGGCGAGTGAATAATAAAATCGGCAGTGGACATATTGGTCGCCACCGGGATATTCCAGACGGTCGCCAGACGCAGCAGAGCTTTTACATCCGGATCATGCGGTACCGCATTGAGCGGGTCCCAGAAGAAAATCAGCACATCAATTTTCCCTTCCGCAATCATTGACCCTATCTGCTGATCCCCGCCCATCGGGCCGCTCAGCATACCGGTGATTTCAAGCCCCGTTTCACGGCTGATAAGCTTGCCGGTCGTTCCGGTGGCGAACAGTTCGTGGCTCTCTAATTTAGCCTGATTGCGCTTAACCCAGTCCAGTAATTTGGATTTATAGTGATCATGTGCCACAAGGGCGATTTTTTTATGCCTGGTCAGTACTCGGGTGGTTGATTCCATAACGCTCTCTTTTCCGGCGAATAAAATGTTATTCAATAACATAAGCGAAAAAAAAGGTTCCGCCAACAGGTGATTTTCAATTCAGTATGCTATAACTCAGATTGTTGTGCAGGATGACAAAAGAGGCTTATATGAATGACGCATTTCTGACCGGTATTCTTCAGCAGGTAAAAACGATTGCCGTGGCCGGTGCGAGTGATAAACCGGATCGTCCTGTTTATCATGTGATGGAATATCTGCTGGGACAGGGATACCGGGTGATTCCGGTGAATCCGAAACTGGCGGGAAAAACGCTGATTGGTCAGCTGGTCTATGCCACGCTGGCTGATATTCCGGAACCGGTGGATATGGTGGATGTTTTCCGTAATGCAGATGCGGCGCCGGGTATTGCAGAGGAAGCGATTGCTGTGAAAGCAAAAGTGCTGTGGCTGCAGCAGGGAATCGTCAGCAGTGAGGCGAAAACACTGGCGGAAAACGCCGGGCTGCTGTTCGTTGAGGATCGTTGTCCGAAAATTGAGATCCCGCGTCTGGGGCTGGAAAAATAAGCAAAAATAAAGCCCCGGCATGTGAGTGGCGGGGCTCTTCGTGTATTAATTGCGCAACCGGGGAGACTGTAACTGGTTGCGGATGGACTCAGCCAGCTCATCCATAGTGATGTTATCAGGGTGGTCTTCATCCATCTCATAAGTGATCTGGGCTTCTGCCAGATAGCTATGGATAGGTTCACCGTTATCGTCTTCCATCACGACGTGGTACCAGGGCGCAGAGCGCAGGTTCATATTGGATGCGATATCGTCCTCTTCCGGCTGATCCAGTGAGTATTCAGCATCAATATCAACAATCACGCCCAGGTAGCCAAGCAGCTTATGGCGGACTTGTTGTCCGATACCGAACTTACTTGAAATCATCATAATCACCTCCGAAGAAACTTGCTCTGTTACTAATATGGGGGGTACTGATGACAGATTCAATCCCTTAACAGATTGTTGTTTCCTATCACTGCAATCAGCAACAGCTGACAATTTCAGGTTATCGGGGTGCAGGGAAAATTACAACCGGCGGACAGCGATACAGATTAAAATAGTGCTATTTTCAGAAAAAGGAGCGATATCATGAAGACAGGACGACATTTTGCCGTATACGGACGCGTTCAGGGCGTGGGTTTTCGCTATCAAACGTTTTATTGGGCAAAACGCCGCGATGTGACCGGTTTTGTCCGTAACCGTCAGGACGGCAGCGTGGAAATTGAAGCATATGGCGATGAAAGTGTGCTTGACGCGATGACCGCGTGGCTGGAAGCGGGCGGGCCGCCGGGGGCGAAAGTTACGGATATTATCGCAACCCCCTGTGATTACAGGGAAGTTGCGGTATTTCGTGTCCGCCACGAATAAACGGCTGTCAGATACACTTCACCGGTTTCGGCAGTCCGGCCAGTTTTGTTGCCTGTTTGGCGGGGCCTTTCGGAAACAGGCGGTACAGATAACGGCTGTTCCCGCGCTCCTCGCCATACTTCTGTGTGATCGCTTTTACCAGCATACGGATAGCCGGTGAGGTATTAAATTCCAGATAAAAATCCCGCACAAAGCGGATAACTTCCCAGTGCTGTTCTGTCAGGATAATCTCTTCCTGTTCAGCCAGCAGCGGCACCATCGACTCCTGCCAGTCCTGCACATTGAGTAAATAGCCGTGGGGATCAGTGGCGATTTCACGCCCTTCAAACACAAACATAATCTGAACCTGCTGAAAATGAGAATGAAAATGTAGCAAAAATCTGCGGGTATCCCAAGCATCAGAAGAAAGAAACCGGCGGTTGTGATGATAAAATCAGCTAACACATTGAGAAATGACTAAATTTCCGTCATTCGGACTATCCGGGACTTTACAAGGCGCCGGGAGGAGACTATAGTGCTCGTCATTGCGGAGGGGTGGCCGAGCGGCTTAAGGCAGCGGTCTTGAAAACCGCCGACGGGAAACCGTCCGAGAGTTCGAATCTCTCCTCCTCCGCCATCTTCACTTTATGTAATCCCCCCTGAGTCTTTTAATCCCTGATAAATCAAGCCTTACAGCAAAATATCCTTCTGCCGAAGTCTGCTGTCATCTTTCTGAATCTCTGTAATTTCCGCGATAAAATATTGATGATTTATGAAGACTTATCAGATTAAAGCCCCGGAACCCGTTCCGGGGGTTAAAAATAATAGTTGAGTGATAACTGCCAGCGCTGTTCCGGCGTGATTTCATACCCTTTTTTTTCATTCAGTGAATAGGTTTTCTGCCACTGCAAAGCGACATCTGCCGGTCCCATATGATGGCGGACTTCAGCGAAACCTATATTTTTACTTTTCTGCAAATCCCGTTGCAGGATCAGATTAAGATCATATTGGTCAATAATATCTTTATGGTAAGCCTGAAATAATACCGATCGTTTTGATGCCATCACATCCTGCATATTACTGCTCAGGCCGGATTGTGCGATCGCAGCCGGAGGCAGGCGGGAGAGCTTTTGAGATGCCTTTTCATTATCTGCGCTGCCGTCATAATGTCCTTCCAAGCGCAGTGTCAGATTACTGTCAGAACTCCAGGTTATACCGGCGGCTGTGCGATTACGCCATTTATCTTCCTGCTGACCGTCCGGTAATGCATTTTGCCATGTCAGCGGCTGCCGCCCGCCGGCCCACTCGGCGTATACCAGTGTTGAGCGGCTGAGGACGCGGGAAATATTCAGGCCGAACTGTGGTGAGCGTCCGGATTCCTGAAAATATAAAATCTGCGGATTAAAATTTTCCCCGAATTTGTAGCTTGCGGATAACAGCAAGCGATCCCGCGGGTTACCGGCGGCCCAGTCCGGGCTGAAAGCGGCATTATTTGGCTTATCTCCCAGTTTCGGGGCGATGATAGCGGTGACAGATGCTTTATCCCAGCCTTGCTGGAGGCGTATCATGACGTTACCCAGTCTGTTTGTCCGCAGACTTTCAGGATCAGCGGAAACGACAGAACGTACGGTATTTTTGCCCAGAAAATCAGTCGGGTTATACCCCAGAGCAACCCCGTAGCGGGTATTGATACGACCGGTTTCCACAATGGTATCTGAGGCTGCTTTGTAGCTGATATAGGCTTCACGAAGCGTATTTACATTACCGCTATGGCCCAGTGCACCATAAAAGCGGGCATCAGTCCGGTTGGATACGACAACCCTGGCCTTATCTGAAAAGACCGGGGTATCCAGACGCATATCCAGTGACAGGCGCTGAATATTTTTACCTGCTTCATTGATGGTTCCGGCTATTTCAGCCGCCATGGACAGTGTATGGCTTTTGACTTCCTCAAATACCGTATTGTCAGCGATTTCCAGTGCCTGAAGGACGGAGTCTTCCATGGCGGCGGCCGGACTGGTCCGTAACAGACTATATCCGGCCAGGCAGAATATACCGGCAATTCTGCAAGCAGAGCGGTTCAGCATGAATCAGTTATCCCGGATATGAGGTAAAAAATCACGCTGGAACCAGGATGCAGGAACATCACTCCATTCAAATTGCTGGTTGCGGATCACGGTCACCAGCTGTGAATTAATACCATCAATAATCACCGCTTCTGTCGGTCTTTCCCCGTCTAATACCGCATCATAACGGCGATAATACGTGGTTTTCAGCAGACTTCCGTTTAAGGCGTAAAATTCGGCTTTATGGCTTTTAAAGCTGGTTTTATCTACCCATAATTCCATGGCAGGATAAGCGGCGTCAGGGTTTGTTGCCGTTAAATGAAGACGATAGCAGTCACGATCCTGTTTATCACCATCTTTGATGGTTTCCTCCGCAACCAGAGACGCACTATAATCCGCAGCCCAGTTTGCCGTCACCACATCACCGTTAGAGGCCTGACCTAATAATCTCTGCTGCGGGGAAATAGGAACACTGGCCTTACTGTTAGGATCATACATCCACAGGTCACGCCCGCTTTTTAATGTTAATTTTCCGGCATCACGCTGAGGGCTGATAAAACGTAATAAGCTGTGATACTGTCCGCCGTTTTCATCCGGACGTGAATACAGTTTCAGCTCACTTTTTTCATGCTGCTGGCCGTTTTTATAACTGATCAGCGTCGTCACCAGACTGAACGCGCGGGGCGGATTCCGGACATCGTCACTTTTTTTCAAAATATCCTGAGCATTTATTTCAGCCATTGCCGGGGCTGTCACTGATAATATGCATAACGCACACAGCGATATTAACCATGTTTTTTTAACTGTCATTTTTAGTTACGTCCTGTTAGCTGATTTATGATGGCGGTTATATGTATCGTAATGCCTCAACAATTGAGACATTGGCGGCTCTCCGTGACGGCCACCAGGAAGATACGACGGCGGCCACCATCAGTGTTCCCACCACACTGGCTATCATGACGAATTCTCCCCATATTTTTATCCGGACAGGAATAGGCGCTATAACCCCCGGCGGCTGCCATGTCAGGCCGGAAATATTGATAACAGCAGCCACGAGCAGTGCAGAAGCCACACCCGCCACTGAGCCGATAACCCCCAGCAATATTCCTTCATTAAGAAAAAGATTCCGGATATCACGCTGTTTTAACCCGACGGCTCTCAGAGTGCCGATTTCAGTTGTTCTTTCGAGTACCGCCATACTCATGGTATTTCCGATAGTAAATAACGTAATACAGAGAATAATGACGAGCAGAAAATTGAATAACTTTCCGAACATAGCCAGAATCTGGTTATACAGCGGCTGTAACTGCATGAAGTCGAGTATGGCCAGCGGTACATCCGCAGATGTGAGTGCCGGTAATTGCTGTAATCGTTCCCTGGCTTCATCCATCTGATCAGAATGGTTCAGTTGCAGAACAATGGCTGTCACACCGTGGTCGCCGTTACCGTATAAAAGCTGCTGTGCCTGATTTAAATGCACATTCACATAATTATCGTCCAGTTCACGGGCTGCCTGCGGCTGAATACCGGTGACTTTCATCCTCACGATATTCGGGGCTCCGCCTGCGGATGCCGCCAGTAACTCGATATATTTTCCGGAATCCGGTTTACGTTCTGACCGGGTATCCTGTACCAGCTGAGCGAGGTCATCCGGCAGTGATTCCGCTTCGTTATTCTCCCGGCTGTTATCTGCGGATACGGTATCTTCCGGTTCATTCAGTTTCAGCAGGCGGCTTAGTCCCTTTCCTGTTAATCCTGCATCCGGCACTGATTTATCCGGAATATTACGGATATTGATACCTTTACCTAATTGGTACTCATCCCACTGACCTAATATTTTCTGGCTGTCAGACTCTGTTCCGTATATTAAAACCGGTCTTGATGTTCCGGCAGAATAATTACTGGCAATACCATTTATCAGAAGAATGGGCGCACTGATGTTAATCATTTTGCTTAACTCAGGATCAGCGGAAATGGCATCAATAATTTCCTGGTAATTATGAATACTGTATTTTTGAGGATTCGCCATTCCCTCACTGAAATAATCTCTGTGCTGAATCTGAAGATGACCGATATCACGGACAAAGGTCGTTCTCAGGCTATATTCAATAGAATGATTATAGCCCCCGAATAACAGAATACTGATTGCACCAATAATAATGGCACACAATGTGGAACAGGTTCGCCGCCGGTTACGGAGAAGATTACGCAAAGCAAGTTTGAATGTTTGCATCAGCCGCTGACTCCCGGCTTGCAGGTGACTATTCCGTCACTGATCAGAAAAATATCATCGGCCTGCTCAATGACCATCGGGTCATGAGAGGAAAAAACAACGGATGTTTTATATTCTGTCTGTAATGTTCTCAGTAACTGCAAAACTGACTCGCTTGTTTTACTGTCCAGGTTTGCTGTCGGTTCATCGGCAAGAACCAGTTTCGGCTGATGAATCAGTGCCCGCGCAATTGCCACGCGCTGGCGCTGACCGCCGGAAAGCTGGTTGGGCAATGAATTTAATTTACTGTCCATTCCGATACATTCCAGCATATGTGTTACTTCACGGCGGCGTTGTGCCGGTGGCATACGGCGGAGGATCAACGGAATTTCAATATTTTCATACGCTGTTAATACAGGGATCAGGTTAAAATTCTGAAAAATAAACCCCAGATTTTGCTGTCTGAATGTACTTCTCTGATTATCATTCATATTATTCATTTTTTGTCCGGAGATGATAATTTCTCCGTTATCCGGTGTATCCAGCCCGCCGATAAGATTCAGCAATGTGGTTTTTCCGCTGCCTGATTTTCCGGACAAAACAGTAAAACATTGTGGTGATATATTAATGTTAATATCTCTGAGGGCAGTTTCACGAATTTTTCCCAGGTAATAACTTTTATTAACATCTTTTATTTTTACTGCGTACATTTACAAATATCCCTGTAATATCAAAATGTAAAATTTAATCTGCGATAAGGTATCTCACATTATAAATACCAAATACTGGAATGTTCTTATAATGAACCACGTAGCAATACGTAGTAATAGTGATAAGATAAAAATACGATATATAAAATAATATATTGGTATATTTTACTATATGCAGGATTAATTAAATAAACCTGAACAAATGATGTTATAAGCCACCAGGTTCAGCAGATAGCTTTTGAGAAAACCATATATTTGTTTCTGTTATTCAGCCGGAATAGCGTTAAGCGGAAATTATCCGGTCTCCGGTGTCATCCGGATTTTCCTGCGTGCTATGAAGGCGTAACCGGCACCGGTCCGGCTTACAGGCTGCGGCCTTATGTAACGTGAGAGTCAATACACGATTTTTTTGTTTTGTTGCGCCTGTTTTGCCGGCAGGTACACGTACAGTATTGTACCGGTTCCGTATAATAATGAGATTCAAATAAAAACAGCAGGAGTCAGTTTTGGTTACCGGACCTTTTATTAATGCCGCCGCGGTACTGATTGGCGGAATTGCCGGCGCGGGGTTAAGCCACCGGCTGCCGGAACGTATCCGGACATCGATGCCGTCAGTATTCGGGCTGGCATCACTCGGGATTGGGGTTTTACTGATTATCAAATGTGCCAATATGCCGGTGATGGTGTTGTCGGTGCTGCTCGGGGCGGTTATCGGTGAACTGTGTTGCCTGGAAAATAAAATCAATACCGTCGCCGGTAAAGTAAAAATGTGGCTTCCGGCGCGGGGCGGAGCGCAGGAAAGTTTTATTGAAAACTATGTGGTGCTGATTTTTCTGTTCTGTGTCAGCGGTACCGGAATTTTCGGGGCGATGCATGAAGGAATGACCGGTGACCCGACCGTGTTGCTGACCAAAGCCTTTATGGACTTTTTCACAGCGATGATATTTGCCTGTTCACTGGGCATTGCGGTGTCGGTTATTGCTGCGCCGATGCTGATTATTCAGCTTATGCTGGCGGGCGGGGGCGTATTATTAATGCCGTTTACCACACCGGCAATGATGGCGGATTTCACTGCGGCGGGCGGAGTATTATTAATTGCGACCGGGCTTCGGATCTGCGGTATTAAACTGTTTGCGGTGATTAATCTGCTTCCGGCACTGGTATTGGTGATGCCAATGTCGCTGCTCTGGTCATATTTCTGAATAATGTGATAAATCAGCCGGATCGGAACAGCGGGTAACCGCATACTATCATGCGGGGTTATTATTTGGTCATTCATCCCGCAGGATGACGTCCGGCTGAAAAAAATATCCGAAAATACAGGATTGGATATATTTATCTGCTTTATTTGAGATAATCCGAGAAATTGAATTACTTCTGAAGTATCAGGGTTATAATCCGGAAAACCTATTCCGTTATTTTCTGTATTCATTTCATGGATGTTATCAGTATTATCATTTCAGCGGGTAAAGCATCCGTTGATGTCGCGCTTTATACCTTATTACCGATTATGGTCGTCATGCTGATCATAATGAAATATCTCTCTGTCAGGGGCGTACTGGATGTGATTGTCCGCTGGCTGGCACCGCTGCTTAAACCCTTCGGCTTAACCGGGATGAGTGCATTTGCACTGATCCAGATAAATTTTGTCAGTTTTGCCGCGCCGCTGGCGACACTCGCGATTATGGATAAACGGGGTGTATCTGATCGCCATATGACCGCAACGCTGGCGATGTGTTTTGCCATGGGGCAGGGGAATGTGTTTTATCCGCTGATGCCGTTCGGTCTGCACTGGACAACCTCTATTATTATTTCGATTGCCGGAGGATTGTGTGCGGCAGCGTTTACCTGGTATGTCACCGGGCGGCGTTTATCAGCGGCAGAGACTGCCGGTTCAGAACCGCTGCCGGATGCGGAGCAGAATAATCAGGGGATTCTGGCAGTGATCAACAGCGCGGGAGCGGATGCTATCCGTCTGGCACTCGGTGCCATTCCGATGCTGATCCTGTCATTATCTATTGTCGGATTAATGCAGGCCGCCGGGATTATTGAATGGCTGCATCATATTCTGATGCCGGTGCTCAATATTCTGCATATTCCGGACAGCTTTGTCCTGCCTGCCCTGGTGAAATGTGTGGCCGGGGGAACTGCGTATTTCGGGGTGATTTCTGACCTGGTGCAACAGGGGGCTGTGACGGCCGGTCAGATTAATGCCTCTGCCGGATTACTGATCCAGACATTTGATTTACCGGGTATCGGGATTTTTCTCGGTATCAGTTCGCGGTTTGTCCGCTTATTTCGTTATGTGATCCCGGCAGCATTGATCGGTATTCTCATCCGCTCGGTTTTGCATATAGTATTATTTTAAGCCGGAGGAGATAAGTGATGGATATTCGTGAAGATGAAACCAGTTTTTATATTCTTTCTGAGGACGGTAAACGCCGGATAGCGGAAATTACCTTTGTGTATACCGGAGATAATCTGGCGATTATTGACCATACCATGGTCGATGACAGTCTGCGCGGGCAGAAAGTCGGTAATAAACTGGTCGCGGCAGTGGTTGAGAAAATGCGCCGTGAAAACCGGAAAATTATTCCGCTTTGTCCGTTTGCCAAAAGTGTGTTTGATAAAACCAGAGAGTATGACGATATCCGCCACGCCGGGTAATACGCTCTTCGTGAGGGGAAACCGCTTTCCCCTCACAGAGCGGATAAACGCTTACCATCCGCAGATATTGGTTTCTTCATCCATATCATAGCCGCGGATGATATTAATCAGATCTTTGACGATTTGCGCTGCATTTTCCGGGTCAGCCAGCGCCGCGGCGGAATCCACGTCTTTATCCACTGAAACGCCATTATTGCTATTGGTCATGGTGACCATCAGTGCCGCATCATTAATCTTTTCTTTACCGTCTAATTCACTGACCAGCAATGCAATTTCTTCTGCTGCAATCTCAGGAATATATAATTTTTTCGGATTAAGAAAGCGTTTTTCCGCTGTCAGATGATTACGTTCGTTGCTCAGTGTTAATAAAAAACCTTTGTTTTCGTCGTTCATGATTGTGTTACTCCTCGGTCAGAATCTCTGGGGCGACATAAAAATCGACATTAAACACAGTATCGTCAGTAGCCGCTTCTATCCGGTGCCAGGTTTCCGGCGGAAAGACACCGAACTGTCCGGCTTCGATCACCAGGGTATCGGTCGGCTCAGGGCTGGTTTCATCCGCATAGGAATAGTAAATAATCGTGCCCTGCATAACAGAGAGTTTAGGGTAAACGCCCTGACGTGTTCCTTTATCGAGATGCCTTTGCCAGATAGACTTCGGTGCTGTTTCTTTGGTCCAGAGCGGGGTGCTCCGGACATGGATGTAGTTTGTCGGGATAATGATGCGATCCATCTGTGCTCTCCTGAAACCAAACAAATGATTAAGATATAATCTTAAAATATTTTTCAAATTTTAAAAGGTATTTTAGATGCAACTTTGATAAAAAGCACAAATTACCCGTTGGCGATAAAAAATCCGGCAGGGAACTATGTCAGTGAATACTATGTCAGCGAATACTATGTCAGCGAATACTATGTCAGCCAATGTCATGTCCGCCAATGCCATACCTGCCAATACCGTGCCGTAATACCATACCTGTTAATTACACATGTTTATTACATGGTTATTCGTGCGTTTACATCCCGGCCCCGGAATGGTGGCATGGGAATAATACATATTAGCGGTGCAGATAAATTTTACGTTGTATTAGCATTATTAATTATTAAAACAATATGAATCATATTGGTTAATTATTGTGATGCTATTGAGTGAAAAAGAAAAAAGTATAAATCTGCGTGATGAGACTTATTCTTAATTAAAGCGCGATTATATTTTACGCAAAAACAGATATATTACTCAATATCTAATCTCACCCGGACAAAATAACAACAATAAAGGATATAATTACATATTATGAATAAATAGATAGAAAAATATCAGTGTGAATAATATTTTATGTTGCGTATCGGTTATCGCATGGTTTTATTTATCTAATTTAAATCAAGATCAAACAATATTGAAATAATTAATTGTTAATTGCTGTTTTTCAGGATGTAAAATCTGTTATCTCTTAAATTTATAGTTTTAACACTTGTAACTAAATGTTTCAATTTGTATGCGGGGTGTTTTTGTAACTATATGATATGTAGTGATTAATTATGTCTTTATTGATTTTAAATAATTATTAGTTATTGGATTAATACAATTCAATAGGCAAAATCTATCATTAATGAACGTTAAAGGCGTAAATAACTATTGGATTAAAATGTTTGAATCTCAGTATTATTAGTCTCAGGTAAATAAACAAATGCATCATCGCATTTACTAACATGAGTATTTACAGAATTTATATTATCTAAAGCACAAGGTATTTTTATGCAATCATTAGACACTGTGCGATTTTTTGTCGAATATGACGCCAACCGGTATTTGGGGGCTTTGTTACGACTGAGAAGGAAAGAATTAGGCATAAGCGGACAGGAATTATCCGCAACACTCAATATCAGTCAACAGCAAATATCACGTTATGAGAACGGATTAACAAACTTTAACATCGTTATCCTTTTTCGATTTTTTTCTTCACTAAAAATGAGTCCGGAAGAAGTTGTCAGGATATTTAATGAACTGGGATTGTTTTACTCTGATTTGAATATGAGTAAATACCACCGATTAAAAACAAAGGAGGAAGGCCGGTAATATAACAATATGGAGCAAATAATTCTTTTGCAGGCTAAGTCACCTGCCTGTCGTCAATAATAATATTTTAATAGTAAATAAAATTAACAATGAGGAATAAAGCGTATGTTGAATAAACAACGTTTAGTTATGTCTGTGGTTGCTCTCACCGTATTATCAGCAAGTCAGTTAAGCATGGCGGCGACAACGGTTACCGGCGGCACTGTTCACTTTACCGGACGAATTGTGAACGCGGCATGTGCTGTCAGCGCTGACTCTACTGATCAGACGGTCAATATGGGGCAGTACCGCACTGCATTTTTTGATGCCAAGGGGAAAAAATCCGGTAATGTGCCGTTTTCTATTAAATTAGAAGACTGTGATACCAGCGTATCAACCAAGGCATCTGTTTCATTTTCCGGATTATCTTCCGCAGATGATCCGACGGCATTGCAGACCAGTAATATCGGCGGAGGTTCAGCCGGTGCCGCCAAAGGTGTTGGTATTCAGATCGCAGACCATCTGGGACAGGTGCTGAAACCGGACGGTTCTGTTTTCTCAACGGCGCAAAATTTAGTTGATGGTGTCAATGTCCTGAATTTCTCCGCAAACTATATTTCAACGCAGGCCTCAGTAACACCGGGCGGCGCGGATGCGGATGCGACCTTCACAATGCAGTACCAATAAAACCGCCTTTTATTGCCGAACCCGTTAGCGCGTTATCAGTGGCCCGGGTGACCGGGTCACTGTTTGCCGATTGGAGTGAGATAAATGCATAAATTAATCAGCACGGTATTTTTATTGTGCGGTTTTTCTGCCGGCGCTTATGCCGGAAATAATACCCATACCATTATTGACGGGGGAATGGTGCATTTAAGAGGCGGGTTAGTGGAAGCCGGATGTACCCTTTCAACAAACAGCGAAAATGATGTTATTGATATGGGTGAATTCAGAACCAATCAGTTTAAGGGAACCGGCAGTTATTCAGGCAATATTCCGTTTAAACTGATAATAACCAATTGCAGCACTGCGGTAAGCAGCAAAGTGGGACTTTCTGTTTTTGGTTATATTAACGAACAAGATCCGCAAATAATTAAACTTGAAGATAGTGATGAAACGGCCAAAGGTGTGGGGATAGCTATTCTGGATAGTGACGGAGATATTATCATTCCAGACAATATGCCATCAAAATGGATCAACTTTCACGAAGGTGAAAATGTATTACATTTTAATGCCAGATACAGATCAACCGATATGCAGGTAACCGGCGGGAAAGCCAATGCATCAGTATGGTTTCATTTAACATATAAATAATAATTAAATACTCTCTGCGGGGATTTAAATAATGTACAGGCCAGCATTTAATATGAGAAAAATATTGTTTTCTTTTATCATCGCATTACTTTTTCCGGCGGTGGCATCGGCAGGCGGAATTGCACTGGGTGCAACCCGGATTATTTATCCGATGGAGGCAAAACAGGTGTCTCTGGCTGTCACGAATACCGATGATAAAAACCGGTTTTTGATTCAGTCCTGGATAGATGATGCCTCTGATCAAAAAACAAAGGAATTTACGGTTACACCTCCTTTATTTGTCAGTAAACCAAAAAGTGAAAATACGATAAAAATTATTAATACAGGCGCAAATTTACCCAAAGACAGAGAGAGTTTATTCTGGCTGAACAGTAAAGCGATCCCGTCCGTTGATCGCGAACAGATAGCAGATAAAAACGTACTTCAGATAGCCGTTCTGGCCAGGATAAAAATGTTTGTCCGCCCTGAAGGTCTGCCGGTAAAGGTGGGTGATGCATATAAAATGCTTAAGTTTAATAAGGTCAGCGGGGGTATAAATGTCACTAACCCGTCACCCTATTATCTGACGGTGGTAAATATGAAAGCGGCTGATCAAAAAATAGAGAGTTTTATGATCGCACCATTCGCTGAAAAAATAATTAACACAGAAAAACCGGTTGCCGGCGGGATATCGTATCAGACCATTAATGACTATGGTGCTAATACACCGGTAATCAGCGTTAATTCATATTAACCATTATTATCTTATTTTATACGGAGCGCATTTTATGCAGAAGTTAACTCTGCTGAAAGGATTGCCATGCTTTAAATTTAACAAGATAATGTTAATGCTTTCATGTGCAATGATAACAGGCAATATAGCCATTATTAAAAACAGCTATGCCGGTGAGTTTTTTAACCCTGCATTCTTGTCTGATAATGGTAATGAGGTTGCTGATCTGAGCCGTTTTGATAAAGGTCTGGGACAGGCTGCGGGTGACTACCGGGTTGAGGTTTTTCTCAACGGTGAGTATGTGGCAACGCAGGATATCTTATTTGTCGGTACTGAAAAAGACGGAAAAATAAAACCGGGCAGTGATGATACCGGCTTAATACCCTGTTTAACCACTGACTGGTTTAAAAAATACAATATTGATATCAGTAATGCCATATTACTGAATGACAGTTGTGTGGATTTTCAATCAACATATGATAAATCACAGGCCCGTTTTGATTTTGAAGATCAGAAACTGTATATAGAAATCCCGCAGGCGTCGTTTATCAATAATATCCGCGGATATATTCCGCCGTCAGAATGGCAGAACGGTATTAATGCTCTGTTACTGAACTATGGTTTTACCGGCAGCCACAGTAAAGATACAAAAAATGATGAGAGATATAATAACTATTTTTTAAATCTGGACAGCGGCGTTAACCTTGGCTCCTGGCAACTGAGAAACGCCAGTACCTGGAACTACACATCTGACCGGCGCACAGATAACAGTCAGTGGAATAACATCCGTACTTATGTGCAGAAAGCAATCATTCCGCTGAAAAGTCAGCTGACAATCGGTGACAGCTTTACGGAAAATGATATTTTCGACAGTGTGGGTTTCAGAGGGGTAAAACTGGCGTCTGACGATAATATGCTGCCGGACAGCATGCGGGGTTTTGCACCGACAGTCAGAGGCGTTGCCAACAGTAATGCACAGGTCACGATCCGTCAGAATGGCTATGTTATATACCAGTCATATGTTTCACCCGGTGCGTTCGAAATAAAAGATCTGTATGCAACGTCCAGCAGCGGTAATTTAGATGTCACAGTTAAAGAAAATAACGGCACAATCACGCAGTTTACCGTGCCGTATTCTGCTGTACCGATGTTACAGCGTGAAGGCCGGACAAAATATGAAGTAACAGCCGGGGAATTCCGTTCCGGTTCATCAATGCAAAACAGTCCGGATTTCTGGCAGGGAACGATCAGCCACGGTTTATCCGAAGGTGTGACCGTTTATGGCGGAACACAGTTATCTGATAATTACCGGGCTTTCTCTGCGGGGGCCGGGAAAAACCTGGGGGAATGGGGGGCAATTTCAGCAGATATTACCCAGGCAAACAGCCGGTTACCGAATGGTGAGCATAAACAGGGACAGTCCGTCCGCTTTTTATATGCCAAATCGCTGAACGAACTGGGAACAAACTTTCAGCTGATGGGATACCGTTATTCTACCAAAGGTTATTATACATTAAGTGAAACCAGCTACAGGCAGATGAGCGGGTATAATATCAGAACCCAGGATGGCGCTGAATATAAAGATGCTGAGATTATTGATTATCATAATCTCTATTATACCAAACAGGGGCAGTATCAGGTTAATATCAGTCAGCAGTTTGACGGTTACGGATCAGTTTATATTACCGGCAGCCACCAGACATACTGGGGAACAAATGAAACTGATCAGTCACTTCAGTTTGGTTATAACGGTAACTGGGAAGATATAACCTATGGTGTGAACTGGTCACAAAATAAATCTGCCGGGTTATCGGATAAAGATAAACGGATAGCATTTAATGTTTCAGTGCCATTAAGCCGCTGGTTTGGCAGCGGGGATGCCGCAGATATTACCGGATCCCGGAATAATATCTATTCCACCTATACGCTGACAAGAGATGATAACAACAAAGTCTCTCAGCAGCTGGGTATTTCAGGCACATTACTTGAGGACAATAATCTTAATTATAATATTCAGCAGGGATATGCGAATAAAGGTGAGAGCGCATCCGGCAGTGCGTCTGTGAATTATCAGGGCGGCTATGGTGAGGCGGGAGCCGGTTATAACTACGGAAAGAACTGGCAGCAGGTGACTTATACCGTTCGTGGTGGTGTTCTGGCACATCAGAATGGTATTACCTTAAGTCAGCCGCTCGGACAGACCAATATATTAGTTGAAGCGCCGGGTGTTAAGGATACGTCTGTTGAAAATGAAACCGGTGTTTTCACCGACTGGCGCGGCTATGCCGTTATTCCGAATGCCACCGCTTACCGGAATAACCGTGTTGCGCTGGATATCACCACATTGCCGGATAATGCAGAACTGGATAATGCTGTTGATTATGTGGTTCCGGTTCAGGGCGCTATTGTGAAAGCGAATTTCAAATCCCGTATTGGTCTGAAAGCCATGGTGACGCTGTTGCAGAAAAACGGAAAAGCTGTGCCGTTCGGGGCGATTGTTACTGATGAGCATACCGGTAAAGCCAATATTGTCGGTGACGATGGTGTCGCATTTATGTCAGGTCTGCCGGAAACAGGAAAACTGAATATTGTCTGGGGAAATAGTGCAGATTCACAATGCACGGCTGAATATCATTTAACGGCCGGAAGTAATACCCCGATCAGCAATATCAGTGCCCGCTGTTTATAACATTAATCTGGTAAAGTGAGTTTTAATTATGCGTAAAATAATGTTATCAGGTTTACTTCTGTTTTGTGCAAACAGCTATGCGGTAACCTGTACTTCAGGATGTAATGATGTCTATCTTAAAATAGAACAAAATCTGGCATCAAATGAAAATAATACCGGTGCACAGATTAACAGTAACACAATAACATCGCCTGATGTTCACATGAAGGCAACACATAATGGTTATCTTATGCAATGGGCGAAATTTAATGGTGATACAATTCCGTCACCGCAGTCTCATGCAACTAACTGGCAATTCAAACGGGTTGATGATTATATTTCTGTGGCACTGGGGCGGGATTCTCCCTGTATCGGAAGCACCGGGAAAATCTATGTGCCTTTTAATGAACGGGTTTACGGTAACGGAAACTGTACGCCGGTAGATTATAATAATGGCGGGAACATTACTATATTTGCCCGTGATTGGCAGAGCCGAATCCGCATTGACAGGAAAATTGTCAGTGGTACCTATTCAAAAAATATTCTGATTGGTCAGTTCGGTTTTTGCCAGCCGGATAACTGTGCTTCACCCCAGGTAGTGCAGAATATTTATTTATCTCTGAATATTACCGTTCCGCAGACATGCTCAATTAATGCCGGACAAACCGTAATGGTGGATTTTGGTAATGTGTCAACCGGTGCATTTAAAGCGGCGGGTGCAAGGGCTCAGGGCGTGAATCCGAAGGAAAGCACGTTATCGGTGACCTGCGATAATATTGCTGCCGGAACAAACCTGAATATGCGTTTGCAGGCGAATAACGTCGCCGGAAATATTGTGATTTCCAACAACAGTGATGTCGGGTTTATTGTTACTGACAGCAGTGATAAAGAACTGACACCAAATAATCTGTCGAGTTTTATTCCCTTTTATCTTGACGGAAATACACGGGCGAATGCACGCATCCGGGTGTATCCGGCCAGTGTTACAGGTGTCAGGCCTGATGAAGGCCCGGTAACATCGCAGGCTTATTTGCGGATTGATTTCCCGTAATTCTCCGGAGGATACTGATGATGAAAAGTACAAATTATAAATTTTCCGGAGCCGGGCGCAGAAAAGGAATTCTGGCTGTTTTACTGGCGGCCATATTCAGTCCTGCTGCTGTTTCGGATATCGGCAGTATTAACTTAATTATGAAAGCCAATCTGGTTTCCAATGCCTGTACCATTACGCCGGGCACAATGAATCAGACAGTTGACCTGGGAACGTGGGCAGTAAAGCAATTTCAGGAAACGCCGCGGGGCGTGCCGCCAAAGCGGTTTACGATAAACCTGATTGATTGCGGGCCTTTGGCAGCAGGGGTAAAAGTGACGTTTTCAGGTACGGCGGATTCTGTAAATAATACGCTGTTTAAACTTGATGCCGGCAGTACAGCCACAAATCTCGGGATTTCTATTCTTGACAGAAATAAGAATACTGTAAAACCCAATACAGAAACCATCGTGTATCCGCTTTATCCGGATGCAACAAATATTCCGCTGGAATTTTATGCACAATATGTTGCCACCGGTAACCCGGTCGGTGCGGGCACTGCAAATTCTCAGGCAACCTTTACGCTGGAATATCTCTGATATTTAATTTTCAGGAACACTATAAATGATAAAGAGTAAATTACTGACAGGCGGTCTGCTGGTTCTGGCTTCCGCACACGCATTTTCCGCATCACAACCGGGTTTTTATATTTCAGCCAAAGCCGGGGCCGGGCTATTAAAAACAACGGATAATTCATTACAGGGTTCCGGCATGACGGCGGGGGCTCTGTCCTATAATATTGAAAAAGAAAATCTGAAAAATATAACGGAGACAGTTTTTTCTCCGGGGATCGCGGTCGGGTATCAGTTCACCGGTGATACTTATCAGCCTGTCCGTGTTGAACTCGCATTTCAGCATTACGGGAAGCAGGATGATAATATGTCTTTTTCACCTTCCGTTTCCGGATACTGGCATAATCAGAAAAATAATACCTTTCCGCTGCCGTCAAAGTCTTCGCTGTATATGAAAACGAAAGCGGATACGCTGATGGTGAATGTGTATTATGACATTCCGGTCAATAATGAGATCAGTGCTTATCTGATGGCCGGTGCCGGTGCGGCATTTATCCGCAATGAGGTTTCCTGGGATACTAATGTGGCAGGGCAGGCACTCAGTGCCGGGGCATCAAAAAGTGTGACTAATCTGGCCTGGTCTGCGGGGGCGGGAATTTCGTGGAATATTAATGACAATATTTCACTGGATACCGGTTATTCCTATACGGATGCCGGCTCGGCGGAAAACAGAATTACGGCACATAACGGTCTTAATACCGCAACAGGGTATACCAATACAGATGTGAAATTACATTTGCTGTACGCCGGTATCCGGTATCATTTTTAATCCGTTGTCCGTCTCTGCGGTTGTTTTGCAGAGACGGAACCCCGGGGAATATATTCTGATTAGTCGTAGGTAATCATAAAAGTGGCGTCCGCATCGGCAATGCCGGGTGTCGGGCGGTCAGCGGTGGCGATATAATTGGCATAAAATTGTGCCTGACCGTTACCGTTAATATCCATGGCGATTTTCGGGCTTTTGATCTCCATGGGAATCCGCTTTTTCTGACTGTCTAGAATTTCGACCGCCACAGATCCCGCCGCACTCGCACCTTCATTTATGGCCAGCAATGAGCTGTCCGTTTTATCTTTCTTACCGCTGAAAACAAAAGTGACAGCAGAAGAGGGCGGGCAGTTCTGCAACTGAAAACTGAACGGCATTGATTGTGTTTTATCTCCGGCGGCACGGAAATTCTTCAGTGCCCAGCGTCCCAGCTCCACTTTTTTATTTGCCTGAGAGACTTCAACCCCGCAGCTGTAAGCCACAATTTCACCGGACAGCTCAATATTCACCCGGCCAAGTTCATAGGCGGCGGCGGAATGGATCAGCAGCCAGCCGGACAGCAGGGGAAACAGAGCCTGTGATATTCTTTTTTTCATTGCCGTGCCTGTTATTCGTAGTCTACGCGTAAATATCCGCGGGATTGGAAAACACCTTCTTTCGGTTTATTTCCTGTCACACTGACAGGCCAGGCGGTAATTGCAGTACGCGCCGACCCGGCGCCATCAAGCTGGAACGGAATAACACTGCCGATATTATTCGGCGTTAATGCGTTGCCGTCTTTATCACCAACCATAAAACCGACATCCGGGTTATCAGAGACAATCATATTGCCGCTGACTTTTTCGGCTTCGATACGCAGTGTCAGATAAGCCTTGGCTTCTACGTTGGTACACTGTATTGCGATATTTTCGAGCTTTTTATTCACCGTGGCAGGTTTATTTCCGGCACCGGCCTGGCTGAATAACTGTGAGCCGATTTTACCGAAGTTAATGACCACAATATCATTAACGCCGACTTTGCATTGCTGCGGCACATTAATCACGCCGCTGTAGCTGATGGTATAAACCGGTGTACTTAACGGGTCGTTATTCGCCGTGGTGACATATACGGTAAACAGTGTTTTTTTCGGGATCACCACCTGGTCAACAAAACGCCGGGTAACTTTCAGACGGAACGTAAAATTACTGTCCATGATGCCGAACGGCTTGCCCTTGGTAACGTTAGGGTGTGTTCCCATCAGAACATAGTCCTGAGGCGGATAAAAAGTACCGGCGGAGCTGTCAATAATACTCATCGCTCCGCGCAGGTAATCATTCAGCTGGAGGTATTTATAAGCTCCTTCCGTTTCCACCACCGGCATATTGGCGACATAGCTTCGCATTGTCCGGTTATTACCGGAGTGGACAGGGCAGATCCCTTCAACCCGTTCACTGAAGTTTTTGGTTAATACTTTTACCTGACCCACCTGGTTATTGGCGGATGTAAAGCTGTCCGTCAGATCATAATACACTTCACTGACCCCGCCGGAGGCATTACTGCACACCACTGCCAGCGCCGGAAGAGGTAAAAATGCCATTAATAACGGGATTGCATATCTCTTTTTCATCATTAACTCTCTATTTACATTCAAGCGCGGTCCGCAGTAACGGTCCTTTGATTTCCTGACGGGTAAAATCGTAGTCGGTTGTACACTGGTCACCCGGCTGATTTCCCCACTGCACCAGTAATTTTCCGGTCAGCGGCAGGCCGGTTAAATATACACGCCCGTCATCATCAGCGATGCTGCTGATCTGCGAGCCGGTTTCCTGCACCATACTGCCGAAGCGGATCGGTTTACCGTTGTGTGTCAGGGTGAGCAGCGCCCGGATACCGATACTGGTATCAAACGTGGCACGGGCGACCGCACCGCTGATCGGCACTACGTTCTGTACGTTATTTTTTATTTCCGTATTGTCATTAAATGAGTCCGGATTCAGTGCGATACGGTTGTTCCGGTAGGCGGAGGCATAAGGAATAATGGCGTAACCGCGCCAGTCCGTTTTCACACCGGTATAGTTTTCCACCGCCACACCAGCGGCACCCGGTGCTTTGACCAGCACGGTGGTGTCATTGATTGACTGGCCGAATGTAAATCCGTTTTCATGCAGCAGCACCGCCCCGGAAGCCCGGTAGTTCAGCTGATTCTGATCCGGATCGTAGTTATAACTGATCCCGAAATCACCGTAAGTCCCCTGATAATCCAGCCCCGCAGAGCCGTTATAGCCCTGCTGGCTGACATGACCCTGTGATACGGAATAGCTCAGGTTTCTGTCTTCCAGCAATGTGCCGTTCACACCAACGCGGTAAGCATCCCGGCCGCCGGAGTTACTGGTGGCGGAGAACGTGGCATACGCGTTATTAAAGGCATCATTACTGCGCGCGTTACGCGACGAGAATGATGAGAACGGCACGGACACATTCACCGACAGCATGTTATCGCGCTCTTTGAGTTCCAGAGCCTTGGTGGTACTCAGGGAAACGGAATAGTTTATCCCGTTCCGGCTGTTGGAATATCCGGCCTGATACCATTCATCCTTACCGCTGCGGTTCCAGTAAGATTGCTGGTTACCGGATAAATAGAGCGAACCGTACTGATCAAATGACTGCGAAATATTGACCTGGAAACGGCCTTTTTTGTTATAGAGCAGATTGTGGTAATTAATAATGATCGGTTTGCTGCTATCACCATCTTCACCGTCCGGGGCATATTCATACCCGGACATCTGCTTGTAGGCGACATCATTTAAGGTATAGAAGCCTTTGGTTGAGTAACGGTAACCTAATAACTGGAACGTGGTTCCGGTGGTGTTCAGGGATTTCGCATACAGGAAACGGAATGACTGCCCGCTGTGGTTTGAACCGTCCGCCAGTTCACTGTTTGCATGGGTGATATCGAAGGAGAACGCACCAAAACGGCCGATATTCTGACCGACACCCACCAGTACAGATTTATATTTGTCCGCCAGCTGAGTCCCGGTATAAACAGAGATATCCCGTGTCAGACCGGCGAGCAGCGTCGCCTGGACAAACTTCGGTTTATCCTGGTTACTGTTACCGCTGCGGAATTCACCGGCCATCACATCATATTTCACGCGGCCCTCACGCTGGAGTACCGGCAGTGTGGAGTAGGGCACAACATACTGCTGCTGAGTGCCGTCTTTCTCCTCGATGGTAACCTGTAAGTCACCACTGGAAGTGGCCGGGTTTAAGTCATTAATGACAAACGGGCCCGGCGGGACATATACCTGATAAATGACATAACCGTTCTGGCGGATAACCACTTTGGCATCTGTTTTCGCCATACCGCGTACGGTCGGGGCATAGCCCTGCTGGCTGTCCGGATACATATTATCGACAGAAAACAGCCGCACACCACGGAACCCGGCAGAGTCAAACACGCTGCCGTCCGAGTTGCCGTCACCGATAACCAGCTGACTTTTCAGGGCAATGATCGGCCGCTGAACATAGTTCATCAGGCTGCGCCACTGGCTGTTGCTGGAATTTTTACTTTTGTTGTAATTCCAGGAGCTGGACTGACGGAACTGCCATGCACCGAGGTTAAACCCTGAGTTCATGCTCACGTAGTAGCTGCTGGTATTATCCGAGTTATTATTCCCTGACGCGAAATAGTTCATAAACAGCGCCGGGATACCGGATTCCCATCTGTCCGGCGGAATATAACCGCGGGCCTGCCCGGAAAGGCTGGCCTGAGGGAAGCTGAGCATCAGCCGCTGTTTCTGAAAATCAAAGTGATATTCGGAACCGGGAATTTTTTCGGTAAACGGGAAGCACTGTTTATCCTGCGCGGTTAATTCTTCAGGCCGGGCGATATTCACTCCGAAACCCATAATGGTCTCCGCACTTAAGCAGGGGAATAAATAAGGCTCACCCTCTTTATTTTTCAGTTCGGTAAAGGTGATTTCAGAAGAGGAGACAAAATCATTATTAACGGACAGTTCAACCAGGTAATTACCGGGTGGCTGATAACCACCCGATTCAAAGCGGGATAAATCAGAGACATCCGCATCAGACAGGTCGTCGGTTAAAAACGCGGCGTTAAAGGAAGGTTTCGCACCGGCGGTTCCCGCAGGCAAAAAACACGTCACGGCCGCAAGCACAGCAAAATAAACCGGCGTATGTGTGAAAACCTTTTTGATGTTACTCATTTCACCCTGTTCCCTGCATGACAACAATAAAATAATGAATGCCTTAATTCAGATTCACTTCGCGCTGTTTGCGCAGTCCGCCGTAATCATTAATTGTCTGATAGGTCAGTTTACGGCCGCTTTTACCGGCAATCTGATGGGTACTGAATGGTGCAACCATGACATTATCAAGCGGACGCCCGTCTAAAATGAGATTGACGAAAGTGGTGTAATACGGTGTCGGGTTATCAATCGTAATCGCGCCGTTTTTCTGCGTGATGATAATTTTTTCGGCCGCATCTTCTGTCTGGATCGGTAAATTCACCGGTCTGACAAATAATTTAATCCGCGAAAGGATCGCCAGCTGGAGAACGTTTTTTCCTTCCAGCGAGTTTTTATCCACAGACGGAATGGCTTTTACGTTCAGCCAGAAAATGGATTCTCTGTCTTTCGGTAAATCCTGAGCCAGGTTAACAATCCGCAGAATATTTTCGCTGGCAGGCTCCATTACAAATAACGGTGGTGTGATAACAAAATCTTTCTCTTTGCCATTTTCATTATCAACCCATGAGTTGATAAGAAAACGTTCTTTCGGGCTGTGGTTAATCACAGACAGTGAGGTTTGTTTGGCATCCTGAGGATAAATAATCCGGGTGGCACCCAGAGCAATTCCTGAGTTTTGATTTGATGCTGAATAAGCAAACCCTGACATCAGTGTGAAAAACAATATCAATGCACTATTTTTAAAATAATCAGAAATCACAAAAGTACCTCTTAATATTCTCTGTCAGAAATAACGCATAGAGTATGGTATTTCATTTTCCGGGGTGGCTTATAATACAGGTAGTGATATATAAAACTTTCTCTGCTCCCTGTTACAGGCACAATCCATCGTCAGAATTAAGAGAAAATAATTCTGTACAGAGAAAGTTTTTATTTATTTAATTAATTACGTTCAGTAATTGATTATTCGTATTTAACAACGAAAGTGGCATCAGCATTTGCCTGACCCGGAGTGGTTGCACCTTTGGCAACATAACGGGCAGAGAAATCTAATACGTTAGTACCTTCATTCAGTGTTTTAGCTGCTGAGAATTTGCTGCCGTTTGGTGATAAAATCGCAGAGGTGCTGTCAGAAATCTGAATACCGACGTTCTGTGCAGCCGGTGCGTTTGTACCTGAACTTACTGCTAATAAGGTTGCATCACCATCCATGCTCTGGCCGGCGAAGGCAACAGCTGCAGTTGCAGATACAGCCGGGTCACAGTCAACCAGTTTGATTTTGAACGGAACCGGAGTAGTCATGTCGCCTGAAGCGGCTAATTTAGCCGTACGGTACTGACCTAATTCCACAGTCTGATTGCTGCTTTCGGTGCTGACTGCACATGCTGCGTTAACCAGTTCCCCGGTAAAATGAACATTACCGCCGTTTACAATAACCGGATCTGCAGCAGAAGCAGCAGCGGAGAATAATAAAGCGGATACAACAGATGCACCAATGATATTTAATTTCATAATACTGAATTCCTAAAAAATAAACGCCATCTTCAAATTTTACTATCTTAAAAGAATAGTAAACCACTACATCTGAAGAATGTAACCTTCAGACACAATTTAAGTGTTGTGTGTATCAGAAATGAAAAAAAGAAAAAATGAAAAAATAATAAAAATTAATATATGTAATCCCGGTTTTTATCCAGATCACCGAATAGCTTTACAAAAGGAACTTCCAGAACCAGTGAAATAGTAAACAGCATATCAAGCGGAATGTTGCATTCCCCGCGCTCATAGCGCGAAACCTGTTGCTGACTTAATTTTAATTTATCACCTAATTCTGAACCGGATAATCCCTGTTCTTTTCTGCGTGCTCTGATTTGTTCTCCAACAATTTTATTTATATTCATCATGAGTCGTACTCAAAAATTACCGGGTTTCTTATGGGAATAATATGCAAGGTATTCTGAATAACTAATCAGATAATACAGACACAGATTCTGTCGTTATAAAATATGGCAGAAAGGTGTGGTTGCATTTCGCGATTAAGTATTAGCGCTTACAGATTTTAAGTAAAGTTAGTTATAACGATCAAAGGTCGGTTATTGAAAGGCAAAGACTATCAATAACGATTTTTTGATCGTTGTAATCTTTTTAAAATATTAACAATTTTTATAATATTTAAAAACATATATCTTTATTTTTGAGGTTGTTTTTAATTCATTGATAATTAAGGATATTAAATTCATTTGTTACTTTTACTTGTTTAATAAGTATAAGTTACCACGTTGTATTCTGCAATACTATCTATTTATCATTAAATTACATGTAACATGTTGATACTTAATGATTAAAAAATCAATTCAATATTTAATCAAAAATGTCTCATTGTAAAAAAATAACGCAAACGATGATTATTTAAAACTAATAAACCAATATATTGTAAATATATAGATTTAAATTCTATTTTAATGGTTGGTATTTTAACAAAAATGAAGTGTTTACATAAAAAATGAGTTGTAATGGTTAAAACTATAGGTTTGCGTGCGTTTGTAAACATAAAATAAACACAATAAAAACATGTATTTCATAATGTAAAATTAAAAAAATCATTATACTTCATTGTGTTATAATGATTTAAATGCGAAGAGACTGAAATATTACAAATTATTGCCACAATATGCCTGTTCACAAGTTTAAAGTGTAAATGCAAAATAACACATATTGTGAGTAAATTTAGGCTGAATAATAATTTATCCGATAAAAAAGACAGAATATATTGCCATACATAAAAATATGATGTTAATCATGGCGTTGTCTGATGTGATGTAATGGAGATAGAGGTTATTATCGGCTGTTATCCGGAAGACTTTAGTTTTTTCGGTGGCTGCGTTATAAAAACAGGCTCTGATGAGAGCCATCATTTTCATTCTGACAGGGGAAAAATGCATGATACCGGACTATACAGAAAGCAATTTTGCCGGTATTGAACACGGCAGCGGTGTTGCGGTGATCCGTTTTCATGCACCGTGGTGTGAACCGTGCCGCCGGAGTGAGAATCAGTTTGATGAGGCTGCAACACATTTTCCCGCTGCAGTCCGGGCCGGAAAAATCAATGTAATGCAGGCTCCGGTACTGGCAGCCAAATACGCGGTATGGGGATTACCGGTTGTTCTGATCTTTAAGGATGGTCAGGAATTTGCCCGTATTTCCGGGCCGCAGCCGGCTTCCGTATTCGGGGAAGCCGTACATAACGCATTGTTATAACATGACCGGGATGTAGTAATTAATCTCTTCCACATACTGCATGCCATTGGCAATAAAATCGTCATGGCGGTCTGCGGACAGCAGTTTATAGTGCTCAATATCCGGGCCGCGTCTGCGGAGCAGGTTCATTTCGGCCAGTGTGCCGGAATAGGCGGCATGAATGATGTTGTGGTAATCACCGGGCAGCTCTTTCAGTGTGGCCGGGTCAATGGTGATTCGCAGATAAGACCCGCCCGGTAAGGTCACCGGGATCAGTGAAGCCCTGCGGAGCCCTTCAGGTGATAATACTGACGGAATAACTGCGGTCGTATAGGCATAACTGATATCGTCTGCGGTGGATTCATACGGGGCATGTACAGCATATAAATCTGCCGGGATAATATCCACTTCCTTAAAAAACAGCGTCCAGAATTCCCGCCGGAACTGCCGGTTTTCTGTCTGCCAGTCTGACAGGTTTTTCCGGTGATAATGGTGTGAGCCTGCTAATTGTATTTCCGGTAATTCGGTCAGTTCAGCCTGAAAAGCAATCCGGTTCTCAGCCTGTAACGGGAAACAAAACCCGTTGCTGTCCCAGCCCGTTTTTTTGCGGTAGGCGGATGGCGTGGTATTAAACTGTGATTTAAAGGCGCGGCAGAATGTTTGTTGTGAGTCAAAACGGTATTTCACGGAAATATCAAGAATACTGCTGCTGGTGATCCGCAATGCTTTCGCCGCACAGGATAAGCGGCGGGCACGGATATATTTGCCGATAACCACCCCGGTATGCTCTTTAAATAAACGCTGTAAATGCCATTTGGAATAACCCGCCCGTGCAGCAATGATATCCAGCGATAAATCAGATTCCAGATTTTGCTCAATCCACAAAACCAGACTCTGGATAATGCTTCCGCGAAGCCCGTCTATGTTCATTCTTCTTATTACCGGTCAGGAGTGATATCGCTCAGTTATCGGGCGATACAAAAGTTAACTTCATAATATTAAATGAATTTACCTTTTATATCCGCAAGGAGTGTAAATATCTGTATGTTTCGTGCGGTGGTTTGTATTTTTTTATCAGTAATTGTCTTTTTTTATGTGATTTTGAGACATACAAACAGAAAAATATCTTGAAACGGCAAAAATCGCGTAGCTATTAATCTGAAAAACAACAAAATTTTAAAAAATAACAAAAAATTATAACTTTTGGTTTTTTTGCCGATAACTGTATTCGTATGGCTTCGTCATACCATTTGTCGCCCCTTAAAGGAAACTGTATGCAGTTACTTCGAAACTTATCCATCCGGTTCGTCATGCTGTCGATACTCGGTATTTTGTGTCTGACACTCGGATGTGTCAGTTTTTACAGTGACTGGTCACTGTCGAGAGTATCTGACGGCAATACGACCGATCGTCAGTTAGTCCGGCAGCTGACAGTACTGAATCAGGGAAATGACCAGTATTTTCGTTTTATCTCCCGGCTGAACCGTGAGATGCAGAAAAAAGCGGAAGGTGAAGTACCGGATTTCAAACCGTCTGCGGAAGCGATGGAGAACATGGGGCTGCATCTGGCAGAGATGAAACGTATTTCCCCGGGACCGATGGATGTGCAGATGTCAGAAAGGGTGATCGCCCGCTGGCAGACGCTCTATGATGAGGGAGTCAAAATTCAGATGCAGCTGGCAGAGCAGGGGGATCAGGCGGGTTACCGTAAACAGTCCCACGATGTCACGCCGCAGCTGAGCAAAGAGTTCGGTACTGTCAGTCTGGCGTTCACGCAGGTGGCGGAAGCGCAGATTGAACAGACCCGCATGCTGGTGGACGGCCTGATGACGACCACACGGATCGTGATTATCAGCGGCGCACTGTTTGGTCTGCTGATCCTGATTTTTGCGGATCGTTATCTGGTCACCATGATGCAGCGTCCGCTGAACAATGTTCGTCAGCATTTCCGCCGTATTGCCGGAGGTGATCTGAGTCAGCCGGTGGAAAATGATGCTGCCGGACGTAACTGTGTCGGTAAATTATTCCCGTTACTCAGTGAAATGCAGGGCAGCCTGCGGGATGCGGTCAGTTCCATCCGCGAAGGCAGTGATACCCTGCGCGCAAGTGCCTCGGAGATTGCACGCGGTAATACGGATCTCTCTTCCCGTACTGAGCAGCAGGCTGCCGCGCTGGAAGAAACCGCCGCCAGTATGGAAGAGATCACCGCGACGGTGAAACTGAATGCGGATCATGCGCATCATGCCAGCGAACTGGCGGAAGTGACTTCCTCAACCGCACATCAGGGGCATGAGATGATCGCCTCTGTTATCCGCACAATGGACGAAATTTCTGATAGTTCACGGAAAATCGCGGAGATCACCAATGTGATCAACAGCATTGCATTCCAGACCAATATTCTGGCGCTGAATGCGTCGATTGAAGCGGCACGGGCCGGAGTTCACGGACGCGGCTTTATGGTGGTGGCCGGTGAGGTACGGACACTGGCCAGCAACAGTGCGGATGCGGCCAAAGAGATTGAACGGCTGATAGCCAATGCGGTCTCCCGCGTCGATCAGGGCATTAAACAGGTGGCCGGCGGCGGGGAAACGATGGAGGAGATTGTCCGCGCTTCCGGTGAAGTGACCGCTATCATGAAAGAAATTGCCATCGCGTCAGAAGAGCAGACCAAAGGTATCTTACAGGTCGGTACGGCGATTACTCAGATGGATACGGTTACCCAGCAGAATGCCTCGCTGGTCAGCAGTGTTTCTGAAACCGCCGCCGGACTGGAGTTGCAGACACAGGGACTGCAACGCTCAGTACAAAAATTCCGGCTGAGTGCCGCAGACTGATATCACTCAGATGACTGCCGTGGTGAGTAAATCACGGTAGTAATCTATTTTTTTCTCCAGGTGCTGAAAATGATCGTTCAGCACCGCTATTTGCTGCTGTAATACCCCGCTGTGCGCCAGCAGTAAATCCATACGTGCCTGCGCCGTTTCCTCTCCCTGAGCCCGTAAATCCGCATAATGTTTAATCGATTTCAGCGGCATCCCGGTTTCTTTCAGTCGTGTGATAAAGGTGACCCACTCTGCATCGCGGTCGGAGTAACTGCGGTGATTATTTGCCCGGCGCTGCGGGATCAGAATACCTTCTTTTTCATAAAACCGCAGGGTATGGATACTGAAACCGGTTAAGGCAGAAAACGCACTGATGGAATAATGCATACAAGAAACCTCTTGACCTCGAGTGAACTCTATCTTTTACGCTCCGCAGACTAATGTCAAAGGAGGTTTGTATGAACAGTCAGAATTATGTGGTGATCACCGGGGCCAGTTCCGGAATAGGACGGGCTATTGCGGCTGCTTTTGTGCGCCGGGGTAACAATGTGGTGCTGGTGGCCAGGCGTGAAACGGTATTACTGGCGCTGAAAGCGGAGCTGATGCAACTGAACCCGGATATCACCGCAGAAATCCGTGTGTGTGATTTGTCAGTGCCCGGCAATGCGGCGGCACTGTATCACTCGTTGTCCGCACTGAATATTATTGCATGGATTAATAATGCCGGTTTTGGCTATTACGGTCCGGTGGCAGATCAGCCGGTGGCGGAAGCGGAGAAAATGCTGGCTCTGAATGTGAATGCCCTGATGGTGTTATCCGCCCTGTATGTGCAGGAGTATCAGCATACGGAAGGCGCGCAGCTGATCAACATCAGTTCGGCGGGCGGATATACGATTGTTCCCTCGGCGGTGACTTACTGCGCGACGAAGTTTTTTGTCAGTGCCTATACGGAAGGACTGGCGCGTGAGCTTATCCGCAGCGGGGCAAAATTGCGGGCAAAAGTGCTGGCACCGGCGGCCACACAAACCGAATTTGGTCAGGTGGCGAATAATACGGATTCTTATGATTATGATCGTGCTTTTGCGCGTTATCACACCAGTGAGGAAATGGCGGAATTCGCGCTTGCGCTGTATGACGCTGACAGTATCACCGGCATGATTGATCGCGATGACTTCCGCTTTCAGCTGGCCGATACCCGGTTTCCGCATGCGGAAAACAGCCGGTCAAATCAGAACATTACGCCATAGGAGCAGCGGTGTGCCGGGATGATTGCTGTCCCCCGGTTTTGCTGATAGTGTGAGGTAACTCTTATTTTTCAGGCTGGATACCTTTTTATGCTGCAATTACTTCCGGTTACCTCACCGGCTGACCCGGTTCTTGATGATATTCGTCCGCTGTATGAATCCGCTTTCCCGCTGCATGAACAACGCACGCGGGCAGGGCGGGATAAACTGTTTTCACAGCCCGGATATCATCTGTATCAGATAAGGGATAATGACCGCTTTGCCGGATTTACCGGGTGCTGGCAGATTGGCACGCTGTTTTATATTGAGCACATTGCCATTGCGCCGGAAATGCGCGGCAGTGGCGTCGGGCAGCGTGCGCTGTCACTTTTTTGTCAGGAAAAACAGCGGGTTGTTCTGGAAATCGACCCGCTGACAGATGAGGTGGCCCGCCGCCGTCTGCGTTTTTATCAGCACTGCGGTTTTGCCGTTAATGATTACGTTCACCATCATCCGGCTTACCGCCCGGAATTCCCGCCGCACGAACTGGTGATCCTGAGTTATCCGCAGGTTATTAATCCGGAAGAATATCAGCAGTTTAACGACTTTCTTATCCGCCGGATTATGCCGGAAAATCTGTTGTAGCGCCTGACTCCCTGCATGTTATGATGACCGCTTTTCCGGCGGTC
The DNA here is from genome assembly GCF_051129855.1 of Morganella sp. Je.2.23. Classification (NCBI taxonomy): domain Bacteria; kingdom Pseudomonadati; phylum Pseudomonadota; class Gammaproteobacteria; order Enterobacterales; family Morganellaceae; genus Morganella; species Morganella sp. Je.2.23. Next base: position 387,910 of record NZ_JBCPSQ010000001.1, read on the forward strand.
TGTCCGCCGGTCTCCGTACTGTACTCTGCTGACAGCAATTGTCTGCGGGGACTGACTTTGCAGGGTTGTCATGAACAAGAAAAAATGTGCTGTCAGCGCGCCGCTCTGCGGTATGACTGATCTCCCGTTCGAAACAGTTCTTCTCAGTGAATGTGATTTCGCTGCGGTGTCTGTGTGTCTGGTGACACCGGAGGATGCCGGCAACGGACAGCTGGCACGGATCCGGCAGCAGGGGTTCGGTCAGCCGGTTTTTATGGTGACCCGCGACGGTGAAACTGCGGCGCTGCCTGACGGTATCAGCGGGGTTATCGATCTCAGCCGTGATGACAGCCGCACAGTCTGTGACACACTTCTGCGCGCAGTGCAGGCCTATGAAGAGAGCCTGCTGCCGCCGTTTTTCGGGCGCTTAAAACAGTATACTGAACAGCAGAACATCTCCTTCGCCTGTCCCGGGCACCAGGGCGGTGAGTTTTTCCGCCGTCATCCGGCCGGACAGCAGTTTACGGATTATTTCGGTGATGCTCTGTTCCGGGCTGACCTTTGTAATGCGGACACCGCACTGGGGGATCTCCTGATCCACGAGGGAGCCGCACTGGCCGCACAGCAGCACGCGGCAAACGTTTTTCATGCCGACAAAACCTGGTTTGTTCTCAACGGCACATCCTCATCCAACAAAGTGGTACTGAATGCACTGCTGACACCGGGAGATCTGGTGTTATTCGATCGCAATAATCACAAATCCAACCACCACGGCGCACTGATCCAGGCCGGTGCCACGCCGGTTTATCTGGAAGCGGCACGTAACCCGTCCGGGTTTATCGGTGGTATTGATGCACACTGTTTTGATGAGGGCTATCTGCGGGCACTGGCGGCAGAAGCCGCACCGGAGAAAGCAGGGGATAAACGCCCGTTCCGGCTGGCGGTGATCCAGCTGGGAACGTATGACGGTACGGTGTATAACGCCCGCCAGGTGGTGGACAGTATCGGTCCGCTGTGTGATTACATTTTGTTTGATTCCGCCTGGGTCGGCTACGAGCAGTTTATTCCGGTGATGCAGATGTGCTCGCCGATGCTGCTTGAACTGAATGAAAACGATCCCGGCATTCTGGTGACGCAGTCAGTTCACAAACAGATGGCCGGTTTCTCTCAGGCCTCTCAGGTCCACAAAAAAGATAAACATATCAAAGGGCAGGATCGCTATGTTTCCTTCCGGCAGATGAATAATGCTTTTATGATGCATGCGTCCACCAGCCCGTTTTACCCGCTGTTTGCCGCTCTGGATGTGAATGCAAAAATGCATGAGGGTGAATCCGGGAGGCGTCTGTGGGCGGAATGTGTCAAAACCGGGATTGATGCCCGTAAACTGCTGCTGAAAACCTGTCAGCATATCCGGCCCTTTATCCCTGATACCGTGGACGGCCGTCCGTGGACAGAAGCGGAAACGGAGGTGATCGCCTCAGATCGGCGCTTTTTCAACTTTGTGCCGGGAGAGCGCTGGCACGGTTTTGAGGGCTATGCGGACGATCAGTATTTTGTCGATCCCTGCAAATTATTGCTGACCACACCGGGGGTGGATGTCAGCAGCGGGGAATATGAAGATTTCGGCGTTCCGGCGACGATCCTGGCGTATTACCTGCGCGAAAACCGGATTGTCGCGGAAAAATGTGACCTGAACTCTATCTTGTTTTTGCTGACACCGGCAGAAACCCCGGAAAAAATGCAGCGGCTGATCCGGCAGATTGCCCGGTTTGAGCAACTGCTGGACAGCGACGCAGCACTGGAAACCGTTTTACCGTCACTGTGCCGTACGTATCCGGCACGTTATGCGGGATATACACTGCGGCAGCTGTGTCAGGAAATGCATGACCTGTTTGTGAAACACAACGTCAAACAGCGCCAGAAAGAGATGTTCCGCCGCCGCTGTTTCCCAGAGGTGCGGATGTCACCGAAAGCGGCACATACCGAATTTGTCCGCGGCAATACGGAACGGGTCGCGGTGTCGGAGATTGCCGGACGTATCGCGGCGGAAGGGGCACTGCCGTATCCGCCGGGCGTATTGTGTGTGGTACCGGGTGAAGTCTGGGAAGCCCCGGTTCAGCGCTATTTTCTCGCGCTGGAAGAGACCGCTGATCGCTTTCCGGGCTTCGCGCCGGAATTGCAGGGGGCGTATATTGAACAGGATGACAGCGGGCACCAGCGTGTGTATGCCTGCGTTATCCGCCATCAGCAGGGAGAAGGACAATGACAGCAGAACAGTTTCATCAGCGTATATGGGAAATTCTGGAAGATCTCAACAGCGACTATTTTCAGGTGGTTGCCGCCCCGGCACCGGAACCGCAGGCTATCGCAGCAGCAGAGGCACTGACCGGTGTGCCGGTACCGGAGTATTACTCTGCATTCTGCCAGCGTACCAACGGTCTGTGCGTGATGGCACGGGAAGAGTTCTGGCCGGAAGCGGAACTCTATTCTGTGGGGCCTGCATGGACGTTCTGGCGCGGTGTGGTGTTGCTCGGATTTGATACCCCCGATCTGCCGGAGTGGGCATCCGTCACGGCGGCCTGTGAGCGGCTGGCGGATTACGAAGTCACCGGTGTGCTGCCGCTGATGAAAGTGGCCGGTGACGGCAATATTATCTGGGGTCTGGATAAATCAGGCACCCTGGTTGAGGTGGCGGAAGGTGAAATTACCCGGCTGCCTGCGGACTTTACCGCATGCTATGAGGAACAAATCCGTGGTCTGGCAGAACGTCAGGCGGAGATGATGGAGCGGATCGCGGAGCAGGGCCGGAAAATACCGCAGTAATGGCTGTTTAATCTGCGGCTGCCGGAGGTTATTTTTCCGGCAGCAGTGGCTGACAATAAAAGATCACCCGTTCGGTTTCAGTAAACCCGGGCGTCCGGTGTAACAACTGCGGCGCGGTGTTATCCGGTGAGGTATCTCACTATTTATTCTCCGCAGTGTGAGCAAATGCATGACAAAACCAGTCACTGACGGCGCTGATCATCGCCTGATCAGCGCTGTGGCGGTTATGCAGCAGATAAAACCCTTTCCCCGAATGCAGTGTCAGTGCCGGGAACAGCGGAATAAGCGTCTGCTGTGTCAGTTCGTGTTCCAGCAGAAAATCATTGGCAATCAGAATACCCTGCTGATGTACCGCCGCATCAATCGCCAGTAAAAACTGATCAAAATGCAACCCGGCGGCGGGCAGTGTGCTGCCGGGCGCTATCCCCGCATACTGTTCCAGCCAGGCATCCCAGTATGGATAGAGCGTGGTATGCAGCAGCACGGCGTTTTTCAGATCCGCTGGGTGGTGAAGTGACTGCTGCTCAGCATAAGCGGGGTGACAGAACAGACGGCAGGGAGCATCGGATAACAGTACCCGGGACGGTTGCGCACGGGACAAATCCGTATAGCGGACGGCCAGATCCACATTATCTTTTTCCAGCGAGATCAGTGCCGCCGTGGCATTCAGGTGGAGATCCAGCCCCGGAAAGGTGCGGACAAAGTCACTCATCCTGGGGGAAAACCATTTGGACGCCAGCCCGGGCGGCATGGAAAGGGTCAGCGTATGATGTGCCGCATAGCGGATCGCCTCACCGGCAGCCCGGATTTGTGCCAGCGCAGGCTGAATTAAGCGATAGTATTTCTGTCCTGTCTCTGTCACCATCAGTTTGCGGATCTCCCGCAAAAACAGCATCACCCCCAATTCCTCCTCCAGCTTTTTTATCTGCTGACTGACCGCTCCCGGCGTGACATGCAGAGACTCTGCGGCTTTGATAAAGCTCCCCAGCCGGACACTGGCTTCAAAGGCCAGAAGGGCTTTCATCGGCGGATAACGATCCATGAAATAGTTTTTCTCTTTCATAAGGTAATTTAAATCGGTTGTAGCACAGCCCCGGATTCAGAACAATAGCCCCATCAGAAAAAATGGGTATCAATAGTATGAACAGTAAAACGGCAGCAGCGTTTGCGTTCCTCGGGATTATCTGGGGCACCAACTTTATTTTTATGCGCCAGGCGAGTGAGTGGATCTCACCGGTGCAGATTGTCTTTTTGCGGGTGTTATGCGGTTTTGTACCGATCGCGGTGATGGCGTGGATGCAGAAAGCCGTGCGCCGCGAACACCTGAAATATACCGGGCATTTTCTGGTCATGGCGCTGCTGGCAACGGTGATTTATTACTGGGCATTTGCCTCCGGCACTTCACTGCTGCTCTCCGGCGTGTCCGGTGTGCTCAGCGGCGCGATTCCGCTGTTCTCGTTTATTGTTGCGGCAATTTTTCTGCGGCAGGAAAAAATTACGCTGGTGCGTCTGTGCGGACTGATGCTCGGTTTTGCCGGTGTGATTCTGATCGCCAAACCCTGGCAGGTCAGCGGAGAGAGTATCAGCCTCGCCGGGGTGGGTTATATGATCATGGGGTCACTGAGTGTGGGGATTTCATTTGTGTATGCCAAAAAATTCCTGGCCGGCAAACAGATAGCCCCGCTGGCACTGACGACTTATCAGATTGGTCTTGCGCTGCTGATCCTGGCCTGTATCACGCCGTTTACCGGGATTACCGCGATTGCGCAGGACAGCACTGCCAGTCTCGGACTGATCATCGGGCTGGGATTGCTCGGCACCGGGGTGGCCTATCTGACATATTACTACCTGATCCTGAACCTGGGGGCAGTGGTGGCATCCTCTGTAACCTATATTCCGCCGGTAGTGGCTCTGATTGTCGGATTCCTCGCGGCCAATGAGCAGCTTGGCGTGACAGAGATTCTGTCGATGGTGCTGATTATGAGCGGAGTATTCTTATTACAGCGACCTTCGCGCCGCCCGGAAGCGGAGAAGGAAGCTGACGCTGTGCAGTAATATTCCGGGATACCAAACCTATCTTTTTATTGTCTGTTCGATTTGAGTTGCATTTCCTGCCCCGCCGTCACTGTCGCGGGGCTTTTTTTCACCCGCAAACTGCATCACCAGGACACCTGCCACCACCAGACCGATACCGGCGAGTTTTGCTATCTGAACCGGCTGCTTTGGCATTCCGAACAGACCGAAGTGTTCAATCAGTGCGGAAATGACCAGCTGACCGGCAATCACCATAACGAAAAAAGTAATACTGCCGATTTTCGGTACCAGGATCAGGGCAGACGTCAGGTACAGCATCCCGGCAATACCGCCGAGCCAAATCCAGAACGGCTGATGAAGCAAATCAGCACTCAGTACCGGCTTAGGAACTTTAAAAATAAATAATAACGGTGCTAAAACAATAATACTGATTAATAATGATACAAGACTGGCCCATAACGGATGACCCAGATGGCGTGCTAATACCGCATTACTGACCGCCTGTACCGGTACAATAGCACCGGCAAAAAAAGCACAAACAATCAATGCAATAGCAGATAATGATAAGGTTGACATAGTGACCTCCCCGGTTAACGTTTTATTAACATCAATCATAGGTGATTTCCGGAAGAACAGGAAATGAACAATTTTATAGAGCACTATTCGTATGATGAATAATATAAAGAAACTGGATTTAAATCAGCTGGTTACTCTGCATGCGTTGCTGCGTGAACGCCATGTCAGCCGGGCGGCGACGGCGCTGCACCGCAGTCAGCCCGCGGTCAGCCATACGCTGAATCAGTTGCGGGATTTATTTCAGGATCCGCTGCTTATCCGCAGGCAGGGGCGCTATCACCTGTCCGGCAAAGCGGAAGCGCTGTATGCACCGCTGACACAGGCGCTGGGCCAGCTTGATGACCTGATAGCACAACAGGATTTCCGTCCGGAAAACTGCAACCGGCGTTTTAATATTGCGATGTCCGATTACGGAGCGGCTATTTTCAGTGCAAAATTAATCCGTTATCTGCGCAATGCGGCTCCGCAGGTTGATCTGCAAATCTGGCAGGGCAGCCGTGAAGAGATGCAGGGAAAATTACAGGAAGGCAGTCTTGACCTGGCGTTCGGGGTGTTTAATGCCACGGATTACACTCTGCGGACGAAGACCGTATTTACGGATACCATGGTCAGTGTTGCGGATAAACAGTACTGCACCAACGGCACGATGCCGATGGCGGACTGGCTCTCACACCCGCATATTCTGGCGAGTATGAAACCGTATGAAGCCAACGAGATTGACCGGCAGTTACAGTTGCTGAATTACCGGCGGCGTATTGCGGTTTCTGTGCCTTACTGGCAGATAGCCTCACAGCTGCCGGAAGGAACTGACCTGATCCTGACAGTGGCACAACGGGCACTGCCGGAAATACTCAGCCCGTCATTACAGGTGTTTGAACCGCCGCTGACTATCGCACCGCTCAGTTTTCAGATGTTATGGCACCAGCGCAGTGAGGGTGACCCGGCATTAGGCTGGCTGCGGGAAGCGGTAATGCAGGTGTGTGACTGACGGGCGGCTCAGTGTGCTGTCCGGCGGCAGTTTTGCAGTTCCAGCAGAAAAGAGCCGTTATTGCCGCCGCCGCGTTTGTTCAGTCCGAAGACAAAGCGCTGTTTTGACGGGGTGAAATAGGCCAGCCCGTTACTGATCCCGGCATAAACCAGCGTATCTTCGCCGATCTCCTGCAAATCCTGCTTTGACATGGTGGCAAACTGCGTAATCGGTGTCAGCACCGGAGAGTGGTAAGGGGTTGGTTTCGTATCAAGCACCGTAAAACGGTCATCGTGAAACAAAACGACAGCCTTGCGCTGTTTATCCGGAAAGTAAAAATCACGCATCGCGCCCTGTTTTCGCTGATAACTGGCGGATGGAATATCGCAATTGTAATAACCGTTCAGTGCTCCTCCGGCGGCATAGCCGGATAAGCAGAACGATGATGATAATAAGAAAGTTAATAAACGCATAAACACGATAATGGTTTCTACAAATATTAAGTGTAAACGGATGCAGTTATCCGCACAATCAGTTCAGTTCAATCTTCCGGAAATCAGCGGAAAGAATAAAGGGCTGAATACGCGTAAAATTCAAATTTTATAAGCAGATGACGAGAAATTCAGTTTCTGAAACTATTATCCGGATCATATATCCGTTTATCTGATACAGGCGTAAAATAGCGGCCGATATCATTTTCTTACTGACGGACACCCCATGCTGGCGAAGTTTCTCCCGATTTTTCTGCTTGTTATCTCGAATTTTTTTATGATGTTTGCCTGGTACGGACACCTGAAATTTACCGGTAAACCGCTTGTTGCGGTTATTTTTTTCAGCTGGCTGATTGCCCTGGCGGAATATTGTCTGGCGGTACCGGCTAACCGGCTGGGACATCAGTATTACAGTGCGGCTGAACTGAAAACGATGCAGGAAGTGATCACTCTGTGTGTTTTTATGGTGTTCTCAGTGGCTTACCTCGGTGAGAGTATCACGCTGAATCACCTTATCGGTTTCGGGTTTATTGCTGCCGGTGCGTTCTTTATTTTTAAGGGACCGTTTTAACCGGCATCACACAATGTCGATAACGATACTGTAAATTTATCCATAACATAACGGCATGACTGGTTATATCACCAGGTATTATTCCCGGTGTCCGGGAGACACGTTTTCACTTTTGACAAAGGCAGGTCCGTTATGTCATTACTTCGTTTATCTTATCCGAAACTCAGTCCGGCGGCGTATGCGGGACTGATTGCCTGTAAAAATGCATTGGAAACCAGTTCATTATCATCTGAACTGGTTGAGCTGGTTTATCTGAGAACATCACAGATTAACGGCTGTGCATTTTGTCTGGAAATGCACTCGGCAGCGCTGCGTAAGCGGGGAACGGCTCAGGAAAAACTCGACGCACTGGCAGGCTGGCGTGTGAGTGAGCGCTTCAGCGATCGTGAACGGGCGGCGCTGGAATGGACAGAGTCCGTCACGTTATTATCTGCACAAAATACGGATGATGCTGTCTGGCAGCGTGTGAAGGCACATTTTTCCGATGAGGAAATGAGTGACCTGACTATCGCTGCCGGCCTGATGAATGCGTTTAACCGGGTTGCTGTCAGTCTGCGTCAGTAGCGGATAACGGCAACCCCGGCACCGGCGGTTATTCGCCGGTGTTATCCCGCAGCCATGGCGTGATAGTCAGCCCGACAAGTAAACCCTCCGGGCTGAGCAGACGGGTGACGGACTGCCCCCACGGCTCGGTTCTGTTTGCCACCAGCAGCGGATAGCCCCGTGACTGTAAAAATTCCGTGGCCGCTGCCAGGTCGTTCACTTCAAATTCGACCCAGGCCTGCGGCACCGGATGTGATGACGGCCAGGTGTCCTGCCCGAAACAGGAGACAGCTGCCTGGCTGAGCGGCCAGAGTGCGAAGTGCTTCACACCGTGCAGACTGTGATCCGCTGTCAGGTAATCGGGCGCGCCTTCAGATTCAGTGAGCGGCAGGCCGACAGTATCTGCAAAAAAGTGTTTGCTGCGGGCGGGCTCGCGGGTCACCGGACCAAAACCGGCGACAAACAGCACACCGGGAACGGCAGGATAATCAGACATAGCAGTATCTCCGTAAGATAAGGTTTTCCCCATCTTACACATTTATCTGCCCGTGTGGCGGAAATATCATCTCTTCATACGGAGCCTCGCGGCAGGCATTCAGCCGCTGCGTTATCCCGCCGGAATGCGCCTCCAGCTGATGACCGTCCGGGTCGAGAAAATAGACGGAATCCCCCTCACTGCGGTTATGTTTCCAGAGCGTTATCTGATGAGAAGCCAAAAGTGCGCGAAAGGCCGGGAACCGTTCGGAAGGAAGGGTAAAAGCGTAGTGGGTATAACCCTGATGAATAGGCCGGTGAATGATTTCCGGGTCTGCCGATAAACAGATCCACAGTTCCCCGCAGGTCAGGTAAGCCCCGTATTTCCAGCGGGTATGCAGCGTCATTTTCAGAATGTTATGGTAAAAATGCAGGCTGCGATCCAAATCGGTGACCGCCAGGGTCAGATGATTCATTCCTGTTAACATATATCCTCCGTCAGCATCCGGCAGTTATAAACAGCACGTCAGAGTCAGGTGAAAGGAAGCCGTATCGGTGGTTGTACGGTGGGCGGTTATCATCATCGGGAAGCTCTCAGGGTAAAATATCAGTCAGGTTTATGATTACCCTGAAGCTTACTGACTGACAACGTAGGGTGCCAGATAATTCCGTTGCCGGGCGTTGTGATTTAAGATCACGTTAATTTAGTTCCGTCAGGGATATTCACCCTGAATATGATTTACCTCAATTATCCTTATTATTAATAGGTCTACTCTGGCGCCACACTTTAATAATGATAATGGTAGGTCTACTTATGTCATTAGTCACAGAACTTCCGTCGATCTTTTCTGATTTCTCCGATGCCCGCCAACAGGGCTTTCTCACTGTTATGGAACTGAAAGAGCAGGGTATCCCGCTGGTGGGAACCTATTGCACCTTTATGCCGCAGGAAATTGCCATGGCCGCCGGTGCCGCGGTTGTCTCTCTCTGTTCAACCAGTGATGAAACGATTGAAGAAGCGGAAAAAACCTTACCCCGCAACTTATGTCCCCTGATCAAAAGCAGCTACGGATTCGGTAAAACCGATAAATGCCCCTACTTCTATTTTTCTGACATCGTGGTCGGTGAAACCACCTGCGACGGCAAAAAGAAAATGTATGAATACATGGCGGAATTCAAACCTGTCCATGTGATGCAGTTACCGAATAACAGTGAAAGTGCGGAATCTGTCGCACTCTGGCGTTCGGAAATTATCCGTTTTCAGAAACGGCTGGAAGAACAGTTCGGTTGTGAAATCACGGAGCAGGGGATACGCGATGCTATCGATCTGCGTAACCGCGAACGCCGTGCATTGACGGAATTCTACCGCCTCGGGCAGCTCAATCCGCCTGCGATGACCGGCCGTGAAATTCTGAGCGTGGTGTATGGCGCTACCTTCAAATTTGATAAACGCGCGCTGATTGGCGAACTGGAAACGCTGACCGCCAAAGTACGGGCGGAATATGCCGCCGGTAAACGGCTTGACCCGCGTCCGCGTATTTTGATCACCGGCTGTCCGATTGGCGGTGCGGCGGAAAAAGTGGTGCGGATTATCGAAGAAAACGGCGGCTGGGTTGTCGGTTATGAAAACTGCACCGGTGCGAAAGCGACCGAGCAGTGTGTGGATGAAAATCCGCAGGCCGATGTTTATGACGCCCTGACCGAAAAATACCTTGCTATCGGCTGTTCCTGTATTTCACCGAACACACAGCGCCTGAATATGCTCAGTGAGATGGTGCAGGACTATCAGGTGGACGGGGTGATTGATGTGATCCTCCAGGCCTGTCACACCTATGCGGTGGAATCGCTGCTGATAAACCGGCATATCCGCGAAAAACATGATATTCCGTATATGGCTATTGAGACAGATTATTCCACTTCTGATACCGGTCAGCTTGCGACCCGCATTGCCGCCTTTATTGAGATGTTATAAGGAGGCGTCATGCTGAGTATTGGTATTGACTCCGGCTCGACTGCCACCAAAGGGGTTTTATTCAGTGATGAAGACGGCGGCGTGATCCTGCGCCGCTTTCTGATCCCGACACCGTTCCGGCCGCAATCGGCGATTCTGGAAGCCTGGGAAACCCTCTGCGGTGAATGTGACACCAAACCGTATCTGACCCTCACCGGTTATGGCCGCAAACTGGCGGATTTTGCTGACAAACAGGTCACGGAAATCTCCTGTCACGGTATCGGGGCGCGCTGGCTGCATCCGCAGACCCGCACAGTTATTGATATCGGCGGCCAGGACAGTAAAGTGATCCGGCTCGATGAGCAGGGGCATCTCACGGATTTTCTGATGAATGACAAATGTGCCGCCGGGACCGGTCGCTTTCTGGATGTGATCAGCCGGACACTCGGTACCGACATCACCGCGGTGGATAACACCATCCGCGGGATTGAGCCGCATGCTATCTCCAGCATGTGTACGGTCTTTGCCGAATCTGAAGTGATCAGCCTGCGTTCCGCCGGGGTGGAGCCGGAGTCTATTCTGTCGGGAATAGTAAATTCAATGGCACAACGTACTGCCGGTTTTGCCAAGCGGCTGAGCACTGTACCGTCAGTGCTGTTCAGCGGCGGAGTCAGCCGCAGTCAGGTATTCTGTGAGCGGTTGTCGCAGCATCTGGGGACTGAGGTGATCACGCATCCGGACGGACAATTTGCCGGTGCTATCGGCGCGGCCATTTACGGGATACGTCAGTTGCAAAAACAGGCAGCGGTACCGGCAGGGATCTCCGTTCATGAATGACTATCTGATTTTATTTGAAAATATGCTCGGTGTGGTGGCGATGCGCAAACATCTCACGGCAGCCGGGCAGCCTTTTACGGTGACGGATATCCCGCCGTCACTCGGTAAAGCCTGTGGTCTGGGGATACGGCTCAGTGTCAGTGATGACCGGCTTCCGGTACTGCGGGGATGTCCGCAGGTCAGTGAAATATACCGCTGTGAGGCGGAAGACTATGTGCTGACAGCGGCGCGGTAAACGCGCCTTACACACGTATAACAAACCACAATCACGATAATCCGGCATTTTTTATTCTGCTATGTTGTAAAAAATAATAAAAAATGCAGGGTCTTATTGTGAGCAAAAAAATACATAGCATGATCACCACTGATGCGAATCAGGCGGTGGCCCGGATGGCGTATCAGCTGAATGAAGTGATCGCCATCTATCCTATTACCCCGAGCTCCGGCATGGCTGAATATGCCGATCACTGGTCTGCAACCGGGGAACCGAATTTGTGGGGCGACGTGCCGCGCATGATGGAAATGCAGTCGGAGGGCGGGGCCATCGCCACTGTCCACGGTGCACTTCAGACCGGCGCACTGTCGACCACGTTCACATCGTCCCAGGGATTGCTGCTGATGATCCCGTCGCTGTATAAAATCGCCGGACAGCTGATCCCGTTTGTCCTGCATGTGGCGGCGCGGACAGTCGCGACCCACGCGCTCTCTATTTTCGGTGATCACTCGGATGTGATGGCGGTGCGTCAGACCGGCTGTGCACTGCTGTGCGCCAACAGCGTCCAGCAGGCTCAGGACTTTGCTGTGATTTCACAGATAGCCACGCTGAACAGCCGCGTGCCGTTTATTCATTTCTTTGATGGTTTCCGTACTTCCCATGAGATGAACAAGATCATCTCGGTCAGCCGTGCCGAACTGAGTAAACTGATCCCTGCGGAGGCGATCCGCGCTCACCGTGACAGAGCACTGTCGCCGGAACATCCGGTGATACGCGGTACATCCGCAAATCCGGACACCTATTTCCAGTCCCGCGAAGCCACGAATCCGTGGTATGACGCGGTTTATCAGCATGTCACTGATGCCATGGCGGCGTTTGGTGATGTTACCGGCCGTTATTATCAGCCGTTTACGTATTACGGACATCCGCAGGCAGAGCGCCTGATTATCCTGATGGGATCGGCCGCTGGCCCGGCAGAGGAAGTGGCGGACAAACTGATGGCGCAGGGCGAAAAAGTCGGCGTGCTGGAAGTGCATCTCTACCGGCCGTTCTCCGCACAGCATTTCCTTGATGCTATTCCGGAAAGCGTGCAGCACATTGCTGTGCTTGACCGCACCAAAGAAGCGGGTGCGCAGGCGGAGCCGCTGTATCTGGACGTGATGACTGCCTTTGCCGAAGCGTATCAGAACGGTGAGCGGGCACAACTGCCGCGCATTATCGGCGGACGCTACGGGCTGTCATCCAAAGAATTCGATCCGGATTGCGTGATGGCGGTTTTCCGTGAACTGACACTAACATCGCCGAAACGGCGCTTTACTGCCGGGATTATTGACGATGTTACCGGGCTTTCCCTGACACCGGTTCCGGCGGAACTGCCGGTCACACATCGCCTCACTGCACTGTTTTACGGGCTGGGCAGCGACGGTACCGTTTCGGCGGCCAAAAATGCTATTCAGATCCTCGGCAGTCATACGGATAACTATGCTCAGGGCTTTTTTGTTTATGACTCGAAAAAAGCGGGCGGCCTGACCGTTTCTCATCTGCGCATCAGTGAACAGCCGATCCGCGCCACGTATCTGATCAGGCAGGCGGATTTTATTGCCTGTCATCAGTGGCAGTTCCTCGATAAATATGAAATGGCGGAAAAACTGGCGCCGGGCGGGATTTTCCTGCTGAACAGTCCGTATCCGGCGGATGAGGTCTGGCACCATATTCCGCAGGATGTTCAGGCGATTCTGGCAGAGAAACAGGCTCAGTTGTATGTCATCAACGCGTACCGTATTGCCCGTGAATGCCGCCTCGGTGCGCGGATTAACACGGTGATGCAGATGGCCTTTTTCCATCTGACGGCACTGCTGCCGGCGGCTGAAATTCAGTCTTATTTACAGCAGGCGATTATCCGCAGCTACAGTAAAAAAGGGGAAAGTGTCGTTCAGGATAACCTGATGGCGATAGCCCGTACCCCGGAAGCCCTGCATCGCGTGCCGTTGCAGGCAGTCGATCCGCAAAGCCTGCCGCGTCCGCCGGTCGTGCCGGATAACGCGCCGGACTTTGTCAAAACTGTCACTGCCATGATGCTGGCCGGACGCGGCGATGCTCTGCCGGTATCGGCATTCCCGCCGGACGGTACCTGGCCTTCCGGCACCACCCGCTGGGAAAAACGCAATATCGCGGAGATGATCCCCGTCTGGAAACCGTCCCTCTGTACCCAGTGCAACTACTGTGTCGCGGCCTGTCCTCACGCGGCTATCCGTGCCAAAGTGGCTGATCCCGCCGATTTCAGCGGCGCGCCGGACACATTGCAGCGCCTGCCGGTCAAAGCCCGCGATATGAAAGGGATGGATTATGTCCTTCAGGTCGCCCCGGAGGATTGTACCGGCTGTAATCTCTGTTATGAGGTCTGTCCGGCGAAAGACCGGGAAGACCCGGCTGTCCGCGCGATAAATATGCAGCCGCGGCTGGCACATCTGGCAGAGGAAAAAGCCAACTTTGATTTCTTCCTGCAACTGCCGGATCTCCCGGCATCGCAGCTTGAGCGCATTGATATCCGGACATCACAACTTATCACTCCGCTGTTTGAATTCTCCGGCGCCTGTGCGGGCTGCGGTGAAACACCGTATATCAAACTGCTGACCCAGCTGTACGGCGAGCAGTTACTGATCGCCAATGCCACCGGCTGTTCTTCTATATACGGCGGTAACCTGCCGACCACGCCGTACACCACCACCAAAGAGGGACGCGGCCCGGCCTGGGCTAACTCGCTGTTCGAGGATAATGCTGAATTCGGTCTGGGATTCCGCCTGACAGCAGATCAGCATAAAAAACGGGTACAGCGGCTGCTGATGACGTTTGCCACTCAGTTGCCGGATGAATTACAGCAACGGCTGGCGGATGAGGCGCTGTCCGCGGATGAGAAACGCGCGGCCATCACTGAACTGCGGACGTTACTGGCGGATAATCCTGACCCGCGTGCGCGTGAGCTGTCTGACGACGCACATTATCTGCTGCCGAAATCCGTCTGGCTGATTGGCGGTGACGGCTGGGCTTATGATATCGGCTTCGGCGGGCTGGATCATGTACTGAGCAGCGGTGAGAATGTGAATGTACTGGTACTCGATACCCAATGCTACTCCAACACCGGCGGCCAGCAGTCAAAAGCCACGCCGATGGGGGCGGTCACCAAATTCGGTGAGGAGGGTAAAGGCAAATCCCGCAAGGATCTGGGCGTATCCATGATGATGTACGGTAACGTGTATGTGGCACAAATAGCGATTGGTGCGCAGATGAACCAGACGGTAAAAGCGATTCAGGAGGCAGAATCCTATCCCGGTCCGTCCCTGATTATTGCCTACAGCCCGTGTGAGGAGCATGGTTATGACCTTGCATTCAGCTATGATCAGATGAAAGCCCTGACTGCCAGCGGATTCTGGCCGCTGTACCGGTTTGACCCGCGCAGGGAAGGAACCGGCAAAGCACCGCTGGTACTGGATTCCCGTCCGCCGTCACAATCACTGGCGGAAGTGATGAATCAGGAGCAGCGGTTTAACCGGCTGAACAGCAGTGACCCTGCGAGAGCTGCCATTCTGGCAGAAAAAGCAGAACAGCGGACAGTAAAACAGTATGCGCTGCTGGAACTGCTGGCTTCACAAAAGCAGGAACCGGCAAAAACAGATACCGCAGCGGAGAACAGCTGAAAATCATCATGACACATAACAGAACGGCCGGGGCTGTCGTCCCGGCAACAGAACAGGATCTTGCGCAGCTGATCGCCCTTGATACCGTTGCGGCACAGGAGCCGCAGCGTCGTGAGGCGATCGGCGGCTGGATTGAACAGAGCGTTTGTTTTGTGACACGGTATGAAGGGAAAATTGCCGGTTATGGCGTGCTGCATTATCACTTTTTCGGCTGCGGATTTATTGAGTTACTGATGGTCGCTCCCGCACTGCGCGGGCTGGGGATCGGCAGCTCATTACTGGCGGCATTGCAGCAGCAGTGCCGGACAGAAAAACTGTTTACCTCGGTGAATGCCTCGAATACCGGTATGCAGGCGCTGTTGTTGCGTCAGGGGTTTGTGCTCAGCGGTCAGGTGGATAACCTCGATGACGATGATCCGGAATTATTTTATTTCCTCAGGCTGAACAGAGAAAATGACTAATCATCAATGATATTAATTATTATTGATGTGTAAACTATTTCACCGTATATATTATCCTCTTTATGGTAATGCTAATTAAGAGAAAACTGATAGTCCGCAAAATTGTTAATGATTACATTACAGGCTCAATAACAATGGATTAAAGGGATTTTTAATGAAAAAGTTAATTATGGCTGCCGGGTTATTATCACTTTCTTCAGTTGCATTTTCTGCTCAGTTATCTTCCGCCTGTGAAGATTACTTTAAACAGGTTGATGAGTATGTTGACCTGTTATCCAAAAATGATGCAATGAAAGGCCAGATTGATACCATGAAACAGCAGTATGCTGATTCTAAAAAACAGTTTATGCAATTACCTGCGGATGCTCAGGATACAGCCTGTAAGCAGGGTCTTGATGCGTTAGCGCAGGCTAAGACAATGATGGAACAGCAAATGGCAAAATAACAGCCGCTGTTATTTTTGACGGGCTGTATAATACAGCCCGTTTTTGCTTTCAGCGGGATGAAAACTGTTTGCGGCGTTTTTCATATTTCGCCGGATTGCGGTGAAAATGACGCCAGTGAGGCTCTCCGGCGGCATACAGCAATTCATAATCCCCGCGTGAATCCCCCCAGGCGCGCATATGGTAGGCAGATAAATCACCGTAAACCTGTTGCAGCCGGGCAATTTTCTGTCCGCAACGGCAGTTATTGCCGTTGATTTTCCCGGTCAGAATACCGTCTTTCTCTTCCAGCTGAGTACCGATAAGTTTGATCCCCAGCCGCTCAGTAAACGGCCGCAGCACCAGCTCAGGTGATGCGGAACAAAGAGTGACTTCCGCACCCGATGCAATCTCTGCCGCCACCGCCTGCAAACCTTCCGGACGCATCATCTTATGCCAGTAACGCTCACAAAATTCCTGTGCTTTCTTTTCCACCCAGCGGGCATCAGTACCGGTCAGAAAGGTGGTGATCAGCACTTCTTTCAGTTCATCACGGGTCAGTTTGCGTGAAAAGCAACGCAGCGCCGGCAGTACCAGACGCAGCATCCGCAGGGAAAACACACGTTTCCCGAACGCAAAACGCAGGAAGGGAACAAAGCTGTCCCGGCGGGTCAGTGTGCCGTCAAAATCAAAAACGGATAAGACCGGTTTTTCTGACGGGGATGGTGCGTGCATAACGGGGTATACTCCGGTTAAATAGGTGATCGTGCAGAGTTTAGCATTTTTTCAGGCAAAAGGAGATATCTGCCCGGCTTGTTCCGTTTTCATAAATTATTTACTATCAGGTGATTGATTATCACTATCTGAATTATACCGGTAACCTCTGAGAGAGCACGATGATTGCAATCAGTGCCTGCCTGGCAGGTGAAGCCGTCCGTTACGACGGCAGCCATAAATTATATGCCCCGCTGAAAGCCCTGCAGAACAGCGGCATGGCCGTTCCGGTATGCCCGGAAATCCTCGGCGGCCTGCCGGTACCCCGCGCTCCGGCGGAAATCACCGGCGGTGAGGGTTGTGATGTCTGGGCGGGTACCGCCCGGGTCACCGGCAGAGACGGCGAAGATGTCACTGATGCCTTTAAGCAGGGCGCACTGCGGGCGCTTGAGTATCTGAAACAGCGGAATATCACGCATGTGATTCTGAAAGCTGACAGCCCGTCCTGCGGCAGCGGCCGAATCTACAGTGGTGCATTTGACGGCTCACTGAAATCCGGTAACGGTGTGGCAACCGCACTGTTTGAGGCAAACGGGATCACCGTCTGGCATGAAGATCATCCGGCGCTGTCCGGACTGATCGGACAACTGCTTCAGAACGATAATAACGGATGATAACCCTGATGCCCGCCAGCGTGTTAATCCACGTTCCGGATGTGGCCGCAGGGCTGGCCTGGTATCAGCTGGCTTTTCCTCAGGCAGAGGTTCGCTACCTGCCGGAATTTGATTTCACCCTGTTATGCCTGCCCGGTTTTAACCTCGAAATTGTACAGGCAGATGACAAAGTCAGTAACGGGAAGAGGGGCTCGGTACTGTACTGGCAGACAGACTCCCTCACACAGGCGCTGTCGCATTTTGAATCCCTTGGTGCCCGCTTATACCGGGGGCCGATAAGCATTGAGAGCGGATTACGGATGTGTCAGGTTGAAGATCCGTTTCAGAATCTGATAGGGTTAAGAGGCGTTTAGCCGCAGAAAAGGAGAGCAGAGTGATATATCCGGTTGATTTACATGCCCATACAGTTGCCAGTACTCATGCTTACAGTACCGTGCGTGAATATTTTACGGAAGCCGCGGAAAAAGGCATAACCCTGTTTGCGATTACCGATCACGGCCCTGACATGGCTGACGGGCCGCATCCGTGGCATTTTTCCAATATGCCGGTTCTGCCGCGTATGATAAACGGCGCGGGGCTGCTGTACGGCATTGAGGCTAATATTAAAAATCAGGCCGGAGAGACTGACTGCTCAGATAAAATGGCGCAGCAGCTGGATATTATTCTCGCCGGTTTTCACGAACCGGTCTTGCCGCCGCAGGGACAGGCGGCCAATACTGAAGCCATGATCGCCACTATCCGCAGCGGAAAAGTGCAGATTATCACCCACCCCGGAAACCCGAAATACCCGCTGGATATTCAGGCAGTAGTGCAGGCAGCGAAAGAGTGTAATGTGGCACTGGAGATGAATAACTCCTCGTTTCTGCACTCACGGGCGGGCAGTGAGAAAAATTGCCGGGCGATTGCCGAAGAGGTGCGTGACCACGGCGGCCGGATTTCGCTGGGATCGGACTCCCATTACGCCGGATATCTGGGTAACTTTGAGCGGGTAGTGACTATGCTGCGGGAAATAGAGTTTCCGGAAGCGCGTATCCTGAATGTCACACCGCGCCGGGTGCTGGATTTCCTGGAATCACACGGACGCCCGCCGATCCCTGAATTTGCCGGACTCTGAAAAACGCCCCGCATTGCGGGGCTTTTTACTGTTTACTTAGCGCGTAAATCGTAATTCCAGTTAGTTTTTTCCAGTGCTTCAATACTTTCCACGACCAGGTCGGTCAGTGCATTCAGCATTTTTTCACCTTTCTCAATACTGGCGTAAGTCGGGTCGCCGGTGGCACCGGTGACAGAAACCTCTGTAATATCCCACATAATCTGCACGTTATCACCGTGGCGGATACTGTCTTCCGGCATCTGGCGCACGGCTTTGCTCAGGTCACACAGGTCAGGACACACGGCGGCGGTAATCGAGGATTCGCCCTCACCACCGTGTCCCAGGCCGTTCCATTCACGGAAGAAATTCTCCCCGAGACGGCTGCCGAGCACTGACCACCAGGCCGGCAGGAATGCAAAGACCACATCTTTATGACGCGCTTTGACATTCCGCTGCGCGATATCCAGTGACGGAATGTTTCCGTCATGACCATTGAAGACAAAAATATGTTTGATGCCGTACTGAATCAGACTTTCAAACATATCTTCCGCAATGGCAATCACCGTTTCAAAGCGGATATTAATCGCCATCGGCGTGCCGTTATAGTGTGCAGAGGTGCCGAACGGCACACCCGGCACCACAATAGTGCGGGACAGCCGCTGTGCCGCCCGGCGGGCAACGGCTTCCGGCACAAACAGATCCGGCCCGAGCGGCAGGTGTGGTCCGTGGCTCTCGCAGCTGCCGAAAATCGTAATGGCGCTGTCAATCCCGCCCTTATCAAACAGATTTTTCAGCTCTTCGGTGGTGAATTCATTCAGATAGACTTTTTTCATTATGATCTCCCTGTTGCCGGTGAGGTGGCTTTTGCCGCCAGCAGCGGATGCAATATCAGATAAATAATAACGGTAAGAACTAATGCCAGCAGACCGGTCGGCCAGTCAGACAGAATATTATTCAGTGCCATGATCAGACCGGACGCCATCCCGGCCAGCGCACTGATCACCCCGGCATAGTTGTATTTCGGCTGGTGGTTGATCTGCGTGATATCGTAGCGGCATCTGCGGGTGATGTAGTAATCCGCCAGTAACGGCCCGGCCAGCGGTGGCGCCATAATGCCGAGATAGTTAATAAAATCAGCAAAGAAGATCTGATAGAAACCGATAGCGCCGAGAATAGTACCGATAATCCCGGTAGTCAGAATAAGGACGTTTTTGTTGACTTTTATACCCGCGGAATCCAGCACCGGTCCGGTATAGAGTGAGTTACAGTAGAGTTCCGCATCATTGGTGGTCCACAGTGACAGTGTCCAGGTGATCACGCCGAGCAGGGCCAGCAGGAAACTTTTCTCAATCATCCAGGTAATATAGTTCGGCATTCCGACCGTCATGGTGCCGATATAACCGACCACGTTGAGCAGCGGATTGGTAAAGATAAAACAGGCGGCCGATCCCCAGAATACCGCAGAGATACTTTTATTAAAGCGGAACAGATCCACGCCCATCACCGCCCCGGCAATCCAGCTGCCGACGACCATGGTGATGGCCGTGGACAACATCAGCCCCTCATTACGGTTAGAGTTTTCGATAAAAACAGATAACCCGCCGCCCTCCTGTAACATGGCATAGCCGGTGATAACGGCGATGATCATAATAATCGGGGAAACCGGAATGGCGATAATTTCCAGCCCTTTCATGCCGTGCAATGAGGTGTAAGTAAACAGCAGACCGGCGACGACACAGGAAAGAAAGACTTCCAGGGTGATCGGCACGCCGTTATAGCCGTGTTCTGCCGGGTTAAACACGATGATCCCGCTGGGATTTCCCAGGAACGTTCCCCAGATATCCCCGACCATGCCGGTGATCGCGGCAAACCAGCCGAGCGTCAGCAGTCCCATCGCTATCATCGGCAGGTTCGCACCGAATCGGCCATAAGAAAACCGGCTGATCAGCGCCAGGCTCAGCCCCGTGCGCTGCGCCATGATACCGAGCAGCGAGGTGAGAATAAACAGCAATCCCATACCAATGGCGATAGCCAGCAGTGCCATCGGGAATGACATCCCCGGCCCGCCGTTGGCACCGGCCAGTGCGCCGCCGATAAATAATCCTGTTGCCACATAACCGAAGCCTATCCAGACAAGTACCTGTTTCCAGGTCTCGCGGCGGTGTGTCATCGGTATGGGCGTAAACATAAAATCATGGTCATGCGCCGGTGGCGCGGATGACGTTTCGTGTTTGCTCATGGTATTTCCCCTGTCTTGCGTGGTGTTGGCAGTTGCCGCTGAATGTATTATTAAAATAAAAGGCCATGCTCTTGTTATGATTTATTATTAGCCTGATAAAGTAATTATTGGCAACTAAATTAATGAAAATAAAAGGAAAAGAAATTTTAATATAACGGACAGGTTGACGGCAAAAACGGGGAAGAAAATCATATAAACGGGAGGGTGAACAAAAAAACGACGAAAAATGCTGTCACCGGAAGTGATGACAGCAGGATATAAAATAAGCGGTGTGGTAATTATTCCGGCAGCGGCACCATACAAACGGCACTGCCGAAGCTGCCGTGACTGCACTCGACACGGAATTTTCCGTAACGGCTGAGAAACCCGAGCAGGCTGTCGCCGGAGTTAAACGTGACAATCCCGGTCACCGGCTGCCCGTCAGTGGACATGTGCGGCATCAGACTGTCCGCCAGAGCCCGTTTGACCAGGCCGGCCTCGGCGGAAGAGCCGATATAGAATTCTGATTTCAGCCAGTTCACCCCGGCAGAAACCGAATTCACGCCCGGAGAGCGGGCGGCGGCAAACACCATCAGCACCCAGCCGTTGGAGTTCTGGCTGTTGGTTGCAAACGGATGTGCCACCATATTGTAATCCGGATTATGCAGGGCTTTGCGCAGTTCCGGATCACGCAGAACTTTCAGCAACTGGGATTGCAATGCAGGCGGAAAGTGCAGGGTGGCGATGGTATTTCCGGCGAGATCATCATCAATAAACTGATAAAGCCCCTGGATCCACAGTTCAGACTGTGCGGTACCACAGGTGTTGAGATTATGATACACCCGCCAGGTACCGTTTCTTTCCCGTACGGCATAACCGGCATGGGAAAAACTCAGCCCGTAGTCACTCAGCGCCTGACCCTGACGAACCAGCAGGACGACCCGGTCGCCCTGTTTCTCCAGCCAGTCATTCAGTACTTTGGCTTGCGCGGTACGTTGTGCGGCTTCCTGCGGGGTGGGCGGGGATTTATCCGCACAGTTCTGACTGCCGCTGTATGCAAGGCCGGACGCAGTAAGCAGGGCAGCTGCAAAAACGGTTTTCAGCAGTCGCATATTAAGGCATCTTCTCCTGATGGGTTAATTCACGATCGTCCTGTGTCACCATATGGGAAATAATCTTCCCGTCCTTTTTCAGATAAGTCCCCGGGCCTTTTTCCGCCGGTTCCAGAGTCAGCTTATCACCCGGATT
This sequence comes from Morganella sp. Je.2.23, assembly GCF_051129855.1. NCBI lineage: Bacteria > Pseudomonadati > Pseudomonadota > Gammaproteobacteria > Enterobacterales > Morganellaceae > Morganella > Morganella sp. Je.2.23. Next base: position 409,895 of record NZ_JBCPSQ010000001.1, read on the forward strand.
CACCGGATTTTTCTCCAGTTTTTCGGTGGCGACCAGCAGGGCGACATCTTCATTTTTATCAGTTTTACCGGTGATAGTCGTGACTTTTTCTTTCTTATTATTTTCCACAGACTCCGCACTCAGCTGAGCCGGTAAAATGATCGGTGATAAAATTGCACCGCTTATCATCACCGAACTGTAGACACTGCCCGCACTACTGAGTACCGCAGTCGATAAATAAGGATTATCCGGCAATTTGCCTGCATTGGCAGGCAGTGTAACCAGCGTGGCGGCACATAATATGGCCGGAAAAATAAACTTATTCATGCTGTTTCCTTTAATTTAATGAATAAAGGTTCTTTTGACCCGCTCAGATACCAGGAAATACGAGATCCAGATGATAGCGTAAATGACCAATCTTATCAGCGGATAATAGAGAGTGAAGTCCACATTAACATCCAGCAGATTAACCAGCACTATTTCCTGAATGGCTTCCGAGGCGATAGCAAAAAGAATAAAGGCAATAAACAGTTTCGGCAGATAACGGGAGAGCCTGAAGAAATAATACAGCGTTGTCAGTATCAGCAGCATGGTCAGTATGGTAAAAGCAATATTAATATACATGACCTGCAATACGCGGTCAGGAATAAACCCCGCATTTTGCTGATATAAATCATACCACTCACTCAGCGAGTAACCACCTGCACCCAGTGATAAAAATAGGGTGATTAACGGCAGCCACAGCCAGCCGCCGATCCGCGACATCCGTTTTTCCGCGCACTCATCACAATATTCCGCGTACTGCGGTATCTCTTTTTCCCCGCACTGAATACAAACCCATTTTTGTTCCATAACGTATTTCCGTTTTAATCTTTCCGGGTTACCCGGTTATTTGGGCTGATTGTTTATCCTGCTCATCAGGACCGCATCCACATAACGTCCGTCGCGGAATGCATAATCACGGGCAATGCCTTCGCGCTGAAAACCGAATTTTTCATATAAAGACAGACCGTCAGGATTATTGGCAAATACCTCTAATTCAATACGGCGGATACCCAGCCAGTTATCGCAATAATCAATCATCGCCTGCATTAATGCACTGCCGACCCCCTGGCGCCGGTAGCTTTTATCTACCGTAATACCAAAACTCACCACATGGCGGCGGCGGGGATTACTATTCTGATTAATGACCAGCAACCCGGCTACGGCACTGTCGATAACCGCCACCAAACGGGTCGCGGACTGATCACTCTGACTCATTCGTTGTTCCCAGAACTTCCGTGAGGTATACGGCATCTGTAAGGTATTGGCATACGCTGTAAAATCCTGATGCATATCAAACAGTACTGCGGCATCCGACGGCTCGGCTAAACGGATGGTGATTTGACGCATAAATAATATCCCTTGTGTAATACGATTATATTTCCTTATTAATGGCACCGATACAGTGTATCCGTCAACGTGATAAAAAGCCTGAGCGGGAAAGCGAAAATGAAGTCACCGTGTTTTTCCCTGTTATTTTCTTTTTCACGGATCAAACTGACTGAGAATGAAAGACGGCGGTAAAACAGGCGGGGTAACATACTGACATAAGACGGAAAGTACGGTTTCTCTGAAAAATAAAAATTTACGCAAAAAAGTAGGCTAACCGCCGGCGGGCGATTACACTGAATCTTTCCGGAAACAAAAGGGATTGTCATGGACAATCGGTTTCTTAAATCCGTGTTCCGTAAATCAGGTATCAGCCGGATGACTCATTCAGTACAGACACTGGTTTTTCTGCGCCACGGCGAAAAACCGGATAATGACAGCGGCCAGTTAACCGGCAAAGGATTAAACCGCGCGCTGGCTCTGGCGGATCTTCTTATTTCCCGTTACGGCAGGGCGGATGCGCTGTACGCCGCGGCACCGAAACAAAGTAAGCTTGGTAACTCTCTGCGTTCTCTTCAGACCATCACACCGGTGGCTATCCGCTTATCTCTGCCGGTTCATCTGGAATTTCACGCCAAAGAGACCAAAGCACTGCGCGATGCATTGCTGGATAAAGCACATCACCGGCATACGGTATTTGTGGTCTGGGAACATGACAATCTGGTGAAGGTGGTAAGGGATATTCTGAAGCAAACCGGCGGAGATTATTCAGACATGCCTGTCTGGGCCCGTGATGATTTTGACAGCCTGTGGGTTCTGACAATTACCAGAGAGGAACAGGATATCAGTATTACATTTTCTCAGGAAAAACAGGGGCTGAACAATCTGAAAGATTATTATTCCTGAGTCTTGCGGTTCACTTTCCTGCCTTCCCGTAAATATTAATGAAGGTTGTTTTTTTCTGTCAGATAAGAGGGCTAAAAGAACCGGTCCGGAGATGGAGATATTACGATGAAAAATTACGTATTTATTATGAACTGACGACTTAATGATGATTTTTCTTTGGGTGAGATAAATCTTAATAATGGATGTGGTTTTTCTGTATTTTACAATGTGTTCACGAAACTGTCTGATACAGAGAATATCCCGGCGATTATTATCCGGACAAGATGAAATTAAATGTAATGAATTAAGCCCATTCCTATTTTATGGCTATTAATGTTCATTTCAATTTTTTATGTGATTTTTAATTATTATCACGTTCGATTTACGGGTTGTTTATCGTCATAAATCTAATGGTGTAATGCATTTTGCTTTATTAATCACGGCATTATCGCGTTTATTTCTGCCTGGTAAGTGTGTTTAATTGTATCTTATTTAATAAAAACTCATGTATTAATAATAAACAGCATTCTGTCTTGTTATATGTGTCCCACATTAAATTAATTTAACATTGGTTAAATGGCAAAGTATGAATACTGATTTGATATTACCGCTGAAATTATTCTGGACTGAAACGGAAAATAGATGATAGTGTTCATTTTTCTCAGGTGGTCAGTGCTTTTATAATAGGGTTGTATCCGGAGTGAAAGAATCAACAACGTAAAATAAAATTTGAATAAATATAAAAAATGGTTATTTGATGTTATCAGGTAATATATGCCTGATGTTAATATTCCTATGCGCATAGCTAATGATTAGTTTGCGGCGGTTAGCCGGAATTAAAAATGGAGTTGTAAATTACTACTGTTAATTTCTATAAAAGGAAGTATTATGAAACTGAAACATGCTGTTTTACCAACTGCGCTTGCTTTATTATTCAGTGCTGCATCATTCGCTGACAATACAGGTACCATTTTCTTTAAAGGAAAGATTAATGCATCGACCTGTAAAGTGAATAATGGTGCCAGAAATATTTATGTTAATATGGGTACTCACGATGCAAGTGAATTTGCGAATGCCGGCGACTCAAGTATAGGGCCGGAATTCGAACTGAAACTGACAGAATGTACCGGTAAGAATGCAAACGTATCATTACTGGCTCAGAATCTTGTTGCCGGTGCTGAAGACCAGATTGGCTTAAAAGTAACACCAACTTCTGCCACTGGCCTGGTTATTGTTTTAAATGACAAGTCATCAAATCAGGTTCGTAAGGTAGATGGTACGGAAATCTCAACACAACGGATTACCGGTGGTGAAACAACATTTAAATATGTACCACGTCTGCTCAGAACTGCAGATCCGTTACAACCTGGTACAATTAATGCGGCAGTAGATTATACCATTACGTATAACTAATAAATATATGTATAACAGGGCAGGTTCGTCTGCCCTGTTAATTATTGTCAGGTGGGGTCATGATTAAATTTATTAAGATAATTATATTTATATTTTCATGTATTTTTATAAGTCATAGTGTTGCCGAGACATACCTGGGAGCAACCCGGGTTGTTATCAGTGACGATAAAAATGAAGGTAGTACAAGTATACATAATAAGGATAAGTTAAATTATCTTATCCAAAGCTGGGTACTGGATGAAAATGATCAGGAAACCAATGATATTGTAATAACCCCCCCGTTATTCAAGCTTGAGGGTAATACATCGAGCAGCATCCGGGTGGTGATGGTCGGCGAACCACCTGCGGATCGCGAATCTCTGTATTGGCTGAATGTAAAATTTATTCCGTCAACGGATAAAAATCTGAAAATAAACAAGCTTACTTTTGCGGTTAACAACAGAATTAAAATAATTTACAGACCAAAATCGTTATCTTTTACAGATCCTGTGGATATTTTTAAAAAAGTAAGCATCCGGTATGTTGACGGAAAAATAGAGTTTAAAAACCCGACAAAATATTTCATTAATATTAGTGAGGTTAAGGTGAATGATGATGTTTTGAAATCACCAAGCTATATAAAACCTGAATCATCGGAATTTATTTTGTTAAAGAATAATAAAAAACCATCCACGGTAAACTATGCATTTATTGATGATTTAGGGAAGCTGAATCTATTTAAGGCTGATTTGTGATTTTTAAATAAAATTTTCTTTTCATGATAGGGATTTTCATGGAGATATTATTATGAAATCATCAGAAAGAACATTGTGTTACAGTTCAATTCTGATAGCTGCATTATCAGGTATCAGCACGGCAGGTGCTGATGACTATTTTGATCCTGATTTTCTTACCAGCCCGTCTGGTAAAGCGCTTAATATCGATTTAACCGCATTTGAAAAATCATCTTTTATACCCGGGACTTACCGGGTTGATGTCTATCTGAATGATAAGTATGTCAATACACAGGAAATTTTGTTCTACACGGACAAAAATACCCATAAATTGCGGCCTTGCTTTACAGATACAGAGTTAGCGGACTACGGTATAAAACCGGAATATTATTCATTATTAGATAAATCCGGGAATTGCGTCAATTTAAGCGGAATTCAGGGGGCTGATGCTGAATTTAAAGGGAATCAGAACCGGTTATATCTCAGTATGCCGCAGGTGACGTTTGATCAGAAAGCGCTGGATGCGCGGCAGGAGTTACTGTGGGATGACGGTATTCCTTCTGTTTTTACTGATTATAGTTTTTCAGGCCTGCATCTTGTTGACAGCAAAAATAATCATACCGACGATTCCTTTTATCTGAATCTGCGTTCCGGTGTGAATCTCGGCAGCTGGCGTTACCGTAACAACAGTACCTGGAACAGAAGTTCGGATGGTCAGCAAAAATGGGAAAGTCAGCTGAATTATATTGAACGTCCTCTGCGGTCAATTAAAAGTAACTTTTTAGTTGGCGATAATTTTTCTGATTCTGATATTTTTGATAACGTCGCATTTCGCGGAATAAAACTATGGTCAGATGATCAGATGTATCCGCAATATGCCAGTTTATATGCTCCTGTTATCAGTGGCGTGGCCACAACAGACTCCACTATTGAGATATATCAGAACGGTTATGTTATTTACCGGACTAATGTCCCCGCCGGGCCTTATGAATTAACCGATGTTATTCCGCTGAACAGCGGGGAAAATTTATACGTTGTCCGTAAAGGCATTGATGGCAGTGAGTTCCGTTCTGTTGTTCCTTTTTCATCTCTTAATTTCATGCAGCGCAAGGATCGCTATAAATACAGTATTACAGCTGGTCAATACAGAATGAATGATTACGGATCTTCAGAGAATACCGGTAATAAAACAAAATTTGTTCAGGCAGATACATTTTACGGATTAACCGGTAATACCACTATCTTCGGTGGTGTTCAGGTTGCATCCCGCTATCAGGCCTATGACGCCGGTATCGGTATCAATATTCCGGTTGTTGGTGCGATAGCAACGGATATTATGTTCACCCGGGCGCAACCGGATTCTTTTAATGATATGAATGGCAGGGCATTTCGTCTCCGCTACTCCAAGTCACTGGAAGAGACGGGTACGAGTATCAGCTTTGCCGGGTATCGCTATATGAGTGGTGATTATCTCACCATGACCGATATGTTTGATTATTACAGCGGACGGGCGGATACATCGGCTTATCTGATGCGTAAAGGTCAGCTTGATTTATCAATGACCCAGAGTTTACCGGATGGACTGGGGATATTAAATGCGTCGGTATCCCGTCAGATGTACAACACCTATTATAATAATGAAGAAAAAAGTACTGAATCCTATAATATCGGCTATAGCAATGTATTTTACGGGGCAACGATGAGTGTCAACTATGCTTATTATAAAAATTCACTCAACCGGAAAAATAATTCATCTGAACTTTTTGATACAGACCGTAATAATGACCATGTTATTTCCCTGAATATCAGTATTCCCTTACAGGGTCGCTTTAAAGACCAGTGGGTAACCTACGGGGCCTCTTATAATAAGGACGGTAACTTTGATAATTACGCCGGGGTCGGCGGCCTCCTTCTGGATGAAAAAAATCTCACGTGGAACGTTCAGCAGGGATATGGCAACAAGGGAAATGGCTACTACGGTAGCGCATACGGTAAATATAAAGGGCAGTACGGCGATGTGAATGCCGGGTATTCTTATAAGAAAGATAATCATCAGCTTTCTTATGGCCTGAACGGTTCCCTGGTTGCCAGCGGTTACGGCGTTACACTGGCACGACCGCTCGGTAATACTAACGGACTGATATACACACCGGGCGCTGAAGGTATCCATATTCTTAATAGTCCCGGTGTGGCAACGGACGGTTCCGGCCTGGCCATCGTGTCTAATCTTATTCCTTACCGTAATAACAGTGTCCGGATTAATGACCTGACGCTTCCGGAAAATGCGGAAATTGGCGCCACGATAAAAGAAATATACCCGACCCGCGGTGCCATTGTGTTAATAGATTACGCCACAACGATCGGAACAAAAATTCTGGTTACACTGCGCGGAAAAGATGGCCAGCTGATCCCGTTTGGTGCGTATGCGGAAACCGGCGGTGACGGTGAACAGGAACGTGTGTATGTCAGTAATCACGGGCGGCTTTATCTCACCGGGGCAAAAGATAAAGATACTGTCAGGATCACCTGGGGAGACGAAAATCAATATCAGTGCAGTTTTTCTTACGACATTGACGGAAAACGGAAAGTAAACGGATTTTATCTTTTCGATGCAGCTTGTCACTGACCGGCATATTACCCTATCGGCGGAGGCAGCCGGTAATTAGCATTTAGTGGGGTTATCATGATACTGAAGAGTCAAAATAAATGGCTGATGCTGACATTACTCATGTTTTCAATACCGGCGGCAGCAGCGGATTGCGGTAAAAGTACAGCAGTGCTGAAAACAGCAGAATCACATCTTCTGGCACGTGTTGAGGGTAAAATCAGCGCCGGTACGTTGATGGCGACGGATATATTACAGGTTGATGATATTTCCGCCTGTAGTAACAGTGTGTATGAGGAGTTATTACTGGTAGCGACGCAGCGGAACAGTGATGCATCCCCTGATTTTTTCAGGATGATAAACGGGGCGCCTGCCTATTACCTTAACAAGGATTATGCTTATTCTGTCCGTCTGGACGGCGTACAGCCTTCTTCATCAAAGGGTATTCCGTTCTCTGCGGAAAACCGGAATGGCGTGATGTACATTCCCCGTGTCACTATTTCCGTTTATGCGGCAAAAGATAATCCGGAGCCGCTGAGATTATCCTCATCACAGGTCGGGTTGATAAAGAATGACCGGTACGAAACAGTCGCAAGGCTTAAATTATCAGCCAATATTGATACTGTTGAAACCTGTACCATTGATGCCCCTCAGATAGTTTATAATTTCGGTAATCTGGAGCTTGCTGATTTTCCCGAAGAAACGGGTAAAACAACAATTCACGCCACGAATGTGCTTTCAGTCAGCTGCACGAATGCTCAAACCACCAAAAGCGTTTCGATCACACTGAGCGGAGCAACCCGTTTCGCGCATGCAGATAAAGCGGTTATCGCCTCAACGAATCCGTCTATCGGGTTTGTGCTTTATCATGATAATGAACAGATTACCGCGAAGAATAAGACGTATATCGGCGATATGCAAAAACAGTTAAGTGCGTCTGTAACCGCCTACATTTATAAACTGAAAAGTCAGGTTGAACCGGGAGCGTTCTCGGGAACAGCGGAATATATTATCCGCTTTGACTGATATAGTGGCAGCGGGTATTTGTATTGCCTCCCGGCGTGATTTACCCAGGAGGTATGCAATCAGCCTTCTTTCTTTTTGCGGCTGGCGTCTTCTGCCCGTTTGCGGCGCATTTCTTTCGGGTCAGCGATCAGCGGACGGTATATTTCCACGCGATCACCATCACTGACAATATCGGTCAGTTTCGCCGGGCGGCTGAAAATCCCGACTTTATTCTTTGTTAAATCCACATCATCCCGTAACGACAAAATACCGGAGGCAAGAATAACGGCCTCCACGGTGGCACCTTCACGTATTTTTACCGGGATCAGAAACTGTTTATCCGGCAGGGCATAACAGACTTCAGCGGAAATATCAGACACGGTAAACCTCTTTCGCCCGTTTGGTAAATGCCATCACCATATTACCGGCCAGCTCTTTAAATATACGGCCGAAAGCCAGTTCAACCAGCTTATTGGTAAATTCAAAATCCAGATTCAGCTCAACTTTGCATGCATCCCGGCTCAGCGGAATAAACGACCAGCCGCCCATCAGTTTACGGAACGGGCCTTCCACTAACTGCATACGGATATGCTCATTACTGGTCAGCTGATTACGGGTCACAAAGGTTTTACTGATACCGGCTTTGGACACATCCACGGACGCGGTCATTTCATCCTGATCGTGGCTGATAATACGGCTTCCCACGCAACCGGGTAAAAACTCCGGATACGCACGGACATCATTCACAAGGTTGTACATCTGTTCCACACTGAACGGAACCAGTGCGGAGCGGCTAATTTGCGGCATAACATATCCTGCGGTCAAAAATCACGAAACGGCGGAAATTATCGCCGCCTGTCAAATCCTATTATACTGTGCTCCGGCGCGGAGATAAATGCACAATACGGTGTGTGCTGATGACAGAATGTATCTTAATGACAACAAAGATGTTTGTCACAAAAAGCACTTGCCAAATCCCGCTGACATGTTAAAAACAGCGTACAGGGACAGAAAACCCGTAACGGCGCTTAAAATATCAGCATTTACTGTGCGACGGATAAATAAGCAATTTATTTCGGGTGTGCATAACGTATAATAGTGAACATTATGACAAAGAAAAAAGCTCACAAACCAGGCTCTGCCACCATCGCGCTGAACAAACGCGCCCGCCACGACTACTTTATCGAAGAAGAGATAGAGGCAGGTCTGGCGCTGCAGGGCTGGGAAGTCAAATCATTACGCGCAGGTAAAGCCAACCTGGGGGACAGCTACGTCATCCTCCGTGACGGTGAAGCTTTCCTGTTTGGTGCCAACTTCACACCGCTCAGCGTGGCATCATCCCACGTTGTCTGCGACCCGACCCGGACACGCAAGCTGCTGCTCAACCAGCGTGAACTGGACAGTCTGTACGGCAAAATTAACCGTGACGGACACACCGTGGTCGCGCTGTCACTGTACTGGAAAAACGCCTGGTGCAAAGTCAAAATCGGTATTGCCAAAGGTAAGAAAGAACACGACAAACGCGATGATATCCGCGAACGTGAGTGGAAATTAGACAAAGCAAGAATTATGAAGCACGCAGGGCGTTAAGTACTGGTATTCCGTACTGATTTTCTGATATACTGTGCTTCACAACTTGGGGCTGATTCTGGATTCGACGGGATTTGCGAAACCCAAGGTGCATGCCGTGGGGCGGTTGGCCACGATAAAAGCCGCAAAAAAATAGTCGCAAACGACGAAAACTACGCTTTAGCAGCTTAATAACCTGCTCAGAGCCCTCTCTCCCTAGCCTCCGCTCTTAGGACGGGGATCAAGAGAGGTCAAACCCAAAAGAGATCGTGTGGACTTCCTGCCCGGGGAGAAAGCATTAAAACGAATCGGGCTAGTTTGTTAGTGACGTGTCTGTCCGCAGCTGGCAAGCGAATGTAAAGACCAGACTAAGCATGTAGTACCGAAGGTGTAGAAATTTCGGACGCGGGTTCAACTCCCGCCAGCTCCACCAAATTATCTTCTAAGGACGTCCAAAGAAGACTGAAAAGCCCGCTAACTCAATGAGTTGCGGGCTTTTTTATGTCCTGCGCAGTCTGATGTCACCTAATTAAATCCAATCATCTTAGGCACCTTGATAGGCACCTCGTTAACCTTTATAGTTTTTGAGGTGCCTAAAAACAATGGAACATCAAAATGGCAAGACAAACCAAACCCTTATCCGCAAAAGAGATCGACGCAGCAAAGCCAAAACAGAGTGATTATGTCCTCTATGATGGCGATGGATTAGAACTATTGGTTAAATCCAATGGCAGTAAGCTGTGGTCATTTCGCTACATTCGCCCTCTCACTAAAAAGCGAGCTAAAAAGAGCCTTGGTTCTTACCCTGCCGTCAGCCTTGCTGATGCTCGTAGTTATCGCCTTGAAGCAAGAACACTCCTCGCTAAACAAATAGACCCACAAGATCACCATAAAGAGCAAGTCCGTAACAGCTTAGAAGCGAAGGCAAATACCTTTCAACTTGTCGCTGAACGTTGGTGGGAAGTGAAGAAGTCCACTGTAACAGAAGACTACGGTAACGATATTTGGCGTTCACTTGAACGAGATATATTTCCCGCTATTGGTGACATCAGTGTTACTGATATCAAAGCGCATATATTGGTTCAAGCAATACAACCGGTACAAGCCAGAGGCGCGCTAGAAACCGTTCGCCGCCTTTGCCAGCGCATTAACGAAGTGATGATCTATGCTCAAAATACTGGCTTAATTGATGCCGTTCCAAGCATCAACATTGGTAAAGCGTTTGAAAAGCCCAAGAAAAAAAATATGCCAAGTATTCCTCCAGATCAGTTACCAAAGCTCATGCAGACAATGCGTACAGCGAGTATTAGCCTATCTACTCGATGCTTGTTTATGTTGCAGCTACTTACCATATCTCGCCCTGCCGAAGCCGCTGAAGCCCGTTGGGACGAAATCAACTTTGAAACCAAAGAATGGAAAATACCAGCAGCTAGAATGAAGATGAACCGTGAACACACTGTTCCATTATCTGATGCTGTTTTAGCTATTCTAGAGCTAATGAAACCACTCAGTGGTAATCGTGAGTTTATCTTTCCTAGCCGTATTAAGCCCACCCAACCCATGAACAGCCAAACCGTCAATGCAGCGTTAAAACGCGCTGGATTCGGTGGTGTATTGGTTTCTCACGGCCTACGCTCAATTGCTAGTACCGCCCTAAATGAGCAAGGTTTCCCTCCTGATGTGATTGAAGCCGCTCTCGCCCACGTTGATAAGAACGAAGTTAGGCGTGCCTATAACCGCAGTGATTATTTAGAGCAAAGACGCCCTATGATGCAATGGTGGGCTGATTTTATTGAGGGGGCTGATAGAGGGGCCTTTTATACAATAAAAAATAATAGTATTAGGCTGTTAGCCTAATAGTTGAGCCTGTGATTTCATTAGTTCTATAAATAACGCTGTGAAATCACGGCCGCATTAAATTAAATATATTTATCTAAGCACGAATGTTAGACTAATTTTAAATCTATTTTTATGTCTGCATCCTTTTTAAATATCGCATAACCTAATGATTATAAACATAAATTTAAAAATATAAAGCTAATAATAATTTTAATTAAATTTGACTATTATCTTGTTTTTCTAACATTCGTCGTGACTTCCATTGCATGCTTAAAATCGCTATCTTCTCTAGACCATGTCATTATAGTTCTCTCTAAGTCATTATATCTCAATCCAATCTTATTACCTTCACGCTCTAATTTCTCAATAAAATCCTGTAAATCCTCCATTATTCCCCTAGCTGCAACACTCTTATTTTTCCACTTTTCATCTCTGGGCTTATTTTCATACAGTAATTCGCATGCATATTTTCGTATTCGAAAACTACACACCTTACTAGGTGTACCTCCTTTTCTTCCAGCATCAACACGTTGTTTACTAAAAGACTTTAATTCGTCATAGTAATGACTATAAACGCCTAGCCCAAATCCTTCACTTAGTATTTCAAGACTTTTACACAATGATTTAATAGCCATAATTTTAGATACTATCAAATCATTTTTCTCATTAAGCTTAATTGCTAATTGATAGTTAACACTGGACCAAAATACTTTGTCTAAAAAATGAGCGTTAACTCCTTTGCTCATATCAATTGCTTCTGAATTATCATAAGAAAGCAAATTACGATGACTACTTAATGGATCCTTTCTTTTTGATATTTTTTCATATAGCTCATTAGCCTTTTTATCAACTTGAGAATCTTTCATATTTAACATATTTAGTACATTTCGCGTAGATTTGGCCTTCAAGCCATTCCAGCCTTTTATATAAATTGTGTCATAAACTTGTGCTTGTTTCAAAGTAACAGCATCTAGCACATGAATAAATAACGCTTCTAAATCACTCACTTAAAGCCTCATTAATGTTATTTTTTAGTCAAAAAAAAATAATTTTGCTTCCTGTATATTACCCCTCTTTGACCTTCGTTAGACTAATCATAGTTAAGAAATAGCTTTGTGACTAATGGAGACATATAGAAATGAACCAATGCAGCATCAAAATACTACGCTTACCCGATGTGCTACAACGAATTGGTATAGCAAAGTCGACCCTTTATGACTGGAGAAATCCCAAGTCTCCTCGTTACGACCCAAGTTTTCCCAAACAACGAAAGCTAGGACTACAGACTGTTGGTTGGGTTGAGTCCGAATTAAATGAATGGTTGCTGAATAAAATAACTAACTAACCTAGATGCATATAACACCTTAGAAATAATGAATGAAATATGTATATTTTTAATATTACGTATAATCATATTTAAATATTCTTAACTTATTAAATTAATTTAGTTGATAAATGTAGTGTTTTTTAAAAGAAAGGAAAATAAAAATGTCAAAGCGAATTACTATTATTTTAAAAAATATTAGTGCACTAGAAACGGTTGATGAATACTGTAATTTTCATCAATGTTCTAGGTCGTCAGTAATATCAAAGATAATAACGGGCATAGCACCATTATTAGAAAATATTAGTCAACATACTCGTATTGCAAATGAATTAGAAAAAATATTATTTAATTCACATCTTAACCATAGCGAAGTGCCTCAATCAAATGACTCTTCTGTTCCATTAGCTGAATACATTTATTTAATTTGGAAAGAAAATATTTTATATAAAAACTTGTCAGGTGAGAATAGATATCAACATTTATTGAAGAATGCCAAGATGGGGAAAGGCGAAATTGATGACATTCAAGAAAATTTAAAATACCATCTGGAATGGTCTCAAGCAAAAAAAGCAATATTTATTTATACTGATAGGTTAGTAGACTATCAAGGTAAAAAAGCAGGTGGCTATTCAAACACTCTATTAATTAATAATACCGAGTATGATGGGTATTATTTTGACTTTAACGCGATATTTTCACTGTATATAAATAATGTTGTTTTTTTTGGACTGCAAGGTGCTATCAATAAGGAAAATATTTTTTTCCAATATGAATACATCTCTCATATTCCCATTTATAAAACTAATGAAAAGGTCATACTGATCCCTGTTTTAGATACAACTAAAACCAGACCAAAAAACACACATAGTCCCGATATAATCATCATAAATCCACTATAGTAGTATCATTAAATTTTTTTCTGGACACAGGAGTAAGCCAAATGACCTGTTATGCATACCATCGAGTGAGGAAAGCGTACCAGATCAGTCCTGGCTGGGTTGAAGATTACCAACAGGAAATGATATGTAATCACTCAATTAGTAAAGAGAATATAATAATTGAGTATCAATCACCAACGGAAATTATACACCATCCCAAAGGTCTTATGAACTTGATTGATTATATTTTAACACCAAATGATCTACTGATGATCGATGAGTTAGAAGATCTGGGAAATAGTACCTGCCAAATTGCAGATATCCTTAGTCGTTGTCATGAGTTAATGATACCCGTAGTTTTTACTTCATCATCAAATAGAAATATATTTGATATAAAGTTAAATTTGCATGAGACAATAGTGATGTTGTCTAAAATTGATGAATCATTCAATAACAGAAAGAAAATAAAAAGATGTCACATAGCTATACGGAACGGTAATTTACTAGGTAGACCTAATGGAAGTAAATATAACAATTTAATTCAAAAACTGAAATCACAGGGATATAAGCAAAAGGAAGTGGCCGAAATACTTGATATTAGTATTTCAACTGTTAAACGTTATTGGAATAAAATTATCATTGAATAAACAACTAACTCAAGAGTGACTTTAAAACCAACAAGCCTGTTGCACTCATGCTTTAATAAAAAATTATATGTTGGAAAGGTAATATATAATATCTTTATTAAATAGCTAAGCAAAGTATCATTGTCTGCATAGACTATATGGTAACTCAATATAATATTCTGGCCATAAATATTAATTTAAAGGTGGTAATCCGTGATTACCACTAAGGAACTATTATGTCTAAAAATAACCGTGAGTATAATTATTCATATCAAACTAGAATTAGGGAAACACTAAATTACGCATTGGAGGAATATTCTCGTATTGTAGCAATACGTGTTGATCTACATTTCCCTGCTACCCCTGATTATGGTGACATGCCAACATGCTTTACAAATACGACCAAAGCAATATCACGCTTTCTTGCCTCCCTGAAAGCGAAGCTTGAGCATGATGAAGCCAAAAAAAGAAGTCAGGGTAAGCGTGTATACGCTAACCAACTCAGGTACATCTGGGTACGCGAATTAGCAGATGCAGACAATGCCCACTACCATCTCTTACTTATCTTCAATAAAGACGCTTACTACCACCTAGGAGATTATAACTTAGTAGAGCCCTGTCTACGGACCATGATAACAACCGCCTGGTATAGCGCATTACAGCTCGAATTAGACCCTGTTATCGATACGGGTACATTAGTACATTACCCGAAGAATGCCCGGTATTGCATAAACAAGCACGCATATACCTTTAAAGCAGACTATGATTCACTAATCGCTCGTGCTGACTATTTGGCTAAAGAGTACTCAAAGCAGTACAGCTCAAGATATCGCTCTTTTGGATCTAGCCAATACTGATATTATTTACATTATGGGGGTGTTAAAACCCCCAACAACTAGACCTTTCGGATGTTACTACTACCGCAAGTAACACTCATTCAAAGTAACCAATCAAATACCAACATATTAACTCAATATAATTCATTAAGTGTTAGAATAGCAGACAATAAAATGATTTGTGATGTTGTTTTTTTGGCTAGAGGAGATCAAGATGCCAGGAAAAGGTATGTATCTTTTTATGTGGAGCTATCAAGATAGTTACAGGATTCATATCCAAATATTGGTTCGGAGTGTCCTTGCAATTTTAGGTGCGCCAGAAGATGCTGAAGTATTTATTGTTGGTGCTAGAAGCCCTGACAATAATAATCATAATCCTGTATGCATAGAGCCAGAAGATGGGATATGGGGACTTTCCTTATTTGAAGGATTGCTAGACTCCGTAGAATCTACTTATCGAGATCACGATGCACATAATTTATTTTATGGCGATGACGCTAGTATGCGTGATAAGCCTGAATGGATACGCCGTGATTCTGTTCGAAAATCCGTTCAAAAATCCCTTGATGCTTATGACAAGAAAAATGATGTTACATCTTTTTGTGGAGAAGTCAGAAACCTTGATGGTTATTATATTTCCACTGTTATACAAATCCCCAATACTACATTTCAGAAACACCCCCCTTTACCTTTTAAACAAGGAGCAAAAATAAATGGACATCGCAGTCTCATACATGCTGCAATACATGCAGTTCTCCATGAAGCTACAGAAGAACTACAACATCCTGATCCAGGAAGAAATAGCTTTTACAGCATGAGAAAACCAGAGGAAATTATACGGATTGCAGCTCGGAATTTTATGTATACCCCAGGGGGAGCTATTGAAAAAGGATATATGTTTAATGATCTCTTTACTTCATTAAATTTAATTTCTTCTCTTATGTATGAAGGAAATAAAGGGGTTGGTCAATTAATTCTTGTCAATCCAGATAATGATGCAATAGAGTTTCTGATAAAATTTGAAGAATCAATTTCTTTTCGTGAACCTCGTTGGGTTCGGAAAGTTTTACAGATGGCGAGCACTGGTATTGGGATTATTGCAAATAGCCAATATATATACGGATTAGGGCGTTTGAAAGAATCACATGATCCTAGTATGCAAGATGTATTTATAATTGAATTTATTGACCATTGTCTCTGGGAATTAAGATGTGGTGAACAAGCTATGCTTCGTAGTCACTATTCTGAACCAAAATTGCCTCAAGAACCATTTGATAAGACCACATTTCTAGCGAATTATACAAGACTTTTTCCTCTATCTACAAAAAAAGATGGGGTAAACTTATGGAATCTCATGCTTATTCAGATAAATCAAGGCTATGGTAGTATGATTGTGGTTGCAGAAGATGCAGAAGATGAAGCTCTCAGATTAAGTAAGCAAGGTACTAGAATTAAACCCGTCCCCCTTTCGGAGGCTCTTCTTAAGAGCGTTAGTTGTATTGATGGTACTATATTGCTAAGCCCTGATGGATACTGTCATGCAGTAGGTATTATTCTGGATGGTGAAGCAACGGAACAATGTACTCCCTCAAGAGGTTCTAGATATAACTCAGGGATTCGATACGTGCAATCCAATGGTCCTAAGAGGCTCGCTATCGTAGTTTCAGATGATAAAACTATTGATATTATACCTCAACTCAGGAAATTAGTTTCTCGCTCAAAAATTGAGAAATATCTTGCAACGTTTGAAGCATCCACAATAGATAATTACCATGACTCCCGAAATTGGTTGGATAAACATCGTTTCTACATTAGTGCGGAACAGTGTGCTCGGATTAATAGAAAGATTGACTATATAGAGGCTCATCCTAAGGACGTAGGTGTCATTCATCTATGCACAGAACACTTTGAGGTTCACCCAGAGATGAATTTGAGCTATCTTATTGATTAAATAATTTTTGCCTTATGATGATGCAAGAAAAATAAAGAAAGGATAGTTACCGGCTCAGTTCTATATAGAACTACATCTGATCATTATAATGTAGTTCTATAACTTAAACGTTTCAAATTGTTAATTATTACCGTCTATTTTCAGGTTCGGTTATAGGATGTTCACCAAGTGAATTAGGTATTTCATCAAGAATATCCTTAGAATAGAAATTTAGTACAATTTCTCCAGTTGTAAGCCTTTCTGTCCAATAGCGTCCCACTAGTTTAAGGTTTGGCTTTTCTATGATCTGAAATACACCAGTTCCGTCATGAGGAATACTTCTTTCACTCACACTCAGTCGCGGTTTACTAGAGTATGAATAAGCAAGTTGTTTCATCTGCCTATCTGAGTCAATCATAAAACCTTCTGAATATGAGTAACTCTTCATTTCACCTGTATGCATTACACAGCTTATATGAAAAAAAGACTGATTTATGGTAAGCATAACTGGAATAGGGGCAGGACGCTCACCTGTTTTTGGATGTTTCCAATGAGAGTATATAGAGCCAGCCCATGTACCATTAAGATTTGGGAATGGGACTAACCACCCTCTGAAACATCTTAATTTCCATCCCCACCTCACAAATATCCCAATTAAGAATAGATCGATAGTAACTATTTTAGGTATTAGACCTAAAAAATCCTTTATTTTTGATAGATCAAGCCCTCCCAAATACGCAAGTGTAATCCATGCAACAGCTGATATTCCCACAAGAACATAAATAAAACTTTTTATTGTTATATTTTTCATTAAGTTAAATCCAGATAATTCCATGCAGCGTGGGCAAATTCTCTGCCATCTTTTCGGTTCCATTTTTGACTAGAATGAAAAAGATAAAAGCTGTCATTTGCTTCAACCCATCGCCCACTGTTTGGCTCATCGTCACCTTGGAGCTCTTTCCATATATGTATAAGGACCTGCTTTACTCGTTCAGTCCATGTCAAATATTGAAACAATTCGTCTGGACAATTGAAAACTAAACTTTCAATAAAATACGAAGGTAAGTCTCGAAAAGTTGCAGTGGATGCCATCAAATTTTGTACTCGTTTTAAAATTCGAACAACTTTCTTATAAGCATAATTAGTTCGGTTATTTTTATTTACTCCATACTCTAGCTGTTGTCGAGGATAGTTAACAATACTACCCCCCCCATTTTTGAATATCTTTGTACCTTTTCTAAAGTCACCATTGGAGAAGTAATATTTATAACTAAAACAAGGCACTACATCCGCATCAACACGAGAAGAACTATAATTTACTTGTATTGCTGTAGTACCAGTAGTATCGACACCTCCCGGAAACTTACTTTTTAGAGCATTAATGATTTCTATTCGTAATTTTTCAGGTGTCCACTTCCCTAAATAAGGGGAGCTATTCGATGGTCGAACCCCATTTTTTTCTTCTTCCCAATATATACACTCTGTACATTCAACAGCAATGTCAACATCACTATCTGATCGAATATTGGTATTATTGGCGTATGAACCTTTTGTAAAAATTGTTAAATCACAGTCATTTAATGGTTCATGGTCTTGAATAGCGTAACGAATCATTCTCTCCGTTCGTTCTTGTTTTTCTTGCTCTGTATCACTAGATGGTCCTTTCCAAGCTGATAATCTGTCTTCTAAGCTCATTATTTCCTCGTATATCTAATAGCATCATTAAAATGAATAAGTATGCATTCCCTTTAAGATTTATATTGGGGTAACAAATGAAAAACCAAGAAAATGTAATGATGTTTTTTTGTTAAAAATCAGTATATTCCTCTCTGGTTTTATAGAAATGAGGTAGCTAAAGGTTTTTCTTTGGCTCAATGAATATATCAACTATAAAATATGCCCCTTTATAGGAAAGAATCAAGTGTGTATCATTGATGATATTTTAATAAAAACAAATATTTTTCAGATATATATCATCATTGTGAGCTAACTCAACTAAGGCACAATGATGAAGACATTAGTATCTCATTTATCCTTTCTGCCTGAAAGGATAAGAGAACATTTTTTATTTCGATTTAACGCACTTGTTAACTACTCCCCCACCATCGGCCTGATGGGTAAAACCGGAGCTGGAAAATCCAGCTTGATTAACGCGTTGTTTCAATCACCACTCTCTCCAGTCAGCGATGTGTCAGGTTGTACCCGAAAAGCCCAGCGTTTCACTATGGCGATGGGTAAGCAGGCTATTACTTTCATTGATTTACCCGGAGTGGGTGAAAGCCTTGAACGGGATCGCGAATACCACCAGCTTTACCGTGATATTTTGCCTGAGTTAGATCTCATCATCTGGGTGCTTAAAGCGGATGATCGTGCATGGTCTGCGGATGAGCAGTGTTACCGCTTTCTCACCGAGCAATGTGGCTACAAGTTCTCACGTTTCCTGTTTGTGCTGAATCAGGCCGATAAGATAGAACCCTGCCGTGAATGGAATGTTAAATACCACCATCCATCCCCCAAGCAAGCGGCTAACTTGCGGCAAAAGCAGGTCGCTGTCGTGAACATTTTTAAGCCCGCTAATCCAGTTACCACAGTCTCTTCAACCGAACATTATCAGTTATCCCTGTTAGCAGAGCAGCTGATTATGGCGTTGCCGGTGCAAGCCAGCAGCGGTGTTGCCAGGCAACTGAATACGTCTTACCGAACTGCATCGGTTGAAACCACTGCGAGTAATGATTTCGGGCAGTGTGTCAGTGATATTGTCGATTCACTGATTGAGATTATCCCTTTACCAACAGCTGTAAAAAATACACTCAGTACGGTCAAAAACACCCTCATTTCTGTCGCTAAATCGCTGTGGAGTTTCTTCTTTTAATTTAGTGCATTAATCCCCCTTGCTTATCACTCTAAGCGTCAGCCTTTTATTGGGTTGGCGCTTTTTTGTTTTCTATATTTTCGGAGATCTACCCTATGAATACTAACACTGAACATGCCATCGCCATGACCTTGGTACCTGACGAGCAACGATCTGATTTTTGGTTAAATCACTTCGGGCAAATCAAGGGATGGACCACTTTCGAAGTGGTGACATTCACCACTATGGGACAGTTTTGTGAAGCTTATAACGGCGGCTGGTGGGAGTATTGCACGCTCTCCAATGGTGGTGCCTTTATCTATCCGGATATTTCGGAAGAGACTCTGACGCTGTTCAACATGCATAACGGCAATGAGGCTGAAGTCAGCTGTGAAGCAGCCGGGATTGTAGTGAGCCTGATTTTATACAGCATCTGGTCATTTCAGACTGAGAGTGAACTGATGTGTGACCGTTTTTATCAGTTGCGTGAGTATGTCTTCCAGCATGCTGAATCTGCCGCCATTTTCCATTTAATTGACTAATCAGCAACTGTCTTGAACGATAAAATTATGGAGCAACGTGATGGTACAACTCATTCCATTCTTCGTTCTTTCTGAGCATCGCATTCAGGATGGTCAGCAGTTTGCGCATGCAGGCAACCAGGGCTACTTTTTTGGGCTTACCTGCGGCAACCAAACGCGTATAAAACGCCTTTATCACCGGGTTAAAACGGGTTGCCACAAGCGTAGCCATGTACAGTGCAGTTCGTACGCCAGTCCTGCCGCCAAATATGATTCGTCGTCCTCGCATGGTGCCCGAGTCCCGGTTTACCGGGGCCACACCAACAAGCGCACTGATTTCACGCCTGGAGAGGTTCCCCAATTCAGGAACCTCTGCCAGCAGCGCCGCAACTGTCATAGCGCCAACACCTTTAACTCTACTCAGCCGTTCAGAGAGTTCTTTGAAGTGGTTCTGGATGTGGTTATTCATATCTTCATCGATCCGCGCAAGTTCATCTTCCAACGCTTTCATGATGATATTAATGCTTTTTCTGCTTTGAGGATGAGCAAGATACAGCCGGTTACGTTCAGCGACCAGCATAGAGATCAACTGCCGTCTGCGTACTACCATTGCGGCGAGAACCTGACGCTCAACATCTGGCAAAGCCCGAATAAAGCGCTCCCGTTCCGGATGGCGGTTAATAACTTCAGCCATCTGGGTAAGTACTCGTGCATCAATGCGGTCAGTCTTCGCCAGATATCCCATCGCGCGGGCAAAGTCACGAGCCTGCCTGGGGTTAACCACTGCGATCTCAAAACCTTCGGCCTGAAGCGCACAGGCTACGGCAGCTTCAAGCCCTCCAGTCGCTGCCATCAGCACAAGGGCAACGTCGTACTGCCTCAATTCAGCGATGATGAAATCAAAGCCGTCAGTATCATTGGCAACAGAAAATTGCTCAATAGTGCTGCTGGCGGCAATGTCCAGCGTTGCTTTGGAAACATCTATACCTACACAGAGTGAACTTGGCAGACTCATTATTACCCATCCTTGCATATGCGTTATGGAGTACGGACAACTGTTCGGGTTTCAGATGAGTGGCTCAGCGTATGCGCCAATCGCTGATTAACGGGCTTATAACCCCAGGAGTCATCAGGCTGCATACGCTGTGCCAAATCTAATCGTAGTTATTTTAACCAATTATTAAGATACAAGGAGTCTATCATGAGCTTATTAGCTTCCCGCTTTGGTTCTGCCCACAGCATTCGTCGTGATCGTCCATTAACGATTGAAGAATTACTCCGTACTGTCCCCAGTGTATTCTCAGAAGAGAAACACGACTCCAGAAGCAGCCGTTACACCTACATCCCGACCATCACGCTGCTGAGCAGCCTTCAACAGGAAGGTTTCTATCCATTCTTTGCTTGCCAGACCCGTGTGCGTGATGTGAGTCGTCGAGAGCACACCAAGCACATGTTGCGTCTTCGACGCTATGACCAAATTACAGGCATACAGGTGCCAGAAATTATTTTGCTCAACAGCCATGATGGCTCAAGTAGCTATCAAATGTTGCCGGGACTCTTTAGAGCCGTTTGTGAGAACGGTTTGGTGTGCGGTGATGTATTGGGGGAAGTGCGGGTTCCTCATAAAGGAGATGTGGTGGGTAAAGTGATTGAAGGCGCTTATGAGGTTCTGGATACCTTTGAGTTAGTGACTGAAAAACGTGAAAGTATGCAGTCATTATTGTTACCGCCGCCTGCCCAGCAAGCCTTTGCACAGGCCGCGTTAACTTACCGCTTTGGTGAAGAGCATCAGCCGGTAACACGGGAGCAAATATTGCAGCCACGCCGATGGGAAGATAAACCTGCCGATTTGTGGACGGTGTATCAGCGTTTGCAGGAAAACCTGATCAAAGGCGGGCTATCCGGTCGTAATGCCAGAGGTAAGCGCACGCATACCCGCGCCGTCAATGGCATCGATGGAGACATCAAGTTAAATAAAGCCTTATGGGTGATGGCAGAGACCCTTTTTACCCAGCTGGCTCCCCGCCAACCCAATTAATTTCAGTCCTTTGACAGGTTGTGTCAGCGCTTTTCACTGGTTGATTTCGACGGATAGCTTTATCTTATCGTTTATCAATACGTTACGCTAGTGATCTTATTATTTGATTACAAAAGAAAATTTTTACCAACGGACATAACCTGTCACCCCCCTAAGTTAAACTCTGCGTATCTTTTATTGTATTATCTCTTGAGATCAGGAAAGCATCACTATGCTTCAGGCACACCGAAAATATGACCGGATGGCAGTCAGGCTGTCGTCATTGATTTCCCGGTTGATGGCTGGCGAAAGTCTGGCGTTATCTGCATTGGCTGAGGAATTTGAGGTTTCTTACCGTACCCTGCGAAGGGACCTTCGGGAACGGCTGGCCTATCTGGATATTGAGTATCAGAACGGTGTTTATCGGCTGCATCCTGATACGTTGAAAGCCTACCGCGATAAGGATGTGCTGACCTTTGTCCGGCAGACCGGAATGACCCGTATCTTTCCGGGACTGGACAGCCGCCTGCTTGGATTGCTGTTATCACAGCGGCAAAATGCCCCCTGTATTATCTGGCACCATGCCCACCGGACATCTGCTGAACACTCCGATAATTTCTATCAGCTTATCTATGCCATCACCTGCCACCAGCAAGTGGTCGTGTTAACTCCAGAGCAACGCTTCAGCCCGCTGCTGCCGTATCAGTTTATTTACCGTGAAGGTCAATGGTATCTGATAGCAGAGTGCCATCAACAGATACAGGTCATTTTACTTGATGAGATCCATCAGGTTCAGTTGCTGTCCGCCACCTTTAAGCCCCGCGACGAGATTTTCCATCTCTCCCATCAAAACAGTTTTATTGCTGCATTACCGCATTTTCGGCTGTTACGACAGTTAGCTGTGCCATTAAGTCAA
This sequence comes from Morganella sp. Je.2.23, assembly GCF_051129855.1. NCBI lineage: Bacteria > Pseudomonadati > Pseudomonadota > Gammaproteobacteria > Enterobacterales > Morganellaceae > Morganella > Morganella sp. Je.2.23. The sequence continues at coordinate 433,176 of NZ_JBCPSQ010000001.1, forward strand.
TCCCCACAAAGGAGCCACCTATGATCATCAATTTCATTTGCCTGCCCGCTCACAGCGTCCATCAATTCTGTCCTCATTGTGGCGCTTCCGAAGACATCATTCCATGGGGAAAAGGCTGGATGTGTCGTGACTGCGGCTATGAGTGGGATGCCCCACATTCCAAACGCTAAATTTCAACATCGCTAAACAGGATAAGCATGAACACCATCAACAACACACGGCAGGGTATTGAGCGTATTTTCTTTATTATCAGTATGTTATTAATTTTTAGTATTACGATACTGCTGTTCAAGTACTTTAACATCTTAGGATACTCACGAGTGGCGCTACCGATGACGCTGATATATCTGTTGCTATATACACTGGCCGTTATCATTCCGATGTCATTAGCTCAGTTATTGCTGTGGATTATTTACGGCTTTAAAGGCATTCCTTTCCAATTAACAGTTAACCCAAAACCGCTCGCCTTTCTTATCTCACTGCTTTCAGGGCTGAGTGCCGCCAGCCTGGTACTGAATAACCTGCTGTGGATGTTTTATGACAACGATGCCTCTGTAGGCGCTTTGCTGGTCTTCGTGTCTGTCGTTATTGGGATTGCACTGGGTATTGGGATGTATAAAAAAATTATTCCGGTATTAACGCAGAAGCTTAATAAAACGCATTGATAAGAAATCACTAAAGCAAAAAATATGTGCCTCACCAGGGCAATACAGCCTGTCATTGCAGGCTGACTTCACGCCAGTCACTGGCGTTATCAATAATGGCTTATGGAGTATTTAAATGAAGAAAGTAATTATTGCCACCCTATTGCTACCATGGCTGGGTTTGGCTCATCAGGCTGTTGCCGCTAATCCAGAAGCAGGAGCGATATGGGAGATCAATGGCGACAGCGGTAAAACGTTATCGCAAGTCTGCGGCGGACAAAATAATACCTGCCGGATTGTCGGGCAAACTAAGCACTATGCTGCGGTATTGAATAACAAATCCACATCCGGTTGTGCTTTCGGGGATTTTTATATCGTGGCGATCACAGATCAGGTATGGCAGCAAAAGGACACCGGAACATGCAGCCCGAATGCCTATACCCAGAAAGGGACGATTAACAATGGTCAGTATTCTTCAGTTGATATAGTCGTCGGTGGTAACATCGTTATGCATTTCCCGATAGGGTATTGGTCAGCGCAAAAAGAGTATTCAGGTAAAAATAAACCTAGGTGGAAGCCTAAGACTTATGGGCAAGGAACGTATCAGTTAGATCCCAGCATTACAGGGCCTAAGTATGATCCCTCCGCTTTTGAGCGTAAGTGGTAATTTAACCTATTATACTGTTCAACAATTAAATCAAATACCTTGCTGATAACAGGCAAGGTATCCATCTTCTTCTTTTTTTATTAAGGAATGTGATGATATGCAAAAGCTAGCTGCATTATTTGTACTTTTATTTTTATCGGCAGGGGCACACGCTATACCAAATGTTTGGTCTTCTTCCTTTGCCCAAGGTTTTACTGAATACGGCATAACGAACAATAATGGTTATAGCATTATCATTGCTTGCAATTCGTTTGTTGAGCCAGATGACTATGCAGAGGCTATCGACCATGGTTTTCATGTTTATAAAAATGATAAGCCTATTGAAGGCAATATTGAGTTTCTGATCGATGGTTCGTCTTTCTTCGTTCCAGATGGCACTAAGTACCGATTTGCAGCAAATGCTTGGAATAACTTGATGACTGAGTTAGGGAAAGCGACAAAATTTCAAATCTACATTGATGGGAAATCAGGTGGGGAATTTACCCCGAATGAAAGGAATATGGCAAAAGAAATACCAGACGGGTTTTGTGGAGCGATGTTTTAGAGGAAGTGGATAGGCGAATACGAACGTTTTAAAAAAACAGCCAAAAATTTTAAAAAATACTAACAGGACTTCAATACTACTAACACTACAGCTAAAATATTTTAATAAATAAGTATTCTTTTTTATTGTGGTAAAGTGACAGCGTCATTTAATGACGCTGTCACTTTACTTATTACGAAAATAAATGAACCAAACTAATCGGATTAATACTGATAATCAACTGCTTATCCTCCACCACGCGTAGAGCTGAAAAATCAGGGTGTTGATTATTACCAAATTTCTGCGCTTGCATAGTTACCTGAGAAGAAATTGCAGTATGGCATGCTAAAGCAGTCTGAAATGCCTGTTTTTTATTGCAATTAGCAGCCTTTTCAAGAAAAGCAGAAGTATAAAGTCCACCGTTCTTTGTATCTGAGGAATATTCACCTTCTGAACAAGCATATAATGTTACTTGTTGAGTAGGGGATTTTTTAACTCTCTCCTCATACTTAGCTCTAGCTTCGTCTAAACTAAGATATTCGTCAGAGTAGCTTTCAAGTCCCGCCACACAACTTTCACTTAATTTGACAAGTTCGTAATCAGCAACTGGAGAACGGCAGCAATCGATAATATTTATCTGACGCTCAGAAAGATTGCTAATATCGCTATCAGTAATATATTCATTATAAGAATTCAGAAATAACAAATTTCTACCTCTATTATTACCACCATGACCAGCAAAGAATACTATGGTAAAATCATAGCAACCTCGGACTCCAGATAACTTACTTATAAGATTAGATTTAAGTGGAGATCTAAGTATTTCAATTTCATCGTCAAACCAGCCGCCTCCAGAGATAGAAGTAAGGAATGTTCTGATGTTTGTTACATCAACATCAACGCCAGGAAGACCATCTGCATTAGCAATTATCAGAGCTTTTCTTTTCATTATATTGTATTATCCAATCATTTTATTAATCATATCGACAGCTTTTTGATCATAGCCGTCAATATTTTCATTATCATGGTTAGGAGGTTGTTTCCATACTTTTTTATGGAGTCTTAACCAGTCTTTGATATCGGTATGAGCTAATATTTTTTTCTCATTATAATTAAAATGAGCACAAAGGCGGGAAGTATAATTAAATACAAGGGTCGTATAAATCCCATATTGGATATATTTTGTAGCTTGCTCTCCATCACCTAATGCTTTACTTCGTTCCCATGAGTCACAAAATACAGCGTGCTCAAGGTGAGGGTATTTTACTGATATTTTAAGAATATCATCCAGTTGTTTGTCAAGATAACTTAGGTATTCATCACTTCTTTTCTTTCTGAAAAAGAGCCAAGTCACAATAGAAGATACCAATATGCTCACTAAGGGCGAGAGATACTTAAACCAGTCAATTCCAACACTTGCTTCAGATATTGCTATAGACGGGTCAGGCATAAATTACACTCCAGATTAAAATCAACATTAATTCATAACGTTACATCAACCTCATCTCTAGAGCAAAGACTTCTTTCAGAAGCCTTATTAGATAAGAAAATATAAGAATTTTATTCTATTTATTTTACTGCCAAGACATAATCTGCGGAAGAAAAGTAGCAATTTTTTTGCTAAATGATAAAATACCAAGCAATAGTGAGGAAGTGCCCCATTTACCCCGATGGCTAAAAATCAATCAAAATATTTTTAGGCACCTTATTAGGCACTTTTGAAAAGTTGAACTGAACATTAGCACTATAAAATCATTTAGTTAAGCGACGAATTCAGACTCCGTCAGCGTTACGCGAAAGCGTAGCCCCTTTGTCTTTTCTGATGTCCACTTATCGTCCACTGCATATTATTTGGTCACTTTATCCTTTAGCCTGCTGTGTTGGTTCTGAGCAGGGCTGTTTCAGATAAGGGGAAGTGGACAATGGCGGATGGCCTCCGGAATGATTACAATGGTTTCATTTCTTCCTGAACTGGGCTCCTCATGACACCAAACAACCGAAAATTACCTGTTTTTAAATACCATCCCGAACCACTTGGAACCGGTGCTTTTTCAGCAGATAAGGCAGTCAAGTGTGATTGCTGTCAGCAACCTACTGATATTTATTATGAAAGCCCGTTTTATTCTGTCGCTGATATTGATGCTTTGTGTCCGTGGTGCATTGCGGATGGTTCTGCCAGCCTGAAATTTGAGGGTGAATTCCAGGATAGCGCCAGCGTGGAAGGAATTGACTGTGAATATGATGACGATGGTGAATTTTCACATACCATCAACCCGTATCCGGATGAAATGCTGGATGAATTGGTTAAGCGTACACCCGGTTACCGCGGATGGCAGCAGGAAGTGTGGTTGGCACACTGTAATGAACCCTGCGAATTTATCGGGTATGTTTGCTGGGATGATATAAAAGACCGGCTGGATGAATTTGTTTCTCTGGAAGATGATATTCAGGAATATGGTTTTTCTGTTGAGGAGCTATCCGGCCTGTTACATAAGGATAGCGATGCTCAGGGATATTTATTCCGCTGTTTGCATTGTAAAAAATTACGCCTGCATTTTGATTTTAGTTAAAGGCTGCAGAGCGGAGCAATTCAGCTCCGCTTCCAATTAAAAAACGCCGTGAATGAAGTGACTCCCGATAGCCGGATAACCGGTTATCGGGGGGGGTTGTGTCAAAATACAGATGTACTTTAAAAATTATCATCGCTAAGCGATTTTTGTCAGGAGAATCGTCCCCGGCACTTTCAGCAGAATATTCAATACCAGCCAGCACCTCAGTTGCGTTATACAGAAGCCCGGTTTCAGGTGCTAAAGTTTAGTGTACTTCTTTGCAGAACCAAAACAGGCTTCAACAGGGTATTTTTTATCGTTAGCGTCGAGTTTTTTATAAGCAGCTTCGAGGATGTTGATATTTAACTTATCTGAAAGTTGCAGGAGGTATAACAAAACATCAGCTACTTCTTGTTCGGTCTCTGTTAACTGTTCAGAGTTGAGATTCTTACTCTCTTCCTCAGTCAGCCACTGGAATATTTCGAGTAATTCGCTGGCTTCAACAGATAAAGCTATTGAAAGATTCTTTGGTGAATGGAATTGATCCCAGTTTCTGGCTCCTGCAAAGTCAGCCAGTCTCTTTTGCAGGTCTTCAAGACTTTTGATTTTCATAAATTGCCTTCAGATCATCAAGTGTCAGCCACGGGCGTTTTCTGTGAAGCATCCGATGGCAATTCGGACAGACAATTGCCAGATCACAAAGATCTGTTTCTTCGTTTTTGTCCCGAAGAGCCAGGGGGCTTTTGTGATGACATTCAGCAAAACCGTGGCCGAGTATTCCGTATGTTTCTTCAAAATCCATTGAGCAGATTTCACACTCAAGTTTACCTGTTTCCTTAAGTACCTGTTCTTTCTTCTGCTTAATGATTTTGGGATCTCTTTCCCGGGACTGGTGTAACCTCATGATGGGCTTACCTTCATAACCGGAGACGACAGCAGGTGACGTTTCATCAGCTTGCTCATCCACATCACGGTTAATGTCTGCCAATAGTGTTATCGTGTCAGCCTGAGTAACCGAACCCTGTGTACAGGCAGAATAACGTACAGCTTCAACGAATGCTTCATTGAAAAACTCTGTACCAAAGTAGATATCTTCACCATAATCCTGAATAATTTTGAAGTCGAAGCGATGCGGATAAATCTCTTCATCAGGCCAAACTTTCGTAAAAGCAGTATAATAGGCTCTTGTTACCTGACCAATTATAATTTTTTTCACCAATCCGCGGAAATTTTGCAGCTGTTCTTTACCCACACGGGAGAAGCCTGAAGGGGCGGCTCCCTCTGCTTTTAGCCAGGAAATAGAGTAGACAAAGGCAACCAGATCATCTTTTTTTATATTCTGAACAGTACCTTTCTTTGCCTCCTTTACTCCCCAAACACCTTGATTCATACCAATCGGAAAATTAATTTTCGAATGAGGCTTATCTGATATATATACTGTCCACATCACGTTATAACCTTACGATACCATAATTTTTATTTATCTTATCGCTATCTGGCTTTAGAAGATACACCAAAAATGGTATCTGACAGGTACTTAGTAAAACAGCTATCACTGAACAGTCATTTATTGCCGGAGAAAAAATACTATAATACGTGTACATATAATGAAATTTGGATTCAAACGAAAGGGGAATATGGTTTTAAGGTAAAGTAAATAGTGTAATTCATTGGTATAAGCCGTCAATATTCAGAGGTGTTTTTTTTACGGCGTATTGCTTTTTTCTTTATCAAATCGCTCTCACCTTTTCGCCCATTAAATACATAATGTACTTCACAACAGACTCTGTACTGAGAGAAAAACTTTGTAAGCAGAAAATGTAACTCACATGCCCATGAAAGACGTTCAACTTCCGGATCAAAAAAATGGTAAGCAAATTTAGTATCTTCCCTGAGATGAAAAATATTATTTCTGAATATACGAAGTGGATCCGAGTTTTCTTTCATCAACTTTCCGATGCTATCCGAAATTGGTAATAAGTCTTTAAAGTTGGCAGGGCGATCTTTATCAAGTAAGACTCGTATATTTAATTTTCGAAATCCCTCGCAGACCACACCTAAAAAACCTAACCATGCAGAAAGATAAATTCTTGTATCAGATTTTTCACGCAGGCTCAGATGGCCATTTTTTTTCATTTTCTGATTGAGCTTATTGTAATTTTTAAACATGAGTTCAGCTGTTTCGAAGTAATGAACCTGAAGTGTGAGTATGAGATCGTGATTACGGCATGGAAGCATATCCCCCGGCTCTCTGCAGTCTATGTCTGTAGCGTAGGTATATGGAACGTTAGCAATATAGCAAAGATCATGATCCGGGCAAATCAGTTCTCCGTCACTTAACGCTTTGTTCAGATGCTCAGCAATATCATCATAATTTCTGAAACCGTAAGCTGCTATATTTTTTCCCGCAAAGCAGGTTAACCACCAGGAATTAAAACCGCCTGCTTCTCCCCGCTCCCCAAAATCAAAATCTATATACCCTGAATTTAGTTTCACGAGGCATCCGGTGCCATGTTTATAATATTTAATGCCACCATCTAACTCACCAGAATCGGGTATACTATATTGAATCCATTCACAGCGGCTTGACGGCATTTTAATGCCGGACCGATACATGAGCTTTAAAGCAGCCCGGACATTATTTTGAAACTCAACAATCAAGCGATAAAGATTTTTATTCATGTCACAAGCTCACATTATCCTGTTTGACAAATGATATAATCACAAAATCCCCGGAACTAAAATCGCCCGCCTTCCGTCTGAAAATGGTTCGCTGATGATTCCCGACTCTTCCATTTCCTCAACAATTTTGGCTGCGCGATTGTAACCAATGCGGAATTCCCGCTGAATGGCAGATATCGAAACCTGTTGTTTTTTTGCGACAAACTGAACAGCCAGGTCAAACAGAGGATCCAAATCACAGGTGTCCTGTACAACTGTTTTTCCGGTATTAATATAACTGACATTCCCCCATTTCTTGCAGTAATCAACGGCATTATGTATATCGCTGTTGCTGATATACGCTCCCTGAATGCGCTTAGGCTCTGCGGAGTCAGCGGTGATAAGCAACATATCACCATTTCCGGATAATATTTCAGCGCCATGTTGCCCGATAATAAAATGAGAGTCCGCTTTGGAAGTCACCGTCATTGCAATGCGGGCAGGGATATAAAATTTAAGTTGCTGGTTTATTTTTGTCGGCAGCGGACTGCGTGTTGTGAGCAATAAATGAATACCGGTCATTGCTCCCTGTTGCAGCAGAGGCAATATTAAATCTTCAATATTGCTGTGATCATTAATCAACTGAACGGCATTTTCGATACAAATCACAATGGCGGGTTTATGGCCCAAACAGGGATGTTCAGTCGTATAGTCTTCCGGCCGCGCAAATGGATCCGGAATGGGTCTTCCGAATGATTCTGCCAGTGCGACTTTTTCATTATAACGCCGGAGGTCAGGGGCATTTATTGCAGAGAAGTGTTTGCGTCGTATTTCTGCTTCTGTGGTCAGAAAATGCAGAGCTTCGGTTATTTTAGTGCTGTCAGACAGAACAGGAAAAAGTAAATGCGGCGTATCACGGTAAAGGCTGAGTTCAGGGTGGTGAGCATCACACAGCACCAGCCGGACATTCGCAGGAGATGTCCGGTACAGCAGACTCAGTATCAGGGAATGCATCAGCATGGATTTGCCTGAACCGGTTGTTCCGGCGATCAACAGGTGCGGTAATTGTGTTAAATCCAGACTGACAGGCTCTCCGGTTATATTTTCTCCCGTCATCACCGAAAGTTGAGGCAGCGATATATTTTTTGTCCACTTATTGAAACAGTGGCTGAAGGAGATGATTTTCCGGAACTCATTTTTTACAAGCAATCCTATATAAGGTGTTCCGGGAATAAAATCAATCAACCGGATTTCGGTTACATTCAGAGAGCGGCATAATTCAGGAATGAGGGCGGAAATTTGTGAACTGCGTATCCCGGGGGAAGGTGCAAGCCGAAAGAGTGTAAACATCGATCCTTCTGAATAATTCACCACTGCCGATTTAAGACGATATTTTAATAAGCAGGATGCGATTAGCGCTGCGGTATTTTCTGCAACAGCCGGTGATTGTGTCACTGTTTATCCTTAATCAGAGAGAATATTAACTTACAGTGATGGTTCCATTCTTTTTGGGGAAAGGCAAGACACTATATCTGAGAGAATAATTAAGGTGAAAAGTGGTACTACAGGGGATGGGTATATCGTTATATTTCAGAATTTGACGGTAAAACGATATGCAGAGATATAAAAAAACGGGGAACTTTCCCCGTTTTTTTTATTGTTGCGCTTTATTATCAGATATAGCTGTCAGACATAAAACTTCATGGATTTTCTGCCGAGGCAGAAACTGATAAACAATCCGAGAGCGCAGAGGAACAGAATATAGTAAGCGATAAACATCGGGTTAACGTGTTCGGCGATAACCGGTACGGTAAATGTGGTCAGCCCGGCGAATAGGGCGTTACCGATGTTATAAGAGAACCCGATGCCGCTTAAGCGGATATTGGCCGGGAACAGCTTGATAATAATAATCGGTACACAGGCAACCAGACCCAGGAACAGGGCGGCCAGGGAATATAAGAAGCCGATAGTGGTGTGGTCACCACTGCTCAGGGAATTAAAGAAGGCGTAGCTGGTGGCGGCGAGCAGGATGCTGTATATCACCACGGTTTTGCGGATACCGAGTTTGTCGGACACAATCCCTGCAATAATACTGCCGACCATATTCATCACGGTAGCGAGGATGGCGATTTTACTGACAAATTCCGGGTCGATTTTAAAGATATCGGATTTCATCAGGTTCGGCGCCAGAACGACCAGAACCACACCGGTGGTCAGCAGCCACGTGGCAAGAATGGAGATCATGGTTGCGGGTTTATAGCTTTTCAGCACCTCTTTGATTGGCATATCAATCAGTTCTTTACGCTTTTTCATTTCCAGAAATACCGGCGTTTCGCGCAGGTAGCGGCGTAAATACACGGCAATCAGACCTAAAACACCACCGCAGATAAACGGATAACGCCATGCAAAACTTAAGATCTGATCATGGCTGAAGTTGGTGTAAATCAGGTAGGCCGCGAAGTGGCCGATCACCACGCCGAATGTCAGACCGCTGGCAATCATACTGTTTGCCAGGCCGAGACGATTTTGCGGGACATGCTCGGTGACAAAGACATGAGCGCTGGGAACTTCCCCGCCTAATGCGATCCCCTGTAACAGACGCATAATCAGCAGTAATACCGGTGCGGCATAGCCAATTTGCTCATAGGTCGGCAGCAGGCCGATCAGCAGAGTCGGGATAGCCATCAGAAACAGGGAGAGCATAAACATTTTCTTGCGGCCGATCAGGTCGCCGAAGTGAGCCATTACCACGCCGCTGAGCGGGCGGACAAAATAAGCGACCGCGTAGGTCAGATAGGTCATGATGCTCGAAAGCAGCGGTGAGTCACTCGGAAAGAAAAGTGTCTGCAAAAAGGGAGCGAAGGTGAGAAATACGATAAAGTCGTAAAATTCCAGCGCACCACCCAAAGACGCAAGAGTCAGCGTTTTTCCGTCCTGTAGCTTTAAGCGATTAGACATGCCATTAACCTTACTTATTAAACATGCGTGAAAATGAAATAATCGTGAATACTAGCACGATACTATCGGTCAGTGAGATATTTCTGAAAAGTTAATTATACTAATGATTTATATCCATTTTTTTAATGTGGCTATCATAAATAGCACGCTGTTTCCCGCTAATTTACGGAAATATAAGCAAAGTAATGCTTGAGTATCATTATAATTATCAGGGCCGGATACGGATAATTGCGGAGAGTGATAAATCATGGTTATGAATAATTATTCGTTATAAATTCAATGAATGGATTATGTGCCGCAGGGGACGATACAACAGTAAACCGGGATAGCTGAAATAAACAAAACCCGCAGATCCACGATGTGTCCCGGCGGGTTTTTTGTTACTTACCACACGTTGTTTCAGCGTGACTGCTGACAATCAGTCAGTGACAGTCTCGCTGGCGATTTCACTTGCTGTTTCGTCACCGCCGTCCGGTTTGTAATTGGTGTTCGTGATTTGGCTCAGTGTGCCGGCGGAGTCAAAGACCAGCGTCAGTGTTTCCTGTTTAACCGGCTCATGGCCAGGTTCACGGCGGAAGACATAGTACCAGGTCTGTGTTCCGAACGGGTCACGCAACATCGGGGTACCGAGTGTGTAGGCGACTTGCTGTTGGGTCATCCCTTTCTGGATCTTCGCCACGTCTGCCGGTGTCAGGTAGTTACCCTGGTTGATATCCGGGCGGTAAACAACACGCTCCAGGGTGGAACATCCGGCAGTTAACAGCAACAAAGATGTCGTTGCGGCAATCAGCAATTTACAACGCATGGTGATTTCATTCCTTTAGGATTCTTTGTGACGATGATAATCGACAATAATCAAATTGAAAACCTTTACATTTTTCTATGACCGCAGGATCGCATAAAAGTTAGATGAAATCAGCTTGTTTGTCATGCTGCCAGCAATTCTTTTGCGCTGGCGAGGGTATTTTTGGTGACTGAAGTACCGGCAAGTAACCGGGCCAGTTCCTGTACCCGCGCTTTTTTATCCAGCAGTTGCATGGCGGTTTCGGTTTCCGTGCCGTTGGTGTGTTTGCTGACAAAATAGTGCTGATGTCCGCAGCCCGCAACCTGTGGCAGGTGAGTCACACACATAACCTGAGTGGATTCACCCAGTTCACGCAGCAGTTTTCCTACGATGGCGGCAGTCGGGCCGCTGATCCCCACGTCTACTTCATCGAAAATCAGCGCCGGTGTATCGGTTTTTTTCGCGGTGATCACCTGAATTGCCAGTGCAATACGGGATAATTCCCCGCCGGAGGCCACTTTCGCCAGTGCCTGATGAGGCTGTCCCGGGTTGGTGGTGACATTAAATTCAACTTTGCTGGCACCGTCCATACTCAGCTGTTCCGGGGTAAAAATGACATCTGCGGTAAAACGGCCGTGCGGCATAGATAAATGGTGCATGCTCTGTGTGATAAGTTCACTCAGTTCTGCGGCATAGTGTTCCCTGACCATGTGCAGTTGCTGTGCGATCGTCAGTGCCTGCTGATAATATTGTTCCGCTTCGCGGCTCAGTTCTTCACTGTGCTGTTCACTTTCCTGCTGCATTTGCTGCTCTTCCTGCAACTGAGCATACAGGACATATAACTCTTCCGGTGTGGTGTGATGTTTGCGGCTGAGACTGATGTAACGGGAGATGCGTTGTTCCAGTTCATAGAGCCGGTTCGGATCCAGATCCACACGGTTACTGTAGTGACGCAGTTCATTACTGGCTTCGTCGACCTGAATAGCGGCGTCTTCCAGCATGGTCAGTAACGGAGACAGGCTTTCATCCAGTGAAATCAGTTCGCTGAGTTCATGGCGGGCATGATTGAGCATACTGATGATGTTGTTCTCATCATTTTCACTGAGAATGTTTAATGTACTCTGGCTCAGGCTCAGAAACTGACCTGAGTTTGCAAGGCGCTTATATTCAGTATCAATTTCCGGATACTCTCCTTCACGGGGTTCAAATTCACCGAGTTCTTTCAGATGGTATTCAACCAGCTGCTGACGGGCTTCCCGTTCCAGCGCCTGTTGCTGACAGAGCGCCAGTGCCTGACAGGCGTTATGCCACTGCTGCCAGGCTTTTTTCATTTCACCGAGCAGTAAGCCCTGATTGGCATAGGTATCCAGCAGAATTTTCTGGTGGCTGCTGTCCAGCAGATGCTGATGGGCATGCTGCCCGTGGATCTGGATCAGCCGTGTACCGAGTTCACGCAGTTGCGACAGCGGTACGGCAGTACCGTTGATAAAACCCCGTGAGCGGCCGTCGCTGTTGATGGTGCGGCGTAACAGGCACTCCTGATTATCGTCCAGCTGATGCTCTTCCAGCCAGAGGCGGGCAGCCGGAGTATCTTTCAGGGAGAAGCGGGCGCAGATATCAGCGCGGTTGGCGCCGGGGCGCACCATATTGGCATCGGCACGGTTACCGAGACATAAGCCCAGTGCATCAATCGCAATGGATTTACCGGCACCGGTTTCGCCGGTAATAGCAGACATACCGGCGCGGAAGTCGATTTCTAACTCGCGGACAATGGCAAACTGACTGATGGTGAGCTGGGTTAACATGCCGCCTCTCCTGTGGATATACACATACCTGTTTTTACATACAGTATAATCAGGATTTGCATCCGGTAAAGAGGCGGAATGAAAAAAATCAGAACATTTTTTTAGACCAGCCGAGTTTTGTGCTTAACGTATTGAAATAGTTATAGTCAACCGGGTGTATGAGATCGAGCGTTTTACTGCTGCGTTTGATCCTGACCACATCCCCTTCCTGTATCGGCAAGGCTATCTGACTGTCACAGCTGACCTCATAATCAATATTGGTCTGCGGGAATTTCAGGGTAATGGTACTGTGGCTGCTGATCACCAGCGGCCGTGAGGAGAGGGTGTGCGGGAACATCGGCACAAGGGCGATAGCATCCAGATTCGGCGTCAGAATCGGTCCGCCTGCGGAAAGTGAGTAGGCGGTGGAGCCGGTCGGTGTAGTGATGATCAGGCCGTCGGAACGCTGGGAGAATGCAAAGCGCTCATCAATATAGACTTCAAAATCTATCATATGGGCGACTTTTCCCGGGTGCAGTACCACTTCGTTGAGCGCGGTGCTGCGGCGCAGTTTGCCGTTGGGGCTGAGCACTCCGGCATCCAGCAGAAACCGTTTTTCGACGTGATATTCCCCGGTGAGCACGCGATCAAGCTGCTGAAGCGCATTGTCCGGTGCGAGATCAGTCAGGAAACCGAGATTACCCCGGTTCACGCCTATCACATCCGCACCATAGCGGGAGAGGACACGGGCGGCCCCCAGCATATTGCCGTCGCCGCCGATTACAATGACCAGGTCGGCCTGCTGCCCGATATCCGGCAGAGTGCCGGTGACCGCATCGGTCAGCCGCATTTCAGCGGCAACATCACTTTCCACAATTACGCGCAGGCCTTTCTTCAGCAGCCAGTGATAAAGTTGTTCGTGTGTTGCCAGCGCTTCAGGATGGCGCGGATGGCCGACAATTCCGATACAGCGGAACGATTTATTTTTTACGGTATTGTCCGTCAGCATGTGCGTTTTAGCCTCACTTAATCGCCAATCCCTTGAATCTCTGAGTTTGATCCCCATAATAAACAAGAATCAGGATTATTGCGAAATACGCGGAGATTTTATGAGTAGTCACGAACAAAAAACGCACGAAGAGCCTGTTGCAGATGCAGCGGAGACCCTGAACACAGCGGCGGAACAGCCGGAAGCGGAGCAGGCGGATGCCGCCGCAGCGGCGCAGATCCGTATCGCGGAGCTGGAGCATGAACTGGAAGAGTCCCGTAAAACGGAACGTGAAGCCATGCTGCGCGCCAAAGCGGAGATTGAGAACAACCGCCGCCGTATGGAACAGGATGTTGAAAAAGCCCATAAGTTTGCATTAGAACGTTTTTCTAATGAATTATTACCTGTGATTGATAACCTGGAGCGCGCGCTGAGTGCGGTGAATCCGGAAGATGAAGCACAGAAAAATATGCTGGAAGGGCTGGAACTGACACTGAAATCCTTCCTGGATGCGGTGAAAAAATTTGGTATTGAAGTGGTTGAAGAGACGAAAGTGCCATTCAATCCGGATGTGCACCAGGCCATCAGTATGGTGGATGCTGCTGATCATGAATCCAATCATGTGGTGACTGTGATGCAGAAAGGCTACACCTTAAACGGCCGTCTGTTACGTCCGGCAATGGTGATGGTCTCCAAATAAGGATTTTTATCCTGTTTTGTCAGTAATCACATGCCGCCGCAAGGGCGGCATTTTTGTACCTGTATTTTGTTCCGTATTATGCGCCGGGCTGAAGTTCTGCCGGGATCACCGGCTGCCAGTCGACAGGAGACTGGCCGCGCTCTGTCAGTATCGCATTGGTTTTTGAAAAGTGGCGGCAGCCCAGGAATCCGCGGTGTGCAGACAGCGGGGACGGATGCGGTGCTTTCAGTATCACATGCTTTTGCTGATCAATGTACTGACCTTTCCGCTGGGCATGTGCGCCCCAGAGCAGGAAAATGACACCGTCGCAGTGGGTATTCACGGCGGCAATCACATTATCGGTAAAAGTTTCCCAGCCAAGTTTGGCGTGGGAATGCGCCTGGCCGCGCTCAACAGTCAACACGGTATTCAGCAGTAATACCCCCTGTTGCGCCCAGCTGACGAGACAGCCGTGATCCGGCCGCGTAAATCCGGGTATGTCTGCTTCCAGTTCCTTATACATATTGACGAGCGACGGCGGCGGCTGAATGCCCGGCAGAACAGAAAAAGAGAGGCCGTGTGCCTGATTTGGTCCGTGGTACGGGTCCTGTCCCAGAATCACCACCCGCACATCAGACAGCTCAGTATAGCGGAATGCATTGAAGACATCTTTCTGTGGTGGGTAAATGGTCTTACCAATTTCTCGTTCGTGGGCAACAGCACGAAGAGTTTCAATAAAATAGGGCTGGGTTTTTTCATGGCCGATGACATCATGCCAGGTCAGAGATGCAGACATCGTGTCGTTATCCTTCATTTATTACAAGAGTTGCCGTCAGCTTACCTGACTTATCCGCTGTTAGGAAACAGGAAGGAATTTTTTTGCGGGCCGGGTTCTGATAACGGCGGCAGCAGGGAGAAAATGACTGATTTTTTACAAAAAAACCTGAAAACAGCAAAAATGAAATTTTGATTTAAAACAGCCTTTTATCATGATGGCTAAAAATTGATATGATTTTTATTGATATATATCAAAGAATCGGCCCTGTATTCTTGGTATATAAGATACAGAGACATTGGTTAGACCAATATTCCAAGTTAAATGGCAATCAATAAATTGATAACGAATCACCCGGAGGTCATCATGGTTACTGGTATTCAAATTACTAAATCCGACAACGCTGCACTGGTTAACTCTTTCTGGCTGCTGGATGACAGCAAAGACGAAGTACGCTGCATCTGTGCAAAAGAACAATATGCAGACGGTGATGTTGTTTCCCGTTCCGCATTAGGTCCTTTCGAGTACCGTGAAGTGAATTTACAGGTTCAGCCTACCGTCCGTGTTGAAGGTGGTCAGCACCTGAACGTGAACGTTCTGCGTCGTGAAACTCTGGAAGATGCTGTTAACCATCCGGAAAAATATCCGCAGTTAACTATCCGTGTTTCCGGTTATGCAGTGCGTTTCAACTCACTGACTCCTGAACAGCAGCGCGACGTTATTGCCCGTACTTTTACTGCCAGCCTGTAATCGTTCCGGCAACAGTCCTTGTTCCGAAAACCACGCTCCGGCGTGGTTTTTTTATGTCTGACGGATAAGAATCCCGGTAACTTACTGATAAAAAATGATATTGTTGCTGGTCAGAGAATAGCGTTAAGTGAAGCCTTCAGTGTCCACGGAGGCGTACTTATGTTGATCGAACACTATTTTTCGCAGTTACTGGCTTTCTCATCCACGCCGCATTGTCAGGCGCTTTTGCAGCGGCAGCAGGTCACCGCAGCGGATTTATTGCTGTCTGCATCCGCCGGACACCGGCAGGATGGTTTCCCCGATGATATAACACTGGCGCGGCTGTGCTCTGACAGTTACCGGCCCGGTCAGCGTGATATCGGTGAAGTCTGCCGTTCTGATACTCAGACACTGGCCTCTCTCTCGCTGACGGAAGATCAGTTAAGCAGCCCGTCCGGTCTGCAAAGTATGATTTATCATTACCGCAATACCGGTATTCTGGCGTTTGCGGGCAGTAATGATATGCCAGATATGATGACCAACATCCGCCAGGGCCGCGGATTACCGGCAAGACAGTATCAGGAGGCGGTATCACTGGCAGCACATCTCTTGTCGCAGTCGGTGTGTCCGTGGTTATTTGTCGGGCACTCTCTCGGGGGCGGGCTGGCCTCATTTTGTGCGGTGGTGCTTCAGCAGCCGGCGGTTATCTTTAATGCGGCGGGACTGGCGGAGAATACGCTGGCGGAAGAGGGGGTGTCTTTGCTGACCGCGCGGGAGCGCGGGGATGAACTTATCCGCCATTATGTGCTGGAGCATGACTGGCTCACTCATATTCAGGACGGGCTTGATCTTCCGCAGGCGCTCGGGCAGCGGATAGCGCTGGATTATTATCCGCCGCAGCATGCACATTCCGCATTGCAGAAGCTGGTTCTCGGTGTGAAAGCACACACCCTGTCGCAGGTGGTTACTGCGATGGAACAGATGGATGAGACCCGGGAGTAAGCATAAAAAAACGGACTGTGACAGTCCGTTTTCTTTTATCAGAGAGAAGGAGTTCCGTTTATTCCTGTGGTTCGCCGGCCGCAGGAGTCTGTTCCGCGTGTTCTGCGCCTGGCTTGCGTCGTTTTCCGATATTTTTACTGACGCGGTGGCGGATTTTGGTTTTTTTCTTCTTCTCAGTCTCAGCGGCTTTTTGCTCTTTGCGCTTGGCGAGTACTTTTTTCGACGGCTTGTGCGTCGCTTTCTCCGATGGCGCACGGGTTTTCGGCCGTAACTCATCGATTACCCGCATTTTGATCGGTTCTTCAATATAGCGGATAATTTTGCCGAGCAGCGGCTGGTCATGGGATTCGACAAGTGAAATGGCCACCCCTTTGCGTCCGGCACGGGCGGTACGTCCGATACGGTGCAGGTAGACATCCGCAGTGCGCGGCAGATCAAAGTTAAAGACATGGCTGATATCTTCGATGTCGATCCCGCGGGAGGCCACATCGGTTGCGATAAGCACAGTGGCACGGCCGTCGGTCATACGGCTGATGGCTTCATTGCGTTTCGCCTGTACCATTTCGCCTTCGAGATAGCAGGAAACGATATCCTGTGTGCGCAGCCAGTCAGACAGTTCGCGCACGCGCTCACGTTTACGGACAAATACCACGGTTTTGGTGACATCAGGCTGTTTCAGCAGATGCGCCAGCAGCGCTTTTTTGTGCTCCAGGTCATCGGCACGCAGATAGAATTGCTGGATTTTCTTCCGTTCACGGCGTGACGGATCGGCTTCGATCTCAACCGGTTCGTTCAGGATACGTTTGGCGAAATCGCGGATAGCCTGTCCTTCGAGGGTGGCGGAGAACAGCATGGTTTGCGTCCGCCAGCGGGTTTCACCAGCGATGGTTTCGATATCGTTGGCAAAGCCCATGTCCAGCATGCGGTCAGCTTCGTCGAGGATCAGGATCTCAACCGCACGGCAGTCAAAATTTTCTTCTTTTATATATTGCAGCAGACGCCCTGTGGTGGCGACAACGATGTCCTGGTTCTCACTGAACACTTCGGCGTGGTTCATATAGGCCACACCGCCGGTGATAGTGGCAACATCGTGATGGGTGAACTGACAGAATTCTCTGGCCTGATCAGCCACCTGCATGGCCAGTTCGCGGGTCGGGGTCAGGATAAGCACGCGCGGCGGCCCGGATTTTTTACGCGGGAAGTCGGACAGGTGCTGAATGGCCGGCAGCAGATAAGCGGCAGTTTTGCCGGTGCCGGTCGGGGCTGAACCCAGAATATCACGATTATCCAGCGCGGCCGGAATAGTGGCTTCCTGGATGACGGTCGGGCGCTCATAGCCCTTGGCATCCAGTGCACGGAGCAGTTCATCGTTCAGTTCGAGTTCAGAAAAAGTAGTTGCAGTCATTATATACCTCTGTTTGGACCGCTGATTATAAACGGCTTGGACAGGATCTTCATCAAAAATAGTTGCCGGTGTGCGGGACTTTCTTCTGCGGGCAGAAGTCCGTATCCTGTCGCCGGGATTTATTTATTTTAACAGACAAACAGTTCAGTGATGATGACAGACGAAAAACAGCCGGCGCGCCGCCGTGGTTTTGCCTGCAAACAATTTTTTGTGGCCCACGACCGCTGCGCCATGAAAGTCGGAACCGACGGGGTGCTGCTCGGCGGCTGGGCACCGTGCGAAAACGCCCGCCATATTCTGGATATCGGTACCGGCAGCGGGCTGGTGGCGCTGATGCTGGCACAGCGTTCGCAGCCGGATACGCGGATTGATGCGGTGGATATTGATGCTGACGCCGCAGCTCAGGCCGCAGAGAACTTTCTGGCATCACCGTGGGAAGCGCGGATGCGCGTGTTTCATCAGGATATCGGTGAGTTTATCCGTACCGCCCCGGAGGTGCGTTATGATCTTATTGTCAGCAATCCGCCGTATTTCGCCCCGGCGGTTGCCTGCCGTGACAGTGCCCGGGAAACCGCCCGCTATACCACGTCACTGGATCACCCTCAGTTGCTGCAACATGCGGCGCAGCTTATCACGCCGGATGGTTTGCTTTGTGTGGTGCTGCCGTACACCACCGGGCAGGATTTTATCGTTGCCGCCGGTGAGCAGAACTGGTTTCTGCATACACAGATTGCGGTATCAGATAAGCCGGATACCCCTTTTCACCGGATATTAATCGCGTTATCCCGCCGTCCGTGCAGTGCGCAGCACAGAGCAATGAGTATTAAAACGGAAGAGGGAAATTACAGTGCTGATTTTAAATCATTTATTACCGGTTTTTATCTGAAATACTGAATCGTGCCATGGTCATGGTTATGGTTATGACGGTGTTTTTTCAGTCAAAAGCAGATTTTACAGGATTTTTACACTGTCCTGAGGCAATTTTACGTGATTATCAGAGGGATTGCCGGTAAAAACGTGGTAATCTGTAACGTTAATCGCCGGAAAAATGGTCTGCGGGTAATTACGCAGGAATTATCCGCAAAATGTGTAATAAGGATCACAAAAAGGATCCTTTTTTGTAATTTTTTTAAAAGAAAAATGAACTTCGCTATTTTAGCTGACTCAAAGTATCGCTTGCTCATCATGAAGTGAAGCGAAACAGGAAAGAGAATGGTGAAGCTGAGCTTCGGGAGATAACACTGCGAATGAGCGAGCAGTTAACGGATCAAATGCTGGTTGATCGGGTACAGAAAGGGGATCAGAAAGCCTTTAATATGCTGGTGGTTCGTTATCAGCACAAAGTGGCGAGTCTGGTATCCCGCTATGTTCCGCAGAGTGATGTTCCGGATGTGGCGCAGGAATCCTTTATCAAGGCTTACCGCGCAGTCGGGTCGTTTCGCGGTGACAGTGCATTTTATACCTGGCTGTACCGTATTGCGGTCAATACAGCGAAGAATTACCTGGTTGCTCAGGGGCGCCGTCCGCCATCCAGTGATGTGGATGCCGGGGATGCTGAGAATTTTGAATCCTCAGGGGCGTTAAAAGAAATTTCGAACCCTGAGAACTTAATGTTGTCTGAAGAATTAAGAGCGGTGGTTTTCCGCACGATCGATTCCTTACCCGAGGATTTGAAAACGGCGATTACATTGCGTGAGCTCGATGGTCTGAGCTATGAAGAAATAGCTGAGATTATGGACTGCCCGGTCGGCACGGTTCGTTCCCGTATCTTCCGCGCACGTGAAGCCATCGATAATAAAGTTCAGCCACTGATACAAAATCAGTGAGCACTTAAATCACACTGAAGGGAACGTAGGCATGCAAAAAGAGACACTTTCCGCACTGATGGACGGAGAAACTCTTGACAGTGAACTGGTTACCGCACTGACACAGGATGCAGATCTGCAGGCAGAGTGGGCCGGTTATCATCTTATCCGTGATACGATGCGCGGCGACCTGCCGGACGTCATGCATTTTGATATTGCGTCACGGGTAGCTGAAGCACTGGCGCAGGAGCCGGTTTATATCGCACCTCAGGCGGTCCCTGAGTCCCAGCCTGAACCGAAAACATGGCGTGATTACGGATTTGTGGCAAAACTGCGACCGTGGGCAAGTCAGCTGACGCAGGTCGGTATGGCAGCCTGTGTATCACTGGCCGTGATTGTCGGTGTTCAGCACTATAATACGGACGGCACAGAGAGTGTTGTAAACGGTGATGCTTCCGCATTTAATACCGTACCTTTTATGGGCAGTGCATCTCCTGTCAGTCTGGATCTGAAAAATGGTGCCGGTCTTGCCCCGCAGACCCGCTTTGATCAGGAACGCGGTGCGCGCCTGAATGCGATTTTCCAGCAGTATGAACTGGATCGCCGTGTACACACGGATGGTCAGCCTGAAGTTAAACAGACAGCCACCCCGGAACAGGGTCGCGTGTCTTCACAACCACAGCAGTAGTAATGAAACGAATCTGGTTATCCGTTGCTTTTCTGACGGGCAGCCTGTTACTCGCAGCACCCGCCTCAGCACAACAAAGTGCTGAGGCGTTGCTGCAGAATATGGGTAACGCTTCCCGCACTCTCAGTTATGAACTCTCTTTTATTACCATTTCCCCGAAAGGTATCACTCCTGTCCGTTACCGCTATGCGGTTATGGATGGTCAGCCGGTCGCCCAGATTATGCAGATGGACAGCTCCCGGCGGGAAATCGTCCAGCGCGGGCAGGAAATCAGCTATTATGAGCCGGGGCTGGACTCATTCAGCCTGAGCGGTAATCACATTGTTGATTATCTGCCGTCGATTATTTTCGCGGACTTCAATGCCCTGAAAGCCTATTATAATTTTATTGATGTCGGACGGATTCATATCGGTGATCACCCGGGCCGGGTGGTGCGTATCACCTCGAAAGATAATTCACGTTACAATTATATTGTGGTCGCGGATGAAGAAACCGGCCTGCCATTGCAGGTGGATCTGCTGGATCAGAACAATGTCTCACTTGAGCAGTTCCGTGTGGTGTCCGCTTCCGTGGATAACGGTAGTGTGACTGAGGCGCTGAAAGCCGTACAGTCCGTCACGATGCCGCCGGTACTGGCTATCCCTCAGCCGGAAAAGGTCAAATTTGACTGGGATGTGATGCGTCTCCCGAACGGGTTTAAAGAGATGACCCGTAACCGCCGCCAGGTGGGTGAACAGGAATGGGTTGAAACCGTCATGTTCAGCGACGGCCTGTTCTCTTTTTCAGTGAATGTCGCCAAAGCGGTGAAGACACCAGAAAATCAACAGACAATGCGTCAGGGTTCGCGTACGCTGTACACCATACGTAAAGGTGATAATGAGATCACCGTCTTCGGCGAACTGCCGCCGGCAACGGCCCGGCAGATAGCAGATGGTGTGACATTCAGCGGAGGTTAATATGGTCAAAGAGTGGGCAACCGTGGTGCGCTGGCAGAACGGGCGCGCGGTGCTGCGTTACGGTTCATCTGCCGGATGCGGAAGTTGTAAAGCCCGGGCAGCATGCGGCTCTTATCTGCTGAATAAACTGGGACCGGAAGCAGAGCACCAGCTCGAAATTCCGGTCAGCGAACCATTGGTAACCGGTCAGAAAGTGGAGGTCGGGATACCGGAAGGCAGTCTGCTGCGTTCAGCGATGCTGGTATATCTGACGCCGCTTCTGGGATTATTTGCCGGTGCGGGTCTGGTGCAGGCACTGGCGGAAAGCCAGTCTGCGGTTCTCGCCGGGGGGATTCTCGGCGGTGCAGCCGGGTTCCTGCTGGCGCGTAAAATTGCCCGCCACTGGAGCGGCTCTGAGGATTATGAGCCGGTCATCCTGCAAATCGGCCTGCCGCCGTCAGCGCTTAGTGTTGATATGTGTGAATCCTGATTTATTCAGCTCCCCCGTTATAAAGTATGCCGGTCATGATTTGACCGGCATTTTTTTACCGCGAGAATGTCTTGTGATTTTACCCGCAGGACACCATGCAGGAAAGCCACCCGTCTGTAGTACGAATAAAAAAATAACAGCCTGAATGACCGGCTGTTATTTATCACTGCGGGTTGTTTTTATTGATGACAATCTGATGCCCGCAACTTGTCGCCAGGATAAAAATTAACAAATGGTGTAACGGATATGGATGATGATATCGGTCAGACTGAGCAGCAGTGGTTTCTGCTTCTCACCGATTGCATCCGGGAAGCTCAGGGTCAGGCTGTTATTATCATCCACCGGAATACCTTCAAACGGCAGCCAGTAGCCGTCATTGAAATCAAGCCGGAACTGGCCGTTATCATTGATACCGTGGGATAGTGCGATGGCTTTGCAGCCGGCCGGCAACGAGTTGCCGCCGTAACTGAATATAGCACGCATATCCTGATACGGACCAACCAGCGCCGGTAAGGTTACACTGATTTGTTTGATACGGCGTGTATTGCCCAGGCTGGCAGGATAGTCTGCCTCAATACCCAGTTTTTGCAGGTTGAACGCGGCATGCAGTTGTTTATCCTCCGTCATTGAAAGCCCGGTTGATGCTGGTGTATTCCCGCTGCCACTACCTTTCAGGAGGTCAGCAATTTTCACTGCCAGAATGACATTGTCAGTACGGTACACTTCTGCCAGAGAAACAGTACGGGTGACCTCCAGTGAGCGACTATCCCGTTTCAGCCATGCCTGCTCCATCTCTGCCAGGTTCAGCAACAAAGATTCCCCGGCCATCAGCCCGGCATTACTGCTCTGCCATGCACCCGGCTTGATATAGCGGGTTGCAGTATCGTTGGTTTGCCATGCGTAAGCTTTTTCCGCCATCATACAGCGGGTTGCTGTCAGGTCGTAGAAGCGGTAATAGATGGATGCCAGACGGCCGTGCAGCCAGCTATAAAGTGCTTTATTGCTGAATTGACGCTGCATTAACTCCAGTTGTGTCTGAGTCTGTGCCTGCTGGAGTTCCAGATGTTTGTACTGCATTTCTGTTGCGGTACGGCGGACAGCCAGGGCTTCCAGTTGTGCATCAATCTGTTTTACTTCAGATTCGGCATTATTTTTCTGGATTTCCCATTCCTGACGGCGGCGGCGCCATGCTTCAGACTGGCTGATGTTATCGGCAGTAGTTTTGGTGGCAGACGCCGCCAGGCTCATACCTGAACCAATTGCGTTCGGGACACCGCCCCAGCGGCTGCCCCCCGTGGCTACGCCGAAGATGTTCGGAGCCATATCGGCAACGGTGGCAGCCATATTCAGTGCGTCAACGGATGTACTCAGTACAGAAGAAGATAAATACAGATCCATGGTCCGTTTTTCTTCCGCACTGACATTTTCATCATACAGGACGCGGTAGCTGTCAACGCGGGATTGTGCCCCGGCCCGGCTCTGTTCCAGTGTTTTCTTCTCGGCATCCAGTTCGGTGAGAGCCTGTTCCTGCATTCGCAGGGAAGAGAGTATCAGTTCACCGGCCTGGTTTTGCAGCAGTTCACTCATCGCTTCCGCATCCCGGCGCTCAATCAGCCCCTGGAGGGTGGAACCGAACTGCATCAGCTGCCCGGTCAGCGAGCGGGCACTTTCCAGCGCCTGCGGGAAGCGCATTGCCGGGATGTCAGCAGACGGTAAAGATTTGCTGCCTCCGGATGCTGCGGCGGCGGCACTGAGCAGTGCGGCGGGGTCTGCCGGTGCGGCAAAGATTGGCAAAGATAATGGCTGACCATCAATGGAGAGATTATTGCGCAGATTAAACAGGCGCATTTCCAGCGTTTGCCAGTAGCCGAGCAGTTTTTCGTTTTGCTGCGGCCGGAACAATCCGGTCAGGGTATTGGCAGTGCGGACATCCGGCAGCAGGCCGCCGCTGCGGATACGGCTGATTTCGTCATGGAACTGTTTTGCCTGAGTTTTATCTGCCGCATTACTTAGTGACGGATTTTCCCAACCATTGTTGAGAATGCTGACAGGTTTATCCCCGAGCAGCCCCAGAGCCTGCATATACCACATTTTCGCTTCATTGAGGGTATCGCGTTCCGGTATGCGGTAAGCTTTGTCACCACGGGCAATCAGCAAATCCAGTAATTTCATCAGGGTGCTGACTTTGTAATGCATCGGATCATTCTGGGCGACCGCATCGGGATCAACCGAATCCAGCGGGTCGGCATTCCAGGACGTGTCTTCTTTCAGCGGACGTACCCGCCAATCACCGGCTCCATTTGCATCAGGGCGCCAGATATAGCTTAACCAGCGGTCAGCGTCGGTAAAGTTCTGCTCCTGCAACAGGCGCGTTGCTGCCATCATCGGGGTGTAATAGAACAATTCCCAGAAATAGAGTGCATTGGCACCACTGAAATCCATCGGTTCACCGGATTGTAATAAACCGGAGACCCCGTCTTCTGCCAGGCCGGCGAAGGTGCCCTTGTTAACGCTTTTATCCAATGTCCAGCCTTCAGGATTATTTTTATCAGCCTCGGTGCGGTAAAGACAGATCTGGTTTGTTGTTCCTGTCTGGTATTTCGCATTAATATATAAAGTATCCGACTTCGTATCAGCAGACTGACTCGCGGCGTTTTTAATCAGCGGAATAAATAATTTTACTTCTGTCGTATCGGTAATACTGAGTGAGCCGCTGTAAACAGAAAATTTGCCGTCGTTCGTGGCAACATTGCTGTAATAAATCGTAAATGCCCGGTCAGTGCCATGAATATCCGGGTTATACGGGTTCAGTGTCAGTGTGACATAGGTGCCCTGTCCCGGTTTCGGTTCAGGCAGATACTGGGTTTCAGGGGATAATATTGCGTCAATGCCGTTATTGGCACGTTCAATTAACTGGCGGGTGAAGAGAGTGTTTAACCGGGTACGGTAACCATCCCATTCCATATATTGAGCGCCATCCGGCGTGGTGTACAGGGATATGGATCTTGGATCTAAAACAGCATTCTTTATAACCAACTTATAAGTGGCAGTAGCTGCAAGAACATCTGTATTTTTGAAACTAACTGTTACTGTGATCTCCAGATTATTAATATCTGTATTGTCGGGAAGAGCTATTTTCTGTTCCCCAAACGGAAATTTCAGTATTTTTTCTGAATTAAGCGGGTAAGTCGGAGGGGTGAGCCCGGCGTCATGACCGTTTATTTTTTTTAGTTCACTCTCCTTGAGTTTAAACGTAATTTCGATATTATTTTCATGGATAGGTTTGGCTTGAGCTTTCATGGCGCCCAAGAGGAGTGTACCTGTATTTGCTGCGTCAGTATAAATAGCATAGTTTTCACTATTTGTCGCTAATTCTTCTTCAAGCGTACTATTAAATATAAAACATGACCCTGATTTTTCGTTTAGACCCAGAGTGAAACTCCGTTTTGTTGTGTTACTTGTCAGAATAATGCTATTAACTTCCGGCGTAAGATTACAGATGGAAAGAGCTATCTCACTTGCCGATTCTTTTGGCTTGATACCAGCTACGGCAAGCTTGTTAATAGAGCCGGACATCTTATCACCGTTAGGCTTTATTTCCATTGATTCCGGTTTATAAATTGTAGCGCCAGTAATTATGAGTCTACTAATATATCTTCTCCGCAAAGGTTCGGGAATATAATCAAATGTTTTCCTGGAATCGATGGTAATATAAGCATCAGGATTCAGTATCAGTGTTTTTTTATTATCATCATTCCTGATGAAATAGTTACCAGGGGATAGGATAAGATTCAGTGCCGGATTTCCGTCTCGTGATCCCAGGGTAAATTCGTAAGCGAACTTACTATTCAGAAGGGTATTTACCCTGACGGTAGTTTCTGTATCTAATTGATAGAAAACTTTATTTAATATATTTTTTATATCTTCTTCTTTTTCTTTTTCTTGGCTCATATCCGGAAGAATATTGAATCCGAAGGTTCCGTCCGGGACTGTGTTATTTTTTGTTATTTTTTTATAGCAGGCAATAAGCAGTGAGTTATCTTCCTGGTTGGCGGCACAGTACAGACCATTTTTTTCTCCGCCGGTTATGAAGTCATCAGTCACATGATAACTGAACGGCGAAGCCCAACTGCCGTCATATTTAATATGTGTCAGCTTCAGAGTAAAAGATGCCGTATCTTTACCGGTGTTATCTTTCTGTACTTGTTTTTCAATCCATAACAGATAAAGACGTGAATGAAAAATCACCGGACGCACCATATCCCCGTACGGATTCACCGCACAGGTAATTTCTTTCCAGTCACTCCAGGCATTGGCGGCAAAACGGCCGTTCTGACATTTACTGTGATCCGCTTTACGCCAGTAATATTTTTTCGGCTCAGTCTGGCTGGTACCGATAAACCAGGTGTTACCCTGATTAATATTAACAGTATCATGATAACCGCTGACCACTTTCAGGTTAGCGACCTGCTCAAAGGCGGTCAGGTACTGGCGGAAGCCGTTTTCCAGGGTATCTTTGCTGAGTTCACTTTGTGAAAGCTGCTCCAGCATGGTGTTCATCATCCCGGTCTGACCGATACGGAGGGTCGGGTCAACGAAGTTTTCAGGGTAATAGACTAACTGAGACACACCCGCCCAGGTACTGTAGCGTTTATTACAGGCATCCCAGTCTTTAAAGAACTGACGCTCAAGAGCGTCACTGTTTGCACCCGGCTCATCACCGGCAATGGTGCGGTTAATATAGAGCTGAATACCGGCGATGGCATCCGCCAGCAGGGTGGTGGTGATTTCAGCACTGACTTTTCCGTCCACCAGCAGATTACGCCAGATATCATCACGGTTTGCCACCGGATTATTCATGATCAGAGAGCGGTACTCTCCGCTGAGGGCTTCACTGCGGCGCGGTTCAGACTGATTTTGCAGTTGTTTGGTCTGTTGTTCGTTCAGACCGGCCTGTAACAATCCTGTCAGTGCGGAGAGATCTGCATAAGAAGCTTTCACATTCTCAGACACTGTCAGCAGAGTGGTGATATCTTTCGGGGTGATATGCAGGGTATCTGCCAAATCCAGCCGTGGCGGCAATGTCGCCAGCTGTGGCCATGTGGTCAGTTCCGGTTTTTGTCCGGCCTGTGTCAGTGCCTGAGTAATCACATCTTCTGACAGATTCAGTGCCTGTGCCAGAATTTTAACTGTCAGTGTCTTGCTTTGCAGTGCATCCAGTACCGTACCGGCCTGTTCACCGCAGCGGTTAATCAGGTTATGGAAATCACAGATGTTATACAGGTCAGTAATGATGCCGGCCGGTGCACCTTGTGACAATGTCTGAAGTTCGGCATTACTGAGTGCAAAGGTGTGAATTACCAATGCACGCTGTGCCAGTGCCTGACACCAGGCCGCCAGTTTTTTCTTGTCGCCGGCCGTCTGATCTTTTTTGATAATAAGCGCCCGGGCTTCGGTGGTAGCGGGTATCTCTGCGGGATGATTTTTATCCAGCCAGCGCAGCAGTGCTTCCCCTGATTCCGTGACGTCCAGTTGCATAGCCGCAGTAATCACCGGTGCCATGGTGGTATACAGTTCTGTATCGGTTTTATCAATACCACCGTTACGCAGGAGATCCAGCAGGACCTGCATCTCTTTGGTCGGTACCGCCGGAGATTCTTTACTCAGCAGCAGCATCAGCTGTTCAACAGTGATATTTTGTGTATTCAGCCATTGGGTGATCCGGGACAGAAAAGAGAGCATTTTCTGGCGTGTTTTGCCATCTAAATTGTAAACGTCCATTGAGCTGTAAGGGGACATCCGCAACAGGGCATCCAGTTGTGTTACTGTCAGGTTGTGCACATCCGCCAGCAGACGAACAAATAACAGGCCACGAAGTTTTTCTGTCTTGTTTTCGATAGCTTTGGATTTGTTTTTACGATTTGTGATAACAAATAGTTGCCACAAACCGGTATTATCTACCCGGAAAGCGCGTTTCAGGACTTCACGACGCGGGTCTTTGGCATCCGGTTCCATCGGAATGTCGTCACCACCTAACGTGTAAGTTACACCATTCAGCGGCGGATTATTAAACAGACGGTCAAAATGGCTGAGCTGCCCGTCATAGCGGACTTTGCTGATACCGGCGTTACACAGCATTAATGCTGTTTCAGTATCAATGCCATAACGTTTACGGTAAAGCAGCGTTTCGGTGAAACGGCGTAATTCGTATTCGTCTGAATCATTTCTTTCGTGGATTAATGCATGTTGTGTTTCGCGTGGGGTCATACCGCTGACTTTTGCCAGACGCAGTGTTTTATTGAGTCTGAGGAGCCATGTACCCGGTTTCGCATCGGGACGGATGGTGAAGGTGGTTGAGGTGTAATAGTTCCCGTCGCTGGCTGGTTCAGGTTTTTTTCTGGTGATTCCGATTTTAGTTTTTGCTTCTAAAAGCTTAGCATCCAGTGTGACGGGGATACTGTAGTGCTCCCCGGCCAGAGGAATAAACCCCTTTTTATCTGCCAGATTATTAAACGATTCATTATAGCCTATACTAAAATGCGTCGCGTCTTTCAGGGTTTCCGTTACACTAAAATTAACTAAAAACTGATTACCACCCTGCGGAATTAAATCAATATAGATTGCCTGTTTTTTATCATCCGGTGTTTTGGCCAGTTCACTGAATGTCATTTTCCCGCCGGTGCTTATTGCCGGTATTACCAGTTTATAATCGTCGTCATACATATCCGGTGTTGATAACAGGCCTGTTATTTCGGCGGCAATAAGGGCCTGAATTTCATCTGCCGGAAGCTCATAATAATTGGCCAGCGCATCCAGAGTCATAAGGTCTTTAATCTTAATCATCGGGAAGTTTTTTTTCAGAGATTTTTTCAGATCGGAACCGGTTAATGACTCTGTATCCTCTGTCAGTATGGCATACAACTTTGGTGAGATACCGGCGTTGTATGCCGCCAGTATGGCAAACTTCGCAGGGGTGCTGAGAATATTATCCGGCAGAACAAAATTCCGCTGCGCCAGGGCGTTATGCATTCCCTCAAACGGCAGGTTATACGGCGTTACACCACTGTTGCAGGACGTTGCCAGTGCGTCATAGTATTTGCTTTTGTCTGTCTGGGCGGCTTGTGTCATCAGAGCCGTTTCCAGTTGCTCATTCGCCAGTGACAGAGCAGAGATTTCGTTATCCAGATTGTCCTGAGAGAGCACCAGTTTTGCCAGGTCCGGACGGCGCTTATCCAGATTATGGTCACTGTCTTTTGGATGCAGTCCCCGGGCTTCACGGTACAGCTCAGTCAAATAACCGGCGGGGGAAAACATGGAAGAGACAGCGCCCGGGGCGGCAAACTCATCGGCACGCGGCACAATCATATCATCATAGCTATAAGGCATGGCACCGTGATAACGGGCCCGGCGCATCTCGTTGCGCAGCAGCGGGTTGGCGCGGGTCAGTGCCCGTGCAGTATAGAGCAGGTTGTTTTGTTTTTCTTTTTGCGCTGCACGGAACAGTAACCGTGCTTCATCCCGTGAAAGCTGACTCGTATTACGGATTTCGGCAAGGGAAAGTGGCATAAAATCGGTCAGGGTGAGAGGCTGGTCGGTACGTCCCTGATTCAGCTTTTCAAGGACTCTGGTTATTTTTTCCATTAATGATTGCCTCATAAATGTTAAAGTATCTGATGTAAGTGATTTATCCGGTAAAATATTCTTATGATTTACTTTATGTTCCTATCTATGGCTAAACTAAATCCATTTGTAAGTAAAAGTCACTATAAACAATCATTATAGCCAATGATTCTTTAGTCAAATAAACGGGTTGTCATAAGATGCTTATTTTTTATAGCTATATTAATTATTTGATTATTAGGTATATTTTCGTGTTATTATTTTTTATCTAATCATCATTAAAATTTATAAATCCAGCTATATTTATATAATCAGATGATTGGTTTAACAGATTCGGATGACTACACTTGGTGCAGAATGATTGGCCGGTTAATAGGGAAAGCGGGTTTTTTCCCCGCAAAATGAACGTTTCTTTGAGTTGAGTGTCTGTAGCATGTAGAATGCTGGCAATAAGTCTGTTAACCAGCAATATAGAGTGTTGGCTTTGAGTCCTTACAGGTGTCCAAAGCTAGTTTTATAGGGCATTACAAAGAAGAATTTTATCTTGAAAATCAACCATATCCGAAATTTTTCCATTATTGCTCATATCGATCATGGCAAATCGACCTTATCTGATCGCATTATTCAGATTTGCGGCGGTTTATCCGACCGTGAAATGGCCGCACAGGTTCTGGACTCAATGGATCTGGAACGCGAACGCGGCATTACCATCAAAGCACAGAGCGTAACGCTGGATTACACCG
Source organism: Morganella sp. Je.2.23 (assembly GCF_051129855.1). NCBI lineage: Bacteria > Pseudomonadati > Pseudomonadota > Gammaproteobacteria > Enterobacterales > Morganellaceae > Morganella > Morganella sp. Je.2.23. The sequence continues at coordinate 463,605 of NZ_JBCPSQ010000001.1, forward strand.
CGCAGAATGGTGAAACCTACCAGCTCAATTTCATCGATACCCCGGGCCATGTTGACTTCTCTTATGAGGTTTCCCGTTCACTGGCGGCGTGTGAAGGCGCGTTGCTGGTGGTTGATGCCGGTCAGGGCGTGGAAGCGCAGACACTGGCGAACTGCTATACGGCGATGGAAATGAACCTGGAAGTTGTTCCGGTTCTCAACAAAATTGACCTGCCTGCTGCCGACCCGGAGCGGGTGGCGGAAGAGATTGAAGATATCGTCGGGATTGAAGCGGCCGATGCGGTGCGCTGCTCGGCGAAAACCGGTGTGGGCGTCAACGATGTGATCGAACGCCTGGTACGCGATATTCCGCCGCCGGAAGGTGATCCTGATGCGCCGTTACAGGCACTGATTATTGACTCTTGGTTTGATAACTATTTAGGTGTTGTGTCTCTGATCCGGATTAAAAACGGCACACTGCGCAAAGGCGATAAAATTAAAGTGATGAGCACCGGCCAGGTGTATAACGCTGACCGTCTGGGGATCTTCACACCGAAACAGGTGGATAAAGATGTCCTCAGATGCGGTGAAGCCGGCTGGGTGGTCTGTGCCATTAAAGATATTCTCGGGGCGCCGGTCGGGGATACCCTGACAGGGGCCCGTCAGCCTGCCGAAAAAGCATTACCGGGCTTTAAAAAAGTGAAGCCGCAGGTATATGCCGGTCTGTTCCCGGTCAGTTCTGATGACTATGAAGCATTTCGTGATGCGCTCGGCAAACTGAGCCTCAACGATGCTTCCCTGTTCTATGAGCCGGAAAGTTCTACCGCGCTTGGCTTCGGTTTCCGCTGCGGCTTCCTCGGTCTTCTGCATATGGAGATTATCCAGGAGCGTCTGGAACGTGAATATGATCTCGATCTGATCACCACCGCGCCGACGGTTGTCTATGAAGTGGAAACCACCGGCGGCGAAATAGTGTATGTCGACAGTCCGTCCAAGCTGCCGCCGCTCAACAATATTGAAGAGCTGCGCGAACCGATTGCGGAATGTCATATGCTGCTGCCGCAGCAGTATCTCGGTAACGTGATTACGCTGTGTATTGAGAAACGCGGCGTGCAGACCAACATGGTCTATCACGGTAATCAGGTTGCTCTGACCTATGAAATTCCGATGGCGGAAGTGGTGCTCGATTTCTTTGACCGCCTGAAATCCACCTCACGCGGTTATGCATCACTGGATTACAACTTTAAACGTTTCCAGGCTTCTGACATGGTGCGTGTTGATATCCTTATCAACAGCGAGCGGGTTGACGCACTGGCACTGATTACACACCGTGATAATTCCATGTACCGCGGCCGTGAACTGGTTGAGAAGATGAAAGAGCTGATCCCGCGCCAGCAGTTTGACATCGCGATCCAGGCTGCCATCGGTATGCATATTATTGCGCGTTCAACAGTGAAACAGCTGCGTAAAAACGTCCTGGCGAAATGCTACGGCGGTGACGTCAGCCGTAAGAAAAAGCTGTTGCAGAAACAGAAAGACGGTAAGAAACGCATGAAGCAGGTTGGTAACGTTGAGTTACCGCAGGAAGCGTTTTTAGCCATTCTCCATGTCGGCAAAGATTAAACATTCAGCAGGTTGTAAGGAGACATAATGGCGAACACCTTTGCGCTGATCCTGACCCTGGCAACATTGGTTACCGGGATCATCTGGGCGGTGAATAAATTTAAAATTCAGCCGGCCCGTAAGAAAAAACTGGCGCGCATGGCAGAGCTGACCGAAGGAACCATGGATCAGGCTCATCTGGCTGAAACTGTGGCCAAACCGGGCTGGGTGGAAGGTACTGCATCCCTGTTCCCGGTACTGGCGATTGTTCTGATTGTACGCTCATTTATTTATGAGCCATTCCAGATCCCGTCCGGCTCCATGATGCCGACACTGTTAATCGGCGATTTTATGCTGGTGGAGAAATACGCTTACGGGTTAAAAGATCCGATCACGCAGACCACTCTGATTAAAACCGGGGAGCCGAAGCGTGGTGATATAGCGGTATTTAAATATCCGGATGATCCGCGTGTCGATTATGTCAAACGCGTGATTGGTCTGCCGGGTGATAAAGTGGTGTATGATCCGTATGCCAAAGAATTACAGGTCTATCCGGGCTGTACCAAAGACCAGAGCAGTTGTGAAACCCTGCCGGTCACCTATGGTCAGGAATACGAAAGCGAGTGGGCTATCCGCTGGGAGAAATCACCGCTGGGCGGCTCCTTTATGAGCGGCGGCGCACATCAGTTCCCGATCGAGGATGATATGGAAGTCGGTTACCGCCGTCAGGCGGAACGGATTGAAAACCTGGGGCCGGTTGCTCACCATATTCTGACCGTACCGGAAATCACACCGGACAGCATCAGCGGGCAGCGTCTGTTCCGTCAGCCGGGATTACCGGAGTACACCTGGATAGTGCCGGAAGGGCATTACTTTATGATGGGTGATAACCGTGATAACAGTTCGGACAGCCGCGTCTGGGGATTTGTGCCTGAACAAAACCTGGTCGGTCGTGCCAGCTTTATCTGGTTAAGCCTTGAAAAACAGGAAGGTGAATGGCCTACCGGTCTGCGCCTGAGCCGTTTCGGACGGATAGAATAGAAAAAACAGAATTTGCTGAGCATTACATGTAATCACAGTGTAGAATATGCCCGGCAAAATGATTGGCTCCCCGGTAGCGGGGAGCCAGTGCAAACGCAACAGTTTTGTATCGCGGTTTTCGCGGCTACAGGTCTGTTGCGTGTGCGTTTTATAAACATCCTAATTTTTGGTCGCACATGAACCCGATAGTGATAAACCAGCTGCAGCGAAAACTCGGCTATACTTTTACCCGTCAGGACTTATTAATGCAGGCACTCACTCACCGCAGTGCCAGCAGCAAACATAATGAACGCCTGGAATTTCTCGGCGATTCTATTTTAAGTTTTGTTATTGCCAATGATTTATATCACCGCTTCCCGAAAGTGGATGAAGGGGATATGAGCCGGATGCGTGCCACACTGGTGCGCGGAAATACCCTGGCGGAACTGGCCCGCGAATTTAACCTCGGCGAATGTCTGCGCCTGGGGCCGGGGGAACTGAAAAGCGGCGGCAGCCGCCGTGAATCGATCCTTGCGGACACCGTCGAAGCCCTGATTGGCGGGATTTTTCTCGACAGTGATATTCAGACAATTGAGCGGATCATCCTCAGCTGGTACGAATCCAGACTGAACGAAATTTCGCCCGGGGATAAACAAAAAGACCCGAAAACCCGGTTACAGGAATACCTTCAGGGGCGGCATCTGCCTCTGCCGAACTACCTGGTTGTTCAGGTAAAAGGTGAAGCTCACGATCAGGAGTTCACCATTCACTGCCAAATCAGCGGTGTTGAACAGCCGGTAAAAGGAACCGGTTCCAGCCGCCGGAAAGCCGAACAGGCCGCGGCGGAACAAGCATTAATTTTGTTGGAGCTTGAATGAGCGAAGAAAACACCTATTGCGGCTTCGTCGCGATAGTCGGACGTCCCAATGTGGGCAAATCCACCTTACTGAACCAGTTACTGGGGCAGAAAGTTTCTATTACCTCGCGGAAACCGCAGACCACGCGCCACCGCATTATGGGGATCGATACACAGGATAATTACCAGATTATTTATGTGGATACCCCGGGGCTGCATATTGAGGAAAAACGGGCAATCAACCGCCTGATGAACCGTGCGGCCAGCAGCTCCATCGGTGATGTTGAGCTGGTGATTTTTATGGTTGAAGGCACTAACTGGACGCCGGATGATGAGATGGTACTGAATAAAGTCCGCTCGCTGCGCTGCCCGGTTCTGCTTGCTATCAACAAAGTGGATAACGTGGAAGACAAAACCAAACTGCTGCCGCATATTGCGTTCCTCAGTCAGCAGATGGACTTCCTCGACGTGGTGCCACTGAGTGCCGAGAAGAAAATGAACGTCGATACCATCGCGAACATCGTGCGTCAGCACATTCCGCAGGCGCCGTTCCACTTCCCGGAAGATTACATTACTGACCGTTCACAGCGCTTTATGGCCTCTGAAATCATCCGTGAAAAACTGATGCGTTTCCTCGGCGATGAACTGCCGTACTCGGTAACAGTGGAAATCGAACAGTTTGTTGTGCAGGACAACGGTGTATTTCAGATCAACGGTCTGATCCTTGTTGAACGCGAAGGCCAGAAAAAAATGGTTATCGGCAACAAAGGCAGCCGTATCAAAACTATCGGGACGGAATCCCGTATTGATATGGAACGCCTGTTTGATGCCCGCGTTCACCTCGAACTGTGGGTGAAAGTCAAAGCCGGCTGGGCAGATGATGAACGTGCACTGCGCAGCCTGGGTTATGTTGACGACCTGAAGTAACACACCGATGGACGGCTGGCAGCGCGCATTTGTACTCCATAGTCGCCCTTACAGTGAAACCAGCCTGATGCTGGATGTGTTCACTGAACAGGAAGGGCGGCAGCGCCTGCTGGCAAAAGGGGCACGCCGCCGCCGTTCCGGTCTCAAAGGGGCATTACAGCCCTTTACACCGCTTCTGATCCGCTGGGGCGGGCGCGGGGAACTGAAAACCCTGCGCGATGCTGACCCTATCTCCCTCGCATTACCCCTGAGTGGCACTGTTCTTTACAGCGGCCTGTATATCAATGAGTTGCTTTCCCGTGTGCTGGCTAACGGTGTCACGTATTCCGCGCTGTTTTTTGATTATCTGCGTTGTCTTCAGTATCTTGCGGCCAGCGAAACCACGCCGGAACAGGCTCTGCGTCAGTTTGAACTGGCGCTGCTGCACCATATCGGTTACGGCGTGGATTTTCTTCACTGCGCGGGCAGCGGCCAGGAAGTCTCTGACACCATGACGTACCGCTACCGCGAAGAAAAAGGCTTTATCGCCAGCCTGGTGGTGGATAACAGCAGCTTTACCGGCCGTGAACTGAAAGCCCTTGCCGCCCGGGAATTCCCTGATGCGGAAACTTTACGTGCCGCCAAACGTTTCACCCGTATCGCTTTAAAACCTTATCTCGGCGGAAAGCCATTGAAAAGCCGCGAATTATTTCGTCAATTTGTGCGCCCGCCGTTGGTTTCAAAAGAAAATAGTCGTGATGGTTCCTCTTCGTCTGAAAAAGGTTAAACTGAACAATATAAGTTACCCGGAGGATGAAAAAATGAGTGAAGTTTTATTGGGTGTAAACATTGACCACATTGCAACTGTCCGTAACGCACGCGGCACCAACTATCCGGACCCGGTTCAGGCGGCATTTGTCGCAGAGCAGGCGGGAGCGGAAGGTATTACCGTGCATCTGCGCGAAGACCGCCGTCATATTACGGATCGCGATGTGGAACTGCTGAGACAAACCATTCAGACCCGTATGAATCTGGAAATGGCCGTCACCGATGAGATGGTGGAGATCGCCTGCCGTATCAAACCGGCGTTCTGTTGCCTGGTCCCGGAAAAACGTCAGGAAGTAACAACAGAAGGCGGGCTGGATGTCGCCGGTCAGAAAGAAAAAATTGCCCGTGCGGTTAAACGTCTGACCGAAGCCGGTATTAAAGTCTCTCTGTTTATCGATCCTGACCATACTCAGATTGATGCGGCGGATGATGTCGGCGCACCGTTTATTGAAATCCATACCGGTGCCTATGCGGATGCGGAAACATCTCAGGAAGAAGATAAAGAATTTGTCCGTATCAAAGATGCGGTTGCCTATGCGGCAGGCAAAGGCCTGAAAGTGAATGCCGGACACGGCCTGAATTATCATAATGTTCAGCGCGTGGCAGCACTGCCTGCTATTTATGAGCTGAATATCGGTCACGCTATTATTGGCCGGGCAGTCTTCAGCGGACTGGCTGCAGCTGTCGCGGATATGAAAACCCTGCTGCGGGAAGCCCGTCGTTAATGGCTATTGTCGGTATCGGTACGGATATTGTTGAAATAAGTCGTATTGAAGCGGTTATCGGGCGTTCCGGTGACCGCTTTGCAAAACGGATCCTCAGTGAGGCGGAGTGGGACGTTTACCGGCAGCATAAACAGCCGGTACGTTTTCTGGCAAAGCGGTTTGCTGTCAAAGAAGCCGCATCCAAAGCACTGGGAACAGGGATACGTCAGGGGCTGGCATTTAATCAGTTTGAAGTCAGTAATGATTCACTCGGAAAACCCAATCTGACTTTCCTCGGCTATGCCGGAGAACTGGCTGCCGCCCGTGAAGTCACACACTACCATGTCTCGATTGCCGACGAGCGTCATTACGCCTGTGCCACGGTTATTCTTGAAACAAATACCTGACAGTTGCGCCCGGTTGCGGGCGTCTCTGTCTGTTCAGATCTTATCGGCGTGATGTATCAGCACAAACTTATCCCACAGCATTTCCTGTGTTTCGGTATGCGCAGGGTCGATAATAATGGTGTTGTTAATCGGACAGACCGACTGACAGGTCGGTTTATCATAATGCCCGACACACTCAGTACATAAATCAGGGTTAATTTCATAGATGGAATCCCCCATCGAAATTGCTTCGTTAGGGCATTCGGGTTCGCACATATCACAATTTATGCAACGTGCAGTAATCAGTAACGCCATAGTCGCTATCACCATATAAATTATTTAAAATTCAGTAACTTATATCTTGCACTTATACGTTACTCTCTGCCGCTTCCGGCAGTATTCCCGGAACTGATTATAGCGGCTTTTACCGGCCGGGAACACCCGGTAAGGCCGTTACTGATGACAGTATACGCAAAAAATTCCTGTATGCAGAGAGTATGGCCTTAAAAGATTAAAAGTGAACGGAAATAAATATAATATACATATGTACTGATTCAGGGCATAATTTTCATCATAGATTTATGTTTTCAGGGAAAGTAGACATGGATGAACTGGTGATAAAAAAAGATAATATAGCGTTCGGGGTATTATTGCTGATTATGCTATCTGCTGTTTATATATGGTTGTCATCAATTTATTTTCTGGACTATATAAATAGAAAAGACATCATCAAAATTCATTTTAGTCAATTCTTTATCCTATTTGCGCCGTTGTTACTTTATTTCTCATTCATTGGTATCATGGTTTTATTGAATAAAGAGAAAGTGTTGAGAAAATATAAATTGTTCAGGGTGTTAGTTTACTTTTTTCTTGCTTTGGCTTTTTTTTCTTTTGTCTTTTTAATCATTGGATCGATATATATGGATAAAGAACTTATGTCAGAGGGGTATATTAGATGCCCGAAGTCTTCATTCAGGTCATCAACGATTTATGTTTTTGATGCTGCTTTATGCAATAAATAACAGAGAGTATATTCCCTGTTATTTTTTATCGTGCATGGTTATTTATTAATCAATGTTTGTGGTGTCAGTCGCGCAGACTCTAAGACGATGGCCGTCGGGGTCGGTTACCACGAAGGTATAGCCGAAATCCAGCATCGCGGGTTTCATAATAATCTCCACGCCCAGTTCACTCCATTTGCGGAAAATATCATCAACTTCCCGGTTACTGACATCAGACATGCATATTTCCGTACCACCAATGTGCGGTTGTGGTGCAGGATCGATGCCGGACTTTGCCTGAAGCCCTAATATCATATCGTCCGATAAGGCAAAAACAGAGAATTCACTGTATTGTTCAACAGGCTCTGCATTGAGTAATCTGGTGTAAAAACGGGTGCTTTTCTCAACATCACTGACGTACAGAATAATGCTGTTTGGCTTAAACATGCTGCCTCCTGTGGTTTTTCATATCATAGTCCTGTTGAGTGACGGAAATTGTCAGCAGTGATGAATCCGGATGACGTTCCGGGAAAAAATTAACCGTCTTTATTTCTGATTTTCGTTTCGTTTTAGTTAAATCAGCGATTTATACCCATTCAGCAAATAAGGCGCTAAATGCCAGACTGTATCATTGTCGGTAAATTGCACATTTATTTTCAGCAGCATATTTTCTGACAGGCAGAACGGGAAAAAATGATATAAGTGCATCACAAACATAAAGGCATCGCCGGGATTGTCATATATATGCGGGTCCAGTGTCATTGTCAGATCCAGACAGCGATAAGGTTTTCCGCGGACAAGACGGTCGTCCAGTACCGAGTCAACCGCGTGAATACCACTCAGCAGCTGACTTATCTGTTTGCAGCGCTGCCGGTCTGTATCCTGATACAGTATATAATCACGGATAAGCTGTTTTACCGAATCGACAGATGACAGCATAAAACTGTTGGCACTGTAGTGTGACAGCAGATTCCAGTAAGCATGATTATCCGTTATCGGCGGATAGCACGGCGTGCATTGTGTGACACCGGTGGCTTCCAGCAGATCCGGCAGCAGCGGGCTGAGATGGCAGATATCCTCAGCACGGCTTTGCGGTGTACTGATAATACAACGGTAAGTACAGCGGAAGTGCGGCCCGGGCGGGGTGGTGAGTGCTTTGCCGTGATTATCATAAAAGTGGATAGAGTAATGATTCCGGCCGGTGATGGTTTTATCAATGCTGAGTGCGTAGAACCAGGCATCCTGATATTGCGGCAGCAGGCGGGAAGCGGGCGCCAGGTGAGTCACCGGATAGAAATCCGCAATAATACCCCTGAATTCCTCATGAGGTTCAAAAGCCAGCTGAATATGCTTCAGTTCGGTAATATAGTGGCTGTCATCCACCGGCAGACGATAAACAGCCTCATTTTCATGAAAATCCAGGATAACTTCATTTTGTTCTTCCTGATTTACCACGGCTGCACAATTAAGACGAAAGCTCTCTGTCAGTTGATCATTACGCAGTGGCAGCTGCTTGCTGAAATAAATATTCAGCGTGAAAGTGTCTGATAATGCCCAGTCCAGTTCCGGAACAATGGCCGGAATATCGATATCGATAAAATGATGGACATGATCGATATATAACCCTTCCAGCAACTTTTGCGGCCAGTTCGGTTTTTCATCAGCACCGGATAATACTGAATTATTTTTTCCGATCTGCGGAATAAAACTGAACCGGGTTTCATCACCGTGATACAGGTTATCCGCGTGCGCCAGTTCGATGTGATCAAAATACTGGCTCAGCCATAATAATAAAATCCCGGCGCAGGTGACTGACGGATCAAGAAAACAGGATAATAATGCGGTTTCCGGCTCTTTGTGATTGCCGCGGTATTTAAATTCCAGTGACAGGCAGCTTTTTGACGGATGGTGAGTCACATAACGGCGCAATAATGTATAAGGCTGCAGCACGACCGGGTTACAGGTTGTGAATATTTCCTCTGCGGTGCCTTTCACCACGGTTCCGGCGGGGATATCCAGCGGGAAGCCAATTCGTTCCTGTGAATCAAAACGGACAACCGCAGTCGCCGGAATACCTTTTATTGCCCGGGATTGCAGGCGCTGTAACAGCGGCAGGGTAATTTCAGGAAATGCATCATCCACCTTTTCCTGCAACCGTGCGCTGAGAAACGCAAATCCCTCCAGCAGGCTGCCGCTCTGCTCATCATGCGGGTCGAGAATATCCGCAAGGTGCGGATAATCGCGGATAAACTCGCGGCTGAGCTGCTGTAAATAGTGTTGTTCCTGTAAAAATTTAATTTCGCTCATGAATGACTCTGCGGTTGCCGGTAATCAGTATTTATCGTACAGAATAATTAACACGTACTTTCTTCCCAGCAGCAATAACCGGATGTTCCCGCCATGACATGCTGGAAAATAATATCCTTGTATTTCACACTAACCGTTTCTTCCGGCTGTGCGTCATTGTTATCCGCAGAGTGCGGATAATGGCTGTTGATACTGACAATGGATGCCTGACGCAGTGTGACAATAAAATATTTTTCCTGAGAGCCGTTTTGTGATGTCCGGTAAAAAGTGAATACCATCTCCATCACTTCATTATTGGCGATGGCATTTGCCAGCAGCGGGGTCGATTTATCCAGCAGTTTGACAAAATTTACCGGACTGAACGTCAGGTTCTGTGCACGGTTAAACATATTATTCAGATGGAGCACAAAGATTTCATTTTCATGACCTGACTGATATTTATTGCCGATGGAATCAAGCGTGCAGCAACCCTGTGAAATATTGCCCTGCTGATTACCGTTGAGACTCAAATAGATCATATTCGCCATAATTGTCTTCCTTATTCCTGTTTACCGTTACCGGGTTTCAGTCCTGCCTGTTCAGCCTGTTTTTGCAGATCGGCATAAAGCGCGATCAGGCCGTTGAGCTGCAGGTCAATGCGGTGCAGTTGTGCTGCCGAAACCGGTTTACCGTTGCGGATATCGTCGGACAGCACTCGCAGATACTCCTCTGCCGGGGTTGTTTTTGAGTGAGCCTGCTGAATGTTGTGGATTTCGGTTTTCAGATAGGACAGGGTAAAACTGCCGCGATCTTTTTCTCTGGCAACAATGGTGTCCGTCAGTGCCTGTAACCGCTTACCGGTGAGATACCAACTGTCCGTTTGGGATGCATCCGCAATCCGTGTCTGTAATACATCCTGCCAGCGGCGGGTGGCATACGCCTGATCCGGATCATTCGGCCAGCGCTGACGGGCTGTTTCTGTTATTTTCTCCGTCAGAAGCAGTGCGGCAGCCGGAGATTGCTGTTCCTCACTGGTCAGTAATTGCCCGTAAGTCGCCAACTGCGGATCGGCAAACCACATGACCCGTGCGCTGCCGGGCTGGGCGGCGAATGTATCCAGTTCATCTTTCACCGGCTTATAAACCGTGAAGAATAACACGGCGATCAGAATGAGCCCGGTGAGCAGTCCGGCTGCAAAACCGGCGAACGGGAAGGTTTTGCGTGGTGCCGGGGGCGTTTCTGCCGCAATCTGCACAAAGCGGACGGTGCTGTGCCCCGCACCGCCTGCCGGAGCCGTGTCTGTTCCGGAAACGGCCGGGCTTTCTTCCGCGATATACACCAGCGGGGCAAGGGTGACCGGCGGCAGCTCGCTTTCCGCCGCAGGCGTGGGTTGCTCTATCTCTGTGGCGGCATTGCGGAAGTAAAATTGCAGATTGTCCGTGGTCAGCGTTTTGCCGGACGGCGTTTGTGTCAGCCGTTCTGTGATCAGCTGTAATGCCCGCTCAGCCCGGTAGAGCAGGCGCAAATCGTCACGGCTGAAAGTAAGGCGGCGTACCACCGCCATCGCCCGCGTGATAAACCAGTTGAGAATATCAATGCGGTGATTGATTTGCGGCGGCCACAGCGTCTCCCGGTCATGAACCACCATCATGGCGATCAGCTCACAACCTTCGGTCAGCCCGGCCAGACCGCTGCGGTGCAGGCGGGCGAGGGTGTAGTAGACCGCGGTCTGCAAATCCACGCCGTTTTGTCTGAACAGTGACAGGGATTTCGCTTCCACCCGCGACCAGCTGATCTCCGGTTGCGACGGGTGGCTGAGTTTATTGATCTCTTCACGGATTTCCGCGAATTCCGGGTAATCCAGCGGAGAAGCACCGGTCCGGATAATAATGCCGTCCATATTCCGCTCCGTCATCAGTACAGTGTTTCAGGCAGGCTGAAACGGGAGAACAGATTGCCGGAGAACGGATTATCCGACTCATCAATATAGATGCGGTATGTCATTTCCCCGTCATCCACCGCGAAACGGACATCGAAACTGTTGGTGTTTACGTTGGTCAGTTTTCCGGACTGAATCAGTCTGATTTGCGCCCACGGGCCGTTGCGGACAATCGCACGCGGTGATTTACCGGCAGTACCGGAAACCAGCGTCAGCTTGCTCTCTCCGCCGGAACGCATCGAGTTCGGCCAGATCATATGAGCGGTGTTGCTGCGTCCGTGAGCATAATCGAGGATCTGCCCGTCGAGATTCAGCACGCTGCGCCGTTTGTTACCGGACAGCTGTACCGGTTCAATCGCAAACTGCGTTTCGAGGTTGCCCTGCGGTGTAAAGAAGGTGTTGCGGATACGGTTGGCCGTTTCAATCTGCTCCAGCACATCCGGGCGGATCAGCGACTGTCCGTCTTCATTAACCAGCAGGTTGTTCTCGGCAAACGGCCGCAGATTCTGCTGCCAGAAAGCGTCCAGTGTTCCGCCCGGTTTGAAGAAGCGTTCAAACTCACTCAGCGGCACATCACGGTTTGATTTCGGATCAAACGGATAACGGCCTGCGATATAGCTGTTGTATTGTTTGACCACGGACTCATTCCATTCCACCTCGAGATAACGGATAGCCTCTTTCTGCACCACAATCCAGGCCTGATCCGCGAGTTCGCCAATCCAGCGGCCGAGCGGTTCCGGCATGGTTTTCGCCATCTGGCTGACTTCAAAAATGGCGTCGCGGTTATTTTCTTCCAGACGCAGGAAAACGGCTTTCAGTGCAGCTTTCCCCGGTACGGGGGCATTTTCGATACTGAGCAGGTAACGATGCAGTTCATTCAGTTTCTGGTTAACATTTTGCAGGTTCTCACCGTTGTTACTGACCAGAATGTCCGTCTGCGGGGAAAATTCGCGGCTGATCCGGCTGAGTAACCGGTATTGGCTCTCTGCCATAACGGCCTGTTTTTCTTTCTCCGTCAGATTGCTGTCCACTGCGGGCAGGCTGGTGTTATCGCGCAGTATTTGCAGTGCGCGGCGTAATGGTTGTTCGCCGCTGATAATTTGCTCCAGCGCACTGATTTCATCCTGAATAGTTTCAAACTCACGGATTTCCAGATTACTCATGGCCGCCCGCCAGTTCGCGGCATAATCACCAAGATACTGTTCGCTGATCTGATGCTGTATTTCCCGGCGGTCGCTTTCACTGTAACGGACGTTTTGTGACAGGTTCAGTACCCAGGCATCCAGTGCCGTCAGATCCACCAGCTCTTCATTTTGCCGGATAAAGTAATTGATCATTCCGTTGCGGGTCAGAAACTGCGGTACTTCCAGTTTTTCATCATCGAGTGAGACGAAAACATGGCTGAAGCCCGGCCCGATCATATGGCGCAGATCCAGCGGTGATGACAGCTCATTAAAACCTTTCAGGCGCAGTGTCTGGTAGACCCGCTGATAGAGTGAGAGCTGGCTCAGTTCTTTCTGGGCGTCACGGATAACCGCAGAGAACGGCTTAAAGGCCTGACTGGCCACGATATCCCCGCGATTGCGGTCTGCCGCCCAGTCAGTATGCTCAAGGGCATAATCCAGGTGGGTCATCAGTTGTGACTGAATTTCGTTTTGCCCGGTAAACTCACGGCTCCAGCGTTTGCGCAGGTAATTTTTGACAATCGCATCATTGCGGCCGCTTTTATCTTCCAGCATGCGCATCACACGCAGAATAGCGAGTTTTTCCTCACTGTTCTCCGGAGCCTGTGCCAGATCCTGCTGTAATCCGGCCATAATGGCGGGCAGGAAACGCTCGATCAGCAGTTGCAGATAACTTTTTTCCACATACGGGCCGATTTTTTTACCCTGATAGAGACCGAGATCGGTCAGAACGCCGTTCTTCTCACGGTAATTACCGTAAGCCAGCGTTGCTTCCGACAACGGATTGAGGATAGGCAACTGGCGTACACCGGTGGTGTCCTGCTGGTTATCCGCGGTCACACTGCTGAAAGCACTGACTTCGGAGAGCACATTTTTACCGGCCTGATAGTTTTGATCATAGTAATGATGCCAGCCGCTCCAGAGGGCAATGATTCCCGCTGCGGTGACAACTGAGGCAAAAAAGAGGTTGTAATGATGACGGCGTAACCAGAAACGGTTTTCTGCCGCCAGGTTCGGCTCTGAAAACAGGACATCACGGAACAGCTGGCCGGTAAACCAGGTCTGGTTTTCGCTGACAGGCCAGGTATGAGTCGGTGCCGGCGGCAGGTTGTACTGCACGGCGGCGCTCTGGGTAAAGATATCGTCAATCTGACCGCGTTGTGCGGAGGAGGTCAGATAGATACCGCGGATCAGCGGAATTTCGGCGTCATTGCTGCCGATAAGTTGTTCAGTCAGTTCTGTTACCCGGCTTTGCAGCCCGACCATCTGGCGGATAAAGCTGAACAGCTCGCTGCGCTGACTGTCATCCACCCAGTTCAGCATCATTTCCGGCAGGGCAGCGTTAAGCCGTGTGATCCATTTTTCCCAGAAGGTGGTGAGTTCGCTGACCATGTTGTGCGGGTTGTCACGGGTAAAGGTCACGCCGAGAACAGATTCCTGCTCAGCCACATCCAGTGACTGGAACATTGCGCTGAATCCCTGTAACAGATCCAGTTTGGTCAGCACGATATACACCGGCGGACGGGTGTTAAAGGCCAGACGGATCTCCTGCAAACGCATATGAATATCCGTGAAATAACGGCTGCCCGCTTCTTTATCTTCTGTCATCAGCCGTGCGGTGTCGATGGTCAGGATAATACCGTTCAGCGGCTGGCGGGTGCGCTCTGTCACCATGCGTTCCAGCAGGCTGTTCCACAGGCGGTGGTACAACTGCGGTTTTTCGCTGTCCTCGTGCGGCTGGGTGATCAGGTGTCCGCGCGGCATCAGGAGGACGGCTTTATCGGTCAGCGAGCAGCGGACATGCAGACCGATACCCTCTTCTGAGATGATCCTGTCCTGCGGTATCAGGTCAAGCAGGCCGAGGTTAGCTGAAAACAGGGTATGTTTCCCGCTGTTTTCCGCCCCGAGCACCAGATACCACGGGCGCTGATAAAGCGACCGGCCGTTGTCGCCGAGATGCCGGCGCAGCTCACTGAGCCAGCGGCTGAGATAGCGGTTCTGGAATTCAATATCTTTGCGGACCGGATCTGCCACGGCCAGTTCAACATCCAGTTTCAGCTTTTCCAGTTCGCGGACACGCCGCCGGGCGGTGTATCCAATCCAGCCGATAACAATCAGGAATAACCCGAGCGTTGCCAGCCAGCGGGCGCTGACCGGCCGCAGCGGATAATCATCGCGGAAGCGGAAATCCGCACCCCAGATCCAAATCCAGAGAAGGATCAGTGCAGGAACGATGGCCAGAAAAATGGCCCATGCCGATTTGAGTTTTGGTTTGTCGGCTTTAAACCATTTTCTGATCAGACCCTGTGCATTCACGGATGATAAGGATGGTTTTTTCATTAAACGTTATTCCTTTTTAAATCGGACTCCGGCAGTTTTCCGGTAAGCTGTTGCAGTAAAGCGGGTTCCCACTGCGTTACTGTGCTGCGTGACACGATGTCATACAGTTGCTGATACTGCGCCCGGGCAATCCCGGTCATACCTGACTGCTCAAACAACGATGCGGCCAGAAATTGCAGACAGACACGATCACGTAACTGTTCAGCGCGCTGCATGGCGTCATCAATTTTTTGCAGTGCGGCATCCAGACCGTTTTCCTGATAGCAGCGGGTGATCTCATCGTGTTCCCCTGCGGTAGTGACAGCGGTTGCAGAGGCTGATTCTGTGGTGCTCAGCCAGGCCAGAGTGTCCGCATCCGCGTACGGGGTTTTATCGGCGAAACTCAGGGTGGTCAGTTGCGGCAGACGGGCGGTAAACTCCGCTGCACAGCGGCGGATGGCCTGTGCAACGGCGTCCAGTCCCAGTTGCTGTGCTGCCTGCGCGGCCAGATAATGGCCATCCAGCCAGTAAGGGGCAAGGCTGAGGCTCTGTTCAATATCAGCCAGCAATACCGGGTCGGCCTGTGTCAGTTGCTTGCGGTAGGCAGTAACCCGGTCGGCGGATACGGCGGCCAGCGGTGTTTTGCCGGTGGCATCGGCGGACGGTACTGACTGAATGGTGTGCCAGACAGCATAGCGGCGCAGCTGATAGCCGATAGCATTTTCCGGGGCACGGCGGCAGAGCGCATCTGCGGCATTCAGCAGCGCTGATTTACGGGTGCGATCATTTCCGCTGTCAATATCTTCGGCCGGAAAGTCTGTATCGGTTCCGGCGGGGGTATCCTGTGGTACAGATGCTGCGGACGGTGCGGTTCCGGTCGTGTCTTCTGCCGGACGGACGGCGGGTGTGGTCTCTTCCGGTACACGGTTTTCAATACGGCGGTAGCCGCGGCTCAGCTCATCCAGCGTTTGTGACAATGCAGGGTGATCGTCATTCCAGAATTGCGCCAGTCCGGCAAAATCCCCTAAAACATCATCCCGCTGTGCCGCAGCAGCCTGCCGGATGAAGTTATCCTGTGCCAGCTCAAAGCGCTGCAAAACCTGCTGCGTCAGGCGGACTTTCAGTCTGATATTTTCCGGATAACAGTTGTGCCAGAACTGACGGCAGAACAGGGCAAACAGGTGCGCACCGAGTGTGACTTCACCGGCGTTTCCGGCATGTTGCAGGGTGCGCAGCAAATGG
Organism: Morganella sp. Je.2.23; assembly: GCF_051129855.1. NCBI lineage: Bacteria > Pseudomonadati > Pseudomonadota > Gammaproteobacteria > Enterobacterales > Morganellaceae > Morganella > Morganella sp. Je.2.23. Next base: position 479,856 of record NZ_JBCPSQ010000001.1, read on the forward strand.
ACCACCAGACGGAAATCTTTTGTGGTGGTGGCCAGCAGAGTCAGTATCCGTGACTGAATGGCCTCAGTATCCAGAGAGGCATGCGTCAGGGAGCCGAATTTAACCATTTCGCTGTCGATATATTCCCAGTCCGGGTGACTGTCACTGACCGCACTGCTGACCTGCTCCGGCTCAAGCGGGGCAAGCAGTTGTTCAGACCAGTTAAAACGTGTTGCTATCATGCTATTCACCAGCGGCAGGCCGCACGTAAAGGTTTGATACTTTCTGTCAGCTGAGACAGATCAAAAGTTACCGGTTCCCCGTTTTCAGGGGTGATAGTCAGCTTATCGCCGGTCATAATGCGTTTGATTTCATCAATGCCGGCCAGACCCCGGCTGGATTCCAGCACATAGCCGTTTTCGCGGATAAACCAGTCACTGCTGAATGTGGTCTGCGGGGTGGATAAACGGATACTGCGTGTTGTTACCGGCGAATTCATTACCAGCTGCATGCGGGTGATGTTATCCACACAACTGAGCATCAGAACCGGGCGGGGTGGTTGCGTACCGATCGCCGGGGCGGTCATGACCACAGGCCAGGTACCTTCGCGGGGCTGGGTGGTAATGAAGGTGACGGTATGTGCTGTCCGTTTTTCTTCATTGGCTGCTGCCCGGAGCCGGATCTCACCTTTTACCGTCTGGTCAGCCGGCGGCACAGCGTTCTCCCGTCCGATGTTGTCATAGCAGTCCAGCCGTATCAGCGGTGACGGCTCTTTGCGGCAGGTGTCCAGCAGCGCTGAGATTTCCCCGGAAAGTGCGGGGACAGATTGTGCCGGACTCCACAGCGGCGTCAGTATCAGCAGGGTGAACACGCTCTGAAGCATCCTTTTGGTCATGATAGGTATCCGTATTTTTTTAATTTATACACAAGTGCACGTTTGGACATATTCAGCTTTGTGGCGACTTCTTTCAGGTCGTCGTTGTCCGCCTGCATCCGGTAGGTCAGAATGTCAGATTCATACCGGTCGAGCGCTTCGGTCAGATCGCTGATCCCGGACAGATCCGGAGCGGATACCTGCGAAAGTGCCGGAGTCACCATAGTGTGTGTCATCATGGCTTCCAGCCGCCGCTCCTTTTCCTGTGCCAGCTGCAGCAGTTTGTGCAGTTGCTGGTTTTGCGTCCGGACCTGCATCCGGCGGGTCAGCGTGCCGTAGTGATGACAGAAGATCCGGTAATAAATTGCTGTCATTCCTTTTTCGTGTTCTTTGTGGCTCAGATCGGTGCCGAGGCGGCAGATAGCCCCCGCGGGTTTACCCTCGTGATCGCAGAACGGGAACCCGTGTATACCGGTATTTGCAGGCAGCCCGCGGATAAATGTCTTCAGGCTGCTGTCTTCGAGATGGCTGCCCTGTGACAGGTTTTCCCAGCAGGTGGGTGTCCGGCTGAATGTCACCTGAACCAGCGGCTGGCGGATATCCGATGCATCTGTATCCAGCAGGCCGGTGGTGACCTGCGGTTGTGCATAGTTGACAGAGTAACTGAGCAGCCGGTTATCCCGCGGGCTGAGCACCATCACAGCAAGAGCACTCAGGGAACTGCGGGAAAAACAGTGCGGCAGAAACTGCGATATCAGCGATTCGGTGGTCTGGCAGTCCATCAGTGACAGCGCATTTTTCAGTCGGTTCCTCATTATTCCGTATCCACCTCAGCCGTGAATTCATCGCCGGTTGCAGACAGGGTGATATGACGGATCGTTTTTCCGTCTGCTGTGTGTTTCAGCAGTAACAGGGAAAGCGGCGGCAGTAAGTGGCCGTCAATCACCGACTCCAGGATACGGGCACCGTTTTCAGCCCGGTTGGCGCGCTGAATAATGGCCTGATAAACAGAATCATGGATAGTGACCTGAGCACCGAAACGCTGCACCAGCCGTGTTTCCAGCTGGCTGAGTTTGAAACGGATGATCCGTGTCAGTGTTTCGTCACTGAGCGGCAGGAACGGGATCACTTCCATCCTTGCAAGCAGAGCCGGTCTGAAGAACGTAGTCAGCTCCGGATAAAGCGCATCCAACAGCTCATCAGGCCGGTTTTCATACGCAACAATGGTGCTGTCACCCAGGTTTGAGGTCAGGAAAAAAGCAACGTTTTTACAGTCAATCACGCGACCCTCACCATCTGCCACTTCTCCTTTATCAAAAGCCTGATAAAAGAGATTCAGCACGTCAGGATGGGCTTTTTCCACTTCATCCAGTAATACAACGGAGTAAGGTTTGCGGCGGATGGCTTCTGTCAGCACACCGCCCTCGCCATAACCGACATATCCCGGCGGGGACCCGATCAGACGGGAAATCGTGTGTTTCTCCTGAAACTCGGACATATTAATGGTGGTGAGATATTGTGTGCCGCCGAACATCAGCTGAGCGATTTGTAATACCGTTTCGGTTTTTCCCACACCGCTCGGGCCGACCAGCAGGAATGCCCCCAGCGGACGGCCGGGACGCCGCAGATCAGCACGGGCGGTCAGCAGGTGTTTATGCAGATGAGCAATCGCCAGATCCTGGCCTTTGATGGATTCCTCCAGGTAAGCCGGTAATTCAGTGACGACAGCGAGGGCATCCTGTGACAGACGGTTGAGCGGAACACCGGTCCATTCGGCGATGACTTCAGCAATCTGTGTTTTGCCGACATGCGGAGACACCAGGGAAGACTGTTCCCGGCGGGTTTCCAGCTCTGCATTCAGTACCTGTAACTGTTCGCGGATACTCTCCGGCGTTTCCGCTTCTGCGGTTTCTTCTGTCTCTGCTGATTTTTCTGTTTCTGCGGATTCAGCCGCTGATTCAGCACTGTTCAGCAATGCAGCCCGCAGGCGGATGATATCGCGGACTAATGTCAGCTGCGCCTGCCAGTCAGTCTGTAACTGTTCCAGTGACTGTTGTAACTGTGCGGACTGCTGATGCAGCGCGGCCAGACGGTCAGTGTGATCGGTCAGTCCGAGCAAATCTTCCCGCGCCAGCACATCGCACTCCATACCAATCTGGTGTAACTGTGTTTTCAGGGCTGAAATCTGTTTCGGCGGTGAGGTCAGGTTAATTGCGGTACGTGCACAGGCGGTATCCAGCACATCAATGGCTTTATCCGGCAGCTGACGGCCGGAGAGATAGCGGTCACTCAGCTCAGCCGAGGCACGCAGGGCATCATCATCAATAAAGACCTGATGGGCGGATTCATAAGCGGTGCGCAGGCCGCGCATGATGATCACGGCTTCAGCGGCCGTCGGTTCTTTAACCTGAACTAACTGAAAACGCCGCGCCAGTGCCGCGTCTTTCTCAAAATATTTTTTGTACTCACTCCAGGTGGTCGCCGCGATCGTGCAAAGCTCACCCCGCGCCAGCACCGGTTTGAGGAGGTTGGCGACATCGGTGCCGCCCTGCTGGTTACCGGCACCGATAAGGGTGTGGGCCTCATCAATAAACAGGATAACCGGGGTGGCAGAGCTGATGATCTCCTGAATCAGCCCTTTGAACCGCTTTTCAAATTCACCTTTGACGGCGGCACCGGCCTGAATTGCGCCGAGATCCAGCACGTGCAGCTGGCATCCGCGCAGTTTTTCCGGCACATCACCGGCCTCAATACGCAGTGCAAGACCTTCAATCAGCGCACTTTTCCCGACACCGGGTTCTCCGACAACCACCGGGTTACTTTTACGGCGGCGGCAGAGAATATCGATCATCAGATCAATTTCGTTATCACGGCACAGAACCGGGTCCAGCTTATTTTGCCGTGCCAGTTCAGACATATTCTGTGTGAAACGGGCAAGAAGACTGTCGGCGGCCGGTGTACTGCCGCCTGCTGACGGACTGCTGAGATCACCGGACGGGCTTTCCGCCGAACCGGCAGTCCACTCATCAAACTGTTGTTTTAACTGTTCACGGTTGATATTGCTGAGCAGCTTACAGGCCTGCTGCGGCAGATAGCGCTGCGGCATTTGCAGCAGCACCAGCAGCACAATACCGGATCGCAGCGTGGTATGGTGATATTCGGCGGAGGCGACCAGCCAGCTGTCTTTCAGCAGTTCAGTCAGCAGTGGTGAAAAACCCGGATAACCCTGAGTCAGTGCCTGATGCGGGGGGATCAGTTCTGTTGTCATATCCGCCAGTTCAGTGTTATCAATACCGGCACACTGGCAGATCACCCGCACATCGGTTAACGGCGTTTCCAGCAGGCTGCTGAAAAACAGTGCGGTGGTGATTTCCGGCTGCTGCTCGCTGACACTGCGGGCGGCGGCATTTTCCAGTGCATGTCTGGCCACAGGATCGAGACGGTTAACTAACGTTGAGAGATCGACATTTATCATCAGTGTATACCCTGATTCAGTAACGGAGTGAGTTGCTCCAGAATATGTTGTGTCTGATTATTCAGCTGAGACAGATACAGGCCGTAAATACCGGCGGCCAGCAGCAGACCGGCGATAACGATATATTTGAGCCGCAGGCGTTTCCCCAGCCGGTAGCGGTGCGGGTCAGAGATCGTATCCTCATACAGCACAACAGAGCCCTGTTCAGGGCGCAGCTGACGGATCTGTTTTTGCAGGCGGCGTAACAGGCGGTTAAATTCATCGTTATGGCCCTGCGTCACTTTATAGCGGCCCCGGTAACCCAGGCACAGACACAGCCAGATAAACTCAATCAGATCCAGATAGCGTTTCGGCTCACCGAGCAGGCGTTCAATAAGAATGAACACCTTTTCCCCGCCCCAGGATTCATTATGGAAATGCACCAGCAGTGATTTTTTCACCCAGCCGTTATCTGTGTTCCAGCCGAGGCCCAGTGCGGTTTCATCAATAAAGGTACAGAGCACATAACGGAAGGAGACAATCGCGCCCGGCTCATAACCCTGAGACTGTAATTGCTGCTCAATCGCCTGAATATCGGTCACCACCTGCTGATAAAGCTTATCCGGCAGCGGTGAGCCGGACATTGTATGCATCCGCATAACCATGCCGAGCAGCGGGGTGGCCGCGTCAATCATCGGGTTAATATTTTCCCCGCGCAGCGGGATCCGGTATTGCTTGTGCATCCGCTGATGCAGATAACCGGTATCGCCGGACAGATCATCAGACAGGCTGCCGGTCAGTAAATCATCGGTCATAAATCGCCCCCGTTACGGATGGCCCAGAACTGAATATCCAGTTCCGGGAAATTACCGGAAACGTGGAAAGCGACGGAGCCGTTTTGCTGAATTTCCTGCCATGCGGTACCCTGGCGATCCAGACGGAAATAGGTGTAACCCGCGTGATACGGCAACTGGCGTGGTGCGGCAGACAGGGAAATCAGTGGTACGCCCGGCAGCTGGACACTGACGAGGTCGCGGATGCGGTTGATGGATGTAACTTTGGTTTGCTGGGTGAACTGGCGGCGCAGCTGCTCCTGAGGCATCTGAGCGCGGATTGCCACGATAAATTCGGCCTGCTGCAACAGTTGCTGATCCTGAATCGTTGCCACGCGGATACCGTGTTCCTGCTCCTGAAGATGAATCGCAATAGCGCGCGGTGTCAGTACCACGCTTAATGCCAGGCGCAGCGCCCGCATCAGTGGCGGATAGCACTCTGTCAGTGCCTGATGGTTATATTTCGGCAGTTGTCCGGCCAGCCGGGACTGATCAGTAAAGGTATGCAGTTCCCCGCATAATGAGCGGAGTTCGCAGAATAACGGCTCCGGATGCAGCACATCCTGTGCGGCAAAGTGGGCAAAACGCGGTGATGCCCGGTTCAGAAGCTGTAACATCATAAATTCCGCCACATCGGCGATACCCTGCTGCCCCGGTGAGCCGATCCGACCGGCCAGTTGCCGGGCGCGCTCAGCCAGTGTGCCGCTCAGTTCATCCAGAAATCCGGTCAGGGAGGGTGATAAGCGCACATTGAGGCAGGACGGGATAAACGTATCATCGAGGATCAGTCCGCCATCGGCTGTTTGTTCGCTGATACGGCAGACCGGTACCGACACATACGCATTCAGCTCGGCAGTGCCCTGTTTCAGCACCGGGCTGAGTCTTGCCACATTCAGCATACTGACATCACCGGCTTCGGTGTGCAGATCGCGGACATCCAGACTGAATTCTTTATAGCGCGCCGTCAGATGATTGTTATGCCCGGCTGCAATTTCATTGACCGTGGCACTGTGCAGCGGCAGGGCAAGATAAATAATGTTGTTGCCGGTATCATTTAGCGGAGTGATATCAATCGGCGGCGGCAGCTCATCCTGTGACGGCAGGGAAAACAGCGTGCCGTCCGGCATGATACCGGTCGCCTCTGAAATGCCGACCCGGCCCAGCCGCAGAATATCTTCGTTGATCACCAGAGAGGTAAACCCGGAATAGTGACCGGAGAACGCAGAGAGCAGGCTTTCTGTCACATAGTCCTGGTGGCGCTGCTGCTGCTGAAAATGCTGGGGTTTGATAAACAAACCTTCGCGCCAGATAACCCGGTTTTTCATCGACATATTATTCTTCTTCCTCTTTGCGCAATTCCACTTCATTTTCCCTGACATGAACCAGGATGTAATACTGTCGTCCGATTCCGCTTAACTTGATGATTTTCTTCCATTCGGTAACGTTAGGGGACGAATAGCGGACAATGACACCCAGATAGCGGTTTTCGCCGGTGGTCCGCAGCAGAGCCAGCGGTTTGTACTGATCCGGTGTCAGTGTGTAATCCTGGTGGTCGATATAGTTTTTACCGAGTACATCCGGCAGCGGCTTTTCATCCAGCTGGTCAAAATCCATCGACTCAAAACGGGAGTCTTCGCTGAGATACACCAGCTGCATCTCCACCGGAGACGGCTCACCATCCGGGTTCGGGTTGATATCCGGCTCCGCCAGGAGTGTGATCGCAATTTCAGATGGCTGCTGGTTCGCTTTACCCACCGGAATATCGGGGTCCCACAGCACCTTGCCGACCTTTTTGGTTGCCTCCCAGGATTTGCTGCATCCGGTGAGTACCAGTACCAGCAGCAACAATCCGTATCGCAGTTTCACACTCATGATGGATGTCCCTTATAAGCCTTTACGTAACGCCCGGTCATAGGCATGGGTGTAAACTTCATAAAAGAGTTTTTCAAATCCCTGCTGACGGCAGGATTTCAGCTCACGGTAGTAACTGACATACATCTGCCACGCCCAGGCCGGATCTGAACTGCTCTCTTCACCGGCCCGCTGATACTGTGCAAAACGTGCCAGCAGCCGTTCCGGTGAAAACGCGTCAAGCATGGTCTCCAGCGCGACGGAAATAGCTTCCAGATTGGCGCGGTAATGGAGCTGCATATTGGTCAGACTTTCGCTGACCGCCGCCGTCGGTGACAGGTGCACCGGGCTGCGTTCGTCGCCGAACAGCAGATGCAGGGCTTCCTGATAATCCACATTCAGACGCAGCGGGTTATCCTCAATCGGGCGTAATTGCTTGTCGCGCAGGTTATCCTGAGTTTTTTGTAATGCGAGAAGACCTTCAATGGCGGCTTTGAGCGTCCGGCCGACCTCGGTCAGAAAATCATTGGCCTGGCGGGAGTTATGCAGCGGAAGATGTGCTTCCAGCCCGTGCATCAGCGGGTTTACCGCAATATGATCCGCATCGGTGACCGGCCGCAGATCATCCGCGTGATCGGTGGCGGACAGTTTGGGCAGATCCATATATTCCTGCACAATGGTATTCCCTCTGTTATCGGAGAGTGGCACAGCGGCGGATGCCGCCGTATGGTGGTCGGCCAGCAGGCCGGAGGCGTTATGTTCTGCCGGTGAACTGCCGGTGGTCAGGCTCTCATTTTCCAGAGCCTGTAACGGATCGCGGGTACGGGAACCGCGGACGGTCGGTGCGGTATCATCTCCCTGATACGGGGGATTATCCGGTGCAGTCTGGTTATCTATCAGGCTATCCAGCGGGTTGCTGCCGGCGGACACAATATCCTGAGGTGCCACTGCCATCGGATCACGGTAGGGTTCACCGGTTATGGTCAGATGCACTTTAAACTGCAACTCACCGATCTCAATAATATCGCCCTGTGACAGACGCACGGCACCGGCGTGGCGGGGAATGGCGGTCTGATTAAGACGAACCGGCTCGGTCAGGGTTTTCAGGCAGAATGTCTGATCCTGACGGATAATGCGGCACTGAACCCCGGCGATTTTGCCGAGGCTGTCCTGGAGTGACCAGGTGCAGTCGGTATTACTGCCGATGGTACCGCCCTGTGAGGTAAACTGGGCAGCAGCAGCCCGGCCGCTTTCCAGCCGGTTACTGTTCACCAAATGAAAATTAAGTTGTGGTTTATCCATTATGTTATTCCAATACTGAGATCGTCATAAAAGGCTTCAGTTCCGGTTGCCCGATGAAACTCCGCCAGCCCAGCTGATTGTTATCTTTCTCGCCGAGAACCATCCCGCCGACCTGTTTTTCCGCCATTCTCAGCCGCAGATCCCAGGCCAGCTGTTCGTGCATGATGTAAGACACAAACGCGACCAGCGGCAGGTAGTCAGGGCCGTTCGGTAAAAAACGCATATAACGGGTCAGTGATAATTCACTGATTTCGATGGTGCATTTGCCGTTACAGTCTTCAATGCGTGCGCCCAGACTGAAATTTTCCCCCAGCAGGGAGCGCGGTTGCGCGGTGCGGCTCGCGCTGTACAAGGTTTCCCCCAGCCGGTTTTGCTGATCATCGGCAATTGCCACCCGGCGGGTTTCCCAGCCGGATAAATTCACATTGTCCAGATCAAAACAGTGGGAAATCAGACTGCACACCACATCCGGTGAACGTCCGGGACTGGCCAGTAACCCGGCATAGGCCAGCATTTTGTTGTGATTGATCCGGATCCGGCTGCGGTTACTTTCACTGCCCAGCCCGAGCAGCGTGAACATATAGCGGGAAAACGGATCGCGGCCGTCCGGCTCAAACGAGATGTAATAGCGGTATTTCCGCCAGATCCGGTGCAGCAGCGTGACAAAGCGGTGATTAAACAGATTAAGAAAGTCCGTAACGCTTTCCGTCTGCTGTGCTTCTTCCCACGCCAGGCTGTCGAGGTAATACCCGGGCAGCGGGGACTGACTGCCGTGCAGACCCAAAAATGCCACTTTGACGTCATAACTGCCGTCCTCACGGCGGGTTACACCGGTGACATCCCGTGTCGGAAATGCGATCCCGGCACTTGCCGAAAAACGGATATTCTCCTGTGCGGACTTTCCGGCGGCTGTCACGGATTTATTCAGCAACTCTGCCAGCTGATAAAAGTCATACTCTGTCATGGCGGCGGTGCCGTCGCTGACAGAGGTTGTCAGCGCAGAACGGTGCGATTGATTTTCGCCGGCCATAAATACACTTCCCGGTTATCCATATTGATCACTTCCAGCTCATGAAAGGTATTCACACTGGTATAGAGCCCGAAAAAATGAGCAATAACGGAACAGAACAAATAGAGTCCGCCCTCAGATGAGAACGCACTCTGGTAAACAGATAAGGTGGATTTCAGCCCGCGCACCGGTAATCCGCGGTACAGATATTCGACGGGCTGTGTGGTCATGCTGACCAGCGCATCGAGACATTTCTGTGCCTGGCGGGCGGTCTGCTGGTGGAAAACGGATGTCAGATCATAAAGCTGCAACAGTTCCCGCAACGCTTCCAGGCTCAGCAGTGACTGATAATTCAGAGACAGATTCGTCAGTACTGACCAGTGCAGCGAGTGATCGAGCAGCGGCCGCAGTGTTTGTGTCGGCTTCATGATATTGCGGACAGCACTGATATCCGGCAGCTGCTCTGTACAGCGTGTAACAGAGCCGGTCCGCAGATAGCCGGCCACATCCCGGTTGGTGCACAGCAGAGAAACAGAAACCGTTTCATCACAGCCGGTCAGTGCAGGCTCATTACTGCGGACAAAGGAAATCCGGTGACGGAATCCGCTGTCATCCGGTGACGGCAGTGTGCGCAGACGATAATACTGCTCTTCATCGCCTTTATTGACCGGGTCCTGATGATGGAAACTTTCAAACTGCGTGTAATGTGTCATTTTTGCCGGCTGGTTACCGCAGCGGCGCAGTCCGTCCACCCGGGTGACAGAAAAAATATCGTAACCTGCCGGATGAGCAAAACCGGGACTCAGCGGGTACTCACTTTGTCTGCCGTTCAGTTCCACTGCTTCACTTTCCATCGGGAACAGGTTTGCCGCCGGCACACAGTTGATCCGGATGCTGTCATCGTTAATATCCGCCGCCGGCGGCAGCGGACGGGAGAAATGAATGGTCAGGGAGAAGTGATCTCCGGACATCACGGCCGGAATATCATCAAGCCCCTCAATATTCAGAAACAAAAAGGCGCGCGGAAAACTGAAGTATTCCTGTAACAGCCGGTGCCCTTCATAACTGTTTCTGGGATAGGGCAGAAGGGCATCCTCACGGCTGAATCCCGCCGGTGACACGGCAAAGTTTTCCGGCTGATACGTGTGTTTATCCGTTGTCAGTGTTGCTCCGGACACCGCGTGATTCAGCAGAAAATAGAGTTCATGAGCGGTATAATCGTCCCCGCCGAGATAAAACTGTAACGCTGTCAGACCGGTATCCGATAACCGGGCTGGTTGCGAAAGTGCAAAGGAAATCGTCACTGACTGCGGGCCGGCGGTGACCGACGTGACGGTAAACGGCATCACCCTGAGATCACGGCTTTGCGTGAAATGACAGGTCATCTGATGCAGAACATCGTCTTCCGCATCGCTTTCATCCAGTGTGATTTGCTGACTCTCAAACAGCGTTCCCTCCGGCACAAAAACGGGAAGCCGCAGAGAGGGGGATGGCGTAAACTGCATGACGGTCATTGACGGAAACGGCCGGGCATAGCTGGGCCACAGCATTGTGACCAGACTGTTGGTCAGTTCCGGGAACTGACGTTCAATCTGACTGCGTAAAGAGGCAGACAGATAAGCAAACCCCTCCAGCAGCCGCAGCACATCCGGGTCCGTGCTCTTTTCTGCCAGAAAATTAACCAGATGCGGCTTGTGGCGCGCAACGGTATCTTCCAGCAGTTGCAGGTACTCAAGTTCATCAGAAAAACGGGAATTACGGGGCATACTGTCAGGCCTGTTTCAGTCTGTAATGCCGGTGACTGTCCATCTGCATATTAAATTCAATTACCTGAGACTGATTTTCCAGTAATACCAGTGCAGTGATCCGAAACTCCAGAAGCAGCGGATTATGCTCATCAATCACACCTTCCACCGCGACATCACTGATCCGCGGCTCATAGCGCAGAATGCATTCGCGGATGGCCGTTTCCAGACTGGCACGAAAATCTACTGCTGTTGCGGTGGCGTCATTGAGATCGGTCACACCCAGTTCACGGCTGCTCTGACAGGTTTCCGGCCGGGTATTCAGTACCAGCGTCAGATGTGATTTGACCGAATTAATCAGGGCAGCGGTGCGGGACTGACGGGAAGCACCGGCGTGCTTCCCTCTTATCCGTTCAAAAAGGCGTACAGGTTGTGACGAGTGACGATGATAATACGCCCCCATTCCGGTTACTCCTTATCGAGCCGGCCAACCAGTGACAGTTCGAAACTGGCACCCATATATTTGAAGTGCGGACGCACCTGGATAGCGACCTGATACCAGCCCGGATCGCCCTCGACATCCAGTACCTGAATCTGTGCGGAACGCAAAGGACGCTTGCTGCGGACATCTGACGGCGGGTTTTCCTGATCGGCGATATACTGTTTCAGCCAGATATTCAGTTCACGTTCCAGATCCTGGCGCTCTTTCCATGCACCGATCTGCTCGCGCTGTAACACTTTGATGTAGTGTGCCAGGCGGTTGATAATGAACATGTACGGCAGCTGAGTACCCAGTTTATAGTTGGTTTCCGCCATCTTACCTTCACGTGTGTTCGGGTAATGCTTTGGTTTCTGCACGGAGTTGGCGGAGAAAAATGCGGCATTATCACTGCCTTTGCGCATCGTCAGGGTAATAAAGCCTTCTTCTGCCAGCTCAAATTCACGACGGTCAGTGATAAGCACTTCAGTCGGGATTTTAGTCTGCAGTTCGCCCATCGCCTCAAAGCAATGAACCGGCAGATCGCTGACAGAACCGCCGCTCTGAGGCCCGATGATATTCGGACACCAGCGGTAATTGGCGAAACTGTTATTGATACCGGCAGCCAGCAGGAATGCCGTGTTACCCCACAGATAGTGGTCATGGTTTTGTTTAACACTTTCACGGTAGTTGAAGTTTTTAATCGGGTTTTCAACCATATCGTAAGGGAGACGCAGCAAAAAGCGCGGGGCGGTCAGGCCGAGGTAGCGGGAGTCTTCCGCTTCACGTAAGGCGCGCCATTTGGTGTGTGCCGGGCCTTCAAAGACGGATTTTAGATCCTTGATTGCCGGTAATTCGGTATAGCTGCTTACACCAAAAAAGTCCGGGGAAACGGATGACAGGAAAGGCGCATGTGCCATGGCGCCGACAGCGCTGACATACTGAAGCAGTTTCATATCCGGTGTGGTATTGCTGAAGGCATAGTTCCCGACCACAGCGGCAACCGGTTCACCACCGAACTGACCATAACCGGCAGAATAGACATGCTTATAGAAACCGGACTGGACAATTTCAGGCGAAAATTCAAAGTCTTCCAGCAATTCGGATTTGGTGGCATGAATAATATTAATCTTAATATTTTCACGGAAATCAGTGCGATCCACGAGTAACTTCAGGGAACGCCAGGAGGACTCCACTTCCTGAAAGTTGTCGTTATGCAGAATTTCATCCATCTGCGCACTCAGCTTTTTATCCAGCTCCACCAGCATTTTATCGATCAGTAACTTATTGATCGGTTCTTCTTTGGAATCACTGGCCAGGATGTTACTGATGAAAGCTGCCACACCCTGTCTGGCGATATCGTATGCTTCGGTTTCCGGGGTCATCCGGGACTGTGACATAATTTCATCAAGCAGTGATGTTCCGGCAGGGATTTGGCCTGCTTCCTGTTTTACACTTTCTGTTGCTGTAGACATAACACGATTCCCATCAATTATTTATTGCTGACGATATCCAGCTCTTTTAACAGTTGTTCACGGGTGGATTCATTATCCAGCAGTGCCTGAAGCTGTTTACGAAATGCAGGAATATTTCCCAGAGGACCTTTCAGTGCGACTAATGCTTCCCGCAATTCAAGTAACTTATTTAATTCCGGAACATTTTTAGCAATATTGTCAGGAGAGAAATCACGGAGAGATTTAATATCAAGATTGACAGGGATGTCGGAATCACTTTCTTCCTCAAGATGGTTTTTAACAGCAAATGTCAGATTAATACCTGCATTTTCCATCACGGAATTAAAATTGTTCTGATCAATCGAAACCGTTTTTCGTTCTTCAATCGGGGTATCTTCTTCTTTATTTTTGAAATCACCAATAACCAGAAGATTATGAGGTAATTCAATTTCTGCCTGGCTTCCGCCATCATGCGGAGTGTATTTGATATTAATGCGTTCTTTCGGCGCAACGCTGCCAAGACCATTCTTACTCATTGATTATCCTTATGGATTAAGTTTGGGGAATTCATTTCCCCGTATATATACATAAGATAAGCGATTGCCTTATCCGGGTTTGGCTATCATGCAAATACGCGTAAGCTACGTAATTCATTGTATTGAGTGTCAATTAAAATATTTAGCTTAAGGTAAATTAAAAATTACATTAATGCAAAATTTATCTTCTCCTGCATGCGGGTGTCAATCAGTAAAATTATTTTACCAATAACATGCGTATGTTAGTCAACTGATAGGTGGGTGTTAAAATAATTATTTCTTTAATTAGTGATGTGTTTTACAGATCCGCCGTATAAGTAGTAATTATTCCATGATGTATTGAAAATAAAGAAAAATAATGAAAAGAGCAGAGGGACAGGGAAGCATATTGATGGTAACTGTGGCATATCTATATCAGGCATAGATTGATATGTACTGATTCATGGGAAATGTAAATTTTATTTTTGAAATATTATTTTACATCTGTTGGTAAAGATACAAATATCACTGTGCTGATTTTCAAAATGCGTCAACAAGAACGAGAGGAATTTCGGTATCCGGTTACGTATTTTTCATCAGATGTATTTTTTAATAAACGGCAACATTTTTGATAGCTGAAAGTATTTTTCGGGTGAATATCATGGATAGGGGATATAGCTGTTACTCTTATTATAAGTAATAATGAATATTATTATCCCATGGTCAATACTTTATTTTGTATATTAAAAAATAACAGTGCAATAAAATTGAGGCATTATCACTCCATGTATAGCGTAGTTTATATGAATGTATTTTTATCTATAAATATCATTACCTTATGAGAAATAATATCTTGTTATAAACTTTATTTTTCTGATCATAACCTAAAATGTTTGTAATTCATTGTTTTATTAATGTTTTATCTGCTTTTATGGTTTTTTTGTTAAATTTCTGATCGCAGATTTCTGGTTTTTAATTTCAATTACATGTTTCTATTTTAGTTATTTAAGTTTTATATCCTGTTTTTGCATGGATTTTAACTTAAGATGATTATCCCAGGAGATACAGAGGGTAATTTGAACACCAGAAGGCTTTACATAGATATTAGTTAAATTTATGCTTTCTGCATTATCACCATGCGCATTGGCTGATGACGAAGTCACTCGTCCGGTAACGACTTGTTACCTGTTAATAAATAAGGAATTTTATCATGCCAACTCCATGCTATATCTCTATCGAAGGCAAAACGCAGGGCAATATCACTGCCGGTGCATTTACTGCTGAGTCTGTCGGCAACATCTACGTGCAGGGTCATGAAGATGAAATGCTGGTACAGCAGTTTGACCATGTTGTGACTGTCCCGACTGACCCGCAATCAGGCCAGCCATCCGGCCAGCGTGCACACCGTCCGTTTAAATTTACTGTGGCACTGAACAAAGCAGTTCCGCTGCTGTACAACGCCCTGGCGGCCGGTGAAATGCTGCCGAAAGTGCAGCTGAAATGGTATCGCACCTCGGTTGAAGGTAAGCAGGAGCATTTCTTCACCACCTCGCTGGAAGATGCGACCATCGTGAATATCGACTGCAAAATGCCGCATTGCCAGGACCCGGAAAAAACGGATTACACCCAACTGATCGAAGTGTCACTCTCTTACCGCAAAATCGACTGGGAACACACCGTCGCAGGCACCTCCGGTGCTGACGACTGGCGTGCGCCAATCGAAGCGTAATGTGGTCACTGACACCACAAATTCCTCCGGGGATTTGTGGTGTTCCTGCTTTACCGCAGTGATCCTCCGTCCCCCGGCGGGTCATCCGCCTGATCAGTTCCGGAGCCGGTATGTTTGCTGAAGATCCCAAAAAAAAGGTCATTGACCCGGCAGCGCTGAAAGACAGTGCCGCAAAATATGCTGAGGATGCTGTTGCATCAAAAGTCAGCAAAAAAATGTCAGAACCGGCGCAAAAAGCCGTCTCCGCCGTACAACAGGCACAAAAAGCCGCCGCGCAGGTTCCTTCTGCGGCAGATCTTATTCCCGGTGGTGGTATTGCCGGTGGTCTCAGCAGTGTCCCGAAACTTCCCGGTGCTGCCGGCAGTCTGGCGGGCACGCTTACCGGACGTTCACCTTCCGGTCTTGTTTTTACCTGTAAAATCGGCGGATTGCCGGAACAAACTTTTCAGGTAACCGAATTTTCACTCAGTGAAGGGCTTTCTTCGCTGTTTTCGTTGTCGATCAGTGCCGTCAGCACGCTGCCGTCAATCACATTTGATGAACATCTGGGAAAAGCCTCTTCTCTGACGGTGACCCGCGACGGCGTCAAAGTCCGCACTGTGCAGGGGCTGCTGGCGTCTGCTGAACAAGGCAATACTGACGGCAACAAAACCTGGTATTACTTCTTGATCCGCCCTGAAATGTGGATCATGACCCTTAACCAGGACAGCCGCATCTTCCAGAAACAATCCGTTCCGGAAGTGCTGGCGACACTCCTGGACGAAGCGCACGTCAAAAACGACCTGAAATTCTATCAGAATGAATTACACCAGAAGCGTGATTACATCACCCAGAAGCGCGAGTCTGCCTATGATTTCTGGTGTCGTCTGGCCGCCGAGGAGGGGATTAACTTCTGGTTCGAGGAAGGCCCGAAACTGTTTTACAGTGATAACCACCTCGGTATGACCGCCGGAATTAATCTGACCTATAATCCGCAGGCAGATACCGATATCAGTGACAGCACCGCGTTTTCCTGGCGTTACGCCGAACAGCTGTGCAGTGATGTCATTATCCAGAAAGATTACAATCCCGATCGTCCGTCTTATCCGTTTAAACACGAGGTTACCGGCGACGTTCACAAACAGCACCCTGTCTATGAAAGTTATGGCCGTTACCGTGACGATGAGACCGGTAAACCGTTCACCCAACTGCGCTACGAGCAATCTCAGAACCAGCGCCAGACCGGTACCGCAGGTACCAATTGCTTTGCACTGATGCCGGGCAAAATCTTTACCCTGAAAAACCATCCGTCTGACAGTATGAATAAAGCCTGGCAGGTGACTATGGTCAATCACCACGGTATCCAGCCGCTGGCGGATAACGGCGGCGGAGAGGGAACCAAATTCAGCAATACCGTGCAGTTTATCCCCGGCACCCGTGAATGGCGGCCGCCGTACCGCTTCCGCCCGCAGGCCGACGGTGATGAGCTGGCAACGATTGTCGGGCCGGAAGGGGAAGAGATTTACACCAACGAGCAGGGCGCAGTGAAAGTCTATTTCCACTGGGATCGCTATGGACGACCCGATCACAGCGCTTCCTGCTGGGTGCGGGTGGCGATGGGCTGGAACGGCGGCGGCTATGGTTTCTCTGCCGTGCCGCGCATCGGCCAGGAAGTGATCGTCTCTTATCTCAACGGCGACATTGACCGTCCGATAGTCACCGGCTGTACCTACAATGGCCGTAACGGCCCGCCATCCTCTTTCCCCGGCAGCAAAACCCAGACTGCGTTCCGCACACAGACCCACAAAGGCGATGGTTTCAACGAACTGCGCTTTGAGGATGAAAACGGGAAGCAGGAAGTCTTTATGCATGCTCAGAAAGACATGAATACGGTGGTGCAGAATGACCGCAGTACGTCAGTAGTGGCAAATCATACGGAAAATGTCGGGCAGAACCAGAAAGTCACAGTCGCCGGTAAGCAGACGACTGCGGTTCAGATGGATCAGCTGAATTACATTTTTGGCGGACAATTGACGAATGTGGAAGGTGTTTGTCTCCTGGCATCAGCAACGGGGATTAAGTTGGTCAGCGGTAAATCAGCGATAGAAATGACCGCTTCCGGCGCTGTGAATATTACTTGTGAAAACTTCAATATCTCAGCGAAAAATGACGGACAGATTAATACCGGCCATGTGCTTGACCTGAATATGGAAGGCGGCGGACCGGCTGAAGATAAAATCGAACCTGATACAGGCACAATAAAAAGTCAAAAAGGCAATTTCTTTGCGGGAAAATAAGGAATAACAATGAAGTATGTATGTCAGGAAGGTGCCATAACGCTGCCTTCATCAGACTACCGGGATAACAGCCTGCATATTATTAAGTTTCCGGAGAAAAAAGCCAGTTTATCGCTGACCCGTGATGATTTGGCTGACGGACAGACAGCGGAACACTATCTGGTGTCACAAATTGCGGTGATTCGCAAAGGGGTAAAACTATTTGCGATGACTGACCCGGTTGCGTTTACAACAGAGTCCGGTGTGAACGGGTGGGCTTTCTACTGTGAACCGGAACAAAAAGGGACACATTTATATCAGTACATTGCAGGTTATGAACTGGATGACTCAATTCTGGTGATGACGTATTGCCTGCTGCACCCGTTTACTGATGCTGACTTACAGGACTGGCAAACGCTGAAATTGCGTTTTGCCCGTACAGTCTGATTTCGGTTATTTAAAAAGGAACCTGCATCATGGGAAATGAATTTCATGCAGCCAAACTCGGAGATGAGTTGTTTCATCAGTCCATGATTGCAGATTTTGTTAATGGTGTTGTCAAAGGTGCTGCGTACGTTGGTCTGTTTGTTGCTGCGGGCGCACTGACCGCAGGAACCGGCGGGCTTGCTGCACCATTACTTGCTATTGCCGGTGGCTTTGTTCTCGGTGATGTTATTGATGAAGTGGCCGATACTGTTTCAGGATGGGTTGATGATGCGCTGAATTTTTGCGGTTTCGGACGGGGTGCGGACGGTACAATTATCAGCGGTTCCCTGAATGTCAAAACAAAAGATCAGCCCGCAGCACGTGCAGCTGGTATTATCCCGCATGAAAAATTGATCGAGTCTATTATAGCGGACACGCAAAATCCGCCGAAAGGAAAAGCCCGTTCACTTGCTGAAGGTGTTTTGCAAAAAGCCTATATGCTGACACCTATGGGTATGGGTTCAGCAGTAAATAATTTAGTTTCTTCAGTGTTCAATCCGGCTGAGCCGGTTGAAAATGATCCGTTCCCGAAATATCCCTCACCAGAGCGTGGCTTTTTTGAAGGATTTTTTTCACCCACCGTTGCAAATAAAAACCTTTATGCCGCACCTGTCGATAATGATCAGATTACCTGTGAGAAATGGCATATTGCCTCAGCACCGTATTATCTGGCTGAAGGATCAAAAAAAGTTCAGATAAACAGCCAGCCTGCCTGCCGGAATGGTGACCGCAGCACCTGCGAGGCAAAAATTGATCACACACAGGAATCCCGTGTTGTCCGTATCGGCGGTAACAAAGAAGTGGTGCGGGATATTATCAGCGGTCGTAATCCGTTTTGTACTTTTGTTGGTGAAGCTGTCGGCGCGGTACTGGGCGGCTGGGCCAGTATCATCCGGAAAGGCGGGATGGCAGCTGTTCGTCAGTGCCTGAGTAAAGCCGGTTGTAGCCTGGTGATGGAACTGGCCGGGAATATCGGTATGGGACTGGTAATCAGCGGATTAACCCGCTCTTTTAATGCCGTCACCCGTCCTGTTCACGCAGCCACCGGCAGTAAAGTCCTCAGTGGTGATGATGATTTGGATTTTGTATTGGAAGGCCGTTACCCGCTGGTCTGGCACCGTATCTATCAGAGCAGCAATACCCGTGAAAGCCGTCTGGGAACAGGCTGGGCACTGCCGTTTGATGTCAGTATTGAAATCGATTACACAGGCGGCTCTATTGAAGATGCACCGCTGTATTATCATGATATGTCCGGCCGCCGCCTGTCTCTGGGGGAACTGGCGCTGGGACAGGACGCGTTCTATGTGGATGAGGGGTTTCGTGTCTACCGCAGTCTGCAAAATATCTTTTTGCTGGAGTCCGATACCGGCGATTATCAGCTGTTTGAAACAGACCCGCAGCGCAATGGCTGGTTACGTCTTGCTCAGTCACATGATCGCCACGGTAACACGCTGTTTTACCGCTACAGCCCGGAAGGTCAGCTCTGTACCATTCAGGATAACAGCGGACTGATTAATGTTCAGCTGCATTATACGGATGACGGACAACGCCTGCTCTCGGTATCACAATCTGATCCGGATGATGAGCGAACGCTGGTCAGCTATCAGTATGATGAACATCAGTTTCTTGTTGCCGTCATGGGTGCTGACGGGAAAGTGACCCGCCGTTTTTCCCGGGATGATGACACCGGGCTGATGAACATGCATATAAATGCCGCCGGGTTACAGAGTCATTACCGCTGGGCACAGTTTGAAAATGAAACAGATGATGAACAGCGACCGGTATACCGCGTGGCGGAACACTGGTTGCAGACTCCGGACGGCGGACGGCCTGAACACACATTACTGCACTATTCTCCGGCGGAGAGAACCCTGCGCACGGAGTCAGCCGGACTGGGTGAAACGTTCCGTCGCTGGAATGAACAACATCAGATCACCGAATTTACAGATGAAAGCGGCGCCACCTGGTTTTTTGACTGGGATCAGAGCCGTAAACTGAAAAAAGCCACAGATCCTCTGGGTCACACCTCGCAGTACACCTACGATGAACGCGGTAACCTGACCGCTGAAACAGATCCGAACGGCGACTGTACCACTATTGAGTGGGATAAAGACTTTGCGTTTCCGCTGATTCAGGTAATGCCGAATGGTGCGGCACATCACTGGTTTTATAATGCCAAAGGGGATATCCATCTGTATATGGACCCGCAGGGGCATGCTACCCGGCTGGTCTGGGATGAACAGGGGGACTGTCTTCAGCAGACTGACCCGGGCGGCAGTATCACCCGTTACCGCTACAATACCCGGGGGCAACTGACCCGCTATACCGACTGCTCCGGTTATCACACCACACTGTCCTATGATGATCGCGGGCAACTGGTCACTATCACCGATGCACTGAGCCAGACCACCCGCTATCACTGGTCGGAGGGTGGACAGCTGCTGCGGGAGGAATTACCGGACGGCAGGGATAACCGCTATTCCTATGACGATGCCGGGCGTGTCACCGGGTTTACTGACAGCGGTGACAAGAAAATCACCTTCGCCCGTAATATCTTCGGGCAAATCACAGAGCGTACCGACCCGGCGGGACACCGTCTCGGCTTTCGTTACGACCGCTTCGGGCGGCTGAAAGCGCTGGTCAATGAAAAAGAAGAATCTTACCGGTTTGAATATGATGCACTGCACCGCCTGACCCGTGAGCAGGATCTGATCGGCCAGCAAAAACAGTATCAGTATGATGCGGGCGGTAATCTTATCCGCCGTGAAGAGATCCCCGCACAGGCGGGAGAAGAGCCGGTTATCACACAGTATGGCTATGATCCGGCTGGCCGCCTGACCATGCGGGAAAACCGTGATTACCGCACTGAGTATCAGTACGGCAAAACGGCACTGACACTGCGGCGGGCACCGCTGACGGTCTGGTCAGCGGCGCAGCTCAGCGGGGAGGATGTGCCGTGGCAGGATATCCTGGAATTTGAGTATGACCTGAACGGGCAGATGCTGTCCGAGCAGAACAGTGCCGGGGTATACCGTCACAGCTATGATGATAACGGTAACCTCAGCAGCACAGAAATGCCGGACGGGCAGGCGCTGAGTTATCTGTATTACGGCTCCGGACACCTTCAGCAGATGAACTGGCGGGAGCGCGGTAAACAGACGGTACTGGCGGAATACAGCCGCGACCGGTTGCACCGTGAAACTAACCGGCTTTCCGGCGGACTTGATCAGCGAACGGAGTATGACAGCAGCGGGCGTATCACCGCACAGATAGCCAGGCTGGCGAACAGTACGCGGGTCACGGCAGCCACCATTGATAAACGTTATACCTGGGACAAACACAATAATCTGACGGAGCGCAGTGTCAGTTACGGGCAGGCCGATTCGCCGTTAACACAAGGTCACTGGCAGTATGAAACCTACCGGTATGATCCGCTGGGGCAGCTGACCCGGCGTCTGAACGGGTTCAGTGAAGAGCTGTTTCTGTATGATGAGGCGGCGAACCTGCTGGGGCATCAGCGGCAGGTGGCATTTAATAACCAGGTCACCACCAGTGAGGAATACGATTACACGTATGACGGCTTCGGCCGCATGGTGCAGCGCCGGGTGCGGGACAGCGCGGTGTGTCAGCATTATCACTATGATGCGGAGCACCGCATTACCGCAGTGACCTTTGAACATGACCCGCAGGGTAACCAGCGGGCGGAATATGATTACGACATCCTCGGGCGGAGAACCGGGAAGCGGGTCTGGCAGTCCGCGCAGGCACAGCGGCTGAATCAGTCGCCGGAAAACCGGGCACCGGAAGAAACGGTGCAGTTCTGCTGGAACGGCCTGCGGCTGGCGGCGGAGAAAAGCAGTAAATCCGCGCATCTGACCTTACATTACGTTTATAACAGCGGCAGTTATAACCCGCTGGCACGGATAGAAAGCTTTGACCATCCGGAAAAACAGTCCACGGATATCAGCTATTACCACATTGCCCTTAACGGCTTACCGGAAGAAGTGACGGACAGTCAGGGACGGATTATCTGGCACGGCGACTACAGCCTGTGGGGTAAATTAAAACGGGAACAACACCCGGCACCGGGATTCCGGGGTCAGCAAAATCTGCGTTTTCAGGGGCAATATTTCGACAGAGAAACCGGACTGCACTATAATACTTTCCGGTACTATGCCCCGGACACGGGACGATTTACTCAGCAGGACCCCATTGGCCTGGCTGGCGGGTTAAATCTGTACCAGTATGCGCCGAATCCGGTGGTGTGGGTTGATCCGTGGGGGTTGTCAGCATGCGCACCGACGCATCACTTGGCAACAAATAAACATTCAGTTTGGTCAGATCGTTTCAGAGATTTGTTCAAAAAGAATGGATTAGGGAAATTTAAAAACGGTAATTTAAGAAAGGATGTACTTAACGATCCACTTAATAAAATAGATGTTCCTGGCCATAAGGGGCCACATCCGGAAGATATGCATCAAGAAATATTCGATCGATTATCTATGGCTGATCAGTTCGGGCCTGATGCATTTAAAAAAGAAATAGAAAAGCTTAGAATTGAAGCTATTACACAAGGTTCCTGGCTAAATGATATTTTAATAAAGGCAAATAAATGATAAGTTATTATAAATTAGGAATTAACTCATCAAATAAGAAATGGGAAAAAAGCATCAACATCGGTTATGAACTTTTTAATAACCTCGGTGAAAGAGTTAATTTATTTCAATTATCCTCGATTGATGGAAAGATAAACGAAGTTCTTTTTTATAAGATAATCAAAGATGGATTTTACACACCTATAACATCTATCGGAACAAAATTTATTGCATATGACTCAAGTTTGGAGAATATAAACATTTTGGAATCTAATGATGTTCAATTAGTTCCTCTTTTTAATAGTGAAAAAAAAATAAAGTACTTCCTAATGAATGTTCTACATAATATAAATTGCATATGTTGGGAGTCATCAATATTTGAACCATGGCCAGTAGATTACAAACCAGACCCTTGGGATAACAAAAAAGGAAGGTTTTTTACAGAACCAGTTATTTATTATAATAAAATTCCACACGGAATAAAAGCATTTCGACTCAAGGATTGGGGTGGGGCATTTAATATAATTATTTCAGAAGAAATGAAGAATGATATTTTTTCATTGGGATTTGATACTTCATTTCTTGATTTAAAAATATTGAAAATGATTTAATCTTTTTTATAGAGTGCTGTGATATGGTTATGAAATATAATATTTAACTTTAGATTAAAGTTATGTGCAGCGATCATACGGGCGTATCACCGCCCAGATAGCGCAGCGGGCAAATGTCACGCAGGTCACGGCAGCCACCATTGATAAACGTTATACTTGGGACAAACACAATAATCTGACGGAGCGCAGTGTCAGTTACGGACAGGCCGATTCGCCGTTAACACAAGGTCACTGGCAGTATGAAACCTACCGGTATGACCCGCTGGGGCAGCTGACCCGGCGTCTGAACGGGTTCAACGAAGAGCTGTTTTTATATGACGAAGCAGCGAACCTGCTGGGGCATCAGCGGCAGGTGGCATTTAATAACCAGGTCACCACCAGTGAGGAATACGATTACACGTATGACGGCTTCGGCCGCATGGCGCAGCGCCGGGTACGGGACAGCGCGGTGTGTCAACATTATCACTATGACGCGGAGCACCGTATTACCGCAGTGACCCTTGAGCATGACCCTCAGGGAAACCAGCGGGCGGAATATGATTACGACATCCTCGGGCGAAGAACCGGCAAACGGATCTGGCAGTCCGCACAGGCACAGCGGCTGAAGCAGCCCCCGGAAAACCGGGCACCGGAAGAAACGGTGCAGTTCTGCTGGAACGGCCTGCGGCTGGCGGCGGAGAAAAGCAGTAAATCCGCGCATCTGACCTTACATTACGTCTATAACGGCGGCAGCTACAACCCGCTGGCACGGATAGAAAGCTTTGACCATCCGGAAAAAAAGTCCACGGATATCAGCTATTACCACATTGCCCTGAACGGCTTACCGGAAGAAGTGACGGACAGTCAGGGACGGATTATCTGGCACGGCGACTACAGCCTGTGGGGTAAATTAAAACGGGAACAACACCCGGCACCGGGATTCCGGGGTCAGCAGAATTTACGTTTTCAGGGTCAATATTTCGACAGGGAAACCGGACTGCACTATAATACTTTCCGGTACTACGCTCCGGACACGGGACGATTTACTCAGCAGGATCCGATAGGGCTGCTGGGCGGGTTAAATCTGTATCAGTATGCACCGAATCCGGTGGGTTGGGTTGATCCTTGGGGTTGGGCTTGTTGGGGAACATCAAAGAAGAATTATTGGAAAGATGTAGCTAAAAAAGAGTTAGAAAAGCCGTCGGGTATGTATTCTGCAAGAAATATTTCAGAAATGGCTTTGGGTAATGCACCGAAAATACGAGCAAAAGTGAAAGTCACCAAAACGGGAGCTATTGAAACAAGAGATATACCTTATGAACTTCATCATACAAACATTCCTCAAAGAGTAGGTGGGCCAAATGTTCATAATAAAAATAATCTAACAGAAGTTGATCCTTGGCAACATGCACATGTAGATCCTTATAGGCATCCCGGCATTGAACTAATTGAAGTAATAAAAGGTGTAAACTCATGGTGATTTTATGAATAAAGAATTTATTATTTATACATCTGCTTTGTCTTCTGTCGCATTAAAAAAATATCATGCAGGCATTGGTCATGAGGAAGCTGATCTTTTTGTTAAGAAATCTTTCAAAATATACAGTGAGTTAGGATTGCCTTTTCCTAGTATAGAATGGTTGGACAGACTGCCGTCCTCAGTAATGAAGTGGATGACAAATTACCTAAAAGATAAGTTTATTTCCATGGATAATAATCCCAAATGGGTTTCTGAGCCTAGTTGGAGGTTTATTGATGAAGAGCCAATGGTATTTATTAATCAGGTTACTTTTTTAAATAATGAAATTATGGAAAATAAATTATCTACAGGAGATGTCCTGTATACGTTTGCAGGAAGAAAGTATATAGATGAAGGTTGGGAGTTAAAAATTAAGCTGATCAAACAAGATCACTGTACACCAGGAACAACATATATCGATTGATTTTTGGTCATGAGGTTGTGATTTAAATTATATATTACCTGCTTTGGCACCACTGCACACCAAAGCAGGTAAATCACCCCACATCACTCCCCGATCAGCGCCTTAACTTTAAGTTTAAACGCAGCGATCTGGGCCTGTTGCTGCAGATTTTGCTGCTTAATCGTCCGGATATCTTCGCTGTCCGGGATTAATACCAAACAGCCGTTTAAAATCTTCACCGTAAATGTGAAACCGGTCTCAAAACCTGCCGCTTTCAGCCAGTGCCCTTTTAGGGTAATGGCGGGCGGCGGGCTGCTGTTTTTGCCCTTCGGGGTATACCGTCACAGCTACGATGACAACGGTAATCTCAACAGTACGGAACTGCCGGACGGGCAGTCCCTGAGTTATCTGTATTATGGCTCCGGACACCTTCAGCAGATGAACTGGCGTGAGCGCGGTAAACAGACGGTACTGGCGGAATACAGCCGCGACCGGCTGCACCGTGAAACTAACCGGCTCTCCGGCGGACTTGATCAGCGGACGGAGTATGACAGCAGCGGGCGTATCACCGCACAGATAGCCAGGCTGGCGAACAGTACGCGGGTCACGGCGGCAACCATTGATAAGCGTTATACCTGGGATAAGCACAATAATCTGACGGAGCGCAGCGTCAGTTACGGACAGACCGATTCCCCGGCCACTCAGGGTCACTGGCAGTATGAAACCTACCGTTATGATCCGCTTGGGCAGCTGACCCGGCGTCTGAACGGGTTCAGTGAAGAGCTGTTTCTGTATGACGAAGCGGCGAACCTGCTGGGGCATCAGCGGCAGGTGGTATTTAATAACCAGGTCACCACCAGTGAGGAATACGATTACACGTATGACGGCTTCGGCCGAATGGCGCAGCGCCGGGTGCGTGACAGCGCGGTATGCCAGCATTATCACTATGATGCGGAGCACCGTATTACCGCGGTGACCTTTGAACATGACCCTCAGGGGCACCAGCGGGCGGAATATGAGTACGACATCCTCGGGCGAAGAACCGGCAAACGGGTCTGGCAGTCCGCACAGGCACAGCGGCTGAAGCAGCCCCCGGAAAACCGGGCACCGGAAGAAACGGTGCAGTTCTGCTGGAACGGCCTGCGGCTGGCAGCAGAGAAAAGCAGTAAATCCGCACATCTGACCTTACATTACGTCTATAACAGCGGCAGCTACAACCCGCTGGCACGGATAGAAAGCTTTGATCATCCGGAAAAACAGACAACGGATATCAGTTATTACCACGTTGCACTGAACGGCCTGCCGGAAGAACTGACGGACAGTCAGGGACGTATAATCTGGCACGGCGACTACAGCCTGTGGGGTAAATTAAAACGGGAACAACACCCGGTAGCGGGATTCCGGGGTCAGCAGAATTTACGTTTTCAGGGTCAATATTTCGACAGAGACAAATTTGTCGGGAACAAATTTGAGCAGCGCTTGCGCTGACCCGTAGGGCGAGTATCAGGATGATACGAGTATTCCGGACTGCACTATAATACTTTCCGGTACTACGCCCCGGATACGGGACGATTTACCCAGCAGGACCCGATAGGGCTGCTGGGCGGGTTGAATCTGTATCAGTATGCGCCAAATCCGTTGAGTTGGGTTGATCCGTGGGGGTTATCAAGATATTCAGGTGTGGACTTTACGGGTAGTCCTGATTTATTTCCAACAACAGGTAATCAGAAAAATATTGTATCGATAACAATGCAAGGTTCTCGTAGCCGAGATTTTGCAGAGGCATTTAAAGCCGCTGGTATATCAAAAGCTGATGCAGCGAATTATACATGGCATCATTATGACGACTTTGATCCAAAAACAGGAAAAACAACTATGCAGTTGGTTAAGACCTCTGCGCATGAAGCAACATTCCCGCACGGTGGTTCTGTATCCCAATTTGAAAAGCACTTTGATGTGAAATATGGTACTGCTGATGCAGTAGAAAAATCACACACCAAAGGATGGTTAAAAGGTCGAGTACCAAAAGCATTGAAAGGTAAGTGCTAGAATATAAGGATGCTGTATATGAATAATTTTTTTATCAATTGCGAAAAAAGCGTTACAAAATCTGACATTGATGAAATAGAAAGAAAGTTAAATTACAATTTTGAAGATATATTTATAGAGCATTATCTACAGTTTAATGGTGGCACACCTTCAAATAGTTGGTGGTGTAGTGATGATGAGTTTGAACCTATTGAAATTTCTAGATTTAAGTCATTTAAGTATAATGAGGTTTCTGGTGGTTCAGATAATTCTTTAATAGAGTGTTGCTATTTCAATATGTTAATGAAGGCTGTGATCCCTGATAATTTAATACCGTTTGGTATTGATTGGGGCGGAAATTTTTTCTGTGTAAATAAAAACGACAATAGTATTGTTTTCTACTCTGTAGATTCATTTGATGATGAATTAAGTTTAGAAGATAATCATAAATATGCGCAAAGATATTTGACACATTCTTTCGGTGATTTTATTGATCACCTCATTAATGAAAATGAATTGGACTGAAACATATATTTCAAAGCAGTACATTTATTGTGAGTGTACTGCTTTATTTTGATATGTTATCACTCCCCGATCAGCGCCTTAACCTTAAGCTTAAACGCAGCGATCTGGGCTTGTTGCTGCTGATTTTGTTTCTTAATCGTCCGGATATCCTCACTGTCCGGTATTAATACCAAACAGCCGTTTAAAATCTTCACCTTAAATGTGAAATCGGTCTCAAAACCTGCCGCTTTCAGCCAGTGCCTTTTTAAGGTAATCGCAGGCAGGCAAAGTCACATTCACTAAACATTATTTTAAATATCTATAAATATTTTGACAAATAGCAAGCCTGCACGGTGGATGCCATGCTACGGTCGGATAAATACTGACCAAACGGGGAGCAGGATATGCCTTATTTATTCTTGACGCTGGCGGCGTGTTTCTGGGGCGGGAACTATGTTGTCGGGCATCTTTTGGTATCAGAGGCCGACCCGGTTATTTTATCGCAACTTCGCTGGCTGGTGACCGCTGTTTTACTGATGACGCTGTATTTCAGTCAGGTGAAACAGCAGTGGGCATTTATGAAAAAGGCGAAAGGGATTATTTTGTTTCTGTCGCTATGCGGACAGGTTTTATTCCCGGTCACACTGTATATCGGCCTGCAATATACTACGGCACTTAATGCCGCCATTTATATGTCTGCAACACCATCAATTGTTTTACTGATAAATGCGCTGATATTTAAAGAAAAAATTCAGGGTAAAAATTATATTGGCGTATTACTGAGTACGCTTGGTGTGATTTATCTGATATTTAAAGGTGACCTGAATTTCGCAAAAGTCATCAGTCATCTGAATAAAGGGGATTTGTGGGCGCTGGGATCGGCCATCAGCTGGGCGTTATATTGCGCTTTTTTAAGGCTGAAGCCCCGTGAGGTGAACGGTAATGCCTTTGTGGCTATCAGCTCGGTGACCGGCAGCCTGATGATGTTGCCGATACTGATTATTTATCTGTTTTCACATGATTTTCAGATCAGTAATGTGGGGAATTATGCGTCACCACTGTTTATATCCGGGCTTGCTTATCTGGTTATTTTTCCGTCATGGCTCTCATATCTGTTGTGGAATAAAGGCATACTGACTATAGGCGCAACAAGAGGGGAGATTTTCTCTCACCTGATCCCGCTGAGTGGTGGTTTCTTTGGCGTGCTTTTCCTCAGTGAAAAATTACACAGTTATCATTTTTTAAGCGGACTCTTAATTATATCCGGGATTTACTTTTGCTCTTCTGCGAGGAAATAAATAGATATATTGAAATGCGCCCCTTCATCTGTATAAATAGTACGCGATGTCATAATACCGGTAAGAAAACCGGTATTATGACCGGTCAGGGTAATTCACGCTGAACCTGTTTCAGGCTGCGTACCCAGGGCTTATTGTTATAAAAGGCTGGTGGCAGTGAGTGTAATGCTGATTTTGCCGATGACAAATCAGGATAATCACCGTAAACCAGCACATACCATTGGCGGCCATGGCGGACAGTTTCATACACCAGATAATTTGATAATTTATGACGGCGGGCTGACTGATACAGGCCGTCAGGTGTTGCGGCACTGCTGAGTTGTAATGTGTAGTGATGCGCCGGAGCGGTACGCAGATTCTGGCCGGTATTGCGTGATGCCGGGCGTACGTTTTTGTTCTCTCTGCGCGGAGCTGCGTGGCTATCCGGTACAGAGGGACTGATAAGACTATCCGGAATAACCGTTTCAGACGGATAAATGGTGATGACGACCGGCGGTTCCGGGGGGATAACCGGTGCTGTGGTTTCCTGTTCTGTTTTAACCGGCGGAATAATTGTAATGGTCATTTCATCCGTTACCGGCGGTGCGGAGAGTACAGACCAGAGCGGCGGGAACCGTGTTACCAGTAAGTCTGTCAGATGGTCTGACAGCCGGGTAAACTGTTTCATCCGGGCCAGAAAAGGCGGAGTAACCGGAAGGGCTTCTGCGGTGGAAACAATCTGCTGTACAGCCTGAACAGCCATTTTTGCAGCGGTGCGCTCCGGTAATTTTTCACAACGGGTAATATCCGTCGGCTGAGTCAGTAATATATGTTCAGCAGGATTGTCCGTTATTTCCTGATAAATATCGGCCAGTACCTGCTGTGCCATAATATTAATATCACCACCGGCAAGTGCGGATTTTCCCAGCCACCAGCGGGCACAGGCGGTATTTTTGTCACCGCCTTCCCCGGTATAAAATAAAATCCCCAGATGATATTGCGCCTGCGGAAAATGCAGAAGGGCGGCGCGGTGAATATGATAACGCCCTTTTTCTGCATCGGCGGGGAGACCATCGCCGTTAATATACTGAACACCGAGATCATGTATTGTTCCGGCGTTATTGTCAGCGGCACCGGAAACTGCCGGTAATACAGCCAGCGATAATATGGCTGCAGCTATACAATGGCATAGCCCGGCCGGGACAAGCGGAGAATATACAGGCATCACGATTAATCCCAGCTGACAACCATTTTAGCGGAACCGGTGGCTTTGCCGGTTTTATATGCACCGGTACTGCACAGTACCCAGTTATATTTATATGACCCCGGTTTGAACGGCATTTTTTCCAGTCCGGCATTCGGAATGAAATAAACGATGCCGGTATATCCGTTAAGACGGCCATTACATTCACCGCCAAGCGGGATATCAGAACCGATAAATCCGCGGACTTCGGCCGGTGCATTTGTGCCGTCAGTCATGGTCAGTGCCATGGTATCGGTATACCGTCCTTTGAGTCCCTGCATTTCCACCGTAACAGGGGCATTGGTTGTATCGTCACAGGTAATAGTAAAGTTACCTGCTTTATTTGCCAGTGCTTTTGCGTTGACAGCATCTGTAATATCCACCGCCGGGAAGGTGATGGTGTTGTCTGTACTGACTGTACACTTACGTAAAGGCTTTTCCACAAGAATAGTATTGTTAAAAACCTGAGTATTTTTATTCTGAAAATCACCGGTTACCAGAATTAATGATACGGGATAACTTCCCGGCTGAGCTTTAGGGCCTGCATAAGCAATAAGATTGCCACTGACTCTGGCTGTTCCTGTACCATCGACATTCAGTTGACCGACTTCGTATCCTCCCCAGCTATTCAGACTGCATGCTTTTGCCGCACCACCGTAAGTTGTTTTTCCGGTAGATGCATTAACAGCCCACTCTCCGTATATTGTGTTCCCGTTGCCTCTGTATGTGTATGGGCTGTTGTAACCAGTTCCGGTAAAACCAAGGATGACATCATCAGCCAAAACAAGTCCGTATATTTTATTATCGCTTGACCAGCCAAATGAATATCCGGCTGGTTTTTCACATCCGGGAATTGTGCCGGTTGCCGGTACTATAGCTCCCCACATAGGGCCATTCATTTGCCCCCCCAGGCCTCCGGGATAATTTCTGTTATTCTGGACGACATTAACCGGTATCTGAATCTGGCTCCCCGGCCTGATGGTATAGGCACCAAAGCAGGTTACTGATGCTAATAAGAATGAAACTCCGGCAATGATTGGTATGTTCTTATGATTAAGCAGATTAATAAAACGAAAATTTTTATTCATTTTCATATGGTTGTTGTCCGTAAATTAAATAGTGGGTAGTTTTGACAGCCGTCAGGTTACTGCGTTTGTAACCAACGTGATTTCACAGGTATCTCTGCTGAGGGTATTTTTGCCGGTTCACTGTCAGCGGAGACAGGTGTTTCCATAATGTGTTCACCCTCCGCACCCCCGCCCGCACACTGATACGTCACCTGGCGGACAGGCATATCGTCGCTGGTGGTCAGATGACGCAGATCGAAACTGATCTGACATTGCTGTGCCGCTGTTTCTCCCCACTTCACCTGTAATTTCCCGGTTTCCGGCAGGCCGGTGAGATACACCTGACCGGCATCACCGGTAATGCCGCTGATCGCCTCGCCGGAATGGCTGTCGATCAGGGTGGCAATGGCACCGAACGGAACACTTTTGGTACCCTGTTTCAGCGTCATTAATACCTGGTAGCCCACACGGGTGGCAAAATCAGCTTTCACCACGGCCCCCTGAGTCGGGTAAACGTTGACGTTGGATTGCACCAGATCCACATTTTCCGGCAGCGTTGCCGGATCCAGTCCGATGCTGTTTTTGTTGTAATCAGACAAATAAGGTGCGACTGCATAACCCCGGCTGTCGGTGACGGCACTGCCGCCGTTCACACTGACACCCTCGGCACCCGGCGCACTGACCAGTGCCACGGAATCCCCCATTGAACGGCTGAACGTTATCCCTTCCGGATGTACAAGCACACCACCGGAGGCATTCATATTCAGGGCCTGTGTTGAATCACTGTAGCTGTAACCGGCACTGATACTGCCTTTGTCACCCTGCCAGCCGGTATTAAGGCTGGTGTTGGCAACCTGATTTTTATTTCCCCAATTCTGTGATGCACCGTACGAGAACCGGCCGTCCGCCAGGCTGCCGCTCAGGCCGGTGTTGTTCTGAGTTCTGCCGGTATTGTCATGAGTGACCGAATAGGTGGCGTACATGGACTGCATATTCTGCCCGTAACTGAACAGACTGAACGGCACGCTGACACTCAGGGATAACTGACGGTTTTCCGGCCAGTGATTGTTATTATCTTTTACCCGGTCGATATTGTAGTTAACGCCGTAACTGACGCCTTTAATGCTGTTACTGTAGCCCAGCGATAACCCGGTCAGTGTGCGGTCACTTCCCCAGTAGTCATCCCGGTTGGCGCGAAAGTGCAGGGAACCATACTGCCCCATCTGCTGACTGAGCTGAGTCTGGAAACTGGTACGGCGGCGCTGTAAGGTCCACGGACTGACGCCTTCCTCAAGACGGTATCCCTGGCTGTTGAATTCACTGAAGTTATAGAAGTGTTCAGTTGAATAGCGCAGCGCCGTTAAATCCACCGATGTGCCGGTTGACATCATACTTTTCGAGTAACGGATACGGTATGACTGGCCGGTTTTTCGTTCATCATTCTGATGATTTTCACTGGTAAATTTTGCGGTTGAATGGGTGACATCTGCGGATACCGCCCCGAAATCACCGATTGATACTCCGGTGCCTGCATTCAGTGCCTGATAATCTTTTGCCAGCAATGCACCGCCGAAGAGCGTGACATTATTGTGCAGCCCGTAGATCAGGGTGCCGGTGATAAAATCAGAACGGCGTGAGCTGGTGGTGATATTGCCGTCATAGCGTCCGGCTGCCACCTCATATTTCCATCCGCCGGGGCGTAACATGACCGGCAGGGAAGAGTAAGGCACCACGAACTGGCGCTCTGTGCCGTCCGCTTCGGTTACCGTGACATCATAGTCACCGGATAACCCTGCCTGCTGGATGTCATTGATATAAAACGCCCCCGGTGCGACATAGGTTTCATAAATAATGTTACCGTTCTGGCGGACAGTGACACGGGCGTTACTGTTCGCCACACCGCTGACTGCCGGGGCATAGCCGCGTATCTGGCTTGGCAGCATCTGTTCATTGGAACTGAGTTTCAGACCACGGAAGGAAAAGCCGTCAAACACATCACTGCCGGTGCTGGTTTCCCCGAGTTGTAACGAGGAACGCAGCGGCCGGATATCCCGCATCAGATAGGTATTGGTAAAGGTGGTCCGGCTCTGGCTGCCGGCGGATTCATTACGCCCGCCGCTGTATTCAAAACGGGTATGCGTGATGGTGCTGCGCAGACGCCATGGTCCGGCGTTGGCACCGGCGCGGACAGAGGCAAACAGGTTATCGCTGCGGGTTTTCAGACCTTCGTTATAGCTGTTGGTTGTCCGTCCGGCACTGAGGTTGTAGTTCATCATCAGTGCAGGAATACCGTTATCCCATAATGCGGGGTCGGCATTGCGGCTGAGTGCGGGCTGCATGGCAACCTGAGGAATACTGAGATCCAGACGCAGGCGCCCGAGCTCAAGGCGAGCGGATGCATCCGGGATCAGCGTGTCTAAATCGGTCAGCGGCAGATCTTTCGGCAGATGTTTTAATTCCGGAACCTGCGGAACATTCACTCCCCAGGTTTCCAGCTGAGCAGGGGTTATTTCCGGTGCAATCTGCCCCTGTGCATTTTTAACGAAATTAAGTGTGTACTGTCCGGTATCCTGCTGGTTAACAAAAACGGAAACCGTATATTCACCTTCCGCCACACTGCCGGCCTGAGAAAATGCAGATAAATCAACATCTGAATTATCTCCGGCAATATTCAGAAAACCGGGGTCAAAATAATCATCCGCCATCACCGGCGTTGTAGCCGCAAGCAGCAGCCATGCCAGCGGGCGGTAACGGAAAAACGGGCGCTGTGATGTTATGTTATTCATATTATGAGGTATTTTCATCGACTTCCTCTGGCCTGCGGATGCAGGGCTCCTCCCGTTTCATCAGAAACGGGGTTATCATCTGTTTTTATTGTTGTATATGGTCAGCCGGCAGGGCGGGTGACGGTTTTGCCGGGCCTTCCGTCATCTGTTATCAGCTGCCAGCGGAGATCACCGGCGGCACCGGCAGGTAACGGCCATGACTGTTCTGAAAAAGGCGCGACCATCCGGGCATTACGCAGGTCAATATCCGTGTTTCCGGCTGACAGAGAACTGAACGTGATATAAAACGGTGACGGATTTTTCACTGTCAGCGTATTACCGTTGCGCCGGAATACCGGCTGCTCCGCAAGCACTGCTTCATCCGCCGGCGGCAGACCGGCAGGGCGGTAAAACAGCTTCAGATTGTTCTGGGTGCTCATGATCAGCCGGGTTTGCTCACCGGTTTCTGTTTGTGCCGGAATGGCATTCAGTGCCAGCGTAAACACAGATTCCCGATCCTGCGGTAATGCATTCTGAGTCAGGCGGATACGCAAGGTCAGCGCAGTATCCGGTTCAAAACGGGTTAATGGCGGCAGCACAATAAAGGGCATTTTTTCCGCTTCCCCGGTCCCATCTTCCGGTGTGCTGTCACCGTACGGCAGTACCCGGGATTGCAGCAGATACGGGCGTGGTGTGTTATTAGTCAGCGTGTAAGTGATACCGTTACGGGCATCGCCCGGATAGATAACCCGCGTATTGCTGAGCGTGATCCCATCCTGTCCCTGCGACAGGTTTCCTGCCTGTGCGGCAGTCACGGCAAACAGCAATGCGGCAGTATTCAGAAGGCAGCGGCGGATCATCATTATTCTCCTGCACTGACAGCGGCAGTGTGTATTTGTCCTATATCACCGTAATCGGTGATCACCGCCCACTGAGCCTGTGATACTGTCCCTTCTGCCGGGAAAACCGCAGAAGAAAACGGCGCTATCATCGGATTGTGATCCTGAAGACTGACATCTTTGCCATTGAATGACAGTGCCGCCAGTGTCAGGTAATAAGGGGTGGGATTATTCACCGAGACACTGCGACCCTCACGGCGGAATGTCAGCTTTTCCTGTGCCTGTTCAAAAGAAGGGGAGAGCCCGGCAGGACGGTAAAACAACTTAATCACATTGCGGATACCGACAGACACCTGTGCGCTGGTCATATTGTCCGGCGTCTCACCATTTTTGCTGACAGCGGGGATGGCGAGAAAGCTCAGCCAGAAGACGGATTCTCTGTCCGGCGGTAATTGTGCGGTGCCGTTACGGACAACCAGGGCGGTGCTCTGGCTCTCTTTTTCCAGACGATACATCGGTGGTGTCACCATAAACGGTGCGGCGGGTAATGCCGGGTTATTGCCTTCCGGGGTATTCATCACACCGGCTTTGATCAGATAAACCTGCTGACTGTTGTTTTTGATAACAGCAGCGGCATTTTTGTTGTCCGCATTAAAAATAACGCGGGTTTGCGCCAGACGCAGACCACCTTCTGCTGCCTGTGCTGCAGAGAGCAGTGACAGCAGAATACATGCAGCCACCGGTAAAAATGTGCGGGATAAAAGTGAATGTTGCATAGCCGCTCCGGGATCAGTTATATAAAAAAGTGAATGTCACTGTGGCTTTGAGCTCGCCACCCTGTAATCCGGCGCCGGGTGTGCAGGCCCCGCAGGAGAGATAGCCTCTGAATTCCAGCGGGCCGTTTAACGATGTGACGTTGTTACTGCCGTCTGCCGGCCAGTTTTTGGCACTGATAGTACCGGTGACTGCCGCATTACTGTTGGCGTTAAAACGGGTATTGCCGTCTGTCGCCAGGCGCACGCCGTAACCTTTTGAGGTACTGGTTGCATCGGCAAATAATTTCACACCGTCGCTGGTGGTAATGGTATTGCCGGTAACAGCGATTTTGGGTGCCATAAAGTAGCCCTGACAACCGGCCAGTGTGATGCTGAACTGGCGGTAACGCTGATCACCGGTAATCAGGTCATCCGGAAGCGGGTTACCGTTGTTATAAGGCAACTGAGCCGGCGCGGTAATTTCACAGCTGCCGCCGTAAAATGTGGCATTAAAATTAATCGTCTGTGTGAGGCTGCCCGCCTCCGCTGTCTGAAAAGCCGCCGGGAGCAATCCTGCTGTCAGGGCTAATGCTTTGTACAGAGTATTTATTTTCATTGTTAACCCGTGGTTTCAGGAAAAACTGATGCGCAGCGGCTGTCAGTTATAAGCAAATTTAAAGGTGACATTAGCTTTCAGTTCACCGCCCTGAATATCTGCATCTGCTGCACAACTGCCGCAGCTGACAGAGGCGTTTAACGGAATGTCGCCGTTCAGCACGGATGCCATCGTGGTTGACCAGGTTTTATTGGCAGCCGCCAGCTTCAGGTCGGCGGCAAGGTTGGTACTGGCTTTGAAATTGCTGTTACCGGCAAAGGTCAGCAAAATACCGTAGCCTTTGGTGCTGCTGGTATTGGTCAGGAACAGCGGCATGCCGGAAGTGTTATCCACATCCCCTTCAAGGGTGATTTCCGGTGTCAGACCATAGCCTTTGCAGCCGGTCAGTCTCAGGTTGAAGGGTTCCGCCGGGCTGTTACCGGCAATAATATCTTCTGACGGGATCACCGCCCCTTTATTCACTGATACGGTGGCCGGAACGGTGATATCACAGGCCCCGCCGACAATGGTCGCTTTGAATTCGGTGGATGCGGAAGTGGCCGCCACCGCTCCGTTTGCGGCTGTCATACTCATCATCACCGGCAGTAAAAAGGCAAAAACAGGTTTTCTGATAAATAACATAGTGTGAACCTTCAAAATTTACTGAAAAATAAGATTAAAAATCAGGGCTGCCGAAAATTCTCCCGGGGTCGCCGGGCCGTCCACCGGGCCGACCAGTCCGACCAGGAATGTCTCCTCTGTCCGGAAATGGTTTCCCGCATTCAGCGGTGTCAGAGCGATTTGTTTACCCCGGGCGATTGCCTTTCCGGTGTCGTAAAAATCATTCAGAGACGGTTGTGAACCGTCATACAAACGCAGCATAAAACCGGCACTGTTGGGCGCACCGTCAAGAAAAAGGGTATCGGTGCTGTAGGGGGTGTTGCCCTGTAATGTAATTTTCGGTGTCAGTTTTCCTGTCTTATCCACACAGCTGAATACAGCCTGTAATCTCTTGATTTCATGGGTTTTCAGTACGCCCTGAAAATCCGTGGTGCGCTGAGGGGTGAACTGCAATACGGACGGAATGCTCATCCCGCAGCCGATATCATCGGTAATAACGGCGGAAAGTTCGGTTGTTCCGGCCCGGAGCGCCGGAGACAGGCAGTACAGTGCCAGGCACAGCCCCGGTAACCAGTTAACGGATCTGCCCATGAAAGACCTCCGTGCCCCCGTAATCATTAATTGCTTTCCATTCCACGCGGCCCTGATGTGGTGCGCCGGGATAGATATTGCTGCTCATCGGGGCGATCATGGTATTGCCTGCTTTAATACTCAGCGGGACTTTGCGTCCGCCGGCCGTCAGGGACTTCAGGGTGACGTGATACGGGGACGGATTTGTGACCTGTAATCCGTTCCCGGCGGCAGAAAACTGCAGTGACTGCATGGCCTGCTGTGGTTTCATTTTCAGCCCGGAAGGACGGTAAAATAATTTGATAATATTGCCGGATGAAACCTGTACGGTGCCGCCGATATGGTTTTCCTGCTGTGCATTGTTTTTTTCACCCGCCGGTGTCGCAATGGCACGCAGATAAAATACCGATTCTTTGTCCTGCGGCAGTGCGGTATTTTTTTTCATAATCCGGACTTGATTGGTACTGCCGGGCTCAAGACGGAACAGTGACGGCGTGACGAGAAACGGGGTATCCGCCTGCTCACCGGCCGGTGTTTTCAGGATCTGTGTTTTGATCAGATACGGCGTCAGTGAGCCGGATGAACTGGTGATACCGACACTTTTGCCGGTGGTATCATCAGCCGCCTGAAAAATAATACGGGTGCTGTCGATGGCTATCCCGGCAACGGAGGTCGCGGAGAGCAATACCAGGCTGCTGACTGCGTGTCTGAGTAGGGTAAATTTTTCCATGCGTTTTCCGTCAGATAATTAATGGGATAAGGCAGCGCGGTGAAGCGCGCTGCCGTGGCTGACTGCTATCAGTCAACGATATAAGCAACCAGGATCGGTGCGCTGTAAGAACCGGCAGCCGGGGTGGCGTTGGTGGTCGCCATACCGACTTTGAAGGTGTACTGTGCGCTGGTCTCTTCCGCATCCAGGGCAACAGCAGCGCCTTTGCCGTTAGTGACGGTCTTACCGCTGCTGTCCTGAATCATAAAGCCGACAGTCTGGGTATCCTGGGCAACAAACACGCTCTGCTCATTGTTACCGACAGAGGTGATACCCTGGATGATCAGGTCACCGGCTTCACCTTTGGCACACCCGGTCAGGGTAACCGGCATGTCCGCCTGCTGTGTGGTGATGGCATTGGCTGCGGTGAATCCGGCATCCGCACCACCGACTTTGGTGTTGAACACGCCAACATTCAGGACAGATTTGCCGCCGTTGATGGTCACATCACAGGTGGTATCCGTCAGAATTCCCTGTAAGGTCACTTCTGCTGACGGTGCCGCCAGTGCATTCATGCTGGTGGCAGACAGGCCGGCGATCAGGGCAGCGGAAAGTAATTTTGTTTTGAACGTCATATTGAATTCCTATCGAATAGTAATAAAAAATAAAAGAGTATCCGTGACAAAATATTCATCAGTTATTCTTAATGAATAAAATGATATTATTGTCATCGTTTTTTGTTTAATTATATTGAAGCTTTTATACAACAAATATAATGTTACTGATATTCAGCGATAAATATCAGCTGTGGAATATAGTGTTATCATCATTAAACGATGAATTAAAACTATGTTCCTTTCTGAATACTGACAGCATGTTCTTACTGTCAGTAAAGCCGCAATGAATATTCATCTGATACAAAAATTCGTCCAGTGTCGTATCCAGAGCAAGTAATATCTCAATGAGCAGATTCAGTGTCAGATGGTTGCTGCCGCGCTCATAGCGGGAGATCTGCTGCTGGCTTAAACCGGTTAAACAACCTAAGTCATAGCCTGATAAATTTCTTTCTTTCCGTAATGAACGAATAACAGCACCGGCTGCCTGATTAATGGCAGCGGAATTTCGTTTGTTATTAACGGGCATAAATAAGTGCCTTATAAGCAGATAAACAATGTTATCCGGGAATAATAATAAAAGTAATTTAATTAGTATGCCGTACCTGACCAATATAAATAATCTGTGTGGCGACGATGTTTATTTTACTCACGGTAATTGTTAATGCAATAGTCGTAATATGTGTAAAATAAGAATGGAAGAAATGTGAATAAACCGGTCATATATTGGTAAAATAGTAAATAAGCGTTACTATTCATGGTGTTCAGTATTTTTCTTTGATCTGTATCAAAAAAATACTCATTTACTGTATTGGTTTATTGTTCTGTTTTTGTGCATATAGGATAGTAAAGACAGGTGTAAATGCTAAAAATACTCCATGTTAATAAAATATCATATAACGGCAATGAAAGTCAGACTAAATGTATCGGAATGTTACTATGCGGAGGCGGATGCGGGTATTGTCTGTACGCGTATGACAGGCTTTTGGGCTTTATTGCATATAACGAGTAATTTACTGTTCCTGAAATAAAGCGGCAGCATATTAACGTAATGCGCTGTTCAGAATAACCACAAATATGTTTCAGATTTAATGGTTAATTAATGATAATTATTCTTAGTTAAGAAACATGCCAGCCGGGATAAGAGAAAAGACCACAGATTATTTAACGCAAATAATGATATATACTGACAAATGTTTGTTTTTCATGACATAAAGAAGAATTGCTTGATTAAGGCTGAAAGAGAGCAGACTATAGATAATGACATATCGTAATATTTATCTGTAAATCCGGTATGTCATCATGCGATTTCATTTCATTGATAAGGATATCCGTATGAAAGAATTATCTGTTCGTGAATGTGAAGCTGTCAGCGGCAGCGGGTTAGCCGGTTTATTTCGTCCGGGCACCGGTAATGTATCCCCGCCGGTAACACCGGTAACTCCGGTAAAACCCGGTGGTACATTGATTATCGGCGGCGGGATTGGTCTGGGCTTCGGAATTTTTCCGTTTATAATCGGGAAGTTTATTGGCGGAATGATTAAAATCCCGTTCTGATACAGAATAATACATAAGGTCACTGCGGTGGCCTTTTTTTATGCGGACAGAAAAGAAAAATAAAAAAAAAGCCCGGACACATAGTGTGACCGGGCGGAAAGGATATAGGTATGATAATCATGAACAGAATGGAAAGTTCATGTATGTATAATAAGGGCAGCAGTCTAAACAAAAAGACAACACAAGGCCGTTACAGTGAAACCAGATGAACAGCGTGTTGTTTTATACGACGTCACGATAAAATCAGGGGCTTAAAGAAATGGGGAATTCAGCAGCAATTGAGTTGCAATCGACACTGCGGTGTCCGGCTTGTGGTGCGGAAAAAACAGAAACGATGCCGGTAAACGCCTGTCAGTGGTTTTATGAATGTGAGCACTGCCATACATTATTAAAACCGCTTCCGGGTGACTGTTGTGTATTCTGTTCATACGGAACCGTTGCCTGCCCGCCGGTACAGGAAGCTGCGTTAACCGGAAAAAAATCCTGTTGTTGCCCGTCATCCTGAGAATAAAAAAATACCCGCACAAATGGGGTACGGGTAAATCATATCAGAAATAGTGCCTGCAAGGTCAGGAGCAGGCCAGTAATGTGAATATCAATTAATTAAAACTGCTTATCAATATAGCCATTGATCCGGAGAAGTACAGAACAAAAACACCCTTGCTGCTATTTACAGTATTTGCACGTAGTTGTTTTTATCAGGTCGTTAAGAGATGTGCGAATGTTATTTTCTTCGTATATACAATATGTTGACGAGTTTTTGTAGTGCTTTTTCCCGGAGGGATAAAAAAGCCTCTGAACAAACGAAACCGGTTCAGAGGCGTCAGGTGTTACTTTCAGCGTGGTAACATTTTAAGAATAGTTAAGCTGTGCGAATTAGTCAAAAAATGATCCGTCAAAAAGTGTGTCATCATGTGAGGGAGAAGGAGAACGGCGTAGTGAGCAGCAGTATCAATAAAAACGCCTTTCAGTATTGATATATTCCTGAAAGGCGTTCAGAGAGACAATAAGTCTGTGTTCATTTAATCATCCCATTTCGGGCTCATAACCGTGGCAAACAGACAGGATAAGATAATAAATCCGAGTGTCAGTAAAAACATATATTCTCCTTAACGTAACTTTAATCTGGTCCGATAAACATTCTCCGGAAGAGGTGATAAATCATAATGGGTTTTCATTGACTGATTCTACCGGATAAAGACGGTAACTCAATGAAAGAAAACTGATTTATTGTCATGATTTGTCATTTTTACCCCGCTCGTGCTGACAAAGAATAAAGTATGTAAATAAAAACAGCAGAAATGAAAATATCCGTCGCGGAGAGAAAAAGAGTGGCAATAAGCGATAAAGGTTGTACATTGTCTGCATGATGAATAATAAAATTGCAGTCTGTTTATCACACAATGCTTTCTGGTGGCGCACAACGTGCGGCGCCGGTTTTGTTATTCAGTTTTAATTTCAAAAATCGCCGCCGGAGTGCGGCGATTTTATTTCAGATATATTGCATTCACCCCGGCGGCCTCTTATCACTTTATAAAGAGGAATTCGTATGTCTGCTCATCACACCCGATCCGTTATTCTGACCGGCGACCGTATTACCGGGCCATTACACCTCGGGCACTATACCGGCTCGCTGCAACAGCGGGTCACTCTCCAGCACACAGCAACACAATATATTCTGATGGCCGATATGCAGGGACTGACGGATAACGGTGCGCAGCCGGAAAAGGTAAACCGTTATTTTTATGATGTGGCGGCGGATTATCTGGCGGCAGGAATCGACCCCGGCCTTTCTGTGATTTGTCTGCAATCCGCGCTGCCTGCACTGGCAGAGCTGACGCTGCTGTATCTCAATCTGGTGACCGTTTCCCGGCTGGAGCGCAATCCGACCGTTAAACAGGAAATTATTCAGAAGCAGTTTTCCCGCACACTGCCTGCCGGGTTTCTGATCTATCCGGTCAGTCAGGCGGCAGATATCACCGCGTTTAAAGCTGATTTGGTGCCGGTCGGGGAAGACCAGTTACCGATGATTGAACAAACCAATGAAATTGTCAGTAAAGTGAATAACATCACAGGGGCGGAATTACTGGTTCACTGCCGTGCGAAAACCGGTAAAACCGGACG
The DNA here is from genome assembly GCF_051129855.1 of Morganella sp. Je.2.23. Lineage (NCBI taxonomy): Bacteria > Pseudomonadati > Pseudomonadota > Gammaproteobacteria > Enterobacterales > Morganellaceae > Morganella > Morganella sp. Je.2.23. Next base: position 522,195 of record NZ_JBCPSQ010000001.1, read on the forward strand.
TCTGCCGGGAATTGACGGTAACGGGAAAATGTCAAAATCACTGGGTAATGCGATTAATCTCTCTGTCAGTGCGGATGACCTGACCCGTGCCGTCAATGCTATGTTTACGGATCCGCAGCATCTGCGGGTGTCCGATCCCGGCCGGATTGAGGGCAATGTGGTGTTTGCTTATCTTGATGCCTTTCATCCGGATACGTCCCGGGTGGCCGAGATGAAAATCCGCTATCAGGCAGGCGGATTAGGTGACAGAGAGTGCAAAGCGGTACTGAATGAGTGTCTGCAGGCGCTGCTGGCACCTGTCCGCGAAGAGCGGGCACGTCTGATGGCGGATAAGCCTTATCTGCTCTCAGTCATCCGCAGCGGAACAGAAAAAGCGCGGGAAGTGACACAGCAGACACTGGATCAGGTGAAAAGGGGTATGGGGTTACTGCTCTTCTGATTGACAGAATATGCTGATTCGGCAGGATGCGATTGATTCCCGTTTGCGTGAGGTCTATTATACGAACCATATCTGTTTTATATATGGTTTATCAGTTAAGGATTTCACGTGGGTATTGTTAAAATCTCCGATGAACTGCATGAATATCTGCGCCGGGCGAGTACAGTAATGTCCCGCTCTATCAACGCACAGGCAGAATTCTGGATCAAAATCGGAATGCAGGCTGAAATGAATCCGGATAAAACCTTCACAATGCTTGTCAGCGAAATGCTGGAAAAAGAATCTGTCAGCCGGAAAGGAGAACAGCATGAGTAGTATCGTTATAAAAACACCTGAAGAAATTGAGCTGATGCGGGAATCAGGCCGTCTGCTGGCAAGCGTTTTTGCCATGCTGGATGATTTCATTAAGCCGGGTGTTTCCACGCTGGCGATTAATGACAAAGTTGAAGATTATATTGTGAATACCCTTCAGTCACGTCCTGCCAGTAAAGGACAGTACGGGTTTGAGTATGTGCTGAATACCTCGCTGAACGAAGTGGTGTGCCACGGTGTCCCGAAAGCGGATGAGATCGTAAAAGACAAAGATATCATTAATGTGGATATCACGCTGGAAAAGAACGGCTTTATTGCGGATTCCAGCAAGATGTATGTGATGCCGGAAGCTTCACCGCTGGCACGCAAACTGGTGAAAGCGACCTATGAAGCGATGTGGGAAGGTATTCAGCAGGTGAAACCGGGTGCGACGCTGGGTGATATCGGTTCTGCCATTCAGCATTATGCGGAGTCACGCGGCTACAGTGTGGTACGCGAGTATTGCGGTCACGGTATCGGCCGTGAGATGCATGAATCCCCGCAGGTGCTGCACTATGGTGTGCGCGGTAAAGGAACGGAACTGAAAGAGGGGATGACCTTCACCATCGAGCCGATGATTAATCAGGGCGGAGCTAAAATCAAAACCAAAAAAGATGGCTGGACTGTGGTCACTCGGGATAAAAAATTATCCGCGCAGTCCGAACATACTATTCTGGTCACCGCAACGGGTTATGAAGTATTAACGCTGCGTGCGGATGAAACATTGCGCTGATTTTTATCAGTATAAACAACAGAGTGTAAAAAGCCCGGCTGCGACCGGGCTCTTTTTTTATCAGAGCCGGTCAGGCTTTGACAAAGCGGAGAAACTGTTCATACAGTACGCCGCCCAGTGTCTGTACGGTGTAGAGATCGGATTGCGGCAGGGTATCCACGGCGGCATGCATGCCGTGATAAATAATCATCGCGGTGATATCCGGATGTGCTGCACGCCAGTGACTGTGTTGCTCACCTTCAGCGATCAGAGCCAGCAACTGATTAAGAACCGCATTTTCGTGATCATTTCCCTGCTGGTGAAACCCCTGATGAAACAGGACATCATGCAGTTCCTGTTTCTCAGTATAAGCGGTGACAGAGCGATCACACCAGGCCGCCAGTTTGGCATCCGCATCACCCGCAGCACAGGCATCCATCGCCTGCTGCGTCTGCGACAGAAACCAGTCCATATAACGGTGGCGCAAGGCCTCGTAAATATCCGGTTTGGCGGCAAAATAGTGGTAATAGGTTCCTTTCGCGACACCGGCCCGCGCCACAATGTCACTGACGGTGGTGGCATCAAATCCCTTTTCGAGAAACAGCGATTCGGCGGCATCCATCAGTTCATTGATCCGGACATCGGCAGGTTTAAAACGGGGCTTGTGTTCTGCTGACTGAGTCATAAATGCGCCTTTTATAACGGAAAAACCTGATTATGCCATTTCCCGGTTGTTAAGGCGAAAAAAACACGCAAATGAAATGTGTTCTCATTTCGATTGACCGTTGGTCGGTCGATGTGTATTCTGCCTGTGAGAAAGGAGAACATCATGAACCGACTTCGTTATTTTGCCGTTACCACCGCGATTTGCCTGGGTACCTTTATGGCAACGCTGGATATCAGTATTGTGAATGTGGCACTCCCGGCCATTCAGCATGATTTACAGGCACCGATGGTGTCACTGCAATGGCTGATAGATGCTTATGCTCTGTGTTTATCTGCACTTATTCTGTCAGCCGGGCCGCTGAGCGACCGTTACGGACGTAAAAAAATGTGGCTGGCAGGCGTGCTGATTTTTACTCTGGGCTCACTGCTCTGTGCAATGGCAGGGACATTGCCGCTGCTGCTGGCGGGACGGGTTGTGCAGGGGATTGCGGCGGCGTTGCTGATCCCCGGCGCATTGTCGCTGATTACGCATACCTTTGCGGATAACCAGCAGCGTATCCGTGTGATTGGTATCTGGTCGTCCGTCAGTGCGTTGTCGCTGATTACCGGGCCGATCCTCGGCGGTGTGCTGGTGCATACTACCGGCTGGCAGGGGATATTTCTTATCAATATTCCGATCGGTATTATCACGTTTCTGCTCGGGCAGTACGGCATCAGTGAAAGTGCGGACCCGGAAAAAGCAGCGTTTGATCCTGCCGGGCAACTGCTGAGCATTGCGGCGCTGGGTTGCGTGACGTACGGACTGACGGAAGCGGGTACTCATGGCTGGCTGCATCCGCTGACGCTGTTCACTGTCACCGGCGGGATTATTTTTCTTCTGTTGTTTCTGTACACCGAAAACCGGGTGGCAAAACCGCTTCTGCCGCTGGCGGATTTCAGACGCCGCGAGTATCTGCACTACAATCTGGCCTCGTTTGTGATTGGTTTTGCGGCTTACACCAATGTGTTTTTTATCGCACTGTTTTTGCAGAAAGCACAGGGCTGGAATGCACTGGAGGCGGGCTGGCGGATGTCGCCGGAGTTTATCGCCATGGCGCTGTTTGCATTTTCATTCGGACGGATCGCCCGCAGGCTGAGTATCCGTCTGATCCTCGGCACCGGTCTGCTGCTGACAGCGGCAGCGTGCGGATTGATGACACTGCTGACACCTGATACACCGTATCTGCTGACGGGGCTGATGTTGTTTATGCTCGGCACCGGTATGGGGTTATCTATTCCCGCCACCGGCGCACTGATTATGCACGCGGCTGACCCGGCCCGTTCCGGTGTGGCCTCGGCGACACTGAATATGATGCGCCAGACTGGTATGACACTGGGAGTGGCGCTGCTCGGAACACTGATGATTCAGCGGGCGGTCACTATTGCGCAGCACCGCAGGTTACCGGATGCAGAGCAGATGATCACCGGCGCACAGTCCGGGGAACTGACGTCAGCCGTGCAGCATACGGTTTATGAGGCGTTTGCGGGCGGATTTAATCTGGCCATGGCGGGCGCAGCATTATCGGCAGTATGGGTGTTTATCCTGATATTTTACCCCCGCCACCGCAAAATGCCGCAGGAAAAAGGGAAAATAACCTCATAACAGAGAAGGTCTGTTCGTGGTGCTTATTTTGTGTTTAATTAACCTGAACACAAAATAATAAAAGACAGCAGTAAACTTGCACACACCACGGAGGCGTTATGTTTGAAAATCTGGGCATACTGAATATCGGTACTTATATTATCGGCGTTATCTTTATTATTCTTGTGCCGGGGCCGAACTCGCTGTATGTCCTGAAATCCAGTGCGACATTCGGGTATAAAAAAGGTTACCAGGCCGCACTGGGGGTATTCACCGGCGATGCGGTACTGATTATCCTGTCATTTCTGGGGGTGGCATCGGTTATTAAAGCCTCTCCGGCATTATTTACCGCTGTACGTTATCTCGGCGCGGCGTATTTATTGTATCTGGGACTGAAAATTCTCTATGCCACGTTTATGCAAAAACAGGGGCATCATGAGGATAAACCGCTGAAAGCGGAAAATGCGTTTAATAAAGCGCTGATTCTGAGCCTGACAAACCCGAAAGCGATCCTGTTTTATGTCTCTTTCTTTATCCAGTTTATTGATTTTAATTATGCTCATCCTGCGGTGAGTTACGGCGTGCTGGCACTGATACTGGAAACGGTCAGCTTTCTGTATCTCTCCTTCTTAATTTACAGCGGTACTAAATTATCGCAGTTTTTCCGCCATAAAAAGCAGGCGGCGAAAGTGGGTAACAGCACCATCGGACTGTTTTTTATGGGATTTGCCGCGAAACTGGCACTGTTTACTGCGTAAAGAAACTGCCTGCCCGGTAAAAGTGACGTTATACTGTGCCTGATTTTACACAAGCAGGTATTAACGTGACTGATAGTACAACACCTTATAATAATGATGAATTCTGGATGAGACAGGCGCTGGCGCTGGCGGAAGAGGCTGCGCTGGCCGGGGAAATCCCGGTCGGGGCGGTACTGGTAAAAGATAACCAGCGTATTGCCGGCGGTTTCAATCAGCCGATCCTCAGTCATGATCCGACAGCTCATGCCGAAATTATCACGCTGCGCGGGGCGGGAGAGGTGCTGGAAAATTACCGCCTGACGGATGCCACTCTGTATGTCACCCTCGAGCCGTGCATGATGTGTGCCGGTGCGCTGATCCACAGCCGGATAAAACGTCTGGTTTACGGCGCGGCAGAGCCCAAAACCGGCGCAGCAGGGTCATTTATTGATTTACTGACCTTACCGCGGCTGAATCACTATATGGAAGTCACAGGGGGCGTACTGGCAGAGGAGTGTTCGGTGATGCTCAGTGAATTTTTCCGCCGCCGCCGGGCGGAGAAAAAAGCCCTGAAAAAACAGAATGCGGACAGTCAGCAGACAGAGGGTGAGTGATCAGTCTGGTGCGGCAGAGGTCAGAACCTCTGCCGTTTCTTCTTCCGGCTGCTGTAAGCGCAGCTCTTCCTGATGTAAATCGAGATAGCCCTGTAAACTGAGCTGATAACGGCGTACTCCCTCCACATAGCGGTAAGCTTCATAGCCGCGCGCATAGCCGTACGGCAGTGACTGGTAATAGGCTTTTTTGCTCAGCAGCGGCAGACGGGATTTCACATCCAGCCAGCTGTCCGGGTCCGCCCCCTGCATTTCGGTCAGTTTACGGACATCCAGCATATGGCCGTAACCCATATTATAAGCCGCCAGCGCAAACCAGATTTTTTCATCTTCCGGGATGGAATCCGGCAGTTTATCCATCAGATAATTAATGTAAGTTCCGCCGCCTTTGATGCTCTGCTCGGGGTCGAGCCGATCTTCAATACCGAAGAAATCCGCCGTCGGCCGTGTCAGCATCATGATACCGCGCACACCGGTCGGCGAGGTGGCGGTCGGGTTCCAGTGTGATTCCTGCCAGGCAATCGCTGCCAGTACCTGCCAGTCCATTTTCCCCGCGTATTTTTCAAATAACGGACGGTAAGTGGCCAGCTGGGTATTGATGGCATTGATAAAGGTTTTGGTATCCACATAGTTAAACTGATTCATGTGGCTGAAATATTTTTCTTCCAGACGTGCCAGGGTGTCGGTTTCCCGTGTCTGGTTAAAGAAATCGAGCAGGGCGGCGTGCAGGCTGCTGTCTTCACTGCGCTTCAGATACCACGTCAGCGGCTGGTTTTCCGTAATTTCAAAGGCGACAGTAACATTCGGGTGAATATGCTGCTCTTGTGCCACGCTGACAGAATCACTGATGACATAGTCAATCTCGCCTTTTGCCAGGCGCTGAAGAAGATGATTGCTGTTTTTATCTGCAACCTCGCGGATCTCCAGAGCCGGGTATTTTTCCGCTTTGAGCTGGCGGAGCAGGCGGGCATGTGAACTGCCGGCGGTGACCCAGACCGGTGAGCCGAGATCACCCAAATCCCGCGGACGTTTGTTACCCATGCGGTAGATAAGCTGCTGCGCGACAGTGTAGTACGCCGGGCCGGTCAGCGCGGTTTCCAGGCGATCTTCATTGTAGATAAGCCCGGCAGCGAGCAGATCGGCATCGTTACTGGCAAGATCGCTGAACAGGTCATTAACGCTGTCGCGCTCCTGCACCACCAGTTTCACACCGAGGTAGTCGGCGAAACGCTGCGCCAGCTCGTAATCAAAACCGTTGGCCTGTCCCTGCTTATTAAAGCTGATAAGCGGCGAAGTGATCGCGCTGACACGCAGTTCTCCCCGCGCAAGAATACGGTTGAGCTGCGGCTGCTGGGACGGCCAGCTGATATTGATGGCGATCAGCGCCGCAGCGAACAGCGCGACGACGACGATAACGACATAATTTAGCTTTTTATGTACCAAAGGCGCATCTCACCGGTTACACAAAAGAGTTCATTCAGAGGCATAAATTACCATGGTTATATTTCCAGTAATCGGACATTTTGCTCAACATTTTGTCACGGTGCAACTTTATTCCGCTTTTCCGGGCTGAAATCCGGAAAAATTCCCTCCCGGAAAAAACGTCACGCAAACGGTTTCGTCGGCGTCAGTATTGCTCTATAATGTGCCCGTTTCCCCTCCGGGCCGATGGCTCTGCGTGTTAAAAAGAGAGAACTGACAATTATGGAAATTTTGCGTGGCTCACCTGTGTTATCTGCGTTTCGCGTATCAAAATTTATCAGCGCGTTCACTGAACACCACCTGCCGGTGACCAACATCTATGCGGAATATGTGCATTTTGCTGATCTTTCCGCACCTCTGACCGACGATGAGCACACCAAATTACAGCAGTTGCTCCGTTACGGCCCGTCACTGGCGGAACATGCACCGGAAGGGGTTCTGTTTCTTGTCACACCGCGTCCGGGGACATTATCGCCCTGGTCGTCAAAAGCCACCGATATTGCGCACAACTGCGGTCTGTCAGCCGTTACCCGGCTGGAGCGGGGAATTGCCTACTATATTACTACCACAGGGCTGACTGAGAATGAACATCAGCAATTGAGTACACTGCTGCATGACCGTATGACAGAAACTGTTTTCAGTGAGCTGTCGCAGGCTCAGGCGCTGTTTGCCCGTCATGAACCGGCACCGCTGACCGTGATTGATCTGTCCGGACAGGGGCGTGCGGCGCTGGAAAAAGCCAATATTTCGCTGGGACTGGCGCTGGCGGAAGATGAAATTGATTATCTGGCGGATGCATTCACCGGGCTTGGCCGCAACCCGTCTGATGCGGAACTCTATATGTTTGCTCAGGCAAACTCTGAACACTGCCGCCACAAGATTTTTAATGCGGATTGGGTGATTGACGGCGAAGAACAGCCGAAATCCCTGTTCAAAATGATTAAAAACACCTTTGAAAAGACCCCGGATCATGTGCTGTCCGCTTATAAAGATAACGCGGCAGTGATGGAAGGCTCGTCCGTCGGGCGCTTCTTCCCGGAAGGGGATGATCGCAGCTATCAGTATCATCAGGAAGAAACACATATCCTGATGAAAGTGGAAACCCATAACCACCCGACCGCTATTTCCCCGTGGCCGGGGGCGGCAACCGGCTCCGGCGGTGAAATCCGTGATGAAGGCGCGACCGGGCGCGGCGCCAAACCGAAAGCGGGGTTGACCGGATTTTCGGTTTCCAACCTGCGCATTCCGGGCTTTACCCAGCCGTGGGAGCAGGATTTCGGCAGACCGGACCGTATTGTCAGCGCGTATGACATCATGACCGAAGGCCCGCTCGGCGGCGCGGCATTTAATAACGAATTCGGCCGTCCGGCACTGCTCGGGTATTTCCGTACGTATGAAGAGAAAGTCAGCAGCCACAACGGCGAAGAACTGCGCGGCTACCATAAACCGATTATGCTGGCGGGCGGTATCGGCAACATCCGTGCTGACCACGTGCAGAAAGGGGAGATCCCGCCGGGCGCGAAACTGATTGTATTAGGCGGCCCGTCGATGAATATCGGCCTGGGCGGCGGTGCTGCATCCTCTATGACATCCGGTCAGTCAGATGCGGATCTGGATTTTGCGTCCGTGCAGCGCGATAACCCGGAAATGGAACGCCGTTGTCAGGAAGTGATCGACGCCTGCTGGCAACTGGGTGATAACAACCCGATTTTGTTTATCCACGATGTGGGCGCGGGCGGTCTGTCCAACGCCATGCCGGAACTGGTCAGTGACGGTGGCCGCGGCGGGCGTTTTGAGCTGCGCGATATCCTCAGCGATGAGCCGGGCATGAGCCCGCTGGAAATCTGGTGTAATGAATCCCAGGAACGTTATGTGCTGGCGGTGTCGCCGGAGCAGCTGCCGCTGTTTGAGGCACTGTGTCAGCGTGAACGCGCACCGTATGCGGTAATTGGCGAGGCGACAGAAAAACGTGATCTGATTCTGAATGACAGCCATTTTGATAATCAGCCGATTGATATGCCGCTGGATATCCTGCTGGGAAAAACCCCGAAAATGCGCCGAGATGTTACGACACTGACCGCAGAAGGCACACCGATTGATCGCCGTGATATCAATCTGCATGAAGCGGTAAAACGTGTGATGCACTTACCGGCGGTTGCGGAAAAAACCTTCCTGATCACCATCGGTGATCGTACGGTGACCGGTATGGTTTCCCGGGATCAGATGGTCGGCCCGTGGCAGATCCCGGTGGCGGACTGTGCAGTGACGACCGCCAGCCTCGACAGCTACTACGGCGAGGCGATGTCAATCGGTGAGCGTGCACCTGTTGCCTTACTGGATTTTGCCGCGTCTGCGCGGATGGCCGTGGCGGAAGCGCTGCTGAATATCGCCGGTGTGCAGATCGGGGATATCAAACGCATTAAATTGTCTGCTAACTGGATGGCGGCAGCCGGACATCCGGGGGAAGATGCCGGGTTATATGCGGCCGTGAAAGCCGTGGGTGAGGAGTTATGTCCTGCGCTCGGCCTGACTATCCCTGTTGGTAAAGATTCAATGTCGATGAAAACCCGCTGGAATGAGCAGGGTGAAGAGCGCGAAATGACCTCGCCGCTGTCGCTGGTGATCACGGCATTTGCCCGCGTGGATGATGTGCGCCGGACGGTGACTCCGCAACTGCGTGCGGATGTGCCGAACCGTCTGCTGCTGGTGGATCTTGGCGAGGGCCGTAATACTCTCGGTGCGACTGCGCTGGCTCAGGTGTATCGTCAGCTGGGGCAGAAAGGGGCAGATCTCCGCAATCCTCAGGCGCTGCGTGCATTCTTTGACACCATGCAGACGCTGGTGCGGGATGAAAAACTGCTGGCGTATCATGACCGCTCGGACGGCGGTCTGTTTGTCACCCTGGCGGAGATGGCGTTTGCCGGACACTGTGGCGTGAATGCGGATATCAGTGCGTTTGATGAAGATATTCTCGGCGCGCTGTTTACCGAAGAGCCGGGTGCGGTGCTCCAGGTGCGTGAAGCCGATCTGAATGCGGTTGTTCAGGCCTTTACCGATGCCGGGCTGGCTGACATGCTGCATGTTCTCGGTGAAGCCGTGCCGGGGGATGATTTCATTGTCCGCAGCCACAATACAGAAGTCTATCACCAATCCTGCCGTGAACTGCGTATTATGTGGGCGGAAACCACCTGGCAGATGCAGCGTCAGCGTGATAACCCGGCCTGTGCCGATGAAGAGCATGAAGCGAAACAGGATCCGGCAGACCCGGGTCTCAACGTGGTACTGACGTTTGATCAGAATGAGGATATCGCTGCCCCTTATATTGCAAAAGGTGTGCGCCCGCGGGTTGCGGTACTGCGTGAGCAGGGCGTTAACTCCCATGTGGAAATGGCGGCTGCGTTCCATCGTGCCGGTTTTGATGCTATCGATGTGCATATGAGTGACCTGCTGAACGGCCATCTTCCGCTGAACCGTTTTCAGGCGCTGGTCGCCTGCGGCGGCTTCTCGTACGGTGATGTGCTGGGGGCCGGTGAGGGCTGGGCGAAATCGATTCTGTTTAATCCGCAGGTGCGGGATGAATTCGCGCAGTTCTTTGCGCGTCCGGATACCTTATCTCTCGGGGTATGTAACGGCTGTCAGATGATGTCAAATCTGCGTGACCTGATTCCGGGAGCCGGTTTATGGCCGCGTTTTACCCGTAACCGCTCTGAGCGTTTTGAAGCACGTTTCAGTCTGGTCGAAGTGGCAGAAAGCCCGTCACTGCTGCTGAGCGGTATGGCCGGTTCACGGATGCCGATTGCGGTTTCTCACGGCGAAGGGCTGGCAGAATTCCGTGATGAGGCGCATCAGCATGCACTGATGCAGCGCGGCCTGGTGGCACTGCAATATGTGGATAACTACGGTCAGGTCACTGAACGCTATCCGGCTAACCCGAACGGCTCACCGGCCGGTATCACGGCGGTGACCACCGATGACGGACGTGCCACCATTATGATGCCGCATCCTGAGCGGGTCTTCCGGACTGTCAGTAACTCATGGCATCCGGAAAACTGGGGCGAGGACGGTCCGTGGCTGCGGATCTTCCGTAATGCCCGTAAACAATTAGGCTGATAAACAGGCGGGTATAACTTTTCAGTTTTACCCGCTTTTTTTATTTACCACAATAATATTACTGCAATAATAAATCCTCTCTGCTTCTGTCAGTTGCGAAACAGCATTGATAATCGTTATTTATTAGTTCCCGCCTGAATACAAACATAAATAATAAGATAATTTATTTAAAAATAGCATTTTAGCCAGTTTTAAATTTCACTGTATCGATATTGCCATCCAATTATATTCAATAATGATTTTATCAGTAATGTGATGAAACATAGTTTCATTATCATTTTTTTCGTTGAATACGTAGTTTCACCATGTTAGCATTCGCAAACAATAATGATAATGCGAATAACTATCATTTGCTTTCAAATAAAGTTAACCCAATGAAAAATACAGATAAATTACTTATTGCAGCTATTACAGGCAGTTCATTTTGTAGTTTTTATACACATGCAGCTCAATATAACCCCGATAACCATATTAAGGTTGCGGTTAAATCGGATGCGCACGCAGAGACAGATGATCCTTTATCGTCTCAAACGATAACAGAGCAGGAAATAAAGGATTCACCATCGTCTAATAGTAACCTAAGTGATTATTTGAAAGCCGTCCCCGGTGCCCGTGTGGAGAGTAAATCAGAAACAGGATTTACCAATGGTGAGATTAAACCGCTCTCTGTTTCCATTAACGGTGCGCCTTCAGAACAGACGGCGTATATGATAGACGGGGTGAATATTAATAACGATATCGACCCGGCATCCTCCTTATTTGATGGCACCATGGGCGTCAATCCGAATAAGAGTTCAGAGCAGGCTTATTTCTTTGATGCGAAACTGCTTTCGGGAATAACGGTTTACAGTAATAACGTTCCGGCAAACCTGGGCGGATTTACCGGCGGGGCAGTTGTGGCGGAAACCCGGCAGTACAGCGGAGAAAATCACGCATCAGTCAGTTACCGTACCACCCGGTCTTCCTGGGCATCATTAAAAGCGGATGAGGCGGTAAAAGAAGCGCTGGATAAAAAAGTCCCCAACGGAATGAATGCAGAATTTCAGCCCGTTTATAAAAAAGAATTCTTTAATCTGACGGCGGAATACGGATTAACGGAGAATACCGGTATGGTATTCGGCTTCAGCCGCCGTGATTCTGATATCCGCCAGACCCGGATGCTGAATTCGAAAGGAGAGACGGATAACCGTAATCACACCCGCCGTTCCGATAATATGCTGGTCAATTTTAACTGGACACCGGATACCGACCGGACGCTGGAAGCCGGGTTCCGTATGTCAGATTATAAAGAGGGTAAATTTTACGCCAATAATATTGATAATAACGTCAATGATACCCATCAGGCTTACGGTACGACGATCCGGTATATTCAGTCTGTGCCGGGCGGTAAACTGACATCAACAGCAGCGTATGACAAGTTTTCCGATAAACGCCGTTCCAACAGTACCGAAGCCAGTGTGGTGACTGACCTGGATACCGGTCTTGATTTTGAGGAAGGCGGATATGGTAACAGTCAGCTGACGCAGGAAAATATCAATTTAATTCTGGATTATAATACTGATCCCGTATTCTTCGGAAATACAGAGCACGTTTTCAATACCGGGGCCGATTACCGTCATACGGCATATGCGTTTAAGCGGGATGAAGATGTTCACTCAACGGTATCATTTATTGACAGCACCGGCCGGGATGTTCTTTTAAGTGAACTGACCGCGTCAAAAGGAACCGTAAATACCTCTCACCAGAATTATGCGCTTTATGCTCAGGACACGATTAAAACCGGTGATTTCACATTCCGTCCCGGTTTACGTCTGGAACGGGATAATTATTTAAGTAACACAAATATCGCTCCCCGTTTTACGGCTTACTGGCAGGCATTACCGGATACCCGGTTTAAGTTCGGACTTAACCGTTATTACGGACGTTCATTTGCCACGATGAAGTTATCCGGGAAAATACTGGAACTGAATCAGGATCGTACCCGGGATTACCGTTCACTGTCACATTTAAGTACGCCGCATTCAGATGAATTGAACTTCGGTGTTAATCAGGACTGGAATAACTGGCGTATTTCCGCGGATTATACATACAGAAAGTATAAGCAGCGGATTGTGGTTAAGCGCAGTACTCAGGATGATAAGAAAGTTGATTCATTCACCAACGGCGATGATTTCAATGCTCAGATTTATACGCTGCAAATAACTAATAAAACACCGTGGACTCTTGGTGCGACAGAGTGGAATACCACATTAGGTGCTGACTGGCTGAATACCGGCAGAGCCGATCTTGAGAAAACATTAGATCCGGATGAGGCGGTTATTCTTGATGGCCGTCTGATGTCCCGTGCTCAGATGGAAAAAGAAGTCAATAATAATGAAGAGGAGTGGATGGTCCGTCTGGGTGTTGATATGAAGATCCCGGATAATAATATTACCTGGTCGAATAAATTTTATATTAAAGCACCGGTCCATTCTTATGCAGAAACCAACAGTACGGATGATATTACTGTTTATAAAACGCAGAACTTCGGAACACATACTCAATGGGATACCAGCCTGAGCTGGCAGCCGGCTATTTATGGTTCACATCAGCTCTATTTCCGTGCCGAAGTACTCAATGTGCTGAACCAGGTCAGGAAAATGGAAAATAAAGGCTACAGTTCAAATGAATACGGAATTTATACTCCGGGACGTGAATTCTGGCTTGAAGTCGGTTATGAATTTTAATTGAGACATAAGCAACTGCCGGCGGAAAATTCTGTTTTCTGCCGGCAGGCCCATGGCAAATTATTGTATGAATAGCAAATCCGAATTAAATAAAAATAAATTTATCAAACAGGTCTGGAGCCTGGCCTGTCCGTACTGGAAAAGCCGGGAATGGAAAATAGCCTGGCCGCTGATTATTTCTGTTATTGCACTTAATTATATTGTTGTTGAAATTGCGGTGAAATACAGCGACTGGAACCGTGATTTTTTTAATCTGATGCAGAATAAGGACTGGGATAATTTCTGGCCGATGCTGAGCCAGTTTGTTCTGATCATGGCGGTTTATTCTTCTGTCGATCTTATTGAAGAGTATTTGCGCAGGACATTACGTATCCGCTGGCGGGGCTGGCTGACAGAGCGGTTTCTTACACAGTGGCTGAGCCATAAGCGCATTTACCGGCATCAGCTTTTATATAAAGAAAGTGATAATCCGGATCAGCGTATTGCTCAGGATATAAAAGAATTTTGCGACCAGACATTGCAGCTGGGACTGGGATTACTGCGGACTGTCACCAGCCTGGTGTCTTTTACCGTTATTTTATGGAATCTTTCCGGAACGCTGACATTTGAACTGGGCGGAATGACATGGGTAATACCGGGATATATGGTGTGGGTGGCAATACTGTATTCCGTTATCGGTACATGGCTAACCCATAAAATTACCAGAAAACTGATCCCGCTGACATTTCAGCAGGAAAAATGCGAAGCCGATTTTCGTTTTCATCTGATGCGGGTAAAGGAATATGCGGAATCGATCAGTTTTCTGCGCGGTGAAAAGGCGGAATTATCCTCATCAAAACGGTTATTCGGAAAAATATGGCAGAACTGGCAATATCTGACCGGAATGAAAATGAAATATCAGGCCTTTAACAGCGGATATAATGAGGTTGCCCGTATTTTCCCGTATCTGGTGGCATCGCCGCGACTGATGAGCGGCAGTCTGCAACTCGGCGATATGATGCAGACCGCAACCGGATTTTACCGGGTACAGGAAGCATTCAGCTGGTTTGTCGATTCTTATGAGTCAGTGGCAAACTGGCGGGCAGTCACCGGGCGTCTGGTGACATTCAGCTCACAGCTCGATTCTATTACCGGCACCGGCACAATCCGTCAGTCTGATTCTCCCGAATGGTCTGAGTTATCGGTATTTTTACCGGATAACCGTCCGGTTCAGGAAAATATGTCCGGCGCCTTTCCGGACAGCAGCGCAATAACAGGTCCGTCGGGATGCGGAAAAAGTACATTCCTGCGCACACTCGCCGGATTATGGCCGCATTATAAAGGTTCATTATCCATGCCTCCGGATAATAACTGCATGTTTATTCCCCAGAAACCGTATTTACCGGAAGCCACACTGCGGGAAATTTTAATATATCCCCATATTCACGGGGAATATGACGATGTATTGCTGGCCGGTGCATTAACGGATGTGGGACTCAGTCATTTTATTCCTGAACTGGATACCGGGAAAAACTGGCAGCACACATTATCCGGCGGAGAACTCCAGAAAATAATGCTGGCGCGGTGTCTGATACAAAAACCGGCCTGGCTGTTTCTTGATGAGGCCTTATCTGCACTCGATGAGGAAAATTATAAAACACTGAGCCGGTTACTCAGGGAAAAACTGGCTCACAGTCATATTATCGAAATATCTCACAGGGAAGACGTGAGCAATGATAAGCCCGGGTTGATTTTATGAAAAAAATACTACTGATAACCGGTATGTTATTTATTCTGGCTGCCTGTTCCGGTCAGCAGACACAGGTTAATGACCTGCTGAAAATGAAAACTCTCCGGTATGACCCGGCAATAGAAACCGGTACGCTGAATAACGGATTCCGTTATTTTCTGGCGGAAAACAGCACACCGGAGAAAAAAGTGTATATCCGGCTGGTTGTTAATGCCGGGTCAATGAATGAGGATGATGACCAGAGAGGCGTTGCACATATTGTCGAACATATGGCATTTAACGGAACAACGCATTTCCCCGGTAATAAGCTGATCCGTGACCTGGAAAAAGCAGGATTAAAATTCGGTATTGATATTAATGCATTCACCGATTTTGAAAATACGGTCTACACATTAAATCTGCCGGACAATGACCCGGCAAAAATTAACCTTGCACTGGATATTGTTGCTGACTGGGCAGGGCGGGTAACCATAAATCAGGCGGACCTGGATGCAGAAAGAGGCGTTGTTCTGGAAGAGTGGCGCGCCAGACTGGGGGCCATGCTGCGGCTGGGGGATAAAAAGAGCGCCATAGAGATGGCGGGGTCGCGCTATGCATTACGTGACCCTATCGGGGATGCGGAAACAATACAGCATGTCAGCCGTAAACGGGTGGCTGATTTTTATTATCGCTGGTACAGACCGGATAATATGTCTCTGGTAGTCGCCGGGGATATTAATAAACAACACATCCTGTCTCTGCTGAAAACAAAATTAACAACGCTTCCGGTCAGAAAAGATCCGCCTGAGATGATTGATTATTCTGTACCGTTGCCGGAACACTGGCGTGCGGCTTTTGTTCATGAAGATGAAATCCGGACACCGGCGGTGGAAATCAGTTTTTTCAGTCCTTATCAGGAGGATTATTCACTGGCCCGTTATAAGGATGACCTGGTTAATCAGATTATGACCCGGCTGATAAATATCCGGTTACAGCATCTGGAAAAAGAGAATGATGAGTTTATCAGTACCGCAAATTATTACTCTTCAGCGACCGGACGGGAAACCATACAATCTGTATTTTCCCTGCAATTATCAGATGAAAAATATGATGAAGCCACGCTGAGTATTTTTAATTTTCTTGCCGCTGTTGAGCAGCAGGGGTTTACACAGGCTGAGCTGGATGAAGAGCTTGAGCGGTTAACCCGGCTTAATGAAAAACAGAAAGATAAAACCATTTACAGTATCGATCTTGCGGCGGATATGATGACGGCGGCAGCCAGCCATCAGCTGCTTGCAGGGCAGAATGATAAATTTCTTCTCAATCGCTATTATCTGAAAAATATCACCTTAGCGGATGTGAACAGCGCATTTAATACTATGACAGCCGTGAAATCCCGGCTGGTGATGATCACGTATCCGGAGAAAATACAGCCGCAGGCCATGGATGCGGCAGCACTGGAAAAAAGCTGGATTGAAAGCCACCGGTTACCACAGAAAAAATGGGACCCGGCCGCAGAACAAATAACGGAACTACCGGATATTAATGTCACGGCCGGCAGTGTGAAATTTATCAGAACGGTTGAAGAATATAATATCAGGGAATATCAGCTGAGTAACGGCAGCCGGTTAATCTATCAGTACAATAATGATAATCCGGGGAAAGTGTTCTTTAAAGCGCTGACACCCGGCGGATTACGATCAGTACCGGATGACGATTATCATGCGCTGCGGATTGCCGTCAGCCTGACGGATGAAACCGGTTTTGGCCGTTATCCGCTATCCGCATTACAGGCTGTTTTTAATAAAAGTCCGGTGGTGATGTCAACATTACTCGATGAACATCAGCAGGGGTTTTCCGGCTGGGCAGAGACGGATAATCTTGAAAAAATTCTGACACTTTTTCATCTGAAATTAAATGAAAGCCGGGTAACGGAAAAAGTATGGCGTAAATATAAATCAGAAACGGATAAACAGCTGGCGGAGAATAATAAAGACAGTCAGCATCTCTTTATGCAGAAAATATCATCACTGCGTTATCCGGGAAAACATACCATATATGATGCCACACAGCAGGATCTTGACGCACTGAGTGCGGAAAAACTGACGAAGTTGTATGAACGCTATATCAGTAATAAAACCGATTTTACGTATTTTATTACCGGTGATATTCAGCCCCGCGATGCGGAAAAAATTGCAGGAAAATATCTGGCATCTGTTGGTGTAAAAAAGGATGGCAGAAAACCCGTTGCGATTGAAGCCGGAACACCGGAAACACCATTAATTGTCAGGGGATTGCAGGAGCCGCGGGCGGAAGTGGAGATCTATCTTGTCCGAAGAAATGGCTGGCGGCCGGATAATGCCTATTATCTGGAGATCGGCGGCGAGCTGATTCAGGAAAAACTGCGGGAAAAATTACGTGAGGAAGCATCGGGTGTCTACAGTGTCACCGCATGGTTCTGGCATAACCCGTCTGAAATACAGGATGAGGGGCGGATCATGTTCACCTGTGCACCGGAACGGGTGGATGAACTGATTGCCCTGAGTGAACGCGTACTGACGGAATTTGAGCACAACGGGATTGAGCGGCAGGTATTCAGAAATAAAATCGTTCAGAGCCGCGATATCCTTGAGCGAACCCGTCATTCGGTGACCGGCATACTGGAAGATATTGAACGCAGTTATATGCTGACCGGCGGCCCGTTATTAATCGGTGCTTCACTGCGGGCAAATGAAAAGGCATCTCCGGAAGAAACTGAAATGGTTTTACAGGACTTTTTACGTCATGCCGGAAAATTCCATGCGGTATTACTGCCTGCGGAGTAATCAATGAATCGCTGCAAACTGGCCGGTTTATTCTTTTCTCTGTGTCTTCACGGCGGACTGCTTATTTTTTTATTCTGTATCAGCCGGGCTGATTATGCGGAGAACGGCAATATCCGTGCGGATAACCGCAATGCCATGTTATTGCTGCCTGCGCCGGAAAAGGCGGAGGAACACTCTCCGGATATCCCGGAACAGAGCGCGGAAAGTCCGTTGCCGGTGATAAGCCCGGCAGCGGATAAAAAATCAGAATGGCAGGCGGAAAAAAACAGAAAAAAACGTGAGAATAAACCGCGGCAGAAAATTAAAAAGCCGGTTACTGCACCGCGGCATGATAAAGATGTGCATAAACCGGCAGAGGTTCCGGATACCGGTTTACAGTCATCTCTGTCGGCCGGAAATCATAACCTGACAACAGCCGATACCGTTGCCGGACAGCAGAGTGACGACGACCTGTGGTTATACCGGGAAAAAATGCGCAGAGAGATCCTGCGGTATATTTATTATCCAGCCAGAATCAGAAAGGTCAGCGCAGCCGTTGATATTAATGTCAGTATTTCCGGAACCGGCGCGCTTTCTGACCCCGTGGTGATCAGAAGTTCGGGTAACCGGATACTGGATAAAATTGCCCTCGGTGCGGTCAGTCAATATCAGCCGGTGGGGATCCCTCCGCCGGGGTTAGACAAAAGCATTGTCCTGACGGTGGATTTTATTAAGTAAACTGCGTGTTTGTTTGCATGTCCGGTATAAAAAATCATCTGTGTCATAAAATAACGACATTCATCATTTTTAATGTCTCCAAAAGGAGACATCTAATGCATTGATATTTAAAGAGGTAAAAAAGAGCAAAAAAGACTGTCGCAAATCGGAGACGTTTTTTCACAAAACAACGGGAAAACCGGGAAATAATTCAGTTGTGGCAGTATCCGTAAAATAACAGAAGGATAATATTAAATATTTTTCTTTAAATAACATCATGTTAATTTTTAATTTTGAAAGTTGGCACGGCGGTTGCAATATCTTCTGCAGTTGCTCATTCAATTTTTTATGTCGGCCCGCAATATGGCGGAAACATGCCACATAAGCCCGGGAATGATGCCAGAGTAAGGTGCCTACCGTCCGTTAATACCGATAATTGCGCAAGCTTTATCAGACACAGGGCGACACGTTGAGTGAGGCACCACCTTAATCTCACTGGCGGGACGGCAGGAAACTGTCGTCCCGTCATCATTTTATACCTTCCCTGCATTCTTTCTGTTCTCTTTTTCTCACTGATGCACGCTGATCCTTTTCTCTTATCCCGGAACCGGTTAGCATCATGGACATGACAACAGGTTAAGAGATGATAATCTTGAAAAAATGGCGATTATTTCCGCGTTCGCTGCGTCAGCTGGTTGTGGTGGCATTCTGTCTGGTTCTGCTGCCGTTGCTGGGACTGGCCTGGCAGGCGTATCAGAGTTTTGATGAGCTGAGTAATCAGGCGGCGCAAATCAGTATTTCAACAGTACAGGATGCGCGGCGCAGTGAGGAAATGTCGAGCCTGGCGCTGGAAATGGAGCGCAGCTACCGCCAGTACTGTGTGCTGGGAAATGAAACCCTGAAAAATGTCTGGCATAAACAGTATCTCAGCTATGAGAACTATCTCACCCGCCAGAAACAATCCACGCCTGATCCGCGCTATACTGATGACATCGCCGCCAGTCTCGGGCAGTTGTCCGTCCTGCAATGTGAAAACGGTGAGCCGGTAGCGGCTATGATGACCCATCTCGAAGCCTTTGCCCGCAGTAATGCTGACCTGGT
Organism: Morganella sp. Je.2.23; assembly: GCF_051129855.1. Lineage (NCBI taxonomy): Bacteria > Pseudomonadati > Pseudomonadota > Gammaproteobacteria > Enterobacterales > Morganellaceae > Morganella > Morganella sp. Je.2.23. The sequence continues at coordinate 541,980 of NZ_JBCPSQ010000001.1, forward strand.
GCAGGCTATCCGCGAGGCCAATTTCCGGCGCGGTGAAGAACTTCAGAATGCCATCGCCCGCAAAGGGCAATCGTTCGGCTGGCAGAGCCTGCTGGTGTTTGTCCTGAGTACCGGGCTTATCATTCTGTTTACCCGGATGATTATCGGGCCGGTGAAAGTTATCGAGCGGATGGTTAACCGGCTGGGAGAAGGCCGTAATCTGATACAGCGCCTTGATCATTTTAACGGCCCGAGAGAGCTGCGTTCACTGGCACTGCGGATTGTCTGGCTGAGTGAACGTCTTGACTGGCTGGAATCCCAGCGCCATGAATTTCTGCGTCATATTTCTCATGAACTGAAAACACCGCTGGCCAGTATGCGTGAAGGTACTGAACTGCTGGCTGATGAAGTGGCGGGGCCGCTGACAACTGACCAGAAAGATGTTGTCTCTATCCTGAGTGAAAGCAGCCGTCATTTACAGGTTCTGATTGAACAGTTGCTGGAGTATAACCGCACTCTGGTGGACAGCCCGACAGAAGCCAAATGGGTTAACCTGGATACGGTAGTGCATGGGGTCGTTAATGCACACAGCTTACCGGCGAGAAGCAAAGAAATCACTACGGAAGTCGGGCTGGATGAGACAAGTGTCTGGGCAGAGCCTGTCTTATTAACACGTGTACTCGATAATCTCTATTCAAATGCGGTACACTATGGCGCTGAATCGGGTAAGATCCGGATAACCAGCCGGAAAGCCGGTCAGCATATACAGATTGATGTCGCCAATACCGGTACGCCGATCCCGGAGGAAGAACAGGAAATGATCTTCGAACCGTTCTACCAGGGATCGCTTCAGCGCAAAGGTGCTGTCAAAGGCAGCGGGCTGGGACTGAGTATCGCCCGGGATTGTATTAACCGGATGGGCGGCGAACTGATATTAGTCGGTTCTGAAGGTGCGGATGTGTGCTTCCGTGTTCAGCTTCCGTTCCACACCTTACTGGAATAACAGGTCAGCATTAACTTGAAAATGACATTTAAGTCCCTGATTGCCGCCGTCCCGCTGTTGCTGGCCGGCTGCGTAAAAACCGCAACACCGCCGGATCTCTCTGCACTGGCTTCTGTTGTTCTGCCGCAGGAGCGGACGACGGATTACCGGATTGCGGATTGCCACGCTATCTGGGAACTCAACTCCGCAGCGGCAACAGAAAACGGCCTTTACTGGTTGCGGATGATCGACTGCGCTGATCTGCTCAGCAGTGACACGGCCCGCATTATGGCGGGGAAAATAACACCCGACAGCTGGGATACCGCATTCCGCCAGAGTATTTTACTGAATAATACCGGCTCGTCAGCGAATGATAAACGCAGGGTGCTCGATACCCTGAATACCTACAGTGCCGGGTTCCCGGTGTCACTGCGCCCGCTGATGACCCTGTGGCGTGACCAGCTGAAACAGGCGATAGCCCTGAGTGATGAACGCCAGCGCTACCGCCGTTTGCAGAGTGATACTGATGGTAAAATTGATCAGTTGCGCGCGGTAAACGCCCGTCTGCAGTTTGAATTACAAAATACCACCCGCAAGCTCGATAACCTGAGCAACATTGAGCGCCAGCTGGCCGGCCGCAAACAGCCGACCAAAGCAGAGGCGGAACTGGAAAACACCCTTGAAGAGCGTCGTGAAGCCTTAGAGGAAGCGGCAGGTACGGCAGAGCAGAAACCGGAGGAAGTCAAACCGGAGCAGGCAAAACCGGCTGATGATATTAAACCGGCCGATGGAGCTAAACCGGCCGATGGTGTTAAACCAGCCGATAGTGTTAAACCAGTCGATAGCGTTAAACCAGTCGATAGTGTTAAACCGGCAGAACCGAAAACCGCCGGAAAACAACCGGCACAGGATAAAAAGGAGTAACCCCGGCATGACAGCACGCCGCAGCGCAAACTTATTATTGGTTGATGACGATCCGGGTTTACTGAAACTGCTGGGAATGCGCCTGAGCAGTGAAGGTTTCCGGGTATCAACGGCAGAAAGCGGCCCTGAAGCGCTGAAGGTTCTCAGCAAAGAAAAGATTGATCTGGTCATCAGTGATTTGCGGATGGATGAAATGGACGGTATGGCGCTGTTTGCCGAGATCCAGAAAACCCATTCCGGGATGCCGGTGATTATTCTCACTGCCCACGGTTCTATCCCCGATGCGGTGGCGGCCACCCGTGAGGGCGTTTTCAGCTTTCTGACCAAACCGGTGGATCGCGATGCCTTATATAAAGCTATCGATGATGCACTGGCGCTTTCCACCACCACGGTCAGTGATGAATCCTGGTGTGAGAGTATTGTTACCCGCAGCCCGCTGATGCTGCGTCTGCTGGAACAGGCGCGCATGGTGGCGCAGTCCGATGTCAGTGTTCTGATCAACGGCCAGAGTGGTACCGGGAAAGAGGTACTGGCACAGGCCATCCACAAAGCCAGCCCGAGAGCGAAAAAACCGTTTATTGCCATTAACTGCGGCGCATTGCCGGAGCAGTTACTGGAATCTGAATTGTTCGGCCATGCCAAAGGTGCCTTTACCGGTGCCGTCAGCAGCCGGGAAGGGCTGTTCCAGGCGGCGGAAAGCGGTACGCTGTTTCTCGATGAAATCGGGGATATGCCGATGCCGTTGCAGGTCAAACTGCTGCGTGTTTTGCAGGAGCGTAAAGTGCGCCCGCTCGGCAGCAACCGCGACATTGATATTGATGTCCGCGTGATTTCCGCGACACACCGCGATTTACCCAAGGCGATGGAAAAACACGAATTTCGTGAAGATCTTTATTACCGCCTCAATGTGGTTAACCTGAAAATTCCGACACTCCATGAGCGGGCAGAAGATATCCCGCTGCTGGCCAATCATATTCTGCGTGAAGCGGCAAAAAAACATAAGCCGTTTGTCCGCAGTTTCTCTCCGGATGCCATGAAATGTCTGATGGGCGCAAGCTGGCCGGGTAACGTCCGTCAGTTACTTAACGTTATCGAGCAATGTGTGGCGCTGTCCACCGTGCCGGTGATCAGTGAGGCGCTGGTGACACAGGCTCTGGAAGGCGAAAATACCGCATTGCCGACTTTTGCGGAAGCCCGTAATCAGTTTGAGCTCAATTACTTACGCAAACTTCTCCAGATGACCAAAGGTAACGTGACCAATGCCGCACGGCTGGCGGGGCGTAACCGGACAGAATTTTATAAATTGCTGTCCCGTCATGAGCTGGATGCGGCCGACTTTAAAGAATAAGCAAAGAATCGGCTCTGGCCGGCACATTTTGCTATCATCTTCATTATTAGCTGTTTTATTATTAATTTTTACATACGGTGAGACTCATCCCGGGAGAGCAGGATTTTATGCGTCGTACACTTAATATCGCCCTGGCCCAGCTGAATTTTCTGGTCGGAGATATCGAAGGCAATGGTGAACGTATTCTGAAAACCATGGCGGAACAACAGGCAGCCGGAGCTGACCTGGTCATGTTTTCCGAACTGGCATTGTCCGGATATTCGCCGGAAGACCTGGTTTTTCGTCCCGATTTTCATCAGCGGATAGCACAGAGCCTTACCCGGATACAACAGGCCAGCGGTGACTGCGCTGTGCTGGCGGGGCACCCGTGGCAGGAAAACGGCCGCATTTATAATGCTCTCTCTTTGTTTGAGAAAGGGGAACTCCGCGCCCGTTATTTCAAACAGGAACTGCCGAACTACGGTGTGTTTGATGAAAAACGCTGGTTTACAGCGGGTACTGAAAGCTGTGTGATCGATTTCCGTGGTTACCGTCTCGGGTTACTCATTTGTGAGGATATCTGGACTGACGGCCCTGTTGATGCGCTGAAGGCCGCCGGGGCTGAAGTCATCCTTACGCTGAATGCATCGCCGTATTCCACTGATAAAATTGATACCCGGGATGTGCTGATACAGGCACATTGCCGCCGTACCGGGCTGCCGCTGGTGTATCTCAATCAGGTCGGCGGCCAGGATGAACTGATTTTTGATGGTGATTCTGCTGTTTTCGCAGCTGATGGCAGCGTAACGCATCGTCTTGCTGCATTTTCAGAGCAAATCGCGCAATGCCACTTTACCGATCTGACCATCACACCGATGGCGGATCCGGCACCGTCGTTATCTGTCCTTGCGCAGGTTTATCAGGGGCTGGTGCTGGCGACACGGGATTATGTCCGCAAAAATGGTTTTCAGGGGGCATTGCTGGGCTTGTCCGGCGGGATAGACTCCGGCCTGACCGTTGCGATTGCCGCCGATGCACTGGGCAGAGATAAAGTGCAGGCGGTGATGATGCCGTTCCGCTACACCTCCGATATCAGCATCCACGATGCCCGTGAGCAGGCAGAGCTGCTGGGGGTGGAATTTGATGTGGTGTCGATTGAGCCGATGTTTGACGCCTTTATGCACGAACTGGCGCCGAAATTCGCCGGAACACAGGCCGATACGACCGAAGAGAATTTACAGGCCCGCTGCCGTGCTGTGATCCTGATGGCAATGTCTAATAAGCGCCGCCGCATTGTGCTGACCACCAGTAATAAAAGTGAATGTGCTGTCGGTTACTCCACACTGTACGGGGATATGGCCGGGGGCTTTAACGTCCTGAAAGATGTGCCGAAAACCATGGTGTTTGAGCTGGCGAGATACCGCAATACGCTGTCACCGGCAATTCCGGAGCGGGTTATCACCCGTCCGCCGTCTGCGGAGCTGGCACCGGGTCAGCTGGATCAGGACAGCCTGCCGCCGTATGACATCCTGGATGCATTGCTGGCCGGGTATGTTGAAAAAGATATGTCCGCAGATGAGCTGATTGCTGCCGGGTTTGATGAGGCGGTAGTCCGCAAGGTTATCCGGCTGGTGGATATCAATGAATACAAACGCCGCCAGTCACCGGTGGGGCCGCGCATTACCGCCCGGAACTTTGGCAAAGATCGCCGTTACCCGATTACATCCGGGTTTGGCCGCAAAAATTGGTAACAGGATCTGACAATGAAAAAGATTGAGGCAATTATTAAGCCGTTTAAACTCGATGATGTCCGCGAAGCACTGGCTGAAGTCGGGATCACCGGGATGACCGTGACAGAAGTGAAAGGGTTCGGCCGCCAGAAAGGGCATACCGAACTGTATCGAGGTGCGGAATATATGGTGGATTTCCTGCCGAAGGTAAAAATCGAAATTGTTGTCGCCGATGACATTCTCGATACCTGTGTGGAAACCATTATGCAGACGGCGCAGACCGGTAAAATCGGTGACGGTAAAATCTTTGTGTTCGATGTGGCACAGGTGGTGCGGATACGTACCGGTGAACAGGATGAAGATGCTATCTGAGTTCTGCTGATCATATCGGTCAATCATATTCATCCGGCGGCTGTTATTTCTGACACCGCCGGATTTTTTTATCTGTCAGCAAAAGGAGAAAGCAGTGCGGACAATACATGTACGGGTAATACAATGGATCGTTGCGGTATGTGCGGTGGTTATTATGCTGGTGATGGCCGGGGTGATTATTGTGCAGTTTGCACTGAAAGATCCCGGTCAGCATGAATTACCGGCGCTGTTTGCGCAGGTTTCCGGAATGAATTTAAATAAAGAGGAAAGCGAAGAGCTGGAAACATGCATTCAGTCGGCCAAAGTGATGTATTTTTCACAGGCAGTAAAAAAGTGTGTGAACCGGGCGCGGTATAAAAACTGAAAAAATAAGAACTAAAAAAAGAACCAAAAAAAAGAGTAACAGTGAACCGGGCGAAAGGATGGGGTAGATATAAATTCGGCGGTTATGTTACTGTCACTCGTATGTGATGTATTTTAAACACATATGCTGAATATCCGGCGTGTTGCTATTGTTGTTCTGTCGCGGTTATAAAGTTTTGTGCAGAATAAAACTCATAAACAAACAATAATATTCCGAAAAGTAACGAATGTTCTTTGAAAGATATTTGTTTTTTCTCAGGAAGGGTATATAGAGTCCGGTAAAATATTTATGCTGTGAAAATACAGCCGGAAAGTTAATAAATAGTGTAATGTCACACTATTGTTAATCAACTTTTCCTCATCAAAGATATCACCTGTCAAATTGCAGTTATTTATTCAACCCTGCCTGCCTGAATAATGTCTTAATTTCTCTGCTATCCGCATACTTTTAATTTAAATATTTAATTTCAATACAAACTTAATTGATTGATTTATATGGCTATAGTTATTGTCAGCGAATGGCGGTGACGTCTTCGAAATATCTGATTTATTATTACAAAACGGGTAAGGTGATGACTTTTTATAAAAGCACGGGTATCGTAATTGCAACAATCTTATTATCTGTGTGCTCAGGGGTAACTGCACAACATAAAATGAAAGTACCCGCGACAAACATGCCTGCATTGACGGGTTTATTTTTCTCAGAGGCATAAATCAGGGGCTGTTTAACACTTGTTCCCGGAATTACAGCAATATCAGTCGCAATTACACATTACATAATATTAACAACATAATATTAACAATACAATATTAAAAAAATCATGAATGGCTATTTCTGATGAACTACTATCAATGACCCTCAATAAGAAGCCTGGTGTGCTGAAGTACAGTACACCGCCTTTGTTTGGGTGAAATATAATTTCAGGACATTAACGAATATTTAACCTGCTCCTCCTCTGGTATTAATAACGGCACCGTAAGGGATGATATTTTCTGTCGTCCTTTGCGATGCTTGTGCATAGGAAATATATAATGAACAAACGTATTCGCCGTTTCCCCCGACTTAACCGTCAGGTGGTTACTGTGTGGCTGGTGATCCTCACCCAGCTGTTCACTCCGCTCATGTTATCCCTCCCGGCCCGTGCAGCTTTCCGCACGTCTGCTGCTGATGATCAGGCGGTCCGTGAGACCATTGAGGGCATGAATGCGATGATGATGCCCGGGCAGGATGGCTTCTTCTCTTCCGGCAGCAGTGCAGCGGTAACCGCACACGACATCCCGGCTCATGACAACACCGTCCGCCGGGATGACATCTTCAGTGCCCTGCCGGATCTGGGCAGCCCGAAAATCACGGATGCAGACGGTAAAAAAGACTACCTGACGTCCGGCGATGACAACCGGTCCGGCAGTGGTGCCGCCCGGGTGGCGCAGGGCGTCAGTCAGGTGGGCAGCATGCTCTCACAGGAGAACACGAACGCCCTCGATGCCTCTGTCGGCTACGCCCGGAGCATGGGTGAGAACCTCATTAACCAGCAGGTCACCGACTGGCTGAACCAGTTCGGTCACGCCAGGGTGCAGTTCGGCTCTGACCGCACCGGAGATGCGGACCTGCTGATCCCTTTGCATGAAACACCGGACAGTCTGCTTTTCTCTCAGGCCGGCATCCGTGCTAACGAAGACCGCACCACGGCGAATGCCGGGGTCGGCTATCGTCATATGCAGGATGAATGGATGTGGGGCGTCAATACCTTCTGGGACCACGACATGACCGGGAACAACTCCCGTCTGGGTGTCGGGGGAGAGCTGTGGGCTGACTACCTGAAAGTGTCTGCCAACGGCTACTTTCGCCTGACAAACTGGCATCAGTCTGCGCCGGACGCGATGCGCGACTACGACGAACGTCCGGCTAACGGATTTGACATCCGCACCGAAGCTTATCTGCCGTCTTACCCGCAACTCGGCGCTTTTGCCCGCTATGAACAGTATTTTGGTGACGGTATTGATCCGGGCTACAGCACGACGCCGGGTGATCTGAAAAACAATCCGTCTGCCACTACCCTGGGGCTGACCTATACCCCGGTACCGCTGGTGACCTTCCGGGGGCAGACCGCGTTCGGTGATGACAACGACAGCAGTATCGGCATGGACATCACCTACCGGTTTGGCGTGCCGCTCTCCCGTCAGCTTGACAGTGAGAACGTCGATCTGATGCGCAGTCTGGCCGGGAACCGCTACGACTTTGTTGACCGTAACTACAACATCGTCATGCAGTACCGTAAGCAGGAACTGCTGTCCATCTCTCTGCCGGCGCGTATGGATGGTGAAGCCGCCGGGGTTCTGAGCGTGCCGCTGACCGTGAATAAAGCGAAGTACGGCCTGAAGTCCGTAGACTGGTCCGCACCGGAGCTGACCTCACAGGGCGGACGACTGGTGATGACTTCTCTGACCACCGCCAGCCTGACTTTGCCTGCATACGTATTTACCCGCAGCAATGAACCACAGATCTACCGCGTCTCCGCCACCGGGACTGACACTGAAGGCAATGTCTCCAATACTGCCGTGATGTGGGTGGGGGTTCGTCCGTCTCAGGAAACTATTACCAGTCTGACTGTCACCCCGGGAACCCCGGTGATGGCCGACAACAAAAATACCTTTACCGCCGCGGCAGTGGTGCTGGATGAGAAAAATGTCCCGCTGGCCGGACGTGAAATCACCTTTACCACGACAGGCTTCCGGGACAACACCGCCGTGACACTGCTGGATAACAGCGGTCACGCGGACAGCAGCCAGACCGTGGTAACCGACAGCCAGGGCCGGGCGGCCGTGAAGGTGCGCAGTAAGGTCTCCGGCAGCGGCAACGTGAAAGCTGCCATGAAAAACGGCAACAGCCTGGCGGAAGAGCTGACTTTTGCCGCCGATATTACCTCCGCGCAGATACGTACTCTGACCCTGACGCACGACAAAGCGCTGGCCAACGGCAAGGCCATGAATGAAGCCCTGGCGACAGTTCAGGATCAGTTCGGTAACCCGGTGGAAAACTTCACCCTGAGTGCGGATGCATCCAACGGGGCACAGATGCAAACCCCGTCGCAGGTCACTGATGCTGCAGGACAGATCACTGCCCGCTTCAGCAACAACATAGCCGGCCAGTCCGTTCTGACAGTCAGCGGTACCGGCACACAGAAAAGCGTCAGCGCGCAGTTTATGGTGGATATCAGCCATGCGCAGATAGATACTCTGAAGGTTGAAAAAGATAATGCTTACGCTAACGACCAGGCGCAGGACAGCGTGCGGCTGACGGTCACGGATGATAATCACAACGTGCTGCCGGGTCTGCCGGTCACCATCACCGTTCCGGCCGGGGCGCACTACACCACCCGGCCTGCCGGTAACCTGACGGACAGTCAGGGCCAGCTGCTGGTGAACATCACCAGTCATAAAGTGGGCACCGACACCTACCGGTTTGGTATTAACGGCAATAACAAAGACACCCCGCTGAGCTTTGTGGCGGATCCGTCCACGGCAGCCATTACCCGGGGCAACCTGACGGTCACGAAAGATAATGCCGTGGCCAACGGCAGCGACACCAACGAAGTGATGGCCAAAGTCACCGATGCGAATGGCTACCCGGTCACAAACATGGCGGTCACCTTCAGTGCGGGTAACGGCGCGAAAATTACCGCCACCGGTACCACCGGGGCAGACGGTACCGTGAAGGTCACCCTGACGAATCTCAAATCCGGCACCGCACCGGTGACGGCCTCGGTCAACAACAGCACCCGGCAGGTGAGCACCACCTTTACTGTGGATGAGGGCACCGTCACCATCAGCAAGGGCAACCTGACCGTCACAAAAGATAACGCGACAGCCAACGGCACCGATACCAACGAAGTCATGGCGAAAGTCACGGACGCTTCAGGCAATCCGGCCCCCGGCATCATGGTTAACTTCAGTGCGGACAATGGCGCGACGATTGCGGCGACCGGCAAAACGGGTACAGACGGCACGGTCAAAGTGACCCTGACCAGCCTGAAGGCCGGAACCATTGCCGTGAAAGCGACCCTGAAAAACGGCAATAATCAGCAGGTGAACACTACCTTTGTGGCTGACAGCAGCACTGCCGCCATCACCAAAGGCAACCTGACCGTTACCCGGGATGGTGCGAAAGCCGACGACACTGATACCAACGAAGTGATGGCTAAAGTCACTGACACCAACGGTAACCCGGTGGCCAACGTCAGCGTAGACTTCAGTGCGAATAACAGCACAAAAATCACCGCCACCGGCAAAACGGCCGCGGACGGTACCGTGAAGGTCACGATGACCAGCCTGAAAGCGGGCGTTGCTGCGGTGACCGCGAAAGTGAACACCAGCAGCCAGTCTGTGAACACCACCTTTAAGGCTGACTCAACCACGGCAACACTGACCAAAAGCAACCTGACGGTGACCGCTGACGGCGCAATTGCCAATGGCAAGGCCACCAACGAAGTGATGGCGAAGGTCACCGATGCGGGCGGAAATATCCTGTCCGGTATTCAGGTGGACTTCAGCGCGAACAACAGTGCGAAAATTATTGCCTCCGGCACGACAGGGGCAGACGGAACGGTAAAAGTTACGCTGACCAGCACGGTTGCAGGTATTGCCGTGGTTACGGCGACCGTGAACACAACCAGTCAGACGGTGAACACCACCTTTGTGCCTGATGCGTCCACTGCCACCATCATTAAAGGTAACCTGACGGTCACCAAAGATGATGCGATTGCAGACGGTAAAGCTACCAACGAAGTGATGGCCAAAGTCACCGATGCGGGCGGCAACGTGCTGGCCGGTATTAAAGTGGACTTCAGTGCGGATAACGGCGCGAAAATCGCGGCAACCGGCACCACCGGTGCTGACGGTACGGTAAAAGTCACCCTGACCAGCACCACCGCAGGCACGGCTGTTGTGACCGCGAAAACCGGCACCAGCGGCAGCCAGTCCGTCAACACCACCTTTAAGGCGGATACCGGTACGGCGACCATCACTCAGGGCAACCTGACGGTGACCCGGGATGATGCGATTGCCGACGGTAACGCCACCAACGAAGTGATGGCCAAAGTCACTGACGCCAACGGTAACGTCCTGTCCGGTATTCAGGTGGACTTCAGCGCCAACAACGGTGCGAAAATTGCCGCAACCGGCACTACCGGGGCTGACGGTACGGTAAAAGTCACCCTGACCAACATCACCGCAGGTACCACCGCCGTGACCGCGAAAGCGGGTACCAGCGGCAGTCAGACAGTCAGCACCACCTTTACGGCTGACCCGTCCACGGCAACGCTGGCGAAAGGCGACCTGGTCGTGACGCAGGATAACGCTGTTGCAGACGGGCAGGCCACCAACGAGGTACAGGCCAAAGTCACCGACGCCAACGGCAACCTGCTGTCCGGTATCAAAGTAGACTTCACTGCGGCGAACGGCGCGAAAATCGTGGCGACAGGCACCACCGGTGCAGACGGCACGGTCAAAGCGACGCTGACGAACACCACTGCGGGCAAGACCCCGGTTACGGCCACCATCAGCAGCACCGGCAGTACCCGGACGGTGAACACCACCTTTGATGCGAATGCCGGCACGGCCACCATCATCAAGGGTAACCTGACGGTCACCGTGGATGACGCAACAGCGGATGGTAAAGCTACCAACGAAGTGATGGCCAAAGTCACCGATGCAGGCGGCAATGTGCTGTCCGGTATCACGGTCGGCTTCACGGCGGACAATAACGCCACCATTATTGCCGGCGGCAAAACCGGCACCGACGGTACCGTGAAAGTGACCCTGACCAGCCTGAAGGCCGGAGTGGTGAACGTCACGGCGACGGTGAACAAAAACAGTCAGACGGTGAAAACCACCTTTAAGGCTGACAGCAGCACTGCAAACATCACTCAGGGTAACCTGACTGTAACCAAAGATGATGCAACGGCTGACGGTAAAGCCACTAACGAAGTCATGGCGAAAGTCACTGACGCGAACGGTAACCAGGTGTCCGGTGTGACGGTGAACTTCACTGCCACCAATGGTGCATCCGTTATCGGAAGCGGGACCACAGCAGCGGACGGTACGGTGAAGGTCACCCTGACTAACCTTCACGCCGGTAAGGCTATCGTCACCGCGAAAGTGAACACCAGCAGTCAGTCTGTTGATACTCACTTTACGGCAGATAGCGGGACAGCCGTCCTGACCAAAGGAAATCTGACCGTTACGGCAGACGATGCCATTGCAGACGGTAAGGCAACCAACGAAGTCATGGCGAAAGTCACTGACGCCAACGGTAACCTGCTGTCCGGCGTTCAGGTTGATTTCACGGCGACCAACAGCGCGAAAATCATCGCCAGCGGCACCACCGGTGCAGACGGTACCGTCAAGGTGACCCTGACCAGTCTGAAAGCGGGCCCGGCAGACGTGACGGCGACGGTGAATAAAACCAGCCAGACGGTTACCACGACCTTTAACGCTGACCCGTCCACAGCGACCATCACCAAAGGTAACCTGACAGTCACGCAGGATAACGCCATTGCCAACGGTACCGACACCAACGAAGTTATGGCGACAGTCACGGATGCGAACGGCAACCTGCTGTCCGGTATCGATGCCGGCTTTACGGCAGACAACGGTGCTGTTATTACCGCTACCGGCAAAACTGCCGCAGACGGCACGGTGAAAGTCACCCTGACTAACACCATTGCAGGCATCACAGCGGTAACAGCAACAGTTAGCGGTACCAATAGCAGTCAGTCCGTGAATACCTCTTTTGTAGCTGACGGCAGCACCGCTACCATCATTAAAGGCAACCTGACGGTCACACAGGACAATGCTGTTGCAGACGGAAAGGCAACTAACGGGGTTATGGTAAAAGTTACTGATGCCAGCGGTAACCCGGTCGCGAATGCAGGTGTCGCATTCAGTGCAGATAACGGGGCGACTATTGCAGCAACCGCAACGACAGGGGCTGACGGTACGGTGAAAGTGACGCTGACGAGCCTGAAAGCGGGCCCGGCAGATGTGAGCGCTACCGTGAATAAAACCACTCAGACGGTTACCACAACGTTCATAGCTGATGCGACCACAGCGACCCTCATCAGCGGCAGCCTGACCGTAACGACAGATAACGCTGTTGCAGACGGTAAGGCGACTAATGAAGTCCGGGCAAAAGTCACCGATGCCAACGGCAACGTGGTTCCGGATGTGGATGTGGCCTTCAGCGCAGATAACGGCGCAATTATTGCGGCGACGGGCAAAACTGACCGGGACGGTCTCGTGAAAGTGACCCTGACCAGCCAGACCGCCGGCGTGGCGAATGTCACAGCCACGGTGAATAAAGCCAGTCAGACCGTTGCAACCACATTCAGGGTTGATACCAGTAAGTTAGTGTTCCTGAGTATGGACTCTGGTTCGGATGGTTGGCCTGCCAGTGACAAAGATACCGGTTGGGTACGGGTTAAGGTCGGGGATCAAAATGGGCAGGTGGTTGACGGGATAAAGGTAAGCTTTAAGGCTGATAATGGTGTAAGTATTGACCATACCGGTTACGATGGTGGTGTAGTGTCTGACGTGACGGGGCCGGACGGAACCCTGCAGGCTTTCCTGATAAGCACAAAAGCAGTAGAAACCACCATTACTGCAACGCTGCCAAACGGCGTCAGCAAACAATACCGGGGCAAATTCTACGGGAACAACGGTATCATTGAAAAGGGGAACCTGACCGTTACGAAGGACAATGCTCTGGCTGACCGTAAAGATACCAATGAAGTACAGGCGAAAGTGACCGACAAGTGGGGCAACGTGGTGGCTTACACGCGCGTGACATTTACCACACCCCACAATACCATTACCGGCGACACTGCAGCAGACGGCATCGTGAAAGCTAAAGTGACAAGCCCGGTAGTCGGGCCGGTAGTCGTCACTGCCACGGTAGATAATACCGGCAGCAGTCAGCAGGTTACAACCACCTTCATCGCGGACGAAAGTACAGCAAACATTGCCCAAGGGGATCTGACAGTCACGCAGGATAACGCGGTTGCAGATGGTAAGGCTGCCGATGAAGTGCGGGCGAAGGTTACCGATGCAAACGGTAAACCGGCCGCAGGTATCAATGTCGGCTTCACTGCGGACAACGATGCTGTGATTGTGGCGTCTGGTGTCACGGGTACGGACGGTACAGTGAAAGTAACCCTGACCAGCATCAGGGCAGGAAAGGCTTACGTTCGCGCCACATTGAAAAATGGTCGCAGTCGGATGGTTGCAGCGACGTTTACGGGGGACCCTGCAACAGCGCTGATTGAGCAGGGTAATCTGATTGTGACGAAAGACAAAGCTCTGGCAGACGGAAAGGATACCGGTGAGGTTGAGGCGACAGTCACTGATGCCAATGGTAACCTTGTACCAGATACTGACGTATCGTTTAGTGCGGATAATAAGGTGTTCTTCACAGGTAAAACCCGCGCTAACGGGAAGATAAATGCTTCTCTGACTCATACCACTGAGGGTTCTGTTGATGTCACAGCTGCGTTGAATAATGGTGCCAATGCGTCAGTATCTGTTAATTTTATGAAGGTTAGTAAAATTACAGGTGCGATTATTCATGCTGCAGGTAAAAATGACGCCAGGCCCCGGGGGGTGACAAAAGGTTTTCCCGGCGCCGGGTTTAAAGGTGCAGTCTTTCAGCTTCTGATAGATGACTTAACGACATCAAACAGTGATTATCAGTGGAGCAGCAGTTCATCATCAGCTGATGTTGACCAGACAGGTACTGTAACCCTTAATTCAGGGGGAGCTGTAACAATAACTGCTGCGCCAAAAGACGGGGGTGCACCGCTTAAATATGATTTTAACGTGAAAAAGTGGTTTACTTTTATAACAACAGCGAGTTCTGTTGCAGATATATCAACCGCTTGCCAGCCCTATGGCGAATGGGCGCATGAAGCTGATGTCATGCCGTCATCGGTTAATAGTATGAATCAATGGCCATATACATACTTTTTGGCTGGTTTTGTGCCCGGTGCTGTAAATAATTACTGGGTGTTAGAGGATAGTTTAATTAACCACTATTTCAATCTGACGGATGGTTATATGATGGAGAATGCAACCGCAATATCAAATGGCAGGGCAATATGTGTAAGGAATTTCTGATCTGATAAAAAGGCCTCACCTGAAACTCAGGTGAGGCTGTATTTCAATATGGGGGAAGTATATCTGAAAGTACATAAAAATATTCTTTAAAATAATATATTAGTAATAAAGAGATAATTTCAGCTGCAAATATCTTTCAGTAATCAGACCTCTCATTAATTTTGTATTTGTTCTGTTCCCTGATATCAGCCTGTTATTTTCAGGCAGTAAAAATTCTGTGATCTTATTTCATCCGGAGTACTATATGGCATGCCTCTTGTAAGAGCGGAAAACCCGGTCTGTGGCCGCCTGTATCAGGCGGGGGATAATATACAGATAAGTTGTGAGCCGGAAAAAACACGCCCGGTTAAAGGCGTGTGAGGGGCGCGGAGACACAGAATAACCTAATTATATTCCACACACATCGAATAGGCTGAATAAGGTGTACTGAGAATATAGCTGTTATGAAGTTTTTGTATATGAAGTTCTTTTTCTGTTTCGGAGAGGTCGTAAATCATACTATTAAAAAGCGGGTCAGGGAAAGAATCGCTGGCACCCTTCACAAGCCGGATATTCCTCATAGCAACTGTCTCTCCGTTTACGACCTGGTAAGTAAAGAGAATTGATCTGGACAGAAGGTATTCAGTTTCCTTATTTTCAATTATTCCCGATAAGTGAATCCGGCCCTTTTTGCCTTCGCCAAGAATCAGTGTCATTGTGTCATTAAGCCTGTAGCCTCCGGGTAATTTAACCCAGTTATTTGTTGCGGAACATTCCAGCGTAATATCCGGGTTATTTTTATCGTAATAAATTACACCAGTAACGGCCGCTGTAAACACCATTAAAAGTAAAGTCACAATGTGACCGGACTTCTTAATAGTTGCGTACATAAACAACCTCACATCCTGAAAGTTTTTTATCCGTATTCTGCTGATATGCACATCTCGAAACGAAGGCTCGTCCTTTTGATTCAAAAACAAAGAGGTCTTCGGAATCAAAGATATAAAAGTTATCTTTTACACAAGGAAGCACTTCATGGGTCATGCTTTTTACCAGGTTTATTTTGGTTTCTTTGAATGATTCAGAACCGGGATAAATAGTAAACACCGGACAAGTCCCGATTCGGCCAATGTCATAAAGTGAAACAGATTTGAACTCAAATTTGTCCCGGCGCGTCATATCTGCCGAGTAAGCAATAAGGAGTATGATGAGCGATAAATTGAAGCATGTGATTAATGCTTTGAATTTTGGCAATGTTCTCCCGTCAGTTTTTTTCGGAGGAGAAACAACGGGTGATGGAAATAAATCAGTATCTGTATCCTGATCAAAAACCGTAATGTCAGCGTTAAACGAAAATCCATATTTAGGTACGGTTTTAATAATTTGACTGAAACCATATGCTGTAAAATATTTACGCAAAATAGTTATATACTGAGACAGGCTGTTTCCCGAGCCTGAAAAACCAAATTTTCCCCAGACTTCTTCAATAATTTTTTCTTTGCCAAGTACAATGTTCGGATTTTGAACCAGATAGTGTAGTAACCGGCATGCAGTCTCAGAAACAGAAATAGCTTCATCAGGTACTGATTTGTGATAAAGAGAACGTCCATCGTTATCGAAAATTATTTCATCATCGATTATGTATAGCATAGAACAAATCCAGTAGTGAGCTGAAAGGGATATTATACATTAATAAATTATATGAGTACGTTATCCTGCAAGTTTACAGATGTTATTAATCACTTATTCTACAGACTCCCGGGGGAAGTGAAAACAGATCAAAATACCAGCCAGGATAAAAAATCATAACCTGACTTTTATTTGGTATAAAATCACATAAAGCAATCATGTTTTTATAAAATATACCGCGCAGGGTAAGTTTAGAGTTAAAATTGCGTCTGGTATAAAAAACAATTATCAACTGAGTGCGGTACGAGCCTTATCAATGACGGGAGCCATTTTCAGCAAAGGTAAGAAATTGCATTGTACGTGCAGTTATAAACTACCTGAGATAACAGATGGACATGTCTTATCACTTGCCGGGCCGGATCACCGGCTTATATTTATCGGAATATATGTCTATATCGCCTGATGTTTTCAATATATTAATTTATAAAACATGGTTTATTCAATAAATTGTACCGCGCTGGTTTTCTGCGCATTACAATCCTCAGCACCAGAGTTTTTCCGTATCACCCTATGTCCCGATGGATGTATGGCCTCTCGTGTAATAAGAGTAGCCCGGTGCCGGAACAACAGGAACATACGGCGGCAAAACCGTTTGACTATATTGTAAAACTATCCGGAGAATTAAAATGACTCACGCTCAGAGTGTTGATGTTGTTTTATTGTCAAAAAACATATTCCTTGCTGAAGGGGTGACATCGAAAACAGGGCAACACAGTTGTGCAACCCCCGTCGTTCTTATAGATCTGGAAAGCTATAATAAAATTGAGGAGGTCATCCGGGATATTAGCATGTTCAGCCATGACCAGAGGGCAACGCTAATCTTTGCTGATAATATCGTATCCTGCATGTTAAGTAATATAGCAGGCATACGTATAGAAAGCGCATTATCCGCCTGGACTAACACCAAAATTATTAAAAACTCAATGAAAGTTAATATCCTTCTGGAAAAATTACTTAAAATAGCTCACATGGATATTTTTACTCCGACTGAGCGTGAAGTCATACAGTCATTTAAACATTACGAAAATATGGGCCTGGCTGCAAAATCTATCAATATGTGTATTACCACATTTTATGCTCATTCGATATCTGTTGCTAAAAAGCATAATGTAAAAACAACAAGCCATGTTCATCATTACTACAGTTCAAACAAAGATTTTGGGACGTTTAATTGCCATATATGAGATCAATAATGTATTTTGATTTCGATATTATAAGCTGAATTAATTTACCGGATACTTATGTGGTCTGTTTTTTATTTGATTACATCTTCTGAAAAGAGGGTTGTCTGACGGGTATAAAAATCAATATAAAAAATTCAGTATCACACCATTTTCTTTCGGCCGGTGCGCCAGTATAAATGATATAAGCTCTGAACTGTTATTCATCCGCATTTTTACCGGATATCCGCGTATTACAACTATTCAGTCCAATACACGGATATCTGCGGGTTACAACTGTTTTGTCCGATACCCGGACAGTGTGTTGTTATTGTTATTCTGTCGCGATTATAAAATTTTGTGCGGACCGAAACATTCATAATGGATCTGGTCTGCATTGACGCCCATTGCAGTCAGCTGACGCGCAATATGCTGCATAAAGGCCACCGGGCCGCACAGGTAATAGTGGCGTGTTTTACTGAGCAGGACATCCTGCTGAGCGGTTAAATCCATCAGCCCGGTCAGGTGAGGGTGAGCTTCATCAGCACGCGGTTCTCTGTACCAGACAGTCTGACTGAACGCCGGTAACTGAGCACCGGTGCGGTTTACTTCATCCGCAAAGGCATGCACACCACCGTGCTCTGCCGCATGCAGCCAGGTCACATCCGCCGGATGTTGCTGTGCAGCCAGTGTCTGTAACATCGCCATCATTGGTGTCAGGCCGACACCGGCTGAAATCAGAACGACCGGTGTCTCTTTTTCAGCGTCGAGGAAAAAATCACCCAGCGGCGGCGTCAGTTTTACCACATCGCCTTCCTGTATATTAGCGTGCAGCCAGCCGGAAATCGTACCTTTGTCCTCACGTTTAACCGCAATACGGTAGGTTTTACCGTCCGGTGCCTGTGTCAGGGAGTACTGGCGGATTTCCTGATTATCCAGCGCGTCATCATTGATATAGACACTGATATACTGACCCGGCCGGTAATCCGCGACGGGCTGATCATCAACCGGCGCCAGTTCAAAACTGGTGATCAGCTCACTCTGCGGCTGTTTGCGGATCACGCGGAATTCACGCAGACCTTCCCATCCGCCCTGTGACGCCGCTTTTTCCTGATATAACCCGGCTTCGCGCTGAATAAAGATATCTGCCAGTACGCCGTAAGCTTTACCCCAGGCGGTCAGCACTTCTTCACCCGGATTGAGTAACTCTTCAATGGTGGCAAGCAGGTTTTCCCCGACAATCGGGTAATGTTCCGGTCTGATCATCAGACTGGCGTGTTTATTGGCAATTTTTTCGACTGCCGCGCCCAGTGCGCCGAGGTTATCAATATTCATGGCATAGGCGCAGACCGCATTAAACAAGGCTTCACGCTGTGCACCATTCTGCTGGTGACTCATGGTGAAGATATCTTTTAATTCCGGATGCTGACGAAACATGCGGTCATAAAAATGCGCGGTCAGTTTCGGGCCGGTGGCGGCAATCAGCGGGGCAGTGGATTTTACGGTGGCGATAGTTTGTGCATCGAGCATAGCAGGGCTCCTGAAAAAGCATCACATCAGTGTGAAATTTATAACATGTATTTTTAATGCAACTTATAATACAGGGCAGAATTTGTAAAGCGCAAATTTTTCTGCTGTTTCTGAAAATCCGCTGAAAATAGCGAAATTGATCAGTGAGCGGGGGCAGGAGGGGATCACAAATCCGGTATTGCGTCCGATGAACAGGATATTCTTATGAAATAATAAGTGCGGTAATTACCTGATTTTACCACTATGCAATCGTTTGCGTATTTTTTGTTTCAGGGGCTATCTCAATTCAGAAAAAGGGTTTACACTGTAGGGCATTCGTCCCCGGAAAGGGGTGTTTTTTTATCGGCATCAGGCGAGTCAGGAGAAGCTAATGTTAAAGCGTGAAATGAATATTGCAGATTACGACCCACAACTCTGGCAGGCGATGAAAGACGAAGATCGTCGTCAGGAAGAGCATATTGAATTAATTGCCTCTGAGAACTACACCAGCCCGCGCGTTATGGAAGCTCAGGGCTCCCAGCTCACCAACAAATATGCGGAAGGGTATCCGGGCAAACGCTATTACGGCGGCTGCGAATATGTGGATATCGTGGAACAACTGGCGATTGACCGTGCAAAAGAACTGTTCGGTGCAGATTATGCCAACGTTCAGCCGCATTCCGGCTCCCAGGCTAACGTTGCAGTGTACTCCGCACTGCTTTCACCGGGCGATACAGTATTAGGGATGAATTTAGCGGAAGGCGGTCACCTGACTCACGGCTCTCCGGTAAACTTTTCCGGTAAACTGTACAATATCGTCCCTTACGGTATCGATTCTGCCGGTAAAATCGATTATGACGATGTCGCCGAACAGGCGAAAAAACATCAGCCGAAAATGATCATCGGCGGCTTCTCTGCTTATTCCGGTGTGGTTGACTGGGCGAAAATGCGCGAAATCGCGGACAGCATCGGTGCTTACCTGTTTGTTGATATGGCACACGTTGCCGGTCTGGTTGCTGCGGGTGTTTATCCTAACCCGGTTCCGCATGCGCATGTTGTCACCACCACTACGCACAAAACCCTGGCGGGTCCGCGCGGCGGGATGATCCTGGCGAAAGGCGGTGATGAAGATCTGTACAAAAAACTGAACTCAGCCGTGTTCCCGGGCAACCAGGGCGGTCCGCTGATGCACGTTATCGCCGGTAAAGCAGTGGCGTTAAAAGAAGCAATGGAGCCTGAATTTAAAGCAAATCAGGTCCAGGTTGTGAAAAATGCCAAAGCAATGGTTGAAGTCTTCCTGAACCGTGGTTATAAAGTGGTGTCCGGTGGTACTGAGAACCATCTGTTCCTGGTGGATCTGGTCGATAAAGACATCACCGGTAAAGATGCCGATGCTGCACTGGGCCGTGCTAACATCACTGTGAACAAAAACAGTGTGCCGAACGATCCGAAGAGCCCGTTTGTGACCTCCGGTATCCGTGTCGGTTCCCCGGCAATTACCCGCCGCGGCTTCAAAGAAGCAGAAGCCCGTGAACTGGCCGGCTGGATGTGTGACGTGTTAGATAACCTCAATGATGAAGCGACCATTGAAACTGTGAAACAAAAAGTTCTGGCTATCTGCGCGAAATACCCGGTTTACGCATAATCGCGTTACCAATCTGATGTAACCAAAACCCGCTTCGTTCGCCGCAAGCGGGTTTTTTGTATTTCTGAAAAGGAGAGGCAGATGTTTGTTCCGTCATCGCTTTGGCTGGCGCTTGATTATTTTACGTATTTTTTTTCCTACGGGATTTTTCTTCCCTACTGGGGCGCATGGCTGAAAGGTGAAGGGCATGATGTGGCAACGGTCGGTATGCTGCTCAGTGTGGGGCTGGTGGCGCGTTTTATCGGCAGTCTGTTTATTACACCGTTGTTTAAAGATCCGTCACGGCTGATTTTTGCATTGCGCCTGATGGCACTCTGCGCTTTTCTGTTTGCGCTGGCGTTTTATTTCGGCTCACACTGGCTCTGGCTCTTTTTTGTGATGGCCGGATTCAACCTCTTTTTCTCACCGATGATCCCGCTGGGGGATTCTCTCGCCGCGACCTGGCAAAAACAGTTTCCGATGGATTACGGCTCGATCCGTGTCTGGGGTTCAGTGGCTTTTATCATTGCCACTTCTGTCACCGGCATGCTGATGGATATCTGGAAGCATGAGGTGATTCTGGCGGCGCTGGTGGTCAGTACCGGAACTCTGCTGCTGACGTCGCTGCTGCGTCCGCGCATTATGCCGTCCGGGGAAATGAAGCAGCGCGGGCCGCAGGTGAAGTTCAGTGTTCTGCTGAAAGATAGTGCGGTTGTCCGCTTTCTGCTGTGCGTCAGTTTATTGCAGGGGGCGCATGCCGCCTATTACGGCTTCAGTGTGATTTACTGGCAGAAGGTCGGGTATTCGGATGCTGCGATTGGCTATCTCTGGTCGCTGGGCGTGGTGGCGGAAGTGATCGTCTTTACGTTCAGTAATAAGCTGTTCCGGCGCTGGAGCGCGGCAAACCTGCTGCTGCTTTCCGGTATCTGCGGTATTCTGCGCTGGTCGCTGCTGGGCATGTCGGCCGCATTGCCGGTGCTGATTGTGGCGCAGATCCTGCACAGCGGTACCTATACTGTGTGTCACCTGGCGGCAATGCGCTTTATCGGCGCCCGCAAATCCACCGAAATCATTCCGTTGCAGGCGGCGTATTCCGCGCTGGCCATGGGCGGGGCAATTGCGGTGATGACACTGGTGGCGGGGTATCTGTATGAAGATATCCACGGCGGGATATTTTATCTGATGGCATTGACGGTGGTTCCTGCGCTGTTCCTGCGGCCTAAAATCCGCCCGCAGACCCCGGAAAATGCATAACAAAAAAGGGTTATGACGAGAGCCATAACCCTTTTTCACATCTGGCGGAGCAGGATCAGCGTTTCAGTGACTCAGTCAGTTCATCACGCATTTCTGCCAGCAGTGCACGTACCACACGCGGGCTGCCGGCAACGATGTTGCCGCTGTCGATATAACGGTGGTCACCGGTGAAGTCAGTAACGATACCGCCCGCTTCGCGGACCAGCAGTTCACCGCCCAGGAAATCCCATGGCTTCAGACCGATCTCAAAGAAACCGTCCACACGGCCGGCAGCGAGATAAGCCAGGTCCAGTGCGGCAGAGCCGGTACGGCGGAAATCTGCACAGCGGGTAAACAGTTTACCGAGCATTTTGATATAAGTATCAGCATGCTGTTTTGCTTTGAACGGGAAGCCGGTTGCCAGTACTGCGCCGTCGAGATCACGGGCAGTGGCACCGCGCAGACGGTAACCGTTTAACTGTGCGCCCTGACCACGGACCGCGGAGAATAATTCGTTACGCATCGGATCGTAGACAACCGCCACTTCAGTGCGGCCTTTGATACAAAATGCGATAGAAACAGCGAAATGCGGGAGACGTTTAACGAAGTTGGTGGTGCCATCCAGGGGATCAATAACCCATTTCATGTCGCTTTCTTCGCCGGCTGACAGGCCGCACTCTTCAGAAACAATAGTATGTGCCGGATAAGATTTGCGGATGATTTCGATAATCATCTGCTCAGCTTCGCGATCGATATTCGTCACAAAGTCATTGGCACCTTTCTGAGTTGTCTCAACAGTGTCAGGCATTTCATAGTGTTTGGCAATCAGGTTGCCGGCCTTACGTGCAGCACGTATGGCGATGGTAAGCATCGGATGCATGGGGTTGTCCACCGGGATGTTAAAGAACGAAAATAATCGCGGCAGAGTATAACAGGTGATCGTCAATCTGACTATTCTTGTGTTAAGATATTGCGATAATTTCTCAAATAAAGTGTGTTATGTCCGAAAATATCCGAATCGTCCTGGTGGAAACCTCACATACAGGCAATATGGGCTCCGCAGCGCGGGCTATGAAAACGATGGGGTTATCCAACCTTTATCTGGTCAATCCTCAGGTACAACCGGACTCTCACGCCATCGCGCTGTCCGCCGGTGCCAGTGATGTTATCGGCAATGCAAAGATTGTCAGCACGCTGGATGAGGCGATTGCCGGATGTGAACTGGTGATCGGTACAAGTGCGCGTTCGCGCACGCTGCCGTGGCCGATGGTTGAACCGCGTGAATGCGGGGAAAAAAGTGTTAAAACCGCACAGACTGCGCCGGTCGCTATTATTTTCGGCCGTGAACGTGTCGGGCTGACCAACGATGAATTACAGAAATGTAATTATCATCTTTATATTCCGACCAATCCGGAATACGGCTCGCTGAATCTGGCGATGGCAGTGCAACTGGTCAGTTATGAGATCCGGATGGCATTTCTTGCCTCTCAGAATGAGAGCGAACCGGCAAATAATGATGACACAGATGAGGTACACTATCCGCCGGCGGATGATATGGAGCGATTTTACTCGCATCTGGAATCGGTTCTCAATGAATCCGGTTTTATCCGTAAGGCACATCCGGGCCAGATTATGAACCGTCTGCGCCGCTTGTTTACCCGCGCGCATCCGGAAGTTCAGGAGCTGAATATTCTGCGCGGCATCCTGACTTCTGTTGAAAAATGGGCGAAAAAATAGTTGAGTAAATTACTGGGTTAAATAGTTGACTAAATTACTCAGGAATGACACAATTTCTTCACCATTTATCACGGGGATCCGGTTATGAGACTGACATCAAAAGGGCGCTATGCGGTAACCGCTATGCTCGACGTAGCGCTGCACTCCCATGAGGGGCCCGTACCACTGGCTGACATTTCTGAACGTCAGGGTATCTCCCTCTCTTATCTTGAGCAACTCTTCTCCCGTCTGCGTAAAAACGAGCTGGTTTCCAGTGTCCGCGGGCCGGGTGGCGGGTATCTGCTGGCACGCGGTGCCGGTGAGATTTTCATTGCTCAGGTCATCTCGGCCGTCGATGAATCCGTTGATGCGACACGCTGTCAGGGAACTCAGGAAGGTTGTCAGGGCGGTGACCGCTGTCTGACACACGCGCTGTGGCGTGACCTGAGTGACCGTATTACTGATTTCTTAAGCAGTATCAGTCTTGAAGAGTTAGTAAATCATAAAGAAGTGATTGATGTTGCTGATCGGCAGGATGATAAACGTCGTACACATAGTCTGGCAATTAACGAAACAATTATCAATCTGCAAGCATAAGCAGAAACCTGCGTTAATAACGCAACCGTAGTTCATGGAGCAATTGAGCGATGAAATTACCGATTTATTTAGATTATTCAGCAACCACCCCGGTTGATCCGCGTGTTGCTGAAAAGATGATGCAATACCTCACAATGGACGGCGTCTTCGGTAACCCGGCGTCCCGTTCCCACCGCTTTGGCTGGCAGGCCGAAGAGGCCGTCGATATTGCCCGTAACCAGATTGCAGACCTGGTCGGTGCGGACCCGCGTGAAATTGTTTTCACCTCCGGTGCCACTGAGTCTGACAACCTGGCGATTAAAGGTGCGGCCAATTTCTACGGTAAAAAAGGCAAACACATCATTACCAGCAAAACCGAACATAAAGCGGTGCTGGATACCTGCCGTCAGTTAGAGCGCGAAGGGTTTGAAGTGACCTATCTTGCGCCGCAGCGTAATGGTCTGATCGACCTGGCTGAGCTGGAAGCGGCAATGCGTGAGGACACTATTTTAGTTTCCATCATGCACGTCAATAATGAAATTGGTGTGATTCAGGATATCGAAGCAATCGGTGAACTGTGCCGCAGCAAAGGGATTATTTTCCATGTGGATGCTACCCAGAGCGTCGGTAAAGTACCGGTTGATTTAAGCAAGCTGAAAGTGGATCTGATGTCCTTCTCCGGCCATAAAATTTACGGCCCGATGGGTATCGGCGCACTGTATGTCCGCCGCAAACCGCGTATCCGCATCGAAGCACAGATGCACGGTGGTGGTCACGAGCGCGGTATGCGTTCCGGTACACTGGCAGTGCATCAGATCGTCGGTATGGGTGAGGCTTACCGTATCGCCAAAGAAGAGATGGCAGCGGAATCTGAGCGTTTGTCCGCACTGCGTCTGCGTCTGTGGAACGGCATCAAAGATATCGAAGAAACCTATCTGAATGGTTGCCCTGAGCACTCGGCACCGAACATTCTTAACGTCAGTTTCAACTATGTTGAAGGTGAATCCCTGATGATGGCGCTGAAAGATCTTGCGGTATCATCCGGTTCTGCCTGTACGTCCGCCAGCCTGGAGCCGTCTTATGTTCTGCGCGCCCTGGGAATGACTGACGAACTGGCGCACAGCTCAATCCGCTTCTCTCTGGGTCGTTTCACGACTGAGGAAGAGATTGACTATGCGATTAAACTTATCCATAGCGCAATTGGCCGCCTGCGTGATCTTTCCCCTCTGTGGGAGATGCACAAGCAAGGTGTTGATATTAACAGCATTGAATGGTCACACCATTAATCAGACGGTTTCAGGAGTATAAACAATGGCTTATAGCGATAAAGTAATCGATCACTACGAAAACCCGCGCAACGTCGGTTCATTCGACAACGAAGACCCGACTGTCGGCAGCGGCATGGTGGGTGCACCGGCCTGTGGCGACGTAATGAAGTTACAGATCAAAGTTGACAATAACGGCGTGATTGAAGACGCGCGTTTCAAAACTTACGGTTGCGGCTCGGCGATTGCATCAAGCTCACTGGTGACTGAGTGGATGAAAGGGAAAACCCTGGATGAAGCAGAAGCCATCAAAAATACAGCGATTGCGGAAGAACTGGAATTACCGCCGGTGAAAATTCACTGCTCGATTCTGGCTGAAGATGCAATCAAAGCAGCAATTGCGGATTACAAAAGTAAACGCCGGGGCAACTAATAGCCCGCCGCTGCCGGTGTGCAGCAGGTAAAACAATAAAATAATGGCGGATACTGATCTCATCGGTCATCCGCCATACTGGTTTATAGAGCGAGGTGTGTAATGTCCGTTTCTCTTACAGAAAGTGCGGCAAACCGGGTCACCAGTTTTCTGGCAAACCGCGGTAAAGGAGTAGGTCTGCGGTTAGGCGTGAGAACCTCCGGTTGCTCTGGTATGGCTTACGTACTTGAATTTGCCGATGTCATTAATGATGATGACGTTGTGTTTGAAGATCACGGCGTAAAAGTGATCATCGACGGAAAAAGTATTGTTTATCTTGACGGAACTGAAGTGGATTTCGTAAAGGAAGGGTTAAACGAAGGGTTTAAATTTAATAACCCGAACGTCGGCAGCGAATGCGGCTGCGGCGAGAGTTTTCACGTTTAACCGATCCATTTATCCGCGAAGAGTAAACTATGAACTATTTTTCCCTGTTCAGCCTGCCTGTGCGTTATGATCTTGACACACAGGCACTTGCCGGTCGTTATCAGGATTTGCAGCGTCAGTATCACCCGGACAGATTTGCCGCCGGTGATGCAAAAGAGCAGGCGCAGGCACTGACGATGGCCGCAACCATCAATGATGCATATCAGTCCCTGAAACATCCCCTCAAACGTGCGGAATATATGCTGCTGTTACATGATATTGATATCAATAATGAACAGCACACAATGCATGACACCACATTTCTGATGGAGCAGCTGGAGCTGCGCGAAGCCCTCGATATCATCGGACAGAAACAGGACAGTGATGCACTGGCCGGTTTTGCTGCCAATATCACTAAAATGACAAAAACCCGGATGGCAGAGATGGTTCGTCAGCTTGATGGCGAAGAGTGGGCCGCTGCGGCGGACAGCGTGCGTAAATTACGATTTTTGAGTAAACTGACGCAACAAATTGAAAATCTTGAAGAACGTCTGCTCGATAGTTTCTAGGGGAAAAATATGGCACTGTTACAAATCAGCGAGCCGGGACAGGCTCCCGCCCCGCATCAGCGCCGCCTTGCCGCGGGTATTGATTTAGGCACCACCCATTCACTGGTCGCAACGGTGCGCAGCGGGGAAACCGACGTGCTGCCCGATCACGAAGGGCGTTATTTACTGCCATCCGTGGTGCAGTACAGCGCGGACAGCCGCCTGGTCGGCTGGGATGCCCGTGCAAATGCAGCGGCAGATCCTCAGAATACCATTATCTCAGTCAAACGCATGATGGGACGCTCACTGGCAGATATCACGCAGCGCTACCCTGATTTACCGTATCAGTTACAGGCGGGTGAAAACGGCCTGCCGATCATCCGCACCGCAGCCGGGCTGACTGATCCTGTCCGTGTCTCAGCGGATATCTTATCGGTGCTGGCACAGCGCGCGCAGGAAACCCTCGGCGGTGAACTGGATGGCGTGGTGATCACCGTTCCCGCGTATTTCGATGACGCTCAGCGTCAGGGCACCAAAGATGCTGCCCGTCTTGCCGGCTTACACGTGTTACGTCTTCTGAATGAACCGACTGCTGCGGCGATCGCCTACGGGTTGGATTCCGGTCAGGAAGGGGTGATTGCGGTTTATGATCTCGGCGGCGGCACCTTTGATATCTCAGTGCTGCGTCTGAGCCGTGGTGTGTTTGAAGTTCTGGCGACCGGTGGTGATACCGCGCTCGGCGGCGATGATTTCGATAACCTGATCGCCGACTGGGTTTATGCGCAGCGCGGCATTCAGCCGCAGGGGCATTCGCAGCACCGCGAAGTATTAAACGCGGCGGCGGAAGCGAAAATTGCACTGTCCGGTGCCGCACAAACCACGATTACACTGGATGGCTGGCAGGGCGTACTGACCCGTGACATGTTTGAGGAACTCATCCGTCCGCTGGTCAGAAAAACCCTGATGACCTGCCGCCGTGCGCTGAAAGATGCCGGAACGGATCAGGATGAAGTCCGCGAAGTGGTGATGGTCGGTGGTTCAACCCGTGTGCCGCTGGTGCGTGAACTGGTCGGCGAATTCTTCAGCAAAGAGCCGCTGACCTCGATTGACCCGGACAAAGTGGTTGCTGTCGGTGCGGCCATTCAGGCGGATATTCTGGCCGGTAACAAACCGGACAGCGACATGCTGCTGCTGGATGTTATCCCGCTCTCGCTGGGGCTGGAAACCATGGGCGGCCTGGTGGAAAAAGTTATTCCGCGCAATACCACCATCCCGGCGGCACGTGCTCAGGAATTCACCACCTTTAAAGATGGTCAGACCGCAATGAGCATTCATGTGTTACAGGGTGAGCGGGAAATGGTCAGTGATTGTCGTTCGCTGGCCCGTTTCACACTGCGCGGTATCCCGCCGATGGCCGCCGGTAATGCCCATATCCGTGTCACCTTCCAGGTGGATGCGGACGGACTGCTGAGTGTCAGCGCACTGGAAAAATCCACCGGTGTGCAGGCCTCTGTCCAGATCAAACCGTCTTACGGCCTGAGCGATACCGATATCGCCGGGATGATCAAAGATTCACTCGAAAACGCAGAAAATGATTTATCCACCCGCCGTCTGGCGGAACAAAAAGTGGAAGCTGCCCGCCTGCTGGAGAGCCTGACCCAGGCACTTTCAGAGGATGGCAATTTACTGAGCGACGACGAAAATGCCGCTATTGATGCGGCAGTCGGCGTGCTTATTGAGAGCGTTGAAGGCGACTCTCCTGTCGCGATTGAAAACGCAATTAAACAACTGGACAAGCAAACACAGGTATTCGCGGCACGCCGGATGGACAATTCTGTCCGCAAGGCACTCGCGGGTCACTCTGTGGATGAGATATAACGGGAAGATTATGCCTAAGATTGTTTTTTTACCGCATGAGTCATTATGCCCTGAAGGTGCGGTATACGACGCAAATGAAGGTGAGTCAATTCTGGATGTTGCCCTGCGTAACGGTATCGAAATTGAACATGCCTGTGAGAAATCATGTGCCTGCACCACCTGCCACTGTATCGTCCGCGAAGGGTTTGACTCCCTCGAAGAGAGCAGTGAGCTGGAAGATGACATGCTGGACAAAGCCTGGGGACTGGAGCCGGAAAGCCGTCTGAGCTGCCAGGCGAAAGTCGCGGATGAAGATCTGGTGGTGGAAATCCCGAAATACACCATCAACCATGCACGTGAGCACTGATAAAGGAGTCTGAAATGGGACTGAAATGGCAGGACAGCCGTGAAATCGGTGAAGCGCTGTATGATCTGTACCCGGACACGGACCCGAAAACGGTGCGTTTCACCGATATGCACCAGTGGATCTGCGAACTGGATGATTTCGACGATGCACCGGAAAAATCTAACGAAAAAGTATTAGAAGCAATTTTGTTAGTCTGGCTCGACGAATTCGAATGATGTCTTTTGTTACGCGCATCAGGCCGCACAATTGTGTTAGCGTGCGGTCTCTGATGCGCGTATGCTGTTACCGCCTCCTGTGCAGACCGGCACGCCGTGCATTCCTCAAATAAAATCTGACTGTTACGGCAGTCTAAAAGTCAAAAGAGAGAACGAAATGACGCAACTCATCATGCCTGTAACCTTATCGTATGAACCTGCTTCTCCGGCGTGGGGAGAAAAAGCCCTGGTCAGCGCGACTGACAAAGGAATGACCGTTCATTTAAGCCGCAAAGGGATGCTGTGCGCCGTGCAGAGCGCAGGCCGCAAAATTGACGGTCAGGGTATCCGCAATGTGGTCCTGAGCGGCAGCAACTGGGATCTGGAAACCAGCTGGGCATTCTGGCAGGGCTTCCGCGGTCCGAAAGGCGCACGCTCTATTGAATGGCCGGAATTGCCGGAAGCGGATAAAACCGAACTGGAACACCGTATCCGCATCATTGACTGGGTACGTGATGTTATCAATACCCCTGCGGAAGAGCAGAGCCCGGAACAGCTGGCGCAGCGTGCGATTGATCTGCTGTGCGGTGTTTCCTGTGATTCTGTCGGCTACCGTATCATCAAAGGTGATGACCTGCGTGAGCAGGGTTACATGGGGATCCACACTGTCGGGCGCGGCTCGGTACGCCCGCCGGTACTGCTGGCACTGGATTTCAACCCGGGCAAGCAGGAAAACACACCTGTCTTCGCCAGCCTGGTCGGTAAAGGGATCACCTTTGACTCAGGCGGCTACAGCCTGAAACCGTCTTCCTCTATGGATTCCATGAAATCGGATATGGGCGGCGCGGCCACACTGACCGGCGCACTGGCGATGGCAGTCTGCCGTGGTCTGAAAAAACGCGTCAAACTGTATCTGTGCATCGCGGATAACCTGGTAAGCGGCAATGCGTTCAAACTGGGTGATATCATCCGTTACAGCAACGGCAAATCCGTTGAAATCATGAATACCGATGCGGAAGGGCGTCTGGTGCTGGCGGATGGTCTGATTGAAGCGGACAAAGATAACGCCGGGTTTATTATTGATGCGGCGACACTGACCGGTGCGGCAAAAACTGCCGTCGGTAACGACTATCACTCTGTGATGAGTTTTGATGACGCACTGTACAATGAACTGATGTCAGCCGCTGATCAGGAAAAAGAGATGTTCTGGCGCCTACCGCTGGCGGAATTCCACCGTCGTCAGATGCCGTCCTCTTTCGCTGATCTGAGCAACACCGGCGCACCGAATACCGCCGGGGCGAGCACCGCAGCGGCATTCCTGTCCCACTTTGTGGAAGATTACCGCAAAAGCTGGCTGCACATTGACTGCTCAGCCACTTACCGCAAAGCGCCGTCTGAATTATGGTCAGCGGGTGCAACCGGGTATGGTGTGCGCACCGTGGCGGCACTGCTGCTGAAAAAAGCCGGACAGTAACTGGACAGCGCAATACTGATTCTGCTGTAAAACGGTCACACACACGTGTGGCCGTTTTTCTGTAACATTAAAAAAACAGACACTGAAATACAGAAGCTGAAATAAGGAGATCTGTGATGGCGGATATACTCCCGGTACAGGAAGTCATGATTGAACAGGGTACAGCACTGCTGCTCAGCGTGCCGGAAAATAAACCGGACGCAGTACTTGATGCACTGATCGGTGTGTTTAAACAGCATAAACCGGTACGCCGTGCATTTTGGGTGATGGCAGCCGAAAAAAATACGACGGCCCCGGATGAGGCGGCATTACTGATTGTGCTGGAACTCAGCGAGGAAGAAGAGGCGGATACGGTGATCCGGCAGGCGGCAGAGGCTGCCATGGAGCATCTCGCTGACGGGGAACACATTGATTTTTGTCTGTTAAATCCGGATGAAAATGACGGACTGACACACTTTCTGACGCAACATATACAGGCATTCTATCAGCGCCGTCTCGGTGGCTGGCTGCGTAATGCGATTCCGGTAACGGAGGCGTAACAATAATTTATCCGGATGGTGAATATGTATGGTGCATATATTCAGAATAATGCACTATACGCTTGTTTAGGCTTTGTTTACACTTCGTGAAATAATACCGAACAAGTGCCCGTTTTCCGGGCTCACCAGAAAGGATTGATTATGCGTTCTCCGATTGCAGGACAGGGTCCCGGCAAAAAGCGCTGCATTGCAGTGCTGCTTGCTTCAGCGCTCGCACTCACGGGTTGTGATGATACCGGCAGTAACACCACGGCGGCGGGCAGTAATGACAGCGCGCCGGCCAATAATAAACAAAATTCGTCTTCCTCATCTGCTTCCCCTCAGTCTCCGAAAAAAACACATGACGCCGCATCACTGGCAGAGCTGGCCAAACGTTATGCCGGGAAAGATGTGACGATCATCGATGCCTCTGAGATTCAGCTCGACGGTGCGAATGCGATGGTGGTGACGTTCTCTGTTCCGCTGGACCCGAACCAGGATTTCAGTCAGTTTGCCCGTCTGGTGGATGTGAAAAACGGAAAACTGGAAGGCGCGTGGGAGCTGTCGGATAACCTGACGGAACTGCGCATGCGTCATCTGCCGCCGTCGCGGGAATTACAGCTGAGTATCGACCGCGGCGTGCGCGGTATTAACGAACGCACACTGGTTAACGGTTATGATTTAAAACTGACCACAGCTGATGTGGTCCCGAGTGTCGGCTTTGCCAGCCGTGGTTCACTGTTCCCGTCGGATGTCCTGCAGGGACTGCCGGTATTTGCACTGAACGTGGACAGCATTGATGTTAACTTTTACCGGATCAAACCGGATTCCCTGGCCTCTTTCCTCGCAAGCTGGCAGTACGGTAACAATCTGCAGTACTGGAATTCTGATGACCTGCTGAATAACACCGATCTGGTCTATACCGGGCGTTTTGATCTCAATCCGCAGAAAAACACCCGCGAAAATATGCAGATCCCGCTCAAAGATATCAAGCAGTTACAGGAAGAGGGCGTGTACCTGGCGGTTATGCAGCAGGCCGGGCGCTACAGCTATACCATGCCTGCAACACTCTTTACCCTGAGTGATATCGGCGTTTCCATGCACAGCTATCTGAATGAGCTGGATGTGTTCACACAGTCGCTGGCGAAAGGCAGCGCCCTGAAAGGGGTGGAAATCCGTCTGCTCGACAGCAAAGGTCAGCTTCTGAGCAAAGCCGAAACCGACAGCAGTGGTCATGCAAAACTGGATCGCGGGGCGGATGCCGCGCTGTTGCTGGCTATTCAGAACGGCCAGACCAGTATGATCGACCTGAAAAACCCGGCACTCGACCTGGCGGAATTTGATATCGCCGGTCCGCAGGGCTATGCAAAACAATTCTTCGTCTTTGGTCCGCGTGATCTGTACCGTCCGGGGGAAACCCTGGTTATCAACGGTCTGCTGCGTGACGGCGATGGACGTCCGGTCAAAGATCAGCCGGTCAAAGTGGATGTGCTGAAAAATGACGGCCAGGTGGCCTCCACCTTCGTCTGGCAGCCGGAAAACGGCCTTTATCAGTACCAGTATGCGATTCCGGAAAATATCGAAACCGGTAAACTGACACTGCGTTTTGACCTCGGGGACAACACACCGCGCTTCTACAGCGTCAATGTGGAAGATTTCATGCCGGAACGTATGGCGATGGAAATCAAAACCGACAAGCAGCCGATCACCACACAGCAGTCCGCCGATTTTGAGATTGAAGGCCATTAT
Source organism: Morganella sp. Je.2.23 (assembly GCF_051129855.1). NCBI lineage: Bacteria > Pseudomonadati > Pseudomonadota > Gammaproteobacteria > Enterobacterales > Morganellaceae > Morganella > Morganella sp. Je.2.23. The sequence goes on from NZ_JBCPSQ010000001.1 coordinate 575,121, forward strand.
CTCTACGGTGCACCGGCAGCCGGTAACCAGCTGACCGGGCAGCTATTTATGCGTCCGGATCGCGAAATCTCCGCCAGACTGCCGGGTTTTGAATTCGGTAACATTCAGGAAGAAAACCTGACCCGTACTCTGGACGAATTCGATGAAACCATGAATGACAGCGGAGAGCTGGCATTCACCATCAGTAATGATTACTGGAAAGAGGTTAAATCGCCGTTCAAACTGATCCTCCAGGCAAGCCTGATGGAAACCGGCGGTCGTCCGGTGACACGCCGTGCGGATGTTGCGGTATGGCCTGCAGCGAAAATGGCCGGTATTCGTCCGATCTTCGCCAAAAAAGAGGTGTATGACTACCGTACAGACAAATATGTATCTCAGTACAGTATGGATGAAGATTCACTGGCTGAATTTGAAATTGTCTATACCGACCGTCAGGGGAATAAGTTACAGGCCGATGATCTGAATGCGCGTCTGATTTATGAGCGCCGCGATTATTACTGGCGCTGGTCTGATTCCGAAGGCTGGTCATCCGGTTATGACCAGAAAGATCTGGTGATGTCCGATGACAAAATCACCATCGCCAAAGACGGTACGGCAAAAGTGACCGTTCCGGTTTCCTGGGGGGCGTACCGCCTGGAGGTGGTGGATCCATCCACCGGGCTGACCAGCAGTGTACGTTTCTGGGCGGGATATTCCTGGCAGGATAACACCGGCGGCACCGGCGCGGTTCGCCCGGATCAGGTGAAACTGAAACTGGATAAACCAAATTATCACGCCGGTGATAAAGTGAAACTGAATGTCACCGCGCCACAGGCCGGTAAAGGCTATGTGCTGCTGGAATCCAGTGACGGCCCGCTGTGGTGGCAGGAAGTGGATGTGCCGGAAGGCGGCACCGATGTGGAAGTACCGCTGAACAAAGAGTGGACGCGTCATGACCTGTACGCGACTGCCGTGGTTGTCCGTCCGGGGGACAGCTCCCGCCAGGCGACCGTCAAACGCGCGGTCGGTATTCTGCATATTCCGATGGCCGATCCGGCCCGTAAGATTGATGTGGCGCTGGATACCCCGGCCCGTATCCGTCCGAATCAGGATCTGACTGTCAAAATCAAAGCAAAAGCACAGGACGGCAAACCGGCACCGGAAAAAGTCAATGTACTGATTTCTGCCGTGGACACCGGTGTGCTCAATATTACCGACTATAAAACACCTGATCCGTACGATGCCTTCTTCGGCCGCAAACGCTACAGTGTTGATCAGTATGATGTCTATGGTCAGCTGATTGAGGGCGGCGGTCGTCTTGGTACGCTGCGGTTTGGTGGTGACGGCGGCGATGATCTTGATCGCGGCGGCCTGAAACCGCTGACCGAAGTACAGATTATCGCGCAGCAGGCGGCACCGGTGGAACTGAATGCGCAGGGCGAAGGTACCGTTACCCTGGCGATTCCGGATTTCAACGGCGAACTGCGTCTGATGGCGCAGGCGTGGACAGATGAGGATTTCGGCCACGCACAAAATAAAGTGATTGTTGCCGCGCCGGTAATCAGCCAGATGGCGCTGCCGCGCTTTATGGCCGGCGGTGACCGCTCGCAGCTGACACTCGATCTGACCAACCTGACCGATGAAACACAGAACCTGACCGTTAATTTCAGCGCGGACGGCATGGTGCATCTCAAAGGTGCGGCAGAGAAAGAAATCACGCTGGCGAAAGGCCAGCGCACATCTGTGAATGTCCCGGTTGAAGCCGCAAACGGCTTTGGTCAGGGCGAGGTGTTTATGACTGTCAAAGGGCTGAAACTGCCTGATGAAAGCAGCAATACCTATAAAAACAGCTGGAAAATCGGTGTCCGTCCGGCGTATCCGGCAGAAACGGTGTCTTACTCCATGTCACTCGGCAATAGCGCGGAATGGGCATTACCGGCTGACCAGCTTGGTTATCTGGACGGCAATACGGTGTCCGGTGAAATGATGCTGACCAGTCGTCCGCCGCTGGATATCTCGCGTTACATCCGCGAACTCTATGCCTATCCGTACGGCTGTCTGGAACAGACCGTGAGCGGGCTGTATCCGTCCCTGTACTCATCTGAAGCAGAACTGAAAAAACTGGGCATCAAAACCCAGACTGACGCCGGACGCCGCCAGGCGGTGATGACCGGCATCCCGCATCTGCTCGGTATGCAGCGCAGCGACGGCAGTTTCTCCCTGTGGGACAACAGCGGTGCGGAAGAGCCGTGGCTGACGGCTTACGCGACCGATTTCCTGTTCCGTGCCGGACAGCGCGGCTTTGAGGTTCCGGCAGATGCCCTGAGCAACGCCAATAACCGCCTGCTGCGCTATCTGCAGGATCGCTCGGTGATCAGCAGCAGCTATTACGGCAACAGTGACCAGATGCGCTTTGCGGTACAGGCGTATGCCGGTTATGTGCTGGCACAGCAGCAGAAAGCACCGCTCGGTGCACTGCGTCAGGTGTATCAGCGCCGTGATGATGCCGCAAGTGGTCTGGCACTGGTGCAGCTCGGTATTGCCCTGAAGAAAATGGGTGATGCGGATCGCGGTAATGAAGCCATCCGTCTGGGTGTGATGAAAAACCGTGACAGCGTCTATACCGGCGATTACGGCAGCACCATCCGTGATGATGCGATGATTATTGCACTGCTCAGCGAGGCAGATACCAATGCAGATCAGCGTTACGGCAAGTTGCAGGCGCTTTCTGCGGAGATACAGAATAACCGTTACTTCTCCACTCAGGAGAGTAACGCGCTGTACCTGGCAGGTCGTCAGTACATTAATCAGAGTGAAAAACCGTGGTCGGCACTGATCAACGGGCAGGCCCCGGCAGTCAGCCGTGACAGTGCGCTGCGTGAAACCCTCACTGCCGCACAGCTGAATAATGGTATCAGTGTGGCAAACCGGGGCGATACGGAGCTGTTCGGACGTGTCAATATCACCGGTTATCCGCTGCAGGCACCGGCTCCGTCTTCTGAAGTGCTGAAGATCAAACGGACGTATATGGATCTGAACGGTAATCCGATCAGTATTGACCGCCTGAGCAGCGGTGATCTGGTGGCTGTCCGCCTGGATATTCAGGCTGACCGCAACGTGCCGGATGCGCTGGTGGTGGATCTGTTACCGGCCGGTCTGGAGCTGGAAAACCAGAATCTGGCGGCGGCAAGTGCCAGCCTGGCTGACAGCGCGCCGAATCTGGCGGAAGCAATCCAGGATATGCAGCAGGCCAATATCCGCCATACCGAGTACCGTGATGACCGCTTTGTTTCCCAGGTGGCGGTGGAAGAGTACCGTCCGGTGACGCTGGTCTATCTGGCCCGTGCGGTCACACCGGGTAAATACAGTGTTCCGGCTCCGCAGGTGGAATCGATGTATATTCCGTCCTGGCGCGCCACTGGTGTGACACCGGCAACACTGGAAGTGGTTCGTTAACAGCACCGTTTGTTGTCCGCAGCCTCCGGGCTGCGGCAGCAAAATTGCCTTTATGGAAAAATGTTTTATGCCCTTATAACAAACTATAAGGGCATTTTTATCTCAGAAATTCTGATAATGCGGTTTGATACATGAAAGTGTGGTTTAAACGTCTTGCGCTCACCGGTCTGATAACAATTGTTCTGACGCCGCCGCTGCTCTGGCTGGCCGATAAAATCTGGCCGTTACCGCTGGATGAGGTGGTGATGGCACGTACGGTCACGGCTGAGGACGGATCACCGCTGTGGCGTTTTGCCGACAGCAACGGTGTGTGGCGCTACCCGGTCACACTGAAGGATGTATCACCCGAGTTTATTGAAGCGCTTCTGACATACGAAGACCGCTATTTCTATCAGCACCCGGGGATTAACCCGGTGGCTATCGGCCGCGCGGCATTACAGGATCTGACCTCCGGACGCATTGTCTCCGGCGGCAGTACACTCTCCATGCAGGTCGCCCGCCTGATTGACCCCCATGATCGTACTCTGACCGGCAAACTGAAGCAGGTTTTCCGGACTATTCAGCTGGAATGGCACTATTCCAAAGATGAAATTCTGGAGATGTATCTCAACCGCGCTCCGTACGGCGGGACGGTTGAGGGGATTGGGGCGGCGAGCTGGATGTATCTCGGTAAACCGCCGTCAGAACTGACTGCCGGGGAAGCGGCGCTGCTGGCGGTTCTGCCGCAGGCACCGAGCCGTCTGCGTCCGGATCGCTATCCGCAGCGGGCGGAAGCGGCACGGAATAAAGTACTCGACCGGCTGGCGGAGTTTCAGGTGTGGCCGCAGGCAAAAGTAAATGACTTAAAACAGGAAAGCATCTGGCTGGCACCCCGCCAGGTACCGCACTCCGCACCGCTGCTGGCACGGCGTGTGGCGTCGGGGGTGAAAGACCCGGTGATCCGCACCACCATCAACCCTGCCATTCAGCGTCAGCTGGAGGAGATGGCCCGCAACCGCAAATATCAGCTGCCGGAAAAAACCTCCCTCGGCATTATGGTGGTGGATAACCGGGACATGAGTGTGAAGGGCTATGTCGGCTCCATTGATTTTTCTGATGACACCCGTTTCGGTCATGTGGATGTGAACAGCGCCTGGCGTTCGCCCGGCTCAACGCTGAAGCCGTTTTTATATGCCCTTGCGATAGATGACGGGCTGATCCACAGTGAATCCTTATTGCAGGATGTACCGCGCCGTTTTAATGATTACCGGCCGGGTAACTTCGATACCGGATTCAGCGGGCCGGTGAGTGTCAGCGAGGCACTGCGCCGCTCTCTGAACCTGCCGGTGGTTCAGTTGCTGGATGTCTACGGTCCGAAACGTTTCAGTGCCAAACTGCGTAACGTCGGCCTGGAACTGCGTTTCCCGATTGGCAGTGATCCGAACCTGTCGCTGATTCTGGGCGGTACCGGGGCGCGGATGGATCAGCTGATTGCCGCGTACAGTACGTTTGCCCGGCAGGGTAAAGTGGCACCGGTACGTTTCCGGCCGGACGATCCGCTGGCTGAACGTCAGCTTATCTCCCCGGGGGCGGCGTGGATCACCAGGCGGGTGATGGCAGGGGAAACACGGCCGCTGGCAGATGACCGTCTGGCACAGGACGTACCGCTGGCATGGAAAACCGGCACCAGTTACGGCTACCGCGACGCCTGGGCGCTGGGCGTGAATAACCGCTACACCATCGGGGTGTGGGTCGGGCGTCCGGACGGGACACCGGTGGCCGGACAGGCCGGGTTTGCGACCGCGATTCCGATCCTGTATCAGGTTGACAGCTATCTGCGCACACGCGGCGGCAAAAAATTACCGGACCCGAAACCCGTCAGTGTCAGCAGTAAAATGATTTGCTGGCCGTCCGGACTGGCCGCTGACAAGCAGGACCCGAACTGCCGCCAGCAGCGGATAGCGCTGGTGCTGGATAATACCGTACCGCCGACACTGCCGTCAGCAGGACAAGAGAGCCTGTCCGGCACCAATGCGGTGATCTGGGTGAACGGGCAGGGGGAACGGGTGTCTCCGGATTGTCCGGATGCACAGGAGAAAACCGTGGCACTGTGGCCGATTGCGCTGGAGAGCTGGCTGCCGCCGGGGGAGCGCCGCAGTCATCGCCTGCCGCCGGTGAGCAAAACCTGCCCGCCGCTGCGGGTGGAAGCCGCACCCCTGCTGATTTCCGGTATCCGTGAAGGGGATGTGCTGCGGCGTCTGCCGCTGGCGAAAACCCTTGATCTGCGGGTGGTGACTCAGGGCGGCGAAGGCACACAGTGGTGGTTTCTTAACGGTGATCAGGCCGGCAACACAGAATCCGGTGAGCCGCTGTTGCTGACGCTGGATACCCCGGGGCGTTATCAGCTGACGGTACTGGATCTCAGCGGGCAGGTCAGTTCGGTCAGTTTTACCCTGAAATAGCAGAAACGACGGGAAGTTCAGCGGAAAAAGTGTGATACAGACGGAAAATCTGTGATCTGTTATCAGAAATACTTTGCAAAAATGTTGCGTAACTGTAGGCGAAACAGCGGTGAGCCCGTATAATCATCACCTTACCACAAGGTGTGGACCGGTCTGCCGTCAGCCGCAAATAACAATGACAACAGCGCACATGCGCACATTTGAGGTCAATTAAATGTCTGTACAACGCACATTTTCTATCATTAAGCCAAATGCCGTAAAGAAAAATGCTATCGGGGCTATTTATCACCGTTTTGAAAGTGCCGGTTTCCGTATTATTGCCGCCAAAATGCTGCACCTGAGCCGCGAACAGGCGGAAGGTTTCTATGCCGAGCACAAAGGCCGCCCGTTCTTTGATGGTCTGGTGGAATTTATGACTTCCGGGCCGATTATGGTACAGGTTCTGGAAGGGGAAAATGCCGTACAGCGTCACCGTGACCTGATGGGCGCCACCAATCCGGATAACGCACTGGCCGGTACACTGCGTGCTGATTACGCGGACAGCTTCACTGAAAACGCGGTACACGGCTCTGATGCGGAAGAATCCGCCGCCCGTGAAATCGCTTATTTCTTTACTGAAGATGAAATCTGCCCGCGCTGATAAAATAAAGCAGGAAAAACCCTGTGTTATCCTGCTTTATCAGTGAATTCAGTCTCAAAAGCCCGGTAATCCGGGCTTTTGCTTTTTTACCGGACAACAAGGACAGAGATAGTGGCGTAATGGATCAGTGCCGATGCGGTGGAGCCGAGGAAACGGCTTTTCATGGTCGGGTTTTTGGAACCGATAACAATCAGGTCGGCGTTGATTCTTTCTGCATTTTCAAGAATGGCTTCTGCCGCACTTCCGATAAGAACACCGGTGGATATCTGACTTTTCTGTACGGCAAATTTTTCTGTCACCGCGTCGAGTTTCTCCAGCAGCATTTTGATGCGCTGATCTTCTGATTTTGCATTTTCGGTCATAACAGGAAAGGTCAGGCCATAGTCAAACAGCTGCTCAGACGGGAGGATAACGGTAACAAAATGAAACTTCACATTTTTATCTTTAGCATAGTCGTTAATTTCAGTAATGACATTCTGAGATAACGCACCGGCATTCAGATCGATCGGGACAAGTATAATTTTATGCATAACAACTCCTTTGTTTCAGATTTAATTACCTGTAAAAGATGAGTGTTAATATCATTAATATCTAAAAAATCGATTTAAACAAGTATTATTATTTAATAAATCGATTTACATTTGCGTGTTTTAATTTGCCATATCACCGTTAATGTTTGTACAATGCCGCGCCCCGTCATGATACGGGGCTTTTATGTTTCCGCCGTATCCGTGACGCAGTCCGTTTCAGCGGCTATTCTTATTCCTGTATCTGTGATGCGCATCGCGTGTCACCGCCGAAAGTGTAACAACGAGGCAATGTTAACAATGTCAGAACTGACCACTCAAGACGCCTGTGTAACAGGCTCCGCTCCGATTGCTCCTGAAAAAATCAACGGAAAAATTAATTTACTCGACCTGACCCGCAAAGAAATGCGCCAGTTTTTCGCCGATATGGGCGAGAAGCCTTTTCGTGCTGACCAGGTAATGAAGTGGATTTACCACTATTGCTATGATGATTTCGATCTGATGACCGATATCAACAAAGTACTGCGCACCAAACTGAAAGCGGTGGCGGAAATCCGCGCGCCGGAAGTATCGGAAGAACAACGCTCTGCGGACGGCACCATCAAATGGGCTATCCGTGTCGGCGATCAGGAAGTGGAAACCGTCTATATCCCGGAAGAAGACCGCGCCACACTGTGCGTTTCTTCCCAGGTCGGTTGTGCGCTGGAATGTAAATTCTGCTCAACCGCCCAGCAGGGTTTTAACCGCAATCTGCGGGTCTCCGAAATTATCGGCCAGGTCTGGCGTGCCGCGAAAATTATCGGCTCACTGAAATCCAGCGGCCGCCGTCCGATTACCAACGTGGTCATGATGGGAATGGGTGAACCATTGCTGAACCTGACCCATGTTGTTCCGGCCATGGAAATCATGCTGGATGACTTTGGTTTCGGGCTGTCCAAACGCCGCGTGACTATCTCAACCTCCGGTGTGGTACCGGCGCTGGATAAACTCGGTGATATGATCGATGTGGCGCTGGCGATTTCCCTGCACGCCCCGACGGATGATGTGCGTGATGAGATTGTTCCGATCAACAAGAAATATAACATTGAGACATTCCTGGCATCTGTGCGCCGTTATCTCGGAAAATCCAATGCGAACGGCGGGCGTGTCACTGTGGAATACGTCATGCTGGATCACATCAATGACAGCACTGATCAGGCACATCAGCTGGCGGCCTGTCTGAAGGATACACCGAGCAAAATCAACCTGATCCCGTGGAATCCGTTCCCGGGCGCACCTTACGGACGCAGCTCCAACAGCCGGATTGACCGCTTTGCCAAAGTGCTGATGGAATACGGATTTACCACCATTGTCCGCAAGACACGCGGTGATGATATTGACGCCGCCTGCGGACAGCTGGCCGGTGATGTCATCGACCGGACCAAACGGACACTGAAAAAACGCATGGCCGGTGAACCAATTTCTGTCAAAACAGTCTGACAGTAATATTAAGTAACATTCCCGTGTGACACTTTACGTTAATATACCTGCCTTACAGACAAGGAGGCAGTATGATAAGGACGTATTCCCCGGGATTAATTGCAGTCATGCTGCTGGCAGGATGCCGGACAGCACCCGTGACACAGACAGTACCGGCGGCGACCGGTACCCGTCTTGCATTGGGTGAGGCTTATCTTCAGGCCGGCCGGTATGATGCCGCACGCTATCATTTTGACCGGGTACTGAAAGCACAGCCGCAGCATACCGGTGCGCTGGCAGGCGCGGCGCTGAGTGCAAAATGCGATCAGCAGCCTGAAATCGCGGAAAAATACCTGAATTTAGCCGTGAATTCCCCGTCAGGCAGTGATAGTGTGGTACAGTACATTTTGGCTTATGAGTGTCCGCCGGATAACAGTCTGTAAAACAATATAAAAGTGATGTTGTTTTCAGGATTATTTTTATCATCACAGGTGGCATGCTGTATGCCGGAATACGGAACTTCGGTGCGCGGAAGGGCAGATCTCCGCGCTTTCTCGTAACCAGAACTGTTTGTGTCCTGAAACTCATGAATAACTCTCAATCTCAAGATAATTTCCAACTCACTCTTGGCCAGCTTTTAACACAACGTAGGGAACAACTTCAGTTATCACGGGAAACAGTCGCCGACAGACTTTGTCTTAAACTGACAACAGTGCGTGAAATCGAAGAAGATGCACTGAAAGAAGCCAACCCGACGTTTATCCGCGGTTATATCCGTGCCTATGCCCGTTTGCTGCAGATCCCCGAACCGGAGATCATGCCTTATCTTGATAAAATCGCCCCCGCACAAATGACCAAAGTCCAGCCGATGAAAAGTGTGACGCTGGGGCGTCAGCGTAAAAAACGCGAAGGCTGGCTGATGAAATTTACCTGGCTGGTTCTGTTAGTGGTACTGGCCCTGGTGGGCGTATGGTGGTGGCAGCAGTATCAGGCACAGCAGGCCGATATAGCTTCACTGGCACAACAGAATGATGTCACGGTCAATGCCCCGGCAGATGTTCCGGGAACCGATCCGGCAGACAGTACCGCACCTCAGGTACTGAATACCCCGGCAGGAACACCGGATTCAGCACCGGCAGGTAATACCAATACCGCTGCACTGGAATTATCAGCGGCCACTCCGCAGGATCAGGAAATTGACAGCAGTAAAATCGTACCGCTGCCGGGCAGTGACCGCATACCACCGGTTGTTAACCGTGCCGTGGACAGCGAAGGCGGAACGCTGCCGACGACCACGCAGACACAGGATGGTCTGGTGCTGACGTTCAAAAATACCTGCTGGCTGGAAGTGACTGATAATAAAGGAACAAAAATTTTCAGCGGCACCAAACAGAAAGGGGATACCCTGGAATTTGCGGGCGCAGAACCTTACCGTCTGAAAATCGGCGCTCCGGCTGCCGTCGATGTACAGTTCAAAGGTCAGAGCGTTGACCTGAGCCGTTTCATCAAAGCAAACACAGTGGCAAAACTGAGTGTGCCGAAAGCCGGTGAATAATTGATTTATAAATTAAATCTTTACTACATAATAAACACAGCAATGATTAAGGGCACAAGGATGTTCCGGAGAAAGACATATGCATAATGAATCCCCGATAAAAAGACGCAAATCCACCCGTATTTATGTGGGGAATGTGCCGGTCGGTGATGGTGCACCTATCGCAGTGCAATCAATGACAAACACCCGGACAACGGATGTTGAGGCGACCGTCAGACAAATAAAATCCCTTGAGCGCGTCGGCGTGGACATTGTCCGCGTGTCAGTACCGACGATGGATGCGGCGGAAGCTTTTAAACTGATTAAACAACAGGTATCAGTACCGCTGGTGGCAGATATTCACTTTGACTACCGTATTGCGCTGAAAGTGGCGGAATACGGTGTGGATTGTCTGCGTATCAACCCGGGCAATATCGGCAGTGAAGACCGCATCCGTCAGGTGGTGGATTGCGCCCGTCACTATAATATTCCTATCCGTATCGGGGTGAACGGCGGCTCACTGGAAAAAGATATCCAGGAGAAGTACGGCGAACCGACCCCGGAAGCACTGCTCGAATCTGCCATGCGTCATGTGGATATTCTCGATCGTCTGAACTTTGATCAATTCAAGGTCAGTGTAAAAGCGTCTGACGTTTTCCTGGCGGTCGGTGCATACCGTCTGCTCGCGAAGAAGATTGATCAGCCGCTGCACCTGGGGATTACCGAAGCGGGCGGTGCACGCGCCGGTTCGGTGAAATCCGCGATCGGATTAGGTATGCTGCTGTCGGAGGGTATCGGTGATACTCTGCGTATCTCACTGGCGGCTGATCCGGTGGAAGAGGTGAAAGTCGGGTTTGATATCCTGAAATCCCTGCGCATCCGCTCACGCGGCATCAACTTTATCGCCTGTCCGACCTGCTCCCGTCAGGAGTTCGACGTGATTGGCACGGTGAATGCCCTGGAACAGCGTCTGGAAGATATCATCACACCGATGGATGTATCGATTATCGGTTGTGTGGTCAACGGCCCGGGCGAGGCGGAAGTCTCCACACTGGGCGTGACCGGGGCGAAAACCCGCAGCGGATTCTACGAAGACGGCGTCCGTCAGAAAGAGCGTCTGGATAACACGGATATGATTGATCAGCTGGAAGCGAAAATCCGTGCCAAGGCGGCCATGCTGGATAAGAATAACCGGATTGATATCAGTCTGGTTGATAAAGAGTAATCGCGGACCGGCTCATGACTGATGAGCCGGTTTTGTCTGTTTTGGCAGAGATACGGTTTTAAGACGATATGCTGTTTTAAGACGATATATCCGCCTCCCGATATTGCGCCCGCACAGGGTCGCTTTTATAATCGGAAACATATTTCATTGAGTTAAGAGAATTAACGTGGCGACAAAAATCCAATCTGTTCGTGGTATGAATGATTATCTGCCTGCTGATACTGCGGTATGGCAGCGTATTGAAAACACGCTTAAACGCATTCTGACAAGCTACGGGATCAGTGAAATCCGTACGCCGATCGTCGAGCATACCCCCCTGTTTCAGCGCGCCATCGGTGAAGTGACTGATGTTGTTGAAAAGGAAATGTACTCTTTTCAGGACCGCGAAGAAAATGTGAGTTTAACACTGCGGCCGGAAGGAACAGCGGGCTGTGTTCGTGCCGGGATTGAAAAGGGTCTGCTGTATAATCAGGAACAGCGTCTCTGGTATATCGGGCCGATGTTCCGCCATGAGCGTCCGCAGAAAGGCCGTTATCGTCAGTTCCATCAGCTGGGAGCGGAAATTTTCGGCCTGAGCGGTCCGGATATTGACGCCGAGCTGATTATGATGACCGCCCGCTGGTGGCGTGAACTGGGCATCGCGGAGCATGTCACCCTGGAACTGAACTCAATCGGTTCATTGCAGGCGCGTGCAAACTACCGCGAAGCGCTGGTCGCGTTCCTGGAACAGCACAAAGACAAGCTGGATGAAGACTGCAAACGCCGGATGTACACCAACCCGCTGCGTGTGCTGGATTCCAAAGACAAAGTTGTTCAGGAGCTCCTGAACGATGCACCGGCACTGTTTGATTATCTTGATGAAGAATCCAAAACTCACTTTGACGGCCTGTGCGCGATTCTGGATGCTGCCGGTATTCAGTACCGCATCAATCAGCGTCTGGTCCGTGGTCTGGATTACTACAACCGCACCGTGTTTGAGTGGGTAACCACCGCACTGGGCTCGCAGGGGACTGTTTGCGCGGGCGGCCGTTACGACGGGCTGGTAGAGCAGCTCGGCGGTCATAATACCCCGGCGGTTGGTTTTGCGATGGGTCTGGAGCGCATGGTACTGCTGGTGCAGGCTGTGAATCCTGATTTTGTGAGCGAAACAGCGGTGACCGATATTTATCTGGCGTCTTTCGGTGAAGGCAGCCAGGTGGCAGCGATGATGCTGGCGGAACAGATCCGCGACAGCCTGCCGGATGTGCGTATCATGACCAACTACGGCGGCGGCAACTTTAAAAGACAGCTGAGCCGTGCGGATAAAAATGGTGCGCGTATCGCTCTGATTTTAGGTGAGGATGAAATTGCCAACGGGACAGTCACTGTCAAAGAACTGGCCACCGGTGAGCAGCAGACGCTGGCACAGAGCGGGCTTTCCGCTCGTCTGAGCGAACTTTTAGGTTAAGGAGAGACGTGTGGAAGTCTATACCACAGACAATGAACAGGTATCAGCGCTGAAAAGTTTCTTTGTTGAAAACGGCAAAGCAATCGCAGCAGGATTGATCATCGGTATCGGCGGTATCGCCGGCTGGAACTATTATCAGTCTCACCAGGTCAGCAAATTACAGGACGCGGCTATTGCCTATGAAACGGCGATCGCGGCAAAAGGCTCTCCGGAGGAGCAGGCTGCCCGTCTGCAGGCCTTTGCGAAGGATGCCAACAATAACTATGGTGCCATCGCCGGTCTTGATCTGGCGATGAAAGCGGTTGACAGCAACGACCTCCCTGCGGCGGAAAATGCCCTGAGTCAGGCGCTGACAAAAACCGATAATGAAGATTTGAAAGATCTGATTAATGCACGTCTGGCCCGCGTACAGCTGGGACAGAAAAAACCGGATGCCGCGCTGGCAACCGTTGCGGCAATAAAAGGGAAAGGCTGGGCGGCTTACGCACAGGATATCCGCGGTGACGCCCTGTTACAGAAAGGGGATGTAAAAGGCGCGCAGGAAGCCTATACCGCCGGTATTCAGAGTGAAGGCGCCGGGACTATCAAATCCGTTATGACATTCAAACTCGATAACTTAGCCGGGTGAGGGGACTATCGATAATGCAACTGCGTAAAACACTGCTGGTGGGATTAGTCGCTTCTGTGCTGCTGGCCGGCTGTTCAAGTGAACAGGATACTATCGTGATGTCACCACTGCCAGAAGTGACAAATCAGTTCACACCGGAAACGGTGTGGGATAAATCCGTCGGTGACGGTATCGGTAAATACTATTCTCACCTTTCCCCTGCATGGGAAGGCAGCAGTATCTATGCCGCAGATCGCAATGGCCTGGTCAAAGCGCTGGATGCCGATTCCGGCGTTGAAATCTGGTCAGTGAACCTGGCGGAAAAAACCGGTTTCTTATCTGCCGGTATCCCGGCGATGTTATCCGGCGGTCTGACTGTTTCCGGTGAACACCTTTATGTGGGTACTGAACGCGGTACACTGATCGCCCTGAACGCAAATGACGGTGAAATAGCCTGGACGGCAAACGCCGGCGGCGAAGTGCTGTCCCGTCCGGAAGTCAGTGAGGGGCTGGTGCTGGTGCATACCGGTAATGGTCTGCTGCAGGCATTCGATACCGCTACCGGCGAACAGCGCTGGAGCCTGAACCTGGATACCCCGAGCCTGTCGGTCCGTGGTGAATCCGCACCTGCCGTGGCAATGGGCGCCGCGTTTGTCGGCGGTGATAACGGCCGTGTCAGTGCGGTTATGCTGGGTCAGGGGCAGCTTATCTGGCAGCAGCGTATTTCGCAGGCTACCGGGACCACCGAAATCAGCCGTCTGAATGACGTGGATATGACGCCGGTTGTTGCTGACGGCCGTGTTTATGCTATCGCTTATAACGGTAATCTGGTGGCGATGGATATGCGCAGCGGGCAGATCCTGTGGAAACGTGATTTCGGCTCAGTGAATGAACTGGTGCTGGATGGCGAATCGCTCTATGTCGTTGATCAGAATGATAACGTCTATGGCCTGCGGGCTGCTGATGGCGTCACTATGTGGTCACAGGATAAATTACTGCACCGTAATCTTTCCGCACCGGAACTCTTTAACGGGTACCTGGTGGTGGGTGATGGTGAAGGTTATCTCCACTGGCTGGATACGTCCAACGGGCAGTTCGTGGCACAGAATAAACTGAGCAGTTCAGGTATTCTCAGCCGTCCGTCAGTTGCCGGTGATAAACTGATGGTACAGGCCCGTGACGGACGCCTGTATTTACTCCGCCGCTGACAGTAAACCGCTGTTTCCGGCATCACTCCGGCAGGGTAACTGACTGCGGAGTGGTTTCATTGACGGCTCCTGAATGACAGGGGCCGTTTCGTCTTTAATCTCCTGTATGGTGCAGGGGATTTTTTCAGTGTTATGAGGCAGTAAAAGCATGATACCTGTCGTTGCTCTGGTCGGGCGTCCCAATGTCGGGAAGTCCACATTATTCAACCGCTTAACGCGTACGCGCGATGCGTTGGTTGCTGATTTCCCCGGCCTGACGCGGGATCGTAAGTACGGTCGTGCAGAGGTTGAGGGACAGGAATTTATTATTATCGATACCGGGGGTATTGACGGTACGGAAGAGGGTGTTGAAACCCACATGGCCGCACAGTCACTGCTGGCGATTGAAGAAGCCGATATCGTGCTGTTTATGGTGGATGCCCGTTCCGGTCTGATGCCTGCGGACAGCGGTATCGCCAAACATCTGCGCAGCCGCGATAACAAAACCACGTTTGTGGTGGCGAACAAAATCGATGGTATCGATCAGGATCTGGCGCTGGGCGAGTTCTACAGCCTGGGTCTGGGCGAAGTGGTGCCTATCGCGGCATCACACGGACGCGGCGTGAGTCAGCTGATCACCCGTGCTCTGGTGCCGTTCTACGGCGAGCCGGAAAGTGAGGATGATGATCGCGAGTTAACCGAAGAAGAAGCTAACGCCGCTTACTGGGAAGAGCAGGAAGCGCTGGCTCAGGCCGCAGAAACGGAAGACGGTGAAGAGGAAGATGATTTCAACCCGATTGATCAGCCGATTAAAATGGCGATTGTCGGGCGTCCGAATGTCGGGAAATCCACACTGACCAACCGTATCCTCGGCGAAGAGCGCGTGGTGGTTTACGATATGCCGGGTACAACCCGCGACAGTATCTATATCCCGATGGAACGTGACGGACGCGAATATATCATTATCGATACAGCGGGTGTGCGTAAGCGCGGGAAAGTCACTGAAACGGTTGAAAAATTCTCGGTCATCAAGACATTGCAGGCCATTGAGGATGCTAACGTGGTGCTGCTGGTTATTGATGCCCGTGAGGGGATCTCAGACCAGGATCTGTCACTGCTGGGCTTTATTCTTAATGCCGGGCGCTCTCTGGTTATCGCCATCAATAAATGGGATGGTATGACCGCAGACGACCGTGATCATGTCAAAGATATGCTGGAACTGCGCCTCGGCTTTGTTGATTTTGCCCGTATCCACTTTATCTCTGCGCTGCACGGCAGTGGTGTCGGTAATCTGTTCGATTCTGTACAGGAAGCGTATGACTGCGCGACCCGTCGTGTCAGTACCGCACTGGTCACCCGCATTATGAAAATGGCAGCCGACGATCATCAGCCGCCACTGGTGCGCGGTCGCCGTGTCAAACTGAAATATGCGCATGCAGGGGGTTATAACCCGCCGATTATTGTTATCCACGGTAACCAGGTATCGGATTTACCGGATGGCTATAAACGCTACCTGATGAACTATTTCCGTCAGTCACTGAAAGTGATGGGTACGCCTATCCGTATCCAGTTTAAAGAGGGTGAAAACCCGTTTGCGGATAAGAAAAACGTCCTGACAGCGACCCAACTGCGGAAACGTAAACGCCTGATGTCCCATATTAAGAAAGGGCGTTAACAAAAAATAAAACCGGCATTGTGAAGTGACCCCCGATAATTGGACAACCGATTACCGGGGTTTTTTGTTTTGCCTGCCAGTTAAAAATAAATAGCCTTAACTTAAATAATTGGGTGTTAATATGAAAAAAACAAAGATAATTTTTATTATATTATTTTCTCTTAATATGGTATGCATGAGAAATGCTTTTTCATCAGAAAAACAGGAACTATTCACACTGGATGAAATATGTAAAGCTGGCTTATCTACAGTCTATGGACGTAATGTTGATATAATGGAATCACAATCAATATCAGATAAAGTAGTCAGAATAAAATATATAAGAAGTCAAGACGGAGCACATTTGTCGTACCTCTGCAGAAAAGAATCAATGTCCCGTCTTAGTACTTTAGATGAGCGCTTAAATGGTGCTCGTTGGTATGGTTCTGATTTGGCGGATTCTCAGATATTTTTTTCAACTGTTAATGATGTTTTAACAATTAGAGATATTAATAATGGAAAGGTATTAGCATCAAATATATATACTAAGAAAGATTTTATTTCAACGGATACATCTGAGGAAAATGACAGTGCGATCGAATGGTTAGAACAATACGCTAATAAAAAAACAGAAAAATCAAAAGAATGGCGTGTTAAATATATTGATTCAATACATACATCCACCACTCCTGTAAATGTATATATGATTCGCTTTAGTACATCTGATAAAAATCTATTTACTTTACCTGATGCAGCAAACGACTCCATTGCATACGATAAAAATATATCAAGAATTACAAAGTGGACAGATCATTTTTGTACTAAAGAATTATCCGATTTTATGAAAAAAAATGGAATAAATATGATTCCATCAGAAATATCAAGCAATGGGGAAGTACAATTTATTGGCACCTGTTTTCCTAACCAATAAATACCATTAGAGAATTGAAAAAATTGTTTTTTATGAAATTATTAATAGAATTTTCCGCTATATGTGTAATGTCATGGTAGTACTATATCCGGTATAACCGGATCAGGTATTAATTGCTCAACCGATAGTTTCAGGCCGGTTAACTGCGGATCCGGCAGAATTTGGTCTCCGTAAATCAGCGGAACCGGATAGCCTTGCCCTGCCGTAGTTTGCGGCCAATTAAAGTAGGTTGAGTTTTTTGATTGAGGATAAAGATCCGGCTTGTGGTATGCAGGGAAGAACCCAGGCCTGACGGAGAGCACGATCATCACGCTGAGTACGCCGAATCCATCAGATGAGAATGAAATGACTAATACGGAGAATGCCGGCAAAAAAGCGAAAATAGCATAAAACGGCTCTCAGTTATGAAAGCCGTTGTTATTCCGGGAAAGATAGCCCGGGAATGAATACAGTGGCCTTTCTCCGGTGCGGTCACGGCTCCAGCCCGACGGCGTGCCAGGCACTCATCAGTACCGCTGCAACTTCCTCATCATAATTATCGCCGGCGACGGTCATGGTCTCGCGGGCAAAAGTCCGGAAATCACACTCCGGCGGCAGATTACCTCTGCGCAGGGTATCAAACCAGATTTGGCCTGCCACTTCCCAGCTGTACCCGCCGAGAGCGGAAGCGAAATGATAAAATGCATGATTCGGGATACCGGAGTAGCAATGCACTCCGCCGTTATCATTTTCCGGGTCATCCGGCAGCTCAACATAATCGCGCATATGTGCCACTTGTTTATCCTTACCAATCACCGGATGGTTATAGGCATTTCCCGGTGAAGATAGTGAACGTAATGCTTTTATGCCGCTCTGTTTATTAAATAATGTTCTGCCGATATGCCAGTCCCCCTGGTGGCTCGCGTGGCGGCGGTGATAATGGCCCAGCATGATGGTAAACACATCACAGACGGATTCATTCAGGGCACCGGACTGATGGCTGTAAGTCAGCGGAGAAAGGTGGTCAATGACGGCATGGGAAAACTCGTGTGTGGCGATATCCAGCTGAGCAAAACTCAGGAACAGCGGGGATTCACTCAGCGGGGCATCACCGGCACCAAAAACGAGGTGAGCACCGTTCCAGAACGCATTGCAATAGCCGCGCCCGTAATGTGTCATGGCAGAGATAGTGGCATTGCTGTCATTGAACGATTTGTAATCAAAAACATCGTCGAAAAAACCGTAAATAATATTAAGGTATTCAAACATATTGTCCGTGTCTGTATCACTGAGAACGGCCGGATAGTGCTGTGTGTTTTTTGCTTTTCTGTCTTCCCGGTAATACAGCGCAGGAACGGTAGTCAGGTTTTTCAGATGCATAACACGGCGGTGTACCGGTAAATGGCATCCGGTTTCTGTCAGAGAGGCATAATTGCACGGAGTGGTGTCTGTGCCGGGCTGGTGACTGTAACCCAAAAGCTGGTGTATATGCTGATAGCATAACAGCGCTTCTTCATTATTTTTTTCATGAAGCAGCCGTTTCTTCAGAATCCAGGGCGGTAAAAATGAATAGCGCGGGGCGTGTGCTGACATAAGCGGTTCTCCTCTGGTTGGAACCGCTATTTTTACGGGGGAAAATACTTACCGCAGCAGACTATCAGCCTGCTTTTCAGTCAGCACACTGTGAATTGATATCAGACCCAGTCCCGCGGGATCAGGAAATCGTCCAGCGCGGCTTCAGGGGAACCGGCCTGCGGCTGGTAATCATATTCCCAGCGCACCAGCGGCGGCATTGACATCAGGATAGATTCTGTCCGGCCGCCGCTCTGTAAGCCGAACAGGGTTCCGCGATCCCACACCAGATTGAACTCAACGTAGCGGCCGCGCCGGTAGAGCTGGAACTGCCGCTCGCGCTCACCATAAGGGACGGAACGGCGTTTCTCCGCGATGGGCAGATAAGCGCGGGTAAAGCCGTTGCCGACAGCCTGAGTAAAGGCAAAGCATTCCTCAAAACCGGGTTTATTCAGGTCATCAAAGAACAGACCGCCGATACCGCGGGCTTCATTACGGTGTTTCAGATAAAAATAGTCATCGCACCATTTTTTATAACGCGGCCAGGCATCCTCACCCAGCGGCCGGCAGATATCCCGCGCCACGGTGTGCCAGTGTACAGCATCTTCGGCAAACGGATAAAAAGGTGTCAGATCAAAACCGCCGCCGAACCACCAGACCGGCTCACATCCGGCTTTTTCAGCCATAAAAAAGCGGACATTAGCGTGCGCGGCCGGCACATACGGATTATGCGGATGCAGCACCAGAGAGACACCCATGGCCTGATAGCGGCACCCGGCCAGTTCCGGCCGGTGTGCGGTGGCAGATGGCGGCAGATTATCCCCGCTGACGTGTGAAAAATTGACACCGGCCTGCTCAAACAGTGCGCCGGATTTCAGTACCCGGCTGCGTCCGCCGCCGCCGGACTCCCGCTGCCATTTATCTTCAGTAAACGCCGCACCGCCGTCACTGGCGGCCAGTTGTCCGCAAAGGGAGTCCTGCAATTGAAGGAAAAAATCTTTAACACTGTCACTATCAGGGATATTCATTACATCACGACCATTGAGCTGCGGATAAACTTTAGTATATCATTTTGTTTTTATAAGATATCACACCCGTTCCGTCACGGACACGGGCAGACAACCGGCAGACAGGTAACGGTATGGACATTCGCACATTTCAGCAAGGTGATTTTGAAGAGGTTGTTGCGCTCTGGGAACGCTGTGATCTGGTCACCCCTCCGGATGACCCGGAAACCGTGATCGAGCGGAAAATGGCACATGATCCGGCACTGTTTCTGGTGGCAGAGGTCAACGGTGAAGTGGTGGGTACGCTGCTGGGCGGCTATGACGGATACCGGGGTTATGCCTATTACCTGGCCGTGCATCCGGAGTTTCAGGGGCGGGGAATTGCAAACGCCATGGTGGTGAGACTGGAGAAAAAGCTGCTGGCGCGGGGATGTCCGCAACTGCTGCTGGTGATCCCGGATGACAATACCGCCACGCTGAGTATGTTTGACAAACTGGCTTACGACGAATGTCAGCAGGACAGCCTGACCTACACGAAACGCCTGCTCACCGATCCGGAATAT
Source organism: Morganella sp. Je.2.23 (assembly GCF_051129855.1). NCBI lineage: Bacteria > Pseudomonadati > Pseudomonadota > Gammaproteobacteria > Enterobacterales > Morganellaceae > Morganella > Morganella sp. Je.2.23. Next base: position 595,328 of record NZ_JBCPSQ010000001.1, read on the forward strand.
TAACTGCCCGGATTCACCACACTGAGCGCATCGGCAGTCACCACAATCTCATGGCGGTCTTTTTCCATTCCGCCTTCAATACGGATAATATCGTTAGTCGTGATAATCTTTTTTCCCCACAAATCTGCCGGGATTTTTACTTCGACAATACCGCTGTAATCCCCCAGCAGATAGTGTTCCGCTGAAATCTGAGACTGAATATTACCTTCCAGGATCACACGGCTGTTATCCTGCAGATAGGGCAGTTGTTTGATGACAAAACGCTGCGGCGTTTCACATTTGACAGTACTCTGATGATATTCATACGCGGAAAATGACGGCAAAGCAGCAGCAGGCTGAAACCCTGATATACCTGTCAGAACAACTGCTGAAAACAGGTAAAAAGACGATGATGTGAATGTCATTTCAGCCATAGCTTACGACGCCGGTAAATGAGAATGTCGGTGATATGCCGGGACATATCTTATCGGAAACGTTAATTTACTGAATTCGTAAATATACTTATTTCATTAAAGTTATTTGATGTAATAATTCAGAATGAATGTTTTGTCAATTCCGGAGTCTGATATCTGAACCGAATGAAAGGAGCAATGAATGAAGTGTTATCAGGCAATTAAACTGGCCGCCGTGGCCGGTACCGTACTGATGCTGAACGGGTGCAGTTCGTTTTCATGGTCATCATTATCGCCGGTAAGCTGGTTCAGCAGCAGTGCAATGACGATGACGGCACAGGGGGTCGGTGATGTGAATAATCAGACCGCCATGACAGAAAGTGCAATCAGTCAGGGTCTGGACGACAAATACACGCTGCGCGGTGGTATGCAGACAGAGCAGGGTGAGATCGTTAAGATTTTTGAGGGCCGGAAGGATGATAAAACCGTTATCCGGCTGTCCGGGCCGGAAAACGGAACTGTGCAGCGTATTGTCGTCAATGATGCGGATATCCGCACTGAGTGGGATACCGGAACCGGAACACGGTTTTCTGATATCTATCCGCAGGCCGCTGCCGGTGCCTGTACGCTGACATCTGAATTTGACAATGTTGCACAGGTTATCTGTCGTTCACCACAGACCCCGCGTATTTCCTATGTTTTCCGCGGAATCTGGTTTGGTCCTGAAACACTGATGCCGTCAGATGATATTCTGAAAAACTGGACAGTCAGTTATATCGTCTGGGCAAATAAATAACCCGCAATGACAGATGAACTTGCGGAATAGCAATGTAATTCCGTGTCAGTGATTTATGATAAGGCCATTTCCTGATCAGACTGACGATGCAAAGGGAGCAATATGTCACAAGCACAAAGCGGTATTCTGCCGGAACACTGCCGTTTCGGTATTTTTATTGAAGCAAACACGAAAGATGATTTACCGGCAATCCGGCGCGGTTGTCAGATTTTCCTGGCGGCACTGAAAAAATTACAGGCACAATTTGCCTCTGATCAGCTGAGTGCGACAGTGGCATTCGGTCATGATCTGTGGCGTCAGCTGGGCAGTGAGAGCAGTGCGCCGGAACTGAAAAACTTCCGTGAACTGGGGCGCGGTCTGGCACCGGCCACTCAGTATGATTTACTGATCCACATTCATTCTCAGCGTCATGATATCAACTTCTCGCTGGCACAGGCGGCGGTGGCGGCATTTGCCGGTGCGGTTGATATTCAGGGTGAAACACACGGTTTCCGCTGGACAGAAGAGCGCGACCTGAGCGGTTTCATTGACGGTACTGAAAACCCGGAAGGGGAAGAGCGTCCGGATGTGGCACTGATCGCGGATGGAGAAGATGCGGGCGGCAGTTATATCCTCACACAGCGCTGGGCGCACAGCCTGAATAAATGGACGCGTTTTTCCGAAGAGCAGCAGGAAAAAATGATTGGCCGCACCAAAGCAGACAGCACCGAGCTGGATGAGAATGTGCGTAACGTGACTTCCCATGTATCCCGTGTGGTCATTGAGGAGGAGGGCGAAGAACTTTCCATTCTGCGCCAGAGCCTGCCGTACGGTACTGCCAGTGGTGAGCACGGACTGTTCTTTATCGCGTACTGCGGTCGTCTGCACAATATTGAGCAGCAACTGCTGAGTATGTTCGGTGAAACTGACGGCAAATTTGATGATCTGCTGCGTTTCAGTAAACCGAAAACAGGTGCTTACTATTATGCGCCGTCGCTGGAACAGCTGAGCGCGCTGTAATAGCAGATTATGCGGTGAGTCACACAGTTGCTTATGTATAGCTGAAGCAACGGACAAGTGAACGAAAAGCATGCGCGTCATGGATGACGCGCCTGAGCTTACAGGGAGGTATTTACAGCGGCTTTTCGTTTTGTCTGTTGTGGCAGCGCTCCCGGACACTACCAACCGGCACTGTCTTTATCCTTACAAAAACAAAGGTTAAATGACACTATTCCGCTGTACCTTCCCCTGAGGGCAACCCCTATCCTGCAGGTATCAACCACACAGGAGGTTCCCCATGTACGAATTTTTCAGAGAAAACTGGTTTCTGCTGATGTTACTGATTTGCCCGCTGATGCACTTCTTTATGCACAGAGGACACGGTTCACACGGCAGTTGTGATCACAATCAGCATAATGAAAAAGCATCAGCAAAGCAGGAAGAAAAGAAACATATCGATGCATAATATCCGGAAGGAAATAATCACTATATATAATTCCATAATGGTATAAGTAAATGGCTTGTATCACTTTACTGATATATGCACACTGACCGGAGTTCCCTGAAACGCATCATCATAATGAGGTTCTCCGCCGTGAAACTGTCTGCCAACGCTGTATTACCTGCCGGTCTGCTGCTCCTCTCTGCGGTGTGGAGTGGCGCCGCCGGTGCTGCTCAGCTGCTGAACAGCTCCTATGATATTGCCCGTGAGTTATTCACGGACATTAATCCGTTGTTTGAAAAACAGTGGAATGCGGAACACCCGGACGATCCGCTGACTATCCGCCAGTCGCACGGCGGCTCCTCAAAACAGGCCCTGGCGATATTACAGGGACTGCGGGCAGATGTGGTCACTTATAACCAGGTGACAGATGTGCAGATTCTGCATGATAAAGGAAACCTGCTGGCGGCTGACTGGCAGGCCCGTCTGCCGAATAACAGTTCTCCGTATTATTCCACCATGGCTTTTCTGGTGCGCAAAGGAAACCCGAAACAGATAAAAGACTGGGATTCCCTGCTGCGTGATGATGTGAAAATCGTCTTCCCGAATCCGAAAACCTCCGGTAACGGCCGCTATACTTACCTGGCTGCGGAGGGTTTCTGGCAGCAGAAAAACGGTAAAAACAGTGCTAAAACGCAGGAGCAGATGAAAAAATTCCTCAGTAATGTCGCGGTATTTGATACCGGCGGCCGCGGAGCCACCACGTCATTTATCGACCGCGGGCTGGGAGATGTACTGATCAGTTTTGAATCAGAAGTGAATAATATCCGCAATGAATATGGCGCGGATGATTACGATGTTATCGTTCCGGCATCGAATATTCTGGCGGAATTTCCGGTGGCGCGGGTGGATAAAAACACGGAAAAAAATGGCACTCAGGCCGTTGCTGATGCGTATCTGACTTTCCTGTACAGCCCGGCTGCGCAGGCAAAAATGACTCAGTTTAATTACCGTGTTACCGACCCGGATGTGATGGCGGCGACCAAAGGACAATTTCCGCCGGTCACGCTGTTTAAAGTGGAAGATCAGTTTGGTTCATGGTCTGAAGTGATGAAAAGTCGTTTTAATTCAGGCGGTGAATTTGACACTCTGATGGCTCAGGGACGCTGATATGGCAAGGCGGGTATTGCCGGGATTCGGCCTGTCCCTCGGGTTTACCCTGCTTTACAGCGGGCTGATCCTGCTGCTGCCCCTCACCGCGCTGGTATTACAGCTGTCACAGATGAGCTGGGCGCAGTACTGGCAGGTGATCACCGGTCCGCAGGTGGTTGCCGCCTATAAAGTCACGCTGCTCGCTGCGCTGGCCGCCAGTCTGTTCAATGCTGTTTTTGGTGTGCTGATGGCCTGGATTCTGACCCGCTACCGCTTTCCCGGCCGCCGTATTCTCGACGGCCTGATGGATCTGCCCTTTGCACTGCCCACCGCGGTAGCGGGGCTGACACTCGCCACACTGTTTGCCCCCAACGGCTGGTACGGCCGTTTTTTTGACTCATTTAATATCACGCTGGTGAATACCTGGATTGGTATTGCTGTCGCGATGATGTTTACCAGTATTCCGTTTGTTGTCCGCACGGTACAGCCGGTGCTGGAAACCCTGAAACCGGAATATGAGGAAGCGGCAGAAACGCTGGGTGCTTCGCGTTTTCAGATATTCTGCCGTGTGATCTGGCCGGAAATTGCGCCTGCCGCCCTGGCGGGCACCGTTTTATCGTTTACCCGCAGTCTCGGTGAGTTCGGCGCGGTGATTTTTATCGCCGGTAATCTGGCGTGGCAGACGGAAGTGGTATCGTTCCTGATTTTTGTCCGTTTGCAGGAATTTGAATATCCGGCAGCAGCAGCTATTGCCTCTGTGGTGCTGATGACATCACTGGTGCTGCTGCTGGCGGTGAATATCATCCAGAGCCGCGCCGGGTTGCGCACAGGCAGGTCACATGGCTGATTCATTGCGCCGCAGGCGTTTCCCGTGGCAGAAGTGGCTGCTGATTGGCGCCGGTCTGCTGCTGACGTTTGTGATCCTGATTGTTCCGCTGATATGGATTTTTGTCACCGCGTTATCTGACGGTATCGGTGGTGTGGTCCGGGCGCTGGCGGAGGCGGATATGCTGCATGCTATCTGGCTGACGCTGATTGTGGCGCTGATCACCGTACCGGTGAATCTGATTTTCGGCACACTGCTGGCGTGGCTGGTGACACGGTTCCGTTTTCCCGGCCGTCAGTTGCTGCTGACGCTGGCTGATCTGCCGTTTGCGGTATCGCCGGTGATTGCCGGGCTGCTTTACCTGCTGCTGTACGGCTCGAACAGCTGGCTTGGCGGGTTTCTGGAAAGCTCGCTGGATACCCAAATCATGTTTGCGCTGCCGGGGATTGTGCTGGTGACTATTTTTGTGACCTGTCCCTATGTGGTCAGGGAGCTGGTGCCGGTGATGCTCAGTCAGGGGGCTCAGGAAGAAGAAGCTGCTGTACTGCTGGGAGCCCGTGCGTGGCAGATTTGGTGGCGGGTGACGCTGCCGAATATCCGCTGGCCGTTGTTTTACGGTGTGATACTGACCAATGCCCGTGCTATCGGGGAGTTTGGTGCGGTCTCAGTGGTTTCCGGGGCGATTCGCGGGGAGACGTTCACTTTGCCGCTGCAGGTGGAATTATTGCATCAGGATTATCAGACGGTGGCGGCGTTTACCGCATCCGGGCTGCTGGCGCTGATGGCTGTTGTGACCTTATGCATTCGTCACGGGGTGATGGCATATCAGGGATACCGGAGGAAATATGAGCATTGAAATCCGTCATCTGACACATCATTTCGGCGCAGAGCCGGTATTGCAGGATATCTCGCTGTCGGTGGCGGACGGTGAAATGGTGGCGTTACTGGGGCCGTCCGGCTCCGGAAAAACCACACTGCTGCGCATTATTGCCGGGCTGACGCCTCATACCGCCGGTGAACTGTATATCAGCGGTGAGGAAGTCTCCGGAATGGCCGCCGGTGAGCGCCGTGCCGGGTTTGTATTCCAGCACTATGCGTTGTTCCGGCATATGACGGTGTTTGACAATATTGCGTTCGGGCTGACCGTTCTGCCGCGTAAAACACGGCCGTCAAAAATACAGATCCGCGATAAAGTAATGTCACTGCTGGAAAAAATTCAGATGCCGCACCTGGCGGACCGGTATCCGGCGCAGCTTTCCGGAGGGCAGCAGCAGCGGGTGGCACTGGCCAGAGCGCTGGCGGCGGAGCCGCGTATCCTGCTGCTGGATGAGCCGTTCGGTGCACTGGATGCCGGGGTGAGAACCGAACTGCGCCGCTGGCTGCGTCAGCTGCATCAGTCGCTGGGATTCACCGCTGTGTTTGTGACACACGATCAGGAAGAAGCACTGGAAGTGGCCGACCGTATCGTGGTAATGCGCAGCGGGCATATAGAGCAGGTCGCGGCACCGGAAAGCCTCGGCAATGATGACAGTAACCGTTTTGTGACGGAATTTCTTGGTCAGATAAATATTTTTCGCGGTGATATCGGTACTGACGGTGTGGTACGGGTCGGCGGTGTGCATCAGCCGGTTACCGCGCTGACGGCCGGTTCCGGGCCGGTGGCGGTATTTGTCCGCCCGTGGTCGCTGACACTGAAACATACGTTTTCAGCAGATGCGGTTGCTGCACGGATAGTGACGCTCCGTTCACACGGTCACTACCGTACTGCGGTGGTGACCACGGAAGCCGCAGAAGATGAAGTGACGGTGATATTACCGCCGGACACCCGCGCTGCTGCCGGTGATTCTGTCTGGCTGACTATCAGAGAGCTGCGGCTGTTCCGCGGTGAACACGAACTGGCACTGCTGCCGCAGGCGCAGTGCGCATGAACATGAGAATAAATCCGGTTGCATATTGCCTTGCTGCGGCGGTATGGTTTCAGTTTACGGCTCAGGAGGCTGAATAACGTGGCATCTATCAGTAATAGTATCGGTAATACCCCGCTTTTCCGGCTTGCCCGGCTGGGGGAAGAGTACGGTGCGGAAATCTGGATCAAACCGGAAGGCAATAACCCCGGCGGCTCGGTAAAAGATCGTGCGGCAAAAAGTATGATTGAAGGCGCTGAACAGCGCGGGGAAATTCGTCCCGGCGACACGCTGATTGAAGCCACCAGCGGCAATACCGGTATTGCACTGGCGATGATTTCCGCCATACGCGGATACAAATTAAAATTGCTGATGCCGGAAAATATGAGTGCCGAACGTCAGGCCGCCATGAAGGCGTACGGTGCGGAACTGGTGCTGGTCAGCCGGGCGCAGGGCATGGAAGGAGCACGGGATCTGGCGCGGCAGATGGCAGCGGACGGGGAGGGGTATGTGCTCGATCAGTTTAATAACCCCGATAATCCGCTGGCCCACTACCGGACAACCGGCCCGGAGATCTGGCAGCAGACCGCTGGCCGTATCACACATTTTGTTTCCGCGATGGGCACCACCGGCACCATCACCGGGGTGGCGCGTTACCTGAAAGAGGTCGCGCCGCAGGTGAATATCACCGGTCTGCAACCGGCGGAAAACAGCCAGATTCCGGGGATACGGCGCTGGTCACCGGGGTATCTGCCGGGTATTTTTCAGCCGCAGCTGGTGGATGATATTCTGGATATTACCCAGCAGGACGCGGAGAACACCATGCGTCAGCTTGCACAGCAGGAAGGTATTTTCTGCGGGGTCAGCTCCGGCGGGGCGGTAGCCGGTGCGCTGAGGATTGCGAAAGAAAAACCGGGAGCGGTGATTGTGGCTGTCATTTGCGATCGCGGTGACCGTTATCTCTCAACCGGTGTCTTCGGCTGAGACATCATCCCGCTGTTTTGCCGGTATATTTCATGTGCAGCAGCGGGAACGGGTTTCCCTCACCATCCAGTTCAGAACGGCCTGTATGTATAAAGCCCATATGGCGGTAAAAACCGGCGCCCTGCGGGTTTTGTTCATTCACATCCAGCTCATCGGCCTGTAACTGCTCAACCGCATAATTCAGCAGGAATTTACCGGTGCCTTTGCCGCGTATTGCCGCATCCGCAAACAGCATCTCAATCCGGTTTCCGTCTGTGCCGAGGAAGCCGTGAATCTCTCCGTTTTCATCCTGTGCCATCACTACATTCAGATTCGGCAGATAGGTATTCAGCAGCAGCGGACGCAGCTTTTCAATATCAGCCTCACTTAAAAAATCATGTGTGGCGCGGACGGATGATTCCCAGATAGCCACAAGGCGCGGAAAATAAGCCGGTTTTGCAGGAATGACAGTTAACATAATAACCTGTAAATCAGAGGTATTGAGATGGCAGGTGTCCCGGTATGGCGGGACACCTGCGGATGATCAGTTATTGGTATGACGTCTTTTAGGGGTACAGATATACACCCACGCCGGCGGAACGTTAAACATCACACGCTCTTTACGGAAATGGAAATAGCGGTGCAGGTATTTCTCAAACTTGGTGGTGTACTGAAACAGAATAAACTGTCCGTTACTGATTTCAAGATTGTCACGTACTGCTTTCAGAATACGCAGCCCGACCCGGCGGTCAATTGACAGGAACGGCAGGCCGGAAAAAATCACATTATACGGGTGGTTCAGTTTTTCTGCCGAGTCCGAAAAAATCCCCAGACGGCTGTCCTGAAATTTATTCAGCAGACTGACAAAATACGGATCAATCTCGTAGGCATCCAGTTTTGCCTGCGGATTCATCTGATCCAGAATCTGACGGGTGATAACCCCGGTACCGGCACCCAGTTCAGCAAAATGCTGAACACCGTTCCAGTCGACGTGGCGGACCATTGCACGACACAGCCAGCGTGATGAGGGGGTAATGGTTCCCATGGTTGCCGGAGACGCAATAAATTTTTTAATGTACGCGTAATAGCTCAGTAACGGTGAATAGTTTGATACTTCCATAATAAGCATTCCTTACAAACCCGGCAGATGTTCAGCAAAACAGAACACAACATACAACGCACGTTTAAATGGTCACGTCGGTGAAACATATTCAATATCATATGCTGATTATTCCCTTTCCTCTATAGATAAATAAGGTATTTTTTAGCAGAGAATAAAATGATAAATTTCATAAAACTGTAATATAAAACAATAATATACTGTGTCTTATTTTCGGTTTTTAATTAATGGGCAGATAAGATTGATTTGTTATAAATAATAATCAGATGAATGAATAAGGTAGCTGACAGGAAAAGAATAGCGGATTAAGCGGCCGTTAGTACAGGGATGACAGCGATTTTTGCAAAAGCTGACATTAACGGAATAAACATGACACTCCGCACCGGCATATTATGCTGAATAAAAGCCGGTACGGAATAAGAATTAACTAGTGATGTATTTTTCCGTGATCCATTATCGCCTGACGGAGGCGCTGCTGTAACTCATAACGCTGTTCATACGGCAGCGGGTTACTGTCACCCAGGCTGACCATCAGTTCATTCATTTCAGTGATACTGTTACTCTCAATGGCTTTTTCCACATCAGCAACACTTTGTGCATAATCGCTCATACGGCTGTCCTTATTCAGTCTGATTTTAATGCTGCTATCCTACCTGAACAGCCGTAAAAACGTTAGTGCAAAACGGCGGTGCTCAGGCGGCGTGATCATTATGCCGGGATGGCGGTTCCAGCGGAGGCAGGCCGTGTGCGGCTCTTGCCCGGTCACAGGCGGCATTGTGCACACCGCTGACCCATGACTGATCAAATTCACGGCAGGGGGACGGACGCTGTGTGTAGATACTGCATGCCACACACTGACCGACTTCCCCCTGAAGATTGATACAGCGCGGGGATTTCTGATCTGTACCTTTCATACAGGCCATAAAATCATTCACTTTTTCTGTCATCTCTGCCGGTACCACACCGCCCGTGATATCCATTTCTCCGTGATAAAATGAGACCCGGAAATAGGCACAGCATGCCCCGCACTGCATACAGGGATTGGTGTCCGCATCAGTAAACGCAATTACATTACTCATGATAGTTAGCCACATTATGCAAACGCGGTGATAATTTCACCGCCGACCGAGTTTTGTCCTGAATAAATCTTCAGGGCGGATTATTGTTTTTATTTTACCGCTGAAATTCATCAAAAATAAACAGCAACAGATCACAAAATAATGGGTAAAGCTAAAATAATAAGTCTGCTAATAAAGGATGATCAGGATTATTATCTGATATTTAAGCTAATTTTATGTTTTTAAAAGATAAAGTAAATTCAGTGCCGACGGTGTTCTCCTGCACAATCTGCTGCCGCAGTCTGGCGCAAAGCTAAAAAAATCAATGAAGTTGCTGACAGTGGTAATCCTTTCAATATGGTTTACTTTCCGCATCGGAAAACAGGCTCGGAAAGTAAAGGGAAAGGTATGCCATTGTCTCAGGATGAGCAGAAAGCACTGTGGTTGCCCGTCTGTGAAACACAGCCGCAGGGGGAGTATTTAAAAGCAGACAGTGCCCGTTACCGGCCGCTGCGTAATCTGTTCAATATCGCCCAGTCTTCACTGCGCCGCCTGTTACAGCAAACCGATGAGGACAGCAGGGTGCAGCACCGGCAGCAGATGCTTGCCGATCAGACCGCACTGGCGGATGCGCTGTTTCCGGTTCTGGCAGATACTGCCCGTGATATCAGTCTTTCCGGCTGGTATCTCTGGTGTCAGATTTTACAGGACCCGTCTCTCTGCGCCCTTGAGCAGTCTCTTGCCTGGTTCTCTGTCCAGATGACAGAGCACTGGGAACACCTGCCGCCGCAACATACGGAAGACCCGCAGGCAGAGCAGATAAAATTACAGGAACTGAGTCTGATTCTGGGCACCGGTACCGAAAATTGTTTGTTTTACAGTGCGGTATTACTGTTGCCGGTGGCGGATGACATCCCCTATTACCATTATCTGCAATGTCAGCACCGCGGAGCGCTGCCGGATCTCCCGGCGCGCTCTGAAGAAGCCCGGACAGATGCCCGTCAGCGCATTGATATGCTGACACAGTGCCTGGCGCACTTACAGCCGCTGGCTGCATTTTTTGCGGCACGAAGCGCTGCCGGCACAGTACATCCCGCCTTTTTTACCGAATTACTGACCGGTTACCGCAGCGCTGTGATGGCTGTCAGCGGTCTGCCGTTGTCAGCCCCCCCGGTAACGGATGTACAGCCGGAATCTCCGCCGCAAAAACCGGTATCGCCGGCAGCGGGACAGACCGCCCGCCCGGATTTTCCGGCACTCAGTCAGCGTAATCATCATAACCGTGATACGGCACTGCGGCAGTTGCGCGAAATTTCGCGCTATTTCAGAGACAGCGAACCTCACAGCCCGATCTCCTACCTGCTGGAAAAAGCCATCCGCTGGGGACAGATGTCTCTGGCCGGGCTGTGGCAGGAAATATTACTGGAAGACAACAGTACACTGCTGGACCGGATTTTTTCACTGACCGGTCTGAATGACATGCAGATGACGGAATTGCCGGAGCCGGAAAGCGCTATATCCGGCACGGCATCCGCAGATGAAAACCCGACCTTACCGGCAGAGCGCGGTAATACCGCACTGCGCTGGTAATTATTACACACACATAATAAGGATAGTTATGGCAAGTATTTATATGCGAATTGATGGCGTTGATATTAAAGGCGGCGCAACAGTTATCGGCCTGGACGGCACAAACTGGTTTGCGGTGGATTCTTACAGCTGGGGAGGTTCCCGCAATGTGGCGATGGATATCGGTAACGGCAATAACGCCGATTCCGGTATGGTCGCGATTCAGCCGGTCAGTGTGGCAAAACAGATTGATGGTGCATCGGAAGATCTGCTTTCTTTCCTGTTTAATCCGGGCAAAGAAGGTAAAACGGTGGAAATCGCCTTTACCAAACCGGAAGCTGACGGTTCCGGTGCATCGGTGTATTTCCAGATCAAACTTTCTCATGCCCGCCTGACCGGTTACAACGTCAGCGGTTATGACGGCGCACAGCCGCATGAAATGATCACGTTCTCCTATGTGGAGATTTCACAGAAACATTCCTATGAACTGGAAGGCGGTGAGCTGAAAGAGGGCGGCATTGTTACTTACAACCTGCCGCAGGGCAAACTGCTGTCCGGCGCGAAATAATACTGAACGGGAAGCCTGAGGGCTTCCCGTTTTCTTGATAACCGCAGGAAAATTGTTATGGCAATGAATGCACAGCACAAGCGGGTAAATAAAAACCGCGTCAGTATTACGTATGATGTTGAAGTAAACGGGGAATCAGAAAACCGGGAGCTGCCGTTTGTCGTCGGGGTGGTCGGTGATTTCTCCGGCCACAAACCGGCGGATAAAAAATGTGCGCCGGAAGACCGGGAATTTACCGGTATTGATAACGACAATTTTAATGATGTGATGGCGCAGGTAAACCCGGAACTGACCTTTAATGTCACCAATACACTCAGTGATGACGGCAGTGAATTTCCGGTTGAACTCTCTTTTACCTCGATGGCGGATTTCCATCCGGAAAATCTGGTTAATCAGATTGCACCGCTTAAATCGCTGGTTGAAACACGTAATCAGCTGAAAACGCTGCTCAGCAAAGCAGACCGCTCCCGTGATCTGGAGCAGTTGCTCAAAGAAATCCTGCAAAACACTGAAGCGCTGAGTTCGCTTTCCTCCGAGCTGGCTGTACAGGAGGAACGCTGATGAGCGACACCCTGCAGCAACAGGCGGCAGCATCACAGAGCACGGCGGAACTCAGTTTTCTGGATCGCGCAGTGCAGGCCACCGTGCAGACGCCGCCGGATACCACCCGTGATCTGATGAGCGCGCTGACCCGTCAGGCCATGGCGGGCACCGTGAGCTGGGACAAAAACCTGACGCTCACGCTGCGTAAAGCGATCGCACTGATTGATGAAAAAATTTCAGCACAATTATCCGAAGTGATGACCGCTCCGGATTTCCGGCGGCTGGAGGGCAGCTGGCTGGGGCTGCATAAGCTGGTCAGGGAGAGTGACCCCGGCGCTGATCTGAAAATCCGTATGGCGGATTACACCAAAACCGAGCTGCTGCAACAGTTTGAGAATGCACCGGCGATTGATCGCAGCCCGTTTTTTAACTGTGTTTATCAGGCGGAGTTCGGTACCGCGGGCGGTCAGCCGTACGGGGTGCTGCTCGGGGATTTTGAATTTGGCTACGGTGATGAGGATGTGGCGCTGCTGCGTTACATCGGCGAAGTGGCCAGTGCCTCACATGCGCCGTTTGTGGCGGCGGCGGGGCAGTCGATGTTTGATTTTCAGTCAGTGACCCAATTTGCAGACGGCAAACCGGTGGCCGCCGGGTTTGATGCTCCCGCGTATGCCTCGTGGAATGCATTCCGCTCCTCCGATGAATCCCGTTATGTGGCACTGACACTGCCGAAAACCCTGGCGCGTCAGCCTTACGGCACCGGCGGAAAAAGTATCAGCGGATTTGAGTTTGAGGAATTACCGCAGCGGGCGGACGGCTCTGCGCAGGTATCGTCACAGGATCAGTTTGTCTGGAGCAATGCGGCCTATGCTTACGGGTTGCTGCTGACACAGGCTTACCGCCGCTTCGGCTGGTGTACTGCGGTGCGCGGGGCGGAGAATGGCGGCAAAGTGGATAATCTGCCGAATTATATTTACCGCAATGATGCCCGTGACACCGTTCAGCTTTGCCCGGCACAGGTGAATCTCACCGATGAGCGGGAAAAAGAGCTCAGTGACCTTGGCTTTCTGCCGCTGGTGCATTACAAAAATGCTGCACACGGCGTATTTATGGGCGCGCAGACTGTACATAAACCGAAAATCTATACTGATCCGGCGGCGACCGCTAATGCGGCAATTTCAGCCAGACTGCCTTACGTCATGGCAAGCAGCCGTATCGCACAGTATCTGAAGGTGATTGGCCGTGACCGTGTCGGTTCAAATCTTTCGGCGGCGGATGTGGAAAAATCCCTCGATCGCTGGCTGCATCAGTATGTTAATCCCAATGCTATCGGCAATGAAGCCAAAGCCACGCATCCGCTGGCGGAGGCCAAAGTTACTGTGACAGATTTACCCGGCCGTCCCGGTATGTATGCGGCGGTGGCGTGGATACGGCCATGGCTGCAGATGGAAGCGCTTACGGCTTCGCTGCGGATGGTGGCGGATATTCCGGGCGGGTAATACAGGATGTCACGGATGACGGATTTTCAGACTGCGCTGCATCAGGCGGCGGCCCGGCAGGATCACAGTCAGTTTTGTGCGCTGATACAACACGCTGTTCACAGTATCGACCGGTTGTGCACCACTCAGCTGCAACAGGTGCTGCATCACCCGGATTTCTGCGCGCTGGAAGCCCGCTGGCGCAGTCTGCGTCATCTGACCGCCCTGGTTACATCCCCCCGGCGGGTGGTTATCCGTCTGCTGGATCTCTCCTGGCCGCTGCTGGCCCGGGAGCTGAACACCGCCTTTGATATCCGTCATACCCTGTTATACCGCCTGCTGTATCAGCGTGAACTGAACACGGCGGGGGGATTGCCGTTCGGGCTGCTGCTGGTGGATCACCAGATGGTGTTTACCGGCGGTGGTGAGTATGACGAGCTGTATACCGCCACCCGGCTGGCTGAGCTGGGAGAGGTGTCATTATGTCCGGTGATCACCGGAACTGACCCGCATTTTACCGGAGATGACCTGCACTGGTTCTCCGCGGATCACGACAGAATTTCCCGTATTCTGAACAGCCCGGATTACTGCCTGTGGCAAAAGTTACGTTGTCACGAACAGGCGCGCTTTCTTTATCTCGCGCTGCCGCGTTTTCTGCTGCGTTATCCGCATACAACACCCCGCTGCGGTTTTGTTTATCAGCCGGATAATCCGCATGGCGGGGAATTATGGGGCAATGCTGCCTGGCTGGTGGTGATGAATGTTATCCGTGAGTTTGAGCGGATCAGCTGGTTTGGCTTTTTGCGCAGTTATGACAGCGGCGGCACGCAGGGGGCGATAGTGGCTCCGCTGACAGGAGGAGATGCGCTTACGCCGCCGGAGATAGTCACGGAAACCGATCTGGCCTGCGAACAGGATAATTTCTGGGCAGAACAGGGGCTGACCGCCTGTACTTCACTGTATCTCAGCGGGCAGTACGGTTTTTTCAGTTATTACAGTGTCTGGCTGCCGCCGGAGCCCCGCTGGCGGCAACTGACCATGCTGCCGGTGAATCTGATGGCATGCCGGTTTGCGCATGCCATCCGGACGCAGATCCGCGACAAAATCGGCAATTTTGATTCCCCGGCTGCGTGTCAGCGTGCAGTGGAAAAATGGCTGAAACGTTATGTCAGCGATGTTGATTACGGCGAGGATGTCATTATGGCTGATTATCCGCTGCGCCGTGCGTCTGTCATCATGAGTGCGGACCCGGCGGATCCGGCGCGTTATCAGTGCCGTATCTGCCTGCAGCCGCAGTATCAGTACGATATCAGCGAGGCGAATGTGGATCTCACACTCTGGTTTTCCCGGCCGCAGGGAGAGGTGTTGTTATGAGCCTGCTCGAACGGCTGTGCCACGAAGCGGATGAGCCGCCGTATCAGCCCTGTACGGAACGGGCGGTTACGGCGCATCTGTACCGGATCATCAACGCCAGAGCACCGATCTGGCAGGACGGCAGGAAAGGCAGCGGTATCGCCGGGTTTGGTCAGAGCCATCTGCTGCGGGCGCAGGGAAAATTCCATCTCACGGCAATCACACAGGAAATCGAAAGTCTTATCCGCTGCTATGAGCCGCGCTTACAGCAGGTGAGTGTCAGCATCGTGCCGCATTCATACCGGCAGCATCAGATTCATTTTGAGATCACCGCACTGTACGGCGGCCGGGAAGTGTGTCTGCCGGTCTGTCTGGATTTTAATGCCGGACAACTGATAAACACGGAGGCCGCCGGTGCGTGACAACACACTATATTATTTTGAACAGCAGCGGCAGCAGCTGCTGGAGGGGCTGGATGCTTTCTGTCGTCAGCATCCGCATCAGGCGCAGTTGCTGGGGATCAGCAGACAGACGATTACCGATCCGCAACTGCGTGCGCTTCTCGATGGCGTGGCGTATCTGACGGGTCTGACGGCGCAGCAGCTGGATCTGACTGCGCCGCAGCTGACAGAAACACTTGTCCGTACTGTGTTTCCGGACTACCTGCGCCCGGTGCCTGCGCTGCTGCCGGTGGTATTCACACCGCAGGCGGCGGCACAGGTGCAGACGCTGGCGGCGGATACACCGTTCACCACCCTGAACGCCGCCGGGGATACCATACACTGGCGGACACAGCAGCCGCTGACGCTGACGCCGCTGGCAATAACCGGACACCGGTTTATTCCGCAGGCGGTGATCTATCCGGAGCAGGGGGAGAGCCGTACCGCAGCCTGTTCCCTGCAACTGACTTTTTCGGTGACCGTGCCGGGGCTTCCGGTATCAGAACTGAATCTGACATCTCTGACGCTGCATTTTACCGGCGATGGCGAGCTTCCCTGGCTGATTGATGATGCTGTTCACCGTCAGTGTGCCGCCATCCGGCTGAATGCCGGGGAAACAGAGATGTTTTTACCGCCGCAGGCGTGTCAGCGATTACCGCTGACTCAGCGTACGGAAGCGGAAGATAATGTGCAGGCACTGTTATATGACGCGCTGTGGTATCCGGAACAGGCGGCAGGCACGGTGATATCACCGGCGGATTCACTGCAGCAGTGCAGCGGGCAGGATTTCACACTGACATTTATTTTCCGCGACATGCTGCCGGAACCGGCACGCTTTGCCCGCAGTGACAGCATCGTGCTGTTCCGTACGGTTCTGACAAACTGCTTTGAACATCAGAGTGAGCCGTTACGGGTATCGCCGGACACCAATCCGCACCCGCTGTGCGCAGATACCCGGGCGGACGTACTTTTGTATTCAGCGGACGCGGTGACGGATATCACCACACTGCCTGCCCGGCCGGTGCCGCAGCTGTACCATCAGCCGGTCACGCAGCGCTCTGGCTGCTGCTGGCAGCCGGTGTGCGGCACGACGGGAAACGTGACACATCTTAACTGCCTGTTATCTGATGAAGACAGCGGGGAGAGACATGAACGGCTCTGGGTTGTG
The DNA here is from genome assembly GCF_051129855.1 of Morganella sp. Je.2.23. Taxonomy (NCBI): domain Bacteria; kingdom Pseudomonadati; phylum Pseudomonadota; class Gammaproteobacteria; order Enterobacterales; family Morganellaceae; genus Morganella; species Morganella sp. Je.2.23. Next base: position 612,078 of record NZ_JBCPSQ010000001.1, read on the forward strand.
TGCGGACGAGGGACTCAGGGAGCGCTGGCAGAGACAGCGGCCGGAGAACCGGTCACACCGCAGCAGGCCGATCCGCTGACCTATCATGCTATGGCTGCTCAGCGGGCAATGCAGCTTCCTCTGCCGGTGCAGCCGGATCCGTGCGCGCTCTTTTTACGGCTCCGGCAGACCCGGCTGACGGATCTTACTGATTCACCGGACGGTGCCGCACCACTCAAAGCCCTGTTGTCGCTGTATGACCGGCAGAATTCACCGGTGATCACCGCGCTGATTGCCGCCATTGAAGAGGTCACATCCTCACCCGGCGTGACTGTCCGTTTTTATCATCACCTTCCGCTGACGATTCCGGGGCGGCATATTACCGTCACACTGGCACACAACACGCCCGTGGCAGGAACGGCCTTCTTTGCCGCACTGCTGGAAGCACTTTTCTCCGCACTGAGTCATGACCATGAATTTATTCAGCTCATACTGCGCTGCCGTAATGACCGTGGTGCGGCATATCACGGGCCGGTAAGGATCGCTGATGAGCCGTTCTGATCCCCCCGGCCTGCTCGGTACCGGTGGTGTGCTGCCGCGTTATATTACCGGCCCGGTGGCGGAATATGCACAGGCTCACCAGCAGACCGCCCCGCAGGATTTTTTTCTGGTTTTTGATGCGGTCTGCCGCCGGTTACAGCAGACGGCAGACCGGCAGCACGGCGGACAATCCGCTGCTGCGGAATTACCGCTGACAACGCTGATACAGACATTGCTGCCGGAAGCGGCTGTCTGTTACCCGGCAGCGGCGCAGGTATGGGGCGGCAATACCCGGCTGCGGGCACTGAACAGGACAGTATCGGCTTTTTTTGCCTGCCGCACAGAATTTCAGTACGCCCCGCCTGTCCGTATGCCGTATCACCCGCCTGCCGGCACCGGAAACTGCCTCGGCGGCGGTGCGCTGGCAGGCACGCACTGCTATCTGCGGAATGCGCATCTGCAGGTACATGTATTTACTGATCCGCTGCAACCCCGCGACAGCTGGCAGACCGGCGGAGAATATCACCATTATCTCGGATTATTTATCCGTACCTTTTTCCGCCGTCCGCTGACGTTTGACGTTATTTTCCGGACAGATAACACACAGATGATGCCTGCACAACTTGCTGCTGCCGCATTACGGCTGGGACGAAATACCCGGCTCTGACAAGGAACCGCTATGCTGACTATCGATTTACATCAACTTATCCGGCGGTTATCGCCGCCGCTGGTGACGGCACTGGAGGATGCGGCGCAGGAGTGTGTCCGCCGTCATCACCGGGCGGTCACACCGCTGCACTGGCTGCTGATGATCGCCGCCTGCCGTGATCTGTACTGGTGTGAGGCACCGGCAGATAATGCGGCACTGCAATACAGCCTGAATGATGCACTGGCGCTGCTGCCGCAGGCGGCGGATGCGTCCCCGGTGTTTGCCCCGGAACTGACAGAACTGATGAAACAGCTCTGGCTGCATGTCTCGCTGAATCAGGGCGGGCAGCAGATCAGTGATATTCATCTGTTACAACTGCTGCGGCAGTCAGCGTGCAGCGGCATTCCGCCTGCAGTGACGGCATGGGCACAATCCGTGGACGCACAGTGGCTGGCGCGGCAGATAACGGCATTGCCGCCGGGCGCCGTTCCGGTGGCACAGGACAGCTACGGTACAACACTGCTGGAGACGTATGCCCGCGACCTGACGGCTTTGGCGCGGGCGGGAAAGCTCGACCCGGTGATTGGCCGTGACAGTGAAATCCGCCAGATTCTGGATATTTTCTGCCGCCGCCGTCAGAACAGCCCGATTATGGTCGGCGAGGCTGGTGTGGGAAAAACCGCCATTGCGGAAGGCCTGGCGCAGCAGATCAGTGACGGCAATGTGCCGGAGCGTCTGCGCGGCTGCGAAGTCTGGGAGCTGGATCTGACAGCATTACAGGCGGGTGCCGCTATGAAAGGGGAATTTGAGCAGCGGCTGAAAAACCTGCTGGCGGAGATCCGCACCGGCAGCACAGAAAAAATCATTTTTATTGATGAAGCCCATACCCTGATCGGGGCAGGCGGCACGGCGGGTCAGGGGGATGCGGCCAACATCCTCAAACCGGCGCTGGCACGCGGTGAATTCAGAGCGCTGGCTGCAACCACCTGGTCCGAATACAAACAGTTTATTGAGCCGGATCCCGCGCTGACGCGGCGTTTCCAGCCGGTAAAAATCGCTCCGCCGGATGAGGCCACCACGCTGACCATCCTCAATACCCTGAAACCGGTACTGGAACAGCATCATGGCCTGCCGGTGACGGAAGCTGCCTGTGAAGCGGCGGTACGGCTTTCTGTCCGTTATCTGCCGGAGCGGCAACTGCCCGATAAAGCGATCAGTCTGCTGGATACCGCCTGCGCCGGGTTATCGGTTGCACGCTCCGTCACTCCGGAAAGTGCGGCAGATGCCGTGAATGACCATCATATTGCGGAGGTTATTGCGCTGTGGACGGGCATTCCGGCCGGGCATCTGGCCGCGGATGACATTTCCCGGCTGAGCCGCCTGGAAGAAAAAGTGGCGGAACGGGTGATCGGCCAGACCGCGCCGGTTGCGGCGGTGGCACAGGCTATCCGCATTGCCCGCAGTGGTCTGAATAACCCGTTGCGGCCGCAGGGGGTATTTCTGATGTGCGGCCCGGGCGGTACCGGCAAAACCGAAACTGCTCTGGCACTCTGTGAGGCGCTCTGCGGCGACGAACGGCGGATGGTCACACTGAACATGACGGAGTTTAAAGAGCCGCATAAAGTCTCCATGCTGCTGGGTGCCCCGGCGGGCTATACCGGCTACGGCAAAGGCGGTGTGCTGACCGAAGCCGTGCGCCGCAATCCGTATACGATCCTGCTGCTTGATGAGATGGAAAAAGCGCATCCGGCCATTCATGACGTGTTTTATCAGATTTTCGACAAAGGCCGTATCGCTGACAGTGAAGGGCTGGAAATCGATTTTCGTCACACGATCATCATTATGACCAGCAATGCGGCGGAAGAAGAGATTGCGGCGCACTGCCGTGAAGAGCGTCCGGGTACAGCCGGGCTGGTGCAGTTGATCTTCCCGGCACTGCTGCGTCATTTCCGGCCGTCGTTTCTCGGCCGCACCACCATTATCCCGTACTACCCGCTCAATGACACGGAAATGGCGGCGATTGCCCGGCTGTCACTGGAACGGGTGGGTAAACGCATTCAGGAAACCTATCAGTGCGCGTTTGATTATTCAGATGAATTAGTCACTTATCTGTTGTCACTGCCTTATTCAGCAGAAACCGGCGCAAGAGCGGTTGAGCAGGGGATCACGGGTAAACTTCTGCCGCAGATTGCCGAAGCCTGTATTGAAAAACGCAGACAGCAGACTGCCATTACCCGGGTTTCATTATCAGTGACTGATAATAACCCCGTTGTTTCTATTGATTAACATCAGGATCACCGCTATGTCATTGACGATTCGGATAGTCAGCGCGCCGGAGAATAACCCTCTGTCACAATACTGTTTTGACGGCAGAGACGGCACTATCGGGCGTGATGCTCAGGCCGATATTGTGCTGGATGACCCGCATTCCCGTATTGAGGATATTCACGCCACACTCCGCTGCACTGCCGCCGGTTATATTCTGACCGATACCAGCCGTGACGGCGTGTTTATCAATAACCGGCACGATGCGCTGGGTCATGGCACGGACTATCTGTTACAGGACGGCGACATGCTGGGGATCGGCGCTTTCCGGCTGCTGGTATCCTGTTTTTCCCCGCTGAGCCGGACACCGGAGCCGCTGAATACACAGGGCGAAGAAAATGCCCTGCGCAGCCTGTTCTCTCCGGCAGATGATAACACCTGTTTTGATGATGACCCGTTCCTCGGCACCGCGCCGGTGAAAAAACCGGCACCGCATGATATCCGTTACCATTTTTCAGCGGTGGCCAGACCGTACGGCAGCCCTGCACCGGTTGCAGAACCCGTACCGGAACCGGCGTGTGTTTCTGAACCGGCCGGTGTGCCTGTTCCTGAACCCGTTCCCGTGTTTACGGCGGCGCCGGAAGCTGTTTTACCGCCGGTACTGGCCGGCGACAAACTGGTGCTGCTGCAATCACTGCTGCCGGAAATCAGCCGGGCACTGGACCTGGCGGCGGAAAAAATAATCCGTGATATCTCCCCTCAGCATCTGGAAGCACTGCACCGTGACCAGAAAATTGCCGGAAAAATTGATTACTGGCAGACCTACAAGCATTTCTTCAGCCAGCAGATCGCGGATGACCATCTGAAAACCAAACTGACAGATTATTTCCGCAGTGAATTTTACACCCAAATTATTCAGTCATCATGAAACGACGTATCTATCTGTTTATTTTTATTTTTTTATTTTTCGGTCCGGTGTCCTGCCGCTTCGGGACACCGCCGGATACCGGTCTGTTACGTGTGGTGATCCGGGCGCATGAAAACAGTAACCCGAATGTGGATAACCGTCCGGCGCCGGTTGTGCTGCGGATCTACCAGCTCAGCAGCGATGAAATCTTTCAGCGTGAACGCTTTATGCCGCTGTGGCAGCAGGATCAGAGGTTACTCAAAGAACAGCTGCTGGCCAGAAAGGTGACGGCGCCGGTCTATCCCGGCGGTCTGGAAACGCTGTTGCTGCAATTGCAGCCCGGTGTGACACATATCGGTGTGCTTGCCGGTTTCTCGGCGGCAGAGGCAGGTAACAAGCAGGTGATTGCGGTTCTTCCGCTGCCGGTGATGCAGATATCGCTGTTTCTGGACGGGCAGACATTGTCACTCTCAGCAGGGGGCAATGATGATTAATGAAACGGCCGGTATCTGGTGGCAGGAGGGATTATTTCTCTAGCCGGAGCATTTTATCCAGGAAAGTCGTCTGCACAGCCATTGTCTGCGTGATGTGACACAACAGCTGAGCGGCGGTCTTGCCGGTTTTTCCCGGCTGGTGACAGATGAGTCCCTGACGGGGGCGGGAAAACTGACGCTGTTACAGGCACACGGTGTGATGCCGGACGGTACACCGTTTATCACGGATACGCCGCTGAGTGTCAGTCTGGACGGACTGGCGGGGGATATGACGTTTCTGCTGACTCTGCCGCTGAGCAGTGCGCCGGATCGTTTTACCGCAAAACCGCTCAGCGTCAGTGAAAACCGGGAACCGCAGATGCGTGAACCGGTGATGACCAGTACCGCGCATCTGAATCTTCAGCTTAAATGTGCCTCACAGTGCCGTGAGGATGAAACCGGACTGACGGTTGCCCGGCTGCACTGCCGGGAGGGAGCCGGACACCCGCTGCCGGAGGCGGAATTTTGTGCGCCGTATCTGTTTGTGCAGGATAACCCGTGGCTGAGCCGCAGGGCTGAGGATATCCGGCTGCTGCTGGTACAGCGGCTTCAGTGGCTTTATAACGCTCCGGCCGGGGAAACGGCTTGTCTTCATTTACAACCGCTGCTGACACAACTGCAAAGTCTGGCGGCGGACGATCGTATCTTCTGCCGGGATTTTTACCGTTTCTGTCTGCATCTGCAATCCGTTTTATATGCGCTGGCCGCGACACCATCGCCCGAACCGCAACCGTGGCGGAATGACGATCACGCCGGGCTGTTTACGCCCTGTATTCAGTCACTGAAGCACTTTCTTGCCCCGCAGACCCGGCAGCATATACAGCCGCTGAACTGGGATACCCGGCTGCTGACAACCCGGCGTTTACTGCGGCTTGCGCTGCCGGGATCCGCCTTTGCGGAGCAAAGCCGCCTGATCGTGGAATATGCGGATGACAGCGGCAGGCCGCCGGATGCAGGCCGGACAGCACGCCTGCTGAAACTGGCCGGAAACCGTCAGATAGCGGCCTGTGTGAATAACGGGCTGACCGGTATTCCGCTGCTGCATCTGAACAGCGTTCCGGAGGGGATCACAACACATCCGGGCGCAATTTATTTTGAACCGGATATCCGCAGCCCGCTGTGGGCGCAGATGGCACAGGACGACCCGGTTCTGGCGCTGCACATTGACGGCCAGCTGCCGCATGCCCGGCTGAATGCCATCCTGATAACCCGGAGGTAATACGTCATGGAGACAGGTTCCGTAACAACCGCAGAAGCCGGACATCCGGACACCGGACAAAATGTGCTGATCAGCGCAGGACAACCGCTGCTTCAGGCATTGATTATGCTGGTGCAGGGCGGGACTCCGCCGGATCTGACACTGTTCCGGCAGCAGATGTTACAGGGCGTGAGCCGGTTTTACCGGATTTGCGCCGCCCGTCAGCTGCATCCTTCCCTGATCGGGAAAAGTGCCTTTGTCTGGTGTGCCGCGCTGGATGAAGCGGTGCTGAGCACGTCGTGGGGAGCGGAATCGGTCTGGCAGGAACATACGCTGACCGGGGCGGTGTTTCAGAACCGGCGCGGCGGAGAGGACTTTTTCCGCTATCTGCACCTTGCGGTGCATAACCCCGTTCCGCTGCGGGATTTTCTCGAATTACAGTTTTATCTGTTATCACTCGGATTCCGCGGGGAATACCGCGCACGACCGGAAGCTCTGGCCGCCTGTTACAGCCGGTTGCGCCATATTCTGATCAGCAGCCGTCAGGACTCGCTGTCTGCGCCGCCGGGACGCTGTACCGTCCGGAACCGGCCTGCGAAATGTATTCCTCTGCCGCTGATTTTTTCCTGTTCACTGCTGCTGTGCGCAGCATTCCGGGCGGCGGCGGATTTCAGTTATCAGCAGTTATTACAGCAAGTGAGTGATGCGCTGACAGCCTTGTTCTGAACAACGGAGATTGGTGATGAAAATCAGAACCGCAATAATGTATGCGCTGGTGATTCTGCTGCTTACCGGACTGACCGCAACGGCCTGGTATTACTGGCTGACAGAGGGCGGCAGCGCACTTTTGCCGGTATTTGTGTCGCTGCTGAGTTTGTGTCTTGCGGTTTACGGACTGTTTAAAACCTCGTGGCGGGCAGAGCCGGATGTGAAGCAGTTACAGCGGCAGCAACAGCGCCGTGAGCTGCGACGGTACCTGTATCAGACACGCCGCCGTCTGCGCCGCAGCGGCGGGGCACCCCGGTGGGACAGGCGCCGCATCAGCACTTACTGGCTGCTGTGTGACGATCTGCCGCAGGCACAGGTGTTTATGCGTCAGCACGGGTTTACCCCGCTGGCGGAAGAGCAGGTGCCTTTCTGTTATCAGGCAGGTAATACCGTGATCCGTATCAGCACACCGGCGTGGCTCACCGGAGATGGCGGGCAGGAGAGTGCGCGTCACCTGGTGCGTCTGAATCCGTCTCAGCCGCTGCACGGTTTTATCTTATTGTCTCCGGCACCGGCACTTGCGGCGCTCAGTGATGAACAGGTGATTCAGTCCGGGCGGCAGCACCATGAAGCCTGTATCACATTTTCAGTTTTGCTCGGATGCCGCCCGCCATTGCATCTGATGTTCCCGGGGCTCGGCAGTGTGCCTGCTCTGCGGCGCGGATTTGCCGATCCGCAGCGGGCACAGTTTTGTCACAGCACGGATTTCAGCCGTGAGCGGAAAGCGCTGCCCGATGCCCCGTTTGTACAGTTTACGGCGGATTTAATATTGTCATTACAACGGAAGCAATTCACCGGGCTGACAGACGGGCAGCCGGAACAGAATGCGGCCGTGCTGTCGTTCCCCGCACAACTGGAGGCACACCTTAACAGACAGACACAGTATGTGGCGGCCCTGCAGCACCAGCACACGGCGGGCACACGTCTGGTGATGTCATCGGCACTGTTGTGCGCGGCGGAATGCGGGGAACAGCATATCGCCACACCATTATTTGAACGGGTTATTCATGGCCGTGATGAAGTTATCTGTCCGGGGCGGGAACGGCGCAGACTGACGGGGTATTGTCTGGCGGTCAGCGTGTGTCTGGCGGGCACGGCCGCCGCCGGTGTGATGCAATGGCACCATTTTCAGGTACAGCAGGAGACTCTCAGCGAACACCTTGAATATCTGTCACGCATTGCACCGGCACCGGCCGGAGAACGGGTCCGCCACCTGCATCTTTTACAGCCGGTGGTCACAGAGATCCGCCGTGAGTATGATCAGCGCTGGTTCTCCTCCTCTTTCCTGCCGCTGTACCGTGATTATCAGCAGCAGATCCGCACGGTGTTATTTCCGCTGCTGGCTGCTGAGCGGGAGCAGCGTCTGCAACAGGCGGTGATATCATCTTCACCGCAGTTGTTACAGATTACCGGTGATTACCGGCAGTTGTTTGCGGATGACCACCGCGGAACAGATATCAGTGATGCTGACAGCGGTGATGATATTCTTTCTCTGCTGGATGATTATCCGGTTCAGCCGCTGACTCAGGAGGAACGCCGTTTATACAACGCCGCGCTGGTGGCGCAGGCACGGCAGAAAGTGGCTGCGTCTGAACCCGCGCAATGGATCTACCCGGTGCTGCGGGAGCAGTTTCTCCGGGAACATGGCACGGTGCCGCTGAACACCCTGTTTCCGGCGGATATCACACCACTGTTTCAGCCGGAACACCGGTTTTTGTCGGTCCCGTATAACATGACCAAAGCCGGTTACACCGCCTGGCAGGCACAGTGGGAAGACCCGGATTTTCAGTCCCGGTTTGCGGATCTCCTGCAACAGTGGGCGGAGAATACACCGGTTGCCCCGGAGAGTATCATCGCGCAAATCAGCCGTCAGTATGATGAGGAATATATCCGCTACTGGCAGCAGTTTTTGTTATCGCTGGCACCGCGTCATACCGGTTCGCCGGAAGCACTGATCACGGTACTGCGGCTGACAGAACAGCCGTTCAGTGACCCGGTGATGGCGCTGGTGCAGGGGATCAGCCGCAACACCACGTTTGCGGCGGCGAAACCCGGTGCCGCACCGGATCTGAAATCCGGACAGCAGACTGCCTCATTACTGGGGATGAGCAAGCTCAGCAGTAAGCTGAGAAAAGCAGGGCGGCTGCAATCCGCGTTCAGTCAATATAAAAAAACAGATGAACCGGCGGGGGGCAATATCAGCCGCGCGTTTTCCGCATGGCACGTATTACTGACTCCGGAGGGTATGCCGTCACCGGCGCTGGCTGCCCTGCAGCAATCGTCGGTATCTCTCCGGCAGTACTGGGAGCAGGGAATGGCCGGAGATGATCCGCAGGCATGGGGCTATCAGCAGGTAATGAAGAGCACGGAGCTGCCGGAGGCCGGGCCGGGAAATGTGCCGCCGGTACTGGAGACTTTGCTGCGGCAGTGGCAGCAGACGTCTGCACAGTTACAGTCCGGTCTGGCGGCACACTATCTTGACAGACAATGGCAGACCACCGTCTACCCGTTCTGGCGTGACCGGCTCGCCCCGTACTACCCGTTCAGCCACAATGCACAGGGCGTGAAACCGGATGATCTGCATACTTTTCTGACCCCCGGCGGAGTGATGGACACTTTTATGCAGTTATTGCCGCCGGATCACCACAACAATCCGCTGTATGCGGCACTGAAAAAGCCGGAAGCACAGACCGGACAGTTACGTCAGTTATTCTATGCGGATGCCCCCGCGGCGCTGAATATGCGGATCTCATTACGTCCGGTGGCGCTGACACCGCAATTATCGGGCATCCGGCTGGCACAGGGAAATGACACGCTGCTCTACCAGCACGGCCCGTCGTTATGGCAGGATTTTTACTGGCCGCCTGCCGCAGATGCAGAGCCGCTGACAGCGGACTATTTCCGTCACGGCAAAGTCGTGTATTCCGCCTCTTATCCGGGGGAATGGGGACTGTTGCGCTGGCTGCTGACGGCACAGTCTCAGGGGCTTGCCGCATCACCGGAGAGTGTGGTCACGGAAAACGGTTATATGTTCCGGTTCCGCAGCCGGATCAACGGCAGAGCGGTATCGTCAGCCGCCGGACTGTTTGCGGATTATCATCTGCCGCCGTCACTGTTCAGCAGCGGTAATTCCGCTGAAAATCCACAAAATCCCGCTGACAGGTGAGGGCAGAACGCCGCCGTACTGTGGCACTCTGTGTACTCTGTCAGGCTGAATGATGAGTATTATGTTATGGAAAACTATGCCGGTCAGCCCCGTCCGCTTACCGTAACGCTGGATAACAGTGCACCGTATGTGGCGACCCGTCTGCATGCAAAGGAGTCGTTATCAGACGGCACATGGCTGGAAGTACATCTTCTGAGCCCGTCACCGCCGGATGAAGGGCTGCCGGGAAAAATGGCTGTGGTCACCTGTCGTGAACGGACATTTGCCGGATTGATACAACAAATTGAATGTGACGGTTTTCATCCGGATAAACAGCTCTATTTTTACCGTATTATTGCGGTTGATCCGCTGACCTTTCTCCGTCACGGACGTCAGCGGCGCTTATTTCAGAATCAGAACAGCAAAGGGCAGATCAGCACACTGCTCAATCTGCATCAGCTGACGGCATTTGTCCGTTTTTCTCTCAGCGGGGAGGGGGAAACCCGTCCCTGCGTGTGTCAGATGGATGAAAGTGACAGCGCCATGATCCGCCGGATAATGGCGGGGCAAGGCTGGTTCTGCCTGCGCAATCCCGGCAATATCACGCAGTGGACAATCACGGACGGATTACAGCATGTGCCGTCAGCCGGGGAGATTTCCGCCCGTCTTATCACACCGTTCCGCGACTGCCGCCGGGTCAGCAGCGGGGTATTCTCCGCAGAAAGCTGGTCACAGGAGCAGCATCACAGCCGCACTGACCGGCAGACACTCACCGGCAGCGGTACCACGCAACAGACACACTATTATGACGGCCAGCCTGCTGCGGCACGGTTTGCCTGTGAAGCTGCCGCCGCGGCCGCGCATTATTATGAGGCCGGGTCGGCGGTGATGACATTGTGTGCCGGTATGCGCTTCCGGATGAGTGACCATCCGGCGGGGGAATACAACGGCGAATATTATGTCAGCGATATCACGCACACCCTTGATTGCAGTGAAAGCGGCGGAAACCCGGTGTACAGCAATACATTCCGCTGTCATCAGGTCTGCACACCGTTCCGGCTGCCGCCGGTTTCCGCGCCCCGTTATGACGGTATTCAGGCGGCAACCGTCGTTGCCCGTGAAGGAGACGAAACCTGTTATGACGCTCAGGGGCGGGTTAAAGTCCGTTTTCACTGGGAAAATAACGATCAGGACAACGGATTATCTCAGGCCTGGCTGCCGGTACTTTCGCACAGCGCGGGTGCCGGGGCGGGGATTCAGTTTCTGCCGCGCGCCGGGGATGCGGTGGTGGTGCAGTTTCTCAACGGTGATCCGGATAAACCTGTGGTCACAGGCGCACTCTGGCATCAGAATCATGCCCGTCCTTTTTCCGGACCGCTGACCGGCGGCATATACAGCCGCTCATCTCCGGCGGGTGCCGGGGGCGACGGTAATCAGCTGCGCTTTGAGGACAAACGGGATGAGGAGTGTCTGGCGCTGGCGGCACAGAAGGATTTACAGCTGACAGCCAACAATGACTGGACCAGTCTGATTAAAGGCAACATCCGCTGTGAAACAGAAAAAAACCTGACTATCAGCAGCAAAGAAAATTCGCACTATCGGAGCGATAAACAATGGCAGCTGAAAGCAGCTGAGGGGATAACCCAGAACAGCGGAAAAAACCTGACATTACAGGCTGACAGCACCCTTTCGGGGGACGCAAAAACGATCACCTTATCCGCATCTCAGACCCTGACGCTGACGGCGGGCGGCAGCAAAATTGAGCTTTCCGCTTCCGGCATTACCATACAGGCTCCTCAGATTACCCTGAAAGGGAACGGCAAAATTGCACTCGACAGTGCGGTGCTGACTATGGCGGCACAGGCAAAAGCACAACTGAGCGGTGCGCTGGTGGAAATCAATGGTTCGGCAATGACAGAAGTCAAAGCCGGGGCAATGGTGCAAATCAGTGGTGCACTGACAAAAATTAATTAAGGAGCGGCGATGCTGAACAAAATGCCATACAGCAGCGTAATACCGGTGATGGAACACTATACCCCATCCGGTGAGGCAACCGCGCTGGCAGCGCAATATCCTGATCCGGCTGATTTTCTGGGTGCGGCGCAACAGCAGGGACATTACGGTGATGCCGTCCTTTTTCTGGCACACGGCCTGCCGCTGAAAGAAGCACTCTGGTGGGGATACTGCTGTACACAGCAACTGACGGAGTGGAGCGAACCGGAGCGTGTTGTGCTGGACAGTGTCAGGCACTGGATCACCCGTTCCGGTGAATCAGAGCGTCGTGCCTGCGGTGAGGCGGCACAGCGGCAGGGATTATCCGCCGCCGCCGGCTGGCTGGCACAGGCAGTTTTCTGGAGTACCGGCAGCATGCTGGATGCAGAACAGCCGCCGTTACCGGCACCGCCGTTTTTATATGCACAGGCGCTGAGCGGTGCGGTAAACCTGATGGCGGTGATGCCTGATGGCGCGCACCTTGCGGAACGTTACCGGATCTTTCTGGCACACGGGCTGGCGATTGCCCGCGGAGATAAACAATGAAACCGGCGGCCAGAAGCGGCGATATGCATCTGTGCCCGGCACAAACACCTCCGGTACCGGTTCCGCATGTCGGCGGCCCGGTACTGCCCGCACCGGCGACCGTACTGACCGGAGGCTTACCGGCGGCGACGCTGGGACAGATGTGTCTCTGTATTGGCGTGCCTGACAGTATCATCACCGGCAGCATGACCGTTCTTATTAACAATAAACCTGCCGCCCGTCTGGGTGACAGTACGGCACACGGCGGCATCATTGTCTCCGGAATGCCGTCAGTACTGATCGGCGGCTAGTCTGACTCCAACAATAAAAAGGGAATTTTATGGCAATATCGGCAGCAGATATCAATACGGGTCTCGGATATACCAATACGGTACTGGGATACGCATCATCAGTGACGGCGATACCGCTCACTGCACTGGATGAAAAAATCATGGCCGCAGAGCGCACCAAAATTGCGCAATCGGTGAAGAAAATGTATGCGACCTATATTTCTCAGGCACTGAGCATCAGAACGCATACCGCAGTGATGGTCGGTACGGACAGCACACAACGCACACACCTCGACAGAGACGTGATCGGCGGAAAAAGTCTGCTGGAGGAAACGGCGGATTACTATGAAAAAGGCCGCAGTCAGAGCACTTACCGGATTATGCGTAAAATGGCGGATATGGGACGTGATAAGCTGAAAAAAAATCTGACCTCCGGGCTGACCGCGCCGCTGGCCTTTATCCCTGACGGCGGGATCAGTAAAATGGTCGCATCCTGTGCACTGACTGTAATGGCGCAGGGAAAAGCGATCCGCCGTGGCCGCAAAATGAAACATTATCTGCATGACAAGAAGGGCGTTGCAGCGGAAATCGGCGAAACTGAAGCACAACGTAAATCCGCCAAATGGAGCTGCAAAACCCTCAGCGGTCTCGGCGGTGATTTACAGCGCAATCTCTATAAGCTGAAACAGTCGGTAGTGGTGCTGCAAAACCGCGGACAAAGTACTCAGCAGCGGATTGAACTGCTGAACAGCCACAGTCACAACCATCTCGGCAGTCATGATTTATCCGTGATCCGCGGAGAACTGACAGACCTGGCGATGAGTTTTCATGAAAGCCTGCATTATGTCGAAAAAGTCACCAATATGTGTACATTGCTGGATGCCGCGAGTTGTGAAATCAAAGCGCATATGGCGAATATGCTGGAATTACTGGAAGCGACAGAATCCACTCTGATGTCGCAGGGGGATAATTTCTTCCGCTGAATCTGACAACCGGCGCTGTAGTGTAAAAGACAGTACGGCGCCGGGATTTTCCGTTATGCTGTAACCGTCTTAATTACTGTCTGAGAGTGTAATGGAAACGGATGATCGCCTGCGCTGTCTGAAAGCGCGGTTACAGTTCCACACCGCAGAGCGCTGCGGCGGGTGGGATACGGATGTTCCGGGGCTGGCACTGTGCCGGTGGACCGCGCCGGCGGAGGCGCAAACCTGGACTTACGAACCGGGTATCGCACTCGCGGTTCAGGGGGCAAAACGGATCACGCTCGGGGATCACACCTATTGTTACCGTGCCGGGGACGTGCTGCTGACGTCCGTGGATATCCCCGCTATCGCGCAGGTCTGTGAGGCATCAGAACAGGCGCCGTTTCTGGCGCTGCTGGTCAGTCTTAATCTCAGCGATCTTCCTGCACTATTGCAGGAAAGCGGCTTCCGGCTGCTCTCCTCAGCATCTGCCGTGCCGCAGGCAGTCTGCCCGGTCACAGAAGAGCTGCTCAGTGCGGTCTGCCGCCTGGTGGCGCTGCTGGAAAAACCGGATGATATTCCGGTAATGGCGCCGCTGATCCACAAAGAAATTCTCTATTACCTGCTGAAAAGCGGCCAGGGGGCACGGCTTCAGCTGATGGCTTCCCATAATAAGCAGTGCCGTCAGATAAGCAGCGTACTGAACTACCTGAAAGCGCATTTTGATCAGCCGGTATCGGTTGAAACGCTCTGCCGTCATGCACAGATGAGTGAATCCTCCTTTCACCGCCACTTCCGCCGGGTGACCCGGATGAGTCCGCTGCAATACCAGAAATGGCTGAGGCTCAATGAAGCCCGGCGTCTGCTGCTGGTGGAATCTGCGGATGCATCAGAAGCGGCTTTCCGCGTCGGGTATGAAAGCGCCTCACAGTTTAACCGTGAATACCGCCGGTTGTTCGGGCTGCCGCCGGGTCAGGATAAAAAACGGGTTCTGATCTGATTTGCGTATGGATTTTGCGCAAAATGACAGGATCAGGCAAATATCAGAGCGGACAGGCTAACGTATTTGCAGAGTGAGCCGGTTAGGATAACGATATTAACGGCATCATTACTGATCAGGTAACACAATGAAAAATATCTTTATTATTAATGGTTCGAAAGAGTTCGGTGGTTCTGACGGCAAACTGAATGATCACATGACAGACATCGCCCGCCGCCATCTGACAGAAAAAGGCATGAATGTCCGCGTCACCCGTATTGATGATGGTTATGATGACGAGCAGGAAGTGCTGAACTACCTGTGGGCGGATGTGATTATTTACCAGATGCCGGCCTGGTGGATGGAAGGGCCGTGGATTGTGAAAAAATATATCGATGAGGTCTTTACACAATCTGATGACCGTTTTCATATTAATGACGGGCGCAGCCGCCGTGACAGCAGTAAAAAATACGGTTCCGGCGGTGTGCTGACAGATAAAAAGTATATGTTATCGGTGACCTGGAACGCACCGCAGGACGCGTTTGAGGATGAAAATCAGTTTTTTGAGGGGCAGGGTATCGACAGTGTGTATTTCCCGCTGCATAAAACCAATCAGTTTACCGGGATGACATCACTGCCGACATTTGCCTGTTTCGACGTGGTTAAAGATCCGCATATTGATGAGGATATCCGCCGCTATCTCACCCATCTGGATGCGAATATCGCGGCCTGAATCCTCAGCGCGCCACTGACGCCAGACGCAGCCCGAGCGCAATAAAAGTGGTGCCGACCAGACGGTCAATCCAGTAATGTGCTTTCGGGCTGCCGGAAATCCGCGCGGCCAGTGTTCCGGCAATCAGAGCCAGTATGGTATCGGTGCAGAACCCGAGCAGGGCATAGGTTGCACCGAGCAGCAGAAAGGATTCTGCATAGTAACCTCCGCCAACCGCAATAAACTGCGGGAAAAAGGCAATAAAAAACAGCAGTACTTTCGGGTTGGTCAGCGTGGTGATAAATCCGCGGATCAGAATCGATTTTGCTGCTGCTTTCTGAATCACCACGTCTTTATCTTCATCCGCAGATTGCCCGCGTTTTCTGAGTGTGCCGAGGATCATTTTGACACCGAGAAATGCCAGGTAAAGCGCACCGAGATACTTAATCACCGTAAACAGTGTCGGCGACGCGGCAATAATCGCCCCCAGCCCGACCGCCCCTGCAATCGCATGCACGCTGCTGCCGAGCATCACACCCAGTGCGGACAAAATACCGGCTTTGCGGCCGTTAGCCAGACTTTGTCCCAAAACATAGGCAATATCCGGTCCCGGGGTTACTGCAAAGATAAACACAGACAGTAAAAACAGCGGGTAATGGATAATATCCAGCATGCGACAGCCCTCCGGGGTCAGAGAAAACGTTATATTATGGAAGATATAATGCCATTAAGTATGATCCTCTGGCAAATGACATTTTTGCCGGTTTTTTGTATGCATTTATTGATAAGCTGAATCATATAAACTTGTTTAATATTTATAATGAATTACTCACTTTATTATCAACCCGGTACAAAAGACAGGCGGAAAAAGAGTACGCATCAAAAGAGTGTTTCCGGATGGCAGATAGTGTAACAAAACGTAAAACCACGGCTTTACATCAGACAAAGTGTATTATACTCAGCTGCACTAATGGAATCGAATCATCGATTAATTAGCTGAATTAAAAGATGATATTTTGATTTTTACCTTATTTTTGTTGTGGATATCACCAGATATCTGCGAGCTTATTTTTCTTTGTAAATGATAATTATCTGATATTCATCACTGTACGCGGCTTCTGCGGATAATTAACAATAACAGTCTGACACCCGCAGTTTTTGACAATAACGGCAGTGATTAATCGGAATTTCTTATCAACAGGCAACCGGAACAATCCGGCAGCCGGACGCTATATGTGACGCCGGAAAAAACAGATTCCGGGGATTACAATCCGCAGGAGAATGCAGTTGAAACGCCTATTTTTCAGACAACGGCGACGCCGTTTACTCATTACATTACTAATCTTCCTGATTATCATGGCAGGTTACGGAATATACAATGCCATCAGGATGAAAGCTGACGGTGTGGAGGAACATTACACACACCGGGGAGAGATTAAACAATACGCCCTCCGGGACGGCAGCCAGCTGAAGCTGGATACCGAGTCACGTGCTGTGGTGGCCTATGATAACAGCAGCCGTGTGGTAAAACTGCTGTCCGGCCGTGCGCGTTTTGCTGTCAGCGAAAATAATGAGGAGCAGCGCCCGTTCCGGGTCTCTGCCAATGGTGTCCGTGTGGAGTCCGGCAACGGTAACTTTGTGGTGGATATTGCGGATAACAAAGTCTCTGTCTGCCCGCTGGATAAAACGGTCACTACCTTTTTTAACGGCAAAACTGAAACTGTGGGGCCGGGACAACGTCTGGAAATTCTGCCGGAAGGCCGGGCTAAAGTATTTCAGCGTAAATATACCGATATTGACTGGTTATCCGGTTCACTGGTGCTGAATAAGATTCCGCTGTCAGAAGCGATTGAAATGATTAACAGTTATCGTGCAGTGCCGGTGGTACTGCTGGATAATGATAAGCAGAATATTGTTGTTGACCGGGTCCTGGATCTCAGCCGTCTGGATGAGGAAGTGGAGGAAATGATGCTCTCTCTCGGTCTGACCCGTGAATCACTGCCGGGTTCAGAGGCTTACCGCTGAGTTGCCTGTCCGGCGATAAGATTTGACTGTCCGGCAACAGCAGCGGTAGTGTATCACCGTTATAATGAGGTGAAAGATTCTCATTATTAACCGTTGTACAGCAGACAGAGAGCGCTATGACATCAGCAGAAATTGAATGGGCCGATTTTGAAAAAGTGGAACTGCGGGTCGGTGTGATACTGACCGCAGAATTAAACCCGAAAGCCCGTAAGCCTGCCTTTATCTTCACCGTGGACTTCGGTGAGTTCGGTGTGAAAACCTCCAGCGCACAGGTAACTGTGTTATATAAACCGGAAGAATTAATCGGACGTCAGGTATTATGCGTATGCAATTTTGCCCCGAAACGGGTGGCAGGCGTAAAATCTGAAGTGCTGATCACCGGTGCCGCCAATGCGGACGGGGATATCGTTATCGCGGAATTTTCCCTGCCTGTGCCGGCGGGTCACCGGCTGATGTAATACACTGCCGTCTGTCGTTTTCCGCAAGCCGGGCTCAATATCCCATGAAACGACCTGTTATTGCATTACGTACTTATCAGCACGAGATCCTGGAACACAGTCATGATGATATGTGGCAGCTGGTGCTCGGCGGCAGCGGCGCAATGGAACTGACGGTCGGCAGTGACAGCGGTTCGGTGGAGAAGGGACGGATGGCGGCGATCCCGCCGGGATATCATCATCGTTTCTGCGGTACCGGTCATAACCGGCAGGTGGTGCTCGAACTGCCTGCTGACAGCTTTTCCTTCGCAAACCTTGATTCTCTGTGGTCAGTCCTGCCTGATGCCACCCGTGCTTATGTGGACTGGCTTATCTGTTATCCGTCCATGATTGAGCAGCATCCGGAAAGTGCACGCATCCTGCTGGCAGAACAGCTCGTGTCTCAGTTACAGCCGGACGGGCAGGATCGGCGCTGGCTGCAAAAACTGACGCAACGGCTGACAGCCCGCCCGGATTATCCGTGGACGGTCAGTGAAATGGCTTCGTGCTGTGCGCTGTCGGCCAGTACACTGCAACGCCGCATGCTGACAGCAACCGGGAAGACACCGGCCGTTTTTCTGACAGAAATCCGCCTGCGCCGGGCACACCATCTTATCTGCCATACGTCGCTGGCTCTGCCGGAAATTGCGCTGCGTTGCGGCTACAGTACCCAATCCTCCCTGACCAGTGCGTTCCGCCGTTTTTACGGTGACACGCCGGGCAGCCTGCGCATAAAAAAAGGGTGAGCTTCGGCTCACCCTTCAGGCCGTTGACAAACCCGCAGGGGGGGGCGACGACCGCCAGAGGTTGTAAAAATAAACCAGGAAAATCAATTTATTGATTTTCGGCTGATAACACAAAGCAGGAAAAACCACGTTTTATCCTGCTTTGTCTGCAATCTCAAGGGTGAGCTTCGGCTCACCCTTTCTGTCTTTATATACTATCGCTGTCAGGCAGATTTGTTGTCTGCGCTTTGCAGCATTTTCCGCACCGGCACAATCAGCACACACAGTACCGCTGCACAGATAAGCAGGGCAACAGAAACGTGTGAGAAGAAGCCCGGCAGGTTCATCAGCTGATCCGGACGCACATTACCGCCCATGATACCGGCTGCGAGGTTACCCAGCGCACTGGCGCAGAACCACAGACCCATCACCTGGCCGCGCATTTTCATCGGCGCCAGTAATGTCATGGTCGCCAGCCCAATCGGGCTCAGGCACAGTTCACCCAGCGTCAGCAGCAGGATACTGAAGGTCAGCCACATCGGTGACACACCGGCGCTGGTTTCAATTACACGCTCAGACGCCATCATCATCACAGCAAAACCACCCGCCGCAAACAGCACACCAAACATAAACTTGGTGATACTGCTCAGGTTCATATTACGGCGCGCCAGGGCAGGCCATAACCAGCTGAACACCGGAGCCAGCAGAATGATAAACAGGGCGTTGATGGACTGGAACCAGACTGTCGGGATCTCAAAACCGAACAGGTTGCGGTCAGTGTAATCTTTCGCGAACAGGTTGAATGACGTCGGTTTCTGTTCAAACGCAGACCAGAACAGGGCGGCGGTGACTAACAGAATAAAACAGACAAACAACCGGATGCGCTCACTGCTTTCCAGACCGGCAAACACAAACAGGTAGATGAAGTAGAGAATAACCATCCCGGAGATGAGGTAAACCATGTTGGTGGCAACCAGCATCGGGTTGAACGGGATAACACCGGTAGCGATCAGTGCTGTGACAACCGCGATAACCGCCGCTGCCAGACCGACCCACATACCGACATTTTTGCGCACGACAGTCGGGCGATCCCAGCTGGAATCCAGACCCACTTCACCGTCATACTGACGCATCAGCGGTACAGCATAGAAGCGGAAGACCAGCAGTGCCACTAACATACCCAGACCACCGATACCGAAGCCCCAGTGCCAGCCGAAGTTAGGTACTAACCAGCCGGTCGCCAGCGGCGCGATAAAGGAGCCCATGTTAATCCCCATATAGAACAGGGAAAAACCGCCGTCACGGCGTGTATCGTCCTGTTTGTACAGCGTACCGACCATCACCGTCACACAGGTTTTAAATAACCCGGTACCGATAACGATAAACAGCAGACCGACAAAGAACAGCTTTGGTGACCAGATTGCCGACAGGGCAATCGAGAGGTGACCCAGTGCAATGATAATGGAGCCGTACCAGACCGCCATGCGCTGTCCCAGCCAGTTATCCGCCAGCCAGCCGCCCGGCAGGGAGGTCAGGTAAATCGCACCGGCAAAAATACCGACGATAGCGGACGCCTGTTCACGCGGAATATCCATCCCGCCTTCATAGACGGTGGCTGCCATAAACAGGATAAGTAACGGACGAATACCGTAGAAGGAGAAGCGTTCCCACATCTCGGTAAAGAACAGAGAGCTCAGCGGGTAAGGGTGCCCGAAGAAAGTACGTTTTTTGTTTGTTGTTGATTGCATCTGTAATTTCCCAAAGGCTTATTCCTGGGAATAAGCCTGAAAATGGTAAGGATAAACAGTTCCTGTTAACAAAATGATACTTTTGCGTATCAATAAACATCCTGTCTTATTAAAGTATTATTAACATACTTATCGTGAATCGTATTCACTTAAAGCACGTTTTCTATTTTATAAACCATTTTTTAGATGAAATGTCGACAAAAATCTCATTTCACAAGACTTATTTATACAAAATGTGACAAGGTCTCTTGACAGAAGATGTGGATTATGAGGCTTTCGTATAATTATAAAATTATTTTAAAACAACAAGTTAAAGTTGACGGGTAACGGAAAGATGAAACTTCGGTAACAAATTGCTGACAGTGAAAAGTAAGCGGATGAAAACCGGCGATATCTATCCGATATCGGCCGGTTTAATTTCCGGTGTGCTCTGCGATTTTATGCACCGCCACGAATAAAACAGATTGAACAGTACAACGGCGGCGGTGAAATAAAAGACAGAAGCAAAGCCGAAATGTGCGGCAACCCAGGCGCCCATTAACGGTCCCGTAACATTACCGGCATCGCGCAGTGCCTGGTTATAGCTGAAAATCCGTCCGGCAATTTCATGGGTGATATGATAAATAATCAGCGTCTGTACAGCGGGCAGTAAGGCGGCATTAACGGCACCGAGCAGAAAACGCAGGGCACCCAGCTGCCAGTAATGGGTTACCCAGGCCATCGGCAGGATGACAAAAACAGAGACAGCCAGCATGGCAATCAGTACTTTATCCGGCCCTATCCGGTCACTCAGCTTCCCGAGGCGCGGGGCACTGATAAGCGCTGCCAGTCCCGGTACGGAGGCAATCAGTCCGCTGATAAAGGCAAGGTTTTCAGTATGTCCGCCCAGCTCCCGGATATAGAGGGTGATAACAGGGCTGACCGATCCCGCGGCTATCTGAATACACATCGTGGTAAAGAACAGACAGATCACCAGGCGCGGATTTTTTATCGCTGCAAAGACCTGCTTTGTGCTGAGGGCATCTTTACGTGAAACCGGGGTGAAGTTTTCGCGGACAAAAAACAGGGTGACAAAAAAGCAGATAAACAGCACGGTGGCGGTAATATAGAAGACCGGGCGCAACCCGGTGTGATCCGCCAGAAAACCGCCGATAAGCGGGCCGATAAGTGCACCACTGACGGCCCCGGTGGAGAGTGTGCCCAGCGCCCAGCCGGTGCGTTTAACCGGCACCTGAGTGGCAATCAGGGCATTGGCATTCGGTACAAAACCGCCCAGCAGCCCGAGCAGAGCGCGCAGAAACAGCAACTGCCAGACATTCTGCGCAAAGCCCATCAGCAGCATGACGATAGCCATACCGAGCGCCGAGCGCAGCAGCATCAGTTTACGGCCTTTGCGGTCAGAGAGTTTGCCCCAGAAAGGTGCAGCGATAGCAGAAAACAGGAAAGTAATACTGAATGCCGCTCCCGTCCATAAATTGAGTTCTTCGTGGTCTGTTACCCCGAGCTCTTCCACATAGAGCGGGAGAAAGGGCATGATCAGGCTGAAGGCGGCGCCGGTCAGAAAACAGCCGAACCACACAACATAAAGATTTCGTTTCCAGTTACGGTTGGGGGCTTTGTTCTGCATTAGTGTTGTGATTTCATTCCTTTGTCAGAGCGGTAAAACAAACACGGCTGTTTCAGATGAAACAGCCGTGAGCGG
Organism: Morganella sp. Je.2.23; assembly: GCF_051129855.1. Classification (NCBI taxonomy): domain Bacteria; kingdom Pseudomonadati; phylum Pseudomonadota; class Gammaproteobacteria; order Enterobacterales; family Morganellaceae; genus Morganella; species Morganella sp. Je.2.23. The sequence goes on from NZ_JBCPSQ010000001.1 coordinate 634,198, forward strand.
ATTAATGGACGTTATCCCGGTTATGATAGAGGGACGGTTCGCCTTCCGGCCGTGTTTTGAAGCGCCGGTGCAGCCACATATACTGCTCCGGGGCGCGCAAAATTTCAGTTTCCACAATATGGTTCATAAACGTTGCTGCGGCAATATCATCATTCTCCGGGAAGTTTTCCGCCGGCGGCTGAACCAGTAATTCATAGCCTTTACCGTCCGGTAAGCGGCGGGGGGTAAAAGGCACCAAAACAGCGCGGCCTGCTTTAACCAGTATAGAGGTACCGGTGATAGTTGCGGCTTTCTCCACTGCAAAGAATGGCGCAAAAACACTTTTATGCGGGCCGTAGTCATGATCCGGCGCGTACCAGAGAATCTCACCGTCACGCAGGGCGCGGATCATCCCTTTGACATCTTTACGGTCAATCATGGATTTATTGGAACGCATACGGCCGATTGTCTGTACCCAGTCCATGACCGGGTTATCATTCGGACGGTAAACACCGATTCCGGGGCTCATGATCCCGATAATCCGCGCGCCCAGTTCCAGCGTCAGGAAATGGATACCGACAACAATGATGCCTTTACGCTCTTTCTGTATTTCATAGATGTGCTCAAAGCCATCAGTACGAAACCAGCGTTTTATCCGCCAGTCCGGCCAGAACCAGGCCATGCCGGTTTCAAACAGCCCCATACCGACGGATTCAAAGTTTGCCACCACCATCGCTTTGCGTTTTTCATCCGGCATATCCGGAAAACACAATTGCAGATTGCGATCAGCAATTTCCGCACGGCGTTTGAGAAAGCGCATGGACAGGCGGCCCAGCCGGGTGCCAAGCCAATAAATCACCGGATACGGCAGCAACACCAGCACATACAGCACGCCCAGGCCAAGCCAGGTCAGCCAGTAGCGGGGATGCAGAAACGAGCGTTGAAATTCAGGAGCTGTAATCATAGTCAGACATCGTTGTTATCAGAAGCATCAGCAGATGCGGGTTCATGTAAATGATATAACACTAAATTATACGTTGTATCGGCGGCAGATGTCAGTATTCCGCAGTGCTGTTTTCAGGAGCGGTAATACTGTTGAGTTGCGTGACCAGCTCAGCAAGACTGCCGGCCGCCATTTTTTCCATCACTTTGGCGCGGTGCACTTCGACGGTTCTTACCGCAACGTGGGCGATATCGGCGATTTCCCGGTTCATCAGCCCCTGTGCCACGAAACCGGCGATCTGCCGCTCTTTGGGTGTCAGGGTCTGAAAACGTTCGCGGATTTGTGCGCAGGCCACTGCTTTGGCAGTCGCCGCCTCCGCCAGAGTCAGCGCCGCCTGTAACGGCTGTGTGGCAACCGGTTTTTGCAGGAAATCCACCGCACCGAGTTTCATCTGTTCAACCGCCATCGGCAGATCACCGTGGCCGGTCAGGAAAATAACCGCCAGTGTGCTGTGCTGCTCCAGAAGGATCTGATGCACCCGGCAGCCGTCCATATACGGCATGCGCATATCCAGTAATACAATACCGTAAGTGTGCAGCGGTGCCTGTGCAATAAATGTCCGGCTGTCATTCCAGACACAGACGTCATAACCGAGGCTCTCCAGTAAAAACTGACACGCCTGTGTCACAGCAATATCATCATCAACCAGGTGGATCACGGGCATGGGGGCTCCTCTGTCGGTTCACTGAAGATAAGGGTAACACATAAGCCGGGCTGTTCGTCCGGACCGGTGCAATTTTCCATATGAATATCACCGCCCTGGCTGCGCATCAGGCGCTGACAGATCACCAGTCCGAGCCCGAGCCCTTCCGCACGGGTGGACCGGAACGGTGAGAAAGGCTGTATCAGCTGCGTTTCATCCATCCCGCCGCCGTTATCCTGTACCACCACTATCTGCCCGCCGGGAGTGTGGTGATGTGTTACCCGGATGCAGTCCGCCCCGGCCTGAAGACTGTTGCTGAACAGATTGGAAAGCACCTGATCGAGCAGTGCCGGGGGTAAGTGTAATACGGCATCATGAGCAACGGTGTTATATAAAACCGCAGCGGGATATCGTTCCGTAACCCGCAGCAGTTTCCAGACCAGATCCGGCACTGCGGCCACATTTTGCGGTACCGGTGCGCCTTCCGGTGACGACGGGCTGTTTCCCGCCCACAGCCGCAGATTACGGATAATACTGGCGCCGCGTTCGGCCTGGCTGTCAATCTGTGACATAACCGGCAGCAGCGGATGCGCGGGATCTTCCCGTTCCAGCCGGATTTGCGAGCCCTGGGCATAATGACGGATAGCGGACAGCGGCTGATTCAGTTCATGAGCAAAGCCGGAGGCCATCTCCCCGAGCACACTGAGTTGCTGGGCTTTTTCCAGATCCTGCTGCTGGCGCTGTAACTGAGAATGCGCGGCTTCCAGCTGGCGGGTGCGGCGGCGTACCCGGAAAGCAATCCAGACATGATTAATGCCGAGCAGCAGAAAGACCAGGGCAACCGAGCCTAACAGCCAGCTGTTTTTCCGGCTCCAGCTGATAATCTCCTGCCAGAACTGACGCTGTTGCGGGTGCTGATTGACCTCACGCAGCAGGTTTTCCACCTGGCGGGTGGATGACGGCGCACCCCAGCGCATCGCTTTTTCACCGTGACTGTTGAGCAGGACGCGGGTGACTTCATCCGCCAGTTCATCCGGGACATCACTGCCTGCGGCAAATGACCAGTTCGGGTATAACTCACTGCTCGTCCAGCAGGGAATGGTGCTGTCGTGCCGGATCAGCGGGCGGAAATCATCCTGATGAATGAGCCCCTCTTTATCCATGGATTCAATCAGACATGCCGGGACAATCGCGCCGGAAATTGCGTTGTCCCGTAACAGATAGAGCAGGGCATCGGCCGGAAAACCGGAGAACTGAAGATGGAAATCACGCGGCGGGTTGATACCTGCATCGCGTAATGCTTTATAGCCTAATAAATAGCCGCCGAAGGCATCGGGTGCGACCGCACCGACTTTTTTACCGGTCAGATCCGCCGGTGTCTGATAAGGGCTCTCTTTGCGCACCAGCAGAACACTGCCGATCACATTCCGGGTGGCGTTATCCGGCTCATAAGCCGAACGAAGGGAAACCAGCCAGCGCAGGGGAAAATTACTGTCCAGCTGAATAAATTGTGCCGGATTGGTGAGGACAAACTGCACTTTATTACTGTGCAGGGCTTCCCGCATCTGATCCAGCGTCAGCGGCAGCAGCGTGAAGTGTTCACCGGGCAGCGCGCGGTTAAGCTGTTCTGTCAGCGGCTCCCAGTAATGACGTGTCGGTGCATCCCCCCGCAGAGCCAGCACACCGATAGTCCATTGTGCGGCAAACGAATAGGAGGTGAATAATAACAGTATGGTCAGCAACCCTGTGCGTACGGCCATCTTACATATGTTCCGGGTTCAGTGCGTCCTGAGTCAGTTTTCCGGGAAAAATCTGTTGTTTTAGATCAACGTATTCCCCGTTATGTGGTTAACCACAATAGGGGAAGTCTCCGGCAATTTTTACAATCCCCATAATGACATATCCCTTTACTCAACAACATGTTTATTCCTTTTTGGTTGAGTTTGAATACGACGAGCAATGAAGTTCCAAATACACCGGAGAGCAGTATGGATCTTGGCAAACGAAAATTTCTGCAAAACCTGGGCGTCCTGACAGCAGGTACGGCCCTGGTTCCGATGGCGGAGGCAGGTCTGCATTTTTCGCCGACCCGCCGTGAAGGTGACCCGTCAAAGCGCTACGGTATGCTGATTGATTTACGCCGCTGTGTCGGCTGTCAGTCCTGTACCGTCAGCTGTTCTGTTGAAAATCAGAGCCCGCAGGGGCAGTTCCGCACCAGTGTCAGTCAGTATCAGATTCAGATCCGTAATGAAGAGGCAACAACCAACGTGCTGCTGCCGCGTCTGTGCAACCATTGTGATAATCCGCCGTGTGTTCCGGTTTGTCCGGTACAGGCCACCTTCCAGCGGGAAGACGGTATCGTGGTGGTGGATAACACCCGCTGTGTCGGCTGCGCCTATTGTGTGCAGGCCTGTCCGTATGACGCCCGCTTTATTAACCACAGCACACAAACCGCAGATAAATGCACATTCTGTGCCCACCGCCTGGAAGCCGGGTTATTACCGGCCTGTGTTGAATCCTGTGTCGGCGGCGCGCGTATTATCGGTGACCTGAAAGATCCGTCCAGTACCATCAGCAAAATGCTCAGAGAGCACGAAGCGGCGATTAAGGTACTGAAACCGGAAAACGGCACACTGCCGCAGGTGTTCTATCTGGGACTGGATGAGGCTTTTGTTCATCCTCTGGAAAACCGCGGACAGCCCGCATTATGGCAGGAGATCCACTGATGACTGAACAAGTGATGTTAATTCAGGAAGTGCTGGTCCGGCCGCAGGAAATTACCTGGCTGCCGTGGGCGGTACAATACTTCTTTATGATCGGGATAGCCGCCTGTGCCGCCCTGTATGCCTGCTGGCAGCGCTGGCGCGGAGATAAACGGGATGCCCGTCTGGAGATGCTCGCGGTCTTTATCAGTATCACGCTCGGGATCGCTGCTCCGCTGGCACTGACGGCGGATCTGCATCAGACCGCCCGCGTCTGGCACTTCTACGCCTATCCGACACCGTGGTCATGGATGCCGTGGGGAGCTGTGTTCCTGCCGGCGTTTACCGGTTGTATTGGTCTCTATTTTCTGGCGCTGGTGGCGGACAAAATCTGGCATAAGCAATTTAAACTGACCCGCTGGGTGGCGCTCGGCAGTGCCGCATTCGCCATCGGCCTGTTGCTGTATACCGGCCGTGAGGTTTCTGTGGTGCGTGCGCATCCTATCTGGTTCAGTTACTGGATACCTGTGCTGCTCTTTTTCAGTGCATTGCAGGCTCTGCCTGCCCTGATGATGCTGGGTGCCCGCCGTGAGCCGCAGTACCAGGCACAACTGGCGCGTTTACAGGTGGTTTCCTTACTGCTGCTGGCAGTGTGCATGGGGTTCTGGATCGCCGGTGATACCATTTCCGGTGCGGCTATCCGTGAACAGCTCCGTTTCGGCACAACCGGATGGACGCTGGCTATGGGGGAAATTGTTCTGTGGATTGCATTGATGGTGCTGGCGGTTCGTCTGCTGACACATCGTGGTTCAGTGGCGTATGTCACCATTCACACGCTGCTGACGCTGTTCCTGACCTGGTCGCTGCGCTGGCTGCTTCTGATGCAGGTACAGACGTTACCGAAATACAATGTCATGCACAATCCGTACAGCCTGCCGATGGGGACGGATGGTATTCAGGCCATTATCGGTACGATCGGTTTATGGATAGCTCTCGTGATTATATTCCGTGAAGGTATCCGCTGGGTTAATAACAAAGTACAGAATCAACAGAAAGTCGCGCAGGACGGGGGTGTACAACATGGCTAAGTCAACAAGACGTCAGTGGTTAAAAGCAGGTTTGGCGATCGGCGGACTGGCAGCGTTCGGTTACAGTTACCGCGATGTGGCGAAACGCGCCGTCGACGGGCTGATGAACGGTACCTCCGGAAAAGTGACTCTGCATCGTATTAACGGCAACTCGCTGATCCCGGAAGGGAACGCGGTGAAGGGCTGGCAGGCGGAAAGCACACAGGCGGTCTCGATGACGCAGTGTTTCGGCTGCTGGACGCAGTGCGGTATCCGCGCCCGTGTTGACCGTGAAACCAATCAGGTGATCCGCATTGCCGGTAACCCGTATCATCCGCTCTCACATGACCGCCATATCGCCTATAACACGCCGCTGGCGGAAGCCCTGAAAAATATGGGCGGCGAAAGCGGCCTGGAGGGGCGATCCACTGCCTGCGCCCGCGGTGCGACCCTGATGGAAGGCCTGCACAGCCCGCTGCGTATCCTTGAGCCGATGAAGCGCGCCGGTAAACGCGGCGAAGGCAAGTGGCAGCGCATCAGCTTTGAACAACTGATAAAAGAAGTGACGGAAGGCGGGGATCTGTTCGGTGAAGGTCATGTGGACGGTCTGCGTGCTATCCGTGACCTCAATACGCTGATTGACCCGGCACAGCCGGCACTCGGACCGGTGGCAAACCAGCTACTGGTGACCAACGCCGGGGATGACGGGCGCGATACCTTTATCCGCCGTTTTGCCCTGAATGCGTTCGGCAGCAAAAACTTTGGTGCGCACGGCTCGTACTGCGGGCTGGCTTACCGTGCCGGTTCCGGGGCGCTGATGAACGATCTCGACAAAAACGCCCACGTCAAACCGGACTGGGATTATGTGAAGTTTGCTCTGTTCCTCGGCACCTCTCCGGCGCAGTCCGGTAACCCGTTCAAACGACAGGGGCGCCAGCTGGCCAATGCACGGATCCGGGACAGTTTTAACTATGCGGTTGTCTCTCCGGCACTGCCGCTGACCACCACACTCGCCAATGATCACGGACACTGGGTTCCGATCACGCCCGGTACTGATTCCGCGCTGGTGATGGGGATGATCCGCTGGATGATTGAGAACAACCGCTGCAACAGGGAGTATCTTGCGGTTCCGGGTGAAGTGTCAATGAAACGTACGGGGGAGTGCAGCTGGACAAATGCCTCGCACCTCGTGATCACCGATGATGCCCATCCGCTGGCCGGTCAGCATCTGACAGCGGAAGCTCTGAACGGACAGACATCTGAAGAACCGGTGTATATCGTGCTGACAGAGCAGGGTGAGCTGGTGCCTGCGGATAACTGTGACCGTGCGGTACTGGAAGTCAGTCAGCCGGTCACCCTGGCAGACGGTACGACGGTGAATCTGAAAAGCAGCTTCCTGCTGCTGAAAGAATCCGCGCAGCGCTTTACCCCGGCAGAATACAGCGCCCGCTGTGGTGTGCCGGAAGAAACAATTGCCGCACTGGCGAAAACACTGACGTCGTACGGGCGTCAGGCAGCCGTGATTTCCCACGGCGGTATGATGTCCGGTAACGGTTTTTATAATGCCTGGGCGGTGATCATGCTTAACGCACTGATTGGCAACATGAACCTGAAAGGTGGTGTGTCTGTCGGCGGTGGTAAGTTCAACGGCGCCAATGACGGGCCGTGCTACAAAATGGACAGCTTCCCGGGCAAAGTGAAACCGAAAGGCATGAATCTGGCGCGCAGTAAGTCAGTTTATGAAAAATCCGATGAATACAAAAACAAAGTGTCTGCCGGTCAGAACCCGTATCCGGCTAAAGCACCGTGGTATCCGCTGGCAGCCGGTCAGCTGACAGAACAGCTCGGCTCCGCGCTTGAGGGGTATCCGCACAAGCTGAAAGCCTGGATCACCAATATGACCAACCCGCTGTATGGTATTGCGGGAATGCGTCAGGTGATGGAAGAGAAACTGAAAGATCCGGCACATCTGCCGCTGATTATCGGCATTGATGCCTTTATGAATGAAACCACCGCACTGGCGGACTACATCGTCCCGGATACCCATAACTTTGAAAGCTGGGGATTCAGTGCGCCGTGGTCCGGTGTGCAGACCAAAGCCACCACCGCCCGCTGGCCGGTTGTTGAGCCGCGTGTGGCAAAAACAGCGGATGGCCAGCCGGTTGCCATGGAATCCTTCTGTATTGCTGTGGCAAAAGCCCTGGATCTGCCGGGATTCGGCGACAATGCTATCGCAGACAATGACGGCAACACGTACCCGCTGAACACGGCAGAGGACTATTATCTGCGTGTGGCCGCGAATACCGCCTTTATGGGCGAGAAACCGGGGCCGGAAGCCAAAGAGGCGGATATCCGTCTTTCCGGGGTGGATCGCATCATGCCAGCCATGCAGCAGGTACTGAAAGCGGATGAAATCAGCCGGGTGGCATATCTCTACAGCCGCGGCGGTCGTTTTGCACCGTATGAAAAGGGCTGGGACGGAGAGAAAACCGGGCCGCAATGGAAACAGCCGCTGCAGATCTGGAATGCGGATGTGGCGCAAAACCGCCATGCCATCACCGGTGAGCGTTTCAGCGGATGTCCGGCCTATTATCCGCCGCGCCTGTCTGACGGCAGTGATATTGACCGTGTTTATCCGGCAGAAAACTGGCCGCTGAAACTGATGTCCTTTAAATCACATGTGATGAGCAGCTCAACCACCATGATAGAGCGTCTGCACCATGTAAAACCGTCAAATCTGGTGGCAATTAACCCGGCCGACGGCGAAAAATTCGGTGTGCAGCACGGGGATCTGGTACGTATCACCACACCTGGCGGCAGCGTCGAAGCGCAAATCAGCCTGCTGAGCGGTGTGATGCCGGGTGTGGTGGCGATTGAACACGGTTACGGACATCACGAAATGGGTGCACGCCAGCATTATCTTGACGGTGAAGCGCTGGCGACGGATAAGCGCATCGCGTCCGGTATTAATATTAACGACCTGGGCTTCGCTGACCCGACCCGTCAGGTGGCGAACACCTGGCTGGACTGGGTAACCGGTGCTTCTGTACGGCAGGGACTGCCGGCGAGAGTGGAACGGATTTCCGCGGCCTGATTACATTATCTGCCTCAACCCATCATCCGACAATTATTATAAAGCTGTAATGCAATACCTCTGACCACCTCCGGGTGGTCTTTTTTTGCCGCAGAAAACACAAAGGACACCAAATGGTGTCCCTCTTGTGCAGTCTTTACCGGTCAGTGTCTGATATTGTCTGACTGATTATAATATTCACCGGATTCAATTTTATCGATACCGGCCTGAAGTATATCAATTAACTGACGGGCGACATCTGTCGTCAGCCACATGGTTTTATCCACTTCTGCATGTTCGGGAGACTGGGACTGATCCTGCAGATAATGCAGGCGCAGCATCATAGCGTCGTAACTGTCGACGGTACTGATGTCCCATCCGATGACCGGATGAGTCTGAATGACGGCTTTTTTATCGTTCATTGAACCTCCTAATCATACTGCAAGATGGTTAATATCTCTGACTAAGAGCTGACATCCCGTTAACAACGGGTAGTATCAGTATAAGGTCTTTTTGCAAAGTAAAAAGGGGGGGATAAGACTTTTATTATGCAAAAAACGGGAAAATTGTCTTCTCTGAACATAAAAACTGAGCAATAAGACGTTTTTCATCTTATTGCTCTGAAGGGCTGCGTATTTATACCCGGTCAGTATTACTTAACGGCAGGTTTTTACATCCCAGCGGGCATCGGTTCCGGCCAGGAAAGGAACTAATATATCCTCTGCACCGTTAATAGTTTCCGGTGTGATAACTTCCCGGCGGGTTAATTCGACAAAACCGTCATTGACCGGCAGGCCATAAAACGCCGGGCCGTTCAGTGAGCAGAACGCCTCAAAGTGTGCCAGCGCATTCATCTCCTCAAAGACAGTGGCATAAGCAGCCAGTGCAGTCGGGGCATTAAACACCCCGGCACAGCCGCAGGCAGACTCTTTGCGGTGGCGCGCATGAGGTGCACTGTCTGTGCCGAGGAAGAAACGTTTACAGCCGCCCGCCACTGCCTGACGCAGTGCTTCCTGATGCACATTGCGTTTCAGTACCGGCAGACAGAACAGATGCGGGCGCACACCGCCGACCAGCATATGGTTGCGGTTAAACATCAGATGCTGTGGTGTCAGTGTGGCGGCGATATTATCATCCCCGCCGAGTACATACTGCGCGGCATCTTTGGTGGTGATATGTTCAAAAACCACTTTCAGTGCCGGAAAATCACGGCGCAGCGGGATCATCACATCATCGATAAAGCGGGCTTCGCGATCGAAAATATCAATATCGGCGTGAGTCACTTCGCCGTGCACCAGCAGCGGCATGCCGTTGCGGGACATCATCTCCAGCACCGGATAAATATTGCGGATATCCGACACGCCGTGAGCGGAGTTGGTGGTCGCATTTGCCGGATACAGTTTGCAGGCGGTAAACACACCTTCACGGAAACCGCGCTCAATCTCTGCCGCATCTGCGTTATCGGTCAGATAACAGGTCATCAGCGGGGTAAAGTTGTGTCCCTGCGGCACTGCGGCCAGAATGCGATCGCGGTACGCTATTGCGGCATCAGTCGTGGTAACCGGCGGAACCAGGTTCGGCATCACAATAGCGCGCCCGAAAAATTCACTGGTAAAAGGCACAACAGTACTGAGCATCGCACCATCACGGAAATGGATATGCCAGTCGTCAGGGCGGCGGATTTTCAGGGAAGTAACAGGATGAGTCATTGAACCGGCTCCGAAATAAGTAAAGGATAACCTGATGGCGGGTGCCATAAGCCGGAAAAGAATGATAGAACGATTCGCCGGTAAATACCATGTTAATTTGCGTTTCTGCGTGACCGGCGGAAAAACGGCGGTGTTGTTACAGAAACAGGCGGGGGAATATTGAAGGTGTACCGGGATTAGCGGGATCATTGATCGGTTGTTTTTGGTGTCTGTTGTAAAATCCGCACTATTGCTTTGCACCTATATAGCATCTGATCTATATTATAAGGACATAACGTGTGGAAGATAATTACAACAGATAATTTTGCAGCGTGGTTTGCTGAGCAGGATGACGGGGATCGTACAGCAATACTGGCGGCGATGCTGGTATTGGAGAAGACCGGACCCGGTTTATCAAGACCGTATGCGGATACTGTGAAAGGTTCGCGTTATACGAATATGAAAGAGTTACGTATACAAAGCAAAGGACAGCCGATAAGGGCATTTTTCGCATTCGACCCTGAACGGAGAGGTGTTTTGCTGTGCGCGGGATATAAAACCGGCAAAGAAAAACGTTTTTATATGCAGATGATCCCGCAGGCTGACCGTGAGTATACAGAATGGCTGAACAGGCCGGAAAACAGGAGTTAACAATGGGAAAGTCACTCAGACAACTGCTGGCTGAGGAAAAGCCGGAAGTTGCGGCAGCAGCACGGGTTCAGGCGGACGAGATCCTGCTGAATATCCATCTGGCGGAACTGCGGGAAAAAGTGAACAAAACACAGGTGGAAATGGCACAAGCGCTGGGAATCAAACAGCCGACGGTCGCCGGGATGGAAAAACCGGGGCGTGATGTCAAATTATCCACGCTGAGACGCTATGTGGACGCTATCGGCGGAAAACTGAATATTGATGTTGAGCTGCCGGACGGCACGCATTATATGTTCAGGGTCTGATACGGGATACGGCGGATAAAACAGAGAAATAAACAGGAGAGGTAAACGTTGGCTCCTCCAGCTGGACTCGAACCAGCGACATACGGATTAACAGTCCGCCGTTCTACCGACTGAACTATGGAGGAATATCTTCAACGCGGGGTGCATAGTAGTGCGGTGGTGCGGGTTTGTCAAAATGAAAAATAACTTTTTGAATCGTTCGCTTTGTTTATGATCACTTTGCGGAAAATAACAGCGTGAAACGGAATTTTTTGCCTGTAAATCAGTCAGTCACAGGAAATAAAAACAGATAAATAAAAACAGCTAAATAAAAGATGGCGGCGTGTCAGAAAGCAAAAAGCCCGCTCAGTGAGCGGGCTCTTAAATCTGGCTCCTCCAGCTGGACTCGAACCAGCGACATACGGATTAACAGTCCGCCGTTCTACCGACTGAACTATGGAGGAAGCGTGTTCTCTGTGAGAACGGGGTGCATAGTAATGCGGTCAGTACGGATTGTCAAAGCGAAAATCAGGGAATGTGATCTGTTTGCTGTACTTATGAGCATTCAGGCGGAATAATCATCAAAATCACAGGGTTAACAGGTATAAATCCGGGTTTTTAATTGACGGAGATAACAGGAAAGGCGATAAGGGAGACAGATGATCAGCAGAAATGAAAAAAGCCCGCTCAGTGAGCAGGCTTTTAAATTTGGCTCCTCCAGCTGGACTCGAACCAGCGACATACGGATTAACAGTCCGCCGTTCTACCGACTGAACTATGGAGGAATTGCGTTCTCGCGAGAACGGGGTGAATCATAGCTATCCTGCGGCAGCTTGTAAAGGGCAAAATGCAAAAAAATGACTGAGTGGCTAAGGCTTGAGCAATTGCAGATAAGCAGGGGCAGAAATGCAAAAAGCCCGCTCAGTGAGCGGGCTCTTAAATCTGGCTCCTCCAGCTGGACTCGAACCAGCGACATACGGATTAACAGTCCGCCGTTCTACCGACTGAACTATGGAGGAAGCGTGTTCCCTTGGGAACGAGGCGCATATTAACGGGGTGACCCGGTTGTGTCAACGGGAAAAAAACAATTTTATACCGTTTGCTCAGCAAGTAACCCGGGTGAATAAAAAACAGGCATAAACAGAGGGTTAAGCCGCACCTTTCATCCAGTGAGAGCGTGGTTTTTCCGGGTGTTCTTCCGGATAAGCCATCAGATGCAGGTCATAAAACGACATTGTACCTTTTGTCTCTGTCATATGGCGGATATCCTGCTTCAGTGTATCGCTGACCTGAGGGTGACTCAGTATTGCGGCCAGTGTTTCCTGCGGCACGGCTTCGCTGACAAACCATTCGCCGTTATAGCACACCCGTAAATCCAGTACGCCGATATCGGAAAAACGGTAAACGGGCTTAACTTCAAAAAGTAAAACCGTGGCCATTACCAGGAACAGGGCGCTGAAACCGAGCAGCCAGTAAAAACCGAAGTAGGGTGCATAATAAATAAGAACACCCAGCACGAGATAGGATACGACCATCGCCAGACATAAATAAGGATAGGTGCGGATAAAATGACTGCTGAAGCGGGGTTTCCCGTCCCGCTTCTCACGCTGGTTGATATTATCAAGAGCGCCGGTAATTAGTGTTCTGACGACATCCATAGAATGACCTCCGGAGGTCTGCTGCTGTTCTGATACATTATATTAACATGTCCGGAACACAACCGCGCAGAACAGTTACGGCGTTTGTGAGGAATAACTGTTATGTTGTAAGGATTATTAAGAATAGTCTTACTGCTGTTAAATCAGGTGCGTCCGGCAGCTCAATTTGCTGAATTCGCAGACAATTAGCCGGATAAAAGTTAATAAATATGAGCTCTTTCACTTTTTTTAAAATTCACGGCAATAAATCAGTTGCTATTCATCCCCACTCATGAGTTAATGTTTGCGGCCCTAAAAAGAGCAGCTTTATGTATGACAACTGAGTTTGAGCGTTTAAGTTGAGTGTTATCCAGGATAGCCTTTGACCGTTTCATATGCTGTGTGCCTCCATTTAGTTTTTGCTTCCGGCCAGTACCTGCCAAAATGGCAATGCATTTATTTATATATAGGAAAGTCACATGTCTGACAAAATGAAAGGTCAAGTTAAGTGGTTCAACGAATCTAAAGGCTTTGGTTTCATCACTCCAGCTGATGGCAGCAAAGATGTTTTCGTTCACTTCTCTGCCATTCAAGGCGCAGGTTTCAAAACCCTGGGCGAAGGCCAACAAGTAGAATTCACCATCGAGAATGGTGCTAAAGGCCCGGCTGCAGCTAACGTAACTCCGCTGTAAGATATAGCCAAACCGAATTCCAAGCCTGCCGCGTAAGTGGCAGGCTTTTTTTATATCTTTTTTTTATATCTATCACCTTATTATGATCACCGGGAGCCGGATTATGCAGATTAACGACACCGTTTATGTCAAAACGGATGCGGATGAGCCCCGCGAAGGCCGGATATTACTGATCGAACCTTTTAGTGAAGGTGTGATGTATCTGGTGGCTCTGCCGGAATATCCGGACGGCATCTGGTTCTTCAATGAAAAGGAGGGCGGGGATGGTGTATTCATCACGCCGAAAAATAATTTCTGACTTTACATATTTTTGCGGACACCCTATACTCCGCGCATCTTTTCTGAACAGAGGACCCAGATTTGGACAGTCACAGTTATCACTCAATTAATAACTGATCCGGCACACCTTTCTTTTCTGAAACTGTCTGCCGGTACGATGATGGCGGGCAGCACCTCTCTGCGGTACTGCACTTTTTATAATTACAGATGATCTGCCGGTTCCCGGTTGTATCACTGCGACAGGTATGCAGTATGTTTATCGTTTCTCACGCACTCTTTCCTCCTGGTTACTGAGCAGAATTCTTTCGTTATTTTTACATTTTCTGCTGTTAACACCTGACGCTGTTGCGTCTTTCGGGTGGAGGTTACTATGTTTGCAATTCCTTATTTACTCAATTTACTGGCTGCGCTGGCACTTGGCGCGCTGATTGGTGCGGAGCGCCAGTGGCGTCAGCGGATGGCCGGTCTGCGGACCAATGCTTTGGTGGCAGTAGGTGCCGCTGTATTTATCTTAAGTTCTGTCACGACATCACCGGATAGTCCGGGCCGGATAGCCGCACAGGTGGTTTCCGGGATCGGTTTTCTGGGTGCCGGGGTGATTATGCGTGAAGGTATGAATATCCGCGGACTGAACACGGCCGCCACATTATGGTGCTCTGCCGGTATTGGCGTGCTGTGCGGACTGGGGGAGTTTGGTCCGGCGTTGACAGCTGCACTGGTGATCTTATGCGCTAATATTTTGCTGCGGGAAGCTGCGCAGCGTATCAATGCACGGCCGGTTATTCACGCCACAGATCTCGTACAGGACTACAAAATCCGGGTTATCTGTCATGAAAAAGATGAAATTCTGGTCAGAACGGTGATCCTTCAGGCGCTGAATGGTTCACATGTCCGGCTGCACTCACTCAGCAGTGCAGATACAACCGGCGGCAAACTGGAGGTTTGTGCCGAAGTTCGTGCGACACCGGCAGAGCAAAAAGAGATTGAAGGTATTGTCTGCCGGGTCAGTCTGGAAAGAAGTGTCAGTGCAGTAAACTGGATGATTGCATCTGAACTGCCGGTTTGATACTTTTTGTGCGCTATACAGTGACTACCGTGATTATTTTAATAAATTCTTAAGATTCAGCCGGGGGTAAATCCACCGGCTTTATTCTGTGTATCAACAGAATATTCATATTTAGCGATAATTTTTGATAGGGATGCAGAGTGTTTTTTACTTATTTTAAGAATAAAGAACTAAATCCTCAGCTGTCCGGCGGATAGAAATCACCTGATCAGTGTCACACTACAGCTGATTTTTCGTGGGGGTGAAGCGGGATCCCGGGATGAAAAACACGATTTTCATCATAACGGCCTGCCCGGATTTAAGAAAGTTTTCAGAAAAATGGTGATAAATCGTGATGGTAATCACAAGGTGGTACTTTTTTCCCGGCAATCTGTCGCTGACATAAAAAGCAAAAAACTGAAAATTTTGATCTGCTTACTTATTCCGGGTGTGACAGAAAAAATGTATCTCCGTACCGGGCGGAACAGGATGAAATGTTTATCCAAAATCCGGGGACAACCGTAATACTACTCTAATTTGTAAAAAAAAAAGTATATAGTAACTATATGTTACTATATTGAAGGTGATTACTTCAGGATTATCTGACGGTATCTATGCTACATTTAATTAACGACTTTGCTAATAGGAAAATACCGGGATTGTGATGACGTAATGACATTTCTGTGACAAACGGGTGGTAATGTACCTTTCAGAAGCAAAGGCAGATAATCGGAGAGGCGGTTTAGTTTATAAAAGTATCATCTGAACGTATATACATAACCTTATACGCTCCGAAAAGACAAATAAGTGAGCATATAAAAAGAAAAAGGCATTATTCTTTTAAAAGAAATAAAGCACATCCGGAATAGAAAACCTCAAGAATGAATTAAATTCATTTAATCTTTAATTGCTTCTCTGCTAAATAAAGAACCCTCATTAACATAAGATAATTTTATGTTTAATGTCATAAACAGCCCATTTTTTGTTAAAAATTACTAAACATTGATCTGCGCAGGGTATCTGAAATGTTCATGGTTACACTTTGTTATAACGTGGTCATAAACCAGGTAAAAATGAACTAAAGCGTACGATATATCACCATACCGGTTAAAAATAAGTATTTTACACCGCCATTTTTGCCAAGTATTCCCCGCGGCTATGGCATAAAGCAGACTTTCCTAATAAGACCATTTGATCTGTATCAATATATCTGTATTCATTATATGCATGGTGCAAAGGACTTAGCCGACACGTATTTTGAGTCATATTTACCTAAAGATTACTGGCATTTGACTTAGGGGGTGATAAGTGCGGTGGGTATTTGAGATATGTTGAGACAAAATATAATTAATAGTAAAATTGTACTAATGCATGGTGGGATATTTATCTTTCTGAGATAAAAACAAACATCAGTGGCTTGAATAGTTAATTTTGTGGTGCATAATAAATAACGTCTATAAATGATATAAGATGATTCAGACATTAAATAAGCTGGTGCTGATTTTAATCGTTACTTTTATTGTTTACAGGTATTCCTGATGTGTATTTAATTTAAGTTTACTTTTGTGTGTTTCGCACGCATGCCGGATATTTATATGGATTGGCAGTAAACAATGGAATGAGCTCCTCCGGTATTTATAACATTACGTAAAACAGGATCTCCGGTATCACACAGCGCCGGAGATAGTTTCTGCTGTACTTTGATGCTGCTGATATTCGGATAGGATAAAAAATGAGCCAGACGACTGATTTTCTGAAGCATATTTATGATATTAACCTCTCATACCTGCTGTTAGCCCAAAAACTTATTGCTCAGGAAAAAGCTTCTGCCATGTTCCGCTTAGGCATTAACGATGCAATGGCAACTACGTTAGCAAACCTTACGCTCTCTCAATTGGTCAAACTGGCAGAAACCAACCAGCTAATCTGTCAGTTCAGATTTGAGAGCAGCGAAACCATTGAAAAACTCACACGTGATTCCCGCGTGGATGAATTACAACAGGTTCATACCGGAATTTTACTGTCAACCCGCCTGCTGCAAACGCACGGCGCGGCTGGCACTGACTCACACGCAAGAAAAAGATAAGTATCATGGCCGAAAAAAGTATCATCAAAGAGGCTCAGGATATCCGTCTCGCGATGGAATTAATCTCTCTGGGTGCTCGTCTTCAGATGTTGGAAAGTGAAACTCAAATCAGTCGCGGACGTCTTATCCGCCTGTACAAAGAGCTGCGCGGATGTCCTCCCCCGAAAGGGATGCTGCCGTTTTCCACAGACTGGTTTATGACATGGGAACAGAATATTCACGCCTCCATGTTTTATAATGCTTATGAGTTCCTGATGAACAGCGGACAGTGCTCCGGTGTTGATGTGATAGTAAAGGCGTACCGGCTGTACCTGGAGCAGTGTCCGCCGGCTCCCGGTGAAGAGCCGCTGCTGGCACTGACCCGTGCCTGGACACTGGTGCGGTTTGTGGAGAGCGGAATGCTGCAGCGTTCTGTCTGCCGCTGCTGCAGCGGGTCATTTGTCACCTACGCTCACATCCCTGAAAACAGCTTTACCTGCAGTTTATGCCAGCCGCCTTCACGGGCAATAAAAAAACGTAAACTTTCCTCACTTCCCGCCGATATTACGCTATATCGAGAGGATGGCATTGCCAAAGCGGTAATGTGACTGGATTGATTTGGTAAACAGGCAAATTCGTTTTGCCTGTCCTTCCTGAAAGTGCCCTTTGACAGCCATCCGATACTTAACTGAGTTAAAGGGAATAGCGTGTTAATACTCATCGGATACATCATTGTTACGGGCACGGTCATCGGCGGCTATCTGATGGTTGGCGGCCACATGGGCGCACTTTATCAACCCGCTGAATTTGTTATTATTTTAGGTGCCGGATTTGGCGCATTTGTCGTCGGTAACAGCGGAAAATCCATTGTTGCCCTGGGTAAAGTGCTGCCGCGTCTGTTCCGCCGCTCCTCCTACAACAAAGCGATGTCAATGGATTTGATGGCGCTGTTGTTCCAGCTTCTTAATAAATCCCGCCAGCAGGGGCTGCTGGCCCTGGAAAAAGATATCGAGAATCCGCAGGAGAGCGATATTTTTTCCCAGTACCCGCGCATTCTTAAAGATCAGGCCGCACTGATGTTTCTGGTGGATTATCTGCGCCTGATGATCACCAGTAACCTGCAAAGTCATGAAATTGAAGCACTGATGGATGAAGAGCTGGAAACATTCCGTCAGGAGAGCGAAGTGCCTGCTTCCGGCCTGAATATGGTCGGGGATTCCATGCCTGCATTCGGTATTGTTGCCGCCGTCCTCGGCGTGGTGAACGCACTGGGTTCTGCCGACCGTCCGGCCGGTGAACTGGGGGCGCTGATTGCGCATGCAATGGTCGGGACATTCCTCGGTATTCTCGTTGCGTATGGCTTTATTCTGCCGCTGGCGTCACTGATCCGCCTGCGCAGTGGTGAACAGCTGAAAATGCTGGAATGCATCAAAGTGACTTTCCTTTCTTCCTTACAGGGTTACCCGCCGCAAATCGCCGTTGAATTCGGCCGTAAAGTGCTGTTCAGCGCAGATCGTCCGTCCTTTACCGAGCTGGAAGATAAAGTCCGTGAGGTAAAAGTCAGCCACCGTACCGAAGCGCAGGACGGGGAGTAAACGGACGATGAAACCGGGCAATACGCATATTATCCGCGTCAAAAAGCGGGGCAGTCACGGGCACGGCGGCGGACACGGCGGGTCATGGAAGATTGCTTATGCTGACTTTATGACCGCCATGATGGCGTTCTTCCTGGTGATGTGGCTGATTTCTATCTCCAGCCCGCAGGAACTGACTCAGATTGCGGAATACTTCCGCACGCCGCTGAAAACGGCCATCAACCCGGGAACAAAAACCGGGGATGCGACCAATCCGATTCCGGGCGGCGGCAAAGACATTATTTATAAAGAGGGTGACACTCTGCCGGACCCTGACAGCATGCAGGATCAGCAGGGACAGGATGACGCCGGTCGTTTTGAGAAACTGAAACAGGATTTGGAACAGGCCATTCTTAAAGACCCGCGGCTGAATGAACTGAAACCGCATCTGCTGATTGATACCACGGATGACGGGCTGCGGATCCAGATTGTGGACAGTGCCAACCGTCCGATGTTTATGGTCGGCTCGACCCATGTTGAACCGTATATGCGGGATATTCTGCGGGCGATTGCGCCGATTCTGAATGACGTACCGAATCGTATCAGTATTTCCGGTCACACCGATGACCTGCCGTACGCCAACGGCGGCAACTACAGTAACTGGGAACTGTCTGCCGAGCGTGCCAATGCTTCCCGCCGTGAACTGGTCCGCGGTGGTATGGCTGAGAACAAAATTCTGCGGGTGGTCGGGATGGCATCCTCTATTCACCTGGATAAAAACGACGGGCTTGCGCCGGTGAACCGCCGTATCAGCATCATCGTTCTGAATGAAGCGGAGATGGAAAATATCCTCCATGAATATGAAGGGGCCGTTCCCGTTACGGATATACAGCAGCTGAAGCAGTTGCCGCCGCGCAGCGAAACACCGGTACCGCCGGAGATCCCGCCGGAAGAGGGGCCGGAACCGGTCGCTCCGGATCAGACGCCGCCGCAGAACAGTGCCGCAGCGGCGGATACCACACAATAAACAGGATGGACAGGTACTGCCGGATTTCCGGCAGTACCTGTCAGCCGTAACACAAGAAAAAATTGGATAACCGCGATGGATATAACCGAGTTTTATCAAACATTCTTCGATGAAGCCGATGAGCTGCTCCGGGATATGGAACAGCACCTGCTGGAACTTGATCCCCGGGAACCGGACAATGAACAGCTCAATGCTATCTTCCGCAGCGCACACTCCATTAAAGGTGGTGCGGCAACATTCGGCTTCACGCTGTTGCAGAAAACCACACACACGCTGGAAAACCTGCTCGATAAAGCCCGCCACGATGAACTGACGCTGACGCCGGATATTATTGACGTTTTCCTCGATACCAAAGATGTGATGGGCTCACAGCTGGATGCCTATAAGAGCGACACTCTGCCGGATGAAGAGAGCTTTAACCGGATCTGTGAAGTGCTCGGGCATGTGGAACAGAGTGTGGCCGATACTGTGGCTGTCACAGAAACTGCCGCACCGCAAGCTGTCAGCAAAGCCGCAGAGGATACCCCGGCTGCGCAAGATACCGGCACGGTAACGGAAACCGGTTTTTCACATCATTTCACTTTCACGCTCAGTAAGCTGAAAGAAAGTGAAGTCGCTTTGCTGGCGGATGAATTGTCACTGTTCGGCACGGTATACAAAACCGAACAGGGCACCGATACCCTGAAAGTCTGGCTGGGCACCAATACCGCAATTGATGACATCAGCGGAGTGCTCTGTTTTGTGGTGGATGATTCACAGATTGCTTATGAAGAAACTCCGGCAGCGGAATTAGCCGCCATTCTGGCCGCAGACAGCACTCCGGCAGAGCCGGAAGCGGAAACAGTCAGCGCACCGGCTGCCGCGGCGGTACCGGCGGCATCATCTGCTGCACCGGCAGCCCGTAAAGCACCGGCTGCAGCTGCAAAAAACAAAGGTGACAGCGGCAGTATCCGTGTGGCGGTGGAGAAAGTGGATCAGCTGATCAACCTCGTCGGTGAGCTGGTGATTATCCAGTCCATGCTGACCCAGCACAGCCAGCAGGTGGATCAGGCTGAATATGCGGATCTGCTCAGTTCTATTGTGCAACTGGAACGCAACTCACGTGCACTTCAGGAATCCGTTATGTCCATCCGTATGATGCCGATGGATTATGTCTTCAGCCGCTTCCCGCGCATGGTGCGCGATATCGCCTCAAAACTGAATAAGAAAATCGAACTGAAAGTGGAGGGCAGTTCCACCGAACTCGATAAGAGCCTGATTGAGCGGATTATCGATCCGCTGACACATCTTGTGCGTAACAGTCTCGACCACGGTATTGAAAAACCGGAAGTCCGTGCGGCCAACGGCAAACCGGAAGCCGGCACGCTGACCCTGGCGGCGGAACATCAGAGCGGCAATATCTGCATTGAAGTGCGGGATGACGGCGCCGGTCTGAACCGGGAACGCATCCTGGCCAAAGCCCGCCAGCAGGGTATGGATGTGCACGACAACATGACCAACGATGAAATCGCGATGCTGATTATGGCGCCGGGTTTCTCCACTGCTGAAGTCATCACCGATGTGTCCGGCCGTGGTGTGGGCATGGATGTGGTGAAACGGAACATCCAGGATATGGGTGGCCGTATTCAGATTGGTTTCACCGAGGGCCGCGGTACCGTAACCCGGATTCTGCTGCCGCTGACACTGGCAATTCTCGACGGCATGTCCGTCAAAGTGGCTGATGATGTCTTTATTGTACCGCTCAGCGCCATTATCAGTACTCTCCAGCCGCGTCAGGAAGATATTTACCGCCTTGCCGGTGAGGAAAAAATGCTGCTGGTCCGCGGTGAATATCTGCCGCTGGTCGAAATGCACAAGGTCTTCGGCATTAAAGAGGCTGAGCATGATCTGGCAAAAAGTATCGCTCTGATTGTTCAGAACGCCGGTAACCGTTACGCGCTGCTGGTGGACAGACTGATCGGACAGCAGCAGGTGGTGGTGAAAAATGTTGAAAGTAATTACCGCAAAATTCCGGGGATCTCCGCAGCCACTATCATGGGCGACGGTTCCGTTGCACTGATTATTGATGTGGCGGAATTGCAGAGAATGAACAACGAAATTTTGTGCAAAAAGAAACTGAACACGTCACACGTCGTGATGCAATAAACAAAGGTAAATAACCATGTCGATGATGGATGAAGATTTAAACAAACTCGATGAAGAGAAAAACGGCGAAGGGTATCTGATTTTTACGCTGGGTGAAGAAGAGTATGGCATTGAGATCCTGAAAGTACAGGAAATCCGTGGTTATGAGCAGGTCACCCGTATTGCGAATACCCCGGATTTTATTAAGGGTGTCACTAACTTACGCGGCGTGATCATTCCGATTATTGATCTGCGGGTGAAGTTCTCCCATCAGAACGTCACGTACAACGACAACACCGTGGTGATTGTGGTCAATCTGAAAGATCGCGTGGTCGGTATTGTGGTGGACGGCGTGTCTGACGTGCTGGTGCTTAAAGATGAACAGATTGCACCGGCTCCGGATTTTGCGGTCACTTTATCGACACAGTATCTGACCGGTTTGGGTACTATCGGTGAGCGGATGCTGATTCTGGTTGATATCGAAAAGCTGCTTTCCAGCGAGGAAATGGCACTGATCGACAGCATGGCTGAATGATAATTCAGCCATATAGTTTTGGTTAATCCATCACTAAAGTTTTTTGTCGTGTGACCGATATCAAAAATACAATAACACTATGCCAGTAGAAAATTATGTATAGCAGAATTAAAATTGTATCAGGGCTTTTATCCGTTATTCTTATATTCGTACTGTTGCAGCTGGCATCCAGCGGACTGATGTTCAGCAAACTGGGTGAAAACCGCGACAGTATTCATTTTTTGGATTCACTTCAGAGCCAGAGACAGGTACTTACCCAGAGCTGGGTTAACCTGATCCAGGCCCGCGCCAATTTAAACCGGGCTGCAAACGGTTTTCTGCTCAGAGAGCACACTTTTAAAGACGATGCCACCCCGGACGAGCTGATCAAACAAGCCACCCGTCAGTTAGCAGATGCGGATGCCGCGTATGCCCGCTATATGAAAATGATGGAAGGCACCAGTTACGACAAGGCTAAGTTTGAAAAACTGCTTTCCACCTATGAAACCTACCGTAATGCGCTGACCCGGCTGATGTCCTACGTCCGGGAAGACCAGCTGGAACAGTTCTACACCTATGCCACATCCGGCTATCAGATGAAATTCGAAGAGCAGTTTAATTCGTATTTCGACAGCATTTCGGTGGCATTCCGGGGTGAAGTGCAGAATGCGGAAGATAACTTCAGTGAATCACTGTATATGCTGATTGCACTGGCGGTTATCCTCGCGCTGATCGGTATCATCAGTTATCGCTATGTACAGCGCGGGATTATTCATCCTCTTAATGGCCTGGTTGATCGTATCAAAGTGTTTGCTGCCGGTGACCTGACTCCGACAGTGCCTGTCAACGGCCATAATGAAATCGCTGATCTCGGCCGCGGTGTGCAGCACATGCAGCAGGAGCTGATTAATACGGTGCGCGGTGTGCGTGACGGCAGTGAAAACATCTATCAGGGAACCAGCGAAATCGCCGCCGGTAACAATGATTTGTCCGCCCGTACCCAGGAGCAGGTTGCCTGTCTGGAAGAGACAGCCGCCAGTATGGAAGAACTGACCGCAACGGTGAAACAGAACACCGAATATGCCCATCAGGCCAGTGAGTTCGCCGGTCAGGCGTCCGAGATTGCCCGTGAAGGCGGCAAAGTGGTGTCCAACGTGGTCAATACCATGCTGAATATCGCTGACAGTTCCCAGAAAATTTCCGATATCACCGCTGTTATCGACAGCATTGCGTTCCAGACCAATATCCTGGCACTGAACGCGGCGGTTGAAGCCGCCCGTGCCGGTGAACACGGCCGTGGTTTTGCGGTGGTGGCGGATGAAGTCCGTAACCTGGCGCAGCGCAGCGCGGATGCGGCGAAAGAGATCAAAATCCTCATCGAAGATTCGGTATCCCGTACCGGAACCGGTGCCCGTCAGGCAGAAGATGCCGGTAAAACCATGACCCGGATTGTGGAATCCGTCACTCGGGTCACCGATATTATGGCGCATATCGCCACCGCATCCGATGAGCAGAGTAAAGGTATTTCACAGGTCAGTATTGCAGTTGCCGAAATGGACAAAGTGACGCAGCAGAACGCCTCACTGGTTGAGCAATCTGCGGTGGCGGCAAATGTGCTGGAAGAACAGGTGGCGAAACTGTCACAACTGATAGCTATTTTCCGTTTACCGGCCCTGAAACACAAGGACGATAAACATACTGAACCGGCGGCAAGAACGATTTCCAATGTCGTGAAAACCCCGGATCTCAGCAAAATATCATCGAAGAATCACCAAGATGATGACAATTGGGAAACTTTTTAACGACGCGTCTGTGCTTTGCGCTGTCAGGGAAACCTGACGGCGCTTTTGTGCATCACAGCGATAATAATAATTGAAGCAGGTGAGCCCGGCCGGACGCAGTGGGGATAGCATTATGTTTGGTAAGAGAATACGGATTTCTGTCAGTTTATATCTGTTGCTTATTTTCTTTTGCGGTATGCAGATAGTGTCCAGCGGATTATCGCTGGGGATTGTTTCATCAGAATTATCATCACTGGAACGGGTCGATCTCGGCTCAAAAAAACGGGCTTTGCTGGTGTCTTCTTATGAAGATCTGATGCAGGCCCGTAACCTGCTTACCCAGGTTGTTGTGCATATCAAAGTCGGCTCTGAGGAGAGCGATATCCGCCAGGTTAAAGCGGCGTTTGATTTACTGCTGGAGAAAGCAGCGGAAGATTACAATAACTTCAAATCCCAGCCGGTTCTCAGTGAGAAAGAGGATTTTGCCGGCATTGAGGAGCAGTACCAGTCTTACCTCAGTGTCATCAAAGAACTGCGTGGTTACATTGATAACGCCAATATCCCGGCGTATGTGGAACATCCGACTCAGATGTATCAGGATAAAATGGGTGCTGTGGTCAATGATTATCTGGCTCTGCTGGATGAGGAAAGCCGCAGTGCGATTGAGTCCGGCACCTTCTATAACCGTCTGGCGTGGATCATGTTCTTTTGCGTCACCGCCACCATTCTGCTGATTTCCGGCCTGGCCCATTTCTGGATGCGTCACAAAGTGATTAACCCGCTGACCAGCATGAGCGAGCATTTTATGCAGGTTGCTCAGGGCAAACTGAACCAGAAAATAGAAGTGACCACCCGCGATGAAATCGGAGTGGTATTCGGCCAGCTTAAACTGATGCAGGAATCACTGGCAGAATCTGTCTCAAACGTTCGTCTGAATACAGACCAAATGTATACCGGAATTCGCGAGATTGCGCTGGGCAATAATAATTTATCATCGCGTACAGAACAGCAGGCTGCATCGCTGGAAGAAACCGCCGCCAGTATGGAAGAGTTGACCGCGACGGTGAAACAGAACGCTGACAACGCCCGTCAGGCCAGTGAACTTGCGGTCACGGCATCGAAAACCGCCAGCCGCGGTGGCCAGATCACGGACAGCGTGATCGAAACCATGACCTCGATTGCCAACAGTTCGCAGAAAATCAGCGCCATTATCAGCGTGATCGACGGCATTGCCTTCCAGACCAACATCCTTGCCCTGAACGCTGCCGTGGAAGCGGCCCGTGCCGGTGAGCAGGGACGCGGATTCTCCGTGGTCGCCGGTGAGGTTCGTGCGCTGGCACAGCGCAGTGCGGAAGCGGCAAAAGAGATTAAGTCCCTGATTGATGAATCTGTTGACCGTGTCGGTCAGGGAACCCAGCTGGTGGACAGCGCCGGCAAGACAATGGAAGAACTGGTCACTGCCGTGAACCAGGTGACGGAACTGATGAGCGAAATCGCGTCTGCCTCCAACGAGCAGAGCCGCGGTATCGAACAGGTGGCAACCGCCGTCAGCCAGATGGATCTGGTGACCCAGCAGAACGCCGCACTGGTTGAGCAGTCAACAGGGGCGACAGCCGCACTGGAGGATCAGGCGAATAACCTGGTCGATACGGTCGCTTTCTTTGAGCTGCCGGAGAACAAGGGCATGCAGTCCGGCTTTGCCGGCTGACGGTTCTGCTGATCCCCGCCCGCCCCGGTTCGTATCGCAGACCCGCGGCGGGCGGTAACTGATTGGTTTGTATTGAAACTGTCACTGAATCGTTTTTACCGAAAGGACAACAAGTACGATGCTTTTTGCGCCACAGATAGAACCACTCACAGATGATGAGTTTGGTCGGGTGTGCCGGTTTATTCATAAAAAGTCAGGCATCGTCCTTAGCATGAATAAAAAGAATATGGTCTACAACCGCCTGTTAAAGCGGCTCAGAGACTGCAATATGAGCACATTCGCCGAGTATCTGCGTTTGCTGGAACGGGAGCCGCTGCACCCGGAATGGCAGGCTTTTATTAATGCTATGACCACCAATTTAACCGCATTTTTCCGGGAGCCTCATCACTTTCAGACACTGACTGATTTTATCCGTCCCCGCCGTAACCAGCCGATCTCTATCTGGTGTGCGGCCGCATCGACAGGGGAAGAACCGTATTCGATCGCCATGACACTCAGTGATGTTCTCGGTGCGAACGCCATGAATGCCAAAGTGATCGCCAGTGATATCGATACCGAAGTTCTGGATAAGGCCCGCAAGGGTGTCTACCGTATCGAAGAGCTGAAAAACCTCAACGCCCTTCAGCGTCAGCGCCATTTTATGAAAGGGGTCGGGGAATATGAAGGCTATGCCCGGGTTAAACCGGCGCTCGGCCGGATGATTGATTTCCGTTATCTGAATCTGACGGACAACGACTGGCAGTTTCAGGGACAGTTTGATGCCATATTTTGTCGTAATGTCATGATTTATTTTGATAAGGACATGCAGAAACAACTACTGGAACGTTTTGTTCCGTTACTGAAGCCTGACGGGCTGCTGTTTATCGGACACTCGGAGAACTTATCACAGCTCTCTTCGCGTTATGTCATCAGAGGACAGACCGTTTACAGCATTCAGGCTGCCGGGAGAAGTGATGAAAAAAATAAAAGTGCTTTGCGTTGATGACTCGGCGCTGATGCGTCAGTTAATGCGTGAAATTATTAACAGCCATCCGGATATGACTGTGGTGGACGTGGCACCTGATCCGTACGTCGCGCGTGATCTGATTAAACAGCATGAACCGGATGTGGTGACACTGGATGTGGAAATGCCGCGGATGGACGGCATCGATTTTCTGGAAAAACTGATGCGCCTGCACCCGGTGCCGGTGGTGATGGTGTCCACGCTGACCTCCAAAGGCTCGGAAGTGACCCTGAAAGCCCTGGAACTGGGCGCGGTGGATTTTGTCACCAAACCGCAAATCGGAATTCGTGAAACCATGATGAGCTACCGCGACCTTATCGGTGAAAAAATCCGTGCGGCGGCGATGTCAAAAATCACGCAGGGTAACCGCTTCCGCCGTCAGGAAAAAGTGACAGCAGCACCGGCGGTGATAAGCAAACCGCTGTCATCGTATGTCTGCCACAACCGCCTGATTGCGGTAGGCGCGTCAACCGGCGGTACCGAAGCTATCCGTCAGTTCCTGGAGATGCTGCCGCCGGAGTGTCCGCCGGTGGTGATCACCCAGCATATGCCGGCCGGTTTTACCCGCTCATTTGCCGAGCGCCTGAACAAGCTCTGTGCGCTGACAGTAAAAGAGGCGGAACACGGTGATGTGCTGCTCAAAGGGCATGCCTATATTGCCCCGGGGGATGCGCATATGCTGATCGCGGATAAAGGCCACGGATACCAGGTGGTGCTTCAGCAGACTCCGCCGGTGAACCGTCACCGTCCGTCCGTGGATGTGCTGTTTGATTCAGTGGCCGAATGTGCCGCACGCAAATGTATCGCGGTACTGCTGACCGGTATGGGTATGGATGGTGCGCGCGGTATGCTGAATCTGCGGCAGAAAGGGGCGGTCACTTACGCCCAGGATGAGCGCAGCTGTGTGGTCTTCGGCATGCCGAGAGCGGCGATTGAACTGAATGCAGTCGATGAAATTCAGGATCTCGTCAAAATTGCCCCTAGTGTGCTGGGCAGACTTGCTGCCGTTTCCGCCTGACGGAACCGGTAATTATTCATTGTATTTATTCATTGTATTATTGCAGGAGTGGTTATGGCCGCTAAAGATTTGAATTTTCTGGTAGTTGATGATTTTTCCACTATGCGCCGTATCGTGCGTAACCTCTTAAAAGAGTTGGGATACAACAAAATTGAAGAGGCGGAAGACGGTGTGGATGCCCTGGAGAAAATCCGGGCGGGTCAGATTGATTTCGTGGTGGCGGACTGGAACATGCCGAACATGGACGGACTGGAGCTGCTGAAAACCATCCGTGCGGATGATGCGCTCAAACACATCCCGGTCATGATGGTGACCGCCGAAGCGAAAAAAGAAAACATTATTGCCGCCGCTCAGGCCGGTGCCAGCGGTTATGTTGTCAAGCCGTTCACCGCCGCGATCCTCGAGGAAAAACTGAATAAAGTTTTCGAAAAGATGGGTCTGAACTGAGAGGAATCAGCAGAAGGAAAGCAGGATGACGGAAAATAAATCAACGGACAGAAACAAAAACAGTGATGATGACTTAAAACAGATCATCACCAGAGTCGGTTTTTTAACGAGGATGTTAAGAGAAAGCATGCGTGAACTGGGATTAGAAAAGGGCGTGCAGCAGGCGGTCGCGACAATTCCGGACGGAAAAGACAGACTGCGTTACATCGCTCAGATGACCGCACAGGCGGCGGAAAAAACGCTCAACGGCATCGATACCATCAAGCCGTTACAGGTAAAAATGCACGAGGATGCCCTGGATTTGCAGGCGCGCTGGCAATCCTGCCCGTCCGCGGAGGTTGATCCGGCATTGCAGGAATCCACCCTGGCCTTTATCCGCCGGGTGATTGACGGCAGTGCGGTAACCAAAAGTGAGCTGCTGGAAATTATGATGGCACAGGATTTCCAGGATCTGACCGGTCAGGTCGTGAAAAAAATGATGGAAGTGGTGGAAGAAACGGAGAAACAGTTGCTGTTTCTGCTGATGGAAAACACCCCGGCAGACATCCGCGCCAAACATCCGGTCGACAGCCTGAAAAACGGGCCGCAGATTGATCCGAAAGGGACAAACGTGATGGCATCTCAGTCACAGGTTGATGACCTGCTGGATGAGCTTGGTTTCTGACATAAAAAACCGCAGCAGGGATGCCGCGGTTCAGATCTGTCAGTCCGTCAGAACGGAAATCAGATACCCATAGCCTGTTTGACCTGGGCCATTGCTTCGCTGCCGGCTTTACATGCGGCATCCTGCTGGTCAGCAGGCAGTGCGGCGATCTGTTTTTTCGCATCGTCGTACTGTTTCATCATTGGTTCTAACTGAGCTTTAACCGCTTCGTTATCACCTGCTTTGTCAGTCGCTTTCTTCATTAAATCATCGACTTCAGCGAAGTATTTATTACAGGTTTCAGTGGCACCCGGAACGGATGATGCTGATTTTTCTTCGCCGGAACACGCAGTCAGAGCCAGAGCCATTAAACCCAGAGAACAGGCTAAAATTGTTTTTTTCATTCGTGAGTACCTTGTGATTATCGTGGAATAAAACAGTGGCAAATTATAAAGTACCGGTAATAAGTGCCTATCGGAATTGTTCCTAATTTCACGAATTGTCCGAAATACGGACTTTCATCAGGTTCCGCAGCTGAAATTGGTTATTTTACGTGGCCGGCCACTGCCTCCGGGC
Source organism: Morganella sp. Je.2.23 (assembly GCF_051129855.1). Lineage (NCBI taxonomy): Bacteria > Pseudomonadati > Pseudomonadota > Gammaproteobacteria > Enterobacterales > Morganellaceae > Morganella > Morganella sp. Je.2.23. The sequence goes on from NZ_JBCPSQ010000001.1 coordinate 663,421, forward strand.
GTCACTGAGTGATTTTCTGCTGATAAAACCGCCACTCCTGCTTTAATCAGGGAATTGCACCGTTAAGTTCGGTCATTTTCCACCATTGAATTTGCCGCACTCTGTCATGCTATAGCCATAAGCAAAATCCCGGCAGACGGCGGAGGCGTGTGTGTCTGATGAAAGTGATGTAGAAAAAACAGAAGAACCCACCCCCCATAAAAAACAGAAAGCCAAAGAAGACGGACAGATTGTCCGCTCGAAAGAACTCAGTTCACTGATGATGATGCTGGCGGGTATCAGCCTGCTGTGGTTAAGCGGCGGCCATCTGGCGGGACAGCTGCGGGATATTTTTCGTCAGGGATTTATCTTCGATAACTTTTATCTGCAGAACCCGGGGCTGATGCTGCGTTTTCTCGGAAAGGTGATTGGTGAAGCCTTGTTTGCGCTGCTGCCGGTTGTCGGTGGTCTGGCTCTGGTCGGTATTTCCGCCTCGGCGCTGGTCGGCGGTCTGGCGTTTAACACCAAATCCATCAAATTTGACCTGACAAAACTCAGCCTGCTGAAGGGACTGAAACGCCTTTTTTCCATGAATGCGCTGGCCGAATTATTCAAGGCGATTCTCAAATCCCTGCTGATTGGCCTGGGCGCATGGATTTTTTTATGGCAGGCATGGCCGTCATTACTGCATCTGGCGATGGAATCCCCGTCAACAGCGATGGCAAACGCGATGCAAAAAGTACTTTTTGCCGGTTACCTCATCATTTTTATGCTGATCCCGATGGTGGCATTCGATGTGTTCTGGCAGTTCCGTTCGCACCTGAAAAAGCTGCGGATGAGCCGCCAGGAAATCAAGGATGAATTTAAACAGCAGGAGGGGGACCCGCAGATAAAAGCGAAAATCCGTCAGCAGCAGCGTGCGATGGCACGTAACCGCATGATGGCGGATGTGCCGCAGGCGGATGTGATTGTGACGAACCCGACACACTACGCCGTTGCTCTGAAATATGACGAGAAAAAAATGACCGCGCCGCGGGTTCTGGCCAAAGGTGCCGGTGTGCTGGCACAGCGGATCAAAGAGATTGGTGCGGAGAACCGCATTTTACTGCTGGAGGCTCCGCCGCTGGCGCGGGCACTTTACCGTCATGCTGAAGTGGGGCAGTCGATCCCGGCGGCACTGTATGCCGCAGTGGCGGAAGTGCTGGCATGGGTGTTTCAGCTGCGCCGCTGGCGTCGTGAGGGCGGCCTGAAACCGAAAAAACCGAAGAATTTACCGGTGCCGAAGGCACTTGATTTTGTTGGAGAAAATACCCGAAATGGCTAATCTGGCTGCACTTTTTAGATTACCGAAAACGATGCAGGGAGCACAATGGCAGTTACTTGCCGGGCCGGTCCTCATCCTGATGATCCTGTCAATGATGGTACTGCCGCTGCCGGCGTTTGTGCTGGATTTGCTGTTTACCTTCAATATCGCGCTTTCGATTATGGTGCTGCTGGTGGCGATGTTCACCCGCCGCACACTCGATTTTGCCGCGTTCCCGACTATCCTGCTGTTTTCCACCTTACTGCGCCTGTCGCTGAACGTGGCCTCAACCCGTATCATTCTGATGGACGGTCACACAGGTCCTGCGGCGGCGGGCCGGGTGGTGGAAGCCTTCGGGCACTTCCTGGTCGGCGGAAACTTTGCTATCGGGATTGTGGTCTTTATCATCCTGGTGTTAATCAACTTTATGGTTATCACCAAGGGTGCGGGACGTATTGCCGAAGTCGGTGCGCGTTTTGTTCTCGACGGGATGCCGGGTAAGCAGATGGCGATTGATGCGGATCTGAACGCCGGGATCATCAATGAAGAAGAAGCGAAGCGCCGCCGCACCGAAGTGACTCAGGAGTCCGATTTCTACGGCTCGATGGACGGTGCCAGTAAATTTGTCCGCGGTGATGCTATCGCGGGGATCATGATTATGGTCATTAACGTGGTCGGTGGTCTGATTGTCGGTGTGGCGCAGCATCATATGGCGCTGGGCGATGCCGCCAGTACCTATACGCTGCTGACTATCGGTGATGGTCTGGTGGCACAGATCCCGGCACTGATTATCTCCACTGCGGCCGGTGTGATTGTGACCCGTGTGGCAACCGATGAAGATGCCGGTGAACAGATGGTCACCCAGCTGTTCAACAACCCGCGTGTGATGTGGCTGAGTGCAGGGGTTCTGGGATTGCTGGGGCTTATTCCGGGCATGCCGAACTTTGTGTTCCTGTTATTTACGGTGGCGCTGGCATCACTCGGCTGGTATCTGGTGAAGAAAAGTAAAGAGCCGGTCAAAGAAACCGAAACCAATGCGCAGGAGCAGCATTTCCGTGAGGCGAACAAAGTCACGGAAGCGACCTGGGATGATGTGGTGGCGGAAGACCTGCTGGCGATGGAAGTCGGCTACCGTCTGATCCCGCTGGTGGATAATGATCAGCAGGGTGAACTGCTCGGACGTATCCGCGGACTGCGCAAAAAATTCGCGCAGGAAGTGGGGTATCTGCCGCCGGTGGTGCATATCTGCGACAACCTGGAACTGGCGCCGACCGCCTACCGGATTCTGATCAAAGGCGCGGAAGTCGGGCGTGGTGAAGCGCAGCCGGGCCGCTGGCTGGCGATTGACCCGGGCAATGCAGCCGGCTCTCTGGAAGGCGATGCCACACAGGAACCGGCCTTTGGTTTACCGGCAGTATGGATTGATGATGATCTGCGTGAGCAGGCACAAATTCAGGGTTACACAGTGGTATCGGCCAGTACGGCGGTGGCGACGCACTTTAACCAGATCCTGCTGGAATACGCGAGTGACCTGTTCGGCCGTCAGGAAGCGCAGATGCTGTATGACCGCCTGAAGAAAGAGATGCCGAAGCTGGCGGATGATCTGATTCCGGATACATTGTCACTGACTATCTTCCATCGTGTATTACAGAATCTGCTGACTGAAAACGTCATGATCCGCGATATGCGCACCATCATTGAAACGCTGGCAGAGCAGGCCGGTGAGAATGGTGAGCAGAAAGATACGGATGTTCTGACCTCGCAGGTGCGTATTGCACTGGGTCGCGCCATCACCCAGCAGTGGTTCGGTGCGTCCGGGGAAATTCAGGTCATTGGTCTGGATGCGGGGCTGGAGCAGATTCTGTTACAGGCGTCGAAAAGCGGTGGCGGCCTGGAGCCGAACCTGGCACAGAATATCGAAATGCAGGCAATGAATGCCGTACAGCACCAGGAAGCCATGGGCGCACCAACGGTATTGCTGGTCAATCACTCACTGCGTCTGATTTTATCCCGCTTCCTGCGCCGCAGTCTGCCGCAGCTGGCAGTAATGTCTAATCTCGAACTGAATGACCGCCGTCAGATACGGATGACCTCTATGATCGGCGGTTAATACCGGACAACATAACCATCCAAAGGGGAACCCGCGCACGCAGGTTCCCCTTTTTGTTATATGCACCGCCGTTCTTCCCGGGAAAAAGTTTTTATCACTGATGAAAAGCGGTGACGGGCTTTGTTTATCCGGATATCTGAATTGTTGTGTAGTGATTGGGTTGCCAGCCGGGTATCCGGAAAAATGATCGGTACAACCGGTACTGATTATGTCAGGTCAGCACTCCGGGAAGTGTATAAAGGTATGATGTGAGAGCATCCTGTTTACCGGTGTGATATCAGGAAGGCACGGCAGTAACGCAGGATGATAAACAGTGAGATTATACGCAGGGGAGATTAACTGCCGGGGGAGGGCAGTTAATTATCAGACAGAAATTTTTTTGCCGAGCACCGGAGTACGGGATTCCTGGCCATCAGAGCCGTAAGTTGCCTGGTTATTATGCTTTTTCATAAAATCCAGCCGTTCCTGATTAAACTGCATATGCAGCTTCAGCATCTGATGATTGCGGTAATTCATCTCTTTCAGCGTGGTGGTCAGATCTCTGATCGCATTCCAGACAGTGTGCATGGTTTCATTATTTTCATAAGGGGCACACAGACCGCTTTCCTGCTCCAGCGCCTGACGGCGGGTTTCATTATGGCCGATTGCGGCAACCAGAAAGCGTTTCTGCTCCGTGGCTTCCTGAAACGGGGACTGCGGAACGCGCGGGTAGCCGAGTAACAACTCTTCATTTTTCATCACCTGGTGCAGTGACTGCAAATGAGAGAGTTGTTGATCCAGCAGCGGCAGCAGTTGATCAGCCATTAGTTGATCAGTCATTTTTATCAGCACTGTCCATGGATAACATGCATTCATGTGCATCGCGCAGCAGGCTGTCAGCAATTTTACCGGCGTCCATCCGTAATGTGCCGTCTTTCAGTGCCTGTTTGATTTCAGCGACTCTTGCCGTATTAATATCGTTTTTACCCGGTGCAAGCAGCTGCTTCTGAAGTTCGCTCGGCGAAAATGCGCTTTCGCGGACTGTCTCTTCAGCCTGAATTTTTTTATCGCGCACCGGCGCGGCCAGCTCTTTCGGATCGCGGTTAGTCACTTTGGTCAGTGCTGAAATCGCGGATGTTTGCTCAATTGCCATATCTGTTTTCCTTTTCCCGATCTGTATGAGATGGAGGGGCGCCTCCCTTGTGCTCATTGTTTATCGGCAATCTTATCTGAAACTTTATATCTAAATTTATCACTCAGCATATAACTACAGTGACACTTTCACGCTGCCGTTTTCAAGGGCTTCGCCGCTGATAACCTGACCATTGACCAGCCGGACGCGGATTGGCGTTCCGGCGGCGGCATTATTAATGGCACGGCCTTCATATTTTACCGAGAAATTATCACCGTCCGCCATGACAAAAACACTTTGTCCGGCTTTTATTGCCCAGGCTTTGCGGGTCATCGAGGCAACATAGGTCTGGCCTGCATCAATATTGCGCAGGGCAATTGCACCGCGGAGCGACATTTTATCGGTAACGGCGCCCGCAGGCAATTTGTGAAGTAATCCGCGTTTTGTGCCGATATCCACAAACTGAACAGTATCACCGCGCTGAATCTGCCGGGTCGCCACGTAATACTGACCGGTGACATTGACAGCCAGCTGCATAAAGGTGCGTTTTTTGCCGCATAACACCGGCAGAGACACATTACCGGTGTTGCGTCCGCCCGCAGGCAGTTGCAGTACCGGATTTTTGCAGGCGGGCCAGCGGTCGATCGGGGTTTTTATCTCAACAGATACCTGCATCGGTTTCGGATGCAGCTGACGGAAGTAACGGTTGATATCTTCCGGTAAACCGGCGTGTGCTGAGGCGGAAAATACCAGTAATCCGCTGATAAACAGGGTGCGGTAACGGGATGTCATTTTCTTCTCCTTGCACAAACACGGTTATTTCTGATGGTCGCAGTTTACGCAATTTCCGCACTGTTGAATCCGGTAAATAGGTTGGTTATTTCGCGTTTATCCCGCCATTAGATTTTCCCGGGGCGGATAATATACCTGTCACTAAAACAGGCGTAACACATCAACAGAGGGCAGACATGCTTGATAAGTTAAATGCCACGTTTGCATTCCAGCAGCAGGCACTTTCGCTGCGGGAAACGCGTCAGACAATCCTGGCATCCAATATTGCCAATGCGGATACCCCCGGGTATCAGGCACGGGATATCGATTTCAGTCATCAGCTGAAACAGGCGATGAATAACGGCACGGTGAAAAACAGCGGCCTGGCAATGGCGGTGACCGCAAAAGGTCATATCAGCGGGCACGGTGCCGCAATGCCGTCGGCGGTCGATCTCAAATACCGGGTTCCGTATCAGACATCGATGGACGGTAATACCGTGGATATGGATGTTGAACGCAGTCAATTTGCTGATAACACCCTGAAATATCAGGCTGACCTGACCTTTATTAACAGCCGTGTGAAAAGCATGCTGGCTGTCTTACAGCAAGGGTAATCACCATGGCATTACTGAGTATTTTTGATATTTCCGCTTCCGCACTGACCGCACAGTCCCAGCGGCTTAACGTCAGCGCCAGTAACATGGCGAACGCAGAAAGTGTCGCAGGGCCGGACGGCGAGCCGTACCGTGCAAAACAGGTGGTATTTCAGACCGCTCCGCAGGGGCGTTATGACATCGGCGGTGTAAAAGTCAGCCAGCTGATTGAAGACCCGGCACCGCCGCGTCTTGAATACAAACCCGGACACCCGCTGGCGGATGAAAAGGGCTATGTGCGGATGCCTAACGTGGACACTGTGGGTGAAATGATCAACACCATTTCCGCGTCCCGCAGCTACCAGGCAAACCTGGAAGTGATGAACACAGCCAAAGTGCTGTTGCAGAAGACCTTAACCCTCGGACAGTAACGGAGTGAGTCATGGGGATTAATGCAACAACCAATGACCCGGTCAATAACGATATTGATACGCAAAAAAAACCGCAGAAAAGTCAGAGTGACGATATGCGGGATACCTTTCTGCAAATGATTGTCACGCAGATGCAGAACCAGGATCCGACCAAACCGATGGATAACACGGATCTGACCAGTCAGCTGGCGCAAATTGCCACACTGGAAAGTATGAATAATCTGAATGACAGTGTCAGTGGTATATCAAAACAAATTAACTCCGGTCAGTCATTACAGGCGACACAGCTGGTCGGAAAAAATGTTCTGATCCCGGGCAGTGATTTGGTGTTGGTTCCTGTCAGCAACGATATTACCCTGGTCAAACCGGATAATCCTCTGCCGGGCGAAGATATATCAATTGCATCATTCGCCGATGATAACAAAGGTGATGACAGCAAGGATGACGATAATAACATTCAGACCGGATTTGAATCTTCTCCGTTTGGTTTCTTCCTCGCTAAACCGGCGGATAAAATCGAGATAACTATTCGCGATAAAAATAAAGGAATTGCCAGAACTATCACGATTGACGGTGAAACAAAACCGGATATCTACGACAGAACATGGGACGGGCGTAATGATAAAGGTGAGCTGGTACTTGATATCAAAGGAAAATATACCTTTGAAGTTAAGGCCAGTCTGAAGGGAGAGGAAATACCAGAAAGTAGTGTAATCAGACTGAAATACGCAAAAGTGAATGGTGTCACACCGGGTGCGGATGCACCGTTACTGGATGTGGGTATCGGCCACAGCGTGCTGCTGTCTGAGATATTTAAAGTTTATCCGGATTCTTAATTACTAAACCCAATTGTCATGGAGGTGACATGTCTTTTTCACAAGCAGTCAGCGGCCTGAATGCCGCTTCATCCGGTCTTGATTCGATCGGTAACAACATTGCCAACTCCGCAACCAACGGCTTTAAAGGGGCGCATGCGTCTTTTGCTGATATGTTTGCCGGTTCCGGTGTGGGTCTCGGGGTTAACGTTGCGGCGGTTTCCCAGAACTTCAAAGACGGTGCTATCACCCGTACTGACCGTGCCACAGACGTTGCGATTTCCGGTAACGGTTTTTTCCGTCTGCTGGATGGTAATGGTGATGTGGTTTACAGCCGTGATGGTGAATTTCACCGTGACAAGAGCGGTAACCTGGTCAACAACCAGGGCATGATGGTCACCGGCTTCCCGGCGGGAACTGATGCTAATGGTGACGTGACTATCCAGACCGGTGGTGTGCCGCAGCCACTGAATATCCCGACCGATATGATGGATGCCAAAGCGTCAGCCAAAGGTGAATTAACAATCAACCTGAACTCAGATGATAAAGTGCCGACGGTGGCTGCGTTTGACCCTGATAACCCTGACAGTTACAACTTCAGCACCACCATGACCACCTATGACAGCCAGGGTAATACCCATGAGGTCGCGGTTTACTTTATTAAAACCGCTGACAATAAATGGACCGTCAAAGCCAAAGACAGCAGTGATAAAACAGCGGCTGTTCAGGATCTGGGCAACATGGAATTTGACGGTAACGGTAAATTAAAAGGTACCGCTGATTTTAAATTCAACTATACAGGCTTAAACGGTGCGGATAACGGTACGATTGACCTGAGTTTCAACAAAACCCGTCAGCAGAAAGTCAACGAATCATCAGTCAGCAAAATTGATGTTGATGGTTATCAGTCCGGTGAATATACCAGCTTCAAAATTGAGAATGACGGCACCATCACCGCCAGCTATTCCAACCAGCAGAAGCGGACCGTCGGTAAAATCGCACTCTCTTCCTTTGCCAACAATAATGGTCTGGCATCCCAGGGCGGTAACGTCTGGAAAGCGACCAATGCTTCCGGTAACCCGATGGACGGCGTTCCGGGAACCGGGCAGTTCGGTAACCTGACCGGCGGTGCGGTGGAAGCCTCCAACGTGGATATGAGCCAGGAACTGATCAACATGATTGTGATGCAGCGTAACTATCAGTCCAACTCGCAGACCATCAAAACGCAGGATCAGATGCTGCAGACGCTGGTTAACTTACGTTAAGCATAAAGACAGAAGGTGGCCATGGATCACGTCATTTATACGGCAATGGGCGGCGCTAAGCATGCGCTGGAAAATCAGGCCATTGTCTCGAACAACATTGCCAACGTCTCGACGTCCGGGTTTAAGGCACAACTGTCCGCGATGCGGGCCGTGCCGGTAAACGGTGATACAGAGCAGACCCGGACACTGGTGGTTTCTTCAACACCCGGGGCGGACATGACTCAGGGACCGCTGAATTACACCGGCCGTCAGATGGATGTGGCACTTAACGAAGGTCATTTCCTGGCGGTTGCGCTGCCGGGCGGGGAAGAAGCGTATACCCGTAACGGCAGTATTCAGGTTTCAGCGGACGGTCAGCTGATGCTGGGTGATCACCTTCTGCAGGGTGACGGCGGTGCGATTGATGTGCCGCCGCACGCAGAACTGACCATCGGCGGTGACGGTACTATCACCGCGCTGATCCCGACGGATCCGCCGACGATGCTCGGACAGATTGGCCGCCTGAAAGTGGCGGAAGCGAAACCGCAGGATTTGATGCGCGGGGAAGACGGGCTGTTTCATCTTACGGCGGCGGCGCGTAACGCCAACGGCAATGAACTGCCGGTCAGTGAGCGCGGCAAAGTGTCTTCCGGTGTGCTGGAAGGCAGTAACGTCAATCCGGCTCAGGCGATGGTGGAAATGATCGCCAATGCGCGTCATTTTGAGATGCAGATGAAAGTGGTTCACAGCGCGGATGAGAATGCCCAGCGGGCCAATCAGCTGCTTTCTGTGAGTTAATATTCAGTAAGGAATTATCATGATCCGTTCATTATGGATTGCCAAAACCGGGCTTGAAGCCCAGCAGACGAACCTGGATGTTATTTCCAACAACCTGGCCAACGTCAGCACCAACGGTTTTAAACGCCAGCGTGCGGTGTTTGAAGATCTGCTTTATCAGAACATCCGCCAGCCGGGTGCGATGAGCTCTGAACAGACCTCTCTGCCGACCGGCCTGCAACTGGGTACCGGTGTGCGTCCGGTGGCGACCACCCGTATTCATGCTCAGGGTGCGCTGAACAAAACCGGCACCTCTACCGATATCGCCATCAGCGGACAGGGTTTTATCCATGTCCAGATGCCGGACGGCTCTGATGCGTATACCCGTGACGGTTCTCTGCATCCGGATCAGAACGGCCAGCTGGTGACCTCATCCGGTTATCAGATTGTCCCGGCCATTATGATCCCGGAAGGGGCTCAGAAGATGGAAATCGGCCGTGACGGTACTGTTTCTGTCACCATGTACGGTGAAAGCCAGCCGCAGCAGGTCGGACAAATAACCCTGACCACCTTCATTAATGATGCGGGTCTGGAGAGTATCGGTGAAAACCTCTACATGGAAACCGCCAGCTCAGGTGCGCCGACAGAAAGTGCCCCGGAAACCAACGGCGCAGGCCGTCTGTATCAGGGCATGGTGGAAACATCGAACGTTAACGTGGCGGAAGAGCTGGTCAATATGATCCAGACGCAGCGTGCGTACGAAATCAACAGTAAGGCCGTTTCCGCCTCTGACCAGATGTTACAGCGTCTGACACAACTGTAATCCCTGTCCCGGCGCTGAGATTATCACCGCCGGGGCGTTTTGACTGAGACACGCACAGAACAGCAAGAGTATTAAGATGACTGAAAGCGGCATTGTTCCACGGCAGCAGGATTGCGCAAGTTTTCCTGCAACATCTGTTTGCGGGCGCGGACTGGTGACAGCGGCAGTGCTTGCCGTATCACTCAGCGGCTGTGCTTACATCAAACCCAAACCGCTGGTGGATACCCACACCACCGCGCTGCCGGCTGCACCGACTGCCCCGGCCGCGAACGGTGCTATTTTTCAGAGCGCACAGCCGGCCTACTACGGCTATCAGCCGCTGTTTGAGGACAGACGCCCGCGTAACGTCGGCGATATCCTCACCATCAATCTGCAGGAAAACGTCAGCGCCAGCAAAAACTCCTCCGCGAATGCCAACCGAGCCGGGAAAACCGGGTTTCTCGCCGCAATTCTGCCCGGCTTTATGCAGGGCTGGCTCGGCGGCGGTAATACAGAGCTGGACGTAAAAGGTAACAGTGAATTTACCGGCAAAGGCGGTGCCAATGCCCAGAACACCTTTAAAGGTACGATTACAGTCACAGTAGATCAGCTGCTGGCTAACGGTAACCTGCATGTGGTGGGTGAAAAACGGATCGCCATCAACCAGGGCACGGAATCTATCCGTTTCTCCGGTGTGGTCAACCCGCGCACCATCGGGGCGGATAACAGTGTCAGCTCAACGCAGGTGGCGGATGCCCGTATTGAATATGTCGGCGACGGCTATATCAATGAATCGCAGAATATGGGCTGGTTACAGCGTTTCTTCCTGAATGTGTCACCGTACTGAGCAGAGGTAAAGTGAGAATGAAAAAAGTACTGACCGGCCTGCTGATTGCGGTTTTGGGTGTGGCGAGTATCCCCGCACACAGCGAGCGGATTAAAGATCTGACCACCGTGCAGGGCGTACGTGAGAATGCACTGATTGGTTACGGGCTGATTGTCGGCCTCGACGGCACCGGTGACCAGACCATGCAGACGCCGTTTACCACACAAAGTCTGAATAACATGTTGTCGCAGATGGGGATCACTGTCCCGCCGGGCACGAATATGCAGCTGAAAAATGTGGCGGCGGTGATGGTCACCGCCAAAATGCCGCCGTTTGCCCGCTCCGGCCAGGCAATCGATGTGGTCGTTTCCTCAATGGGTAACGCCAAAAGCCTGCGCGGCGGCACATTGCTGATGACTCCGCTCAAAGGCGTGGACGGACAGGTTTATGCGCTGGCTCAGGGTAATATCCTGGTCGGCGGTGCCGGTGTCAGTGCCGGAGGCAGCAGTGTCAAAGTGAACCAGCTGGCCGGCGGCCGTATCAGCGGCGGGGCAACGATTGAGCGTGAACTGCCGGGCGGATTCGGTCAGAACGGCGTGATTAATCTTCAGCTGAATGAAGACAGTTTTGCGCTGGCGCAGGATATCAGTGACGCAGTGAACCGTCTGAACGGCTTCGGCACAGCGACACCACTGGACTCCCGTACCGTACAGTTGCGCGTACCGCCGAGCAGCAGTGATCAGGTGCGCTTCCTGGCGCGGGTGCAGGATCTGAATATCCGTCCGCCGCAGAATGAAGCCAAAGTTATCCTGAATTCCCGTACCGGCTCGGTGGTCATTAACCGGACTGTCACCCTCGACAGTTGTGCGGTCGCCCACGGCAGCCTCGCGGTGACAGTTGATCGCGAGACTCAGGTCAGTCAGCCGGATACCCCGTTCGCCGGTGGCCAGACCGTCGTGACCCGCAATACCAATGTCGGGATACGTGAGCAGGACGGTACACTGAAGAAAGTGAATGCCGGAGCGAATCTTAATCAGGTTATTCAGGCACTCAATACATTAGGCGCCACACCGACTGACCTGATGTCGATTTTACAGGCGATGGAAAGCGCCGGTTGTCTGCGGGCGAAACTGGAGATCATCTGATGAGCGACATACAGTTGATGCAGAGTGCGGCCTACGATGTGCAGTCGCTGGGCAGCCTGAAACAGCAGCTGAATGAAAAACCGCAGGAGGGGCTGCGTCAGGTGACGCAGCAACTGGAGGCGACCTTTGTTCAGATGATGCTCAAAAGCATGCGCGCCGCACTGCCGCAGGACGGATTATTCTCCAGCGATCAGACGCGGATGCTGACCAGTATGTATGACCAGCAGATAGCCCAGAACCTGTCAGAAAAGGGGCTGGGCTTCGGCGATATGATGTATAAGCAGCTTTCTGCGGGTAATGAGCCGGACCTGCCGCTGCGTTCGTCGATGATGCCGCTGGATGATGCCACCGTTATTCAGTCGATGCCGCAGCAGGCGATGGCACAACTGATGCGGAAATTCAGTTCCGCGGGGGATGCGCTGAGTTCACCGTTGAAAAAAGTGCGCGAACTGGGGCTGAACAGTCAGAATTTCATTGCAAAACTGACAGCACCGGCGAAAGCGGCGTCACAAAAAAGCGGCGTGCATCATCTGCTGATTCTGGCGCAGGCCGCGCTGGAAAGCGGCTGGGGTAAGCGGGAAATTCTGACCGCTGACGGCAAAACCAGTCACAACCTGTTTGGTATCAAAGCCGGAAAAGGCTGGGAAGGGCCGGTCACCAATATCATGACCACTGAGGTGATCAACGGCAAGACCATCAAAATGCGGGATAACTTCCGGGTTTACGGCTCTTATGAAGAGGCGATTGCCGATTACACCCGCCTGCTGACTGAAAATCCGCGCTATCACGGTGTGAAACAGGCAGTCAGTCCGGAGCAGGCCGCACAGCGTCTGCATAAAGCCGGTTACGCCACCGATCCGGGCTATTCGGACAAACTGATTGTCCTCATCAATCAGATTCGCGGCACGCCGGCGGCGGCTCCGGTTGCTTCACGGGCAGTACAGGCATACACACTCGATTTGAGTGACATTTTCTGACTGTTTCCGGCGTAAAAAAATAGAGTGAAACACTAAATTTTTGCGCCGTCTTTCCGATAACCAAGTAAGACATAATTTTAAACGGATGCTATCTGCGCTGCATTTTCAGTAAGTCGCCGGGAAAGCAGTCGCCAGAGAAAGGAAAAGCACATGCTGAATAATGTAATGAATAACGCATTAAGCGGAATTAACGCGGCCCAGGGCGGGCTGAGTGTTATTTCCAACAACCTGGCTAACGCCGGGGTGGGCTATTATCACCGTCAGAGTGCGGTATTCGGTGAAAACCCGGGCACCATGACAACCAACGGCTACTTTGGTAACGGCACCTATTTCAGCCATGTCCGCCGTGAGTTTGATGAGTTCGTCAATGGGCAGTATAACAATGCGCGTTCCCGCAGTGGTGACTATGAAGCGTACATGAAAAATGCCTCTGGTGTGGATGACTTGTTATCTAACAGTACGGATGATATTGCCGGGATGCTGGGCAGTTTCTTCACCTCTCTGGACGAAGCGGCCAGTGATGCCAGTGATAAAACTCTGGTGGATGTATTTCTCGGTAAAGCCAAGGCGATGGTCGGGCAACTGAAAGAATCTGATCGCCGGCTGCGTGAAATGGATAGCGATGTAAATCATCAAATTGATAATAAAATCAATGATATTAATACCTATGCAGAAAAAATTGCCAAACTGAATGAGCAGATCAGTAACTCCCGTGCGACTACCGGTGCAGAACCGAATGATCTGCTGGATGTGCGTGACCGCCTGGTCAGCGAGTTAAATTCGGTTGTCGGCGTCAAAGTGATCGAACAGAACGGTAACTTTAATGTTTCCTTTGCGAATGGTCTGCCGCTGGTGACAGGCGGACGCGCTAACCGTCTCGAAGCAGTGGCATCCAGTACGGATGACAGCCGTCTGAGTGTCGGTTTTATTGATTCTTCCGGTAACGTCCGTGAAATCAAAGATGAACAAATTCGTGGTGGTGAACTGAGTGGTGTTCTGCGCTCACGCCGTGAAATTATCGACCCGGCAAGACAAAAACTGAATCAGATGGCGCTGGTCTTTGCGGAAAAATTCAATGAGATTCACCGTAAGGGTTATGATTCCAAAGGTCAGACAGGTAAAGATTTCTTTGCTGTCGGCGGTGGTAGTGCGGTAGGTAACTCCCATAACAAAGGTAAAGCTGATTTTGATATTAAATATGGTGATACCTCTCAGATAACCGGCAGTAACTATGATGTCAGTTTTGACGGTACCAACTGGAATGTGACCAAATTACCGGAAGGTACGGCTGTGAATGCGAATTTCGATGCTGCTTCCGGAACACTGAGCTTTGATGGCATGGATATTAAGATCAGTAATAACACAGCACAGGCGGGCGATAGTTTTCTGCTCAAGCCGGTGGATAATGTTATCGGCGGTATGAATACCCTCATCACTGATGCAGCAGATTTTGCCGCAGCAGATAGTACTGGAGGCGACAGTAACAATGAAAACATTAAAGAGCTGGTGAAATTACAGGATCAGAAACTGGTCGGCGGAACATCAACGTTGTCAGATTTTTATGCATCACTGGTTAATGACGTGGGCAGTAAAGCGAGCCAGGCTCAGATTGACTCTGAGGTTCAGAATAAACTGACGGTCAGTTTTTATGAGCAGGAACAGGCTATTTCAGGCGTCAATACCAACGAAGAAAGTGTTCAGATGCAGAAAATGCAGCAATTCTTTAATGCGAATGCCAAAGTGCTGTCGACTGTTGAGGATTTATTCAACGTTCTGATGCGTGCATTCTGATTTTGAATTAAGAAGGAAATTATCATGCGTTTCAGTACCAATTTAATGTTCAGTCAGCGTGTAACAGATATGAACAATGCCACTGCGCGCTGGATGGAAGCAGGCAGTAAACTGGCATCCGGTAAAAGAGTCAGCAAACCTTCGGATGATCCTCAGGCATCTGCACAGGCAGTACGGGTCAGTCAGTCTGAAACCCGCAACCAGCAGTATGCATCCACCCGCGGCTATGCCAAAACCGGGATGACGTTGCAGATGAGCATTTTATCGCAGATGAATGAAGTCTCCACGCAGATAGATACGACGGTGATTCAGGCATCCAACCAGGGAGCACTCAGTGACAATGACCGGGCATCATTGGCTGAGCAGTTACAGGGGCTGAAAGATCAGCTGGTATCTCTGGGGAACACGACGGACGGTAACGGACGTTATATTTTTGGCGGTTATGAATCAGGTACCCCGCCGTTTGAGGTGGATGCAACGACCGGTGACGTGCTGTATAAGGGGGGGGATAAATCCATTACCCAGAACGTGGGCAGTGACCGGGAAATGATCAGTTATTTCGCCGGATCGGAAGTGTTTGCCACGACTACCAACGCGAAAGGCGAAAAAGTTGCTGATATGTTCACCGCGATTAACAAAGGTCTGGATGCCCTGAAGATCCCTCAGCAAAATGCCTCACAGGCCGATCTGGACAAAGCAAAAGCCGGCATGGAAGAAGCAAACCGCGGGGTGAAAGCCGGGATGGAAAAAATCTCCAATATTGAAGCTAAACAGGGTTTACAATTACAGGAAATTGACAGCCTGGACTTCCTCTCCCAGACCCGGAAAATCCAGAATGAAAGCCGTCTCAGTGGCCTGGTTGACACCGACTGGACCAGCACGGTGTCGAATTACCAAAAAGAAATGGCGCTGTTCCAGGCCTCACAGGATATCTTTAAAGATCTCAACAGCATGTCGCTGTTCGGTCGTTAAACTATCCGTATGCAGTACTGAATTCCTTTGGCCGTCCCTGCGACGGCCTTTTTTTGTGCCGGATACGGCTCAGCGCACCGGTGCTATCACCCAGTGATCCGGGAATTCCGCTTCCGGTTTCAGCTCTTCGGTCAGAAAATCCATAAATGCACGGATACGCGGTGAATGGCGGGTATCTGCCGGACAGGCAAGATAATAGATATGTGAGACATTGGCGTACTCTTCCAGGACCCGCACCAGTTTTCCGCTTTCCACCGCTTTATGCGCGATAAAATCATGCATCATCGCCGGGCCGTTACCGTCAACCGCCATATAATAAGCTGCCATCACATCCTCAAAAAAGGCCAGATCGCCGGTGGTTTCGACATGTACCACTTCATTATTGATCACCAGCGGCCATGGCAGCGGGCGGGTATGTTCCGGCAGGTGCATCTGGAGGCAATTATGATGGACCAAATCATCAGGGGTGTTCAGCGGAGGCGCATGTTTCAGATAGTCCGGCGAGGCCAGGATCCAGAACCGGGCATAATCGATTTTGGTTGCCACCCAGTCCGGCAGGCGGTTAATCCAGCTGGTGACCACCACATCACACTCCGTGGTTTCCTGATTCAGGATACGGAAGCGCAGATGAAAATCGACCTCTATCTGCGGGTAACGGTGACGAAATTTAGGCATCAGCGGAAACACTTTACGGTAAGCATAGTCATTCGGCAGGCTGACGCGGATTTTCCCGGCCGGAATGGTGCGCATATCCAGCAGCGTTTCCTCGGCGGTATACATAGCCTGCAATGCGGTTTTGCAGTAACCGAGATACTGTTCACCGGCTTCTGTCAGGCGGATATGTCGTGTGGAGCGCAGAAACAGCGCGCTGCCGAGCTTCTGCTCAAGCCGTAATATGGTTTTACTGACGGCTGCCGGTGAAATATTCATGGCTTTGGCAGCACCGGTAAAGCTTTTCAGTTCAGCAGCACAGCAAAACAGTTCCAGTGTTCCCAGCATCAGGTCATCAAAATGGCGCGGCATTATTAACCTCAGGTTGGTAATGAAGTGATATCAGGGTAGTTTATTTCACGCAACGAAGAAATATAATAATTTACATCAATTGCAAGTATTAAATCATAATCACAGGCTATCTATGAAACCACAACAGCGAACTGCCATCATCACTGATGCAGAAAGTTGTCTGGGGAAAGCATTAGTCAGAACACTGCTTGATGAGCATTACAATGTGATCGGAATATTCAGCAGTGAAGAGAATAAACAAAATTTTTTACAGGAATTGGATAATAAAACCGCATTTCTGCCTGTTACCGGTGAAAGCCACTGCATCGATTTTGCCGGACAACTAATACAGCAGGGTATTATTAACTTCGGAAATATCGATATTATTATTCATAATTCCGGTGCTTTTCTCAGCAAAACTTATGAAAAGACGACGCCGGATGATTTCATGCATTTAATAAACAGTAATATTTATAGTTTATTTAATCTGAGTCAATTGGCGATTAAAAACATGTTGAAAAATCACGGTGGTAAAATTATCGTGGTAACCTCCTGCATTGCCCTGCAACCGTCACAAAAAATACCTGCCGCACTGAGTGTGCTGGCAAAGGAAGGTGTGCACGGACTGGTCAGAGCACTGGCGCTGGAGTATGCGAAGAAAAACATCCGCGTGAATGCAGTGGCACCCGGCTATATCGCCGGGGCAGCAAATACAGAACTCAATCAGGATTTTATTAATTTAGTATCACCGGCGGATAAAGTCGGAACCATTAATGATATTATTGAAAGCATTCGTTTTCTGCTGAAGTCTGACTATATTAACGGCACTATCATGCCGGTTGATGGCGGATATTCAGCAGGTAACTGGTAACCGTGTTATTTCTCAAGTCGTTTTCCGGATTATACACAGCAATATTCATTTGTACGCCATTACCGGAGCCGGTAATCACTTTCTCGGTGATTACCGGTTTTTTTATTAACAGGGGGTAACGGATATTTATGCGGTTATGACGCCGGATATGAGTCAGAAGCAGTTACTGTAAAGCAAACAGATTTAAAATAAGTGATAGCTGCTCGAACGCCTGATGAACCACGCGTTCGGTAAATCCCGGCAGAACGGAAATAATCAGACCCATCATACTGATACCGACAGTCAGTGTCAGCGGAAAACCCACCACAAAAACAGACAGCTGCGGTGTCATCCGGTTCAGAATACCTAATGCCAGGTTAAGAATCAGGAACAGCGTGATAAACGGTAATGCCAGCATTAATCCGTTGAGAAAGATATGGTTAGCGGATTGTACCAGCATACGGAACCCCTCGCGGTTGAGCGGGGTGACCTGTACCGGTATGAGGTCAAACGAACTTATCACGATGTGGATCAGCCACAGATGCCCGTCAAACGCGAGAAACAGCAGCAGGGTGATAAGGTTGAGTATCCGCGCCAGAATCGGCATGTTCGGCCCGCCGCTCGGGTCGAAAAAGGTGGCGAAAGATAAGCCCATCTGAAGACCGATCACTTCACCGGCGTGACGGACAGCGGCAAATGCCATCTGCATGGTCAGTCCCATCGCCACACCAATAACCACCTGCTGTAAAATCACCCATAAACCGGGAGCGGAAAACAGCGGGATATTCACCACCGGCAATTGCGGGGAGACAATCAGGACAGTAAAGAATGCCAGCATCACCCGCACTTTACTGATCGATTGCTTTTCATTGAAAAATGGTGCTGTTCCCAGCAGTGCCAGTACCCGGATAAACGGATAAAATCCCTGGCTGAGCCACAGCGTCAGTGTTTCACTGGTGATACTTAGCATAGGTCAGCCGATAATGAACGGCAGATTGGTTAACAATGTGCGCATGTAGTCAGTGAGCAGATTGAGCATCCACGGGCCGGCAATCACAATCACACTGATAACAGACAGAATTTTCGGAATGAATGACAGGGTCATTTCATTCACCTGTGTGGCTGCCTGTAACAGGCTGATCAGCAGGCCGGCTGCCAGCGCGGCCAGCAGCAGCGGGGCTGCCAGCATCAGGGCAATTTTCATGGCTTCGGTGCCCATCGCCATTACGGATTCCGGTGTCATATTCTCTCCTGACTAAAAAAAGCTTTGTGATAATGAACCGAGCAGTAACTGCCAGCCATCCACCAGCACAAAAAGCATCAGCTTAAAGGGCAGGGAAACCGTGGCGGGCGGTACCATCATCATCCCGAGCGCCATCAGTACACTGGCCACCACGAGGTCAATAATCAGGAACGGAATAAACAGGGTAAAGCCAATCTGAAAAGCGGTTTTCAGTTCACTGGTAATAAAGGCCGGGATCAGGATACGCATCGGCACATCTTTGGCTTCCTGAATCTCACCGGTTTTGGCAATACGGGCAAACAGCGCCAGGTCGTTTTCGCGCGTCTGGCCGAGCATAAAGGTGCGCAGCGGTGCGGTGCCCCGGTCCAGAGCCGTTTCCAGACTGATTTTGTCTTCACTGAACGGACGGT
The DNA here is from genome assembly GCF_051129855.1 of Morganella sp. Je.2.23. Classification (NCBI taxonomy): domain Bacteria; kingdom Pseudomonadati; phylum Pseudomonadota; class Gammaproteobacteria; order Enterobacterales; family Morganellaceae; genus Morganella; species Morganella sp. Je.2.23. The sequence goes on from NZ_JBCPSQ010000001.1 coordinate 682,573, forward strand.
AAGCATCTTCGTAGACTTTATCGAAGACCGGCGACATCACAAAAAAGGTCAGGAACAGGGCCAGACCCAGCAGAACCTGATTGGGGGGCGCGGAGGGCGTTCCCAGGGCATTACGTAATAATCCCAGCACGATAATGATGCGGGTAAAACTGGTTGTCATCAGCAGCAGGGCAGGAATAAAGCCCAGCAGTGTCAGAAACAGCAGGGTCTGAACCGGCAGAGACCAGCTCTGGCCGCCGTCCGGCAGCACATGACTGACGACACCCGGTAATGAAGCGTGAGCCTGCGGAACCAGCAGAAACAGAGCGAGAGCCGGAATGGCGCGTTTGAGCAATAACATCATGAAAAATCTCAGCGTGGTTCGTCAGCCGGTGCCGCATTTTTACCGGCGGCACGTTTGGTTTTCAGCAGCGCCTGAAAGGCGGAAGGGGCATCGGTCACCGCAGCCGGGTCGGCCGGGCAGCGGTGCAGCAGATTAACCGACTGCGCGGTGACGCCCAGTACCAGCCACTCTCCCTGAATTTCCGCCACCACCAGGCGCTCTTTATTACCCAGAGAGCAGGTGCTTCTGACTGTCAGCAGCGGGTTTTTCCCGGCCAGTTTCGCCGTAAAACCGAATTTACGGATAAACCAGGTCAGACCGAGGATCAGCAGGATGATGCCGCTGAGGGCACCGGACACCTGAATCAGGCTGTCCGTGCTGTTAATCGCCTGAGAACCAACGGCAGGCGGCGTCAGGGAAACAGAAGAAAAAACGGCACTGTCTGCCGTTTTCTCTGCGGCCGGTAAAACGGGGTTTCCGGAAGCGGTCGGTGTCATATCAGCGGCTCAGACGACGCATACGTTCTGACGGGGTGATAATATCGGTGATGCGGATACCGTAATTATCGGAAACCACCACCACTTCACCCTGGGCAATCAGATAGCCGTTGATCAGGATATCCAGCGGCTCACCGGCCAGTCCGTCCAGTGCCACCACAGAGCCCTGGGATAAACTCAGCAGCTTCTTGATGGTCATTTTTGTCCGGCCCAGTTCAACAGAGAGACGGACAGGGATATCCATAATCAGATTGATATCAGACAGCTGATTCAGCGGATTCTGGCTGTCGAGATTATCAAACGCCTGGCTGCTCCCGGTTTCTGTTTTTTTTTGTTGTTCCATTGCTTCTGCCCACAGAGACTCGCCATCGTGTTCCGGGTTCATATCAGGAGTGTTGTTCGCCTCACTCATTGGTTTTTTCCTCGTCCAGAGTGTTTAATACAGGATTAATCAAATGTTCCACACGCAACGCATACTGCCCGTCCCGGGTGCCATACTGGCTGGTCAGGACAGGTACGCCATCCACACTGACGATCAGGCGATCCGGTTTCTCCACCGGGATCACATCCCCTTTTTGCAGTTGCAGTAATTTTGAAATCCGCAACGGGATTTCAGCAAAGTTCGCCACCAGTTCCAGCTCGGAATGTTTCACCTGAGTGACCAGGCTGGAAACCCAGGCTTCATTTTCCTGATGACCGTGTTCCATCGGCGGGTTAATCAGCCGCTCGCGGATAGGTTCAATCATTGCGATCGGAATACAGATGCTCAGCTCACCCACGGTATTGCCGATTTCCACCAGGAAAGAGGTGGTGACCACGATATCGTTGGGGGAGGTGGTGATATTGGTGAATTTCACCTGCATTTCAGAACGCACATATTCCACATCCAGTTCAGCAATCGGCTTCCAGGCATCGCGGTAGGCATTCAGTGCCAGCTTCAGCATGCGGTGGATAATACGCTGTTCTGTATTGGTGAATTCTTTGCCTTCAGAACGGACCGGAAAACGGCCGTCACCGCCGAACAGGTTATCCACGGCGATATAGACCAGTGCCGGTTCAAAGGTGAACAGCGCCGTTCCGCGCAACGGCGGCATATGCACCAGGTTCAGGTTGGTCGGCACCGGCAGGTTGCGGGCAAATTCATGATAAGGTTCAATTTTGATACCACCGACGGTGATATCAGGGCTGCGGCGCAGCATATTGAACAATCCCATCCGGAACTGACGGGCAAAGCGCTCGTTAATAATTTCCAGGGATTGCATACGCTCGCGGATTACGCGGCGCTGGGTATTCGGGTCATAAGGGCGGACTTTGTCCTTACCCTTACCCTGTGCTGTATCGGCAGGCTGCGGCTCTGACGGCGAGTCACCATTGAGCAGCGCGTCTATCTCTGCCTGAGATAAAATATTATCGCTCATCAGTTTTACCGGAGAATAAAGGTGGTGAATAACACATCCGAAATTTCCTGATCCGGCTGTCCCTGTACTAATGTCGGGGCTAAGGTGGTTTTAACTGCCGTCATCAGCCGGAGTTTGCCGTCGTGGGTGCCGAGGACCTGCGGTGATTGCTGAGAGAGCAGCAGTAACAGGCGGCTGCGGACTTCCGGCAGATATTCATGAAGCTGTTTGCGGGAACGCTCATTGGCCAGGCGCAGTGTCATATCAATATACAGCACACGATCACGGCCGTTATCCGCACCGGGAAGGTTCACGGTAAACGGTTCAATGCCCATAAAGATAGGCTCAGGCATGTTGGCCCGTATTTCGTCTGCGGTACCGGCGGTGGTGTTGTCCTGCTGAGAAGACCACCAGCTGTAACCCCCGAAACCTGCTCCTGCGAGGGCAATCAGGGCGAAGATAACCAGTAACCCGGTATTGGAACCTTTTGAGGCATTGCGTGAAGACGACATGTTAACTGAATTCCTATTTCTTGATAGCAAAACCCGTCAGGGGTTTCATACTCTGTAAGCCCGTCCATTATGGCGTGCTTCTGAAGGACTAAAGGGGGGAAAAACGAAGCAAAAAGGCGGTAACTCGGGGCTTTAGTCCCTGTACCGCCGTTATGCGCTGAAATCAGGCGAAGGTATCGATCCCGCCGCGGGCGCGGGCATCATGAAGTGCCGCGGGACGGGAAATGGTATCTGTGCTGATATTTACACCACTGATACCACCGGCGGATGCCACGGCATCAGCACTGTTACTGCTGTGACGATCGTCACCGCCGCTTTGCTGATCACCGTGATATTCCTGCCCGACGGAACTCTGTGCCAGGTGAATGCCGCTCTCCTGAAGGGCGTTACGCAGAACCGGCATCATGGATTCCATAGCAGCACGGACGTGGCTGTGCGGAGAAATAAAGTGCATAACCGCCTGATTATCCTCAATTTTAAGATGGATATTCAGTGAGCCCAGTTCTTCCGGATGCAGACGCAACTGTGCCTGCTGCAATCCCTGACGGGAGAAATAGAGCATATTCTGACTGACCTGCTGCTGCCACAACTCACTGCCGAGTTGGGCGGTCAGCTGCATGGCGGGCTGAGCCACCGGCGCATTTGTCTGAGCTGAGGTACTTTGTGCCGCAGTTGGCATCAGTGCCGGGCTCTGCACAGCAGTATGACTGCCCGGCGCGGTTATCGTCTGAAAGGCGCTGCTTTCTGTTTTGATGCTGAATGCGCTCTTGCTGTTATCGGCACTGTTATCAGCGGCGGAAGCCAGAGATAACGGCACGGAGGTATCCGCGGATTTCTTATTCAGCGGCAGGAAATCATCCGGCAGCGTGTTCTGATCCGGTTTTTGGGCATCGGTCAGTGAAAAACGCGGCTGATCCACGCGCGGTTTGGATTTATCATCAACAAACAGGGTGCGGGCATCATTATTTTCATCCGTAAGCAGAGGCTTATCACTGGTCTTCGTCAGTACCTCTTCCGGCAGATCTGTGGTTTTGACGCTGTTTTTTCCGCTGTCATCAATATGCAGCTTTGTATCGGCAGCCGCTTTATCCGCAGTGCGGCTTTCGCGTCCGGTCAGCCGTTCTTTCAGCAGCGCAGCCAGGGCATTGTCCGCTTCACCTTCTGTCAGCGGTAATGCAGGTGCATCATCCCCGGTGGTCAGCAGTTTTGCATCCAGCGCTGGTGAGGCCGTATCTCCGGCAAGGCGGCGGGAGAAATTCAGCTGTGCCATCGTATCCGCACCGGTCTGTTTTCCCTGCGCAGCAGCCGTTTTGCTGTCTGCCGCCTGTTTATGTGCAGCATCGTTGCGGGTTTGTTTCACTGCATGTACTGCCTGTGCCGGTTTTTCCGGGCGCGGCTGTTGTGCATCCATCACTGCCTGAAACGGCAGGGCGGTTGCCTGTGCATCTTCCGCACGCGGTGATTCCTGTTTATTCAGTGCATTGTCAGCGGAGCTGACGGCTTTGGTACCGGCGTTGACATCCATTAACGGGTTCTCCATAAAGTCGCGCGCTGGGCAAATTCATCCATCTGTTTTTGCTCCAGCCGGTTTTGTCGTTGATTTTTTGCATGATCCGCACGGCGGATCAGCGTATCGAAGGCATTGACGCGCTGCTGTTTTTCCTGCCAGTGACGGTTGGCATCACTGACCCGCTGCTCCCACAATGTCAGCTGGCCCTGCTGCTGCTCAATAGTCAGCTCGAGCGTGACCAGAAACTGCTGATAGTTCTGCCATTTATCGGCAGCCATTCCGGTATGCAGTGTCTGATTCAGTTTCTGCCGGTAATCTGCCTGATAATTCTCCAGCATGGTCAGCTGCTGACTCATCTGCGTGTGTGTCTGACGAACCTGCGCCAGCACTTTAGCCGCCTCTTCGGCGGCATCTTCGGCCAGATTTAACAGTGTGGTGAGTGCATGCGTATTTGACATTGACGACCTCGTTATGCGTCCGGTATCACCTGACTGAGCTGCTCACAGGCGGCCGGGTAATCACAGCGCTCATCGATATCCTGTTGCAGAAACTTCGCCATATACGGGAACAGCTGGATGGCCTCATCCAGCATCGGATCACTGCCCGCCGCGTAAGCACCGACATTGATCAGGTCGCGGTTGCGCTGGTAAGCCGAGGTCAGTTGTTTAAAGCGCTGAATTTTCCGGTAATGACTTTTCTCAATCAGCTCGGTCATGGCACGGCTGATGGAGGCTTCAATATCGATAGCAGGGTAGTGTCCGGATTCAGCCAACGATCGTGAAAGCACGATATGGCCGTCAAGAATTGCCCGCGCGGAGTCAGCAATCGGGTCCTGCTGGTCATCCCCTTCGGTCAGAACGGTGTAAAACGCCGTCACCGAACCACCGTTTTTGCCGTTACCTGCCCGTTCGACCAGTGCCGGTAATTTTGCGAACACGGACGGAGGATAGCCTTTTGTGGCAGGCGGTTCTCCGATGGCGAGCGCAATTTCACGCTGTGCCATACTGTAACGGGTCAGTGAATCCATAATTAACAGCACGTTGCGACCCAGATCACGATAATATTCCGCGATCCGCGTGGCATAAGATGCTCCCTGCATCCGCAGCAGCGGGGAAACGTCCGCCGGGGCTGCGACCACCACGGCGCGCTTTAATCCGTCCGCGCCGAGGATATTTTCAATAAAATCTTTGACTTCACGGCCGCGCTCACCAATCAGACCGACCACAATAATGTCCGCCTGTGTGAAACGCGCCATCATGCCGAGCAGCACACTTTTCCCGACACCGGAACCGGCAAACAGCCCCATCCGCTGACCGCGCCCGACGGTCAGCAGGGCGTTGATAGCGCGGACACCGACATCCAGCACATCCTTAATCGGTGAACGTTCCAGCGGGTTAATCGGCGGTGTGGTAAGCGGAGCACGGATTTTGGCGTCGAGCGGTCCTTTGCCGTCCAGCGGGTTGCCGGAGGCATCCAGAATACGGCCAAGAAGCTCATCACCCAGCGGCAGCTGACGGCTGGTCTGCCCGCCGCTTCCGGTGGATTGTGCATAGACACGCGCACCCGGCGCGATACCGTCCAGTTCAGCCAGCGGCATCAGCAGCATACGCGGTCCGTTAAAACCGACGACTTCGCAGATGACTTCTTCGGTATTTCCGTTGATCACACGCTCGATAAAGCAGGTGGCACCGAGCGGCATTTTAATGCCCTCGGCTTCCATCACCAGCCCGGTAATTTTGGTCAGACGCCCGTAATGGCGGGTCATCGCCACACCGGACATCCGTGATTCAAAGCCTTCCAGCGCGCCTATCCAGCGGCCAATCCGCGCGGTCATGATAATGTCTCCGGCGCGTATAACCGGCACAGCTCCTGCCAGCGGGTGGCAACACTCATATCAATTTCACCGTCATCCGCCACCACACGGCATCCGCCCGCATGCAGTTGCGGATCAGGTACCAGACGCCAGCCGTTCAGACTGAGCTGGGTACCGAGATGCTGTTCCAGCATCTCAATATGTACCGGGTTGACCCGCAGTTCCGGCTGACCGGCAAACAGCGGCTTCTGCTGAAGCAGGCGGCTGATCTCTTCCAGCAGCGCCGTGCCGTCACAGACCGCAGGCTGTCCGAGCACCTGGCGGGCGGCGGTCAGGGCAATCTGTAACAGTTTTGGGGTCACCACGCTGTCAAAGCTGTCGAGTGAGTAACTGAACTCAGATAACAGCTTCTGCCAGGCTTCAGTAACCGGCTGCTGCTCTGCCAGTACCTGCTGACGCCCCTGTTCCGCTCCTTCCTGCAAACCCCGGGCAAACCCGGCATCATAACCGGCTTTTTCTCCCTGCTCATGACCGGACTGAAAACCGCTGCGCTGCGCCTCTTCTTTCAGGTTATCCAGCAGGTTGATCTGCTCGAGCACTTCTTTCGGCTCGAGGCAGGGAACTTTGGGCTTTTCCGGCTCCGGCTCATCGGACAGGGCAGGGAGTACAGAGGAATTGAGATCCCACTGGTTCAGCTCCCGCGGCTGCCAGCGTTTCCACGGCAGACCGGCGTTTTCCTTATCAGACATAGACATCGTCACCACCACCAATCACAATTTCGCCGGTTTCCATCAGACGGCGGACAATCAGCAGAATTGATTTCTGTTCATTCTCAACCTGTGACATCCGTACCGGAGAACGGGACTCCAGATCATCACGCACAATTTCAGCCGCACGGGTCGACATATTGCGCAGGAAGTGGTCACGCAGCTCTTCGTTGCAGCCTTTCAGTGCAATGACCAGCGAGTCGTTGGAGACATCCTGGAGGATGCGCTGGATACTGCGGTTGTCCACTTCGATAAGATTTTCGAACAGGAACATTTCGTCGATAATACGCTGTGCCAGTTCGCCGTCGTAATCGCGCATTGCACCGATAACACCTTCTTCCTGCTGACTCTTCATCAGGTTGATGATCTCGGCTGCGGTTCTCACGCCACCCATTTTGCTGCGCTTGAGATTCTGGCCGTCCAGCAGGTTGTTGAGAACTTCGGTCAGTTCTGCCAGTGCTGCCGGCTGCACACCACCAAAGGTGGCGATACGCAGCATGATGTCGTTGCGCTGGCGTTCGTCGAACAGCTCCAGTACGTCGGCGGCCAGGTTGCGTTTTAAATGCACCAGGATGGTGGCGATAATCTGCGGATGCTCGTCGCGGATAATATCGGCCACGGTCTGCGGTTCCATGTAGTTGAGGCTTTCGATCCCGGACGCACTTTCGTGTTTCTCGAAGATATCTTCCAGCAGACTGGCGGCGCGGTCTTCACCCAGCGCTTTGACCAGCACGGAACGCAGATAGTCATTGGTATTGATGTTCAGCGCCGCGTACTGAATCGCCGCTTCCTCAAATTCCGTCAGGACTTCCGCCAGTTCGGCGTTGGAAACCTGGCGCATATTGGAAACCGCCATACTCAGTTGCTGGACTTCTTTATTGTTCAGGTGTTTAAAGACCTCGGCGGCCTGATCTTCACCGAGCGTCATCAGCATGACGGCGCTCTTTTCTGTTCCGCTTAAATTCATTGTGCTTTTCCTAACCACTGACTGATAACCATTGCCACAACCTGCGGATCTTTATCCGCCATCTCACGGATACGCTGGCTCTGAATTTCGGCACTGACACGCTGACGGGTCAGGCGGCGGCGGGTTTTCTCGTCCATGTCGTCACTGATAACATCATCAGCCACGAGCGGGGTTTTCATCTGAGTCGCCTTAAACATACGGGCTTCCGCTTCCGCCTGCTGTGCTTTGCGGTAGCGCTGCCACTGCGGTCTGATACCTTTGCGCCACAGCAGCCAGCCCACCAGTAACAGCAGCAGAATCTTGCCGTACTCCAGTGCCTGCGCAATGATGACCGGGCTTGTGAAGACAGACGGCTCTTCGGTCAGCGGACCTTCATCGGTAAAGCGGGAGTTGGTGATGCTCAGACTGTCACCGCGGCCGGAGGAATAGCCCATTGCTTCACGGGTCAGTGATTCAATCTCTTTGAGCATCTCCGGCGGCAGCGGCTGCATTTCCTCACTGCCGTCTTCTTTCTTCTGCGGCAGCCAGTTAATAATCACCGCAACAGAGAGACGGTCAACCACACCGATCTGGCGCTGGGTGTGACTGATTTTGCGATCCACTTCGTAGTTTGTGGTTTCATCACTCTGCGAATTAATGTTGCTGTTACGGTTATTATCGGCAGGGGATGCATTTTTGTTATCTTTTGTATCCGCTTTTGCTGTTTCAACAGGGGCGGAAGGGGCACTGACCGGCTGATTGGATAATGCGCCCGGTACGCCGCCCGGGCCGCCGTTGCTGTTCTGCTGACTCTGGCTGCTCTGACGTGAGCGGACAGCGGCGGAATCCGGCTGCTGGTTTGGTTTGTATTCTTCAGCGGTCTGCTCGACTTTGGAGTAATCCACCTGAGCGGTAACCTGTGCCTGTACGTTGGCGCGGCCGACCAGCGGGGCGAGCAAATCTTCAATACGCTGTTTGAGGCGTGCTTCAGTTTCCTGCGTCATACGCATCTGTGACGTGCTGACAGACTGCTGGCTGTTATCATTGTTTGTCAGCAGGCGTCCGGCCTGGTCAACAATAATAACGTTGGATGATGTTAATCCGGACACACTGCCGGAGACCATATGCACAATTGCACTGATCTGGCCTTCATCCAGTGCGCGGCCCGGCAGTAATCCGACGGTAACGGACGCTGTCGGTGATTTCTGTTCACGGACAAACAGGGTCGGCTTAGGAATCGCCAGGTGCACCCGCGCGGTCTGTACCGGGCTGAGTGATTCAATCGTGCGTGACAGTTCCCCCTCAAGGGCGCGCTGGTAGTTCACCTGCTCACTGAACTGACTGATACCGAACTGTTCTTTATCCAGCAGTTCAAAACCGGTATTACCGCCTTTCGGCAGACCGGCCTGCGCCAGTTTCAGGCGCAGTTCATGCACTTTATCGGCAGGAACCAGAATGGCACTGCCGTTATCCGCGAGCTGGTAAGGCATATTCATCTGTGTCAGCTGACCGACGATATCGCCGCCGTCTTTGGCACTCAGGTTGCTGAGCAGAACGCGGTAATCCGGGCTGCGCATCCAGAGGAACAATGCAACAATAATGGCGATTGCGGCAGCGCCGGCGACCATCAGCGGAACCTTCGGATCAGCCTTAATGCGGTCAATAATCAGGGCTAATCCCTTTTTGGTATCTCCGGTGTCTTGTGGTGCGGCACTCATAAACATTCCCTGCCTTGCAGATTTGACGGGTGAAAATAGTTTTGGCGAAACAACGTAATTTCCCTCTTTGTAACGTCACTTTTTTACGCTGCTATTATTCCCTGCAAATCACAAATCTAATGACAGAATCAGCCCGTGATTTTGGTGTTATTTATGGGCTTCAAGTTAAAAAGGGTGTGTTAGGGTATGCAGGCAATAGAATGTGACAGATGTCTTTTTCAGCCGGAAATGATTTCCGCTGTACGCATTCATCCCTGTTAACGGAAGAAAAAACATGACAATTCAGGCAATTGAGGGAGTCATCTCCCAATTGAATGTAACAGCAGCACAGGCAGCAAGCCAGACGAAACCGGTCGTTGATGCACCGGGGTTTGGTGATCATCTGATCTCAGCGGTTAATGAGATCAATACCACCCGTGTGAATTCAGCGAAAAAGGTGGAAGATTTCACGTTGGGTAAAGCGGATATCTCCCTTAACGATGTTATGGTGGATATGCAGAAAGCAAGCCTGAGCCTGCAAATGGGTATTCAGGTACGTAATAAACTGGTGGCCGCTTACCAGGAAATCATGTCAATGCCGGTGTGATGGTGTTAACATATTGATATGAATGGTTAAATATCTTTTTTTGTCTGTGATTGTCTTGGCGGAGAAGCCGATATCTTCCCGCGCCGGGGCACACAGCTTACTGCTTCTTCCTGAAACGCTGAAGTGGCCGCAAGTTATCTGAATAAATTCCCCTTACATCGCCGCCGGGATAACAGCTATGGCGGCGATAATTACGAGTACTAAGTATTCAATCCGGTGCGACAAGGTTTGGTTTTCATGTTGTTTACCTGCTGATATCCCGGGGGCGGGATAGGGTGGTATAGTAATTGGAACAAAACTAATTAAGGATGATAATTGTGATTACCATGTTTGCCATGTTTTATACTTTTAGTTCCCCGCTCATTGCAGGAATTCTGCCGGTACTGTTTGCATTCGCTGTTGCTGCATAATGTGTATTACGGATTTTTACCAATCGCTTTATTGATTGCCGCGTCAGCCTGGTCATGATGATCTGACTGAAGGAAAGCGCCGGTTGGTAAGCAGGAAGAGGGTGTGACAAAACATCAGTATCCGCAATGTTTCGGTTCTTTCTTACTACAAACAGAGCACGTATCGCTTAGTATCATGGCGTTAAAACTAAACGGTGGTACTTATGAAAAAGTTATTGATAGTATCAGTTGCAGCTATGTTTGCCTTTGGCGCCTATGCTGAAGAAGGAAAAGGATATTCATCAGAGCAACTGCATAAAATGATTGAATCCGGAAAATATCCGGCTGTTACTGAATACAAAGAAACAGGCGGTGGTGATGTTGCGGATATAAAATCATGTAAGGACAGGATACTGAGCCGTGCTGCTAATTTTTCAGAATATCCAATCACCGTTGAGCGGGATATTGAAAATGAAGTTTACGAATCAACAGTATGGATGAACTTAAAGGCGCAAAAAGTTATTTGTGAGATTAAAGATGGCAAGGCTGAAGGGACACAGTTTGATGCATCCTATAAGTAAGCCGGGAAAACGCCGGTAAGAGTAAATCAGCCCCGGAAGGGGCTTATTTTTTGCCGGATTAAGCCACAAATATCCCGCCGCTATCGTATTAATTTCAGTGCCGGCAACAGAGTGTCACAAGGCCCCGGCAGTCACATGCAGTAACCTTTTCCCGGCCACTCTGTATTGATGTCACAAAAACTCCCCTGACTTATTTAATTTCATTGCCGGTATGTTTAAATAGATGAATCAGAAACATATATTGGTGAAAAAATGAAAAAAATACTTCCCGTACTTATCTCTGTTTCATTACTGGCAGGGTGTAAAGTCGATGTTGAAACAAAGGTAAATACGGATGATCTGGTATCGCATGAGCATAAACTGGTCACCGGTAATATCAATGTGGAAGTACCGGCCTGTAATGATTTCGAAGATTCACGGAAAGAATCAAAAAGTCTGATCAGAATTAAAGAAAAAATGCCTGCGGTATTCTCCGGTGCGGAATACAAAGAGTGTTATAAAGAGCGGTTTAATTCCTATGCCAGTTTTACCGTTCCTGTCGGGGTCGGGTTTATCGCGGAAGATATGAAAGCGGTGAATGCTGAGATTTACATTTTATCAAATGACGAACTCTATGCCGGTATTATGATTACCCCGGAAGCGATTAAGCGTCTGAAATCCGCTAAAGAATCCACCCCCGGCGATCTTAAGCTGCAAATGACACTGGTGCTGGAAAAAGGTCAGTTACCGATCCCGAATATTGCGGCGATGAGTGTGTTTATGACCGGTACGGAAGCGAATAATAAACCGCTGATTGCGGGCCGTGTCGGTATTGAAGCTAAAGAGGTCCGCTTTAGGTTATCTGACGTTTCTAATGCGTTAATTGAGAGCGGTAATATTGCACCGGTACTCTATAAAGCCGAAATGCTGGAGAAATTAGTGGCGAATCTGAAAAAAGACTAACCGCTGCGGTCAACCGGCAGAAACAATAAGCCCGGCGGGGCTTATTGTTTTATCAGTCCGGTGTCGTAGCGTTCTTTTCCGGTAATATGTGAATGAGTCATGGTGGTATCCGATGTCAGCCGGAGAATCGTCGCTGACAGTGATTTATGATACGGGTGATCGTACAGTGATTCTTTATCTGAATACGCATATGATTTGAAATGCAGCTCATCGCCAACCCAGTGCACCTGATTATACAGATGATTCCAGTTCTGATTACTGTCAAGTTTCAGAATAAAATTACCCTTGTTGTCTTTTGCGATTTCAATCTGAACAACATGATTATACAGCCACTTTCCTTCAAAACGGCGGAGTTCCGGGTGCGGCGGGATCACCGGTGCAGGTATAAAATCGTCAGGCTGATAGGCGGTTTTCGGCGGCGGATTAACCTCACCGGTATAAAGACTGCAAAGAGGCGCCACTTCAGAGACTTTCAGATACAGCAATGACACACTGAAATCATCATTAATTTTCTGTTCCAGCTTCATGGTTTTTTGCGTAATACCGGTAATTTTCAGACTGACCATAGCAGTGCCGGAAGTCAGCACAATCGTATTATTTTTTTTATCCACGGCGTAGGATGCTGTTTCAGGGGGTTCTTTCATATCCGGTTTGGCACAATTAAAGGAATACAGGGAAGATGTGCCGTCTGCATTATACTGTACAACATTGGCTATTCCGTTTTTAAGCGGCACCATAGCCCAAATTCCTTCAATATCCTGATTTTCAGCTGAATAAGCAGTCAGTGAGAATAAAAGAAGTAAAGCAGATAATAATTTTTTCACCATTACATCCTGTCATAAAAATAGTAATATCCGGCGCCGGATAACCAGTCAGCCGGAATAAATGTTAAATAACGGCTACGCAATTTCACCAATAACAGTACTGTCCGGGATAACGTAATTTAAGTATCACTGCATAACAGCAAAAAATAAACAGGACTGCCGGATTACAGAGATATCCTATATTGCTTCCTGATACCGGATGCATAATTATAACGCAACAATATGAAAGGTTGTATTACTCGTTTTTCAGGAGAATTCAATGCGTAAAATTTTGTCTGTATCTGCTGTCGCGTTAGTTTCCGCATTATTATCAGGCCAGGCGTTTGCTGCAAAAACAGATACCTATAATTGTGAAGGGCAAAAAATTAAAGTTTCTTTCCCTGATCCCAAAACGGCAGTGATGGTATACAGCGATGAAATTATTGTTCTGAAAGAGGCTGTGGCTGCCAGCGGTGCCCGCTATGTCGGGGAGACTTTCCAGCTTTGGGCAAACGGAAAAAATGAACTGAACCTGGCCACTATCTCAGAAGATGATACAGTGAACGGGCGTATTGCCGAAGATAAAGGCCGTACCTGTAAATTAGTGAAATAACAAAGCGCATTTTTGTTATCGCAGATAAATAAAGAGAGCGGGTCAGTTCAGAGCCCGCTCTTTTTGATCGTCTTATTTATGATTTTTTCGGTAATAAGTCCATTCTTCAACCCGCTCACCGCCCGGTAAATTACAGTAACCGGTCCAGCCCGATTCTGCTTTTACGATTTCTGTTTTACCGCCGGATTGCTGACAATACACTGATGCCGGGTTTGCCATGCCAATTTTTGCGTCTTTCGCCGGTACAGGATCTTTATTCAGTACAGAGATTAACTGATAACGGATATTGGGTGCGTCCGCAGGCGGATTCGGCACATTGGTGGTTTTGACGGACACACGGTACTGATATCCCGGTTCATAAGTAAAACTGTCAATGTTCTGATAGAAGAATTCCCAGTCTGCGTCCGGTGATTCTTTCACTTTCATGCATTTCATCGGCGCGACACCAACACAGTCTGCCAGTTCAGCATCAATATAGAGCGTTTTGGTATTATCTGCTGCTGTCTCTGTCAGGGTACTCTGACTGCATCCTGCCATTAATAAGAAGAGAGGGGCAATAACATAGGCTGATTTCATCAGTTGTCCTTAATGTGTGTTAAAATAGTGTACTTTCACTTTATTTTCGACAGTGTAAAAACAGGATTAGTTCCGTATAGCTGGTGTTTTTATCCATATAAAGAGTGTGAATGAAAGTATATAAGTCATTGATAAAAATTATAATGATGCTGGCCGGTTTTTATTTCAGAACCGCGCTGTATACGGTAACCGGAATTATGCTGGCAAAATGGATAAATAACGATCAGCGGGTACCACCTGTTTCCGCTGAATATTGGAATACGCTTTATCTGGCAGGTACATTCTTTCTGGTTGTGTTGTCGCTGATATTCCTGGCTGATCTTATCCGTTTTTACCGTAATATGCTGCGGGAGCCGGTAATTGCCGCACTACGGCATCAGCGTTATCCGGCAATCGCGGCGCTGGCAGGCGGGGGGAGTATTTTTCTGCTGATTATCAATTATTGGTATCCGTTCTTCGTATAAACACAGAATATTACAGGGTATAACCTGTAACCGGATTACAATTCAGGCATCTTTGTACAAATTCAGCCGGTTTCACTCAGGTCATTGAGAAGTAAAGAGAGAGGATCTACACTATCAGCTGTACGTATTTCTCCTGAGGATGGTCTTTACAGGTGAGGCTATATGACAGCAATTGATATTTTCTGGGTCGGTATCGGCGGCGGCAGCGGATCATTACTGCGCTGGTGGGTCGGCAAACTGACCGGTGAGCGTTATCACGGTCACTTCCCGCTGGGCACCTTTATTATTAATGTCTCCGGTGCTTTTATTATCGGTTTTTTAAGCACATTATTCGTCATTGACTGGCATGACCGCTTTGGTTCATTCCTGCATGCGGCTGTTCTGACCGGTATTCTCGGTGGTTATACCACATTCAGCAGTATGCAGCTGGATGCGGCAAAACTGGTGAATTCAAAACAGCGGATGCTGGCTTTCGTGTATTTATTGCTCTCGGTTGTGGCGGGTCTTGCAGCCGCTGCACTGGGTGTCTGGCTGGCGGCATGAGGACAGCAATATGAATATGGTCATTCTTATTTTTATTGGCGGCGCATTCGGCGCAATCTGCCGCGAATTACTGATGCTCGGTGTGCCGTCCCTGAGTGATGGTTTTCCGGCGGATATCCTGGCGGCTAATATTATTGCATCATTCCTGCTGGGAATAACGGCGGCATTATTACAGCGTAACCGGATTAATCAGTATGTGAATGCGCTGGTGGCAACCGGTATTATGGGCGGATTATCCACGTTCAGCAGTTTTGTGTACGGAACATTTGAAATAATGTCATCCCCGGCGCTGATAGGGACCGGAATAACCTATCTGCTGGTCAGTATGATCGGTGGTTTTGCTGCGGTAATGGCGGGATTATTTTTGGGGAACTGTGTGAAGCCCGGAGTGAAAAATACCGCAGGATAGTAAAAAGTTCCTGCCGGACAGGGAACGACTGTCCGGCAGGAACAGATCAGGCTTTTTTTTCATTATTTTAAGACACTGCGCTGATCAAAAAAACTTATTCCACTGGTTTAACATGAATAGCATAATCCGGGTCACTGAATTGCCCGTAACTTTTATTAATCACCCGTTGTTGGTCAAGCTGTTTTATTTCTTTACTCAGAAAGTTGAGGTGATCCTGCAAATAGATTTTTGTTACCCGTTCATTTTCAATAATAGCCTGCAGTATTTCTACCAGCTCGCCGGTAACCGGTTGTTCTTTTTCCAGTTCATGAGATAACTGTGTCAGGTGTTCAACCGCGCAAACATAATCAGTTTCACGGGAAATTAAATCATCCCACTCACTGTTTTTAGCCAGGGTAACGAGTTCTTCACTCAGTGTCAGTACATGTTGGTATATATCGTGTAAATTGATGGTTGTTTGAATACTCACCTGATTATCTTTCATCCACATTTGCCCCGATTTGTTGCCATGTTGCCGCGAGATCGGAGAGCAGTTGATAGACCTCTTTTACGTAGGCCACGTTATTTTCGATATTTGCGTTGAGTAACCGCATAATCATATAGTCATACAGAGAGGCCAGATTATGAGCCAGCTCACCGCCGGCGTCATAATCCAGAACCTGTTTCAGACCATTATCAATAATATTAATGGCCTTTGATAACTCATTACCCTTGGCGGCAATATCATTTTGCTCCATAAAGATTTCGCTGCGGCGAAGGGCGCTGAGCGCCCCGTTAAACAAAATCCGGATCAACTGATAAGGCGAGGCATTGGTAATTTCACTTTCAAGATTAACCTGTTGATAAGCCTGATTTGCCTTGCGCTGATACATTATTTTTAACCTAACATTCTGCCGAGTGCTTGTGTGGTGCCACTCAGGGAGTTCATCATTTTGTCCAGATTCTGGAACTGACGGCGATACAGATCCATGGTGTTTTCAATCTGCTTGGTGGTTTGTTCAATACGTTTATCGATACCTTTTTTCTTCTTCTCCAGACCGTCGGTTGCGTTATGAATCGTACCTTCGCGGCTGTCTAATGTCTTTTTCAGATAATTGAAGTTTTCGGTGGCAAAACCGGTTTCTTTTCCGTCACCGGCAAAGAACTCTTTTACACTGGAGCCATTTTCTTTCAGTGCCTTATCCAGAACTTTGTCATCAATTTCCAGGGTACCATCTGATTTTTGTTTGATACCCATTTTGTTCATGGTATTAGGATCGCCATTACCATTTGGTGTTCTGATTTGTGCACGGATGGTGTTCTGAATACCGCGTATGGTTGAATCACCAATTAACGGGCCGTTTGTTTTATCAGCAGCCTGGCCTTTTTCTGTCTGGGTATATTTGGTCAGATCTTTACAGAGTTTCTGATATTCATTATAAGCATCCACCCATTCTTTAATTTTCTTTTTTGCCGGTTCGCTGTCAGCAGTAACAGATAAATGTTCGGCTTCTCCGTTTTCACTTTTTTTCTTCAGGGTCAGTGTTAAACCCGGAAATTTATCTTTAATTGTGTTGGTTTGCTCTTCAAAATCAAAACCATTAATGGAAAATTTTGAATTTTGCGGCGGGACCTTCTCGACCATTGCACTTTGAGAGGTGTCTAATTTACCGTTACTATCATATTTAATACACAGGACATTGTTTAATTTGTCGTCTCCCTGTACGCTGACTGAAATCCGGCTTTCAGTACCTTCGGTTTTTGATGACATCGACAGTACATACTTGCCATCAGCGGTTTTAATGACTGCTGCTGTTACCCCTTTGTCCGCTTTATTAATTGCATCGGCGATTTCAATTAATGAAGTATGATCCTGGGATAGTTTTACAGTAAAGGTTTTTTTCGGATCACCTCCGGCACCCTGGGTAATGGTGATGGTGCGTTCAGAACTTCCGTCGCCCAGCGGTGTTTTATTACTGTCCTGACCCTTTGTGGCAATAGTCTGGGATTTGGCTAACTGATCCACTTTTACATCATAGACACCAGGTACCGCTTTACCGTCAGTCGTTACATCAAAGCTTTTATATTCACCGCTGACTTTGGTTGTACTGATATCGTCGTATTTCTTCAGACCCTCTGCAGCCGATTTTAATTTTTCCAGTGCTGCCTGTAATTTTCCGAATGCACTAATCTGAGCATCGCATGCTGTTTTCTGGGCGGTTAATGGTTCCAGACGGCGCATTTCTGCTTTCTCCAGCATATCCAGCTGTGAATTGAGATCCATCCCCGCGCCGATTCCTAACGTTGCTATGCCTGCCATGTACTTCTCCTGAATTTAATTGGTTTTACATAGTTATCGGTTGGCAGCGGAAGAATTTTAGCGTTAACGACAAAAAATGATGGGTGGAGTTACGCAGAGAAAGAGCGGTTATTGTCACCATTAAGGTTAAGAAGCAAAAAGAGACAGCATAATGACAAACAGCCCTTAAATGTTCAAAAATGATTTTTTGAATCAAAATGCTTTATTTTGATAATATTACGACCTTTTGTATGTCAATAAGGCGAATTATTTACCGTTAACAGTGTTACCTCATTGCGGCAGCAGAAAAATAATTCACATTATTTTATACAAAAAAAGGAAATATCATTATGGCACAAGTTATTAATACCAATGTTCTGTCACTGGTTACCCAGAATAATTTAAATCGCTCACAGGGTGCGTTAGGCACAGCGATTGAACGCCTCTCTTCCGGCTCCCGTATCAACAGCGCAAAAGATGATGCCGCCGGTCAGGCGATCGCCAACCGTTTTACCGCCAATGTCAAAGGTCTGACCCAGGCTTCCCGTAATGCCAGCGACGGTATTTCCCTGGCGCAGGTCACCGAAGGCGCGGTCAATGAAATCAATGATAATATCCAGCGTATCCGTGAGCTGACAGTACAGGCACAAAACGGCACCAACTCTGAGAGCGATATTAACTCGATTAAAGAAGAAGTTGATCAGCGCATGAAAGAGATTGACCGAATTTCTGAACAGACACAGTTCAACGGCATTAAAGTGCTGTCGGGCGATAATAAAATGACATTCCAGGTCGGCACCAATGACGGCGAAACGATTGATATTGATCTGAAGAAAGTGGATCGTGAAGCGCTGGGTCTGGATAAACTGGATATCTCAGCGTCTAAATTCGGGGCTACGCTGTCAGCAAGCGATTTTGTGGCAGACCTGAAAGGTACAGGTACTGAGGATGATGCACAAAAAGCAGCAGAAGATGCACTGAATAATATTCAGTTTGGTGGTAAAGATGTTAAAGGAGCCAGGGTATCTTACCAAACTAACGCAGATGGTTCGGTAGATAAAACCAACGTCTATATCCGGGGTCAGGTCGATGGTAAAGATGTCACGTTAAAAGCGGAGGTTAAGGTGACTGCGGCAGCAGGTACAACAGCTGCAAAACTGGAATTTAATAATATTGCAGCATTAGATGCTGCTGACCAAAAAGCACTTGATGATAAAGGTCCGCTAAGTACACTGGACAAAGCATTATCGAAAGTGGATACACAGCGCAGCCAGCTGGGTGCGTTCCAGAACCGTATGCAGTCCACCATTAACAACCTGAACAACTCCGTCAATAACCTGAGTTCAGCCCGCAGCCGTATCCAGGATGCAGACTTTGCTGTCGAAGTGTCTAATATGAGTCGCGGTAATATTCTGCAGCAGGCCGGTACAGCGGTACTGGCGCAGGCAAATGCCATTCCTAACAATGTGATGAGTCTGCTGCGCGGCTGATAATATCCGTTTATAAATTAATAAATTCCTCTGTTTTATGATTTGGCCGGAACCCCGTGTTCCGGTTTTTTCGTGCTTGGTATTTATCGGAATAAAACGCCGTATATCAATAAGATGGCGTCTTTTTGTCTGTAAATAAAGTGAATTATTTCCCGTTAACAGTATTACCTCACTGCAGCAGCAGAAAAATAATTCACATTATTTTAAACAAAAAAAGGAAATATCATTATGGCACAAGTTATTAATACTAATGTTCTGTCACTGGTTACCCAGAATAATTTAAACCGCTCACAGGGCGCGTTAGGCACAGCGATTGAACGCCTCTCTTCCGGCTCCCGTATCAACAGCGCAAAAGATGATGCGGCAGGCCAGGCGATTGCCAACCGTTTTACCGCCAATGTCAAAGGTCTGACCCAGGCTTCCCGTAATGCCAGCGACGGTATTTCCCTGGCGCAGGTTACCGAAGGCGCGGTCAATGAAATCAATGATAATATCCAGCGTATCCGTGAGCTGACAGTACAGGCACAAAACGGTACCAACTCGGAAAGCGATATTAACTCGATTAAAGAAGAAGTTGATCAGCGCATGAAAGAGATTGACCGAATTTCTGAACAGACACAGTTTAACGGCATTAAAGTGCTGTCAGGCGATAATAAAATGACATTCCAGGTCGGCACCAATGACGGCGAAACGATTGATATTGATCTGAAGAAAGTGGATCGTGAAGCGCTGGGTCTGGATGGGCTGGATATCGCGGCGGTCTCTAAGAATTATGTGTGGGATGGTGGTACGATTGATCTCAATGATTTTAAGGACAGCACCGATACAGTGGCAGCACAAGCCACAGTGGAAGCACCTGCCGGGATGCAGTGGAAAGGGACGGCTCCCGCTGCTGGTGATATACACGCAGTGAAAGATGAGAATGGTCAGGTTGTTCAGGGTAAATATTATGTTGTCGGTAAAGTTGATGATGGCTCAGCTAACGGTAAAGACGTCAAACTGGAAGTGACACTGGATAAAACTGAAAAAGTGGGAAGTGACGTCACTGCACAGTTTAAAGCAACCAATAAAGAGGTAGAAGTCCTTGCCAATGGTACCAAAGCACCGAAAGCTCCGCTGGACACACTGGATAAAGCATTATCGAAAGTGGATACACAGCGCAGCCAGCTGGGTGCGTTCCAGAACCGTATGCAGTCCACCATTAACAACCTGAACAACTCCGTGAATAACCTGAGTTCTGCCCGCAGCCGTATCCAGGATGCAGATTTCGCAACCGAGGTATCCAATATGAGCCGCGGCAATATTCTGCAGCAGGCCGGTACAGCGGTACTGGCGCAGGCAAATGCCATCCCTAACAATGTGATGAGCCTGCTGCGCGGCTGATAATATCCGTTTATAAATTAATAAATTCCTCTGTTTTATGATTTGGCCGGAACCCCGTGTTCCGGTTTTTTTGTGCTTGGTATTTATCGGGATAAAACGCTGGATATCAATAAGATGGCGTCTTTTTGTCTGTAAATAAAGTGAATTATTTCCCGTTAACAGTATTACCTCGCTGCGGCAGCAGAAAAATAATTCACATTATTTTATACAAAAAAAGGAAATATCATTATGGCACAAGTTATTAATACTAATGTTCTGTCACTGGTTACCCAGAATAATTTAAACCGCTCACAGGGTGCGTTAGGCACGGCGATTGAGCGCCTCTCTTCCGGCTCCCGTATCAACAGCGCAAAAGATGATGCCGCCGGTCAGGCGATCGCCAACCGTTTTACCGCCAATGTTAAAGGTCTTACCCAGGCTTCCCGTAATGCCAGCGACGGTATTTCCCTGGCGCAGGTAACAGAGGGCGCAGTTAATGAGATTAATGACAATATCCAGCGTATTCGTGAACTGACCGTACAGGCACAAAACGGCACCAACTCGGAAAGCGATATCAGCTCTATTAAAGAAGAAGTTGATCAGCGCATGAAAGAGATTGACCGTATTTCTGAACAGACACAGTTTAACGGCATTAAAGTGCTGTCAGGCGATAATAAAATGACATTCCAGGTCGGCACCAATGACGGCGAAACGATTGATATTGATCTGAAGAAAGTGGATCGTGAAGCGCTGGGTCTGGATACACTGGATATCGCTGCGTCTAAATTCGGGGCAACGCTGTCAGCAAGCGATTTTGTGGCTGACCTGCAAGGAACCGGTACTGAAAAGGATGCACAAAAGGTTGCAGAAGACGCACTGAAGGGTATTCAGTTTGGTGGTAAAGCTGTCAAAGGGGCGAAAGTTTCTTACCAGGTGGCCGCTGATGGTACGGTGGACAAAACCAAAGTCTATATTCAGGGTAAAGTTGACGGTAAAGATGTCACGTTAAAAGCGGAGGTTAAGGTGACTGCGGCAACAGGTGCAACAGCTGCAAAACTGGAATTTAATAATATTGCAGCATTAGATGCCGCTGACCAGAAAGTGCTTGATGACAGAAGTCCGCTGGGAACTTTAGATAAAGCATTATCGAAAGTGGATACACAGCGCAGCCAGCTGGGTGCGTTCCAGAACCGTATGCAGTCCACCATTAACAACCTGAACAACTCCGTGAATAACCTGAGTGCAGCCCGCAGCCGTATCCAGGATGCAGATTTCGCGACCGAGGTATCCAATATGAGCCGCGGCAATATTCTGCAGCAGGCCGGTACAGCGGTACTGGCGCAGGCAAATGCCATCCCTAACAATGTGATGAGCCTGCTGCGTGGCTGATAATATAACTTTATAAATCAATAAATTCCTCTGTTTTATGATGTTGCCGGAACCTCTGTTCCGGCTTTTTTTATGTCTGAGAAAATGATTTTGGCGACGATTTTATAAAATTATTTACTAAAAAACCTAAAGTGGCCTCTCAGGGTGCCGATAGTGTTATTGCTGGCGAAAATCAGAAAGCCAAACAGATAAACGCTGTTTATTATTTTCAATAACAAGGACATATATCATGGCACAGGTTATCAATACTAACATTCTGTCTCTGACTACTCAGAACAACTTAAACCGTTCACAGGGCGTACTGGGTACAGCCATCGAGCGCCTGTCTTCAGGTTCACGTATCAACAGCGCAAAAGATGATGCTGCAGGTCAGGCAATCGCTAACCGTTTCACCGCTAACGTACGTGGTCTTACTCAGGCAGCACGTAATGCCAATGATGGTATCTCTATCGCACAGACCGCTGAAGGTGCTGTTAACGAAATCAACGATAACTTACAGCGTATCCGTGAACTGACTGTTCAGGCGAAAACCGGTTCTAACTCAGAGTCTGATACCAAGTCTATCCAGGACGAAGTTAAAATGCGTATGGATGAGATCAACCGTATCTCTGAACAAACTCAGTTTAACGGTGTGAAAGTTCTGAGCCAAAATACCAAAATGACTATTCAGGTTGGTGCTAATGATGGTGAGAAAATTGATATCGAACTGCAGAAAATTGACCGTGGTACATTAGGTCTGGACAAGTTTGATCTGACTGTTAAAGAATTCGGTAGTTCAGCAAGCGCTGTTACTGTAAAAAATACTGCTAATGCTGATGTTGTACAACAACTGGATACCAGTGCATTAGATGCAAAAGTTAAGGCCGGCGACTTTGCTTCTTATGAAGTTCTGCAGGCAGTAGATGCTGATGGTAAAGTTGATGCCAGCAAACTGGTCATTAAAACTACAGATAAAGATGGTACAGTTAAACATCTGGAAGCTAGTGTTACAAAGGGTCAGTCAGGCGGTACACCTGATGCGACAGTAAATGATAAAGCAACAATTGATGTAACTACTACTGCTGCTACCGGCCGCACAATGGATGACTCTAACAAAAATCCATTAACAGCACTGGATGATGCACTGAAAACTGTTGACTCATTCCGTTCTTCACTGGGTGCTATCCAGAACCGTATGCAGTCTACCATTAACAACCTGAACAACTCTGTTAACAACCTGAGTGCAGCACGCAGCCGTATCCAGGATGCTGACTTCGCAACAGAAGTATCTAACATGAGCCGTGGTCAGATCCTGCAGCAGGCGGGTACCGCTGTTCTGGCACAGGCAAACCAGGTTCCTCAGGGTGTTCTGAGCCTGTTACGTTAATTTACGTAGTTGCGTTAAGGTATTTAAAAGGTCAGAATATTCTGACCTTTTTTTATAGATGTTACCCATAACAGAACAAATAATATTCTAACTATTTGTTTTTTTATTCTATTAATGAACGCCTATTTTTCTTTTTGTCATATAAAATAACCGGAATTTTGCAAAATATATGATAAAAATGAAAGAGAGTATTGCTATTTGTTAATGAGGTGATTTAGGATAAGGCAAATAAGGCGTGATTTACCTCACTACTCACCGGATTGAAATCTTTTTCGGGCACGATAATAAAAGCCTTTCATGAATCTCGAAGGGTGTTTCAGGTTGTGAGTGATTTGTATACCGCCGAAGGTGTTATCAACAAAAATAGCCTGTGGGAGCGTTATTATCCCCTTATCCGGCACGAAGCCCTGAAATTGCAGGTAAGATTACCGGCAAGCGTTGATATTGACGACTTAATTCAGGCCGGGGGTATCGGCTTGCTGCATGCGGTTGAACGTTTTGACGCCATGCAGGGGGCGACCTTTGCAACCTATGCGGTACAACGGGTCCGCGGGGCAATGCTGGATGAATTGCGGGGGAGAGACTGGGCTCCCCGCAGTGTGCGCCGTCAGGCGCGGGAAATAACCAAAGCCGTGCGTGCGCTCGAGCAGTCTCTGGGGCGCGCAGCCACTGAGCAGGAAATCGCTGATTCGTTACAGATGGATATCGCGGAATACCGTCAGGTGTTGACCGATACCAACAACAGCCAGCTGTTTTCTTACGATGAGTGGCATGAAATCCACGGTGAGAGCTGCGAACCCGTCCGTGATGATGATGACGGGGGCAACCCGCTCGGTTTGTTGGTAGACGAGAGTTTGCGTCACCAGGTGGTTGAGGCGATAAAACAACTGCCTGAACGTGAAAAACTGGTTCTGACTCTTTACTATCAGGAAGAGCTGAACCTTAAGGAGATAGGCGCAGTGCTGGAAGTGGGGGAATCCCGCGTCAGCCAGTTACACAGCCAGGCAATCAAAAGGCTGCGGGCGCGCTTAAAATCCATGAAGTAACTTTGACTTTATCTTTGATTTATTTTATTAGACTAGACTACACAAGGCGCCAGAATATGTCTGTTTCAAAACAAAAGAAACGGCCCGTAAGCCGTTACATTAAAGATTTCAAACACAGTCAGACTCACTGCAGTCATTGCCAC
Organism: Morganella sp. Je.2.23; assembly: GCF_051129855.1. Lineage (NCBI taxonomy): Bacteria > Pseudomonadati > Pseudomonadota > Gammaproteobacteria > Enterobacterales > Morganellaceae > Morganella > Morganella sp. Je.2.23. Next base: position 707,035 of record NZ_JBCPSQ010000001.1, read on the forward strand.
AAAACCCTCGATCGCATCTCTCTGGTTTTCAACGGTCAGCTGATCAATAAAGAAGCTATTTCTGAAATGACAGATATGATCGATGACACCACCTGGATGGGCTTACAGGACAAATTTGTGGCACTCTGCCGTTTTTGCAGCGAGATCTACTGCAACAGTGCAACCGATTATTTCGATATCATGGCATTCAAACAGTATCTGTTTGAAGAAACAGAAATGAGCCACAGCACCGTGCGTGAATATGTTGTCCGTCTGCGCCGTCTCGATGAGCTGCTGTCCTCCAAAGCTTTCCCTGCGACCACGGAATTTTCCACTGAAATTATCCAGGCACAGCTGAGTGAAGATTTATCGGACTCAGCACTGAGCAACTACAATATTGCACTGCGCAAGTACGAACAGTATCTTGACTGGCAGGGCAAGCACTGATTTTTCTGTCAGACCACCTTTTATCATTTACTGATAAAACAAAGGGAACTTTCGTTCCCTTTTTCCGTTTTAAGACCCGGTGATTATCAGCCGATAGTCATCAGGCTGGCATTTCCGCCCGCCGCAGCCGTATTCACACTGACAGCACGCTCATGCAGTAACAGCATCAGCGGAATGTTTGTGTCACCGTGACTGAGGCCCGCGACCGGCACGATTTCCCCGCTGCGTAAGGCAACAGTATGGTTCAGCGCCTGTAAGTGGTCGCTGTCACCGTGGAAAATCACACCGTTAAAGACCACCGTCTCCGCTGACCAGTCTTCCGTCAGGGTGATCTGCGCACGGACGCTGTCCGGCAGTGCGTTATACAGTGAACGGGTGTGTTCCGCCGCCGGCCAGAGCTGACGACAACCTGATGCCAGCGTGGCACCCAGTTGCAGCAGGGCATCCTGTTCTGAATCATTCAGGCCGAGAATGGTTCCGCGCGGCAGCAGATAGTAACTGTTGCGCTCCCCGGTCGGTCCCCGCAGCAGACGGCAGGTTCCGGCCTGTGATAATTCACCGTAACGGCTGACCGCGGTCAGCACATCGTGGCGGCGCTGTGCCTCCAGCCAGGCAACGAATGTATTAAACGGCGCCAGCAACTGAGTCCGCACTATCACATCCGGCGGATTGCGATCATCCTGCTCTGCCAGGAGCGTCACCACTGAATCATCAGGCTGTTCCGCCAGCAGACGATGGAGATAAAGCGGTCCGCCGGCTTTCGGACCGGTGCCGGAAAGCCCTTCGCCGCCGAATGGCTGAACCCCGACCACTGCGCCGACAATGTTGCGGTTAACATAAATATTACCGGCTTCAACCTGTTGCGTCAGTTGTGCAATGGTTTCGTCGATACGGGTGTGGATACCGAATGTCAGCCCGTAACCGGCGGCGTTAATTTTGTCCGCCAGTTCCGGCAGGGTATCGCGCGGGTAACGGACCACATGCAGCACCGGGCCGAAAATTTCCCGTGTCAGTTCAGAGACATCATCCAGCTCAATCAGTGTCGGCGGGATAAAGGTGCCGTTCAGGAGTTCCGGCGCACCGGCATCCATACCGAAAGCAGACTGATACACCGGTCTGCCTTTGCCGCGCATCTGCTGAATATGCTGACGGATACCGTTATGGGCCTCTTCATCAATCACCGGGCCGACATCGGTTGCCAGCACATCCGGGTTGCCGAGGCGGCATTCTGCCATCGCGCCTTTCAGCATTTCAATAGTGCGATCTGCCACATCCTCCTGAATACAGAGCAGGCGCAGCGCCGAACAGCGTTGTCCCGCACTGTCAAAGGCCGAACTGACCACATCCGTCACCACCTGTTCTGTCAGGGCGGAGGAATCCACCACCATCGCATTCAGACCACCGGTTTCGGCGATCAGCGGAATAACCCGGCCTTCGCTGCTCAGACGGGCGGCGAGATTACGCTGTAAAATTTTTGCGACCGCCGTGGAGCCGGTAAACATCACGCCCTGAACACGCGGATCACACACCAGCTGGTTACCAACGGTTTCGCCGTCTCCCGGCAGCAGCTGCAGGACATCACGTGGTACACCGGCATCATGCAGCAGTGAAACGGCGACGGATGCCACCAGCGGGGTTTGTTCCGCCGGTTTTGCCAGTACCGGGTTTCCGGCGGCGAGGGCAGCGGCAACCTGGCCGGTAAATATCGCCAGCGGGAAGTTCCACGGGCTGATACAGACCACCGGCCCCAGCGGACGATGCGTATCACCGGCAAAATGCGTTTTCACCTGTGCGGCATAATAATTCAGGAAATCAACGGCTTCACGGACTTCGGCAATAGCATTGGCAAATGTTTTACCGGCCTCACGCACCAGGAGCCCGAGCAACGGCTGTAACTGTGCTTCCATCAGTTGTGCGGCACGGATAAGGATCTCTGCCCGATCCTGCGGCGGTGTGGCAAACCAGATCTCTGCGGCATCAGATGCTGTGGCAAGTGCATGATTCACTTCATCTTCCGCCGCCGGACGAACCTGCCCGACGATATCGTGATGATCCGCCGGGTTTCTGACCGGTTGTGTGTCTGCCGGCGCGGCGGATGTGAATGTCCCGCCGAGCAGCGGTTCACAGAGCAGATTATCACCGGCGTGACTGAGCAGGGCGCTCGACAGTGACGCCAGGCGGTGTTCATTACTCAGATCTAAACCTGCGGCATTGACCCGTGAGCTGCCGTACAGATTACGCGGCAGCGGAATTTTCGGATGCGGCAGACCGACCGCGCCTTCTTTGGCTGCCATCGCCTGAACAGCGGTAACCGGGTCTTCCACCAGCATTTCCAGCGGAATAGTGCCGTCGGCGATCCGGTTTACAAAGGAGGTATTTGCGCCGTTTTCCAGCAGGCGGCGTACCAGATAGGCCAGCAGTGTTTCATGGGTGCCGACAGGCGCATACACACGGCACGGCCGGTTCAGTTTACCGTCCGCCACTTTGCCGACCACCTGCTCGTACAGCGGTTCGCCCATACCGTGCAGGCACTGAAATTCATACTGGCCGGGATAATAGTTATTGCCCGCCAGCTGATAAATGGCCGATAACGTGTGGGCGTTGTGGGTGGCAAACTGCGGATAAATCAGATTCGGTACTGACAACAGCTTACGGGCACAGGCGAGGTAGGAGATATCCGTATAAACTTTGCGTGTATAAACCGGATAGCCTTCCAGCCCGTCCACCTGGGCGCGTTTGACTTCGCTGTCCCAGTAAGCGCCTTTTACCAGCCTGATCATCAGGCGGCGGTGGCTGCGCGACGCCAGATCTATCAGGTAATCCACCACCACCGGGCAGCGTTTCTGGTAGGCCTGGATCACAAAACCGATACCGTTCCAGCCTGCAAGTTGCGGGTCAAAACAGAGTTTTTCCAGTAAATCGAGGGAGATTTCCAGGCGGTCAGCTTCTTCCGCATCAATATTAATGCCGATGTCGTACTGACGCGCCATCACCACCAGGTCACGCAGGATCGGATAAAGTTCAGACATGACACGATCATATTGCGCACGGCTGTAGCGCGGATGCAGGGCGGACAGTTTGATGGAAATTCCCGGCCCTTCATAAATACCGCGTCCGGCGGAAGCTTTGCCGATGGCGTGAATCGCCTGCTGATAAGAAACCAGATAAGCCTGCGCATCGGCCTCTGTCAGTGCTGCTTCCCCCAGCATATCGTAGGAATAACGGAAACCTTTGGCTTCATTTTTGCGGGCATTTGCCAGTGCGCGGGCGATGGTTTCACCGGTGACAAACTGTTCACCCATCAGTCGCATCGCCATATCCACACCTTTACGCACCAGCGGCTCACCACTTTTGCCCAGGATACGGTTCAGTGAGCGGCTCAGTCCTGCTTCATTATGGGTGGAAACCAGTTTACCGGTGAACAGCAGGCCCCATGTGGCCGCATTGACAAACATGGATTTGCTCTGGCCGAGGTGGGAATTCCAGTCACCGTGGCTGATTTTATCGCGGATCAGCACATCGCGGGTGGCTTTATCCGGAATACGCAGCAGCGCTTCCGCCAGACACATCAGTGCGATCCCCTCCTGAGAGGAGAGGGAAAATTCCTGAAGCAGCCCCTGGACCAGCCCGGCACGTCCGCTGCTGTTTTTCTGATTACGCAGTTTTTCTGCCAGCCCGTAAGCCAGCTTGTGGGTTGCCTGCGCAGCCTCCGGGGAGAGTTGTGCCTGCGGCAGCAGCATGGCCACGGCTTCCGGTTCCGGAATACGGTATGCGGATGTGATAGCCGCACGGGTAACAGATTGCGGCAGAATGTCACCGGCAAATGCCAGAAACGGCTGGCGGCTGACCGGCGGCTCAGCCGGCGCGGTTTCATCTTCCGGTGCGGAAGAAACACCGGCAGCGGGCAGTATGCCGTCCGGTAAAGAGTCGAGCTGAGTCAGATAATCAAAAATAGCCTGTCTGATCAGCCAGTGTGGCGTGCGATCGATTTTTTGTGCCGCAGCTTTGATCCGCTCACGGGTTTCCTCATCCAGTCTGACGCCCATTGTGGTACTCACCATGTTCACTCCTCATAAACGGCAACAGGTCATGCGTTGCACATTAATATCTATGAGGTTGCAACTTTGTGCAACATTGTTAAATAACGAGATGCATAAAGTGTGAATAATGTCGCTGTTTTATACTGATCGGAGAAAATGATTAATTAATAAACCGTACTGGTTAAAATAAAACCATTATATAACAATAGTATATTACCGATTTTAAGGCGTATAATAATCAGAACAAGTGATTAACTGCATCACTTTCCGATAATACATCCCGTGATAAAAATCACAAATTTTCACTTTAATATCGTTAATTAATTGTTGTTTTATTGTTGTTGCGTTACTATCTGGCTGAACACAACTCATCACAGATTTAACAAATAATGATAATTAACGGGGCATTGTCTGTGCAGACCAGGGATGGCTGAGGCGGTGTGCAACACTGTGACACTGGTGCGCGCACATCCTGTACAGCGATTGGTACACGCAATGCTGATACATGACGGACTATAAATTCAGTACAGGAACTTAATTATGACAATGACGCTGACCACACCGCTGATTGTGACATTTATTGTCTATATCGCCGGGATGCTGTTCATCGGCTATATGGCCTACCGCTCCACCAATAACTTCGACGACTATATTCTCGGCGGCCGCCGGATGGGCAGTTTTGTGACGGCATTATCCGCCGGTGCCTCTGATATGAGCGGCTGGCTGCTGATGGGATTACCCGGAGTGGTTTTTTTCTCCGGCATTTCCGAATCCTGGATTGCCATCGGTCTGTGTATCGGCGCCTGGCTTAACTGGCGGATTGTTGCCGGACGCCTGCGTCTTCAGACGGAAGTCAATAATGCGCTGACGCTGCCGGATTACTTCACGCAGCGTTTTGAGGACAAAAGCCGCATCCTGCGGATTGTCTCTGCGGCCGTGATCCTGATTTTCTTTACCATTTACTGTGCGTCCGGCATCGTGGCCGGCGGGCTGCTGTTTGAAAGCACATTCGGCATCAGTTATGAAAAAGCCATGTGGCTCGGGGCAGGGGCAACCATTGCGTATACCTTCCTCGGCGGGTTCCTCGCGGTAAGCTGGACAGATACCGTACAGGCCACCCTGATGATTTTCGCCCTGATCCTGACACCTGTTATGGTGATTACGTCTGTCGGCGGGTTTGATACTGCGCTGGCGATTATTGAGGCGAAAAGCCCGGCGTATGTGGATATGTTCCGCGGGCTGGATATTGTCGCGATTATCTCTCTGCTGGGCTGGGGACTGGGTTATTTCGGGCAGCCGCATATCCTGGCGCGCTTTATGGCAGCGGATTCTCATCACACCATCCGCAGTGCACGCCGTATCAGTATGACCTGGATGGTGCTCTGCCTCGCGGGGACAATCTGTGTCGGTTTCTTCGGCATTGCTTTCTTCCAGCAGAATCCGGAACTGGCGGGATCGGTTACTGAAAACCGCGAGCGGATTTTTATGAGCCTGACATCCATTTTATTTAATCCGTGGATTGCCGGTATTTTGCTTTCTGCCATTTTGGCAGCGGTTATGAGTACCCTGAGCTGTCAGTTGCTGGTCAGTGCCAGTGCCCTGACGGAAGATATCTACAAGCCGTTTTTCCGCAAAAACGCCTCACAAAAAGAGATGGTGCTGGTCGGGCGTATTATGGTGCTGGTGATTGCGGCGATTGCTATCTACATTGCGATGGATAAAAACAACAAAGTGCTGGGGCTGGTCAGTAACGCATGGGCCGGGTTCGGTGCGGCATTCGGGCCGGTGATCCTGTTCTCTGTTATCTGGAAGCGGATGACCCGTAACGGCGCACTGGCGGGAATGTTCACCGGTGCGGTTACTGTCCTTATCTGGATTGAATATAAGTGGTTTAATTTATATGAAATTATTCCGGGCTTTATTCTGGCAGGTATTGCCATTGTGGTGGTCAGCCTCGCAGGCCGTGAGCCGGATAAATCTGTTCAGGGGCGTTTCTCTGAGGCAGAAGATCGTTACCTCGGACGGACGGAATAACATAGTCTGAAAACAAAATCCCGGCGTTGCCGGGATTTTTTTGTTTATTATTTTTGTGCTTCCGCAAGGCGGTGTTTTTTGACTTTCCGGTAACCGAATGCCAGCAGGATAAACCATAGCGGTGTGGCAATCAGTGCCTGGCGGGTATCAGTTTCCAGTGTCAGAAGAACAATCACAAAAGCAAAGAAAGACAGACAAACCCACGGGATCCAACTGCCGAACGGTACTTTATAGACGGATGCGGCATGCAGCTCCGGACGACGGCGGCGGAACATAATGTAGCTGTACAGGATCATGCTCCAGATAAACATAAACAGGATCGCTGATACCGTCGTTACCAGGGTAAAGACATGCATCACATCAGGAATAAAATAGAGCAGAATGACCCCGACAGACAAACAGATGCAGGTAAAAATCAGCCCTGTTGCCGGTACAGACTGTTTGGACAGACGGCAGAACTGTTTTGGTGCACTGCCTTGTTTGGCTAATCCGAACAGCATCCGGCTGGTGGAAAACACACCGCTGTTTGCGGAGGATGCCGCAGCCGTCAGCACCACAAAGTTCACCAGACTGGCTGCCGCCGGTACCCCGATCATAATAAACAGTTCCACAAACGGGCTTTTATCCGCAGGGATTGAACGCCACGGTGTGACAGACATAATAATGATCAAAGCCAGTACATAGAATGCAATGATACGGAACGGAATCGCATTAATGGCACGCGGCAGTGATTTTACCGGGTCGCGGGTTTCCGCTGCGGCCGTACCCACCAGCTCGATACCGACAAAGGCAAAGATCGCTATCTGGAATCCGGCAAAGAACCCGATTATCCCTTTCGGGAACATACCGCCGTCAGACCAGATATTGGATAATGCTGCCTGATGCCCCTCCGGTGAGACAAAGTGTGTGCCGATCAGGATACCGCCGATGACAATCAGCCCCACAATCGCGACGATTTTTATCATGGAGAACCAGAATTCCATCTCGCCGAATAATTTAACGGTCGCCAGGTTGAGAGACAACAGCAGCAGAATACAGAGCAGTGAACTGACCCAGCGCGGAAAATCAGGTGCCCAGTGCATGATATATCCGGTAATGGCCACCACATCGGCAATACCGGTGATAACCCAGCAGAACCAGTAAGTCCAGCCGACAAAAAAACCGGCCCACGGGCCGATCAGATCACCGGCAAAATCACTGAACGATTTATAATTCAGGTTTGACAGCAGGATCTCGCCCATTGCCCGCATAACAAAGAACAGCACAAACCCGATTATCATATAAACAAATAATACAGAAGGGCCTGCCAGCGAAATAGTTTTACCGGAGCCCATAAATAACCCGGTGCCGATTGCCCCGCTGATTGAAATCAGCTGGATATGCCGGTTGGTTAAACTGCGTTTGAGTTCGCCGCGCGGCGGCGTGGCAGGCGTTTTTTCGTCCATAAACAAATCCGTTAAGCTAAAAAATAACCATTATTTTTATTCATTCAAAAATGGTGTTATCAGCGAATAGTGTGACACATTTCTCAGAATGAGTAACGCGGAATTTTCCGTTAAATTCATGGGGTTGATAGTAAATATAGGTTGTCAGCTATTGTTTCGCATTAGTTTTTTTATGGGTGAAAATAGTATTGTGTCTGTATACATAGCGGAGAGAAACGGCATTTTTTTCAGGAACATTAAGAAGAAAACGGAAATCTGTGGTTGCGGGTCAGAATAGTATATTTTGGGGGCTTTCCGGTTATACTGGCGATATATCACAGGAGTATTTTTTATTGAGGGATCGTATTTATGGACAAAAAAAACCGGGGAACGACGATGAATTACCAGGTTGTTCCTTACTGGCTCTATTCAGGAAGAGCCGCCTTTTTTATATTACTCGCTGTACTTACCGGTTTTTCGGGCATGAATGCTTTTCTGCTCTGGTTGTTATTTTACGGTATTGTCTGGCAGCTGGTGGTATCCCTTCGTTTACATACTTTAAAAGAGAAGGGGCTGGTATCCCGCAGTCATGATATCAGCCATTGGATAGTGTATGTTTATAGTATACCGGTGAAAGAAGAGCGGGCGATTTTAAAAAATCCGTGTTTTGCACTTGAGCAAAATATGAAAGACTTTTTTTTCCGCCTGCTGATAGTGAAAGGTATTACACAGGCCGGCTTTATTGTGTTGCTGCTGGTTCAGTATGTCCGGACAGAAGCAGACGTATTCAGCCTGACCACGCTGGCCGGGGCATTATCTGCATTTGTTATGGTTGTGACACTTTACAAAACCGGGCAGCTTATCCGTGAATTATCCGCCAATGCGTTTTACACGGAAAAATTACAGTCAGAAAGTGGTTCTCTCTGGTATCAGCTCTGTTTTGTTTCCCGCCATTCAGAAAAAACGGCAGGGCTGGATAAATTACTGGCGTTATAAACACCGCCCCGCAGCACATATTCTCTGCGGGGAATACTGCTGTATCACCCGGTTATTTTTTGGCAATGGCTTTATCGGCGTGCGGCTCGATGGTAATGGCGTGTTCGACAGTCATCGCACCATCTTCAATATCCAGCGTAATATTCCAGTCGGCATCAAAAGGTACCACCATTCTGGCAGGAAGCTCATGAAAAAAACCGCTGCCGCCATGGGTACGGAACGGCATTCCTTTCCGGAACTGATTAAAATTCATTTTGGTCATCATTAAAACATTGCATGAACGACCGCAATCCACCACTACAGTATCACCTGCTGTCAGGTGCATTCTTTTATGTAAAAACGGCATGATAACACTCCTGTTTTTATTGCTCCGGCAGAATAATGATTACTGATAATTACGTATTATCACGCAATATAATCCGGCAGAAATAATATTAAGGGTAATAGGCATTAACCAGCATACGCGGCTGTAATGCAATCACTTTTTTCTGTTCTTCCGATAATGTATGTGTTTCCAGCCAGCGATCTTTATACCGCTCGAAATCCGGAGATTCACTCAGATACAACGCCAGAAGATAATCAAAATCACGGATATCACTCTGTTCAAATACAGAAATCACTTCCCGGTAACAGACATTATGAGGCAATTTAATGCGCTCGGTTAACATGCACTCCATCAGTTTCAGTGACGGAATTCCGGTATTCTGATATACAATTTTCAGTTGAGTGATCGCCTTTTCATAGCGGTTATCCACAATCAGTAAATCGCTGTAGAGCTGACGCAGTGCAATATCATCCGGGTACTGGCGGATCAGTGTATCAAACTGATTAAGCGCTTTTTCTTTCCCCTCATCAGTCTGACTGCCCGAGTATTTAATGACGTATGACATGGCCTGCTCTTTCGGAGCGCGCTCATGAGTATAAGCATAAGATGTAAACGGAAGACTCAGCATCCAGGCTAAAAATATCCAATTCTTCATGGAAATACGGTTCCCTGTATATTTACCGTGTATTGACTGTAACATAAGAGTCACAGTGAAAATTTAGGATGTTTACGAAAAACAGGGAGAGTATCGCGGGTATGGTTAAACAAAAATACAATGAATCGGCCGGTCAGGATGAGTGAGTAATAAAATTTCATTAATTCTGATATTTTACAGAATAATCTTATGAATCAATGGGTGTTATAACTATTATTTTTCCGAAATTATGAACATAAAATGACAGCGGGCAGAGAACAGATATCTTCCTGAATGTAAAATGAAACGTAACGAATTATTTATTTTCATCAATATAGGTCTGAAAGGGAACGGAGTAATTATAAATTAAAATGACGCAGATATTATTTAGTTCAGAGATAAATTATCTCCCGGTTTGATAAATATCCGGTAATTCAGAAAGGCAGGTTATTTCAGGGGGAAGTATCAGGATGATGATACCTTCTGTGATGACTGAAAACGACTTTTACTGTTTGGCAGAATCAGCATGTATGAAAATAAGACTAACATGGCCAGGTTAGGTGCAGTAAAATCACGTTTATAAATAAATGTATTTACCAGGTAACTCATAATTGTTGATGTTATTATGATGGCCGGAGATTTGCATTTCCGGTGTCATAAACAGAAATGAGTGATATTTTTAATCTCACCTTCATGACTTATGTTGATTTAATATGTTATTACTGCGCGGATTATTAAACTGCCTCCCGCCACAATCAAAACACTATCCAGAATGCGGGAATAAAGCACTGCCGGTAAAGCCGGGACAATGTGTTTACCACCGAAAGAGGCGATAAAAGCTGACCCGGAGTTCGCTGCAGGTCCCTGCAATATGTTGCAGTACAGCCTGCAAAAAGAGGAAATTCAGATTGTTTTCCCTGAAGTTATCGCCGATCCTTTCTGTTATTACACACTGACACCGGCCGGAATCCAAAAATCCGCCGCACACCACACATTTGAATCCTGGCTTTTCAGTCAGGGAAATACAGCCCGCTGAAGGAGGTATTATGTGGAACATACACCCGACACGCAGCCGTTATACATTGCTGGCTCAGTATCTGTCGCCCCTGGATGCCCGGATTGAGGCCGGTTTACTGCAATCGGAAGGGATTGAGGTGATGCTGCTGGATGAAAATATTGTCTGGAATAATCAGATGTATGCACAGGCTGTCGGTGGGGTAAAACTGCTGGTTAATCAGGATGAGTTAACCCGTGCGCAGGATATTCTGGCGGATTATCATCATGGTGATTTCGGGATTGATGAGGACGGTGAGCTTGCTGAGGCAGTTCCTGAGCCGGCAGCGGAAAACAGCAAAGAAGATTATGTCAATATGGGGTTTGTATTCCTTATCTTTCTGACGCTCGGACTGGCAATTCCGTTTAAGGCGCTGCACCATCGCCTGAAAAAGAAAATAAAGTAAATGCCGGATGAGAGAAATATCCGCCATCCGGCAGGAACATCAGTGATCGACAAACACAAATTTCAGCACAAACAGCAGAGCAACCAGAATTACACACGGATTCAGCTCTTTCAGGCGTCCGGTGCCCAGCTTCATCACACAGTAAGAGATAAAACCGAGTGCAATACCATCGGTGATTGAGAAGCTGAACGGCATCATAATTGCGGTGATAAAGGCGGGAACCGCATCTGTCAGGTCATCCCAGTTTACCCGCGCCAGGCTGGATGTCATTAATACCCCGACATAAACCAGCGCACCGGCAACCGCATAGGCAGGTACCATACCGGCCAGCGGAGAGAGGAAAATCACCAGCAGGAACAGCAGTCCGACCACTACGGCTGTCAGCCCCGTCCGGCCGCCGACAGAAACCCCTGAGGTACTTTCAATATAGGCGGTGACCGACGATGTGCCGATAAAACCGCCGAGCACTGAGCTGACACTGTCCACATACAACGCTTTCTGCATATTCGGGAACTTACCGTCCTTGTCTGCCAGTCCGGCTTTGTCGGTTACCCCGATAAGAGTACCGGATGAGTCAAACAGGTTAACCAGCATAAACGAGAAGATTATACCCGACAGACCGATATTAAAGGCACCGGCCACATCCACCTTGCCCAGCACACTGGTGACATCCGGCGGCATGGAGAAAATACCGTTGTAGGTGACATCCCCCAGCAGCCAGCCAATCAGTGTGGTGACCACGATAGAGATCAGCACCGCTGCGTGAATACGGCGTGATGCCAGAATCGTGATAATAAAAAAGCCCAGTGCACCGAGCCAGACGGAGTGGGAGGTCAGATCGCCCATGGAAACCAGTGTGTCCGGGTTCGGAACGACCAGGCCGATATTCTTCAGTCCCATCATCGCGATAAACAGCCCGATACCACTGGTGATCCCCACCCGCAGACCAAGCGGGATATTGGCAATCATCCAGTAACGGATGCGGAACAGGGTCAGCAGCAGCATACCGAGCGCGCCCCAGAAGATAGCGCCCATCCCGATTTGCCAGGAGTAGCCCATGGCAGAAACCACGCCGAAAGCGAAAAAGGCGTTCAGGCCCATAGCCGGTGCGAGTGCAACCGGCAGATTTGCCAGACAGCCCATCAGAATACAGCCGAATGCAGCAATCAGACAGGTGGTAACGAAGACTGCCTGAGTGTCCATCCCGGCAGCGCCGAGAATTTGCGGGTTAACAAAAATGATATACACCATGGTAAGAAAGGTGGTTATACCGGCGATAACTTCAGTTCGTGCAGTCGTACCGTGTGCCTGTAAACGGAATAAACGTCCCAGCACACCCGTTTCCCGGATGTTTTCCGGTGTGTGATTATCCATTTTATGCTCCTGTCTCCCGGGGAAAAGATAACTGGTCTGATAAATGCATAATCAATGCCAGCATCGTAATGACTTTCCGTGAGAAACCGTAATCATCCGGTTATGCCGCAATAATTTGTAACAGTTGCGGCGGGGATCACCTTTATTCCGGCACGTCTCACAGGACAGAGAGACCACCGTGAATCCGCATTATCAATGTGAGAGAAAAACAGGGGACAGTGATGAACAGTGAGAAAAATAAGCACACCTGCACGCGCAGCCGTGAAGAAATGACAACACTCCTTGCTGTAGCCCGCAGTGAGGCACCTGCGGATTATCGTATTGATAATGTCCGGATACTGGATCTGATTAACGGCGGGGAATTTCCGGGTCCGGTAGTGATAAGCGGGCGGGTGATTGCCGGTGTCGGCCCGGTGTATAAAGATGCCCCCGCACATCAGGTGGTTGACGGTAAAAATGCGGTGGTTGTACCCGGATTTATCGACTCTCACCTGCACATTGAATCCGGCATGATGACCCCGGTTACGTTTGAAAGCGCCACACTGCCGCTGGGGGTTACGTCGATAGTGTGTGATCCGCATGAAATTGTGAATGTGATGGGGAAGGAGGGGATAGAGTGGTTTCTGCGCTGCGCGGAGCAGGCTCAGCAGAATCAGTTTGTTCAGGTCAGCTCCTGTGTGCCTGCATTGCCGGGCAGTGATGTGAACGGCGCGGATTTTCCGCTGACGGAGATGCTGCAATATAAAGATCATCCGCATGTGCTGGGGCTGGCGGAGATGATGAATTTCCCGGCGGTGATTGCCGGTGAGGCAGAAACGCTGGATAAACTGGATGCATTCCGCGATATGACACTGGATGGCCACTGTCCGGTGGTCACCGGAAAAGATCTTAACGGTTATATTGCCGGAGGGATAGAAAACTGCCATGAATCTCACCGCTATGAGGAAGGATTAGAAAAACTGGCACTGGGAATGACACTGATGATCCGCGAAGGCTCCGCGGCACGGAACCTGGATGCACTGGCACCGCTGATCACGGCGATGAGCAGCCCGCAGTGTCTGTTATGCACAGATGACCGCAACCCGTGGGAAATCATTCATGAAGGGCATATTAATGCGCTGGTGTATCGTCTGATCAATCAGCATCAGATTCCGGTGCATGTGGCTTACCGGGTCGCCAGCTGGTCTGCCGCACGGCATTTCGGACTGAAAAATCTGGGGCTGGTGGCACCGGGGAAACAGGCGGATCTGGTGCTGCTGAGGGATGAGAAAACGGTTGATATTCAGGCTGTTATGTGCGGTGGCCGCTGGGTGGATAAGGCGGCACTGTTGCGTGAGCGGGAGGCGAAACAGGCGGCATCACGTCCGCCGATGCAAAATACGGTCCGCCGTCAGGCGGTAACCGCACAATCTCTGGCCTTTGTACCGGAAGCGGGCTGTGAGTATCGAGCCATCAGTGTGATCCCGAATGAACTGATCACCTGCGAACAGCGTGTCAGCTGGGACGGACGCCGCTATGATTGTGATAATATCTGCTCACTTGCGGTGATTGAACGTTATGGCCGTCAGATACCGCCGGCAACCGCATTGCTGCATAATTTCGGCCTGATACGAGGGGCACTGGCATCAACGGTCAGTCACGACAGCCACAATATTGTGGTAGCCGGTATTGATCCGATGGATATGGCGCTGGCGGTGAATCAGCTGATTGCCGGTGGCGGCGGGATGTGTGTGGTGGCTGACGGGCGGGTGCTGAGTCATGCGACATTGCCGATCGCCGGGCTGATGAGTGATAAAACGGCGGATGAGATCGCCGCTGAAATCGAATCCCTGAAAGCGGCCTGCCGCGACTGCGGAGTAATGCTGGACGAGCCGTTTATTCAGATGGCATTTCTGTCACTGCCGGTGATCCCGACGCTGAAACTTACCAGCCTCGGGTTATACGATGTGAATAAATTTGTTTTTACACACAGTGAGTTAACCGCATAAACAGAAAAAGGACAGAGACGGTCTGTCTCTGTCCTTATGAACTACAGCACGCGGCTGAGAAATGCGGCAGTACGCGGGTTTTGCGGGTGATTAAAGATCTGCTCCGGCGTACCGGACTCCTGAATGACCCCCTGATCGATAAAAAAGACGCGGTCTGCCACTTCGCGGGCAAAGTTCATCTCATGGGTCACAATCACCATGGTCATGCCTTCATGTGCCAGATTTTTCATCACATTCAGCACTTCGCCGACCAGCTCGGGATCGAGGGCAGAAGTGGGTTCATCAAACAGCAGTACGGTCGGGTCCATTGCGAGGGCACGGGCGATGGCCACCCGCTGCTGTTGTCCGCCTGACAAACTCTCCGGCCAGGCATCAATTTTGTCCGGCAGACCGACTTTTTCCAGTAATTGTTCTGCTTTCAGCAGGGCATCGGCTTTTTTCAGTCCGGACACCATCAGCGGTGCCATCGTGATATTATCCAGCACGGTCATATGCGGAAACAGATTAAAGCGCTGGAATACCATGCCGGCATGTGCACGCATCCGGTTCAGGTCGGTTTTCGGGTCACACACATCGGTGCCGTTAACCACGATTTCACCGGAGTCCGCCCGCTCCAGGGCATTCAGGCAGCGCAGAAAGGTACTCTTCCCGGAGCCGGACGGCCCTATCACACAGACAACTTCCTGCGGGCGGATATCACAGCTGATACCGCGCAGCACATGCGTGTTGCCGAACTTTTTCTGTAAATTTTTAACGTGAATCACTTCTGCTCAACCTTCTTTCGGTGTATTGAACCAGCTGTGCCAGCAGGAATGTCAGCATCCAGTAAATAACGGAGATGACCAGGTACGGTTCCCAGTAAGTTGCATATGCACCGGACACTGTCCGTGCCGCATAGGCCAGGTCGGCAAGGCCGATAGCGGAGGCCAGGGAGGAATCTTTGACAATGGCGATGGCATTGTTTCCCAGCGGGGGCAGAATACGGCGGAAAGCCTGCGGCAGGATCACCTTGCGCATGGTTTTTCCCCAGCTCATGCCCAGTGCACGGGAGGCTTCTGTCTGTCCGCGGTCAACGGACTGTATCCCGGCCCGGAAAATCTCGGAAACATACGCCCCGGCATTGAGTGTGATAGCAACAATACAGGAGAGAAATGCGCCATAGTCTGAACGCAGCATTCTGGCGGTATCTGAAGAGATAATCCCGCCGGTGACCATCAGCCCGTCACGCGGATTAATAAACAGCGGCACCAGTGCAAAGTGTACTACCATGATCTGTACAAACAGCGGCGTACCGCGGAATGCACTGACATAAAACCGTACCGGATACTGTACAAAGAACAACAACAGCCATTTCGCCGGACCGCGCTCTGCGCGGGCTGTCCGGCCGAGGCCGAGTGTCAGTCCCCACAGGGTCCCTAAGATGACGCAGATAATAGTACATTTAATCGTCATCAGTGCCCCTTCCATAAATAACGGGGCGTATTCTTCTATAATTTCCCAGCGGAAAGCTGACATAACATCCATCCTGAAAAAACAGTTCAAACCCGCCGCAGGAGCGGGTTTCTCATCAGATAAATAATAAATTACTGCGCGGGCAGGGAAGGTACGTCGTTATCGAACCATTTCTGATAGATTTTGGCGTAAGTTCCGTCAGCAATGATTTTTGCCAGACCCCGGTTAATTTTTTCCTGTAATTCGGTATTACCTTTGGCGACGGCAATCCCGAAATACTGTTTTTCAAAATGATTGTCGTAAATCAGTTTAAATTTCTTATCCGGGTGGGTTTTGATATAAAACTTCACTACCCCGACATCGCCGACAGCTGCATCCACACCGTCTTCATATAATTCCTGTAACAGCAGCGGGGTATTATCGAACCGTTTGATAGCAGTACTGTTTTTACCGAGCACATCAGAAACCACAATATCTCCGGTGCTGGAGTTCACCACACCGACGTTATATTTGCTCAGTTCAGATAATGCGCTTATCGGTGAGTTTTCATTCACCACAATAGCCTGTTCTGCCGGGAAATACGGGGCGGAGAAATCCACCATCTGCCTGCGTTTATCGGTGATGGTAATACCGGAAATTAAAATATCGCGATCCCCGGCGGACAGTGTGGCGAAAATACCTTCCCACGGCGTGTTGATTAATTTGACATCAAAATCTTCGGCGGCGGCGAC
This sequence comes from Morganella sp. Je.2.23, assembly GCF_051129855.1. Lineage (NCBI taxonomy): Bacteria > Pseudomonadati > Pseudomonadota > Gammaproteobacteria > Enterobacterales > Morganellaceae > Morganella > Morganella sp. Je.2.23. Next base: position 723,919 of record NZ_JBCPSQ010000001.1, read on the forward strand.
CGCTTTAATAATATCGATATCAAATCCTTCGAGTTGTTTTTCACTGTTCTCAAATTCAAACGGGCGATAAGTGCCGCCGGCACCAACCACATAAGTTTCTTTGGCCTGACTTACCCCGGTGAATGCTAATAGTGATAAACAGCCTGCAAAGACCAATTTCTTAAACATGACAACCTCATTTTTATGCGTGATTTTTAATTAAAAATACATAAATATTCATTTAATGGCAATAACTATTTAAAAATAAGCAAGGAGGCAGCAGATGATCAGCCTGCGGGACAGCGCAGGCAGAGTCTTATACGGGAAATTAAGAAAAACAGAGCGGATGTGGCGGAACGTGCGGCGGGACGTGACAATTTATACAGATTAATACCACCTTAATATCCGGCAGGCAGATCCGGATCAGAATACACCGGCTGATGTCAGCGGTGTGATGCGGTACGGGTGAACCGCATCATCCCCCAATAACTGTTGTGTGTTTTTTCTGTCAGCTGCCAGCCGGATTGTTCCAGTGCTGGACGAAGTGCATGATTGATAATCCGGTGCGCCATGACCAGCACAGCACCGTGTTCCTGTGCATAACCGGCCAGGATGCCGGCGGCGTTTTGCGCCCGTTCACGCACCTGTGCCACGGAGGGAACGGATTTCCCGCCACCGGCCAGCCACAACAGGCGGAATGCCGTCACCCACCACATCGGCGGCAGTTTTACCGGCATCAGCAGCGCAGGTGAGAACAGCGGAAGTACGGCCTCATGCAGTTCGTCAACAATGGCGCAGGGGGTGATCCCGAGTGCGGCCAGTGATGCAGTGGTACGGAACAGCGGGCTGGCCACCGGGAAATAACGGGATAATTCCTCTGCGGACAAGGATAAAGGCGGGGAGGATGGCGGAATAATGCCCCCCGCATCATATTCTGCCAGCCAGGTATGCAGATCACGCAGTGCCAGCGGCGTTTTCTTATCCGGTAACGGTTCCCCGTGACGGATCAGCAGGATTTCCTGAGTCATGTTATTCCCTTAAATAATAAAAACAGCGGATTACCCGAATCAATAATATAAATACAAGGTGCTGAAATGCAAAAAATGATTGCCGTTGGTGATGAATATTACTGGTCACAGCCGGTGCTGGCAGAACAACTGCGGGTACTCGGTTTACAGCCTGGAGATGCAGTGATGGTACATGTTTCTCTGCGTGCCGCCGGGCCATGTCTCAACGGCGCGGATGATCTTATTGATGCACTTTTACAGTCTACCGGTGAGAACGGCACACTGCTGTGTTATGTCAACTGGCTGGAAAATTATGAAGACAGTACCGGAGATGACGGATGTGTCCCGGCGGCACTGAAACCGCTGATTACGCCGTTTGATGTGCGGACTTCCCGGGCAAATCCGGATCATGGTGTGTTTGCCGAATGTTTCCGTACCCGGCCGGGCGCGCTGCGCAGTGCTAATCCGGGGGCCTCTGTCGCGGCAATCGGTGCAAAAGCGGCATATTTTACGGAAAATCACCCGCTGTGTTACGGGTATGGGGAGAATTCACCGTTTGCACGGCTGGTGGCTGAGGACGGTAAGGTTTTGATGCCGGGGGCGCCGGCGGATACCATGAGTCTGCTGCATCATGCGGAAAGCATTGCACCGCTGAGGAATAAACGCATCCGCCGCAAAGAGTTACCGCTGCGCCGGGCTGACGGCAGTACGGACTGGGTGATGAGTGAGGAGTTTGATACAGCGGACCCGGTGTGTGACTGTTTTCCGGAAGGCTATTTTGCACAGATTGTCGCGGATTTTTGTCAGCAGAATAACAACGTGCGGCAGGGAAATGTTGGTAGTGCGGCGGCATTGCTGGTCAGTGCGCGGGAGATGCGGGATTTTGCGGTCAGCTGGATGATGGCGTATCAGCATAATGCGGGGTAACCGGTGAACCGGTGCGGCGGATCACCGCACCGGTTTTCTGTTATCAGGTATAAAAATATTTCAGCACATGGAAGAAGACCGGGGCAGCAAAGCAAAGGGAGTCCAGTCTGTCCATCATGCCGCCGTGTCCCTCAATCATCGCACCGAAATCTTTGATCCCGCTGTCCCGCTTGATAGCGGACATGCATAATCCGCCCGCAAAACCGGCCAGGCAAATCATCAGTGACAGCAGGAAGGCGGCCCACGGGCTGAACGGCGTGGCCCACCACAACGCCATCCCGACCAGGCTGGCACTGACGATCCCGCCGATAAAGCCCTCAACGGTTTTATTCGGGCTCAGTTTCGGCACAATCGGGTGCTTGCCGAACAGCTTGCCGAACACGTATTGCAGCACATCGGAAATCTGAACCACGATCATCAGAAACAGCAGCAGATTGATATTATCCGTGAAACCCGGGATCGGCAGAACCAGCAGTGCAGGGGCATAACTGAGGCAGTAAACTGCAATCATCACACTCCACTGGATTTTTGCCATCCGCTCCAGGAAATGGCGGGTATCGCCGGAAAGCACCATCCGGGTCGGGATAAACAGGAAAGCATATACCGGGATAAAGACCGCCAGCAGGTTATACCACTGGATACCGACCAGCACATACTGCACCGGCAGTATGATAAAGAAGCACCAGAACAGCGCACCGTGGTCGGCGCGGTGTGTCGGGGTCAGTGTGATAAGCTCACGCAGTGCCAGCAGTGACATAAAGGCAAACAGCACCACCGAGCCGATTGGCCCGATACTGATAGCGACTGCCGCAATGATACACATCAGCCACCAGGCACGGATGCGGGCATTGAGGTTGCTGATAACGGAGGTATTTCCCTTAATCTGTTTCAGGATCAGACCGATAACCGTTGCCACTGCCAGGAACCCGAACAGTCCGCTGAAGATCCAGAATAATTCATTATCTTTCATGATGTATTGCCTCTAACGCCAGGCGGGTCCGTACTAAAAAGTCCGCTTTGCTCTCTTCTTCTCCGGCCGGTTCAGCCGGGGCACCGAATGTGGCAGTGCAGATCACCGGCACAACCAGCCGTGAGCCTTTCGGCAGTACACGGTTGAGATTTTCCAGATACACCGGCACCAGTACGGCGTCCGGATTATTACGTGATAAATGCCAGAGTCCGGCTTTGAAATCCTGAATTTTTTCACCGTCGCCGCGCGTGCCCTCGGGGAACAAAATCAGGGAATCCCCGCTGTTGAGGACGTTTTGCATCACGTCCAGCGGATTTTCAGCCGGGGTGGCATTCTGCTGCTCATTGTCAGCGGCCGGTTCAATTTTTTTACCGCGGGCGATCAGCACCGCACCGAATATGCGTTTGGCAATATAACGGCGGAACCGGGTTTTATCCCAGTAATCCTGAGCGGCGACCGGATGAACATGTTTGCGTGCCGCGTTGCTCAGGCAGGACCAGATCACCAGCCCGTCGAGATGACTGGAGTGGTTGGCGTAATAAATACAGGGTTTGCCTTCCGGCAGCGGAGCGTTCTGCTTTGCACGGATGCCGGTCAGAAACCGGCATACCGACACCAGCAGCGCCGAGACAATTTTTTGATCCGGCGAAAACGTTTTACGGGTCATCCTTTATTATCCTTATGTAAATCCGCTATCAGTATGCGGGTACGGCGCACAGCAGTCCAGAATGCGCCAAGGGCGATCACCCACAGGATGATAAGAAACAGCCACTGAGCCTGATACAGCGGGATAAAACAGGCGGCAACGGTACCGGCCGTCAGCAGCGCCATCCGGTGCTGCTTTGCCATCGGACCGGAAAATTTCTGCGGTTGCTCACAACTGCCGCCGAGTACGCGGACATAGGCAGTCATCATCGCCATCAGTGCGGCCGCCCAGCCCAGTTGCGGGGCATAGGCCACAAAACCGGCCAGCCCGTAACCGGCAATAACGAGAATAAGACTGTCTGAAATACGATCCGGCAAATCATTAAAGACGGCACCGGCAGGGCTGCGCAGTCCGCCTTCCACCGCGACCATTCCGTCCAGCAGATTGCAGATAAGCCGCCCCTGAATCATCAGCGCCGCCAGCAGAAACAGGACGATACGCAGCACAGTGAGTTCACTGTTCAGTGCACCATATAAGGCGGCTGCGGCGAACAATGCACAGACAGAACCGGCAACAGAGATACCATTCGGTGTTGCGCCGCGCCGTTGCAGCAGGCGGGCGGCAGCGGTCGCCCAGCGGGTCTGCCGGGCCTTTATCGGACGTCTGTCCCTGATTTCTGATTCCATATCCTTTCCGTCATGTGAAAATTAATCTGTTGATAATATAAGGTTTCGTGGCTTATTAATAATAGTGATGCGGCAAAATCGTTAAATATTTTGTTATACAGCCGATTGTACGGGCAGTGCGGATAACGGCATATCTTAGCTGAAAAGCGACTAAGGAAAGCTGCCGCCCTTATGGCAGGATAACGGTGTAACCAGGCAGACTATTATTGAGGTGATTATGTCAGAACAATCCCGCCGTTCTTTGCGGAGAGAAACCCGGCTGACGCAAAGCGGCCGTAACCCGGCAGCGCAGCACGGATTTGTGAATACCCCGGTATACCGCGGCTCCACGGTTGTGTTTCCGTCGTATGATGCACTGATCAACCGTCGCGCGGAATTCCATTACGGCACGGACGGTACACCGACGATTGCGGCACTGGAAAATGCCTGGAGTGAGCTGACCGGTGCCGCAGGCACAGTTTTATCCCCGTCGGGACTCGGTGCCGTGACGCTGGCACTGCTGACTACACTGAAGAGCGGCGATCATCTGCTGATGACCGATTCTGTCTATCATCCGACCCGGCAGTTATGCGGCGGTCTGCTGGCGAAGATGGGAGTCACCACCACCTATTATGACCCGCTGATCGGAGCGGGGATTGAATCCCTTATCCGTCCGGAAACAACCGTGATTTTCCTTGAATCCCCCGGCTCCCAGACCTTTGAGGTGCAGGATGTTCCGGCGATTACGGCGGTGGCTAAACGTCATCATATTACGACTGTTATTGATAATACCTGGGCGACCCCGCTCTTTTTCCGTGCCCATGAACACGGCTGTGATATCTCCCTTGAAGCCGGAACCAAATATCCCGGCGGCCATTCCGATGTGCTGATGGGACTGATTTCCGCCAATGAACAGTGGTGGCCGGAACTGCGCAAAACCTACGATCAGATGGCGATGCTGCCGGGAGCCGAAGATTGTTTCCTGGTACTGCGCGGGCTGCGCACACTGCATATCCGGCTGAAGGAGGCGCAGAACCGGGCACTGAAAGTCGCGGAGTGGTTACAGTCCCGTCCGGAAGTCAGCAAAGTGCTGCATCCGGCATTTCCGGAATGCCCTGGACATGAGATCTGGAAGCGGGATTTCACCGGGTCGTCCGGTCTGTTCTCTGTGGTACTGGATGAAAAATATACCCCGGGTGATCTGGCCGGAATGCTCGACGGGCTGGATATTTTTGCTATGGGGTATTCCTGGGGCGGCTTTGAGAGCCTGATTATCCCGTTTGACTGCAGCCGTTACCGGACCGTTACCCGCTGGCAGCCGGGCGGGCTGACACTGCGCCTGCAAATCGGTCTGGAAGATACGGATGACCTGATCGCGGATTTAACCGCCGGATTTGAACGGCTGAACGCAGTGCACTGAGACAGAAAAGAATCAGCCCGGCGTGACCGGGCTGATTTTCAGAAAGGTAATATCAAATATTCGGCAGATAACCGGCGCTTTTGATGAACTCAATAGAGATCACCAGCAGGCCGAACAGGAAGATAAAGAGCAGCACACCATTACCGCCTGCAACACGGTAAGCACCGGCTTTCGGGTTCTGCCGTACTTTCCACGCTAATAATGATGGCAGGATCAGCGCCAGGAAGGAAAGCGCCATCGCGGCATACGCCAGTGCACCGGTGAAGCTTTTGTAATACAGGGCACAGATCAGCGGCAGAGCGAACGTCAGAATCCCGGTCTGAGTACGGCCGAATGCGGAGTTTTTGCGTCTGAACAGATCGGCCAGGTAATCGAATAACCCCAGCGCCACGCCCAGGAACGAAGTGGCCAGTGCCAGATCCATAAACAGACTGACTGCGATATCCACATATTTATTGGCAACGGTTTCGCTGAGTGCGGTCAGTAACCCGTCGAGGCCGGATTTCTGCGCCAGAATACCGAAGAAGGTATCAGACGGGATCGCGCCGAGGGTCGCAACCTGCCACAGCAGATACGCCACCAGCGGAATGGCACTGCCGGTCAGGAAAATAAAGCGCAGCTTTTTGCTGTCGCCGTTCATGTAATTGACCAGGCTCGGCACACTGCCGTGGAAACCAAAAGAGGTAAATACCAGCGGGATAGCGGAAAGCACCAGGCCGTTCTGGATCGGCATGCTGACAAGGTTAGTCATATTCACATGCGGCATCATGACGGCGAGCATGATGATCAGAAAGATAATTTTGCCGGTGAACAGGATACGGTTGATAAAATCAACGGAGTGAGTCCCGACACACACCACAAGGCCGCCTACCAGGGTGAAGATGATAGTAGCCGTACCCGGTGTAACGGATAATTGCCACCAGTTCTGCAGGCTGGCGGAGATCATTTCCCCTGCGCCGCCGATATACGCGGTAGTCAGCGCATACATCAGTAATAACATACTGAAACCGGTCAGGAGCTGACCCGGTAATCCGAGGTATTGACGGGCGACACTGCCTAAGCCGGTATCCGGTGAACTGTACTGATAAACTTCAACCATCAGTAATGCGGTATAACTCATGATAGCCCACAGGCCGATCAGAATAACCGCAATGACCGGAAAACCGATCCCCGCAGCCGCCAGGGGCATTGCCAGCATACCGGCACCGATCGTTGTTCCCGCAACAATCAGAACACTGCCGAGTGTACGATTTTTCACCAAAACCTCATGATATTTCAATCAATAATATGTGAGCAAAGCGTAATGAAAAACCGGAAAGGTGTCAAATTTAAATTACGTATATCGTAAAGATATCGTTACATTGCGGGCGTAAAAAAACCGGATTGCTGATCCGGTCACATTATCATTCAGAGTTCGATTTCAATATCACTCAGCGGGTAACAACTGCAGGGCAGAATTTCACCATCATTAATAAACGCCACCGGCCGCTGCCGGTAACCGACTTTTCCGCGCTTCAGACGGACACGGCAGGCACCGCAATAGCCTTCACGACACTGGTATTCCACCGGGACGGATTGTTCGAGTGTATTGAGCAGGTTGTTGTGTTCTTCACTGACATAATGCAGATGAATACCCTGCATGTTGCCATGCAGGGTGACTTTGTAGCGGGACATCAGAGCTCGAAACTACTCAGTTCGTCGGTATTAACTTCAGAGTCAATCTGACCGACCAGATAGGAGCTGACTTCCACTTCCTGTGGTGCCACCTGGACGTTATCCGATACCAGCCATGCGTTGATCCACGGAATCGGATTCGAACGGACGCTGAACGGCAGCGGCAGACCCACCGCCTGCATGCGGATATTGGTGATATATTCCACATACTGACACAGGATATCTTTGTTCAGACCGATCATGGAGCCGTTGCAGAACAGGTAATCTGCCCACTCTTTTTCCTGTTCCGCTGCGCGGACAAACAGGTCATAGCAATCCTGCTCGCACTCTTTGGCGATTTCCGCCATTTCCGGGTCATCCTGGCCGCTGCGCAGCAGGTTAAGCATATGCTGGGTGCCGGTCAGGTGCAGGGCTTCATCACGGGCGATCAGTTTGATGATTTTGGCGTTACCTTCCATCAGTTCGCGCTCTGCAAAAGCAAAGGAGCAGGCGAAACTGACATAGAAACGAATCGCTTCCAGTGCGTTGACACTCATCAGACACAGATAAAGCTGACGTTTCAGGGCACGCAGGGTAACCGTAAAGGTTTTGCCGTTTGCCGTGTGCGTACCTTCACCAAACATATGATATTCATTGGTCATCCGGATCAGGTCATCATAATAGCCGGAAATATCTTCCGCACGCTTGATGATCTCTTCGTTTGCCACGATATCATCGAACACCACCGCCGGGTCATTCACGATATTACGGATAATATGCGTGTAAGAACGGGAGTGAATGGTTTCCGAGAAAGACCAGGTTTCGACCCAGGTTTCCAGCTCCGGAATGGAGATCAGCGGCAGCAGCGCCACATTCGGGCTGCGGCCCTGGATGGAATCCAGCAGGGTCTGGTATTTCAGGTTACTGATGAAAATGTGTTTTTCATGATCCGGCAGGGCATTGTAGTCAATGCGGTCGCGGGACACGTCTACTTCTTCCGGACGCCAGAAGAAGGAGAGCTGTTTTTCAATCAGTGATTCAAAAATCGGGTACTTCTGCTGATCATAACGGGCAACGTTTACCGGCTGCCCGAAGAACATCGGTTCTTTGAGCTGATCATTATGTACCTGTGAAAATGTTGTATAAGCCATTCTGTTTACCTTAAATTTTACACGCGCCGCCTTCACAGCCATCATCGTCGGCAATAACCACTTCCTCAGGGAGATCTTCCTGGGTATCTTCCGCGCCATCGCGGGTATTGTGGTAATAAAGTGTTTTTACACCGTATTTATAAGCCAGCAGCAAATCTTTCAGTAACTGGTTCATCGGCACTTTGCCGCTCGGGAACCGGGTCGGGTCATAGTTGGTGTTGGACGAAATTGCCTGGTCGACAAATTTCTGCATAATTCCCACCAGCTGGAGATAGCCCTCGTTACCCGGCATCTGCCATAACAGCTCATAGGCGGATTTCAGGCGCTCATACTCCGGCACCACCTGACGCAGAATACCGTCTTTCGAGGCTTTTACGCTGATATAGCCGCGTGGCGGCTCAATACCGTTGGTGGCATTGGAAATCTGCGATGATGTCTCTGACGGCATCAGGGCGGACAGGGTGGAGTTACGCAGACCGTGTTTTTTGATCTCTTCGCGCAGGCCTTCCCAGTCATAATGCAGTGGTTCGTTAGTCAGCTGATCCAGGGTTTTCTTGTACGTGTCGATCGGCAGAATACCCTGTGAATAGGTGGTTTCGTTAAACCACGGGCATGCACCGTACTCTTTCGCCAGCTCATTGGAGGCTTTCAGCAGGTAATACTGAATAGCTTCAAAGGTGCGGTGAGTCAGGTTGTTTGCGCTGCCGTCGGAATAACGCACGCCGTGCTTCGCCAGATAATAAGCAAAGTTAATCACACCGATACCCAGGGTACGGCGTCCCATTGAGCCTTTGCGTGCCGCTTCAATCGGATAATCCTGGTAATCGAGCAGGGCATCCAGGGCGCGTACCGCCAGGATAGCCAGCTCTTCCAGCTCATCGAGGTTCTCAATAGCACCCAGGTTGAACGCAGACAGCGTACACAGTGCGATTTCCCCGTTCGGGTCATTCATGTCGTTGAGCGGTTTGGTCGGCAGGGCGATTTCCAGACACAGGTTGGACTGGCGCACCGGCGCGATAAACGGGTCAAACGGGCTGTGGGTGTTACAGTGATCCACGTTCTGAATATAGATACGGCCGGTAGAGGCACGTTCCTGCATCATCAGGGAGAACAGTTCCACCGCTTTCAGCGTCTGTTTGCGGATTGACGGATCTTTCTCGTACTGCGCATAAAGACGCTCGAACGCATCCTGATCGGCGAAGAACGCGTCATATAACCCCGGTACATCCGACGGGCTGAACAGGGTGATATCCTGGCCTTTGATCAGGCGTTCATACATCAGTTTGTTGATCTGGACGCCGTAGTCGAGGTGGCGGACACGGTTGCCCTCAACACCACGGTTGTTTTTCAGCACCAGCAGGCTTTCCACTTCCAGATGCCATATCGGGTAGAACAGCGTTGCCGCACCACCACGCACACCGCCCTGAGAGCAGGATTTCACTGCGGTCTGGAAGTGTTTGTAGAACGGGATACAGCCGGTATGGAATGCTTCACCGCCGCGGATCGGGCTGCCGAGTGCACGGATACGGCCCGCGTTGATACCGATACCGGCACGCTGGGACACGTATTTGACAATCGCACCGGAGGTCGCGTTGATGGAATCCAGGCTGTCACCGCACTCGATCAGCACACAGGAGCTGAACTGGCGGGTCGGGGTGCGGACACCGGCCATGATCGGTGTCGGCAGAGAAATTTTAAAGGTTGACGTGGCGTCATAGAACCGGCGGATATAATCCAGACGGGTCTCTTTCGGGTAATGCGAGAACAGACAGGCCGCAACCAGGATATACAGGAACTGTGCACTTTCATACACTTCACCGGTAACACGGTTCTGAACCAGATACTTCCCTTCCAGCTGTTTGACCGCGGCGTAGGAGAAATTCATGTCACGCCAGTGATCGATGAACTCATTCATCTGGTCAAATTCAGCTTCGGTATAATCGGTTAACAGATTTTCGTCATATTTACCGGCGGCAACCATTTTCTGCACATGCGCATATAACGCAGGCGGCTCAAACTGGCCGTAGGCTTTTTTACGCAGGTTAAAAATAGCCAGGCGTGCGGACAGATACTGATAATCCGGTGTTTCAGCGGAGATCAGGTCGGCTGCGGCCTTAATCATGGTTTCATGAATATCTGCGGTACGGATCCCGTCGTAGAACTGAATCTGGGAACGTAACTCGACCTGAGAGACAGAGACATTATTCAGGCCTTCAGCCGCCCAGGTAATGACGCGGTGGATTTTGTCTAAATCGATACGTTCTTTGTGACCATCACGTTTGGTAACAAGCAGATTCTGGTTCATCAGTTGATATACCCTGTTTTGAAAATGACACCTTATTGTGATTAACGCGCTGATAACGTGTATCCGCCCGATAAAAAACGATCCCCGGAACAAATATTCCGGGAAAGTCAATAGCGGGCGCTGAGCGATTTAAACACAAGATGTAGTGTGTCTGTAAAAGATGGGTAACAAGATAATGATAAATGCGCTCCGGATCAAGTGCATAAAATCAGGATCTTTTGTGGATAACTTGAGGATAGTCACCCGCTGACAGAGTGGTAAGCACCGAGATCACTGACAAAATGAAACTGTGCTTACCTTATTACGCAAAGCGATAATTTTAGAAAAATGCGATTTGTTTGGCGTTTTATTAATCGGCGGAGCAATTAACTTGACACTATAAAATAAAACGCGTATGCAACATATAATTTACATCCACATTAGGTGCCAGCCAGAATTTATCGCTTAACGGATTGTAATGTAAGCCGGTCATATGCTGCTCACGCAGGCCGGTGTTATTCAGCCAGTCAATCAGTTCTGCCGGGCGGATAAATTTTTTCGCGTCGTGTGTGCCGGGCGGTACCATCTTCAGGATATATTCTGCTGCGATAACGGCCATAAACCAGGCTTTTTTGTTGCGGTTAATGGTGGAGAACACCACATCGCCCCCCGGCTTCACCAGGCGGGCACAGGCCCGTACCACGGAGGCAGGGTCGGGTACGTGCTCCAGCATCTCCATACAGGTCACCACATCATACTGCTGTGCATGCTGTTCAGCGTGCTGTTCAACAGTCTCCTGAACATAGGTGATATCCGTACCGCTTTCCAGGGCATGCAGGCGTGCAACCTGAAGCGGCTCGGTGCCCATGTCCAGTCCGGTGACGTCCGCACCTTCCCGCGCCATACTTTCTGCCAGAATTCCGCCGCCGCAGCCGACATCCAGCACTTTCTTTCCGAATACACCGTTAACCCGCTGCTGAATATAGGCCAGACGCAGCGGATTGATCCGGTGCAGCGGTTTAAATTCACCCTCAAGATCCCACCAGCGTGAGGCAACATCCTCAAATTTTTTAATTTCGGCAGGATCGACGTTGGCTGTCAGCGGGGAAGCGGTATCATTCATGGTCTTTATTCTCTCTCTTGCTGCGGCAGAACCTGCCGGAATACGCGATGGCGTCAGTATACAATGCCGGACGCGGATGCGTCAGAAATAAAATACTCTCCCGATTTCTCTATCTCTTTTTTTAAACATTGGCGATTTGTGGTATAGTTCCACACCTTTGAATCCGGAGTGAATGAGGGATACTGGCTCCATGAGCGACAATGCCAAAGAAATCTTGCCCGTTAACATCGAAGAAGAGCTGAAAAGCTCATATCTGGATTACGCCATGTCCGTTATTGTCGGACGCGCACTCCCCGATGTCAGGGATGGTCTGAAACCGGTTCACCGCCGCGTGTTATTCGCGATGAAAGAACTGGGTAACGACTGGAATAAAGCCTATAAAAAGTCTGCCCGTGTGGTCGGGGACGTGATCGGTAAATATCACCCTCATGGTGACAGTGCTGTGTATGAAACGATTGTCCGTCTGGCTCAGCCGTTCTCAATGCGCTATATGCTGGTGGATGGCCAGGGTAACTTTGGTTCAATCGACGGTGACTCTGCAGCCGCAATGCGTTATACGGAAGTCCGTATGGCGAAAATTGCCCATGAACTGTTAGCCGACATTGATAAAGAAACCGTGGATTTTGTGCCGAACTATGACGGTACCGAAATGATCCCGGAAGTGATGCCGACCCGCATCCCGAACCTGCTGGTTAATGGTTCATCCGGTATTGCTGTCGGGATGGCAACCAATATTCCGCCGCATAACCTGGGTGAAGTCATCGACGGCTGTCTGGCCTATATTAATGATGAAGATATCAGCATCGAAGGCCTGATGGAGCACATCCCGGGGCCTGATTTCCCGACTGCTGCTATTATCAACGGCCGCCGCGGTATCCTCGATGCTTACCGCACCGGCCGCGGTAAAATTCATATCCGTGCCCGCGCCGAAGTGGAAACGGATGAAAAATCCGGCCGCGAAACCATTATCGTTAATGAAATTCCGTATCAGGTGAACAAAGCCCGCCTGATTGAGAAAATCGCCGAGCTGGTTAAAGAGAAACGTCTGGAAGGCATCAGCGCACTGCGTGATGAATCCGATAAAGACGGTATGCGCATTGTGATTGAAATCAAACGCGATGCGGTCGGCGAAGTGGTACTGAACAACCTGTATCTGCTGACACAGATGCAGACCACGTTTGGTATCAATATGGTTGCCCTGCATCAGGGACAGCCGAAGATCCTCAATCTCAAAGAGATTATCAGTGCGTTCGTGCGCCACCGCCGTGAAGTGGTGACCCGCCGGACAATTTACGAATTACGCAAAGCCCGTGAACGTGCCCATATCCTCGAAGGTCTGGCGATTGCACTGGCCAATATCGACCCGATTATCGAGCTTATCCGTCGTGCACCAACGCCTGCGGAAGCAAAAGCCGGTTTATTGGCACAGGCATGGGAACTGGGTACCGTTGCAGCAATGCTGGCCGGTGCCGGTGATGATGCCGCGCGTCCGGAAGGCCTGGATGAGCAGTTTGGTATCCGCGACGGTCTGTATCATCTGACCGAAGTTCAGGCTCAGGCAATTCTGGATCTGCGTCTGCAGAAACTGACCGGCCTGGAGCATGAAAAACTGCTCGATGAATACCGTGAGTTACTGGAACTGATCGCCGGTCTGCTGCATATCCTGCAAAGTCCTGAGCGCCTGATGGAAGTTATCCGTGAAGAGCTGCAGGCAGCAAAAGATCAGTTCAATGATGCGCGCCGTACTGATATCACAGAAAACACTGCTGATATCAACATTGAAGATCTGATCAGTCAGGAAGATGTCGTGGTGACACTGTCCCATCAGGGCTATGTGAAGTACCAGCCACTGACGGACTATGAAGCTCAGCGCCGCGGCGGGAAGGGCAAGTCTGCCGCCCGCATCAAAGAAGAAGACTTTATCGAACGTCTGCTGGTGGCGAACACGCACGACACCATTCTCTGCTTCTCTAATAAAGGGAAGCTGTACTGGCTGAAAGTGTATCAGTTACCGGAAGCCAGCCGTGGTGCCCGTGGCCGTCCGATTATCAACATATTACCGCTGGATCAGGAACAGAACGAGCGTATTACCGCTATCCTGCCTGTCCGTGAATATGAGGAAGGTAAGTTTGTCTTTATGGCAACTGCCAGCGGTACCGTGAAGAAAACCTCCCTTCAGGACTTCAGCCGTCCGCGTAACGCCGGTATTATTGCCGTTAACCTCAACGAGGGCGATGAGCTGATTGGTGTTGATCTGACTGACGGCAGCAATGAAGTAATGCTGTTCTCTGCTGAAGGTAAAGTTGTCCGCTTTGCGGAAGATGCTGTCCGTGCCATGGGCCGTACTGCAACCGGTGTCCGCGGTATCCGTCTGAGTGACGATGATGTGGTGGTATCACTGATTATTCCGCGCGGCGAAGGTGAAATTCTGACCGTCACCGAAAACGGCTACGGCAAGCGGACAGCAGAAGCTGAATATCCGACCAAATCCCGCGCCACTCAGGGGGTTATCTCCATTAAAGTGAGTGAGCGTAACGGGAAAGTTGTGGGCGCTATCCAGGTGGATGCGGATGATCAGATTATGATGATCACCGATGCCGGAACGCTGGTTCGTACCCGCGTCTCTGAAGTCAGTATCGTGGGCCGTAATACCCAGGGTGTGACGCTGATCCGTACCGGAGAAGAAGAGAAAGTGGTTGGTTTGCAGCGTGTTGCTGAGCCGGAGGAAGATGAAACTGATTTTTCTGACGACGGCGAAGAAACAGATGCAGCATCTGATGATAATACAGAAGAGAATAATGATTAATATCACCGGTTTCCGGTAATATAAATCAGAAAAACCGATAAAGCAGGAACAATAATATTGTTCCTGCTTTTTATTTACCCCGGGGATTTTGTAAACATCGCACAGTGGTATATCCTAGACATAACAGTCTGAAACCTCATGAATATATCAGATTCATTATTGGCGGAGCCCCCTTGAGATACTTTTCATCTTTCCAGACATCACTGAAAATTTCGCGTTACCTGTTCCGGATCGTCGGTGTGATGTTATGGGGGCTGGGTGCGCTGGTGACGGTATTCTATTTACTGAATATCTATAACGGAATGCGCAATGACATCCGCCAGCAATATTATTCTGATTACGATGCCTTATTAGCCTATTTCCGGCAATCCACCGATATTACCCGCGATATCCGTTATATGAATGAACGGTTTGTCGAAAATAAAGAAGTGCGTCCGGGAGAGCCGGCTGACCGTACCACTGACGGCTTTTTTATTGATTACCGGGCACTGAATACCAAGGGGGACTGCGCGGCTTTCCGTACCGGCAGCGGCCCTTATATTATCGCGTTTAAAGATCTCCTGACCTACTGGCAAAATAACATTGCTGCTCCGACGGGGCTGAATCAGGTTTTTCTGGTCGGCTCGAAAAGTTTATGTATGGTCTCATTTCCGATCCGTAACCTCTCCACCAGCAGCGAAACGCTGCGCAGAATGGTGAATGATTATTCTCAGAACTATTTCCGGCTGAAAAGTCAGGGCAAAGAACGCACGATTTACTGGGCTGCACCCGGCGGCAATCAGGGGATGGCCAGTCTGTTTGTGATGATGCCGCTGTATTATGACGGTCGTTTCCTCGCGCTGATGGGAATCGAACGTAACCTGCAACTGGAAAACTTTAACCGTCTGCGCGACTTTCCGGCCAATATGGTGATTATTAATGAGCAGGACGATGTCGTGCTCTCCTATCCGGAAGAAATTAACACCCAGAAAAATAAAGACCGTTATCTGGTGGACGATAACTATTTCGGTTATGACGACGGATTTACTCAACTGGTCTTCAAACGCAGACTGGCGCCGTCGATGCTGAGTGTGGTGTATACCACGCCGCTGAATTCGATCTATGAAAAACTGAAATTCCAGATCCTCTACGGCGCGATTCTTAACCTGATTTCCGCCATTATTATCGGGCTGTTTACCTGGCTGCTGGAACGGCGGATATTTATGCCGGCGGAGAACAGCGCAATACGTCTGGAAGAGCACGAGCAGTTTAACCATAAAATTGTGGCCTCCGCGCCGGTCGGGATCTGTATCCTGCGCACCCTTGACGGTACAGCGCTGCTGAGTAATGAACTGGCTCATAATTACTGGCGTATGCTTTCATTTGAGGATCGTAACCGCATCGGTCTGCTGATAAAAGATAAACGGCAGGGGATGGAGGATATGGTGACCCGTAACGGCGGGCATCTGCAGGTCAGCTTTGTCCATTCGCGTTACCAGAACGAAGAAGTGGCGATTTGCGTGCTGGTGGATATCAGCGCCCGCGTTCAGCTGGAAAGCTCGTTACAGGATGCGGCACAGGCGGCAGAACAGGCTAACCAGTCGAAATCCATGTTCCTTGCCACGGTCAGTCATGAACTGCGGACCCCTCTGTACGGTATTATCGGTAACCTGGAGCTGTTACAGTCCATGGCGCATTCACAGGATGCACAGCGTCTGCTTGGCACCATGAATAACTCCTCTTCATTATTACTGAAGATTATCAGTGATATTCTCGATTTCTCTAAAATTGAATCCAAACAGCTGAAAATTGAGCCGCGAGAGTTTAACTTCCGCGAACATATTCATTTTGTGGTGGCAAACTACCTGCCGCTGGTGGCGAAAAAACACCTTTCTCTGTACTGCTTTATTGAAAGGGACGTACCGGAACTGGTCTGTAATGATCCGGTGAGGATGCAGCAGGTTATCGCCAACCTGTTTAATAACGCGATTAAATATACTCACGTCGGGATGGTGTGCATTCATGTCTATGTCTGCGGTGAATATCTGCATGTGGATATTCAGGATACCGGCGGTGGTATCAGCGGGGATGAACTGCGGCAATTATTCGATCCGTTCTATCAGATAATCCCGAATACAGACAGTCCGTCACAAGGGACCGGGCTGGGCCTGCCTATTTGTGAAAAACTGATCTCTCTGATGGACGGCGATATGATGGTCGAATCGCAGAAAGAGGTCGGCAGTCTGTTCGGGATACGTTTCCCGTGCTATACCGCGTATACGCCCGGTTCTCATACGGATATAGTACCGCTGACAGTGCCGCTGGTCTTTGAATTCCGTAACGGGGTTCTGGCGGATTACATGCGGCGTTACTGGCAGGATATTGCTCCGGTACCGGTTTCGCTGTCAGAATGCAGTGATATTTCCGGTGCGGTGGTGATAACGGATGTGGTGACCCCGGCGATGAAACAGGCACGGCTGCTGATTGAGCTGGATGCCGGTTATACCGATAAACCGGTGCCGCAGGGCGGTAATCGCTGGCGGCATAATACCCATCAGCTTGACGGGTTGTCTGATTTTGTTTCGGACTGCCTGAATAACCGTCGTCAGGAAGCGGATGAGCTGCCGCCGCCGTTGCTGCCGGATAACCAGCAGGCACAGCATGTGCGGATACTGATTGTGGATGACCACCCGATTAACCGTCACCTGTTGTCTGACCAGCTGCATCTGTTCGGCTTCCATACGGCAACCGCAGATGACGGGCTGGATGCGCTTAATTTCCTCGAAACTCATGAAGTGGATATTATTCTGTCGGATGTCAACATGCCGAATATGAACGGCTATGACCTGACTCGCACGCTGAGGGAGAAGGGTATGACACTGCCGGTTATCGGGATCACAGCTAACGCCATGGCGGAGGAGCGGGAGCGCTGCCTGGTTTCCGGTATGAATGATTGCCTCTCCAAACCGGTATCTATGCAGGCGCTGAGAACCATGATGCAGCGCTACATCCCGCAGGTTACTCCCCCCGGGCCGGAATGAGAATCACAGACAGCCGGATAAAAAAACGCCATTCATCTGAATGGCGTTTTTGCATCGGTACGGTAATACGCTTCCGGATTACTCGTCTCTGTGACTGTCGATAGTTACAGAGGAAAGATAATTCAGCAGCGCGATATCGTTATCCACACCCAGTTTCAGCATAGCCGATTTTTTCTGGCTGCTGATGGTTTTGATACTGCGGTTCAGTTTCCGCGCAATCTCAGTAACCAGATGCCCTTCAGCAAACAGACGCAGGACTTCACTCTCTTTCGGAGAAAGACGTTTATCACCGTATCCGTTGGCATTCACTTTTTCCAGCAGCTTGGAAACACTGTCAGGAGTGAATTTTTTCCCTTTCTGTAAAGAAGCCAGTGCTTTCGGCAAATCAGCCGGTGCACCCTGCTTCAGTACGATCCCTTCGATATCCAGCTCCAGTACAGCGCTGAGGATCGCCGGATTATTGTTCATCGTCAGCACAATAATCGCCAGGTCAGGATAATGGCGTTTGATATACTTAATCAGTGTAATACCATCACCGTACTTATCTCCCGGCATGGAGAGGTCAGTGATCAAAACATCCGCATCCAGGCGTGCTAAGCTGTTGATAAGAGAAGTAGAGTCTTCAAATTCACCAACAACATTAACCGTTTCCAGTTGTTCCAGAGACTTCTTTATCCCGAACAGAACAATAGGATGATCATCGGCGATAATAACATTCAGGTTATTCATACTCTTGGTTACCTTGCTGCAGCAATTCAGTGACAATGGCATCAATTTCCCGGATACCTTCATCCACCTTTATTTTGTTTTTGTCAGCGATATAGCGTTCTATATCTTCACAGCGTGATTTCAGATAATCAAAGTCGAGCACAGCAAAGACCCCTTTGACCCGATGTACTGTCAGCGCCAGTGGCTGCAATTCACTTAATTCTGCTTCCGTGTACATCTTACTTATATCAGGAGGTACTGTGGTGGCAAACAAATCTTTATACGTACTTTGCGCCAGCTGATTTTTATATAATGCAACAACTTCCCTGACGGAAAGCGCTGCTGTATTAATACCCGGATTCCCGGGTAAGAATCTATCATCAAACTCATCCGAAGTTAAGCTTTGTTCGATAAGCAGCGTAATAGCATTCAGAATTTCATCATTGAAATTATAATTACACTCCACAAGGGAAGGTGTAATCATTCGGTGTTCAATAATGTCATTTCGTAAAAAGAGTATTGGCTTTCTCGCTTTCTTATCAAAGTCAGTTATCAGGATGTCATATTCATCTTGCAATAATGCGCGATTTTTATCAAATAAAATTCCGCTGTTTTCAATTATAATTGTGTTAATTATTTCCCGAATGCTCGGGTTAATGATATTTATCTTAAACAGCGTATCTTCCAGCACCCCTGACGGTTCACCAATCATCTCCGTGGCAGGCAGCGGCAGCTCGACAGTATAGTGGGTGCCGATATCCGGTTTGCTGTCTATTTTCAGCTCACCTTTCAGCTTCTTACATAATAAATCACACAAATAGAATGCCAGACCGGAATTAGGACGACCTGCGGTATCCGCAACCGGATACATAAACGGATCATGCAGATTAGTGAGATCCGATTGCGGTAAACCGGAGCCGCTGGCGATTATTTCTAACTTGATATTATTATGTTCATCTTTAAATATATTCTTAAGACGAATAACCAATTTTCCGTATTTTAAATTACTGACAGCATAATTCAGCAGTAATAAAAAGATTTTACTGATAATAGGGCCATCACCAATATAATTCAGCTGCTTGTTAATCGCGTTATGAAAATAAAGCGGAATACCTTTGTCATTTATCTGATGTGAAAATTGTTTAACAATATCCTCAGCCATCTGTGATAACAGGAATTCATCATTGGTTGGTTTCCAGTCATCTGTTTCCAGATCAGCCAGCAAAATAATATTTTCGATCCACTCACTGAGGTAACCGGACTCCGTCACGACTCTCTCTGCCAGACGGCTGCCGGCCGGGTCGGTGATATACGGAACCAGCGTATGCAGGTCATTACCGAGTTTTTTGACCGGGACGACCAGCTCCGAACGGATATTCGATAATACAGACTGACGGGCCTTGATACTTTTCTTATATTCACGGTCAGATAATTGCAGGCGGCGGGCGGTCAGTGCTTCCTGATCCACATCACGGAACAGAATCAGATACGTATCATTCATATTACGGACCGGATTTATACTGACTTCATACACCACATTATCAATAGTTGTCTGGATGCGACCCTGGTGTTCCCGTGCCATATCGCGGGTTTTGTTCAGGTCGCTGAGATTCAGTAACTGGCTGGCGATCGTATTGCTGACCAGTCGTTTATTGGCAGAAAAATCATAAATCGCCAGCCCGACAGGCACCTGTGCCACAATTTCATTGGTTATCGCCTCACTGTTTCTGGCCTGACGGACTAATGCATTGAGCGGGGAGATGAATCGCTTGCGGATATAAATAAGTCCGCCCACCGAGAGCATACTGAACAGGAAAACAGAAATTAACAGCCAGATATTGGCGGCCAGCATCTCTTCGGCCAGTGACAGCAGCGAGAGCTGGTAAACCACCTGATACGGCATTTCACGCAGGCGGTAACTGAGTTTCAGTGACAGGCCGTTAATACTGATTTGCACCGCATTCTGGCGGTTACTGAGGTTATGAGAGGCGGCCGGAATCAGAGACAGGTTGGACAAATCCAGATTATCAGGCACCAGGTTATTCACCGGCAAATCAAATGCCACCACGCTGGTCAGCTGACCGGGATTATTAAACATTGCGCGGTAGGTATAGTAATACGTGGATTCTGACGGCATCTTGGTAAAGGAGGAGAGTGTCTCCCGTTCATCCAGTGCGGTGGAATCCGCCAGCATTTCCGCCCGTTTTTCATCGGCGCCCAGCGTCAGCGGGCTTTCACGGTAGCGCAGTTCCGGACGCAGGGCTGAATGGGATGTGACCAGCAGCAGACTGTTATCCAGACCATTAAGGTAATACATGGAGTTAAACTGATTTTCGCCGCCCCACAGAATCGTCAGATAATCAGAAAAGCGCCGCGCGATGGCGTAGGTATCATCATTAGTCTGACCGAACAGAATGGCATCCACAACCGGCACCCGGCTGTCAATCCAGTAAATATCATTGAGGATCTTGTGCGGGGGGACGAGCTCCGGACGTTTCTCGGTATCCGCGGTATTGGCGAGCCTGAACAGCTCAGCGGACTGATAACGGTACGTTTCAACCTGATGTTCTATCCGGTTGCTGAAACTGTATAATGCGCCTTTTTTGCTTCCCAGCCAGGCATCGTAATAGTTATATCCGTATAAAAAGAGAGATAAGACTAATAACGAAACAAATGATGCATAAAAGCCGGGTATCGCATAAGGCTTGGAATGTGACTGTCTGTACATATGTTCCGTTGTGACCTTATTGTAAGTACTTGACTGTAAATTCACCGGGAAGTAATTCTATCATACTAATTCCCGCCACAATAACAGCAGTATTCAGCCTTCAGACCTGTCCGGTGCGTGAATGTTGAGCAGACAAACAAAAAAATCGGATTTTTTTGCTCACAGGGGTAGACAGGTTCCTCATTTTTCAGCATAATCGCGCCCCATGGAAGGATGGCCGAGTGGCTTAAGGCAGCGGTCTTGAAAACCGCCGACGGGAGACCGTCCTAGAGTTCGAATCTCTATCCTTCCGCCAAATTAGCCGGCTTAGCTCAGTTGGTAGAGCAACTGACTTGTAATCAGTAGGTCACCAGTTCGACTCCGGTAGCCGGCACCATATTAAACCCGTTAACTCTCAACCAGTTAGCGGGTTTTTCTTTTGTGCTCACCAACCACACTCAGGGTCGGGTGGGACATATTTGGGACATCCTCACCAAAAACAGCATCGATTTGCTGCGCATGCTGGCTCAGATGACCCGGTGCCAGGTGAGCATACCGGCGTACCATTTCTATTGATTCCCATCCCCCCATTTCCTGCAATACGGACAGCGGTACTCCTGCCTGAATTAACCAGCTCGCCCATGTGTGGCGAAGGTCGTGAAAACGGAAGTTTTCTATCCCGGCACGTTTAAGTGCAGTCCTGAACGCAGTATTACCGTCAACGCGCATTTTTCTGACAACCGGAGTCATTGAGCCGTCAGATCTGTTTTTTGCCTTCGTATGCACAAAAACATACTTTGTGTGATTGCCTATCTGCTCACGCAGGACGCGGCACGCAGTGTCGTTAAGAGCAACACCCAATGCTTTCCCTGATTTGGTCTGATCCGGGGGAATCCACGCTACTTTTCTCGGCATATCTATTTGTGACCATTCCAGGTTAATAATATTGGAGCGCCGCAGGCCGGTAGCCAGAGCAAATGTCACAACAGATTTAAGAGGTTCACTGCATTCATCGATCAGGCGTTTCGCTTCCCGTGGCTCGAGCCATCGGACCCGGTTATTCTTCGGTTTTGGCACCCGGATATTCGGGGCTTTATCGAGATACTTCCAGTCGCGTTCAGCGGCGCGGAGCAGTGACTTGATGAAAGCCAGGTAAGCAGATTTGGTTGCTACAGAAACCGGCTCTGATTTTTTACTGACTGCGCGCCGCTTCCTGCCGGAAATATGCTTTTCCCAATTTTCTTTCAGCTTCTGATTTTTCAGCTTACTGACAGCATCATAGATTTTAATCTCATCAATATCTGCCAGGTGCATCCCTTCAAAGTGATCGAGCCAAAACAGTATTTTGGTTTTATCATCATCAAGAGATTTTTTGCCTGATTTTTCCTCGAGCCACCGCGTACAGGCAACCTCAAAAGTAACCTTCGGAGTTTCACCCAGTGAGCTTACGCGCCACAGCTCGGCCTTTCGTTTATCATGCAACTCCTGCGCTTGTTTTTTGTCCGTTGTACCAAGCGACTCCTTAATTCTTTTACCATTGTGCGAGTAACTGGCGTACCATATCTCGCCCCTCCGGAAGATTGACATATCCTTTCCTCTTCCGCACTAATCACGCTTTCCGGCGTATTGTGCATTTTGTAGTTGATGGCTGCAATGCAATTTGCACGGGTAAACTGCCACGGCGATTTGGGCTTAAGCGGATCTTTTCTCGAGCCGGACAGCCTGCCGGAATCAATCCATTTTTTCAGGGTAGGGTAAGATATTCCCATGAAGGCACAGGCTTCACGGCTATCCATCGGGTAGGCGTCTACCGTCGGCCAATATAAAGTTAGGACTCTGCCTCTGGTTAAAGTGGGTTTAGTTGCAACCCCCATACTTCATTCTCCTGCTGTATCGTACGCACGTAATACCCGGGCACTTTCCTCTCAGGAAAGCACGGGTGATTAAGTGGTTTGAATTTCGGTGTGTATTTGTCGAGTATTGCGGTGTGTTGTTCGTCTGATGTGTGCTGCATTAATTCCGTCAGGCAATCCCTTGCTATTCGGCTGTGTCCGTTCTCTGCTTTCTGTGGTGTTATAACTTAACGCTTTTGTCTACCTGCTCATCCCTGCATTACGCTTCATCCTAAAACGGAACATCATAGTCAAAATCCATCGGTGGCTCATTCCGTGCTGGAGCTTGCTGCGTCTGCGGCTTCTGGCTTCCTGCCTGATTGTTGCTGAAATCCAACTGGTTCACGATAATCACCGGCGCTGATCGTTTATTGCCATCCTGACCTGTCCATTCCTCCATGATGAACTCGCCAGTAACCGTCACCTTCATTCCTTTTTTCAGGTGTTCTGGCAATTTCTCAGCTTTCGCGCCGAACATTTTACAGGTAACCCACGATGTCTTTTCGTGCTCGCCATATCCCTGTTTCACCGGTAGGCTGAACGATGCAACGGCTTTCCCTGCCGGAGTCCATCGTTGCTCACAATCCTTTCCGAGATTGCCGCTGACTGTAATTACGTTAATTGCCATTTATGCCGCCTGCTTAAGTTCGTTGATCCTGATGCCGGTGAGTCGTTTACACTCATCCTGCTTGTCGCTGCCGTTCAGCATTCGCCATACTTTCCGGTATTCAGCCTCAATCGTCTTTGTGTCACTTGTGACATTAAGAAATTCGGTATAGTCACCCAAAATCTGCTCTGGATTACGTGGAACAACATCGTGAACCTCTGCGTCAGCATCAATCGCAGTTTCTTCGGTGGGAATACAAAATGCCTGGAAAGCTGCGTATTTATAGGCGATAGACATTGCTTTGTTGGTTGCCTTGTCCCCGCTATCCATAGCTTCGCCAAAGGTGGTCACTGTGTGTTTGCTGCCGTCTTCCGTGGCAATGAAATCAAACTCAGCCTTCACCACGACATAAAATAAGGTGCCGCCTTTTTGTGTCTGTCGCTCCGTGACAGAACGCTCCATAATGCGAGGAAGGATAATCAGGCCATGCTTAACCAGCGCTGGGGCAAGGGCGTTGTATACAGCGTCGATACCCCTGAACATAAACCCCTGTTGTGAATTCCTGCTCCCTTTTTTGATGCCTGTCTCAGCCAATTCCTTGGCTACGGCACTTATTGCCTTATAGACTTCAGACATGATTAATCTCCCAATCTCTGGCCGGGGCGTGATTCCGTACGCCCGCCGCCGTAATAATCGACACCACCGACACCGGTAGTTTTTCCATGTTTAGTTTTCCATTCTCTCCACACCTTAGCTTCAGCTGCTTTCCGTGCTGCTTTGATATGCTCAGGTAGTGGAGGGTAGCGAAGGGCGGTGATGCGGCAGATGTTGTGAAGTGTCTCGGCAATCCGTTGCTCTGACAGTGATGGTTCCCCGGTTGGCTTTCCCCGCCGTTGCAAATCCATTTGCTCAATTGCTGATTTCAGGGCGCGTTGATAATTTTCATCATACGTCCCGCCGGAGCCTGAACGTTTCCCTATGCGGCGTGGATATTCCATCATGTGAATTCTCCGCTTAAAAATTCTGCCGGTACCCGTCCGTTTGGCAATCCGACACTTTCACGAAACCAGTAATCATCCTTTTCTTTCTGCTCTCGTTTTCTGCGCTGTTCGGCAATCCGTTGCCGTTCTACCTGAGCATCCTGTATTGTGTATGTGTTCATGCCGGTAGCCTCATTCTGCATTGATGGAGAATGCGGCTTGTTTTAGCGTTCTCCCTGCGCCAACGCCACTCCGACACAATCTGCTCAATCTGCTTTTCATCCATGTCAGCCTGATTGAACAACTCAATAACCTGTTCCTTGGTGTGTTTTTGTTTTGCGGTCATCAGCGACATATCTTTCTCCCGTAAGCTCTCATCTGTAATTGGTTGGCCAGATCCCAAATACGGGACTTTCCGGTGGATATCGCTACCCTTGCCGCACATCGGGCAAGGCGTAAAAATGGCATAGAGATGCACGCCACGTCAGAACCGCACGCAGCGCGACAAGGTTTAGTTTTCATGTTGTTTACCTGCTGATATCCCGAGGTGGGATAGGGGGATTACTTCTGTGTGAAAGAGATCAGGGCGGAACGGTGGGCTTCTGCCGCTTCTCTGGTTAGGTGAATGCGCCCTTGTTTAAGTAGATTTTCATCGTCTTCATCATCGCACCAGCGTTGATAATCAATACCATCGAGACCCACAACACAGTAACCCGTTCCGTACTCCAGTGACTCCTGCACCGGTTCTGGAACCTGATATCCATTAATGTCGATATAGCGCGGCTTCATGCGGTATTCTATTTCAGGTAGAAATACAAACTCGGCGATAGGGGACTGCCATTTACCGCCAATCAAGCGCTGAAATTGTGAATACCACTCTTTATCCGTCTTCGCTATCTCTGCGGCCTTAGCCATCAGGTCTGCATGTGGGTGCCCTGACATTGTTTTTTTTCCTTTATCTCAGTTAATTGCGAGTCTTGAATATCGACTTTGCCAACCAGTACACCGAACAGACACATGTGTTCTGTACAGTCAGCCTCATCCTCGGCCTCGATATCCTTTTCCCATGGCTTTCCGTTCCATTTACACGTTACTTTAAACATCGGCATGTTACTTCCTCCTATACACTTCCCTGTGCTACGTGATGTCCGAATAGTTATCCCAGCATTGAGAGAAAAGTTAAAATTTCAGTAAAATCATATGTTAATTTATGCTAGAATATTATTCGGATGTTCAATGGATTATGGAGAAATAATGAGTGAGCTAATAAAAAAAGTAATTTTTCGATTCATAAAAGCTCCCAAAGTAATAAAAAATTTCGATGATGAAGAACGCGCATTACTGATATATTTTCTTAATGGAAAATACAAAAAAAGGAAAATCAGAATTTATAAAAAAGCAGCAAAGCGTTTGATTGATAAAGATGTTTTGGAAGTTGTTGAATCCAGCGTCCGCCCCGGAGTTAATCTAATTAAGATATCAGACTGTTACTATTCTATTCTGAAGCAGAAAATATAAATTTCAGATTACTGACTGGGTGCTCGTCTCCTGGGCTGTCAGACGCCAAGACACTCGATATATTTCAGGTAATCAAAAATGCTTTTATCTGTTGGCTCTATGTTCTCATTGTTGCACTCTTTGCAGCAGCTTCCGGCATACGCCTCTGCCTGAGCAACATGTGATGAGCTCAATTCAGTCGATGCAGTACTTATTGCTACACGTCATATCCATCTCCTGTTTTATTTAACCTAACATCCACCGTAAATGTGATGGGGTGAAGTGTCTGCTTTTAACCATATCAGATGAGGTGCCGTGTGTTACAGATAGAAATCCGTTAAGATGCTTTTAACCCTATAAAATGAGATAAATAAGATGAATAATGAAGTGATTGCAAAGCGTCTGGACGCGCAGCATATTTTGCTGAAATCAATTTTTGACGCGCTGACTACCGAGCAAAAATCCGAAATTGAGAAAAATATTAAAAGTTTGAGTCAGGCAGCAAGGTACCCGCACATTCTGGAGTCATTTGATGAGCCAGAAGATGCAGAGAAAGCAGCACTGGACTTGCTCTACCTTAAGTAATACTTGGTCAGCCCATTCATAGGATGGGCTATGCTCTGGCCGTGATGCCAAATTCTGTTTTTGGTTTTGAATTATATCGCTTAGTTGAATACAGGGCAGTAGTGTTTAAGCAGCAGTTATCCGGTGAATCGTAAATCGGTGTACTGCATGCTGATGTGGCTTTTTCTACTCGGCTCATTGGGCTTTTGTCCGGTTCAGTTCTGAATATTTCCTCCAACTTCATTTTTACATTTTTGGTGGCAATCGCTTCAGCCTTTCTCCTGGCGTGACGCCTGTTTGCTGAGTTGCCACGTAAAAATTCAGGCTTGCGTGATTTTTTCACTATGATTATTGCCATATTTCCTCCAAACAGTCGGCTTTGGTGATTGGTACAATCATGCTTTGCTTCAATCCCGAAACCTTCTGAGAAGGTTGACGCTTTATCAGCGTCACCGTTCTGACAGCCAATGCACAGCTCGCTATCATCGTTTTTAAAGAGCGCCAACGTGCTGTGTTCCGTTGATGGATATGATAATATGCATTTGACGCAAATGCGTCAAGCGCATATTTAGGCTTGGGTAATGTTAGATAAGATTTAATATATTTATATTGTTGATTTTATTAATGATTTATCTTTTTTAAAATCGTCAAAATCTGGCGTAGATCACATGAGGTGGAACAAAAAATATACAATTATTTTCTGTCCAAGCGCTGCTGTGGATGTTATTGTTGAATAAATATACAGAGGTGATGAATGAGTGACGAACGAGAACTGATTTACAGTGAAGTATGCAGAGTAACAGGCAGAGCGGCTATTATGTTACTGGATTCACGGCAGATGATAACGAAAGGAAATATCAGGCAATTGCTGTACTCCCATAAAGAACAAGAAATAGACAGATTTATGAATGAGGTTTATGAGGTTGCTATCGACCTGATGAGCGATAACTGATATAAAAAAGCCCTCGCGGGGAGGGCTGGGGTCAATGCGTTATGTGAGTGCCTGTTTCATCATCTGGATAAAGCGGAAATTGCTCTGGGGGTGGGGCTATATCGGCTAAAGATTTTATTGAAATCCCTAAATCAGTGCACTTCTTAAAAACATTTTTATCATGGCTCCATACTTCATTCACGTTATTCGCTTTAGCAATTGATATGATTTGGCGGTCAAATTTTATTTTACTAGAGGTGTTTTCTGCGGAACTTGCCAATTGCCTAATTTCTTGAAGTGTCGGTAATTTAGCACATTCTATAGCTGCAATTTCATCAAATGAAACCAACTCAAAGCATGACATTGATGATATAAGGTTAACATGATCAATATGCTTCTCTTTATCGATGCCAACAAGGTATTCAGCTAAAACTGGCGTAGGTACAATAATTACACCGCCAATTTGTTCAATGTAATCTTTCAGGGCTTTAGCCCTTAAGTGTACATTATCAACCTTTGTGTTATCTCGAGGGTTTATCCACGATCCCTGAGGTTCTACATCTAGCATCATGCAAATTAAGATGTTGGTATCAATGATAACTTTCAATTGATGCTCCTAACCTTGTGTAGAATGTCTTCGCGGTCTTCCATTTCATCCCACTTGTTATTTTCATCTTCTTTTAAAATGGATAGTGCTTGTTTTATTGAAATATCTTTAAGTAATTCAAATTTTTCAATTTTAAGTTTTTTTAGTTTCCATATGCCGTTGATGCTTTCCCAGTCTCCAACACCATGAACTCTGATTTTTTTGAACAGATATTTTGCCAGCTGAGTAGCGGTTTGTTGATTTGCTTCGCAATTTAAAATTTCATTATTGGCACCGAGTAACTTGACTGGAATAGTCTCATCTCGACCTCCTATGTTATATAACTGACCTTGCACTTTTGTTTTTTTCGTAATGGCAATTGGTTTTGGTTCTATGTGAGGAGTTATGCTGCCGATAACTATATTATCTTCAGATAGTATTTGTGCCGTATAATTGTCTCTGGCAAGGTATTTAGCTATATCTCGATAATCTTTCGATTCACTAGCAATACTTGCGTTTATGTTTGCTATTACCGAACCATAAGTACCCTGGCTTTTCGTGTATGAAATTAACTCAGCCGAGCCTTCTTCTACGGATGAAAAATGAACATCACTTTCACCGCACATTTTTGTAAGTGCAGCAAGATATTGAACAAGCTTTGCTTGTGGTAACTCATCTGGCTTTGTCCCGCCAAGTTTAAGTTTTATCTTGTGAATTTTGCTCATAATTAATCCGATTTTCTGCTTTGTATCGGTACCCCTGTGATGTTGTGAGTTTATTACAGTGATGACGATATCTCTACTTTTAATATTATCTGACGGCTTACCACTACAGGCTAAAACGTGTCGTCAGGCCACTGTTAGCCGAAGAATCGATGATCTGCATCTTCATCAATAATTTTTATTGCGTCAGAAAAACTGCCTATCATTCGGCCATCATAGTGTCGCCATTCATTATTCTCAGTAGACCAGAACAGAGACCACGAGTTGCTGTTTCTGTTGTTTGTTATTTTGGCCAGCATTTCTTCTGCACGTCCGGTACTCCAAGACAGTTGTCTAACCTCGAAAATGATTACACTATCATCTTCAATACGATACTGAAGGTCATGTTCATCCCGGATATGTTTTGGTGGGCGACGCTTTTCCATGAAATAGTTCATACATTGTTTAATTTGTACGACTTCAGTGTCACTGAATGCCATAGTTTGTCCTTAGAACACGTTTGATTATCAGTACTGGCTTATGATTGCTCGCACTTATCGATAAACTTAGTCGGCTTTACAATCGCTGCCACATAATGCATTTTTTCCACTTCACGTGGATCAACTGTGATTGGCGGGTGAGTATTGTTGACGCTGGTGAATTGGTAACTACCATCTCTGGTTTTATTCAGTATTTTTACCATGTTCTTACCTTCAACAGTGCGCACAAAGACCTCATCGCCGGATCTGACTACTGTGTTGGGCTCAACAACCACATACTCACCTGACTGAATCCTGGGCCACATACTGTCACCCTTAACTTTGAGGGCATAAGCGTCCTTATCATCGCTGTAAATTTGAATCCATCCCTCAAGGGCCTCTATCATATCCACTGCGCCATCAATCCCCAGGAATGCTTCCCCAACTACTTTAACCATGCCATTGGGGACGAATCCAACAAACTCAACATTATCATCTTGTTGCTGTGTAGTGGTATCGGAGAATAGGTCGGCTACCGTGACACCAAGAGCAGCCGCAATTTTTGTTAATGTGCTCTCGGAGTAGCCTTGGATATTCCTTTCAAGGCGAGAGATATTCCCCACGTCGCTATCAATAGCAGTGGCTAATTGCAGGATTGTTAATCCCTTCTGTTTTCTGAGAGCTCTAATTTTTGTTCCTATTTTCATATTATCATTCAACTTTATTTATGCGTCTCACACAAAGCGTATTGCGCATATCAAAGTATATGGTAATATGCGTATGGCGCATTCAAGGTGGAGTGAGATATGCAAATAACGCCTTTAAGGAAAATTCGTTTGGAAAAGCAATTAACAATTGCAGAGGTGGCGGCCGCAATTAACTACGATGTCGGGAACCTCAGTCGTTTGGAGCGTGGCGCTCAGACGGCATCACTTGAGATTGCTGAAAAATTGGTGAAATTTTACGAAAAAAAAATCACTGAAATGCAGATTTTGTATCCGCAGAGGTATATGTAGTTACCCTGGTTCTTTAACAATCGCAGAGCTGTTAGCTGCTACGGAGTCACTGATAAAGTGACGATTTACATATAAAACTACCTCACAGGATGTGAGCTACGGACTATCTATACCAAAAGGAATTTACATTATGGAAAATGCAAATCCACGCAAATCGTTCAACCGGTTTGTGTCAAATCATCTGATGACAACCGCTCATCAGGCAATCAGAAACACCACACAGACGGTCGTTGCAAAACTACTCGGTGTTCACGATTCAACAATCCTGCGCAGAACAGAAAAGTTACCGGAGATATGCGAGACATTGGCCGCAGCCGGTATCAGGGATTTTGTTTTGCCTGGCGAAAGAAAAATCAGTGAGGAGGAGTATCGGTTTCTGTGGAAGCAGATTGGTGAACTCTCTCAGATGAGAATCAAAGAAAACGCCCCGACTGTTGGAGCAGCAGAGGCGCATTAAGAAAAGCACTTAATATTTATACTGTATCAATAGCCAGTGTTGTTGAAAAGAGGGAAACATAAAGTTTCCCTCTTTTGATACAGCAATTAACGGAGTAATTATACATGAAAGTAATTACAAAACAAAGATATGGAGGTCGCTATGAATACAGCGGAAGTGTATGAATTCCCTGTTAAGCAGGAGCAACCACGAGTGGCAGACCTGGACGATGGTTACACTAAACTCGCCAACGAACTGCTGGAGTCTCTTTCATGCTGCAATCTGACAGCCAGACAGTTCCGGGTAATGTTGGCACTGATCAGAAAAACATACGGGTTCGGGAAGAAAAATGACCGGATAGCAGATTCTCAGCTGTCAGAAATTACCGGCCTGTCCCGTCAGAACGTTAACAAGGCAAAGAACGAATTAATTTCAATGAATTACATCGTGAAAGATGGCAATAAGATTGGGGTTAACAAGGAGGTTTCGGCGTGGAAAAATCAACTTAGAGACACTGTCTCTAATCTGGAGACAAAAAAAGTCTCTAAGTTAGAGACAAATGATGTCTCTGGTTTGGAGACACACAAAAGAAATACTTTAAAGAAAAAAGAAAATATATATACCCCTATATCCCCTAAACCTGAAAAACCGGCAAAGCCAGAACCCTTTGATGCAAATGCACACCCGCTGCCTGACTGGTTGAGCCGTGATACCTGGGTGAACTGGGTTACCTACCGGAAAGACCTGAAAAAACCGATCAGGACAAAACAGACACTAAACGGGCTGATATCCAGGCTGACTAAATTTTACGAGGCAGGGTATACACCTGAGAGCGTAATCGACGAATCGATATCAAACGGCTGGACTGGCTTGTTTATGCCGAAATCACCACCAACACGGTCGCGCATTGTCCGGCCTAAGCGTGTTCAGCAATTCATACCGGAGGACTTCTGATGGCAACAGCAGCACAGACTCTGGCGAGGTTTAACCGCATGAAGCCGGAGCACATCAAGCCAAAATTCACGAATGCTGCTGAGCTGATGGCGTGGCAGCGTGAGCAGGGCGCCATCGATGCGAAACGGATTGCTGACGAAAACCGTGTGGCTCGACTGCATAAAATCATGGGGCGTTCCGGTATCAGACCGTTACACCAGGAATGCACGTTTGAGAACTATCTGGCGACAACGCCTGAGCAACAGCGGGCACTCAGTAAATCACAGCAGTACGCATCTGAGTTTGGTAAATCATTTGGTGGATTTATTTTCAGCGGTAATCCCGGCACCGGTAAAAACCATCTGGCAGCGGCCATCGGCAACCAGATAATCCGGAACGGGAAAAGCATTCTGATTGCCACTCTGCCAGACCTGATGATGCGTGTCCGTGAAACATACCAGAAGGGGGCGAAAACTACGGAGTCGCAGCTGATCAGCGACCTGTGCGAAGTGGATTTACTGGTGCTGGATGATGTCGGCGTACAGCGTAATAACCTGAACGAAGAACTGATTATTTTTCAGGTGGTAGACCGCCGGTTATCGAATAAAAAACCGGTAGGTGTGCTGACCAATCTCAATTTTGACGAACTGGCAAAAGCATTGGGTGATCGGGTTATTGACCGCCTGAGAATGGGTTCGCCGACCGTTATCAATTTCACATGGGAAAGCTTCCGCAGGCAGGTTAAGTAGCGTCATAACCCAGGACAGAAGACTTTTTGAAATGATTGGAGCGGCCAGCGGGAATCGAACCCGCATCATCAGCTTGGAAGGCTGAGGTAATAGCCATTATACGATGACCGCAATGGTGGGTCGTGGGAGGCTCGAACTCCCGACCAATTGATTAAGAGTCAACTGCTCTACCGGCTGAGCTAACGACCCGAAGAAATTAAAATACACCCGTAAGAAACTAACGGCAACCGATAACCTCAGGAGGTTGAATGCAAAAACAGACATTCCTTCTCAGGAATATACAGATACTCAGAAATCTCAAGGCAGAGCTCGACAATCTCCCGCTTAACGAAGAATTCCCCCTCGAAGTAAAAATATCCGATCCGAAGCGAACCCTTCCCCAAAATGACATGTTTCATGCGCTGTGCGGCAATGTAGCAGAGCAGGGCATTGTATGGGCTGGCAATACGTGGGGATTGCAGGACTGGAAATGTATTTTCGTATCCGGACATGCAAAGGCGACAGGCCGTGACGGTACGCTTATTCCGGGACTTGAGGGAGAGATTGTACCGCTGGCAAGAGAAAGTACCGCAAACATGAGTAAGAAGCGCATGACAAGCTTAATCGAATATTCGCAGGCGTGGGCTATAGGTGAAGGTATAAAACCCCGCGCCGCGCGATACAGGTTTAATCATTACGGACATCAGGAATAGGAGCAGGACGTATGAAAGAACCGCACATACACCGACTTCTCACCAATGACGAAGCCGATAATCTCTGCATTTACTACAGGCGTAAGGGGTATAACCCGGTGAAGTCACTGAATATCAATCCTCAGTATTTCGACGTCACCGTGTATCTGCCGGTAGTCAGATATCTGAAACCAACACCACGGGCAATGATTAACAGGATGTGGCGATGAATGACGAACAATTCAAAGTATGCGTTGACATAATCAGGGCATGTCGCGATCTGGATTCGTTCACCAATCACGAGGCCGGACTGCGCACAGGAAACTCGACAGAGTTCATTAAGTGGTTTACCAACAAAATGCTGTATATCGGATGTTTGCGAAAGGTTGGTACAACGAGGCATAACCGCCATGAGAGTCCGTTATTTGCTATATCGCCGGATGCTGTCACCAGGCTGTATCGTTACGTTTGTGATTCACGTGGTGAGTTAGTGCCGGGTGGTGAGCAGAGTGAGAGAAAACGAATCGAATTTTGCGGAAAGGTGGTCAGCAAAGCATACATTGAGCCGGGTTTCGGACAGTCGATTATAACCAGAATGGACGCAATGCTGCGGGAAGTGCGCTGTTTATAAAGACAGTTTCCCGCAGCATAACATGCGTTATCTTACTATAAATACGGATGTTTTTGCGTAATGTGCTAACGATGAAGCAGTTGAACCAAGGATATGTGTTTTAAAGCTTGGATTGCGGGAGCCAATAATAATAAGGTCAGCTTTAATCTGTTGGGATACGTCGATTATGATGTCGGCAGCACTACCAATCTTAACGAGCAGGGATACCTGGTTATCGGGGATGCCGAATTTACTTACAACTTCTTTTAGTTCTTTTTCAATGGTCTTAGATGTTTCATCTTCGAATTTAGTATCTTCAGTGATCATCGTGTATCCAACACCATACTCATTATATTTTTCGGCGGGGGAAATGACAGTCAAGAAATAAAAATGTGTATTTTTATTTACTGAGAATTCATTGATTTCAGAAATGACCTTGTCGGTCAAATAGTTATGATTTAGGTCTATAGGTACAAGAATAACTTTATGCATAACCAACTCCTTTATGAAGAATTAACATCTCATCATTAATAGTAGAACACTTTATCGCCGTTAATCGAAGTTTTTTGCAATCATATATTTATCGAACTGAAGGAGGGGTATGATGAAGTGGCCAAGGCGAAAATGCCTGATATGCCGCGACTGGTTTCACCCGAAGTTTAGTAACGAATGGTGGTGCTGTCCGGAGCATGGTGCTGAGTTGGCAATAAAGCGACGAAGCAGGGAAAGGGAAAAGGCTGAAGCCAAATTAAGAAAGGAGCAGCAGCAAAAAGAACGTGAAGCAAAAGATAAATTAAAAATCCGCAAGTTAGCAGTAAAACCTACCTCATATTTCCGGCAGCAAGCACAAACAGCGTTTAACCAATTCATCAGACTCAGAGACCGCGATGAACCATGCATCAGTTGTGGTGAACCTAATCCGCCTGATTTACATGGTGGGCAGTGGGACTGCGGTCATTTTCTGTCTGTCGGGTCACATCCTGAGCTGCGGTTTGAGGAGCGAAATGCCTATAAGCAATGTAAATCATGCAATGCGGGGGCCGGTAAATTCTCACACAAAAATAACACTGTAACGCAGAAATACGAGTTACGGCTGATTGAAAAATTTGGACAGGAGTTAGTTGACTGGTTACGCGGTCCGCATG
Source organism: Morganella sp. Je.2.23 (assembly GCF_051129855.1). NCBI lineage: Bacteria > Pseudomonadati > Pseudomonadota > Gammaproteobacteria > Enterobacterales > Morganellaceae > Morganella > Morganella sp. Je.2.23. The sequence goes on from NZ_JBCPSQ010000001.1 coordinate 758,782, forward strand.
AGATACCGCACTGGAAGCGGGAAGACTATATCCGTATACGCGATGAGTACCGTGCGAAAGTGAGGGAGTTAAAGCGTAAGACCTGAAATTACACCGATACCTGAACACTACGGTAATCAGGCGACACTGGCGACTGAGTTGAAAATAAACCGGTACACAGTCAGGACGTTTCACCGGGATACCTGGTGCGAAGCGTACATAATCTACATCGGTGTGCTTATGACCGAGTTCGAGATGAAAGGCATACAGGAGTGAGAACAATGAGAGAGAAACATTGGAGCAACACTACTCTTCAGGGCAACTATACGGGAAGCGCCATTTCTGTTTTATCGGAAGATATTAAACCTCATAGCCTGCAAAATAACGAGGTAATGTATGCGTGATATTCGCCAGGTGTTAGAACGGTGGGGGGCTTGGGTTGTTGATAATCAGGAATCAGTATATTGGTCACCAATTGCTGCCGGGTTTAAAGGGCTGATCCCTGAAAAAGTTAAGAGTCGTCAGCAATGTACTGATAATGATGCACTGGTGATATCCGGCATTATGGCAAAACTGAACATCCGCAACAGCGATATGCATGATCTGCTTTTTGATTACTATGTTTTCGGTAAGACGTTTATTCAGTTGGCCAAGAAATACGGGTGCTCAGACACTCACATAGGGAAAAAACTCCAGAAGGCAGAAGGGCTGGTGGAAGGAATGCTCATAATGGGAGATGTAAAACTGGAAATGGACGGTACATCACATCATGGAGGTATGCGGACATTTATGAACAAATTACATGATTTAAAAATTAATGCTTTACGATCGTAAAAAAGACGCTATTGTGATCAGAGTTATTTCTGTGTCGTATTGATTACAAACTGAAACCCCGTTTTTACGGGGTTTTTTTATGTTGATAAACAGATAAGATAATTGGTTAAAATCAGTCGTGATTTACGTGTAGTGATACGTAACATCTGAGGGATAAAATAATAAAGTTTGCTATTTGTGATCATCTGTGGCTTAATGGCGTCACTGGTTTGGAAGTACAGGCCTATTTATGCTAGTCAGTTTAAAGTTGTTCACCATTTAGCGTTATCCTCGATACCACTTCATTGCGAATTCCTTCTAATTAATTCCCATAAGTAAAAATAAAAAACAAACCTCATATGCCTTATGGCAATCAAAAAATTAAAGGAAATTCTATGTCTAATACAATGACTGGTTCAGTAAAATGGTTTAACGAATCGAAAGGTTTTGGCTTCATCACTCCGGCTGACGGCAGCAAAGATGTGTTTGTTCACTTCTCTGCGATCCAGAGCGACAGCTTCAAGACATTATTTGAAGGTCAGAATGTTACCTTCAATATTGAAGACGGGGCAAAAGGTCCGTCTGCATCAAATGTGGTGGGTCTCTAAGGCGCACCAATGATAATAGCACTGTTTTTTCAGTGCCCCTGTTGCAGTGGAACACAATACCGGACTTCGCACTTTGATGTTTCTGCATCAAATCCGCATGGTGCAAAATGCATTTTTTGTAAAACGGTGATGCTGTTGTCCAGGCAATAGAAAAACTAAATTCCAAGGCCTGATAATATTATCAGGCCTTTTTATTATGCAGTAATTATTACTTATCAGGAAAAAATGTATTCTCTGAATAAATTTTCTATCAGGCTTCTTCACCCAAGGTACATTTTAACCTGGATTGGTATCCTGTTGCTTTTCTGTTTTGTTCAGATGCCTTATCCATGGCTTGTGTTTTTAGGCGATAAGTTAGGTCGTTTTTCTGGTTTGTTCCTGAAAAGGCGGGTATCCATAATTAAAAAAAATTTAGAATTATGTTTTCCTGACAGAAATAAAATCCAGATAGAGAGTATGGTTGCAAGCAACCTGTCATCTTTAGGGATTGCATTATTTGAAACCGGTATTGCCTGGTTCTGGAATGACAAAAAAATTAATGAAATATTTAGAGTAACGGGTTGTGATAACTTTAATGATGTATATGACAAAAATAATGGTGTTTTAATTATTGGTATTCATTCCATGTCGCTGGAACTTGGGGGCAGAGTTATGGGGCTGTGTTTTCCTGTAAATGCTATGTATCGTCCCCACAACAATAAAGCAATGGAGTATATACAGACAAGGTGCCGAAGCCGCTCCGGAAGCGGAATGATCGACCGTAAGAATCTGAAGTTTATGGTATCGGAACTCAAACGCGGGCAGGCTATTTGGTTTGCTCCGGATCAGGACTTTGGAACTAAAGGTACTATCTTCGCCCCTTTTTTTTCGGTAGCTAATGCTTCTACATCAAAAGGAGTGGCAGCTATAGCCAAATTATCGAAGTCACCGATACTTACTGCAACGATGATAAGAAATAATGAAAGTGGTAAGAGGCCTTATGAATTAATAATTGGTAAAGAAATTGCTGATTTTCCGTGTGGAGATGACCTGGCAGATGCTGAGAAACTAAATCAGATTATTGAGGCAGAAATCATGCATGCTCCGGACCAATACTTGTGGGCACACAGAAGGTTTAAGACCAGACCTCCGGGAGAAAATTCTCTGTACAAATAAGTTACAAAGATTGTCATTGAATGATCTCTGTATCACATTGCTTATAAATAAAAACTTCGTATTGCGGGTTTTTATACTCATGTTGATGAAGTTGATTATTTATTGTAATCACGTGTAAGTAAGACAGTTAAAGAAATAGAATGTGGTAAACTGTATAAACACATTTCATATCAGCTGACGTTTAGCAAGTTCCGTACCTTCGGTTCTTTATTTTTGTATTCTATAAAAAATAGATGTGATATTGACGAGGGAAACCTCAGGAGCCATCATGTCAGGGTTGAGCCAATCAAAGTTAATAAGTCGGTTGCTTCAGTGGATCAGCAGTGCGGCACTGTTACTTTTGGCAATTATATTGATTGTTTTTTTGATAAAAGAAACAATTATCCTTGCTGCTTTGTTATTTAAAAAAAATGACCTGGTGTCGCTGTATTCATTAGTTGATGGGATAATTATATATTTTTTATATTTTGAATTTATTGCATTAATAATCAAGTACTTTCAATCAAACTATCATTTTCCGCTGCATTATTTTTTATATATAGCAATAACAGCGGTTATCAGGCTGGTAGTAGTCGAACATAAACAACCATCATTATTAATCGTATATTCAATTACAATTCTGATATTAGTATTTGCTCTTTATGTAGCTAATACTGAAAAACCAATTCTTAAAAGAAAAAAGGTAAACTGCGAAGCTGAGTAATATCAGGTAAATAAAAAATCCGTGCCAAGACGATGTGGTATAGTAGTGTTGTCAATACCGTGCCGTTGGCTCAGTCTGGGAGCTGACTTTACAACCGTAAGGTTATCTTCTTTACCGGTGAATCAGAGAAATGAGCGGCACTCACGGGACTATGTTCCAGAGGAGTATCTATGTTTAACCCGTTTCAATTTGATACAGTGTTCCGTTTATTTCAATGGTTATCAGTTTCTGCTTTGCTGGTGTTAGCCATTGTGTTGATGGTTGTTTACTTTGCATAAATCACATTTGAAGTATGTGTAAAACTATCCACAGATTACTTGTGTTATGTAAATGTCAGGAATAAATTGATACAAAACATCACCATCCATAAAACGGCCATTATATTTTTAAATTAAAATTTGATTATCTTGTTTTTTGGGGGTCGTATTGATTTTATCTGCTATACTTAAAGAGTAAAAGATGAAGACGGGGAGACTAGGTGCTCCACCAGAGTCTTTTCAGCCTCATCAGTTATGGTGGGGCTTTTTATTATGTAAATACGTGTAAAGTCGACATCTCTGTTTTTATTTTGTGCCAATATTATTTCTTAACAGAGGGAAATTATTGTGCCTAATATGAAAACAGAAGTAATTGTTGTTCGCCTGACCAAAAAAGAGAGAGCGCTCATGGATGCGGTAAAAACTAAACCACTGCTTTCAGATTGGATGAGAGAATTAGCGCTTGCTGAATTGAATAAACAAGAGGGCTGTAATGCATAATATTCTGTTTTTTTGTTTAAAAAAAGATGTACCAGATCCATGGTGTGGCAGGATCAGTTGTCTGGCTGGATTCTTATGACAGGGAATCAGTAGATTTTTTAATTTTTAAAATCCCTGTTAATATGTTATTCCTGTTTTTATAAGTATAAAGAATAACAGGCGGGGTATATGGATTATTATTTAACGTTAACTGAGAGTGATAGTAGTTTTGTTTTACATAAAATTACATGTCAAAAGTTACAGCAGTCTAAAAGTACAGCGTATGTCGGATATTTCTGGGGAGTGCATGCAGCTATTCAACAGGCTGTTGTTATAGCAAAAGGGCCTGTTGTTTTATGTTCGCTATGCCTGAGTCAGGATGATAAAAAACCATAATGATAGCTCACATATTCAATTCTGTTGAATCACCGGATAGAGCATTAGTTGTGTACAAAAAAACCGCAAACAGCAACCGGGGAAAGTATAAGTGTATACCAACAACATAACTAAGATGCATTGTTTACAATTGTAGTGCGTCATTTAGATTAAGAAAGGTTGTATAATATTTATTTAAATTCCAAAGGTCGCCTTTTGCGGCCTTTTTCGTTTATATTGCCACAGCATCAATTACCTTATTATCACTTAACATAAGAGCTGTACGCGGTTTTTATCCATGGCAATAATAAGAGCACTGGAATACGACAGGCTCATTACCTAATCCGTATTCGGACACAGTGCTCTTTTTATTGCTTTCCCGCCGCTGGTGGGATTCTGAATAATGCCGCAGCCACCTCACTTTAACCTGTTTAAAACATATAACCCGGTTGCGGGATTTCCCTATCACTCAACATACGGAACACTCCGCAAGGGGTGGATATGCGCATGTCCGACAAATATTCCAGCCCTACAGCATACGCCTGGGGGCTTATAACCTCTGCCTTTGGCATTTTATCTCTGGATCAGTGGGCCATTGTTGCCGGGATCATCTGTACCGTCGGTACGTTCCTGGTTAACTGGTATTACAAACGGAAGGAATTCCAGTTGAAAGCCGGAGAACATCATGAATAAGCGATTGGTTAAAAAGGTCATGGCCGCTTGTGCTGCCGGAGCAATTGCCGGTGCGCTGGTGCTGATCCCCGCATATGAAGGTGTTGAGTATACGCCTTATCGTGATGTGGCCGGAGTGCTCACAGTATGTTATGGCCATACCGGCAGTGATATTCAGCCCGGCAAGCTGTACACGGACGCTGAATGCAAGGCCCTGTTGCACGACGACCTGACGAAAGTCCGGCGCGCGGTTGATCCTATGATCAAAGTGCCGATTGATGACAATACCCGGGCGGCCATCTATTCATTTGCATATAACACCGGAACCGGTGCGTTCTCGCGCTCCACTATGCTGCGCAAACTCAATGCAGGTGATATCGCCGGTGCGTGTGACGAAATGAAACGCTGGACATTTGCCGGTGGCAAGCAGTGGCACGGACTGATTAACCGGCGGGATACGGAGAACGCGGTATGCCACGGAACCCCTTAACGTTGATCATCATTGCTATCATCCTGCTGACTACTGCTTTGTTGGCGGGTTGTTATCTGTATTCACTCCCGAATCACTGTAAGCCTCTGCCGGGTAACCTGCTGGACGGTGTGATCCATTATAAGTGTGAAGCGTTATGAACCGGAAAGAAGCGGTAATTGCCGCGTTGTTTATTGCTGCCGCCTGGTGGGTATATGACACCTACCGGGATAACCAACAGCTGAAAGTGAGTAACACAGTACTCTCAGGCCAGTTATCAGCACAGCAGGCGATAAATACCACCACGCTTGCAGCTGTTGCCATCAGACACCGCGTGGCACTCGACAACATCAAAGCCAAACAGGTTGAGGACACAGAGCATGTCAACGTTAAGACGGTTATCAAAACAGTATTTAAGGGCAGTGAATGCGCTGCTGCTCCTGTTCCCGCTGATGCTGTCAGTGAGTTGCGCAGATACGCGGCCGGAATTAATACCCGCGCCGGTGGTGCCGCTTCCGCCGCAACTGACCGCTGATTGTGAGCAGATAGATATACCGGATGATCTGACGTTCGGTGGTGCAGTTGAGCTGCTGGCTGATGCCATGAAATATATTGCTAACTGTAATCACGATAAGCAGGCAATACGGGAGATTGAAGCGGAGAGGATAAAAAAATAGCCCGGCTATTGCCGGGCAAATGATTAATAGAAGGTATACTTACGACTCCTGCAATCGAATATACCTGCTAAAAGTTAAACAAAACATAAACAAGTATAATTACTTGGTGTGAGGTTAATAATTAAGGTTAACGAGGTTAATTAATCTTTTTGATAGTCATTAAATTATATTTTTGGTTTTTTTGCGCGAGATATCTTTCTTTGTTGGGTAATCATTCTGAATAGTCTTTTTTTTGTTGATGACTTGGTTTGTCAGTCAGCATATTATGCTTTACTCTTAATATATGTTTGTTAGGAGGTTCAGAATGAAAGATATTAATTTTATTGTAGGCCAGAACATCCGCGATTTAAGACACCGTAATGGCTTGACAACAAAGATGTTAGCCAGAATGCTGGGAGTGTCACAGCAACAGTTGTCAAGGTATGAACGGGGTGTTAATAAAATAGATGTCAGTGTTGTATTTAAGATAATAAATATATTTCATGTGTCTTATGAATATCTGTTTCCTGAAACTCAGAATGATTATACAGAATCAGTAAAAAGCTCCTTTGTATATATGGAGCCTTTAGCAATCTAATTATACCAAAAATATAATCATAAATGATATTCATTACTAAAAAATAATGAATATTATTTTTATTGAAGCATGGGAATACACCATAAAGCCAGCTTAATATTGTGAGCTGGTTTTAGTTTGTATAAAGATATTACCCGGTGTTTCAGTCTGTACGAAAATATAACTGCATAAAAACAGGGTATATCGCAGTGCCATGGTTGACGCTGTAATATCAGGCGGGAAAGGCATTGTTTTATCTGCCGGAAATTTCCTGCTGTTCCTCTGATGTATCACCGATATTGAGATGACAGTAATGGCTGTTGTGGAACAGTGAATAGATCGTACAAACACATTTTTTATGCGAAAGTATCTCATTGGTTAATAACTTGATGAGGTTATGATGCAGATAAAGTCAGTTTTTATGTTTTTGGGTATGTTTCTGCTTAATGGATGCAGTGTCAAAGTGCCCAAAGATATAACCCCGGTTAAACCTTTTGATTTATCTCATTACTTAGGTGACTGGTATGAAATTGCCAGGATAGATAATCGTTTTGAAAAAGGCTTAAGCAAAGTTACAGCTAACTATTCTCTTCGTGATGATGGTGGTGTGAAGGTTATCAACAGGGGTTGGGATGCGAGTAACAATAAATGGAAAGAGAGTACCGGAAAGGCCTATTTTGTTAACTCAACTGATACAGGGGCGTTAAAGGTATCTTTCTTCGGACCTTTCTATGGAGGTTACAATATTATTAAGCTTGATGATGACTATCAGTACTCACTGGTTGTTGGCCCCGATAAAGATTACCTGTGGGTGTTATCACGTACGCCAGCTATGCCGACAGAGCTGTTAAATGAGTATCTCAGCTTTGCCGGTGAACATGGTTTTGACAGAGAAAGAATACTTATATTTCAATAAGATTATATTCCGGTTTATTCCCCGGGATACTGAATGGACTGAATATTAAATATTTCAGCAAATAAAACACAACAACCCGCTCCGGCGGGTTTTTTATTACCTGCGAGCTGCCGATCTCCTCTGCCACATTAGCCATGACCAGTGCCACTCCTCACAGCGAGCGTGTGGACATCCAGAATAATCGGTAACACCGGGATAAAGACACCCTCATATGCGGCGACACCTGCCGTGGTGGAAGAAATGGTGAACATCAATCAACTGAGGTGGACATGACTGAAAAATACGAAGTCACAGCAACCAAAAAGGACGGTACGACATATCACGGACTGACGACAACGAAAGAGCCCCGCATTACTAACGGACTGATTGGTATTTCTGGTCTGGATGGCTCATGGACATATACCGCACCGGATGAAATCAGCGACATCAGATACATTCCGGTGGTTGAGGAAAAGAGCAAGGAATAATTATGGCACTCACAGATAAACAGGAAATGTTTTGTCGTGAGTACCTCGTAGATTTGAACGCTACACAGGCGGCTATTCGTGCGGGGTACAGTGATAAAACTGCGCGAAGTGTCGGGAATGAAAACCTGACAAAACCTGACATCGAAAAACGGATTCAGGAATTAATGAGCAGCCGCAGTGAGCAACTTAAAGTTGATGCTGAATATGTGCTGAGGCGCCTGGTTGAAATAGACCAGATGGATGTTCTCGACATTATGACCGATGACATGAGCATAAGGCCGGTCTCCGACTGGCCTGCATCATGGCGACGCTACCTGAGCGGCTTCGACCTTGCTGATATGTTTGAAGGACGTGGTGAAAATCGGGAAATGATCGGCATCCTGAAGAAAATAAAATGGCCTGACAAGGTCAAGAACCTTGAATTGCTCGGTAAGCACATATCTGTCCAGGCATTCCGGGACCAGATTAAAAGCGAGCATGATGTTGTCGGCACTCTCTCTGACCTGATGGACGAACTATCGGGCAAATAATATGAAGCCAGAGCATTTAGCGTTACTGCGTAATAAGCAATGGCGTCTGAATAATCTGTACTGGATCACCGATAAAGAAGGTCATCCGGTTCGCTTCAAAATGACGCCTGAGCAAACAGAATATTTCGAAGGCATCCACAACCGCAATATCATTCTGAAAGCCCGTCAGCTTGGATTCACGACTGAGGTCTGCATTATCCAGCTTGACGCGGCCATATTTGAATCAGCTAAGTGCGCACTGATAGCGCACACCTTACCGGACGCAAAACGCCTGTTCAGGGAGAAGATAAAGTACGCCTACGAGCGACTTCCGGATGAAATCAAAGCGGCCAATCCTGCGAGCAATGACTCTGCCGGTGAGCTGGTATTCAGCAAAGGTGGCTCGGTGACCGTGTCGGTATCGTTTCGTGGCGGCACGCTGCGTTACCTGCATGTATCGGAGTTCGGAAATATATGCGCCAGGCAGCCGGAAAAGGCCCGTGAGATTGTCACAGGGGCGTTTGAGGCAGTATCAACGGAATGTTTCACTACGATTGAAAGCACGGCAGAGGGTCGGGCTGGTTATTTCTTCGATTATTGCCAACTGGCTGAAAAAGCGCAGATGCAGGGCAAATTATTATCTCCGCTGGACTGGAAGTTTTTCTTCTTCTCCTGGTGGAAGAATCCGCAGTACGCAATCGACCCTGTTGAGCAACTTCCGCAACGCCTGACTGACTATTTTGATGAGCTATCCGGCAAGTACGGAATTACGCTCAACGACCGGCAGAAAGCCTGGTACTACGCCAAAGAAAAATCACTCGGCGACGATATGAAGAGGGAATACCCGTCGATACCGTCAGAGGCATTTCAGCAGTCTGTGGATGGTGCGTATTACGCCAAGCAATTCCGCTGGCTGTACGAGAATAAACGCATTGGCGAAATCCCTGATAACTCACATCTGCCGGTGCATACGTACTGGGATATCGGTGTGGGTGACTCAACGTCAATCTGGTTTGTGCGTGAAGTCGGTGAAGAATTTCACATCATCGATCACTACTCAAACAGTGGCGAAGGTCTGCGGCACTACATGAAAGTACTGAAAGACAAAGGCTATGAATATGCCAGCCACAACGGGCCGCATGATATCGACAACCGCGAGTTCGGTTCAGACGCGAAATCACGCCGGGAACTGGCGCAGGAAGGGTACGAAATTGACGGGCAAACCTACTCCATCCGCTTTGAGGTGGTGCCGAAGCTATCCGTTGATGAGGGTATTGAGGCAGTGCGCGAAATCCTGCCGCTCTGTGTATTCGATGAGAACAAGTGTGGCGAAGGCATTACCCACCTTGAGGCGTACCGGAAAGAATGGGATGACAAACGCGGGTGCTGGAAAGATAAACCACTTCACGACTACACATCACACGATGCTGACGGATTCCGTTATTTTGCGGTCAGTCGCCGCAACGTCAAACGTCTGACAAAGTCTCTGACATTCAACTGGAACTGACATGAATACAAACGTGGATTACAAACATCCGGCATACACCGAATTTTTACCGGAATGGAATATGATCGGGGACTGCGTTGACGGTGAGCGCGTAGTGAAAAGCCGCGGTGAAAAGTACCTGCCGCACCCCGCAGATAAAAAGCGGGATGACGATGATGGTGAGCGATACAAAAAATATCTTCTCCGTGCTTCGTTTCTGAATGCAACCGGACGAACATTAAGCGGATTACTCGGTATTGCATTCAGTAAGCCGGTAAAAATCAGTATATCGGGTGGAACAAAGAGTCTTGAAGCTGATATTGATGGTCAGGGGCAACCATTGACTCAGATGATCCGCGATGCATTGTCTCAGGTATTGCAGCGTGGCCGTGCCGGACTGCTCAGTGATTTCAGTGGGGCAGGTATCCAGACTGAGGCAGACAAAGGCAGACCATACGTCCGGTTGTTTACGGCGAAGGAGATTATCAACTGGCGGGTCACCGGCGGGAAAACATCACTAGTTGTTGTGAAATATCAGGAACCGGTTGAGTCTGATGATTTTGAACTGCAAATGCAGGACCGCTGGATTGAGTTACGTCTGATCGACGGGTTGGCACACTCAAGGCGGTGGCGGAAGGACAGTGAAATCAGCTCTGGCGAGTGGATAAAATTCACTGATGCGCAGGGAAAGCCGCTTTCTGAGTTGCCATGGTCGTGGATTGGGTCAAAAAACAATGACCATACTCCTGATGCGCCACCACTGGCGGACATAGCTTATATGAATATAAAGCATTACCAGATTGAGGCAGATATTGCAGAGTCAGCACACACTATCGGTCAGCCGATGGTTGCGCTGTCAGGCCTGACAGATGACTGGGTGAAAAACCACATGTCAGGCGGGTTCACAGTCGGTTCCCGCAAAGGAGTGTTGTTGCCTCAGGGCGGCGATATGAAGTTTGCACAGCCGGAAGAACGCACCATGCAGATTATTGTGGCAGAGCGCCGGGAAAAGCAGATGGCAATGCTGGGAGCAAAGCTGGTTGAGCGAGGTTCATCGGCGAGAACAGCAACACAGGCACTGGATGAAGCACAGACGGATAACTCTGTTTTATCGTTGAGCGCCGGTAATGTTGAGCAGGCTTTTAATCGTGCGCTGGCTTTCTGTATTCAGTTTGCCGGAGCTGGAGAAGCTTCTGTTGAACTCAATAAGACATACGAGATTGCGCAGTTTGATTCGGCAGCAATTACTGCACTTCTGGCATCTGTGCAGTCCGGCAATATGCGGATTGTAGATTTTATCCGGTACATGCAGGGGGCGAACCTTGTCCCGCAGGATGAGAAACCGGAGGATGTAGCTGAAGAGCTGGAGTTGATCAGAGGTACAAATATGCTGGGAGTATAAAATATGCGGCCGGGTCTCATTTTTGATAATGCACTGATGATTCAGATTATGCTGGAAAGGCTCAAATCATCAACTGCTGACACACGTGAACTGGTGTCAGATATTCGCGCTGCTGTAGCATCTGCATTATCCGGATATTCCGGTAGTGTTTCCTCAGTCAGCAGAGCGAAATCAATTGCGCTGGCGCTGAGAAAAACGCTGAAGCCAGTTCTTTCCGGTTATTCTGACAGGTTACTTGATGACATTATCAACGCCGCTGTTGTGATGGCAGACGCTGAATATCACGGGTTTAACTCACTGGTAAAAAACGTTAATCCGGCTGATACTGACAAGGTGCGCAGAGATGTGCAAAACATACCGCTCTCTCTGACGGGATGGAACCGCTCCCTGTTTCTCGCCAAATTCATTGAGTCGTGGGCCGATACAGCCATGCAGCAGATAGAGAATCAGGTGGTGATATCGTTGTCGTCAGGCGGGAGTGTGGCTGACCTGCAATCAGCGATTAACGGAACTTCAGCGGAACCGCTGATAATCGCAGCGGCAGTGGTTGGCAGGGTGGTCAGGGGATTTCAGACTGTTGCCGGAACGACATTACAACATGCTCACAGTGTGGCGGCGACGGATTTCTATAAAGAGAATTCTGACCTGATTAAGTATGAGGAATTCAGTGCAATACTGGATAACAAAACATCGGCAGTGTGCCGTTCTCTGTCCGGCCGCCGTTATCCGCTTGGTAAAGGACCGAGGCCTCCGCTTCACCCTAACTGCCGTAGTCGCTTGCTCCCGGTGCTTGATGAAAAATATGCAGACTTGTTTGTCACAGAGCCGGTCGGTAATTCTGAATGGGGCGAAGAAACTTATTACGAGTGGCTTTACCGCCAGCCAGCGAACAGGCAGAACATTGTGCTTGGTAAGACCAGGGCACAGTTATTCCGTGAGGGCGGGTTATCACCGGAACGATTCGCAAAATTACAACTCGATAAATACTTCAAACCAATAACACTGAAGGAACTTCAGAAAATCATACCCGATGCCTTCAGAAAGGCCGATATCGAACTCAAATGACCCGCTCCGGCGGGTTTTTTATTACCTGTAGTCAGTGACTACACCATCAAAACCAGAGGTTGACGATGTTTAAGTGGAAATTAACCAAAGAAGAATTTGACGTGCTGACTGAAGAGCATAAGGCCATGTACAAAGAAGCCGGTGACGGATACCAAGTCCAGATTGACGGCATGCCTGACATCCCGGATGTGTCCGGTCTTCAGAAGAAAGTCGATGAACTGTTATCTGAGAAGAAATCAGAACAGGAAAAGCGCCGTCAGGCTGAAGAAGCCGCAAAGAAAGCTGCAGAAGAACAGGCCCGTAAAAACGGTGATATCGAATCACTGGAAAAGAGCTGGGCTGAAAAACTCAACATCCGCGAAAAAGAGTTACTGACACAGTTACAGGAAAAAGATGCCAGCCTGCAAAAACTTTTGGTTGATAACGTCGCGCAGTCGCTGGCGACAAAACTTGCGGGTGACAGTGCCGCGCTGATTGTGCCGCATATCAAATCACGCCTTGCCGTTGAAGATGGTAAAACCCGCGTGGTGGACGCAACTGGGCAACTATCAGCTCTGACTATCGATGAGCTGGAAAAAGAATTCAGAAATAATCAGTTATTTGCGCCGGTCATTATCGGCAGTAAGGCAACCGGAACCAGGGGTGACGGAGGCAAAGACAAATCACCTGCCGGAGGCAGTGATAAACCCAAAAGTGTGAATCCATTGGTGGATCGCGCACGTGAAATCATTGCAAAAAATACAGAGGCATAAGATTTATGACATTGCATATTTTTCAGCACCAGGTATCTCTGGCAGCGACAGAGCTGGTGGCTCAGGCAGTACAGCAGTTTAATGAAGCATCCGGCGGTGCGCTGGTTTTCGGTGATGGTGACCATATTGGTGATTACATTGAGCAGACATCATGGCAGTTACTTGGTGGTCTGGCACAGCGTCGTAATGCATACGGATCAGGTAATCTTACACCGCAGGAGTTAGGGCAAATTCTCGACCGGATGATTAAGGTCGATGGTCGTATCGGGCCGGTATCTGTCACTCCGACGATGATGAAGCGCCTGGGTAAAGACGTAGCAGAAGCGGCAGCGGTAGTATCTGCGCAGGCTGCAGAAGCGATGCTTCAGGATTATCTGAACACTGCCGGTGCGGCACTGAAAGCGGCAATCTCCGGCAACGCAGCGGCAGTTACTGACCTGACAGCAACAGGAAGCGCACCATCACTGCGCGGGCTAAACAAAGGCACCCGCCCGTTTGGTGATGCGTATTCCCGTATTATCGCCTGGCTGATGGACGGTGCAACGTTCAATGACTTTATGGACGAAACACTAACCAACTCCAGTAACCTGTTCCAGATTGGTAACGTGGCCATAAAGCAGGACGGATTCGGACGTCGTTTTGTAATTTCTGATATTCCGTCTCTGTCTGAAGGTAATAAGCAGCATTCACTCGGTCTGGTTACCGGTGCGGCGGCTGTACAGACCTCACCGCTGATCATGAAAGCGCAGGACGTTCTCGGACAGGAAAACATTAAGGCTCTGATGCAGGGGGAATATGATTTCACCATCGGTTTGCGTGGTTATCAGTGGGCGAAGGACAGTATCAAGTCACCGACTAACGAACAGGTAGCCGCAACTGATAACTGGAAACAAATTGCTGCAAGCATCAAAGACACTGCCGGGGTTATGGTGACATTCGGTAAAGATGCTGATGCAGGCGGTAAGGCTGCTAAATCTGCGAAGTAATCGCAGTAATAATCCGGAGGTGATATGGCAGTACAAATCAGTCCGGAGCAGATAGGTGAGCAACTGGAAATGATGGGGTTTGAGGCTCCTGATTTTGCGGTTGCCGCCGCATTATCTGTAGTGGACAGCATTGACGGATGCCTTGATAAGGCAGGGTATACGGATGCGGTGATGACGCTTATCAAGGTGTATTCCGTCATCCTCATCCTGTCTGCGGCTGATGTCCGTAAAATTGCATCAGAACATGCACCGTCCGGTGCTTCAGTTTCGTACCAGTATTTTGCTGACGGCAGAAAATCGTTGCTGAAATTGTTATCCGCACTGGATACCGCCGGATGCACAGATAACCTGCCTATTGACCGGCCGGTCAGCATTATTCAGTTTGACGTGAACCGGGGGTGATATGGGTAAAATCCTTCGCCGGTTCTGCAAGGGATGGGCAACTATCTGGAAGATTGAAGGCAAAGACAGTTACGGCAAGCCGAAATTTTCAGAGCCCATTCATATCCGGTGTGACTACGGAAGCAGGATGAGTGACGGAACAAAAACGGTAGGCACTGAAATTGTCATCAAAAATGTCATCTGGACGGAATACAGCGAAGCCACACAGGATGATTACATCGCTATCGGCAAGCATGACGGACAAGATCCGTTCGTGGCCGGAGCCAGCAGAATCAAAGCTGTTGACCGTGACCGCGATATTAACGGCGGCAAAGATGACTACACTCTAACAACGGCGGTGTGACATGGGAGCAAAAGTAATCGGTATTAACCGTGCTGTTGCTGACCTTAATGCGCTGGTCGGTAATATCACGTCAAAGAAAGTCAGCAGGGCCATGCATCGTGCGCTGGATATCGGCGGCAGACAGGCTGCGGTATACACACCGATTGATACAAAGACACTGATCAACTCTCAGTTCCGTGATGTGGAGGTGAAAGGAACGTTGTTTACCGGGCATGTAGGTTACTCAGCATCCTATGCCGTTTTTGTTCACGACCCGAATGTGAAGCAGAGCTTCCGCAGACCGACAGCGAAGAAAGAATTCCTCACTAAAGGCTTTGAGGAAACACAGCAGATGATTGACCAGGCTGTCACGGAGGAAATGCGCATATGACCACCATTGAGCAGGTTAAGCGTTATTTTTCTGAGTCAGGGCTGTCTGACGGTTTTATCATTCAGGACTATGAATGGTCAGAATCCGGTGGGCACGACCTGGATGCGTACATGGTTTTTCAGCAGCGGGATGGAACCGGAAGAATCAATGATCTTGGTGGTGACGATTTTTTCACAGTGTCGTTAATTTCTGGCAAGGGCTGGGTTGAATTCGTCGCTCAGAGAGCCTATGCAATACTTGATTATGTCAGGTGCCATGCTCAGTCTCATGGTCTTAATTTCATCATCAATACATCCGGGTTCGTGAATCCGGTTCAGACGGCAGAGGGGAGGTATTGGATTCCCCTGACCTTCCGCTGCACATCATAAACAAACACACTTCAAACAGGTCGCTTCGGCGGCCTTTTTTATTTGCAAATAAAGAGGTTACAACATGGCACAATGCCCTGATGATAAAGGCCTGGTGATGGGTAATGCGGGAATTCTCCGCATCGCGCCCGGTTGCCCCGGTACGGCTCCTGAACAGTCCGCGTTTCTGCGTCTCGGCGCACTGACCAGCAAAAGCGTGGATTACGGAACTGAAACAGTTACATCCAAGGCTGATGACACGAAAGGCCTGACTGAGGCCATCGTGACCGGTCTGGATTTAACCATTAAGTTTGATGGTGAACTGAAGCGCAAAGGTGCTGATGGTTCCACGACTGCTTTTGATATCGCCAAAGAAATCCTTGCTGAAGTCAAGGCCAGCCGTCAGCCGTCATATTGGGTGCAGCTCGACATGAAAGGCGATGGTAGTGATGTGATTCAGGGTTACATGAACTTCACATCATGGTCTATGGAGTTCCCGACCAAAGAAATCTCCACGTATTCCGGTGAACTGAAAGTCGCAGACGCTGACAGCTTTGAATGGCTGCAGGAAGAAATCGTGGTTCAGAGTATCGCAGCCAGCCCCGCGACACTGACTGTGAAAGCCGGTGAAACTGCAACATTCACGGTCGGATTTAATCCGGTTGACGCGACAAACAAAAATTACGAAGTGGTCAGCGATAAGCCTAACTTCGCTACCGTCAGTAAGCTACTGAATGTTGTCACTGTCACCGGTGTCGCGGCTGGTACCGCGAATATTACAGTCACATCGGAAGATGGCAGTAAGACGGCGAAATGTGTCGTTACAGTCACTGCGGCCTAAATATTACAAAGGGTATCTCCGGGTGCCCTTGATAATGTTCAGGAGGATATATGACACCGCGTTTAGAATACGGCGAGATGGTGATATCCACTGCCGAAAATGATTACCTGTTCCGCCCGTCGCTGGATGCCATGACGCGAATCGGTGAGCCTAAAGAGATTGTGGGTGCGTTTACGCAATTAAATGGCGCAGAGGTACAACAAATTATAGCGTCTGCTGTAGACGCTTACGGAGTGGTTCCTGAATGGCTGATTGCACTGTTAAATAAACCGGTTTACGGGCGCAGCATTTTATCGACAGCAATGGACGTGATGCAGGCATGTTGTAACGATGACTGTTCTGAGGTTATCGGTGAATGGCGGGTTGGCAAATCCGGCATGGTGTACCGGCGCGGAGCTATGCATTATCGCGATATCATCCTGCTGGCGCGCGAGCTGATGACCCACGGCATTATCGGTAAAGCTAAGGTGCGCAAACTCCAGCGCAACGAAGGTAAAGACGAATACTCCGACGAGTTCCGCGCCGTCGATTACATCAGTGCCGCCCGTGTGCATTTCAACATCACCCGCAATGAAGCGGAGCAACTCACGATGACTGAGTTTGTGATGATGCTGAAAGCGAAATATCCGGATGAGAAAGGCTTCACAGCAGATGAGTATGAGGCTATCACCAAGGCCGATGATGCCCGTAATGATGATCTGATTAAGGGTACGCGTCGGTTGGTGAGCAGAAGGATGGCACGAGAGTAATATTATTTCTGTTTCGGCTTATCTCTGTTTTCTGCTGCCTGCCGTGGGCCTTCTGGCATCGACCAGAACATATTGTCAATTTCTTTCGGTTCGGTGATACCTTGCTGGACAATCATGTTGATGAGTGCGAAAAGCTTAAAAGATACATCCTCAAAATCATCATCACTAATAGTACCTGGATGAACCGCATTGTTGCCAACAATACGAATGATATCGGCGGATCTGATTAGTTTTTTCGATACCAGTTCATCTTCAGCTAATTTAGCTAAATCAGCATTGATATTTTTACCTTCTCCACCGAGATGCACGCAAAGTTTCTGTAACCCTAAGCGGAGAAGGGCTACAGCGCCACGCGGAGACTTTTGGTAGATGCTTGCGGCCTCAAGATAGTCTTTTTTAATATCATCTGGCATATCGTCAGATGGGGCTGGTGCAATCGTTGTGTCAGGATATATCATATATCCATCTTGGCTTCTGCTTAAAAATGAACGAGCAGAGTCTGACGATGACACTGCTTGCGTTACACGCCAGATGTTTTCTTTGTTGCAGTGCGAGCAAGTAGCGCATATGTAACTAATCACTTTTGGATAGCCTTTTGCTCTGTTACTGGTTAAGTCTCCCCATAACATATGTGAATACGCATTACAGTGCGGGCAATGATACGCCTCACCTTTAAATGTTGGTGCTACATATTCAGACATCTCACATCCTTATCATTAAGTTAACCGGTATTCTGGTGAATTATGAACCAATTAGATATCTATTTGAAACAGGATGATGTGAAAGACCATCATCAGAAAAAGCAACGTTTTAAGCTTGTATACATTGACGAGGTTGTTCATGGCTCATTCCTGATAACAGAGTTCTGCAATGGTGAAGTGAGGCATTACACACAGAAATCAGGTGAACAGCCGGTGCTAAATAACACGCAGCCATACAGCAGCAGTGATTCGTTTTACCCGTCACTGGCGATTCACATTTACGCATCAGCGATTGGAGATCAGCCCTGACCAAGAGCGGCAGATATTACTCTCAGTATCTCGCCGGGATTCGTAAGCGCAGTATCTATGGCTTTTGTCATTACATGACGCAGGCCATCTACTGGCAATTTTTTCAGTTCTGTTTTTAATACGCTTTTTTCTGCATCACTGACGTTAAGCCTGTCAATATAGGAAGTTAATGCTTCCAGAGTGTCATCGTGAAGCTTTATGACATTGACGTTTAGAATCGCACCAAGTCCACCGTCTGCACGTAAGAAATCAATCCCTTTGTTTGTAATGCTTATCCAGCTTGGTTCTAACACTATTGGCATATTCATAGCGTGCGAATCTGCGGCATTAGACCTCGGGCATTCGGATATATCCAACAGGTCGCTTCTGGACAGGTAGATAATGTTGTCATAGAAATCTTTGTACGTATTGTATGGGGCGCACAGTTCTTGCCACTCTTCGCTGGTGACATGCCCGTTTTTAAGGTGATAAAACGCCAGTAGAATGCTTTGCTGCCATTCAGGATTGAATCGGTCGTAAGTCATTTTTTATCCCCATACAGCTTAACCAACGTGTCGAACACTGATCTTTTCAGCGCTTCCGCCTGTTGGTCTGCCATACGCTCAGCGTCATTTCGGTAACCTGATACTGGAGATGGTTGACTCAATGCATCCTCAATGATTTGCAGAAGCTCAGAGTTAACAGAGCGTCCATTTATGGCTGCACGTTGCTTTAGCTTATCCCGCATTTCTGGCGGCATCCTCAGTTTAAACTGCGGGTATTCTCTGCTCATTTAATCACCTTAATTTTTCTTGACAGTCTATAACGGTGATAGTACATTCTCAAGTGAACCACGGTGGTTCATTGTGAGGTGAGAATGAAAGGAGCAAGAAAACTACCACAGCTTAATTTCAGATGGCCTGAAAAGGACGTCAACGCAGTTAAGCAATGGGCTGAGAAAAACGGAAGGTCTTTAAATAATGAAGTTCACAGAATTGTGATGGATTTTTTAAAGAAGGAAGGTTTTGTAGATGCCAAATAAAGGTAAAGGCTCCACTGCGTGAACAGTAAGAGCCTTTGGTTTGCCAGAAACTTCGAGGTAACTAGCATGACAAGTATATCAACAATCAACGTACCTTTCCACGGCGACAATCTGTATGTCGTCAATTACAACGGTCAGCCGTATGTGCCAATGAAGCCAATCGTTGAAGGTATGGGATTAACATGGCAATCGCAGTTTGAGAAGGTAAAACAGCGGTTCAAATCAACCATCACGGAAATCGTGATAGTTGCCGCAGACGGTAAAGAGCGCAATATGCTCTGCTTGGCTCTGCGCAAACTTGCTGGTTGGTTACACACCATCAGCCCAAACAAAGTTAAACCTGAAATCCGTGACAAAGTAATCCGCTATCAGGAAGAGTGCGACGATGTTCTGTATGAGTACTGGACTACCGGCGAGGTGAAGAAAAAACCAAACTTCCGCCAGTCCACTGCGAAAGAACTCATCCCGTTACGCCAGACAGCCGAGCGGCTTATCGCTCACGGTGTTGGTAATATCTACCCTGACATCTGGAAGCACGTTCACGCTGAGTTCGGTGTACAGCACATTAACGAATTGCTGCCTGAGCAAATTCCGCTAGCGATCTCGTATTTGGACGCGCTGGAAGGTGAGTATCTTTCGCAGCAGAAGGCGCAGCTTGAGCCGAAGCTGGATATCAATTATCCACTTACCTGGTATCCGGATAATTTCCCGTATGTTGATATGTGCTTTTACAAACAAGGGCAACTGAGAATAACCAGTTCGGTGCTGGTTGAAACCAGAAGCCCGAGTCGAGAAATTTTCAGCAAACTGAAAGCCAGTGGTTATGATGTTACGGCAGCAGAGGCTGAAATTGCCTCGCTGAGGCACTTTGTTTCCGAATTATCATGGGCGATTGATAGTATCGGTGGATTTGTTCAGATGAGAGATCGAATCAGTAAAACATTCACTGCATAACCCACAGGCCATGGACGGCCTTGTAATTCAGATCACACGCCGCCTCTTAATTGAGGCAGTTATACATGTATACTCTACTGACACAACGGAAAACGACAAAGAGGGTAGGCGTGCTTACTGAACATATAATGACAGACAAAAAAATATTATTTTTGATTTTTTTTATGCATTTTCAAGACTTGAGTTTTTACTGAAAAAGCACAAGTTTTATTGCAAATTGGATAGCTATGGTAACGCAGGATCTTCATGGAAAAAATTTATTAAAAAAAATAAAGAAAGATTGAATGAGAAAGCGGTTCCATCCGGTGCGGATCTTTTAAATTTATCCCCAGGAAAACAAGTTATTTCAGTTGTTGATGGTAAAAAAATCATAAGCTGGAGTCATGGTGGTTATACAGTTAATGAGGACGGCAGTGACTACTTGGAGCAGGTAATATTTGCCATAAAAGCAGTAAGAAATAACCTGTTTCATGGGGGGAAGGAGTTAGGTAATATCCCAGGTGGGGTAGAATATGACGAGCAGAGAGATGTTGATCTGTTGCTAACAAGTACTTTAGTTATAACTCAAATAGTAAAAGAATTGGGTTGGAGTCGGGAGTTCTCTTTTCAGCAGGAATAATCATAAAGCCCCGGAAGGGGCTTATTTTTTGTCTCCACCGCATGCTTGCATGTTGAATTATAATTGATTATTGAGGGTGGGGATGTGAAGAAGCTATTGATCAGTATTTTACTGAGTACTGTGCCATTGGTCGCAGTTGCGGAAGGCGATTACCGCGATGAAGGAAACTGGTTTATAAAAAAAGAAACTAACAAACTGACTGATAAAACAGATGTTTATGCCATGCTTAGCCCATCAAGTGGTAGTGGAACCTTATTTTTAAGGTGCGCGAATAACAAAACAGAGGCTTTTTTGTCTGTAGATAATTATCTTGGAAGCGGTTATGGCACACCAATAACGACAAGAATCGATGGTGGTAAACCTATCAAATCCTCTTGGAGTATGGGCGAGGGTGGCGATGCAGCCTTTGCGCCAAAATCATTGGCTTTCATTAAAAGCATTAGCGGCAAGAAAGAATTGATAATTGGCTATAGTCCATACGGAAAATCACAAGTGATCGCTGAGTTTAATTTAAATGGAATCGATAAGGTTGCGAGTGAGATATCAGTCGCTTGCGGCTGGAAAATGTAGATTTACTAAGTTATGACGCAAACCCTGCCAACCGGCGGGGTTTTTCATTTTAAGGAGCCGGTAAATGGCACAAGTAGGCGAAATCGTATATCAGGTGCAGATGGATGTTGCTCAGTTGCTGACATCACAGCGTCAACTGGATCAGCGACTGAGAAATATGGAGGGCGGATTTAACCGCACAACGACCTCCGTCAATGGTACAGAGCGGTCAATGGCTGCCTTGTCACGGGTTGCCGCATCTCTGACTGCTTACTTGTCTGTGTCAGCCGTTACCAGCTACGCGGAAGCTTGGACGGTGCTGAATAACAAACTCGTCAACTCCATAAAGACCGGAGAGACGCTGGCGGTGGTGAATCAGCGCGTGTTTGATATTGCTCAGAACAGTCGTTCAAGCCTTGACGGTATCGCAACGCTGTATTCACGACTGGAAAGAGCGATGCGCAGTGCCGGGCTCAGCGGCGAAGAGTTAGGGCAGATAACCACCACTATCTCAAAGGCAATGACCGTTTCAGGTGCCACAGCAGCAGAATCAGAAGGTGCACTTGTCCAGTTATCACAGGCACTGGCATCTGGTGTACTGCGCGGGCAGGAATTTAACTCAATGAGTGAACAGGCTCCGGCACTGATGAAAGGACTTGCGGATTCACTGGGTGTCAGCATCGGCAAGCTGAGAGCGATGGCCGCAGAAGGCAAATTAACCACGGATGTACTGTTAAAAGCATTCCGTGAAATGGGACCAGCTATTGAGAAGGAGTTTGCGAATACAACACAAACAATGTCGCAGTCTCTTCAGATCGCCAGCAATAATATTACTAAATTTTTTGGCGAAAACACCACTGTTAAGACATTTATAAACATCTTCAACGACGCTACCGTATCTGCCAGCAACAATCTGGAATCACTGGCTAACGTATTGCTTATTGCAGCCGGTGTCATGGGGTCTAGATATGTTGGAGCTCTTACGCTATCAGCTACCGCTCAGGCAAAGAAAGTTAAAGAGACACTTGCCGGTATGGCGGCGACAAAACAAGCGGTCAGAGTTGAGATCGAAGCCGCCACGGCAACAATCAACAGAATTGCAGCTGAGAAGACTTTGGCTGTGACAGTTCAGCAGTCGCTGGGTGCGCAGTTGGCGGCAGCCACTACTGAAGCGCAGAGAACCAGAATTCGCCGTGAATTGGCAGTAAACTCAGCAGTAATAACAGGATTAACACAGCAGGAAACCGCGGCCACAAATAGTCTCGCTGCGGCACAGAACAGACTTAACGTTGCAAGTGGGTTGGCAAGCAAAGCTCTATCCTTGATTGGTGGACCGGTTGGTGCTGCGATGTTGGCCGGAGCCGCTGTGTATTATTTTTTCCAAAAAGCTGAAGAAGCAAAAAGATCAGCACAAGAGTTTGCTGATTCACTAAATGAATTGCGTGCCAGCATGGATAAAATGTCTCGCACCGAACTGGCAGCAAAAATAGCAGATGCCAGGGACGAGCTCGAAGTTCTGACGGATGCTCAGCGCTCTGCAGAGCAGGAGGTTAAAAATCTCAAAACAGCATACAAAGCATATTCTGATGGGGTATTACACTTTGGCAGTACCCAGGAGAACCTCGAAATAATATCCAGAAAATTAGCAAAAGCAGAAGCCAATCTTGAGCGCGTGCAAAATGACAGAAGCAAGACTGTGAATTTTATCAGTGCAGCGCAAGCGAAGCTAAACGGGGAATTGTTGCAGGGCGAGGAGCTGCTAAAGCGAGAGGCGAGTACTTTGCTACCTAATGCCGGAGCAGCACTTCGCGCTTACGGACTTGACCTTGACGGAGCCACAAAAGCAAAACAAAAGTTCAATTCAGCAAGCCTGAAAGTTGAATGGTCAGATGCTGGCGCTGACATGAAAAAGACGCTTGAACGTGAAATTGAAATGGCTGGAGCGAAGGATGACGTAGTAAGACGTCAATTACAGGTCAAGTATTATGTTGAAGATAAAGGGATATCAGAGCAGGAAGCTGAAAAACTTGCTGAATTAGCTGCTAAAGCTGGCGAGGCAAGCGAAGCCAAAAAAACCGGTATTAAAATATCAAGGGAGGCGGTATCCGAAGCAAAAAAAGAAGCAACAGAAGCGAAAAAACTCAAACAGAAGATAACTGACCTGGCTAATGCGACGAAGGTTACAGAGTTGGAAACAAAAGGCCTATCCAGAGAGGCGGCAATCCTTGAGGCAGTGCAGAAGCTTGGGTCAAAGGCTAATGCAGCACAGATAGCAGAAATAACTGAACTTGCCGGTAAGGAATACGACCTCACTCAGAAGATAAAAGACCGCAAAGAGGCATTTGAGCAAAACCCTCAGGCAAAAGTTGATCAGGATATGAAACTGGCCGGAGAGCAACTCGAACGGCAACTGAAAGGTAACCTCATCACCGAGGAGCAGTATCAGAAACGCAGCATTGAGTTAAAAGCGGAACACGCCAGAAAAACGGCGGAGATAAATGCGAAATCAGCCGTCACTCCTGTCCAGGAAATGGCGGCTCAGGTTGATCCTGTTCAGGCGCTGGCTAATGAGCACGCTCAGAAGTTGGCACTGATTAAAAATTTTGAAAATCAGAAAGTTATTACGGCACAGCAAAGTCTTGCGCTGATAAATGCAGCAAACACTGAGTATGAGGAAGCAAGACTGAATGCTCAGTGGGAAATCTGGCGTAATCAGAGTCAGGCCAATCAGTTTCTCGCAGATGGTCTTGATGCTCTCGGTCAGCGCTCATCCAACGTACTGACAGGGCTTATTACCGGCGCACAGAGTCTTAATGATGCATTCCGTAATGTAGCGTCAACCATTGTTGATGAGGCTGTAGGGGCGTTAGTTCAGATGGGGATGCAGCAGATTAAAAATATGGTTGTTGGTGAGGCCATGTCAACAGCAGCGCAGGCATCTACTGTTGCTCAGGCCGTGGCAGCACAGTCAGCATGGGCTCCAGCGGCAATGAGTGCTGCTATTGCAACGATGGGAGCGGCGGTTACAGCCGGTTCAGCGTCTTACATGTCAGCCATGGCGGCAAGTAAAACAATGGCTGTCGCCGGTGCCCGTTATAACGGTGGCCCCGTTGACGCTAACAAAATGTATCGCGTTGGTGAGAACGGGCAGCCTGAAATATTCAAGGCATCGAACGGTCATCAGTACATGATCCCCGGTGACAGCGGAAAAGTAATCAGTAACCGGCAGATGGGTGGCGATGGTGGTGTCAGCATGGGGGATATGTACTTCAATTTTCAGGTTCAGGCTCCCAATGGCATGACAGAAAAGGAAGCAACAATGATAACCAGGATGGTTAAAGGTACTGTATATGACGTTCTGATGACAGAAATCAGAAGCGGTGCAATACAAGGTAATCAGCGCTATTAACAGCCACCAGTACGGTGGCTTTTTTAATGGAACCGATAAATGGATGAATTTAAATGGCGTCCTGAGGATGCTTGCCAAATTAATAATGAACCGAAGGTCAGGGTTGCAAAATTCGGCAATGGCTACGAGCAGAGAGCCAAAGACGGAATCAATAATCACCTTAAAACATATAACCTGGCATTCATCAAACCGGTTTCTGTCGGACGTGAAATAGATAATTTTCTCAGTCAGCGTGGGGCAGTGGAATCATTCCTGTGGCTGACAGGGGATGACAAAACCCTGCGGACATTCGTGTGCCGTAGCTGGCAGGTAACGAGGAAACAGTCTGTCTGGCAGATTGATTGTGTATTTGAGGAGGTGGTTGCGTGAGAGATATTCCGGCAGATATGCGGATTGCGGTTACTCAGATTGAACAATCAGCAATGCTTGATTTGTATGAGGTGGATTTAAGTCGCTTCGGCGGGAATGTATACCGCTTTCATGACGGAATGAACGGCCTGTTGAAACCGGTGATTTGGCAGGGTAACCGATATGATCCGTATCCGGTTCAGGTAACCGGACTCAGCATGACAGCGCAGGGAGCGTCAGCAAGGCCGAAGATGACATTCGCCAACATTGATGGGTTGCTGACTGCAATCAATAACGATTATGACGACGCACTGGGGGCGATTGTTACCAGACGGCAGATTATGGAGCAATATCTTGATGCGGTAAATTTTCCGGATGGAAACAATCAGGCAGATCCGTCCCGTGAGGCTGTACAGAAATTTGTCATTGAGCAACGTGAAAATTCAGACTCAGATTTCGTTACATATGTGCTGGCGCTGCCGACAGAAACAGATAATGCACAAATTCCCGCTCGGGTTATTCAGGCTGATATATGCCCGTGGCGATATCGTGGACAGGATTGCGGGTATGACGGGCCTCCTGTCGCAGACGAAAAGGATCAGCCGACCAATGACCCGACAAAAGATCAGTGCTCTCATAAGTACCGTGGCTGCAAACTTCGCCACTCCTCAGTATTGCCGTTCGGTGGGTTTCTCGGCTCCAACAAACTAGGTTAACCCATGATTGAAAGTAACATTATCGCACATGCAACAACGGAAGGTGTGAGGGAGTCGTGTGGGCTGGTTTCAGGAGGAATTTATTTCCCGTGTACCAATATTCACCCTGACCCGGAAAATTATTTTGAAATCAGCTCAGAGGAATGGCTGAGAGCTGAGAGTCATGCAGAAGTGGAAGCTGTCGTGCACAGTCATCCGGCTGGACTGCCATTTTTAAGCGCGGGCGACAGGGATATGCAGGTTAAAACCGGATTACCGTGGTGGCTCGTTTGTGATGACCGGTTACTGAAATTTAATCCTGTTCCGCGATTGCTGGGGCGTGAGTTTAATCACGGTGTGCAGGACTGCTACAGCATTATCCGGGATGCTTACCATTTGTGCGGCATCAGTCTTGATAACTTTGAGCGACATGATAATTGGTGGTACACCGGTGACAATCTGTATCTGGATAACATTTCCGGACAGGGTTTTTATCAGGTTGATGAAGTACAGGATGGCGACGTTATTCTTATCTGCCTGGGTACATCAAAACCTTGTCATGCGGCGCTATATATCGGTAATCAGGAGATTCTTCATCATCGCCCTGATCGTTTGAGTAAGCGGGATGTTTACGGTGGCTACTGGTTTAAATTCACACACAGCATATGGAGGCACAAACAGTGGTCAGACTACAGTTTGCTGGCTATTTACGCCGATATGGACGCCGGTTTGAATTAGAGGTCAGCAGCGCAGGTGAGGCGTTAAGATGTCTGTGTTATCAGATTGACGGATTAAAACGGGAAATAAACCATGGGCAGTTCAGGGTACGCGTTGCCGGTCATGATATGACTGAGGACTGCATAGTGGCAGGATTAAACACCCCACTTAATGATAATGATGTTATCACGATAGTGCCGGTTATAGGTGGCGCAAAATCAGGTGGCTTCCTTGGCATTATCGGCGGCGCAGCGCTAATTGCCGGGGCATTCTTTATTCCGGGCGGTTTTCTGGCAACGATGACATCGACGGCTATGTTTGCTGCCGGTGTCGGGATAGCGGCAGCAGGGGTGGCAACGATGCTGACAAGAACACCGGGCGCACCAAATTTCAGTGAAGGCAATTCAGAAAGTAACCAGTATTTCAGCTCACTTTCCAACAGAATCGGGCAAGGATATCCCGTTCCGCTTTGTTATGGAGAGATGGTGGTTGGCTCAAATGTGATTTCACAGGGGTTGGAGACAGTATAAATGGGCAAAGGTGGTGGTGGCGGAAGCACGCCGAGTCTGGTTGATGACAACCTGAAAAATAAGCAGTTTCTGAACATTATTGATTTGGTGTCAGAAGGTCCTATTGAAGGACCGGTTGGCGGAATGCAGGGATTCCTGCTGAACGGAACGCCTATAGTCGATAAACAAGGTAATCCGAATATTCGCGGGGTCGAAGTTCAGTGGAGATCGGGTACGCAGTCTCAGTCTCCGCTCGATGGTTTCCCGTTTGTTGAGAAAGAAATACCTGTAAACGTGGAAGTGAAAAAAGAAACACCTATATTGCGTACGGTATCTGATCAGGAAGTCGATCGCATTCGCTTTACATTAGGTGTTTCGGCGCTGGTAAAACAGGACAACAAAGGCAACCAGGAAAACACTTCTGTTCAGATGCTTGTCGAGATTAATGCTGGCAGCGGATGGGTGACAGAAAAAACAATCACAATAGGTCCCGGGAAAATAAGTGGTCAGTACCTTGAATCACATATTATTAACGCGCCAAAGCAAAAGCCGTTTCAGATAAGAGTATCGCGCCTCACTGATGACAGTAAAAGTGACCTTCTTAAAAACGGGACGGTGTGGGCCAGCTATACAGAAATTACGGATGCTAAATTTTCATACCCAAACTCCGCTGTGGTTGGTATGCGCATTGATAAATCTCAGTATGGTGACACGCCTAAACGTACATATCATATCAAAGGGCTGATTGTTCAGGTCCCGGATAATTATGACCCGGAAACCCGCAGCTATAACGGTATATGGACGGGGAGGTTTAAGCCTGCATGGACAGACAATCCCGCATGGATTTTTTACGATCTGGTGACCAATGAGCGTTACGGGATTGGTTCCGTGATGGGGCGTTTTGGTTGTGACCGGTTTGCTTTGTATGCGATAGCCAGGTATTGCGATGAAATGGTTTCGGATGGGTTTGGCGGCAAAGAGCCACGATTTACTTTCAATGCCTATATTACCTCACAGCGGAAAGCGAAAGACGTTATTGATGATTTGGCATCCGTATTTCGCGGAATGCCTTTATGGGATGGAGTGCAGTTAACCTGCTTTCAGGACAGGCCCGCAGACCCGGAATGGACATACACAAACTCAAATGTTATCGGCGGGAAATTCAATTATACATCAACAGCTAAAAGTGCAAGGCATAATGCAGTTGAAGTTTCATGGATTAACCCGGATAACGGCTGGAAGGAAGAGAGGGAGTTTATACAGGATGATGGGCAGATCATAAGATTTGGCGGACTGAATGTTAAGAAAGTAACGGCTTTCGGTTGCACCAGCAGGGGGCAGGCTTATCGTGTTGGTAAATGGATTCTGGAAACAGAGAAGCTTGAGACTGAAAGTGTAACATTCACGACTTTCAGGGAGGGTATTAATTGTCTTCCGGGTGACATCATTGAAATAGCGGATGATTCATTTGCGGGTTCAAAAGTCGGTGGCCGGGTTTTAGACGTTGTTGGCAGCAGAGTAAAAACAGATGCACCTATAAAATGGTCTTCTGGTGATAAGGGATATTTTGCTTACCTCGGCGGCAGCGGGAAGTTCATCAGAACAGAAATATCATCAGTAGATGGCGACATTGTTATCCTGAAGAGCGAACCAGCCGGACTGCAAAAATTCGGTGTGTTTTCTGTATCGAAAAACACGCTGATTACGCGAATGTTCCGGGTACTGACTATTACTGAAGATAAAGACGGGAACTATCAGTTTAACTGTATTCTCCATGAACCAAAAAAGGAGCCCATTGTTGATGATGGTGTTAATTTCACCGGTAATCCGACTGCACAAAATACGGTTCGAATCCCTAACATTGAACGCCTTTCCGTAGCTTATATCAATGACAGCTCTCAGGTTCAGGCCAGAGTTATGTGGGCCACGGCAACCGCTAACCGCAATATTTCTTACGTTGTTTCTGTTTATAAAGATGACAAGGTTGTCTTTACTGGTGAAACGTCTGATCTTGAATATTATTTCAACGGATTGGCCGCTGGGGAATATCTGGTTGGCGTACGCGGCAAAGATAAAAATGGAATGCTGGGAAGCGAGTCGAAAGCGCTGATGGTTATTGGTGCACCAGCGGCCCCTTCGTTTATCAGAGTTGAGTCAGGCTTCTTTGAGGTGAAATTGATACCACATATCAGCGCCCCGCACACACTGAATACTGAGTTTGAATTTTGGTTTTCCGGTGAAAGCAGAATAGAAAATATCAGTGAAATAGAGCTAAAGGCTGAGTTTTTAGGTAGGGCTAAGTTATGGACTAAGGGACAGCTAAAGCCTGGTCATGATTACTGGTTCTATGTGAGAAGTCTTAATGAGTACGGCAAATCTCATTTTGTAGAAGCTAAAGGACAAGCTGATGATAATACCGAAGCCATCCTCGATGAATTATCAGGGCAGATTGGGCGAGACCAATTAGCTCAAGACTTATTGGGTGAGATTAACAGTAAAGCTGAACAATCAGCTGTTATGGCGTTAAATAATCAAATTAAAGCTAACCACGATGCAATTTTAGCGGAGAAAATAGAACGAGGTACGGCGATTGAACAAAGTGAAAGGAAACTGGATGAAACGGGTAAGTTATTATCCGAACGGCTTAATCAGGTTTCAACCGCGACGGAAGCACAAGTGGCTGCTATTAAACAAGAGGAACAATCACGTATTGAGGGGGATAAAACCGAGGCGCAACAACGACAATCTTTAGCCATACAACTTCGTGGTGATTATACCGGTAATGATTTATCCCAATTAACTGCTGGTCTCATCTCAGCAGAGAAGCAAGCTCGTATTACGGGTGACCAAGCGGAGGCAAAAGCCAGGCAATCACTGGAAACCCGGATGAATGGGAATGTTTCAGTAATTAATAAATCATTAGAAGCGCTCACGTCAAAACAGCAGGCGCAAACGCAAGAGCTTTCAATCCTCAATTCAAATCTTAAAGGGAAAGCGGATAGTAACTCGGTAAATGAATTAAATACGCGCGTATCTGATATTGATGGCAAAGTGACGTCAGCAACTTCTCGGGTGCAAACGTTATCCAGCAAATTAGACAAAGTAAAGGCCGATTTATCAGAGTCAGTTGTTGTTGATCTGGATCTGTCAGCATTAGATGAAAGTACTTATTACCCGGTTATTCTCCCTCTGACTACCTCCCGTCGCTATCACTTCAGGGTATTTCGTACGCTGGGGCAATACGGAGATAACAAACCCGGTTATGCAACTCACGGCTCCGGGGGCTTTGCCATGATTGTTGAGTGGCAGGTGAGCGGTTCAGGATGGGGGACTCAGTCTGAAAACCGTATTATTGATAATGTTGACTGGCGATGGACAAATCAGTCTCCTGTCATGGGCCCTGCGCAGTTGACTCACAGCTCAGTGGAATATGTGTATTTACGCGGAGGCGCAAAATATCAGCTGACCAGGCATAAAAGTGTCAGTCACCGGATTGTCACTGATACTTACACAGGTAACGGGCAATCTGTTACACCAAAAGGTTTTGTTGCCGGTGAAATACCGGTGTCCGGTGAACAGCGGTTTAATGCCACAGCAAACGCGGTGAACCGGCTTGAAACGAGTGTGACAGAGGTTTCAGGAAGGGTCACATCAACTGCTCAGCAGGTGACACGTCTGGAAAGTCAGGTCGGGGCGGATTCGGCAAAAATTGAACAAACGTCAAAGGTTCTTACTGACTTAAACGGCAGGATTTCTGCATCGTGGACAATGAAAGTCCAGCAGGACAGCAAAGGGAATAAGGTCATTACAGGTATCGGACTGGGGTTTAATGCTCAGGGAAACAGTCAGTTTCTTGTTAATGCTCAAAATTTTGCAGTGATATCGTCACTGAACGGGAAAGTAGTAACCCCTTTTGTCATTCAGAACGGGCAGGCATTTTTTAACGATGCGCTAATCAGCCAGGCAACGATTGATAAGTTACTGGTCGGTAACCACATCAGATCAGTGAATTATGAAACAGGC
The DNA here is from genome assembly GCF_051129855.1 of Morganella sp. Je.2.23. Lineage (NCBI taxonomy): Bacteria > Pseudomonadati > Pseudomonadota > Gammaproteobacteria > Enterobacterales > Morganellaceae > Morganella > Morganella sp. Je.2.23. The sequence continues at coordinate 790,015 of NZ_JBCPSQ010000001.1, forward strand.
CGGAACGGGTATTTTCTGAATGCGCAGACCGGAAATGCAGAATTTAACAATGGAGTGTTCAGAGGGACCCTGGACGGTGTGGACGGTCGTTTTACGGGGACGATATATGCGGAGAGACTGGTCGGGGATGTTGCGGTTGCCGCTTCGTACCCGCAGGCATCCGCACAAAATACACATGGTGGCGGGGGAGGCTGGACTACGGCAACGTCTGTAATTACTTACGCAGGGGGAATGCTTTATGATATGACGTTAGTACTTCCTTCGATAACTGCCATTATTGAAGATAATTTCGGCCGCAATCCGCGTCCGGTATCGGGAGAACTGCGATTCAGTATACGTGTGGATGGAGTTGGTCAGCAGGCAACTTCTCAGTGGTCAGGACTGAGTGTTATGGGATCAGCTCATGCGGTTATTCCTCGTGGACGAAAGAATGTGAAAATAGAAATTGAAGTGGGAGTCAGGCATAAAGGCAGGGCACATGTGGTTCTGAGGGAAGGGGTTGTGATGGCCTTCAAACGCAGTTCCGCATCATTCAGATAGCGGAACCGGAGAAAGCTCAGGGTAAACTGCGCCGGTGGTTACCGGCGTGGTCCGTGACTGTATTCTGTCAGGATGTTGCGCTATGTGATCTGCCGGAATCCACCCGACTCGATGTGCGTGTGGAAATGCCGCAGGGCTCTGTGTGGAATGTGAAATAGCGTGAACTGGCCGAACAAATGGAACGTGAGCAGGCAGAGCGTGAAGCGCAGGAAGCAGCAGAGCAGGCCGGAGACTCAGAGGAATAAAACAAAGCCGCGCTGATGGATATCATGCGCGGGTATTCCTGATTTATTATGCTGAATAACATATTCGATTTGACGAATGTGTTATACCGGAGTAGATTAAGCCTCAATAATCATATAGGAGCAGATATGGAATCCTTACAGCTATTTAAAATATTAAGTGATCAGACACGACTGGATATCATATTACTGCTTAAAGCATCAGGTGAATTGTGTGTCTGTGATATTTATACGGCACTAAATTTGTCACAACCAAAAACATCAAGACACCTCGCAATGCTCAGAGAGTCTGGACTGCTTCTGGATTCTAAACACGGGAAATGGGTTCATTACAGGTTGTCTCCGGCATTGTTACCATGGATTAAAAATATCATCGAGGTGACATATTCCACCGAGAAAAACAGAGTTTCACAGTTACTCGCTGCCATAAACAACAAAAATACAGCAGGTAACTGTCCGGCATAAAATTTTTTAAATTAACATATTCGATTAATCATATGTGAGGTGTGAATATGAAGAAGCTGGAAGTGTTTGATCCTGCCTTATGTTGCAGTACCGGCGTCTGCGGAACAGATGTCGATCAGGCGTTAGTGGATTTTGCCACTGATTTTGATTGGCTGAAAAAACAGGGTGCAAATGTCCGCCGTTTTAATCTGGGACAAGAGCCGATGGAATTTGTAAATAACGCAAAAGCTAAAGTATTTCTCGAAACTGCCGGTGCAGATGCATTGCCATTACTGCTTCTTGATGGTGAGGTTGTTCTGACAGGACGTTACCCGAAACGGCATGAATTAGCCCGCTGGTTTGGTATTAGCATTTCTGATGAAAAATCAGCCCCGTCAGCCGCTTGCTGCGGAAACAATAAGACATGCTGTTGAGGAGATAAAAATGAAATTTCTGGATAACGCACCTGATTACTTATTTTTTACTGGTAAGGGCGGTGTAGGTAAAACATCAATTTCATGCGCAACTGCGATTAAACTGGCGGAAAACGGGAAAAAAGTTCTGTTAGTCAGCACAGATCCGGCGTCCAATGTCGGACAGGTATTTTCACAAACTATTGGTAATACGATTACACTGATTTCTGCCGTACCTAATCTGTCCGCCATCGAGATAGACCCGCAGGCCGCTGCGGAAGAATACCGGAAAAAAATCATAGATCCGATAAAAGACAGTTTACCGGCAGCCGTAATTCAGAGTATCACCGAGCAACTTTCCGGTGCCTGTACAACCGAAATTGCTGCATTTGATGAATTTACCGGCTTACTGACAGATGCAAAAATCACAAACCAGTTTGACCACATTATTTTTGATACGGCACCGACCGGTCATACTATCCGGTTATTACAGTTACCGGGTGCCTGGAGTGATTTCATCAGTGATAATCCGGACGGTGCTTCCTGTCTCGGCCCGATGTCCGGACTTGAAAAGCAACGTGAACAATACAGCATGGCAGTTGACGCACTGAGCAATAAACAATTAACCCGCTTAATGCTGGTTTCCCGCCCTCAGTCAGCCGCATTGCGTGAAGTTGCCCGTACTTATGACGAGCTTTCAGCATTAGGTGTAAAAAATCAGCAGCTGATAATTAATGGTGTGTTCCCTGAATCAGCGGTAACAGCCGGAGACAAATTATCGCAGGCACTCCGTAACCGTGAACAGACTGCAATACAGAATATGCCGGATATACTCCGCAGTCTGCCGGCAGACACGCTGATGTTACGTGTCCGTAATATGGTCGGGATTGATGCACTGAAAGAATTATTATCTGACAAAGAACAAACATTGCCGGCTATTCACAATACTAAGCCCGACATGTCGTTGCTGCCGTTATCGTCTCTTGTTGACGAGATTGCAGTCCAGAAGCACGGACTGGTAATGCTGATGGGTAAAGGCGGTGTCGGGAAAACCACAATTGCTGCATCAATTGCAGTAAAACTCGCAGAACAGGGCGCTGATGTTCACCTGACTACCTCAGATCCGGCTGCACACCTGGAAAATACATTAAACGGGAGTCTGCCTAATCTGCAGGTCAGCAGGATTGATCCTGTTGCAGAAACCGAACGCTACCGCAACTATGTACTGGAGACAAAAGGAAAATCTCTGGATACGGAAGGCCGGGCATTGCTTGAGGAAGATTTGCGTTCTCCATGTACAGAGGAAATTGCTGTATTCCAGGCATTCTCACGCATCATCCGTGAAGCCGGGAATCGTTTTGTTATTATGGATACAGCACCAACCGGGCATACTCTGCTTCTGCTCGATGCTACCGGTGCCTATCACAAAGAAATCGCAAAAAAAATGGGCGAAAAAGGCCATTTCCTGACACCTATGATGCAACTGCAGGATCCGGAAAGAACCAAGGTCATCATTACGACCCTGGCAGAAACAACCCCGGTACTTGAAGCCGAAAACTTACAGAGTGATCTTATGAGAGCTGGTATTCATCCGTGGGCCTGGGTCATTAATAACAGCCTTTCTGTCACTGAAACAACATCTCCGTTATTACTTTCCAGAGCAGAGCATGAAATTCCGCAGATCAAAAAAGTGACATCATCGCTGGCAAAACGAACAGCAATCGTACCGCTGCTTGAAAACGAGCCTGTTGGTATCGTGGCACTGAGCCGGTTGGCTGACTGAGTTTTATCATTAGCAGAAGGTGCTTCCTGCACCTTCTGAAAGAGGTTGCTATGCTTGTTGCTGCATTAATATTTGTTCTGACCATTACCTTTGTTATCTGGCAGCCCAAAGGGCTGAGTATAGGCTGGAGCGCGACCCTGGGTGCGTTAGCTGCACTCTTATCCGGAGTAATTACTGTTCAGGATATCCCTGTTGTCTGGGATATCGTCTGGAATGCGACAGGGACTTTTGTCGCCGTTATTATCATCAGCCTTATTCTGGATGAGAGTGGTTTTTTTGAATGGGCTGCACTCCACGTAGCAAAATGGGGGGGCGGAAAAGGGAAACTATTATTCAGTTATATTATCTTGCTGGGCGCGAGTGTGGCCGCCTTATTTGCCAATGATGGTGCAGCACTCATATTAACACCTATCGTTATTGCAATGTTACTGGCACTGGGATTCAGTAAAGGGACAACATTGGCGTTTGTTATGGCCGCAGGATTCATCGCCGATACAGCCAGTTTGCCGCTGATAGTCTCAAACCTGGTAAATATTGTCTCTGCTGATTTCTTTAATATCGGATTTACAGAATATGCTTCTGTCATGGTGCCGGTAGATATTGTTGCTATTATTGCAACACTTTTTATGCTGCACTGGTTTTTCCGCAGGGATATTCCAAAGTACTACGATACGTCAAAGCTGGTTATTCCGGCATCGGCTATCAAAGATCTGAAAACATTTAAGGCGGGATGGTTTGTCCTGATTTTACTGCTCATTGGTTTCTTTGTTCTCGAACCGCTGGGTATTCCGGTCAGTGCTATTGCGGCAGTGGGTGCATCTGTTTTATGGCTTGTTGCGTCACATGGCAAAATAATTAATACACGGAAAGTGTTACGTGGTGCTCCGTGGCAGATTGTTATTTTCTCACTGGGTATGTATCTTGTCGTCTATGGTCTGAGAAATGCCGGGCTCACAAATTACCTGTCAGAAATACTTAATTACCTCGCTGACAAGGGAATATGGGCAGCAACACTGGGAACAGGCTATATCATTGCTTTTTTATCTTCTGTTATGAATAACATGCCAACCGTCCTTGTCGGGGCATTATCGATTGATGGTAGCAATGCAACCGGTCTTATTCAGGAAACCATGGTCTATGCCAATGTTATCGGTGCAGATTTAGGTCCGAAAATTACGCCTATCGGAAGCCTTGCAACATTATTATGGCTTCATGTCTTATCTCAGAAAAATATGACTATCACATGGTGGTATTACTTTAAAACAGGCATTATTATGACTGTTCCGGTCTTAACCATTACTCTAATCACTTTAGTCATAAGGCTTTCGTATCTCAATTAATGGTGACTACATGAGCAATATAACGATTTATCATAATCCGGATTGCGGAACATCCCGGAATACACTTGCTATGATCCGAAGTAGCGGTATTGAACCTAATATTATCCATTATTTGGATACACCACCAGACAGAGATGTTTTGATAAAACTCATTGCAAAAATGAAGATTACAGTAAGAGAACTGCTGCGTAAAAATGTTGAACCTTACAAAAAACTGGAACTTGATAGTGGTCGATTCACAGATACACAGCTTATCTATTTCATGCTGAAGTATCCTCTTCTGATTAACAGACCAATAGTTGTCACTCCATTGGGTGTAAAGCTCTGTCGTCCATCTGAATTAGTGTTGGATATTTTACCGAGTAAATTACAGAGTGAATTTGTGAAAGAGGATGGAGAAATGATTACTATCAGTACAGTAAAAAAGTAAGGTAACTTAATTATCTGATACTTTATAAATTTAGTAATTATACAACTCTGTATATTTGCCGGAAAGGTGTTGGCAGCGGGTATAAGATGAAGAGCGAAATACTATCACCGGCATACACAACAAATTTTAGTCAGTTACCGGTGGTGAAAAGTTAATGTGGCACCAGTGAGATAAAGAGTTGTTGCAAATATGCAGTTTGTTTAAAAGATGGGTGTATAGCTGTTGGTAGGAGTGGTGGGACATATTTGGGACACAAATGGTTTTAGATGTGCTTTATACCTTTTCAATCTTTTTAATTGTTGGGACGTGAAAGCGTGATTTAATGCGGTATCTAATTGATTAAAAAACAAAACTACTGACTTGTAATCAGTAGGTCACCAGTTCGACTCCGGTAGCCGGCACCATATAAAGACCCGTTAACTCTCAACCAGTTAACGGGTTTTTTCTTTTCTGAATAATATAACTAAACTGCTTTTATTAGTGTATGGGACATATTTGTGCCATCAATAGTCATGGTCTGCTCAATTCTCCGCACGTGTTCAGCAAGATGATTCGGTGTTGCGGATATCCCGTGACGGGACAGGGTGATATAGTTTACAGCGACGAATTTAACTAACCGTGGATTGTGATTATGCTCACCATATATGTTTTGTCTCTTATCGCCGCGTCACCAATAGGTGTGGGGGCTATCCCGCCACTGATGGTATTAGTCGCGTTTACCTTTGCATAATCGCTATGCGGGCTTCTGCTGTTTCTTTTGTTGTGGTATCTCCCGATGTTAAACGTCCGGCATTACCGGAAATATTGCCGTAAACCACAGAGCGTCAATAACAGAACCAGTGCCGGTAATATCCGTTTGGTCATTAATGCATAAAGTCATAATAATCACGCCTCGTTAAATAACGGGGCTTTTTTACGGGAAAATACTACGGAACAGAAAGATACTAAATTTGAAGTGCTGATTAAGCCGCTGATGAAATAGCCGGCAGATAATCCTCATTTGTGTGATTGCATACAGGTAAGCGTTAATGTACTTCCACGTGGCTGCAGTATCAGATTCCGGATAATAAAATGTTGTTATTATTCAGGGGATCAGTATTGCCGGGTTAAAATAACTGTTATGTGCAGAAATCAGGGTATCCGGATCTGTCTGAGTCCGCTCCGGTGAGGCAGGTACAGGAGATTTGTCTGTAATACTACATACATTAATAAAACTGTTGTTTATCACTCGCGCAGAAAGCATAATTTTCATAGTTTCCGTACAGGAATACATACCGTATTTAGTTGGCTTTTCACTGAATGTGCCGGGGTAGAACCAGAGTATATTTTTTTATAGGGGGTAGAATGTCTGCGTTTAAAGATATAATGGATTCTATTGATATGGGGATTAATTTTATTCTCGATCCGGAAAAAAGATACCTTGTAATATTTTCACTAATTATTGTTATTGGATATAAATATGATTTTTTTGTCGGAGTTTATTACAGAGCAAAAAATAAACGGCTGAATGAATTTTGTGGTTACAGAGATAAAGCTAAAGATACGATGCTGGTTGAATATTTCGACGCTAAAATTGATGAAATGATAAGTAAAAGGACATCAAGGATAGCTAACTATAAAGAAAGAATAATGTTTATTTATATTACTTCCCGTATTGATAAGTGGGAGTATGGTGATATCGTCCTGAGAAATATCATGCAATATATATTAATTGGTGATGTATTTTATATTGATTTTGTTAAGTATAGAAAAAATAGAAAGAAATATATTTTAAATGCTATTCTATGGGCGTCGTTAATGGTTTTAACTATAGTGTTTTCTATTTTTCTGGTTATGTACCTTAAGGTTGATAGTATATTTGATTTTCGCAACTTATTATCTCTTATACTTATTGGCTATTTTGAGATTTTAGCACTAAACAATCACGGGAAAATTCATAAGGAAAGTGATATGAAAAAATACAATAACGCTCTGGTATCTATTGATATTAGTGAACTAAGTACTAAATCAGTGATTCTTCCTCTTCACCAACACAGACAACAACAGGTGTCCCGCGATCAGGCTGGTAGTTGATAATAAATTTTATATTATTAAAGTGCTCCGTTAAATAACGGAGCACTTTAATGAGTGAAATATATCAGGTCAATGTGCTTGTTGCTCAGCATAAAATACAGTCCGGAGCACATTAACTGCATGTGTAAGAGTATTGTATATAACCATACTGTTGCAATTGGTGCACATAGCCATAGTTTTTCCGGCACAACCGGAAATACAGGCAGTGGTTCATTAACTTCAGTCGTCAATGCCTATATCACATTAATGGGCTGGTACAGAACCAAATAATTATACTGTTTTAATAAAGCGTGCGGGGGTACCAGCATAAAGAGAATCAGCGGGGATGTCATGGTTGACTACGCTGTTCGCGGCAATAATACTGTTATCCCCGATTGTTATGCCGGGCAGAATAACTGCCCCTGCACCAATCCAGACATTTTTTCCGATATTAACAGGCAATATGATATTGTCGCTATGTCTTTTTTCCGGAGATACAGGATGACTGACGGTGCTGATAGTGACATTAGGGCCAATCATTGTACTATGGTCAATAGTAATTAGTGCATTATCCAGAAAATTACAATTTGCATTAATAAAGACATCACCAATTAACTTAATGTTTCCGAATTCAAAATATACCGGAGATGTAATTGATACAGATTGATCAGCGATAATGCCTGATTTTAAAAGTATTTTACATCTTTTTTTTCCGGATAACGTTGACGTGTTGAAAAAAATAACGGCTTGGCGGGGGAGGATTTTTTTCTTTAAAGAATACCAGAAATATTTAATCATAAGTGACTCTTTTGTATACGTATAAAGCAATTATTAGCCTGTGTTATTATAGCATATATCTCCCCGTAGTGTTGTTTTTTTTAAAAATTTTATAGCATATAGTGTTCTCATTGCAATATTCTCGGATATATAAAATATCTTCATTTAATTTATCAGATATAAATAGCCGCAAGTAATATTAATCAGTGTGCTGAGTTTTATAATCAATTATACTTTGAGCGAACAATGTCAGCACTGATAGCCTGATGTAACTGATTATTACGAATATACACATAATTATACTTAATCTGTTTTATCACCGAATGAGTAATAAGTGAATATCTCTGCCGGTGAAAATATAATGCCGGATAAACAGACTGTAATATTTTTCCCGGCGGGTAAGGTGCTGAGACAATAACGGCAGTAAAACGTTATAATCAATGTCCGGTATATTGCAGACAAGGATAATACGTTTATGACTGATAATGATGATATGCGGGAGTATCCGGAATTTTCTCCTGAAGCCGAAGCTATTGCGCAGTGTAATCAAATCAGGGATATGCTGGTGGCGGCACTGGAAAAACGAAATAAAGAAATGCAGCGCTTACGGAAAAAAACAGAGGAGATTCAGCGTGAATTTCCCGGTGATCTGAAAAAACTCCAGGCACATATGCGGGAAATGAAAGATTCCAACAATGAAGTGATGACGCTGGTCAGAGAATATAATGTCTGGGCTGAACGGGCCGGGCAGGATAAACTGGTACTGGAATGATTCCGGTAATCTGCTGATATGACAGTGCAGATGCAGACGGGTGCTGTATCCGTAAATTCTGCTCCGGTGCCGGGGACTGATCTGCTGTTTACTGTAATACCCCGGTTACGTATTACAGCGTATTTATCTGCTTTCTTTATCTTTTTACTTCTGATTTTTTCTCTGTTACCGAAAGCCGTAACAGCTGAAACGGAATACAACAAGATATCCGGACGGAGTTACCTGTTATCCGGCCTCAAACTACAGAATTTTTACCGCATGGTTTACCTCAGTAATACGACAGAGCGGAAAGTATTACTGCAACAAACACCGGATGAAATTATTCTGCAATATGCAGAAAATCGTTTGGCATTATTTAATAATGCGATGGATAAAGATCCTTCCGGGGGACTGTGCTTTGGTTTTATTTATCCGGCCGGGCAGGATAACGGAACAACGGTTAAGTTTTTACCCGCAAAAAAGACAGAGCCGGGTTTATCTCAGGCAGAAATTGACGCATTATACATCAGTGTCTTTCTCCGGTTACGCCATACCTATGGCGATTTACTGGATAAAGAGGAAGCCGGAACGCTGGAAAAAGATGCCATACTGGCCTGTGAAATAAAATCAGCGTTGTATCAGAGTATATTACAGCTCAGTCCGCAGGATGCTGCCGGGGTATTACGGTATATCTGGAGCAACGACGGGATATTCTGAGCCATTGCGGAGGAATAATGCGTCGTTATATTACCTGGCCGGGGATTGTTTTGCTGTTTGCCGGAATAGTACCTGCCGGTCACAGTGCGGATTCGCTGAGTCAGGCTGCTCAGCAGCTTGATCGTCTGGTTCTGTATGACCCGTCTTATGAAAAAATCAGCTATCCGGGCGGGGATGTTTCTCCCCGGAAAGGGGTATGTTCTGATGTGGTGATCCGCAGTTACCGGAAAATCGGAATCGATTTGCAAAAAGAAGTTCATGAAGATATTAAAACGGCATTTTCCCGTTATCCGGGGCGTAAATTGTGGGGACAAACGCGGCCGGATACCAACATTGATCACCGGCGGGTACCTAATCTGATGGTCTTTTTCAGCCGGAAAGGGGAAAGCAAACCGATAACACAAAATGCGGCGGATTATGTGGCCGGTGATATTGTGACCTGGCAACTGGATAACGGCCGTCCGCATATCGGTATTGTGACAGATGAAATAGCCCCGCACAGCGGAAACCGGCTGATAATGCATAATATCGGCGGCGGGCAGGTCAGCGAGGATGTCCTGTTCAGCTGGAAAATTACCGGACATTACCGGTATAAAGCAGGGTAGTTAAAAAGAGTTATAAATAAAGAGTTATAAATAAAGAGTTATAAATAAAGAGTCATAAATAACGGTAATCGCGATGAAAGAGCCGGCAGAACGCCGGCTCCGGAAATTATTTTTTAACCTGATTTCCGATAAGACCGCCGATTGCCGCACCGCCGACGGTTCCCAGTGCACTGCCGTCGGTCAGGATTGCACCACCGACAGCGCCGACACCGGCCCCGATAGCAGTATTCCGGTCACGTTTTGACATATTAGAGCAACCGGCCACAGCAAGCAGCAGGACTGCAGATAAAGTCACTGCACTTACTCTCTTCATATTCATTTTCATCATGTAAACTCCTGAACAATTGGCGTGTTACAACATAGACCTGTTCGGGAATCACCTGTATCAGAATAATCGGGAAATACGTAACAGTCCCGGTACATTATCTGACATGTCTTACACCGTCAGCGTTTTAAATGACAGGTGACAATATAAAATACCGTAAGTGGAATTTATGGCATTACTGAGGTGTTCAATCCGGCCGTTATGTTCCGTGATTTCCTCCGCCTCCGCGATACCGGCATCCGCAACGGAAACAGCGGCGTAAGGATGTGTCGGCAGCAGGGCAATCTGTGCATTATCTTTCAGCAGATACCAGGGAGAAGGTGTGCCGGCAGGCGTTGTTTCATGTTTGCGTAACCGCCAGCCGCCCAGCATCTGCTTATCGGTCAGTTCTTTTAACAGCGGCAGCAGTTCTTCTTCTGCATCACACTGAATGTGTGCTGTGGTAATACGTTCTGTATATGATGACATGGGTTACCTCCGCAAATCAGAAGATACTCGTATTTATAATAACCGGTTAATCTGTAAAAAACAGGAAATATACAACGGTTAATTCCTAATTTTTCTATTTCAGGAGGAGTATCAGAATAATATCCCGCCGGATAAGGTAAATTATGGTCGGAACATAATCAGGGGAGTGACTGTTATGGAAAACTACGTATATATATCAGTGGTCGTTATTGCGACGGCTTTGATTATTTATACTGTCGTCAGCAGACAGGTACCGTCAAAACAAAAAGTAGTATATGGTTTTGTATTATTTACTGTTATTCTTGGCTTTTATGACGCCGGACAGAAAAATAATATTGCCCGGCTGGCAGAAGAACAAAAGGACCGTCATAGCATGATGATGGCAGATAATGATCACAAACCGGCGTTATCCGTCAGCACCGGAATGTAATAATTAATCGTCCGGACTGCGGATTTCGGATTTTCCGGGTTTAATTCTGTCAGATTATCGTGAAATACGTATTCTTCCGTATCCGGGTGATCAGGATTGCGGATGATGTTCAGCTCCGGCAGTAAATTATTATAGATATCGTAGGTAATATCCTGAAAATCAATATCTGAAAAGTCACCGGTAAAAATGATCTTCAAATAATGAGCATGGTCCGGTGTGTAAATAATATCTTGTGGTGTGGTGCTTTTAAGATAATGTGTCTCAGCCAGTGTGGCGTAATACATTGAGAAGGTATCACCTGCAGATTTACTGACGCCGTGTATAGCATAAACCGAATCCGGTAAAACAGTGAGCCGCTGTAAAAAAGGCTGCCAGTAATATTTCCGCAACTGTGGCAGGCACATATTCCAGGTGTCGGATGCGGCCTGATAAATATGAGTGGTTCCGGTCAGAACTTTTTCCGGCAGGGTTGTCATTTCAACCGATGAGTGCAGTTTTCCGGCATAGCGTTTCGGCAGAACAAATCCGCCCGGCTGCCAGCCGTTTTGTTTACGGTAAGCAGAGGGGGTGATGCCAAAATGCTGTTTGAAGGCCCGGCAAAATGTCTGTTGTGAATCAAAACGGTACTTCATGGATAAATGCATCAGGTTGAGCGGTAACAGACGTAACGCGATGGCCGCACAGGATAAACGCCGGGCGCGGACATAATTTGCCAGGGTGTAACCGGTCTGCTGTTTAAAAATACGCTGAAAATGCCATTTGGAATATCCTGCTTTTCCGGCAACGGCTTCTAATGAAAGATCAGACTCCAGATTGTTTTCTATCCAGTTTAAAATTTCATCAACAACACATTCGTTAAACATAGCTTTTCCGTGTATTTCTCAGACGGAAGTATTATATCGGCACAGGTACTGAAAAACAGCTGATTTACAATAACAAATAAATGTCTGGTTTTTGCAGCAGACCGCGGGGATTATAACTGTATAAATAAACGGTTAATTTTGACTGTAATAAACATGGTTTTATCTGTCCGGCAATGTAAAATACCGCGGATATAATTAACGAGGTGGAATAATGAAAAAATTACTGGCAGTTATCGCGCTCTCTTTCGCACTTACCGCTTGCGGTGATGCAACACTGGATATGTCATCACAGCAAACAGCACAGGAATCCATTGCAAAAATGGAAAAAGATCTGAGCCCGGAGCAATCCCGTGAGCTGAAAAGCGCGATTACTAAAATCAGCTTCCAGGTGGCATTTGCCAGTGGTGGTGATGAAGAAAAAATGATGGCAGCGCTGAAAGAGAAATTACAGGGTAAAACAGCAAAAGAAATTATTGAGATGGCAAAATAAGTATTATCAGACTGCCGGTGCTGATACATCACCGGCAGTACTGTTATACGGTTAACTGTTTCCGGCTGCGTCACGGTGAAATTTAAGACGTGCCCGGAACCACGCGCGCAAACGTTCAGGGCGCTGCAGTTCAGTTTCTTTGTCAATCTTCGGCAGTTTCATCTTATCCCGCATGACAAGACCTTTCGTCAGGGTCTCTATTTCATCCTCTTCTTCCTGTGTCATACGCGGTTTTTTCATACTCTCTGACATAAATCCTCCTTTTTTTGTCAGTCTACTGCATTTTTCAGCCGGGTGTGAGACTGTGCTTTTACGTAAGTAATCAGGCCCGGTCAAAGCCCGTGTGTATCCGGATAAACATCAGTCAGTGCATCCTGCACAGCCGTGATTACCCGGTCAGGACTAATCGCTGTCATCTCATGGTTACCGGGCGGGATTGACAACGGGCTGGTAAAACCGGTGATCACGCGGTGAAGATGCGGGTCCTGATAAGGTCCTGTGGCATGAGCCGCGGCACTGACAAATAGGCCGACAGTTCTGACTTTCAGGGCAATTGCAATGTGCATGGTTCCGGTATCTCCGGTAACCAGAACATCAACATTATTCACCGCCTGAGTCAGTTCCGTCATGGATGTTTTACCGGTCAGCGATTCGGTACGGTGATGAAATTCCGCAGGCAGCAGCGCAATAAACTGCTCAGAAAGATGCATCTCTCCCGGGGAGCCGAACAAAACTATGCGGATTTTATCATCTGCTGACATCAGCGCTGTGGCAAGCTGTACAAAGTAAGGTACCGGCCAGCACCTTTCTTCACTGGATGCCCCCATCTGAAAACCGACGTTATGCCACGCAGACGGTTCCTTAGTGACATCACAGGGAACATGCATCTCTATACTGCTGCCGGTAAACCGGCATCCCAGCGGTGCTATCAGATTCAGGCGGGATTGGATGGTATGACAATTGCTGCTGCCATTATAGTTGGTCAGCCATGGCTCCATCAGTGAACGCAGGCTGTCAGGATGATTACAGCGGAAAACAAACGGCGCGCCGGTCATGATGGCACTCAGGTAATCATACGGGTTATGCGAGTGCATAATCAGAATCAGATCCGGTGTTCCGTGCGCTTTTAAATCTCTGACCAGTTTGGTAACAGTATTAACTTTACTGTTCCAGCACACTACATCATCCCAGTCTTTACCAATACCGGTACGAATATAGGGGGCCATTTTATTGCCGGAAACAACGGTAATCCGGGCATCAGGAAAACGTTTTCTGACTTCATGAATCGCGGGGGTATTCATCAGAAAATCCCCGAGTGCGGTTGTCGAATAAATGACAATATTACGGAAGTCGATTGTCTCCAGCTGTTTAAAGGCCGTGACTGAGTGAGAAAAATCACGGCGGCGTGTATAAAGCTGTAAGAATAAATTAACCAGTTTATGTTTAAGTTTTTTGGACATCGTATTTCCTGACAGGCAACAAACAATAACATTGGCGCTAATTTAGCATATTCTGCCGCAAATCCGCGGATTCATTTCCGGGTTATTTCCGGCGGGTGGCGAGCCAGCATAATAATGAACCGCCGGTGACCATCAGCACTCCCTGCCAGAATGCAAAGGAGAGGGCGGTACTGAGTAATAATGAGGAGAACGCGGTGGAGAGTACCGGGGTAAAATAAGACAGTGTACCTATCAGTGCAACATTCCCGCGCAGTACCGCGATGGTCCAGAGGGCATTCGCGGCACAGGAAAGTGCGGCAGCAGCAATCAGGAAACCTATCGTGGAAACGGAAAACTCAGCAGGCAGAGTTATGCCGTCAACGGCGGTCACCACCCACAGCATCAGGGCCGTGATGATAAAAAACAGCGTAATTCCGTTATTTCCGTCAGCCAGTCTGCGCGATAAATTACTGTAGAATGCCCAGATCACCGCGCCGGCAAATGCAAGGCCATAACTCAGCGGATTAAGGGCGACGTTGGCGGCGATGGAGGAAAATGATAACCCGTCCTCCCCGCCGATCACCCGGCTGATACCGAGAACGGCCAGTACCAGACCTGCTATCAGCATCAGGCGCAAACGCTGTCCGCCCATGATCACGGCCAGTCCGACCGTCAGGGATGGCCAGAGATAGTTCACCATACCCAGTTCAATCGCCTGCTGGCGGTTTTGCGAAAAACCCAGAGCCAGAATAAAGCAGACCTCATAGCTGACAAACAGCGCGGTCCCCCAGATCAGATACCGGCGCGGCCAGCGGCGGATGGCAGGGAATCCGGTCACCATCAGTAACATGACGGATCCGAGGGTGTATATCAGAGCTGCCCCGAAAGCCGGTCCGAAATCCTCACTGACCCGTTTGATTAATCCGACAATGGTGCTCCAGAACAAAATAGACAGGATGCCGTAAACGGTGGCAGTGTGTGCGGACAGTTTTCCCATGGAGATCAGCCTGTGATAAATAATTGACAATATATGCGTTAAACTAATAATGATCCCCAAGCATACCGTGATATGACCGCCGGGCAAAGGGAGAGATCCTCATACCGGACTGATAAGGAGCCTGACAATGGAAGCACAGCAGATACTGAATTTCTGGTTTAATGAAGCAACACCGGAGCAGTGGTTTAAGAAGGACACACAGTTTGATGACCTGATCCGTCGTCGTTTTCTTAAAATATGGGAACAGGCGGCAGCCGGGGAATGTTTCAGCTGGCGGGAGCATATCGGCGGGCGTCTGGCGGAAATTATTGTACTGGACCAGTTCTCCCGTAACCTCTGGCGCGGGGATGCACAGTCCTTTGCGCAGGATCCGATGGCACTGGTGCTGGCTCAGGAGGCGGTGAAAACAGCAGATTACCTGCAATTACCTCCGGTTCAGCGTAAATTTGTACTGATGCCGTATATGCATTCTGAATCCGCACTGATCCATCAGCAGGCAGAACTGCTGTTTAAAGGACTGGATGAGAGTACGGAAGATTACGAGCGGCGGCACAAAGCGATCATCGACCGCTTTGGCCGTTACCCGCACCGCAATGAGATTCTGGGACGAAACTCCACCCCGGAAGAGGCGGAGTTTCTGTTACAGCCCGGTTCGGCGTTCTGATTCACACTCACGGGCGAAATGGGCGGCGATACCGCGCATATCAAAGCCCGTTGGAGTCTGATGCACCCGCAGCCAGAATTGCGGGAGTATCGCGAACAGATGATCAAAAATATCGGACTGGATCTGCTCATAGCTTATCCATGCCGTCACATTGGTGAAAGCGTAGATCTCCACCGGCAGCCCGTCCGGTGTCGGGGCCAGCTGGCGTACCATGGTGGTCATTTTCTTGTGAATATGCGGATTGGCTTTGATATACGCCTCCGCATATGCACGGAATGTCCCGATATTGGTCAGCCGCCGCTGGTTAAGCGGGGTATTCGCTGGTTCCTGCGCGTTGTATTCCGAAATTTCCTGTAATTTGGCATCAATGTAACCGGCTATCAGGTGTGATTCCCGCAGCTGACTGATTTCCTCATCAGTCAGAAAGCGGATGCTGGTGGTATCCAGATTCATACTGCGTTTAATACGGCGTCCGCCGGATGCTGTCATTCCCTGCCAGTTTTTAAAGGAATCAGAGATCAGGGCGTAAGTCGGGATTGTGGTGATCGTATTATCCCAGTTCTGCACTTTTACGGTGGTCAGCCCGATATCTGTTACCGCACCATCCGCACCGTATTTCGGCATTTCCAGCCAGTCTCCGACATTGAGCATATCATTGACCGATAACTGAATACCGGCCACCAGCCCCATAATCGGATCTTTAAAGACCAGCATCAGAACCGCGGTCATGGCACCGAGTCCGCTCAGCAGAATCAGCGGCGATTTACCGATCAGCAGTGAAATAATCAGAATACTGAAAAGTACCGCGACAATCAGTTTCAGACTCTGCATGACACCGCGCAGCGGAAGGCGGCTCAGAGACGGAGTATGACGTGAGAGGCTCTGAAGAATATCCATGACTGAAAACAGCAGCAGCATGCCGAACAGCAGGCACCATGCCTGCGCACCGGTGGTGAGGATCTCCTGTGCGGCAGAGCCGCGTCCCAGCCAGACCAGCGCCTGGATATTAAAGACGATACCCTGAATCAGGAGTGCAAACCGGTTAAACAGCTTGGTCCGGGTGATGAGTGCGCCCCACGGACGCTGAGCGCCGCCGGTACGGCGTTCAATATACGGCAGCAGGCCTTTGTGCAGGATAAGATGCAGAATAACAGCGATAGCCAGAATAAGAACAATTACGCCGGTAATGGCCGTCCATGAAGCGTAATCATTACTGAGTTCAAATCGTTGTTGCAGCCATAGTCGCAGTTGTTGCTCCATAAAAAATATCTCCTGTGACGTGGTTTTTACAGACTCCTCAGTGAGCAGCAAAATATTAAAATGGGATCATATTGAATACTGTACCATTTTTCAGGTACGGATATTGAAAGGGTATGTAAAGTTGCGATAAAAGCGGAAAAAATGAAAAAAAGGGAAAATGGCGCGGCAAATGATTTGCCCGCGCCACCGGAAGCGGTTAATTATTCTTTTTAAGGACGGAAGCCGCGGCGATCAGCCCGAAAGAGCTGAACAGCAGTTCAATACCGACCAGAGTCGCTATCAGGGAGACAGATACAATCGGACCGTTACCGACCAGCAGGTAGGCGATAAACAGATCCAGCAGACCGATAATAATGTTCAGCCAGCTGCGCGCCTGCGATATCTGACGCAGACCGGAGCCCAGACGCAGGATCCCGCCCGCAATAAACAGAATGGCGAGCAGAATCGCGAGGCTGAGCATCCCGGTGAGCGGTTCGGTCAGGAAGACATAACCCAGAAGGAGATAGGCAACCGCAACCAGAACGGAAAACAGCTTACTGCCGCCGCTGTAAAGCCGGCTGCTGAGTGTCACAAATAACATGGAGAGCCCGTTTATCAGGAGCAGCCCCCCGATAATATAGCTGAGGGTGACACCGGAAATCAGCGGATTCATCAGACAGGCCACACCACCGGCCAGCAGGAGAATGGCGATGATCCACAAATAGCCCCGCTGTTTTTTCAGGGCACCGGCTGTCATATGAGTTAAATTCTGACGGTTAAAATCAAGCATGGTTTTTCCTTAGTAAGCCCGTTGTACCGGCATCAGTGCGTGCCGGAGCAGCCTGATACCGGATGCGGAATATACCCGAAATGATAAACTTCACTTTACATTATTTGCGATAAGTAAGTATTTGTGAATAGCAAATGCGTAAATCAATGCTCAATAATCATCACAGCCGTGGTATCCGGCTCCAGTGCTTTGAAAATATGCGGGACATCGCCGGGGTAGGAAATATAGTCGCCGGGCAGGAGTGTGGCGGGTTCATCAAGAGTACCAACGACAGCACTGCCGGTCATCAGGAGGATATGTTCGGTAACCTGTGCCATATGCGGCTCGGAAACACGATCTTTACCGGGCTGCGCCGTGATGGTGTACAGGTCACGCCGGTTAACCGCAGAAGCGGAAGAGAGCAGAAAAGCATGGTAATAGGCATTCTCGGCGCTGACCTGAATGCCTTCCCCGCGCCGCAGCACGGTTACCCGGCTTTTCGGGGTTTCAAACAGGCTGGCAAACGGGATATTCAGTGCCACGCAGAGTGACCACAGTGTTTCGATTCCCGGATTTCCCTGTGCCGACTCCAGTTGTGACAGTGTGGATTTGGCAATACCGGCACTGCGCGCAACATCGGCGATGGAACGACCCTGGCGCTGACGCTCTTCAGTCAGCCTGACAGCCATAATCTGCAGGGGCGGGGTGATAGGTGAATCCATAAAATGTACTCTCTGCTGGTTAACGGAAATAACCCGGAATTAACACTTGCGTAATTTAAAGCGTTCGACATAATGAACGTATCGTTCAATTTATAAGTCTATCGCAATGAAATTCGCTATTCCACTCGATAATGCCATGATCCGCAATATTTTGCTGGTCTGCGTGGCTGATTTAATTGTCGGCGTCTCCTACGGTGCGCTGGCACATGCCAGCGGATTCCCGCTCTGGGTACCGCTGACACTGTCCCTAGTTGTGCTGGCGGGTGCGTCAGAGTTTCTGTTTATCGGCGTGGTGGCCGCAGGCGGTAGTCCGGTGTCTGCCGCGCTGGCCGGATTGCTGGTCAATGCCCGTCACGTGCCGTTCAGTCTGGCGGTACATGATCTCGCCGGTACAGGCCCGAAAAAACTGCTGGGCTTTCATATTCTCAATGATGAGAGTGTGGTGTTCGGTCTGGCGGAAAAACAGAAAGATAAGCAAAAAGCCGCCTTCTGGCTGTGCGGACTGGGAATTTTTCTGTGCTGGCCGCTGGGAACGATTATCGGTGAGTTTCTCGGCACGTTTATTGTGGATACCAAAGCGCTGGGTCTGGATGCGATGTTCCCGGCCATTATCCTTGCATTATGTCTGCCTGCACTGCGTGAAGCGAAAACCCGCCGCGCCGCATTGCTGGGTGCTGTAATTGCACTGGCCGCCACACCGTTTTTACCGCCGGGTATCCCGGTACTGTTATCACTGCTGGGGCTGGTTGTCAGCCTGAGGAGAGCATAATGCCGGATACATTATCCATTCTGACGGGGATCGCACTGCTGGCGGTCGGGACGTATGCCATGCGGGCTTCCGGGGCACTGCTCAGCGGGCGTTTCTCGGTGTCGTCACATGTCAAAAATCTGCTCTCAGCGGGTGCGATTGTCATCCTGTTTGCCGTGGCAGTGACCATGACTATTTTCAGCGGGCAGGAATTATCAGACTGGCCGAAAATGGCCGGGGTGGCGGTTGCCGGGTTGCTGACATGGTATAAAAAGCCGTTTCTGGTGATAGTGCTGGCTGCCGCGATTGTGACCGCGCTGCTGCGTTATCTGCTGTCGCTGTGGTAAGCAAGGAGATCCGCGCAGGGAAACTGCGCGGATAATGAAAAGTTATTGTGCCAGCCAGGCGGCGGAGGTGGTGATAGCGGCCATCGGCCGGAGCATCTCCAGGCTTATCTGATGCAGCTCTGCTGTCGGGGCGGCACATAAATCTTCTGCCACCGAGACATAAAACCCGCTGTCGTGGGCATAACGTGCCGTACTCTGAATCGCCATCACGGTACTGACACCAGCCAGAACCAGATGCTCAATCCCGGCTTTGCGCAGCCAGATCAGTAAATCATTTCCCGCAAAGGCACTGACGCCTTTTTTCACAAAGCAGATATCCTCTTTCTGTACATCCGTGCCGTCTGCCCAGTCACAACCGCTGCCGCTCAGTTTCAGGGCGCCAATCTCTTTTGCCCGCTGAAACATCGGTGACCCGGCAGGGATATCATGCCAGTCATCCGCAAACCCGACCCGTACCCATATTACGGGGATCGCCCGCAGCCGTGCCTGACGGGCGGTTTCCCGCGTGGCGGCGATCAGGTGACGGGCTTCTGTCTGTTCATGACAGGCATTGGAAAGCCCGTGTTTACCGGTAATGTCATTGATAAGGTCGATAATAATCAGTGCCTGTTTCATCTGTCCCTCCTGTTCTGACTGTTTTCAGCATAGCCTTATGTATCAGAACTGTCATGGGATGCGGCGGGAATTTCACGGTTTTCAGCCGGAATATGGATCACAAACCCGATACCACGCTGTTGTAATCCGTCGGTGACCGAGAGATAACCGCCGATCTTTTCCGCCAGATTCTGGGCAATAGCAAGGCCGAGGCCACTGCCGTTTTCACTGCTGCCGGGGACACGGAAAAAACGTGAAAACAGACGATGACGATGCTGTTCACTGATCCCGTCACCGTTATCACGGATGATTATCTGTACTTCCTCCGGTGTTCCGGTGTTCAGTGAGACTTCCGCCTGACTGCCCGGCGGACAGTATTTCACCGCATTATTTAATATATTGTTGATAATGGAGAACAGTGCCTGTTTATCGCTGACAATAATGCAGCTTTCCGGGCCGTCGAAGGAAAATTCAATATCTTTGCGCAGGGCATAGGGCACCAGTGTCGCAATAGCGTGGCTCAGCGCCTGAGTCAGGTCGATTTTTTCCATTTTCAGCGGATAATCTTCCGTTTCCAGCCGGGCCAGATCAATCAGCTGCCGCGATAATGACACCGCGCGATCCAGACTGATTTCCATATCGGCGGTAATTTCGTTACGTTCCGCCGGGTCATCAATCTGTTTGAGCAGATGAATTTGTGCCAGTACCGCGGCAATCGGCGTGCGCAGTTCATGAGCGGCATCCGCCATAAACTGTTTTTCCCGCAGATTGGCAGCATCCACCCGTTGCATCAGCTGGTTGATGGCATGCAGTACCGGACGCATTTCATTGTACTGATACTTCATACTGATTGGTGTCAGATTGCCCGGATTGCGGGTGGCGATACTGCGGGTGGTTTCACGCAGCGGGCGCAGACTGAGATAGGTGGTGATAATAGTGGATGACAGCATAGTACCGAGAATAAACAGCAGCGGAACGGCGGTACCGGTTGCCGGGTCGCCGATCAGCATATGACGGTCGGTACCGGATTCGCCGATCACCGCGGTGCGCTGCATATCCGGGTCGGTATTATAAGCAAGATACCAGGTTTCACCGTCCTCAGAGAAACGCTCGATTCCGTCCGGTTTCAGCGGAATATGGACATCCGGTTTATTGCTGTACAGGACTTCACCCGTTGTGCTGTGCAGAATGGCGACCAGCGGATCATAATTTTCCTCTTCCAGCCCGCTTTTCATCGCATTGGCGTACATGCTCTCCAGTGCCCGGGTGATTTGCGGAAAGGTGGCGGAATCTGTGGGGGTTTCCCGCAGGGTATCGGACATCCCCCGGGCAATAACCATTTGCTGAGCGTTAAAATCTTCACTTAAATCCGGCAGGTAAGCGTATTTCAGCCAGGCAATCCAGACGCCCCACAGCAGGAGCATTGAGAACGTCTGGAGGAGAACGGTATAAACAAAGAATGAGCGGATTCTCACTTATTCGCTGTCCTTTTTCAGCAGATAGCCAATTCCGCGGACAGTAATCACTTTTTCTTTGCCGATTTTACGGCGCAGATTATGGATATGCACTTCCAGGGAGTTACTTTCGATTTTATCGTCCAGCCCGAATAAACGCTGTTCCAGCTCCGGTTTGCGTACCACATTGCCGGTATTACGCATTAACTCGTACAGTAACTGATATTCTTTACCGGAGAGCAATAATAATTCATCGTTCAGCGTTACCTGATGGTTCATCGGGTTAAGAGTAATATTATCCACTTTCCATAATTGTGAGGAAAAACCGGCAATACGGCGGGAAACCGCTTTAACCCGTGAAATTAATTCCGGCAGTTCAACGGGTTTGGAAATAAAATCATCCGCTCCCGAATCAAGGGAATTCACCAGATGATCACGCTGGTTGCGGGCAGTCATAATAATAATCGGAATTTGTTCCCCGTTATTACGCCATTCAACCAGAGAGTCAAAACCGTCGCCGTCAGGCAACCCGAGGTCCAGCAGCATCAGATCAAAGTGCTGTTCTGTCAGCCGCCTGCGGGCGTCGGCCAGCAGACGCAGCCAGCACACCCGGAAACCGGCCAGTTCCAGACCCCGGCACAATGCTTTGCCTAATTGTAAATCGTCTTCGACTAATAGAATTTGCACGTTTTTTTCTCTCTCTCTGTAAATTCGCTCTGTAAAAGCGGATTTCAGTATAGCATTGACGTTTACTGTGACAACGCAGGCAAATTAATGTGACAACGGGGCTTAATCTGATCTTAATCCGTTCCGGTTACCGAGATATCCGGCTGATAAAGTCATCAATCAGATGGCCGGCATATTTTTCTGCCTGTTTTTGCAGGAAATAAAAATAAAAAATAGTCCCGAACAACACCGCCGCATAAATAAATACAGCCCAAATGTAAGTCAGGCTATAGTCCAGCAGGGTCAGTGAAAGATAGCTGATATCGATATTCAGTGACAGGGTATCAATAATCTTCTGTGAAAACAGCAGCAGAGAGAAGAGTAATACCGGCAGGGCGAGTATCCCGGTCAGTATATTGACTTTTTTCCGGCGAACCGCCAGGGCGGGATAATGTTCATCATGCATATAGGCGGCGATATCCGTGAGCTGATCATCCAGATCATCACGACAGGCTACCGGTACATCCTGTTTTTCTATTTGCTGATGCAAAAGGCGTAAAAGCTGACTGTTATCGGTGCTTTTCGCAAAAGCGGTAATAATTCCCATGCGGAACTCCTGAAAGTCGGTATCGGCCGGCTATTATTTAACAATTTTACAGCCGGGTCATGCTGATTTATTAACATTACCTGAATTAAATCATAATCTGCGCTCTGCGGTACAATACAGATGCGTTATAGCGGAAAACACTGTGTTATATATAACGGCAGAACATATTTATCTTTCAGGGATTATTATCCATGTTACGTATCACTGCACTGCTGGAAAATACTAATTCTGACCCGAAACTGGAATCTCACGCCGGTCTGAGCCTGCTGCTGGAGGACGGCGATACCTCGCTGCTGTTTGATACGGGCGCAGACGATACCTATATCCGTAATGCACAGGCGCTGGAGATTTCACTGTCAGAAATTGATGCGGTGGTACTGTCGCACGGTCATTATGACCATTTCGGCGGATTAACCCGCACTGAACGGCATAAACTGCCGTCCCCGCTGACAGTGATTGCGCATCCGCACATTTTTGAGCCGCGCCGTGCCGCGCTGTGGCTGGGCAGTTACCCGCTGAAATTCAAACGGTTATCCCCCTTGTTCTGTGAGGACACACTGCGCCGTGACTATCAGTTTGTGCTGACCGAAAAGCCGTACGCGATTTCATCCCGTTTTTTGTTTGCCGGAGAAATCACCCGGCGGGCCGTGGTGCGCCGTTACGGGGTTTTGCTCAGAAGCGGGGAGGCGGATTATGTCCGGGATGACAGTTTTCTGATCTGGCACGGGGAGGCGGGGATTGTGATCATCACCGGATGCAGCCATTCCGGGATTGAGTCGGTAATACAGCATGCGCGGGCTTTGACGGATAATGCACCGGTACAGGCGGTGGTCGGCGGACTGCATCTGCGCCGGGCAACACCGGCCGCGTTACGCCGTGCCGCAGAGGCACTTGGCCCGGAAACCCGGGTGTACGGCTGTCACTGTACCGGAGACAGAGGGCGTCATGCCCTGAATGCGGATGATTTTAATACCGGGCAGCAACTGACATTCCGCTGAGTCTGCCCGGCCGGATTATCAGCTGTGCGCTTCCAGGAAGCGGACATAGGCATCGGCCCATTTCTGCACAAAAGCACCGGTTTTTTCGCTGAATGTGCCGTCTGCGCTGACCATGCCGTCATACCATTGCAGGTACATTTCCGGCTGGTTGAGAGTCGGCATATTCAGAAATGCCAGCACATTGCGCAGGTGCTGCTGTGCCATCGCCGTACCCATTGCCCCGGCAGAGGTGCCGATCACAGCAGCGGGTTTACTGTCCCAGCTGTTCTGTCCCCACGGACGGGAGCCCTGATCCAGTGCGTTTTTCAGCACACCGGGGACAGAGCGGTTATACTCCGGCGTGACAAAAATCACACCGTCAGCCTGTGAAATCTGCTGTTTGAATGCCAGTACTTCAGCAGGCGGCTGTGCATCACAGTCCTGATTATAGAGCGGCAGTGAACCGATACTGACAAATTCACACTGAATGTGTGCGGGGAAAAGGGAGACCAGAGCATGCGCCAGCTGACGGTTGTAACTTTGCTCACGCAGAGAACCGACAACAACAGCAACGCGGTATTGTTTCATTGTAACCTCCTGAACCGGTGAAAACCCGGTGATGAATAAAGAATTAAAACAAATGAAAACGTTACTATCATAGTGCGGAATCGCGGAACAAAGGGCAGAATTTAGTAAATTTTTATGACATCACAACAAAAAAACAGATCAGGAGCAGGTATGACTATCCCGCAGGCCCTTAAACGTCCGGTACAGTTCACCGCACACGGTGAAACCCGGACGGATAATTACTACTGGCTGCGGGATGATACCCGCAGTGATCCGCTGGTTATTCAGTATCTGACGGATGAAAACCGCTATACACAACAGAAACTGAAGGCCGCTGAACCGCTGCGAGAGGCGCTGTATGAGGAGATGGTTGCCCGTATGCCGCAGGCCGATGAATCCGCGCCGTACCGTTATAACGGTTATGTGTATCGCACCCGTTTTGAGGCAGGTAAAGAGTATCCGCTGTATGAGCGGCGCAAAATAACCGGTGACGAGTGGGAACTGCTGGCGGACGGCAATGTGCGGGCAGAGGGGCTGGCGTATTACGAGCTGGTTTCGCTGGCCGTCAGTGCGGATAACCGCCGTATCGCGATTGCCGAGGATAAAGTCGGCCGCCGTGAATATCAGGTTGCTTATCGTGATCTGACTGATAATGACTGGCAGGAATCGGTGCTGACAGACGTGGCTGACGATCTGGTGTGGTCAGCCGACGGTTCGGTGTTGTTCTATGTACGCCAGGATCCGCAGACATTGCTGCCGTTCGAGGTATATCGCCACCGTTTCGGTACCGATACCACACAGGATGAACTGGTGTACCGCGAGGAAGATGATCGTTTTTATACCGGGTTATCCCTGTCATCCTCCCGTGACTGGATTTTTATCGGCTGTCACAGCCCGGTCACCTCTGAGGTTCAGCTGGTGAATGCCAATGCGCCGTTACAGCCACCGGTTTGTTTCTCACCGCGTCAGGACGGGCGCGAATACCATATTGATCATCTGGACGGGCAGTTTTATATCCGCTCTGACCACGAAAATGAATTGTTTGGCCTCTATCAGACCGATTCCCCGGAGCATCCGTGGCAAACGCTGATTGCACCGCAACCGGATACCGATCTGGAGGATTTCACACTGTTTCGTGACTGGCTGGTATTACAGGAACGGCACGCCGCGCTGCCGAAAATCCGTATTATTCACCGGCAGAGCGGGAAAGAAACACAAGTCGCATTTGATGACGGTGCTTATTGCGCATGGCTCGGACTGAATCCGGAGCCGGACAGTCAGTTGCTGCGCTACGGCTATACCTCGATGACCACACCGGCGTCGGTGTATGAACTGAATATGGCCAGCGGAGAACGTACGTTACTGAAACAGACGCAGGTAAACGGTTTTCAGCGGGAGAATTATCACAGTGAACGGATCTGGATCACTGCCCGTGACGGCGTACAGGTACCGGTTTCACTGGTCTGGCATAAAGATCACTATCAGCCCGGACACGATTCACAGGGACACGATTCACAGGGAGATAATCCGCTGCTGATTGAAGGCTACGGCGCGTATGGCGCCAGTATGGACCCGGATTTCGACGCCAACCGGCTGAGTTTGCTTGATCGCGGTTTTGTTTATGCTCAGGCGCATATCCGCGGCGGCGGTGAACTGGGTAAGCGCTGGTACAATGCCGGAAAAATGCAGCATAAAATCAACAGTTTTAATGATTTTGTTGATGTAACGCGGGAACTGATTGCACGGCGTTATGGTGCGAAAGACCGGATCTACGCAACCGGCGGCAGTGCGGGCGGTTTGCTGATGGGAGCGGTGATTAATCAGGCTCCGGAGCTGTATCGCGGCATTGTGACGCAGGTGCCGTTTGTGGATGCGCTGACCACCATGTCTGATCCGTCCATTCCGCTGACCACCGGTGAGTATGACGAGTGGGGCAATCCGGAAAATGAATCAGCTTACCGCGACATCCGCGCCTACAGCCCTTATGACAACATTGAGGCGAAAGCTTACCCGAATATGCTGGTAACCAGCGGTCTGCACGATTCACAGGTACAATACTGGGAGCCGGCAAAATGGGTGGCAAAACTGCGGGAGATGAAAACGGATGATAATCTGCTGCTGCTCTATACCGATATGGAAGCAGGGCACGGCGGTAAATCGGGACGATTTAACTATTTGTGGGATGTGGCACTCGGTTATGTGTTCCTGCTGATGGTGGATGAACAGCGGGTTCCGTGACACCGTCACTTAATGTGTGACAGTGTCACCGGTAAAACCGTATATTACTCAGCGGCTTTTCGTTTACGGGCAGCCGCTTTTTTGTGTACGGCGATAATTTCACTCTCCACACTGCCATCCTGTAACAGGGTGGTGATTTTCTGCCCGACTTTCACCTGACGGGTTTTGTTCAGCACCTCACCGCTGTCTGTCTGGCTGATACTGAACCCGCGGCTGAGTGTTGCCAGCGGGCTGACACCTTCGAGCGTTGAACAGAGACGCCCGAAACGCTCACGCTGCTGACTGAGTTGTTCCCGCATAGCGGAGGAGAGACGGAACTGCAACTGCTGAACATGGCGCTGCTGCTGTTGTAACTGCGGACGCGGGTCACGGCGCATCAGACGCTGTTCAGCTTGTGTCAGCTGACGGGATTTTTGTGTCAGCATATGCTGTCCGGCCTGAATCAGCCGTTGTTCGAGTCGCTGAATCAGCTGTTGCTGCCGTGCCAGACGCAATTGCGGATGCTGTTGCTGTAAACGGTGATGTAACTGGCTGAACAATCGCTGTTTTCTGGCAATAAAATAGTCCATCGCCATTTCCAGACGCTGCTGAACAGACTGGATCTGCCGCAGGCGTTCAGTCAGATCAAGGCTGACCAGTTCGGCGGCTGCGGAGGGGGTCGGTGCCCGCAAATCCGCGACAAAATCGGCGATAGTGATATCCGTTTCATGGCCGACGGCACTGATCACCGGCAGACGGCTGGCAAAAATCGCCCGAGCCACCCGCTCATCATTGAAACTCCACAAATCTTCCAGTGAACCGCCGCCGCGCCCGACAATCAGCACATCACACTCATCACGGCGGTTGGCGGTTTCGATAGCACGGACAATTTGTGCCGGTGCATCGGCTCCCTGAACCTGTGCGGGATAAATAATAACCGGCAGCGACGGATCACGGCGGCGCAGAATATTCAGAATATCGTGCAGGGCGGCACCGGTAGCGGATGTCACCACCCCCACGCAGGTGGCAGGTACCGGCAGCGGTTTTTTCAGACGGGTATCAAACAGTCCTTCGGCTTTCAGCTTCTCTTTCAGCAGTTCAAACTGCTGCTGAAGCAAACCTTCACCGGCGGGCTGCATGGATTCAATAATCAGCTGATAATCCCCGCGCGGCTCATACAGGGTGATCGCGGCGCGCACCAGCACCTGCTGCCCGTTCTGCGGTACAAATGTCACACGGCTGTTATTGCCGCGGAACATCGCTGCCCGCACCTGGGATTTTTCATCTTTCAGGGTAAAATACCAGTGACCGGAAGACGGGCGTGAGAAGTTGGAGATCTCCGCGCTGATCCAAATCCGGCCCATTTCCAGCTCGAGTAACTGCCGGACTGTCGTATTTAACCGGGTAACAGTAAAAATTGCGGTATTTTCAGGTAGCAACATGTGAGCCAGATCAAATAATAAAACAAGGACTTAATTGTCCGATACTACCGCCTTCTGACAGATTATCAACGAATTTTTAAAAAAAAGGCTAGGCGCAACCGATTACCACCTGTATAATGCCGCGGCAATATTTTATCTTCTTTCAATCCTGCTGCCTGGTGAGATATTGCACATGTTACGTATTAAAAAAGAAGCTTTAACCTTTGATGATGTCCTCTTAGTTCCTGCACACTCCACAGTTCTGCCTAACACTGCCGATTTATCGACACAACTCACTGCGAAGATCCGTCTGAACGTCCCGATGATCTCGGCGGCGATGGATACTGTAACGGAAGCGCGTCTGGCGATTGCCCTTGCCCAGGAAGGCGGTATCGGCTTTATCCACAAAAATATGTCCATCGAGCGTCAGGCCGATGAAGTCCGCCGTGTGAAAAAACACGAAAGCGGCGTGGTTTCTGATCCGCAGACTGTTACCCCGTGCACCACACTGCGTGAAGTTCAGGTTCTGACCGAACAGAACGGTTTCGCCGGTTATCCGGTAGTCACTACCGATAATGAATTAGTCGGTATCATCACCGGCCGTGATGTGCGTTTCGTGACTGACCTGGATCAGCCGGTTACTGCTGTTATGACGCCGAAAGAGCGTCTGGTAACTATCCGCGAAGGCGAAGCCCGTGAAGTGGTTTTGAAGAAAATGCATGAACGCCGCGTGGAAAAAGCGCTGGTGGTGGATGATGCATTCCATCTGCTCGGTATGATCACCGTCAAAGACTTCCAGAAAGCAGAGCGTAAACCAAACGCCTGTAAAGATGAGCACGGCCGCCTGCGTGTCGGTGCGGCTGTCGGTGCCGGTGCCGGTAACGAAGAGCGTGTTGATGCGCTGGTGGCTGCCGGTGTGGACGTTCTGTTAATCGACTCCTCTCACGGTCATTCTGAAGGCGTGTTACAGCGCATCCGTGAAACCCGTGAAAAATACCCTGATCTCGAAATCATCGGCGGTAACGTCGCCACAGCCGAAGGTGCGAAAGCCCTGGCGGCCGCTGGTGTCAGCGCGGTGAAAGTGGGTATCGGCCCGGGTTCTATCTGTACCACCCGTATCGTGACCGGCGTGGGTGTACCTCAGTTAACCGCGATTTCTGATGCGGTTGAAGCACTGGAAGGTACCGGCATCCCTGTTATCGCTGACGGCGGTATCCGTTTCTCCGGTGATATCGCGAAAGCGCTGGCTGCCGGTGCGGCATGTGTGATGGTCGGTTCGATGTTTGCCGGTACCGAGGAATCTCCGGGAGAAGTGGAACTCTACCAGGGCCGCGCTTACAAATCTTACCGTGGTATGGGCTCACTCGGTGCGATGTCCAAAGGGTCTTCAGACCGTTACTTCCAGACCGATAACGCTGCTGACAAACTGGTGCCGGAAGGTATCGAAGGCCGTGTGGCTTACAAAGGTGTGCTGAAAACTATCGTTCACCAGCAAATGGGCGGCCTGCGCTCTTGCATGGGACTGACCGGTTGTGCAACTATTCACGAACTGAATACTAAAGCAGAGTTTGTCCGTATCAGTGGTGCCGGGATTCAGGAAAGTCACGTTCATGATGTGACGATCACCAAAGAAGCACCAAACTACCGTTCAGGTCTCTGATTCATGCGGCGGTCTGCGGACCGCCAGCCTATAATTGTTTGCTTTTGGAACATACATTAATGACAACGAATATTCATCAGCACCGCATTCTTATCCTTGACTTTGGATCGCAGTACACTCAGCTGATCGCGCGCCGTATCCGTGAAATCGGCGTTTATTGTGAACTGTGGGCATGGGATGTCACTGAAGAACAGATCCGTAATTTCAATCCGAACGGTATTATTCTCTCCGGCGGCCCGGAAAGCACCACTGAACACAACAGCCCGCGCGCACCGGAATATGTCTTCCGTGCCGGTGTGCCGGTTCTCGGCATCTGCTACGGCATGCAGACCATGTCTATGCAACTCGGCGGCGCGGTGGAAACCTCTGACGAGCGCGAGTTCGGTTATGCGCAGGTCGAAATCCGTGAAACCTGCGAACTGTTCCGTGGCATCCATGACATGCTGGATGACAACGGCAAACCGCTGCTGGATGTCTGGATGAGCCACGGCGACAAAGTTACCGCTATCCCGTCTGATTTCGTGACTGTTGCCAGCACTGAAACCTGTCCGTTCGCAATCATGGCAAACGACGAAAAACGTTTCTACGGCGTGCAGTTCCACCCGGAAGTCACTCATACTCACCAGGGACTGGAAATCCTCAAACGTTTCGTGCTGGATATCTGTCAGTGTGAAGCACTGTGGACGCCGGAAGCCATTATCGAAGACACCGTTATCCGTCTGCGTGAGCAGATCGGTGACGACCACGTCATCCTGGCACTTTCCGGCGGCGTGGATTCCTCTGTAACCGCGATGCTGTTAAACCGCGCCATCGGCAAACGTCTGACCTGTGTATTCGTGGATAACGGCTTGCTGCGTCTGAACGAAGCAGAGCAGGTTATGGAGATGTTCGAAGGTAAATTTGACCTCAATATCATCCACGCCAAAGCGGAAGACCGTTTCCTGAATGCCCTGAAAGGTATTGCGGACCCGGAAGCCAAACGTAAAGCTATCGGCCATACATTCATTGAAATTTTTGACGAAGAAGCATCAAAACAGAAACAGGTCAAATGGCTGGCGCAGGGCACTATCTATCCGGATGTGATTGAATCTGCCGCCTCTGAAACCGGTAAAGCCCATGTAATCAAATCCCACCATAACGTCGGCGGTCTGCCGGAAGATATGGAGCTGGGACTGGTTGAGCCGCTGCGCGAACTGTTTAAAGACGAAGTCCGCCGTATCGGTCTGCAGCTGGGTCTGCCGTACGATATGCTGTACCGTCATCCGTTCCCGGGCCCGGGCCTGGGTGTCCGCGTGCTGGGCGAAGTGAAAAAAGAGTACTGCGACATCCTGCGCCGCGCCGATGCTATCTTTATCGAAGAGCTGCACAAAGCGGATCTGTACCACAAAGTCAGCCAGGCATTCACTGTCTTCCTGCCGGTACGTTCTGTCGGTGTCATGGGCGACGGCCGTAAATACGACTGGGTTGTCTCACTGCGCGCAGTCGAAACTATCGACTTTATGACCGCACACTGGGCACATCTGCCATACGACCTGTTAGGCCGTGTCTCCAACCGCATCATCAATGAAGTCGACGGCATTTCCCGTGTCGTATACGACGTCAGCGGCAAGCCACCGGCGACGATTGAGTGGGAATAATCCCCCAATAAAAACCCGCTGGCAGTGACTGGAAAAATAACGAATTAAGCCCATGTAAAAGTGGGCTTTTTTGTTTTTATGGCTTGTCGTGCCCAGCACTTATTAGCAGCTTCAGGCACAAGTTGAATGAGTATTAAAGTGGGTATTATTGCATCTTGTTACCGGGATATTTACATTATGGCCGGTATACAAAAGATAAAATAAGAAAAGAGTGATAAAGGACAAAATGAGATATTTTTTGGGATCATCTGAATAACGAATGATTATTAATATAAGACGGGAAGTTAATATCATTTCATGCAGAACAATAAAACAAAGAAAGAATTAATATGCTGTGTTTAAGTGAAACTATAATGAACGTATTGTTATCAATGCACAAAACCGTCTCTGTTTATTCTGTAAAATCCGG
Source organism: Morganella sp. Je.2.23 (assembly GCF_051129855.1). Taxonomy (NCBI): domain Bacteria; kingdom Pseudomonadati; phylum Pseudomonadota; class Gammaproteobacteria; order Enterobacterales; family Morganellaceae; genus Morganella; species Morganella sp. Je.2.23. The sequence continues at coordinate 821,819 of NZ_JBCPSQ010000001.1, forward strand.
CATAAAAGATAAATAAATCAAAAGATAACAAATCTCGTTCATTTTTTTTGACTTCTAAAGTCAAATTTGCCATCTGGTCATTATCAGGTGAGAACTTATTATGTTTCCTGTCAGTAAGTGAGTTTAATACTCAGGCGTTATCAACTTAACTAATTGAACAGGAATATATTATGTCTAAATTAGAGCTGTTAAGTCCGCAAAACTCCGCCGTTATTTTTATTGATCATCAGCCGCAAATGGCTTTCGGTGTGGCTAATATTGACCGCCAGCAACTGAAAAATAATACCGTTGGTCTGGCGAAAGCAGCAAAAATTTTCAATGTGCCGACCATTTATACCTCTGTTGAAACAGAAAGCTTCAGCGGATATATCTGGCCTGAATTATTGGCTGTCCATCCTGAATCAAAACCTATCGAACGTACCTCCATGAACTCCTGGGAAGATCAGAAGTTTGTCGAAGCCGTTAAAGCAACCGGCCGTAAAAAGTTAGTTATGGCGGCATTATGGACTGAAGTCTGCTTAAATTTCCCGACCTTAATGGCGATTGAAGCAGGCTATGAAGTTTATATTGTGACAGATGCATCCGGCGGTACGTCAGTTGATGCGCATGAACGTTCCATTGACCGTATGGTGCAGGCCGGGGCTGTTCCTGTTACCTGGCAGCAGGTATTACTGGAGTACCAGCGTGACTGGTCCCGCAAAGAAACCTATGACGCGGTGATGGGGCTGGTTCAGGAGCACAGCGGTGCTTACGGCATGGGTGTTGATTATGCCTATACCATGGTTCATAAAGCACCTCAGCGCGTTATCAGATAACAGTGTTATAACCGGCGAGGTCACTCTCCGGTTATTTTTTTATGCCGTTTGCCACAACACGCTTTGATAACCAGTGAGTTCCTCATAAACAGGAAACACATCATGATGAATAAAATCTTCGCATCAAAAATATTTATTAACGGTGATATTCATACTCTCGATCGTGAAAATCCCGTTGCTCAGGCCGTTGCAGTCCGTGACGGTAAATTTATTGCTGTCGGAACCAACGATGAGGCCATGGAGTTCAGGAATGAAGAAACGGAGATTATTGATCTTAAAGGTCAGGTGATTATTCCCGGCCTGAATGACTCGCACCTTCATCTTATCCGCGGCGGGCTGAACTATAACCTTGAATTACGCTGGGAAGGTGTTCCGTCATTATCGGATGCTCTGGCGATGTTAAAAGCACAGGCTGATGTGACACCGGCGCCGCAGTGGGTGCGGGTTGTGGGTGGCTGGAGTGAGTTCCAGTTTGCCGAAAGACGGATGCCGACATTAGACGAGATCAATGCCGTTTCACCGGATACGCCGGTTTTTGTACTGCATCTTTATGACAGTGCGCTGCTGAATAAGGCAGCACTGCGGGTGATCGGTTATACCAGAGATACGCCAAACCCGCCGGGCGGGGAAATTCAGCGGGATGAGCACGGTAACCCGACCGGTATGCTGATTGCGAAACCGAATGCCATGCTGTTGTATTCCGCTTTGGCGAAAGGCCCGAAACTGCCTCTGGATTATCAGGTTAACTCAACCCGTCAGTTTATGCGTGAGCTTAACCGCCTCGGGGTAACCAGTGCGATTGATGCCGGTGGTGGTTTTCAGAACTACCCGGAAGATTATGAGGTGATCGCGGAACTGGCAAAACAGAATCAGCTGACCATCCGTATCGCCTATAACTTGTTTACCCAGCGTCCGAAACAGGAACTGGAGGACTTCCGCGAATGGACATCCATGGTGTCGCCGGGAGAGGGAACCGATTTTTTCCGTCACAATGGCGCGGGGGAGATGCTGGTGTTTTCTGCGGCTGATTTTGAGGATTTTCTGCAACCAAGACCGGATCTGCCGGACAATATGGATGCGGAACTTGAAGCCGTGATCCGCCACCTCGTTGAGCACCGCTGGCCGTTCCGTCTGCATGCCACCTATGATGAATCTATCAGCCGTATGCTGGATGTGTTTGAAAAAGTAAATAAAGAGATCCCGTTTGACGGCCTGCACTGGTTTTTCGATCATGCGGAAATCATCAGTGAAAAAAATATTGAACGGGTAAAAGCCCTGGGCGGCGGATTGGCTATCCAGCATCGTATGGCATTCCAGGGAGAATACTTTGCGGACAGATATGGTCATGAAGCGGTGAAACACACACCGCCGGTGGCAAAAATGCTCAATGCGGAGGTGCCGGTCGGTCTGGGAACGGATGCAACACGGGTGGCCAGTTATAACCCGTGGACAGCGCTTTACTGGCTGGTATCCGGCAGGACAGTCGGTGGTATGAAAATGTACGATGACAATAACCGGTTAGACAGAGATACCGCGTTAGAGTTATGGACTATCGGCAGTTCCTGGTTCTCTGATGAGCAGGGTAAAAAAGGGCAGATTAAATCAGGGCAGTTTGCGGATTTTATTGCCTTGTCTGACGACTATTTCCGTGTGCCTGAACCGGAAATTAAAGCGATTGAATCACTGCTGACGGTAGTAAATGGCGAGATCGTTTACGGTAACGGTATTTTCGGACCGCTGGCACCGTCGTCAATACCGGTTTTACCTGACTGGTCACCGGTTATTAAAGTCCCGGGGCATTATTCTTATTTACAGCAGGAAAATAAAGCCGCGATCCTGAATCAGTTACACCAGTGCTGCGGTTCGTGTCACGTGCACGGCCATCAGCATGATATTGCCCGTAAATCGTCTGTGCCGGTTGCGGATGATAATGCCTTCTGGGGCGCACTGGGGTGTTCCTGTTTTGCATTTTAATTATTGCTGTGTCTGTTAATACGGTGGCTGGTGGTGAAACATCAGCCACATTAAACCGGAGATCATATTCACATGACTAATCCGCAATCATCTGCCTGGTCACCGCTGCGTAACCGTGTTTTCTTTGTGTTATGGGTGGCGACATTATTTTCTAACATCGGTACATGGATGAATGATGTCGGTGCAGGATGGCTGATGACAAATCTGAGCCCTGATCCTGTCATGATCGCGACTATTCAGGCCATGACTACATTGCCGGTCTTTTTATTAGCTTTACCGGCCGGGGCTGTTGCTGATATTTTTGATAAGCGCAAGCTGCTTATTATTGTCAATATCACGATGCTTTTTGCCGCTGCATTACTGGCTGTTCTGGTTTATTCCGGTGCGGTCAGTATCGGCTGGCTGCTGTTTATTACTTTTATTCTCGGCGCCGGGGCTGCTTTTTCAGGTCCTGCCTGGCAGGCTATTGTCCCGGGTATTGTCGCGCCTCATGAATTAAAAGCGGGGATTGCGTTAAACAGTATGGGGATTAATATCAGCCGTGCCATCGGCCCGGCACTTGCCGGTGTGCTTATCTCACAGGTGGGGCTTTATCTTCCGTTTGTTCTTAACGCGTTCAGCTTTATTGCCATTATTGCGGCGGTGTGGTGGTGGAAAGGGGAGAAGCACAAAGAAAACACCTTACCGGCAGAATCTGTGGTTGCTGCGATGATTTCCGGGCTGCGCTATGTCCGTTACAGTCCGGCATTAATTAAAACCATTATCAGAGCCGCTGCTTTCTTTATATTTGCCAGTGCCTACTGGGCGATGCTGCCGCTGGTTGCCAGGGTATCACTTGAGGGTGATGCAACGTTATACGGGATCTTAACCACCAGTATCGGTATCGGAGCGGTCATCGGAGCATTCAGTCTGTCCGCGTTACGCGCACGGTTCAGCACCGGAATGTTAGTGACCTCCGGGACTGCCGGTACTGTGATTGTGCTGGTGATATTTGCCGTGACCACCTCGGAATATCTGGCGATCGCGGGCAGTATTATTGCCGGATTCAGCTGGCTGATCACACTTTCCACCCTGATGGTATCAGCGCAGACAGCATTGCCGGACTGGGTCAGGGCAAGAGGGCTGGCGCTTTATCTGACGGTATTTTCAGGTTCAATGGCATCCGGTTCATTAATCTGGGGGCAGATTGCGTCGCACACATCAGTCACGACAGCGCTGCTTGCGGCGGCTGCCGGTACGGTAGTTGTCTGGCTGTGTGTGCTGAAAGTAAAAATTGATCACGACAATATTAATTTATCGCCTTCTGAACATCTGATCCTGCCGGAGGAATTTCAGTATTATCCGGAGGATAATAAAAATCCGGTGATGGTGTGTATTCAGTACAAAGTGAATACAGAGCATCAGACAGAATTTTTTGACCTGATGGAACAATTGAAACGGGTCCGGCTCCGTGACGGAGGATATTCAAGAGGATTATTTTCAGTACCTGGTACGAGCGATGAATTTATGGAGACATTTATGGTGTCATCCCCGGCAGAACATCACCGTCAGCATAAACGGGCAACCGTGGATGATCGCCGGATTGACAGTCAGTTAAATGCCATTATTCAAAGCAAAACTGTTGTGCATTATCTTTCCTATACCCGGGAAACAAAAAAACTGAAATAAAACAGGAAATAAAAAATCCGGCAATAAATAAGTATTGCCGGATAATATCAGCTAATTTAAAAGTGCTTACCAATGGTATGAATAACTGAGGCCAACCTGTAAACCATCATTACGGTAATCAGTGGTGTGATAACCGATATCACCGCGAACTGTTGAGTTCTCATTAATAAAGTAATTTACACCGGCACGGGCATATGGTTTTATATTTTGATTGTCTCCGCGGTCATAAATATAATCAGTATCGTTCACATACTGAATATGACCGGTAAATGCATCGCGCTGATGGCGGAGTCTGATATCGGCACCGATACCCGCATCCAGTTCTGCACTCTGATTAACACGGTGTTTTAAATCAACACCAAGCTGTAAATCAAGATTTTTATTTCCGGCACGGCCGTAAGTTGCAGGGAAACTAACACCATTTGATTCAGTATATCCGGCTCGTGTGACATGGTGATATTTAATAGCAGCCAGCGGGGTAACCAGCGTATTTTCGCTGACGCTAATACCGTAACCGGTGGTGAATCTTACATAGTAACCTTTGATATCGGAATTACCTTTTCCGGTTTCCGTTCCGCGTTGTGCCCGGCGGGTAATTTCCAGATCCTGCTGTAAAAATGCGGCGGAAAGTTCACTGCTAAAGCCGGTATTATCACTGTTTTTCTGGTAACGTAACCATGTGCCGACGCCGGGATTATTACTTCCGCGGGTATCGTAGCCATCAGCAAGATTCGTATTCACCGCAAAATTCAGTGATGCGCCCAGCGTCCAGTTTTCTGCCGGTAAACGGAATGAACCAAATACGCCGGTAGCGACACGGCTGTTCCGGTGAACATTATCGTATTGGGTAAACAGGCCGGTACAGTAATTGTCATCGCCCATCCGGCAACGGCTTTCGGCGAGGTTATACAGCGCAGTCTGATACAAATCCAGAACCTGATAGTTGCTGTTTGCCAGTTTTGTCACTGTATTACGGGTTTTGGCGATATCAACAGGATTGGAAATAATAACCTCACCGGGTCCGGACGGTTCAACCGGCGTCAGAGGTTCAGCCGGGCCAACGGGTTTGATCGGCTCGACAGGTTTGACCGGCTCAACGGGTTTGACCGGGTCAACCGGTGTTGACGGCTCAAGTGGTGTCATCGGCGGTTTATAGTCCAGTTTCCATAAAACAGCGGATGTTTCATTGTTTTCATTCTGCACATAACCCGCAACGACTCTGCCGTCATCAGAAATTGCTTCAGCGCTGGATTCTCCGGCGAGTTCATCCTGAACAGGTTTCAGTTCGTACATCTTTTTTTCACCGGAAACGTAGACAAAGGCACGTTCGGTATCATCTTCATTATAAGACGATCCGACGATAAATTGTCCGTCATGTGAAACCGATGACGCACTGGAATACCCTGTATTATCTTTCTTCAGCGTACCGAGATCGCGCATACCTTCTTTATCAGTATGGCGGATGGCATGTGTTTCATCGTTATTGTCTGTTGACGAGCCTACGGTAACGAGCCCGTCAGCGGATACCGCATTAGCATTTGACTGGCCTGTGTTATCGTCTCTCAGTGTGCCCAGGGATACCATGCCGTTATCTGCGGTATATTTAAATGCCTGACCATTACCGGTGATGAAGCGGCCGACAATCACACTGCCGTCATGATTAACTCCGTTTGCTGTTGAGCTTTCAGAATCAGCCGGATTCAGTAATGTTATACCGTCCTGCTCCGTAAAACGGAAAGCCTTTTGGTCTGCAATACCGATAATAGTTTTACCATCTCCGGAAATACCCTGTGAGGCGACACTGGTAAATGCCTGTTGATCCGGAATACTTATATCGCCGGTATTGGCAATGTAAATATACATTTTCGATTTGACGTTATCATTTGCGTCAACTATATAACCCGTCGCCATATTACCGTCAGCGGAAAGGCCGGAGATATAAATGCTGTCATTGCCGGTGGCATATTTACTCAGATCAAATGAATTGCCATTTATAATAAGGAAGGGCCGGTAGTTATTATCCGAAATCTCATAAGTTCCGGCAACAATACTTCCGTCTGAAGATATTGCAGCAGCCTGGCCAATCTCTTTTATCTGTGAAACCTGATAGTCCATTGCGGAAAATGCCAAAGTGCTTTGTGATGCCAGAAATAATGCCAGCAAGGTTTTATTAAAGTGTTTTTTATGTTTTTCAGACATGGTGATATTCGTTTTTTCCAGATAATAAGGTTGTGTTGACTTATTGCATTGACAGCAATAAACCCGGCGTTAATTAAATAATGTTGCCAATAAAATTAGCGATATAAATAATCTGCGTCCATCATAAAAATCCGGCCGTATTGCGGAAGTGCCGGTCGAAATAGAGTCTGCAAAATCATTGTCAGTATGAGTATGACATCAAAATCATCCGGATGCTGATGCAAGCCGGGGGGGTCAGGAACTCCTGTATCTGTGTGTATGACTGCCATGTAATTTTGGGTTAAACCAATTTGGTGCGTAATTTATTGGGTTTCTGATCTTAAGGCAAATAAAAATTGCGCCTGAACACGTTTTTTTAGTAAAAAAAACAGATAAACGCCTTTTCAGGTTTTCGGAGATGGATTTTCAATCATAAAATCTGATAATTCTCACTAACGCGATATTATCGATGTGCGTAGTTGTGTTTGTGTCAGATGGCTGATGTGATAAATATGCGATTTACAAGATAAAAATTCATTAATAACATAATGATATAAATTTTATTGCGTTGTGTCATGCTTTCGGTGATAAAGCATTATCAACTAATTGATAGCATGGGACGGATTATTTCAGGTCCCGGCTGTACGGCATGCAGATCTTTCCGGGAAGGTGTAAAGCGGACAGAAAACGTATCAAAACAAAATGAGTTTCATTATCAGGTTTGCAGGGGGAGGAGCCGATACTCATCAAAAAAAGATTTCGAAAACAGTATATTTATTGACTAAATGGATAAGTAATATCATTATATCGTGATGGGTTTCACATAACTAAAATAAAATGAGTAGCGCTATGGATTCTGAAAGAGATGGGTAACAAACACGGATTAGTATTTCTTGAGCAAACATTGAAGGGTATATTCAGAACATTACTCGCACTGATTGTAATTGTATTTTTATCCTCGGTTGTTTTATTTTCTGTACTCTGAGGAATCAGAGTTAGTCGCCTGTTCTGAACTTAAGGTGAGTGTTAAATTCTGATTTTTCCGGCATATTATTGGTATTTTTGTTTTTATATTTTGCTTAGTTGCCGCTGTCCGGAACCAGTTGCCGGATAAAGGTTAACGCCCCGGGAAATAAACGTTATTAATGTAATGGCTGCCGGCGCAGAATAGCAAAATGGTATCCGGCCGGTAGCCTGTGTTACTTTTAGCTGTTTATTACCATTCCAGATTCATACCGGCACCGTACATAACATCTCCGCCGTTTGACGCAGAAGTCGCAAGGCTGGCTTTAACCGCGACATTTTCATTAAAACGGTAGCCGCTGCCGACAGCAACGGCATTTTCAGAGTTATATCCGCCGACAGCCGCGCTGAGGTTAAATTTACCGACGTTATACGGCTGGAACAGGTTTGATGTGGCGGCGGACATTGCAAAACCGCGCTGCATTTTGTCATTCAGCTCATCATAGCGCAGCTCCAGTTTATCAATACGGGCGGCGTTGTGCGTTGCCAGGTTATAGGCACTATTCGCGGTATTATTGGCTTTCTGCGCTGTGGTATTGGCGGTATAAGCCGTATTACGGGCATCAACCGCATTGGTATTTGCCGTTACCGCCGTTTTTTGTGCTTCAGTGGCTTTACCGTCCGCGGCATCTGCCGCTTTTTTGGCATCCGTTGCTTTCGTATCAGCTGCTTTGGCCGTGTTTTCTGCCGCAGTGGCGGTATTATTGACCACGTTCAGCTGGGCAATATTCGCAGCATCGGTATCTTCTGAACCACCGGCGACATTGGTGATCCGGCGGTAAGTATCTTTCTCACCCCATTGCGGGGCTTCTGCTTTTTTCCCGATGGATAATTCACCGGTGTACTGAGCCGCTGCATCGGTTTTGTCCAGGAAGCGGGCATTACCGCTGGTTTTGCCGGCAACAGAGCCGGAACCCAGAGCGATGGAGTCAATGGCTCCGCCGGTGACTTTTGCATCACGGCCGATAGCAACGCTGTTGTTGATTTCAACCGTACCACCGAACGGGTTATCAATAGTACCACCCGCACCGGCGCTGGCATTGCCGCCGATACTGATCCCGCCGTTTTTCTGTTTCGCGGCATCACCGATGGCCACACCGCCCATTCCGTCAGAAACGGCTTTGCTGCCGAGGGCAACAGAGCCTTCACCTTTGGCAACCGCGCCATTACCGACAGCCATTGACGGAGCTCCGGCCTGGCCATCTGCGGAACCGTCAGCATAGGCACTGTTACCGATAGCAATATCAGAATCAGACTTTGCCACCGGTGGTTTTGGCTGGTTTGCCGGTATGCTGCTGTTCGGGTTTTCCGGCGGGATTTCATTTTTATCCGCTGTGTTACCAATGATAATCGTGTTATTTGCATCGTTACTGATAAACCCGGAACCTAATTTAACACCGGCAGATTGCTCTATTTTACCGGTAGCAAAATCAGGCATTGAGGTTGTGACATCATCACTTTCATCAATACCCGGTGCGGCAACAGAGATAAAAGGAATCAATGCTAAAAAAAGATAAGATTTTTTAAACATAATTACACCTCGTGGTTGTTATTGGCATTAATATAGTCAAATTGGCGTAATTATCCGGCTGAACTTTGGTCATTTAATGTTCATGATAAGCAGAGTTACGGGGAAAAAAGAATGGCGGGACGAGAAAATAAAACAGTACGGCGAACCGTACTGTTTTGGTGAATAAATAAGAGGTGTTTTGTTATTTTTTACTGCGTTCGTTGTTATCTTTTTCGACGTCAGCTTTCCAGTCGGAAGTAATCGGTTTTGATTGCTGTTTTACTTCAACAGCTTTATTCACCGCTTCATACGCTTTGCCATAACCGGCTTTATCCTGCACATAACCGGTGGCGTTGTCGCTTTTAATTCCGATATTTCCTGCTTCTGCGATCGCATCAATATTGGCACCGAGGAAAATAAAGTCCCACTTATCTTCTTTTTCCGCAGAATTAATCATTGCTTTGATCTTATCCCGGCTGTATTTACTGCTGCTGTTCTCTTCACCGTCGGTAATAATGACAAATAACACATTATTGTTTTTGGTAATTTTCCGGTTTTCGCGGATTTTTTCAATTGTTACGCCGACCGCATCGAGTAATGCGGTATTACCACCGACGGTGTAATCATCCGGGGTCAGGTTTTTGACTTTACTGATAGGTTCGCGGTTGTGCAGTGTGCTGTTTTCCTGGTTGAATAAAACCGTTGTGACGTAAATGTTTCCCTCTTTTTTACGGTTTTCCGCAAGAACGGAGTTATAACCGCCGATGGTGTCCTGTTCAAAACCGGACATTGAACCGCTTTTATCCAGAACAAAGACCAGATCCAGATCAGCTGCGGCGGTTTTTTCCGGCGCTGCCGGTTTGGTTTCTGCCGCGGCAAACAGCGAGGCTGAAAACAGCAGCAAAAGTGGTGTAATAAAGGTACGGGTGAATCCGGACATAGATATTCCTTATATGGCTCCGGGGGCGGAGAGTAATCTGACGGGTAAAGCTGTATTCTGCGTTGAACAAAAAATATTCACAGCAGATTTATCCGATTAGCGGGTCACTCCGTTTCTTCTGTCCGCCGTAAAATGGCAGTGAGATGCCCGGTATCCTGATACCGGTGCAGATAGCGGGAAACGTCCTCTTCCCATGTACTGCCGTCACCCAGTATTGCCCGGCTGCGGGTGGAATGGCGTCCGTACCGGTTCTGATACAGACTGATTAATGTCTGGTTGATCTTGCGGACGTCCGGGCGCGGGGTTTTATCCATCTGATGCGCTATTGCCCGCTGTACTTTTTCAATCGCGGCAGGATCCGGCTCATAGCTGCATTCATGGTACTGGCTGAGCACAATAAAGGATGGCGGAATATTTTCATCATAAGCTGCCTGCAACCGCAGATGGCCATCCAGTATAATGTAGGATGCCAGACCGCTGATATACCAGACCAGCACCGGTGGCAGTTTTCCTTCGCGGGCCACTTTGCGCCAGTATTTCAGGCGGCTGCTCTGAGGTTCAACGGTATAGCACGGCAGCAGCCGGTAACCGCCGAACCACCAGTCCACAAATATAACCCGTTCGGGGGATTGCAGATCAGGTAAATCACCGGGGTATAACTGCCAGTCCGCATTACTGATATCTTTGGTGAACGGCGAACGGAAGCACCATTTTTCGCGGGGATGCGGTGCGCTGACAATATAAGGGGCGGACGGCGGTGTAATATTCATCGGGCGCAGCAACCACTCTCCGGCGGTGAGCAGCGGGGAGGACCGTTCCTGTAAATCACGGGCAAAGTACCGGCACCACTGCGGGGTTTGTTCTTCCGCCGGCAGGGCACTGATTTTTTGAGTCTGCTGCGCACGGAGCGGCGATAACAGATTATGCTGATCAGGATGATCCTGATTATAAACCAGCCAGACACCGCAATGGTCGCGCAGAACGGTTGCCCAGAACAGCGGAGTGCCGCGCACCTGTAATTGCATCCGGCTGTTATGACCGCTGAGCAGAGCCGGTGCATCCTTATTTGCCGTTTCCGGATTAACCCTGATGAGCAGGCTGTGCCATTGCTGATAATCATCAATTTTATCCTGCCACCAGTAGGTTTTCATGGTATGGTTTCGCCTCAGATTTTCCGTCACCGGCACAGGCCGTTGCCGGTTGCACCTTTACATTATTTCACAGTGAATGATTATGTCTTACCAATGTCCGCTTTGCCAGCACCCGCTGACACGCCGTTCCGGCAGTTACAGTTGCGAAAATCACCATCAGTTTGATCTTGCGAAAGAGGGATATATCAACCTTCTGCCGGTTCAGTTCAAGCGCTCAAAAGAACCGGGTGACAGTAAAGAGATGATGCAGGCACGCCGGGCATTTCTGGATAATCATCATTACCGTCCGCTGCGGGAGCAGGTGATCGCTGCATTTGAGCAATATTTACCGGCACAGGCAGAACAGGTACTGGATATCGGTTGTGGTGAGGGCTATTACACCAGTGCGCTGGCGGAACGCCTTGCAGCACGGCAGATTACGGTTTACGGGCTGGATGTGGCGAAGGTCGCAGTCCGCTACGGGGCAAAACGTTATCCGCAGGTCAGCTTTTGTGTGGCTTCCAGCCAGCGTTTACCCTTTGAGGATAACAGTCTGGAGGGCGTGCTGCGGATCTATGCGCCATGTAATCCTGACGAGTTAACCCGGGTGGTGAAACCGGGCGGTATTGTGATTACGGTAACACCGGGACCGCGTCATCTGTATCAGCTGAAATCGCGTATTTATGATGAAGTACATCTGCATCCGCTGAAAGAAGAACATTTTCCGGGATTCGGCCCGGCGGAGGAACAGCAGGTGGCTTATCCGATGGTACTGAACGGTGCGGATGCTCTCGCTCTGCTCTCCATGACACCGTTTGCCTGGAAAGCGACGGATGCGGTCAGAAATCAGCTGGCAGCCGAAACCGCATTTTCCTGTGAAACCGATTTTCTGATCCGGGTATACCGCCGGGAAGGATAAGTCAGATTCAGAAACAACAAGACCCGCCGGAGCGGGTCATCAGAACGTATCACCACTGCGGATTAACCGATGTGTTCATACAGAATGGTGAATCCGATAATAATCAGTACAATCCCGCCGATAATTTCAGCCCGTTTGCCCAGCAGCGGGCCGATATAACGCCCGAGTATCATCCCTGTGGTGGCCATAATCATGGTCATCAGCCCGATAGTCATCGCGGTATGGACAATATTAACTTCCAGGAAGGCAAGACCGACGCCAATTGCCATGGCATCCAGGCTGGTGGCAACAGCGGTGGTTGCCAGATGTAATGCGCTGTGACGTTGTGGTTTTTCATGACGGGCACAGCAGTCATCACCGGCAGTGACACTGTTGTAAATCATACGTGCACCGAGGATAAACAGCAGTGAGAAGGCAATCCAGTGATCCCATTCCATCACATACTGACTGGCATAAATGCCGATTGCCCAGCCGATAAGCGGGGTGACAGCTTCTATTATGCCAAAGATAAAACCGGTGCGCAGTGCTTCACGTAAAGGTGGTTTGTTCAGGGTAGCGCCTTTGCAGACAGCAACGGCGAAGGCATCCATAGACAGGGCCAGGGCAAGGACGAGGGTGGCGTAAAAACTCATAAACTCAGTCTCGGTCGGGTAGCTTATCCATATACACACAATCCAACCCCGACCTCCGGTGAACTGCGTGTCTATGGTCTTGCCAACCGAAACGGCATCCGCACCATGCTGATATAATATCACGCAAGTATGTTGACACGGATTTTCTGTTATTTCTCTGTGAGGTTAATAACAGAACAGGCTACTCCCCAATGACGTGACCGGAAAGATATCACAGAAAATAAAAAAGGCAAGAATATATATTTTAATTTATAAAGATGCTAATGAGAATGATTTTCATTACTGGGTTATTTAATAAGAAAATAAAGACTAATATTATCATTAGTCTTTATTTCTGTAGGGGGATAAAAATCAGGGGTTATTATTTATGATTAATCATAAAATTATAAATCTTTTGTAAATCATCAAGATGGGTGACTTTTATGTAAATTTTTAGATTTTCCAAACCCACAAGAAGAATGCCGTCTTCTGATAAATTCATTGTTTTTATTCTGTCATATTTAATATATGCATTGGCGTAAAAAAAGCCATCCTGTTTAAAATATAACTTTGGTGAACGAATAAAAGCCAGATAAATTGCAATGATAATACACCCGGAAAGTAAATAGGTTGTTAACGGGCTGCCGTGTCCGGTTATATTATTATAAATAACAATACCGATAAGCAGGATAAAGATCACGGCATCAGCGCGATGGTTACGGCGCAGTTTTATCCGCAGCTGTGTTTTACCTTTCAGTGTGTTAACAATAAATTCGTCATAAACGGCAAACAGCAGCATCAGCACAATCACAGCCAGCAGAACAATATCATTTACAGTCATTGTGGTTCTTTCCCCTGAAGTGAAACAAAAAACGGGAGGCGAGCCTCCCGTTTAAACTAACATATTCATTCTGAAAATACGCGTTCTGAAAATATACGTCCGTTAACGCGCGTGCTGCCGGTTACAGTCCCAGGAAACCAAAGACGTAACCCAGAATGCCCAGCACAAAGAAGCCGATAATAATCAGCAGGGCATTCACTTTGTGGCGCAGCAGCCACATACAACCGAATGTCAGCAGCAGCGGCATCAGGCCCGGCATCAGCTGGTTAAGGATAGTCTGGACAGTGGTGATTTCCATCTCGCCGGTGGTCGGGTTTTTAATTTCCGACACCACAAGCGGGATATTCACTTTTGTCCATTTATTCACCAGTGCACCCATAACAAACAAGCCGAGGATTGACGCCCCCTCTGTCAGTTTCTGCAGGAAGCCGCCGCCCATATCCTGAACAATATCCAGTCCTTTTTTATAGCCGTAAGCCACACCGTAATAACGGGTTGCCAGGCGGACCAGGTTAAACAGGAAGAAGAACAGTAACGGCCCGAGCAGGCTGCCGGTCATGGCAATCCCCGCACCGAGGGCAGCAAAGACCGGACGCACGGTACCCCAGAAGATCGGGTCACCGACACCGGCCAGCGGTCCCATCAGACCGACTTTGATACCGTTGATGGCACCATCATCGATAGCCGCGCCATTCGCACGCTGCTCTTCCATCGCACAGGTCACACCGAGGATAGGGGCAGCCATATACGGATGTGTGTTAAAGAACTCCATATGGCGTTTGATAGCCTGTCTGCGTTCTTCATTATTTTCCGGATAAAGACGGCGGATCACCGGTACCATCGAGAATGCGTAGCCCATCGCCTGCATACGTTCAAAGTTCCATGAACCCTGAAACAGGTTTGAGCGGATGAAAACACCCCGGATATCGCTCTTTCTTAACTGTTTTCTGCCGGTTACGTTGCTTGTAGTATCAACCATGTTGCTCACCTTCTTAGTCTAACTCGTTATCCAGGTCGTTTTTGCTGCCGGCAGCGACAACGACTTCCGATTTGTTGTATTTCGGACTGAGCTGGATATACAGCACAGCCATAACCGCACCGATAACACCCAGCGCAACCAGGTTGAAATCAGTAAATGCCGCGGTAACGAAACCCAGATAGAAGAATGGCATCAGGTAGCCGGCACGCATCATGTTGATAACCATCGCGTAACCGACCACAACAATCATGCCGCCTGCGATATTCAGACCGTTGGTGACCCAGTCCGGAATCGAGTCAAGCATTTCACGGACAACATCAGTACCGACAGACACGGCCACAATGACAGCCGGGATAGCGATACGCATTGCCTGTAACAGCAGAGCACTGACGTGGATCATCCCCAGAGCGGTGAGATTCCCCTTATCCGCCGCACGGTCACCCATGTGCTGGAAGGCAACGGTGATGGTACGGACAATAATGGTCAGTACCTGACCGGCTGCCGCCAGCGGAATCGCCAGCGCGATACCGGCACCGATATTCTGACCCCCGGCGATAACCAGTATAGTGGAAATGATGGATGCCAGCGCCGCATCCGGTGCCACTGCCGCACCGATGTTCATCCAGCCGAGCGCGATCATTTCCAGCGTACCGCCGATCATGATCCCGGTTTTCATATCACCCAGTACGATCCCCATCAGCGTACAGGCGACCAGAGGGCGGTGGAACTGGAATTCATCGAGGATTGACCCCATACCCGCGACACAGGCAACGATGAAGACCAGAACGATTTGTACAACGGAAAGTTCCATTGTGTTTCTCCTTTAACCAGTCATTTTGCAAACAACAAATTTTGTATTGAGTAATGGGTCAAATTAACTTTCAGCTTTGCTGATTAAATCCATCATTTTTATTTTTGAATCGGTGGAGACTTTACGGACTTCCAGCTCGATGTTGCGGTCATTGAGTGCTTTAAATGCCTCAATATCTTTCTCATCGATGGAAACCGCATTGTTAACCTGTTTTTTACCTTCGTGGAAAGCCATCCCGCCGATATTAACCGATTTGATCTCCACGCCGTCTTCCACCAGGCGCAGAACATCGGCCGGGTTGGTAAACAGGAGCATACAGCGGTCATTGGCGTATTTCGGGTTATTCCAGACACGGACCATTTTGGCGACATCCACCACGTGCGCAGTAACACCCGGAGGCGCGACCTGCTTGAGCAGTGTTGAGCGGACCGTATCGTTGGCGACATCGTCACTGACAACAATAATACGTTTGACGTTGGTTTCCTTGGTCCAGCGGGTGGCGACCTGGCCGTGGATCAGACGGTCATCGATACGGGCGAGGGCGATAGTCATGTGTCCGCCCGGGCCTGCCGGTGCCGCCGGCTGTGCGGCCGGTTTGGGTGCAGGTGCCGCTTTCGGTGCCGGTTCGTCCTGTGCTTTCAGGGCGCGGATACCTTCGCGGCCGGTTTCCAGTGCGACCGCAACCAGTTCCTGTAATGACGGATTGTCATCGCGGCACATAAAGGTTTCGACCAGCATCGGTACGTTGACGCCTGTGACTATCTCATAATTACTGTTGCCGCCTGCGGCCTGGTCCTGCTCGGTTACGATGCGGTTTGCTGCGTTGAACGGGCTGCCGCCCCAGGTATCAACGAGGAATAAAACCCCGTCAGCGGTTGATAAACCGGGCAGCTTTTCATTGTACTTCGCATATAGTGTGTCGGCATTTTCCCCCGGTACGAAATCGATGAAGGAGACGTTCTCCTGTTCACCGATCAGCATTTCAGTCGTGCGCAGTAACTGCTCAGCGGCTTTGCCGTGGGTGCCAATCATAATGGCTATACTCACCTCTGTTCCCCCTTAACATCAGACAGGATGGTTCTTGTGTATTACACAGAATCTTTTATGGGTCAGGAAAAAAACCGTAAGACTCCAGTGTAAAGATAGTCTCAGGCCCGTGATACCGCTAATTATTTACGTTTAAGCAGCGGTAATTAATTTCGGGGCGCTAATTAAATGACAGAGTAACATTCTATGGATGTAAAAAAACTTGCTTTCCGTCAGAAAACAACAAAACAGAAACATTAAACACTTAATTATAGTTAATTATTGTGTTGAAAGAGTTATTTCTCAGAGTGATGGGTTGTGAATGAGACATTTATCAGAGTGTTGTGTTGATGGGTTTCACATATTGTTAGCATTTCTGCCTGAAAACAGGGTGGTTTGATTGAAAAACAACCGGTGCTGATGCGCTTCAGGTAAAAAATATCCCTGCAATGTTGCAGGGATATTAATGTTACCGAATTATGTTTTGAGACTTAATTCACAAAATCAGTCGCACTGAACCTTGATTGCAAGACCGCCGCGTGATGTTTCACGGTATTTGGCGTTCATGTCTTTCCCGGTTTCATACATAGTTTCGATGACTTTATCGAGAGAAACACGCGGTGCGCTGGTACGGCGCATAGCCATACGGGCGGCGTTGATCGCTTTCACGGAGGCAATGGCGTTACGTTCGATACATGGCACCTGAACCTGGCCGGCAACCGGGTCACAGGTTAAGCCCAGGTTGTGTTCCATGCCGATTTCAGCTGCGACACAAACCTGTTCCGCACTGCCGCCGAGGATTTCAGTCAGACCGGCCGCTGCCATGGAGCAGGCTACGCCGACTTCGCCCTGGCAACCGACTTCCGCACCGGAGATAGATGCGTTCATCTTGTACAGAATACCGACCGCGCCGCAGGCGAGGAAGTAGCGGAGGTAGGTTTCCGGCGTGACTTTCTCGATGCAGTGATCATAATACGCCAGCACGGCAGGTACGATACCGCAGGCACCGTTTGTCGGTGCGGTGACCACACGGCCGCCCGCGGCGTTTTCTTCGTTGACGGCCAGTGCAAACATGTTAACCAGATCAACCACGTTCATCGGGTCTTTGGACAGATTACCGGCTGAGTTGATCAGGCGGTTCAGCGCGGCGGCGCGGCGCGGTACACGCAGCGGCCCCGGCAGAATACCTTCGGTTTCCAGACCGTGGGCGATACAGTCAGTCATGGTTTTGTAGACATCGGCGAAATACGCGTCGATCTCTTCACGGCTGTGCATATCCAGCTCATTTTTCAGCATCAGAGAGGAAACTGAAAGCCCGGTCTGATGACAGTGATTGAGCAGCTCTTCAGCTGACGCATACGGGTAGGAAACCGGTGTTTCATTGGCGTTATCCTGACCGAAATGCTCTGCATCGACGATAAACCCGCCGCCGATGGAGTAATAGGTTTTGGTGTACAGTTCTTCATCACCGGCAAATGCAGTGATGCTCATACCGTTTTCGTGCAGCGGCAGGTTACCGGTGTGGAAATTCATGCCGCCTTCACGCGGGAAATCCACGGTCTGCTGACCATTGGCCAGTGACAGACGCTCAGTCTCTTCCACATTGCGGATAAAACCGGCAATACCATCGATATCAACGGTTGCCGGTAAGTTCCCGGCCAGACCCATAATGATGGCGATATCGGTGTGGTGACCTTTCCCGGTTAAGGAGAGTGATCCGTAGACATCAACAGAAACGCGGGTCACACGGGAAATCAGACCTTTTTCAACCAACTCATCAGCAAACTGCTTCCCGGCTTTCATCGGCCCTACGGTATGGGAGCTGGAAGGACCAATACCCACTTTAAACATGTCAAAAACGCTAATCACGTCAGACTCCTTAAAAAACAATGTAATAGTGATTTATCGTAAAGCGCGTTACTTTACTGTTATTTGCTCACACGGATAAAGTAGTTTATCGCATTTTTCACTGCGTAACAGCGCTTTCGGATAAAAATCGGGCATACCTGATGAAAAAAAACAGGGGGAAATAGGGCAGAAGTGTGAAATCGGTTACAAATCAATCATTTTTCACTTGCGTTGCGAGACGATATAAAATACCGGCTGTTAATCCCCAAATCATCCGTCCTTCATACAGGTAAAAATAGAGGCGGCGCTCTACGGTATTACGGGCCATATCAATGTAGCGGTAACGGCTCAGATCAAGAGCGGCATCAAGCGGCAGTTCAAAGATATCCGCCACTTCCTGCGGGTTACCCGACAGCGGCAGTGATGACGGAATAATCCCGACCACCGGCGTCACCCTGAAACCTGTCACACTGTCCACCGGCGCCATCTGTCCCAGCACCTGTACAGACTGCGGCGGAATACCGACTTCCTCGCGTGCCTCACGCAGTGCCGTGGCGATGGGGGATATTTCACCGGGGTCCGCCGCGCCGCCCGGCAGGGCAATCTGACCGGGATGGGAACGCATCGACGCGGCCCGCTGTGTCAGCAGAATGCCGGGCCGCTCTTTATTGGTAATGGGCAGTAACACCGCCGCCCGGCGATCACGCTCACCGGCAATTTCTGCTTCAGAGGGGCGGGTTAACTGAAACCGCGGAATAAAGCGTTCAAGCGGACTCATTTTTTCTCTCCGGCAGCACCGTCAGGATGCGGCCCAGTTTATCAAACGTTTCCTGGTATTCGTCCGCGGCACGGCTGTCGGCGACAATTCCGCCGCCAGCCCGGCAATAGAGATGGTTGTCTTCCGCGATCAGGGTTCTGATCGCGATATTGCTGTCCATAGTGCCGCAGGCGCTGATATAACCGATAGCGCCGCAGTAAGCGTGGCGGCGGACAGGCTCGAGTTCTTCAATGATTTCCATCGCGCGGATTTTCGGCGCGCCGGTAATGGAACCGCCGGGAAAACAGGCCCGCAATAAATGTGCCGCCCGGCATGCCGCAGGTAATTGCGCGGTGATGGTGCTGACCAGATGCCAGACCGCCGGAAAAGGCTCAACAGCAAACAGCGACGGTACGCTGACCGAACCCGGAAGTGCCACCCGGCCGATATCATTGCGCATCAGATCAACAATCATCAGGTTTTCCGAACGATCTTTCTCTGACGCGGCCAGTGCCTGTTTTTCTGCCTCGTCAGCCTGCGGATCAGCCAGATGACGGGGACGGGTACCTTTGATAGGACGGGTTTCGGCGGTGCCGTCTTTCAGCCACAGGAAGCGTTCCGGTGACACAGATAACACAGCGGCATCCGGCAGGCGGAGAAATGCGGAAAACGGCGCTTTGTTTTCGTCATTCAGCCGCAGAAAAGCCTGCCATTCATCCCCCTCATACGGAGCGGTAAATCCCTGCGATAAATTGACCTGATAACAGTCACCGGCCTGTAAATAGCCATGAATACGGGCAATATTGGCGTGATATTCCGTTTCGGTCATATCGGACTGCCAGTCACCGGTCAGGGCGAAAGGCACGGTTTCCGGTGCGGTCTGGTTTTCCAGCCAGTGCAGACGTGCGGCGGGATCAGTATAAGTGATTAATGTGGCGCAGCGGCGCTGGTGGTCAACAATCACCGCCCAGTCATAAATACCGACGGCCATGTCCGGGACAGAGAGCTCATTGCGTGCCAGCGACGGCAGGGATTCAGTCCGCCGTCCGAGATCATATCCCCACAATCCCATGGCTCCGCCCGCAAACGGATAATCATCGTGCGGCAGCGGATTCAGCCCGCACTGCACCAGTGCAGCATCCAGTAACTGAAACGGGTCCTCATTTTGACGGACACACCGGCCCCGGCTATCTTCAGTTAAGGTTTCATCCCCCCGGGTGGTCAGGGTCATCAGGGGATCGGCGGTCAGAATATCAAAGCGGTTATGCTGATGTTGTGCACTGCCGGAGTGCAGCAGCATGGCCCACGGCTGATGTGACAGCGGGGCAAACAGGGCCAGGGCAAGACCGGGCTGGTATTCGAGCGGTGTCAGTACAGGTACGGAATGTGATGTCATCATTAAATTTGTCAGTAATCTGTGTCCGGAAACTGCCGGTTATTTTATCGGAAAACAGGCGGATGCGTACCGCCATCATTATGAGTATAATGTGTTTTTTACTGAAATGTTATAGAAGGTGATTATGTTTACCGGAATGCCCGCGTTAAGTCATGAAGAACAGCAGGCCGCTGTTGAGCGTATCCATACCCTGATGCAGGAAGGAATGAGCAGTGGTGAGGCCATCGCACAGGTTGCGGCAGAGTTACGCGAACGGCATCACGGTGGTGAGCAGATCCGCGCGATGTTTGATGAGGAAGATGACGACAGCGAATAACAGAAACAAATATTTAACAAGTGTCACAATTTCCTGATAATAAATATGTTAGTTTGTATCAATAAGCATTAAGTAAAATTTGATTAAGCGCTATTGTATAAAAATGACATTTAGTCTCTTTCGGGATTAAAACAGGAGGTTTTATGAAAGCAATGAATCTGTTCACCCGTACCGGATTGGCAGGTGCAGGTATTCTTCTGGCATTCAGCGTCAGCGCACAGGCGCCGGCGACAGCAGAAGTCAAAAATGAGCGTATGGTGACGTTCCCGTCGTGCGAATCGCTGAACAAAGATCAGATAGCGGCACAGGTGAAATATGATTTTGTGCAGAGCCGTTACCCGCGCTGGCAGGATGATAAAGCGCTGCTGGGCAGCAAGCCGGTTGCCTGGGTTAATGTGGCGGAAGTGACTGAGAAAGACGGTAATTACAGTGTGCCGCTGGTAGTGCGCGGCTCGAAAAAGCAGGTCAGCTATACCGTTGATATCAATTGCGCGGCGAAAACCATGACTTACGGTCTGCCGCAGTAATGACACTGACGGTTAAACCGTAAAAAGGCGTGCAACTGCACGCCTTAATATTGCAGACAAAGCAGGATAAAACGCGGTTTTTCCTGCTTTGTGTTATCAGCCGAAAATCAATAAATTGATTTTCCTGATTTATTTTTACAATATTTGTCGGTCGTCGCCAACCCCTGCGGGTTTGTCGACGGCCTGAAGGCGTGCTCAGGCACGCCTTTATTATATTCAGCGTTTGGCGTTCGGCTCATACGGCAGGCGGGATAATCCGGCACTGCGCTGACGGTAAAACACCAGACGTTCGGCAAAATAGGCACGCAGGGATTCCGGCAGTGTCTGCTGCACCTGCTCGGCGATCACCGGCATATTATAGCGCTCTTTAAAGGCGACACCGGATGCGGCTAAGTCCGCATTGATTTTATCCATCTCTTCCTGACTGAGTTCGGCAAGATTATAACCCACGATATGCTCCTGTAACGGCTGACGGCCTTAACTTAACTGAGCTTCCGCCGGACTGCAAGCCCGGATTAAAGCGTATTCAGTTTGCCAGTAAAGAGAATGCGATTAATTCTGATTATCTTTACAAAATCATTTTGTTTTCAATATGTTGTGAAATTATTAAATAGCACTTTTCTTCCCGGCAGGAGTGTGCATAATGACCGCAGATGATGAAATAAACTATTACTCAGGAGCCTGTATATGTTAAAGACGGATATGGTCAAACAACTGAATGCCCAGCTGAATCTTGAATTCTATTCCTCGAATTTATATCTGCAGATGAGCGCATGGTGTGCTGATAAAGGTTACGAGGGTGCTGCCGCATTTTTAAAAGCGCATGCCGCGGAAGAAATGGAACATATGCAGCGCCTGTTTAATTATCTCAGCGATACCGGCGCGATGCCGCTGCTGGGAGCCATCGATGCACCACCGACTGAATTCGGTTCAGTGAGTGAAGTTTTCACTCTGACGCTGGAGCATGAAAAATTAATTACTGATGAAATTAATAAACTGGTACATGCTGCGCTGACCTCACAGGATTACTCCACCTTTAACTTCCTGCAATGGTATGTGGCTGAACAACACGAAGAAGAAAAACTGTTCAAATCTGTACTGGATAAATTTGCGATGGTGGGTGACAGCGGTAAATCGATGTTCCTGCTGGATAAAGATCTGGGTCGCATGGCGAGCGAGCCTTCAGCAAGCTGATTATTGCTGACAGCATTATTATTTATAATATAACCACACAATTATCATAATGTACTGATATTTGTGTGGTTTTTATTTGTGTTACCGATCACAAAAAACACTCTCCGGCCTGTGAAGGTTTCCGCAATACCCCCGGTTGCGCTAGTATGTCCCGCATAATTACATCACCTGCAAAAATGAGGCATACCATTATGTTAACTAACCTGACGGCGCACTGGCGCAAATTATCTGCTGTTGTTGTTTTATTCGTTGGTTTATCCGGCCAGCAGGCTTTCGCGCATGCGCATGTCAAAACGCTGGTACCGGCGGCTGATACCGCAGTGACCGGATCGCCTGAACATATCTCACTGGACTTCTCCGAAGGTATTGAACTTAAATTCAGTAAAATCAGTGTGAAAGATGCACAGAATAAGAGTGTGGCAGCCGGAAAACCGGAACTGGCGGAAGGGAATGATACCCGTCTGATCCTCCCGCTGACGGAAACGCTGCCTGCCGGTGTCTATCATGTCGAATGGAAAGTGGTTTCTGTTGACGGACATAAAACCAACGGTGACTATCAGTTTACGGTGAAATAAGCCGGTTATGGAACCGACACCGGAAGCGCTGCTGATTATCTGCCGCTTCATTCATTTTACGGCCGTGATGCTCCTTGCGGGCTGCGGCCTGTTCTCTGTCCTGCTCTCCGGTGACCGGGTGGCGCTGCTGCTGCGGGTCAGGCTTCGTTACACTGCGCGCTGTGCAGCGGTGCTCACGGCTCTGACAACTGTTCTCTGGCTGTTGTTACAGGCGGCACTGATGGGGGACGGCTGGGCAGATATGCAGGACCCGGACATTATATTCGCCGTACTGTCGACATCTTTCGGGGAGATCTGGCGCTGGCAGCTGATGCTTGCGGCGGTTCTCTGCGGCGGACTGCTTCTGCCGGCCGGCAGAGCACAAAGTTCTCTGTTCCTGGTGTGTGCGGCTGTGATGCTGGCGCTGCATGCGTTTACCGGCCACGGTATGCTGTACAGCGGCTGGGCGGGGCGGTTATATCAGCTTAATCAGGTTGTTCATCTTCTCAGTGCTGCTTACTGGTTCGGCGGATTATGGCCGTTCCTGGTCTGTCTGCTGATCCTGCTCCGGCGGGACACGCTTGCCGAGGGGCTGCCAAAGGACGTTACCGCGACACTGATCCGTTTTTCAAACCTGGGTCACCTTGCTGTCTTCCTGGTACTGGCAACCGGCCTTATCAGCACTCTGATGCTGCTGCCGGACTGGCCGCAGTGGAGCGGCAGTGATTATCAGGCACTGTTGTGGCTGAAAACCGGGCTGGTACTGACGATGGTCCTGCTGGCGGTGATCAACCGTTATGCGGTAGTACCGAAAATCGCACAATCAGGCCGCTTCCGCCTGTTGATGATTAACAGCTGGATTGAGATAATTCTCGGCACACTGGCCATTTTAATGGTGGCGATTTTTGCAACTTATCAGCCTGCGTAACTCTCATGCGGGCTGACAACCGGGACATACGATGATGAAAGCTCTGGCATTAATTCCTCTTTTACTGGCGGGAGCGGCACAGGCTGCGCCGCTGAAAACCATCAGCAAATTCCAGTTTGGTGAGAAATGGCCGTTTACCCGTGAGGAAGTGATGATCAACTGCCGGGACGGAAATGCACTATGGGTGATTAATCCGTCCACACTGATGTCATACCCGCTGAATGATGTGGCGGCACAACAGGCGAAAGAGCAGAAAATAAAAGTGACTGATCTCTCAGTTATTACATTAAAACAACCCGGAAACCCAGAAAAAGAGATGGATCTGACCCCGGTGAAAGAGGCTGCCGGTGCGCTGTGTGGTGATAAATAACACATATTAATTATGAAATTTAACGATTAATATTCGGTTATTAATTAACCAGCTGAAATATAAGCCATTTAAATCGGATATATGTTAACGATTTGATAAATAAATATTTTGCATATGTAATCAAACCGACTAATCTTAATCATGTAGGTTGTACGATATTTTCAATGGCAATTTTAGCGCACGGCTCGCTACGAGCCTTTTTCCCTGGACCGGATAGAGGACTTTATCCGGTCTCTTTTTTATTCCCGCCGTTTTTTCTCTCCTTATTCCCGGAAAATGTGAAAGGATTTGTAATTATTCCTATAGGGCTGCCTTGTTATTTGATATAAATTAAACATTACTTTAACCGGATATTTAACCCGTAACTGTAGTGTGACACATGAACAAACTCGCGTTTTATCAGGATTTAACCCGCCGTTTAACATCGCTCATCAGTGATGAGAAGGATGTCATCGCAACACTGTCCAATGTCAGTGCTGTCCTGTTTGATGAACTGGAACAGATAAACTGGGCCGGATTCTATCTTCTCCAGGGTGATACCCTTGTGCTGGGACCGTTTCAGGGCAAAGTCGCCTGTGTCCGTATTCCTGCGGGGCGGGGTGTCTGCGGAACGGCGGTTGCGCAGGGACGGGTCATCCGTGTGGATGATGTGCATGATTTCGCCGGACATATTGCCTGTGATTCGGCCAGTAACTCAGAAATCGTGTTGCCGCTTATCGTAAATGGTCAGATTATCGGCGTGCTGGATATCGACAGCCCGATTTTTAATCGTTTTGATAATAATGATGAAATTGGTCTCAAAGCCTTGAATGACGCGCTCTGCGCACATCTTGCAACGTGCTTTATGCCGAAATATCGTGAAATGATCGCAAGTTAGGCCTCCGAGAGCATAGCATTTGTCTGCAACACTATTATAATGACGCCTGTTCATGCCTGCTGGTTGGCAAAGCACCGTTGTAATCAGGAAAATTCATGGAAAATCAACCCAAGTTGAATAGCAGTAAAGAAATTATTTCATTTTTGGCTCAGCGCTTCCCGCAATGTTTTGTGGCAGAAGGCGAAGCCCGTCCGCTGAAAATCGGCATCTTCCGCGATATCGTCAGTCGTATCACTGAAGAAGATGGTATCAGTAAAACACAGTTACGTACCGCACTGCGGATGTACACCTCAAGCTGGCGCTACCTGTACGGCGTTAAAGAAGGGGCTAAACGTGTTGATCTGGATGGTAACGATTGCGGCGATCTGGAAGCGGAACATGTTGAACATGCCCGTACCCAGTTAACGGAAGCTAAAGCCAGAGTCCAGGCACAGCGCGCGCAGAAACGTGAGCAGGAAGGCGGGAAAAAACCGCGTCAGGCAGATAAAGCTGCCGCTGACTCCCGCAGCAGCCGTACGGACAAGCCTAAAGCACCGCGTACCGGCAAAGCTCAGTCGCCAAAATCCGCTGACGCACCACGTAAACCACGTGCACCCCGTCCCGAATCTCAGTCTGAACTGACACCAATTACTGATATTCAGGCACTGAAGGTTGGACAGCAACTGAAAGTGACAGTCGGTTCCGGCGTTATGGATGCGCAGGTTCTCGAGATCACCAAAGACGGTGTACGTGTTCAGCTGCCTTCAGGGTTGGCAATGATCGTGCGTGCGGAACACTTAAAATTCTGATACGGAGTCAACCGAGGCATGAACAAATTTTTACCCCTGGCGTTGCTCATCGGATTCAGTTTAACCGGCAATACGATGGCAAAAACCGGCACCACTGCGCTGCCGGATGTCAAAATCAGCCAGTTACCGGATACTCAGCAGGCACCGGAGCACTCCACGGTCAGTGAGCGTGTGACATCCCGGTTTCTGCACTCCCATTACCGCCAGTTTCAGCTGGACCCGGAATTTTCAGCGAAAATCCTGGAACGCTATCTGAATCTGCTGGATTACAGCCATAACGTCTTTTTAGCGTCTGATGTGGCGAAATTCAGCAAAAATAAAGCAGATGTCGGCAACTATCTCCGCAAAGGGGAGTTACAGCCGTTATATGATCTGTTTAATTTGTCACAAAAACGCCGTTTTGAGCGCTTTCAGTATGCGCTGAACCGCCTGAAACAGCCGATGAATTTTGACGGCGATGATGTCATTGATGTGGACCGCAGCAAAGCACCGTGGCCGCAGACAGAAGCCGAGCTGGACAAACTGTGGGATGCCAAAGTCAAATATGACTGGCTGACCCTGAAACTGTCCGGCAAAGATGACAACGAAATCAAAGAAACTCTCACCAAGCGCTATACCTATGCTCTTAAGCGTCTGACTCAGACCAAAAGTGAGGATGTCTTTCAGCTGATCATGACCGCGTTTGCCCGCGAGATCGATCCGCACACCAGTTACCTCTCCCCGCGCAATACCGAGCAGTTTAACTCTGAAATGAGCCTGTCTCTGGAAGGCATCGGTGCCGTGCTGCGGATGGATGATGATTATACGGTGATTAATTCACTGGTCGCCGGTGGTCCTGCGCTGAAGAGCAAGGAACTGGCGGTCGGGGATAAAATTCTGGCTGTCGGCCAGACCGGAAAGCCGATGGTGGATGTGGTCGGCTGGCGTCTGGATGACGTGGTATCACAAATCAAAGGTGCCAAAGGCAGTAAAGTCCGCCTCGAAGTGCTGGGTGATACCAAAGGTGCCAAACCGCGTATTGTCACCCTGACCCGTGAGCAGATCCGCCTGGAAGACAGAGCGGTGAAAATGACCATCAAACAGGTCGGTGACCAGAAGGTCGCGGTGCTCAATATTCCGGGCTTCTATGTGGGTCTGACCAATGACACCAAAACCCAACTGCAGAAACTGGCGAAAGAGAAAGTGGATGCGGTGATTATCGACCTGCGCGGTAACGGCGGTGGTGCACTGACTGAAGCGGTGGATCTGTCCGGTCTGTTTATCACCAGTGGTCCGGTGGTACAGGTGCGGGATAATAACGGCCGTGTCCGTGAAGATGCTGACAGCGATGATGTCATTTACTACAAAGGTCCGCTGGTGGTGATGGTTGACCGCCTGAGTGCCTCCGCGTCTGAGATTTTCGCGGCAGCGATGCAGGATTACGGCCGTGCACTGATTGTCGGTGAACCGACCTTCGGTAAAGGAACTGTGCAGCAGCACCGTCCGGTCAGCCGGATTTACGATCAGATGCTGCGCCCGGAATGGCCGGATTTAGGTTCTGTGCAATATACCATCCAGAAATTCTACCGTATCAACGGCGGCAGTACCCAGCGTAAAGGGGTGACCCCGGATATCATTATGCCGACCGGCTTTGATAACGACGATATCGGTGAAAGTTTTGAGGATAATGCACTGCCGTGGGACAGCATTGCCCCGGCGGAGTATTCACAGACTGATATTATCCGTAAAGCGGTACCTGAACTGGCACAGAAATATCAGGAACGTTCAAAAGCCGATCCGGAATTCGGATATATTTATGAAGATCTGACCCGGTTTAAGGCGAATAAACCAACACAGTATATTATCTCTCTGAATTACGCGAAGCGTGATAAAGAAGATAAAGAACTGGAAGGGATCAGACTGAAACGGATTAATGAACGTTATGCCCGTGAAGGTAAGAAACCGCTGGCGAATCTGGAGGCACTGCCGAAAGATTACGAAGGACCGGATGCGTATCTTGATGAAACCGTTAAGATTGCCGCTGACCTGGCCAAAGTGCCTGATATCGCAAAAAGCGCACAATAAACCGTTAGTTGCGGAATAACATAAATAAAAAAATCGACAGCATTTAAGCTGTCGATTTTTTTTGTGCCGCATAAATAACAGCGGCACCGGCAATTTGTCGCGTCTTAATTAAAAGAAGTGCGGTACAGAAATTGTCATAACTGCAGTGGTAATACGATCGAAAGTTGTTTTTGTGGATTTAATTAATTTAGCCATAACAATTCCTCCATTATTTCTGAAAATAATGTTCAATACTCAGGTGAACGTGTTTATCTGTTAATCTAAACTGGTACAGTTAATGTGCTGTATCGTTGGGATGTACTTTACTCATTAGTGTGAGTTCAATCAAGTTTTCACTAAAAAGAAGTTGAGCATAATAAAATCAATTTTAACTCAAAAAACAGACAGTTTCGTAAAGAAAACAGTACACCTTCTAACGGTACACGAAAAACAAAGGAACTCTGATGATATATCGTACACAAATCAGCACAGTATTGGGTGATATGTCGGCAGCAGCAACGGAGCAGGGTATCTGTTTTCTGGAATTTACTGAGGACAACCGTCGCGAAGATACCTTGCAGCTGGTTTCGTCCAGGCTGAAAATGGCGGTGAAAGACGGAAGTCATCCTCATCTGACACTGCTGGATACACAATTGCAGGGCTATTTTGCCGGTAAACTGACGGAATTTACGGTTCCGCTGGTGCTGCCGGGAACGCCTTTTCAGCAAAAAGTCTGGGATGCTTTACTGTCCGTGCCGTTTGGCTGTACGGTTACTTACAGTATGCTGGCTGAGTCGTTATCCTGCCCGCGTGCTGTCCGGGCTGTCGGCCGGGCAAACGGCATGAATCCGGTTTCAGTACTGGTGCCGTGTCACCGTGTTACCGGCAAAAATGGTGAGCTGACCGGCTATGCCGGAGGAACTGAACGTAAAGCCTGGTTACTGACTCATGAAAAACAGATTAAAGGAGCCGCAATATGATTTTCTGCAAACGGGTTTATGATGAGGTCGCGGAAAGTGATGGTTACCGTGTGCTGGTTGACCGGCTGTGGCCGCGCGGCATTAAAAAAACCGATCTGAATTATGATGAATGGAATAAGGATGTTGCGCCGGATACCGATTTACGCAAGTGGTTCCACGCTAACAGCGATCAGTTTTCTGAGTTTGAACGGCGTTACCGCGAAGAACTGGACAGCAGACCGCAGGGATGGCAACCGTTGCTGGACAGAGCCGCGCAGGGTAATCTGACACTGCTGTTTGCGGCAAAAGATAAAGAGCACAATCAGGCGAAAGTGCTGAAAGCGTATCTGGAAGAAAAAAATAAGAAGTGAGGTCTGTAAGTCCGGAGTTTACGCCTGCCGGCAACGGGCAAAACGAAAAGTCGCTGTAAACACATCCGTGTGCGCTCAGGCGCGTCATCCGTGACGCGCATGCTTTTCGTTGACCTGCCCGTTACCACAGGCTAATCAGCATAAGCTTTTACACAATCAGCTCAGGATCTTATTTTCTGCCAGACTCAGGGCAAAATAACTGAAGATTAAATCGGCTCCGGCGCGCTTGATTGAGCCCAGTGTTTCCAGTGCCACGCGGGTTTCATCAATAGCACCGGCCTGTGCGGCCAGTTTGATCATCGCATATTCACCGCTCACCTGATAGGCGGCCAGCGGCAGGTTTGAACGCTCGCGTACATCACGCAGAATATCCAGGTAAGCGCCGGCCGGTTTCACCATCAGCATATCGGCACCTTCCTGCTCATCAATCAGTGATTCACGGATGGCTTCACGGCGGTTCATCGGATCCATCTGATAGGTTTTGCGATCACCTTTCAGGCAGGAGCCGGCGGCATCACGGAACGGGCCGTAAAGGGCAGAGGCAAATTTGGTGGAGTAGGAGACAATCCCGGTCTGATGGAACCCGGCGGCATCCAGAGCCAGACGGATCGCCCGTACCTGGCCGTCCTGAGCAGCAGAAGGAGCGATAAAATCAGCACCCGCCTGTGCGGCAATTACCGCCTGCAACCCGAGATTATGCAGTGTTTCGTCGTTGTCCACCACGCCGTCATGGACCACGCCGCAGTGCCCGTGGCTGGTGTATTCACAGAAACAGGTGTCGGACATCACGACCATTTCAGGTACCGTCTCTTTACAGATACGGGACATCCGGGCAACCAGTCCGTCTTCCGCCCAGGCATCACTGCCGGTCGCATCCAG
Source organism: Morganella sp. Je.2.23 (assembly GCF_051129855.1). Classification (NCBI taxonomy): domain Bacteria; kingdom Pseudomonadati; phylum Pseudomonadota; class Gammaproteobacteria; order Enterobacterales; family Morganellaceae; genus Morganella; species Morganella sp. Je.2.23. Next base: position 852,051 of record NZ_JBCPSQ010000001.1, read on the forward strand.
ATGATGAGATACGCCGAACGTCATAACGGATTTGATACCGGCTTTGGCGATCCGCTCGATTTCATAAGCAAGACGCTTTTCCGGAATGCGCATAACGCCCGGCATACTGTCGATGGCTTTATAGTCATCGGCACCTTCCTCGACAAAAATCGGTAACGCGAGATCATTGAGGCTTAATGAGGTTTCCCGGAACAGATCACGCATCTGCGGGGTCTGACGAATTCTTCTGAGACGCTGGATGTCATGTTGCATAACGACAGTTGCTCCTTATTTCATAAAAAATAATGCGGTCAGTATAAACCTTTCGGTGCAGGATGGGGTACAGCGCAGAAAAAAATAAGGCTCCGCAGAGGGAGCCTGAAACGATGTGCGTTTATCTTCAGAATATAATACGGGCGATTTTATTGAGCTCTGAGATAAAACGTCTGATATTTTTTATTGCAGGTAACATAATTGCGTTCTTGTTTATTGCGTTCTCACAATTCGATGACATAACTGTAGCACTTTGTTGATGAGAGTCAACCTTTGTCACAAATTAAATTTAACATTTCAACTAAATTTGATTTGGAGCGATAAGACTCGAAAATGCTGACCGGCATTATCCGAATTCAGAGACGGTTCCGGTAAAATGCGACCACACAGAAGGACGCAGTGACATTATCTAACTCTTTTAAGAAACGGGCTAAAAATCGCATAATGAGTGTCCTTATATTGTTGTGATCAGTATCTCAAAATTGCCTCTTTTTGTGATAACAGTCAATATTTAAAATCCGAAAAAATGATTTTTAGTTAAAACATATACGAAACCGGGGTACCTGCCGCTATTAGTGGTGTTTTAACAACGCATTAACGGGATAAAACAGCATTTTATGGTATTTGTCAGCTATCCGTATTTATTCGCCGGATTTTTAGCAGCATAACAGGCAGTATGTGAGATAACGGAAATTAAAAATTGTCTACACTGTAAGTTAAAGACTGAAAAACAGGATAAACATGGATTCATTACTCTTCTGGGGTTTTGTGCTGGCGGCGCTCATTGTGGTGACGCCGTTTATTGCTGTTGCGGCGCTGAGGCGCACAACGCAGCTGAGAATGCAGGTCAGTATTCTGACAGAGGAAACGGAATCACTGCGCAGGGAGCTGGATGCACTGACCGGTGGTCATCCGGTGGTAAATACTGACGTTCAGTCTGCTGCGTTGTCTGACGTTGTCACGGTGATGCCGGAACCGGTTGTATACGATGAACCGGAACCTGATCCCGGCCCGGAGCCTGTTATTATACCATTACCGGCCGGTACTGCGGATACGGCGCGGAAAAGCCCGGCTGCCGGTATTATTGAATGGCTGCTTAATGGTAATCTCCCGGCTAAAACCGGTATTCTGCTGCTGTTTATCGGTCTCTCATATCTGCTGAAATTCAGTATCGAAAATAATATCCTGACACCGGAAGTCCGCCTGATTGGCTCGGCAATTTTGTCCGTGACGCTCTTTGTTGTCGGCTGGTGTGTCCGCCATAAAAACCGGCTGTACAGCCTGATAGTTCAGGGCGGCAGCCTCGGTGCGTTTTATATCACGATATTTGCCGCTTATAAGCTCTACCAGTTCCTGCCGCTGGCGTTTGCACTGGCGCTGATGGTCATTATCTGTCTGGCGTCTGTTTTCTTTGCTGTTATACAAAACGCGGTCAGTCTGGCCGTTCTGGCGGTGATCGGCGGTTACGCGGCTCCGGTGCTGCTCTCCACCGGCAGTGGTAACTATATCGCGCTGTTCTCTTATTATCTGATGCTTTCCGTCTCGATTCTGGTGATGAACTACTGGCAGGGCTGGCGGGTTCTGAATATTGTCGGTTTCACCTTTACGTTTGTGGTCGGTGTGCTTTGGGGCGTGGAAAATTACCGTCCGGAATTTTATCTGAGCTGCCAGATCTTCATTATTCTGAACCTGGTGATCTACGGGCTGATGACCCAGCAGTATGCCCGCCATCATGTCCTGACTGACAACGGACGAAAACAGCTGATGGTGGATTCGGTGCTGTTGTTCGCACCGCCGGTACTGGCGTTTTCACTGCAATATGCCATTACAGAACCGTTTTATCTCGGTACGGCAATCTCGTCCCTTGCTTTCGGGCTGCTCTATCTGCTGCTGACGGTGGTCAGCCTGCGCCGTTTCCGGGCGGACGGGCAACGTCTGTCTCTCGGGTTTCTGCTGCTCAGTATCGGTTTTATCTCGCTGGCGGTGCCGATGGCGCTGTCACCACAATGGACGTCAATGGCGTGGACGATTGAGGGGCTGGCGATCCTGTGGTTTGCCTGTCTGCAAAAACAGCGGATTGTCGGCTGGAGTGCCACCGGACTGGTGCTGCTCGGGTTTGCCTCTCTGCTCTACAGCATGGACTTCATATACTGGTCAGAACAAACGACCTGGATGTATATCTTCCAGTGGGGCGGGCTGCTGGTTGCCGGGGCGCTTCATCACCATTTCCGCCTGATGCCGCGCAGCAAACTGATTTCCGGGCTGCTGATTATCCCTGCAATGATTACCTGGCTCTCCTGGCTGTGGATTCTGCCGTGGTTATCACCGGCGGGGAAATTACTGTCCGGTGAGGAGTATGTACTGACCGGGCTTGTGATCTCCGTCTGGAGCTGGTTCTTCCTGGCCCGGAAAGTACAGTGGACTCAATTGTATTACTGCATCAGCGCGCTGTGGATAGTGAGTCTGCTGATGCTGTGCGGTTATATTTCTGCCGGGATACATCCGGCCGGGTCACTGTACGGCGGCTTTATCTGGCTGCTGGTCATCAGCACGATGATTGCATTGATCCGGCTGCTGCCGGAACAGGCACCACGGGTTGTCAGCAATCTGATGCACGGTGCAACACTCTGGACACTGATCGGCCTGCTGATCACTGAAGTCTTGTGGGCGGAAGCACAATTGCCGTGGGGTATGGAAGAGTGGGCTTACTTTATTGCGATGCTGGCAGTATGCGGCGTATTTTTCGTGCTGTATGCCATGCAGCGCCTGCGGTGGCCGCCGCTGGATAATCACGGTGCGTTGTACTGGCAGAGTGTGTATCCGCTGGCCGTTCTGCTGGGAATGGGATTATTTGCCGGAAATATGCAGGATGGTCAGTTATCACTCTGGCAATATGTCCCGCTGCTGAATCCGCTGGATGAAGCCGGATTGTTCGGCCTTGCCGCCTTGTGGTGTCTGCGTGATGCCGTGATACGGACCACACCGAAAGTCCGTTTCCGGTCCGATGTGGTCCGTGTGCTTGGTATTATTACCGCCGGGCTGGCTGTCTGGTGGGCGAACGGGATTCTGATCCGTGCTCTGGCCTTTGCGGACGGAACCGCATGGACAACCGCGGCACTGTTACAGTCCCGTCTGATCCAGACCACACTGGCGATTGTCTGGGCACTGACGGCGGTGATCCTGATGACAACTGCCACCCGGCGGCATAAACGCCATTTGTGGGTCGCGGGCGCGGTTATCTTTGCTGTGGTGATCCTCAAACTCTTTGTGGTTGATATGAACCAGAGCAGCGGGCTTGCCAGAGCCGGTGCATTTATCGGGGTGGCACTTCTGATTCTGGTTGTGGGCTATTTCTCGCCGTTACCGCCGAAGACAGGCACTGATATGCAGAATAATAAGGAAAATAACGGATGATCACAGGTAAAAAGACAGCATTTCGCCGCAAATGGCATACCGGAACGGTGCTCCTGGCGGCGGTACTGGCATCAGTGACAATGCTTTCCCGTGCGGAAACCGGGGCTAAGACACTGAATGACTTTAACCAGGGAGCAGAATTACAGCCGGGAACGGAGAATTCGCCATTTTACCGGCTGACAGTTCCGGATAATGTCTGGCTGAACAGTGCATGGCCGGATCTGCGGGATATCCGTATCTTTGACAGCACCGGAACACCGGTGCCGATGTCACTGACGGCGGCAAAGCAGATAAAAGACGAAAGCGCGCGTATCCGTTTCGTTATTTATCCGTTGTCACAAAGCCGTGCGGAAGAGCAGGACGGCAACCGCAAAATCCGTCTGAAAGCGGATAACGGCACAGAACTGACCATCTACAATGATAATGCGGACAGCCTGGTGCGGCCGGCAACCGAAACCTATCTGCTGGTGCCGGATAATAAACAGCAGCTCCCGCTGCCGCTGCGCGAAATCACACTGAACTGGCCGCAGCAGACCGGGAATATGCAGGCCAGAGCATCATTGTTCAGCAGCGATGACAAACAGAACTGGTCTCCGGTGATCCGCGATGTGCCGCTGATGGATCTGAAATCCGGCGATGACACACTGCTGGCACAGCAGATAAAAATCCCGGACTATATCCGCGGTGATGAAAGCAGGGCGAAATACTGGCTGCTTTCCGTGACCGGGGATAACAATCAGGCACCACCGCAGATCACAACAGCGGAAGGAACGGGGTCGCGGACAGTGGAACGCCGGGAGGTTAACCGCTTCGGCTTTACGCCGAAAGCAGACACCGATGGCAGTATGATTTACAGTCTGCCGAATACGCAGAATCTCAGCCGCCTGGATTTTCATATCGACCAGGAAAATACGGTTCTGCCGGTGCGGATAGAATACCGGAGCGGTACAGCGGGAAACTGGTTGCCGCTGGATAACAAAGTGCTTTATTCACTGGTATCGGATGACACAGAAAACCGGAACAGCAGCATCCGGCTGAATGATCTGCCGGTCCGTCAGGTGCGGCTGACGGCGATTAACAGCAGCTGGCGCGATAGCCCGCCTCAGGTTGCCGGGGTGAAATACGCACAATATCTGACCTTTAACGCCCAGGGCTCTGCGCCGTATCTGCTGGTGTGGGGGGCTTATGATGCCGGAGCGGCGTTTTTACCGCTGGCACAGCTTCTGCCGGGTAATTATCTGAATAATCAGGATGCGATTCCGCGGGCGGATGTATCAGAAAAGGTGGTTACGCTGGGCGGTGAAGCGAAGTTACTGCCGGCACCGGAAGCGGCACCGCCGTTTGCCTGGAAAACCTGGCTGTTGTGGGGAGTTCTGGTCGCAGGGGTGGCTGTACTCGGGATATTTGCTGTCCGTCTGCTGAAAGAAGTGAAACCGGATAAGTAATAACAGAACAGTATAAAAAAAGTCCGCACGTTGTATAACAGAATGGTATAACAGCGTGCGGACAGAAACGAAAATAAAAAAGAAAGGGTATTTAGTACAGGAACATTATCCTGACACAAACAACTCATCCTCTCTTTAGCGATTCGTTGCATTATTCCCGGACAGCATTAATTGCCAGGCCGGAAATTATTTCCGGTACTCTGTTTTAATCTGAGCAATGGTATCTTTAAATGTACCGGCCAGATGTTCATCATCAATTTCACTGATCTGACGTTCCATATTGACGATAATACGGCCGGCATCCGCCTGACCCACCGCCTTCAGTAAATATGTCACCAGTGCCTTTAAGCAGGTCACTTCCGCAGCCAGTTTTTCAGTATCGTTTTCTGTTTTAAATGCGTTATTCATGGTTAACCTCAACCGTTATATTTATCGTTCCCGGATATTTCAGCCGCAAAGAATACCAGATCTGCCCGTCACTGCTCTACTTTCTTTTTTAGTTTCCTACTATGCTGATAAACAGGGTGTATTCATTATCCGCTGAAAAAGGCAAAATAATAAGATGAATATTATTGATATCAATGCAATAACCCGTGATTACCCGATGTTAAAGACACCGGGTCCGCAGGACAGCCATAAAGGAACCTTTGGTACACTCGGGATCACCGGCGGTGCGGAGGGAATGACCGGCGCGGTAATTCTGGCCGGGTGTGCGGCACTGAAAACCGGTTGCGGTAAAGTGATCCTGGGATTTAACCAGCCGCAATTACCGGTACCGTTTATTGAAAATGCGCCTGAACTGATGCTGCGGACAGCCCGATCCCCGGCGGATGACCCGGCGGTAACCGCGCAGGTCACCGGCCCCGGTCTGGGGCAAAGTGCAGAGAGCCGCGCACTGGCGGAAGCTGCGTTTATACAGACAGGAAAACCACAGTTGCTGGATGCGGATGCACTGAATATCCTGGCGGTGACGCCGGGTATTGCGCTGGATGATCAGTGCGTGATAACCCCGCATCCTCAGGAAGCCGCCCGGCTGCTGCATACCACGGTGGCGGATATTCAGGCAGATCGCCCGGCCGCAGCGCTGGCACTGGCGGCACAGTATCACTGCTGGGCCGTACTGAAAGGGCATCACAGCCTGATTGCCTCACCGGAAGGCGTGCTGTGGTGTAATCACAGCGGTAACCGAGGGCTGGCGACCGCAGGCAGCGGAGATGTGTTATCCGGCATTATCGGCAGTCTGCTGGCTCAGCGGTTGCCGGTACAGGAAGCCGTGTGCGGCGGGGTCTGGCTGCACGGCGCGGCAGCAGATGAATGTGTGGCTGCCGGTACCGGCCCGGTCGGATTAACCGCCCATGAAATTATTGATTACGTCAGACTGATCCGTAACCGCCTGATAACAAAAACACAGGGTAATAAGAGTTAACGGTATCAATCTCACAGATATTTTCCTCATTGTTCAGTATAGTAATGCCATATCGCATGACTTACCCGAGGAGGCAGTATGTATAATACAATTTTGGTTCCTATTGATATTTCAGAAGAAGAACTGACCAGCAAAGCTGTCCGCCACGCACTCTATCTGGCGAATGAAACAGGGGCTAAGCTGCATATTGTCCATGTCCTGCCTATTTCATCCGCGATTATTAATGCGTATGCGCTGGGTTATATGGAAATAAAAGATAAAGCGACCATCAAAGCGGAAGAAGATATTCATATGCTGATGGATTCTATTGATCTGCCGCCGGAACGTCTTGCTTATACCATTACATTCGGCTCCCCGCGTGATGAAATTATCCAGGCTGCGGAGGAAGTGAAAGCGGATATTATTGTTATCGGTTCCCGCCGTCCGAATATTTCCACCCATCTGCTGGGTTCCACCGCCGGTGGTGTTGTCCGTTATGCCCCGGTATCGGTGATGGTCGTCCGCTGAGTTCAGCACGTCTCTGATATTTCTCCGGTGACCGTCAGTGTCACCGGATATTTTCCTGTCTGTTTCTTCTGAAAAAACATGATGCCGGGCACGGTGGTTTCCGGTTTATTGCCTATACTTAAATCAAATATAACACGGGCTGACAATGAGGGATGGTATGTATAAAACGATATTAGTTCCTATTGATGTGACAGAAGATGTACTGACAAGCAATGCACTGAAACATGCGATTTATCTGGCGAAAATGTCACAGGCGAAACTGATGTTGTTTCACTCTGTGCCGGATATTTCGAAATTCTCGATAAGCTATAACTATCACTATGAATTACTGAATTCATTTGCTGAAAAAGCGGTCGCCCGTTCAAAAGAAGAGCTGAAAGCGATTGCAGAAAAAGTGGATTTGCCGGCGGAACAGATCAGCTATTTTGTGGATTACGGCACCCCGAGAGATAAGGTGCTGGCAAAAGCAAAAGAAATTCATGCGGATTTAATTGTTGTCGGTTCACGGCATCCCAGTATCTCAACGCATCTGCTGGGGTCAACTGCGTCGGGGATTGTGGCACACGCACCGATTTCTGTACTGGTTGTCCGCTGAGTATCATGACAGGAACGGAAAGGTCCGCAAACACGGACCTTTTTTGCAGAAGACAGAATTACTGTTTTTCCATCGATGCTTTGAATTCTTTCAGTGCATCCAGACCTTGCTGACACGCCATGTCCTGAGTCTCTTCCGGCACTGATTTAATCTGTGTTTTCGCTGTTTCCAGCTGTTGTTTCATGGCATTGATCTGTGCTGTTGCATCAGCATCGCCTTTGGCTTCCTGTTCTGCAAGTTTGACCATCGCGTCAATCTCGGTGAAATATTCATCACAGACTTTGCTGGCGTTGGCAGCGAAGGCAGTAACAGAGAACAGGCATCCCAGGGAAATTAGTGTCAGCTTTTTCATTATAGACCTTATGTTGTAGGCAGGAACGGATATGAATAATTAATCAATATGCCCCGAAATATCATGGAATATATATAAGAATAAGATGAATCTCAGAATAACTACTTACTTTTTGCATAAGAATAACATGGCCGGGGATGACTGATCACACAATGAACAATTTGTGCGGATGCAATTGAAACGCATTCTTATTTGTTGACAGGTTATGGACGTGACAATATTGTACCAATGAATACAAAAAAGATTACGGAGTAATTATGTCAGCAGTTAATTTTGTTCATATGGATACCACTGCATTTCCTGTGGTGATAATGCAGTCATTCCCGGAAAATATGGTACAGACAGAACAGTGGGTGAAAGAGCTGGATGCACTGCTGGATAAACAGACACCTTTTGCTTTAATTTATCCGCCGAAAACCGGACCGGAAAAACCGGATACGCAGGAAGATATGGATGCACGGAAGTATGTCCGCCGCTGGCTGAAAACCGGAAAAGAGAAAATGGCGGCATATTGCAGCGTAATGATCCTGACTGTTAACCGGGAAACCGGCGATAAAGCACAACTGGAAAAATTCGCGCCGATGGCCGGTGCCGTTTACGGTGTACCGGTATTTGTGGCGGATGATATGGCTGCGGCACAGGCAAAGGCGGCAGAAGTTACCGCCTGAAGGCAGATGTTAACAGTAACTGCTGTTCATTGGGGTGTTAATTTGTGGCGGAGGTAACAGGCGGTTATCTCCACGGATAACGGCAGTTGCTTTTCAATAAATTCCGCCGTTGGTTTCTTATGCTGATGACTGAAAACCGGCAGATAAAGGTCGGCTTTCAGCATTTCCAGAAAACGGGCGGCAACAGCCAGCAATGTTTCCTCCGACGCGGCAATTCCCGGCAGTGTTTTCAGCCCGGCAGCCAGTTGCTGTGCGGCGCGCAGCGGGCCCGCGCGGTAAAATTGTTCACTGATTTGCGGGAAGCGCTGTGATTCCGCCAGAATCAGCTGATATAAACCGAGTGACTGCGGGTGAACAATACTGTTCAGGTAACGTCTTCCGCTGGTGTATAACAATGTTTCCGCATCGGTGGCTGCTTCCGGTTCTTCCTCTTCATTATCCTCAAAAATTCCGCTGATAAGGTGTTCTATAACCGCCAGAAAAAGCGCTTCTTTCCCGCCGAAAGAGGTATACAGTGTGGAGCGTGAACCGCCGGATTGCTCAATAATCATATCCAGTGTCGTGCCTTCGTAACCATGAAGGATAAAAACATCCGCAGCGGCAGTAAGAATGGCATGACGGCGGCGCTGCCCTTTCGGGGTTAATGGTGACGGGGTTGGTGACATAACAGATACGGGCTCCGGTAACAGTGACAAGCTCTGATTTAACCACGCCGCGCCGGATTGCTCAATAGCCCGTTTCCCTGCCATACTGCAATTACGGTACAGTATGACGATTTATTATCAAACTATTGATCAAACCCAGTGAGTTGTTAATACAAAGAATTAGAATAGCGGGAAAGTCGGACCATCAACGGTTAACGGTAAAACTATGGGGCAGGGGAAAGAGGTGACTCAGGATATGCAGCGGACTATCACCCGTTTGTGTATCGAATGCGGGCTGCTGCTGTTACAGCATGGCGCGGAAAGTATGCTGGTGGAAGAACTGGCGGGGCGGACAGGAAAAGCACTCGGGGCAGATCAGGTGGATTGCGCCATCTCGGCGAATGCCATTGTGCTCACCACGATCATTGACGGGCACTGCCTGACATCCACCCGTAAGGTGGTGGATCGCGGTATCAATATGCATATCGTGACGGAGGTGCAGCATGTGGTGATCCTCGCGGAGCACGGACATCTGGACTGCAAAGGGGTGCAGAAAAAATTCGCGCATATGAAACCGCTGCGCTATCCGCGCTGGGTAATGGTGCTGATGGTGGCACTGTCCTGCGCCTGTTTCTGCAAACTGAATAACGGCGGCTGGGACGGGGCGGTGATTACCTTTGCGGCCAGTGGTTGCGCCATGTATGTCCGTCAGGTGCTGACCGCACGGCATATGAACCCGCTGATTAACTTCTGTTTTACGGCGTTTGTTGCCACGATGGTGGCGGGAATGATGCTGAAAATCCCGCTGTTTTCGGCAACATCCGGTATTGCCATGGCCGCGAGCGTACTGCTGCTGGTTCCGGGGTTCCCGCTGATCAATGCGGTTGCGGATATGTTCAAAGGACATGTTAACACCGGTCTTGCCCGCTGGGCGATGGCCAGTCTGCTTACCCTGGCAACCTGTATCGGTATCTTTACCGCAATTACACTCGGCAGCCTGAGGGACTGGATATGATGACGATATTATCCTTCCTGGCAGCACTGGCACAGGATATGCTGCTGGCGGCGATCCCCGCAGCCGGGTTTGCTATGGTATTCAATGTGCCGAAACGGGCACTGAAATATTGTGCACTGTTGGGGGCAATCGGCCACGGCAGCCGGTTTATCCTGATTGCCGCCGGTTTTGATATTGTCTCCGCCACATTCTGGGCATCGGTTCTGGTCGGGATCATCGGTATTCAGTGGTCCCGCTGGTGGCTGGCACACCCGAAAGTTTTTACGGTGGCGGCCATTATTCCGATGTTTCCGGGAATTAATGCCTATATGGCGATGCTGGCGGTTATTAAACTGTCGCAGTCAGGTTTTACCCCTGAACTGCTGGAAATGCTGGTGAGTAATTTTCTGCGGGCGGCCTTTGTGGTCGGTGCCTTATCCATCGGGCTGTCAGTCCCCGGTTTATGGCTTTACCGCAAGCGTCCGCGTGTTTAACTGATACGGGTCAGATTCAGAATAATGTCCATCACCGGTTTATCGGTCACACTAATCTGAATCTGCACCCGGTTATTGCTCTCCTGCACACGGACATCAACTTCTTCCTCATTATGGGCACAGGCAGTGCCGACTATCTCATCGATCATTTCATCAACCAGCGGATGCATGATTATTCTCCAAAATTATTATTGATGTCAGCAGAGTATAAAGTTTCGGATTAAAACCATTCTGTAAAAAAACGCCCTAAAAAGGCCTTATCCGGCGGATTGGCGGATAAATAAAAGATCTGAGGCGATAATTCCTGCGCAGCGTGGCATAATTGCCCTCCCCGGTATTCTGTTGGCTTATGATTTATATGCATATTTTTCAATCATTTCGTATTTTATTATTTTTATTTTGTGTTATTACGTTTGCCGCCGGTGCTGCAGCACCGGAACGGTTCGACGAGGCAAAAATAGTTGCCCGTGAGAAGGTCTATCACGACCAGAACCGTAATCCGCAGGGAGAGGGTACGCTCTATTGCGGCTGTCAGTGGGACTGGGCCGGAAAATCCGGCGGCCGGGTGGATCTCAGCAGTTGCGGCTATCGTGTGCGGGCACAGGTGACCCGTGCAGAGCGGATTGAGTGGGAGCATATCGTTCCGGCCTGGGTTTTCGGGCATCAGCGTCAGTGCTGGCAGAACGGCGGACGCAAAAACTGTATCAGTGAAGACCCGGTATTCCGCGCCATGGAGGCCGATCTTCACAATCTCGCCCCGTCGGTCGGTGAAGTTAACGGTGATCGCAGTAACTTCCGGTACGGCATCGCCCGCGGTGCCGGTTCACAGAGTTATGGGCAGTGCACCAGCCGGGTGGATTTTAAACAGCGTGTTTTCGAGCCGCGCGATGAAGTCAAAGGTGAGGTGGCGCGGGTCTGGTTTTATATGCATGACCGCTACGACCTGGCAATGTCAGAACAGCAGCAGAAATTACTGATGGTCTGGGACAGCGAATTTCCGCCGTCGGCCGCCGAGCGGGAACGGGATCGCCGTATCAGCGCGGTGACCGGGCAGTCAAACCCGTTTGTGACCGGTGAACGACGCTGGGAACAGGGGCATATCAACAGTGCTGACGGTATTTTTACCCGTTTGCCGTCTGCGCCGGTAACACCGGTGAAAGTACCGCCGAAAGCAGAAAAAAAAGCAGTAGATCAGCGTATCCGCGGTAATCGCAACAGCAGGATTTACCACTTTCCGGATTGCCCCGGCTATAACCGGATCAGCAGTAAAAATATTGAAATGTTCCCGGATGCGGTATCCGCGCAGGCAGCAGGTTACAGCATGGCGAAAAACTGCAAAGCACGCTGATGTGCAGCGGATAACAGAAATGTGGCAAAGATGTTAAATGTCCGCAGATTTTAATTGCTGAAAAGAAAGTATTGTCATTATACTGTCACAAAGTCAGTTTAGTGTTCGCTTTAGTTTGTCATCTGAGGATAACGAATGCGACATACAGACGAACGACAGTACCGGCCGGTGATAAATACCCTGAACAACAGGGCGGATTTATCACCGGCTTTTTTTTATCTGAATGTTCACTCATGGCTTGAGGGGAGCCGCCGGTTGCTAACTCACTGTTTCAGTTATTCCGTCATCATAAATCAACAGGATTAAGATTATGGGCAGACAAAAAGCGGTAGTCAGAGCACGCAAAGAGGCAAAACGAATGAGCCGGAAAGAGTCGCGCAGGGCACGTTTTAATGATGATAATGTGGCGGTATTTATCCCGGCAGGCGGGGTGGAAGCCATCGGTATGGCGCGGGAAAAACGCGATAACAGTACTGTTTTGCCGCGAAATGATGCGCAGGATAAATACATCCGGGCGATAGCCCATAAACAGCTGATTATTGCCAACGGCGAGGCGGGGTGCGGTAAAACCTTTATCAGTACCGCACTGGCGGCAGATGCACTGATTAATAAGGAAATAGAGCGGATTATTGTCACCCGTCCGGTATTACAGGCGGAAGAAGATCTGGGCTTTCTGCCCGGGGATATCAGTGAAAAATTCGCCCCGTATTTCCGGCCGGTATATGACGTTCTGGTGAAACGGATGGGTGCCTCATTTTTGCAGTATTGTCTGCGTCCGGAGATAGGTAAGGTGGAAATTGCGCCGTTTGCCTATATGCGCGGGCGAACCTTTGAGAATGCGGTGGTGATCCTCGATGAGGCGCAAAACGTGACTGTCACACAAATGAAAATGTTTCTGACCAGGATGGGGGAAAATGTGACAGTTATTGTCAATGGCGATGTCAGCCAGTGTGATTTACCGGGCAATGTTCCGTCCGGGCTGGCAGATGCGCTGCGCCGTTTCCGGGATGACGAAATGGTATCAGTGGTATCTTTCACTCAGGATGACTGCGTGCGTTCATCGCTTTGTCTGCGGGCATTACAGGCGTATAACTGATCACAGCGGCTGCGGCAGAGAACCTGCCGCAGCCTGTTTATCATCAGTCGTCAGCATCCATCACATCATGGCGCTGGCGGTGATAACCCTCTTCATCATAACCGAAGCGCCAGTAAGGGATCGCATACATCTGGCTGTGTTCCCCGTTCAGTTCCCGGCGCACATAGCGGCGCAGCTCCCTGACCATCGCATCTTCGCCGGCAATCCAGAACGTACACTCTGTAACATCGGCGACCGGCCAGCTTTTAAACAGTGCGGTGATCTCCGCAGTTTTCTCCGTACCGCCGGTTACCCAGTGCAGGGTGATACCGGCCGGTTTGTTCAGCTCCTGCTGATCCTCAGCATGATCGATACGGATAACCACATTTCCCTGCGCCTCAGCGGGCATTTTTTCCAGCAGTGCGGCAACCGCAGGCAGTGCGGTTAAATCAGCCGCCATATAATAGTGTTTTGCTGCCGGTAACAGCGGATCGGGCCCGCCGGGATTGGTAATCCCGAGATAATCACCCGGTTTGGCGTTTCTCGCGAAATCCACTGCCGGGCCGGCATCATCGTGCATGGCGAATTCAATATCGATTTCTTTCAGTTCAGGACGGATTGCTCGCACCGTATAGGTACGGGCAACCGGACGCGGTTTGTCTTCCGGCCAGACAGGTCCTTTATCTGACAGCACCGGCAGTGCAGGCGGGTTCGGCGCGTCTTTGGCAATAAACAGCTTGAGGTGTCCGCCTTCACAATCCGCCGGATAGGTGTCCAGAGAATCTGCCGTAAAGGTAATTCGGCGCAGATTGGGGGTAACATCGGTAAAGGATTTCACCTGAATAAGACGCGGTGGTGCAGGGCGGTAGATATTTTTTTCCCGGCTCATGCGCAATTCTCCGTTTTATTGTTGTTAGTTTCGTTATATCTATTTCGCGGAGTGTATCAGGAATTTGGAAGAATGGTAATCATTATCAATAAAATTATTAAAAAAAAGCACACCGCATGGGGGTGCGGTGTGCCGGGCAATGCAGCTGTATAAACAGTGCATGAAGTACTGATGAGGTACTTACTGATGAGATATGACGACTATTTTACTTTCATTCCCGCCGCCGTCATTAATAAGCGGAAAAGTGATGAGACTGCAAACAGTGCCAGCACACTGCCTGCCCAGATAGCCAGCATCCAGGCGGTTTTTTTCCACCAGGGTGCCGGTGCGGCAGGATCAGTGGTAGCCCTGGTCATGGGTGATTTTTCCTCTGAAGACATAGTAACTCCACCAGGTATATACCAGGATCACAGGTATGATGAATAAAGCACCAACCAGCATAAAGCTCAGGCTTTCACCGGGGGCGGCGGCCGTTTTGTAATCAATCACCGGCGGAATAATCATCGGCCAGATACTGATACCGAGTCCGGTGAAACCCAGGAAAACCAGACCGAGTGCCGCAAAAAACGGCGTGTAGTGCAGATGGCGGCTGACACTGCGGAACAGCGCAACGACACAGATAAGCACCAGCAGCGGCACCGGCAGGAAGAACAGAATATTCGGGAAACTGAACCAGCGTGCCGCAATGGCGTCATGCGCCAGCGGCGTCCACAGGCTGATCACAGCCAGAACCGCCAGCATTACCAGCGTCAGCGGCTTCAGCACCTTATACATCTGCTGTTGTAAATGGCCTTCTGTTTTCATCACCAGCCAGCCGCAGCCGAGCAGGGCATAGGCGATCACCAGACCGAAACCGCAGAACAGCGGGAACGGCGCCAGCCAGTCAAAGGCACCGCCGGTAAAAGTGCGGTTTGCGACCGGAAAACCTTCAATCACGCTGCCAACGACCACACCCTGAACAAAGGTGGCGATGACTGAGCTGATCAGAAACGCGCGATCCCAGAAATAACGGTGATGTTCATCTGCTTTAAAGCGGAACTCAAAGGCCACGCCACGGAAGATTAACGCCACCAGCATCAGTGTCAGCGGAATGGCGAGCGCATCCAGAATCACGGCATAGGCGAGCGGGAAAGCGCCGAACAGCGCGGCTCCCCCCAGCACCAGCCAGGTTTCGTTACCGTCCCAGACCGGTGCGACACTGTTCATCATCAGATCCCGGTCAGCGTTGCTTTTCACAAAGGGATAGAGAATGCCGATGCCGAGGTCAAATCCGTCCATCACGATATACATCAGTGTGCTGAATATAATAATGACGAACCAAATCAGGGGTAAATCAATGCCCATGAGACACCTCCGGCGCGATACCTTTGCGGATCAGCTTCATCATATAGATATAGCCAATGCCAAACACAGAACCATAAACAGCAAAGAAGATCAGCAGGCTGATACTCATATGCATATCACCATGTGCTGAGACAGCATCAGTCGTGCGCTGCAATCCGTAAACCACCCACGGCTGACGGCCGATTTCAGTCACAAACCAGCCCGCCAGAATGGCAATCAGCCCGGACGGCGCCATCCATAACATAAAGCGCTGGAAAGGACGCGAATCATACAAACGCCCGCGGTAACGCAGCCACAGACTCAGGGCGGCAGCAAGGAGCATCAGCATGCCGAGGCCGACCATCACGCGGAATGACCAGAACACCGCAAACACGTTATCCGGTCTGTCTTCCGGCGGAAATTCAGTCAGTGCAGGTACCTGTTTATCAAGACTGTGTGTCAGGATCAGACTGGCCAGCCCCGGGATCTCCACGGCATAACGGGTTTTTTCCTGTTCATTATCCGGAATCCCGAACAGGATCAGCGGTGTGGCTTCACCGGGTTTATTCTCCCAGTGACCCTCCATCGCCGCCACCTTAACCGGCTGATATTTAAGGGTATTGAGCCCGTGCGCATCACCAATCAGTGCCTGGAGCGGTGCGAGTACCACAATCAGCCACAATGACATGGAAAACATCTTTTTCATGGCTCCGGATTTATTGCCGCGCAGCAGATGCCAGGCCGCAGAGGCGGCAATAAAAAAGGCGGAGGCAAGAAATGCAGCGGTTGTCATATGCAGCAGGCGGTACGGGAACGACGGGTTGAAAATCACGGCAAACCAGTCCACCGGCACGACAACACCGTTGATTACCTCATGCCCCTGCGGGGTCTGCATCCAGCTGTTGGACGCCAGAATCCAGAAAGTGGACATCAGTGTGCCGAGTGCAACCATACAGGTGGCGAAATAGTGCAGCTTTTCACCGACACGGTTCCAGCCGAACAGCATCACGCCGAGAAAACCGGCTTCCAGGAAGAACGCGGTCAGAACTTCATAGGTGAGCAGCGGACCGGTGATTGATCCTGCAAACTCAGAAAAGAAACTCCAGTTGGTACCGAACTGATAGGCCATCACCAGACCGGAGACCACACCCATACCGAAATTCACGGCAAAGATGGCTGACCAGAAATGAAAGAGCTTTTTGTAATCCTCATTGCGGGTTTTCAGCCACATTCCCTCAAGCACCGCCAGAAATGACGCCAGACCGATGGTGATCGCAGGGAAAATGATATGAAACGACACAGTGAAGGCGAACTGAATTCGCGCAAGCTCAAGGGCACTTAACCCAAACATAGTGACCTCTCGTTGTTATAGCTATGCAAATACTACGCAGATGAAATGTGTGGCACAGTACACCATGTGTTGCTAGACTATAATAGTGACAATTAATCATAATATGTATATAACAGTTATCCGGGGATTGCGTCATGACACGCTATGAACAGCTAGCAGAACAGATAAAACAACAGATAGAAGATGATATCTGGCAGGTCGGGGACAGACTTCCGTCCCTGCGTGAAAGTGCCAGACAGTCGGGGCTGAGTCTGATGACTGTCGTACAGTCGTATCAGTTACTGGAAAGTCAGGGCTGGGTGGTGGCGCGTCCGCAGTCCGGTTACTTTGTCGCCAAACGGGCACCGGCGTTTGCTCCGGCCAAAGGCGGCCTGGGTATGCATCTGAGTGAAAATGTGGAGATTAACGCATCACTGTTTGATGTGCTTCAGGCCTGCAAAGATCCTGCTATCATCCCGTTCGGCTCTGCATTCCCTGACCCCTCGCTGCTGGTTCAGCCGAAGCTCTCCAAAGCGCTGGGCGCCGTAGCCCGCCGTATCGCTCCGCAAAGTGCGGTTGTCAATATGCCGCCGGGGAATGAAAAACTGCGGCGTAATATCTCCCGTCGCTATGCTGCGCAGGGTATCCATGTTTCACCGGATGATATTGTTATCACTGCCGGGGCAATGGAATCTCTGTCACTGAGTTTACAGGCGGTCACCAAACCGGGTGACTGGGTGGTAATTGAATCCCCGGCATTTTACGGGGCATTACAGGCGATTGAACGTCTGCGGCTGAAAGCGGTGGCGATCAAAACTGACCCGCAGACCGGCATGGATCCTGATGCACTGGAAGACGTGGCCGGGCGCTATGATATCAAAGCCTGCTGGCTGATGACCCACTTCCAGAACCCGCTCGGCGGCACAATGCCGCCGGAAAATAAACGGCGGCTGGTGGAGATCCTGACACGGCATGATATTGCGCTGATTGAGGATGACGTCTACAGCGAGCTCTGGTTTGGTAATGAAGCACCGCAGCCGGCGAAAAGCCTGGATAAAGACAACAATTTCTTCCACTGTTCCTCTTTTTCCAAATGTCTGGCACCGGGCTTCCGTGTCGGCTGGGTGGCGGCCGGAAAGCATGCGCGAAAAGTCCAGCAGTTACAGATGATGAGTACCGTATCCGCCAGTATGCCGACACAGCAGGCCATTGCGGAATACCTCGGTCAGGGCGGTTATGACGCGCATCTGAAAAAACTGCGCCAGCAGCTGGAGCAGCGCCAGCACCGGATGCTGTATGCCATCAGTGAATATTTCCCGGAAGATGTGAAAGTGAACTGTCCGCAGGGCGGTTATTTTCTCTGGCTGGAATTTGAACCGCCGTTTGATGCGGTCAAACTGTACCGGATGGCACTTAATGAGCAGATCAGCATAGCACCCGGCTCCATGTTTTCCACCAGCGACCAGTTTAACCACGCTTTCCGCCTGAACTGTTCATTTGAATGGAATGACCGGCTGGATAACGCGATGAAAGTGCTGGGGCAGTTGTGCCATGTACTGAAGAAAACACAGGGATAAGATAAAGCGGATTACTGCGGCATACAGAGAGACAAACATAAAAAAACGGGCACTGAAAGTGCCCGTTTTGCCGAAAACAGATGCGGATTAACTAAATGCCAGACTAACTGCGGCGGTGGCCAGTAATCCTCCGGCAACACCTTCACCGAGACGGCGGCGCTTGTCGTTGTATTCCCCTTTGCTCATCTGGCCGAAAATCAGAGCCACGCCACTGTAAACTATTGCACAGCTGGCGATATAGACACCAGATAACAGCAGGGACTGCATCGCGACACTTTCACTGCCGGAAATAAAGTTCGGCAGGATAGCAAAGTAGACCAGCAAGCCTTTCGGATTCAGGAAACTGGTGAAAAAACCTTTGGTAATGACAGATTTGGCCGCCGGTTGCATCGGCGGCATTTCGCTCCTGTGCATGGCGGACATCACCATGCGGACAGCCAGATAAGCAATATAGGCCACACCGAACCAGCGCATGCCGTTAAACAGAAGCGGGGATGCCACAACAACGGCTGCCAGTCCGAATGCCGCCAGAACCGAATGCATCCCGTAGCCCAGCAGCACGCCCATATTGGCTTTCAGCGCCGCACGGGAACCGCTGGCAAGACCTTGCGACGAAACGAATAAAATATCGGGTCCGGGAGCAAATACAATGGGTAACACGGTTGCGCCAAACACCATCAATGTATTTATGACCATACGACACCCCAAGTTCAAAAATATATTAATAATTCACAATTTGTTGAATATTAAGAATTTAATTCAATTTTGTGACGTCCTGATTTGTTATGTGAATTATACGGAGCTTTGCAGGAAATTAGGTTGTTAAATTGACCCGAAAAAACTATTCTTAGCAATATTATTGCGCAGAAGTCGTCAGAGGATGATTTAAATGTCAATTGAACTGGACAAGATGGATCGGCGGATACTGGATCAGCTGCAACGTAACGGCAGAATACAAAATGTGGAGCTGGCACGCGAAGTCGGGCTCTCGCCGTCACCGTGTCTGAGACGGGTGCGGCGTCTGGAGGAAACCGGCGTTATCAGGCGCTATGCGGCGATTCTGGACGGCAGCAAGATAGGTGCGGGGCTGATGCTCTATGCCCGTATCTGGTTTAAAGGGCAGGATGCTCAGACGATCAATGATTTTGTCGCCGCCATTAATGAAATGCCGGAGATTGTCGAGTGTCATCTGATGGCCGGTGAATGTGACGCCATGATCCGCATTGTGACCAAAGACCTGACCTCTTACCGGCGCTTTCATGCTGATCACCTGACACAAATACCCAGTATTCAAAGTGTTAAGACAGAAGTACCGATGGAAACCCTGAAGGTGACACACGCGTTACCCCTGTAAAATGTGAGGGCTATCACGAAACGCAACAGAATTGTGCACTCAGGCAGGTTATAAGCAACAGGATTGCGCTGCTATTTTGTGATGATGATCTTACTACCGGTACGCAACAGACATTATTCCTGATAGTCAAATTGACTGTATTTATAAATAAATGAAGGATAATAGACTAATGGTATGAGATGACCGGGGTGGAAATTAAATGTGATAATGGTTACTATTCGCTTTTATTCAGGTGCAAAAGGTGAAATATCATGCACGGTGGTAAAATGAATACATTGCTGCCCGGCGCGGATTCCTTTTTTTATTGCGGAAAAATGACACCGGATGCCGGACAATGGGTCAGCGAGCCGTTATGGAAAGGGCTGAAACTGGTTCTGATGATGAATGGTGAACTGGAATGTCAGCCGGATAATAAAAACAGTATTTCACTTTCCGGGGCTTCCTTATGTGTTATTACCAATAACCTTGATGAACAGGAAAGCCGTCAGCGCTTTTTACAGCAGGAAGACATCCGCTTTGTGTCAGTCTGTTTATCAGACAGTCTGATGGATGCATTTAAAATCGCACCACCGCCTTTATTAACAGCAGCGGTATCGGCCGGACCACAATTACTGTCCGGAAAAGCGGGAAATGTCTTAACTGCACTGGGAAATCAGATTCTGAATAATCCGCTTGGCGGCGCGCCGGGTGAGATGTATCTGACAGGCAAAATTCTTGAATTATGCGCAATATCATTTGAGTACATTCAGCAAAATACCCGCACGCCCCATCATCCTAAACTGACGGCAAATGATATACGGCGTTTGTATGATATCAGAGACTGTATTTTAGCCGATTTGGCCAATCCGCCGGGGGTATATCAGCTCAGCCGCCAATCCGGTCTGAATATGCGTAAACTCAGTTTTGGCTTTAAGCAGCTGTTCGGTTTGTCTGTCGCGTCATTTATTCAGGAAGAGCGCTTACAATCAGCGCATCGCCTGCTGTGTGCCGGTGACAGACGGGTGTCTGCTGTTGCCTGGCAGGTCGGTTATTCACCGGCTGCATTTTCAACGGCTTTCCGCAGACGGTTCGGTTTTTCACCTAAAGATTTATGTTAGTACAATCAAACAGATAGTATTTGTGATAAACAAATAGTCATAACAGCGAAAGTCTCCCGCAGAAGATAAAACGGTAAATGAGATACATTATCATTACTGTATTCATTCTCTCTGCGGGTTCGTATTTCAATGAAAAAATCTGTTCTTTATTATCCGGTTATCTCAGGTCGTGCATTTTCTCCGGTATGTATTGCTCTCCTGCCGCTGTTGTTTTCCTCAGTTGCTGCGTCTGAAACTCAGTCCGGCGAAAATAATGATGAAATAATCGTTACTGCCAAACCGGC
This sequence comes from Morganella sp. Je.2.23, assembly GCF_051129855.1. Lineage (NCBI taxonomy): Bacteria > Pseudomonadati > Pseudomonadota > Gammaproteobacteria > Enterobacterales > Morganellaceae > Morganella > Morganella sp. Je.2.23. The sequence goes on from NZ_JBCPSQ010000001.1 coordinate 873,119, forward strand.
ACAATCACCCGCCGGTAAAATAGACGGTTATATTGCCACCCGCAGTGTCAGTGCAACAAAAACAGATACACCGCTTATTGAAACGCCACAGTCGGTCACGGTATTAACCCGCGATGAAATGACCGCGCATAATGCACAGTCTGTCAGTGAAGCATTGCGTTATACCGCCGGTGTTTTGCAGACAAACGATGCCGCATCTTCCCGTTTTGATAATTTAAGTATCCGCGGCTTTAATATTACCAGCACCGGGATGCTGAGAGACGGGCTGCGCAGCACAACGGCACAGGCATAGCCGAAAGCGGAACAATACGGGCTCGAACGTATTGATGTGATCCGCGGGCCTGCATCTGTATTATACGGTCAGAACTCACCCGGCGGTATTATTAATCAGGTAACAAAGCGCCCGTTATATAAACCCTTTCATGAAATTGAGGTACAGGGCGGTAATTATAACCGCAAACAGATCCGGGGCGATTTAAGTGGTCCCGTGGGCGACAGTGACCATTATTTTTACCGGCTGACCGGGCTTGTCCGTAACAGTGATACGCAAATTGATCATGTTAAAGATGACAAAGTCTATATCGCTCCCGCACTGACCTGGCTGGATGACGATACAACTCTGACTGTTTTGGCCGATTACTCGCATGATAAATTTGGTGCACCACGCCCGTTTTTACCTCTGGCAGGAACTCTGTTACCCAATCCTGACGGTAAAGTGAATCCGAATGTTTTCCTCGATGAACCGGGATTAAAAAACAACCGTACACAGGCGTCACTGGGATATCAGTTAGATCATACCTTTAATGATACTTTTTCCGGACACTCAGGTGCACGGTTCAGTCATACTGACTTAAATACCAATATTGCTCAGGGGTTATATCTGTCACCGGATATGCGTACGCTTAACCGTGCAGCTTATCATTTTCGTATTAAAGGCGATGTGTTCAGCCTGGATAATAATATAAAAGCAGACTGGTGGCTGAAAGATACGGAAATGACATCGCTGGCCGGTGTTGATTACCGCCATACACGGGAAGATTATTTACTGATGTCCGGGAAAGCGGCACCGATTGATATTTTCAATCCGGTATACGGCGGTCAGTACGGGCCGGTGAATAATATGATGGCAAATACCCTTCAGACCAGTGATCAGGCGGGTATTTATTTACAGCAGCAGGCAAAGTTTGATAACGGCATCATACTGGTTTTAAGCGGAAGAGAAGACTGGTCTGACAGCAAAACAAAAAACCGGAAAACAAACAGCAGCAGCGATCAGCGTGACAGCAAATTTACCTATCGTACAGCAGCAATGTATCAGACAGATTTCGGGTTAGCGCCGTATGTCAGTTATTCAACCTCATTTAATCCGCAGTTGGGTGTTAATTTTTACGGAGAAACCTATAAACCCGTAACAGCGAAACAAACGGAAGCCGGTCTTAAATATCAGCCGGAAAGCGGTGATATTAATGCCACACTGACGGTCTTTGAACTGACACAGCAAAATATGCTGACGACAGATCCTGATAATAATTTAAACAGTATTCAGACGGCAGAAGTCCGCTCCCGGGGTGTTGAAATTCAGGGAACCTATATGCCGGCGGAAGGGCTGAATCTGACGGCAGCTTATACCTTTAATAAACTGAAAAATACCAAAACGACCGATCCGGAAGAGAAAGGACAGCGTCCTGTCGGTTTACCGGAACATACGGCATCAGTATGGGCTGATTATACTATTCAGAAAGGGTACTTACAGGGATTAGGTTTTGCTGCGGGTGCCCGTTATACCGGGTCTTCACCGGTTAATAACGACGGCACTATTTCCAACCCGTCAAATACCTTATTTGATATGGCAGCACATTATGATCTGGGCGGAATCAATACTGATTTTAAAAACTGGCGTGCTGGTATTAATATCAATAACGTCACTGATAAAAAGTATTATACCAGTTGCTCAGCCGGGGGATGTTCTGTCGGTTTTGACAGAACAATTATTGCGTCATTGCGCTATAACTGGTAACCGCAATGACTCAGTACATAACACGTAAAAACTGGCTCAGGTTACATTTCTGGCCGGGAGTTATTGCCGGGTTCTTTATTTCACTGCTCGGAATATCTGGTGCGGTGTTATTAATGAAAAAACCGGTTCTGGAATGGGAAATAGGTAAGGCGGTGCTTTATGCGCCGCCGGTAACCGGAACCGCTGTTTTTTTGCCGCCGGAAGTCTGGCGGCAGAATGCGCAGATGGCTTACCCTGAACTCACCCGTGTGATGGGGGAAGCGGCGCCCGAAAGTGGCTTTATTCCGGCAACGAACGCAATGGTTTTTGGTTCCGTTTCTGATTCGGACAAACTGGGGATCGCCTTTATTGATCCGGTAACCGGCATACCGAAAGGGTTTATTATTTTTGATGACCTGATTTTTTCTCGGATTGTGTCTCTGCACCGGACTCTTTTATTGCCGCCGGTTTCCGGCGGTTGGCTGGTATCACTATGCGGCATTATTCTGGCCCTCTCTGTTATCAGCGGGATTATTTTGTGGTGGCCGCGCAGAGGGTGGCGTCAGTTTATATCTGCGCTGTTTTTATTCCGCCCGGGATTACAGGGCGCGGCAAAGTGGCGGCAGTGGCATTACTTTTTTGCAGTCTATTTTTCACTGCCTCTGTTATTGATCGCGGTTACCGGTATTTTTCTGGCACGGCCTGATATTTTGTCAGTCATACCTGAATATAAATTACTGATTACTCAGTTACACCACAATATAGGTATCGGAATGCCGGGCCTTATTATCGCATTTATTTCAGGAATATTACTGCCGCTGCTGTATATCAGCGGCATTGTTATCTGGTGGAAAAAAAGAAAACATCGGCATAATTATACTTCTTCTGTCAACGGGAATACAAAATGACAGTATCAACAATACTAAAAACAGCTTTATCTGCGGGGCTGTTAATGTCCTCGTTATATTCTCAGGCGGTTATGGTCACCGATATTACCGGACGTCAGGTTGATGTACCGGATAATGTAAAGCGGATTTTACTGGGTGAGGGAAGAATGATTTATCCGCTCGCCATACTGGAAAAAGACGCGCCATTTGAACGGATTGCCGGCTGGCAGGGTGATTTTCGTGATCTGGATGTTCAGGGTTATGCCGCTTTTAAAGCGGTCTTTCCGCAGGCCGATGCCGTTCCTGTGGTGGGGGGCGGCTCAGAAGATACCTTCAGTGTTGAAAAGGCATTAGCATTGCAGCCTGATTTGGTTATTTTACCGATGACAGGCGGACACGGACCGGGTGCCGGCAGTGAAGCGGCCAGGTTATTAACATCAGCCGGTATTGCGGTTATTCATGTGGATTTCAGCCAGCATCCGGTAAAGAACACACAATTAAGTATGCATATTCTCGGGCAGGCTATCGGAAAAACAGCTGAGGCGGAACGGTTTAATCACTATTATCAGCAAAAAATGGATGATGTTATTGCCCGTATCCCGGCGAATATTCCGGCAGACAAGAAACCGGTGATTTTTGTGGACTATTTACCAGGGTTACAAGAGTGCTGCGGTTCACCCGGCAAAGGCAGTCTGACGGATATGATTAATCTTGCCGGCGGCACGGCGATTGGTGAAACCATTATTCCGGGCGCTATTGGTAAATTAAATCCGGAATACATTTTAAGCCGTCATCCGGATGTTTATGTTGCCACTGGTGTCTTTCCCGAAGGCAGCCGCGGCGTGACACTGGGGTATTTTGCAACACCGCAGGCGGCACAAACCAGTCTGAAAGTAATATCTCAGCGTAGCCCGATCGGTGAATTATCCGCCGTTGAAAAAGGCAGAGTTCATGGTTTATGGCATATTTTCTATGATTCGCCGGAGAATATTATTGCACTTCAGGCACTTGCGAAATGGCTGCATCCGGAGCTGTTTTCTGATTTGGATCCTGAAGAGACCCGCAAAGAATTATATGAGATGTTTATGCCGATCCCCGCAACCGGTGTATTTTCGGTGACGCTGGAAAAATAACGGTTATACCCGGCTCCATTCATAATGCTGCCGGAGAACCTGCGGTTTTAATGGATAAGGGCATCAATAATAACAGGTTCCGGTGACAAAATCCGCCGGAACCTGTTTATTATCAGACTTCTGACATCAGTTGCCGGTAACGCTGATCATCATGATACAGCTGATGGAATACGCGGTATTTGGCATCATAAAACTGTTTGATACTCTCCGTTTGCGGTGTCACCGTTTTGCTGATCCGGCTCATTGCCTGCATCGCTTCCGGGATAGAGGCATAGAAGCCCGCCGCTACCGAGCCGAGCATGGCTGAACCCAGCAGAACCGCTTCGCTCTCTTCCGGCAGCAGCATGGCGCAGCCGGTGGCGTTAGCGTGTTCCTGAATAAAGATCGGGTTTTTGGTGCCGCCGCCGCATCCCATGATGGTATCAATGGCGTATCCGGCCTTATTCATCTCTTCAATGATATGACGGGTGCCCAGCGCAATCGCCTGGATGGTCGCCAGATAAATCAGTGCGAGGTCATCGAGGGTTTGTGTCATACGCAGACCGGTCACCACGCCGCGCAGATTCGGGTTCGCCCGCGGTGAGCGGTTGCCGTGGAAATACGGCAGCACATGGATATGCCGTGTCAGCAGGGCGATATCTTCTTTTGACCCCGCCAGTGCCAGCAGACGGTCGTTGAGAAGCTGATAAACAGTCTGCTGATTCTGTTCCGCCAGTTTTTTCGCATCACTGTATTGCGGGTGTGACGTGATCATATGGTCGATCAGCGCACCGGTTGCGGACTGTCCGCCCTCATTAAGCCAGTAGCCCGGAATCATGGCACTGTAATAAGCACCCCAGATACCGTCGATAAAGCGGGCATTTTTGGATACCGCCATATGGCAGGATGAGGTGCCGCCAATCAGCGCCAGCCGGGTATTGAAATCCGGTTGTGCGCCGGTGGCATCAGCAGCACCCAGCACACCGATCCCGCCGGCATGGGCATCAATAATCGAGGTGGCAACCGGTGTTCCCGGGATCAGCCCCAAATCGGCGGCTGCATTCGGTGTCAGGCCGTTACCGACCGGTTCACCCATCGGGCGGATCTCACGGCCGATAATCTGCGCATCGTTTTCCAGCAAATCATCCAGACCAATCTGGCGGAAGAAATGGGTATCCCAGCGATCTTCATGGCCGAGGTAAGTCCATTTGCACACAGTGGAGCAGAGCGACCGGCTGTTGGTATAAGTGGCTTTCCAGGTCAGAAAATCAGGCAGATCAAAGAAATAACCGGCTTTCGCCCAGGTGGTCGGCATGTTCTGCTTAAGCCATAACAGTTTCGGTGTTTCCATCTCCGGTGAGATGCGGTTGCCGACATACGCCAGCACCGGGTGTTTGGTATCATTAATCCGCTGTGCCTGACTGATAGCACGGTGATCCATCCACATAATAATGTTCTGCTCGCTGCGTCCGGTCGGACTGACGGTCAGCGGCTGACCCTGTTTATCCAGTACCACCAGGGAGCAGGTGGCATCAAAACCAAGGCCTTTGACCTGAATCGGATCGATACGCGCCTGTGCCACGGCATCTTTTACCGCGAGACACACACTGCGCCAGATATCATCGGAGGATTGCTCCACATAATCCGCCTGCGGCTTAAACTGACGGATATCCCGCTTTGCTTCGCCTTTTTTGCGTCCGGCTGCATCAAAAACCCCGGCCCGGGCGCTGCCGCTCCCGACATCCACACCAATAAAATAGACACTCATAATCCGCTCCCTTATGACCGGGCTTTCTGCAATGCAATAAATAAGATAAGAATACCGCCCCACAACGCCATGATGAGGTAACTGCTGACACCCAGCAGGTTCAGGCCGCTTTCCAGCATCTGTAAGACAAACAGAGCAAGCACAATACCGATAATGCGCCCGAAACCACCGTCAGGGTTCACGCCGCCGAGCACGGAAGCCAGAATGGCGATCAGCAGATAAGATTCCCCGTATCCCGCTTTGGCGGAGTTAAACTTGGCCATCATAATAATCGCGGCCACCCAGCACAGGACAGACGAAATCACATACACGGCCATCGTCGCTTTCTGTGTGTTCAGGCCGGAAAAGCGCGTTGCTTTCTCATTGGAACCCATCAGATAAACGGTACGGCCGAGCGGCGTGTACTCCAGCAGTCCCCACAGCAGGAACGCAAACAGCAGGAACAGGATCAGCGGCATCGGAATACCGAGCAGCGTACCGTTGCCCAGCCACAGTAATGACGGCGGGAAACCGGAGATCACCGTACCGCCGGAAATCAGCACATTCAGACCGTTGATTAAGGTCATCATCCCGAGCGTGGCGAGGATCGGAGACACCCCGACAAACGCAATCAGGAAACCGTTAATCAGCCCGATAATCACAGCTGTGACCAGACCGGCCAGCAGGGCAGGCAGTAACATGGCACCGTCGCCCGGGCTCATCGCCATCACACTCGCCATCACCAGTCCGCAGGCATTCGTCGTGGCGATAATGGACAGGTTGATCCCGCCGGTCAGCATACAGACTGACATCGCCAGCGCCAGCATACCGAGCAGCGGCATCTGAGAGGTCATCGACTGGAAGTTGGAGACAGAGAAAAACGCACCTGCATTAAACATCCCCTGCAACAGCAGGATAGCGGCCATAATCACCAGCAGGTAAATAATGTTGCGGTCACTCCGCAGATTCAGCATTGACATCATGACAGATGACCTCCGGCAGCAGCACGGCGTTTTTCGTTATACGCGGTGAAACTGATACTGATAACAATGATTAGCCCGGTCAGCACGGTGTGCCAGTAAGACGGTACACCGGCCAGGGTCAGGCCGTTTTTGACAATCGCCAGCAGGGCAACCCCGAGGATAACCCCGGTAAGCGTACCTTTGCCGCCGGTCATGCTGACACCGCCTAATACCACGGCTGCCAGCACGGTCAGTTCAAATCCCATCAGGGCATTCGGTGCCACAGACTGGGTGATTTGTGTCTGTACCACAGAGGCGATCCCCGCCAGGGCACCCATATAGCCGTAAACAAACAGCATCACGCCCAGAATACTGATACCCACGCGCTTCGCGGCATCCGCATTACCGCCGACCGCATAAATCTGACGGCCGACACGGGTTTTGCTCATCAGAAAACCGGTGAAAATAACCACCGCAATCAGTGTCAGGATCGGCAGGGAAAGGCCGTAGTCATAACCGTCGCTGCCGGTAAATGACATCACCTCAACGCCATCCATAAACCACTCCGGGAAGCCGTACAGCCATTCACCGTTGGTGAAATAGATCAGCAGACCGAAAAAGACGTTCAGGGTGGAGATGGTGATAATAATAGACGGTACTTTCAGACGGTAAATCAGCAGGGCGTTGATCAGCCCCAGCAGTAAACCCACAACAGCCGCGATAGCAAAGGCGATAAAGAAATTACCGCCCTGTGACAGCACATACGTTGCCATCACATACTGTGCGGTTGCCGCCGTGGCCGGGAAGGAGATATCAATCCCGCCGGAGACCAGCACCACAAACAGACCACAGGCCATAATCGCCAGGATAGCGGTGCTGGTGGTCATATCAAACACATTACCCAGTGTCATAAAATCTTCATTGGTGACACTGAGAAACACACTGAGCAGCACAATTAATACCGCCAGCCAGAACTCATGATGTGCAAACAGATGACGACATGACTTAAGCATTAACCGCCTCCGTAATTGCCTGCTCCGTTGTTGTTAACGGATTGAACTCATGGGTAAAACGACCTTCTTTCATCACAATGACCCGGTGACTGTTATAGAATACTTCAGGAATTTCATCACTGATCATCAGAATTGCCATGCCTTCGGCGGCCAGCATTCTGATGATCTGATAAATACTCTCTTTATTGGCGACATCAACGCCGACCGTCGGGGAATCGAGGATCAAAATGTCCGGTTTCGCCGCTATCCATTTGGCGATAGCGATACGCTGGGCGTTCCCGCCGGACAGACTGGTAACCGGCAGCGCCGGATCGGACACTTTTATCTGCAGTGCCTCAATCAGCTTACTGACCAGGTCATGCGCCCTGGTATGGTCGAGCAGTCCGCCTTTGCGGGTCAGACGCGGCAGTACCACCGAGGTGGTGTTGTCGTGAATGGACTGCGCCATCACCAGCCCGGTGCTCATGCGGTCTTCCGATACATAGCCGATGCCGTGATTAATCGCATCCCGGTTGGAGTGCAGCTGAACCGGTGAACCGTTGATCAGCAGGGTGCCGCTGTCCGGTTTCGTCATGCCGAACAGTGACAGACACAACTCTGTGCGTCCGGAACCGAGCAGCCCGGTAATGCTGACCACTTCGCCGGCATGCAGCTTCAGGTCAATATCATAAAATTGATGTTGCTTTGTCAGTTTCTCTGCGCTGAGACGTAAGAGTCCCCCGGTGTTGTACGCAGAAAGTGGTGTGAACTCGAAACGCTGACCCGTCATAAGATAGGCCAGCTCATCACTGTTCATCTTATCCGCGTCATAGGTTCCGATCAGTTTTCCGTCACGGATCACGGAGATCCGGTCGGAAATTTCCATCACTTCATCGAGCTTATGGCTGACAAACACCACCGTGACGCCGTTTGCTTTCAAATCAGCGACCACGCGGATCAGCTGATTGACTTCACTGCGCGTCAGTGAGGCTGTCGGTTCATCCATAATCACCAGCCGGGCATCATTTGCCATCGCGCGGCAGATAGCGACCAGCTGACATTCAGCAATGGAAAGTTGTTCAACACGTTTATGCAGGGGCAGGGACAAGCCAATACGGCTGATAATTTCCTGCGCCTGTTTCATCTGGCGGCGGCGGTTGGCCAGCCCTTTGTACCACCTGACATGTTCCTGAATCACAATATTTTCAGCAACGGTCAGGTTAGGAAAGAGCGAGAGATCCTGGTAAATCACCTGAATACCCTGCTCAATAGATTGCTGCGGGTTTAACCTGCTGTAGCTCTGCCCGTTAATAATAATCTCTGCGCCCTTTTCCGGCGGATGAACACCGGAGATCACCTTGAATAAGGTACTTTTGCCGCAGCCATTCTTGCCGGCGAGACAATGAACCTCACCCCGGTTAAACGTCAGATTTATATTATCGAGTGCAATGACGGAGCCGAAGTGTTTGGAAACCTGTTTTAAGGTAATCAGTGCGTCTTTTGACATATACCAGCCCATAACAGGGCAGCACGCATGCTACCCTTTTTAACAAAAAATAGAGAAGGATCAGAAACCGAGCGAGGTGGCGTTATTGCCGTCAACTTCCAGGATTTTATTGAATTTAATCACCTGTTTCTGAGTATCGATTTCGGCTTTACCCAGATCTTTGACTTCCACTCCATCGGCGACTTTCTTGCCGTCCAGTATATCTTTGGAGACAGACACCAGTGCGTAACCCGCATCAGCCGGGTTCCACAGGTAACCTTTCTTGATTTCGCCGCCTTTCAGGTATGGTGCAGCCTGGGCCGGCATCAGGATACCTGCGGTGCTGATTTTATTTTTCGCACGTTTTTTCTTGATGGCCTCACCGGCACCAATCAGACCCAGCGAACCGTAAGAGACAATCCCTTTCATTTCAGGATGGGCTTTCATCAGATCATTGGTTGCCGCGAAAGAGGCATCAATGCTTTCGGCAACCGGCATACGGCTGGTCACTTCAAACATTTCCGGATAGGTTTTCTTCTGATACTCAACCGCCAGATTCGCCCAGTTATTGTGCAGAGGCACCGTCAGGGAACCGACATAAATCACATAGCCGCCTTTGCCGCCCATGTTTTTCGCCAGCTCATCCATTGTGGCTTTGGCATAAGCATCGTTATCGATAGTTTCGATATCCCAGTCAGCATTATGACCGTCCGGCGCTTCGTGAGTCAGCACCACAATGCCTTGTTCACGGGCTTTCTTAAAGACCGGCTCAAGAACAGTCACGTCGTTCGGAACAACGGTAATCGCATCGACTTTCTTGGCAATCAGGTCTTCAATAATTTTTACCTGCTGAGCCGGGTCCGGCGTGGAAGGGCCGACCTGATACGCATTGACGCCCAGATCTTTTGCCGCCTGCTGAACCCCTTTATCCATCTGGTTAAACCATGGAATCCCGGAGACTTTGACGACGTTGACGATTTCGTATTCTTTTGCCATGACGCTGGCAGAGAAAAGCGCAACAGATAATGCAGCGACTTTAAAAAATGATTTCTTCATCGGTAATAACCCTTTTTATATGGATACAGAGAGTGTTGCAGGGAGACCAAATAGAAGCCTGACTATAGGAGCCGGGATAATAAAAAGGGGGAGCGGGCGCTAAAAATGTGATCTGTGCCCATTATTGATATCATAATGTTACATAATTAATAATAAATTGTTTAATTAATATTTTTATGTAATTTAATTACGTATCATCGTATCAAAATAACATTAAATTAACAAAATAAGCCACAATTAGTAACAATAATTGTGTTTTATTCTTACCGCTATAAAATCATTCTTATTGACATTTGTTAAATCACTAATGACTTTCGATAAAATCGGGCTGAACCGATTGTTTTCAATGTAACAAAAGTATTTGTTTCATTTTAATGTGACAGGTATCACATAATAAAAGTGATAACCCCTTTTATTTGTGAAATAAAAAAACAAAAATAAGACGTTTTTTTGTTTATCATTTGATTTATAAACTATTTTTTATTTATGAATAAAACCGTATCACAGAATAAAGCTGAATTCCTGTGGTTTCACAATCGTCCGGTAATCATCCGCATTCAGAACAATGGTTTCTGTCAGTGTACCGGCATTAAAGGCGATATCGCTGTAACGCTCAAACAGTACCGGGTCAATCACCAGTTCCAGATCCGGATTAAAGGTAAACGGTGCGAGTGCACCCGGAACGCAGTCAGTTAATGTCTTTACCTGTTCAGCGGTGGCAAAAGAGATCTTTTTACCACCGAAAAAACCAGCCAGTTTTTCGCTGTTAATTTTTTCATCTCCGGGTAATACCGCCAGCACATTTTTCTTCACACCATTACCTTTCACCTTCAGTACCACGGCTTTGGAACATTGTCCCAGTTCAACACCGCGTACCTGAGCGACCTCATCAGAGGTAAACCCGAGAGCATCGTGACTCATTATTTCATAACGGGCGTGGTGGTTATCGAGAAGGGTGGTGATTTTACGGAGGATACTATCAGATGAAGACATACGGCTTTCCCTGTTTCTTATTTTGACTACCGATCACGGTAATCAAAAACACAGGGAAAACCAATGCGTTTGCGCTGAGAATGTGACGGGGCTACGGCCAGTTACGCCAGAAACTGACCGATAACAGCACCAGCAGGGTATATATCTCCAGACGGCCTAATAACATGGCGAAGCAGAGCAGATATTTTGCCGCCGGGGAGATCTCCCCGAACCCGGGCGCCGTTAATCCGAATCCCAGCCCCATATTATTAATACAGGCCGCCACACTGGCAAACGAGGTCATTAAATCGTACCCCATCAGGTTAAGACACCAGATAAAAAAGCAGGTACTGATAATATAAAGGAAGAAAAAACTCAGCACGGAGTTAATCAACCGGTGCTGAACAACCGTATCACCAACCTTTATCAGTGTTTGTGCCCGCGGATGGATAAGAGAATAGACTTCCCGCCAGCTTTGTTTGGAGAGAATTAAAAAACGGATCGCTTTTATCCCGCCGCAGGTGGAACCGACACAACCGCCGAAAAAGCTGGCAAACAGCAGGAGAACAATAATATGAGACGGCCATTGTGCATAATCACCGGTGGCCAGTCCGTTATCCGTCAGCATGGAACTGGTCAGAAAAAAGGCATGTACAAAAGACTCTTCCGCGGAAGAATACATATTTGCCCGCCAGACCTCAAAAAAGACCAGGGCGATAATAAAGGCGGCCACTGCAAAATAAAACCGTAATTCCGTATTACTGAATAAGGGTTTCAGGCTGCGTTTTGCCAGCGCGACGAAATAGAGGGTAAAGTTGACGGCGGATAATAATGAAAACGCACCTGCCACCAGCTCAATCGCAGAACTGTTAAAATAACCGATACTTTCACTGTAAGTGGAAAACCCGCCGAGTGACACCGTTGAAAGTCCGTGACATAACGCGTCAAACCATGACATTCCGGCCAGTTTAAACGCAACCGTACAGAGAAATCCCAGCAACAAATAGGTAAACCACAAATTACGGGCTGAACTGGCCAGGCGCGGGGTTAATTTTTCATCCTTAAACGGACCGGGCATTTCTGACTGATATAAACGCATTCCGCCGATACCCAGCAACGGGAATATCGCCACTGCCAGAACAATAACACCGAGGCCGCCGATAAAATTGAGCTGGGCACGGTAATATAAAACGGAACGGGGCAAATCCGTCACATTATGGAAGACTGAAGCCCCGGTAGTGGTAATCCCGGAAACGCCCTCAAATAAGGCATCTTCAAATGCCATGTTCAGGTGATCATCCAGCCAGAACGGCATCGCGCTGATGATGGAAAATAACAGCCAGAAGACAGCAATAACCAAAAAGCCATCCCGCGTCTGTAATTGCAGTCCGCTTGTTTTACTGCGGTACCAGCAGATTAATCCTGCGGGAAAAAAAATCAGGAAGCTGCCGGCAAACGCAAAAAAACTCTGTTCCTGCGCAATAAGCGCAACCAGCATCGGTAACAACAGCGTCAGGCTGTAAATCACTATCAAAAAACTGCTCAGATGGATAATGACTCGGGAACGGGTTGATATCACAGGATTACCACCGGATTTTCTAAAATAAACAGCAGATAATACGAAATAGTTGATAGTGAACTGATTGCCGCTGATTGTAAATTGTTTTCAGCTGAACAGAGCAGCAGGAACAAAAAAGGCGGCAGATCCGGCTGCCGCCTTGCCATCTATATCACGATACAGCAAAGACGATTTTACACGGTTTTGTCTGCCCATACCCGCTGATAATCGGTCCCGTTCACCTGCCAGACCTCACGGATATTTTCACCGGTATAATTGAGATAATCATGTTCAGCGGAAAACTGTACCGCCAGTGCCGTTTCACACTCCGTGGTTATTTTTCGTGGTGCATCGATAACAAATGATGTCACGGAATCTTCCTGCAAACGGATTTTCAGTTTTTTTAATCCGTGCTGCACATGGAACAGAAACAGATAATTATGAAACAGATAGTTATGAAACATTCTCAGCTCCGGATCTTTTATTGGCAAGCCGGGTGTAAATCAGGCCGACGGCGATAGTCAGTACCAGACCAATAATAACAACCAGTTTACCGTTTTCAGTCACACCGGCAGGGCTTGAGGCATAGGAAAAATTATGTGCAAAGGCCGCACCGGTCAGCATTCCCAGCACGCTGACCGCCGCATCGGTATTACCCTGTCCGGCGTTAGCTAACTGCCGCAGCGGGCAGCCGGTAATAAAGACACCGCATAACCCTACCAGCGACATGGAGAGGAAATTCCACAGCCCGTCATTATGCGCAATCGGCTGGTTATCAAAGCCGATATTGATTTTTCCGGTGAGCATATTACCGGCAATAACAACCAGCAGCAGAGCGAGAACGCCGATTGCCATCGTGTAATTGCGTGACAGGAAGATATTTTTCGCCATCCCGATAAAACAGAAGCGGGTGCGCTGAATAATCACACCGATAATAAGCCCGGCGGTTATTGCCATCCAGACCGGAGCATGAGCGGCCCCCGGCCCTTTGACACTGGATTTGAAAATGGAACTGTCGATAATAAACAGCACAAATAACACCAGACACACGGCCGGTAATATTAAACCTTCAGCCGCTGACTGCTGATAATTACGTGGTAATGAAAACCCTTTTTTAATAAACAAACTGCCGGTGCCAATACCGGCGACCAGGCCGAATAACCCGACAACCGCATTTAAATCACCGGCACCGATCCGCAGGATCATCCGCAGCGGGCACCCTAAAAAGACCAGACAACCGGCCATCATCAGAAAACCGAGTGTAAAGCGGATAACCGGCGCAGAACCGGCTTTGGACTGAAATTCCTTAAAAATAACCGCGGCCCCGAATGAGCCGAGAATAAAACCAAAAATTTCAGGACGAAGATACTGGACGGTTTCGGTATTATGCAATCCCATACTGCCTGCACTATCCCGGATAAAACAAGCGACACAAACACCCATATTTGGCGGGTTTCCGTATATACCAAGGAGTACAGCGCTGATCCCTATAATAATACCGGAAATGATGATAATTATTTTTGTTGCGGACATTATATGACTCCGTTATGGAGATGTTATCTCCTGACTAATAGGACCTATTAAGTACAGGGTCAATGTACCGCAGTAAAAAATAATATCTTTTAACCGGGTCAAAGATTTTGAACGCAATGAACCTGTGAGTAAAATATCCGATGAAGAACAGAAATACACCTTGCAGCCAGTGACTATCAATTTATAATCGTTCAATATTAACTGTTTATTACATTGCCGGGAGTTCGTACGTTGAAAAGGTTATTGCTGTTAAGTCTGATGTGTGGATTTTCTTATAATATGTATGCCGGTGAAAATAACTGTTCAGCAGAAACGGCTGCCGTTAACGCATTTAATAATTTTATTTTTATTCAGGAGCGGCCTTTTAACGACTCTGTGAAAGAAATGAAAATGCATATAAAAAGCAGTGATGACTATATCGATAACAATGCGTATGTGAAATTTGATGGTTGTGGTGGATTACTGATGCTGGAAAACAATAAGGTCGTTAAATCCCGGATAAAAGAGCATGTTATCGTCAATGTCTTTAACATCAGGATAAATAAGCAGGATGAAAACTGGCGCTATAATATGACATTTAAACTGTCTGATATTGACCAGTATGGTGCTGATAACACATTTATGGTTCAAAGACAGCACGGAAAATTCCTGACTGACCGCAACGGGAAAATAACAAAATCGGAAGATACGTCTTATGCCACGCTCGGTGATGAACGTATGAAATTCAAAGCGGAGACCCGCTTTTTAAGTGATAAGAAAGGACGGTTGTCAAAATTGGACAGAGTCAGTACACAACCAAATGACAGCTCAAATACACGCTATTTTTATGATGACAAAGACCGCTTAACACGAACCCGGTCAGATACCACAACGGAAGAATATACCTATACGGCGGATGGTAAACAATCAGGCAGTACAATGGTTCAGACATTTTCCACAACCGAAACAACCGTGACAACATGCAAAGACTGGAATAAATTCGGCAGATGCACGCGTGCAGAACAGGATATAACGGTGTTAATTGAAAGTGAGAATGGTGAAAAGGACGGTGTCTATAAGCATCATGCGGAAATTAATTATGAGTATGTTTATTAATTTAGGGTGTTACGCTGTTTATTTTAACGGAAATCTGAGTGACAGCGGGTATATGAATGATGATAAAAAAAGTTAATGTTGTCACAGGAGTGCTCCTTACTTTTTGTAAAGACAATGTTATGCGGAAAATAATTATTTAATATACCGGGGAGTATTTCCCCCGGATGCTGGTTTTTCATATAAACACCCGGGAGAAACACACAATGTGTTCTCCGGTTACAACATAGAAATGTGAGTAAATAAGAGGATGAACGACGGTATGACCAATTATACGGATGTAACGGTAAAAGCACAGAATGCCGGACCCGGCCTCTGCTTTTTATTATTGCTGGCGGCCTGGGTTGTCGTGTTTTTCATACCGGACACTATTTTTATTGTTGTACCCGGGATGATTGGTTTTGCACTTCTGTTTTTTATTTACTACCTGGCATCGGAAGGGCACCTTGCAGCTATTTTGGGCGGAGTCATTGTAAGCTTCATTTTGATGGCAATCGCTGCGGCAATCCCCGTTATTGGCTGGATACTCCTGGTATGCTGGATATTTTACAACATCGTGAGGGCATTTGAGAGCATTCAGAATTTGCTGCCGGATGCCCTGTTGAGCGCGGCACTATATGGCAGTCTCTTAATTCCTGTCATCTGTCAGTTTAATTATTACGGCAGCAGTAATTTATTACTGACGATAGGATGCGGAGTTGTCTACCTTATCGCAGCAGCGGGATGTGTTGTGCGTATCAGCGAGCGTTCGGATACGACAAAACACAGCCTGTTTCTCTTTTCAGTTATGCTGCTCTCTGTACCGATGATTGTGCTGCTGATTGTGTCAATTGTCGCCTCGCTGCGTGCTGCATTCCGGACGAGCCTGGTAAAAACAACCACGAAACTTCCTCAGTCGGTGAGCGGATACACTACAGCCCGGGGAACGGTTGTTGCCGGCTACACGCGCAATGTTACTCAGACAGTAGTCTCCACCGTGATTGTTCCCGGCGCCGGCGCCGTGGGGGCATCGTTAACCGGTTCACTGGCTGAATTAAGCGCAGCTGCGGATGAACCGTCTGCCAAACGATTGAATGATGAAAAAAAACAGTGCTGCGCGACGAACAAAGATCATCACTTTTATCGTTATGATGGGCTGAATGATAAAAAAATCGGTAACTTTATTCAGGCTGTTGCCGGAGCCGGAACATTACCGCCTCTTAAAAAAGAGGATGTCCTTGTTTACTTTGATGAAACACTGATGGGTAAAGGTGATCGTGGCGTAGTGTTAACCGATGAGGCTATCTATTGTTTACCGGGCATGTTTGAGGATGAAGAGAAATTCTTCACACGGTTCAGTAATATCGGGAAGGTCACTTTTTCCGGTGCGCTGAATAAGCAAATTACTCTCTGGCTGAAAGAGGGAAAAAAACAGAAAATCACACTGACTCAATCCAACGCCGGTGCTAAAAAAGTCTTCGAAATGATTAAGCTGGCAATTGCCTGAGAAACGGGTTCAGTGCTGCGGAGCATTTTTTCGATTATTATCCGGCGAAGCTGAGAGGGGTTGTAAGTATCCTAATAAAAATCCACGCAATAGCGTGGATTTTATGGTTTTTCTGATGCTAGTGAGATTTAATGAAACCTCATGAGGCAATAGACTTTAGTTACACATTAAACAGGAAATTCAGCACGTCGCCGTCTTTCACAATATAATCTTTGCCTTCTGCACGCATTTTACCGGCTTCTTTTGCACCTTGTTCGCCTTTGTACTGGATGAAATCCTCAAATGCGATGGTCTGGGCGCGGATAAAGCCTTTTTCAAAGTCGGTGTGGATTTTACCGGCTGCCTGCGGCGCGGTTGCGCCGACAGGGATAGTCCATGCACGGACTTCTTTTACACCGGCGGTGAAGTAGGTTTGCAGGTTGAGCAGGGCGTAACCGGCGCGGATCACGCGGTTCAGACCCGGTTCTTCGATACCGAGGTCAGCCATAAACTCTTCGCGGTCGCCATCTTCCAGCTCAGCGATATCAGATTCAATTGCCGCGCATACCGGCACAACCACTGAACCTTCTTTCTCTGCGATTTCACGCACCTGATCCAGATACGGGTTGTTCTCAAAGCCATCTTCATGGACATTGGCAATGTACATAGTTGGTTTCAGTGTCAGGAAGCTCAGGTAGCGGATCGCCCCCATTTCTTCTTTGTTCAGGTTCAGCGTGCGCAGCATCTGTGCGTTTTCCAGCAGCGGCAGGCATTTTTCCAGTACTTCCAGTTCCAGTTTCGCGTCTTTATCGCCGCCTTTGGCACGTTTCTGCACACGGTGAATAGCGCGTTCGCAGGTGTCGAGGTCAGCCAGCGCCAGTTCGGTATTGATGGTATCAATATCTTCTGCCGGGTTAACACGGCCGGAAACGTGAACAATGTTATCATCGTCAAAGCAGCGGACAACGTGACCGATAGCTTCTGTTTCGCGGATGTTGGTCAGGAACTGGTTACCCAGACCTTCACCTTTGGATGCGCCTTTCACCAGACCGGCGATATCGACGAATTCCATGGTGGTCGGCAGAATACGCTGTGGTTTTACGATTTCCGCCAGTGCATCCAGACGGGCATCCGGCATCGGCACTACGCCGGTGTTCGGCTCAATTGTACAGAACGGAAAGTTCGCCGCTTCAATTCCTGCTTTGGTCAGCGCGTTAAACAGCGTTGATTTCCCGACGTTCGGCAGACCGACGATACCACATTTGAAACCCATAAATTCTTCACCTTAAAAATGACAGCAGACCAAAACGGCCTGCAAGCACGTTAAATAATTGCCGCCGATTATACACGGTTACGGATAAACAGACGATACCTGCGGCTCACTGACCGGCTTTAAATGTATGCAGACGTGAAATGGCTTTTGCCATGCCGTCTTTCATCAGCACATCGGTGCAGCGTACCGCTTCATCGATGGTTTCATCTATCAGTTGCTGTTCAGAAGCCGGGGGCTTGCCCAGCACAAAACCGACCACTTTACTTTTATCACCCGGATGGCCGATGCCGATACGCAGGCGATGAAAGTCCGGGTTGTTGCCCAGCTTGCTCTGGATATCTTTCAGGCCGTTATGGCCGCCGTTGCCGCCGCCGAGTTTCATTTTTGCCACGCCGGGCGGGAGATCCAGCTCATCATGTGCCACCAGAATTTCATCCGGGGCAATCTGATAGAAACCGGCGAGGGCGCTGACCGCTTTTCCGCTCAGGTTCATAAAGGTAGCCGGTACCAGCAGACGGACATCATTTCCCTGAATATTCAGGCGCGCGGTATAACCGTAAAACTTACTTTCTGATTTTAATGACTGGTTATAACGGCGGGCCAGTTCATCCACATACCAGGCACCGGCATTGTGGCGGGTTTGGGCGTATTCCGCACCGGGGTTGGCCAGCCCCACAATTAATTTTATCTGACTCACACTTGTATCACTTGTTGTTCAGGCAGGTTTGACTGCAAAGAGGGTTATTCTACCCGTCACCCGCGCGGAGTACAAAAGAAACGTCCTTCCGGGACGGGTGTGACTATTTGTGCAATAATTTAGTGATGAATTATTAAATTTCGCTTTTTGGCACAATAAGCCAAATAAAATGTTTTATTTTTGGTCTGTGTGATCTGAACCGCAACATATTACGGCAAATTCAGGCTATACTTAGTGTCAAGAAGGAATTCCTGCTTTCGTACTTTGAGTTGTTAAAAGACAAAAGAGTGGCGGAGGTCCCTATGAAACGTAAATTATCCTTATTACTCGGTAACCTGCTGATGGTTGTCGGTATGTTACTGATGGTCGGCAGCATGGCCTTTACTGTCAGTGTCCTTATTTTCGCACTCCCGTTACCGGATATTTATTCCGAAGCCTCTCTGATGGGGATCTTTATCGGTGCTCTGGTATGGCTGGGCGGAGCCGGTCTGAGCGGGCGTCGTGAATCCATCGCGGATAAATATTACTGGCTGCGTCATTTCCACAGCCGCTATCGCCGCCGGATGCCGTAACACGGGTGTCATAAAATAACCGGGAACGGTTATTACCCTCTGCGGTTAAATACCTGCCAACAAAAAACCCGTTGTGTTCACAACGGGTTCAGACACGCAATGTGTACGCTGATGGTTAAATCAGTGCTCGAACATCGCGGAGATAGACTCTTCATTGCTGATACGGCGGATGGCTTCTGCCAGCATTCCGGATAAAGTCAGTGAACGGACTTTATTCAGTGCTTTAATTTCCGCTGATAACGGAATGGTGTCACAGACAATCACTTCATCAATCACAGAATCTCGGATATTGTTGACCGCGTTGCCGGAGAAGATAGGGTGAGTTGCGTATGCAAACACACGTTTCGCACCACGTTCTTTCAGTGCTTCCGCAGCTTTGCACAGCGTGCCCCCGGTATCGATCATATCGTCAACCAGTACACAGTCACGACCGGCAACATCACCGATGATATGCATCACCTGAGAAACGTTCGCACGCGGGCGGCGTTTATCAATGATAGCCATATCAGTGTCGTTCAGCAGTTTGGCGATCGCACGGGCGCGGACCACACCACCGATATCCGGAGAAACCACAATCGGGTTATCCAGATTTTTCTGTAACATATCTTCCAGCAGGATAGGGCTGCCGAATACGTTATCAACCGGGACATCGAAGAAGCCCTGAATCTGCTCAGCGTGAAGATCTACTGTCAGCACACGGTCAACACCCACACTTGAGAGGAAGTCAGCGACCACTTTCGCGGTGATTGGCACACGCGTGGAGCGGACGCGGCGATCCTGACGGGCATAGCCGAAATACGGGATAACAGCAGTGATACGACCCGCAGAAGCACGGCGCAGCGCGTCAACCATAACAACCAGTTCCATCAGGTTATCGTTGGTTGGTGCACAGGTAGACTGGATGATGAATACATCACCACCACGCACGTTTTCATTGATTTGAACACTGACTTCACCGTCGCTGAAACGACCGATTGCAGCGTCTCCGAGGTTAGTGTACAGGCGGTTGGCAACACGTTGTGCTAGTTCCGGGATGGCGTTACCAGCAAAAAGCTTCATATCAGGCACGAGAAAAACCTCAGGCATGCGTCCAGAGAGATTGAATTGTGAACCTGAAAGCGTCCGGGGACGGAATCAGGGGCAATTACAGTAGACCAGCGCGGAACTGATGAAGCGGCGAAATGTTGACACCACGTGCCACAAAGCCCTTCACCCACGCCGGCGCGTTAATTAACACCTGTCGGGCGGCTGCCTGGTTTTCGAACTCTCCGAACACACATGCACCCGTACCGGTCAGGCGTGACGGGGTATATTGTAGCAGCCAGGAAAGAAGATCATCAACCTCACGAAAACGTTTTCTTGCAATCGGTTCACAGTCATTTGCGTACGGAGCCTGTAATAATGCGGGCAGAGAGCGGATTGGCGTATCGCGAATTAATTGCGGATCTGTGAAGATAAGCGGTGTCGGAACCGAAATTCCGGGGTGTGCGACCAGATACCAGCGCTCCGGCGGAGATGCCGGGTGCAGAATTTCGCCTATTCCTTCAGCAATGGCCGCATGACCCCGGACAAAGACCGGGACATCGGCACCGAGTGTGACTCCGAGTTCTGCAAGCGTGTCGTCAGGTAACTGTAACTGCCAGTGATAGTTGAGTGCGATAAGCACTGTGGCCGCATTGGAGGAACCGCCGCCGATACCGCCGCCCATCGGCAGCACTTTTTCAACGGCAATATCCGCACCGGGCAAACCGGCGGTCAGCTGATGCTCCCTGGCATAGTGTTGTAACAGACGGGCTGCGCGGATCACCAGGTTCTGCTCATCCGGTACGCCGGCAAGCGGAGTCAGCAGACGGATCACACCATCAGTGCGCGGTGTGATTGTGACACTGTCACCATGATCCAGAAACTGAAAAAGGGTTTGCAGAGTGTGATAACCGTCCGCACGGCGGCCTGTGATATACAGAAACAGGTTCAGTTTGGCGGGGGATGGCCAGGTCAGAGATGTCAGTTGAGTGTCCATGAATCCATTTTCAGCTTAATACGGTTATCACCCTGTTCGATATCCAGGCGGTTCGGCAGTTGCGGGGACACTTTTTCATCATAAGACTGATAAGTGACTTTCCACTTTTCCATGCCCTGCGACCAGTTCAGTGCTTTCAGGTGATACTGATTACTGATGGCATAAGACTGCGCATCGCCCGGCAGGCCGACAATCCACTGACGCAGGTTTTCCATCGGGATGGCCATGCCGGTCAGCTGGTAAATCATACTGTCCGGGTCATCACTGTAATATTTCTGACCTTTGTTATCAGTAAGCTGTGTCTGTCCGTCTTTGACAATCAGTTCGAGTTCGGTACTGCCGACCGGGTTGGTGAGCAGCAGTTTGTAGCTGTCAGGAGAGTACTGCTGCCAGAAAAAACGGGCATAGGTTTTTTGCGTTGCGCCGATGTAGGCAAACGACCCGCGTGTCTGGTAACGCTGTAACTGATTAATGTGTTGTGTCTGTGCTTTCCAGCCGGCAGAAGTGGCGGAAACATCGCCTTTCTCTGTATTGTCGGGCAGGGTACAGGCGGCAAGTATCAGGCTGCACAGAGGCAGTAACCGGATAAAGCGCGGGAATTGAATAGAGGCCACGTTGTAATTTCCTTTAACAACTTATAAAAGCAATAACAGTATTGTGCCTGTTTCAGTGGCTGTTTCCTACCTCTCTTACGCTGATTTACGCAATTATCCGTGCCGTGAATGCCTCCTGTTGCGCATCATATTATGTGCTTATTATCACTGTTTCCTGTTTAACGCTTTAATTGCACGGAACCGGCTGCTAAAATGCATGCAGTTATCCTTAGTAAGGGTGTTGATTTCCGGTATACTTAACCGGTATTTTACACACTTACCCCGGTCTGTATTGCAGGATATGACTTTATTAGCACTCGGTATTAATCATAAAACCGCCCCTGTGGCCCTGCGTGAGAAAGTGACTTTCTCACCGGACAGCATGGAAGCGGCATTAACCAATCTGCTCGAACAACCGTCCGTGAGCGGCGGCGTTGTGCTGTCTACCTGCAACCGGACAGAAATCTATCTCAGTGTGGATGAACAGAACGATCAGCGCGATCAGCTGATTGACTGGCTGTGCCGCTATCACAACATCAACCCGCAGGAACTGATGTCCAGTCTTTACTGGCATCAGGATAATGACGCCGTCAGTCATCTGATGCGCGTGGCCAGCGGGCTGGACTCTCTGGTGCTCGGCGAGCCTCAGATCCTGGGGCAGGTCAAAAAAGCCTTTGCACAATCGCAGACATGCCGTTCACTCTCCCGTGAACTGGAGCGCCTGTTCCAGAAATCCTTTTCTGTTGCCAAACGGGTGCGTACTGAAACTGATATCGGTGCCAATGCGGTATCGGTGGCGTTTGCGGCCTGTACACTGGCGCGTCAGATTTTCGAATCCTTATCCAAACTGAATATCCTGCTGGTCGGGGCGGGGGAAACCATCGAACTGGTTGCCCGTCATCTGAATGAGCACGGCGTAAAACATATGATGATCGCCAACCGTACCCGTGAACGGGCCCGCGTGCTGGCGCAGGAAGTCAATGCAGAGGTGATCACACTGCCGGAAATCGACAGCCGGCTGGCGGAAGCGGATATTGTTATCAGCTCCACGGCCAGCCCGTTGCCGATTATCGGTAAAGGTATGGTGGAACGCGCACTTAAAGCCCGGCGTAATCAGCCTATGCTGCTGGTGGATATTGCGGTTCCCCGTGATATTGAAGCCGATGTCGAAAAACTCAGTAACGTCTATCTCTACACTGTGGATGATCTTGAGGCGATTATTGAGCACAATCTGGCACAACGCCAGGTGGCGGCACAACAGGCAGAATCCATTGTGGTGCAGGAAAGCGGACATTTTATGGAATGGCTGCGCGCCCAGAGCGCGGTAAACACGATCCGTGAATACCGCGAACAGGCCGAAGAGATCCGCGCCGCGATGGCCGCCAGAGCGGTGGCACTGATTCAGCAGGGGCATGACCCGGAAGAGGTCATCAACCAGATGTCGCAGCAGCTGACCAACCGCCTGATCCACGCACCGACCAAATCACTTCAGCAGGCCGCCGGCGATGGTGATACCGGCCGCCTGACTCTGTTACGCGACAGCCTCGGGCTGGAGCATCATTAACTTCCTCTATATTATTTTTTAAGGTAGCAGACTACGAATGAAGCCTTCTATTGTCGCAAAACTGGAAGCATTGAAAGAACGTTATGAAGAAATTCAGGCGCACCTTGCGGACGCCGATGTTATCGCTGATCAGAATAAATTCCGTGCTCTGTCGAAAGAATATGCGCAGCTGACTGACGTTGCGAAATGTTTTGAAGCCTGGCAGACCATTCAGGATGATATCGAAACCGCGCAAATGCTTCTTGATGATCCTGAAATGAAGGAGATGGCACAGGAAGAGCTGAAAGACGCAAAACTGCGGAATGAAACCTTAGAGCAGGAATTACAGGTCTTATTACTGCCGAAAGATCCGGATGATGAACGCAACTGCTTCCTGGAAGTCCGTGCGGGCACCGGCGGTGATGAAGCCGCGCTGTTTGCCGGTGATCTGTTCCGGATGTACAGCCGTTATGCGGAATCACGCCGCTGGCGGATTGAGATTATGAACAGCAATGACGGCGAGCACGGTGGTTATAAAGAAATCATCTTCAGAGTCACCGGTGAAAACGCATACGGTAATCTGAAGTTTGAATCCGGCGGTCACCGCGTGCAGCGTGTGCCGGAAACCGAATCCCAGGGACGTATCCACACCTCTGCCTGTACTGTTGCGGTACTGGCGGAAGTACCGGAAGCGGAACTGCCGGATATCAGCCCGGCGGATCTGCGTATTGATACCTTCCGTTCATCCGGTGCCGGTGGTCAGCACGTTAACACCACGGACTCCGCTATCCGTATCACCCATATTCCGACCGGGATTGTGGTGGAGTGCCAGGACGAACGTTCACAGCACAAAAACAAAGCCAAAGCTCTCTCAGTGCTGGCTGCACGTATCAAGGCAGCAGAAGAATCCCGCCGTCATGAGGCTGAAGCCTCTGAGCGTCGTAATCTGCTGGGTTCCGGCGACCGTTCGGATCGTATCCGCACGTATAACTTCCCGCAGGGGCGTGTGACCGATCACCGCATCAACCTGACGCTGTACCGTCTGGATGAAGTGATGGAAGGCAAGCTGGATGCACTGATCCAGCCGCTGGTGAATGAATATCAGGCAGATCAGCTCGCGGCGCTGTCTGAGCAGGAGTGATGACGTTCCGGACATGGCTGGCGGAGGCTGTCAGCCGTTTAAGTCACAGCGACAGCCCGAAACGGGATGCGGAGATTCTGCTGACGTTTGTCACCGGCCGTACCCGCAGTTACATTATTGCGTTTGATGAAACCGCGCTCAGCGGGGATGAACAGCAGCGCCTTGAGGCGCTGCTCGTCCGCCGGGAGCAGGGCGAACCGGTGGCGTATATCACCGGTGTGCGTGAGTTCTGGTCACTGCCGCTGGAAGTTTCTCCCGCCACGCTGATCCCGCGGCCGGATACCGAATGTCTGGTGGAGGCCGCGCTGGAATTGTTACCGCCGTCATCCTGCGATATTCTGGATCTCGGTACCGGCACCGGTGCCATCGCACTGGCACTGGCCTCTGAACGGCCGGATTGTCATGTGACCGGGGCGGATATTCAGCCGGATGCGGTGGCACTGGCGCAGCGTAATGCCGCCCGCCTGGGACTGACAAATACGGCGTTTAAAGAAAGTCGCTGGTTTGCTTCACTGCCGATTCATCAATTTGCTATGATAGTGAGTAATCCCCCATACATTGATGAAAATGATGAGCATCTGGTGCAGGGGGATGTCCGTTTCGAGCCGCGCAGTGCGCTGGTCGCCCCGCAGAACGGTCTGGCCGATCTGGCGGAAATTGCTGTGCAGTCCGTACATTATCTGACACCCGGCGGGTGGCTGATTGTGGAACATGGCTGGCGGCAGGGAGAGGCTGTCCGTGAACTGTTCCGGGAAAACGGATTTTGCCGGGTGGAAACCCGCCGCGATTATGGCGGAAATGATCGGGTTACTTTAGGTCAACGGGAAGAGAAATGAAAAGCATTGCCGATTTTGAATTCAATGGTGCGCCGTTACTGAACGGCATTATGTTAGTGCTGAAAACTGTCCGCCCTGATTTTGACCGGGAAAAGGCAGAAACACACATCAATGAACTTATCCGCCAGACCCGTAAGCGCCTCCCGCCGCAGTCCGACGAACAGACCTGTTTACAGACACTGATTACCCTCTTTTATCATAAATGGCAGTTCGGTGGTGCCAGCGGTGTTTATTCACTGTCTGACACGCTGTGGCTGGACAATGTGCTGCGCACACAGCGCGGTTCACCGGTTTCACTCGGCATCCTGTTCCTGCATATTGCACAGGCCATCGGTCTGCCGGTTGTGCCGGTGGTTTTCCCGACCCAGCTTATTCTGCGGGCGGATCTTGATGACGATACGCTGTTTATCAATCCGATTAACGGCGATATTCTGGATCAGCACACGCTGGATGTCTGGATTAAAGGCACGGTCAGCCCGGCGCATCATCTCACCGGGGATGACCTTGAAGAGGCCGAAAACAGCCATGTGGTGCGCAAATACCTCGACAGTATTAAAGTCGCGCTGATGGAAGAGAAAAAAATGGAGCAGGCACTGAAAGTCAGCGAAACCATTTTATTATTTGACCCGGATGATCCGTATGAAATCCGTGACCGCGGGCTGATCTATGCTCAGCTGGATTGCAGTCATATCGCGATTTCCGATCTGAACTATTTTATTGAGCAATGTCCGCAGGACCCGGTATCGGAAATGATAAAAATGCAGATCCACACATACGAACAGCAGCATATCGTTCTGCATTAATAAACTGATACCGGTTTAGTGATTTCCATAAACGCAATTTAATTGCCTCTGCCAAAAGGTTATACCATGCAACAGAAAGTCGTATCTATCGGGGATATTCGTGTCGGCAATGCGCTGCCGTTTGTTCTGTTCGGCGGCATGAATGTACTTGAATCCCGCGATCTGGCGATGAAAATCTGCGAACATTACGTGACTGTCACGCAGAAGCTGAATATTCCGTATGTCTTCAAAGCCTCTTTTGACAAAGCAAACCGCTCTTCCATCAACTCTTACCGTGGTCCGGGTCTTGAGGAAGGGATGAAGATTTTTGAAGAGCTGAAAAAAACCTTCGGCGTTAAAATTATTACTGATGTTCACGAATCCTGGCAGGCACAGCCGGTGGCGGATGTGGTGGATGTGATTCAGTTACCGGCTTTCCTGGCGCGTCAGACTGATCTGGTGGAAGCGATGGCAAAAACCGGCGCAGTCATTAACATCAAAAAACCGCAGTTTATCAGCCCGGGGCAGGTTGGTAATATCGCGGATAAATTCCGTGAAGGCGGTAATGATCAGATCATTTTATGTGATCGCGGCGCAAACTTTGGTTATGACAACCTGGTTGTGGATATGCTGGGCTTTAAAGTGATGGAAAAAGCTTCCGGCGGTTGCCCGGTGATTTTCGATGTCACGCACTCCCTGCAATGCCGTGACCCGTTTGGTGCCGCATCCGGCGGTCGCCGTGGTCAGGTGGCTGAACTGGCCCGTGCCGGGATGGCGGTTGGCCTGGCCGGTCTGTTCCTGGAAGCGCATCCGGACCCGGATAATGCCCGTTGTGATGGTCCTTCCGCACTGCCGCTGGCAAAACTGGAACCGTTCCTGCAGCAGGTTAAAGCGATTGACGATCTGGTGAAAAGCTTCCCTGAGCTGGATACCGAATAATTTCCGATGCAGCTTCACACAGTCGTTAACATGTTCGGCGCTGATCTTCAGCGCCGTTATGGCGAAAAAATTCATAAAATCACCCTCCATGGCGGCTTCAGCTGCCCCAACCGTGACGGCACTCTCGGGCGCGGCGGTTGTACCTTTTGTAATGTGGCCTCTTTTGCGGATGAAAATGCACAGTATGATTCTATTGAGGATCAGCTGAGTCAGCAGTCCGTCAAAATCACCCGCGCCAAACGTTATCTCGCGTATTTTCAGGCGTATACCAGTACGTATGCGGAAGTGGAACTGCTGCGAAAAATGTATGAGTCCGCACTGACACAGGCGGATGTGGTCGGATTATGTGTCGGCACCCGGCCTGATTGTGTGCCGGAGGCGGTGCTGGATCTGCTTCAGCATTATCAGCAGCAGGGCTATGAAGTGTGGCTGGAGCTGGGATTGCAGACCGCACATGATAAAACCCTGAAACGCATCAACCGCGGTCATGATTTTGCCTGTTATCAGGCAACGACCCGGGCGGCCCGCGAACGCGGACTGAAAGTGTGCTGTCACCTGATCAGCGGTCTGCCGGGAGAAACCGCCGCTGATAATCTCATTACACTTGAGCGTGTGCTGGATACCGGGGTTGAGGGCATCAAACTGCATCCGCTGCATATTGTGGACGGCAGCACGATGGCAAAAGCCTGGCGGGCGGGGCGCTTACCCGTGATTTCGCTGGAAGAATATGTTGCCACTGCCGGAGAGATGATCCGCCACACGCCACCTGATGTGATTTATCACCGTATCTGCGCCAGTGCACGGCGTCCGACCTTACTGGCACCGGACTGGTGCAGCAACCGCTGGCTCGGTATGAACGGCCTGTGGCAGTATCTGCTGGCAAACGGCGGTCAGGGCAGCGCTCTCTGATTTACAATATCTGATTTACAATATCTGATTTGCAATATTCGCAATCACAGCCAGCGTCGTGTCTGCTGACAATATGCCGTCCATTCCTGTTTAAATTTTCCGGCAAGGAATTTCTCTTCCTGAGGAATGCTGAACAGATCGGTGATCAGCCAGAAAATCAGTCCGCTGATAAGAAAATAATATGAATGGGTCAGCAGCGCAAACCCGGCACAGGCCGTGGTCAGTGCGAGATAGACCGGATTGCGGGACAGCCGGAACGGCCCGCCGGTGATCAGATGCGTGGCTTCGCCGAGCGGGTTCGGTGTGGTGTTATGGCGGCGGAAGTACACCAGTGATGCACCAATCCAGCCGAGGCTTTCCAGCCCGATCAGTATGGCTGAAATACCGCTCCATCCGCTGAACTGAATAACCAGTGCATCTTTGGCATACAGCCAGGCGGCAGCAATGCCATTGATAATCAGCCAGTTAAGAAACGGAAGACGAAATACAGTCATGATTTTTCTCCGGTGCCGGATAAAGAAACGGCGGACTTTTCGCCCGCCGCTGTATTCAGTATAACCTGACTGCTGACATTATCATGCCTCAGATGTCACACCGCTCATCAGCCCCAGTTCAATCAGAGCCTTACTGACTGACGGATAAAAACTGATTTTATTCTCAACCGGTACGATACGTGCCCGCGCCAGGGTTTTCAGCGGCTGAAACGGAATATCAGTAACGACAATATGTGTGTCCACACCGGCTTCATCAATAAAACGGCGAAACGCTTTTAATCCGCCCGCATCCAGTACCGGCACCGCATCCCATTGCATCACAATCGTGTGATAGCCGGTACTTTTGACTTTCAGATCATCAAAAATCCGTTCCGCAGCAGCAAAGAACAGCGGGCCGTTAATACGGACAACCAGCAGACCTTTATCGTGATCAGTATAAGAGGATTCACTCAGGCGCGTCATATTAGCGATACGGCGCATAAACAGCAGTGAAGCCAGCACAATCCCGACACTGATGGCGATCACCATATCAAACAGCACGGTGAGGCTCAGGCACAGCAGCAGCACGATAATATCGTCTTTCGGTGCGCGGCGGATAAGCTCAATCACTTTTGCTGCTTCACTCATATTCCAGGCCACCATCAGCAGCAGGGCTGACATCGCCGCCAGCGGCAGATAAGAGAGCAGTGGTGCCAGAACCAGCAGGGTCAGCAGAACCAGCAGGGAGTGGATAATGGCAGAGACAGGCGATGTGGCTCCGGCGCGCACGTTAGCGGCAGAGCGGGCAATCGCGGCAGTGGCGGTGATACCGCCGAAGAACGGAGCGGCGATATTACCCAGCCCCTGACCCAGCAATTCCCCGTTAGAGTTATGCTTCTTACCGGTCATCCCGTCGAGCACGACGGCACAAAGCAGCGATTCAATCGCGCCGAGCATTGCCATCGAAAACGCCGCAGGCATCAGTGCTGTAATCGTGGCCCAGCTGAATACAAATTCTTTGCCGTCCGGGGTCGGTAAATTCCACGGCAGGATAAATTGCGGCAGAATCGGCGGGATACCCGCGCTCTGCGTGCCGTCCGCCAGGGTATAACTGAAGCGGGAACCGATGGTGGCGGCGTCCATACCGAACATTGACAGCAGCAGCATGACCAGCATCCCGGCAATCACGGCGGGCAGGTGGCCGGGCAGGCGCAGTTTCAGTTTCGGCCAGTAGATCAGCACCAGCAGGGTGGTCACACCGATCAGGGTATCGGACAGATTAATGGTCGGCATCGCTTTAACGAGGGCGATCACCTTATCCACATAGTTTTCCGGCACATACGCCATGGTCAGGCCGAAAAAATCTTTCACCTGCATGGTGGCGATAGTGATCGCAATCCCCGAGGTGAAACCGAGCACCACGGAAATCGGAATATATTCAATGAGTTTACCGAAACGCGCGAGGCCCATCGCCAGCAGGATAATCCCGGACATCAGCGTGGCTATCAGTAAGCCGCCCAGTCCGAACTGCTGGGAAACGGGGTAGAGGATCACCACAAATGCTGCGGTTGGTCCTGAAACACTGAAACGGGAGCCACCGGTTACCGCAATGACAATACCGGCGATAGCGGCGGTATACAGACCATATTGCGGTGCCACACCACTGCCGATAGCCAGTGCCATGGCCAGCGGGATAGCAATAATCCCGACGGTGATACCGGCAATGGTATCTTTTATCAGACGGGAAACGGAGTAAGGCTGTTTCCAGCATGAGTCAATTAATGCAGAAAAAAGAGATAATCCTTTAAATGTTGAAATTTTCATTTCCGGACAACTGTCACCTCTGAGTCATATGAAAAAAATAGGGAGACGCCAAAGCGCATTAGTGTACGCAAAACAGAGAGAGATTTAGCTGAGATACATCAAATGACGTTGTATACAATAGCGGATATTAAAATAAAATCAAAAATATGAAGAAGTTAAGGTGTAATAAAACAGGATATTCTGTCATTGACAGGGAATGCAGTATAAAAAAAGAAAAGGCAGAAACGAAAAAAGCCTGCTGATTGCTCAGCAGGCTCTTCTCTTAATATGGCGGTGAGAGAGGGATTCGAACCCTCGATGCACTTTCGCGCATACACACTTTCCAGGCGTGCTCCTTCAGCCACTCGGACATCTCACCGGGGTACTGTTCGTTGCGTTGATATCTCGCTGCAACGGGGCGCTACTATAGGGGAAGCGGTGTAACCCGTCAATACACTCTGTGAAAAAAAATGTGTTTTTTCGTTCGTTTAATTAAAAAAACAGCATATTGGTGATTAACATAGCGGTTTCAGTAAAAATACAGTACGGGCCGTATAAAAAGCGACCGGCAAATTTTTTTCAGCAGTAAATCATCTGCCGGAAAATTATGCAGGTCAGTTAACAATAACAACATTTTAACGAGGTGAAAATCTCTCCGGGGCTTGAATTCTTTCCGTAATCCTATCAGGCTGGTAAAAAAACAGAGGAGCGCCGCATGAATATTATTTTCTACCATCCTTTTTTTGACTCAGAGCTGTGGATCAACGGCATGAAAAAACACCTGCCGCAGGCCGATATCCGTAAATGGGTGCCGGGTGATAACCTACCGGCGGATTATGCGCTGGTGTGGTTACCACCGCGTGAGTGCCTGGCGGGGCGGACGACGATGAAAGGTGTCTTTGCACTGGGTGCCGGCGTGGATGCCATTCTGAAGCAGGAGCAGGCGAACCCAGGCACACTGCCTGCCGGGGTGCCGGTGATCCGCCTTGAAGATACCGGGATGGGGGCGCAGATGCAGGAGTACGCAGTTGCCAAAGCGCTGTGGTATTTCCGCAAAATGGATATTTATAAACGTCAGCAGGAGCAGCGTATCTGGAAAGCGCAACCGGCGTTTACGTTTGATGAGTTTGAAATCGGAGTGCTGGGAACCGGCGTTCTCGGCCGTTCAGTAGCGGAAAAACTCGCGGAGTTCGGATTTAAAGTCCATGGCTGGAGCCGGACACCGAAACAGCTCCCGGGCGTAACCGGTTTCCACGGCAACGATCAGCTGGATGAATTCTTAAGTCACAGCCGTCTGCTGATCAACCTGCTGCCGGATACACCGCAGACGCGCGGTATCCTCAATCAGTCACTGTTCAGTAAGCTGCCGCAGAGTTCTTACCTGATTAACCTGGCGCGCGGTTCCCATCTGGTGGATAACGATCTGCTCGAAGCGATTGATGACGGGCAGATTGCCGGTGCCAGCCTGGACGTCTTCGCCACCGAGCCGCTGCCGGAAATGCACCCGTTCTGGACACATCCGAGAGTGGATGTCACACCGCATATTGCCGCATTCACTATTCCGTCAGAGGCAATGAAAGCCATTGTCACCAATATTGAGCGGATTGAGCGGGGCGAAGCACCGCACGGTGTGGTAAATATGGAGCTGGGGTATTAATTCTTTACAGCGATAAGGACAATCCGGACAATAGCGGCAACTCAGTTAATAAGGATTTGAAGTATGAATGAATTTTCGCTGGTCTGCCGCCTGCTCGGAACCCTGTTTAACCGCGTGCCGGCTGATCCTGTGCTGGCACCGGTTCTGACGATGATTAAACAAGGGCAGTTGAAAGCTCACTGGCCGCTGGAACAGGATGCACTGCTGACCAGACTGGCTGAGCATTGTGATACTGCTGAACTGACGGCGGATTATCAGCAGTTATTTACTGACGGGGCGGTGGCTCAGCACCGGTCAGAGTATACCGGTGAACCGGAGAGTGAGGTGCGTCAGTTTCTCAGTGAACGCGGTATGCCGCTGACAGACGCCGTAACAGACAGTTTCGGTTCTCTGCTGCTGGCGGCGTCCTGGCTGGAAGATCAGGCACAGGAAGATGAAGTCAGCGCCCAGACAGCGTTGTTTGCGGATTATCTGCTGCCGTGGAGTGATGCATTCCTCGGGAAAGTTGAATCTCATGCACAACACGGGTTTTACCGCACGCTGGCGATCCTGACCCGCGAAGCATTGTCAGCATTGTATGAAGAATTGACTGAAGACGAAGAAGACGAAGAAAATAATGACTGATATGTGACGTTGTCACGTGTTATTCCCGGCCCGGTCAGATGACCGGGCTTTTTGTATCAGGCTCAGAACAACCCCAGAAACCAGCCTGCTGCCAGCGTGACAAAGCTGAACAGCCAGATCCAGAAGAAGGAGTAACGCAGATGGCGTCCCATATCCACACCGGCGATCCCCACTGCCAGCCAGACCGCAGGTGAAAACGGGCTGACAAACGTACCGGCGTTATTACCGATGGCCATGGCATACACCACATCCGCCGGCGGGATACCTGCGGAAGCCACCACATCACGGACAATCGGCAGCAGCGCAAAATAATAGGCGTCGGTACTGGTAAATATATCCAGCGGCACGCCAATCATCCCGATAATGATATGAAATTCAGAAGCCAGATGTTCCGGAATAATCAGCAGCAGGTCTTTGGCGACAGATTCCAGCATACCGCCTTTATCCATAATTCCCAGAAATACCCCGGCAGAAAGAATAATTGCCGCCATAGATAATGCCTGCGGGGCATGATGGTTAATCGCCGCAACCTGGTCCTTTGGTTTCGGGTAATTGATGATAAGAGCGGCAGAAAGCGCCAGCATAAAAATATAGGGAGCGGCCAGCCACCCCAGTGCCAGACTGAGGATCGCCAGCAGGATCAGCAACATATTGATAAGGAACCGTTGTGGTTTTTCAGTACCCTGTTCGTTATCAGCCTCATCATACAGTTCAAGAAGAGAATCCTGTTCATACGGCGTGGTGCCGTATTGTGCTGCACGGGCGATACGGTGTTTTTCCCGCAGGCCGAACAGGGCGGCAACCAGCACCGATGCGGTAATACCGATGATTTGCACCGGGATCAGCGGCTGCCACAGAGCAGAGGCGGAAATACCGGTCACGGCTGATGCCCGGCCGAGCGGTCCGCCCCACGGCACCATATTCATGACCCCCATACTCATACACATCAGTAACAGCATCAGATACGGGCTCATACCCAGCCGCCGGTAGATGGGCAAAAATGCCGGAATGATAATCAGAAAAGTAGCCGCGCCGGAGCCGTCAAGATGAACAACGGCCGCCACCAGGGCCGTCACCATAGCCACAATGACCACACTTCCCCGTGTCAGCCCGATCATCAGGCGGATAAACGGATTGAAAATATGCAGATCTTTCATAATGCTGAAAAACAGAATGGCAAACAGAAACATTACCGCGACATTCGCGACTTTTTTGATGCCGTAATCAAAAAATGCGGTAATGTCAGTCAGGGAATAGCCCGCCAGCAGGGCACCAAACAGGGGAATAACAGACATGGCAATAACAGGGCTGGTTTTTCCTGTCATCAGCAAAATAACAATCGTTACGATGATCAGCAGTCCAATCAGTGTCAGCATCAGATGATCCTTATCCGGAAATGATTATTTTCTGATGTTACTGAAATGAAGAAGCATGATGTTAAAAATGTTTATGAATTGTGAAATATATCATCAAAAAAGGAGGTGGCAGATTCAGAAAAAAGCGGTCAATCACAAATTAATTTTATCTGCGACAGCAGATAAAACAGCATTTCATTCTTATTTTCGGGGAGAGTATTGCGGAAGTGTCAGAATCAGATGACCCGGTATTTTTTCGTATGCTTTGAATTTTCGTCACATTCTTTTGCAGAACAGGAAAATAATACCGTTCCCGGCGGGATAGTTAAGGAACGGTATCATAATTTAGTGAATTAATAATTTACGGGCACAATTAAAAATTTTTATCAAAGGTTATTCCGTTAACGGGATAACTATCCGGCCCGGACGGATTTCAATGCCTTTGGCAAACTTTTTCGCCGCCGCTTCGGCAGTATTATCTGCGTTCAGCACATAGACGGGGGTAATATTGAAAAAGGTGCTCAGTGTATGATTGAGGTAGGGGATCAGCGCGGAAATCAGGGTATCCCATTTATCCGGGTCCAGTGTGTAATTGGTGATTTCAATATCACGCATATAAATTGCCCCCCCGGCGGCATCAAAATACGGTGCGGCACTGAGGGTCATTGAAATGGTAAAATCACGCGAACCGAACAGTGACACCAGCTTCAGCGAGCCGATTGCGGTCAGTTTGACTTTACCCGGCTCTTCCCGGCCAATCTCGGTGAGCAGTTTTTCCAGGGTAAAATCCGCATCTGCCACACCGTCCATACCAATCTGTTTGTTCAGCCGGATATTTTCAGCCACTGCACTGTTTATCGTCTCTTCACTGACACTGATTTCAGTTAACTTATCGCAGCCCGTTAAAACGGTTGCTGCGACCAGTGCCGCGGTAAAAAGGAATAATCTCATCAGTATCTCCTGTTGTATACCACCCGATACTAACCTGTGCTGCGGCAAATCCAAAATATCCGGATCAATTTAATACGGCCGGGCTTATCTTCTTCGGGTTAAACTGGCGGTAGAGTGCAGTCAGTGTAATCAGACCGATTGTACCGAGTAAAAACCAGGGAAGTTCAGGTAATTGCATTTCTTTACCCAAGTCATACAGCCAGCCGCCGCCGGTATAGCCGATGGCACCGCCGAATGCCAGCCCGAGACGGCTGAAGCCCATGTAACTGCCGCGTGCACGCGGATCAGCCAGTGAAGCACTGAGTGTCTCCCGTGCCGGTTCGGCGATCACCGATCCTAAATAGAAC
Organism: Morganella sp. Je.2.23; assembly: GCF_051129855.1. Classification (NCBI taxonomy): domain Bacteria; kingdom Pseudomonadati; phylum Pseudomonadota; class Gammaproteobacteria; order Enterobacterales; family Morganellaceae; genus Morganella; species Morganella sp. Je.2.23. Next base: position 908,492 of record NZ_JBCPSQ010000001.1, read on the forward strand.
AAACAGATAATCGCAAACAATACATGCAGTGAATGTGTCAGTGCGACCGGGAACATGCTCAGGCTCATCAGGAATAACCCGGCCATCAGACGGGTTTCCAGCCGGAAACGTTTTTCACTCCAGCGTGCCAGCGGATAGAGGAGCGTCAGTGATAAGGCGGCCTCAATGGCATACATCCATTTCACCGCTGCCGGGGTGCCCGCCAGTTCGTTGACAATAATCGGGAACATCAGCATCACCTGCACGGAGAGAATAAAGTAGCCGGTCAGTGTCAGCACATAGCGGGAGAAGCGTTTATCGCGCAGTACACGGGTCAGACCCTCTCTGACCGGCGTGCGGGTGGTGGAGATGCGGTAAGCGGGCAGTAACCAGGCGTTACACAGTGCGGTAATGATAAAAATTGCCGCGCCCACCCAGCAGACCAGATGAAAATCATAGATAAGCAGCCAGCTGCCGAGCAGAGCCCCGATCACCGCACCGGCACTGTCCTGCATCAGCAGCAGGGAGTAAAACCGTCCGCGTTCATACGGACGGGTCAGTTTGATCACCAGCGCGGTGCGCGGCGGGTCAAACAGTGTACCGCCGATGGCGGAAAGGACACAGGACAGCCAGAGTATCCACGGCTCATCGGCCATGGCCATCAGCGCGAAGCCGCCGGCACGGAGAAACATACCGATGACGATCATCGGTTTGGCACCGAAACGGTCAGCAATGGCACCGCCGAAAATTCCCAGCCCCTGCTGGACAAACTGACGCAGCCCCAGTGCAAACCCGACCACAATCCCCGCCCAGCCGAGTTGCTCAACAAAGCGGATGGAGATCAGCGGGAAGACCACAAAGAAGCCGAGAACAACCAGCAGGTTATCCACCAGCAACCAGTACTTACCCAGTGTCCGGGCTTGTCTGACAAGTGACATTCAGCACCACATTAAATATTGAAAGGAATAGAAAAAAGGGAGATGATTACACTTTCTATTCTCTGCTTATTCCGCCCGTGATGACAGAGAATTCAGGATGATATTTTTTTATCGACGGAACGTGGTTAAGCACACCTTGATTACGGCCTTCTGAGAGAGGAATTATGTTGTTCGGCTATCGCGCGAATACGCCGCAGCTTCGTTTTAACACGGACAGAATGGTGGTTCGTCTGGCTCATGAGCGGGACGCGTACCGCATCAGTGAATATTACTGTGATAATGAAGAATTTCTGAAGCCATGGGAGCCTCTGCGCGACCGCAGCCATTATCATCCTTCCGGCTGGTCGTCACGCTTACAGCTGATGACAGATATGCACCGGCAGGGTACTGCATTTCATTTTCTGCTGCTGGATAAAGCGGAAAATGAGGTCATGGGCGTGGCGAACTACAGTAATGTTATCCGCGGCGTATTTCATGCCTGTTTTCTCGGCTATTCGCTGGGGGAAAAATGGCAGGGACAGCATTATATGCAGGAAGCGCTGGAACCGACCCTCCGCTATATGCAGCGCCAGCAGGGCATGCACCGGATTATGGCAAACTATATGCCCCATAATCAGCGCAGCGGGCAGCTCCTCGCCCGGCTCGGGTTTGAAAAAGAGGGCTATGCAAAGGAGTATCTGATGATTAACGGCCGGTGGCGCGACCATGTTCTGACCGCTCTGACCACTCCTGACTGGGTTAAGCCACGATAACGGCGGGTTTTTCTGTTCCGCCCGCGTTATCGTGATACTATTTCCGCCTTTGTTATCTGACCAGCACATTCAGCATGAATTTATTGAAATCTCTCGCCGCCGTCAGCTCAATGACGATGTTTTCGCGCGTACTCGGCTTTATCCGCGATGCCATTATCGCCCGGATTTTCGGGGCATCGATGGCCGCCGATGCCTTCTTTGTCGCCTTTAAACTGCCGAATCTGCTGCGGCGGATTTTTGCCGAAGGGGCATTCTCCCAGGCTTTCGTGCCGATTTTATCCGAATATAAAACCCAGCAGGGTGATGAAGCCACCCGTACCTTTATTGCCTATGTCTCCGGGATGCTGACACTGTTCCTGGCCGTGGTCACGGTACTCGGGATACTCGCCGCGCCGTGGATTATCTATGTTACCGCCCCCGGGTTTACCGGTGATCAGGATAAATTCACGCTGACCACCAATCTGCTGAAAGTCACTTTCCCGTATATCTTTCTGATCTCCATTGCCTCACTGGCGGGGGGCGTACTCAATACCTGGAACCGTTTTTCGGTACCGGCGTTTGCCCCGACGCTGCTGAACGTCAGTATGATCGGGTTCGCGCTGTTTGCCGCGCCGTACTTTAATCCGCCGATTATGGCGCTGGCGTGGGCGGTACTGGCCGGCGGGGTATTGCAGATTGCCTACCAGCTTCCGCACCTGAAAAAAATCGGTATGCTGGTGCTGCCGAGAGTTTCTTTCCGTAACAGCGGGGTCTGGCGGGTGATGAAACTGATGGGGCCGGCGATCCTCGGCGTCTCGGTCAGTCAGATTTCACTGATTATCAACACGATTTTTGCCTCATTTCTGGTGTCCGGTTCAGTTTCCTGGATGTATTACGCCGACCGTCTGATGGAACTGCCGTCCGGTGTGCTCGGGGTGGCACTGGGTACGATCCTGCTGCCGTCACTGGCGAAAAGCTTCTCCAAAGGCGACACCACCGAATACCGCAAACTGATGGACTGGGGGTTGCGTCTCTGCTTTCTGCTCGCTCTGCCGTGTGCGGTGGCGCTGGCCATTCTGGCGGAAGCGCTGACTGTCAGTCTGTTCCAGTACAAAAATTTCACCGCATTTGATGCCCTGATGACACAGCAGGCGCTGATGGCTTACTGCGTCGGCCTGATGGGGATGATTGTGATTAAAGTGCTGGCACCGGGGTTCTACTCCCGCCAGAACATCAAGACGCCGGTTAAAATCGCGATTGCCACGCTGATCCTGACACAGCTGATGAACCTGGCGTTTATCGGACCGTTTAAACACGCCGGTCTGGCACTGTCGATTGGTATTGCGGCCTGTTTCAACGCCTCGCTGCTTTACTGGCAGCTGCGTAAGCAAAACATTTTCACTCCGTTACCGGGCTGGGGAAAATTCTTCCTCAAACTGGTGATTGCGATGCTGTTTATGGCTGCGGTACTGGTCGGTATGATGTATCTGATGCCGGAATGGTCACAAGGCAATATGCTGATGCGGATGCTGCGCCTGATGGGCGTGGTGATAGCTGGTGCCGGTGCGTATTTTGCAGCACTATACGCGCTGGGTTTCCGCTTGCGGGACTTTGCACAGCGCAGCTTATAAGCCGTTTTTATCTCATTCCGACGGGGCTGATAACAGCCCCGTTTTTGTATTTCCCGCCTGAATAATTAACATATTAATGTTATTAATCTTCTGATTTTAGATTATGCTTTTGTATCTTGCTGATTATCATTGCAAAAAATATATTTAGTTTCATGGCTTTATCGATTCAGCTCAAAAATCAGATTGTGTCCCGTAAAATATCAGTTAATGCATCATCAGATGTAACAGCGGCAGATAAAAATAATATCAATAATGAAATAATAATATCATTATCTGATATGTGTCATAAGTGACACAAAATAACAGGAAATCATATTTCACTGTACAGAATCATAATTAAGGCTGATTACCGTGTTTACCGTATAACTTGAATATCGTCACGTCTTTCGCTTCCCGCCTGTAATAAAACAGTACGCTCTGTTGAGAAACAGTGAGTTATTTACTGATAACAACTCATGATAATGACATATAAAAACTAATCACTACTGATAATTGCAGTACGGAGAACGTAATGGCTATATTTTCTGAATCGCCGGATAAACCGGTTACCATGAGTAAAAATGAAATCGACAAAACATACCGTTACTGGCGTTTGCATCTGATGATCGTCAGTTATATCGGTTATGCGGTTTTTTATTTCACCAGAAAGAGTTTTAACTTTGTCATGCCGGAAATGCTGTCTGATCTGGGAATAACCAAAGCAGATATCGGGATGGTGGGAACGGCCTTCTATTTAACTTACGGGGCATCCAAATTTCTTTCCGGTATTATCGGTGACCGTTCAAATCCGCGCTGGTTTATGGGATTAGGTCTTATCATGACCGGTGTGGTGAATATTTTATTTGGCTTAACATCCTCTATTCCGGTATTTATTGCCTTATGGATGGTGAATGCGTTCTTTCAGGGCTGGGGCTGGCCGCCATGTTCTAAAATACTGAATACCTGGTATTCCCGTAATGAACGGGGTTTCTGGTGGTCAATCTGGAATACATCCCATAATATCGGTGGTGCTATTATTCCGATTTTATCCGGAAGTGTGGCGCTGTGGCTGGGCTGGCGTTACGGAATGATTATTCCGGGGGTGATCGCGATTGTTGTCGGCCTGCTGCTTTGCTTCTTATTGCGTGACCGTCCGCGCTCAATGGGACTGCCGACTGTCGGTGAATGGCGTAACGACCGGGTGGAAATTGCCCATGAAGAGCAGGGACTTGGTTTATCACGCTGGACTATCCTCAAAGAATATATTTTTAAAAATAAGATCATCTGGGTACTGGCGCTTTCATATGCGGTAATTTATGTCATCCGTACCGGGATTAATGACTGGGGTAACTTATACCTGATTGAAACGCATCATTATGATTTGCTGACCGCAAATGCCACGGTAATGATGTTTGAAATCGGCGGTTTCTTTGGTGCGATTGTCGCCGGCTGGGGATCGGATTTATTATTTAAGGGTAACCGTTCACAGATGAACGTGATTTATACCCTGGGTATTATCATCTCAGCAGTATGTTTATGGGCTGTTCCGATCGACAGTAAATATGTGTTCTCCGCGTTGTTCTTCATGACCGGTTTCTTTATTTTCGGGCCGCAGTTCCTGATTGCGATGGCTGCCGCAGAAAACTCACACAAATATGCGTCCGGCGCATCAACCGGATTTGTCAGCTTATTTGCCTATATCGGGGCATCTGCTGCCGGTTATCCGCTGTCCAAAGTGATTGAGGGGTATCAGTGGAACGGATTCTACGGGTTGTTACTGATATTGTCTGTGGTGCTTGTGGTACTGCTGTTTATTGCTATGCAACTGCAATCAGCAAAAGCAAAGAAATTGCAGAAAAACAGTATAATCACAAAGTAACAAACTGATAATATAGTGTACGGAGCCTGATGATAAATCATCAGGCTTTTTTATGTCCGGAAATCAGCTGTATTTCTGTGTGCGGATAATCTCTCCGCTGTCACGGAATAACCGGTATGCTTCACCGTCGTTAAGTTGTGATAATATCACCGGAGACTGTGTTGTCAGGTAAAATACAGTTTGCGGAAATGTCGCCTGCAGTAATGGGATGCAGTGCTCATGCCACAGAATATTCAGATGACGTTCCGGCATAGCGATAAATACGAGACCGTTAATTTCTTCCGGTTTTTCACTTTTACTGAATTTGCTGTAACTGCTGATAATACGCCGGATTAATACCACCATCGAGAAAAGTCCCTGAGCGGCAGTATTTAACCCTTTATCTGCTATGGCAGCAGCAACATCATCAACCGGCGGGTCGAGAAACACGACCGGATGGTCATGAACAAACGGCCGGAAACGTTCAGCAATATCACCGGCGGGAATAATATAGTTATCCGTCCTCAGTTCCCGTACAACCGGGGTGTATTCTGTGCAATTCCTGAATATCAGGTGAATATCATCGGTCTGCTGCCGGTAAATAACGCTGCTGGCGAAGTAACGCAGCTGGAACAGTGCGGTTAACAGCCCGTAGTTATCTGAATCATTATCACCTGTAAAACCATATACAGTTTTACCCGCTGCGGTAATTATTTCTGTATTCCCGGCATTCCCGGCCATTTTCACATCAGAAAAACAGATTTTATTATCTGCCATAATCCCTCCTGTTATTTATCAGGGGAGCATAGCATTCTCTATTTCACAGCAGGGATATCAAAATGGCATAACCGTACCTGCCGGAAAGAATATAAGACAGAGTGACTGACAACAGTGTTATTATGACAAAAATACTGATTGTTACTGCTGACGCCGGAGTTTTATTATGCTGCACCAACACACTGTTTCTGATGCTGAACTTAACCTGGATAACGGCGGTTATACTTCAATTGATATGTTTATCACACCGCCGTATGCCCGGAAGGTTATCAGTGCGTATAACAATCAGCTTACGGAATATCCGGCAGCGCTGCGCCACTGTATTTCATTGCAGGTACTGAACCTCTCCTGTAATCAGCTGGCTGTCATTCCGGCGGATATTGCACAACTGTCCGCCTGTGAAATGCTGGATCTGGGACATAATTGTATCGCGAATGTTCCGCCGGAAATCGGTGAACTGCATCAGCTGCAATATCTCTATCTCAGTGAAAACGGGTACAGCAGATTGCCGTCATCATTTTCCGGACTGAAAAATCTGCGTTATTTTAATGCAACGGATAATCATCTGACGGCAATACCGGAATGGTTTTCTGACATGGAGAAAATGGAAGAAATCCGGCTCTATAATAATCAGATCACGGCATTATCTGCGGCGGTCAGCGGACTGAAAAACACCCGTGAAATGCACCTGATGAATAATCAGATAACCGAAATTCCGGATGAAATCGCTGCTGTGACAGCGCTGGAAATTCTTGATCTGAATAATAACCGGGTGACATGTATTTCACCGGAAATAAGCCGGTTACAGCAACTGACTACGCTGAACCTGCGTTTTAATGCACTGAAAAAACTACCGGAAAATACCGGGGAATTATCATCCCTGTTATATCTGGATCTGCGGGCTAATCAGCTGAGTGCATTACCGGACAGCCTGGCAGAACTTACACAGCTGCGTAAACTGGATCTGCGCTGGAATTGTTTTTCAGCTGTTCCGCCGGTGGCAGAAAAATTACAGGCGGCAGGGTGCCGGGTCTTGTTGTAACAGATTCAGAAGACAATAAAAAAGGAACCGGATGGTTCCTTTTTTGCAGAAATAATAACAGGGAATGCCGGAATTACATTTTTTCGACAGTACCGATACCCAGAGTATCCAGACCGGCTTTCAGGGTTTTCTGTGTCAGCAGCGCCAGTTTCAGGCGGCTCTGACGCAGCTCTTCGCTTTCTGCCGCCAGAATCGGGCAGTGCTCGTAGAAACCGGAGAACAGACCTGCCAGATCATACAGGTAGCTGCACATCATATGCGGCAGGCCTTCACGGGCAACGGCAGTAATAGTTTCCTCAAACTGTAACAGACGTGCCGCCAGCTGGCGCTCACGGTCGTCAGTCAGGATGATTGGCTGTGTCAGACTGTCTGCATCAATATCCGCGCGTTTGAAGACGGATGCCACACGGGTATACGCATACTGCATATACGGTGCGGTGTTACCTTCAAAGGCCAGCATGTTGTCCCAGTCGAAGATATAGTCGGTGGTACGGCTTTTTGACAGATCAGCGTATTTTACCGCGCCGATACCGACCACTTCCGCCAGCTGTTTCAGCTCATCTTCCGGCATGTCACTGTTTTTCCCGCGGATCAGTTTTTCTGCGCGCTCAACAGCTTCATCCAGCAGATCAGACAGGCGGATAGTACCGCCGGCGCGTGTTTTAAACGGTTTGCCGTCTTTGCCGAGCATCATACCGAACATGTGGTGTTCCAGTGTCATGCTCTCAGGGATATAACCGGCTTTGCGGACGATGGTCCACGCCTGCATCAGATGCTGGTGCTGGCGGGAGTCAATGTAATAGAGAACGCGGTCGGCATGCAGTACATCATGGCGGTATTTCGCACAGGCAATATCAGTGGTGGTGTAGAGATATCCGCCATCTTTCTTGCGGATAATCACCCCCATCGGTTCACCTTCTTTATTTTTGAATTCGTCGAGATAAACGACAATCGCGCCTTCACTCTCTTCAGCGATACCGCGGTTCATCAGGTCACTGACGATGCCCGGCAGCATGTCGTTATACAGGCTTTCACCCATGACGTCGTCTTCAGTCAGGGTGACATTCAGGCGGTTATAGGTTTCCTGGTTCTGCTGCATGGTGATATCCACCAGCTTACGCCACATGGTACGGCAGTATTCATCACCGCCCTGCAATTTGACGACATAACCGCGTGCACGCTCAGCAAACACTTCGTCTTCGTCGTAATGCTTTTTCGCTTCGCGGTAAAATGCTTCCAGGTCAGCCAGTGCCATATCGCCGGCATCTTCATTCTGCATTTTTTCGAGGTATGCGATAAGCATGCCGAACTGTGTGCCCCAGTCACCGACATGGTTACAGCGGATCACTTTATGACCCAGATATTCCTGGGTACGTGCTGCCGCATCACCGATGATGGTGGAGCGCAGGTGGCCGACGTGCATCTGTTTGGCTACGTTCGGGGCAGAGTAGTCAATGGCAATCGTCATTGGTTTAACCGGGGTAAGACCCAGTTTATCGTCAGCCAGTGCGGTTTCCAGCTGAGCGGTCAGCCAGGCCGGAGACAGAAAAATATTGATAAATCCGGGACCGGCAATTTCGGTTTTGTCTGCAATTCCGTCGAGATCAAGCAGTTCAATTACTTTCTCAGCGAGCTGTCGGGGCGGCATGCCCATTTTTTTCGCAGCAGCCATCACACCATTGGCCTGGTAGTCACCAAACTGTGCTTTGGCGGACTGCTTAACGATAGCATCACAATCAAGTGGTGCACCTGCGCTGATAAGAGCCTGCTGGATCTTATCTGAAAGAATTGCCTGAATATTCACCGGGTTACCTTAATTTAAAGAACAAAATGACACCCCGGAAACAGCAGCGGAGGAGCGGGCTCATCCGGGCGGGGTGTTGTCGTGAAATTTGGCTGGTTTTATACCACAAAAACAGGGTCTCATGCTACTATCAGCGCCTTTGCGGATGAATTCTCACAGGGGATCATAATGAAAAACAGAATACAGACAGCATCCCTTGCCGGTCTGACAGCAGAACTGCCGGTGTTTGCCGGAAAGATACAGCAGTTTGCGGATGATTTGCAGCTTGACCTCACGCAGTATCAGGCCGACCATATCTCGCTGCGGGCTCATGATACGGCACTGGCAGAGCAATGGCTGGCCGGGTTCCGCGAATGCGGTACGGTGTTATCTGATAATCAGATTAACGGTCGTCCGATCTACCTGTTTTTGCTGCATGAGCCGCTGACACTGCTGCACTGGCAAATTCCGGTGGTGGAACTGCCGTTCCCGAAAGGCAAACAGTACGCACATCAGGGATGGGAACATATCGAACTGGTGCTGCCGGGCGACCCGCAGACACTGACAGAGCGCGCTGCCGCACTCCTGCCGTCGCCGTTACCGGCGGGGGTAACCACAAAGGCCAGCCATCCGCGGGGAGAGTATGAAAGGCTGCCGAATCCGACACTGGCGGTCAGTCGTGACACTGTAACAATTAAATTCCACCCGTTTACGTTACAGGAAATTGTTGAAAGTGAGCGGTAACCTGCAATTCTGACATTTCTCTGTACTAATCATCCGGATATTTTGCATCTTGTGATATTTAACAATTCATTAATCTAAATTACATGTAATAGTGTATCTCAGGATGACTGAATCGTTTACGAGATATATTTACCTGCGAAATTAAGTGATGAGGCTAATCAATGGCGAAACTGGAAATTTGTTGTTACAGCGTGGAATGTGCCCTCACTGCGGAAAAAGCCGGCGCTGACCGGATTGAATTGTGTGCCGCGCCGTCAGAGGGCGGGCTGACCCCCAGCTGGGGCATGCTGAAACAGACTATCGACCGGCTGCGGATACCGGTTCACCCGATCCTCCGTCCGCGCAGTGGTGATTTTTGCTATACGGCCTCCGAATTTGCGGTGATGAAAAATGATATCGCCAAGATCCGCGACCTGGGATTTCCCGGGGTGGTCACCGGTATTCTGGATGAGGACGGGCATGTTGATCTGCCGCGGATGAAGATGCTGTGCAAACTGTCAGGCGATATGGCGGTCACTTTCCACAGAGCCTTTGATATGTGTGCCAACCCTATGCTGGCATTGCAGCAACTGACCGATCTGGGTGTGAGCCGTATTCTGACATCCGGCCAGCAACTGAGTGCGGAACTGGGGCTGACACTGCTCAAAGAGTTACAGGAGGCCAGTCAGAGGCCGGTGATTATGGCCGGTGCCGGTGTGCGGCTGGCAAATGTCCAGAAGTTCCTTGATATCGGTATTCAGGAAGTACACAGCTCGGCCTCAAAAACCAAACAGTCGACGATGCGCTACCGCAAAGTCGGGGTGGCGATGGGCAGTGACAGTGAAGCCGATGAATTTACCCACACCTGTGTGGACGGGGAAACGGTTGAGGCAATGAAAGGCGTATTGGATCTGCACAGTATGGTGGTGCACTGATATGATGGTCAGTACATCCGTATCAAAACTGATACGGATGTATCTGTATGCAGGGTTATGGTTTTTCGGCAATCAGAACCGCACGCCGCGGTGCCGGATAGCCTTCAACGGTCAGTGACGGGTCGTCCGGATTGAGGAAATCCGCGAGCGATTCGTTGATCATCCACTCTGTGCGGCGCTGTTCATCAGTAGTGGTGACAGACTCATCCACGATTCGGATATTGGTGAAACCGCATTTTTCCAGCCAGACTGCCAGCATTTTTGCGGACGGGATAAAGTAGACGTTACTCATCTGCGCGTAGCGCTCGCCCGGGATCAGACACTGATGTTCATCACCTTCAACAACGATACTTTCCAGCACCAGTTCACCGCCGGAAACCAGCTGATCTTTCAGCTGCCAGAGGTGGTCGAGCGGGGAGCGGCGGTGATAAAGCACCCCCATGGAGAACACGGTATCAAAGGCCTGAAGTGCCGGCAGTTCCTGAATCCCCAGCGGCAGCAGATGGACGCGCTGATCATTGCCGAGCAGCTTGCGCACCGCCTCAAACTGGCAGAGGAAAAGCTGAGTCGGGTCTATACCGACCACCAGTTCCGCGCCTTCACCGGCCATGCGCCACATGTGATAACCACTGCCGCAACCGACATCGAGAATAGTACGTCCGGCCAGCGGGGACAAATGCGGCAGAACGCGATCCCACTTCAGATCCGAACGCCATTCGGTATCAATCTCCACGCCGTAAAGTGAGAACGGACCTTTGCGCCACGGCATCAGGTTGCGCAGAATATTGGTGATACGGCGGGTTTCCCCGTCAGTCAGCGGCTGCGTGCGCTGAGCGGTGACACCGGTTTTCAGATCCAGAGTATCCGGCGTCATGTCCGGCAGATTTTCAATGGTTTTTACCCAGCCCGGATAATAGCCGTGCAGGGACTCTTTATTCCATTTTGCTATCTGCGCGGGCAGCGTTTCCAGCCAGTGACTCAGACGCTCATTTTTTGCAATTAACTGATAAAAATTGCCGAAATCAATCATGATTATTCTCTTTTACCGCCAGCAGCGACCCGAAGTTAAAGCACTGGAACCAAACTTCGCAATGCTCAAAACCGGCGGATTTCAGCCGTGCTTTGTGGGTTTCCACACTGTCAGTCAGCATCACATCTTCCAGCATGGTGCGCTTCTGGCTGATTTCCAGTTCGCTGTAACCGTTGGCGCGTTTGAAATCGTGGTGCATGCTGAACAGCAAATCACCGATCTGCGCATCTTCAAAACTGAATTTTTCCGATAACACCAGTACGCCGCCCGGCAGCAATCCCTGATAGATTTTTTTCAGCAGAGCAGTGCGGTCATCCGGCGCCAGAAATTGCAGGGTAAAATTAAGTACCACCATTGAGGCATTCTCAATCGCAATATGGCGGATATCACCCTCAGTGACTTCCACAGGGACAGGGGATTTATAACTTTCCACATGACGGCGCGCGTGTTCCACCATCGGTGCGGAATTATCCACGGCGATAATCCGGCAGCCGGGTTTATCCGCAATATTCGGACGGATAGAAAGCGTGGCGGCGGCACGGGAACAGCCGAGGTCATAAACCTGACTGCCCGGCGTGACAAAACGACCGGCCAGCATGCCAATCATGGCAATGATATTGGAATAGCCCGGAATTGAGCGTTTGATCATATCGGGAAAAACATCCGCGACTTTCTCATCAAACGTCCAGTCACCAAGGCGGGCAATGGGTGCCGCAAACAGAGTATCCTGCTGCGGATTCGGAATTTCTTTGGACATAACACAGATCTGCAATACAAAAAGATGCGCGCATTCTAACAGAGGTGACCCGGCGCAGAAAGTGTTATGTCCCGCGTGTGTGGTTACATGTACGGCGAAAAAATCTGCTGCCACGGCAGATACCAGATATTCGCTATCACCATCAGGATCATGGATATAAAGGTTGCCGCCATTCCGGTCCGCCGCCAGCGGTTCTCGCGGTGTTTTAATCCGTAAGAGTGAAAAAGACGGCCGGCAATCAGAATGATCCCGCAGATATGCACCATCCACACCAGGGCGCCGTTCTGCTCCATTACCAGTAAGAGCAGGAGTGCAACGGGGATATACTCAACCGCATTGCCCTGCACACGGATAGCCGTCTGTAATTCGTAAAATCCGCCGTCACCATAGGCAACGCGGTAAAGTGTCCGCAGTTTAATCACATCGAGTGATAGTTTAATGATTAACAGCGCACCCAGTACAATATAAAGGGAACTAACCATTTTTTACTCCATGGCCAATTGAAACAGCAAAATAATGATAAACCTCAAAGCAGCGGGTAACACAATCTTTAATATTAATGCATACTGAATTATTTGAAAATTATCAATTAGTGTCTAAATTCTCTGTGGCAGATGTGCGGTTTGCTCTTATCTCATCAGGAATTTTCCACTATAATGATCGCCTTTTTGACATTTCTTCATAAAGAACCATGCCAAAATTTTGCAGAAACGCACAATAGCGGACAAAAGGATATCGTATGCGTACTAATTATTGTGGGCAGCTCAACAGTGCTCACATCGATCAAAAAGTAACCCTTAGTGGTTGGGTAAACCGTCGTCGTGATCTCGGGGGTTTGATTTTTATCGATATGCGTGACCGTGAAGGCATCGTTCAGGTTTTCTTCGATCCCGATCAAAAAGAAGCATTTGCCAAAGCGTCTGAATTACGGAATGAATTCTGTATTCAGATTACCGGAATTGTCCGCGCGCGACCTGAAAATCAAATTAATAAAGAGATGGCGACCGGCAGTGTGGAAGTGCATGCAGATGGCCTGACTATTTTTAACCGCTCTGAGCCGTTACCGCTCGACAGCAACCATGAAAATACCGAAGAGATGCGTCTGAAGTACCGCTATCTCGACCTGCGCCGCAGCGAAATGGCGAACCGCCTGAAAACCCGTGCACGCATCACCGGTTTTGTCCGCCGCTTCATGGACAGCGAAGGGTTCCTCGATATCGAAACCCCGATGCTGACCAAAGCCACGCCGGAAGGTGCCCGTGACTACCTGGTACCGAGCCGTGTGCACAAAGGCAAATTCTACGCGCTGCCGCAGTCTCCGCAACTGTTCAAACAGCTTCTGATGATGTCCGGTTTTGACCGTTATTATCAGATCGTAAAATGTTTCCGTGATGAAGATTTACGTGCTGACCGTCAGCCGGAATTCACTCAGATCGATGTGGAAACCTCTTTCATGACCGCTGATCAGGTTCGTGCAACGATGGAACGCATGATCCGCTTACTGTGGAATGAAATCATCAATGTTGAACTGGGCGATTTCCCGGTGATGACATTCGCGGAAGCGATGCGCCGCTTTGGTTCTGATAAGCCGGATTTACGTAACCCGCTGGAACTGACTGATATCGCCGACCTGGTGAAAAATTCTGAATTCTCGGTATTTGCTGACGCGGCAAATGATCCGAAAGGCCGTGTTGCGGCACTGTGTGTCACCGGCGGCGCGGAAATGACCCGCAAACAGATTGATGAATACGGTAAATTTGTCGGTATCTACGGCGCGAAAGGTTTGGCGTGGATGAAAGTGAACGATCGCTCTGCCGGTATTGAGGGTGTTCAGTCTCCGGTCGCCAAATTCCTGACTGCAGAGACCGTTGAAGCCATTCTGGAGCGCACAGACGCACAGACCGGCGACATCATTTTCTTCGGCGCAGGCGCGAAAGGCACCGTAACCGATGCAATGGGCGCACTGCGTCTGAAAACCGGCCGTGATCTGAACCTGACCGACCTGAACAGCTGGCGTCCGCTGTGGGTGATAGACTTCCCGATGTTTGAGGATGACGGTGAAGGCGGTCTGACCGCGATGCACCATCCGTTCACCTCACCGCGTGACATGTCACCGGAAGAGCTGAAAAATGCACCGGAAGAGGCGATCGCTAACGCCTATGATATGGTTATCAACGGTTATGAAGTGGGCGGCGGCTCTGTCCGTATCCACCGTAACGAAATGCAGCAGACGGTCTTCGGTATTCTGGGGATCACCCCGGAAGAACAGCGCCGCAAATTCGGCTTCCTGCTCGATGCCTTACAATACGGCACACCACCGCACGCGGGTCTGGCCTTTGGTCTTGACCGTCTGGTGATGCTGCTGACCGGTACCGAAAACATCCGTGATGTTATCGCGTTCCCGAAAACCACGGCTGCTGCCTGTCTGATGACAGATGCACCGAGCTTCGCGAATGACGATGCCCTGAAAGAACTGGCGATTGCAGTGACTCAGAAAGAGAGTGACTGAATCTGATGGCTTTTAAGCGCCCTGAATCTGTGCTGGTGGTTATCTGTGAGCAGGAAACGGGGTGTGTTCTGATGTTACAGCGCCGTGACGATCCTGCTTTCTGGCAGTCCGTCACCGGCAGTCTGGAACCGGAAGAGACTCCCCGCGATGCGGCACTGCGGGAAGTAAAAGAAGAAACCGGTATTGATATTCTTGCGGAAGGGCTGCGGCTGACGGATTGTCAGCGTACCGTCCGCTATACCATTTTTCCGCATTTCCGTCACCGGTATGCACCGGACGTGACGCACAATACGGAACACTGGTTTGTGTTATGCTTACCCGCGCCGAGAGCGGTTCCCTTAACGGAGCATCTGGCGTATGAATGGTTACCGGCAGCGGATGCCGCCGGTAAAACCATCTCGCCCAGTAACGGGGAAGCAATTGAAGAATTCGTTCGTCAGTGTGTTCTTCCGCAGTGACAGCGGATTTAAATGAATGAACGTCGTAAGACTTAATCTGGAGATTAGAGAATGGCAGGTCATAGTAAATGGGCCAACACCAAACACCGCAAGGCCGCGCAAGATGCGAAGCGCGGTAAAATTTTCACGAAAATCATTCGTGAATTAGTCACGGCGTCGCGCATTGGTGGTCCTGATCCTGCATCTAACCCACGTCTGCGTGCGGCAGTGGATAAAGCGTTAGCAAATAACATGACCCGCGATACCCTGAACCGTGCGATTGCACGCGGGGCGGGTAATGATGAAAACGATAACATGGAATCCATCGTATACGAAGGTTACGGCCCGGGCGGTACTGCTGTCATGGTGGAATGCCTGACCGATAACCGTAAACGTACGGTTTCTGATGTCCGCCACGCGTTCACCAAAACCGGCGGGAACCTGGGAACAGACGGTTCTGTGGCTTATCTGTTTACCCGCAAAGGTATTATTTCCTATGCACCGGGTCTGGATGAAGATGCGGTAATGGATGCGGCGCTGGAAGCCGGTGCTGATGACGTTGAAACCTTTGATGACGGCGCTATCGATGTTTACACTGCCTGGGAAATTCTGGGTGATGTGAAAGACGCGATGGACGCAGCCGGTTTCAAAGCGGAATCTGCCGAAGTATCGATGATCCCGTCCACCAAAGCGGATCTGGATGCGGAAACCGCACCAAAACTGATGCGCCTTATCGATATGCTGGAAGACTCTGACGATGTGCAGGAAGTCTACCACAACGGCGATATCTCAGACGAAGTTGCAGCGCTGCTGTAATTTCCGTCACTCACTCCGCAGAGGATGCGCCGTTGTGCGCATCCCTCTGTTTTCTTTATTTTTTCCTGTTGTGACAATACGGTCCTCCTATGGCAATTATTCTCGGTATTGACCCCGGATCGCGGGTAACCGGTTATGGTGTTATCCGCCAGCAGGGACGCCGTCTGATTTATATCGGCAGCGGTTGTATCCGCACACAGGTGGATGATCTCCCGTCCCGGCTGGGCAAAATATATGCCGGTGTCAGTGAAATAATCACACAGTATCAGCCGGATTGTTTTGCCATCGAGCAGGTCTTTATGGCCAAAAATGCCGATTCCGCCCTGAAACTGGGACAGGCCCGCGGTGTGGCTATCCTTGCGGCGGTGAATAATAATCTGCCGGTATTCGAGTACGCGGCGCGCCAGGTGAAACAAACCGTCACCGGCACCGGTGCGGCGGAAAAAGCACAGGTGCAGCATATGGTGCGCTCGATACTGAAACTGTCAGCGGCACCGCAGGCGGACGCAGCAGATGCGCTGGCGATTGCTATCACACACTGTCATTTCAACCAAAACCTGGTGCAGATGGGACAACCCCGTCTGGTCATGGCGCGCGGACGGCTCAAAGAGTAACCGCTGTCGCAGATACCCGTGATTTTCTGATGGCTGGATATACGTCCAGCTTTTTTTATGCTATAAACAGGCTCTGCCGGAATCATAAAGGAGACGCGCGTGATCGGTCGTTTAAGAGGTATTGTGCTGGAAAAACAGCCGCCTGTCGTATTACTGGAAACCAACGGCGTGGGTTATGAAGTCCATATGCCGATGACCTGTTTCTATGAACTGCCGGATGCCGGTCAGGAAGCCATTTTATTCACACAGTTTATTGTGCGGGAAGATGCACAACTGCTGTACGGCTTTAATGATAAGCAGGAACGCGCCCTGTTCCGTGAATTAATCAAAGTAAACGGCGTCGGCCCGAAACTGGCACTGGCCATTCTCTCCGGTATGTCAGCACAGCAGTTTGTGGCGGCGATCGAGCAGGGCGCAGTGGCGCAGTTAATTAAACTGCCGGGCGTCGGTAAGAAAACGGCCGAGCGTCTGGTCGTGGAAATGAAAGACCGCTTCAAAGGGCTTAACGGTGACCTGTTCCGTGATGCGGAAATGTCGCTCCCGGCCAGTCAGCAGGCAGGTAACAGTCAGGCGGATGCCGAGTCTGAGGCCATCGAGGCACTGATTTCTCTGGGGTACAAACCGCCGGAAGCCAGCCGGATGATTGCGAAGGTGTCGAAAGCCGGTTCAGACAGCGAAACGCTGATCCGCGAAGCACTGCGCGCCGCACTGTAACGATACATACGATGATGACACAACGGGGTGACAGGTCATGATTGAAGCTGACAGACTGATTACGGCGGAAACACTGCCGGATGATGAGGTGGTGGATCGCGCTATCCGGCCAAAATTACTGGCGGAATATGTGGGTCAGCCGCAGGTCTGTTCACAGATGGAAATTTTTATCGAGGCCGCCCGGCAGCGCGGGGATGCACTCGATCATCTGCTGATTTTCGGCCCGCCGGGGCTCGGAAAGACCACGCTGGCGAATATTGTCGCCAATGAAATGGGCGTCAATCTGCGTACCACCTCCGGGCCGGTACTGGAAAAAGCCGGTGATCTGGCGGCGATGCTGACCAACCTCGAACCCCATGATGTCTTATTTATCGATGAAATCCACCGCCTGTCCCCGGTGGTGGAGGAAATTCTTTATCCTGCGATGGAAGATTACCAGCTGGATATTATGATCGGAGAAGGGCCTGCCGCCCGCTCCATTAAAATCGATCTGCCGCCGTTTACCCTGATAGGTGCAACCACCCGCGCCGGTTCACTGACATCACCGCTGCGTGACCGTTTCGGTATTGTGCAGCGTCTGGAGTTTTATAACCCCGATGATTTGCAGCATATTGTCAGCCGCAGTGCCCGCTATATGGGGCTGGATATCTCGGATGACGGTGCCCGCCAGATTGCCATGCGTTCCCGCGGCACACCGCGTATCACCAACCGTCTGCTGCGCCGGGTGCGTGATTTTGCTCAGGTGAAAGGTGACGGCGGTATTGACGGGCTGATTGCCGGTCAGGCGCTGGATATGCTGAATGTGGATTCAGCCGGATTTGATTATCTGGATCGCAAATTACTGGTCACTATTATCGATAAATTTATGGGTGGCCCGGTCGGACTGGATAATCTGGCTGCGGCTATTGGTGAAGAGCGGGAAACGATTGAAGATGTGATCGAGCCTTTCTTAATCCAGCAGGGCTTTATTCAGCGAACACCGCGCGGACGGCTTGCCACCGTACATGCTTATCGTCATTTCGGCATTGAACATAACGGAAATGATTAATAATCCGGCCGGTTTATTCCGGCCGTAATTTTCTCCGGTAAACATAATATGCTTATCATTTTGCCAAGTGATAATTAAATGGCTTTTTTGGGGAATAATCCGGGATGATTTCCCTGTAATTGGTTGTTTTTCGACATTTAAAAATTGGTATGCATTGCCTTAACCCTGTAATGTACAAGGATGATTTCGTTAAAGGGAAAAGGAACCGACTATGCGCGTTCATTTTATTATTCATGACTATTTTGAAGCACCGGGCGCCTATGAATATTGGGCAAGGAAGAACAATTACGACGTCACATTCACCCGTCTGTATGAAGGTGATAAATTACCGGACAGTATCGGCGGAATTGATTTTCTGATTGTAATGGGCGGCCCGCAAAATCCGGAAACCACCACTGCGGAATGTCCTTATTTTGATTCCAAA
This sequence comes from Morganella sp. Je.2.23, assembly GCF_051129855.1. Lineage (NCBI taxonomy): Bacteria > Pseudomonadati > Pseudomonadota > Gammaproteobacteria > Enterobacterales > Morganellaceae > Morganella > Morganella sp. Je.2.23. Next base: position 927,217 of record NZ_JBCPSQ010000001.1, read on the forward strand.
AAAGAGCAGGCATTTATCGCCAATGCTATCAATTCAAATAAAGTGGTTATCGGGGTCTGCCTCGGGGCTCAGCTTATCGGTGAGGCATTAGGCGCGCCGTATACACAGAGCCCGGAGAAAGAATTCGGCAAGTTCACTATTCATATGACCAATGCAGGAAAACGCAGCCAGCTGTTTTCTCATTTCGGCGATTTTCTGGGTGTGGGGCACTGGCATTACGATATGCCGGGGTTAACTGGCGATGCGCAGATTATGGCTTTCAGCGCCGGTTGTCCGCGTCAGATTATTGAATATACCAAACGCGTTTACGGCTTCCAGTGCCATATGGAACTGACCCGTGATGTGGCCGAATACCTTATCCTTAACGGGGAAGATGATCTGAAATCTGCCTCCGGATTCCGTTTTGTCGATACACCAAGTGCAATCCGCCGTCACAGCTACAGTGAAATGAATGAAAAACTCATCACGTTTCTCGATAAGCTGGTACTGAGTGTGAATCCGGTGAAACCGAAAGTCCGGTAACATCAGAAATAGTGTAATAACACGGCATGACAAAAAGTAAAAAGCCCTGAAAATCAGGGCTTTTTGTGTATATGCAATTAACGCTGTATATACAATTAATTATGTGGTTTCACCAGCAGGCTGAGAATAAAGCAGCAGGCGGCACACAGCACCACGGACGGTCCTGCCGGGGTGTCATAAAAGGCGGAGAAGGTTAATCCGCCGGTGATGGAAACCATCCCGGTGATAACCGCACCCGCAGCCATCTGTTCCGGTGTCCGTGCAAAGCGGCGGGCGGCGGCGGCAGGAATAATCAGCAGAGAGGTGATAATCAGCGCACCGACAAACTTCATGGCAAGGCCGATAGTCAGCGCGGTAACCAGCATCAGCATCATCCGCAGTCTGCCGGGATTGATACCGTCGACAAACGCCAGCTCCGGGCTGATTGTCAGCGAGAGCAGATTACGCCACTGCCACATCAGCAACCCGGTAACAATCGTGACACCCACTGCAATCGGCAGCAGATCTTCGTAAGTTACCGAGAGCAGATCACCGAACAGATACGCCATCAGATCAACCCGCACATTCGACATCAGGCTGACCACCACCAGGCCGAGAGACAGCGCACTATGCGCCATAATACCCAGCAATGTATCCACCGCCAACTGCGGACGGCGTTCCAGCCAGACCAGCAGCATCGCCAGTATCAGCGTCACTACAATTACCGCATAAAACGGACTGACATTCAGCAGCAGACCAAACGCGACCCCGAGCAGCGAGGCGTGTGCCAGGGTATCCCCGAAATAGGACATCCGCCGCCAGACCACAAAAGAGCCGAGCGGACCGGCTGCTATCGCCAGCAGTATCCCGGCAAGCCAGCCCGGTAACAGTAATTCAATCATGGCGGCACTCCGGGGCGGGTTTTACAGAGGTATCTGCCGGGGCATGATTCCCGCAGCAGGGGGCAGACGGCGACAATACCGCACTGCCGTTTTCATGGCTGTGATTGTGATGATGACGATACACGCCGATCTGTGTCGCGGCACGGGTGCCGAACATGGCCGTGAATTCCGGATGAGCAGCCACGATATCCGGCTCACCGGAGCAGCAGATATGGCGGTTGATACACAGCACGGTATCTGTTTTTGCCATCACCAGATGCAGATCATGGGAAACCATCAGTACCGCGCAGTTAAGCTCATCGCGCAGGCGGGTGATCAAATCATACAGTGCCACCTGACCGTTGACATCCACGCCCTGAGTCGGCTCATCCAGCACCAGCAACTGCGGCCGGACGAGCAGGGCGCGGGCCAGCAGTACGCGCTGCATTTCACCGCCGGACAGACGCTGCATCGGTTTTGCGGTCAGATGTGCGGCATTGACCCGCTCAAGTGCCGCCAGACACTCATCTTTGCCGGCACCGCGTTTCAGCTGCAGAAAACGGATGACCGTCAGCGGCATTGTCGGGTCAAGATAGAGTTTTTGCGGCACATAACCGACCGTCAGCCCCGGCGCGCGGGTAACGGTGCCGGAAGTCGGTTCGGTAAGACCGAGAACCACGCGGACAATGGTGGATTTTCCCGCGCCGTTCGGCCCGAGAAGGGTGATAATTTTGCCCGGGGATAGTGTAAATGAAATGTCCTCCAGTACCGTATTCGTACCGAAAGCGACAGAAACATCATTTACCGCGATAAGTGTTGACATAACAAATTATTATCTTGCAGAATGAATGAAACGTTATAATATAACATTCTCACCATCATGTCACGGAGTTTCCATTATGTCGCACCCATCACGGCACGGAATAAAAACAGCGTTTATTGCTACTTTTTTGAGTCTGGCCGCACAAACCGCCAGCGCAGATGTGTTAACATCAGTACGTCCTGTCGGGTTAATTACCGCTGCAATTGCAGACGGTGTCACGGACACACAGATTTTACTGCCGGATGGCGCATCTCCGCATGATTATGCACTCAAACCCTCTGATCTGAAAAAAATCCGGTCAGCGGATTTGGTTGTCTGGGTCGGGCCGGAGCTGGAAACCTTCCTGCAAAAGCCGCTTTCAGCTGTTCCGGAGCAAAAACAGGTTGTTATCAGTGAACTTGAGTCGGTCAGACCATTATTGCTGAAAAACGATGAAGATGATGCTCACGATGAGGACGGTCATCACCACCACGGAGAGTACAATATGCACCTGTGGATGTCGCCGGATATTGCCCGGCAGACCGCCCAGGCAGTGTATAATAAACTCCTGGTGAGTTATCCGGATAAAAAATCTGTGCTGGACGTAAACCTGCGTAAATTCAATGGACAACTTACTGAAACTGAGAAGAATATTGCTCAGCAGCTGGCACCGGTGAAAACACACGGGTATTTTGTTTTTCATGACGCCTATGGTTATTTTGAAAAACGTTTTGATCTTTCGCCTTCCGGGCACTTTACGGTCAACCCTGAAATTCAGCCGGGTGCGCAGACACTCAATAACATCAGATTAAAGCTGGCTGAGCAAAACGCCTTGTGTGTGTTTGCTGAGCCGCAGTTCAGGCCGGCAGTCATAAAAGCGGTGGCCAAAGGGACGAACGCGAAAATGGGCGTCCTTGACCCGCTGGGCAGCGGAATTGCAGTGGATCGTGACGGTTATACTAATTTCCTGTCACGGTTATCAGCACAGTACGCATCCTGCCTGGAGTAATAAATAAGGAACAGAACGCGTGCAATTGCAGCAACTGGCAAAATCCGCCGTTCTGGTATACAACCAGTTACCCAAAGCACATCGGATGATGCTGGGGATGTTAACTGCCGCAACACTGGGTGTCGCTGTCTGGCACCCGTTTGCTGTATACCATGAGCGGACTGCTGATACTGAACAATATATAGAACTCGATTATGCGCCGCCGGCGGATGCTGCTGTCACGCAGACAGAAACCGGCACGGACACTGATACCGACGATATTATCACCGACAGCAGTGATCAGCTGCCGGATGAAGGTCTTGCCAAAGAATCTGATGATATCGATGAATCCTCCCCGACCGATACCGTTATCCCGACCTCACTTGAATACACGGTTGCCAGTGGCGACAGCCTGTCTGCTATCTTGACCCAATACGGGATAGACGCTTCTGATGTGGCATTATTATCCAATCAGTATAAAGGGTTACGTAACCTGCAAATCGGGCAGACCCTTGCCTGGGAACTGAATGAAGACGGTGAACTGAAATCCCTGAGCTGGGCGGTGAACCGCCGTGAAACCCGCACTTATGCCCGCAGCGGCAACGGCTTCAAAGAAACCAAAGAGATGCGCGAAGGGGAATGGCAGACTAAACGCCTGACCGGCAAAGTCAGCGGCAGCCTGAATGCCAGTGCGTCAAAAGCGGGACTGACCCGCAGTGAAGTCCGTGATATTTCCAAGGCGTTACAGTGGCAGGTTGATGTCCGTAAAGTGAAAAATGGTGATCGTTTCACGGTGCTGACGTCCCGTGAAATGCTCGACGGTAAACAGGAACAGAGCCAGATGCTGGCGGTACGCCTGCATACTAACGGACGAGATTATTATGCATTCCGTGCAGAAGACGGCCGTTTTTATGATGCCAAAGGTGATGGCCTGGAGCGCGGGTTCCTGCGTTTCCCGACAACAAGACAATTTCGTGTTTCCTCACACTTTAATCCGCGTCGTGTAAACCCGGTTACCGGGCGTGTTGCGCCGCATAAAGGGGTCGATTTCGCGATGCCGGTCGGCACACCGGTACTGGCTGTCGGTGACGGCGAAGTGGTTGTGGCGAAATACAGCGGGGCTGCGGGAAATTTCGTGGCTATCCGTCACGGACGCCAGTTTACCACCCGCTATATGCACATGCGCAAACTGCTGGTCAAACCGGGTCAGAAAGTGAAACGCGGTGATAAAGTCGGGTTATCCGGTAACACCGGCCGCTCAACCGGACCGCATCTGCACTTTGAAGTCTGGAACGGACAGCAGGCGGTGAACCCGCTGACCGCAAAACTGCCGCGTTCAGGCGGTCTGACCGGCAAAGATCGCACCGGTTATCTGGCGCTGGTCAAACAATACCGTCCTCAGCTGACACTTGATTAATCCTCTCATTTCGCCGGACGGGTATGAAGAAACCCGTCCGGCGCATTTTCAGAATGCAGAATTTTAATGTACTTCTGAGTTCAGATAATCAATAATAATAGATCACAATATCTATAATATCATGATAAATAAGCTTAATTTAATACTGGTATCCCTCTGTGTATAAAGAAAATGATACAGACAGCAAAGCGGGCTATATCCCGACATTTCACCGCCACTACCTGCACCCGAAATACTGGGGTATGTGGGTTGCGGCAGGCGCACTGGCCGGTCTGAGCTACCTGCCGGTTAAATTACGTGACCCGATGCTGGCCGGTGTGGGCCGGATTGCCGGACGTTTTGCCAAAGGCGGACGCCGCCGGGCACTGATCAATCTGTATTACTGTTTCCCGGATATGCCGAAAGCGGAGCGGGAAAGGATCACGGATGAGATGTTTGCCAGTGCACCGCACGCTTTTGTGATGCTGGCGGAATTGTGTCTGCGCAATCCGCAGCGGGTGATTTCCCGCACGCAGGTTCACGGGCAGGACATTATTGACGGGTTACAGGCAGAAGGGCGCAATATCATCTTTATGGTGCCGCACGGCTGGGCGATTGATTTACCGGCGATGCTGTTTGCCGCGCAGGGAAATAAAGTGGCGGGCATGTTCCACCACCAGAAAAACCCGGTGGCGGATTACCTGTGGAATAAAGCGCGGGTTCACTTCGGCGGTCGTCTGCATTCACGTGAAGCGGGTATCAAACCGTTTATCGCCAGCGTACGTAATGGTTACAGCGGCTACTATCTGCCGGATCAGGATCACGGTGAAGAGCACAGTGAGTTTGTCCCGTTCTTCAGCACCTATAAAGCCACACTGCCTGCTATCGGCCGGCTGATGAAAGTCTGTAAAGCGGCAATTGTCCCGCTGTTTCCGGTGTACGATCATAAAAATCACCAGTTCCATATCCACGTCCGCCCGCCGATGGATGATATTGACGGACAGGACGACCCGTATATCGCCCGCCGCATGAACGAAGAAGTGGAAGCGTTGGTACGTCCGAATATAGAACAATACACCTGGATTCTGAAACTGCTGAAAACCCGCAAAGACGGCGAAGAAGAGCCGTATAAAATCTATAAACACAAAGAATTGCCCTGAGACGGGGCAATTTTTTGGCCTGATTACATCGGGGTTTGTAATAAAATCATAATGTTATCAGTACTCTTTTGAGAGCCACACAGTGCCGTAATTAGCTATAGCGTGGTCACTGTGTGGACACTTTCTGTCAGATCCCGCATCCTCCTTTCAACGGATTGAACATAACCGCATCCTGCAAAAAGTAAGGCGCAAAGTGCGCATAGGTCATCGTCTGGCTGAGGCTTGAATGACCAAGTAACCGCTGCAATGTGATAATGCTCCCTCCGTTCATCATGAAGTGCGTTGCGAAAGAATGTCTCAGAACATGGGTTGCCTGTCCTGCCGTATAATGCGTTTCCGAAAAGCCATTACGGCGAAAATCAGTTGGATATGTTCTCAGGAAGCATATAACAGGGAATCAGAATTATGTTTATTGAAGAAAATGGAACACGATATGAAATTATCACGGGGAGTGATGTTGTCAGAGACGGAATGTACCTTGAACTGAGGTTACCGGATATATCTCCTGTAAAGCAATTGGCAGAGATATTTTATTCAGATGTGACTCATGAATTTTCTATCAGTATTTTTGCGGATAACTTGCCGTTATCGATTATTGAGATACTTGTTGCGAAAGCCAAAGTTTTACTTCCGCTAAAAAAGCCTCTTAATTAAAGGGGATACTACGGTTTTCACTGGCAGTACACCATTAAATCTAGCATTCTACGTTGAGCGAGAAGTGGAATAAATCTTTACACAAAGATAAAAATTATCAAAAATGGTTCTATGAGTCTGAGCGGGATATTTATAATAAATTTGGTTTATGGTCTATTTTAGCTCTGGAGAGAGAAATGATTGATTTCATAACTACTAATACAGGGATTGTATTTAAATACGATCCAGAATCAACAATTAGATCTTGGGTTTGGCATGAATTAGAAACCCATTCAACTGTAAAAATTTCTAAAGTTTTTTATTTTGATATTAGCGATTTACTCGATCATCCGTCCCCTGATCAAGACTGGGGTAATTATATTTATGAGTTTCAATTTGGGACTTTTAATGGTGATTATATTGTTATCCCAGGTTGTGTTTTAAATATTAAAAATGATTTGTATATAAGTAAAAATATCAATCTTAGTCGAAAATTTTTTGCTGCTGAGCGTAATGTTTCTATTTTTGGTCGACTTTCACGTATATTGAATCATAGTAATCCAATTTTTATTGGTGGAGATGCTACAGAGGCAATCCCTTTTAATGTTTTCAGTGAACTATTAAGTAAATTCCCCAACTCATATGAAGTGGATAGATATGCTGATGCTAGAGTACATATAATTCTTGAGCAATATTTGGACGGCATGAAAGATGCCAGAGGGCTCTACGAAGCGTATCTCAATAAAATAGCATCAACGACAGCAAGTAGTCTAGATTTAAAAACTATCAATGAACTAGAAATAAAAAAATATGCTTTAATTAGAGATGTTATTGAGAATGCTTTAAGTTCGAAAAAGGATTGCTCCGAAAAAGATTGGCAAAAACTGATGGTGCAATTCCTTCTTCTTTTATTTCCAAAGTATATTCTTGTTATTGAAAATATTACAATCCATGATTACTATAGCAATCTGGGTCAGAAAACAAATCGATACATAGATATAGGTTTGATTGATTCTAGCGGTAATTTAGATATTATTGAAATTAAAAGGCCATTTGACGATGAGATTTTACGCAGGACAGAGTATAGAGGAAATAGCATACCAACGTCAGTACTAAGTGGTAGTATCATGCAAGCTGAAAAATATCTCTTCCATTTATCAAAATGGGGAATAAAAGGTGAAGATAACCTTACAAAAAAATATGGGAATAGGCTACCCCCAGGGATGAGTATTCATATTTCTAACCCCAAAGCTATCATCATTGTTGGACGTGACCAGATTGGCAATGGAAATATGACAGAAAATCAAAAACTCGATTTCGAAATTATCAAGCGAAAGTATACCAAGATGATGGACATCATTACCTACGATGACCTCTTGAGACGGCTTAGCCGTACAATTTCAGCACTTAAAAACTAAGAGACTTTTGAGAAAGAAATACCTTAGTTACATTTATAAACGTTCGCTCTTGGCACAGCTCTGCCTGTCAGATTAGGTTTAGACCTGCCATAGCTGTGCAGTCAAAGCCAAGTGGCGTTTATAAGCCCTTACTTGCCCCAATGGCGTTTGCTTGGAAAATAAAACTCCTGAGAAGAGGGATTGGATTACATAAAAATATCAAATGTGGTCACTGTGTGGACACTTTCAGTCAGATCCCGTATCCGTCTTTTAACGGACTAAAGATAAAAACGAGTCAAACACCTGCGGCGAAATAGCTGAATGCATTGACGGTATTTGTTCCGGAGTGGTGAATGAAACGTCAATAGTCTGGATCAGATCCAAAAAATAGAAAATTATCCCTGAAAAATTGGGTCGTACAGACATCGGGAAAAAGCATGGGGAATAAAAATGACCAGTAAGAAATTAATCATAGATGGGGTGGTAAAGCTTATTATATTATCTTCTATTTCCATGTTAGTTACAGGATGCTTTAGCAGAGGAACATTCAGGAGCAACCTTGAAAATTATACAGGTACAGATGTATCAACTATTTATCTGCATGATATTGCTACAAAAACTTAAATATCTCTTTCATTCTATCAATTCAATGAAAAAAAACAGTGTTTTGAAATATTTAAGGAAAAACAACTAACGACGGTTGGTATGGGTTCTCATCGTACTGGTGGAATTATTAAATTCACCATTGAGCCCAATTTATTTTATGCTGCAAAATCAATGACGTATAATTATAATAGAACTCATATTACGTCTAGCGCATTTATACCGAGACCTAATAAAAATTATTATGTTGGTTCTGGTTCTGGTACTGTTGTTGAATTACCTGATTCACCCAAAAATGATTATTTGGATAAATTTATTGATATTAATATTGATTTTTCTAAAGATAAGACCAGAGCAGAAATATGGAATATTAAAGAAAAAACATGCACTAATATATTTGGTACTCATGAAATATAAGTAACTTTAAGAAAGACCTGATTTAATCAGACGGTATTTGGTAATGGTTTTTTGCAGACAGTTTATTATTATCGATTATTGAAATCTTTATTATGGAGGTGTGGCAAGGTTGCTAAAGTTAAATGCAGAGCATGACTCTTCACTTAAATTTAAAGTCTCATGGATACAAGGCATTAAAACAAAAAAAACCGCCTGTCACCAGACAGGCGGTTTCAGTTTTGTCTGAAGAAAATTACTTCACTTCAAGAATACGGCTGGTATTGGTGCTGCCGACCAGGCCCATCTGGTCGCCCTGGGTGACCATAACCAGGTCGCCGGTGCACAGATAGCCTTTTTCTTTCAGGCGGCTGATAGCTTCAGTGACCGCAGCCAGGCCATCGGTGTGGGTGCTGCAGAATACCGGGGTGACACCTCGGTACAGTGAGCACTGGTTCAGGGTTTTTTCGTGGCGGGACATCGCAAAAATCGGCAGGCCGGAGCTGATGCGGGACATCATACGCGCGGTACGGCCGGATTCGGTCATGGCAATAATCGCTTTCACGCCGTTGAGGTGGTTTGCCGCGTACATGGTGGACATCGCGATTGCTTCTTCCGGATTGTCGAAGGTCATATCCAGGCGGTGTTTGGAGATATTCACATTCGGCATTTTCTCCGCACCCAGACAAACCCGCGCCATCGCTTCCACGGTTTCAGCAGGATACTGACCGGCAGCGGTTTCTGCAGAGAGCATCACCGCATCGGTACCGTCGAGCACGGCGTTTGCCACGTCCATGACTTCCGCACGGGTCGGCATCGGATTAGTGATCATAGATTCCATCATCTGGGTTGCTGTGATCACGACACGATTCAGTTGACGACTACGACGAATCAGCTTTTTCTGGACGCCGACCAGCTCCGGATCACCGATTTCCACACCGAGGTCACCACGTGCAACCATCACCACATCAGATGCGAGAATGATTTCATCCATAACCTGGTCAGTGGCGACGGCTTCTGCGCGTTCCACTTTGGAGACAATCATTGCCTCACAACCGGCATCGCGGGCGAGACGGCGGGCGTAGTGCAGATCTTCCGCGCTGCGCGGGAAGGAAACTGCAAGGTAATCAACATTAATACGGGCGGCTGTTTTGATATCTTCTTTATCTTTTTCTGTCAGCGCGTCGGCAGACAATCCGCCGCCGAGTTTGTTGATACCTTTATTATTGGACAGCAAACCACCGACGGTGACTTCTGTCATGATTTTGGTGCCTTTAACATCCAGGACTTTCAGCTGCACGCGGCCATCATCGAGTAACAGGATGTCATCTGCCACCACATCTTCCGGCAGCTTTTTATAGTCGATCCCGACGTGTTCACTGGTGCCTTCGCCTTTGCCCAGTTCCGCATCCAGAACAAATTTATCACCGACATTCAGCAGGACTTTATTATCTTTAAAGGTGGACACACGGATTTTCGGTCCCTGGAGATCACCAAGGATAGCGACCTGAACGCCGAGGCGGGCAGCGATTTCACGGACTTTATTCGCACGTTCAACGTGATCTTCCGGGCTGCCGTGAGAAAAGTTCATACGAACCACATTGGCACCGGCACGGATGATTTTTTCAAGGTTGTTATCGCGATCGGTGGCGGGACCCAGGGTCGTTACGATTTTCGTTCTTCTGAGGCGTATTGACATAAATTACTCCGTTGACCTGAATAAGGTGAAATGGTGTTGATAAAAAACTCCCCGCCGGGAAAATCCGTCCCGGCAGGAAAGTGTAAAATCGATTCACTCCTGTCTGATTATCGCGTATTTAAAATAAAAATCGAGTCAGCAAACGCAAAACAGTGAGTCAGACGTTATCCTACCATCCGTTATGTTACTAATTCGTGATGGTCATTACACCCGGCAGCAGTAAATGTGTCAAATTGACACAAATGGTTAAAAATCAACGGAGTTTGTCGATGCGGGAGTCTTTCAGGGCTTCTTTGACCCGGCGCAGGTTATCGCGGAATTTAGGGCCGCGGCGCAGGGTAAAACCGGTGGCAAGCACATCAATAATGGTCAGCTGCGCCAGGCGGGAGATCATCGGCATATAAATATCCGTGTCTTCCGGCACATTGAGAATGATGGTCAGTGAGGCTTCCGCAGCGAGCGGAGAGTTCTCGGAGGTGATGGCGATCACGGTGGCATCGTTTTCGCGGGCGATACGGGCTATCTCAACCAGGTTTTTGGTCCGGCCGGTATGAGAAATCAATACCACTACATCTCCCTCGGTACTGTTGATACAGCTCATGCGCTGCATCACCACGTCGTCAGAATAAATTACCGGGATATTGAAACGGAAAAACTTATTCATTGCGTCATGCGCTACTGCGGCAGAGGCACCCAGGCCGAAAAAAGCGATTTTCCGTGCCTGAGTCAGGCAATCCACGGCGCGGTTGATGGTCAGCATATCGAGGGTGCTTCTGACCGCATCCAGGCCGGCCATGGCGGATTCAAAGATTTTACCGGTGTATGCCTCAACCGAATCATTTTCGTCCACATTGCGGCTGACATACGGCGTGCCGTTTGCCAGGCTTTGCGCCAGCAGCAGTTTAAAATCAGGAAAGCCTTTGGTATCCAGGCGGCGGCAGAACCGGTTAACGGTCGGTTCGCTGACATCCGCCATTTTGGCCAGTGTGGCTATGCTGGAATGAATAGCTATCTGCGGTGCGCCGAGGATCGTCTCTGCAACTTTTTTTTCCGATTTACTCAGGTAATCCAGACTGTTACGGAGCCGGTCTAAAATATTCATGCCATCGTGCCTTTTATATTGATCTGTGTGACACACCGGCCACCTTCATTTTTTGAAAATATACTACGTAAGTCACGGTGATACAGAGGGGAAATCCCCCTGAAAGCGGCTTTTTTTTGAAAGTTTGACCGGTGTCTGATTTTCATTTCAGTAAGTTTGCATCAAAAAAGTAATTAAATTACAAAATTGCACCCGGAAAGCGCTGCCGCACAAGCCTGTCAGAATGTGCGGTGGCCCGCATTTATGTTTACTGGCCGGGCGCAAACGAGTACATTATTCGTTATCTCTGTAACAAAATTACAATCCCACAGCCACGAGGAGAGGTTTTCTATGGCGCTGACAGCAACGGCTCCCGCTTGTGATTTGGTCATTTTCGGTACCAAAGGCGACCTCGCACGCCGCAAGTTACTCCCGTCTTTATATCAGCTTGAAAAAGCAGGTAATATTCATCCGGACACCCGGATTATCGGTGCAGGCCGGGCGGACTGGTCCCGTGAGGAGTATCAGAAATTTGTTGAAGATGCTTTCAATACCTTCCTCAACGAAGAATTAGATCCGGAGTTATGGGATCGATTCAGTGCACGTCTGCTGTTCTGTAATCTCGATGTGAATGAGACATCTCATTTCAAAAGCCTCGCCAATATTATTGCGGAAAACAAAAATACCGCTGTCTATTATTTCGCCATGCCGCCGGGAACGTTCAGCGCCATGTGCAAAGGGCTGGGCGAAGCGCATCTGAACAAAGAGCCGAGCCGCGTGGTGATGGAGAAACCTCTGGGTAATGATCTGGCTTCATCGCAGGCGATCAATACCGAAGTGGCGAAATATTTTAAAGAGAGCCAGATTTACCGTATCGACCATTATCTCGGTAAAGAAACCGTCCTGAACCTGCTGGCGCTGCGCTTTGCCAACTCCCTGTTTGTGAATAACTGGGATAACCGCACCATCGACCACGTCCAGATCACCGTGGCGGAGGAAGTGGGGATTGAGGGGCGCTGGGGTTACTTTGATAAAGCGGGGCAGATGCGGGATATGGTGCAGAGCCATCTGCTGCAAATTCTGACCATGATTGCCATGTCACCGCCGGATGATCTGACCAGCGACCGTATCCGCGATGAGAAAGTCAAAGTGCTGCGCTCGCTGCGGACGATTGATATTACGAATGTCCGCGAAAAAACAGTGCGCGGGCAGTATACCGGCGGGTTTGTTCACGGTGAAAAAGTGCCGGGTTATCTGGATGAAGAGGGCGCAAATACCGTCAGCCAGACAGAAACCTTCGTTGCTATCCGTGCTGATATAGACGACTGGCGCTGGTCAGGCGTGCCGTTCTATCTGCGTACCGGAAAGCGGATGCCGTCGAAATGTTCGGAAGTGGTGGTTTATTTCAAACAGCCGTCCCTGAATATTTTCAACGAAACCTATCAGCATCTGCCGCCGAATAAGCTGACTATCCGTCTGCAGCCGGATGAGGGTATTGATATCGAAGTGCTGAACAAAGCCCCGGGACTGGATCACAAACACCGCCTGCAAACCACCAAACTGGATCTGAGTTTCTCGGAGACGTTTAACCAGACGCATATTGCGGATGCTTATGAGCGTCTGCTGCTGGAAGCCATGCGCGGTATTCAGGCGCTGTTTGTCCGTCGTGATGAGGTAGAGGAAGCCTGGAAATGGGTGGATTCTATTATGCACGCATGGGCGCTGGATAATGAACCACCGAAACCGTATCAGGCAGGCAGCTGGGGGCCAATCGCATCTATCGCTATGATGGCCCGTGACGGTCACGCCTGGAACGAAGTGGAATAATTATCCATCTGCGGTATCAATAAAGGTAGTTAACCGGTTCAATATTTGCGTAATTATGACCATCTTCTGAATAAGAAGGTGGTCATTTTTTATAACTGTCTAAAAAATAAAATTATTTACTTAAAAATACCGCACGGCACCATTGCTGAAAACGGTTACTTGTGCTAAAAATAATATGAATATTAATAACCGGAGGATTCTTTCATTGTTGTCACCCTGTCCGGGGACAGACAAAAGAATAAGACATCATGCAAAGCGACAGTAGTAGCAGGATTAAAATCCGACGTTCTACCCATGTACTTTTCCTTTCCGCTATCGTATCAAGCGAACACTACTGGTACGGCGAGTTATAGCTATTTCTCTTTTCGTCTGACGAACCAAGCGCACCTGCGTTTTTGGTCACATCGTTACATTTAACGTTTTCGTTTCGCGATAAACGCACTCAGTCACGCAAACTTTCTGTTTTGTGCTGATGACCTGTATGCGTTGTCCATCAGGAGAAATAACTATGATTTACTGGATGTTTTTAGGCTTAGCCATTATTACCGAGGTGATCGGTACCTTGTCGATGAAATACGCGAGTGTTTCCGGCGGCAGCGCGGGAATGATTGTGATGTATATCATGATTGCCTCCTCTTATATTCTGCTCTCCATGGCGGTGAAAAAAGTTGCTCTCGGAGTGGCTTATGCGCTGTGGGAAGGGATTGGTATCCTCTTCATTACCGCTTTCAGTGTAATGTGGTTCCATGAATCACTGTCACCACTGAAACTGGGTGGTCTGACGCTGTTAATTGCCGGGATCACGCTGATTAAATACGGCACCAAAAAAGTACAGAAAAAACAGCCTGCAGCCAAACCGGTTCGTACGCCGCTGAATGAGATGCTGAAAGGGGCGTAATATGTTACCGACATTTGAATGGTGGCACGGGGCATTTTTGCTGCTGGCCGTGGTACTGGAAATTCTGGCGAATATCCTGCTCAAAATGTCAAACGGCTTTAAACGTCCGTGGCTGGGTATTTTATCGCTGCTGGCGGTATTAGGCGCGTTCAGTTGTCTGGCACTGGCTGTCCGCGGTATCGAACTTTCTGTTGCGTATGCGCTGTGGGGGGCATTCGGTATTGTGGCAACCGTGGCCGCAGGCTGGATTTTGTTTAACCAGCGCCTGAATTACAAAGGCTGGGGCGGGATTATTCTGCTTCTGCTGGGAATGGTGATGATTAAGTTTGCCTGATTGTCACCGGCAATTAAGGATCCGCACGGCGATCCTGTTGTTATCTGAATCCGGAAATACATCTGTATTTCCGGATTTTTTATGTCAGTAAAAAATTACACCTTTTCAGACATCTTCAGTCATACTGTCAGATACGTATAATCACGTATCCATATCCTCATAACCAGATATACAGATTAATTTTCATTTCACTATTTATTTTACGGTTAAATTGTCAGGCTCTGATAAAAACGGACAGCAAATTGTCCGAATCCGGACAATAAACGTGACAGTGCAGACAGAATTATCGGGAGAAAACACTAATCTAAAAAAATGAGGAACTGTATGAAGAAAAAAAACAGTCTTGCCTTTATCCGGAATAAATTAATTAAAGATAATGTTGTTTATGTAAAAGAACTCAGTGCACTGCTGCATGTTTCAGAAAGAACAGTAAGGCGCTATATCGGTGAATTACAATTATCAGGTGTGGCAACCAAGTTTCATGGTGGTGTTAAATTACAGAAAAACAATCCGGAAGAGGTTATAAACAGAACAGTTAATGAAGCCAGGGTTTTTAATGTTGAATCTGTAAGTCAGGATAAGAGGAAGATAAATGAAAATAAATGCCTGTTATATATCCTCGGGTCTTTTAATTTAGATGTGGTTACTGAAGTTGAACGATTTCCGTCTGTCGGCGAGACAGTCAGGGCAATATCAACCCGTTTTTATCCGGGAGGTAAAGGGACTAATCAGGCTATTGCAGCATCGGAACTAAACAGTCATGTACATCTTTTTGTTAAAGTGGGCGATGATGCATTCGGTACGGATGCGGAAAAATACTTCAGTTCCACTAAGATAGGGTCATATACCTTAATTAAGGATATTAAAACAAAAACCGGCAGCGCATTGGTGATGGTTGAAAGCCTTACCGGTAATAACAGCATTATTATTGATCAGGGGGCCAATGCCACGATAACGAAATCAGAAATATTATCAGATATTAACAACCTGAAGTCTGCAAAAATATTTCTTACTCAGCTTGAGAATAATATGGATATTACTCTTTTTGCTGTTGAGATGGCAAAAATGTGTGGTTGCTATGTCATTATTAATCCGGCGCCATATTCACAGGATATTATTCCGTATTTATCCTCGGTAGATTTATTAATACCTAACGGGACAGAAGCGGAACTTATATCAGGTATTAAAATCAGTAATCTGTATTCTGCAGAACAGGCTATAAGAGTGATACATGCTCTGGGCGTGAAAGAGATCATTATGACGCTTGGTGATAACGGTGCGCTGTATTTCAACGGTTCGGTGATGAAACATTACAACGCGATAAATGCGTCTGTGGTTGATACCAGCGGCGCCGGTGATGCTTTCACGGGGGCGCTGGCAGCCAGACTGGTCGAAGGCCGGAATATGGATGAGGCGGTGAAATTTGCAGTCGCGTACGCATCGCTGGCGGTTGAAAAAAAAGGTGCGTCGTCTATGCCGTCCGGGAGCAGTGTTGAAGTCAGACTGAAAAAGGAATGTATGTAAAGGAATATCACATAAATAATCCATACAACTAATATAAAAGATAACCGGGGTTTTTATGAAGTATTTAATTTTCATTATCAGCCTTATCGTAATTTTTATTGCAGCGGCTTCTGTCAGTTTTAAGGCCGGAGATATCAAACGAAAATGTGTTCCGATAATAGTATTGTTATTACTGGAAGGCGCGGTGGCTTATGCACTTCTGCATACCTCTGCCGGACTGGCAATACTTCATACTGCATCGGGTGGTATTGAGTATTTGATTTATCATGCTAACAAGGGGATAGATTTTGTATTCGGTGATATTACGGCTAAAAAACCCATAATATTTGTTATTGCCGCACTGATGCCGCTGGTATTTATTTGTGCTGTTATCGGGATCTTAAAATATTTTGGTATTCTCAGATTAATTATTATCACTATCGGCTATCTTATTAATAAAATAGCGAAAGTCGGCAAGCTTGAGTCCTTTTCCGCTGTCAGTGCTGTTGCGGTAGGTATGATGGCAGTTTATGTATCGATAAAAGAATATATACCCAATCTGACAAAACCGCAGATGTATACCATTGCGGCGTGTTCTTTATCAACAGTCGATATCGCAATATTGGGTGCTTATACACAAATGATATCACCGCAGTTTGTTATTATCGGTGTGTGCCTGAATTTTTTCAGTACATTTGTTATCGTTTCTGTTATTAATCCCGGCGACCCGGTCGATATTCCGGAGAATTTTTCCGGTGTGAACGATGAACGGCACAGCTTTTTTGAGGTGATAACCGAACATATGCAGGATGGTTTTAAACTTATCCTGGCGATAGTTCCTATTATTCTGGGGTTTATTGCGTTAATCAGTTTATTAAATGATGTGTTTTTACACATTGCAGGGATAAGTTTTCAGGGTATCCTCGGTTATATTTTTTCACCGCTTGCTTTTGTGCTGGGAGTGCCGTGGGAGGACAGCATCCGGCTCGGGCAGATTATTGCCACAAAGGTGCTGGCCAATGAATTTGTGGCAATGATTGACTATATAAAAATAGACGATCTCAGCCTGAGAACAGAAACTATTATGTCTGTTTTTCTGATTTCATTTGCGAATTTCGGCTCGGTGGGAATGATTATCGGCTGCGTTTCCGCGATTAGCAAAAAACACGGAAAAATAATAGCGGCAAATACGTTCCGGCTGATTATCGGCTCAACACTGGTCAGTTGCCTGTCAGCGACAATGGCCGGTATTTTTGCAGGACAGAGTTAAGACTGTATTGTCATTAAGTACATCATATGAGTGATCAGAGGAGAGGTTATATGACGAAAATTATTATGGATTGTGATCCGGGTGTGGATGATGCTATTGCGATTCTGCTTGCACTGGCTTCTCCTGAAATTGAGGTTCTGGGGATCACAACAGTGGCCGGTAACGTTGAGCCGGATAAGGTTTATGAAAACGCCCGCAGGATACTCGCACTTGTGTCGCGTCCGGATATACCACTGGCCAAAGGCTGCGGGCGTCCTCTGCTGGCACGGCGGGGAAACAAAACAGCCGTACACGGCAGCGACGGTCTGGCGGGCGTAACATTACCTGAATCCCCTTACCGTTATTCAGAAAAACACGCGGTGGATTTTATTATTGATACCGTGATGTCCAATCCCGGTGAAGTCACACTGTGCCCGACAGCTCCGCTGACCAATATTGCAATGGCAATGCTGAAAGAGCCGGGGCTCAGAGATAATGTGAAAGATATCGTTCTGATGGGAGGCGCAGCATTTCGCCGCGGAAATATCACGCCTGCCGCGGAATTTAATTTCTATGTCGACCCGCATGCGGCACATATCGTTTTTGACAGCGCAGAGCATATTACCATGCTGGGGCTGGATGTGACCCACAAAGCGGATATCCGGGCGGGGTTATGCCGGGAATTAGAGCAGGGTGGCGCTATTGCCGGAATCGCAGCAAAAATGGCGCGCGGATATGCGGAATTTGATCCTTTTCTGCATGATCCCTGTGTGATTGCATATTTAATCCGCCCGGATATTTTTTCAGGGGTCAGCGGGCATGTTGATATTGAATATGAGTCACGCAGGCTCTTTGGCTTCAGCCATGCAATTGTGCCGGATGTGCAGAGCGGTGCTGAAAAGCAGTGCCGTATCGATGAGCCTCATATTAATACCACGATCATCACTGATGTGCAGGCAGATGTGCTGATGTCGCTGATAGCGGAGCGGATTCTGACATTATAAATTAAGATAACGGGTCTGAGGTGCCACGTTCGGGCGTGGCATTGGTCTGCTGTTTTTTTATGTCCGGAATTAAAATACACTGATGCAGGATGTGCCAGACAAAATTCCGGATTATAAAAATGAAAATATTACTGATTGAAGATCATGAAAAGACCGGCAGCTGGGTTAAAAAGGGATTAGAGGAAGCCGGGTTTATTGTTGATATCACTGCGGATGGCAGGGATGGATTGTATCTCGCTCTGGAAAATAATTACCGGCTGGTTATTCTTGATATTATGTTGCCCGGTATGGATGGCTGGGAAGTGCTGAGAATATTGAGAACCTCCAAAATGGTACCGGTTATTTGTCTGACGGCCAGGGATGCGGTTGCTGACCGGGTAAAAGGACTGGAACTGGGAGCGAATGATTATCTGGTTAAACCGTTTTCATTCTCCGAATTACTGGCAAGAGTCCGGAATCAGCTGCGTACCTGTCAGCCTGATTCCAGGATGATTGAAATCGCCGATCTCAGCATTGATCTTACCCGTCATGACGTACAGCGGGCTGGACTGAAAATACCGCTGACACGTCAGGAATATTCTCTGTTACTCTTTTTTGCGCAGCATTCCGGGGAGATCCTGCCCAGAACACTGATTGCCGGTGAGGTGTGGGGAATGGATTTTGAGAGTGATACCAATATTGTCGATGTGGCTGTCCGGCGGCTCAGAAAAAAAATAGATGACGGTCATGATCGTAAATTAATTGAAACTGTCCGTGGTATGGGATACCGCCTGAACGGATCTGAATGATGAAAATACGCTCACTGAGATTTAAAATTGTCTCATTATTTATATTGCTGATGGTGGCAAACGCCGGGTTTGTCACACTGATCCTTTATCACTCTCTGAAAAATGAACTTGCCTCAAAAGATGATGACATCCTGATTAACCGGGCCGATCAACTGGCTAAACTGATTGTCAGTGGTATTGATATTAAATCGTTGCCTGTTTATTTCCGGCGGATGATGGATATGCGGCAGGACGTTATTAAGATAACGGATGCTGATAATCGTGTGACTGTGGATACCAACCCGGAGATCACCCTGAATACCCGGGACAAACTTAATTATCCGGATAATCAGGAAACGCCTTCAATCTCATACCAAAATACCGATGATAACATGCCGGTTTCCGTGATTAATTTTGAGACTGAGGTCCCCGAAGGTAAGTTATATGTCACGCTGGCAAAGCGTTCTGTTGATCGCAGCAGTGTTTTACGCGGATATTTACAGCAAAGTCTGATTGTTTCCGTTATCGCTATCCTCCTGATGGTCGTCTTCAGTATATGGCTTATCCGCCGGGGATTGCAGGATATTACACATCTCAGCCGGATCACTGCAAAAACAGATCTGCACTCTCTGGGACAGACAGTGGATATCAGCCGGTTACCGGATGAACTGAAAAGCCTGGGCGATTCACTGAATATCATGCGCTCACGGCTGAAAAATGATTTTGCCCGGCTGACACAACTTGCGGATGATTTAGCGCATGAATTAAGAACACCCATTAATGCCATTAAAATTCAGAATGAAATCACATTGCAAAAAACACGCACTGAGGATGAGTATGAAGCGATTATCGCCAGTAATACAGAAGAACTGGATAAACTGGCAAAAATAATACAAAACATTCTGTTTATCGCCAGGGCAGAGAATAAAAATATTATTCTGAAGCGGGAGCCTGTCGTTGTTTCTGAGCTGGTTGAGGATATTTATGAATTACTGGCATTTTATGCGGATGAGAAAAATATCCGGTTAATTAATAAAATACCGGATGTGACGGTATCAGCCGACAGGGTCTTGCTGATGCAGATTATGATTAATGTGGTGTCAAACGCGATTAAATACTCATATAACAATACAGAGGTTATTGCTCTTGCGGAAAAAAATCATGGCAGCACCGTCATTTCAGTGATGAATGAAGGTGATGTTATTGAAAACAGTGAACAGGTCTTTACCCGTTTCTGGCGCGGAGATAATGCGAGAACGTCAGAAGGAAGCGGGTTGGGCTTATCGATTGTTCAGGCAATAACAGAACTGCATTCAGGTGAGGTCAGATTTGAACGTACCGGCTTATATAATACGGTAACCTTAATTTTCCCGGATGTTCAGTCCCTTTCATGACAAATTTGTCATCGTCCTGTCAGCTTTAAATTCAGATTATGCGGTATAACAGTTACGGAATGTTATTACTGTGATTGTTGAATACAAGGACTCATCATGAAAAAAATAATACGATCATCTGAGATTACACCGGAATCTGTATTTATGATGAAGCGCAGGAATCTGCTTAAGTTATTAGGTGCCGGTACTGCCGGATTACTGGCCAGCCCGTCAGTCAGCGCCGGTCTGTTATCGTGGTTTTCCGGTGATGATAAGCCCGGCGTACCGGAGACAATCTTAAAAGACCTCAGTTATACAAAACCTGAACAGTATCAGTCCGGCCTGGTATTAACGCCGGAAGATAAAGTGACCGGTTATAATAATTTTTATGAATTCGGCCTGAATAAATCGGACCCGGCTGAAAACGCACATACCCTGAAAACGGATGAATGGACACTGACGATTGAAGGGGAAGTTAACCGGCCTCTGGTATTAAATGCCGATGAGATCCGCCATAAATTTCAGGCCGAAGAGCGTATTTACCGGATGCGCTGTGTGGAAGCATGGTCAATGGTTATTCCGTGGATCGGTTTTCCTCTGAGAGATTTATTATTATCAGCGGAACCGAACAGCAAAGCGAAATATGTTGCTTTTGAGACGGTGTATGCCCCGGAACAAATGCCCGGCCAAAAGAGCCGCTTTACCGGGGGCGGGCTTCAGTATCCGTATATTGAAGGGTTACGCCTGGATGAAGCGCTTCATCCTCTGACGCTGATGGCAACAGGTGTTTACGGAAAAGAACTGCCGAAACAAAATGGTGCGCCTGTCCGGCTGGTGGTGCCGTGGAAATATGGTTTTAAAGGCATAAAATCCATTGTTAAAATCCGCCTGACAGAATCTGTGCCGCCGACCACATGGAATCTTTCAGCACCCCGCGAATATGGTTTTTATGCCAATGTAAACCCGCAGGTTGATCATCCGCGCTGGTCGCAGGCCACAGAACGTTTTATCGGCTCCGGAGGGTTAGGCCGGACAACACGGCAACCGACATTACTGTTTAACGGTTATGCAGAAGACGTGGCGGAATTATATAAAGGGATGGATCTGCGGAGATATTTCTGATGATGAAATTATTCCGTTACCCGGTGGTTAATCTCTTTTTTCATCTGACGGCAGGATTGCCGCTGGTATGGCTTATTTATGCTGTTAATTACGGGGCGCTGGGGGCGGATCCGGCAAAAGATATTCAGCATTTCACCGGTATTACGGCACTTCGTTTAGTGATGATTATCGCAGTGATACCGGCGATCGCTTTTTATTTTAAGATGAACAGTTTATATCAGGTGAGAAAATTACTCGGATTATGGTGTTTTTTCTGGGCAACGCTGCATCTGGCCAGTTATTTTTTTCTTGAAATAGGCGCAGAAAATACGGCACTCTTTTTCAGTGAGATAGTGTCCCGCTTTTATCTTAATCTCGGTGCGGCGGGCTGGTTCATTCTGTGTCTGATGGCGGTGACATCATCTGACCGGATACGCAGGTTATCAGGCCGGTGGTGGAAACGGATCCATAATCTGCTGTATCCATTGCTGTTCATTGTGATTACGCACTATATTCTGGCAGCGAAGACTGATACACCGGAACCGGCCATTTACCTGGTACTGGTTATTCTGGCGTACTGTCACCGCCGGCAGCAGCGAAGTAAAGAACAGGCATTACCCGATAAAATCGGGTAATGCGATTATGTTAATTGTATTCTGCTGTTATTTATTACTGTAATACTCATAAGTGGTACGGAAAGGGACTTCACCGGCAGGTTCGCCGTTAATATGCCGGAGCCAGAGACCGGCGGTACAGTTCTGGTACGTATCCCATTCAGTACACTGAATATCATTACCGGTTACGATTCCGGTGGATTCCGTTCTTTCTGTCCCTTTATCCAGGCCACCTTTCTCATTGTAGGTGAAATTAAAGTCACTGAGAGGAATTGGTGTGGTGTAAATACGGGTCAGCCGGTCTGCTTTATCATAATCAAAATTCAGATTGTAGGATTTGGCGAGAATTTCACTGTTTATCAGAACCGAATGTATATTGCCATCGCGGTATTCCACGGTGCCTTTCTCGGTCATGATGGTACTGTTACCCTCGATAAAATTTTCTGTCCGGTAGCCGGTGATAACCTGTTGTGCATCTTTGGACAGAAAAATCCGGCTGATAGTCGGGCGCGTTTTTTTCTTACCGACATAATCGGCAGAAAAGCGGTATTCCATACTGATCTCATCAGCAGTTTCCGCCCCGGTCACCCGTAAATCAAAGATCATATCGTATTGCATACTTCTGCGGGTGAAATCATAGTGCGTGATCTGCCCGCAGGGTGACAGTGTAATATTGCTGGCAGAAAAAATCTGAGTACCGCTGTCCTGCTGCCCGGCTGTTGTCATCATAGAGGTCGATTTTACCGGGCCGTTCAGATAAGAAAGCCCCATCATTCTCATATGATTAAGCCGGGTCTGTTCAGACATCGGTTTACAGTCCGTCTCTGCCGCATAAGACGGCAGGGCGAAAACAGCGGAAAATAGCGCCAAAGGCAGAACTGAACTGGTTACAGTGAGTTTTTTCATGATATCTCCGGAAAGCCCTGAATCCTGATTGATTTATCATCGATGGTAAGGGACTTATTCCGTTCAGGCAACCAGACAATAAGATAATCGGTGTTATTTATTATAAAACCATTCTCCTGAAATTCAGGAAAAATAACGTTCATCAGAATTAACAGATCCCTGTTTTTTTAACAGAATTACAGCGGATAAATCACTTCGTAAACTCATCAAAACCGACATGTTCAGAAGGAACATAAGGGAATTATAAAAGGAAAACGGAATGATGAGAAAAAAACGAGGCATTGATAAAATAAGTCACACTTACTACGAAAAACAGGATTACCTGAAATTTTCTGAATTTGAACATGATTGGGGGATCAGTCATACACCATATGGTGATATTTATCATTATGACCCCGGCCGGTTCGGTGGCAGAAGAACCGGAAGTGACCCATTCTCTGATGTTCCTCCGATATCGTATCCTCCGGATATTTATCAGTATCCGGGAAATGCTGTTGATTTAGGTGAAATAACAGTAAGTTCAGATCTACCGGATGCAGAATTAATGGGCGTGGATGAACCGGGTACAAACGAGCCTTATTTGAATACGGCACTCGCTGGTTTTGCCGTATTAATGTATCCGCAGCAAAGTATTCTGAAGTTTACACTCGATATCCGTAATATCTCTGCTATTGTCATTCCATTGAGAACGCATTTATTACTGGCACTGGATACAGTGCTTCCGATTGCCGGCAGAATGCTGGGTGTTGCCGGAATATTAATGCCGTCATCAATCGCAAAAGATCCTCCGGTTATATACTATCATGATAATAGCTATGGGGAAGGCGATGATGATCCTTATATTTTGACCACATTACCGGCGACACTTGTTACGGATGCTTCAGCGGAAATTTCCGCAGGGAAAAGGTCTGTACCGGCAGACGTTATTATATCTCTGGCCGCCGGTGAGCGGGACGGAAAGCACACGACAGTAATTACACCGGTAAAAGATAAAATGATTCCGGTGATTAAGGCAGAAAAAACGGATATTCCCGGAGTGTATGGTATCAATATAATTCCTGATATGCCTCCTGTCCTTATCACAGTAATAAATAATACCAAAAATACTATTACCAAACCAGACTGCATTAATCAGGCACCTCTTGCTGAGCATTATATTCCGGCAAATCCTAATATAAAAACACACCATGCCATTATTGATTTTTTTGGTGAGCATGAACCGGTTTATCTGTTCCTGTCACAATTACCATTATTTGAAGAAATTGAATCTGAAAATACCATCCGTCTCTGGCAGGAACAATTTCCGGTTGAAGCGGCACGGATAGCATATCAATCAGCAGAAACTGAACTGAATAACACCACGGAATTACGAAAAAAAGCTATATCAGATCGCAAAAATTACCGGGAAATTGACCTGGGAACTTATATGAAAAAGCTTGCATATTATCGGAGAGCAGCTTCGCATTCCGGATATTTGGAAAGAAAATATGCAGAGCAAATTCAGCAGGATATTGACAGACATTTTGATGTTATCAACCGGCATAAAATCGCAGAACGTAATTTTATACGGGCAGAGATACAAAAGAACAGGGCTGAACGCCATTTGGCAATGATTGTTGCCGGGCCGGACTGGTTGCACCGTATCCGTCATTTTGAAAAGAGACTGATATCACTGACTGAAAACCAGGATACTTTTCTGATTGACGGAAATAAAACCGGGCAACTTCAGATTTCCGTGAAAGGCAGCGGAATTATCCCGCAACAAAATGAAGAGAAGCCTTTATTCCATGATTATCTGACAGGCAAAAAACCGGATAGAAATGATTCAGAAGATGGTGTTGTGGAGTCTCATTCCGCCGTAATAATACAGACGAGCAGTATTGCAGGGCAAATGGCAGTAGTCGTTCCTGCCGGTAATATAAGAATATCGGATGGTTTTGCCGAAAGGGATTATCGCGGTCTATGGATTCGTGAAAAAAATACTGAAAAGTTGGTGGTCGTTTTTGATGTTCGCCGGTATCGTTGCGGGAAAATCCCGGTTATTAATGCAATAAAAGATAGTATTACAGGTGTATATAAAGCATCTCTGCCATCTTCCGAGACCATTCTTATTAACCCGGTTAATCCGCCGATACCGCCCGGATTTCCGGGGGGGATATCTATTCCTGAGCTGATATTTCCTTTCCATACAGGAACATCGGCGGAAATACCGGTAACACCGATGCATACCGGTTTCCCGTTGCCGGATGATATATCCTTTACGGATTTTATTCTGATATTCCCTGATGGCAGCGGGCTGAAACCTGTATATATTATGCTCAGCAGCCCTTATGGTGAAACCAATGCCAAAGGTAAATTCAGCGGACGTAACTACCATACTGAGCGGGCTGGCGGACCGATTGAAGTACTTGACTGGCGGATTGCGGTAATAGACCGTGAGGGAGTAGACAAGGTAAGATTACATATCAGCCGTTTTGGAATTAGTGCTGATAATGACATTATGCTTGAACGGCTGGAATATATTCTTACAGGAACGTTTCCGGCGACTGATACAGATAAGCGGTTTTATACTCATGAAATCCGTGAGCTGGAGCGTTACCGGAATCTGGGCATAAAAGATGGAGTACGACCTGAGAATGGAGGGGAGGTTTGGAATAATACACATACGGCTACATTGGAAGATTATCAATTGAGTTCGGATAAAGCATTACTGTATACAGCAGAGGCGCTATTTTCAACATATGATGATTGAGGTATAAAGTGATTGATTACAATGAAATGGTAAAAAATGAATCGATGGAAGATGTTATCCTGTTTCTGGTTGCCAGGCGTGAAAGAGGTCTTATTTACCCTGCGATAGACGGTTTTTTTTATCTTCATAATGGCCCTCATAAATATGAGGCGTGTAATATTATGATTCTCCGCGAAACGCACCGGCTTCTGAATGAAGAAAAAATAATGTGCGGAGGAGATAAAGGCGGCCATTATATGAAAGGACCGAAATGGATTGAGCCAGATTTTATGTCAGAAGGGAAATATGAGATAGATTAAAAAATACATGCTTGTTATTTTTGAATACAACTGTGAGTACGCTTATTATATTTTATTAATCCGATTTCCGGAGAAGATAAAACAAATAAGATAAGTAACTATCCATAATAATAAAACAATGAATAATCAATACAAAAAAGTGACCGCTGTTATGCGGTCACTTAACGGAATAAAGACGGTACGCTTATTTTACTTCCGGCATCAGACCGATAAATACCGTTTTCTTACGCGGGCCGGTCATCAGGTCTTCCAGCTTTTCCACACACTGTAAATAGTGCGGGGTTTTCTTATGTGCCGCCACGGCCGCATCATCGGCATAGGCTTCATAGATATAAAAGCGGGTTTCCACTTCCGGGTCCTGTAACACATCAAAACGCAGGTTACCGGGCTCTTTTACCGATCCCAGATGGTTTTCACGGAAAACGGCAATAAACTCGTCCACTTTGCCGGGTTTCACATTAATTTCCACTAATGTTACGTTCAAAATTTACCCCTTGTTCTTTTCGCTCAGGAACAGCTGATAAGCCTGTGCGGCACTTTCACCGCCATGCACAACGGCACGGATCGCTTTCATCATGGCAACCGGGTCTTCGGACTGGAAGATATTCCGGCCCATATCCACCCCGGATGCGCCCTGGTCAATGGCACGGAAACACATATCGAGTGCTTCGTTTTCCGGCAGCTTTTTACCGCCCGCAATGACAATCGGTACCGGACAACCGGCAGTGATGCGCTCAAAACCTTCCTCAACAAAATAGGTTTTGATGATATTGGCACCCATTTCGGCAGCAATACGGCTGGCGAGAGAGAAATAACGCTGGTCACGCGCCATATCTTTACCCACCCCGGTTACCGCCATTACCGGCATACCGACACGCATCCCCGCATCCACCATTTTGATGATGTTTTTGATGGACTGGTGCTCATGCTCTGTTCCGATATACACCTGAGCCGCAACCGCGGACACATTCAGACGAACCGCATCATCCATCGCTACCGCAACGGCTTCGTTGGAGAGCTCCGTCAGGATGGAGTTAGCGCCGGATGCCCGCAGAACAACCGGTTTATTGGTTGCGACCGGCACCTGCGCACGCAGTATGCCGCGGGTACACATCAGCACATCAGTGTGTTCAAAGAGCGGGGCGATATTAATATCAATCCGCTCAAGGCCGGTGGTCGGCCCCTGGAAATAGCCGTGGTCAAAGGCCAGCATGACCGTTTTATTGTCCTGCGGATTAAAAATACGGGCCAGACGCGACTGCATACCCCAATCCAGCGAACCGCAGCCTTTGAGGGTATAAAGGGTATTTTTTTGCGGCGTGTTAAGCCCGAAGTCTTTGCCGTCACGGATATCATCTAAATCAGCCATGGAATTCTCCCCTGGTTAAACAGGCGCGGAGGGGGTCCGCGCCACTGGTTAAATCAGCAACTACATCAGAAATCATAGTTGTTAATATTTTCTTTGGTGAAGATAACGCGCTCAGGCAGTACCACAATCCCGTTACCTTTTGCTTCGTAGTCATAACCCTGAACACTGTTCGGGGAGACTTCGACTTCACCCACACCGTCGACGGTGATCTTATCGCCGACATTCAGTTCGCCTTTTTTCATCAGTGCATCAGCCACGGCGACAGAAATTTCGCCTTGTTTGACCACATCCCATAACGCGAACTGGTTAACTGTGCCGCGTTCCACATACGGACGCATCACGTTCGGGGTACTGAACCCGACAACCGCCACATCATTGCGCTTCAGGTTCTCTTTGGCCTGTGCCGCCGCCGGCAGAGCGTTGGCGTCCGGTGCGATAATCACATCCAGATCACTCCAGGCATTGAGAATACCTTCTGCTGTCTGTAAGGATTTGGTGGCATCGTTATAACCGTATTGAGTGGTAACCACTTCCCAGCCCGGATGCTCAGCTTCGATTTTCGCTTTTGCTTCTTTGACCCACTGGTTCTGGTCTGTCACCGTCGGGCTGGAATAGAAGAAGGCCACTTTGGCTTTCTCTTTTTTCACCTGATCCGCGGCCATATCCACCAGAATGCTGCCGAGCTGTTTTGGTGTGCCCTGGTCAATATAAATGGAACGGCACTCCGGGTTGGTATCGGAATCCCAGGTCAGCACTTTCACGCCGCGCTGCATAGCTCGCTTCAGGGACGGGCATAATCCGTCCGGCGAGACAGCGGAGACAATAATCGCGTCATAACCGCGGTTAACAAAGTTGTTGATCAGCTGTACCTGACCGGACACACTCGGCTCGGTCGGGCCGTCATAGGTGACATCGATACCGAGTTTTTTCCCGGCTTCCACAGCACCCTGGCCGCCGCTGGTAAAGAAGCCGACACCGACAAGTTTAGGAATAAAGGCGACTTTTTCTGCTGCATTCGCCCAGGAAACACATGCGAGACTTAATGCAGTGGCGAGCGCCAGTTTTTTCATGATGGGTTTCATGGTTTTCTCCATTTCGTCAAATCTGTGATAACAAACGTGTTTTACTCTGATACGAATTGCCTGTTGCGTTTACGCGCCCACCAGCCAAGGATGTGATGTCGGTGTAAAGAAACGGAACGACCAACAACGGCAACAATAAGCAGCGCACCCGAAAGTGCACTGGAGACCTGATTCGGTACGCCGATCATCTGCAATCCCTGCTGTAAAAAGCCGATCAGCAAAACAGCCAGCGCGGTGCCTAATACAGAGCCGGAACCGCCGTAAATATTGGCACCACCCAGAACAACAGCGGTGATCGCAGGCATCAGGAAGGACGCACCGAGATCCGCACGGGCAGAGCCGAAATAGGACACTAAAATGACGGACGCGAGTGCAGCGGAGACGCCGACCATCGCATACAGCAGACAAATAGTGCGTGTCACCGGGAAAGCACTGTAACGGGCGACACGGGCGTTCTGTCCGATTAAAAAGACATTGCGGCCCGGATGGGTGCGGTGCAGATAAAACCAGAACACCAGCACACACAGGGCAAAAATAATCAGCGGCAGCGGAATACCAAACAAGTCGAGGTTGGCAAAATCGGTAAAGGCCATCGGGAAGCCGCCGATGCCTTCAAAACCGGTCGCGCCGGATAACCCGGAGAGCAGCAGGGCGCAGCCGCCGAACAGATACATGGTGCCGAGTGTAATCACCAGCGGGTTAACACCGGTAAACAGGATCAGCAGCGCGTTAATCAGACCGCACAATGCGCCGGTCAGCAGCGTCAGCGGGATCGCGGCAATCATCGGCACACCCGCCTGATTGAGTATGCCGAGCACAATGGCCGTCAGCCCGATGGTGGAGCCGAAGGAGATATCCATACCGCCGCTGACAATTACCAGCGTCAGCGGCAGTGCGACCAGGCCGATACAGATAAAGTCACTGGTACTGAACAGCAGTACATTGACATCCAGCAGACGCGGGTTACCCATACCGAATAACAGGATTTCCAGAACTATCAGCAGCGCGAGGGCAATTTCCCAGCCGTAACGTTTGGTGATACTCATTTTTTCGCCTCCTGCTGCGCGGAAGGATTAAGGAACCGTGCATAGCGCTGGGCGCGGAGGTTTTTCTCCAGTGCCACACGCAGACGACCGTCAAAGACCAGAACAGCGAGTAATACAAATCCGGCGATAAAGTCATTCCACCAGGCCGGCAGTTTAAGCAGCACCAGCACGCTGTCGATTTGAGTCATAAAGTAAGCACCGAGGATGGCACCCGCAATCGTTCCGGTTCCGCCGAGCAGGCTGATCCCGCCCAGCACACAGGCGGCGATGGCTTTCATTTCCAGGCCGTTACCGGTCTGATTCGGAATAAAGCCGATTTGTGAGGCGAACACAATTCCCGCGAGCGCCGCCATCATACCGTTTACCGAGAAGGCAATGATGCGGGTACGGTCAACCGGAACACCCAACTGGCGTGCACCCTGCAAGTTATCGCCGGTGGCATAGAAACCGCGTCCGGCAGTGGTACGGGACAGGAACAGGGTCATCAGAATAATCAGCAGAATAATAAACCAGCCAATCGGTGACAGCCCGAGGAAGACCGGTTTTGACAGATCTTTCAGTTCTGCGGGTAAACCTTCAATCCATTTACCGCCGGTGAGTAGCAGCATAATGCCGCGATACAGACCGAGAGTACCAAGGGTGGCAACAATGGCGGGGATCCGCAGCCAGGTGACCAGGATACCGTTGAACAACCCGGCCAGCAGCCCGGCGGCAACGGTCAGCAGGATCGCCACAGTGAGGGGCAGTCCGGCATTCAGTGAGATCCCGACAATCACCGCACATAACCCGGTGGTGGAACCGACAGATACGTCGATATTACGGGTCAGCATCACCAGTGTGGCACCGATAGCCAGCAGCATCTGGATCTGGGCACTGCCGAAAATCATGGTGACGGTTTGCAGGCTGAAGTAGCGGGTTTCCATACCGCCGAGCAGCACAAACAGACAGAGGATAGCCAGCAGTGCGGTGACTTCACGGTTATTCTGAATATATTTCAGCATGATGCGGCCTCCTGTAACGGGCTGCTTTCTGTTTCTTTTTGCGGGCGGTGTTCACCGAACGCCATATGCATAATGGTGTCGGTATCCAGCTCGTCGTGCTGCAATTCCCCGGAGAACTCGCCCTGATGCATGACCAGTACGCGGTCAGCCAGCGCCACCACTTCATCGAGGTCAGAGGAAATCAGTAAAACCGCCACATTTTGCTGTGCGATGCTTTGTATCAGCTGATAAATATCATTACGGGCGCCGACATCGACCCCGCGCGTCGGTTCATCAATAATCAGCAGTGACGGATTGGCTTCCAGACATTTGGCAATCAGAATCTTTTGCTGATTACCGCCGGACAGCGTACGCACGATTTGTTGTCCGTCACTGAATTTAATATTGAGCGCGCGGCGGTAACGTTCGAGCAATGCATCATCACGCGAGCGGTTTACCAGCAGTCCCTGGTGGTTGTGTACCAGCGCACCGATATTCCAGGTGAGCGGGGCGTCGAGGAAAAGTCCGGAGGCCTGACGGTCTTCAGGTAAACAGACCAGCCCCCGGATGAGGCGTTTTTCACTGCTGACACCGCGCAGATTTTCACCGTTGAGGAAAACCTCACCGGCGATCAGCGGGCGCAGCCCGTATAATGTTTCAGCGAGTTCGGTCCGGCCGGCGCCGACGACGCCGGCCAGTCCGACCACTTCCCCCGGGTTGACAACAAAACTGATATGACGGAATCCTTCGCCGCAGGCATTGCGGACGTCCAGCACCGGCGTATCATCCTGCGGATTATTACGGGTGGCAGACAGATCCAGCCAGAGCTTCTGTGTCTCTGACAGCGGCTTTTTCTTCGCTTCCGGCGTGATCGCCTGGATAATTTCATCCGTGGAAAATTGTTTTGCCGGACCGGCCAGAGCGATATTACCGTCGCGCATCACGCTGAGATAATCCGCAATCGCATGGATTTCCGGCAATTTATGAGAGATAAAGACAATCCCGACACCCTGTTGCTGTAATTCCCGCACCCGATCAAACAGGCGTTCGGTTTCGGCGGGGGTCAGGGACGCAGTCGGTTCATCGAGAATAAGGATGCGGGAGTCACGCATCAGGCCGCGCATGATCTCCACCAGTTGCTGATCCGCCACATTCAGGCTGCCCGCCCGGGCACTGAGATCAAAATTGCAGCGCAGTGATGTCAGCATCTGCTGTAATTTGGCTTTGCCCGCCTGATGTTTCGGCAGGCGGAACAAAATATTTTCCTGTACTGACAGATTCGGGAACAGCAGCGGCTCCTGCGGCACCAGATACAGTCCGAGCTGATGAGCTTTCGCCGGTGTCAGGTGCGATACCTCCTGACCTTCCAGCATCAGGGTGCCGGCATCAGGCTGTTCAATTCCTGCAATAATTTTCATCAGCGTGGATTTTCCCGCGCCGTTGCCGCCCAGCAATGCGTGAACCTGTCCCGGCAACAGTGTGAAATCGATGTGTTTAAGGACAACCACACCGGAGAACTGTTTGGCTATGCCGCGGGCGGTGAGCAGCGGCTGAATCGGGTGTTGCTTCTCTGACATAACGGCACCTCTGGTGTTATGGGTATTGCTGCCGGATGTTATGTGATGAAGAAAACATCAAAAATGAACATTTATAATTTATAAACACATTTGTTCATAAATGTAAGCCATAAAAATCAAATAAGACAATATTTCGGCCATATTTTGTGAAAAAATCAGATCTGCGTTAGAATTTGTTCAAAATTTTGGCCCGCACCTCTGGCAGATTTCTGTAAAAGGTGCTTATCTGTAAAAACGGAAAACAAAAGTTCACATGACAACAGTTTCAAAAAACACGAAAGCAGCCCCGGTAAGCTCCGTTTCTTCGATGGACTATGACGCCTCAGGACTTAGTATGAATGAAGAAGAGTTATTGGCCCGTATTGCCTGGTTTTATTACCACGATGGTCTCACACAGGGAGATATCGGGGATCTGCTCGGTCTGACACGGCTGAAAGTTTCGCGTTTGCTCGAAAAAGGACGTCAGTCCGGCGTCATCCGGGTACAGATAAATTCCCGGTTTGAAGGCTGCCTTGAACTTGAAGATATCCTGAAAAAAAGATTTTCGTTAAAACAAATTCGCATTCTTCCGGCGCTGAACGGCCCGGAGATCCATACCCGTCTCGGCGTGGCCGGTGCACATCTGCTGATGTCACAGCTTTCGCCCGGCCAGTTGCTGGCTGTCGGGTTCGGGGAAGCGGCAATGGCGACATTGCAGCATCTGAGCGGGTTTGTCTCTTCGCAGCAGATCCGTCTGGTGACACTCTCCGGCGGTGTCGGACAGTATATGACCGGCATCGGCCAGCTGGATGCCAATTGTCCGGTCAGCATTATCCCGGCACCGCTGCGGGCATCGAATGCCGCGGTAGCCGCGACATTCCGGCAGGAACGCAGCGTGCAGGATGTGCTGATGGCGGCCAGTGCGGCGGATATCGCGGTGGTCGGCCTGGGTGCGGTGAATCAGAAACAGGATGCCACCATTATGCGCTCCGGCTATATCAGCAGTGGTGAACAGCTGATGCTGGCACGGCGGGGAGCGGTCGGGGATATTCTCGGCTACTTTATCGGCCGCGAAGGGGAACTGACAGAAGAGGTTGAGATGCACCGCGAACTTATCGGTATCACACCCGCAGAGCTGAAAAACATTCCGACAGTGGTCGGGGTGGCGGGCGGTGAGGAAAAAGCCGAGGTGATTGTGGCGGCACTGCTGGGGGGGTATATCAATTCCCTGGTAACGGACGAGCAGACGGCGCGGGTAATGCTGACATTATTAACCTGATGCATTATTAACCTTATGCACTGACTGCCCCGCAGACGAAAAATCACGCTGTATTTCATGGTGTAACGGTATCGGTCCAATTTAATTTGTGAGGATGGCGACATGAATCAGATTACGGGCAGCGGCTCATCAGAAAAATACCTGATGGCGCTGGATGCGGGAACAGGCAGTATCAGGGCCGTTATTTTTGATCTTCACGGTAACCAGATAGCGGTCGGGCAGGCGGAGTGGCGGCATAACGAGCTGCCGGATGTGCCGGGTTCGATGGAGTTTGATCTGCCGGTGAACTGGCAGCTGGCGTGCCATTGTATTGCGCTGGCACTGAAAAATGCCGGATTACCCGCCTCCGCGATCGCCGGTGTGGCAGCCTGCTCGATGCGTGAGGGGATTGTGCTGTATGACCGCAACGGCGAACCGATCTGGGCCTGTGCCAACGTGGATGCGCGCTCAAGCCATGAAGTCAGTGAATTAAAAGAACTGTACGATAACACTTTTGAATATGATGTTTACCAGTGCTCAGGCCAGACCTTAGCGCTGGGCGCGATGCCGCGTTTGCTGTGGCTGGCACATCACCGGCCGGATATCTACCGGCAGGCGGGCACGCTCACCATGATCAGCGACTGGCTGGCCTGCAAACTGACCGGCGAGCTGGCCGTTGACCCCTCCAATGCCGGCACAACCGGGATGCTTGATCTGAAAACCCGCGACTGGCGGCCGGGGCTGCTGGAAATGGCCGGACTGCGTGCGGATATTCTTTCACCGGTCAAAGAAACAGGTACAGTGCTGGGCTATATCACGGCGAACGCCGCCAGAGAATCCGGTCTGGCGGAAGGCACGCCGGTGGTGATGGGCGGCGGAGATGTTCAGCTGGGCTGCCTCGGGCTGGGCGTGGTCAGAGCCGGACAGACGGCAGTACTCGGCGGCACGTTCTGGCAGCAGGTGGTAAACCTGCCCGCACCGGTTACCGATCCGGATATGAATACCCGTATCAACCCGCATGTTATCCCGGGGATGGTGCAGGCAGAATCCATCAGTTTCTTTACCGGTCTGACTATGCGCTGGTTCCGTGATGCGTTCTGCGCGGAAGAAAAAATTATTGCCGAACGCCTCGGTGTGGACACTTACTCCTTACTGGAAGATATGGCGGCCCGTGTTCCCGCCGGTTCACACGGTATTATGCCGATTTTTTCCGATGTGATGCGCTTTAAATCCTGGTATCACGCCGCGCCTTCCTTTATTAACCTCTCGATTGATGCGGAAAAGAGTAATAAGGCTTCGCTGTTCCGTGCACTTGAGGAGAACGCCGCGATCGTTTCCTCCCTGAACCTCGATCTGATTGCCAAATTCAGCGGCGTGAAAGCGGATTCACTGGTATTCGCGGGCGGCGGTTCGAAAGGCAAATTGTGGAGTCAGATCCTGGCGGATGTTACCGGTGTACCGGTGCGGGTGCCGGTGGTGAAAGAAGCCACAGCACTGGGATGTGCGATCGCCGCCGGAGCGGGTGTCGGGTTATATGATGATATGGTGACGGCAGGTGAGCGTCTGGTGCAGTGGCAGCATGAGTATCAGCCAAATCCGGCGCACCGTGAGGTTTATGATAAAGCCAAACAGAACTGGCAGAAGGTGTATGCGGATCAGCTTACGCTGGTGGATTCCGGCCTGACGACATCGATGTGGAAGGCTCCGGGGCTGAAATAACCCCCTATCAGTAAAAAGCAGAGATACCGGATGTCCGGGGAAACCTGCAATGACGGGCAAAGGAAACGAAAAGCATGCGCGTCATGGATGACGCGCCTGAGCGCACAGGGATGTGTTTACAGCGACTTTTCGTTTTTGCCCGTCATCAGCAGATACACTGAATTAACAGGGGTCTCTGCTTTCTCAGCACTCAGACTGCCGCTATAACTTTAATTTCGACTTTATAATCCGGGTGCATCAGTGCCGCTTCCACGGTGCAGCGAACCGGTGCACTGCCTTTCGCGACCCATGCATCCCAGGCGGTATTCATACCGGCAAAATCCGCTTTATCTGCGAGGAAAATGGTCGCATCGAGGATTTTGCTTTTATCCGAACCGGCGCGGGCCAGAATTTTATCAATTGCGTGCAGGGCACTGGTGGTCTGGGCAGTAATATCGCCGCTCAGATCTTCCGGAACACTGGTGTAATAAACGGTGTTGTTGTGTACTACCGCTTCAGACCAGCGGTCTTCCGGATCAATTCGCTGAATTGTCATTCTCTCTCCTGTAAATATATCCAGTTTCTTACACGGCAAGGTGGTGCTATTGCTCAAGCCTTGGCATAATTACCGCCTATTTTGTCAGAAGAGAACGCGCGTGTCAGACGATTTTGCAAAAAACGGCCGCTTAGCCCGTGTCATTCCCGGTTTTCAGCCGAGGGAAGCCCAGGTGACGATGTCGGCAGCGATCAGCCGGATAATTGAAACGCAGGGGCAACTGGTGGCGGAAGCCGGAACCGGGACCGGCAAAACCTTCGCCTATCTGGTGCCTGCATTGCGTGCCGGAAAGAAAACGATTATCTCCACCGGTTCCAAGGCGTTGCAGGATCAGCTCTATAACCGCGATCTCCCCACAATTGTTCAGGCACTGGACTATGACGGTAAAGTGGCGCTGCTTAAAGGGCGTTCAAACTATCTCTGTCTGGAGCGGCTGGAGCAGCAGACCCTCGGCGATATTAATATGGAGCCGGAAACACTCACGCAAATAGTGGCCGCGCGGCGCTGGGCAAGTGTGACTGAGCTGGGGGATATCACCACCTGTCATGATATTCCGGAAGACAGTCCGGTCTGGCCGCTGATCACCAGTACCAACGATAACTGCCTCGGCAGCGATTGCCCTCAGTATAAAGAGTGCTTTGTACTGAAAGCCCGGCGCAAGGCGCTGGACGCGGATGTGGTGGTGGTAAACCATCATCTGTTTATGGCCGATCGCGTGGTAAAAGATACCGGTTTCGGGGAACTTATCCCCGAAGCGGATGTGATCATTTTCGATGAGGCACATCAGATCCCGGATATTGCCAGTCAGTATTTCGGTCAGCAGCTCAGCAGCCGTCAGTTATTTGATCTTACCCGCGATATCACATTAGCTTACCGCAGTGAACTGCGTGACCAGGCGCAGTTACAGAAATGTGCCGACCGCCTGACCATGAGTGTGCAGGATTTCCGGCTGGCACTCGGCGATACCGGTTTTCGCGGTAATCTGCGCGAACTGCTGGCACAGCCGCAGTTTCAGCGGGCACTCACGCTGCTCGATGATGCACTGGAACTCTGTTATGACGTAATGAAACTCTCTCTCGGCCGCTCCGCGATGCTGGATGCCGCATTCGAACGGGCGACCCTGTACCGCAACCGCCTCAAACGGCTGAAAGATGTTTCCATCCCCGGTTACAGCTACTGGTTTGAAAGCTATGGCCGCCATTTCCTGCTGGCGCTGACACCGCTGACCGTGGAAGACAAATTCCGTGAAATGATGAGCAGTCAGAAGATGGCGTGGGTATTCACCTCGGCTACATTGTCGGTGAATGACGATTTGCACCATTTTACCCGCCGTCTCGGGCTTGATCATGCCGAAATGCTGATCCTGCCGAGCCCGTTTAATTATCAGGAACAGACACTGCTCTGTGTGCCGCGTTTTCTGCCGTCCCCGAATCAGTACGGCGCGGCAAAGCAGCTGGCGGAACAGTTGCGGCCGCTGATCAACCATAACCGCGGCCGCTGTTTCTTTTTATGTACCTCACATCAGATGATGCGTGATCTCGCAGCCGAATTCCGTCAGTCACTGACACTGCCGGTTCTGGTGCAGGGGGAAACCAGCAAAACGCAACTGCTCAGTGAGTTTATCTCCTCCGGTAATGCACTGCTGGTGGCAACCGCCAGTTTCTGGGAAGGGGTGGATGTGCGGGGCGATGCGCTGACCTGCGTTATCATCGATAAACTGCCGTTTACCGCGCCGGATGATCCGCTGCTGAAAGCCAGGATGGAGGATTGTCAGGTGCGCGGCGGTGACCCGTTCCGTGATGTTCAGATCCCGGATGCGGTGATCAGCCTCAAACAGGGGGTCGGGCGGCTTATCCGTGATACGGAGGATTACGGCGTGATTGTGATCTGCGACAACCGGATAGTTATGCGGCCTTACGGGGAAATATTCCTGAAAAGTCTGCCGCCGTCGCCGCGGACACGCTCACTGACCAAAGCGGCGGAATTCCTGGCAGCCCGGCAGTCACAGCGCCGCACAGCAGACTAAAACTGAATCCGTTTTGCAATAAAAGTCACTGTTACGGTGATTTTTTTGTTACCATAAACCTTATTTATTTGCCGGAGTTATGGCATGTCCAGCCGAATTTTAGCCTTAGATACGGCAACAGAAGCCTGTTCTGTTGCGCTTTACAACAATGGTGAGATCACCGCCGATTTCGCCGTCACCCCCCGCGAACATACACAGCGTATCCTGCCGATGGTGCAGGCGGTACTGGCTGCGCAGAATCTCACTCTCCGTGATCTTGATGCGCTGGCTTTTGGTCAGGGGCCGGGTAGCTTTACCGGTGTACGGATTGGTGTCGGGATCGCTCAGGGACTTGCGCTGGGCGCTGAACTGCCGATGATCGGTGTCTCATCACTGGAAACCATGGCGGAAGGTGTTTTCCGTACCTCCGGGCTTTCCCGGGTACTGGTCGCCATCGATGCCCGTATGGATGAAGTCTACTGTGCCGCCTATGTCCGGGATGAGCAGGGTATTTTCCGGCAGGAACTGGCGGAAGCAGTGCTGAAACCGGCTGATTTTGTCACCCGCTGCGCTGAACTTTCCGGGGAGTGGGGGCTGGCCGGTACCGGCTGGGCCGCGTATCCGCAGATGCAGGAAGCACTGACCATTAAGACGCTGATGACAGAGATTACCCTGCCGCATGCACAGGATATGCTGCCGCCGGCACTGAACGCACTGCACCGCGGGGAAACATCTGCCCCTGAATCGGCGGAGCCGGTATATCTGCGCAACGAGGTGACCTGGAAGAAATTACCGGGCCGGGAATAACGTAAAAAAACAGGTTGATTGCAATTCCGCCTGAATCCGCAGAAAGCGGCAGCCGGAGTGTTCAGGTTTGTGTCAGTGAAAGCGATATTCTTCAGTGGCGGATCAGGCCTGTTGTGCCCCTCAGTGTCAGCATAGTTGCCACTGAGGGGGATTAGATAAGACTGTTTAAATTCAGGAAACAGTATTAAAAGGTCTGATTTCAGTTCAGTACAGAAATCAGACCCCGATCAATATCTGTTATCAGGCAACTAACGCAAAGTGCTGATTATCCTGGTTAAAGAGGTTGTTGATAAGATCGCTGTGGCTGACTTCAGTGACATCAGTTTCTGCAGAAACAGAACTGAATGCAACCTGCTCCGCCGGCCCTAACAATTCAGTTGAAATATGACCATTATCAATGACCAGATCGCTGTCTGACAACATATCAGGCATTGCATTATCTGCTGAAGATACATGATCTGCTGTCGTTTCAGTTAAGTCAGACATTGCTGATTTATCCTGAACAGCTTTATCCGCTAACAGCTTGCCGAGCAGGGTATCTTCATGTGTTTCACCAAAGGCTGCTTTTTCTGCGAAAGATTTAACCATCTCATTATCATGATGCTTCTCTTCGATCGCTGCTTTTTCCATTGGCGCAGAAGATTTTCCGCCCGGTAAGAATGGTTTGATTAAAGGTAATAACTCTTTGACCATATCAATGATTTTTTTGATACCTTCAATCGGGTTAGCGAGTTTAAACAGACCTTTAATTGCATCGTCAATTAAGGTGATTGAGGTACCGATAATCGGAATATCTTTGACTGTTTCAATGGTACCGGCGACAACTTTCATCACATCATCAAATGTCTTCACACCTTTACTGATAACATCAATAACGCTTTGTGTACCGGTGATAATTTTAGTAAAGGCATTACTCAGTGTATTGACCAGGCTATCAATACCGCCGGTCAGTTTACCAAATCCGTCACTAAACGAATTCACAACACTGTTAATCCCTTCGACAAATTTACTGAAACCATTACTTGTTGAATTAACGATACTGTCAATGCCGGTTGTTACTTTAGTAACAATATCACTGATCAGATTGGTAATTTTGCCTACGTTTGTTGTGGCACTTTCTGTCATGTTGTCAAAGAAGTTTTTAATACCCGTCGTGATGAAAGATGTACTTTCACCCATTCCTTTAATGACATTAAATACGGTTTCATGAAGGCTGCTGAAGAATGTACCGATATTACCAAAAAGACTTTTAATGACATTATCAATTGAACCACCAATGGTTGATACGAACTCGTTAAAATTACCCACTGTGCCTTTCAGAAGTGCAGAGGTAATATTGTGAGCAGTATTTGCCATGGAATCAGCAATGGTTTTAATGTTATTTTCAATATTACCAATAACTTTACTGATTAAACCTGAGGTTTTGTCACTGATTGAACCAATTGATTTAGGGATATCACTGATAAACTTAACAATTGTCTTCGGCAGTTCAAGTACTTTACCAAATGCAGATTTAACAATATCAATAATTTTTGTTGGTAATTTTAAGATACCGCCATCGAAAACAGATTTGATTTTTTCGGTGACAGATGAAATCAGTTTTTTCGGTAATTCAAATAATTTACCGAAGTTTTCTTTAGCAAATTCAATGATTTTTGATGGTAACTTGAAGATGCCGCCATCGAAAATGGATTTAATTTTTTCGGTAACCGATGTGAGCAGTTTTTTTGGTAATTCAAATAACTTACCGAAATTTGTTTTAATAAATTCGATAATTTTTGATGGTGATTTTTCAATGCCGCCTTCGGAAGCAGGTTTAATTTTATCAATGACAGAGGAAATCAATTTTTTTGGTAATTCAAATAATTTACCAAAATTTTCTTTTACAAATTCGATAATTTTTGATGGTAACTTGAAGATACCGCCATCAAAAACAGACTTGATTTTTTCAATAACA
The DNA here is from genome assembly GCF_051129855.1 of Morganella sp. Je.2.23. Lineage (NCBI taxonomy): Bacteria > Pseudomonadati > Pseudomonadota > Gammaproteobacteria > Enterobacterales > Morganellaceae > Morganella > Morganella sp. Je.2.23. The sequence continues at coordinate 967,692 of NZ_JBCPSQ010000001.1, forward strand.
GATGAGATCAGTTTTTTCGGTAATTCAAATAACTTACCAAAATTTTCTTTTGCAAATTCGATAATTTTTGATGGTAACTTGAAGATACCGCCATCGAAAACAGATTTGATTTTTTCGGTGACAGATGTAAGCAGTTTTTTCGGCAGCTCAAATAACTTACCAAAATTGGTTTTGATAAATTCTAAAATTTTCGCCGGAAGCTTCAGCGGGCTGCTTTCTTCAGCTGCGGCTTTTGCCATACCGAATGCAACAGGCTTATCTGAAGAGTCAGTGAACTTACCCGTTATAGACTTAATAAATTCAATAATTTTTGATGGTAATTTAAAAATGCCATCATCAAAAATAGATTTTATTTTTTCAGTAACAGATGAAATCAGTTTTTTTGGTAATTCAAATAGTTTATCAAAGTTACTTTTAACAAACTCAATGATTTTTGATGGTAGTTTTAAAATGCTGCCATCCAGAACCGGCTTGAGTTTATCTGAAATAAATTTCAGTATATTTTTAGGGAGTTCAAGGATTTTACTAAAATCACTCTTAAAGAACTCCAGTATCTTTGCAGGCAGTTTAAAGATACCACCATCAAGAATACCTTTTAATTTTTCACTGATGTTACCAATAAAGTCCTTAACCGGTTTAATAATATTAACCGCATTTGATAGCAGGGCTTTTAAATTGGAAAGGAATGAACCATCAAGGCCGGATAATAAATTTTTAATACCATTGATGATATCAGAAAGAGAGGTCGATGCAGGTTCTGTTTTTTCTGGTGTGACAGTTGCATCTGAAGCACCTGACTGAGCAGTATTGTTATTTACTTCAGATCCGGATAATACCTCTGTCGTGGATACGGGATCGTTTGAATTCGTATTGACAGCGGCCATATCCGGTATTGTGGTACCAGCCAGATTATCAGGCGTGACGGAGCTTGTTGCATCCGGGACGAAATCAGCTGAAATATTTGCATGGTTGCTTTTTACAGAATCATAAATAAATACCGGTTCAGTTACCGCTGATTCTGATTCACTGAAACTACTGATATCGGCATTTTTAGCTGAATCGGTCTCTGTTTTACCAGCAGGTTTAATTTCTTCAGCTGGTGAAGATGAGCGTGCTGTATTGGCAGTATCCGTATTTCCGGTTGCCGGAAATGCATTTTTCAGTGATGAACGGGTGTTTGTCAGTACGGATTTGTTTTCATCTTCAGCAATGATTTTATTGGCAAGATTGCTGATGTTATCAATAGATGAATACGTGCTCTTATCCGACACTATTCCGTTTTCATCATAGTCTCCCACTTTTTTATTTTTGTTTACTTTATTTTCGCCATCAGACGAATTGGCTGAGTAGCCATCTGTACTTAGGATGTTGGTCATGGTAAAGGCCCTTTGAAATATATGTTTTATAAGATAAAAAATAGAAACAGATACAGCAAATTAAATTATACGATAACAGCTTAACGTTAGTAAACGTCGTGTAATTGAATACATGATATATGCTATATTAGAGCATCATAATTATTAAATGTTTTTTATTCAGCTCAAAGTGCTGATAATGTCATTGGGTCTGGTTTTATTACATGCATTAGTAAAACTAAAAAATATATCACTTATAACGAAACTGGTTGTTTTGAACGGACTTCATTTTTCAGAGGGAAGGGAGTATTTAAGATGCAGATAAATAATAAAATCCCGGCAGAGGTTTTCTCTGCCGGGATTTTTATTTATGACGGTTTTGTCTTAGCTTTAGTCTGTTCTTAGCCTTCAGCCAGTGTCGGAGATTGTTTGAAGTTACTAAATAAGTCAGTAACCCCTTCAAGGTTAAACATAATCGCTTCTTTCATTAACATCAGAATATCTATCGGGTTAGTGAAAAAATCATTCAGCTCAACAAAAGCCAGCTTCGCTTTCTTTTCATCATCCCGTAAGTAGATAACAAGACCTTCATTTAAGATACGTTTTGTCCATTTTTCAATGGTACTGCCATCGATAACACCAGATAATGATGTAATAACTGACATAAAGTCAAAGTCTGCAGCATTGCTGTTATTTAACATACCGCTGATTTTTTCTTCACCGATACTGTTGATGACAGGAATCAAAAAGTCTTTCTGGAAATCAGCAATAAACGTTAAACGTCTCCACGGATCAAGTTTAATGATGAAGAATTTTTTTTCAGCTACAGTGATTTCTTTGAACTCAGTGTTTTTATTACTCATGATATTTACCTGTTACCGCTCTCTGAGAGCTTCATTTATTTTATTGAATGGTTTAATTAAGTATTGCAAAACAGTTTTATTTCCGGTTCGGATATCAACACTGGCTACCATTCCGGGTGTAATAAAATACTGCTTTGCACTATCTGTTATCAGATAATCCTTATCGGTTTTGATATAAACACGATAATAAACAAGATCCGGTTTTTGTTCATCTTTAATCGTGTCTGGTGAAATAGTAACTACTTCGCCATCCAGTCCTCCATAAATTGAATAATCATATGCAGTAATCTTTACTTTTGCAGCTTGTCCGGGATGAATAAATGCAATATCCCGTGGTGATATCTGGGCTTCTATTAATAGATTATCATCCAGCGGAACAATATTCATTAACTCGCCATTTGGTGGCACAACACCCCCAATAGTATTAATTTCAATATTTTTGACAACGCCCCGGACAGGAGAGCGGATAGTTGATTTCGATAACATATCCTTACGTCCGAGTATAATCTGAGACAAAGAACCTATCTCAGCGGAAACTTTGGACAGTTCTTCCCGTGATCTGACATAGTAATCAGAAAGGAGTTCAGACTCTTTCATGCTTAAATCAACAAGCTGTTTTTTTAAGCGGATAACATCCACAGTACTTGATGCGCCTTCTTTAGCCAGCCTGGAATTGATCGCTAACTCACGGTTCAGCAATGATTTTGAATCCCTGATATTTTTCATGGACGTTTCAAATTGCTGCCGCCGTGAATCATAAAGCCGTTTTTCCGCACCGGTTAATTCAGTAAATTCATCTAATTCTGACGGAAATACTAACGGAACTTTATTTACTTCGGCATACAGCCGGGATTGCTGGGCCAGCAATGCACGGTATTTTGATTCTGACTCTGCAACCGTAGATTGTGTCCGTGTAATATCAAGCTGAACTAAAATCTGACCGGCATCAACAATTTGTCCTTCTTTTACATGAATATTCTCGAGAATCCCGCCATCCATTGACTGGATAATTTTCTCTTTTGAGCTCGGAATGACCTTACCATTTCCTTTTGAAACTTCATCTATATTAAATAAGGCACTCCAGATTAAAAAAACGGATAAAAAACCCATAATGGAAAATAATATAGTTGCCGCACGGCTTGCAGTAACATCCTTACCTTCATCATGTGAAAATTCATCAACACCGTCATAACTGTGAGATGTACTATTTTTCATAAAAACATCTCTTATAAATGACGATATGTTTTTGAATAATGATTTTTTCATATTGTCACCTGTTAAATCGAAGCTGCAACATCACTTTTATGTTTATCCATAAGGATTTCTCCTTGCGAGACGACTATTACACGATCAACTAATTCAAGGATTTTTCTGCGATGTGTGGCAATAATAACTGTTTTACCACTCAGCCAGGATTTCATATTATCAACGAACTCTTTTTCAGTAACTTCATCTAAAGCTGCTGTTGGTTCATCCAGTAAAATAATATTAGGATTCCGTAATACTAATCTTGTTAATAAAAGTGTCTGCTGTTGTCCGCCTGATAATCCGCTGCCGCCTTCCTGAATAACATAATCCAAGCCATCAGGAAGCTGATTAATAAAGTTAATAGCACCAGTCAGGCGGATAGCATCAATAATTTCACTATCTTCAGCAACCGGCATGCCTAATGTAATATTTTCCCGGATAGTACCGTAAAACAAGCGCGAATTTTGTGTTAAATAACCAATGTCTCTGCGTAAATCGGCAGGGTCAATATTACTGATATTCAGGTGATCAAGTGTAATTTCACCATCCAGCTGGATCATCATACCCGCCAGAGCACTGAGCAAGGATGATTTGCCTGAACCGTTACGACCGAGCAGCGCAATTTTTTCACCCGGTGAGATATCCAGTTTTGTCACTTTGATCGCAATGCGCTTACTTTCCTGATTGTGAACAAAGGAAGCATCACGGACAGAATACTGACCGGTTAATGAAGGGCGATGCACCATCTTTGTATTTTCAGGATGATCAACCGGTAACTGCATAATACTGTCCAGGCCCGACATCGCGACTTTTGTTTGTTGCCAGCGGGTCAGAATACCGGCGATCTGAGAAATAGGCGCCATCATACGTGAACTCAGGATAGATGAAGCAACCAGTGCCCCCGTTGACAATTCACCATCCATAACCAGCGGTGTGCCTACCAGAACCACGCAGACAAACACGGCATTTTGTATCAGATATGACCATGATGTCAGTTTGTGCGTCAGGTGTTTCAGCTCAAGGCTATTTTCAGCCGTTGTTTTGGTGTAATGCAGCCATTGCTGCTGGAAACGGTGTTCTGCCTGTAAGAATTTAATATCATCCAGTCCCTGCACGGTTTCCACCAGCATCGCGTTGCGCAGACTGGATTCACGCATTGCGGAGTTAGCCAGTACTGCCAGTTTTTTCTGTGCGAAAAAGCCGGGTAATACCATCAGGATCATGCCGGCCAGCGGAACGACGAAAACTATTCCGCCGAGGGAATAAATGACAGCCAGAAATAAGAAGAAGAAGGGCAGGTCAGCGATGGCAACAACGGTTGACGATGTCATCATCTCACGGACTTGTTCTAATTCCCGTAACTGGGAAATAAATGTTCCTGTCGATTTCGGGCGGAATCCGTTTTTAATCCGTAATGAACGACCGAATACACGGTCAGAAATCACTAAATCAGCACGCTTGCCCAGAATATCGACAACGCTGTAACGCAGCAGTCTTAAGGTAAAATCAAAAATAAAGGCAAGTACAACACCCGAAAACAGAACCCACATGGTCGGATATGATTGTGCGGGTATGATCCGGTCATACGTCTGCATAGAATAAGTAATACCGGCCAAACCGAGTATATTGACAAACAAGGAGCCCAGAATCACAAAGTAATAAGGCTTCATATCCGCAAAAATTATTTTCCAGACCCAGTATTTTTCAGTTGGTTTTACATAATCATCAATACGCGGATCTGCCGCATTTTTCACCGGTCTTAATGTCACTATCCGTGAGGCTTTTTCTTCCAGCTCACTGCGGGACAGGACAGATATTAATCCGTCATCCTCGACATAAGAGATAACCAGGTTACCGTTGTTATCAATATTTTTTAATAACGCCAGCTGACCGTCATTAAATTCAATTACCTGAGGAAAGAGCCAGGTGTTAAATTTATATTTTTTGACAGCATTAAATTTATATGATAATCCGGCTTGTTTGGTCATCATACGGATTACCGCTGTTTCCTGCATGTCTTTACTCCATAAAGACGTAATCAGGATATTTTGTTCTGATATGTTTAAGCGGTAATAGTGTGCTATCTGAATAATGGCTTTACGCCAGCTTTCATAATAATGTTGTTTTTCAGCTTGTTCATTGTCAATGACATCATCAAGAAAATCGACACTCACAGTTTAATCCTTCATTAGAATTTAGAGAAATTTTGTGCCAATGTACCTGTCTGGTATAAACATTCGACAGAAAAACTGGCAATGTTGTATTCACTGTTAATAATGTCCATTTTTGTTTGATGGATTTCTGATTCCGCACTGATTAAATCCGTAAAAGAGCGGGTTCCTAATTGTTCATATTGCATCATATATAAATCACGCGTGCGTATAGATTCGGTTGCCCGGTTTAATTTGGCCTGTAAACTCAGTTTGGCGTTTTCAACCTGACTGGATGATTCAGATATTTTTAACCGTGAGTTAGTATATTCATTTTCTAAATTGTTATTGGCAGCATATAATGCCTGTTCTGCTTGCCGGACACGGGATGATATTGCGCCTCCCTGATATAATGGTGCTTTTACATTAAGATAAACACCAAATTTATCTTTATTCCGGTTAGAGTAACTATTGCTGTTCCTGTCTTCTATCTCATATTCATAGAATGGATTCAGTGAAATTGTCGGGTAATGTTCAGATTTTGCTAATTCGATTTGTTTTCTGGCAACACTTACCTGCGATTCCGCAATGCGAATCATCGGAGATGAAAATGCTTCATCCATACGCATTGTGCAGGACGATTGTAATTCATCAGGAAAGCGGATAACAATTTTGTCTGAAATACTTTTGTTAACCATGTTATTCAGGGTGGCACTCCAGCGGTTATACTGGGATTTATAGTCATTCAGCTGTGATACCGAAGATGCCAGTCTGACTTTTGATTGTGAGTAGTCTGACTCTGCACTGGCACCCAGAGCCGTTCGTTTTTTGGCGATCTCATTAATTTTAGCAAAGCCGGATAATTGCTCATCAGCAATTTCAATAAGTTGTTTATACTTTACTACCTGCAAATAGGCGTTTACCGTCTGGTATGCAATATCATTAATTTCTTTTTCCAGTTCATATTCTGAGTAAACCGTATTTAATTCATTTAATGATACTTTTGTTTTGGTTTTTCCGAAATCATAGATCATCTGTTCAGCAGCAACAGTGATTTTATTCGAGCGATCATTTCCGTTACCATAATCGTTTTGTTCCAGGCCGGTTTTTACCCCCATATTTAATGACGGGTAATAAGCTGAATTAGCTTCTTCAATCGCTTCTTTGGCTCTTTCAACTTCGCGGCCTGAACGTTTAATAGCAGGGTGCCAGGAAATGGCCATATCCACAATTGAGCGAATATCAACATTCCCGTAATTACCTGCCGGCCCGGTATTTTTTAGTGTGGGTATCTGCTGATATCCCGGCAGGGATGCAACGTCAATTTCGCTATTTCGTTCAGATTCATCAGAATTTGTATTCTGATTCAAATAACGCAGACTATTTAACATGCCGGGAGACACGTTTGATTTTGTATTTACAGAGAGATTATTATTTTCATCTGAGTTTGAATTTGATTCTGAGTCGGAGCCGGATTTAGAAAAAACACCAAATACCAGAGCTGTCTTTTTTCCGTTAGCATCAAATGTTACCGGATAAAAAGTATCATTGTTACCAAAAGACTGACTATGAAATATTATTGTGACTAAAGCAGACAGATAGCGGACTTTACAAAATTTCATACGTTTCATCAGATTGAGCTGGGTTTATAATACCCTGCATATTCCTTATGCAGGGTATTATCTGATATTACATTAAGCAACCATACTCACGAGGTTAGCCTGATCATCAATCATTGGCTGATTCACAAATACTTGTGTTTCTGCCTGTGCTTCAGAAGGTACTGAAACATTTACGGTCTCTTCTTTAGGTGCAATTGCATCCAGATTGATACCGGTATTGTTTTCAGACAGCAGTTCGTTTAATTCGAATGCCGGTTCTTTAACTTCATCAGCAGCTTTAACTTCATCAGTCACTTTGATTTCATCAGCTGCTTTACCATCACTGACTTTAGCAACTTCATCAGTGTGGGTTTCCAGAGCATCTGTGATTTCTTTCAGGAATGCCTTAATTTCATTTCCGTCACCTTCAGAGACTTTATCGCCTTTGGAGGAGCCCAGAATATCACTGATCATATCTTTAATAATTTCAATACCTTTACCCGGAATATCTTTAAGCGATTTCAGGATATCAATACCATCTTTAATGGATTCAATAATAATTGAACCCCATTTCGGAATAGCCTTGAACGGGTTAAGCGCATCAATGACAGGCTTAACGAAGGTATCGATCGGATTTTTAATAAAAGCAGTGTGTAAAATTTTGACAATTTCCTGTACAGAATCTTTCACAGTGCTGAACTGAGTTGAAACATGATCACTAATCAGTTTTGCGCCGTCTTTTATTTTCTGAACAACAAATTCGAATCCTTTGCCGGGAATTGCTTTAACTGCATCCCAGGTAGCTTTGATGCCTGCTTTAATACCGCTGATAACGATGTCTTTACCTAAACCAATTACTTTTATCGGATTAATCCAATCAGTAAATTTCATATCTTTGATTGCATCAAGAGCCGTTTTCTTCACTGCCTGATAAACATCAGAGATGCCATCTTTGAAAATTTTAAATCCGCCGGAAATGGCTTCTTTCACAGCATCAATACCAAATTTGATACCAGATTTGATAATGTTGCCGGTTTCTGAAATAAAGTCTTTTACACCTTTAAAACCTGCTTTAAAGGCTTCAACTGGTGCTTTAATTGCGGTCCAGATAGTGCTGCCGATATTAGAAATAGCATCTTTTGCACCCTGAATCATGTCTTTGATAACTTCAACAGGTTTGGATGCAAGAACTTTATCAACAAATTCTTTGAATTCACTGTTTGCCAAATCTTTGAGTGAAGCCAGGCCATCTTTGATTGCTTCAAAAATACCTTTTGCTTCTTTAACAATGATACCTTTCTCAATCGGTTCTGAAGGCGTTACATTAACGTCTTTCAGATTATCAGTATTCGGTTTATGGCTGGCAGCAACATCCGGGTTGATTTTCTCAATCGCTTTGATTGCATCTTCACGGGCTGTCGTCAGCTCATTAAGTGCCTGCTTGGCATTGATGAGATCGTCGTTAGCCGCTTTGATTTGCGCATTGATTTCATCAACTTTATCAAGGCTGTTTGATTTAATCGCCTGTTCTTTGGCATTTTTCGCCGCTTCAACAGCAAGGTTAGCTTCTTTAACTTTGTTTTCAGCAGCTAATACTTTCTCGTTATAAGCAGTCACTTTGGCAAATGCGTCATTGACGGCAGCCAGATTAGCTTCTGCAATTTCCAGGTTAGAAGTGATCGTCCCGATTTCACTTTCAACCTTATTAAGAGCTGCATCAGCCTGTGCTTTTAACGTATCTGTTGCAATTCCTTTTTCAGCTGCCGCTTTCAGGCTGATTTCCAGTCCTGCTTTAAGTTCAGCCAGTTTGCTCTGCAATGCAGCCAGTGCTTCCCGCACAGACTGTACATTTGTATCAGAAGGCTGAGTTTTAGCGGCTTCAGATGCAGCAAGAACATCTTTCATGGTAGTGAAAGCAGTATCCAGACCACTAACATAATCCAGCAGATCTGATACTACTTTTGCAATAGTATCGGCATTCTCTGATACTGTTGTCGCATCACCCATTTCTGAAGCAATTTTTTCCAGCAGTGCTTTTGCTTCAGTGGTATTCAGTTTATTTTCTGCTGCTGCTTTGGTTAATACTTCAAAAGCAGTGACTTTCGTCTGAAGAGCAGCTAATTCTTCGGCTAACGCTGCTTTAGCATTCTGAACTTTTGCAAGATTTTCTGCCGTAGGTTCAGCTTTCAATGCTTCAACAGCGGCTTTCAGGGCATCCAGTTTAGTGACAGTCAACTCAGCTTTAGTTTTAGCGACTTGCTCGTCAAATTTTGCCTGGCTCTTATCATCCGGATTGACAGGAGTTACAGGTTTTGTACTGCCACCGCCGCCACCACCACCGCCGCCGCTGTTACTGACTGCAATCGCAATTCCGGCAACACCGGCAACAACTAAAGGAACGATCCATACTGCAGGGTTTACCCCCTGATCGGTACCTTCACCGCTGATAACCTCATCCATGCTGCTGACAGCTGAGAATTCAAGTCCGGAGAAATTATCTGAATCATAATTAGCCTGATACAGGTATTCACCATCAGCAATAACTAATTTAGTCGGCTCAGCATTTCCGCCAGCCGGGAAAAAATCTTCAAGAGTGATTTTCTCACCATTTTTTTGAAGAATGACTAAGTTATTACCTGACTTTACTGCTCCGGAAATTGAATTCGTAGGTATATTTACCTTTACGATTGCGCCGGGCTGCGGAACTTTGATGACATTAGCATTGCTGTATGTCAGTTCCTTTCCTGCTTTTGAAAAAACATCGATTTTATTCATCGTTTCTACCTAGTACAGTTATTCGTTGTTTAGAGTCAATAAAAACGTATGGCGATGTGGTTCCGCCGGCTCTGTTAGTGAAAATAAACAAACGACAAAATATTCAAATCATGGATTAGTAACACTACGCACAAAATTCATAATTATTGCAGGAATCAACTTGATGCGAATAATTATTATGAAGTGTGAATTATTGTAAATGAAGAAATTAAATATATCCATATGGCGTTATAAGCAACAAATCAAAACCAAATATAACTCATATAATTGCAGGTATTTTGCCCGCCATTGCCAGAGATACGACCCGAAACAAACCGGATAGCTGATATTCCAAATCAGTTCGGTGAACATGACTTGTTACTTTTCAGGTGTTTATTTTTTTTATGAGAAACGTCCTAATTATCTTGTGCTATCTTGTGTTTACTGAATATCGTTAGTGCATCTATGTATATGTACCTATTATTATTTCTGAATGTTATTTTAATGTGAGATATATTTTTTCCGGATGTGATGTTATTTGCCTTGTCATTTGTGAACATTTTATTTGTATATATTGGTGTGTGTGCTCATATTTTATTACGTAATAATTACTATAGTTTTCACCTTTACTTTAGTTAATTGAGACGGAGGTAGTTATCCCGAAAAAAAGGAACCGGGATATCAGGGGCAGGGCTTTTATTAATAGTGTTCACGGCTCAGCCGAATGGATGAATCCATGATAACCGGCCGATTAAAATATATACAAAAGAAGAGAGGGGAAGAAAAAATATTCGGCTTTGCCTTGTATAACTGACGTAATAAGGCTGAATCAGAAGCCGGTACAGACAGAGCAGTGAATAAAGGCTGATGCAAAACTATCCTGCGGAGAATTACCTGCATCAGTTATTGGTATCGTATACGGATAGCGGGCAACAATGAACCGGCCCGAATTTTTGCGAAAAACGCTTTCATGGTATGATTTTCCGGACTGGTTTCAGAAAACCTTTTTTCAGACCTGGTGTTTTCATTTTCAGGTTATTTTTTTAATATACGAAAATTTCATACCGCGTATTTTATCTTTCATTTGTAATACGTGATATTACTGGTTCTGTTTCGTCGGAAGATACCGTTAATTTCTATATCAGAGTCGGTCGTGATTTTATATTATTTAGGATGTTCTGCTGCTGTGTTTATTTTATCATGTCCGCTGCATGAGAATAATCTGCATTTAATCATCACTGAATTTATACTCTGCCAAAAAATAGTTAAGTTTAATTTCATTTTCGGCACTCTTTTTTTCCGGAAGGTAAGGTTTTTCAATCATTGGATACTCATTGTGACTTGTTTTAGCCTGGTAAGCTGGTTGATAACTATGATTTTTAGTTTTAAATTAATATTTACACGTGAGTTACTATCACTCATGTTACTTTTTGCTGCTATGTGTTTTTAACAGATATCACAGAAATATATATCAAGAATACTTGCGTGTCATTTTATAATTAATTGAATAGTAATGTTATTTACAGTCCTCCCGGACGTTAGCTTCAAACAAAAGAAAAAATCATGTTCAACCCGAACTCCCTGTGTAGGTATATTAACTCATATTTTATTCTTATGTGGATAATCTAAAATCAGTGACACTATTATTACATCTGAGCAGAAAACAACTATCAGACTATATCTCTGATATTCATTATTTCGACATAATGATAATAAACAGATAGTTATACACCATTCTGATGATTTTTATTATTCCTGTGAGATTAGTGGTGTGTTTCTTTACTAAATATTATTAATGTCATCTGCTTACATACGTCTTTTGCAACAAATAACTCATCAGGAAGCTGATAAAAATAACAACAAAATTCACACTTTTATTACAAACAAATATACAAAATAATATCAGTATTACCTTTTTCTGTACTGCCCGTTATTTTTAAAGTCACATCATTTACTACAAGGATTATCATGAAAGGAAATTTAGCTTATTCAGCAACACTTGTTTTTTTATTATCCGGCTTCAACGCGTTTGCTTTTGACTCCTTTATCGTCATCGGTGACAGTATGAGTGACGGAGGGAACAGAGGTAATGACAGCAGATACCTGGCTGGCTCTCACAGTAAATTATACAATGAGATATTGTCTGAATATTATCTGAATAAACCATTCATCCCCTCTAATTTTGGCGGCGATAATTATGCTGAAGGCGGTGCCACAGCAGATAAATTATCTCCGGCATCTATTCGCACCAGTGAACAGCAGATCGATTTCTATCTGAGCAGAAACAACGGACGTGCGGACAAAAATGGCCTGTATGTTGTATGGATTGGCGCCAATGATATTTCGTATAACATAGTTAACAGCGTTAAAAAATTAGATTTTCATGGTTTGCTGCATAAGGGTGAGGATTATTTAATTTCACCATCGCCGGATCTTGCTGTTGCCAGTGTCAAAAAATTATTAGATGCGGGGGCAGGGTATGTTATTGCACCTAACATTCCAAAAGCCGGTTTATCTCCGTGGACATCTGTTTCGTTGTTCAGCTTTGCTGAGGATGCTTTGGGTGAAAAATTCAACGCTCAAAAATTCTACAAACAAATGAATGATGAGCTAAAAAACAAAGGTGAAATCAGCAGTGAAAAACAACGCAGAGAATATATTGTTGATGCCTTTAAAGCCGTATTAGACAAAAACGGATTACCAATTCCGCGTTCTGTTGTTAATGTGTATCAGCAACTGGTAACCGATGTCGAAAACAGAATTACCGGACAATTTAACCATACTATGGAAAAAGGGTTGTCCAAATTACATGGCAATATTATATGGGCTGATGTTGAAACACTATTTGATGAAATTATCCTGTCAGGAAAAGAATATGGTTTTGATGATGTTCTGGTTCCTGTGTGTCAAATCGGTGTCCGTTCTTTTCATTGTAAGGAAGGTGCAGAGACTTATCATGATGATAAGGTATATTTATTCTCTGACTGGTTTCACCCCAGCCCTGAAGGTCATGCGCTTATCGCACAATACATCGCCTCTATTGTCGATGCCCCTTATTTTGCAACTTCCTTATCGAAATCATTAGAGAACCTCAACGCCACTCACCAATCGTTCCTGGATGGGCAGTTACAAAATTTACGTAATAACCCCGGAAATAATAAACTTAATGTGTTTGGCGGGTTCAGCGGAAGCGCTAAATCAGGACAAGGAAACAGGATGGATCTGAGTGGCAGAGAAACCACTAATGATCTTAACGTTGGCCTTTCCGTTCAGGAATCACCGGCATTTGCTTATGGCGGAATGATAAGTGCATCAGACGGCGATTATAAAGTTAATGACCAGTACCGGTATGATTCCCGCGGTGTGGTTGCATCGCTGTTTATACAATCCTCTGCGGATAATGGCTTATGGGGTAATATGAGTGCCCGTTTTGGCAGCCTGAGTCTGGATAATATCAAACGTGATATACAGTTAGGCAAAGCAACGCGGACAGAAAACGGAAAAACAAACGCTACAGGATTTGGGGTGTCACTCAATGCGGGTTATAACTACAACCTGACGGATAATATCACCACCGGTCCTGTTATTGGTTATCAATACGATAAATACAAAGTTGACGGTTTCCGTGAAAACTCAGGCAGCAGTACCGCAATGCACTTCAGCTCTCAGAAACAGGAACGGCATGTGGTAAGCGGAGGATGGAATATCAGTACTCATTCCCTGCCGGTGAACCCTTATTTTGAAATAAAGTATCACCATCATTTACAGGATGACGCGATGAGTGTCAGCGGAGCGCTTAACGGTACAGAAACATCATTTACCCGTACAGGCAAAAAACCGGAAAAAAACCGGACTTCTGTAAAATTAGGTGCTACTGCAGCATTGACCGATGACCTGAATGTATTCGGAACAATTAATTACAACCATGAAGGTAATAACAATAACGCCATCAATTACACGTTTGGTGCCAACTATTCTTTCTGAGTGTGATAAATCTTATTGTATTCATGGTGATCATCCTGTGGTCACCACACCAAAAAATAGCCTGCATTAATTGTTGAACCGGCAATCATCAGTCATAATTGACGGATACTATCCGTCACAGGAGCTCACATCATGATGAATCGCTTACGGAGCAGTCTGAAATATGGTGTTGTGATTATATCACTGGCGCTGACCGGCTGCGCCACGGTCCCGGAGTCTATTAAAGGCAGCGGTACCACGATGCTGACCGATTTTCAGGCCGTTCAGAAAGCACCACAGGCCTATAAAGGAATGGAGGCGCGTTTCGGCGGCCGTGTACTCAGCGTGCAGAATCAGCCGGATATGACACAGCTGGAAATCGCGGTTATGCCGCTGAACAGCACCGGTGCGCCATTCCTCGGTTCAACCATCACCGGGCGGATATATGCCCGGATCAACAGCTTTATGGAGCCGGATAACTTCCGTGATCAGTATGTCACGGTGGTCGGGCTGATGAACGGCACGAAAACCGGTAAAATCGGCGACGTTCCGTACACATTCCCGGTTATTGATGTCACCGGTTTCCTGCGCTGGCACCAGGCCCGGCAGGTGATTATGCCGCCGCCGGTGTACGGGCCGGATCCGTGGCGCTGGCATAACGGCTACTACGGCGGTGGTTACTATGGCGGCGGCTGGTACTATCCGCCGGGACCGGCAGTGGTGCAGGATTATTTAGTCCCTTAATCGCGCAGATTTGCGGGTATGGTAACCTTAAAGTTCAGCATAAAGGCGGATTTGAGTGTATAATCCCGCCGGTAGCGATAAGCCTGAACGATTATTTTCAGCGCGTTACAACTAATAAATTAAGAGGCGGCATTTGCCGCCTCGATTGTTATCTGGCTTTATAAAACAAATTAGTGATGTGACTCTCAACCTGAAACAGAAAAATTACCGGAAAACGCCGTTTTATGTAAATACTTTGTTTATGTAAATAATTTGTTAACACCAGCGGGTTATGAGATGAGCAGTAATAATCAGGAGTAAAACCTTGGAAAGAGTCTGGCTTAAACACTATCCGGAAGATGTCCCGGCAGATATCAATCCTGACACCTATGCCTCGATGGCAGAGATGCTGGAGAATGCGGTATCGCGCTTTGCGGACCAGCCCGCCTTTATCAATATGGGCGAGGTGATGACCTACCGGAAACTGGAAGAGCGAAGCCGTGCATTTGCCGCTTACCTGCAAAACGGACTGGGGCTGAAAAAAGGGGATCGCATCGCGCTGATGATGCCGAACTTACTGCAATATCCGATAGCGCTGTTCGGTATTCTGCGGGCAGGGATGGTAGTGGTAAATGTCAATCCCCTCTATACACCAAGAGAGTTAGAACACCAGTTAAATGACAGCGGCTGTGCCGCGATTGTGATTGTCTCCAATTTTGCACACACCCTCGAAAAAATTGTTTATAACACCACGGTCCGTCATGTGATCCTGACCCGTATGGGGGATCAGCTTTCACGCCCGAAAGCCACACTGGTGGACTTTGTGGTCAAATATATCAAACGGCTGGTACCGAAATATAACCTGCCGGATGCTATCTCATTCCGCCGCGCTATCCATCAGGGCTACCGTATGCAGTATGTGAAGCCGGAAATCCACCGTGAAGACCTGGCATTTCTGCAATACACCGGCGGTACCACCGGTGTGGCCAAAGGTGCGATGCTGACTCACCGCAATATGCTGGCCAATCTCGAGCAGGCGCGCGCGGCGTATATTCCGGAACTGAAAGTCGGCAAAGAACTGGTTGTCACAGCGCTGCCGCTTTATCATGTATTTGCACTGACCGTGAACTGTCTGCTGTTTATTGAAATCGGCGGCCGTAACCTGCTTATCACTAATCCGCGGGATGTCAGCGGGACGATCAAAGAGCTGGCTAAATATCCGTTTACGGCGATCACCGGGGTCAATACGCTGTTTAATGCCTGGGTCAACAATCCGGAATTTCACAAACTTGATTTTTCCACACTGAACCTCTCTGTCGGCGGCGGTATGCCGGTGCAGAAAGCAGTGGCGGAAAACTGGGAAAAACTGACCGGCAAACATCTGCTGGAAGGCTACGGGCTGACAGAGTGCTCTCCGCTGGTGGCCGGTAATCCGCATAACCTGAAGAGTTACAGCGGCAGTATCGGTTTCCCGGTGCCGTCAACGGAGATCCGTCTTCTGGATGACGACGGCACGGATGTGCACGAAGGGCAGCCGGGGGAAATGTGGGTCCGGGGTCCTCAGGTCATGAAAGGGTACTGGAACCGTCCGGATGCCACCGCCGAAGTGCTGAAAGATGGCTGGGTTGCTACCGGGGATATCGCACAGTTTGATGAAAATGGTTTTCTGCATATTGTTGATCGCAAAAAAGACATGATTCTGGTTTCCGGCTTCAATGTCTACCCGAATGAAGTTGAAGATGCGGTCATGCTGCATCCGGCTGTGCTGGAGTGTGCCGCTATCGGCGTGGAGAGTGAAAGCTCCGGTGAGGCCGTGAAAATTTTTGTTGTCCGCAAAGATAAATCACTGACAGAAGATGAGCTGCGCCTGCACTGCCGGCGCTATCTGACCGGCTATAAGGTCCCGAAAATCATTGAGTTTCGTGATGAATTACCGAAATCCAATGTGGGCAAAATTCTGCGTCGCGAGCTTCGTGATGAGGAAAAGCACAAAACGGATGTTCAGCCGGTTGCATGACACGGCATCAGACCGCAGAATAATAACGCCGGTATTTACCGGCGTTATTATTATCAGTCCTGTTGTGACTATTGATTGAATTATCCTGATCTGATGAATTATTCTGTATCACATCACTTAACCATGTCGTCAAAGACTAAGAGAAGTCGTTTTGAATTATCAGTTGATTACCAGCGATACACACCTGGCTGCCTATTGTGTGCAGGTTACAGGCAAACCTTATCTTGCTCTGGACACCGAGTTTGTCCGGATCCGGACCTATTATCCGCATCTCGGTCTGGTTCAGCTTTATGACGGGGAGCATCTCGCGCTGGTCGATCCGCTGGGGATCACGGACTGGTCGCCGCTGAAAACATTACTGACTGCGCCGGAGATGATCAAATATCTCCATGCCGGCAGTGAGGATATCGAAGTCTTTTTCAACAGTATGGCGTGTGTACCGCAACCGCTGGTGGATACCCAGGTACTGGCTGCGTTTACCGGTCATCCGCTTTCCTGCGGATTTGCCACGCTGGTGGAAACCTATCTCGGTGTCAGCCTGGATAAAAGTGAGTCCCGGACTGACTGGCTGGCGCGTCCGCTGACAGAAAAACAGTGTGAATATGCCGCCGCAGATGTCTTTTACCTGCTGCCGCTGGCTGAAAAACTGACAGAAAAAGTCCGTGCAGCCGGTTACCTGGCATCAGCGGAAGAAGAGTGTGCGATGATGGCACAGCGCCGTATTGTACAGACTGACCCGGCGGAAGCCTACCGTGATTTCAGCGGTGCCGCGCAACTGCGTCCTCAGCAGCTGGCCTGTTTACAGAAACTGGCACAATGGCGGCTGGAACAGGCGCGTCAGCGCGATATGGCGGTAAACTTTGTGGTGCGTGAAGAGCATCTCTGGAAAGTGGCGCGCTATATGCCATCATCACTGGGTGAGCTGGACGGGCTGGGCCTGACCGGACAGGAGATCCGCTGTCACGGCAGACGTCTGCTGGCATTAACGGAAGAGAGCCGTGTTCTGGATGAAGCAGATTATCCGGCACCGGTGGAAAATGTGTCCGATCATCCGTTATACCGCAAAACCTTTAAGGCGATTAAAGCGCGTATTAACGAGCTGAGTAATGCGGAACAATTCAGCCCGGAACTGCTGGCATCACGCCGTCAGATCAATCAGTATCTGAATAAAATGTGGGGATTCAGAACCTCATCCGAAGTGCCGGAGCTGCTGAGCGGCTGGCGTAAACCGTTGCTGGAAAGCGCGCTGGCAGATGTGGTTGCCGCCGTTGAGGCAGGGGCCGCCTGCGGGGAATAAACAGAAAAAAACACGGCGGAATATATCCGCCGTGTTATCAGTCACAGTAACGATTCTTTATTTTACCGTCTCGTCTTTTTTCGTGCCTTCTTCGCCCTCAGGCAACGTGACGTTCAGTTCCAGAACAGAAATATCATCGCCTTTCTGCTCAAACTGGACAGACAGCATCTCCGGATCGACCTGAACATACTTGCAGATAACTGCCAGTAAGTCGCGTTTCAGATCCGGAAGGTAATTCGGTTCAGATTCACCGCGGCGACGCTCTGCAACAATGATTTGCAAACGTTCTTTTGCAATATTAGCTGTCGGTTTTTTTCTCGACAGGAAGAAGTCTAACAGCGCCATGGTTTACCCCCCGAATAAGCGTTTTAAGAAACCTTTTTTCTCTTCCTCAATGAAACGGAAAGGACGATCTTCACCCAGAATACGGGCAACGGTATCGTCATACGCCTTACCGGCGTCAGACTCCTGATCCAGAATAACCGGCTCACCCTGGTTGGATGAACGCAGGACAGACTGATCTTCCGGAATCACACCGATAAGCGGAATGCACAGGATCTCCAGCACATCTTCCATACTCAGCATATCACCACGGCTGACTCGGCCCGGATTATAACGGGTAAGCAGCAGATGCTCTTTAATCGGCTCCTGTCCCTGTTCCGCACGACGGGATTTGGATGACAGAATCCCGAGAATACGGTCAGAGTCGCGGACAGATGAAACTTCAGGGTTGGTGGTAATGATTGCCTCATCAGCAAAATAGAGCGCCATCAGTGCGCCGCTCTCAATACCAGCCGGTGAGTCACAGAGGATGAAATCAAAATTCATTTCACCTAACTCATTCAGTACTTTTTCCACGCCTTCACGGGTCAGTGCATCTTTATCACGGGTCTGCGACGCAGGCAGGATAAATAAATTATCAGTCCGCTTATCTTTGATAAGCGCCTGATTCAGTGTGGCATCGCCCTGAATAACGTTCACGAAGTCATACACGACGCGACGCTCACACCCCATGATTAAGTCAAGGTTACGCAGACCGATATCGAAATCGATCACAACGGTTTTCTTTCCTTTCTGGGCAAGGCCGGTCGCTATGGCCGCGCTGGAAGTGGTTTTGCCTACGCCACCTTTACCTGAAGTAACAACTAAAATGCGTGCCATGGAATTATTCCTTGTTAAAGGTCTATATTAGATTGTTGATAGTGAGTTCATTATTAACCAGACTGAGTTTGGCCGCTTTCCCGGCAAATTCGCCCGGGATTTGATCACTCAGCCAATATTGTCCGGCGATAGAAACCAGTTCCGCATGCAGGTGAGTACAGAAAACCTGACTTTCTGTATCGCCTGCCGCACCGGCTAATACGCGTCCGCGCATCAGCCCGTAAATATGAATATTACCGTCTGCAATGAGTTCTGCGCCCGCACTGACATTGGCAGTCACGATAAGATCACTGTTCGGGGCATAAATACGCTGCCCGGAGCGGACGGGGACATTAATCAGCCGGGTCTTCCGGCAGGCGGAATCTGCGGCGGCAGGGGATGACACTGCCGGGGTTTCAGGTTCCGGTATTTCCGGTTCAGCAACACGGGCACTCTTACCCTCATTGAGCAGGGGGAACCCGCTGCGGGTTGCTGCTTTGCGCATTTTCTCATTCTGACAACCGCTGATCCCGACAATCCGCAAACCGGCGTCGGTAACGGCACGGCAGATAATTTTCAGGTTCGTGCCGGATGAAATCTGACTGACATTCAGCACCACAGGGGCATTTTGGAAAAAAGCCGGCGCCTGGCTGACTTTTTCGCGCACAGCCTGTTCAATAATCTGAGGATCTTCATTATTCAGATGAAGAACCGAAAGTGTGAAGTTACTGCCTTTAAGGTCAATTGGCGACATCTGTCCGACTCAGTATAATTAGCGGCCCGGTATTCAGCCATATATAAATTGCATTGCAGTAACGCAATGCCGGGTAACGATATTATCAAAAACAATAGCATGTTATAGTTAGTGCCATTTACTGGCAAGTCACGATTTGATTTAAACGGGATAATTCCAATGTTGTGTGCAATTTACAGAAGTCCGAACCGCGATCAAACTTATCTGTTCATCGAAAAGAAAGATGATTTTTCCCGTGTACCGGAAGAGTTGCTGAAAAGTTTCGGCAAGCCGGCCTTCAGCATGCTGATCAACCTTGCAAACCGCGATAAACTGGCCAATGCGGATATTGAAAAAGTGAAGCAGGAACTGATCGCCGCCGGTTATTATCTGCAGTTCCCGCCACCGGTGGAAGATCTGCTGTCAGAATACCGGGACACACTGAATATTCAGGATAAATCCTAATAAAAATCCCTGCGGAATAAACAGAAAGGATATCGCTATGCGCCTGACATTATTAAGCGCCGTGATTATTACGGCATCGCTGACGGCATGCAGTGCATCTCAGGACCCGGTATCACCGGCAAAATTACTCACCGCAGAGCCTGTCGCACAGCAGGCGACTGCGGCACGTCTGTCCGTGGCGGATTTACAGCGGGAATTTCCGGCTGACTCACGGACAGCAGAACAATTCCCGGCGTATGCTGAACAGCTGAAAGCGATGGCTCGTCAGGAGGGTATTAAAGAATCCACGCTGACCCGTGCTTTTGAGAATTTTCATTTTATCGAACGTGTTATAACGTCTGATAAAAACCAGCCGGAGAAAAAAGTCACGCTGGATGATTATCTGTCCCGTCGTGTCACCCGCGGCGCTGTCAGTGCCGCAGTAAAACAGCATGATGCCAATGCGGCGCTGTTATCCGGTATCAGTCAGCGTTACGGCGTACCACAGGAATATATTGTTTCTCTGTGGGGGCTGGAAAGCGGTTTCGGCCGTTATCAGGGTAAAGAGGATGTGATCTCGGCTCTGGCAACCCTGGCGTTTGAAGGCCGCCGTGAAGAGATGTTTGTTAAGCAGTTTATCGCGGCATTACAGATTATCGACCAGGGGCATATTCCGGCGGATCAGCAGCTGAAAGGCTCCTGGGCCGGCGCTATGGGGCAGAACCAGTTTATGCCGTCCAGCTATCTGACTTACGCGGTGGATGGTGACGGCGACGGTATGGTCGATATCTGGAATAACAAAGCGGATGTATTTGCCTCCACTGCCAATTATCTGGCTGCAGAAGGCTGGATAAAAGGGCTGCCGTGGGGATATGAAGTGTCTGTTCCTGCCGGGTTTGACCGCAGCATTGAAGGTACAAAGAAAAACCAGAGCAAAACACTGGCGCAATGGAAAGCACTGGGGGTAACACTCCCGGCACAGGCAAATCTGCCGGAAACTACCCCGATGTGGTTAGTCGTACCGGAAGATAAGCAGGAACGGGTGTATCTGGTCACGCAAAACTTTATTACCATCATGCACTGGAACCGCTCATATTTCTTCGCTCTCAGCGTTTCGCTGATGGCGGATAATGTCGGCGCGGAAATCCGCTGATGTCATCAGAATAATAAATTAAAGGGGTAAGACTATGTATCAGCATCGTGACTGGCAGGGGGCTCTCCTGGACTTCCCGGTCGGGAAAGTGGTATGTGTGGGGCTGAATTATGCAAAGCATGTTGCGGAGATGAAATCACAGGCATCCGCGGAACCCCTTCTTTTTATTAAACCTGAAACGGCACTGTGCGACCTGCGTCAGCCGGTCGCCATCCCGAAAGAGTTCGGCGAAGTGCATCATGAAACTGAACTGGCTGTTCTGATCGGTGCGCCGCTGAAACAGGCTAATGAAGATCGCTGCGCCCGTGCTATTGCCGGGTTTGGTGTTGCGCTGGATTTAACGCTGCGTGATGTGCAGATGAAATTAAAAGCAGCAGGGCAGCCGTGGGAAAAAAGTAAGGCATTTGACGGCTCTGCGCCGGTATCCGGATTTATTCCGGTCAATGAATTCCCTGATCCGCAGAATGTCACCCTGAGCCTGACTATTAATAATGAGTTACGCCAGCAGGGGAATACCCGCGAAATGCTGACACCGGTGATACCACTGATAAGTTATATGTCCCGCTATTTCACGCTGCGTCCGGGGGATATTATCCTGACCGGCACACCGGACGGTGTCGGACCACTGGTATCGGGCGATATGCTGAAAATCTCGGTAAATGATCATACGCTGACCACGCGGATTATCTGAAACGGTCAGCCACGAAGTTAAAGGAAAAAAGAATATGTCTCAACCATTCTGGACGGTGAAAACCCTCGATGAAATGAGTGACGAAGAGTGGGAATCACTGTGTGATGGCTGCGGACAATGCTGTTTGCAGAAACTGATGGACGCAGACACCGATGAAATCTATTTCACCGACGTGGCCTGCAACCAGCTCGATATTAAAAGCTGTCAGTGCCGTCATTATGAAGATCGTTTCCGTTATGAGCCGGACTGCATCAAACTGACGCGGGAAAACCTGCCGACATTTGACGCCTGGCTGCCGATGACCTGCGCTTACCGCCTGGTCATGGAAGGCAAACCGTTATTACCCTGGCACCCGTTAACCAGCGGCTCCAAATCCCTGATGCACCAGAAAGGCATTACCGTCCGCCATATAGCCGTCACAGAAAGTGTGGTACAGAACTGGGAAGACCATATTCTGAATAAGCCCGAAGGTGGGTTGTAACTTATTGTTTTTGCAGCGAATCAGTGTGAACTATTTACGGCGTGGGGCATGGATGGGGCATTTTGCGTGAAAGTGGCGTTCAAAATGTCTATCTGACTGCTGTTATTGTCAGCCATCCATTTGCCATAAACGGTATAAACCATCTGCGCTGATGTATGTCCCATCTGTTCCGCAATAAAATTCGGGTTGGCACCTGCGCTGAGCGCCCAGCAGGCAAATGTATGCCGGGATTCATACGCTTTACGGTGGCGAATACCGGCTCTTTTGAGTGTGCTGTTCCAGGTCGTTCCGAATGACCCCGGGGCATACCATTCACCACCG
The DNA here is from genome assembly GCF_051129855.1 of Morganella sp. Je.2.23. Taxonomy (NCBI): domain Bacteria; kingdom Pseudomonadati; phylum Pseudomonadota; class Gammaproteobacteria; order Enterobacterales; family Morganellaceae; genus Morganella; species Morganella sp. Je.2.23. Next base: position 990,626 of record NZ_JBCPSQ010000001.1, read on the forward strand.
GTACCGTTATTACTGCTCTGCTGTGGCTTGAAAACAAATGAGCACAGATCCTTTCTGACTCTCCCGTATTCACGCAGATGAACATCCACCTCAACCGGGCGACTCATTTTTGTATAAAGCATCTGTGACTTTAATGCATTGATAGCCGGTATTGTGAGGGCGATAGTCCGGACGCCACTGGTTGTTTTTGGTGGCGTGAAATGATCCTTAATAGGAAGATTTCTGCGCACCGTGATTGTCCAGTTCCGGGTATCTATATCTTCCCAGCTCAGTGCACACAACTCGCCGTGCCGCATACCGGTGCTGACTGCAAGTGTCCACAGGTTGCGGATTTGCGCATTAGAGCAGCAGGCAATAAACCTGGTGAACTCTTCACGGGTCAGCGGGTCAGGTTCAGTTTTTGCACGCTTCAGCGGCTTTATTCCGGTAAAAGGTGATGACTGCAAATAGCCGCAATTAACAGCAAATTCCATCATGGCTTTAAAGCAGCTCAGATAAACATTAACCGTTCTGACTGACCGGCCTTTTTTCTTATTCCTGTTTTTTTGATGGGTACCGCATATCTGATTTCCTGTCAGAAGTAATTTCCTCAGTGAGAGAATATCCTCATATAAAACTGAAGATATATTTCGTGACGAACCAATTAAAAATGCGCAGACATCAATATAGGATGTATATCTGTTCAGGGCATTCTTAGTTATTTCCGTTGATTTTAAATCCAGCCATTTTTCTGCAAGTTCAGTAATGGTTATATCTTTTCCCTGAGCAGGTTTATGGTTAATGGTTGATGAGTTCGGGAATTGCAATGCATAATCAAACGTTCCCATTTTTATCGCAAAGCAGACCGATGCCCTCAGCTCACCGGCCATTCTTCTGTTTTTCAATGTGTCCGGGACACCGAGATTCTCTCTGTGCCTGCGCCCGTTATACATAAACCATATTCTGAGGCTCTCTCCGTGAGCCTCCACACCAGTCGGGTATTTTGTCATATTGATCCCTTATCAGCCGTTGTTACCTCGCGGAACGGCCATGTTCTGCCGCTCCACCCATTCATCTACAGCAAGGCGATTATACATAATCGGGCTGTTATCTTTAGGGTTACAGTCGGCGGAATAGTGACGATATTCACGGCCTTCAAACCAGGACTTTTTACGGGCTGTTTTTATTGCTGAGCTGCTCAGGCCGGTAAGCTGCATCAGAATATCTTCCGTCACCCATTTATTCGGGTGCAGGATCAGGATGGATTTATTCATGAAAGACTCCGGATTCAGGCAACAGAAGTGCAGGGCACATGTCTGTACCATTGGGTAATTCAGGGTAGGTTGGGGGTAATTACTCGTCGCCTAACACTTTGCTGGCGATCAGGGATGAAAGGTAACACGCGCCGGTAGGCAGCCAGAATGTGGAATAAAACATCACGGCGGCTATGTCGGTGCGGGTATCTGCGCTTCTGCTCAGCTCCGCGAAGAGATAACCGGCAATCCACAGATAGAGTGCAAGGATCAGCATCAGTGCCTCCTATCCGTTTTTGCGCTTATTCTGTGCGTCATCGTCGCCGCACTCTTTTGAGCAGTACGCGCTGCCTGGCATAACCGGTTCATCACGGCACCAGATACAGAAACCGGTCAGGCTTTTCGGCTTTGGCGGCCGGTTGGCAAGCGCGGTAGTCAGCCGCAGTTCGTTTAAGTCATTGGCTTCATCGATAATATCGGCCATAAAATTACCTCAGTTGTATGTCACTGTTAACCTGATCCCCGTACACATCCCAGTCGCCGTATTTCTCCCTGGCAAACAGTTCAATGCGCGGGACATCGCCGTATAACTCTTCCAGCCGGTGATGTACTTCCTTCGGTTTCTCGCTGTGCTCACCGAGACAGGAATACACTATCTGCCTGACGCTGGCCGACCGGCGCGGCAATCCCTTACCACGAGTCGCAATTAAACACATTTCAATATTTTGGCGAGTGTAATTTCCGCAATTAATTTTCGTCTCACTGTTTAATATCTCCATGAAATCGAAAGAATCCTCTGGCGGATTTTTGTCTATTCTGTCTTCTGCATTTTTATTTAATTTTATCCATGCAAAACAGAACATGTTTTTAACTTTGAAATTCCACGCCTCAGCCAGCTTTATCGCCTCAAGCGCAAAGTTACCCGTGTACCACATGCAGAGTACGGAGTTTTCCGAGGCTATTTTTTCGATGGATAAGCGGGTGAGGGAATAAAAATCGGTGGTGTTGTAGTGGTTATTTGCTGCGCCATTGGAGGATTTGTTACTGTATTGCCAGGGTGGGTCGGCGAGAATTAGGTCATACTTTTTCATTCTCCGCATCCTTCATCATCAGGAAAATAATCATTGCGGCTTTCAATGGATTGCTAATGCTGCACTCTATATTCCCGTCATTAGTTGCAAACTGAAATTCTCCCTCTTGATATATGAGACTAATTCCATATTCGTTAATAATAGGCATTGCGTCCGCCGGGTTGTTGCAGGGGTTGAATTCTATAAGCTCATCGCCGCCAATTAAATATATAATATTGGAGTCTGGTCTTATGCCTATAACCTTGCCAAGCGCAATAACCACAGCCTTATTAATCTCAAAGTCTGATTTGTCACGATATTTGTTCATTGACTAACTCCAATTCTTCTTTATCGAACCCTTCGTATATCTCAGGGTTATCCTTGATGCACATATACATATCTGGATTAAGGTTTATTATTTTTATAATTGTTAGCTCATCGCCAATATTGAATGTCCCGCTATAATCATGAATATTATTTGTGTACCTTACCTTATCACCAACTTTAAGCTTCATGGTCTCACCACCTCCGCACACACTAATTCAACATTCCGCACAGTCATCATCTGCACTGCGCGGCTCTCACATTCTTTGAGCGTATAAATATCATCGGTAACAGGCACAGCGGAGCCGTGCATCACCAGTAGTAATACAAATCCGATTGTCGTCATGATTATTTATCTAAGCGATAGAGTGGGGTAATTGAATACTGTTTTTCAGGGCAATATTTCTGCAATAGATTTAACTGATGATTAAGTTCACCACCTTCCTGTGTTGTCATTCTGTTCAGGTATAAATACCCTGAATCATCACGTATTGTAAACGCTACCGGCTTCATTGCATCGCGTGATGCCTGCCAGCTAATCCACATTAAATCGACATCCCGGTCAGCATAATTTAATCCGTCATTCGCCTTTTTTAATTTCCGCTCCAACTCTGCTGGCTCTGCGTGGAATTTAATAAATTCCTCAAACTGTTGCTGTGATATATCCATCACCCCTCCTGAATCTGCTTAAATTCACTGGCCGCTTTCTTAAGCCATGAATACAGCGCAGCATAAAGTCGGTCTTGTTCTTCCTCTGGCATTTCATCTAACCCGTAATGGGAAAACACAAGCGAATCGCACACCTGAAATAGAAAGTCCTCGCTTGAGCTTAAAATTGCTGCCTGAATATCTTCGTCTGTGATTTTCATATTCACCCCTGAATCTGCTTAATTATCCAAAGTTGCTGTAAATACGGGTTCGTGTTCGAGCTCTACACAGAATTTTCCCTTACACGCGCCATTAATCCATAAGATGAAATAAATAGGCCATTCATCTTCCCAACCGTCATGATGATCGTGATAGTCACTTGCGCATTCTTGGACACACGTCCGTAAATCAAAACCGGTGTCATCAGGGCTATATTCAATTTCAGGTTCTGATAGTGTGTATTTGTCGTCATCATCTATCTGCGAATATTCAGCTTCATCAACTAAATCAGCATGAGTGTAATATTTAACTATTGCCATATTCATTCCTCTGTTATCAGCATATAAGCCCTTATGAACTCTTCCGCGACCGGCGCGACGATGGCATTTCCGTAGGCGCGGAGTTTTCCCACCCGACCGGTAGCATCATCAGCTCTCTCGCCAAAGTCAGGTGGCAGCATTCGAGAGTTTTTATCTGCTCCCGTGACGGCCTGCCATCCATCCCAAACATGTGCAGCCATAGCTGGCGGTACAGCGTATCGTTCCGCATCCTCCCGTCTTTCCGGAAGAATGACTGACTCACATCCCCGCAGTCTTTTCCGCCCCGCGTTGTCGGAGTCGGCCACCCAGAACAATCGCTGTCTGATATGCGGCGCACCGAAGCCCGCAGCGCATAAATCGACCGCAGCTGTGGCGTAGTCCTTTGCTTCCAGGTCAGTTTGTACAAGATCGAGCCATACGAGACCGTCTTTGCTTGCAACCTGTTCACCAAAGATAATGCCAGGTTTGCACTCGCTGATGAGGTGGAAGAATGCAGGCCAAAGGTGCCGCTCGTCAGCAAACCCATTTCCTTTGCCTGCCGCGCTGAAAGGCTGGCACGGGCAACTTCCTGTCCAGACTGGTTTGTCATCCGGCCATCCTGCACGGCGCAGGGCAAGTGACCACACTCCGACACCGGCGAAGAAGTGGCATTGTGTGAATCCGCGTAAATCATCTGGTGTGACATCTTCAATACTCCTTTCGTCCACTACACCCGGAGCTATATGGCCGGCAGCAATGAGATTCCGTAACCACTGAGCAGCGAACGGATCGTTTTCGTTATAGTAAGCAGTCATTGTTATTTCCTCAGCATCCCTGCATTACTCTTCATCCTGAAACCATTTTCTTTTTAATCAGATAGGTCAGATATCTCACCGCCCTGCGATAAAATTCAGGCCTGTCTTCTGATATGTAATATCCTGGATATCCAGTATCGGATTCGGGCTTTTCAAGCGGGTATTTCATGAATATCCGCGCCTTTACCTCTGCCTTTATCGCAGCATCCTTGCTGAAATACCGGCGGTTTCTGGTAGGGGCGAAGTAAACCCGTACATTCATTTCCTGTATGCACATGATTGCTTCCTCTGGCTTACGCTTCATCCTGAAACGGTGGGGTTATCATAAGGGGATATAATCAGCTGGTTGGTGTCACCATCAATCACACAGATAACGCCGCTGATGGCGCACCAGAGTGCGATCCCGTGCAGTGACAGGGCGATACTGTTGATATCAAGAATCATGTGGCGCTCTCTGCGTTAATGATCATGGCGAGCGAGTCGATTTGTATCGATGGTATTATCCGGTTTAACCCGGTTACGCATGCGGTTATCGACCCACTGCCGGACTTCGCTTTCTTCCCAACGGACCGCTCGTTTAGAGAAGTAACTTCTCTTTGGAAAATCACCCGCTTTTTCCAGGTGGTATATGGTGGTTCGGGATAATCCGACGATGCGCTTCACTTCTTTGAAGTCGATAGGTTTTTTTAATGGGATCATGGTGTGTTCTCCGTGCGGGGGATTTCTCCCCCGGCAAAAATTATTGATACTCAGGCTTCATATCACTCAGCGTCATACTGAATTGCTCATACAGCTCAGCGCCGAGTTTCGTTTTACGGGCATTCAGCAGTTGCTCCACTTTCTGAAATGCCTCTGCGGCTTCCGGTGTGCCTGGTTCCGGCAGTGAATTGATCTCCGCTTCCAGCAGGTTGCGTGAATCGATAACGTGATATGCCTGAACCGCTTTGTTTTTCAGTTCAGTAAACAGGGTGATACCCATTGTTTTTTTACCGTCATCAATCCTGCTGCGGATATCTTTCACTTCGTCCAGTGTTTCGGCGGTATCGATAGCCCGGCGGATTGCCTCAGCGTCGAATTCTTCGACCAGTTCACCGGTGACTTCTTTTACCGCTTCCGGCTGCTGTGGTTCTGTCTGCTGGTGGGATAACTCGCTGAGTGTTACGCGCTCTTTCGGCGGGGTGACGTCTTTCACCTGGCGTTCTTCCAGCTCATCCGGGGTATAGACACCGAGGATCACCTCAGGGCAATAAAGCCTCGCCCAGTATTTCACTGCCAGATAAGCGATCTGCTGTTTCGGGTTGGTGGCCCACAACGGGGAGTTGCGGATAACCACGCTGGAAAGATAAACCGGCTCACCCCAGGTGATTTCGGTATCACCGCGCAGGATCGCCCCGACACGAATAAACAGACCGTGCTCATCGGCATCCGTCCAGCCGCGAACGCGCTTTGTCACCTCATAGCTGCCGTTGCGGCCTGATTTTGTTTCCGATACTTCTTTGCTGACGGTGCATTTTTCCCATCCGTCACCACCGTACTCATAATGGAAGCGCCCGTGAATGGCTGATGAACTTGAAATCAGGGCATTAACCAGTTGCGCTTCATAGCCGAGTACGCCGTTGATAATGTGCGTTTTCTGAGCTACGGCGAACGGGTTCATATTCCACTGCGCCGCCTGCATGGCGATTGCCAGGCAATCAGACTCCTGGCCTTTTAAGTGCGCCGGCACAGTTACTGTTCCTCGCGCCATTACCTCAGCAAAGCGCAGCATTTTGTCCAGGCCGTCAGCACTGAAAATTGAAGGTACTGATTCTTGCGTCATTAATTCTGACATAGTGATATCTCCGGCCCGGCCATTGCCGGGCATAAAATAGGGTGGGTGTTACGCGGCGTCCATTTGCAGCGCTTCCAGGCGGCGCATATCGAAATCACTCAGGCCGATAGTGAGCGTGGTGGTGACCGGGCCCGGCCATACATCGGTGTCCATAGCCCGGCGGATATCGCGCAGTGTCTTTTTGTATTCTAGGCGGCCGAGTTCCAGTAATTCCGGCGGGGCTTCGACTACCGCGACCCAGTTGTAATTTTCGTCTTTGTTAACGAAGATCCAGAAGAACTGGTCGAGTTCGGCAATATCGCAGTACATGGCCGCACTGACGTGATAATCGCGGTTGAGTATTTCCCGGCGGATCATGGTCTCAATGACATCCTGCTTGAAACGTCCGAGTGATACCGATTTCAGGTCGAAACCGATGCGGCTGTCCGTGGTGGATATTTCAAGGTCTGGCCGGACACGAACCTCAAGGCCGGTATCTTCATCAATGCCGTAATAACTGACTTCCACTGCGCGGCCCGGATGATTAATCAGCGGCCTGATTTCAGGGTGCTGGTAAACAGCTTCCTGCATGGCTTTACCGAGCTTTAACTGATCGCCTGTGATGCGGATACGTGATTCATCCGCCTGCCATGCCTGCATTAACTCATCAGCGAAAACAGTGCCCGGCGATACGGCTTTGATTCTGGCGATAAGGTCCTCTTTCTTACCCGAGGTGATCAGTGGGTCCGGCTTACTGCGTTCTGCTTCCACCAGCTCAGGGTTTATCGCTTCCAGTTCCCGTATCATATCGATACGTCCGCCGGATGTTTTCAGCGGTACCGGCAGGGTGTTATTGAACGTTTTTATGCAGGCTTTCATTGCCGCGGCGGTGTGCTTTTCATGTTCCGGAATGGTGCGGAAAGCATCAGGCAGTGAAACATAGAGTGAGCCGATTTCTTCAACATTACCGGACAGAGACAACGGCTGCGGCAGCGTGGCGTTATGAGCCTCAATCTCTGCTTTGAGTTCGTCGTTGCTCATCACCGGCGCCAGATCAGCGTTATAACTCTCAATCCATTTCTTCATGGATTCGGTATTGGTCAGCGCGTCAGCCGGGATAACCGGCGGCAGGCTGAATTCTGCGTCCAGCTTTTTCGGTTCCAGTACCAGAGTATGAAACAGGCTACCGAAATCCAACGCCTCAGAGCGTTCACGCTGAATCACTTTCGTGATGTGGCGGCGCTGGTAATACATCAGGCTGATCCGCGCATCTTTCAGCATGGTGCTGCTGATACCGTTCGATGCGTGATACGTTTCGTTAGGGATATCAGGATAGCGGCCCGGCTCAAAGTGTGGCGGCTCCGTGGCTGCCTGACAGTCATTATCGGTCACCACCTCATCCTGTTGATAAACGGTTTGTTTATCATTTTTTGCGGCAGAATGATCAGCAGCCACGCACAGCGATTCAAAATACTGCTTTTTGTCGCTGGTGGCCGGGTACTTATTCATATTCATGATGACGTGTGCCAGCGCTTCAATGCATTGCTCATCCGGCAGTGACTGTAAGCAGGTTGATGATGTGGCTGCGAGGCCGACACGGAAAATAATGTTGTCGTACTTTTCCAGTGCCTGGTTGGATTTATCGCCGTTGATACGGGCAATCAGGTTATTCAGCTCTGCCGGTGTAAATGTTTCTGCGCCATCAGCCGCAAGAATTGCTGCGGCTAAATTAGCATCCATACGTTCTTTATTGGTTGTTGCCATTGTGCTCACCTATAAGTTGATCTGTCCGTGCGGCGGTTTTGGTGGTGAAAGCCCACTCAATGCCTGCACGGAATGATGTGAACTGCTGTTGCTTGCCGCACACGATAAAAACGTGCAGGCCGTTGAGAATAAAAAATGTCATGTTACTCACCATTTAAATAAACTGTTTGTTTATGTTTTGGCGTATAGCAAAACCGGCGGTTATCGCCAGTTCATGTAATTTTTCACGTTCCGATCCCGCGTTCCGGTTCTACGGGTTAGCGAGGACATTCTGCTGCATCAGAATTAGGGGTTGTGTTGCAGTCCCGGTTGTTAAAGAACATGACCAATGTGGTCAACTTGATATGAATAATAACCCGTAACTGAACGTTGTCAACAATAAAAAACAATAAAAGATAAACAAAGTGATCATTATCACGACGAAAAAAAAGCCAGCTCGAGGCTGGCCGATTTCGCATCTATCTGAGTTTATTACCGGTTTTTCTTTATGATGAACTCGATAAAGTCCTGGATTTGTTCTTTCTCTGCCGGTGATAGTGCGGCATACCGTTTCTGGTCATACTTAATGACGTCGGTATCGTTGGACGGGATCAGCAGCTCATAGGCTTTACGGCCCAGCGCCTTGGCGATAGAGTCCACGCTGTCCACAGTGGCACTGGTTTCATTTTTCACGATACGGTTAATCGTTGACTGCCCCAGCCCGCTTTTAACAGACAGTTGAGTCTGTGACTTCACGCCGTCAGTCAGCATGAAGGTACTGATGTTATCTGCCAGTATTGCGCCGATCTCGGTCGGTGAATAGATATCGTCGGTGCTTTCTGCCGGCCGGTTGTAATGGTCGGTATCCATCCAGTATTTTTGTACCCGCGTGACATGCTCTATCTTCCGGGCAACCGCGTCACTGATATTACGGTGGCTCTTCAAATCGGATGAGGAAAGATAGCGGGAAATGATGTTCGGGGCGAACCCCAGCGCATCGGCCAGCGCTTTCTGTCTGCCGTCGTAATACTTCTCCAGAATGAAGATGAGGTTATCTCTCCTTATCTCATTGATGTTTTTCATATGGGTTGCCTGATTAAAATGTATTCGTAAATGTTTATCTGATTCTGCCATTAAACAGAATCATGACCTTGTTGGTAAATGACCATATTGGTTATTATTCTCAGAATGTTTAACGATAGAACAGGAAAAATATGGAAGATTTCAATTTTCAAGCATTCTGGAATGGTCTTAACAAAGAGGATCGTGTTGCGTTCGCAGAGAAAGTCGGGGTAACTGTCGGTTATATCAGGACGCACCTGAGTTATGCCCGCAGACAGCCGGGGCTGAAAACTATCAGACGATTACACCAGGCATGCACTGAGCACGGTGCAGCCGTGACAATGGAAGAGCTGATACGGTTCTTCGAGTGATGAACATATGAGGCCGCCTTGTGCGGCCTTTATATTTTCTGGTTATGCGTGATAAACAATTATTCATTTAGGGTTGATTTATTTTTCGAGATTCTCTATCTTACTTCTTAAACAACTTGGTTAAGAGGGACGTATGGAAGTCATCAACAGAAAAACAGCGGTTCTTAACGGGCTCGTCCGGTTTTATACGGGTAAGCCATGTAAAAACGGCCACGACGCTGAACGCTATACCAGCACCGGCGCATGCGTAGTGTGTGCGGCCATGCATTCTACGGAGTACCGAAAGGAAATGAACCGGTTACTGAAACTGGCAAAGGAACTGAATAAAACAGATGGGCGCATTCATGAGAGTGAATTCAGGGGGTGATATGGCTCGTATAAGAACCATCAAGCCAACATTCTGGACGGATGAGGACATGGCAGAGGTATCAGAAGCTGCCTGTTTACTGGCTATCGGGCTATTAAATTATGCTGACGATGAGGGGTATTTCAACGCTAATCCGAAACTGATTAAGGCTGCTGTTTTCCCGCTACGTGAACCCTCCGGTAGTATTCCGGTATTACTACAGGAGCTTTCCAACTGCGGTTATATACGCCTGTTTTCTGCACAAAATGGCAAGCGCTTCGGCCTGATCATTAATTTTACAAAACACCAGGTAATTAATAAGAAAACAATAAGTAAAATCAAAGAGATGGATTTAATACCGGAAGACTACGGTAGTGATACAGGAGAACTACCACCCGGAAAGGAAGGGAAGGGAAAGGAAAGGAATATAAAAACAACTCTCTCTGGCGCGCATGAAGAAAATTTTATTCCTGATCCTGAGGCGGAAGATCCACCGGCAGGGAACTGGTCAGATTATCCGGGCAAGTTCGCGATGACCGGACACTGGCAGCCGGACCCAGATTTCAGCCGCAAAGCGGCACAGTGGGGCGTAATACTGAATGAGCCGTACCGTCCTGAGGAACTGGCCGAGTTCATCACGTACTGGCAGGCGGAAGGGAAAGCTAAACACCACGCACAGTGGGAAATGGCATTCGCAAAGAGCATTCATCAGCAGCGCATGAAACAACCGAAACAGAGCGGAGGTCACACCGATGACACAGAATTTAAATTTAACCCATCCAGCGGGAAATCCAGAGCGGTACAACTCGTCGAGCATGGGATCCGGAAAAAATACGGGCAGGAATATCTCGACTCTCTGGCTGAAGATGACCGAGCTGTATGGGGACAAATGGACGGGCAAGAACGGGACGGAACCGTCATCGATGTGGAAGCGAGCAACCGCCGGATTGAGTGACGACCAGTTTGAGATGATATTCACGTTTTGCCTCGATCGCTGCATGAACGGCAATCCCTGGCCGCCTGAACTGTCTGACGTGATTGTGATGCTGTCGGATAAGCTGGTGGACTCAAACGCATTCGGGATCCCGTTTGACGACATGCTGCGTGATTTTAATAAATACATGGCGAAGCGGGGCTATTACCGCAGTGCTGAGATGTACCCATTCAGGCACCCGGTGCAGTACTGGATCTTCACGGAACTGAGAAACAAGGTGCATGACCTGCGGCTGACTGAGCCGGAAGTTGAAAAGCGCCTGGCAAAGATGATCCGGCAGTGGGCTGACCGTGTAGCCAAAGGTGAGCCGATACCCCGTCCGGTTCTTCGCGTGGAAGATAAAACCCGTCCGCCTCCGGCGTGGATGGAAATGCTCGAAAGAAAGAAACAACGATCTGTCTGAGTGCATGAATCATCAAAATCGTAAGCCAGTACAACGCAGCGAGGTTTTAACTATGTGGTCAGTACGTTTTCATGATGTGGTTTTAAAAGTCGCTCAGAATTCGATACAGAGCGTTTTAATCGTATGCGGGGTATTGGTATTTTTATTCTTGAAAAGATAAACAATATGGTTATATTTACCTGTAAGGTAATTACCATGGGGGTTATATGCGGGTTCAGGACTACATCGTGAGGGTTCTTGCGGATAAGCCGGATCTCACTGCCATGCAGCTGGTGGTTGCCATCAGGAATGACCACAAACGGAAGGTCGGAGTATCTGCGGTGCGGTATGCGCTCGACCAGCTGTACCGCTGGAATGTGATAGGGCGCAAAAGAAACTCATACAACTTCGTCCACTGGCTTCGGTATGACCACCGGGAAGGGCTTGAAAATCAGGCACAGACCCGGCGCGAGAATATCGCTAAAGCTCTCAGGCGCAGCCATGAGCGCAGCGAGGAGACGGCAGCGAAACCGAGGGTAACAGAGCGAAAGCCGAGAGTGCGCCAGCCGATTGAGCAGTACGGCGAACCGGCACGGATGCAGAAACTGTTTGATTCACTACTGAAAAAGGCCAGGAACAATGCAGGTTAACGAGTTCGATATCACACCGGTGCCAAAGCCGCGCATGACGCAGCGGGATAAGTGGCAGAAACGGCCTGCGGTGATGCGTTACAGGGCATTCTGTGACGAGGCGCGGTTGCGCCGCATCACACTGCCGGAATCCGGTGCTGAAGTCGTGTTTCAGATGCCAATGCCTAAAAGCTGGTCAGGAGTGAAAAGGCGCAGCATGGTCGGGCAGCCGCACCAGCAGAAGCCGGATGTCGATAACCTGCTTAAAGCCCTGATGGATGCCTTGTTTGATGATGATTGCAAGGTCTGGAGTGTGGCGGTTTCCAAGGTGTGGGGTGAGTCCGGGAAGATAACGGTAAGGTTACCGGAAAAATCGACAATTCATGAACTTATTACCATCAGTTAAGTTTGTGAGCGGGTTATTTTATTGGTGAATGAGTACGGAAAGAAACTATGACAGCGAAAATTAATGATATTTAATGAGTTTTAAGCACAATGAAGTTATCCGAAGCGGTATGAAAGTATGAAGGCATGAATAAAATGATCAAAAAACGTGTTACAGACGACATGATTTTATTGGATGTTGAAAAAATAAACGGCTACCTCTGTGCGGTTGAGTCGATTAACTGTGCACCAAATGTGGCCGCTGATTATCAATGTTTGCTGCTGGATGAGAAGGTGACGCTGCTGGAGTCAGTGCAGGATGGAATTATTTGTGGTGAAGATAAATATCCTGTTGAGTACTGGCATATTTCTCTGCAACAAACAGATTTAGAGAGTCTAAAGCAAGCCGTCAGGTCATGGTTCTTCAGGTTGGGTCATGCTGAAAATTTGGCGGATAAGCTTGATGATCTGGCTGTCGGATTCATAGATTTAATTCAGCCATATACTTATGGTGCTGCTATTTACCGGGTCGAGATGGCACCGCCGGTATGGTATGCCATAGGATGGGAAATTTTCGTTGTTCATACGAAGTATGGTGCGCTTTTATTCAGATTTAGTTTTGATGGCTGATTTGTCTGTCGTGACATGTCACAAATGCATCGGAGATTATATGGCCAAAACCCCAGCCGAACGCAAAGCAGCACAGCGCAAACGCCAGCGTAGCGCTGGCATGGTGATCCCGCAGTGGCAGATTGAGGTCGAAGAACATGAGATGATCAAACGCAACTGTTCACTGCGCCGTCCAGGTCGTGAGCCATACGACGAGGCCGAGTATATTCAGATGCTGATACGCAACGACGATGCACGGCTTAAGCGTGAGATTGCGGAGTTATCACAGCGCTGCTGTGGTAAGTGTGGTGAGGTATTGCCGGTCGCTGAGTGCTGTCTGTCCGGTGACGCTGAATGCTGGAACACCAGAGGGTGGCATGAGATGAAATTGAAGGTAGAATAATAAAAAGCATTTAACAAAAGGATGGGGTATGACGTTAGTCGAGAGATTTTCTATCATTGGAAGTGTAGCCTCTGCTATCGCAATTGTTGTTAGCTTTACGGTCTTTACTATTCAGAGGCAAGAAGATATAGCCAGAAGAAATAGTGATAGAGCTAATGAATTATTAGCTATTAAAAAGATAATAACCGTAAACTGTGAATTGATAAAAACTGCATTATTGGGAAACCAAAAAATAGTTGATATGGTTTTATCTAAAAAGTATGCGGATGTGCTTATGCAAAAAACAGGTGATATTTTCTATATTATCTTCAAGGATGGATACAACGATAATACAAAAGAATATTCATGGAAAACGAGCTATAAATTTTATTTTGTTAATAAGTTTATAGATACTAATTTATTGGTTTTAGCCAAGCATAACCAAGATATAATAACGTCAATAACTGGCATTTTTACTCTTATTGATGATGTAAACAATGTGACGGAGGCGCTTATAAATGACCTCGTTAATCACAATTACACCCTTGTGAAAACCAGAGCTGAATCTGTAAAAGTATACTCAGAGGCATTAATGACGAGGATAGATACGCTAATGGTTGAACTATCGATGATTTAGTTTGAGATTTGAAGTTTATCTTTTGTGTGGTCATAATAAACAAAGAGGTAATGATTATGACCATCAAAAGACCACGCAAACCACCAGCACGAAAGCCTACACCGCTGAACGCTCAGATGGAGCGTTTCTGTCAGGAGTATCTCAAAGCGCCTGATAACCAGACTGACGCCGCCATTGCTGCCGGGTACGCTCCCGGTAGTGCCTGTAAGCGTGCATCGGTACTGATGGCAGATCCCCGCATTCAGGAACGTATCGCCCAGCTTATGCAGCAGCGGAACAAGCGCACCAAGATGAGCGCCGACACCGTACTTAAGCGGCTGGTGGATATGCTGGACGCGGATATCGCGGACATACTCAATGAGAAAGGTGATATCAAGCCCATCAGCGAATGGTCGCCGGTATGGCGTAAATCGGTAGCCGCATTCGATATCATCGACATCGACGGTGACACCCGACTGAAAAAAGTGAAGCTCCTGGACAAACTCAAGGTGCTGGAGCTGATTGGTAAGCACGTCGATATCAATGCATTCCGGGAGCGCGTACAGGTGGACGTCAATATCTCGCTGGCGGATAAACTGGCTGCGGCACGTAAACGGGCAGCAGAGGGTATTGAGTAATGACAGATGCCGCCACCACGTCACCGGAAGAACAACTGATTGACGATATCGCCATGTTCACGTATGACCCGCTCAGTTATGCGCTTTACGCATTTCCGTGGGGCGAGGCGGGCACCGAACTGGAAACGGCCAGCGGCCCGCGTCAGTGGCAGGCAGAAGCGCTGGGTGAAATCGGTCAGCACCTGCGCAATCCGGACACCAGGCATCAGCCGTTGCTGCTGGCCCGTGCATCCGGGCACGGTATCGGTAAATCAGCCTTCATTTCCATGGTGATTAAGTGGGGCATGGACACCTGCGAAGACTGTAAAGTCGTGGTCACAGCCAACACCGAAAACCAGTTGCGAACCAAAACATGGCCGGAGATTGCAAAGTGGCAGCGTCTTTCTATCACCCGCGACTGGTTCACCTGCACCAAAACTGCTATCTATTCCAACGACCCGAACCACACCAACGCTTGGAGGGCAGATGCCGTACCGTGGTCAGAGAATAACACTGAGGCATTCGCCGGGCTGCATAACCAAGGCAAGCGCATCATTCTGGTGTTCGATGAAGCATCCAACATTGCAGATCTGGTGTGGGAAGTTGCAGAGGGGGCACTGACGGACGAGAACACAGAAATTATCTGGATTGCATTCGGAAACCCGACCCGTAACACCGGGCGTTTCCGTGAGTGCTTCCGCAAGTTTAAACACCGCTGGCGCACAAAGCAGATAGACAGCCGGACGGTGGAGGGCACCAACAAAGAGCAAATCAAAAAGTGGGAAGAGGATATGGGGGAAGATAGCGACTTCTTCAAAATCCGTGTGCGCGGTATCTTCCCGTCAGCCTCTGAAACTCAGTTCATCCCGACCGGCCTTACCGATGCCGCCATGAAACGGACGGTGACAGCCGCTGAGGTGGCTCATGCGCCGGTAATCATTGGCGTTGACCCTGCCTATTCCGGCGCTGATGACGCGGTGATCTACATGCGACAGGGTCTGTACTGTAAATGCCTGTGGACGGGAAACAAGACCACCGATGATGTGGTGATGGCAAAACGTATCGCGGATTTTGAAGACAGCCTTCAGGCGGACGCTGTGCATATCGATTTCGGATACGGTACTGGTATTTACTCCGTTGGTATGAATTGGGGACGCGACTGGCAGTTAGTGCAGTTCGGCGGAGCCTCCACCGATCCGCAGATGCTGAACAAGCGCGGTGAGATGCACAACAGCGTTAAAACGTGGCTTAAGATTGGAGGGGCGCTGGATGATCAGGAAACCGCTGATGATTTATCTGCTGCGGAATACAAAGTCCGCCTGGACGGAAAAATACTGCTGGAATCCAAAGACGATATTAAAAAACGCATAGGCCGCTCCCCGGGTAAAGGTGATGCGCTGGCGCTGACATTTGCTTATCCGGTAACCAAAAAAGACCCGCAATTCAAACAGAAAATTTCTCACGGCTCAGTTGTGGCCGACAACGATTACGATCCCTACGCATAAAAAAGCCCGCACACCGGCGGGCTTACTGTGACATGTCACCGCGACATTATTCACTTAATTTCTGTTTCAGCAGATAACCTTCTAGCAGCCAGATTTTATTTACGGCATTCTGTCTGGCAATCTTCTGACCGATCTCTGCATCGAAGTTTTCAGGACTGGCACAGGCTGATTCCCCGGTTACCGTAAAACCGTTTTTCAGAACAAGAACACAAAATGTCAGTAAATTAAGCGCTGGTGGTACCGATGCATCATCAGGGTAGCGCTGTGCTTTTGCGGAATATAGCCCAGAAACGCCATCAGCAGCGGTGAAATAGTGCTCGCTGGTAATCAGGCTTTCAATGTGCGCCGGAGTAACTCGCGGAGCGGTTTTACCTTTCATCTGAATCTCTGTTTCAATATCTGGGTTGTTCATAATTTCACCTGTCTATTGTTAAAAAAATGCCCTCACGAAGAGGGCAAAAGCTGTAGCACTGGCAACACCTGTTATGGAGGGTAAAGAGAATCACGGCTGAGTGATAAACAAAATGTTAGTCAAGTTTATTTCAAATGTCAATTAACATGATATACAATCCATATAAAGTAATTATGTTTATCTTATCGAGGTGTGGATATGTGTGGATTCAGCAAGCCGAAAATCAGTACGCCGCCACCAGTTCAGGCAGCACCACAGGAGCAGGACGAAGCTGTCACCAGTAGCCGTGATGAAGAAATGCGCCGTCGTCGTGCAGCATCAGGCCGTAAGTCAACCATGCTGACCGGTTCGCAGGGTGCCACCGGTGCCGCCTCCACCAGCGGTAAAACGCTGTTAGGCCAGTAATCACAGGGGCGGATAATGTCAGATAGCCTGAAGCAGCAGTTAAATAAGCAACTCTCTCAGCTGAAAGCCGAGCGTCTCTCTTTTGAGCCGCACTGGCGTGAGCTGTCTGATTTCACCCGTCCGCGTAGCACCCGCTTTACCGCCTCGGAAGTTAACCGTGGTGATCGCCGCAACAGCAAGATTATTGACCCTGCTGCCGTTATGGCGGCGCGTACCTTATCCAGCGGCATGATGTCAGGCATTACCAGCCCGGCGCGCCCGTGGTTCCGCCTAGCGACACCTGATCGTGATTTGATGGACTACGGTCCGGTGAAACTCTGGCTGGAAACTGTCGAACAGCGCATGAACGAAGTATTTAACCGCTCCAATCTCTACCAGTCATTGCCGCTGATGTACGAGGATTTAGGCACGTTCGCCACCGGTGCAATGGCTGTTGTTGCTGACCCGCAGCGGGTGATCCGTACCGTACCGTTTCCGACCGGCAGTTTTTACATTGCCAACGGCGCGGATCTGAGTGTCGATACTGCTGTCCGTGAATTCAGCATGACCGTGCGTCAGGTGATCACCGAGTTCGGTACGGACGCTGTCA
This sequence comes from Morganella sp. Je.2.23, assembly GCF_051129855.1. NCBI lineage: Bacteria > Pseudomonadati > Pseudomonadota > Gammaproteobacteria > Enterobacterales > Morganellaceae > Morganella > Morganella sp. Je.2.23. The sequence continues at coordinate 1,008,089 of NZ_JBCPSQ010000001.1, forward strand.
GCGATACCGTGAAATCACAGTGGAACAGTGGTCAATACGGGCAGTGGGTGAATGTGGTTCACGCGGTCTATCCGAATCTTGACCGCCAGACAGGCAAACTCGAAGCGAAACACAAGGCGTACAAATCCGTTTATTACGAAGCCACCAGCACTGACGACAAACTACTGCGCGAATCAGGTTACGACGAATTCCCGATCATGGCACCACGCTGGGAAGTGAACGGCGAGGACGTTTACGGTTCATCCTGTCCCGGCATGGTGGCACTCGGCAGCGTAAAAGCCCTGCAACTGCTGCAACGCCGTAAAGCGCAGATGATCGACAAAATCACCAACCCGCCGTTACAGGCTCCGGCCTCAATCAAGAGCCAGCGAATTTCGACCATTCCCGGCGGGATTAACTATCTGCCGATGGCGGACGTGAACAACCAGATAAAACCGCTGTTCCAGATCCCCGCTAACGGTACCAATGGCCTGCTGGAAGATATCCAGGACACCCGCCAGATTATCGACCACGCCTATTTCGTTGACCTCTTCCGCATGATGCAGACCGTGAATACCCGTTCAATGCCGGTTGAGGCGGTGGCGGAAATGCGGGAAGAAAAGCTGCTGATGCTGGGACCGGTATTGCAGCGTCTGGATTCTGAACTGCTGGATAAGTTGATTAACCGTACGTTCAGCGTGATGGCAGAGAACAACCTGCTGCCGGTGCCGCCGGACGAGATGCAGGGCATGCAACTGAAAGTTGAATACATCTCAGTGATGGCACAGGCACAGAAAGCAATAGGCGTCAGCAGTATTGAACGCTTCATCGGATTCACCAGTGGTATCGGGCAGTTCAGCCCGGATGCCCTGGACAAAATCAACGTGGACGAAACTATTGACGCCTACGCCGCATCAATCGGGGTTCCGCCGTCCGTGGTGGCAACTAATGAGCAGGTGGCGCAGATCCGTGAACAGCGTGCGCAGCAGCAGGCCATGGAACAACAGATGCAGATGGCGCAGGCCGCTGTCGGTGGCGCTCAGGCGCTGGGTAATACACCGATGGATGATAACAGCGCATTGGCAGCGCTGGCCGGAGGTGGTCAGTGACAGACGCACCGGAAACCTATCTGCTCACCCCGCAGGAACAGGCCGCACACGATATTGCACAGCGCGAGCAACAGAAACGCGCTGATGATGACCTGAAAGCGGTGATGGCAACAGAGGAAGGCCGCCGGTTTATGTGGCGGTTACTGGGTGAAAGCAATGTGTTTGGCTCATCTTTCTCAGCAGATCCGTATCTGACAGCCTTTAAAGAGGGCTGCCGTAATTTTGGTTTACAGATGTTTGAAGGGCTTCATCGTGTCTGCCCTGAACTCTATGCACTGATGGCTGATGAAGCCGCGAAACAACAGGAGAAACAATCATGAACTTATGGCAGCGCTTAATGATGCGTCGCTTGTGTGAAGAGCAGAACGCGGAGGGTGGTGATAATGGCGGAGCGGCTCCGGGTACAACAGGCACACCGGCTGGTACAGAGGTACCACCAGCGAATAACGGCGGTACTCCTGCGGGTAATGAGCAGAATAAAGGTACTGAGCCACCGGCCAAAGACCCGAAAGCCGATCCCGGTAAACCCGCTGTAGCAGCACCGGAAAAGTATGAATTTAAGGCCGCAGAGGGTCAGGAGCTGGATGCCGAAGCGGTAAAAGCCTTTGAGCCGATCGCCAAAGAGCTGAACCTGAGCAACGAGCAGGCGCAAAAGCTGGTGGATGTGTACGGCAGCAAGATTATGCCGAAGCTGGTTGAGCAGCAGGCGGCGCAGTGGCAGCAGCAGATTGAACAGTGGGCTGAACAGGTTAAGGCAGATAAAGACCTCGGTACCGATGCGTCCATTGGCGCAGCGCAAAAAGCCATGGATAAGTTCGGTTCACCAGAGCTGAAACAGTATTTGAACGAAACCGGCCTCGGAAATCACCCGGAGCTGGTGCGTATTTTTGCCAATATCGGCAAAGCCATGTCAGAGGACGGTCTTGTCACTGGCAATAGCGGCGGCGCGAAGAGTGCCGCTGATGTGTTATTCGGATAATTAAGGGGAAACCATGCCAGCTCTTACGCTTATTGACTGGGCTAAACGACAAGGCCCTGACAGCAAACAGGCAAAAATTGTCGAACTGCTGAATCAGACCAACGAGATCCTCGACGATATGCTGTTCGTTGAGGGTAACCTGCCGACCGGTCACCGTACCACAGTGCGTACCGGTCTTCCGTCAGCCACATGGCGCTTACTGAACTACGGTGTTCAGCCGAGCAAATCAACCACCGCACAGGTCACCGACACCACCGGTATGCTGGAAACCTATTCCGAAGTGGATAAAGACCTGGCTGACCTGAACGGTAATACCTCGGAATTCCTGCTTTCTGAATCCCTGGCGTTTCTGGAGTCTATGAACCAGGAGATGGCTGAAACGCTGATCTACGGTGATACCTCTGTACATCCGCAGCGCTTCACCGGTCTGGCTGCCCGTTTTAATGATCTGAGTGCCAAGAGCGGCACCAACATTATCGACGCTGGCGGTGCCGGAAGCAACCTGACATCCATTTATCTGGTGGTATGGGGTGAGAATACTGTACACGGCCTGTTCCCGAAAGGCTCTAAAGCTGGCTTACAGCAGGAGCACAAAGGCCAGGTGACGCTGGAAGATGAGAACGGCGGCCGCTATGAAGGTTACCGTACCCACTTCCAGTGGAAAAACGGCCTGACCGTCCGTGACTGGCGTTATGTGGTGCGCATCGCCAACATTGACATGAGCAAACTGAAGAAAGACCCGGAAGCGGCTGACACGCTCGACCTGGTTGATCTGCTGATTCAGGCGATTGAGAAGATCCCTAACCTCGCGATGGGTCGCCCGGCAATCTACTGCAACCAGGCTATCCGCAGCTGGATGCGCCGCCAGATTAAGAACTCCAAGAACGTCAATATCTCCATGCAGGAAGTGGCTGGTAAGAAGGTGGTGTCGTTCGATGAGATCCCGGTGCGCCGCGTCGATTCCATTCTGACTACCGAAAGTCAGGTTAAGTAACCGCGTATGCCGGACGGCATCAGCCTCCGGCAACCTTTTAACAGGGGTAACACAATGATTTTAGATAAAGAAACGATGTTCTCCGTCGATCAGGCGGTTACTGCATCAGCAGCCGGTACCGGCATTATCGACCTCGGCCCACTGCGTAATGATTTCCGTGATATCGGTATTGGTGAGCCGCTGGAACTGTTCGCACAGGTGACAGAACAGGCCAAAGCCGCCGGCGATGCCACGGTGCAGATCAAACTGGAAACGGCATCTGACAAAGAATTCACCGATGCTAAGGCTATCTTTCTGTCTGAACCCATGCCGATTGCATCACTGAATGCCGGTAAGCGCATTGCTGCCAAAGTGCCGCAGGGCAGTCTTAAGTTTCTGCGCCTCCAGTACATCGTGGGTGATGGCCCGTTAACAGCGGGTAAGTTCACATCAGGCATTATCCTGAATGTGGATGCTCATCCGGTCTATGAAGCTGTCAGCAATTAAGGTGTGACATGTCACGATATAAAGTATTGAAAAAATCCTTTATCAATGGTCGCCTGCTTTATCCCGGTGAGGAAATTGAGTTCGATGGTGTACCGGGAAGCAACCTGCTGCTGATTGAAACCGGTGAGCGTGGAACGGCGAATGAAGATGCCAATACCGGCAACGATAATCACAGTGGTGATGGCGCCGGCGGTGAAGGTGGTATCGGAGCCTCCGGTGGCGATGGCGGCTCTGATAATGAACTGACCGCATTGCAGGATCAGTACCAGCAGTTGTTTGGTAAGAAGCCACATCACAATTCCGGTGCCGAAAAACTCCGCGCGGATATCGACGCGAAACGTAAAGAGCTTGGGGTTTAACCCCCGATTCCAAAGGGGGCGAAAGCCCCTTTTTCTTTTTCTGTACAGATACGGGGAGAAATTACAGTGGCCTCAGAAATCGAAATCTGCAATATCGCGCTCAGCCGCATCGGTAACAGCCGATCTATCAACAGCATGACCGAGGCCAGCAAAGAGGCCAATCATTGCAGCCTGCACTATGAGCAGTGCCGTGATGCGGTGCTGTCAGACTTCCCCTGGAATTTTGCTGTTAAGCGCGTGGCGCTGGCTGATACCAATAATCCGCCGCCGGAATGGAAATATGCCTACCGCTACCCTACGGACTGTATGAAAGCCATTGCGATTATCCGCCCCGGTGAAAAGTATCACCGCCCTGATACCGCGATTCATTTTCAGGTCGGCGCTGATGAAGAAGGTACCGGGAAGCTGATTTATACCGATCAGCCGGAGGCGTGGCTGCAATACACCGCCCGGGTGACAGACGTCAACATGTATGACGCGCTGTTTAAAGATGCGCTGGCGTGGCGTCTGGCTGCTGAACTGGCCCGGCCTCTGGCATCAAATGCCGGTATCGGTAATGAGGCTCTGCAACTTTACCAGATGACGATCGCCGGTGCGGCTGCTCACTCCCTGGGGGAATCATCAGAGCCGGTCGATTACATGGATGAGTTTACCGCAGCGAGGTTATCGTAATGGCCTACAGTATTATCCAGCCGTCATTCTCCGGCGGCGAAATCGCCCCGAGTTTATACGGGCGCGTCGACATGGCGAAGTACGCTACAGCATTGCGCAAGTGCCGTAATTTCATTGTCCGGCAGTACGGTGGGGCAGAAAACCGCCCGGGTACACGTTTCATTGCCGCGGCTAAATACGGTGACAAGAAATGCCGCCTGATCCCGTTTCAGTTCAGCACGGTGCAAACCTATGCGCTGGAGTTCGGCGATCGGTATATCCGTGTGTTCAAAGACGGCGGGCAGGTGCTGTATGCCGATGGTGAACACAAAGGTGAAGTGTTTGAACTGGCGACACCATATGCAGAATCTGAACTGTTTAAGCTGAAATTCACGCAGTCTGCTGACGTAATGACCATCGTTCACACCGATCACCCGCCGATGGAATTACAGCGTTACGATCACGATGACTGGCGGCTGGCGGAAGTGGAGACAAAGAACGGCCCGTTTGAAGACATCAACACCGACAAGGCGATCAAGGTGTACGCCAGCGCCAGTACCGGCACAGTAACACTGACAGCGACACATAATATCTTCGGCAGCGAGCAGGTGGGGAAACAGTTTTACCTGGAACAGCGCGCGGTTGATGAGGTGCCGGTGTGGGAAACGGATAAAGAAACCGCAGTGAACGATCAGCGCCGCGCCGGCAGTCACTATTACCGCGCCAATACCGGAGGTAAAACCGGTACGCTGCGTCCGTCTCACACCGAGGGCATGAGCTGGGACGGATGGGGCGGTGATAATGGTATCCAGTGGGAATACCTGCACAGTGGGTTCGGTATTGTCAAAATTGAATCTGTCGGCAGTGACGGTAAAACCGCTACCGGGAAAGTCATTTCTTATCTGCCGTCCAACGCCGTCACAGCGTCCAACGCCAGCCACAAATGGGCACGGGCAGCTTGGAATAAAGAGCTGGGTTATCCGAGTACCGTGACCTATTACCAGCAGCGCCTGTTCTTTGCCGGGTCCCGTTCTCAACCACAAACAATATGGGCCAGCCGCAGCGGCGATTATAAAGATTTCGGACGCAGTAACCCGATTCAGGATGATGACCGCATTATCTACACCTATGCCGGGCGGCAGGTAAATGAAATTCGTCACCTTATCGACGTTGGTTCGCTGGTGGCACTGACCTCCGGCGGAGAATATCAGGTTACCGGTGATCAGAATAAGGTGCTCACCCCAGCCAGTTTCTCAATGTCGTCACAGGGTGCCAACGGAACCAGTAATCTTCCACCGATTGCCGTGGCGAACATTGCACTGTATGTGCAGGAAAAAGGTAGCGCTGTCCGTGATCTGGCGTATTCATTCGATGTGGACGGGTACCAGGGCACAGACTTAACCATTCTCGCCAACCACCTGTTCCAGAAGCACCAGATTGTTGACTGGGCTTTCTCGACTGTTCCTTACTCCGTTGCCTGGTGTGTCCGGGATGATGGCGAACTGCTGGCGTTAACCTATCTGCGCGAACAACAGGTTTTTGCCTGGGCGCCGCAGCATACCGACGGTGAATTTGAATCTGTATGTACCATCAGTGAGGGTGCGGAAGATGCGGTGTACTTCGTGGTGAAGCGCAAAGTCGGTAAAAAGACGGTCCGTTATGTAGAGCGCCTGGCGAGCCGGTTATTCACCCGGACGGAAGATGCGTTCTTTGTGGACTCCGGCCTGAGTTATGACGGCCGTAATACAGATTCGGATAAAACAGTCGTTATTACCGGCGGTGATGGTGACTGGTCGTATCAGGAAGAATACCGCCTGTCTGTGCTGGCTGACAACGTGTTCAAAGAGAGTGACATCGGTAACGAGATCCATATTGATTACACCGAGGATGATGAGAACAAAATACTGAAATGCCGCATTGTCGAAGTCATTAATAGCAAAGAAGTTACGGTGTCACCTAACCGTAATGTGCCACCAGCGTTACGCAGCACGATGACAGAGGCGTGGGGCTTTGCCCGTAAATTCTTTACCGGTATCGGGCACCTGGAAGGAAAAACCGTGAATGTGCTGGCAGATGCCAATGTAGCGCCGTCGGTTGTTGTCTCCGGTGAAAGGGTGGAAATCGACACGCCGTCAGTAGTAGTGCATATAGGTCTACCGGTAACCAGCGAACTGGAAACGCTGGACATCCATATTAACGGGCAGGAAACGCTGCTGGATAAAAAGAAACTGGTAAAAGTCGCCAGTCTTATCGTTAATTCCAGCCGTGGCGTGTGGGCAGGTACCGACAAAGACCACCTGTATGAATACCCTCAGCGTGAGTTTGAGTATTACGACAACCCTGTTGATGATGCGACCGGCATTGTGGAAATCAATCTGGATTCCAACTGGAGCAAAAACGGGCGTGTCTTTATCCGGCAGGAAGATCCGCTGCCGCTGTCCATCCTTGCGGTTATCCCGCGTCTTGATGTCGGAGGGTTTTAACCGATGGCACACGTACAGATTATCCCGGCAACTACTGAGCATATTCAGCAGCTTCTGCCTTATGTCCGCCAGGCTGATCACGATGAGTTTGCGGCATTCTCCGGACAGACGGCAGAGCAGGTTCTTACCCGTGGCGTTACCTGTTCGACAAAGGCGTGGTCTGGTCTGATTGACGGTCAGGTCGTTACAATATTTGGTGTGGCTCCGGGGTCTATCCTGAGCGGTGTGGGGATCCCGTGGCTGGTGAGTTCATCTCACCTTGAAACGCACCAGAAAATATTCCTTCGCCGCTGTAAACCAGTACTGAAAGCCATGCTGTCGATCTATCCGGTACTGGAAAACTATGTGGATGCGCGTAACCACGTTGCGAAAGCCTGGCTTCATTGGCTGGGTTTCCGACTGGAACCGGCGGAACCGGTCGGTTTAATGAAACTGCCTTTCCATCACTTCACCATGAGGGCGAAATAATGTGCGAACCAACCATGCTGGCGGCGGCCGCAATCGGCACCGGAGCAATGCAGGCATACAGCCAGTATCAGTCAGGTAAATTTAACGCTGACGTTGCAAACCAGAATGCCAAACTGAATGAGGCGGCGGCGGATGATTCCATTAACCGGGGTAATGCCGAGGCAGCAAAACAGCGCTCACGCGCACGGCAACTGGCAGGGACTCAGGCGGCCACTATGTCGGCCAATGGTGTTGATCTCGGTGCCGGCGGTGCGCTGGATATCTTCGGCGACACTGCGGCCATGGGTGAACTCGATGCACTCACCGTGATGAACAACGCTTCCCGTGAGGCATACGGTTATAAGTTGCAGGCGGCCAATGACCGGCTCAATGCGAAGATGTCACGCCGTCAGGGCAATATCGGTGCGGTCGGTACGATACTGACCACGCCGCTGAATGCATGGGGTGCGTACAAAGTGGCAGGCGGTACCGGCAGTATTTTCGGATCCGGTGCGACTAAAGCCGCATCAGGGACCGGCTCAAACCTGTTTGATGTGACCCGCCAGACCGGCAACTACGGACGATTCTTTTAACGGAGGGCGCTATGCCGACAGTACCAACCTATAACGAAAGACAGGTCAGCAGCAGCCCGTTGCCAGCCAACGGATTCAGCGCACAGTCATCACCTGAGCACTTTGGTGCCGGGCTGGCACAGGCCAGTGATCAGTATATCAATGCTTTTGCTGAGGCAAAGCAGCGCGCTAATGTGGCGTTGTCGCAGGACGCAGCGTTACAGCTGCGCCAGAAAGCCAATGAACTGATGACTGATCCGCAGAACGGCCTGCTGGCGCAGCAGGGTAAAAACGCCATAGGTAAAGCGGCAGAGTACCAGAGTCAGTTTGATTCCTTCGCCGGAGAGATTGCGGCCACGCTGCCGGACGATAATGCGCGCGGACACTTCATGCAGCAGGCGCATGAAATGCGCTTACAGTTCGGCAGTCAGGCCAATAAGCATGAGATGGGGCAGATACAGTCATACGAAACCGATCAGTTCCAATCTACGCTGACGCTGAATGCGGAAACAGCCGCCACGCAGTACGGTGATAATCAGGCGTATGTCTCAACCAATAAGCAGGTGTTTCAGCAGATAGAAGACTTCGGACTGTCCCACGGCTGGAGTGATGAGCAGATCCTGGCTAAAAAGCAGGAATTTAAAACCAGTACTGCCCGCAAAGCCATTGAGAACCAGATCGGCGCGGACTATATGCAGTTCATGCAGCAGAACGGTGAACCGTCCAGCCTTGGCGGTGTTAGCCGTGCATCGGAATACTATGGTGGTGATGTCGGATCTGTAAAAGGCATGACGCAGCATGGCAACATCAATCTGATGAATCGCCCGAAAGTGCAGAACGAAGACGGATCTGTCAGCACAGTAAGAACGATATCTGTCGGTACCGATGAGGGGGAAGTGCTGCTGCCGACAGTAAGTGACGACGGTAAATTGCTGACCGATGATGAAGCCATTGCGCTGTATGAAAAAACCGGCAAACACCTAGGTATTTTTGATAACCCGGATGATGCCACAGCATATGCTGAGCAGCTGCATAACCAGCAGGAGCAGTTATACGTTCAGGGTGGCAGCAACGGCAACGCCCGCGGCGTCCGCAACAATAACCCCGGCAATATTCGTAAATCAAAAGATGTATGGGTAGGCCAGACAGGCAATGACGGTGCGTTCGTTACCTTCGCTACACCGGCACACGGCATCCGGGCAACCGGGCGTAACCTGCTGTCATATGCCCGTCAGGGGTATGTCACACCGGAACAGATAATCACCCGCTGGGCACCGCCGGAAGATGATAATGACACTGAGGGGTATATTAAGTTTGTCTCTGAATATCTCAATGTCCCGCGTGACACCCGCCTTGATTTAACGGATCTGAACACACTGACACGCCTCTCAATGGCGATCATGATTAAAGAGAACGGGCAGAGCGAGTTTAATAAAATTTCAGGTGATGATATCTCGAACGGCATTCAGGCTGCACTTGGGCTGGTGGATTTATCGCAGACGGCGCAGCCAGCATCCGGTGGCCAGCCGCTACAGGTTCCAAAGCGCCTCACCGGATCCGCGGCATTCGATGCACTCGACCAATCAGACCAGGCGAAATATCTGCGCCAGGCTGAGCAGATGGACAAACAGCGTCAGCAAAAAGCACAGGAAGAACTCGGTACCAGAATGGCAGATGCCTATGCTGCGTGGGAAAACGGACTGGATGCACCAGGCGCACCGTCAGCGGGTGAAGTCATGGCAGCCTTTGGCTACGATAAAGGCACCAGGATGCTGACTGATATGCAGGAGGCGAAACGCTATGCCGGGCTTATTTCGGCTGCGAAAGATATGACGTCACAGGCTCAGCGTTCATTGCTGGAGCAGATAAAACCAGACCCGTCACAACCTAATTATGCCAGCAGCATGCAGCGCTGGGAGCGTTTCGGTAAATTTGTTGACAGCAACATTAAGGCACAGGAAAAAACCTTTTCTGCAAACCGCCTGGAGCTTTCCATACAGAATAACTTTCCGCTGGATCCTACAGACAAAAACAACCAGGAGGCGGCGGATAATTACTTCGAAAAAAACCTGCAATCCGGTTTCAGTCTGCGTGATGAAAACAGCCTGAATGCTGTTGCTGAACTCTCATCGCGCACCGGTATTATTCCGTCTCAGGTGAAAACAATCTTTAATACCGGTGCAACATCCAAGGATCCGGAAGTGGTTCTGCCGATTGCTAAAATGTACGGGCAGATTTTTGATAATAACCCGGCAGCAGCAACTGATATGCCATCCTCAACCATGGCTTATTACACCAAAGTGTACGAACTTAACCGCGCCGGGATGCCTGAAGATAAGGCAGTAGAAACAGCGTACCGACTGACTTATGAGCAGGATGACCGTACTAAGCAGATGATCGCAGCACAGGTGCGTGACAAAGATTACATGAAAGGCCGAGATAAAGCGGCACAGGCAAATATCAATAACTTCTATACGCTTGGCGGGTTCTCATCCCCGGGAGTGGATAAACCTGGCATCAATAACCGTGAATACCTGCGGGATTACCAGACGCTTTATGATGCCAACTTCGCCGAAACCGGTGGTGACGCAAAACTGGCTCAGAAAATAACGGATGCTCAGGTGAAAAAGACCTGGGGTGTTACTTCGGTAAACGGCAAAGAAGAAATAATGAAATACGCGCCGGAAGCTGCTTATGGCATTACGTCATCAGGCGCTGGTAATTGGATTCAGGGTCAATGGGAAGAGGATAAAAAACAGCTGGCATCAAAAGTATTCGGCGGGCTGCCGGAAGATGCAGAAATCGTTCTGGTACCGGATGCTGTTACTCCACGTGATCTTAGTTATGGCGTAATGGTTAAACAAACTGGTAGTGACGATGTACCAATTTACCTTCCATACTATGGTGACAACGGGCAACTGGTTCGCTTTAAGCCGGATCAGGCAACATCACCGATGTACCGTGAAATCATGAAAGAAAAAGAGCAGAGCATTAAAGATGCGGCAGCAGAGCGCCAGCGTCTGGAACGTAAAGCGGAGGCGGATAAAGCCAACGATGAGCGCCGTGATGCGCTTCGTGAACAATATAAAGACGCTCACGACAAACGCGTTAATAACCTGAGTAACTATTTTTCATGGGGTAAAAGATAATGCCGATCTATGAGATGGAACCGGAACGCATCCTGCCTGCTGACGTAAACGCTATACAGCAACCTGAACCAAGGTATGGTGATCACGATGATTTATCGTGGTACTCGCCATTAAACCCATTTGATGACAGAAACGAAGTTAAGCAGTTACGCGAAGCGTCCTTCCGGATTGATAACTCTGTCGGCAGCCTGATTGCCACCATACCATTTAACCAGTTTGAAGCGGTCGAGGGCTATAATCCGTTTGAAGATGAAAATACCTTGGTTGGCTACGAGGATTACGCCGATGCGTTTATTCATTCACAATCCCCGCAGGAGACGTCCGCTATAAAACAGCGCATCAATCGTCAGATGCAGGATATAACATTACGGAATGAATCGGGTGCAGCTGGATTTTTCAGCAGTGTGGCGATGGGGGTGATTGACCCGATAAACGTGGCAGCGACTTTTATCCCCGGTGGGCTGGCGGTGCGGGGTGGTAGTGTTGCCAGAACAGCCGGAACGTTGGCGCTATCAAACGCCGGTGCCGGAGTGCTGTCAGAAACGGCTCTCAGTGCAACACAGGAAACACGGACACTGACGGAGAGTGCGCTTAACGTTGCATTTGATGCCACCCTGGGCGGCGTGATGGGATCTGCAATTCAGTTGGTTAAAAACCGTGGCGCGCTGGCTGCTAAGTTCCGTAATGATGTGATCGGTGAACAACAAACTCAGCCACAAAATATTCCAAATAATATTCCCGGAGACAGAAGCATTGGTGCCGCTGAGGTATTCAATACCACGCTGGAGCAGGAAGCGATAAAGGGACCGTCATTTGTTAACAGAACAATGAATGTCAGCCCGGTGGGCCGCGTTGCACAGTCACCGTCAAAAATCGCCAGGCAGGTTAACCAGCAGCTGGCTGAAAATAATTTCACCTATGCAAAAAACGAAGAGGGGATCGCCTCGTTCGGTGCGGTGGAGACTGCTGTACGCCGCTTTGATGCGCTGATCTATAAACAGGTCGAGTCCACCCGCGACTATTACAAACAGTATAAGCAGGCCGCCCGTACCGGTGGCGATACCCGTATGAGTCATATTGAGTTCAGCGAAGCAGTGGGTGACGCTATGCGTAATGGTGATCAGCATGCCATACCACAGGTAGCGGAAGCTGCGCGCGCAATCCGTCCTATCGTTGAGCAGACAAAAAATCACATGGTGGAATTAGGTATTCTGCGCGAAGGTGTAAAAGTCACCACAGCAGAAAGCTATTTCCCGCGCATTTATAAATTCGACAAAATACTCAGTGACCGATCTGAGTTTAAAAAGGTTATCGCTGACTGGTTAGGTGAAACAAATCAGATTGCTGTTAACAAAGCGCAGGGCAGCCTTGATAAAGCGGTTGCCGGTATCGAACGCGCGGAAAATGCCCGGCCGGCAGCCGATAAACTCGGTGCTGAAATCCGCGGAGCGGAAAGCTGGTCCGGTAAAAAAACAGAACTGCTGTCAGAGGTCGATAAAAATATCCGGCTGATCGGTGAAAAGCAGGCGGTTACTGATGAACTCAGCGCTCTGAGAGGATTGGAGAAGCAGACAAAGAAACAGGCAAAGCGCCAGGCGCAACTGGAAAGAAAGTTGTCTGCAATTGACAGCGCAAAGCAGACATTGCCGAAGCTACAGAGACACCTTGAGATCCTGGATAAACCGCGTCAGTTCCGCAATGAACACACCAAACTCGCGCGCCATGCCAATTCACTGACCCGCTTTGACCGCCGCCGTCAGGCAGCTATGCGCCGCATGGAGCCAATGGCCCGTGAAGAGCTTGAGGCAGCAGCTGACGACATCATCAATAAAATCATCGGCGCACCGGCAGGTATTGTTCCTGGTGAGCTGATCCCGGACGGACTGACAAAACACGCCGGTTTCACAAAAGCCCGTACCCTTAACATCCCCGACGAACGGATAAAAGATTTCCTGGAATCGGATGTGAATTACGTGATGGAAAACTACATCCGCCAGGTGGCCCCGGAAATCGAACTGACAAAACGATTTGGCCGTGTTGATATGGACGGCCAGATAAAATCCATTACGGAAGATTACAACCGCCTGATATCAGAGGCCGCCACACCAAAAGAGCGGGCGAAGCTGGAAAAACGCCGTGATGCGGATTTACGGGATATCCGGGCAATGCGCGATCGCCTGCTGGGAACCTACGGCGCACCAAAAGATCCGGCCAGTTTCTTTGTCCGTGCCGGTCGTGTGGCGCGTCACGTTAACTTCCTGCGCCTGCTGGGCGGTATGACTATTTCATCATTGCCGGATATGGCACGTCCGATTATGCAGCATGGCCTACGTTCGGCACTGAAACCACTCGGTAAGATGATGACGGACATCAGTAAGATGCGTATCGCTAAGGCCGACCTGCGGGAGATGGGAATAGGGCTGGAATATGCATTATCCAGCCGATCAAAAGTGATAGCCGATCTGAATGACCCGTACAGCCGACGGTCATTCCTGGAACGCGGGCTGGAATGGTCATCACAGAAGTTTGGCAACTTTACGCTGATGAACCAGTACACCGATACCATGAAAATGTGGTCTGGGCTTATCACTCAATCCAAAGTGCTGAACGCGGCTAAGGCCGTTGCGGGTGGTAAAAAACTCAGCAAAAAAGAGATCACCAAGCTGGCACATATTGGTATTGATGAATCCATGCTGCACCGCATTGCAGACCAGTACAGCAGCCATGGTGAGGATCTTGGCGGGATGCTGACAGGTCACAGTCATTTGTGGGATGACCGCGTTGTACGTGAGGCGTTCCAATCAGCAATACTGAAAGACGTCCGCACCACGGTAATCACGCCGGGCATCGGTGATACACCGCTGATGATGAGCAGTGAGTTGGGTAAAATCGTGATGCAGTTTAAAACCTTCTTCTTTGCCACCCATAACCGCGCACTGGTATCAGGTATTCAGTCCGGTGATGCCTCGTTTTATTACGGCGCGTTATTGCAGGTCGGGCTGGGGTCATTGGTCTACGTGCTGAAATCCATGATGGCCGGACGGGAAATAAACACAGATCCTGCCAACCTGGTGAAAGAGGGGCTGGACTGGTCAGGCATGATGGGCTGGCTGGGGGAGCCGAACAACGTACTGGAAAACCTCAGCGGTGGTACTTACGGCATGAGCGCTATGTTTGGCGGCCCACCAGCATCACGTTACCAGAGCCGTAACGGTATCGGCGCATTGCTGGGGCCGACATTCGACCTGGGCGGCGATATCAAAAATATCACTGCTGGTGTACTGAATGGTGAATTTGATGATCGCGAAGTGAGATCTGTACGCAAGTTATTGCCTTTCCAGAACCTGTTTTATTTGGCACCATTGCTGAATCAGGTTGAAGAACAGATGAAATAGGTAAAGTAAATGAAAATAACAATAGCAGCGCTGGTACTTGGGCTAGCATGTGCTCCGTATGCATTATCTGCCAGTTGCTCACTATCTAAGGACTCAGGCTTTCACATTAGCGGCAACAACCTATGCTTGAACGATGTAGATTATGTTGATGGAATAGCTAAACTTAGGCAATTAGATATTAATAGTTTCAGTGTAATCAATAAAGAAATGGTTGTTTTTTCTGCAACCTCTCCGCTTGGTTCATTTCTCATGCTTGGAACACCGAAGGGCAATATAAAAATTTTAGGTGACATGCCAAATAGTGATTTGAAAAAGAGCATTACCGGAATAAGGTCAGTTTCTTTTTCACAAAAAAATAACGAAATATACTTTATATCTAATGCATGGGCTGTGTCTGGTGCTATACACAAATTATCATGGAATCATATAATTAATGTTTTAGATAACATTCCTGTTGAAGTAGATGATATTGAATTCATTACCAGCGGAAATACATTTTATGTAATCCAACAGGGTAAGTATCAAGGTTATCTTATCGCTAATAAGCATAAATATAAAAAGGGTGGCGGGTCGTATGATGTTTACTCCTTGGTTTCTCCATCAGGAAAAGAGATCAGAGAGATTGATGAGTATCAAGAAAAGGTAAATGAATTTCTTTATACATCAGGTACTAATGAGACAATAAAATGATATATGGCACCGGCCTAAACCGGTGCCCGATCACATTATAACTTACTGACAGCGTGTTCGATGTACTGAGCATGGGTAATGATGGTGTTGATGGTTTTACCCATATCGCGCATATAGTCGCGGAGCCACATCAGGACGCGCTCTGCTTCTTCCACGTTGTGGCCGTCCCGTTTCAGGTAGGCCAGAAGCTGGTGGAGCGTGTCGTCTTCCGGCGACCGGAGGAAGTCATTGAGGATCTGAGAACGTGACTTCTTTGTTTTCGGGAAGCTGTATTCCTGCGCTACCTGCCCGGCAGGGATGAACTCACCTTCATGAATGGTACGTTGCAGCTGATCCACCAGCGCCAGCAGTTCCTCGGTAGATGCATTGCGCGGTAATGATTTATTGATCCGGCCAGTGCCGCGGTATTTGGTGAAGTAGTTGTCTTCCAGAATCTCAAATACATCCCAGGCGCGATCGGTGTCCAGCATTTTGGCATGACGGGCAGCGCCGCGTTCGGTCCAGAGGATTAAGCTGCGAGCCTGCTTTGCGACAGACCCACAATTAGTGGGTCTGTTTTTAAATTCTTTTAATTCAGTACGTTCCAGTTTAAAGAAATGCTTACCAGCAATAAATCTCTGATTATTTCTTGAGTAATTCATGTGTATGTTTTTGCTTTCAGTCTCATAGACATCAGCCAGAAGGTCTGTGGTGATCACAGGGACGCTATTGTGAATAATAGATGGGAGTTTAGATACGGAAATACTGACGTTAGTCATGATGAATACTCCTATTAGTTTGGAATATCACCACTTACGAGGTCAATCGTTGGGTGGTGAACTGTACAGGGTTGACCTTACCAGCCTAATAGGATACTGGCGCATCTTTCGACGCCCCCGTACAGCCCACCATTGAAAAGATGTGGTTGTGCTTCGCATATAAAAAAACCGCTCGCGCGGTGTATGCGCCTATTAGTATTTAGCAGGAGGTCAATCCCAGCACCAGATTTTGCTGGTGCATATTCACTATGGCGCATAATTTGGGGGTTGTAAATATACCAATTTGGTTATGTTTTTGGAAGGGGAAATTGGAGGATAAACGATTTTAAGGGTGGGGTTTGTGGTGGGAATGGATTATCATGTTAAAAAATATTAACTGTTGGAGATTGTCGTGAGCAACAATACAAACGAGTCTGATATTGAAAAAGAAATAAATAAAAATATCAAAAGTAATTTATCTTCATTTGTAAAAAGCACGGCAAGAAATTTAACATCACTTATTCCATATGGAGATAAGATTACTCAGCTTTATTCTGATTTTAATAAATACTCAGATAATAATGAAATGCAGCGTCTTCTGAGGTTTTTCTATGGGATAAATCATGAAGATAATCCAAATATGCTCATAGCTTTAGGGCCTGAGTACGCAGAAATGCTAATGAATTTCGTCATGAAAGATATGGAAAATGATAAAATCGATTATTATGCCAATTTTATAATAAGTATTAGTGATAAGGATTATTCAGTTTCAGATAAGAAAAGCTATCTCTATATTTTAAATAAGATGACTCTTTCATCCATTCAGCTTATGAGGTATTACTATATATCAAAAATGTATGACTTATCCGGGTATAAAAATAGAGAATCGTTTGAGGACGCCATAGTTAAAAAGGTAGCTGGGTTTTTCTCTATGAACTACAGTATATTAATGAATTATGGGTTAATTGAACAGCCAACGACATTCTATTCTGGAAGTGTAGTTAATGAATCTCTTATACAACTGTCTGAGCTTATTTTTGATAAATCCACGCTTACTCCGGAATATATAAACGAAAAAGAAAAAGATAGATATGATGTTGTGATAATCAAAAGCACCTATAGTGGTTGCTATTATCCTGGGATTTTAGTTGATCAACTATCTAATAAAGGTGTTAGTGTTTGCGTTGTTGATGAAAGCCAATTTGAAAAACATGAGGTTTTTTCTAGCGTATATGTATCAACGAGAGAGTCGAATAAAAAAGAAACAGGGAAAGAGTATATTGATTTGGTTGTTGAAGGTGAGGGTAAATTAAGAAGTGTGCCTATGGATTTAAAGGATGAGAATATACATTCTATTAATAAGGACTATGTGTCAAGAGCTGGGTTTTCTCCAATATGCAAAATAAGACTAACTGAATCATTAAACACAATATCAGAAAAAATAATAGCTATGCTTGGTGAATAGATTGCAATAGTTGCACCAAAAACACCGGATTGACCGGTGTTAATTATCAATACCAGATCACTTTTTCAGTGCAGATAATGCAAATTCCAGCCCAGTCCGCACGGTCTCCTTTTGCTTCTCCGTATGCGTAACGTAGTTTTTCAGCGCCACCAGCTCTGTCATCGGCCCTGATACATCATGACCATCCTGACCCATCTCCCTCAGTAACTCCTCGATCATCGATGTGATGGTAAGCTGTTTAATTCCGTCATTGTTATTTACTTTTTCTGCATAGTCTTCAGGCGATTGATACACATATTTCTGTTTCATTTCCGATTCCTTTATTGTGCATTATTGCCTTTGTTATCATATCGATGTGAAAGTAATTTGTTCATGTTTTTGTTTATATTTTACATAAAAATAAAACCATTATTCCTTATATGGTTTGTTTTGGCTATCCTGTCAGTATTGACCAGGAGAAAAAGCCATGACCGTATCGACCGAACTTAGCCATGAAGAGTACACCGGTAACGGTGTCACCACTGATTTCGACTTCCGTTTCCGTGTTTTTAAAGCAGAGCACCTCGTTGTGTCCGTAGCAGACCCAGATGGAGCAGAGCGCATCCTTACTAACGGTACTGACTACATACTGCGCGGTGTTGGTTCATACCGTGGCGGAAAGGTAATTTTAAAAATGCCACTGGCAACCGGCTGGAAAATAGGTATTGCCCGTGACCTGCCGGCCGTTCAGGAAACTGACCTGCGCAACCAGGGGAAATTCTTTGCAGAAGTGCATGAGGATGCTTTCGACTACCTCACCATGCTGATCCAGAAGTTGTTGGGTTATCTGTCGCTGTGCCTGCGTAAGCCGAGTTTTATTTCCGACCACTACGATGCTAAAGGCAATAAAATTTCCAACCTCGGAAAGCCGGTAAGAGACGGTGACGCTGTTGATCTCGGCACACTAAACAGCAAACTTGAAACAAAATATAGCCGCACTCTGCGTGTCACAGATAAAGAGATTCAGCCTATACCAAATTCTCTGGCCAGGAGAAATAAACAACTCGGGTTTGATGGGAATGGGATGCCTGCGTTATTTGACCCGGCGGAAACGGGTGCATTGGGTTACATATTTGTAGACTCTTTTGAAAAGGGTGCTGAGATAACATCCAGATACCAGGCGTTGCAGTGGGAGAGCAACGGTGAATATTACCGCTGGGATGGTGATTTACCTAAAATTGTTATTGAAGGTTCAACACCGGAAAATTCTGGTGGTGTCGGAATCGGTGCATGGGTGAGCGTAGGTGATGCTGCTCTTCGCAAAGAGATAGTTGCCGGTCGGTTTAAATACCCGGGTGCTGAGTCCGTTTATTACGTCCCTGGGATCGTGTTTGATGATACTACCGATAACCGTGATGTTGCATTTTCATACCCTGGCAAGATTTACATTCCTGACGGGGTTACTATCCGGGTTAACTTTCTTCCTCCTGACGATGTGCGAAAATTTGTCGGTGAAGGGAAGTTGATAGTGAAAAATCAGTGGTACGGAAATGATATTATTTTTGATATCGGCCAGGCGACAAATGGTAATAAAAAGTCATTTTCAGGTGCGCTGTATCGTGGGATTCGCGATCAGTCACTCACGACAATCGGCATCGTTGGTGATTCTATTACTGATGGGGCGTGGGGAAAACAAGACTGGAGCTCACCGGCGACAGACGGAACGGCCGCGCGTAATCTTAAATCACCGGTGAATTACAATCACTCTGATAATGGCGGGTCTCATTCATGGGCTGCGCACTGGATGATGCTGCTTAATACGGTGCAATCACGTTACGGCACGACTCCGATATTCCAGGTGTATAACGCATCGCTGTCTGGGGCTAAATTGTCTGACGGCTGGGGTTACCGAAATTTTGATTACGGATTTTTTGGTAATGAAGCCTATGGCAGTAAACCACCTGAGCTTTGCCTTCTTGCTATGGGCTGGAATGATGCATTTACTGATATTGATACTTACCGTGATCAGATAGATATGTTTGTGCGGAAGGCGTGGGGCTATGGCTGCGCTGTGGCGATTGTCACCGTAAATGACAATGACCCTAACCGGATCGGATTTGAACGCGCCACCAAGAAAGAAATGTGCGGCAGACTCGGGATTGAATACTATGACCTCGGTGAAACTCTGACGGAAAACAGTAATATAAACATGTACAGTCAGAAACTGTACTACGTCAAAGGTGATAAAACATGGGATGATGTTCACCCGCAGGAGCTGGGGCAAATGAGCATGGGCGATGCGATGTTTATGCAGACTCTCGGTGAGAAGTATGTAAGACATGTGCAGCCCGGAGATGTTGTTAACAGTGTGGCTGTAGACCGTTACTGGAGCGCAATCACTTATCCATCAGGGTTGTCTCTTAAGCCAAAATATTCTTCTGTTGGCGGGACACCGGCGCTGGAGAAAATGAAATACCTCCCGAGCGTGACGAGCCCAAATGAGAACGTCACATTCACTACACTTGTTTACTGCGAGAATGACGGGGTGTCTCTTACTGTTCTTGAGCCCTGGAATTCACATACCCGGGCTATGGTTGACGCAACACATATCACGGTGGAAAGCCCTGTCGGAATAACGCTGCCTTCATCAGGAGCGCACAAAGACAGGAATGATTTAATTAACAGTTTTACCCGCGTGTTATTTGGCTACGCCGCATCGCAATATTTTGGTAAGGAAAAAACGCTCAGTACGTATTGCGGACAGATGAGAAAAGGACTCAATAAAATAACAATCACATATGGCGGCCGCCCTGAGCAGGCGTTTTACCCAAGTCTGAAATTTGGCAATGTGTATAGCGATGGCGTTTCAATACCGAATGTGCGCCTATCTGTGGTCGGAAATATGATAAAACCTGAATTGCTAATGGGCAGCCCTAAAAATATTAGTGATGAAATAATTACTGATATTATGTCAGGGACTCAATTCTCCAAAACCGCAGATGCATATCTCAACCCCGGAAGTTTTATTGGTAAATTCAGAGCAGGAAAGGGGATGAGAAAAAATTGCTATACCGCTCTTAATTATGACCCTCTGCTGAATGCTGGTGTGCTTGTTGGATGCGCTTCTGACGGAAGACTGGCAATAGGTACATGGAACAAGGGGGAGCCAACAGACTGGTCACTTCTTGGCGGTGAAATTAATACAAACAACCCGACATTTGAATACAAAGGATTCAGTGTGTGGGTGTATTCAAATTTAGCCAATAGTAAATATTCATATATTGTTCAATCAGATGATGGCCGGGTTAACTCTCCATCATTCATACCATCGGTTGCTACATCTGGTCATGTCGGAATGTTTAATCGTATTGCGGGTGATGCCATCGTGGAATATGAATTTTCAGTGACAACGACTAAGATTGGGTAGGGCAATAATCCATATAATGGTTTTTGTTTATCTTTGTTATGCTGTAGCATCATGGTTATTTAATAATCATGGTGCTACGCAATGCATGAAGACCTCTCTGTAAAAACCACGCTCAGCCTTGCTGCGTTCTTCAGCTACTTTGCCGGGTTTCCTGCCGAAGTGGTGATGGGGTCCCTGATGGGGGCTATCTACTTCATCATCGCTGCCACTGAATATACACTGCTGCGCCGGTCGATACTGGCACTGGTCAGCTTCATTTCAGGTCTGCTGTTTTTCAGTCCGGCAGCAGCAATGTTCATCAAAGTAACCAAGATATTTGAGATCCCACCTGACGTCTACAGCATCGATAGCATCGACGCCGTGGGCGCTTTTGTATCTGCATTACTGTCGGTGAAGCTGAGCATTAAAGCGTACCGAAAAGCGGACAGTCCGCAAGGAGGCAATGATGTTTGAGAAAGCATTGATCATTCTGAATGCCGTCATCTGCTCAGTGATTTTTGTCCGGGTGTTTTCGTTCAGACGAAACGGCCGGCAGCACTGCGCAAAAGGGGCATGGATAGCCTGGCTCATTCTCTCTTATTCCGCGAGTGTGCCGGTGCGGGCCTACTTTGATCCTGTCTATCACGCTGATATCACCAGCGTGATTTCAAATCTTCTTATCTGTGCTGCGGTGCTGGTGTATCGCGGCAATGTCATGTCATTTTTTAAAGCGGGGTGATTTATGCCGGAACAGGTTAAACAAAAAATCTTTAAGGATGGTTTCGTTAATACGGGTGCGCGGGGGATCCGGAATAACAACCCCGGGAATATCCGTCACAGTAATTCAAAGTGGCAGGGACTTGCAGAGACACAGCCGGATAGTAAATTTTGTGCATTTATCTCTGCCGAGTTCGGTATTCGTGCGCTGATGAAGCTCCTGCAAACGTACTCAAAGTATCAGGGAAAGCCCGGTATCGGCTGCGGCAAGATCGACACGGTGGAAGAAATCATTGAGCGGTGGGCGCCGTCTGGTGATAACAACCACACAGAGAACTACATTAAACGGGTCTGTAAAGAAACCGGCTTTGGCCGTCACGACTGTTTAAATCTATATGACAAAGACACGTCACTCGCAATGGCTAAAGCGATTGTGGCTGTCGAAAACGGCCAGCAACCATACGTTGATGACGTGTTCGAACGCGCCTGGGTACTTCTGTGATGAAAAACATAGCCATTGCACTGATCGCTCTGGCTGTCTCTTTCGCAGCTGGCTGGTGGGTCAGCAGTACCCTGCATGACAACCGCCAAATGAAAGGGAAGATCGCCGGTCAGCAGCAGGATGAGAAAGATGTGGCCACAAATATCGAACTGCGCCGGGAGGCAGACGACCGGCAGCAGGTAAGCATTGGGGAATATCAGGATGGAAAAAAGAGTGATACGATACGCACAGAGGCTCTGCTTGATCGGGTGCTTAATCATTTTGACCGCATGCAGCAGCCAACCAGTACCGAGAAAGCAGAAGCTGCAGATCCCGGGCACGCCGATACCTGCAGAACTGAGAGAGACAAAGCCGGTGAACTTTCTCGACAACTACGAAGCACACTTGAAAAGTATGGGCGTGAAGCTCAGCGGGCTGATGAGAATACCAGGCTCCTTAATCTCTGTATCATTGACCTGAAAGCGAAAGAGACATTACTTTCATCTTATCAGTAGATGAATGGGGCATGGGTGGGGCAAAAAAATACCGCAAACCAACTCAGAATGCATACACATCGGAATTAGGCTTGCGGTAAGGTTTTGTTATTTTGCGTACTCTTAAATCACATTATCGCACTTTAACTTTTTGATATTCCTTATTCTGAATAAGCCGGAAGGCGGGTTTTAACGGATTTGTGTAATATTATTCCGGATATCTACCCCGCCGGAATAATATAACGCAGAAATAAATTATTCACCATTATTCACCGACCTGATTTTAACTGCCACATCAGAGTGAAGACTCATTATAGATGATTACCCCGGTATTATTAAAGAATAAGATTTTTATTTTGATAAAATAATAATATGTAGTTATTGTGTTTTTGACGCGAGCGTTTTTCGATAGATCTGGTTTTTTATATAAGCAACTTCCGGTAGTCTATATTCTGTTTTATTTTCAATATTTGAGAAATTCATCTTCATACGATATATTCAGGAAAAATATTGCATGGATAATTATGATGAAAATAATGATTCTGAATAAGAAAAAATACTCTGAATCGGTCATAAGACAATCATTATATTGGATTTCTTCAGAGTCAGAATGGCATCTTAAAGAGAATGACGATTTTTTTGAAGTTACACTAAAAAATAGTAACGATGAGTTAGTTTTTACATTTGAGCGACTGCTTAATGATTATTTATTACGCGAGAAAGCAGAGCGGAAAACAAAACTGATAAGAGAATCAATTATAAATAAGGTACTGGTAAGTATTGATGCGAGGTTATCAAAGTGAATCTTTTGCCGTTTAATTTTAATCGCATTAATGATAATCAATTTTTTATCAGTAACTTAGCAGGTTTTTCATCGGTAATTGATGAGAGTTCACTGAATGAGCTTATTGATCATGGTAAAACAAAAAACAGTGATATAAATCGAAGCCTGGAAGAAAAATTTTTTATTAGTGATGACCTTGTGACGGCAGAAAAGGTGCTTGCTGCGGCATTGGGAAAAAAAATGTCCGCAGAAATGAAGTTTGCACCCATTTTTATGATAGTCCCGACACTGCGCTGTGATCATACCTGTAAATATTGCCAGGTCAGCAGGGCATCATTAAGTGCAAAAAATATGGATCTGAAAGAAGAGAATATTCCGGTAATAATATCATTAATAAAAAAATTATCTCCGGCACCCTATAAGATTGAAATACAAGGGGGAGAACCCCTGCTGCGTTTTGATTTAATAGAGAAAATATATCAGGAAGCGTTATCTCAGGTGGGTGAAGGTAATTTTGAACTCATTATCGCAACAAGCCTGTCATTACTCAATGATGAGATGATTAATTGGTCTGCGGATAAAGCAGTTTACTATTCAGTTTCATTGGATGGAAATGAATTAGTACATAATAAAAATAGAATATTACCATCAGGAAACTCGTACGCGCTTGCTGTGAATAATATAAAGAAACTTCAGGATAGTATAGGAAAAGATAAAGTTGCGACAATAACTACAGTCACAAAATCATTAATATCTCAGCCGGAAGCTATTCTGGATGTACATAAAGAACTGGGTATTTATGATTTATTCATCCGGCCGGTCAGCCCTTATGGATTTGCAGAAAAGAAAGATGAATATTCAATGGACGAATATCTTATTTTTTACAGAAAACTACTGGACATTATCGTTGACTGCAATCAATCAGGAGTTAGGTTTACCGAGCATTCAGCAGCTATTCATATCAAGCGCTTGTATAATCCATTATTTTGCGGTTATGCAGATCTGAAGTCACCGGGTGGTTTAGTATTTAACAGCTTACTGTTTAACTATGATGGTAAACTGTATGGCAGTGATGAAAGCAGAATGCTGCAAAAGGTTTATCCGGAAATCGATTTTTCAATAGGCAGCATTAATGAGCTCTCATTCCGGGCTAATGCTATCTATCCTCATCTGTTAAGTAACTCGTTTAATATGGTACAGGCAGGGTGTGAGACCTGTGCATATCAGCCATTTTGTGGTGTGGATCCTTGTCAGAATATCAGTTTGTTTGGTGAGCCGGTAGGTAATAAAAGTTTATCCCGTTTTTGCCGTTATCATAAAGGAATGTTTGACCTGCTGATATCCGGAATGAGTCAGGATTCATATGAAGAAAAATTGCTGAAAGGGTGGTCTTATGTGTGAAGTAAAAAGAAAGGATACATTTGAGTCAGCGGATAGCATTCCTTCCGGTTACTATCAGCTCTATAAAAATAAGCTATCTTCACCTGAATTTCACTTTGACAATATTATTGTTTCTGATAGTCCGGATAAACATTGTGATATGACAGGCGCGGTATATTGTATTATTGATCCTGTTTTGTATGATAGTATTGAAAATGGCGACATTGTATCTGTTAATAATAAAAAGATGCGAATAATTCTGTCAGGGAAAGCAAATCATAATACCCTGCTGGTAACAGAACGTTGTAATAACCTCTGTCTTTTTTGTTCTCAGCCACCAAAAAAAGATAATGATGACTGGCTGTTAAATGTTGCATCAAAGGCAATAATCGCGTTTAAATCAAAAAAATTAATCGGCATCAGTGGCGGAGAGCCATTGCTTTATGGTAACCAATTTATTGAGTTCTTACAGCATATCAAAGAGTATAGTCCGGATACCCCGCTGCATATTCTCACGAATGGCAGGGCATTCAGCGATTTTGATTTTACAAAAAAAATAGCAGCTGTACTGGATGGCATGTCAGTATCATTTGGTATCCCGCTTTATTCAGTATCAGCAGAAAGGCATGATGAAATAACGGGAAGTCCCGGTTCTTTCCGTGAAACAGTCAGCGGAATGATTAATGCCGGAAATTTCGGGATTAATATTGAATTAAGGTTTATTCCGGTGAGTTTGAATTTACGGGATCTAAATGCTGTAACAGAAATGGCAGGCCGGGTTTTTTCTAATATAAATCAGATATCGGTAATGAATCTGGAGGCTCAGGGATGGGCACGGAAAAACTGGAAAAAACTGTATCAGGAACCGGAGAGATATAAGGATGATTTGTCAGCTGCGGTACAAACAGCCGAAAGATGCCAATTGCCAATAGTATTATTTAATTATCCCTTGTGCCATATACCGGAAACGTTGTGGCCTTATAGTGTACAATCTATTTCAGACTGGAAAAACTACTACCCTCCGGCGTGTAACGGATGCAGGAAAATGGATGAATGTGGTGGTTATTTCAGCTCTTCTTACGGAAAATATCATCAGTTACCGAGGGCTTTTTTATGAAAAAATGGAATTTAGCTGCCTTATTTCCCGGTTTTTTTATGCTGAGTCAGCAGGCGATTGCTGAACCGGTTGTGTTGCCGGATAGTGCCGGTTCTCTTTTACCTGAGGATCTGGTGTTTTCACCGCTTAATACGGAAACACCTCTTTATATCGCCGGACACCGGAGCCACAGTTCACACCGGAGTCACAGCAGTCACAGTTCACACCGTTCATCTTCAGGTGGCGGGTATTACCGTTCATCCCCGGTATATTCCTCACCAGCGTATTCAGCTCCGTCAGGAAATTCATCGCAAAGAGCTGCCGGGAATACAGGCAGACGGGATTTTTCTCAGAATATTAATCAGACCACGACGACGACAGAACAACGTAAACGGCTGATTATGCGGGTTCAGTATGCATTATTTGAACGCCATTATTTTGCAGGAAACATCGACGGTGTGATGGGACCACAAACACGCGATGCCATTACCCGTTACAGAAGTGCAAATAATTTACCCGGTAACGTGTATATTGATGCGGACCTGCTTAATTCATTAAGTATTTATGCAACAAACTGATTTTTTGATTTAATTACAGACAGGTTTATATGAAAACGATAGTTTTCTGCGTTGTATTAATGTTAGTAACCGGCGGCGCTTTTGCCGATGAGTATCTGTATAACTACCGTTATGACGGTGATCCCTATGGTTATAATTATGATGTCTCCGGAACGGACGATAACGGGAACAGTGTTGAAGGAAATATTGATATTCAGGGTAAATACGGAAGTGGTGTGATTACAAATACCGAAGGTGAAGAGGTTGATGTGGATGTTGAGTGGGATGATTACGGTGTTTTAGTCGCGGAAGATGAGGCCGGAAATAGCTACGACCTTGAAGTCGAATAATGAAAATACAGGTTAGTGCTGCACAGGCGATCGATTAGGGTTACATTCTTTCATTAAAAAAGTTGATGGTGACGGTGATAAACAAGCTGTTGATGTTTTAAACAGGTAATTTATGCAAAACCACCGGACTCAACAAATCCGGTGGTTTTCATTTTTACGACATATTCACGACATTATTCACTGCTTATTATTTTGTACTGACAACCGCAATATACCGCAGTCTGTCGCGGTTCTGCCGGAAATGGCGGAACATCTGTAAAAACTGCGGGCGGTTCTCTTTTTTCAGGGCGTTACGGATAATTTTCAGGGTGCCGGAAAGACCCTCATCGTGCAGCATGCCTTTGGGGGTCATCAGTGTCATCGCGCCTTCAGAACGGATCACATCACGGAAACCGGCATTGAGAAACAGTGCCAGCCAGTCATCACTCAGCATCGGCTGTGCTTTGACATGAATGGCAGCCTGCATATCCTGTGTGACACACTCATCCTCCCGGCGTTCTGTCAGCGCAATATCGTGGGTCAGCAGCCGTCCGCCGGGTTTCAGCACCCGCAGATATTCCTGTAACAGACGGGCTTTGGCTTTATCCGCATACATGGTCAGCATGGCTTCATTGATCACCACATCAAAGTGATTATCCGGGAACGGCAGCTTTGAGGCATCCGCTTCCTGTACTGTAATGAGATGGGATAAACCGTTATCGAGGATATTTTTCCGGGCATTGGCAAGTGCCTGTTTATCCATATCAATACCGGTAATATGACACTGAAAACGCTGTGCGATTTCAATCGCGGTGGTACCCATGTTACAGGCGATCTCCAGAACACGGCTGTCCGCCTGCAATCCGCTGTGTGTCAGCAGCCATTCGGTGGCGGTACGGCCTCCCGGACGCAGACGTTTTTTACCCAGACGAGCCAGAAATTTGTGTCCGGCTTCATGGCCGGTGTGTGTGCTTTCCATCATTCAGTCCTGTTTGTTTTCCGGTTCACGTAACATCACCAGCAGCATTTTTGCCTGCTCCGGCGCATCCACGGCATGAGGGATATTGGCCGGCATGCGGACAATATCTCCGGGTTTTGCTGTTACCGGTTTTCCGGCAATGGTCAGGATCAGTGAGCCTTCAGCAATCATCACAATGGCATCAAACGGGGCGCTGTGTTCAGAGAGTGCCTGGCCTTTATCAAAGGCAAACAGAGTGATATTGCCGCCGCCGTTTTTGGCGAGAACCCGGCTGGAAATACCCTGTTCGGTGTAGTTCACCAGGTCTGCGATCACTAATGCTTCTGCCGGGGTAATCGTGTTATTGCTCATAATGTGTATCCTTATGGTTAATCAGGTAATAAATAGGTTCAGCGGAACAGGGGGATAACCCCGCAGGTCTGCCGCTGCCGGTGGTTAACCGGCACAACGGAAACCGGAAGCTGATACAGCGTTCCCAGATTCTCTTCAGTCAGCAGTGCGGATGTCCGGCCAAACTGCGCCTGTGTGCCGTCAAACAGTAACAATGAATAATCCGCAATATGCAGGGCATGCTGCGGGTAATGACTGGTAAATAAGATGGTTTTACCGCGCTCGGCGGCCAGCATTTTCAGAACGGAGAGAACGGTGTCCTGGTTAGCCAGATCCAGTGCGGAAGTCGGTTCATCCAGAATCAGAATTTCCGGTTCACCGGCCAGGGCGCGGGCAATCATCACCATTTGCTTTTCACCACCGCTGAGCAGGTTAAATGAGGTGTCCGCAAACTGGGTTAATCCGAGGTCGGCCATCGCCTGCTCTGTGATGTCATGGTCACGCCGGGAGGGGGATGCATACCAGGGCAGATGACGGATGCGGCCGAGGCTGACCATCGTGCGGACAGAGTAATTAAACAGTGCACCGCTGAGCTGCGGGACATAAGCGGCCGGAGCATTGAGCTGTACATCACCCTTTGCCCCTTTCTGAAGATTGAGCAACAGACGCAGCAGTGTTGTTTTCCCGCGGCCGTTCGGGCCGAGAACCGCGGCGATGCTTCCCGCTGGCTGACGGAACGTGAGTCCGTCAAATAACGGGCGTTTGCCGGTGTGGTAACTGAGCTGATTAACATGGATCACAGGTCGGCCACCTTTTTATTCATGGAGTGAATGAGCAGGGCGAAAACAGGAGCCCCGATCAGTGCGGTGATGACACTCAGCGGAATTTCCGCGCTGGTCATACTGCGCGCCAGGGTATCGACCGCGATCAGGTAAATTGCGCCGGTCAGGGCACTGGCGGGCAAAAGGACGCGATGGTCATGTCCGCTGATTAACCGCGCGATATGCGGGATAATCAGCCCGACCCAGCCGATGGTGCCGGAAACGGCAACGGTGGCACTGGTGATAAGCGTCACACAGATAAGTATAGTCCAGCGGGTTGCCGTGACCGGCAGTCCCAGCGCCTGAGCATTTTCTTCGCCGAGCGACAGCACATTGATACGGAAGCGCAGAGCAAAAATAATCCCGCCTGCAATGATAACAACCGGCAGCAATACACTGACTTTCAGATAGGTTGCGGTGGCAAAACTTCCCATCAGCCAGAAGACGATGGTTTGCAGGGTATTATTCGGATCAGCAAAATAGGTGATCAGCGAGATCAGTGCGGCAAAAAAAGCATTAATAATAACGCCCGCGAGGATCAGCATCAGCAGGCTGCTGCCGTGCCGGTTCAGTCCCAGCAGAAAGACCAGTACAATCGCCAGCAGGCCGCCGAGAAAGGCAAAACTGATGGTGATAAACAGGGAGGAAAAAAGCAGCAGAGCCAGCGCACCGCCCAGTGCCGCACCGGATGAAACGCCGATAATCTGCGGCCCGACCAGCGGGTTGCGGAAGATGCCCTGCAATGCGGCTCCGGCAACGGCGAGCCCGGCACCGGCCAGTCCGGCAATCAGAATGCGCGGTAAACGGACATACAGCACCACATTTTCAGCCGTGCGGCTGTACTCCGCAGACGGACTGCGACCGGACAGCGTATCCGCCAGGATCTGCAAAACGGCTGTAACAGAAACCGCATAACGCCCGGCGCACAGAGCAAGCAGTATGGTCAGCAATAACAGGGCGGACAGCAGGCACCATTGCAAACGAACGTTTCGCATCACGGACGTCCCATCAGTGTCAGGTAATCACGGCCATCCCGGTTCAGGCCGAGTTGCAGAATACGGTCTGTTTCTGCCTCAGTGAGGGAGTAGCCGTAGAGTTGCAGATAGCGTTTGCGGATCTCTTCCCGCAGCGGAAACGATGCTGTTTCCGGATGGAAAATCTGAGACAGCCACTGCCAGTACAGCGGTGTTTCCTGATTCGGCGCATCCCAGATAAAACCGCCGATCGGCAGTTTATAGACACGTTTGTTTTTTACCGCAGTCACATCACTGAGCATCGGGTTGTTATAGATATCAGCGGGAGCCAGTCCGGCTTCAAAATTTCCCAGCAGGATAATGTCCGGGTCCCACACCAGAATCTGTTCGATATTCAGGGTACGCGGCCCGGTCAGATCACGGTTGAGGCTGACACCACCGGCGAGTGCAAAATCGGCATTGTTATGAGAGGTGGCACCGAAAGTCTGAATGCTTTGTTTAAAATGGGACAGATAGAGCACACGCGGCTGTTTGTCTTCCGGAATGGCAGCAACGCTGTTTTCCAGCTGATTGATCACCTGTTTACGCCAGGCGATCAGGTCAGCTGTTTTGGTTTCTTTGCCGAGGGTTTTCCCCATCAGCGTTAACCATTCCTGTGTATAGGCTTCTTTGCCGTAATCCAGCGTGGCGACCGTCAGACCGGCGTTGCGCATCGGCGTGATAATGTCATCGCCCCGGTGTCCCCACTGCCAGACCAGATCCGGATTAACGGAGAGCAGCGCTTCAATATTCGGGGCAAAATCATTTCCCACCATATCACTGCGTACGGAGAGCACATCCGGAAACATCACACTGAGCATGCCGTCGCGGGCTGCGACACCGGCAAACGGATGCATACCGGCGAGCCGTTTACTGCTTTCGTCAACACTGACCAGCATGGATGCAGCCGGAATGGGAATTACCACAATCCGTTCTGCCGGGGCGGCCAGTTCAATTTTCTGCTGTGACATATCGGTGAAATGTACGGCACCTTTTGTGGCATAAGCTGCTGTTGTGCAGGTAAAAATCAGCGCCGGGAGTAATGCAAATCTATTACTAATCATAAGGTTATTCGCCTTTTATTTTATGATTAAATTGATAATGCGATTGGTTATCATTTATAATTGCATTTATTCTGGCTGCACTGAGAGGAAAACCCTATGACATTTGTCAAAAAGACCCTTGCCCCCGCACAGCAAATGGCGATCCTCCGGTCATGCCCGTTATTTCAGGCGGCAGAGGAAGATGCTCTGGCGCTGGTTCTGGCAGACAGTACGTATCGTCAGTTTGCGGCGGGGGAGCTGATCAGCCGTGAAGGTGAAACGGTAAAAGCCTGTCCGCTGATCATCAGCGGGCAGATTGATGTTTTCCGCCATACCTGGTCGGGTGAGGAAAAAGTGTTCGGTATGTTTACGGCGGGTGAGCTGGTGGCGATTGCCGCGGTCTTTATGCCGCATAACCGCTTCCCGATGAGCCTGCGGGCGAGAGCGGACAGCAGCGCGCTGATGCTGGATAAACAGGCGATTTTACGTCTGTGTCATGCCTGTCCGGCCATTATGGCGCAGTTATTGTCGCGGTTCAGCCTGAAGCTGTATGAAAATATCAACCATATCGACTGGCTGACCTCCAGCTCGGCGGAGCAGCGGCTGGCCGCCTATCTGCTGGATCTGAAACGGTGCCAGCAATCGGATTGTGTGGTGCTGCCGTTATCGCGCGGGCAACTGGCCGCAAAATTAGGCGTCCGCTATGAAACACTCAGCCGTCTGTTTTCCGGCTGGCGGCAGAAAGCGTTTATCGGGATTGATAAAGACGCGGTACGGATCACCAATGAATCCTATCTGGCGGAACTGGCGATCCCGGCGCAGCGCCCGTTCTGAGAAATAAAAAAATCCCCGTCCGGATTTCCGGGCGGGGATTTGAGATTGCAGGCAAAGCAGGATAAAACGTGGTTTTTCCTGCTTTGTGTTATCAGCCGAAAATCAATAAATTGATTTTCCTGGTTTATTTTTACAACCTCTGTCGGTCGTCGCCAACCCTTGCGGGGTTGTCAACGGCCTGAAATCCCCGCAGGGCGGGGATTTTTTATATTATGTGATCAGAAATTATACGTAATACCGCCGTTGACACTGAATCCCATTCCCGGGAACAGCGTACTGTCTTTGGCTGTGACCGAACGGTTCGCCACTGACGTGGTGGCGTAGTGCTCGTTAGTCAGGTTATCCATCGACATATAGAGTGACCAGTTATCCGCAGGCTGGTAAGTGCCCCGCAGACCGAGCACGGCATAGTGTTTGCGTTTCTGAATCTCAAGGTGGTTTTCGTGATCGACAGCCATGTCGGTCGGTGCCCAGTGAATATTCGGGCCGAAACGCCAGTCGCCGATTCGGTACAGCACTTCCGCCGAGACAATATTACGCGGAATACCGGCGATATAGTTGCCGTTATATTCACCGCCCATAAAGCGGAAATCATTCCAGGTCCAGGCCAGTTTATATTCCACATCTCCCGGACCGGCCGGGATCACGCCGTTAATACCGGCTTCCAGCCCCTGATGGCGGGTTTTGGCGGCATAGTTAAAGACCCCGGTGATATTACCGTCTGAATCATAGGTTGTGATGTATTCATCCTTAATGAAACTGCGGTAGAGCGCCACATTCCATTTCAGTTGTTCAGTAAAATCACCATCGCCGCCGATTTCGAAAGTGACGCCTTTCTGCGGGTTCAGTTTTGTCAGACGACCGTCTGAGGAGTTAATAATTTCATGGAACGTCGCAGGTTCCTGACTGGCGCTGACGTTGGCAAACCAGCGCTGATTATCAGCCGGACGCCAGATAACACCGGCTTTCGGTGTCCAGAATGTCCAGCTCTGATCCAGTGAAACGGAACTGTTCCGTTTTTCGGTATCACGCCGGGCATGTGTGGCTTTGAGATCCAGATTCAGTGTCAGATCCGGTGTCAGATGAATACCGGCACCGGCAGAGGCATAGATATTGTCTGCTTTGCCGTCAAATTTCCCGATTGGCGTTTTATCCATCGGTGTGCCGCGCCGGTTCTGCATCAGATCCGTTTCCAGACTCATATGATCGGCTGCCAGTGCTGTCCGCCAGGAAACCGGCTCGGTTTCCATCTGCCAGCTCAGTTGCATCCCTTCGCTGTGGCTCTGACTGAAACGGTAATAGGCCGGGGTGGTGAAATTATCATGGGTGCGGATATACCAGACACCGGCACTGATGCGCTGATTATCAATCTGCCAGTCAGAACGGTTGGCCGCACGGAACTGCTCCACATTACGGTGCGGATCGCGCAGCCAGACCATCGGGTAAACTTCAGTCGGATCACTGTCGAGCACCGCTTCGGAAACCGGGCCTGCGACATCAAAACGCAGATCTGTCCAGTTCAGAGAAGTGCGGTTTTCAAAATTATCGCCGGTATAACCAAAGTTACCGCGTACCGTTTTGCGTTGTGATGAGGAATGTTTACGATAACCGTCAAAATGGTCGTAAGTGAAATTGATACGCCCGTCGAAACGACCGTCATCCGATACGCCGCCGAATGCGGTTTGTAAGCCCTCACGGCCATGCGATCCGTATTCATAGCGCAAACGTCCGCCTTCGTCGCGGCCGGTATAGGAGATCAGATCCAGCTCACCGCCCAGGCTGTTACTCTGCGGATTAAGGCTGTTTGCACCGCGCCGGACGCTGATCATCCGTGCATCCCGCATTTCCAGTGTGCTGATATGGAAACTGCCGTCAGCATCGGTGACCGGCAATCCGTCCTGCATCAGTAAAATACCGCGTGCCAGCGGCGCACTTTGCACCCCGGAGCCGCGGATATTCAGACGCGGCTGGTCGATACCGCCGAAGAAATTCTGTACCAGCACACCGGGCTGATAATCCAGCGCATCATGCAGTGTGGCCAGGCGGGTATCTTTTTCGACCATAATCAGGTTGGTGCCGCCCGCGACATTTTCCAGTTTCTCTCGTTCCTGAGCGGCATCCGGTGCGAGACGGCTTTGTTTTCCGGCGGTGACAACAATGGTGTCCGGTGCGGGTGCCGCTGCCGCAGCGGTGACACCGGCAGTGAGTGAGAGCGCGAGGCAGTGTGTCAGCCTGCGGCGGGTGAGTCTGTTCTGCATTATCCCTGACCTCTTAAATAGAATGGTTATCATTTTCATTTAAGGGCATAACATAGTGCAGAAAATGCGGCTGACCCTATGACATTTGTCAAAAAGTCCCGTCCGGGGATTATTTCAGCCCCAGACGTTTTGCCAGCCGGTGCAGATTTCCGGCATCAATCCCGAGACTGCGGGCTGCGGCTGCCCAGCTGCCGTCACTGCGGGCAAGGGCTGTGCGGATGAGTCCCGCCTGAAAGGTATCGGTGGCACTGCGCAGATCCTGATCGGCTTCTTCCGCGGAAAGCTGATGGCTGACAGCCGGTTCAGCGGTTTCCTCCGGTGAAAAATGATGAGGCTGCAACAGCAGCTCATCACTGCTGCCGGTGGCCCGTGCCAGAACAATGGCGCGGTGCACGGCATGCTCCAGCTCCCGCACATTACCCGGCCAGTGGTAGTGCAGCAGCGCCAGACGCAGCGCCGGGCTTATCACCACCTGCGGCAGACCGAATGTCTGACGGTAGCGTTCGCAGAAATAGCCGGTCAGCAGCAGAATGTCCTCATGGCGCTCCCGCAGCGGCGGTACCTGTAACGGGAAGATACTGAGCCGGTGGAAGAGGTCAGCCCGGAAATGACCGGCTGCGACTTCTGCCCGCAAATCCCGGTTAGTGGCCGCCAGCACGCGGACATTCACCCGCAGCGGCCGGTCATCGCCAACCCGCTGGATATCACCGTACTGTAATACCCGCAGCAGTTTGGCCTGCAAAGCCGGTGACAACTCACCGATTTCATCCAGAAACAGCGTACCGTTATCCGCCATTTCAAATTTCCCGCTGCGGTTGCTGATAGCCCCGGTAAATGCGCCTTTGACATGACCGAACAGCTCACTTTCCGCGACGGTTTCCGGCAGGGCCGCACAGTTAAGATAAACCAGCGGGTGATCACGGCGGGCGGATAATTCGTGAATGGACTGCACCACCAGCTCTTTACCGGTACCGGTTTCGCCGCTGACCAGCACATTCATATCAGCACCGGCCACAATAGCGATCTCTTTCTTTAACTGCATCATGCAGGGCGACAGGCCGATAATATCGGTTTGCCCGCCGGTTTTACCGGCCGCCAGCCCGGCGGAGGAACTGAAAGCCAGTTGCTGAGCCTCAAGCTGGCCTATCAGCAGGGCATTATTGAGCGCCCCGGCGGTCAGGGCGGCAATCAGCCGCAATTCCTCATCACTGAACGTATCAAACTGATCCGGTGCGAGGCTGTCGAGTGTCAGGGCGCCGATAAGATTTTGTCCGGCAAACAGCGGCAGACCGGCGCAGGCATGAACTTTCAGATGGACATGATCCGGGATCAGCCCGTCATAAGGGTCGGGCAGGTGGCTGTCAGCCGGAAAACGGACAATATCTCCGGCGCGGGCAATTGCCTCCAGCCGGGGATGCGCTTCCAGCCGGAAACGACGGCCGAGAACATCCGGCGACAGCCCGTCAATCGCCAGCGGAATAAACTGATGTGATTCATAGCGCAACAGTGCGGCCGCATCACAATTAAGCACCCGGCGCAGTGTGGATACCAGGCGCTGAAAGCGATCCTGATGGCCGATATCCCGCTGTAAGGCAATAGCAATGCCGGTGAGTACGTCGACTGAAAATCCCATGCTGTCCTCCGCTGTCATTAAGACAATACAATGTCATATTGACAGTTTTTTTCATAGTCATTTTGACAGCTATTTTTTGTGCTGAAATTTAAAATCCTTATAAAACAATACAGTAAAAGTTGGCACGCAAATTGATTATCTCTCTGTAACGAAGCATAAAAACAGAAGGTAAATATCAAATGGCTATTCATGTAAAAAATAATGTGCATTGGGTCGGACAACGTGACTGGGAAGTACGCGACTTCCACGGAACAGAATATAAAACCCTGCTCGGCAGCAGTTATAACAGCTATCTGATCCGCGAAGGAAAAAATGTCCTGATTGATACGGTTGACCACAAATTCAGTCGTGAGTTTGTGCAGCATTTACAGACACAAATCGACCTGAATGATATTGATTACATTGTGATTAACCATGCGGAGGAAGATCATGCCGGGGCATTAACCGAGCTGATGGCGGCGATT
Organism: Morganella sp. Je.2.23; assembly: GCF_051129855.1. Lineage (NCBI taxonomy): Bacteria > Pseudomonadati > Pseudomonadota > Gammaproteobacteria > Enterobacterales > Morganellaceae > Morganella > Morganella sp. Je.2.23. The sequence goes on from NZ_JBCPSQ010000001.1 coordinate 1,044,182, forward strand.
CCGGATACGCCGATCTACTGTACTGAAAATGCCATTGATTCCATTAACGGTCATCATCATCATCCTGAATGGAATTTTAATGTGGTGAAAACGGGGGATACGCTGGATATCGGCAACGGCAAGCAACTGATTTTTGTTGAAACCCCGATGCTGCACTGGCCGGACAGCATGATGACCTACCTGACCGGTGATGCCATCCTGTTCAGTAATGATGCGTTCGGTCAGCACTATTGTGATGAGCGCCTGTTTAATGACGAAGTGGATCAGACCGAGTTGTTTGAACAGTGCCAGCGTTACTATGCCAACATTCTGACACCGTTCAGCCGCCTGGTGACACCGAAAATTACTGAAATCCTCGGTTTCGGGTTGCCGGTGGATATGATTGCAACATCACACGGCGTGGTCTGGCGTGATAATCCGACCCAAATCGTGGAGTGGTATCTGAAATGGGCGGCGGATTATCAGGAAGATCGTATCACCATTTTCTACGACACCATGTCCAACAACACCCGTATGATGGCGGATGCGATTGCTCAGGGTATTAATGAAGCGGACCCGGATGTGGCGGTGAAAATCTTTAACGTTGCCCGCAGCGACAAGAATGACATTATCACCAGTGTTTTCCGTTCAAAAGGGGCGCTGGTGGGTTCATCCACGATGAATAATGTCATGATGCCGAAAATTGCGGCCATGCTGGAAGAATTAACCGGTCTGCGGTTCCGCAATAAAAAAGCAGCCGCTTTCGGCAGTTACGGCTGGAATGGCGGCGCGGTTGACCGTGTGCAGACCCGGCTGATGGATGCCGGTTTTGAAACCACCATGTCACTGAAAGCAAAATGGCGGCCTGATCTGAATACACTGGAAGAGTGTCGTCAGTACGGACGCGACCTGGCGCGCCAGTGGGCCACCGGGATATTACCGGCTGTCAGCAGACCGGCGGCACCGGCACCAAAAGCGGTCACACCGCCACCGGCAGCAATTACAGCTGAAACAGAAGAAACAAAACCATGTGACAGTGTCACTGATGTAACTTCACAGGATATGGGACCGTGCATGCAGTGCAGCGTATGCCAGTGGATTTATGATCCGGAAAAAGGTGAGCCGATGCAGGATGTGGCACCGGGTACACCGTGGTCTTGCGTGCCGGATAATTTCCTGTGTCCGGAATGCTCTCTCGGCAAAGATGTGTTTGATATCCTGGCGACGGAGGCGGCATGAGTGCAGGTATTGTGATTATCGGCGGGGGCTTTGCTGCCCGCCAGCTGGTAAAAAATATCCGTAAAACCGATACAGAGGTACCGCTGACAGTGATTGCGGCAGACAGTATCGATGAGTATAACAAACCGGATTTAAGCCATGTGATCAGTCAGAATCAATGTGCGGCTGATCTGACAAAGCAAACAGCACATGCATTCGCACAGCAATATAATGTGGCGCTGTTCCCGCATACCCGGATAAGCAGTATTGATGCACAACAGCATCTTATCGGCAGTGATCAGCAGCAATGGCACTATGACAAGCTGGTGCTGGCGACAGGGGCAACGCCGTGCCGCCCGCCGGTGCCCGGTAATGAACTGATGGTGACACTGAACAGCCGCGAAGATTTTCAGCAGCACGAAACACAACTGCGCAGCGCACAGCGGGTACTGATCCTCGGCAGCGGTCTTATCGGTACTGAACTGGCGATGGATTTCTGCCGGGCCGGTAAAACCGTCATTCTGGCCGATATGGCTGCCAGCATTTTATCATCACTGATGCCGGCAGAGCTCAGCAGTCGTCTGCGCCATACCCTGTCTGCCTCCGGGGTACGGGTGCTGACCGGAACACAATTGCAGTCACTGATAAAAACGGAAGACGGCATCGAAGCCCGCTTTGATCATGATTGTATAACCCGTGCGGATGTGGTGATTGCCGCCACCGGCCTGAAACCGGGTACCTCACTGGCAGAGATGGCCGGGCTGACTGTCCGGCGCGGTATTGTGACAGACAGTGCCTTACAGACATCTGACCCGGACATTTATGCCCTCGGCGACTGTGCGGAAATTGATGGTAAAGTCATGCAGTATCTGCAGCCGATTATGCTCAGTGCCGTCTGTCTGGCGAAGAATCTGACCGGCGGACAGGGAAAACTGACGCTGCCGCCGATGCTTATCCGGGTGAAAACGCCGGATCTGCCGGTACAGCTTGCCGGGGATTTCCATCATCCGGATCTGCAGTGGAGCATTGATATCAGCCGCAGCGGGATGACCGCCAAAGGCCATGACAGCGCCGGAAATCTGCATGCGTTTGCGGTAACGGAAGAGAAACTCAGTGACGCTTTTTCGCTGTTACGTCAGCTGCCGCAGCACTGATCATCACGTTTTCTGACTGAATTCTGAGGTAATAAAAATGACATTACGTGAAAAAACCCTGGGTGAACTGGCTCTGTCTGTGAACGGAGCATCAGCACTGTTCCGCCGTTATGATCTGGATTTCTGTTGCGGGGGCAAACGCACCCTGGAAAAAGCGGCAGAGAAAAAATCCCTGAATATTGATGAAATTGAACAGGCTTTACTTGCACTGAAAGATGAAGCACCGGCGCAGGACTGGCGGAAAGCCCCGCTGAACGACATTATCGCCTTTATTATTACCCGTTATCACGATCGCCACCGGGCTCAGTTACCGGAACTGATTTTACAGGCTGAAAAAGTGGAGCGGGTACATGCGGCCAAAGCCAGCGTACCGAAGGGACTGGCCCGGCAACTGACCGCACTGCATGATGAACTGACTTCCCATATGATGAAAGAGGAGCAGGTTCTGTTTCCGATGATCTGCAACGGTATGGGGCCGCAGGCGGCAGGGCCGGTACAGGTGATGGAAGCAGAACACGATGATGCGGGAGATATTGTGGAGGTCATTAAGTTTATCACCGGCAATGTCACACCGCCGGAAGAAGCCTGTACGACCTGGCGGGTACTGTACAACGGTATCAATACCTTTATTGATGATTTAATGGAACACATCAGCCTGGAAAATAACTTATTGTTCCCGCGCGCGCTGGCCGGGGAATAAATCAGTCGCTGATATCATGACGGAACAACGGGATATATTGTCCGCCTTGTTGTTCCGTCCGTTGTTTTTCCTCTTCACTCCAGCCGTAATTAATTGCATGACTGACGGCACCGGACTCACAGTCAGTAATAATCAGTGAGGCTGCGGGTGCTGCGGTATGCGCAGTGAGTGCACGGATAAGCATATTCAGTTCATCACGGGTAAAAGTGACTTGCGGCTCAGTGGCGGCGGATTGCCCGGCAGTTTTCAGATGCTGCAATAAAGCGGTCAGATGACTATCCATCAGTGAGGTTATCTCCTTTACCGGTATCATTAAAATTTCTTGATTTAAATGATACGTTATCACGTAACTGAGATTCGCACTACCGGCTGAATCTGATTGTTTTGCGGATGACGGCGGAATGAATAACGAGGGTTGTTATAAATGAAAAAATCAAACACCCGGAGATGTTTGATTTTAATTTTCATCAATAGTTATTATTTTTGTTTTACGGGTTGATATAATTATCAGCAATCCCGTTATTTTTATATTTGCTGTGTTGTATATCTTTGCCGAATCAGCGATAGCTTACAGTAACGATATGTTTTCCTGAATCAGACGGAACAGGGGTAACATTAACCTCACCGATATTATCCGGAATTAAGTCATTACTGAGCGTATTACCCGCCTGAAGACGGCTGCTGAACTTACTGATTTCACCGGAGCGGTAACATTCAGCATTTACGTTATTGTCTGATATCTGATAGGTGCACGGAGCTTCAGTCAGCAGTCCGTTGAATGTGATTGTACCGCCTTGCTGACCTTGTAATGACTCGCTGTGTGCAACAAAAGATAATGCAATACCTGCTACTAAAACTAAACGACTTAATATAGACATAATTTTACTCTCTGTATTCGATACCGGCAGAAAATATCCCGTATTAATAATATGAGGGATACATCAGCAGATAACATCACGAATGATAGTTAATAGTTAATTAAAGTATATGATCGCTGCGGCTTACTTTATATTTAAAATATTACATCAATATAATTAAACGGAACTGTAACAAATAGCCACTCATCATAAATAAGGTATCTGTTCGTTGCGTTCATTTTATTTAGGATTTGTTTATCAAGTGTGTTTTATAATGCAGGCATTAAAATAAGAATACATTATTCAATATCTATATCCTGTCCGCCCCGTTCCGGGGCTTTTTTTTATCCTGACTATATTCCTTCCTGAATCTGACCAGATATGAAAGGTGTGTCAGTTACCGTGATTGTTGAGAAAATCTCATCAAACAACGGAGGGGGATGTTAGCATCAAAAATTGAGAGGATCAAAATCAAGAATAAACTTAATGACTTCATATAAGTTTATGTTTTTTGGTTTTTTTGTAAAAAAATTGCCGGAATTCAGGATAAAATTCCGGCAATTAAATTGTAATGTTCTGTGTATCTGGTGCTAATTTTGTAACACAACGTTACAACATGTTTCGCCTTTATAGAGGCTGGTGATATTTTCCAGCGTGGTTTCGCTGATGCTCAACAGCGCTTCTTCCGTCAGAAATGCCTGATGACCGGTAAAAAGGACATTATGGCAGGAGGAGAGGCGGCGGAAGATATCATCCTGAATGACATCATTTGATTTGTCTTCAAAGAATAAATCCCGTTCATTTTCATAAACATCCATGCCCAGCGCACCAATTTTCTGCTGTTTGAGGGCATTAATGGCGGCAGCGGAATCAATTAACGCACCGCGGCTGGTATTGATGATCATCACGCCATCTTTCATTTTGGCGAATGCGGTTTCATTCAGCAGATGATGATTTTCCGGTGTCAGCGGACAATGAAGAGAAATCACATCAGACTGTGCAAACAGCGTGTTCAGATCGACATACTCCGCACCCAGATCCAGTGCAGCCTGGTTAGGATAAGGATCAGACACCAGCAGACGCATACCGAACCCTTTTAAAATCCGCAGCACGGCCAGCCCGATTTTTCCGGTGCCGACCACACCGGCGGTACGGTTATGCATATTAAAGCCGGTCAGGCCTTCGAGAGAAAAGTTGGCATCACGGGTACGCTGATATGCACGGTGAATACGGCGGTTCAGACTCAGCATCATCCCGACGGCGTGCTCTGCCACGGCTTCCGGAGAATAGGCGGGTACGCGGACAACCTGTATCCCCAGCTCCTGAGCGGCCGCCAAATCCACGTTATTAAAGCCGGCACAGCGCAGTGCGAGGATTCTGATATTGAGATCTGCCAGTTCCTGTAATACTTCCCGGTTCGCATCATCATTGACAAAAATACAGACCGCATCAGCGCCCACGGCGTTTTTTGCTGTCTGTTGTGTCAGCGGGAAATCGAAATATTCGATATCATACTGAAAGCGCGGATCCTGATTAATCAAATCCATATGTTTGCTGTCGTAATGCTTGGTACTGTAACTGACGATTTTCATCGGAGTTCCTCTGCTAAAATAAATCGCTACACTAAACCGGATAGCCCTGACAAAATAGGGTGAACCTGTGTTCAGAAAGGGTTGAAATTTACTGACTACAGTATAACGCTTAGTTGATGTCACTGTAACCGGAGAACTGCACCTCTGAGGTCTATGAAAAAATTACTGAAAGTGCTGGTGGTACTGCTTGTTCTGCTGGTCATTATCCTCTCTGCCGCCTGGCTGACCATTCCGCGCTGGCTGCCCGCCGTGGTGAAGTCCTCGTTACCGGACGGTGTGACGCTGTCACTTTCTCAGCCAAAAATTCGTGCAGGCGGTCTCTATATAGAAGAAGCAGCTATCGGCAGTAATACGTGCAGGCTGGCCGGCGGAGAAAATCTGTCGCTTCATTATCAGCGCGGCGGCCGCTGGCTGATTGATGCCGGTTCAGTAACCAGTGATGCGGACTGTATTCAGAAATTACCTTCTGTGCCGGAAGAAACAAACAGCACACCGGTTGATATTGGCGCTCTGCTGTCGCAATTACCACCGGTGACACTGACCGCCGGTAAAGTCATTCCGGCTCCCTGGCAGGCGTATCAGGGGAAACTGAGCCTGACAACCACACCCGGACGCGGGCAGCATCTGAGTTATCAGGGAGAGAATATTCAGGCAGAACTGACGATTGATCCTGAGCTGAATGTAACCCTGTCGCAATTAAATGCGGTGATCGGTGATGAAAAATTTGCGCTCAGCGGCGCGCTGACACTGCCGCTGAATACCGCCTCTCTGCCGGAGAAAGGAACGTTACAGGCTGCCGTTGATACGACCGCCCGGCCACAGCCGCTGGCAGTGACTTTTGACTGGCAGGGGCGGCAGGGTACGCTGACGCTGCGTGAAGCCGGATCACAGGCCGTGCTGCTGAATATTCCCTGGGAAGCGGCCGCAGACAGCCTTCTGATTAAAAACGGAGAGTGGCGCTGGGATGAATGGGAACAACCGCTGCGGGGAACGCTCAGCGCGGAGCTGAAAAACTGGCTGGCGCCACCGGCAGATATGCGGCTGAGTGCCCGGATTGCGGTCACCACGCAGGGTGCACGCGGTAAAGGCACGATGGTACTGCAATTACCGGAAACACCGCTGCCGCTGGCTGAGTTTACGGTTCCTTTCGAACTGGCCGGGCGGGTCAATCATAATGATATGTGGGCGGCCGGGCGTGTTCCGGCAGTACTGACCGGTACGATCGCCGATCCGGTGATCCGGTTACGTTCCGGGGCTCTGGTACGGGCGCGCGGGCAGCTCAGCCCGGATTTTCTGGTGGAAGAGCTGCGCCTGCCGCTGGCGGGAACCTCGTTGTCACAGAAAGGGATCTCCGGGCCGCTGGATGCTATTGTGACGGTAAATAATCCGGAACTGGGACGCTACCGTTTTCAGATGAAAGGCCAGGCGCGGGAATTTCTGCCGGACAGCGGGCGCTGGTACTGGCAAATCTGGGGAAAAGGCCGGATGAAACCGCTGAATGCGGACTGGACATTCTCCGGTGCGGGCTCCTGGCTGGACGAGGAAATCCGTATCAGAAAGCTGAATACGGGATTCAGCGGTATCCGCTACGGTATGATGTCGATGGATACGCCGGCGCTGACACTGTTGTCCCCGCTGGTCTGGACCCGGACAGAGGGGAAACAGAAACTGTCGGGCAAAGTACAGCTGACCACGCGTAAAATCCGCGTGGACAGCAGTTATCTGCCGTCTGCCACTTTCGATATGGCGCTGGATGGCCGTGATCCCCGCGATTTTTCAGTTAAAGGAACACTGTCAGCCGGAAAAAATATCGGGCCGATACAGTATTGGAGCCGCTGGGACGGTGTCCGTCTGCGCGGTGAGGCACGCTGGCCGGAACAGGATATGCGGGCATTTCAGACGCTGATCCCGGCTGATCTGGGGATCACTCTGCGTAACGGCGTTTTCTATGCCCAGGCAGCGTATTCCGCCGCACCGGGGCAGGGTTTTGTGGCCGGCGGGCACTGGGTGGTCAAACAGGCGGGGATGTGGCTGAAAGACGGCGAAGTGGATGGTGTTGATTTTGTACTGCCGTGGCGTCTGGCGGACAGCCGCTGGCAGCTCGGCAGCAAAACCCCGGTGATGCTGCGTATTGCGCGGGTGAATAACCTGTTTGAAGTGACCGGTATTAAAGCGGATCTTCAGGGTTATTATCCGTACGATGATGCCTATCCGCTGGAACTGTCCGGTGTCAGTCTGGATGTGCTGGGCGGGCAGGTCACTATGCCGTCGCTGACTATTCCGCAGAAAACCGCAGCGGTGATAAAGCTGGATAAACTGAATACCGGGCCGCTGATCAATACCCTGAAGGTGACACAGTTTTCCCTTGAAGGCAGTATCAGCGGGGAATTGCCGTTTTATATTGATAATCCGCAGTGGATTGTGCATAACGGCTGGGTGGAAAACGACGAACCGCTAACCCTCAATCTGGATAATCAGTTTGTTGAATCGGTCAGTGAAAACAATCTTTCAGCAGGCACCGCCATTAACTGGCTGGATTATCTGGTGATGAAACGGGTGCGGACGGATGTTAATCTGACCAACCTGGGGGTCCTGACAATGTCATCGGTGGTTTCCGGGTATAATCCGGTACTGGATGCGCGGCGGGCGGTAAACCTGAATTACCGGCATGAGGAAAATGTGTTTCAGCTATGGCGCAGTCTGCGTTTCGGCAGCAATCTGGAAGCCTGGCTGGAAAAGAGTATTTCACAGAATCAGGAGTCATATCCGACGGAGTCAGAATGAAAAAATGGATAGCAGGTGCGGTATTACCGCTGATGATTATCGCACTTAACGGGTGTCTCCGGGTGGAGGTTGCGACACCGGATAAACCCATCGATATCAATATGAACGTCAAAATTGAACATGAAATTAATGTTAAAATTGACCGTCAGGTTGAAGATTTGCTGAAAAATAACTCAGCGATATTTTGAGGTGAATAATGCGTAAATTCATTAACGGCGGGCTGGCCGCACTGACATTACTGATCAGCACCTCAGCGTTTGCGCTGACACTGGATGAAGCCAAACAGCAGGGGCTGGTGGGGGAAACATTCAGCGGTTATATCGCAGCAGTGGAGCAGGCGTCGTCACGGCAGGATGTCAGTGGTCTGGTGAAAGAGATTAATACGGCACGGACACAAAAATACACAGAGCTGGCACAAACTAACCGGATGAAGGCTGAAGAAGTGGCAAAAATCGCCGGTCAGAAACTGGTGGCCCGTGCGCCGCAGGGCGAATATGTGCTTGGTATCAACGGTAAATGGCTGAAGAAAGAGTAACGGATGTAAAAAAAAGCGCCGGATGACCCGGCGCGGAACAAGGATGATTAATGATGATACAGCCTGTTTTTATGTTGTTATCCGGTTATGCGGAAAGTGCTTCAACACACTGACGGGCATTCTGCTGTGCTTTTTCGGCAAAATCCTCACCCATCGAGACACCCTCGGCATAAATAAACTCAATATCGCTGATACCGATAAAACCCAGGAACTGTTTCATAAACGGCACAATCAGATCAGAAGTCAGATCGCGGTGGAAGCCGCCGCGCGCAGTCAGGACAATCGCGCGCTTACCTTTCACCAGACCTTCGGCACCGTTTTCGGTATAACGGAACGTTTTACCGGCAGAGGCGATGAAATCCAGATAGGTTTTCATTTGTGTCGGTACGGTGAAGTTATACATTGGCGCGGTGAATACGATAACGTCGTGTGCAAAAAGCTCATCAATCAGTTCAGTCTGTAACGCATTTGCAGACAGCTGGCGCTGTGTTAAGGTTCCGCCTGCTGGTGCATGCATGCCGGAAACAATTTCATTATCCAGAACCGGCACCGGCTCAGCACTCAGGTCACGGACAGTGATCGCATCATCTGCATGATTTTTCCGCCATTGTCCGATAAAATAATCCGCCATTTTGTTGGTGTGAGAGTAGTCCGCAAGAATACTGGATTTCAGAACGAGAACTTTTTGCATAGTAAACCTTGTTATTGTGATTCAGCTTATTTATTACGTGATTTATTACGTGAATAGTGTAAGAAAACCGCTGTATAAAGAACAGCAGATAAATTCGGCGCATAGCATCAAAAAATCTGACAATGTCCGGATGCGGCAAGTTTAATAAAGACGGGCGGTGTGTGTTACTCCGAAAACGGGATAACAATGATAAAGGGGAAACCCGCCGCACAAAAAGTCAAACCGTATCGACGGCAATCTATTACCTATCAGAAGGACAGCAAGGTGAATTCCCTTCTTAATGAATTAAAACAATTAATCCCCCATTTATCGCTGCGGGAGCAGCACCAGTTCCGTAAACGGCTGGCGGGTGTGGCGAAGATCCGCAACCCGGAATCTCAGCAGAAGGTACTGGCGGGATTACAGGATGAGATGCTGCGCGGTATCAGCCGGACTGAGCTGCGCATTGCTAACCGGCCGGAGATTACGTATCCGGACAATCTGCCGGTTTCACAGAAGCGTGAGGCCATTTATAACGCGATCCGCGACCATCAGGTGGTGATCATCGCAGGGGAAACCGGTTCCGGGAAAACCACGCAGATCCCGAAAATCTGTCTGGAGCTCGGGCGCGGTATTACCGGATTTATCGGTCACACCCAGCCGCGCCGCCTGGCAGCAAGAACCGTGGCTTCCCGTATCGCGGATGAACTGAAAGTTCCCCTTGGCGGTGCCGTGGGCTATAAAGTCCGTTTCAGTGATCAGGTCGGTGATAATTCACTGATTAAGCTGATGACGGACGGTATTCTGCTGGCTGAATTACAGCAGGATAAGCTGCTGCTGCAATATGACACCATCATCATCGATGAAGCGCACGAACGCAGCCTGAATATCGATTTTATCCTGGGGTATCTGCGTCAGCTGCTGCCGAAACGTCCGGATCTGAAAGTGATCATCACCTCCGCAACCATTGATCCGGAACGGTTTTCCCGTCATTTCGGTAATGCGCCGGTTATTGAAGTCTCCGGCCGTACCTATCCGGTGGAAGTCCGTTATCGTCCGGTCATGGGGGAAGAGAACGATACTGATCGCGATCTGACACAGGGCATTCTGGATGCGGTACATGAACTTGGCCGGGAAAGCGCCGGGGATATCCTTATCTTTATGAGCGGGGAACGGGAAATCCGTGAAACCGCCGATGCCCTGAATAAAGCTGATTTACGCCATACCGAAGTACTGCCGCTGTTCGCCCGTCTTTCCAACAGTGAACAGAACCGGATTTTTCAGCCGCACACCGGGCGGCGTATCGTGCTGGCCACCAACGTGGCGGAAACCTCACTGACGGTTCCCGGTATCAAATATGTGATTGATACCGGCTTTGCCCGTATCAGCCGTTACAGCTACCGGACAAAAGTTCAGCGTCTGCCGATAGAGCCGATTTCACAGGCATCGGCAAATCAGCGGAAAGGGCGCTGCGGACGTGTTTCTGACGGGATCTGCATCCGCCTCTATTCTGAGGATGATTTTCTGTCACGGCCGGAATTTACCGACCCTGAAATTCTGCGTACCAACCTGGCCTCCGTTATTCTGCAAATGACGGCGATCGGGCTGGGCGATATCGCCGCTTTCCCGTTTGTGGAAGCGCCGGACAAACGCAATATTCAGGATGGTGTAAAACTGCTGGAAGAACTGGGTGCTATCGACGGTAAAACCTCCGCTGAAGGGCATTATCATCTGACACAAACCGGGCGTCAGCTGGCAAAACTGCCGATTGACCCGCGTCTGGCGCGGATGGTACTGGAAGCCCGTAATCATGGTGCGGTGCGTGAAACCATGGTGATCGCCGCGGCGCTCTCTATCCAGGATCCGCGTGAGCGTCCGATGGAAAAACAACAGGCTTCTGATGAGAAACACCGCCGCTTTGCGGATAAAGAATCCGACTTTATTGCTTTTGTGAATTTGTGGAACTACCTGAAAGAGCAGCAGAAGGTGTTGTCTAACTCTCAGTTGCGTAAACAGTGTCGTCAGGAATTTCTTAACTATCTGCGTATCCGTGAATGGCAGGATGTGTATACCCAGCTGCGTCAGGTGGTAAAAGAGCAGGGAATACCGGTTAACAGCGAACCGGCGGATTACCGCAGCGTGCATCTGTCACTTCTGAGTGGTCTGCTATCTCATATCGGGCAGAAAGACACGGAAAAACAGGAGTTCACCGGGGCGCGTAATGCACGTTTCTCTGTTTTCCCGGGCTCCGGATTATTTAAGAAACCGCCGAAATGGGTGATGGTGGCGGAGCTGGTCGAAACCAGCCGGTTATGGGGGCGTATTGCCGCCAAAATTGAACCGGAATGGATAGAGCCGCTGGCGCCGCATCTGGTGAAATACCACTACAGCGAACCGCACTGGGAGAAATCACAGGGCGCGGTGATGGCGACGGAAAAAGTCACGCTGTACGGGCTGCCGGTGGTGGCAGGACGTCCGGTCAATTACGGCAATATTGACCCGGTGCTGTGCCGCGAACTCTTTATCCGCCATGCACTGGTGGAAGGTGACTGGCAGACCCGCCATGCTTTCTTCCGGGAAAACCAGACACTGCGCAACGAAGTGGAGGAGCTGGAACACAAATCCCGGCGCCGCGATATCCTCGTGGATGACGAAACGCTGTTCAGTTTCTACGATACCCGTCTGCCGCCGGATATTATCTCGTCACAGCACTTTGATAACTGGTGGAAACGGGAACGGTTACAGAAACCGGATTTTCTCAATTATGAGAAAAATATGCTGATCCGCTCTGATGCGAACCAGGTGACCGCGCAGGATTATCCGAACTACTGGTATCAGGGGGATCTGAAATTCCGTCTGAGCTATCAGTTTGAGCCGGGAACGGAAGCCGATGGCGTGACCGTACACATCCCGCTGCCGGTACTTAACCAGGTCAGTCCGGAAGGATTTGACTGGCAAATTCCGGGACTGCGTGAAGAGTTGGTTATCGCACTCATCAAATCTCTGCCGAAACCGGTACGCCGTAATTTTGTGCCTGCACCGAACTATGCGGGAGCATTTATGGAACGCGTGCCTGAGCCGCAGGGCGCATTACTGGATGCGCTGGAGCGGGAACTGCGCCGTATGACCGGTGTGACCGTTGATCGCGAATCCTGGCAGTTGGAGCAAATTCCGTCACATCTGAAAATGACCTTCCGTATCACGGGAGATAAACAGAAAAAACTGGCGGAAGGTTATGATCTTGAGGCACTGAAACTGAGCCTGAAAGAACAGGTGCAGCAGACGTTATCTGATGTGGTGGATGACGGTATCGAACAAAGCGGTGCACATATCTGGCGTTTCGGTGATATCCCCGGTTGTTACGAACAAAAGCGCGGTGGTTATGCGGTAAAAGCCTATCCGGCGCTGGTGGATGAAAAACAGAGTGTCGGCATTAAGGTCTTTGAAACGGAATTTGAACAGCAACTGGCGATGCAGGCGGGAACACGGCGTTTACTGCTGCTGAACATTCCGTCACCGATCAAATATCTGCATGAAAAATTACCGAACAAAGCCAAACTGGGGCTGTATTTTAACCCGTACGGTAAAGTGCTGGATCTGATCGATGACTGTATCGCCTGTGGTGTCGATAAACTGATAGCGCAATACGGCGGTGTGGTCTGGCAGGAGGATAAATTCGCTCAGTTACAGGAATTTGTCCGGGCAGAGCTGAATGAAACGGTTGCCGGTATTGCGAAGCTGGTGGAACAAATCCTGACCACGACGTTTGCTATCAATAAACGCCTGAAAGGGCGGATAGATATGCAGATGGCATTTGCGCTCTCTGATATCAAAGCACAGATGAACGGGCTGGTCTTCCCAGGCTTTGTTACCGCTCACGGCTGGCAGCGTCTGCCGGATATCCTGCGCTACTTACAGGGGATAGAGCGGCGTATCGAAAAACTGGTGTCTGATGTTAACCGTGACAGGGCGAACATGAGTAAGATTGAGCATGTTCAGAATCTGTGGAAACAGTGGCAGGGCAAGCTGTCGCCGGTGGAGAAACGCAGACCGGAAGCAGAGGCCGTGCGCTGGATGATCGAAGAGCTGCGCATCAGTCTGTTTGCCCAGCAACTGGGTACGCCGTATCCGGTTTCAGATAAGCGGATTATTCAGGCAATGGAACAAATCAGCGGGTAAAGTGCCGTTTTTACGGTGTACTGTTTATTTATCCAGTGTTGATGGTTATAGTAATAAACGGGCATATCATCGCCCGTTTTCTTTTTATTTATCGTATATCCACCTTAATTTAGTTACAACATACAAGGTGTTTTATTACAGATACTCAGCAGGAAGCATCAGCGTTGTCTTTGTTCTGCAGAAAGCATTGGCGGGATACGGGGGAGGAGACAAAAAAGCCGGTCAGTGACCGGCTCCTGTTTTCAGAGTTTCAGCGCACCAAATACCAGAGCGCAGGAACGGCGGCTATCAGCAGGGCAGCAATAATGCTCCACTCGATAAAATGCAGTGTGGTTTTTATCTCACGGTTTTTCAGCGCATACAGGAACACCAGAATACCCGGCGCATAGAGCACAACAGACAACATGAGATTGATAATGCCGGATGCATAAATCAGCCACAGCCCATACAGTGCGGCGATCATACCTACGCCGAGCAGGGCTGGTTTCTTCATTTTCAGGGCGGTTTTCACCAGAAATGCACCGACCAGGAAATAAGGCACCAGAATCATTTCAGAAGCAATTGTCAGCAGCGTATTGTAATTACTGCCGCTGAGCCAGATCAGCACCAGTGCAAGCTGTACAGCACCGTTGGTCATCCACAAAGATGAAGAGGGGGCATTATTCGCATTCTGTTTTTTAAACGGTGACGGGAAAGAGCCATGCAGTGCAGCGATAAACGGGACTTCCGCGGCCATAATCGTCCAGCTCAGGTACGCACCGCAGACAGAAATAATCAGACCCGCTGCAATAATAATCTCCCCGCTGCCGCCAATCAGGCTCACCATCAGTGTCGCCATCGACGGATTGCGCATTTCTGCCAGTTCCGGGCGGGCAACAACCCCCATTGACAGCAGGGTAACCAGGATATAAATCGTCAGTGCGGAAATCACCGCCATCATCGTGGCCAGACCGACATCTTTACGGCGGCGGGCACGGGCGGAAACCACAACAGCGCCCTCAATCCCGATAAACACCCACAGCGTGATCAGCATGGTATCTTTCACCTGCTGCCACACCGGAACACCAAGATCCACACCGGTGAAATCAAGATGGAATGTATCCCAGCGGAACGCGATCACTGCCAGCACGATAAACAGTCCGAGCGGAACCAGTTTGGCGAATGTCGCCAGCTTATTGATACCGGCAGCAGTTTGTACACCGCGCAGAACCAGACAATGGACAAACCACAGCAGAATGGATTCCCCAATCAGCGCCTGCCAGGTATTTCCGTCACCGAAAATAATGCTGTCCGGGGTATCGGTAAAAAAGCTGAACGCTGCAAATACAATGACCAGATAAGAGACGTTAGCGATCACCGCACACAGCCAGTATCCCCAGGCTGAGCAGAAACCGATCAGTTCACCGAAACCATCTTTGGCATAGGTAAAAATACCGCCGTCCAGATCCGGACGCAGCCGGGAGAGCAGCAGCAAAGCAAAAGCAAGAAAGAGGATACCGACACCGGTAATTGACCAGCCGATAATAAGTGCAGCCGGACTGGCAACTTCGGCCATATTCTGCGGAAGACTAAACACACCGGCGCCGACCATAGAACTGAGCACTAAAGCGGTAAGCGCGGTTAAACTGAGTTTTTTATCCAAAAGACCTTCCCGGTAAATCTGATGCGTTAAGCAGGTTATTCATGCAGTCAATCTGACTGAATACGCAAAAATTGGCGCTGATTGTACGGAGAGTCGGCGGGATATGCAATGTTTAATCATGCATTAATTGCATTATATTATGCATATTTGCTGTATATCAGAACGACGGCAGAGGAATGTAGTGAAAGTGTTAATATCTCAGGCTGAAGCTATAAAAAAAGCGTATCAGAGATACGCTTTTTTCCGGTGAACCGTCAGGCCGTGATTATTTGTATAAGTCGGCGCTGATAGTTACGTTACCGCCGCTGGACTGCCACTGGCGGGTGATGTGGTAATATTTTGCCCCTTTGGCAGCTGCACGCTTGGCAACCTGGTAGGAGACTTCCGGTGACGTGGTGTAGTAACCGGTGAAGGTAACACTGTCAAACGGTGCCATTACCGCGGCGGATGCTTTGTTCAGTTCCTGAACCTGAGTGCCGTCCGGCAGAGTGACGGTATAACGGCCGCTGCGGGAAGACTGGGTTTCAAAGAAACGACCGACATTATTACCGGCAGTATCAGTGGAAGAGGCCACGCCCGGAATTTCAACCTGTTTGGCTGCTTCGCCGCCGGCAGCCAGTGCTGCACGACCGGCATCAGAATCCGCAGGGATCAGCGCTTCTTCTGTCTGCAATACACGTTTTGGTGCATCGGCTTTATAGACATATGCTGTGACCAGCTGGTTTCCGCCATCGTTGGTGAAAATATTACGGACGATAAAGAAAGAAGCGGCATCTTTTTTCACTGCTTCTTTGGCGATAGCGTCGTTCAGGTCAGGGCTGTTGGCAAAAAAGCCGCTGACAGTCACGGTATCAAATGGCTGAAGACCAACCGCGTCTTTTTCAGGTAATTCATTGACACCACGGAACTGACGGTAGCCTTTTTTCTCGGCCGGTGGTGCATCACGGTGGTAAACATCTGCAACAACGCGCATATTACCGTTGTTGTTCAGATCATCGAGGCTCTGGATATAGAAAGCATCGGCACCCATTTTGTCTGCTTTACGCGAAACGGCAGCTGCGGCTTCATAAATAGCATTAAAACGCCCTGTAACTGCAATCCGCTCGAAAGGCTGGTACTGAGCGGCCTGTTCCGGTGTTAATTCCTGTGCCGCCTGAGCGGGGAGCAGACTGGTAAATGAAAAAAACATCGCAGATGCGATGACCGTTGTTTTCAGCTTCATACAAAATCCTTCCGCCTTGCGCAATTAATATTCATAACGTGCTGAACCTGTAAATTTTATATCCTGGCCGCACAATTATGACATGTATTTGTGCTTGTTGTCGCTTTAATTTATCGTGCAATCTAACGACTGTTAATCATACAGCTATTTTTACCATAAATTTATGCAATCATAGTCATTTATCGGCAAAAAATTTTTCCGGTCGGATAAATGCCGTTTTAATTTCATCCGGCAAACAAATTAGATGGATCGATATCACATTTTTCAGTAGCTTATTAGGACATATCGGATAAAAGGGTGCTTTTGATCTGAATTTGTGCAAATGGTTGTTTTTTTACGCACATGTCTGACCAATCATCCGTAAAACACTTGAGCTTATATAAGGGAACATTATGCGTATTGGTGTACCAAAAGAGCGACAGTCTGGTGAAACCCGGGTCGCCGCCACGCCGGCAACAGTAATACAACTGAAAAAACTCGGATTTGATGTGGCTGTTGAAACAGGAGCCGGTCATCTTGCCAGTTTTGATGACAACGCTTACCGCGAAGCCGGTGCTGATATTGTCAGCACACAGGAAGCCTGGCAATCAGACCTTATTTTTAAAGTGAACGCCCCTCAGGATGATGAAATTCCGCTGATGAAGGCGGGCAGTTCTCTGGTCAGCTTTATCTGGCCTGCCCAGAACCCGCAGCTGATGGAAAAACTGGCCGCGCAGGGGGTTAACGTCTTTGCGATGGATTCGGTGCCGCGTATTTCCCGCGCCCAGTCGCTGGATGCACTCAGCTCTATGGCCAACATCGCCGGTTACCGTGCGATTGTGGAAGCTGCCAATGCTTTCGGCCGTTTCTTTACCGGACAGATCACTGCCGCCGGTAAAGTACCGCCGGCCAAAGTACTGGTCATCGGTGCCGGTGTTGCCGGTCTGGCCGCAATCGGTGCGGCAGGCAGCCTGGGGGCAGTTGTCCGTGCCTTTGATACCCGCCCTGAAGTTAAAGAGCAGGTGAAAAGTATGGGTGCCGAATTCCTCGAACTCGATTTCGAAGAAAATGCCGGCAGCGGTGACGGCTATGCGAAAGTCATGTCTGAGGCCTTTATTAAGGCAGAGATGGCGCTGTTCGCGGATCAGGCCAGAGAGGTGGATATCATTGTCACCACCGCACTGATCCCGGGCAGACCGGCACCAAAACTCATCACCAGAGAAATGGTTGAGTCGATGAAATCAGGCAGCGTGATTGTTGACCTGGCGGCTCAGAACGGCGGTAACTGCGAACTGACTGTGCCGGGAGAAATCCACACCACCGAAAACGGTGTCAAAATCATCGGTTATACTGACCTGGCGGCACGTCTTGCCACACAATCATCCCAGCTTTACGGCACCAACCTGGTGAACCTGATGAAGCTGATGTGTAAAGAGAAAGACGGGCAGATCAACATTGATTTTGATGATGTGGTGATCCGTGGTCTGACAGTCGTCAAAGCCGGTGAAATTACCTGGCCTGCACCGCCGATTCAGGTATCTGCGCAGCCGCAGGCAAAACCGGCCGCTGTCAAAGCAGAGAAAAAACCGGAAAAACCGATGTCACCATGGCTGAAATACGGCCTGATGGCACTGGCGTTTATCCTGTTCTCCTGGCTGGCGAATGTGGCTCCGCCGGAGTTCCTGTCCCACTTTACCGTATTTGCGCTCTCCTGTGTGGTCGGCTATTACGTGGTCTGGAATGTCAGCCATGCGCTGCATACCCCGCTGATGGCGGTGACCAACGCAATTTCGGGGATCATCGTTGTCGGCGCACTGCTGCAAATCGGCAGCGGCGGCTGGGTGACATTCTTCTCCTTTATTGCGGTACTGATCGCCAGTATCAATATTTTCGGCGGATTCACCGTCACACAGCGTATGCTTAAAATGTTTCGTAAGGGGTAATGAATATGTCAGGCGGAGTCGTTACAGCGGCATATATTGTTGCCGCAATCTTATTTATTTTCAGTCTGGCCGGGTTATCCCGCCATGAAACCTCACAACGGGGTAACCTGCTGGGTATTACCGGTATGGCTATCGCGCTGGTTGCCACTATCTTCGGGCCGTATTCTGCCAATATCGGCTGGATTATTGTTGCCATGGTGATTGGTGCGGTGATTGGTATTCGTCTGGCACGTAAAGTCGAAATGACCGAAATGCCGGAACTGGTTGCTATCCTGCACAGCTTTGTGGGTCTGGCGGCGGTACTGGTCGGTTTCAACAGCTATATGGATCACAACCAGGCACTGACCTCTGCGGTGATGAATAACATTCACCTGACAGAAGTGTTCCTCGGCATCTTTATCGGTGCGGTGACCTTCACCGGTTCTATTGTTGCTTACGGCAAATTATGCGGAAAATTATCCTCAAAACCGCTGATGCTGCCTAACCGCCACAAACTGAATCTGGCGGCACTGGTTGTTTCTTTCCTGCTGTTATGGACCTTTGTCAAAACTGACAACACCGGTTTACAGGTCTTCACGCTGATCCTGATGACGGTGATTGCACTGGCTTTCGGCTGGCACCTCGTGGCGTCTATCGGCGGTGCGGATATGCCGGTTGTGGTTTCTATGCTGAACTCGTATTCCGGCTGGGCAGCGGCGGCGGCGGGCTTTATGCTCAGCAACGACCTGCTGATTGTTACCGGTGCGCTGGTCGGTTCTTCCGGTGCGATCCTGTCTTACATTATGTGTAAGGCGATGAACCGCTCCTTTGTCAGCGTCATTGCCGGTGGTTTCGGTACTGACGGTACTGTTTCATCCGGTGATGAAGAGCAGGGCGAGCACCGTGAAATTAGCGCGGAAGATGTGGCGGAAATGCTGAAAGGCGCAAGTTCTGTCATCATCACCCCGGGGTATGGTATGGCGGTAGCCCAGGCTCAGTATCCGGTTCACGACATCACCCAGAAACTGCGTGACAAAGGGATTGAAGTGCGTTTCGGTATCCATCCGGTTGCCGGCCGTCTGCCGGGGCACATGAACGTCCTGCTGGCTGAAGCAAAAGTACCTTACGATATCGTGCTGGAAATGGACGAAATCAACGATGATTTCAAAGACACTGACGTGGTACTGGTGATTGGCGCGAACGACACCGTTAACCCGGCAGCGCTGGAAGATCCGAACAGCCCGATTGCCGGGATGCCGGTTCTGGAAGTGTGGAAAGCGCAGAACGTGATTGTCTTCAAACGTTCAATGAATACCGGTTATGCCGGGGTTCAGAACCCGCTGTTCTTCAAAGAAAACACCCAGATGCTGTTTGGCGATGCCAAAGCCAGCTGTGACGCCATTCTGCGCGCACTGTAATCCGGGTAAAAAAAGCATAAAATGCACAAGGCGGGTAAATGCGTTACCCGCCTTTTTTTCACTCAGAGGATTCAGATTAATGAAAAAAATGATGGCCGTTTCACTCTTTCTCTTCTCTGCTTCCGCATTAGCCATTCCGAATATCTGGACATCCGGTTTCGGCCAGGGGTTTATTGAGTACGGGATCAGTAATGACACCGGCGTGACCGTTGTTGTTGCCTGTAACGTCGGGGCGGACCCGGAGGATTATGAAAATTCAATCGATCATAGTATTGATATTTCCGCCGGTGATCATGAAGTGGAAGGGCAGATTGAATTTCTGATCGACGACGAAGCGTATTTTGTACCGGACAGCACTAAGAACCGCGCCGGTGCTGCGGCCTGGACCAATCTGACAGAAGCGCTCAGTAAAGCCACGGAGTTTAAGGTTTATTCCGATAATAAAGTAGTCGGCGAATTTAAACCGAATAAGAAGAACGTGAAAAAAGTGCTCGGTGACGGGATGTGTGCGCCACTGTTCTGATTATCGCAGAACGCGCAGAAAATTCCCGCAGAAGCCGTGGCCTCTGCGGGAGACAGGATTAATCATCATCACTGGTATCTATCGGACAAACAAAACCGTCCGGTTTTACGGCCAGCAAATCACACTTCAGATGGTCAATGACATGTTCAGCCGTATTACCGAGGAATGCAGCCGAAATACCGGTCCGGCCGATAATTCCCAATACCACCACCCCGGCATTCAGCTCACCGCACACTTCCGGGATCACTTTCTCCGGTAATCCCTCATAAACATGAGTGTACTCTTCGCCGACGGAGAATTGCTGGCGCAGCTCTTTCATCGCGATAAGATGCTGGCCGCGCAGTGCGTTGTTGTAAGTATTCGGGTCAAAATCCGGTAATTCGATAGCGATATTAATCGGCGCTACCGGATAAGCACTGACCAGATGGATGGCCGGGTCTTTTACAATCCGTTTCGCGAGATCCTGTGTCAGCGAGACCAGTTTGAGATTCAGTGCATCATGGTACGATTCTTCATTGGACAGATTGACACCGACCACAACAGAACCCTGTTCCGGCCAGACTTTATCTTTAACCATCCAGACAGGACACGGACACTTACGCAGAAGCTGCCAGTCCAGCGGGGTGAAAATCAGCGATTCAAACTTATCGTTCTGGTGTGCCATTTTCAGCAGCAAATCATGACCACCGCTGACAACTTCTCTGATAATCGCCTCATAAGGCCGGTTATGCCATACCACTTTCACTTCGATATCGATACCGGCTTCCAGATAGTAACGCGCCTGCTGTTTGATCCACGCGCAACGCTGGGCAATTACCCCTTTACGCATTGCATCCCGTTCTTCGGGGGACAACAGGGTAGTCATATCATATGACAGATCATAGATAGGTAAGAAAGCTTTGATGCGTCCGCCATTGCGTTGCACGATATATACCGCACGCCGTAATGCCGGCTGATCATCCTGATTGGGGTCTATTGCAACTAAGAGGTTCTGATATTCAGACATTCATCTCTCCTCGCGGGGCTGGATACGTATCTATAAAGATAAACCAAACAGGAGCAGGAATGTAGGAAATATTCGCACCAGACCGAAATAAACCGGTCTGATGCGTTTTACGGCAGCCAAAAATGTTGCCGGGAGAGAGATTACTAGTCCTGCGGCAGTGCAGGCACTTTACCGGCCAGTGCAGCCAGCTGTTCCATATCTTCGATGGTGATATATTTGCCTTTTACTGCCAGCATTCCGCTCTTCTGGAAACGACCCAGCAGACGGCTGATGGTTTCAACGGTCAGACCCAGATAGTTACCGATATCACCACGGGTCATCGTCAGGCGGAATTCACGCGGGGAGAAACCGCGCTGGGCAAAACGGCGTGACAGATTATAAATAAAGGCCGCCAGACGCTCTTCCGCATTCTTTTTGGACAGCAGCAGGATCATTTCCTGGTCGCCTTTGATCTCGCCGCTCATCAGGCGCATCATCTGCTGACGCAGGTTCGGCATTTTACCGGACAGGTCATCCAGAGTTTCATACGGAATCTCGCAGACCATGGATGTTTCCAGTGCCTGGGCAAAACTCGGATGCTCGGTATTGATAATGGCATCAAAACCGACCAGGTCGCCGGCAAGATGGAAGCCGGTAATCTGCTCATCACCTTCTTCGGTGATAGTATAGCTTTTGATGGTCCCGGAGCGGATTGCATACAGTGATTTCAGCTCATCTCCGGCTTTAAACAGCGCCTGACCTTTCTGGATAGGCTTTTTGCGCTCGATAATATTGTCGAGCTGATCCAGCTCATGCTCATTCAGCGTGAACGGGATGCAAAGCTGGCTGATGCTGCAATCCTGGCAGTGGATCGCGCAGCCACCTGATTGAATTCTACGTACTACACGTTTTTCCGGGATCATAGGCTTGCTCTTGAAATAATATTGATTTGAATCAATTTTATCACAGACTACCAAAAGTGGTAAGTGGTCTGAGTTTAAATATCGTCATACCGGGCTAAAAACAGGGGCATAATATTGACATATTATGCTTTTTTCGTGATGTCATAATGTGAATTATTTGATTAAACTCTCAATAATCCGGTTTAAAATAACAGAGAGCCTGAACGCAGGTCAATTTTCTGCCATCTGCATGTTAACAGGCAGGTGAAATATGAATAAAGCGTTCTTCCTGCGTTATAAAATAGTGTGATACATTAAAAACAATCACAAATAAATAACGAAAAAACCATTATTCCGCACGGATAAAAAATATAAAAAAGAGAGTGCCGGACATAATACACCGTCATAATCGTGCAGTGCTATCTTTGATACGCTGCATTATGCTGAAACTGTAATGAACCTGATTCGTCATAAAACGACAGGCATTACAAAACCGGGACTGTTTAAGGAAAAGTAATGATGTCATATGCATTACCTGAATCGATGATGGCAATTGATATTACCCGGCCCGGCGGCCCGGAAGTATTACAGGCAATTGAGATGCCGTTGCCGAAGGTACAGGGAGAATACCTGCTGGTTAAAGTGGCCGCCGCCGGTGTCAACCGGCCTGATGTGTTCCAGCGTCAGGGCAGTTATCCGCCGCCTCCGGATGCATCGCCGGTTCCGGGACTGGAAATCGCAGGTGAAGTCGTGGCGGTCGGGGATGAATGCAAACGCCGCCAGGTCGGCGATAAAGTCTGTGCGCTGGTTGCGGGCGGAGGATATGCAGAATATTGTCTGGTCCATGACAGCATCGCACTGCCGCTGGAAAACCTGAGTTACACCGAAGCCGCGGCCATTCCGGAAAACTTCTTCACGGTATGGGCGAATGTCTTCCAGACCGGCAAACTGCAAAGTGAAGAGAGTGTGCTTATCCACGGCGGTACCTCCGGTATCGGCAGTGTGGCGATTATGCTGGCGAAAGCCTTTGGCGCTACGGTATACACCACTGTCGGCACGGCTGAAAAAGCGGAGCTTGCCCGGCAACTGGGGGCAGATCACGTCATTAATTACCGCGAAGACGATTTTGCGCAGGTTATTCCGGAACTGACCGGCGGACAGGGCGTGAACATGGTTGTTGACCTTATCGGTGGTGATTATGTCAGCAAAAACTATGAGGTTGCGGCCAAAGGCGGACGAATTATCCAGATCGGCCTGATGCGCGGTAACCCGCAAAACCTGAATCTGATGCCGCTGATGGTAAAACGTCTGCTGCATACCGGCTCAACACTGCGGGCGCGGACACCGGAAGAGAAAGCCGTCATTGCCCGTGATCTTGCCCATAAAGTCTGGCCGCTGCTGCGGTCGGGAAAAGTCAAACCACTGGTAAACTATACGTTTAACCTTGCAGACGCGGCAAAAGCCCACCAGCTGATGGAATCCGGTGATTTAACCGGAAAAATTGTTCTGATTAATCCGGACTTCTGATTTTTTCTTTTATATCTGCACTGTCAGCCTGTTTCGCACCATTTGCTGATAGTGCAGGTTACTTCCTGCTATACTCTGATAGTGATAATCATTCCCGTTAAAATACAAATCGTGCTGTTTTAGATATATCTAATTTGATCTTTCCATACCGGAGGACTATAGTAGTTCCTGAAGGCAAAACAGATATATCTAAAAACTGATTTTGCTGATTATCACTCTATATCACAAAAGGAATTTACTATGTTTCTTCATGCATTACGCCATCGTGCCTGTGATTCACAGGAAGGGCGTCAGCGTCACGGGGGCCATGGCGGCCGCCACGGGGAACACCACGGGCAGGACGGACACCGTTGCTGCGGCGAGCATCATGGTCACGACGAACGTCGTGCTCACGGTGAACATCGCGGTCATTGCTGTCATGGTGACCACCATGGACACGGCGAACATCACGAACACGGCTGTCACGGTGATCATCATGAGCATCACGGACACGGTTGCCGCGAAGAGCGCGAACACGGTCGTCACCGCGGCCGCGGGAAGGGCCTGCGTCGTCTGCTTGATCACGGTGATCTGCGCATCATGATGCTGGCGAATCTTAACCAGAAACCAAGCCACGGTTACGAATTAATCAAATCCATCGGCCAGCTGACTTCCGGCCTCTATACACCAAGTCCGGGCGTGATTTATCCGACACTGACACTGCTCGAAGACCAGCAGCTGATTGTGGCGGAAAACACCGGGAACGGCCGTAAAAGCTACAGCCTGACACCGGAAGGTAAAATGCATCTGGAAGAGAACACTGATGTTCTGGAACAGATTGCACAACGCTTACAGGAAACCAAATCTTTCCGCCGCGGTTCGCTGTTATCCGATGAAATCGAACAGGCGCTGGGGAATTTACGGGCACTGCTGCGCCATAAACTGGTCACCAGTGAATTGGATGAAACCAAGCTCGGTCAGATCGCCGATATTCTTAATGATGCAGTACGGAAAATAGAAGCGGTCAACGACGCACTCAGCAAAGAAGGGGAATAACATGGCGGAAAACACCACCTCCGGAAAGATCCCGCCGGAAAAACCGGTTCAGGATGAAAAACAGGAAGCGGTGAACACCGGCAGACCCGCAGATAAACCGTGTCCCAGCTTACCGTTTTCCTATTTACGCCGCGCCTTGCGCAACAAGGTCGGCAAACACGAATAACCGGGGCGCAGAGAATGCGCCCGGGTCGTGCAAAAAATCAGCGTGATTTCAGCGCGCGAATTAATTTATCCATGCCTGCGGTGAGTTTATCACGCGGGCATCCGGCATTCAGACGCAAAAATCCGCGTCCTTCTTCCCCGTAGGTATATCCCGGCATGATCGCCACCTTTTCCCGCGTAATCAGGGTATGTTGCAGAGCATCATCATCAATATTCAGCGGGTTCAGATCTATCCACGCCAGATAGGTCGATTCCGGCACCTGCCAGTTCAGTTCCGGCAGTTCCGCATCCAGCCGCTGCTTTATATAGTCCAGATTAGCAAAGAGATAATCACGCAGTTCATCAAGCCACGGTGCGCCGTCACGGTATGCCGCTATATGCGCGATAACCGCCAGAACCGCAGGGGAAGATAGCCCGTCACAGGCTTTCAGCTGATGAAAATAGGCTTCACGGGAGGCGGTATCTGAAATCAGTCCGTAAGCACCGGTCAGTGCCGGAATATTAAAGGATTTGGATGCTGAGGTGAATAACGCCCATTCCCCGCGCCCGGTTTCAGACCACGGCGTGTGCTGATGCGGTGCACGGCACAGATCCATATGAATTTCATCACTGATCACCCGCACATTATGCCGCTCACACAATTCAGCCATGGTGGTCAGCTCATCGCGCGTCCAGACTTTCCCGGTCGGGTTATGCGGGCTGCATAACAGCAGAATCCGCGTCTCCGGCTTCGCAAGCAGGGATTCCAGCACATTCATATCACACCACCAGCCCTCCGCCGTTTTTTGCAGCGGGCAGGGAACCACAGTACGCTGATTGCCGGTAATCGTCTTATAAAACGCATCATAGGCGGGCGTATGTACCACCACTCCGTCACCGGGTTGCGACCACAGGCGGATCATCTGACTGACCATGTAGATGACTGACGGCCCGTACACCAGCGCCTGAGTATCAATCTGCGCCTGAAAACGGGATGAAAACCAGTGTGCGACGGCGCTGAGAAAATCCCGGTGCTGCCAGCGGCTGTAGCCGAACACGCCGTGTGCGGTGCGCTCTGAAATTGCTTTCAGGATCACCGGCGCGGTAACGAAATCCATATCTGAGATGGTAAAAGGCAGTAAATCGGCCTGACCGAAACGATCCTGCACAAAATCCCATTGTGTGCAGTAAGTACCGTGGCGATCAACCGGAACAGAAAAGTGAGAGGACATAGTTTCTCCGGAAAGAAAAACCGCACTGTCAGACAGTGCGGTGTAAGTTATCAGGCGTTTTGCGGTTCCGGCTGAGCGGAATCAGACGCGGATTTCATCAGCTTTTCCAGTTCATCTTTGACAGACTGAACCTGCGGGCCGATAACAACCTGCAAATTATGCTCATTAAGATGGACAACGCCGATTGCCCGCAATGCTTTGAGCTGCGCGTCATCCACTTTGCTCATATCCTGCACGGACATCCGCAGACGGGTGATACAGTTATCCAGTGAAATAATATTCTCTTTCCCGCCCAGCGCGGCCAGAATCGCAGGCACATCGTAGCCGGATTTCCCTGCTGAACTGCCGGTTGCCGGTGCACTTTCTTTGGTATCCGTATCGCGGCCCGGTGTTTTGATGTTAAAGCGGGTAATGGCGAAACGAAAAATCGCATAATAAGAAGCAAACCAGATAAAGGCCACAACCGGCACCATATACCATTTGGTCTGGATGCCGTGGAGGATACCGAAGACCACAAAGTCAATCAGGTTACCGTCGGTATTACCAATGGTGACGCCGGTAACAGCCATCACGGTAAAGCCCAGACCGGTCAGAATCGCGTGGATCAGATACAGGAACGGAGCAACAAACAGGAACAGGAATTCCAGCGGTTCCGTTGTGCCGCCGATAACACAGGCGACTACGCCGGAAATCAGCAATCCCTTAATTTTATGACGATTTTCAGGATGAGCACAGTGATACATGGCTAATGCAGCGCCCGGCAGACCACCGAGGAAGGCCGGCATTTTACCCTGAGACAGGAACTGAGTGGCGCTGGCTGCAAAGCCCTGTGTATCCGGACAGGAAAGCTGCGCCTGGAAGATCGTCAGCGCGCCGTTAACGGTATTACCGCACACTTCCATGGTGCCGCCCGCTTCAGTAAAGCGGATCAGAGCCACCAGAATATGGTGAAGACCAAAAGGCAGTAACAACCGTTCACCGGAGCCGAAAATCATCGGCCCGAAAGCTCCGGCACTCTGAATCAGTTTACCTAATCCGTTAATACCCATCGCAAACCACGGCCAGATCAGCGGAACCAGCAGGCCGCACAGACCAAGCACCAGGGTGGTGATAATCGGCACAAAACGTGTCCCGCCAAAGAACGCCAGTGCATCCGGCAGGCGGATGGTATTAAAACGTTCATGCAGCATATAAACAATAATACCGACGATAACCGCACCGAGAATACCGCTGTCGATAGACTGAATACCCAGCACGTCACGGATGTTATGAGCCTTCAGAATCGCCGGATCGGTAGTTGGTAAAATATCAGCGGCAGTGAGATAAAAGTTAGTCGCGAGGTTAAACACCGCAAAGCCGACAAATCCGGCGAAAGCGGCCACACCTTTGTTTTCACGCGCCAGCCCCAGCGGAATGGCGATAGCAAACATCACCGGCAGAAAACTGAAGGCAAATGAACCGATTTTGCTCATCCAGGTGAACAGTAACTGGAAAGCGGTGTGATCGAGAAACGGCAGCAGTGTCAGTACATCGCGGCTGCTGAGTGAACTGCCGATGCCGAGGATGATCCCGCAGAACGAGAGCAGCGCGACAGGCAGCATAAAGGTTTTGCCCAGTCCCTGGAAAAACTCCCAGAGCGTGACTTTTTGTTTTGGTTGGCTACTCATACGGTATCCTGTAAATGTCAGTGTGGTGTTGTGAAGGTAAAATAAGATAAAACGTTTTACCAAATTATAATAGTTGCCCGATCACAAAAAATAAACATGACACAGCAACCATATTTCAGAAATAGATAAAACGTTTTATCGGATTTTGTGTAAAATTCGGTGCAGTATCCTGAGCGTAAGGAAGTATCCGGCGTTATGAATCTCAGAAAAGTCACGATAGTTGATGTGGCGCAGCAGGCAGGTGTCTCCGTCACCACGGTGTCACTGGTACTCAGCGGAAAAGGACGGATTTCGCGGAAAACCGCGGATAAAGTCAATGCGGCAATTGAAGAACTGGGGTATGTCCGCAACCAGCAGGCCGCCACATTGCGGGATAACATCTCCAATGTGATTGGTTTGATTGTTAAAGATATTACGGAGCCGTTTTATGCGGAGGTCGCCGCCGGGGTCAGCGAATATGCGGAAACGCAGGGCAAACAGGTCTTTCTGACCCAGAGCGGCAATTCCGCTGCCGGATTTGCCCGTTCGCTGGACAGCCTGATCCGCTACGGCGTGGATGGTGTTGTTGCCGGCGGCGGTAAATTTCTCACCAATGAGGTGGTTGAGCGGGTAAATCATTATCAGATCCCGATGGTATGTGCCGCCCGGGCCAGTGAATTCTCCGGTATCGATGTTGTCCGCCCGGATAACGCCTCTGCGGCCAGGATGGCGACCGAGTATCTGATCAAAAACGGCCACCGGCAGATTGCCTATTTCGGCGGTGAAAGCGATTCACTCACCCGCGCCGAGCGGGTCGGCGGCTACTGCTCTACACTCGTGCAGTACGGGTTGCCGTTCCGCCCGGAATGGATTGTGGAAACAGACAACAAACAGCAGAATATTATCCGCAGTGTTTCCGGATTTATGTATCAGTACCCCAAAGTCAGTGCGATAGTCTGTCACAACACCGGTACGGCGCTCGGGGCATATTTTGCCGCACTGAGTACCGGTAACACCGTCAGGCAGGGGGATAACGAAAGTTATTTTACGCAGGAAATCGCCCTCGTGGGATTTGATGATATCGGCAGTGAAGCCCTGTATGACATCCCCGTTGCCTTTATCACCCAGCCGTCGCGGGATGTCGGACGCAGTGCCGCAACCCGCCTTCTGCGGCGGATCGGCGGGGATAATTCACCACCTGCCAGCGTGACACTGTCACCCGGATTTACTCAGCTTAACGGATAATGACCATGCACAAGACGCTTTCCGGACTGCTGTTCCTGACGCTGCCGGCGTTTTCTGCACCGGCGGACGATTTGCAGTTGCTGCCGGTTCAGGATCGCAGCCAATTATTTTCAGATGCAGGTGAGCGTACCGGCATTGCCCGTAAAACCCGCGAAGTGCTTGCCCGGCCTGCGGTCCCCGGTGAAATTGTCGTGACCATTATCCGCGGTGAAGGTGAAGAAACCCGCTCAAAACCGGCTGAAGCCGGGGATTGGGTGGTGCAGAATATCTGCGAAGCCACCGGTAATGAAGAAATTCTGGTGAAAAAAACGGCATTTACCCGTCGCTACGGCAGCGCGCTGACACTGCCTGACAACGAAAACCGGCAGCGCTTCCGGCCTCAGGGAGAGCCGATGGATTATCTGGTCATCACACAGGAAGAACCGTTTGTGATTATTGCGCCGTGGGGCGAAAAACAGCGGGTGATGAAAGGTGATGTGCTGCTCCGCTCCCGCCATGATCCGCAGGACAGTTACCGTATCCAGAAAGCCGCATTCAACTGCACCTATCAGGTAATCACCCCCGCCGGGGATTAACATATAACCCCGGTAAAACGTAGCGCGTTTTATGCGCTGCGGCAGGTAAAATGTAAAAACGCGATCAGCAATGCAAATCCGGCACTGCTGCTCGCGTAACCCGTTGTTCCTGTTATGATGCGACAATTACTTTCCTGCCGGATCTCTGCTGATGTTCGCAATTCTGATGACATTATGGCCGTTGTTTGCGCTGATTCTGCTCGGCTGTATTCTGAAGCGGAGGCCGGTTTTTGATGCCGGATTCTGGAACGGCGCGGAAAAGCTGAATTACTATATTTTATTTCCGGCGCTGCTGATCAACAGCCTCGCGGTTGCGCCGCTGGATAACCCGCAACTGCCGAAACTGGCTGCCGCACTGGTCATTATGCTCGGTCTGGCCACTGCCGCCTTTGCTGTCGTCAGGCGTTTTCGCGGAATACCAACGGCA
The DNA here is from genome assembly GCF_051129855.1 of Morganella sp. Je.2.23. Classification (NCBI taxonomy): domain Bacteria; kingdom Pseudomonadati; phylum Pseudomonadota; class Gammaproteobacteria; order Enterobacterales; family Morganellaceae; genus Morganella; species Morganella sp. Je.2.23. The sequence goes on from NZ_JBCPSQ010000001.1 coordinate 1,074,274, forward strand.
GAATTCGGTGTTCTGCTTCAGGGCGCGATCCGCTTTAATACCTATCTCGGGTTATCCATCGTTAACGATTTTTATGGTCCGCCCGGAATGGCCGTGGCGGCGGTGATCCTCGCGGTGCTGGTTCCGCTGTGTAATATCATTTCAGTGGTCGCGTTATCTGAATTTAAGCAGTTATCACTGCGCCGGCTGCTGTTACCGGTTCTGACAAACCCGCTGATTATTTCCTGTATTATCGGGATGCTGCTGAATGTCAGCGGCATTGGTCTGCCGTATAACACAGGGCAGCTTGCCAGACTGCTGGCCGGTGCCAGCCTGCCGCTGGGACTGTTGTGCGTCGGGGCGGCATTGCAGGTTGCCACTATCCGCTATTCCGCACTGAAAATCAGCCTGAACAGCGTAGTCCGCCTGTGTATTATGCCGTTACTGGCAATTGCTGTGGCCGCAGTGACCGGATTAACCCAACTTGAATATCAGCTGTTTGTGATCTTTTTTGCCATTCCGACGGCACCGACCGCCTATATTTTATCGCGCCAGCTCGGCGGTGACAGTCAGCTGATGGCGGGAATTATCACGTTTCAGACCATGGTTGCCGTACTGACGCTTCCGGTGGTTCTGACTATGATCACCTGAATAACCTGAGAAACATTATGCCTTCTGTTATCAAACATTTTACCGCCTCCGGCCTGGTGAGTGACAGCCGCGGACGTTTTTTACTCCATTTTCACCCGAAACTGGGGATCTGGCTGCCGCCCGGCGGGCATATTGAAGAAAATGAAGAACCGCAGGACGCCGTATTGCGTGAAATTCGTGAAGAAACCGGGCTGGAATGCCGGATTATCAGCCGGGATACTCAGGCGCAGAAATTTATCACACCACTGCCGGAAACCGGTGTGCTGCCACTGCCGATGGCGATTCTGAAAGAATTTATCCCGGATAAAAAAACCGGGGAGCACTGGCATATTGATATGGTGTACTGGTGCCGCCCGCTGGATGAAGCTGCAACGCCGTATCCTGAATTTCAGTGGATGACACCGGACGAAATCCTGAAAACGGACAATGTCCCTCAGGATATCTGCGGACTGATTGCTATGGTGCAGGCACGCCGCTGATCACGGTATTTATACGGGGATCTTTTTTTGCGAATTCAGGGCAAATGCCCTGGAGACCCCCGGAACCTCCGGTTACTGTGGCTTATCCCGTTATAAAAGACGTATGCAGGAGTTGCCATGGTCACCAGTATTTATAAAGATCTCTCATCAGCACCGCAGGGCGAGCAAAAAATTGCCTGGGTTCGCGCTCATATGCCGCTGTTACGCGCACTGGAACAGCGTTTTACCAAAGAACAGCCGTTTGCCGGAAAACGTATCGCGCTCTCTATCCACCTGGAAGCGAAAACCGCCTATCTGGCACGCGTTCTCGCCGCAGGCGGCGCTGAGGTATCTGTCACCGGCAGCAACCCGATGTCGACCAAAGATGATATTGTCGCGGCACTGGTTGTCAGCGGAATCCATACATTTGCCATCCACGGCGCGGATGCGGAAGCGTACCGCAACTTTGTAAAGCAGACACTGGCCTGCGAACCGCACATTGTTATTGATGACGGTGGTGATCTGGTGCATGAACTGCATAGCCTGTATCCGGAATATGCAAAACACACGATCGGTGCCTGTGAAGAGACCACCACCGGTGTTCTGCGTGCGGTTGCCCGCGAAAAAAACGGCGCACTGAATTTCCCGGTTTTATCGATTAACGGCGCACAGTCCAAACACCTGTTTGATAACCGCTACGGTACCGGACAATCCACGTTTGACGGCATTATGCGCACCACCAACCTGGTTATTGCCGGGAAAACCGTGGTCGTCGCCGGTTATGGCTGGTGCGGCAAAGGCTGTGCTATGCGGGCGAAAGGGCTGGGCGCGGAAGTGATTGTTACAGAAGTGGATCCGATAAAAGCCCTCGAAGCAAAAATGGACGGTTTCGCGGTAATGACCATGTCTGCGGCAGCGCCGCTGGGTGATATCTTTATCACTGCAACCGGCTGCTGTGACGTGCTGACATCAGAGCATTTCAGCCTGATGAAAGAGGGTGCCATCATCAGCAATACCGGACACTTTGAGGACGAAATCAAGCTGACCGATCTTCAGCAGTTAAGTGACAATGTCACAATTGCCCGCGAGAATATCGAAGGTTATACCCTGAAAAATGGCCGCACACTCTATCTGTTAGGCCGTGGTGCGCTGGTCAATATCGCCTGTGCGGACGGGCATCCGGCAGAAATTATGGATATGAGTTTTGCCCTCCAGGCACTCAGCGCCGAGTATCTGCTCAGCCATGACCTGGAAGCAAAAGTGTACGACGTCAGTGATGAAATTGACCGCGAGGTCGCCGCATTGAAATTACAGGACATGGGCGTTTCACGCGATAATCTGACCACAAAACAGCAGCAATATCTGAACGGTTACGAACTGAAGTAATCCGGCTTACGGGCTGCCGGTCAGCCGCAGCCCGTAAAACCAGTGCTAAACTATCTGTTCAAACCCGTTGTTAACCATGCTAACGTTTATCCACTGATTATTCCGTTCTGACAAATACCCGTACATGCAAAATACTACCCCGTTTCGTGAATTATGGCTGAAATTCAGCGAAGAAGAGCTTCTGCCCGAGGCAGACGGCCTGTTCCGTGATGCCCCGGAGGTTGTCAGAAACAGTGTAACCACATTGCATATTTATAACGGACAAAACCTGATTTGCCAGGGTGATCCGGCTCAGGCGGTTTATATCATTCTGGACGGCGAGTTTATTGTTAATAAGCAGGCGGAAAATGGTAAACAGGTCGGGCTGACATTCTGTTACCGTGGCGAATTTCTCGGGGAAATGGAAGCGATTTGTCAGCAGGCATACCGTTATGACGTGATAGCGTTATCAGACTGCCGTGTACTGCGGATGCCGGCAACCGTATTTCTGACCTGGCTGTCGCAGGATCACCGGTTATCCCTGCTGCTTAACCGCCAGCTGGCAAAACGCTGTCTTATCAATGGTGAGCAACGGCTGATGAATGCCGTTGATTCCATCGAAAACAATCTGCTCTATATGCTGACACAAATCAGCGGTCATCAGATCCATCTTCCCCGCGACATGCTGGCCAGCATTCTCGGCACCTCCCGGCGTCATACGGATAAAGTTTTGCTGCGTCTGAAAACACAGGGGAAAATTACTCTCAGTGAAGGTGTGATCGGGCTGGTAAATCCGGATTGATCTGCGGTTCGTGCCATTGTGCGCCGGTAAGTATCAGCATAGTATTACTGCACACTATCGGAGGAGCATATGTACCGTTTTCAGAATGATTATAATGAAGTTGCACATCCGGCTGTTTTAAAAGCCATTACTGACACAGCAGGCCACCGCCATAATGGTTACGGCACAGATGACTTATGTGGTGCCGCCGCCACGCTGATTAAGCAGCGGATTGGTCAGCCACAGGCAGATATCCATTTCTTTAACGGCGGGACTATTACCAACCTGACGGCCATTTCTCACTTTCTGCGTCCGCATCAGGCAGTGATTTCAGTCAGTACCGGTCATATTGCCACGCATGAAACCGGTGCAATCGAAGCCACCGGCCATAAAGTCATCACTGTATTTTCTCCGGACGGAAAACTGACACCCGATCATCTTAAACCGGTCATTGCCGAACATAATGATGAACACTGGGTTCAGCCGAAGCTGGTTTATATCACCAATTCCACCGAAATCGGTACGGTATACCGCAAAGCAGAGATACAGGCATTACGTCGTTTCTGTGATGAACATGGCTTATGGCTCTATCTCGATGGTGCACGTCTGGCATCAGGACTGATGTCCGCACAAAGTGACCTGACGATTGAAGATATCGCGGCGCTGACAGACGCGTTCTATATCGGCGGTACCAAAATCGGCGCGATTGCGGCAGAAGCTCTGGTGATCCGTAATCCGGCGCTGAAAGCGGATTTCCGTTTCAGTATAAAACAAAAGGGCGGTTTACAGGCAAAAGGCTGGCTGCTGGGCGCACAGTTTCAGGCGCTGTTTACGGATGACCTCTATTTCGCACTGGGCAAACATCTTAACAGTATGGCAGGCCAACTGGCCGGATTCTTTACGGAGCAGGGCTTTACGTTCCTCGCCCCGCCGGAATCCAACCAGGTCTTTGTTATTCTGCCGTCAGTACTGGCAGAAAAGCTGAAAAAACAGTTTGTTTTCCATGAAACGTTACTGCAGGAGCCGGAAAAATCCTGTCTGCGTCTGTGTACCTCGTGGGCAACCACACAGCATGATATTGATGATTTTAAACAGACATTCTTGTCATTGATCTGAATGGCGGGATAATTTCGGTACTGATAAAACCACGCGGTGAAAACACAGCGTGGTTTTTTTATATCTCATATAATGGATATTATTTATTCCATAATTATTTTCGCTTTTTTCCGTGATATTGATTCAGAAAAATAACACTAATTAAAAAAAGTGTTTTTAAATCCCTATTTTTATTCTAGGGTTTAAAGGCAATCTGAGTGCACAGTACATTTTTATATAACCCGTTATTTATAAGGAATGAAAACAATGAAAAAATTAGATAAAAGCAAATTATTGAAAATAAAATCACCATTATCAGGATGGTCATTCAGTAAATAAAAATGCAATTAACTAATTGATAAACCATGCCTGTCAGTCCGGGTGTGGTTTATCCATCTGACGGACTCTATTATATGATCAATCTGACTTTCCCTGACTATTCTCATCAGGATGCCTATCAATATTTTTCTGATGAAATATATAAGTCACTTAATTATTTGTTATCGTATTATAATTTACCTGAGGTAAATAAAGATGTTCCGTTGTCGTGGCAAAACTGTGCTATTCATTATATTGCCGGTAAATATGCCACGGATGATGAACATGCGAATGCTGTCAATTATCTTAACCAGTTGCTGAGAACGAAAACACCATTGCCGCTGGTTATTTCGCCACTGACATCTGCCGGTAATTCACCGGCAAAACAGATGATACTGAAAATTATCCGTGATGATAAACAGCTTGGCTTCGGGTACTGTGATGACCAGGTACTGGCAACAGCGGAAACAGAGAAAATAACACAGGCATTGTCCGTTATTCATCGCTGTGCGCCGGAAACCGCAAATGAAATTAACCGGTTTATTCACCAGATATACCTGACACAGGAAAGTACGGACAACACCCGCTTTATGCGCTCCGGTACTAATTTTTATATGTGGGGGATGATGTTTGCTTATGTCCACCCGTCACATTCCGTCGCTTATTATATTGATATCCTGGCTCATGAGTGCGGCCATACTGCACTGAATATCCTCAATGCGGATGATCCTCTGGTGCTTAACCGGGTTGATGAGGTATTTGCGGCGCCACTGCGTGATGATGACCGTCCGATGATCGGTATTTTTCATGCACTGTTCGTTTTATCCCGGATCTGCTATGTATTTTCTGAAATTATCCGCAACAGCGACGATACCCCGGAACCGGAATATTATGACAGACTGAGCAGTAATCTTGAGAAACTCCGGGATACCGCGGACATTGTCAGACAACATGCCATACTGACTGAAACCGGAAAACAGATTTTTACTGCCATCTGTCAGCGCTGGAATCTCCGCTGATGCTTATTTACCGGGCGATTTTTGAACGGAAAAGCAGGGCGATTAATATCTGCTTTTTCTTTAATGCGCTGGGTTCCGGGCTGCTGATGCCGCTGACGCTACTCTATTTTGCGGGGAAAACACTCAGTGAAAAAGAGATTCTGTATCTCGGCACGATAAAATTCTGGTCATTCTCATTAGCGTATTTTTTTATTATTCCGCTGATCAGCCGGTTTGACAGCAAAAAAACCATTATCTTTTCACTGTTGTTTAAACTGCTTTCGCTGTCATTTCTTTTTACCGGACAAACATTTTACATCTGTGGTGTGGTGATGCTGGCAAATGGCATCGCCACCTCCGTATTTTCTGTGGCGGCAAAGTACTATATTAAAGCCACCTCTCAAAATATCAGTGAGAGTTTTTCGGTGCGAATGACACTGAATAATACCGGTGCAGCTATTGCCCCGGTTCTTATTACGCTGTTTGTCTTTTTTTCACTGCCTTTTGCTTATGCATTACTTATCCTGACCGGGATTTTTACGTGCGGTATTGTGTTCTCTGCCGGGCTGCACTCTTGCCCCGGTAAACCGGAAAGCCATTTTTATTACTTTCATTTTTTTGATCTCGCCGGCAGGGATACCGTTCTGATTTCTGTGATCAGCATTATTTTTGCTATGTTGTATTACAGTTTTGAGGTGATTGTGCCACTGGAATTGATCCAATCCGGGAATGAGCATCTGATTGGGCCGGTTTTGCTGTTTAACACACTGGTTATTATTGCCGGACAGCTTCCGGTATACCGTTACTTCACTGAAACCCGGGGCATTATTACCTCCCTGATGATTGCGACAGGGCTATGTATTCTTCTGTTTGTTCCGTGGTTCTCCGGTATTGCAGAACTTCCCGGTCTGTTACTGATTGTGCTTGGCGTAACACTGCTGGAAATGTTTTACGGGGCGGGTATCGATACCCTGATTACATCGGCGGATTCCCCCCGGAAAATCGCTGTACTTGACGGGATCTCCGGTATTTCACTGGCGATCGGTGCCGCAATGACAGCGGCAGTTTACAGTGATTCAGTACTGTTTTTACCGCTGGTTATTACTTTGTATCTGCTTGTTGCCGGTATACTTGCATCACAAAAAAGAAAAGGTTACCTGTGAGTTCTTAGCGGAATACCTATTGCTGATACCCGACGGATGCCATGGAAGTTAAGGATCTCTCTGCGATGCCGGGCCCCGGTTCGCCCTGACCACTCATAATCATGAATCTCGGAAACATCCGCCTCCAGCTGATCGGCTAAATAATGGAGTGGTGTTTCCGGGATCTCATTAATTGTCGAAGGAAAACGTCCTGTGTTCTGATAAAACTTAAGCTGAACAGCAAATGGCAGGTGGTTTCTGGCGGGCTTGGTTTTTAGCAGTCGGGTTTCGTCAAACCTCAGACTCCAGTGTTCAGTCAGTTCATCAATATCCCAGATCCGTTTCATTTTTCAACTTAGCTCCTTTGGTGATTAAGATTTCCAAAGTACATTATGATTTGAGAAGTGTTTTATATTCAGTTATTCTCTTTTTATGCGCCGAAACTGACAAGTTCTTTCCGTCTATAACAGTTTGATTATTATCAAACCTGTTAAGGATAGTTTCATTTTTTTTGTTGATAACAGTACCAACTCCCTGAGAGTTAGTATTTAAATATTCATTAAGGCGTCTTTTACCCTGAGTATGTTTGTAAAAGGTTACCGGGAGATACAGGTCCAGTTTATCGTGGGGTAAAGGCATTTCACTATCACTTAATGTACCCTTGATATTATCTTCATGTATTTTTAACAGGCTCCCCCTCTCTGTGTAAAGTTTTTTTGCCAGCGCCAGACTGAAAATACCACATTCAGATGAGCTGCGCTGAATATCCATTTCCACCATGGAGAAATGGCAATCAGGTAATTGATAACGCTCGATGGCCATTTTTGTCCTAAATGCCAGCATCGCTGGCCCCATACTGTTAAAGTTTGCTGGTTCAAACAATATCAGAGATGTTTTTCCATTTATATTTTTGTAATCAATTACACTAAAATGTATTCCATCCTCCCCCATATTAATTATGAATCGGGAAGATTCAACTCCATGCTCTATTGTGTTTTTTATTTCTATAGAAAGGTCCTGTGGCGATTTAACAAAATTAAGATTCATTTCAGGGAATTTATTGTTTGCCTGCATTACCAATGCGGGCATGATTTTTATATCCATATTTGAATAATCTTTATGGGACCAGGAACCATCCGCCATATCAGTTTCCAACTGTACTATGATATTTTGAAGTTCTTCATTACTGATGAAATAGCTGGTCTCATTTTTTGATAAACCACCGAGAGAATTTATTTGTGATAATGGTCCAATCATTTATACATCCTTATTCAGAGAATTAACAGCGATATGAATTTTATATTCCGGATAAACGGTACCTTGCAATAAGACGTCCAATCGTTGATGGGTAAAAGTTGGCAGTTATCGCAGCTACCCGGCCACTACCCCACTCTGTCAGCTCTCAGGATAACGCAGGCAAAATGCATAACTTTCAATAAATACACCGTTCTGCTGTTAATTTTCAGAAAATAGTCCGTTCGTTGCGATTACCGGGAAAACCGTTTTGAACCGGCAACACAGGCAATTACCCCGCAGGTTGAGGCAATCATCACTGAACTGACCGTTTCATCCAGTAACCACGCGGAAAGTACCAGACCAAAAAACGGTTGTAACAGCTGTAACTGACTGACGCCGGTAATACCGCCTTCTGCCAGTCCCCGGTACCAGAAGAAAAACCCAATCAGCATGCTGAACAGAGAAACGTAAATGAGTCCGCCCCAGGCTTGCGGCGGTATTCCGCTGAATGACACCGGCAGAAAAACAATACTCAGAATCAGCATCAGCGGCAGAGAAAGTACCAGCGCCCAGCAGATCACCTGCCAGCTGCCGAGAGGCCGGGAAAGGCGGGCACCCTCTGCATAACCTGACCCGCACAACAATACGGCCGCAATCATATACAGGTCCCCGGTCAGGGTGCTTTCACCGCCCTGAAATAAGGCAAACCCCATGACAAACAAACTGCCAAGGACAGAAAAAAACCAGAACGCAGGGCGCGGGCGTTCATTACTGCGCAGTACACCAAACAGTGCAGTTGCCAGCGGTAGTAATCCCAGATACACAATAGAGTGAGCCGAACTGACATGCTGAAGAGCAAGAGCCGTCAGTAACGGAAAACCGATAACAACACCCGCGGCCACAACGATCAGCGACAGCAGGTATTTCGCGGCAGGTAAACGCTGACGCAGTACAGCTAAAATGATCACAGCGGCGATACCGGCAATCGCCGCACGTGATGTTGTCAGGAAGTCCGGTGTGAAACCGCTTATACCCGCTTTGGTGGCGGGCAGGGAGCCGCTGAAAATCAGCACACCGATAAATCCGTTGATCCAGCCGCGTGTTGAGCGGGAAACGGTTGTCATTGCATTATCCATCTTGTACTCCGTCAATTACATCTTGTTATCGCAGAGCGTAATGCGGATAATCATGACAATCAAAAAATTGTCATGGATACATTCGGTATGGCAACGCCGCGTTATAAACAATATGTCGATACCCTTTCTGCCCGTATCCGCAGCGGCGAACTGGCAGCCGGAACACAACTGCCGACGCACCGTGCTTTTGCTGCTCAGGAAGGGATATCATTAGTGACAGCGTCACGTGTATATCAGGAGCTGATCAATCAGGGATTGGTCAGCGGCGAAACCGGGCGCGGAACATTTGTCAGAGATATCAGTTTATTACCGGTTACCGGTATCGAATGTGATGTCACACCGGCAATGTATGACCTTAACTTTATCTATCCGGAAATCACAGGACAAACCGCATTACTGCGCCGCACCTTGCGCCAGCTATCCATGAGCGGTGACCTCGAAAGTCTGTTGCATTATCTTCCGCATGCCGGGCGGCGGCAGGAGAGAAACGTTGTTGTCGATCATCTGAAATTACGCGGTTTTTCTGCCGTTGACCCGGATACGGTTGTTATGGTCAGCGGTGCCCAGCACGGTCTGGCCTCTGTTGTACTGGGTATGTTCAGTCCGGGTGATGTGATTGCAACAGATGCACTGACTTATCCGGGTTTTAAAGCACTGGCACAAACCTGTCATATCGAATTGGTTCCGGTGCCGGTTACCCCGGAAGGCCCCGATCTGGCTGCACTGGCACAATTGTGCCGCCGGCGGAAAATCCGCGGCTATTTCACCATGCCGACACTGCATAACCCGCTTGGCTGGGTAATGGATCTGACATCACGTAAAAAGCTGATAAACCTTGCCCGGGAAAACCGGTTCTTTCTGATCGAAGACGGCTCTTATGCTTTTCTGCAAAAGCCGGCACCGGCGCCGCTGGCAGAACTGGCTCCGGATATCACGTTTTATGTCACCGGATTTTCCAAAAATATCGCTACCGGTCTGCGGGTCGGGCTGGTTATTGCGCCTCCGGCTCATGTCGCTGCTCTGGAAAAAATCATCCGCATTACCACCTGGAACACACCGGCACTGATGACCGGTATTGTCCGTGAGTGGCTGGAGCAGGGTGAGGTTGAAAAACTGGAGCAGAAAAAGCGTCGCGATGCCAAAGCCCGGCAAAAAATTGTCAGCCGGATTTTTGCGGATTTACCGCATCTTGCACATCCGGCCGGTTATTTTTTGTGGCTCCCGTTACCGGAAAATGTGCGCTGTGATGCGGTTATCAGCCGCCTGAGAGCAGCTGATATTGCTGTCAGTCCGGCTGAATCCTATGCCGTAACCCGCGATGCCCCGCAGGCCATCCGTGTTGCCGTCAGCACACTGCCGTATGATGATCTGGAATATGCTCTGATAACAATCAGAGACACTATTACCTATCTGATGGATTTATAATGTATCGGGCTACAACCCGGTCAACCGGGAAAATTATATCCGGCAAGTTGTCAGACCGGATATTTATAAAAAATGAAATGGAATACTGTTTCATAACAGATAATCTGTTAAATCAGCACGTTGTTTAATTAAACAATACTATTCTGTATATTGTTTTCTCCTCAGAGAAAACGATTTACTTTGTGATTTCACCGGAATATACTTTGGATGATTATTTCTTGCGGAGAACACGTCATTGGACAGTCATAGATTATTTATCAAAATATATTGATCCTGCCGGTACATCTGTTTTCCTCTGACTGCCGGCAGTAATACTGCGGCAGTACCTCTCTCTGTAAATGGTACTTCCTGATTTAATTTAGCTTATCTTTTAATAAGATAAGCCCGAAAGGACGGATTTATCATGAATCTCTATATGCTGGCGTTATTCCCTCCTGACTGATTGTTATTTCGGTTAATTCAATTTAAATTGCCGTGCTTGTGCACCGTGTTTTGCTATTCCGTTTATTCAGAACGGAAGGGGCATGGCTTTTTATTAAAAAATCCACGGTACGTATTCATTTATGAATAAGCGTATAGGCTATCTTTTGCTGATAAGGAATATATAGACACACCACCCGGGCCCGGAATACATCATTCTCCGGACTGTCCGTTATTATGACAGTTATTTAAATTAACTGTTAAGTCAGACAGTCCGGCGAGAATAAATTACTCAGTTTATCTGAGGTAATAAAAGGAATCGTACCATGACTGTCAAAGTTAACCGCACTGTCACACCGGCTGTGCGCGATAAGAATGTTTTCCCGGCGGCAATATTTGCCGCAAAAACACCAGATGAAACGTTAACAGAACTACATTCTGATATGCTGGGGCTGGATGAATTTGATGCCCTGGACCGCCTGATAGAACATCAGGAAAACGTGGTGGCTCATGACAAAGCACCTCCCGCGTTTATTCAGTTCATTTCCGCGTTTCATAATCCGTTTATTTATGTGTTATTGGCGCTGGCCGTGATCAGTTTTATGACCGATTATCTGGTCCCCCTGCAACAGGGTGAAGAAACCGACCTTACGGGCGTTGTCATTATCGGAACGATGGTTTTTCTGAGTGTGATACTGCGTTTCTGGCAGGAATACCGGACTAATAAAGCCGCAGAAGCCCTTAAATCTCTGGTAAAAACCACCGCAACAGTACTCCGGCGTAAAAAAGGGCGATCTGTCCGGATTGAGCTGCCGGTGAAATGTCTGGTTCTGGGGGATATTGTGGTTCTGAGTGCCGGAGATATGATCCCGGCGGATTTACGGCTGCTCCGTTCCCGTGATCTTTTTATCAGCCAGGCTATTCTGACCGGGGAATCAGTTCCGGTGGAAAAATATGATACTCAGGGTGATATTCATGAGAAAGATGCAACAACGATAACGGAAAATGACCAGCTGCTGACAGAATCGGGCAATATTTGTCTGATGGGCACCAATGTGGCCAGCGGCACGGCGCTGGGTATTGTGGTCGCCACCGGTGACAAAACCTATTTTGGCTCACTGGCGAAATCCATTGCCGGCACACGCTCACAAACGTCATTTGACCGTGGTGTGAACAGTGTCAGTATCCTGCTGATCCGCTTTATGTTAGTGATGGTGCCGGTTGTCCTGCTGATTAACGGATTTACCAAAGGCGACTGGTTTGATGCCACACTCTTTGCGCTTGCCGTCGCGGTCGGATTAACGCCGGAAATGCTGCCGATGATTGTCAGTTCCAACCTGGCAAAAGGTGCAATTGCGATGTCACGGCGGAAAGTTATCGTCAAACGACTGAATGCAATACAAAACTTTGGTGCGATGGATATCCTGTGCACGGATAAAACAGGAACACTGACACAGGATAATATTATCCTCGAACATCACCTCGATACGGAGGGGCGTTCCGATGAAGCCATACTGGGACTGGCATGGCTGAACAGTTTTCATCAGAGCGGCACACGTAACCTGATGGATCAGGCGATCATCCGTTTCGGACGCGGTAAAGCCGAAACGGAATCTCTGCACAGTTATCAGAAAATTGATGAACTGCCGTTTGATTTTGTCCGCAGACGTCTGTCTGTTTCGGTGAGAAAACCGGATGGTACTGCGTTGCTTATCTGTAAAGGCGCGGCGGAAGAAATGCTGGCATGCTGCTCTCTGATCCGGACAGGTAATCATATTTCACCGGCAGATGATGAGAAAAAACAGGCCGTTATGGCATTGGTTAATCATTATAATGAGACCGGATTCAGAGTTCTGCTGCTTGCCGAGAGGGTTCTGGACAGTAAAGAGCAGGAGTTGCCGCTCTCTGCAGACAATGAACAGAATATGATTTTATGCGGAATTCTGACCTTCCTTGACCCGCCAAAAGACAGCGCGGCAAAAGCCCTGAAAGCACTGAAACATAACGGAGTAACAGTAAAAGTGCTGACCGGGGATAATGCGGTTGTCACAGCGAAAATCTGCCGCGAAGTCGGATTAGATGCTTCGATGAGTATCAGTGGTGATCAGCTGGCACATCTCAGTGATGAAGAGCTGAAACAGGTGGCACAAACACACACTATTTTCTGTAAACTGACACCGCTGCAAAAATCAGCACTGGTCCGTGTTTTACAATCCGCCGGTCATACTGTTGGTTTTCTCGGGGACGGAATCAATGATGCACCGGCACTGCGGGATGCAGACGTCGGAATTTCTGTGGACAGCGGAACGGATATCGCCAAAGAATCAGCGGATATTATTTTGCTGGAAAAAGATCTGATGGTTCTGGAGGAGGGCGTCATTAAAGGGCGCGAGACATTCGGTAATATTATTAAATATCTGAATATGACTGCCAGTTCAAACTTCGGTAATGTTTTTTCTGTTCTTATCGCCAGTGCCTTTATTCCGTTCCTGCCGATGCTGGCCATCCAGCTGCTGATTCAGAATCTGCTTTATGATATGTCCCAGCTGGCATTACCGTGGGATAAAATGGATAAAGAATTCCTGCGCAAACCCCGCAAATGGGATGCAGGTAATATCCGGCGCTTTATGATTTGGATTGGCCCGACATCATCCGTATTTGATATCACCACATTTGCATTATTATGGTTTGTTTTCGGGGCAAACAGTCCTGACAGCCAGGTCTTATTCCATTCCGGCTGGTTTGTTGAGGGATTATTATCACAAACGCTGGTCGTTCATATGCTGAGAACACAGCGGATTCCGTTTATTCAGAGCACGGCAACACTGCCGGTATTATTGGTTACCGGGCTTGTTATGGCCATCGGGATCTGGCTGCCGTTTTCACCCATCGGAAGTTATATCGGACTGGCGCCGTTACCGTGGGAATATTTCCCGTGGCTCGCCGCTACACTGATCAGCTACTGCGGTCTGGCGCAAATCATGAAGGGCATTTATATCCGCCGTTTCGGAATGTGGCTGTAAGTTAAGATGCTTTATACCTGTTATTCAGCTGATTTTTGCTGAATAACAGGTACAATCAGGGCATCAAAATAAAAGGAATACTATGCACTTAGAATTTAAACGGCTCGCTCAGATTAAACCAGCCGATATTACCGCACTGAATAATCACCCGAAAGTTTTACAGCAAATGCCGCTGGGCTCCCCGGATTTTGATGATGAAAAAAGTCTCAGCTGGGCAAAAGAAAAAGACTCACAGTGGGACATAAACGGATACGGCCCCCGGGCATTTGTGATCGACGGTGTATTTGCAGGCTGGGGAGGGCTTCAGAAAGAAGGTGATGACGCTGATCTTGCGCTGGTTCTTCATCCTGATTTCTGGGGAACGGGAAAGGTCATCTGTGATGAAATTATCCGCCATGCGTTTGATGAAATGCACTTAAACAGCATCACCATTTTATTACCGTTATCCCGAAACGTCTTCCGGTTTATAACACGTTACGGATTTCAGCCGGATGGCTCTGTTAACTATGATGGTGTGGATTTCCGGCGGTTCCGGTTATTTTCAGAGCATTCAGGATGACATGATTCAATGGCGACAAAGTTCATTTGTAATTTATAATCTGATATACAAAATATCCCGCTGCCAGCGGAATGATAAACGGAATAATAAGTATCAGATACAATGCGCCAATCCCCCGGGGGCTGCTGCCATTAATAACATCCTCAAATGTTGATTCTGAAAAATAATGACGAAGGACATCATCACTGCATTTTTTAGCAAACGGAAATAAAGGTAAGCAAATGCAGGCATAGATTATCCATAAAAAATGAATGGTTACATTATCATTTAATGAATAAATAAACATGCCAAAAACCAAAAGGCCAAGGAAGGATTTACCCCAAAAATCCCAACTTCTGATAAAAAGACGAATAGGGTGTTGTCTTTTTTTATTTGCTATATGGCGCTGTCTTATTTTTTCTTTTGTATAGTTTCTGCCACTCTTACTCATTGAACTATCTCATAAAAAAGGAAATATTTTGGGATGGACAATCCGGCCAATCTATCATGGCTGAACGTAGTGAACGAGAGTTTTTTGGCGTGTTGAGATAAAACACCCGTCAGCGGGTGTTTTATCTTGTCAGGCAGATGTAACTTATTCTTCGAAATACCAATATCCCTGATTGATAAATTCGGTTAATTCCGCAACAAAACCCGGATTTTTCAGTGCTTCACCGAGTTCATTCAGTCCGACTTCAGTTAACCGGCACAATGTATCTGCACCTTTAATTTCTGTGGTCATCCAGCCTTCGGTATTAACAAAGAAACGCTCACCGATGCGCATAACACGCAGCCCGCTCAGTCGTATCAGTTTTTCACCGGCATTCAGAGCGTTCAACACGTCTTCCGGCTGATACGGTGGTTCCGGAGGTGCAATATCCAGCTCATGGCGCGGAGTAGTTGCAAAACGGCCTAACCACTGTTCAAAATCACCGGGTTTGTTGATCATTTCAATCATCATGGCACGCAGGCGTTCAACCTCATAAGATTCCATTGAGCCTGAGTTTTCACGTACTGTCAGGTCAGGATCGCCATAATTGACGCTACCCAGATCCTGTTCCAGTGCGTAGTCTGCAAAGCTGCTCAGCAGATCACGACCGGTCGGTCCGCGAAAGCCGACAGAATAGTTCATGGTATCTTCGAAGGTGAAACCATCGTGAGGAAATCCCGGCGGAATATACAGAATATCGCCCGGTGCCATTTCAACATCTATTATCGGCTCAAACGGGTCGACATGCAGTAATGCCGGGTGAGCGCAGAACTGACGCATGGGAAGGGCGTCACCCACACGCCAGCGGCGGCGGCCCATGCCCTGGATAATGAAAACATCATAGTTATCAATATGCGGCCCGACACCACCGCCTGGTACTGAATAGGAAATCATCAGATCATCAAGACGCCACTCAGGCAGTACCCGGAACGGTTTCACCAATTCAGCGGCAGGCATATGCCAATGGTTGACAGCCTGTACCAGCAGTGACCATCCTTTTTCACCTAATCCGCTGTAGTCCTCAAACGGGCCGTGACTCGCTTCCCATTTGTTATCAATGAAACTGACCAGGCGACTGTCAACTTCCGGCTCCATGGCCAGACCGGCCAGTTCATCGGGCGTGATAGGGTCGGCAAAATCAGGAAATGCATTTTTCAATACAACGGGTTTTTTCTGCCAGTATTTTTCTAAAAATTCAGGCCAGTTAAGATTCAGTTTGTTAACCATGTGACCACATCTATATGAGTGAATAAGCGGATAATTATAGAAGTAATGCGCTGTCATATTTTTGTTTGGGGTCAATAAAAAAGGAACGTGGGCGGATAAAGAAAGCCCGCGGTGATCAGTTGCCGGATGAGCAGAGACAAAAAGCCGTTATCAGGGATAAAGGAACCAACATGATTAGCCGGGCGGAGAGCCGGATTTCGTTAGTTCAGACCTTGTCAAGACTCAATAGGAATGTCTAGTCGCTGGCTCATTAGAAATGACCCAATTTTGAAAATATTGTTTTGCACTGTGTGCGGACATGGCACATATCTACCCATGTGCCTAAATTCAGTAAATTCCTTCGAAACAATAAGGTCTGTTCATTAATAATGATAAAGTATGTATTTCAATAGTTTCAAGGTGAATGCTTTATTTTATAGGGACATTGAACGGGTGACTGAGTTTATGTTCTCAGTAATTTTTGCGTTGCTTACCTTGAAAACAAACAAATCGACACTATATTGCCTATAACCTTTTAAAATGCATGGTCATCAGTTTTATTTTGATTAACGCCAACTAAGGATAAAATATGCCGCTAAGTAATACGGAGCTTCGCTATTATGATAGTAATATACTGAGACTTCCCTCTGAGAAACGAACTGAATACCATGCCCAGGTTGATCGCCTGATAACTGAACTAAAAAAATCTGTCAAAGATCAGAATGAGATAAAAATAACTCGGGTTGTAAAGGCTGGTTCCTTTGCAAAATTTACTATTTTACGTAAGACACATGAAGATCCCGTTGACGTAGATATCGTTTTTTATATCTCAGATAAGGATGCTAATCAGGAGACT
Source organism: Morganella sp. Je.2.23 (assembly GCF_051129855.1). Taxonomy (NCBI): domain Bacteria; kingdom Pseudomonadati; phylum Pseudomonadota; class Gammaproteobacteria; order Enterobacterales; family Morganellaceae; genus Morganella; species Morganella sp. Je.2.23. The sequence goes on from NZ_JBCPSQ010000001.1 coordinate 1,091,391, forward strand.
CTCTCTAGCCTCAGCGAAAAAATCTTCAATGCTCTAGTTAAACTTTATCCTAATAAATCTGTTGAAGACTTCCAGCTTCAGCGTAAAGCAGCTACTGTGACTTTTATAAAATCAGGACTGAATGTTGATGTTGTTCCTGTGATTGAAGATACCGATAAAGTCGGATATGGGTGGCAGTTTGACATTCATGAAGGAACAAAACTTCATACTTGTGCTCCATGCCAAATACAATTTATTCGTGATCGAAAAAATACAGACAATGACTTTAGAACACTAGTCCGACTGGCAAAAAAATGGCGAAATCATGCTGGTCTGACACACCTGAAATCATTTGCTATTGAACTTATCATGGCCTATTTACTTGATAAAAATGGCAAGGAAGGAAGTATCGAAAGCCGCTTCCGAAAATTTCTCCTTTATATTGCCCAGTCAGGTTTGAAAGAGAAAATATATTTCCCTGAAAATGGGAATGATATTCCTGACTTTCCAGATCCCGTTGTAATTATTGATCCAGTTTGCGTAACCAATAATGTTGCTAGCCGCCTGACTGAAGCTGAAAGGGTGGAGATTGTAAATGCGGCAGCCGAAGCCTGGGAAGTTGCTCATCATGCTTCAGTTGAGGATGATCTAGCTATTTGGAAAGAACTCTTTGGACCTCGTTTAAAAGTAAGGAATGAAGCATGAGTCAGTCATTTTCGTCTACCGAATCATACTCAGTAGCGGATGTACAAAACGTGATGCGACGAGTAACTGCCGACTTTATTATGATTGCAGAAAGTACAAAAGCAGTGGATATTGAGCAAGTCAAAAAATGGGCGCACGATGTAGAGTTATTAGCCTGCAACGGATACCTTAAACATGTCGATTTGACTCTGTTGAGTGATGGAAAAGAAATCCGAGCAACCCGCTATGTTGTAAATTCAGAAGCTGGGGAGCTACAGGCTAGCAGACCCGGAGGGGTACTTTGGCCGACAGTACCGGCACCTTTCTTAAGGATCGTCATATCTTATACAAGTGCCTACGATAAAACAGCGAGGGAGAAGCTAAGACCTAAACTTAAGATCGGTTGGACTCCTACCTCGGCAGATACATCTCACTCTTCACTTAGTTCAACAAAGGGGCGAGACTACGAAAGTAATGGATATGGCATAGAAAGGAAAGATTTTTCATGATGACTCAAAATAATAAAATTTTTGATAGCGAGATACCGTTACCAGACGATAATCTACTTTCTAGACAAAATACATTGCTCGGTTTTGAAACTCGATATGAAAAAATCCACAACCAGTTACGTCTATTACTGAATCTGGGGAAACTGGAAGCCTGGAGTATGAAGTTTCATCAGAATAATTTACCCATCTGTAGCCTTGTATCAGACCAATACCCGCTCGTTATCTTTCATGGAGATGTGGGTACTGGAAAAACTGCAACAGCTGAATGTATAGCAAATATGCTTGCCAAAGATTCTAGAGCGGAAGATTCCATTCTCTTTAAAATCAGTAACAGAGTTCGGGGAAGTGGCAAAGTCGGTGAGATGGGCACTCTCATAAACCAGGCATTTGCAGAAGTGATAAAGTCTGCGGGGAAAAATCGCCGTGGCATACTGATAATTGATGAAGGTGATTCACTTGCTTCATCACGAACACAAGAGCATAGCCATCATGAAGATAAGGTTGCGGTGAACACCCTTATTCAATGTATTGACGATCTTAGAAAATATCAGGGGCGTATAGTCGTTTTCCTCTGTACTAACCGCTTATCCGTACTTGACGCAGCCCTTATCCGCCGTGCCGCTGTTGTGGAAGAGTTTTCTCGTCCAAGCGATGCGGAGCGACTGGCGCTATTTGATATGGATTTACAAGGTTTAAGTTTATCACCTCAGCAAAAAGGTGTTCTAGTTAAGGCTACAGGTCCGAATGAAGGAAAACCCGGATGGACATTTTCCGACATTCGTACACGATTATATCCGGCTGCACTGGCAAAAGCTTTTCCGGATAAGCCTTTATCGTACGAGATTATCCTTCAGACAGCCCTCTCACTAAAACCATCACCTGTTATGGAGGATCGATAACATGCCAGGTCACTTTTTGTCTGGAAGGCGAATTCATATTACAGGCAGCATTCCGGAGCAAATAGAGCTTGCATCTAGCGAAGAGGTGGACAAAGCTCGGACGTTTATTGCTCACCTCGTTCGAGAGTTAGTCCGTCAGGGGGCAAATTTCGTTATTCCTGTTGATGCCGAAAAATTTCGCTCCGGTGACAACAAACCTATATGTTTTGACTGGTTAGTCTGGAGCGAAGTTATAAAAAATCTTCATCATCGACCTTCAGGGGCCCTTGGCCCGCTTATTATAGCTGTCAAACACCATAAAAATGAGGATCAAATTCCCGAAGAATACATTGAACAATGGGATGAATATCGGGGGACCTCACACGTCAGGATTGAAAGTGCAGCTCACTGGAACATGGCCAGTAAAAGGATGGAGATACAGTCCCGATCAGGTGATGTGCTAATTACCATCGGTGGGAGTGAGGGAGTGTTGTTTCTATCAAATCTTTATCATGATGCTGGTAAACCAGTTATTCCTCTCAATTTCAATATTGGAGCAAATAACACAGGCTCCCGTAAAATTTTTGAGTATGCTCTGGCAAGCTCGCATTCAGCGAGGCTCTTTAAAACAGAAGACGATCGCTCGTCTCATGACTGGATTAATTTGCTAGATTTTCCTAACCGTAAAAGTTCTCAAGAACGTGCTGAGACCGTCATACAACTTCTAAAGAGCCTTACGCCACCAACTGCATTTTTTGTTTGTTTAATGAATCGGACACATGAAGATCACACTGCGGTGAAGAACTACTTTGATTGTGTGATTAAACCCGTTATGGAGAATGAATTGGGGTATCGTATGGTCATTGTTGATGGTAGCCAAGGTTATGAGCATGCGAACGTTAACCAAGAAGTCTTTGAACGCCTTCACAGAAGCCGGGTGGTGATTGCAGATCTTACGGGTTCAAGACCGAACTGCTTCCTTGAACTGGGATATGCATTAGGAAGAGGGCATACCACAATGATACTAGCCAAGGAAGGGACTCCGTTACCGTTTGATATTCAGACTGTATCAGCCCACATGTGGAAAGATGAAGGTATGATTGAAGACAAAAAGCGTGAATTCCTTGCACACTGGAATTCAATTAAATCCCGCTCTACAATAGTCTCAATGGAGACATTAATACCATGACAATAAAAAAAGAAATTTTCATCTCTGTTGATATAGAAGCCTCTGGCCCGGTACCAGGGAAATATAGTTTGCTCAGTATTGGAGCATGTCTGGTATCTGATACGGATGTGAGCTTCTCATGCGAACTCAAACCAACAACACCCGAATTTATTCCTGCTGCACTCGAAATAACTGGACTTACCCTGGAAGAACTGGAGGACAGAGGGCTTCCACCAGAGGAGGCAATGCTGGCTTTTAAACAGTGGATAAACCAGGTGACGTCGCCAGATGATATACCTATCTTTGTTGGCCTAAATGCCCCCTTTGACTGGTCGTTTATTAACTATTATTTTCACTTTTACCTTGGAGAAAATCCATTTGGCTTTAGCGCACTTGATATTAAAGCATTGTTCATGGGCCGATTGACAACGTCATGGTCCGAAAGTAGATCATCTCATATGACGAAAGTACTTAATGTACCGATGACAGCTAATCATAACGCTCTTAAGGATGCAATATTTCAGGCTAATTTGTTCAGAGCGATTATAAAAATTAAATAACTTAAAAAGATTGAGGTTGTCATGCAGAACCAAGAACTGCTGGTTGAGCATTATCATAAAACTTATGATCTAACGTTTTCAGTATGGGAAAGTAGAAATCAGTCTCTGCTTATTTTGCTAGCTGTTGTCGGTTTTTCAACACTATTAACCTTCAACGTTTCTGAAGCACAACCCTTACTTGTTGATATTATTGCGAAATTATGCGGAATTGCGAGTGACGTTCGGATTAAGGAACTCAAAGAAAGCTTTCCCTATGGTGTTATACAAAGTATATTCATAATAGTAGTTTTTTATCTTACAATAAACCTTTACCATAAAACCTGTTTTATAAGACGTAATTATAAATACTTAAGTGATCTTGAAACTGATATAAGATCAGCATTAAATCTACCGACTGGCAGCGTAAGTTTTACACGGGAAGGGGATTTCTATAATAAGAATCGCACATGTTCTTCTTTTATTACAGGCCTGAGTTACGTCCTCATTTTAGGTGTACTATTATTCTCTTTTCTCGGAATGCGTCTTGTAAATGATTGGCATTCTCAAGATTATTTTATCCTCGCTATAGACACAAGTTTAACATTAGGAATATCATATTTCTTCATAGTATATACATTGCTTTCACTAAAAAAGTAATCCTCTGTAAAATAATTATGTATTCACCAGCAATTAATCAAAACATATTGAGTGTATTCATCTAGTTGTGAAATTTATTTTTTACCAAAGATCTCCTTTGAACGCCCTTGAAGTTTAACGAGTGCTTCTAACATGTCATTTTGGTCGATAGTGCGCTGGGATTTTTTTCCCGGCGCTTTTTCTTTGCGTCGTGACGACCCATTTCCAGCTGGCACAGATTGTGAGCGCCGGTTATCTCTCTTATCATCGACATCTAGAGGTCGATGTACATCATATTCATGGCGAGGGAGCTTGCCAAAGCGATGATTAATCAACCTACGAAGTGTTTCTTTACCAATAGTCAGCCCATGTATTTCTTCTAGTTTTTCACGCGCTAGACATTAGCATTGAGCCTCTACAACCTTGGTTCGCATAATGTATATTATGTTAAATGATATAGGGCTTTGATAAATCTGAGCTTATCTGACTAACCCCTGTATCACCTGTTATCTTTGGCTTGGGATCACCCCATCCGGCGATAACCTGCAACTGCTGAGTTGCTGCATAAATCCTTTGTCAAAAGGATCACCTTCAGATACTGATGCAGTACCATATTTCTTTGTGAAGTCCTCCTGTATAGTTCCATCTTTATAACGAAGTTCCACTTCTGAATGCAGTACGCGGTCGTCGTCGGTAACCGGCGGCTCAGTGACCGACATTTTGTGAGAAACGTAATCACCTGATTTCATACCATGAATTGTCATAACTCCGTCTTTAACCGTAATCGTAGTTTTCACCATGACAGACGGAAAAACGTGTTTATTTTTCTGCTCAATTGCGATTTGATTAAATGACTTGCTTATGCTGCATACATAAACTCCGTCAAACTGACGGATTTTTTGAGACTGCTCTGACAACGTATCCGGTTTGCATCCTGCGATAAACAGACATGAGAGTACAAAAATAAGACGGTTCGCTGCCTGCTTTTTTAGATTCATCTGCCCTGTTCTCTCTTTTGTGGTAATTAAATCCGTTTAACTTTTCTGACAGATATCTTATCAGTCATCAGCATCAATATAAAACAGCCAGCCAGTAATCCCTTTCCTATAGTCAGCGCCGTTTGTCCGCTCTATTCTGAACATCGGAACGATATTTTTCAGTTATTACAAATATATACGTACTTTTATTTATGCTGTCGCGAGGGTTATTATGGGTATTACTCTGCCTTTAATATTAAGTTCTGTATTATTACTGTCCGCGTGTGAATCAATGAGCAGCGGCCCTGAAATCTCCCTGAAAAATTTTCAATCGATGGAAGGTACTGAACTTCAGGTTCCGCCTGTACCTGCGGGAACAAAAGATGGTGAATATCTGCGCCACTATAATGACGGGACTATCAGGTTTAAATCCCGGGTAAAAAATGGCTGCTATGACCGTTATATCTATGCCTATTATGGCGGCGGAAGACCACAAATGACCATGCCGCTGAAAAATTGTAAAGTTAACGGCGTTGTGAAAAATTATCTGCAAAATGGTAATTTAAAAAGTGAAATAACTGTCCGTGACGGGCGGTTATATGGCCCGTTTAAGTATTATCACGACTCCGCCAGTAATGGGGTCTATATACAAGGTACAATGGAAAACGGTGCCTTTACCGGTACAGTTAAACAATTTGATACTGCCGGAAAATTAGTCAGTGAAGGTAAGGTGACTAACGGAAGAATGCAGATCCTGAAGTAATACGGAATGAGTCTGCCGGGAGGGATAATTGTCATACCCCGGAGTTTACGGTATTCTTCCCAGATCAGGCAAATAACAGGATATTTATTTATGACAGCCCACACTTCCAAAGACCCGCTGCATGGCGTTACCCTCGAAATGCAGGTTAATGCATTGGTGGAAAAATATGGCTGGGTAAAGCTGAGTCAGTTAATCCGGATTAACTGTTTTAAAAATGATCCGAGTGTGAAATCAAGCCTGAAATTTCTCCGCCGTACTCCCTGGGCCCGGACTGAGGTTGAGAATTTATATCTAGATTCTCTGGATGATGCTGATAACAAAACAGACAGTATCTGGCCGGATAGCCCATGGTAAATAACCGGTAAATGCCGGCTTCCGTTATTTCTCCGGAAACCGGTTTTCCGTTTAAATCAGCTTTTACAGGATTGTCCCGGTTTTTTGATTATTTCACCATAATCATTCAGTGCCGCCGGTTTTTGGCTCTGAATATTATTTAATACCGGTAATGCCGGGTCCATCTGCCAGGCATTCCAGCCGCCGTCATAAATCCGGCTGTTTTCCCAGCCCGCCAGTTGAGTCATAAACCAGGAAACACTTGCCCGCCAGCCGGTGCCGCAGTAAAACGCAACCTGATCGGTCGGTTCGATACCCTGTGTTTTCCATAAGGCAAAAATTTCTTCCGGATTACGCAATGTGCCGTCCGGGTCATAATAGTCGGACATATCATTCGCATTTTTACCGCCAAACCCCCATATTGCGCCCGCCGGTTCACCTTTGCGCGGAATATAGTCATAGCCGGAGATTTTGCCGGTGTATTCATCCCATGTCCGGTTGCTGATAAGTTTAAGACCGGATTTCTGAGCCTGTATGGCTTCCGCCGGCATGGCAATAGTGACCTGCGGATTAACCGGAATTTCCGCACCAAAATCCGCAACCGGTACCGGAATATTCAGCGTGGTTTCGGTTGGTAATTCCGCATCCATCCAGACATTTAAACCACCGTTCAGGAAACGGACATCCTCAACACCTGCCCACTTCAGCGCCCATAATACCCGCAATGCTGCCATCTGATTTTCAGAATATACAACCACCGGGGTATCTTTGCGGATACCGTTTTTCAGCAGGTTATTTTTGATAACCTCCGGTTCGGATAAATTCCAGACCGGTCCGTTTTCTATCCAGTCGGTATTAAAATGGAATGCCCCTTTAATATGGGTCGAATAAGATTTTGACTGTTCCGCATCGCCCCATGACACTTCAAATATTACCGGCTTCTGATCATGAGTATAACTTTCCGGTTTTTCGCCGTTAAGAGCGGCCTGAAGCCAGACGGGCGAAACACTCAGAAAATAGTTCGGGTATTTATCCATCGGCAGATCAGAATTGCTGTATTGGATAAACGATTTAAATGCCCTGACCTGAAAACCTTTGGCGGCAAATTCAGCGGTAATTCTTTCCAGTGAATCCGGGTCACTGTCATAAAATACCAGGGTTTTTTCTTTCGAAATCCCCTTTTCTGCCAGAAAATTATCGAATTTATCTTCGTCAATAAAATCCAGCCAGCCGGTGGTAAACTGCATCGCACCTTTGATATGACCGCCGCGGGCAGCGCCTTTATCTTTGAAGCCAAAATATAAACTGTCCGGCCGGGTATCAATAATAAGGTATTCCGGGTTGTTCAGGTTCTCTGACAATTCCTCAATGCCGATCTCTTTTACTACGGTCTGATCACAACCGGACAGTAATAACGGTAACAGAAAAAAGAGTGATTTTATTTTCATATATGATCCTACAAACGACATTGCCCTGAACGGAAGAAATAACTGGTGATCCAGACACCGGCCATAATGGTGAAGGTGGAAATCCATCCCTGCCAGGAAAAATAAGCAGTCGCCACAAGAGAGTTCGTGACAGTACACCCGCCGGCCAGTGTGGCGCCCGCCCCCATAATAATACCGCCAAACAGGCGTTTGACGACGGTGATACCATCCGGCGGAAGTGTTAATCTGAATTCTTTGCGGATAATCGCGCTTATCATCGAACCGGTGAAAATACCGATTACAAACAGTGTTCCCCAGTTAAAATAACGCTGTTGTCCGGTCACCAGATATTGAACAACATTGCCGGAAGGAACAGCGACACCATAGCCGAAATTACGGCCGGCTTCGGCACTGAAAATCCAGGCAATAATCCCGAGAATACCGATTAAAATACCGGTAATGTTCAGCGGCAGATAATTAAACCGGTTCTGTGACGGTGGTGTATAACGGGGATGATAATGCTGATAAATCAGTAATCCGGCGGTGAGAATAATTAAAAAAGCCACCAGGAACCACGGGGAAATATTCAGGGTTTTATAAATCGTGTCCGGTTGCGCGGGATGTTGTAATAACGGTTCAAACCAATGTTTCAGGCTGCCTTTCTGAGCGGCGGCCATGGTGACAACAAACGAAAATAAGGCAATCCAGGTCCCGGTTAATCCTTCACCGGAACGGAACCAGGCACCGCTGCCGCAACAACCGGCCAGAACCATCCCCGCACCGAATATAAAACCACCGGCAAGTGTCGCTGTGATCGGCAGATTTCCTTCCGGTATGTGTAATAACCCGGCGGATTCCAGGGCAAAGAAACCAACAGACTGAATAGTGACGGCAATCAGCAATGCAGTGAGGAACCGGGTATTTCGCTGGTAAAGAATGTTCCGGAACCCGGAAACAAAACAGAACTGACCTGACTGAAGCAACCCGCCGAACAGGATGCCGATAAATAAACCACTGACCATGAAGAAACCCCGGGGAATAAACAACTGCGTGTATCTGTAATGTTATCCGCCCCATTATTCTCCGTTATGGCGCAAAATCAAGTTAAGGCGTGTTATCACAAAATTTTGGTATTCCCGTAGCCGGAACAGAACCTTATCAGATATATCTGCTGTCCCGGCAGTGAACACTCTCTTACTCTGTTCTGACTTTAAACAGCAGGGAACATCATGAAAAAGCTGACATTGTTATTGATATTATTTTCTGCGGTTGTGTCTGCCCGCAGCGGAGGACACGGCGGTTATCGTTATGAACCAGAGACTATTTTTATCTGCCGGTTATCACCCTTTTCTGATATGCATATTGAGGCCGGCGTAACAGAAGCACTGGCACGGAAAAGTGTGTCACACCGCTGTCAGTTGGTTCAGGGTGACGACAGTATTTTCTGCCGGGAGACAGAAGCAAAGTGCTCGGCAAGTAAATTAATTACCAGAGAGAAAGAGTTACGCAAAACCGTAATTATCTATGCGGAAAATTGGCAGCGGGGAAACTATCTTGAGATCAGCGAAGATATTCCTGATTTATATCACTCCGATTTTGACGGCACCCTCTCTTCGGTAATTATTCCGTCCGGCTGGCAGGTACGTTTCTATGAAGGTAAAAATTTCACCGGTGAATATCACACGGAAACGAGCGGGAAAAGGAATGTGCTTAATTACGGTAAAAAAATCAACTCCGTTAAGATTATAACCCGGCGCTGATTAACTTCCCTGACGGCAATATTCCGCCACCAGCCCATCAAAGAACGGTGATAATGCACCGTTCATTTCATTCATATACGATTTATGGTTGATGGTGAATATCACATTTTGCTCAAAATATTCCGGTACATGCTGACTGAACCCGGTTGTTATTTCACGGAATAATGCCTCATTGTGCGTGAACGGGCCGGAGAAAATAATGACATCAGGAAACAGGATGAAATAGATATTTGCCAGCACCCGGCTCCAGATATCCGCTGCATTTTTCAGACACGGTACCGCCATAATATCGGCATGCTGTAATGTTTTTGCGGCTGCCCGTTCATTACTTAAGTCGCCGGTCAGCGTATGACTCAGCACACCACGCAGTGCCGACAGGGAAAACATCTGTTCAATGGTATGTGAATCCCCGAATGTCAGTTGTCCGAGCTCACCGAACAGTCCCTGCGGATTAGCGTTAATCTGCTGTTTTGAATAACTCGCAGCACCAATCCCTTCCCCCCAGTGCACATACAGCACGCGTTTGGCCGACAGTTCGTCATTTTCGAGGATAAAGGCATTCAGTTCCGCCTGTAAGTTTTTCACCAGACTGACCGGAATGGAAAATTCCGTTGTCAGTTGTGATAAATCCATATGGCGTGCTTTCGGCCAGCGGTTGGTGTAAAGCCAGTGGCCATGTTCTGCATCCATGACGCCGGGCAGCGAAATAATAATCCCCTGCACACGGGTATCCGCCCGGCAGTTTTGCAGCAGACGGTTTATCAGTGTCCGGAAACAGTTCAGGAGTGTTTCGCTGTCAGCATTGTCATCATGAACCGGCTGATGCGCACCCGCGAGTACCACGCCCCGGATATCCACCAGCGATGCCGTGATATTCCTGGCGTCAATACAGATAAAAATAGCGGTCAGCAACCCGAAATCCGGAATAATGCCGACCTCCGGGCGTCCGGGACCGGATTGGTGATTTACGGTATCTTCAGAAATAATACCGGATTGAATCATTTCGCCGACCAGCTGTGTCACGGTAGCCGGACGCAATGCATTGGTGATCGCGAGCCCTTTACGGGTGATCAGCGTCTGCGCTTTATATGCGTCCAGGATTTGCCGGAACAGATGCTGTTTGCGTTCTGACGAAAGAGACGGTTTCACCATAATAAGCTGTTTTCCGGTTCAGTGAGTGAGGAACAGACTGATTTTCAGCTGTTTACCTGATAAGTCAAGAGCAGGTGATGTGATTATCCTATATGTATCACACATTATCTGCCGGATAAATCGCCGTTGATGCGCCCTGCGTGTGTTGTTGAATTGTGAGTCAGATCGTATTAATAACATACAGTGAAATTAAATATATTTACAGCGTGCGTTATTAATGTACAGTCAGGATAAGCAGTACCCTGCTGCCGATGATTTATTTTATACCTGTACCCGCAATCCCCGTTTTTACTGTAGATGTTGATGACAAAATAATTATAAGGAATCAATAAGATGCAAACGCCGGACTGGATAACACTCTCACTTTTCTTCATTATCATGATTGGTATCGGCTTAAATGCGTACCGTCGTGTCAAAGGCACCAAGGATTTTTATGTCGCGGGCGGTGGTCTGCCCTGGTGGCTGGCCGGGATTTCTCATCATGTGTCGGGGTATTCCGGCGTGGTGTTTACCGGTTATGCCGCCCTTGCCTATGCGACCGGATTTAACCTGTATGTCTGGTGGGCGCTGAACGTGACTATCGCCTGTCTGCTGGGCGCGTGGCTGATTGTTCCCCGCTGGGCCCGGTTACGTGATGCGTTACAGATTCAGTCACCAACGGAATATCTCAAAGTCCGCTACGATATCAAAACCCAGCAGCTGATCGCCTGGCTGGGCGTACTGCTGAAACTGCTGGATACCGCAGGGAAATATGCGGCGATCGGCGTGCTGTTCTATGGTTTTACCGGTATTCCGATCATTTATGGTGTGCTGATTTCCGGTGTGGTGGCGATGATCTACGTCACCGTCGGCGGGTTATGGGCCGATACCATGAATGACTTTTTCCAGTTCCTGGTCGGAGTTGCCGCAGGGATCGTCATGTTTTTCGTTGTGCAGTCACAGCTGGGTGATATCGGCACCAACTATCTGGATATGTGGGACAGGCTGCCGGCCGGTCACAGTGACTGGTTTAATGGTCAGTACAGCCCGCTGTTTTTTGCCAGTTTCGCGTTTGTCTGTTTCCTCAGTTATAACGGCGGCACCTGGAACCTCGCGTCCCGCTTTATTGCCTCACCGGACGGTAAGCAGGCACGCCGCGCGATGATCCTGTCCGCGTCGCTTTATCTTGTCTGGCCGCTGATTCTGTTTGCGCCGATGTGGGCCGCCCCGCTGCTGATCCCGGATGTTCCGCACGGTGAGCAGACACAAATCTATTCCATGCTGACACTGAAATATCTGCCTGCCGGGTTTGTCGGGGTGATCCTTGCCTCTATGTTTGCCGCAACGTTGTCGATGGTGGCTTCTGATGCCAATGCGATCAGTTCTGTCTTATCGCGGGATATCCTGCCGCTGATCTCGAAAAAAGTGAAAAAAGCCAACGGTGAAACGCCGCTGTGGATGGCGCGAACCGTCACATTCACCTTTACCCTCTGCACGATTATCCTGGCGCTGAATCAGGAGCACTTCGGCGGCATTATCGGGCTGATCGTGGTGTGGTTCGGCGGGTTAATCGGTCCGGCCTCGATTCCGATGGTTCTGGGTCTGCTGCCGTTTTATAAGCATTGCGGGCCGAAAATCGCCATCACATCCATGCTGATTGGTCTGGCCGTCTTTGCCGGTACCAAACTGTTTGTGACTGATCCGTCTATGGCATTGTCTGTCGGTGGTCCGGTCTTCTGTTCACTGGTGTTCTTTACCCTTGCAGCCATTGTGGCGCGCAAAAATCCGGTAAAACCGGAAGTGGATGCTCTGATGCATAAACTGAGCCGCGACGGAGGTCACTGATATGGGATTAACCACGCAACAGAAAGCACAATGCCGCGCTTTATGGCAGCAGGAGCTGGAACAGAACATTTTACCGTTCTGGCTGCGGGCGGTTGATACGGATTCCGGCGGCGTGTTTACCTGCTTCAGTAATGACGGCAGCACACTGCTGAGTGAAAACAAGTTTACCTGGTCACAGGGGCGTTTTCTGTGGAATGAGAGCCGTCAGGCGTCGCTGATCCGCAGCGGGTTATGTCAGGGGGATGCCGCCCCCCTGCTGGCGCATGCAAAACAAACGGCGGATTTTCTGCTGAACCACGCTTTTCTCGATAACGGCCATTGTGCCTTTTTGCTGGATCGCCGTGGTAATAAGCTGGAAATGAAACCGGGCGAGGGGTATGACACGTCGTTTTATGCCGATTGTTTTGTCGTGATCGGCCTGTGTGAATATGCCTTTGTTTCCGGTGAAAACCGGTATTTTGAGCATGCGCTGGTACTGTATGACAATGTCAGCCGGCGGCTGGCATCAGGCCGGGTACGGAGTGAACCGTATCCCGCGCCGCCGGGTTTTGAACCGTACGCCTATGAAATGATTATGCTGGGAACGGTGACGGAGTTGCTGCGTTATGCTCTCCGTTATCAGCACCCTGCGCTTTCGCGGCTGACAACCCTGACACGGCGCAGCCTCGAGCGTATTTTTACGGCGTTTCACGACCCGGAAACACTGATCCCGCTGGAGATGAAAGTAACGCCTGAGTACCGCGATACCCTGCTCGCCCGTCATAAAACACCGGGTCACACACTGGAAAATATGTGGTTCTGCTTCCATGCCGCGCAACTGCTTGGTGAGACAGAGACGTATTTGCCTGCCATTGCGAAAATCACCCCGCTGATGTGGCATATGGGCTGGGATGAGAAATATGGCGGGCTGTTCCGCTACACCCTGGCGGACGGCTCTCCGCCTGCCGGGCGTCTGCTTGGCGGCGACCCGTATGAAACCCTGATAGCAGAAACCTGGAGCAGTAAAATCTGGTGGGTACATTCGGAGGCGCTGTACACCCTGCTGCTGATGGCTGATCAGAGTAACGATCCGCAATTTTTCAGCCTCTATCAGCAGACGGCAGACTATGTGCTGAACACCTTCCCGAACCGGGAACAGGGAGAATGGACACAAATCCGCGATCGCAAAGGTGCGCCGCTGAACAAGGTGGTAGCGTTGCCGGTAAAAGATCCGTTCCATATCATGCGCAATCTGCAACTGATAGTGTCACTGTGCGGGTCGTCATCATGATACTCGGCGTCAGTAAAACGGATATCACACCGTCACTGCCGGTGAAATTAGGCGGATTTGCGTTCCGGCATCAGCCCTGTACGCAGATTGGCATGCCGCTGTATGCCCGCTGTTTTATCCTGAACCGGCAGCATGCTGTTGTCAGTCTCGAACTGCTGTTTGCCGGTGATAACCTCAACCGGCAGATCCGCACGGCACTGGCAGACATACCTGAACTGGCCGGGCTGGATCTGATCCTGACAGCCACTCACAGCCACAGTGCACCGCAGACCTCTGATACTCACTCGCCGCAGCTGGGTGAATGTGACCCGCAATACAATGCCTTTATCACACAACAGGTCATTACCGGTCTGCGGACAGCACTTGCGGCCGGGCAGCCGGTGACAGCACACATTACCGAATCCCCCTGTCCTCTGGCCGTGCACCGGCGGCTGATGGTCAGCGGGGAGATCACCATGGCGCCAAATCCGGATGAACCCGCAGATACCATCGCCACGCTGGTGAGATTTACTAATGCGGATCAAAAGGTCTGCGCGGTGCTGGTGCATAACCAGTGTCACCCGACCATCACCGGCGACAATATACTGTCCGGTGAATATCCGGGCGTGGTCTGTGATGAGATTGAAACCGCCTTCCCGGGCGCTGTATGTATGTTGCTGCAGGGGTTCTGCGGGGATCTGCGTCCGGCCCTGGTCCGTGACGGGCAGTTTTACCGGGGGGATTACGCGCAGATGGAAACCTGCGGAAAACAGCTGGCGGCGCTCTTCCTGGATGCATTGCAACAACCGGATTTACAGCACCTTCCGCTGACATCACCGCCATCTTTCCGCCACCGCCGGGTGTCGCTGCCATTACAGCCTGTCATGAACACAGAGCAACTGATTCAGTTCCGTGATACTCATGCGCCGGACAGTATTGAACATGAATGGGCGGTGACCAGATTGAAACAAACAGAACGCGGGATCCCCCTGCATGCAGAACAAACCATCACCCTGTCCTGCCTGCATATTTCACCGCAGCTGAAATTGCTGACGGTCAGTGCGGAAGTCGTTAATCACTACCAGCAATTATTACGCACCAAAGGGAAATATTTCCTGGGGATCGGCTACAGCAACGGTATGGCCGGTTACCTGCCGTCAGCCCGCCATATTGCCGAAGGCGGTTATGAGCCACACGATTCCGCATACTACTTTTATCTTGATGCCCCGTTTGCGCCGCAGGCGGAGCACCTTTTTACAGAGGCGTTATTCCGCCTGTCGGAGGAAAATAATGATGACTGATTCTCTTGTTACTGCCGGTCAGAAAGACCTGCTGCACTATGCTGTTTATGCAAACCGTGATGCGATGGGACGTGCGGCGGCAGAAAAAGCCCGCGATATTATTGTTCAGTGTCAGGCATCACAGCCGGAAGTCCGTATTATTTTTGCCTCTGCGCCCTCGCAGAATGAATTTTTGCAGCACCTGCAATCATTCCCGGAAATTGACTGGTCAAAAGTGACGGCATTTCATATGGATGAATATATCGGTCTGCCGCCGGGAGCACCGCAGGCGTTCAGTCACTATATTCAGGAACATCTGTTTGATGCGGTAAAACCGGCGGCAACGCATTTTATCCGGGCGCATGCCACGGACAGTGAAGCCGAATGCCGCCGCTATGCGGAACTGCTTTCCGCCGCACCGGTGGATCTGGTGTGTCTGGGTGTCGGCGAAAACGGTCATATTGCCTTTAATGATCCGTGGGTGGCGGATTTCAGTGACAGCGACATTGTCAAACGGGTGCAACTGGATGAACAGTGCCGTCAGCAGCAGGTCAACGACGGCTGCTTTGCGCGGACAGATGATGTCCCGATGTATGCCCTGACACTGACAATTCCTGCACTGGTCAGTGCCCGCCATATGGTATGTGTGGTACCGGCCGCAACCAAGCGGCAGGCCGTTACGCGGATGATCCATGATCCTGTCAGTGAAGAGCTGCCGGCAACCATTTTGCGCCGTCACAACAGTGCTTTCCTTTATCTGGATAAAGATTCAGGAGCAGACTTATGCTGATCCGCGCTAAAACCCTGAACGGCAAGCCGGTTACTGTCACGGCGGATAACGGTGTTATCACCGGTATTGAGCCCCTGCATACTGACACCCCGGAAAATCTGCCGTATGTCGCCGCCGGACTGACGGATTTGCAGGTCAACGGTTACGCGGGAACGGATTACAACACCCTGCCGCTGCACCGGGATGATGTCCGCCACAGTTACGAAAAATTATATCAGAAAGGGGTGACCAGCCTGTGCCCGACCATTATCACCAACAGCGATAGTGCGATTTCACAACTGATGTCTGATTTTGCTGCCTTTTGTGCCGCTGATCCCCGGATTCGGGCCTCCACAGCAGGTATTCATCTGGAAGGCCCGTTTATCTCACCGGTCAGCGGTCCGCGCGGTGCTCACGATAAAGCCTGTGTGCAGCACTGCGATGCTGAAAAAGTCCGGCAGTGGCATGATTTATCACAGGGATTGCTGCGGATACTGACACTCTCTCCTGAACAGGACGACGGGCTGGCAGACACTATCCGCTTTTGTACGGATAACAATATCCGTGTCTCCATCGGCCATACTGCAGCAACACCGGAGCAAATCCGCCGCGCCGCAGAACTGGGCGCGACAATGTCCACTCACCTCGGCAATGGCTGTGAATTGCAGATGCACCGCCACCATAACCCCATCTGGGCGCAACTGGCGGAAGACAGCTTATGGAGCGGTATTATTACTGACGGGTTTCATCTGCCGCCGTCACTGATCAAAGTGATCCTGCGTGCCAAACAGGGAAAAATTCTGCTGACCAGCGATACCACGGCATTCGGCGGTATGGCACCGGGCCGTTATCACACCCATATCGGCGGTGATGTGGTGCTGACAGAGCAAGGCCGTCTGCATCTCGCTGCTAATGAAGAATTGCTGGCAGGCTCGGCGCAATCCGCTCTGGACTGTGTCAGTTTTCTGATCCGCAGCGGACTGAGTGACGCAGAACACGCCTGGCGTTATGCCGCTGAAAACCCGGCCGCGTTCCTCGGACTGGCAGACAGAGGCACACTCACGGCCGGAAAACGGGCGGATATCGTGGTACTTGATATCCGGGGCAGCACATTGCAGGTGCTGGAAACGTATCTTCAGGGGGAGGCGGTTTACCGCGCATAACGATGATAAATACAACAACTGATCCGCTGGCGTTATCCGCGGAATATCTCAGCAAAATTACCGCACATCTGCACACCGTGCTGGACAGTAACCGTAATACGTTGCCGCGGGCTGCCGCCCTGCTGGCGGAGCAGATAACACGGGATAACCTGATCCACGTTGCGGCATCCGGCGGACATTCCAACCTCGGCCCCCAGGAAGTTTTTTTCCGCGCCGGGGGGCTGATGCATATTAATCCGATCCTTGATGAAGGTACGCTGCTGACAAACGGCGCACTGCGCTCAATGGCGGTTGAACGGCTGCCGGGCTTCGGCAGGATTGTGATGAATAACAACCCGGTGCAGGCCGGGGAAGTGATGGTGCTTATCAATGCGTATGGTATTAATGCCTCTGTCATTGATATTGCCCTTGAAGCGAAAAAGCGCGGGGTGACGGTGATAGCAGTAACGTCGGTTGCCCACGCCGGGGAAACACCGGCAGATCACCCCGCGCGCCATCCTTCGGGACAGAACCTGTGTGATATCGCCGACCTGGTGCTGGATTCACAGGTTCAGGTCGGTGATGCGGTTATGCAGATCCCGGGGATAACTCAGCAGGTGGCGGCGATGTCCACCTTTGCCAATGCTTTTCTTCTGAATGCCCTGATAACCGAAACGGTAAATCTGCTGGCACAGCAAGGCATCGAACCGCCAATCTGGAAAAGCGGCAATGCCACCGGCGGCGATGACTGGAATCAGCAGTTTATTGATCGCTTCCGGCACCGCATCCGCTTATTGTAGCCTTATCCGGCGGCATCGTTCCGGTGCCGCCGGGTTTTTAACAATGCAGCATATTTTCAACATCTGCTCACCTTTCTTATTATCTCCCTGCGTGATTGTAACGGTTTGTTTTCAATTATCTTGACCACTTTCCCGTTTCAGACGATTAGTCATATTTTTTAGTGACTTAGCCTGCCCTGTTTTCTTAAGATGAAAACGGATCTCATTAACACTTGATGTTATTTGTGTCAGAAAAATTATTTCAGGGAATACACCGGATATAACCGGTGTCTTGGTCAGGCATTATATAAAAATGAGTTTTAAAAAATGAAAATAAACAGCAGGAAACTGGCGCTGGTTTCTCTGATCCTGTCATATTCACAATTATCCGCCGGGGCGGAAAATACCGTAAAACAGGATACAGAAAGCGGTGATACGTTAATTGTCACCGCGTCAGGCCGTGAAGAACAGCAGCGGAAATCCACCGTCACCACGCAGGTTATTGACAGTGACCAGATTGAACGCTCGCGGGCGGAAAGTCTGACCGAATTACTGGCACAAAACAGCGTCGGTTTTTTCAGTGAATGGAGTCCCGGGCAGACATCCATTAATATCCGCGGCGCCGCAACAGATGGCCAGGGAAAAGATTTTGCCGGACAGGTGCTGGTATTAGTTAACGGCCGCCGTGCGGGAACCGCGAACTTATCCAAATTATCACCGAAAGATGTCAGCCGGATTGAAGTTATCCGCGGGCCCTCTTCGGTTATTTACGGCTCTCAGGCAATGGGCGGCGTGATTAATATTTTCCTGAAAAACGGATTAACCGACGAAGGCGGGAAAATTTCAGCGGAAACCGGCTCATGGGGACTGGCACAGACCTACGGCGGCTATGGTTTTCAGAATGATGACGGCGATATTTACGGCTATGTCGGGTTTGAAGCCGGCCGCCGTGATGACTACCATTCCGGGAAAGGCGGCAGCAAACAGGAAAATACCAACTGGGAACGTTTTGGTTTAAGCGGTAATTTAGGCTGGCAGATTAACGAAAGTAACCTGCTCGATGTATCACTGCGGACAGACGGTATTTATGACGGCGGTTTCCGTGGTTCAACCGGGAATATTTACGCCAAAGATACCCGTTATAACCGCTCAGCGGATGTGGTCTGGAAAAACGGCACCGACGACAGTATTTTCAGAATGAACAGCCATGCCTATTTTGTGCAGGATGTGGATAATTTCCGCTGGGCATCACCGCTGACAGCGAAAACCCGCAGTGATCATAACCGTCGTCAGCTGGATATTTACGGCGTGAAATTCCAGCCGGTCATTAAACTCCATGAGCAGAACGATCTGTTATTAGGCGTTGATTATGAATACAGTCGTCTGCGTTCAGAACGTGATCAGGTCAGTGTCAGCGGCAACCCGGTAAAACAATCGGCACCGTACGATAATAATCAGACTGAAAATCAGTATGCCGTTTATTTTGATGACCGGCAGAGTTTATTTGATGACAGCTGGATAATCCGCGGCGGGATGCGTTATACCTACGGGAAAACCAATTTCGATAAAACCCCGAACCTGGATAATCAGTTCACCGGCAGCGCCTCCTATAATCAGTTAACCTGGAGTCTCGGTACCAACTATCAGGTCAATGACTGGCTGAACCTGAAATCCTCTGTCGCCACCGGTTACCGTGCACCGACCGCCACACAGCTGGGCGCGGATTATATTACGCTGTCCGGTACGCAATATCTGGGCAACAGTTCCCTGAAAGCGGAAAGCAACCGTCAGTTTGAAGTGGGCGCGACACTCGGTGATTCTCTGAATTCGGTGGATATTGCCCTGTTTCAGAATACCATTCAGAACAGAATACAGACCAACGTTCTGGCGCCGAATGTTTATCAGTATGCCAACAGCGACGATGATATTGTGGTGCGCGGACTGGAAATTAACAGCCGTGCCACGGTTAACCGTGTATTTGACTGGCAGACAGACTGGGATTGGGTCATGCGTTTAAACGGCAGCTGGAATTTCGATATGGAAGATAAAGGCGCCAAAATAACCGCAACCAATAACAGTAATAAAGTTCAGCGCATGTATCAGTACCAGGCTGCATTTATTAACGAGCTTTATTTTACCAATGCCCGTTATCCGTGGAGCCTTCAGTTACAGGGTATTTTGCGCGGGCCGATGTGGTATAAAACCGAAGAAGGAATTATTCCGGAGATCCGCCCTTATTCCTCATATGTCATGCGTAAATCACCATTTATGGTCTGGAATCTTCAGGCTGATGTGGATATCAGTCAGTCGCTGACGCTGTACGGTCGGATAGACAATATTCTGGATAAAAACGAGCATCCGGTCTTTTTTGCCCTGGATGAAGACCCGTATATTATGCTGCCGTCAAAATCCAACGGCAGTCCGGGAACCTCTATGCCCGGCCGGTCATTTATTGCCGGTGTGACATACCGTTTTTAACCGGCAACAATGAAAGTCCTGATTATTATCATCACACTGAGCATGGCCCTGTGCCATGCTCTGCCTGCTTTCAGTATGGTGGCGCAATTATCTGCGCCGGTCACACTGAGCGAAAAACCGCAGCGTATTGTGACTATCTTTTCATCAAATACCGAAATTGTGGCCATCCTCGGACTGGCTGACAATATCGCCGGTATTGATGCCTATACCTATTTCCCGGATGAAATCAAAAATAAACCGTTAATCGGCGGTCGTCTCGGTTTTTCCCTGGAACGGATCATTGAACAGAAACCGGATCTGGTCATTATGACTCCTGCCCGCCAGGCGACACATCAATTATTAATACCGCTGCGCAAATTCGGTATTCCTGTACTGGTGCTGGAGGGAAACAGTATTGAAGAGATTATCCGTAATATCCGTCTGGTGGCGCAGGTCACCAAAACAACGGAAAAAGGTGAACAGGTGGCGGCAAAAATGGAGCAGCGGCTGCACACTGTTCAGCAAAAACCGCCCGGTTACCGGGCACCAAGGGTTATTATGATCACCGGTCAGGTCAGTAACGGGTTATTACTGGTTGCCCGTCCGCAGGCATATAAGAAAACCCCCGGATATACCGCTGATTCTGTTTTAAAAGCGGGCGGAACGCTGGCGCTGGAGGAATATAAACAGGCCGGACCGGCGCTGAAACAGGTATCACCGGAAGCCATCATCGCCGCCGATCCTGATATTATTCTGTACACCATCACCGGCGATAAAATCCGGGACTTACTGGCACTTCCCGGCTGGTCACAAATGAAAGCGGTAAAAAACAACGATATTTATCCGGTAAAAAGTGCCTATGTGCTTATTCCCGGCCCCCGGATTATTGACGGTATTGAATATATGTCTGACATATTTGAAAAATGGAGTCTGAAACAGTGAAAATCGTCAGCCTGTTATTCATCCTCTTCGCTGCATTTATTTTTTCAGCCTGTGCGGGTCACACCTGGGAAAGTCCGCTGAAAGTGCTCAGCGCCCTGTTTTACAGTGATGATCTGACATCCCGCTTATTAACCGAATGGCGTTTACCGCGTGTGATTACCGCCGGGTTTACCGGTGCATTACTGGGGTTAAGCGGCGCTATTTTTCAGGGGGTATTCCGTAATCCGCTGGCAGAACCCTGGTTATTAGGATCTTCCGGCGGTGCGGCGATCGGCGGAACCATTGCATTATTAGTCCCGCTCGGATTCCCGCTGGCGGTATCACTGCCGTTATTTGCGTTCAGCGGCGCACTGGCGGCGATATTTATTGTGTTATCCGTCTCGCGGATTGCCGGGTCACTGGATACCGCCACGCTGTTATTAACCGGGGTGGCTGTCAGTGCGGTGTTAAATGCCGCCCGTTCATTTATGATGATGGCGTTATCCGATGAAAGCACCAGCCTCCAGGTGGTATTAAGCTGGATTTTGGGCGGAATACAAACGCCGTCCGGTGACGGTTTGATTATCAGCCTGATATTAACCCTCGTGTCAGTTTTGCTATCTGTTTATCTGTTATCTGACGGGCTGGATTTAATGGGACTGGACAGAACAATGGCAATGAGTTTCGGCTTATCGGTTGAACGGTTTACCGTGCTGGCCTTAATTGCCGGATCCGCCATTGTGGCGATTGCCGTGTCACTCGGCGGTGTTGTCGGCTTTATCGGACTGATTGCCCCGCATATTGCCCGCTGGCAGACCGGTGCCCGCCATAAATATGTTCTGCCCGCCTCTGCGGTAATTGGTGCGGCACTGGTGATGTTTTCCGATGCATTATCGCGCAGCCTGCTGCCGCCGGGGGAAATACCGCTCGGGCTGATCACCGCCTTTATCGGCGGCCCTTTCTTTATTTATCTGCTGGCGAAACGGGTGAGAAAATCATGATCACAGTGAATAACCTCAATGTCCGTAAACAGGATAAAACAATACTGACGATTGATTCCCTGCATTTACCCGCCAGAGGCAGTATTGCGCTTATCGGCCCGAACGGCTCCGGTAAATCCACGCTGATAAAAGCATTATCCGGGCTGACCCCGGAGGTATTCAGTGCCGTGATACTGGACGGGAAAAATATCAGCCGTTATAAAGGCGCTGCGCGGATGCGGAAAATCGGCCTTATCCCGCAGAGTTTTAATCCCTGCTGGGATCAGCGGACAGATGAATTAATTTCGCTGGCCGCAGAGCGGGCATCTGATCCGAAAACAGCAAAAGCATCCGCCTGCCGGAAATATGAATTACAGCCGTTACTGGATAAACACTGGCATATATTATCGGGAGGGGAAAAAAGCCGGGTACTTACCGCAATGGCACTGATGTGTGACCCGCCGGTGATATTTGCCGATGAACCGGGGGCTGCACTGGATATAAAACACCGCATGCAGCTGATTGAGGATTTAACGGCTCAGGGAAAAGAAAAACTGGTGGTAGTGTGTCTGCACGAACTGGATATGGTATTCCGCTATTTTGAATCAGTTATTGTGTTATCACAGGGACAATTACGCTATTTCGGTTCATCCGCCGAACTGCTGGAATCCTCATTATTAAATGAAGTCTTTGATGTGGAATTCCGCAAAATAGAGATGGACGGCTTCAGTACGGTGTATGCACATACAATTATCCGGCCATAAAAATAACCCGGCGCGGTTTGCTGCCGGGTTATTATCTGTTATGCCATAAACGGGTAATCGGTATAGCCTTCGGCACCACCGCCGTAGAAGGATTCCGGGCGCTGCGGGTTCAGCGGTACTTTTTTCGCCAGACGTGCCGCCAGATCCGGATTGGCGATATAATCGCGGCCAAATGCCACTGCATCAATCAACCCTTTTTCAATCAGATCTTCGGCTTTTTCCTGAGTATAAGCACCGGCACCGATGATCACGCCACGGAACAGAGAACGCACCTTGCGGCGGAAATCTTCGCTGTACGGCTGGCCGCCTGCCCAGTCCGGCTCAGACATATGCAGATAGGCGATATTACGTTTATTCAGCTCTTCAATCAGATACAGAGCATCTGCTTCTTCATCCGGGCCGTTGCTCATATTCTGGAATGAACCAATCGGTGACACACGGATACCGATATGCTCCGGCCCCCATTCCGCACACACCGCATCCACGACTTCCAGCACCAGACGGGCGCGGTTTTCACGGCTGCCGCCGTACTGATCGGTACGATGGTTGGCATCCGGTGATAAGAACTGATGCAACAGATAACCGTGAGCGGAATGCAGTTCTGCCATGTCAAAACCGGCCTCGCGCGCATTGGCAACCGCCTGACGGAAATCATTCACAATCCCCGGGATCTCACTGGTTTCCAGTGCGCGCGGCATGGAAGTATCGACACGGATAGCGTGACCATTCTCATCACGCAGTGAGGTGCGGGTACCGGCGCTGATAGCAGATGGTGCTACCGGTGCCTGTTGTCCCGGCTGGATACTGTTATGGGAAATTCGCCCGGTATGCCACAGCTGAACAGCAATGTGGCCGCCTGCGTCATGCACACCGGCCGTGATTTTTTTCCAGGCCGCAATCTGTTCAGGACTGTGCAGCCCCGGAGCACCGGCATAGCCTTTGGCTTGTGCGGAAATCTGGGTGGCTTCCGAGATAATCAGCCCGGCACCGGCACGCTGGCGGTAATACTCGCCCATCAGCGGAGTCGGAATATCACCGGGTTCGATACTGCGCAGCCGGGTCAGCGGTGCCATAAATACACGGTTCGGTGCGGTAAATGCTCCCACTTTCAGCGGGGTAAACAGCTTTTTCTGTGACGATGGATGTTGTGACATAATATCTCCGGATTAGACCAGTCGACTAGTGTTCAGATAAATAAAAACGCCTGTCGTGACGTATATAAAATAGTCACTCAGGCGCGGTAATCAGTGTTTCAACATGGGCCAGCGCACTTTCCAGCGGCGCGGTACTGCGGGAAATTTTTGCCTGCAGATTTGCCCCCAGCCACAGTGAATAAAGTACCTGTGCGGTGTGCTGTGCATCCCGCTCAAACGTCAGTGATTTCTCTTTCTTTCCGTTTTCCAGGCTCTGCGCCAGCAGCGCGATCACTTTACTGACGCCCTTATCCATGGCTGCATTCATATCTTCCGATAAATCACACACTTCAGCAGATAATTTAACCGTCAGACAGCCCTGAATATGGCTGTGCTGACAGGCATTTTTCAGAATATCACCATAATACGCGAGAAACCGATCGCGGTAATTCCCTGCCCCGTGCTCAAAATGCCCGGTCAGGCGCTCCAGGTAATCTTCATAATAGCGTTCCAGCATGACAACGCCGAATAACTCCTTGGAGCGGAAATAATGATAAAACGATCCCTTTGGCACTCCGGCTGTTTTCAGCAGTTCGCTGAGTCCCATGCCGGTAAAGCCGTGCTGAAGACACAGGCGTTCGCCGGTGGCCAGAAGATGTTCGCGGGTATCGTGTTCAGTATGTTTGTTCATGGCGATACTCTAATAGACCGACCGGTCTGTTGCAAGTTTATTTAAAACAAATTTCGCCCCAGCGTGCCAGACCGGCGGTTACCGAGCCGAAGTCATTCCCTCTGACGACCGGAATTCCCGGCAGCTGAGCTTCAATGGCACGGCATAATACCGGTGAACGCCCTGAGCCGCCGGTGATAAAAATAGCATCCGGTGTTGCACCGCCCTGTTGTACCGCATCATTCACCAGGGAAATCATTTTATCTTTCGGAGAGGCGATGGATTCCTCCATCTCCGCCGCGCTGATCTCCGTTTCCAGTGTTTCACTGAGCAGGCGGATAGCCGCACGGTATTGCGGTGAGGCGGAAAGCGCGATTTTCGCCTCTTCCGCCCGGCGGACAATACTGTAACCCAGGCTCTGGTTATATACGTCCAGCAAACGCTGCAGTTTTTCCGGTTCTGCCGCATCCCGTTTCAGCTGCTGTAACAGCGTGAGATTCTGACGCGAATAGAACTCTTTTTGTGCTTCGACGTTATTAATGGCGATCGGGTTCCAGAATTGCATCAGCGGCATTTCAATACCGGAGGCCGCGCGGCTCTTCATGCCGAACAGCGGCATCAGTTGTTTAAAGGCCAGGTAAATATCAAGGTCGTTTCCGCCGACCCGCTGTCCGCTGTGTGCCAGCAGACTGCCGGTGCGATCTGCCTGTCCCCGGTAACCCGGCCCCATGCGGATAAGTGAACAGTCCGTGGTACCGCCGCCGATATCGACCACCAGCACCGTCTGATCATGATTCAGCACCGATTCATATTCCAGCCCGGCAGCCACCGGTTCAAACTGAAAGGTCACCTCCTGAAAACCGGCCCGTTTTGCGGCCCGCAGAAGAATGGCTTCCGCCTGCTTATTCGCGTTTTCACCACCCAGTCCGTGGAAGTTAACCGGTCTGCCGATCACGGTTTCTGTGATCATTTGCTGTGTGGACAGCTCAGCCTGAGACTTAATATTTGCCATCATGGCGCAGACCAGATCCTCAAAGAAACTGATTTGCACATCATGTAATCCGGAGGCACCGAGAAAGGATTTCGGGGATTTGACGTAATAGACATCACGCGGATCACTGAGATAGAGTTCCAGCGCCGACTGACCGAACAGAATATCTTCCGGCACCAGTTCAATCCCTTCCTCACGGTTAAAGGCAACAGAACGGCGTAATAGTTGTTCGCCGGTATTATCTGACGGCGCAATATTACGGTGACGGAACAGGTGTTCAGATACGGATTCGCGTGTCGGTGCACACAGGGTGGACGGAATATAGACATTATCCCCCTCCAGTGGTAATAACACCGGAGTGCCCTCTTTCATTACTGCCACTGAGCAGTTGGATGTTCCGTAATCAAAACCAATAAACATAATGCCTCCGCTGTTTGCCATGCCGGAAAAAAGCCGGAAACTTTACCGCAGACAACGGGGAAATACCAATAAAAAACGCGGGAATATCAGGCGGGAAAGCTGATCCGGGAGTGATCCCCCCGGATCAGGTCAGTTATTCAACATCATCCAGCATGGCCGGAGACGGAATAAAGAACAGCGTGCCGGTCACGGCAGTACTGAATTTCAGTAATTCATCGGTCGCACCGGTTTCTTTCCCGGCGAACATATTTTCCAGCATCCGCCGGGTGGTGGCGAAATAGCGGGCATAGCCGATAAAATAGGTACCATGCTCATTTTTGGCCGGATTGGAGAACGGCATATTGGCACGGACAATTTTCAGGTCATTACCCTCTTCGTCCTGAATATTGGTCACCACATTATGGGAGCCAGGGATTTTCTGCTCATCCGTCAGTTCGACATCATTAAATTTATGACGACCGATAACTTTTTCCTGGTCTTCGGTGCTCAGGTTCTGCCATGCATCCATATCGTGAATATATTTCTGAACAAACGCATAACTGCCGCCGGCAAATCCCGGATCTTCGTCGCCGATAACCGCATATTCTTTGCGTTCATCCTCAAATTCCGGGTTTTCTGTCCCGTCGACAAAGCCGATAATCGCGCGTCCGTCCATATAACGGAAACCGTGAACTTCATCCTCACAGGTCACTGCACCGCTCAGAGCACGGCTGATGATGGAACCCAGCTCGTAACAGGCGGACACATTCAGGGCGCGGATATGAAAGAAGATATCACCGGGGGTGGATACGGCAGTAAAACGCGGTCCTTTAATCGCTTCAAAGGTATTCAGTTCGCGGGGTTTGCCCGCATCCGGAAACAGTTTTTGCCAGGCATCCGCCCCGAAGCCCATCACACAACTGACTTCCAGTTTCGGAAAGCGGTTACGGATGCTGCGCAGAATACCGGACAGGTTATTACACAGAGTAACCACCTTTTCCCGGGTTTTCGGGGTATCTGTCAGATTAAAAACGAGGAAATAGGAATTCTCACCGGGCGTGTCGGTCACATTTTGGTATTTCATACTTTCTCCGTACATTTCTTATTCTGATTTCATATTCTGAATAATATCTGATGTTATGGTACACCAATTAACAGGTTCCGGACGGTGACCGGGTAAAAATATTCTCCGCATATTGATTCCGTCTGTATAATTGCATTTGCAATCATGTCTTTTAACAGGAAAACCCTTATGACCCCGAATCTGCCCGATCCCTGGTTTGCGTTTGTCCGTGCTCACCGGCTGCTGATCCGCAACATTGAAACTGCATTGTCACAGGCCGGGCTGCCGGTTTATGCCTGGTATGATGTGCTGTGGGGGCTGGAAAGCGGTGAAAACGGCACGCGGCGGATGAATGAACTGGCAGATGTACTGGCTATTGAACGTTATAACCTGACCCGGCTGATTGACCGGCTGGAGAAAGAAGACCTGGTTACCCGCTCCCGCTCTGACAGTGACCGGCGTGCCGCTTTTGCCACTATTACAGAAAAAGGCAGAGCGCTGAGAAAAGAAATGTGGGTGGTGTATCAGGCGGTGATCAAAGCGGATTTCCTCAGTCAGTTCAGTGAAGATGATATTACCCGTATGACGGCGTTGTTTACTGCGGTGGCCGGAAAAGCACAGTCAGCAGAATGACAGCGGCTTGTGTTGTCGGATAAACAGGATTATAGTTGCAAATACAACGATTGCATTTGCAACTATCTATTTATCTGAAACGGAGTCACCATGACTGTATCAAAAAAACCGGATATCACGTTTTACACCGCTGATACCCCGAACGGCCTGAAAGTCGCCCTGTTCCTGCACGAAGCAGGTATTCCGTTTGAGCGGCGTTTTGTTGATTTATCTGCCGGTGAACAGCATCAGCCTGCCTTTCTGGCGATTAATCCGAACGGAAAAATCCCCGCCATTGTTGATCACGCGGCGGGTATCACGCTGTTTGAATCCGGTGCTATTCTTACCCGGCTATCTGATAAATATCCGCTGTTTAAGCCTGATTCCCTGAAAGAACAATGTCAGGTTCAGCAGTGGCTGCATTTCCAGATTGGCGGTATCGGCCCGATGATGGGTCAGTTGTGGTGGTTCCTGCACGGGTCAAAAACCCGTAATGAAGAAGCACTGGCACGTTACCGTAAAGAAACACTGCGTCTGCTCGGTGTTGTGGACTGACAATTGCAGATATCGCCTTATCTGGCCGGTGATACTTACACTATCGCCGATATGGCGGCATTTTCCTGGTTACGTACCTGGCATGAGCTGGATTTGGATCTGTCTGCTTTCCCTGCCGTGATGGCGTGGCTGACGGTGTTATCTGCCCGTCCGGCGGTGAAAGAAGCGATTAATGTGAATATGATACGTGACAGTGTCACGTTCGTTGCTCCGGCAGGAAATCAGTAATGGCGTGGGTGTATCTGCTTGCCGCATCACTGTTTGAGATTGTGATGGGCATTTCGCTGAAGCTGAATGATGGCTGGACAAAACTGACGGCCAGCGTGCTGGCGGTTGCCTCTGCCCTGATCAGTATTTTCCTGCTGGCACAGGCACTGAAAACGCTGCCGCTTGGTACGACCTATATTCTCTGGACAGCCATCGGGGCTATTGGTTTGTGTGTGACCGGTGTGCTCTGGTTTAAAGAGCCGTTTTCTCTGCAGCGGCTGTTTTTTATCACTCTGACAGTGACCGGGGTTATCGGCCTGAAACTGGTTAAATAAGCTGACTGCCTGCGGCGCCGGATTTACCGGGCCGCAGACGTTGTGCTCAGCGCTTACGGCGGAACAGCTGTAACAGCCCTTTTACGGTCACATCCAGCTGACTGCCTTCCCCGTAGTTTGCGGGTACCACATAGTTTGCCCGCTCTTCCGCAATCAGCTTGCCGACTTTCTGTTGTGTCTCAGGATTGCCCCATTTCTTCTGGTCAAACACCGCCAGCGAGAAACCGCCCTGGTAACGCACCATCTTCATGGCCGGAATATCGGTATCACCGTCACCGAAATAGATCATATGGCGGAACTGTACTTCCCGCTCTTCCTGCTCGATAAACTGATTCACCGCAACATTATCCCAGGAGTTATGTATTCCTTTGTTTATCCGGAATAAAAACTGGGTTTTGGTGGTGTAATTGATGGCCTGCGCCGGCCATAGCGCGGTTTTTCCGTCAGCGGAATAGTGATATTTACAGGCAAAAATATCCCGGAATTCATGGCCGATAGCGGTGCCGCGGATCATACCGTCCAGTCCGCTGGATAAAATGTAGTGTTCCGGGTCAAGTCCCTGTTCATGCGCCCAGGCATTGATACGGTTAAACCATTCGGTGACGCCGGGAAACAGCGGAATGGTTTTTCCGTGTTTCTTCAGATTCTCAACACTCAATTCAGATGACTGCCGGATATTGGCTTTCGCAGCCAGTAACCCCATATAGGACAGAATTTCGTCGCCGTCATCCGCTTTGGCAAACCGCTTCACTTCCCGCCAGAATGCCTGAGTATCACTGATACCCAGCGCGGGCATCAGACCGTGCTCCGGACAATCACCTTCCGCCAGAGTGCCGTCAAAATCATAAATCAGCGCACATTTAAGTTTTTTTGTCATTTCACCTCTTCCCCTGAAGCGCGCACAGTTTCACGGACTTTTTCCGCAAAACGCTGTGCATCCTGAATAATTTCATTTTCATCGACGGTCAGTAACTGCCGGTCTTCCATCAGGATCACGCCATCCACAATGGTATGGCGGACATTGGCACCGTTTGCGCCGTAAACCAGGGCGGCATACGGGCTGTATACCGGTACCATATTCGGGGCTTTGGTATCGACCACGATGATATCCGCCAGTTTTCCGGTTTCCAGTGATCCGACTTTATCGTCCATATGCAGCGCGCGGGCTGATCCCATGGTCGCCATTTCAACCACGGTCAGCGGCGGCATGGCTGCCCGGTTTTGCGTTTCCAGTTTATGAATTTTACCGACCAGGTTGAGTTCATTCATGGTCGTCAGTGTATTAGAGGACATCGGTCCGTCAGTGCCGAGACCGGTACGGATACCTTTTTCCAGCATCTGCGTGACCGGTGCCACGCCTTTGGCCGATTTGGTATTTGCACTGATATTGTGAGCCACCCCGACATCATATTTTTTCAGCAGATTCAGGTCATTATCATCCGCCATAATGACATGCGCTGCCAGCAGGCGCTTATTCAGCACGCCGATATCTGCCATATACTGCACCGGGCTTTTCCCGCCGGTGCGTTTGGCGATCTCTTCTTTTTCGCGATCAGTTTCCGCCAGATGGATCATCACCGGCACATTCAGCTCTTCAGACAGCGCTGCGATTTTCTGTAAGTTTTCAGTGGTGTTGGTATACGGGGCATGCGGGGCAAACGCCGGCGTGATACGCGGATGATCTTTATATTCTTTGATAAAGCGCACGGCATAGGCAATCCCTTCTTCCGGTGTCTGTGCATCCGCGACAGGGAAATTAATAATTGTTTCACCCAGTACGGCGCGTAAACCCGCTTTATCCACGGTTTTGGCCACTTCATCCTCGAAATAATACATATCGGCGTAGGTAGTCACACCGCCTTTAATCATTTCGATATTGGCAAGATTGGCACCGGTGCGTACCATCTCACGGGACACCAGCTTGTTTTCCAGCGGGAAAATATAGCGGTGCAGGCGATCCGGCACATCATCCCCGAGGGAACGGAAAACCGTCATGGAACCGTGAGTATGGGTATTTATCAGCCCCGGCATGACGATATCGCCGTTCACATCCAGCACTTTTTTTGCCTGATACTTCGTTGTCAGTTCCGGTCCGCCGACAGCCACAATTTTGCCGTCACTGACCACCACGGTGCCGTGCTCATAAACCGTATTATCCGGATTCATGGTCAGCACAGTGCCGTCCGTTATCATTAAATCGGCCGGGCCGGCGGCATAAGCAGAACAGGCAGCAGCAAGCAGTGTGGCGGTAAACGTGCGGGACAGTGACATAGTAACCTCATAGCTGAACGGAAAGATCTACTATATCACCGGCATTAATCCACTACCAACCAGCGGATTTCATTGAAATGCGGGCGGATAATCACTAGTATTGCAGGGTTTATAATTCCCTCCATGGATACCCCCTGTTTATGCTGAATAACTATGTTCTGCGCAGTGTCCGCTATATGCTGGATCTGAGTGATGCAAAAATGGCCGAAATCACCGGATTTGCCGGATTAACTGTCACCAAAGCGCAGATGAGCGACTGGCTGAAAAAAGAAGACGATGCGGATTATCAGATTTGTGATGATAACGTGACCGGCCATTTTCTTAACGGACTGATTATTTTCCGCCGCGGCAAAGATGAAAGCCGCCCGGCACCGGCGGTGGATGCCCGCCTGACCAATAATATTATCCTGAAAAAAATGCGCGTCGCATTTGAACTGAAGGATACGGATATGGAAGATATTTTCCGGCGTGCCGACTTCCGGGTCTCAAAACCGGAAATCAGCGCCCTGTTCCGTAATCCGGATCATAAAAATTACCGCGACTGCGGTGATCAGCTGCTGCGTTATTTCCTGAAAGGATTAACATCCCGCCTGCGCGGCTGATGACCCGTGAATAAATGCGGAGTTTCTCCGCATTTATGTCCTTGCGGCTGTCTGTTTCCGTTTACGGTATTGCAGCCAGCCGAATAAAATACCTGCCACCGCGCCGCTCAGATGGGATTCAACAGAGACAAACTGCTGTCCCGGAAACAGTCCGCTGATCATTCCCCCGTAATAAATCAGCACCACAATGCCGATAATAATATCCAGCGGTTTACGGCGGAAAATTCCCTGATAAATCAGCAGCGCCCACAACCCGAAGATCCAGCCGCTCGCACCCACATGCACCGCCGTCCGGCCGAATAACCAGACCAGCAACCCGCCGACGATAATAATAAACAGAGATGCCTTAATATAATGTTTCACCGACGGGATCATCAGTAACACACTGAGGATAACCAGCGGCGGCAGATTGCTGAACAAATGCCCCCAGCTGCTGTGAATAAAGGGTGCGAAGAAAATACCGAACAGCCCGTTGACGGTACGCGGTTCAATGCCCAGCGCGGTTAAGCCGCCTCCTGTCAGGGTAGTCAGAAACTGTACGGCGATTAAAAACAGCACGAAATACAGTCCGTTCCTCAGATAGATTTTGATACCGCTTTGTGCCGGCTGCCCGGTGTTATTCAATGTATTGTTTGTCATTTCCCGATCCGTTGGGTGATGGAATCCGCCCCACTATAGCGAAATTTCCCGCCGCTTCCATCCTGAATTTTTAAATGCAAATGAAAATAATTACCATCATTATTGACTGAGGGTCGGTCGATGTATATGCTTCAGCTGTTCCGATCAACTGAGAAAATCTCTATGCGCCGATTACTGAGTTCTTACCCTGTTGTTATTCAATCTGTTATTACGTCTGTTTTCTCTGTCTCATTTCTGTCTGTTCCGGTTGTTTATGCTGAAGCGGAAGACGTTGTCTATGTCACGGCGGCGGATGATGAACATTATGAACCGCGCGGTTATGGTGCTCTCCGTCAGTCTGCGGCCACAAAAGGCTCTGCCTCACTGGCTGAAACGCCACAGTTTGTATCAGTGATCCGCCGTGATCAGCTTAATACCCTGCCGGGTGAATCCCTCAGTAAAGCACTGCGCTACAGCGCCGGGGTGACCAGTGAAAAATTCGGGGGTTTCGGTAACAGCATTGATTTTTCCAAAATGCGCGGCTTTGATGCGGATTATTATCTCGACGGCCTGCGGGTTGCGGGTAACAGCGGGATCTGGGGCGCGCAGGTGGATTCCTGGCTGCTCGAAAGTGTTGAGGCCGTTCACGGCCCCTCATCTGCGTTGTATGGTCAGGGCGGTGCCGGTGGCGTGATCAATATGCAATCCCGGTTGCCGCAGGCGGAGGAATCTCATCAGATTCAGTTTCAGAGCGGCAATTATGATAACAATGCACTGCGGTTTGACAGCACCGGTGCACTGAATGAGGAAGAAACCTGGCTTTACCGGATGACCGGTTCAGCGGCCTCTTCCGGTTCACAGATTGAAAATACAAAACAGTCCCGCTATCTGATAGCCCCCTCAGTCACCTGGCGTCCTCTGAATAACCTGAACTGGACAGTGGCCGGTGTCTATCAGCATGATCCTTATACCGGTTACTACAACACCCTTCCTGCCGCCGCACTCGGTTTGCAGCCTAATTCGTATGGCTCTTTGGACAGACACCGCAACTACAGTAATCCGGATCATGAAAAATCGGGGCGCACACAGCAATCCGTCACGTCACTGGTTAACTGGCAGGTTTCAGATTCGCTGACGCTGAAACAGAATCTCCGTTATGCCGATGTGAAATCCCGTGTCCGCCGTGATTTTACCCGCGGATTTGTGCAGGATAACCGCCTGCTGACGGCGGTGTATCAGGATTCCCCGTCCCGCGCCCGGACCCTGGCGGCGGATAATCAGCTGATTTACAAAGCCGTCACCGGCCCTGTATCTCATGAAATTCTGACCGGTTTTGATCTTCAGACCGGAAAACTCGACAAAGACTGGTCAGGCTCTCAAACGGTGACATTTGATCCTTACAGTGCTGACTACCGCCCGCAGTTTACGCCGCAGATGACATCATCCACGTCCACCGGACAAACTTACCGGCGCTACGGCGTTTATGTGCAGGATCACCTGCGCTGGCAGCAATGGAGCCTGATTTTAAGCGGCCGTTATGATGATTCCTCACTGAAAACCACGAATCGCCTCAGCGGGACAACAGAAAAAAGTGATACCTCGGCTTACAGTCACCGCGCGGGGCTGACTTACACTTTCGACAGTGGTTTCTCTCCCTGGATAAGCATCTCCGACAGCTTTGACCCGGTATTGGGAACCGATGCGGACGGCAATGCATTTGTGCCGACAGAATCTGACCAGACAGAAGCCGGGATAAAATACCTCAGTGATAACGGCAATATCATGGCAAGTCTCGCGGTGTATGAGCTGACCCAAAAAAATGTCACCACTCATAACCCGAAAAACCCGGATTACTATAATCAGACCGGCAAAGTCCGCTCACGCGGTCTTGAATTCGAAAGCCGCATGGCTGTGACACCGTCACTTAATGTTATGCTCGGTTATGCCTTTACCGATAATGTGATCACCGAATCGGATGACAGCTCTGTGCTGAACAAACGCCCTGTACAGGTCCCGCGTCACAGCGGTTCACTCTGGGCGGATTACCGTTTTCACGGCCGTTATCTTGACGGCGCGCTGATCGGTGCAGGTGTCCGCTATCTCGGTGCGACTCAGGGGGATAACACCAACAGCTTTACCGTACCGGCCGTCTGGCTGGGCGATCTCAGCCTGCGCTACCAGATGGATGCGCTGACACCGCAACTGAGCGGAATGGAGCTGGGTGTGACCATCAGCAATATCACCAATACGTCTTATGTGGCGGGCTGCACCAGTTCAACCTATTGCAGTATCGGTAATGACCGCACGGTTGTTGCCACTCTCAATTATTTCTTCTGAGGCCGGAGATACTATGGATCAGCTGAAACGATGTCTGCTGAAACACGGCCTGGTATTTTCTGCCCTGGCGGCACTGCCGGGCGGATTATCCGCCGCGCCGGGAAAAACAGAACAACAGGTTATTACCGATATCCGCGGCCGCCTGATCGACTGCTCTGTTGTACCGCAGCGGATCTATGTGGCGGATGCCTCTCTGATGTTTCTTTATGCCTCACTGGCAGGAAAACAACTGACGGAAAAATTGGCGGCCATTCCAGCTGCATTCCGCCATGCGGACGAACTGAGTTACCAGCAATACTGCCGGGCATTTCCGGCACTTGCTGCCCTGCCGCATCTTTCTCCTCTGGCCGGGGCACAGGCAAACAGTGAAACCATTGTTGATCTGCATCCTGACATTATTTTTGTCACTACCGGCACATTTTCCGCAATGGAAACAGGCGGGATCACGGCACTCCTGGAACGTGCCGGTATACAGATTGCTGTGCTGGATATGAGCATCAGCCCGCTGAAAAACACACCACGCAGTATCGCCATTATGGGCGGGATCCTTGGCGTGCCGGACAGAGCCGCAGAGATAATCGCCTTTATTCACTCACACCTTTCCGTCGTAACCTCCCGTCTGGCCGCAGCACCTTACCGGCCGGTACCGGTTTTACTGGAGCGTGCGGCCGGATTCAGCACGGAATGCTGTTATGCCTACGGCAACGGCAATCTGGCTGAATTTCTGACCTGCGCAGGCGGGAAAAATATTGGTGCTGAATATATTCACGGTACCTACGGGACGATCAACCAGGAAACCATCATTCACACCCGGCCGGAAAAGGTGATTGTCACCGGCGGACAATGGCAGAGCTATAACCCCGGCGGTGACTGGGTGGGACTTGGCCCCGGGGCTGATCTTGCTGTGGCGGAAAAACAGCTTGCGATCCTGATGCAGCGCCCTGCTTTCAAAACCCTGGACGCAGTACAACAGCGGGAATGTTATGCCATCTGGCACGCTTTCTACGACAGCCCTTTCGGCTTTATTGCAGTACTGAAATTCGCAACCTGGCTGCATCCGGTATTGTTTGCGGACATTGATGCTGATGCGGTATTCCGCGCCTTTTACCGGCAGTTTCTGCCGGTGCCGTGGCAGCCGGGTTACTGGGTATCACTGCACCCTGAATCATAACGATAAGGATAATATTGATGACAATGATTTTTTCACCCGATGCACTGCGGGTCAAAACAGAGAAAGAGAGTCAGGGGCGGCGGACAGTCATTTATTCCGCCAAAGGCCAGCCGAATTTTATGTATCAGATTTACCGCGATGACCTTTCGGCTCCGCATCCGGCATTTTGTGTGAACGGACAGATAATTGATGCCTTTTTCTACGCCTGCTACCCGGGCAGCCTGCATGACGGCGAGCTTATCAGTCAGCCCGGAAAAGCACCGGCCTGCCATCTCAATCTGCCGGAATTCCGCCGTCTGGCACAGCAAACCGGGCCGGGATTTCATCTCAGCAGTAATGCGGAATGGGCAGCACTGATGCATTGTATTGATCAGCAGAATGTTATTCCGGACGGTAATACCGATTATGGCCGCAGTCTGCGTCACCCGGAACAACGTGCGGTACGGATTGACGGTAAACCCGCCGGTGATCTCAGCGGAGAAGCTAATACACTGACCGGTTCTCCTCATCCGGACTGGTATCATAATCAGCAACTGACCGGGATCAGCGATCTTTGCGGAAACCTGTGGGAATGGCAGACCGGCATCCGCCTGATGGCAGGCGAAATTCAGCTTGTGCGGGATAATGATATCAGCGTATTACCGGCAGATGCGCCGCTGTTATGGCAGGCTGTAAATATGCAGAGCGGACAATATTGTGAGCCGGGGATGCACGGAACAGCAAAATATGATTCGCCGTCCGCCTGTCTGACCGGTAACGGCGGCACACCACTGCTGTCCGGCAATATTACCTGTTATAACGGCGATCCCGGAGATAACAGCTACCCGCCGGGATTGCTCGACGGTCCGTTTTTCAGCATGGAAACTACGGATAATCTGCCCGTACCGCATCTGTTGCAACTGAACGGGCTCGCCCCTTACGAAGAAAGGCCGCGAAGTGATCAAATCTATCTGCGTAATTACGGAGAGCGGGCACTGATGCGCGGCGGTGCCTGGTATTCACAGGAATTTGCCGGTATCAGTGCATTTTGTCTCAGCCACACTGCACTGCACCGCAGTGCCACGGTCGGCGGACGCACCGCATGGATAGCACCAGGCTTAATTCAGCTTAACGAAAAATAACGGCTTAACGCGGGTTTAAGGAAAGTCAGACTATTTAGTTTATTTTATCGGGCAACTCTCCGGGACGGAAATTGTACCACGATGAAAAACTGTATTCTGATAGTCACCACACTCTTGCTCTCTTCTGTATCGCTTGCCTGCCGGGCTGATGAAATACGGATCAGTGTGACTCATCCGCAACTGATACGCTCTGCCCCGGTGATCACACTGCCGGGGCGGTTTGTGGCTAAAAATGAAATCGCCATCGGCTCACCGCTGCAACAACAGGCGGTGACGGCTGTATTTGCGGAGGAAGGCCAGCGGGTGGAGAAAAATCAACTGCTGGCAACGCTGGAATCACCATTACAAAGTGCATCTGTCCGCCAGCTACAGGCGGAAACAGAAAAAGCAGCAGCTTACATCCGGCAGCAAAGCGTGCTGGCGGAGCAATCTCAGCGCGATCTGAGCCGGATGACCAAACTGGCACACAGTGGTGTGATTTCTGCCAGCGAATTTGAGAAAGCCAAATCAGATACCAAAGCACTGCGGGCACAGGTTGATGCCGGACAGGCTGAGCTGCGTCAGTTACAAGCGCAACTGGCACGGGAAAAAAGTCAGGAAGATAAATCAAAAATCTATGCGCCGGCGGCCGGTATCATCAGTGAACGCCATGCGGTACAGGGCATGCTGTCTGATAACAGCCTGCTGTTTAAGATGATCGAAAACGGAGAGATAGAATTTGAGGCCACGGCAGGTGCCGATGAACTGGCGCAAATGCAGGAAACCGTACCTGTCACACTGAAAACGGCGAATAACCGGCAACTGAGCGGCACTGTCCGGTTTATTTCACCGGTACTTTCCTCATTAACACAATCCGGCCGTGTGCGCGTTACGGTTGCGGACGGAGAATCACTCACTGCTCTGCGTCAGGGACAAACCGGTGTGCTGACATACACCGCCGCATCCCGTGAATACCAAAGTCTTCCTTACAGTGCGGTGCGCACCGGCACAACCGGTGAGCGCTCGGTGTTTATCGTGAAAAAAAATAAAGTGATGCAGTTGCCGGTGCAGACCGGCGCCATTAATAACGGACAGATTGCTATTCTCAGCCAGCTTCCGCCGGATGCGGATGTGGTGGTTAATGCGCAGGCATTTCTGACAGATAATGATACCGTTACACCGGTGAAGGCTGCAAAATGAAATTACAACTCTCTTCCTGGGCGATCACCCGCCCGATCCCGGTTATTGTTATTTTTCTGGCGCTGACCGTGGCCGGGCTGTTTTCCTTTGCACAGTTGCCGGTAACAGCCAATCCGGTGATTAACTTCCCGGTTGTGACAGTGACAGTCACTCAGGATGGCTCTTCACCATCTGAACTGGAAAATGCCGTGACCAAACAGGTCGAACGGGCCGTTTCCGGGATCCCCGGTATCCGTCATATTTCTTCTTCCGTGACTGAGGGAATTTCATCCACCACGGTAGAATTTAATCTGGATGTTGATCCGTATATTGCCACCAATGATGTCCGTGAGCAGATCTCGCAAATCCGCGGAGAATTACCGCAAAGTATTGATGAACCGCTGATTAACCGGATAGATGTCGAGGGCGGAGCCATACTGCGTTATGCCGTGTCATCCGATACCGTTCCGGCGGCGGATCTCTCCTGGTTTATCGATGACACCATCAGTAAACAGCTGATTATGTTACCCGGGGTTCAGAAAGTCAGCCGCCAGGGCGGCGCGGACCGGGTGATCCGTATCGAACCGGATGCAGACAAACTCTCTGCCCTGAATCTGTCAGTGACCACCGTGAATGAATGGCTGCGCGGTGTGCATCAGAACGCGGCCGGCGGCTCATCACAATACAACGCCCTTGCCCATACCATCCGCGTTCTGGGTGAAAAAGCATCTGTTGATGATATTAAAAACATTCAGTTACCTGCAGATAATGAACAATGGATAAAGCTGGGTGATATTGCAGAGATTTATAACGGACAAAAAACCACCCGCAGCATTTCGCAGCTTAACGGCCGGGATGTGGCCGGGTTTGCTGTATTCCGTGCCAAAGGTGCCAGTGATGTTGCCGTCGCGGAACAGGTGGATGCGGCTCTGACGGAGATCGCCGCAAAACATCCTGAACTGACCATTGAACTGATCTCATCCACCGTGACCTATACCGAAACCAGTTATCAGCTGACGATTAAGACGTTGCTGGAGGGCGCGTTCCTGACCATCGTGATTGTCTTTTTCTTTCTGAAAAGCTGGCGGGCAACACTGGTTGCGGCTGTCGCGCTGCCGTTATCCATATTACCGGCATTTTTTGTGCTGGCATTGTTTGATTACAGCCTCAACAGCATCACCCTGCTTGCGCTGACACTGGTAATCGGCATTCTGGTGGATGATGCGATTGTGGAAATCGAAAATATCCAGAAATACATCGAGCGCGGCGAACGCCCGTATCTTGCGGCGCTTAAAGCATCAGATGCCATCGGCTTCGCGATTGTTGCGATTACGCTGACCATTGTGGCTGTTTTCCTGCCGGTCAGTTTTATCGGCGGGTTTGTCGGTAAATATTTTGTACCGTTCGGCGTGACTGTGTCTGCAGCGGTACTGTCTTCTCTGCTGGTAGCACGTCTTATCACCCCGCTGATGGCCGCATATGTCCTGCTGCCGGCCAAAAAATCACATGCAGAGCCGGTCGTGCCCCGCTGGATAGAAAAATACACCGGATTATTATCAGCGACCCTGAAACACCGGAAAACCGCGCTGGCACTGGCAGTCATCTTCCTGACAGGCTCAGTGGCATCCGTCACCTTGCTGCCTGTCGGTTTTATGCCGGAGGGCGATATCAGTGTGACACAGATTGAGGTGGAATTACCGCCCGGCACACCGGCTGAACAGACACAACAACGCCTGCAGGCACTGACCACCTCCCTGAAAGACCGGCCGGAGATCAAATCTGTCTATACCATTGCCGGTGTGGCGGACGATGCGGACGGTATCGCACAACACAAGGGCGAGATTATTCTGACACTGGTTGATCCCGGTGATCGTGAGCTGTCACAGAAAGAATTTGAGCGTGCAATTGCTCCGTTGTTCAGTGAAATGCCGGATGCCCGCTATAACTTCAGTAACAGTAACGGCGGTAAAGAGTTTTCTCTGGTCTTTACCGGCACCGATCCGGCAGCGCTGGAGAGTGCCATGCAGCAGTTGCGTAATGGTATTGCCCGCCTGCCCGGGTTCAGTAATGTACAGGTGATAAAACCCTTGCTGCGCAAAGAGCTGATCGTCACTCCGCGGCCTGACGGCCCGGGGCGAACCGGTGTGAATGTCAGCGAAATCGCTGATACGCTGCGGATAGCCACAATGGGGGAATCAGGTTCCCGCAGTGCGAAATTCAATCTTCCGGACAGGCAACTCGCGTTGCAGGTGGTTTTACCGGAATACCAGCGTAATGATATCCGTGTGCTGAATGATTTACCGGTCAGAAGTACGGCTCAGGGAAATGTGCCGCTGAAGTCCGTGGCAACCATTGATTTCAGTGATGGCCCTGCACAGATCGACCGGATAAACCGGGCCCGGAAAATGTCGGTTGAGGCTAATCTGACCGGCTTATCATTGGG
This sequence comes from Morganella sp. Je.2.23, assembly GCF_051129855.1. Classification (NCBI taxonomy): domain Bacteria; kingdom Pseudomonadati; phylum Pseudomonadota; class Gammaproteobacteria; order Enterobacterales; family Morganellaceae; genus Morganella; species Morganella sp. Je.2.23. The sequence goes on from NZ_JBCPSQ010000001.1 coordinate 1,132,047, forward strand.
TGAAGCACTGGATGCCGTAATGGCTCTGCCTGAATATCAGAACCTGCCAGTGACAGTGTCACAACTGGAATACGGTGATATGGAATATATGAATGATATGTTCATGCGTTTCAGTACCACCATGCTGTTCAGTGTTCTGCTGGTGCTGGCGATTCTGATTGTTCTGTTTAAAGATTTTCTCCAGCCGGTCACCATCCTTGCGGCCCTGCCGTTTTCTGCCGGCGGTGCGATCATCGCCCTTGTGCTGTATGGTGCAATGATCGATCTGCCGGTCATTATCGGCATTCTGATGCTGATGGGGATTGTGACCAAAAACTCCATTCTGCTGGTGGAGTTTATTCTGGAAAAAGAGCGTGCCGGACTCAGCCGTGAGCAGGCAATAAAAGACGCGGGACGTGAGCGCGTCCGTCCGATAATTATGACCACTCTGGCCATGATAGCCGGTATGATCCCGCTGGTGCTGACCTCCGGTGCCGATGCCGGGTTCCGCGCACCGATGGCAATTGCCGTTATCGGCGGGCTGATAAGTTCCACCATTCTCAGCCTGCTGTTTGTGCCGGTGATTTATACCTTTATCGATGATCTGAAAAAAGCATTATTACCACGCCTGGCAACACTGACCTCAGTCAACAAAGCCGACCGGGATGTGAAGGAGTGGTAAAGCTGTGTTACGATCAGCCGGTTATTCAGGGAGAGAAATATCATGATAAAACACCGGCTGTTCTCTGTTTTTGCACTATTTTTATTGTTGCCCGCCTTCGCCGGTTATGCGGAGAAGACACAAGATAATCTGTATGCGTCATGCCGCCAGCTTAATGAAGGCGAAGTCTATGACGGACTGAACACATACCGCTGTTTCTTTATTAAACAAAATATCCGCGGAGTCTATTCCCGTTACCGGAACGATTTTTATCAGCCGGATGATCTGAAAAAATCTCTGCCCGCAAAAGACATGACCTATCAGACGGCGGATGCAGAGATCCGATATCACTGGTTGTCACCGGGTAAACTGGAAATTACGGTTACTCACCGTGTGGCCATTGAAGAATACCGGTATCTTTTTACCGAAAAGCAAGATGGTACAGTGCTGGATATTGAGGCGGAGACGGGGTATTGACACAGTTACCTGTTCCGGTCTTTTTTTCCTGTCCGGTGTGCCGTAAATTACGGGCTGTCAGTTAAATACACCGGAATATTGAATCATATAATGAAAACATTACAGGAAGTGATAGCCGCTCAACCACCGGAAAGCCGTGAGCGGATAGCACGACTGACTAAGGCCTTCATCCGAAGGCCTTTTCTGTATCACTTATCCGACAATAAAAAACGCAAACCGGCTGAGAACTTCACCGCTGAAAACCAGCAGACAACCCAGCAGGATCAGCGGCATACCACTACTCAGAACGGCACTGCGCATCCGCAGCAGGCTCAGTCCGGTGAATAAAATACCGCTGACAGACAGTGCACCGGCGATAATCCGCAGGATGTATGTACTGCTGTATGCCACCAGCGGTGAGTGAGGAAACGTGACACCGTCACTGTTTTGTGCCGCTGCGGATAACCATTCTGTAAAGAATGGCTGTGCCGCCATTTTTACCGCTACCGCAATAAAAATCAGCGCCAGTGCCGTACCGGTGATCCTGACCGCGGTTGTTCCGTCAATCAGGGATTTTACCCGTACAGCCGTCATCCCCAGCGCCAGTGACCCGCCGGCAGCAAAAACAGAACAGAAAAACAGGATATAAGTATTGATATGCATCCATGTCATCATCGCGGTGTTGTAATACAGCGATGCCATACAGTAAATATCAATTAATCCCAGCAGACCAATCAGCGCCGTGATTGTTCTGTTCATCCGCCCTGTAATCAGCACATATAACGTGTACAGGCACAGTGCGCCCAGATAGAGTGCGGCAAACACCACTTCACGGCTCAGCCACGAGGTGCTGATATGACGCAGCGCGTGAAACGCATTCCACGGATACCCCATATGCAGCGTTGATGCCAGTAACCCGAAGCACCCGGGAATGGCGGCGATCAGCAGAACCGGCTTCATTGCCCGGACGGCACGTGGATTACCAAGTGCTTTTTCGAGGTAACAGAAAAACACAGCAATAAAAATCACCATCCCCGCAGAGCTTTGTACCAGCAGGGTAAACGCCACTAACGGCCATTCACTCATGATGTTGCCTCCCCTTTGTTCTGCGCGCCTTTGTGCGGTTTGATGACCAGGTTCGGGTTGGTGACAGTGAAATCCGGTAGTCCCTGAACCTGACTGAGATGGCCGTATTTTTCGCGGAGTTCGCGGATTTTACCGAATTTTATGGCATTCAGCGGACAGGTATCGACACAGATCGGATTTTTCCCTTCTGCCAGCAGATCGACGCAAAAATCACATTTTGACATCTGGCCCGCCTCTTTATTCATCTGTGGTGCGCCGTAAGGACAGGACCAGGCACAATAGCCGCAGCCGACGCACTTACCGGTATCGACCCGTACAATACCGTCTCCGGGACGCTTATGCATGGCGGTGGTCGGGCAGTTTTTCACACAAACCGGGTCTGTACAGTGGTTACAGGAAATAGTCAGCGTGTAAGAAAATACATTGTTTTCATAGCCGCCCTGACCATTCGGCGCAAATCCGCCGCCCTGAATTTCATACACCCGGCGGAACTTACGGCCGACTTCCAGATTATTTTTATCTTTGCACGCCACCTGACAGGCCTTACAACCGGAGCAGCGGGAAGAATCAATAAAAAACCCGAGCTGCTCATCACTGACCGGCGGATAATCGTTAAAATCACTCATGCTTTGCTTACCTCCACCAGAACAGTAAGGTGCGAGTTCCCGTGCGCCAGCGGTGTCATCCGCGCGGATGTCAGCACATTCGGGCATCCGCCGTGGTCAACGCCGTTTTCATCCGGGTCCCACCAGGCTCCGGCCTGCATACCAACCACGCCGGGAATAATCCGCTGAGTGATCAGTGCCGGTATCTGAGAAATACCGCGATCGTTATAGATCCTGACCATATCTCCCGCGTTAATACCGCGTTTTTCTGCGTCAACCGGGTTAATCCACAGCGCCTGTCCCTGCACTTCCTGTAACCACGGATTAGCAAACTGAGTGGAGTTGGCGCGGTTACGCCCTTTCCAGGTCAGCATCTGGAGCGGATATTTTTCTGTCAGTGCATCCTGCGGCCCCTCAATAGCCGGGACATAATGCGAAAGCGCCGGAATATCCGGATTTTGCATGTCATACAACCGTTTGGAGAAAATTTCGATTTTACCGGATGGGGTCGGGAACGGGTTATTGTCCGGATCGCGGATATTATCCTCAAAGGCAATAAACGGTTTATCTTTAAACAGATAACGCCGGGTTTTCTGTAATTCCTCAAAATCCGGGAAATCCGGCCGCTCAGGGAAGCGGGCTTTATTCATCCCGACCAGATACGCAATCCATTCTTTCTCGCTGCGCCCTTCTGTCAGTGCCTCTTTAACCCCCATTTTCTCAGCAACTTCGCTGATCCATTCATAATCTGAACGGCGTTCAAAGGCCGGTTCAATCAGTTTTTCAGATAAAATAAAGTAACTGCCGGTGCCCCAGGTATCACCGATATTCCAGCGCTCCATAAAGCTGGTTTCCGGCAGCAGTAAATCGGCATATTTCGCGGACGGCGACATATACAAATCACTGACCACGATAAATTCAGCTTTGGATTCATCAGCCAGTAATTTTGCCGCTGCATTTACATCCGGGTTCTGGTTTACCAGATAGTTACCCGCCAGCGAGAAAATCATTTTGATGTTGGTATCGAGCTTATCCGTACCGAGAAGCCCGTCTTCCGGCCGTACTTTGCCTGCATCCTCAACGGCCTGCATCCAGTTCATAATGGAAATCTGTGCTTTGACCGGGTTTTCCCCGGTATCCGGCCCGTGCATAGAAACACGGTTGCCGATACCACCGTAACCCGCTGCCCACGCGCCCTCTTTTCCGACATTACCGGTGATCGCCGCCAGCAATGTGGAGCCGCGTGCACTGCGCTCGCCGCAGATATGACGCTGCGGCCCCCAGCCCTGGATCAGCGCTGCCGGTTTGGTCATAGCATATTCACGCGCCAGCTGACGGATGGTATTGGCCGGAACACGGGTGATTTTTTCCGCCCACTCCGGTGTTTTCTCAATGCCGTCTTTCCTGCCGGTCAGATAGAACACCAGCGATTCCCCCGGCGGCACACCTTCCGGCATATGGTGTTCATCGAAACCGATAACATATTTATCGATAAACGCCTGATCCTGAAGATTTTCCGTGATAATTACATACATCATGGCATCCATCAGCGCGTTATCGGTAGTCGGTAACAACGGAATCCACTGATCAGCCAGTGACTGTGCGGTATCAGAATAGCGCGGGTCGACAACAATAAATTTGGTGCCGTTCTGTTTCATCTTCTGATAATAGTGATTGGAGTGTCCGAAAATAGTTTCATTCGGGTTATGTCCCCACAGGATCACCAGCGGCGTATGTGCCAGCGTGTCCATTGAACTGCCGGTTTTGGCAACGCCGTATGTATAGGGGGTGACTTTAACGGTATTACCGAGACTGACGGAATGATAGTACGGCAGATACCCGCCGGTCAGATTAAACAGTTTTTTCAGCATGGTATCACCGGAGAAAATTCCCCCGGTAACGGCAGTGTTGACGGTGAGAAAACGGCTGGCTGCGCCGTGTTTTTGTGTCAGACGGGTGATATTGTCCGCAATCAGTGTGGTGGCTTCATCCCAGCTGATCCGCTCAAACTTTCCCTCACCCCGCTTACCGATCCGCTTCATCGGGTATTTCAGCCGATCGGCATGATAAACAAATTTCCGGTAACCACGGCCACGGACACACGCCCGCATCACCGGCATCTCTTCATCCAAATCAGTATCAGGCCGTGTGGTGATCCGCGTGACGATCCCTTCTTTCACATGGGCACGGATATCGCATTTTCCGCCGCAGTCAAACGTGCTGCAGGTCGCGATAACATCAGCCCCCGTATCACCTGATGACACCTGCGGCAGGCTGTCATCTGCTGCTGCACCGGCCCCGGCTGTCATAAACGGCAGAGTAACCAGTGCCGCTCCCGCCTGCATAAACCTGCGCCGGCTGACAGGCAGCCCGCCGCAGTCACCTGCTGTTGTTTTAGTTGTCATAATGATCTCACATCGCTCTTTAATTACAGATCATCATAAAAGCGGATGGTCTGACCTTATTGATTCATATCAAGACCCTATAAGAGGTGTGGGTTTATATCGAATCGCAGACATGTGAAACCACCTGGTGCGATTTTATAGTGAAAAGCGGAGCCGGGGCAGAGTTTCGTTGTCTCAAAAAGACAATTCAGACACAAAGAAAACAGAGTGGGATAACGACGTTAAATCAATATGTTATAACAGTTATGATAGTACAGGTTTATCAGAAATCACCGGGGGGTAACTTCATGGTGTATCAGGCCGCGTGAATAAAAAACGGGTTTGCCCCTTCCGGATGCAAACCCGCTGTTAACCTGCTAATACTATTACGGACGAACAGCTGTTACTTCGATCTCAACACGCCATGCCGGGTTTGCTAATTTAGAAACCTGAACAGTGGTACGTGCCGGTAATTTATTACCGGAATCTCTGTCATTATAGTATTTGGAATAACCGGCCATAAAGCCCGCGAAATCCATAGTACCGTTAGTCTCTTCACCGCCGACCAGGAATACCTGCATTTTTACCACGTCTTTCATTTCCAGACCTAACTCAGCCAGGTGAGCCTTGATCTGTTCCATGATATTGATGGTCTGTGCTTCAGTATTACCGTATGACGCCAGAACACCTTCCGGTGCGTCTTTGGAAATTTTGGTCGGTACTTTGCCGCTGAGGAAAATAATATCTTTGCTGCTGCTGATTTCCACAGATTCAGAAATAGGCATACCGTTCAGTTTATGATGAACAACACCTTCTGACGCGTGTGCCGCGCCCCAAACCAGCGGAAGAGCTAACAGTAAACTTTTATAACGCATATTAAGCCTCTTAATAGTATCAACGTAAGTAATCAAAAAATTAACTAAAACGTGAAAGACTAAACGGAGCCGGGTCAATAACCGGTTTTTTACCGGTGACGATGTCCGCGGTAATTTCACCGGATGCAGGACCTTCCGTCATACCCCAGACGGTCGCGGTATTGATTACCAGACCCGGATACTCTTTCACTTCGGAAATAATCGGAAGTTCATCGTAGGTTGGTGCGACGACCGCGCCCCAGCGTTCAACGACTTTCGATTGTTCAAATACAGGGAATTCCGCTTTCATGCGGGCAAATACCGCATCCAGATGTTCGGTATTCTGTGTGGCTGTCGCGATACGGTAAGTCTCGAACGGCGTGGCTTCATCCAGATTCCAGGATGTGGCCATTTTGAAGGAGTTGAACAGATCTTCACCGACAGAGAATTCCAGCGGTAATTCACCGCCGCCCAGCAGATGCATAAACTTAGGTCCCAGCAGGAAGCTGTCTTTTACCACTGAGCTGGTGAAGATACGCGGTGCCACGGCATAAGTACCGTCAGCCTGCTCGCGGAAGTGAATGCCGCTCGGCAGATGCACGTTACCGCGTGGTGCACCCGGAACGCCGGAAACACGCTGTTGTGACAGATAAACGTTGAGTGTCGGGATATCAATTCCCAGATTACCCATAAACAGGCGTGACCAGATACCGCCGGTCAGCACCACATGAGAGGTTTTGATTGCACCCTTCTCTGTGACCACATCAGAGACTTTACCACCGGCAGTTTCGATACCACGGACCGCGCAGTTAGTGTAGATTTTAACACCCAGGGATTTGGCATACTGTGCCAGAACCGGTACACCGGTTTCCGGATCAACACTGCCTGAATCTTCTTCAAAACCGGCAACCGGCCAGTCTGTTTTGGCATCAACCAGACGTTTTTTCAGTTCGTCACCCTGAATAAAGCGGGTATTGAGCGGCGCTTCAAAATCAGCGGCCCACTCTTTGGCATTCTCAACCCAGGCCTGTGATTTTTCGAGATCTTCCGCACTTGACGGCACCTCAACACGGCCCTGGGTACGATAGCTGGTATCCGCCCCGATTTTTTCGTTCATACCGCGCCATAAGATTTTGCCGTAATGGTGCAGCGGGAAAATTTCTTTGGATGTTTTGTAGCTGATGATCTGGCTGTAAGCACGTCCGGATTGCTCACCGGCGATTTCACCTTTTTCCAGGACGGTGACGCTCATGCCTCTTTCCGCCAGGTTAATCGCTGTCATGATCCCCATCATGCCGCCGCCGATAATGACGGCATCGGACTCTTTCGGTAATGCACCTTCGGTGCCGTCGACATGTTTTGCGCGTGAAGCCGATTCCACAAATTTACCGTCACGGCGAACCATAGGAACTAATACTGAAGCACTACCTGCCAGAACGCCGGCAGCACCAACCCCTAAAATTAACTTTCTGCGTGAGATTTTCATCTAAAGCCTCATCATTATCTGTAATATTTGTGTGGCATTTTTTTAATTAAGTAGCACACTAATTATAACAACTATCATTATAATGTTAATGAATATAGTGCGATGTTAATAATAACGATACTTAAGATAAGCTTTATCAGGAATACACGATACAAAGTGTCGGATTTTACGAGGTGACAGACAGGATTCAGGCCGGATCTTCTGAGATGAAATCAGCGGTAAATATTATAAATCCTTGTTATTATGGTGGATAAGGCTAAGTAGTACGCTTTTTTAAGATGTTGTTACATTGCGGACAAAAATAAAACGGCAGATGTCACTGTGACATCTGCCGTTTTATAACGATATTAATTATGAGGGGGTAATCAGGCAGAGGGTGCGCGTTTTTTACGCTGTAAAAACCACTTATCCAGCTCATTGGCAAACAGCTGGCGATCCCGCTGATTCAGCGCTGCCGGACCACCGGTCTGAATACCGGAAGCCCGCATGGTGTCCATAAAATCACGCATAGTCAGACGCTCCCGGATAGTCGCCGGGGAGTAACGTTCACCGCGCGGATTCAGAGCCACCGCGCCCTTCTCCAGCACTTCAGCCGCAAGCGGAATATCGGCGGTAACAACAAGGTCATCTGCCTGCACACGGCGGACAATTTCATTGTCGGCCACATCAAACCCGGCAGAGACCTGCAATGTTTTTAAAAACGGCGACGGCGGAACCACCAGCCGCTGATTGGCCACAAAGGTCACATCCGTTTTTTCGCGATCCGCCGCCCGGTAAAGGATCTCTTTGATAACTTTCGGACAGGCGTCCGCATCCACCCAAATCGCCACGGTTTATTTTCCTCAGTACTGCAACAAAATGTAATCCGCGATCATAACACACGACATCATGCATTAACGTTTTCTGATCACCAAAAAAAGTGCCGCCAGGACAACAAAACCGGCAAAAAACGATACCGAAAGTGATAGTTCATAAAACACAAAACGATTCATATGCAAACCGGCGGTTGTCTGTGCCAGATGGTACGCCAGAGGTATCGTACAAAATGCCGCCAGAACCGCGATGCCAATCAGGCGGATCAGCCTGATAAGGTTTCCGCGTTTCTCTGTATCCGGCAGTGCCCGCTGATACTGAGTGAATTTCAGGCAGAGATAACCCGCACCAATCAGTGATCCCAGATGCTGCAACACTTTATAAACCGCAATCTCCTGCCCGTCTGTCATACCATGCAGCAGCGGCACCTGCAAAACAGACAGCGCACGCACCATCGTACCGGTTTCATGGGTAAAGCCATCCCAGATAATGTGCGTGGCAGCGCCAATAAATAAAGACAGCAGGATAATCATATTTTCCCGCAGAGAACGGGTCAGCGGATCCGTCACCGGAAACGGTAACAGTATTTTCAGCGGCGCGGACAACAAATGAAAAATCAGCAAAACAGCCAGACATACCGGCAGCCCGGTATAAAACCAGCCGGCAAAATGATGCGCCTCATCCGCTGCGCGGTACATCCCGGCGGAATACAGCAAATCCGGTGATACACTGCCCGTAATCAATGCGGGCAGATTCAGCCACCGGCCGAAACGGGACTGTTTCAGCGGAAAGACGACTGCCGGATGTGAGAAAGTCCATGGCATATACTTATCCTGCTCCGGAAAACCGGAAATTAATTCATTTTTATGTTAATAAATAGTCCGTCAGAAAAATCAATAATACGCCGGACTCCGGACAATAACCTGTAAAGGCAGAAAAATGAAAAAATATCTTACCGGGATGGTTGTAACAGGGTTGCTATCCGCCCCCGCGCTGGCTCAGGAGTTTACCTGCCAGCTGGAAAATAATAAATATGTCAGTGTGGTTGTTGAGAAAGGAAAAACACCGGCATACCGCTACGGCACTCTGGCAAAACCGGAGATCACTCTGCCGGTGAAAGGCAATGCGAAAAATGGCGTTTATGTCGGACAAACGGCCTTTATCGGCGGCGGCTCTGCCTATATCCGTTTTGAAAACGGTCCGTTTAACTATGTGGTATACAGCGGCATGGGACGCGGCTGGGAGTTTACCGGTCTGGCGGTCTATAAAGGCGATAAAGTCATCAATAAAAAGGTCTGCAAAACCGATTTGGGTATCTATGATGTCCTGAATTACGGCCTGCCGGAGGATGAGTCCGGTGAAATCTATGCTATGGACCCGAATTCACAATAATACCTGCTGCGGTGGCATTCTGTGTCACCGCCCTTTTTTTATACATCTGTGCCTCGCCGCCCATCTGTGGCATAATGCCCGCCGTTTATTTTTCTCTTTCAACTTATGAGTATTCGTCTTGTTAATCAGCAACAATATTACGATGCAGTTCGGCGCCAAGCCACTGTTTGAAAATATATCCGTCAAATTCGGCGGCGGTAACCGCTATGGCCTGATCGGCGCAAACGGCAGCGGTAAATCCACCTTTATGAAAATTCTCGGTGGTGATCTCGCGCCGAGCAGCGGCAACGTGTTTCTCGACCCTAACGAACGTCTGGGTAAACTGAAACAGGATCAGTTCGCCTATGAAGAGTTTTCTGTGCTCGATACGGTTATCATGGGTCACACTGAACTGTGGGAAGTCAAACAGGAACGTGACCGCATCTACAGCCTGCCTGAGATGAGCGAAGAAGACGGCATGCGCGTGGCGGATCTCGAAGTGCAGTTTGCTGAAATGGACGGCTACACGGTGGAATCCCGCGCCGGTGAATTACTGCTGGGTGTGGGTATCCCGCTGGAACAGCATAACGGCCCGATGAGTGAAGTGGCACCCGGCTGGAAACTGCGTGTGCTGCTGGCACAGGCTCTGTTTGCAGACCCGGATATTCTGCTGCTCGACGAACCGACCAACAACCTGGATATCGATACCATCCGCTGGCTGGAACAGACGCTGAATGCGCGTAACAGCACCATGATCATCATTTCCCATGACCGTCACTTCCTGAATATGGTGTGCACGCACATGGCCGATCTGGATTACGGCAGCCTGAATGTGCATCCGGGTAACTATGATGAATATATGTTTGCCGCCACCCAGGCCCGTGAACGCCTGTTAGCGGATAACGCGAAGAAGAAAGCCCAGATTAATGAATTACAGTCATTTGTCAGCCGGTTCAGTGCAAATGCCTCTAAGTCCCGTCAGGCAACATCCCGCGCCAAACAGATTGAAAAAATTCAGCTGACCGAGATTAAAGCCTCCAGCCGTCAGAACCCGTTTATCCGTTTCGAGCAGGATAAAAAATTGTTCCGTAATGCGCTGGAAGTGGAAAACCTGTCCAAAGGCTATGACGGCAACGCCCCGCTGTTCAAAAACATCAATATGATGATGGAAGTGGGTGAAAAAGTCGCGGTTCTGGGTATGAACGGTGTGGGTAAATCCACTTTCCTGAAAACCCTGGTCGGCGAACTGACCCCGGATACCGGCCGTTATAAATGGTCCGAAAACGCGAACATCGGTTATTACGCGCAGGATCACGCGACAGATTTTGAAGTCGATATGACCGTTTTTGACTGGATGAGCCTGTGGATGCAGCCGGGTGATGATGAACAGTCTGTCCGCAGTGTGCTGGGCCGCCTGTTGTTCTCACAGGATGACATCAAAAAATCGGTACAGGTTTTATCGGGTGGCGAAAAAGGCCGGATGCTGTTTGGTAAGCTGATGATGAGCAAGCCCAATATCCTGATTATGGATGAACCGACTAACCACCTCGACATGGAATCCATTGAATCCCTGAATATGGCTCTGGAGTTATATCAGGGTACATTAGTGTTTGTTTCCCATGACCGTGAGTTTGTCAGCTCGCTGGCGACCCGTATTATCGAAATCACACCGGAAAAAGTCACCGACTTTACCGGCAGTTACGATGAATACCTGCGCAGCCGCGGCATCGAATCAGAAAATAACTGATCCCCGCTCAGCCATAAGAAAAGCCCCGTTTCAGAGCCATGAAACGGGGCTTTTTGTTTTCGTCAGATCCGGCGGGGGCGGTTGCCGGCATATCTGACATTTTTCAGAAACCAGTCTCCGTATACCTCTGTCCTGTACCGGAAACTAATAGGAAGAATATCTGTATTCGGGTAGAATGTGCTTGCTAATCAGACCCTGATTTACCTTATTTGAGGGAGAAAATCACCAATGGACAGCTTTGACAGGAAGATTCTTTCTGAATTACAACTCGACGGGCGATTAACTGTCACTGAGCTGGCAGATCGCGTGGGCCTGAGTTTATCGCCCTGCCACCGGCGGCTGAAGGCGCTGGAACAATCCGGCGCGATCTGCGATTACCGGGCACAGCTTGATCCGCGCGTACTGGGGCTGAATTTCTCCGCACTGGTGTTTGTCACGATGAAAGACGGCAACCAGGAGAGTATGAGTAAATTTGAGACGGCGGTAGCGGACATCCCGCAAATTATTGAAGCCAAACGGTTGTTTGGTGATCCGGACTATATGCTGACGGTCGTGGTCAAAGATATCGATGCATTTCAGAAATTATATGACAGCCGGCTGGCCGCTATGCCCGGCGTGCAGCGCCTGACATCCACCCTGGTCATGAAAGATGTGATCCCGGCGCGTGAACTGCCCCTGCTGTAATAAAAAAGCCGGCAATATTGCCGGCTCAGGCCGTTGACAAACCCGCAGGGGTTGGCGACGACCGTCAGAGGTTGTAAAAATAAACCAGGAAAATCAATTTATTGATTTTCGGCTGATAACACTTTCGGCTGATAACACAAAGCAGGAAAAACCACGTTTTATCCTGCTTTGTCTGAAATCTCAGCCGGCAATATCTGCCGGCAATCAACACAGTACTGAATATTGTTATGCCGGGCTGGCTAATTTCATCATCACCAGACCGGAAATGATTAATACCCCCGCCACAATCCTCATCAGGTTTGCCGGTTCGCCCAGCACCACTATCCCGACAATAAACGCACCGATTGCGCCGATCCCGGTCCAGATGGTGTAAGCCGTACCCAGAGGCAGTGCCCGCATGGCCATCGCCAGCAGTCCGAAGCTTATCAGCATCGCAATAATGGTGATTACTGACGGCCCTAATTTGGTAAAGCCCTCTGATTGCTTCATGGTAAACGCCCAGACAATTTCAAATAATCCGGCTGTAATTAATAAAATCCACGGCATGGTACATCCTCACTGATTTTTGGTTGCAGGTGAAACCGTTATAAGTTACCTTTGGTATAGTTATATGTTACCTTTAGTAACTTGTAAATACTTTTCTGATCTTTTTTCGATCGTTTCTGTCCGTTCACCGGAACCCTGAACTCTGTGGTACACTTTCCGGCAGGCAAAACGACATGATTATCAATGAGGAGGCAGATTTGTCCGGACGTTTACAGCGCGATGAGCGCCAGATACAACTGCTTAATGTCGCCAATGCCATTATCCTGGCTGAAGGCACCGATGCACTGACACTGATTACCCTTGCGGAAAAAGCAGGTGTAACCAAGCCGGTGACCTACAAACATTTCGGTAACCGCAAGTCCCTGCTGCATGCGTTGTTCAAATACAGTGATGATGTGCTGACCGAACGGATGAATGCCGGAATGGAGCAGCCGATAGCGGATCTCGATCAGGCCATTTCCGTTTTTATCACAACTTATTTTGATGTGATGGCAGAGGACGGTGAAGCATTCAATGCCACCGTGGCGGCACTGAAAGCGTACCCGGAATATGCGGGGATCAGCCGTGAAGTGCAGGACTTTTTCTGTCAGATCCTGCAACGCGCATTGCAGCGCTGGCTGCCGGAAAATTTCCGGATTCCGGAATGGACATCGGTGATGATTTTCGGCGCAACCGAATCATTGTGTCTGATGATGTTTAATGATCCTGCATTAAAAACAAAAATCAGCGAAGAAGCTATCTGGCTGGTCAAAACGCTGCTGGCCGATCAGCTTAAGAGATTCAGCGGCGGCTGATGACTAACCCCTCTTCTTCTGACGGATAGCTGAAGTGCGCTGTAATCAGATCAAACTGCTCCGCTGAGGTGGTAAACGGGTTTTCCCCGCTCAGGTTCCGTGTGGCCAGCCGCCGTTTGCACTCTTCATCACTGACATCCAGAACATGACAGCAATAGCGGCACCCGGCCTGCTCTGCCAGCCCTTTCAGCCACCGGCGCTGCACGGGGGTATTCGCCGGAAAATCCAGCACCAGAGTTATTCCTTTCTGTAATAATGTCACCAGATGCGGCTCCAGGGCGGACTTCAGAAGACGGCTTTTTTCAATGTAATCCGTCAGCTGTAAAATTTCCCCCGGGTAAAGTGTTGCCAGCCAGGTATCCTCAGACAACAGGACAGCCTGTGTTTCGCGGACTAACTGTTGCGCCAGTGTCGATTTCCCTGAGGCGATTTTGCCGCAGAGGAAATGGAGTCCGGTGCCGGATTGTATTTCTGACATAATTGCTCCCTGTCTGTTATACCGCTGAGAGAGCAATAAAAAACCCGCTCAGTCGGCGGGTTCTGAATACAGCACATCCCCCGCTATGGTGCGGAGATAATCATCATGCCGGATGTACTGTATGGATTCATGCTGTTTACCTGTTTGAAATATTCATCATTTCAGTAAAACTGTTTTAGCAGAGTCTGATGCAGATGTCAGGCAGTTTTTTTCGTCCGTTTGATACTTATCACCGCCAGCGCCAGCACAATCATCACAATCCCTGCGGTTTCTGTGCTGCCCGGCTCCTCACCCAGCAGCCACCATGAGAACAGCACACCACAAACCGGCACCGCCAGTGTGCTCAGGCTGGCAATACCCGCCGGTAATTTTCTCAGCACAAACAGCCATAAACTCCAGGCAACGGCGGTCGCCAGGATAGCACTGTAACTCAGCGCCCAGAAAACATACGGCTGCCAGTCAATCGCCCGCTGCGGCACCAGCAATGCCACGACTGTCATAATAACCGCGGCATACACCATCTGCCAGGTGGTGAGAGAAAGTAAATCCACCTGCGGATAACGGTTGTAGAGTTTTTTCGCCACAATCGCGCTGGCTCCCCAGCTGATCCCGGATGACACGGCCAGAAAAGCACTTTTCATGGAGGCAAAATCGAGGGTCCAGGGCTGGATCACACACAGCAGCCCGGCGGCAGCAACAGAAATTGCGGCATACTGAAGACGGCGCATCCGCTCACCCAGCAGCATGGCCGCCATAATCACCACCCAGAACGGCATGGTATAACTGAGGATCGCCACCTTTCCCGCACCGCCGCTGACCAGCGCCCACTGTGCCAGCCCGACCATACCGCAGGTCTGGAGAACGGCAATACCCAGTGTATAGCGGAATGGGGTTAAGCCGATTTTCCGCCCCGTCGCACGGGCCCGGATATACAACACCAGTAATAACATAATGGCGCTGAACACACAGCGCATCGCCGTGAAGTCAAACGCACCGATATAGTGCGTGACCTGCTTCATCGCGATCCAGCTGTAACTCCAGATCAGTGTTAAAATAACCAGGCCGGTGATGGCGATGGCATTGTCTTTTTCCCGTAAAGCCATAATATCCTGTGACCACTTCACGGCAGTACTCGTCTGTACCCCGCGTGCGGCTCCTGTTTTTATATTATCATAACCGGAATAATATGCCGGACGCCCGCTGACGGCCAGCTCTCATGCAATCCGTACTTTTGTGCCAGTTTACACCCGGTTTGAAAGAAGGGAAAAGATCAATACACAAACCCGCATTTATTATTCTGCGGCAACCAGCACACATCCGCCGGAGCAACCGCAGTCCACCCGGTGACCTTCCAGCGCGACAGGAACACCTTCTATTTTCATCATGTCATCCCCTTCCGCAATAACGCCGGTGGAGTCACATGCAGGGCAATAAACTGAATCGCCCCGGCAGGCAATTTCATTTTGTTGTTTTGCCGCAGACCGGCCGGTTAATACGGTTCCGTTTGTATTCGTGGTATCATTTTTCAGAATAATTTTCCGGTTTTTTATTTTGCCTCTCATCGCTTCCCATAACCTGTTTTCTGTAAAATACATGAGTGTTATTAATTTATATATCCGCTATTTTCGCCAACAACACCCGGAACATTAAATCCGTGCATCCGTTTATCTCCTGCTGACGCCTGATTAGCGCTGAATATGATTCTTACGCTCTTCATAGATTTTCAGCAGTTTTTTATAGTCGGGATAGCTTTTTGACTTTCGTTCTTCCTCACCATTCGGATAAGTAATGACTGTTCTGTTTCCTTCTTTTTTTTCTTTGACATCAGTCCAGCGACTCACCATATTTTTGTCATAAACAACCATAAGATGAATATTATTTGCACCAGATAAACGATAAGTCAGCATGTCGCTTTCACCGATGACTTCAATAGTTTTTTTATGTCCACCAAGAAAATACTCACTTATAAATGGAAATAATAATAATGATTCATTGAAATCACCCTTATGAGATGTATATCCTCCGTTAAATGCCTGCGGAGCATTATTATCAGTAATAAATACGGTTTTAAATCCAAAATTATCTGAAATGCCTGATTCAATTATTTTGGGTTCTTTCATTCTGACTTCAAACTTAATATTACTAAGTTGCCAGTCACAATATCCGCCGCCACTGACTGGGATATCTGCGGTAACATCTCCGTTTGCTGTGACAGACAACGGGTATTTGGCACTGTTAAACCCCGGAACGTCATACGATTTACCACTGCCGCTTGTCCGGGTGCGGGTACACTTTTTTGAGCGATACATGGCCGATAACGGCAGTGATTCCAGGTCTGCCGGAACGGTGGCGGAAAAATGAATATTCCGGCTGTCTGCGGGCGGGGATAAAGTCGTGCTGTAGGTGCAGCCGGTGAGTATTACCGGCAACAATAACACCGTAACAATGAGTTTATTTCCGGCTGACACCTGATTAGCGCTGAACATGATTCTTACGCTCTTCATAGATTTTCAGCAGTTTTTTATAGTCGGGATAGCTTTTTGATTTTCGTTCTTCTTCACCATTCGGATAAGTAATGACTGTTCTGTTTCCTTCTTTTTTTTCTTTGACGCCTGTCCACCGGCTCACCATGCTTTTTTCATAGTTCACCATAATATTAATATTATCTGTACCAGATAAACGATAGGTCAGAGTGTCACTTTCACCTACTAACCAAAATATTTTCTTATATCCGCCCAGAAATTTTTCACTAATAAAAGGAAATAATAGTAACGATTTATTGAAATCACCCTGGTGAGGGATATATCCACCGTTAAACGTTTGGGGAGCATTATTATCGGTAATAAATATTGTTTCAAATCCGAAATTATCTGTAATACCAGATTCAATTATTTGTGGATTTTTTAGTTTAACTTCAAACTTAATATTACTAAGCTGCCAGTCACAATATCCACCGCCATTTACCGGAATATCCGCGGTAACATCTCCAGTTGCGGTGATGGTTAGTGGGTATTTGGTACTGTTAAACCCCGGGACTTCATAGGATTTACCGCTGCCGCTTGTCTGGGTTCGGGTACACTTTTTCGAGCGGTACATAGCGGATAATGGCAGTGATTCCAGGTCTGCCGGAACGGTGGCAGAAAAATGAATATTCCGGCTGTCTGTGGGCGGGGATAAGGTCGTACTGTAAGAACAGCCGGTAAGTATTACCGGCAACAATAACACCGTAACAGTGAGTTTATTTCCGGCTGATGCCTGATTAGCGCTGAACATGATTCTTACGCTCTTCATAGATTTTCAGCAGTTTTTTATAGTCGGGATAGCTTTTTGATTTTCGCTCTTCTTCACCATTCGGATAAGTAATGACTGTTCTGTTTCCTTCTTTTTTTTCCTTAATATCTGTCCAATAGCTCATCATATCTCTTTCATAATTCACGATAAGATGAATATTATTTGCTCCGGATAATCGATATGTTTTCGATGTTTGATCAGATACTATTAAAAATGATTTTTTATGCCCATCAAGAAAAAACTCACGCATAAATGGAAATAATAAAAGAGTTTCACTGAAATCCCCCCTGTGTGGTATATAACCTCCATTAAATGCCTGAGGAGCATTATTATCGATAATAAATATAGTTTCAAAACCAAAATTATCCACAATCTCTGAGTCAATCATCTGTGGATTTTTTAGTTGTACTTCAAATTTAATGTTACTGAGTTGCCAGTCACAATATCCGCCGCCATTTACCGGAATATCCGCAGTCACATCACCGCTCGCGGTGACGGACAGCGGGTATTTGGTACTGTTAAACCCAGGGACTTCATAGGATTTACCACTGCCGCTTGTCCGGGTTCGGGTACACTTTTTTGAGCGATACATGGCTGATAACGGCAGCGATTCCAAATCAGCCGGTACGGTGGCGGAAAAATGAATATTCCGGCTGTCTGCGGGCGGGGATAAGGTCGTACTGTAAGAACAACCGATAAGGATCACCGCAGGCAATAATGCAGTAAGATGTAAATTAGTTTGTAAACTCATGGGCTTTCTCCGTAAAGCGGGTCAGTGCGGTCTGGCTGACCGCGTTACTGTGCTGATGTTTGAACAGCTCGCCGAGGACACTTTCCAGGTGGATAAAGGTATTATTTCGTTCCACATTCGGCGGATAGGCATCACTGTGATCGATTTTTGAAATAAAATCATCGCGCTTTCTTTTTGCATACGGTGTGTTGTTTTCATCGAGTTGTCTCAGCACCTGATTACTGATAAGCGACATATAGTTGCTGACCATGGAATGGTCGAGGAAGCTGAACATCACGCTGTCAAGATTCGGGTTAGTATGCTGAGGGAAAATGTTTTCCAGTACGTTTTTATCAATGGTACTGATCAGGTATTCCTGCTGCTGCCTTAATTTTTCGTCCAGATCTTTTCGGATATCCGGCACCAGATAAAATTTATATCCTGAATTAAATCGCCAGCGGGCGCGTGTCATTGCAGACCCTTTGCCGGCAGGCAGGTATGCCTCACCAATTTGTCTGGCCTGAAAGAAGGAGACAGTTTTGCCGTGGTGCCAGAAAACTTCCCCAAACTCCGGCAGACTTTTCTGTATCGGCAGAGTCGGTGCCGTTGCAATAGTCCAGGCCATCCCCAAAATCACACCGAATGGCCCCCAGAGTTCAAAAAACCAGTTATCCATATTGGTATCTGACGGTACTGTCGTGACTGCGTCCGCATCATTTACATGCCGGAAATGGTTGATATCCTTGAGTTCTGTGACTGCTGTTTTGGTAAAGACCCGAGGCATCCCGTAAGTATAAACGACTGGTAAGTTGGCTTTTAAGTCAGCAGCATGCAGTAATGCGGCTGTTCCCCCCAGGCTATGAGCGCAAATGAATAATTTTTTATCGCGAGCAGCAGTAGCAATTGACTGCAGCTTTTCCTTAAAATACTTCTCCATACACCGGTAGGCATTTAAAAATCCGTAATGGGCTTTGGAATCTTCCACTCCCGAATACGGTACAGGCAGGTAAGAGGCATCGGTCACCAGGTCCCGTTTTCCGGCGGTTCCCCGCCAGGCGGCAATAATCTGGGTATTGTTTTCCACAAAGAACATCTGGGTGTCGTGCTCGAAAAATTCCCTGTTTTCAGATTGTGAGCTGTCCAGGAATACCGCTGGGTAATAGCGTTCACGAAACGGGACGTCTGTCGCAATGCCATAAAACCGGCGAACGTCCTCAAACGACGGAATATCAGACAAATCAAAGCAGGTGTTATAGAAAAAGGAGGTTACCGTATTTTTGATATCGAGCGATGGCCGCATATCGGTCTCCGGTGCATCCGGGTCCAGCATGATTTCATCCTGATAGGCCATCAACGCCAGAAACGCCAGGTTGTGGGCATTCACCAGATCATACATCGTGGTATGGTTAAGAATCAGAGACCAGGCTCTGAACGGGCAGATTTCAATGATATGGCGGCGGTTAAAGTCGTTCCCGGAAAATCGTATCCCCGGAAAATCAGTTTCACTTTTAAAATGATAACGGGGTAAACCAAAGGCTTCTTTATTCCAGTTTTCAATATCCGGTGCCCGGTCACATAACTCGCCGATAACGGCATAACGGTAACCGTGATTATTGAGTGCAGCGAGAGCCTTTACTTCTGAATGCTCTGCCCCGCGCCCTTCGCGCAGGAGCCTGTTTTCCATCTCATCCGTCAGTTTTTGTGCGTCTGTTTTGAGTATCACAGAGGTTAGCGGCAGGTTTTCTTCCCGAATCAGTCCGTCCGGCCCCGATATTCCGGGCCGTATTTCTCCGCCTGAAACAGCTAATGTGTAAGGGATACCGGCGACCGGGCGATTCAGTTCATCAACCAGAACAATTTCAATCCACGCCTTACGGGCATTACAATTTGTGCAGTACGGGTCATTACGTTGTACTGACTCTGCGTTTTCAGATTGCATCGGCTGTCCCCGGATAGTTTTCAATAAGGTTATGATGCTTCAGATACCGGAGAAACATGTCATTTCTCAGCCAGACGACATCCACGAGATCATTCTCATAGTCATCCATACTGCGGTTAATCAGAGAAAGAAGACGCCCCGGTGGTTCATCAAGTGCTAACGCCAGATCCGGGTATGCTTCCCAGAAAGTGATCTGAAAATTATCTGCCACATTTTTGCGTGCCTGAGCAGACTGATTCCATGCTTCCTTCAGATGCACTCCCGGCTCAAATCGTGATGGCACAGGGGAATTACCGGCGGAAAGCAGGCGGTTAACGACCTTGTTTCCCTGCGGTGACGGAATACAGCAATCAGCCAGCGGCATCAGCAGAGATGCCCAGTCCGCAGGCTTGCAGGCCGGGATCAGCACTCCCGCCACTCTTGGGTCAAACAGGCGTAAAACCCGTTCTTCCTCCTCAAACCATATCAACTGATATTTTTGCCAGTGTGCCACCTGCTCTTCCCAGTTGTTCAGGCTGTGATATGCCCAGCCCCAACTGTTATCTGAAAATGGCATAGTATCAAGTTGTTCAGCCATTCCGGAGAGTGTCTGCCATTTTGCTCTGACAAGCCAGGGTCCGGTGGTGCCCAGATGAGATAACGGCGTTCCGGCATACAGCGGAATGGCCTCATCAATCCAGTCATTACGGTAAAAAAGATCGGTCGGGTCCGGATGTGCCAGTCTGTTGAGCAGAAAATACACATCACCCTGTCTGACATTCGCCATCCACTCGTGCCAGGTCATCGACATCACTCTTCCTCCGCGGGTTTAATCAGCATGCTGCCGGAATGCTGCGCGGCTGCCGCACAGTATTTTTTCACCGGATACGGCTCCGGGGCCGGAGGAACGCCCTCCGGCGGCATCAGTCTGACCGGCACACCGTTGCCGGGAGCACTGTCACCGACGTTCAGATTACCGGAGGTGAAAATCGCCCCCGGCGTGATGCGGATAAAACTGTCGCCGACTTTGAGGGTGATTTCTGTTCCGGCTTCAATAATGATTTTTCCGTCGCTGAGATGATGCGTCTGCTGTCCGCTTTCGGTCACCAGATTTTTATCCGCACGGATGTGCTGTTCCCCTTTGATATGCAGCGAGACATCCCCGGTAGTCTGGTGTTTTTGCGAGCCGTTGATAATGACATGCTCATCACCGGTCAGTTCGGTGTGACTGTTGTTATCAATCCGCCGCTTTAAATCATGCTGTATATGCCAGGTGGCATCATTCTCAACATGCGCATTCATATCTTTCTGCGCGTGGATATACACTTCTTCCTGCCCGGCCTCATCCTCAAAACGCAGTTCATTAAATCCGTCACCTTTATGGGTCTGTGTGCGGAATGTGGTCCGGGTTTTCTCTTCCGGCAGGTTCAGCGGCGGATTATTGCGTCCGTTATAAGTGCAGCCGGTAATAATCGGTTTATCAATATCACCGTTAAGGTATGAAACGATCACTTCCTGTCCGATACGCGGTACCGACATAAACCCGTAACCGTTGCCGTTCCAGCCGTGTGCCACCCGTACCCAGCAAGAGGCACTGTGATCGGGGTTAGCATAGCGATCCCAGTGAAAATACACTTTTACGGCGCCGTGCTCGTTGGTGTAAATCTCTTCGCCGTCCGGGCCGGCCACGGTAGCCAACTCGTTACCATCAGCCTGCGGGCGGAAACGGAACGGCGGCCGCCATTCCTGTGTACCGGGGATAAACTGCACGGTGTTACTGAATGTGGTGCCTTCGCCGCCGCTGTTATCGGCCAGCGGCTGCACACCGCGATGGTTAACCGTGATCACCTGCCACGACTGATTCATCACATCCGACGGATGGTTTTGCAGGGCGAAGATTTTACCCGGCATCAGCGCAAAGCAGTTGGTGCCCGCCGTGCCGGTCTGGCGCTGGTTCTGCGATTGCTCATAACGCAGTTGTGTGAACGGCTTACCGGTTTCATCATCACGGTAGCGGCCATAACTTTCATATACCGGATGCTGTTTGTGTACTTCACCGGTGACTTCATGCTGAAACGGATAAGACGGGCGATCCGGATTGTAATCTTTCTGGATATGCACATCACTGCACAGCTGTTCGGCGTAGCGCCAGGAGAACGCCGTGCTGTCACGGATATCGGTATCGGCCTGCGGGTTATAGATCAGGTTGATACCGGCAGTCATACCGAGGTGGTTGTCGCTGTAAAACAGTTTAGGGCCTTCTTCGAACCAGAAATTAATGCCCTCCTCAAAGGCCAGACGACACCAGAAATCATAAGTAGATTCCCGTTTCTGAGTAACGTATTCCCGCTTTTGGTGTAACTCGTCCTGATAGAATTTCAGGTCGTTTTTGACATGCGCTTCTTTAAGCAGCGTCGCCAGCACTTCCGGCACCGATTGTTCCCGGAAGATACGGCTGTCCTGATTGAGCGTCATAATCCACATTTCAGGGCGGATCAGAAAGTGATACCAGGTTTTGTTGCCGTCAGTATTACCCTGTTCCGCAGAGGCCAAAAGCCCCTGTACGGTACGGACTTTAACACCGTCACGGGTGACCGTCAGTGAGGCGGCGGAGCCTAAATGCTCCTCAAACGTCACGGACGGCAGCAGACTGACTGCGCTGATGGTCAGTGAAAACAGTGAGGAAAGGGATTCGCTGAGGGAAAATTCGGTGACCTGAAAGGTCTGCTCCGGTAACCGGCCTATTTTGCAGGTAAAAATCAGCCCGGATTTTTCCGGTAACAGATCAGAAATAGATGGTGTCACTGCTCCCCCATAAATCAGAATCGCCGGGTCCGGAATATAGCTACCGCAGGGCTGCAGCGAACCGGCCCCGGAAACAAAACAGAACGGCCCGGTAGTAATAATGACCGGGCCGGAATAATGTGACCGGACGAGTAATGTCGTCACACAGGATAACAACGGTAAAATCATAAAATTCACTTAACAATATGTAAAGTACAGGAAAGCCTTTGCATCTCACAGCATATTTATCTTTAGTTTGAATTTAATGAAAAAACAGGAAATTATACTTACAGCAGGATGAATTACCCACAAAAACAGGTGTTAATATCGTACAAATCCGGAGGTAACTGGCGGGATTACTTACAATTCAAAATAACTCTTTGTAAATAAAGATTAAATATAAATTCAGTTTATTCTCACGAAAATAAAATATGTAATAAAATATTTTATTACCATAATACCCTGAATTATAAAAATAAATTTCAAAAATAAAATGTGCGGAGAAACACGCTTCATTTTTTCATTCCGGATAAAATAAGAAAAAAGCGTAAAAAAGGTGAATTTATCTGTTTACTTATTTTATGCACAAAACGTATCAGAACACCGGTGTCATTCCATCATCACAATATTATCAATTTTCCATTGTCCGCCGGTCAGAATCAATTTTACCCGGAATGACCGTAACGGCTCCGGCGCTTTCCCCAGCGTAATGCGTACAGTGGCGGTATCAGCGGATTGTGATTCTGTATGAGCCGCCCGCTCTGTTATCCATGAGTCCGGATAATCCTGTGACTTGGTGTAATAATTGACATCGTTTTCCACCCAATAATCCCCCCACAGACACATTACATTATGTGCCGTTTCTTTGCAGGGGCGCGGCTGGTCACAAAACGCCTGATCCGTGTCAGGACCGTCGAAATTACAACTGAGGGAATCATTGATACTTACCTGTAATGACGGGCTGACATACAGCGCTTCACTCTGCGTATAGCCGTCAGAAGGCGGATCCTGCAAGTTGAGGCGGTAGAAATCGAGCACCACCTCTTCCGGTGATAATATCGCCGGTGATGTCTTTCCGGCACCGGCAGATAACGGCAACAGCAGGGACAATACCAGCGTAAGATATTTTGCGGTTTTCATGATTGTTTTCATGATTGTTTTCCTTCACATAACGCCCGCAGGGAAAGAATGCATCAGCAGATGCTATTCATAGAGTGCATACACCTGTTCTGCCAGCGGTAATGGTAAGCCTTCATCATAATTCTCATCATCCAAATCAACATACACATCACCGGGTGCGGCGATGCACATGATGTCAGGTACAGGCCGTCTGACCGGCAGATCAGGGTAATCATCCGGCCTTCCGCCCTCTGACTGCATCGGGTCAAACCAGATACCATGATCGGCATAAAATCCCGCAGAATAGCGGGTTTCAATTAACCTGATCAACGCGAGGCTGTGCCGTGAATAGTCCGGTACGTCATCATCATGGCCATACTGAACATACCAGGCGGCCCCCAAAGACCAGTACATCAGCAGTGCGGATGCCCGATCAAGCTGCGGGTCCGCCGCGAGTTCGTTCAGTGCATCATAATTACTGTCATAATTGGAACGGGCGATAAATAAGTGCCGCTGTTCCGGCGTTGCGTTCGCCAGAAAATCGCGGACCAATTGTGCTTCTTTTTGCTCTTTTTCGTCATCCGTCATGCCATTCTCCCCGACAGTGCCAGATGCTGTAACAGCATTATCGTTTTGCCGTCAATTATTTCACCATTGCGGATCGCGGCAAGGGCTTCCGGGAACGGCATTTCCAGCACTTCCACATCTTCGCCCTCTTCCGGCAGACCGCCACCGTCACTTTGCCGGTTGTTGTCCTGATATTCGGCAATAAAAAAGTAAAGCTTTTCGGTCACTGAGCCGGGGCTCATAAAAGCCTCAAAGACTTTTTCAACATCGGTGATGCGAAAACCGGTTTCCTCTTCCGCTTCTGCTTTAATGCGGGATACCGGGTCCTGCTCTTCCAGCAGACCGGCGGCGGCCTCAATCAGAAAGCCATCATGGCCGTTGACGTATACCGGCAGGCGGAACTGGCGGATCAGAATAACGCTGTTTTTCTGACGGTTATAAAGCAGGATCACCGCGCCGTTGCCACGATCATAAACTTCCCGCTCCAGGCGCTGACAGGTGCCGTCACGGCGCAGATAATCAACAACATATTTTTTGAGGATATACCAGTTATCGGAAAGCGTGATGGTATCAATAATACGGACTGTATCCTGTTCGGAAGTCATAGTTCACCGGATGTGAGCAAAATTGCGGGTATGCGCAACACTGTAATCGCTTTATCTGCCTCCGGCAATGGCAAAGCGGGTGACATTATTTGCAGGCATAATAATGCTGACGATATAATCTGCCACGGACATCTCACCCATAAGGCGGATTGCATGAGTGACACTCAGGCATTGAGTTACAGCGAGTTACACACCATTTCTGATGCAGATATTGCACAAATTAATGAATTAATTATCACCACCTGGGATTACCGCAGCTGGATTCCGAAAGAGAAAGTTCTGCCGATGGCGGAATTTTTACTGGATGATGTCATTCTGACCTCAACGCGGATATTTGTGGTGCGTGATGATAATAACATCATCGCCGGTATTATGGCTGTCACGGCCGCCGCCGATCTGCGGGAAAAAGTCCGCGCCAAAACCCGCCAGTATTCTGCCCTGAAAAACATTATCACCCGTGAGCCGCAGGAAGAAACACTGTTTGATATGTATCTGAATACCCTGATTATCAACGGCGGGCTGCTGGCTTCCTGTGAAGGGAATTTTGATGCCTCACTGAATTTATTTATGATCGATTCCCGCTTCCGCGGACAAGGTATCGGCAACCGCCTCTGGCAATTGGCGATGAATTATCTGCAGGATAAGCGGGCTACCCGTTATTTTCTCTGGACAGACAGTGATTCCGATTTCGGTTTTTATGAGCACAAAGGATTACAGCGTATCGCCGCACAAGCCTATGACTGGGGCGGCCATGATGTGACCGAAACCTATTATGTTTATGCCGGTGAGCTACCTGCACTGTCCTGATACATCCAGCTGTCCCACGGCGGATTGAGCGGAAGCTTATCCGCCAGAAAATCAATAAACGTACGGATCTTCGGGGCATGCGTGTGTGCCGGGTTGTAAAGGGCATACAGCGCGAACGGCGTGGTTTTCGGGTTATAGTCCAGCAATACCGGCAATAACTCGCCGTTATCAATATAATTTCCCAGCATATAGGTCGGCAGACAGACAATACCCTGATGACAGCGCGCCGCCTCCAGTAATCCCAGGCTGCTGTTTACCTCAATCATATTGTTAATAGCCAGCGGATACGCCACCCCGTCCTTATCATTCATCCGCCAGGTATCCGGAATATTCGGATTAATTAAACAATTATGACGGGCAATATCTGCCGGTGACTGCGGAATTCCGTTTTGTTCAAAATAATGACGGCTGCCGCAATAGACCCAATTTATATTACACAGTTTTCGTAATGCAAAATTTTCCGGCGGATGACTGGTGATCCGTAATGCAATATCAAAGTCAGTTTCATTTAAATTAATTAATGCATCGTTCAGATCAACCGATAAGCTGACCTGCGGATTTATTTCCCGGTATTCACTGTAAAGCCGCATTAAATGGCAGACACCGAATGCAATTGAACAGGTTATTTTTAACTGTCCCTGCGCGTGCTGATAAAAACTCGCCGTATTTACTAATGAATCATCGAGATCAGACAGTAACTGTTGCGCCCTCTGCAATAAATAACGACCTGCTTCGGTCAGAATAAAATTACGGGTGGTTCGTTTCAACAATACCACGCCTAATTGTTCCTCCAGTTGCTGCAGGCCGCGGCTGACAGAAGATGGCGTGACGTTGAGTTTTCGTGCCGCACCGCTGAAACTGTTGCACTCCACAATTTTAATAAACAGCTCCAGATGGCGAAAAATCGCGTAGCTGTCAATTTTTGCTTTAAACGCAAAAGTGTTTTTATTTATTAGCATAGTCGTACCCTGTTCAGCCTGCGTGTTACCCCTTACTATAACAACGGTTTTATAACACTGTATCCATACAACATAAATATATTCACGTTGTTCCTGACTTTTTAAATAATTAAATCTATAACGTTGAGGAATTGACTATGCAAGACAGCATTCAGACAGGTGCAAATGCAAATAGTGATTTAAAAAAGATCCCCTTTACCAAATATGACGCCGGATGGGTTGTATTATGTATCGGGATGGCAATCGGTTCAGGGATTGTTTTTATGCCGGTTCAGATCGGTATTAAAGGTATCTGGGTCTTTATAGCCGCCACATTATTGTCCTATCCGGCAATTTACTGGCTGCAAAATTTATATCTGCGGACATTATCCGAATCCGAAGAATGTGAGGATTATGCCAGCGTTATCACACAGTATCTGGGGAAAAACTGGGGGGTAGCCCTGGGTATTGCCTATTTCCTGATGCTGCTGCACGGCATGTTCTCCTATTCACTCGCCGTAACCTTTGACAGTGCATCTTATATTAAAACATTCGGGATAACGGAAGGATTGTTATCCGATTCGGTATGGTACGGACTGATTATCCTGACGGTTCTGGTGGCGATTGCCGCTCAGGGGGAACGCCTGTTATTCAAGGTATCCGGCCCGATGGTCATAGTAAAATTCGGGATTATCGTGTTACTCGGTATTGTGATGGTACCTTACTGGAACTTTGCCAATATCAGCGCGTTTCCGGACTTTCTGCCGTTCCTGCGGGATGTGTTCCTGACACTGCCGTTTACTCTGTTCTCCATTCTGTTTGTACAGATTTTAAGCCCGATGAACATTGCTTACCGCAGAGTGGAGAAAGATAAGCGGATCGCGACTTACCGTGCAGTACGCGCAAACCGGGTGGCGTATATCATCCTGGCGGTTGCGGTTCTGTTCTTTGCGTTCTCGTTTACGTTCTCAATCAGCCATGACCAGGCTGTCTCCGCATTTGAACAGAATATCTCGGCACTGGCGATCGCAGCACAGGTCATTCCGGGCGCGGTTGTTAAAGTGATGACGGCAATGCTGAATATTTTCGCCATTCTGACCGCGTTCCTCGGTATTTATCTCGGATTCCAGGAAGCGATCAAAGGGATTGTGGTGAATATTCTTACCCGGTTTATGCCGCAGGAGCGTATTAATCAGACCGTGCTGCATTACGGTGTGTGTATCGGCGTGATTCTGTCCCTGTGGTTCTGGGTTTCCACCCGCTTCTCTATTCTGTTCTTTATGCAGCTCGGCGGGCCGTTATTCGGCGTGGTTTCCTGCCTGATCCCGTGCTATCTGGTTTACCGTGTGCCGGTATTACATAAATTCAAAGGGGCAACAGTCTGGTTTATTATTTTCTTCGGCGTGCTGTTGTGTCTCTCCCCGTTCTTTAAGTTTTTCGAATAACGCTGTAAATGAATAACGACGTATTACGCGTGAGGATGTTATGACTAAAAAAACCGTTTCAGATTTTCATATTGATACACAAATAACGCAGCTGGGGCGTGACCCGGCGTCACAATCCGGTTTTGTTAATGCTCCGGTTTACCGGGGATCTACCGTGGTTTTCCCGACGATGGATGCTCTGCTGAATAACCGGGCTGAATTTAACTACGGTACCGCCGGCACGCCGACCATCAAAAACCTCGAGCAATCCTGGAGCGCCCTCGCGGGCGCCGAAGGAACCGTGCTGTCACCGTCCGGATTAGGTGCCATTGTGCTGGCGCTGCTGACCACGCTGAAAAGCGGCGATAACCTGCTGATGCCGGACAGTGTCTACCGCCCGACCCGTAACTTTTGCCGCGGTCTGCTGGAAAAAATGGGGATCACCATCACCTATTACGACCCGATGATCGGCAGTGATATTGAAACGCTGATCAAAAGTAACACCAGCACGATTTTCCTGGAATCCCCCGGCTCCCAGAGTTTTGAGGTTCAGGATGTACCCGCCATCACTGCCGTGGCGAAAAAATACAAAATCGCGACGATTATTGATAATACCTGGGCAACGCCGCTGTTTTTCCGGGCTCATGATATGGGCTGTGATCTCTCCCTTGAAGCCGGAACCAAATATCTGGGCGGTCATTCTGACCTGCTGATGGGGATTGTGTCTGCTAACGCGGAATGGTGGCCGAAACTGCGGGAAACCTATGATCTGATGGCGATGCTGCCGGGTGCGGAAGATTGTTTCCTGGCACTGCGCGGGTTGCGTACGCTGTCAATCCGTCTGAAAGAAGCCCAGTCACGGGCGCTGGACATCGCACACTGGCTGAAAGCCCGCCCGGAAGTGATCCGCGTGCTGCATCCGGCCTTTGAGGATTGCCCGGGGCACGAAATCTGGAAACGCGATTTCACCGGCTCTTCCGGACTGTTCTCGGTGGTACTTGACCCGAAATATACGCAGGATGATATCGGCAGGTTGCTGGACGGGCTTTCCATTTTCGGAATGGGCTACTCCTGGGGCGGTTTTGAAAGCCTGATCACCCCGTTTGATTGTGCGGAATACCGTACCGTTACAGAGTGGAACCCCGGCGGGCGGACACTGCGTCTGCAAATCGGGCTGGAGGATGTTAATGATCTGAAGCAGGATCTGGCTGACGGATTTGCACGCATGGCGCATTGATATTCTGCCGGAAGAAACAGCACTGTATACCGGAAAACCTGCATTTTTTGCAGGTTTTTCTCTGTCCGGAATCCGGATAAAAAAATGCCGCACAGCGTGCGGCAATTAAATCATTGAGGGTATTTATAATTGTTCGTTAACCGACAAATTATATTAATACGACATAACATTGATACGCCAGCCAGCCGAGTACCGCACCTGCCGGTAAATCAATAATATAATGCTGTTTGGTGAACATGCAGGATAACGCGATTAACAGCGGGAACATGAATACCCATGGTCCGAGTGTGGCATACGCCAGCAGTGCGGTTAATGTGGCAACAGAGACATGCATGCTCGGGAAACAGTTGGATGTATCATCAAATTTCTGCACAAACAGCAGGAATTTTTCAGAGGCTTTCTTCCCTTTATTCATTTCACGCCAGTGCGGCGGTGTGGCAACCGGATACACCACAAAGAAAAACATCTGCATCAGCAGCAGAATAACATAGCTGAATACGATGATGATAAACTGACGTGAATCCTGAATGATCCAGTTCAGATAGAGAATCGCCGGATAATAAAGAAAGCTGTATATCCAGGACCACCAGGGCCAGAAAGGAATTTTTTCATCCAGTGCAGAGTTAAATGTTTTAACCGGCCTGACCATATGACGCTGCGTAAAGAAATAAAACTGATAAACACCTACGATAATAATACCACTGAGCACCAGGTGAATAACCCTGTCGATAAACATCATCTGAAAATTTCCTTTTAAAAAAAATCAATTAAACTGCTTTTCTGATTTTCAGCACACCGTGTTTTAGCATACCAATGCCCGAAATACTATCGTGTTATTTTATGTTGAATTATAATATATAAACAATATCAATTAGTTACAGAAATAAATCACAATAAGGAAAATTCCTAAATTTTCGGTTAAAAGGCGTCAAAATATTGATTTGACGGATAATATTTTATAAATCCTTCAGGTTCCGGTGTAATTTATCCGGCAGACTGTTTTAAAAGCATAAAACCAACGGGTACCCTTTATGACAACCACTCTCACACTGCGGGCAGTGACACCGGATGAGATTACTGCACTCAGCAACATCGGATATTCCGCTTACCGCCATCATTTTTCTGCTTATTGGGATTCAGAAACAGAGCTGAATGCTTATCTGGACAGTGAATATCACCCGCAGGTTATTGCACAGAGTATGGAAAATACCGGGGTATCCTGGTTTTTCATTTGTAGCGGCAATACCATTACCGGATTTTGCAAACTGACCGAAAACAGTCCGGTAACCGGAAAAACGTACAGCGGAATGCTGCTCAATAAACTCTATTTTTTACCGGGTGAAACCGGAAAAGGATACGGAAGCAGCGCATTCACGCTGGCTGAGGATATTGCCCGTTCCCGCCTTCAGACATGTCTGTGGCTGGAGGTTTTAGAAAATAACACCGGCGCCCGGCATTTTTATCAGTCTCAGGGAATGACCGTGACCGGCTCTCTGCCGTTCATGACAGAACAGCAATCCTCACGCCTGCTGATTATGGAAAAACCACTGTAATAGCGTTTCTCATAAATCTGATAAAAATGCGTCTGTCACCGGCAGATAAGCAGCCATAAACTGATTTTCCCTTATCTGTTTATTATCTGCCGGAGAAACATTATGACTCAGATTTCTGCTCTTCACCTTGCCGCAGAAAGCACCCAGCCACCGTTACATATGCTGACGTTACAGGCATTAAATATGATCCCCCCTGCTTCTTTTTCCGCTTCCGCGATTTCACCGCAGGGAATTGCCACTACGATCCTCAGTATGGTGCTGAAGCTGGTATATAAAAAAATGACAGAACCAAAAGAAGTGGATGTTATCGGGATTATTCAGGAAACACTGATGAAAAATACCTCGGAATGGCTGGAATCGGAATACCAGGCTGTCCGCAAAGATGCCGAAAGTTTACAGGATGCAATCAGTTCCTGGCAAAATTCGCCGACAGAAGAAGCGCGGCAGCTGATTGTGGTGCGCAATGAAATTGCTGTCGCGGATATGCGCCGTCTGTGCATTCTCAGCATTAATACCGCAAAAAGCAGAGGAATTGTCCGGTTGTGCGGTGTATGTGCCCTGTCCTGCCTGCTCTATTTTTTCACACTGCGCGATACTCTGGTATTCGGCAAAAGCTGGGGATATGCCTCTGATGTTCTGGAAAAATACAGTAAGGCTCTGACAGAACAGGCCGATATTATGTTTAAGGATGTGCTGACGGCAGAGATCAATAATTACACCGAAAATGATGATTTTTATGATCCGGAAAGTCAGGCCAAACGCTCCGTCATTTACTGGACATCCGGTTATACCAATATTCAGGAGCACCTGACTTACGGTGCGCAGCAAAAACCCACCCGTGTCTGCCGTGAGCGCGGCGATATCAGCGCTAATCCGGTTGATGGTGAAAATCATACGGTTTATCTCGGCAATCTGTTTTTGACGGACGGTAATTCTTCCGCTGACGGCAGCTATAACTACTTGTCTGCCGCCGAACCCCGCAGCTATGACAGAAGCGGTGACCCGGTCAGATTACCGGTCAGAAGTGCCGGTCTGTACCATATCCGGCTATATTATGCCTATATGACCAATTCCCTCAGTTTTGATTATGAAACACAACTGCGGATCGAACAGGCCGGAAAAATCGTCACCGATGCCCATCTGACCGATTTAACCAAAACGGTACTGACACCGTATAAGTCCGGCTCAAATTACGGCCCGGTGATTTACCGCGAAACACAACTGCACCTGGAAGAAGGTGATATTGTGCTGACATTCCATGAGGATCGTTCACTCTCCGGCGGCGGATTATTGCAGCATGTTGAGTTTGTGAAAGTGTAAAATCTGACATTACCGTCACCGGAAAACCGGTGACGGTATATCCGGATTACTCCGGTTGCAGAATGTCAGTGATCTGCTGCTGAGTCAGCGTAATGCCATAAAATGTCTGATAAAAGGCGGCTGTTTCATTTCTCATATCAATATCTGCAAACGCATCCGGATACAGCACGGTGGCCAGCCAGAGAAACTGCAATGCCTGCTCTGATGTTTCGCGGCACCACCAGAACATCCCGCGCGGATTGGTATATACCCGCCCGCTACGCACCGCATCAATGGACTGCCACTGCGGCGATGACTGAATAAACTCAGCATCCCGCCGGTTCATCGCAATAATCACCTGCGGGTCAGCCGCAATAATCTGCTCTGATGACACTTCGCCGTTAGCACTGCTGTGTGCGGGAAACCAGTTTTCCGCCACATTAACCGCACCGGCCAAATCCATCCAGTCCTGATTGAGCGACGGTCGTCCGGAGGTGTACAGCGGATTACCCATGCTGTGATACACCCGCAGACGGGCAGAATCAGGAACGTTTTCCAGCCGTTCCTGTACCCTGCGGATATTGTCACGGAAGTAGCGTTCATAGTGTGCCGCCTTTGCCGCTGCATCCGGGCCGAGCGCTTCACCGGTCAGCATTACCCGCTCCCGCAGTGCATCCATGCTATTGGCTTTAAAAGACAGCACGCGGACACCGGCCTGAGCCAGTACCTCCTGTTGCGGAACGCGTATCCCGTCATGGATAAATAAAATATCTGTCCGCAGACTCAGGATTTGTTCAATATTCAGCTCATTCCCGCCGGTTGTACCGATGACCGGCACATTATCAATCTGCGGCAACATCTGGCGGAACAGCGGGATCTGTTTGGCAATCCGTGAGGTTCCGGTGATATTACCGCCGTACCCCAGCATCATAATGATCGCATTTTGTGCCGGCCACGGTGTTGCTATCCGCAGTGCCGGTTCCGGCGCAATATCCGCAGGGGCACTGAATACACAGGTACTGACGAATAACAGACATAACGCTGATAAATAATGCCGCATCACGCTGCCTCCGTTAAAAATCAAATGATACTGTGGCACGGAACTCACGGCCTGCACCTGTAAAGGCATTGGCGCCGCCATTTTTACCGTTACTGTTGCCGGGGAAAATAGACGCCCAATAATGCTCGTTGGTAACGTTATCCGCAGAGATCCGCAGCGTGACCGGTACATTTTCTATCTGAGTGGTATAACGGGCACCGAGATCCAGCGTGGTGTAGCTGTCTGCCCAACTGGTGTTGGTATCATTGGCCGCCCGTTTTCCGGTGTAATGAATATTGGCACTGTATACCCACTGCGGGACAGACGGCAGACTGTATTCCGCCAGCAGGTTTGCCTGCACTTTTGGCACGCCGACAACCCGTTTATCCTCTGTTTTGTTATTGCCGGTATCCGTGAGTTCTGCCTTCAGGAACGTAACACCGCTGTAAATATTCAGCCCCTGCCAGACATTACCGGTGGCGGTCAGTTCCAGACCATCATTGACCTGTTCGCCCTGCTTTTTAAAGACCTGATCACTATCGGTATAGGCAAACGGCCGTTTGAGGCGGAAAACGGCGGCACTCAGGTTCATATTACCGGTATTGGCTTTAATACCCCATTCATATTGGGTGCTGCGGTACGGGCTGAGTGTTTCACCCCGGTTTTTGACTTTGTCATCATCCGGCGCGGTATCCCCCGGCTGGAGCGAATCGGCATAACTGATATAGGTCATCACATCCGGCGTAATTTTATACATCAGCGCCATATTCGGGCTGGTGCCGGTCTGCTGGTCACGGTCAGTTTTATGACCCTGTTTACCGAAGTTGCGGGTGGTAATCCAGCTCTGGCTGACATACACCATGGCAGACCATTGCGGATTAAATGTGACGGTGTCACCAATGATGATACTCAGCTGTTGATTCTCACTGGCTTTGTAGCGTTCCCCGCCGGTTCTGATGCGGCCATCAGAAGGTTCGGTCATGGATGACGGATCATACATATTGGTATTGCCGAGCGGAAAGGTTGTCCCCCGCTCTTTGGCACTGTAAATTGACCAGGTATAACCGGTGGTGGCGAGCGCCACATCATGATTTACCGTACCGGTATCAAACTGACCGTTCAGGGCGAGATTGTTACTCAGAACGCGGAAACGACCGGCCGCCGGAGAGTCCGTGATCGAACGGCTGATAGTCCCTTTGCTGTCCAGAATCTGAGATGAAACGGAACGCATTGCCCGATCTGCCTGCTGATAGCCGATACCACCGCTCAATGACCAGTCATCATTCATATAGTGGGTAAACCGGGTGCTGACCGAGTCTGTCGTCAGGTCATTACCGGCGGTATTAAGTGCAAGATCAGGATTGCTGCTGTCAGGCGCATTCGGCAAATCTATATCCGGGCCGTAACCAAAGCTGCCGGGAAATCCTTTGGTGACAAAATGATAGTGACTGGCATCCAGCTGTATCTGTGTTCCCGGCCGGATCTGCCAGTCCAAGGCAACAGCGGCCAGCTGACGGCGGATCTTACTGTTCCGGACATAGCCTTCACCCTCTTCATCCAGCAAATTCAGGCGATAGCCGAACGTTTTTTCTTCATTCACCTGGCCGCCGAGATCCAGATGAGCACTGTAAGCATTGCGATTCTGATACCCCACCGTGACCCGGCGCAGCGGCTCCTGTGCAGGCCGTTTGGAGATAAAATTAAACTGACCGGAAGGACTGGCCGGGCCGTAAATTGCACCGGTCAGGCTGTTCACGGCATCCAGCCGTTCCAGCATTTCGACCGGAAACGCAGTGGTTGAAACAATATTCAGGCCATTCAGTCTGCTGTTTTCCACCACGCTGCCCTGCATTCCCCGGCTCTGCGGACGGCCCACATCCATGCCGCCGCGTGCCTGCATCTGGGAAGACGGCAGATATTTCAGCATTTCACTGACACTTTTACTTTGCTGATTGCGGATCATTGCTTCGCTGACCGTATTGCTGCTGTAGGGAATATCCAGCCACTGCCTGGTGCCGAGCGGCCCCATATCAATATCAGTCGCCACAAAACCGGCACCGGCCTGTGTTTGCGGAGTGATATGAGAGGGTTTATCCGTCACAATAATGGTATCTGCCAGTGCCTGCTGTGCCGGAAAAAGAGCAACAGAAATCAGCGCAGGCAGTAATGCCCGCGAAATATATTTTTTAGTCATGGAACCATCCGTTATCGTTTTACTGTTATCGTTGTATATTATTTTATATAACGTAAATGATATTGATTTTCGCTTCAGGTAAACGTGATCAGTATCAATGAGTTCCGGAAGAGATAATTTCTCTCGTTATTATTACTTTTTACAATATATCGGGCTGAGAATGTACCCCGTCAATGCTGTTGCGCAACATAATAATGCAGTAACGGCGGGTAATAACATCTGACTGTTCTGATGTGCTGCTGTTACCGGCAACAGAATAAAGATACTCAGGTTATTCAGACTTTCTGATAATGCCAGTGCCTCTCCTTTGCGTGTTCCGGCTTGCTCCGCGATGATTGCGGTGCTGACAGGAGCCGCAATCCCCAGTGCGCATCCCTGCAATAACATCCACAACATCATCCCGGGCAGTCCGCCTGCTCCGCTGATAAAACCGGCAATCATGACACTCATCACTATCAGGCTGATCAGCAACAAGCGGGTATCTGTAGCGCTTAAACGCCGGAAAAACGGCAACAAAATATTTCCGGTTAATAATCCGCCGCCGAATATGATGCTGATCAGACCGATAGTTTCTGTATTCAGCCCGAAACGGTGCCGCAGCCATTCACCACTGAGGACAAATAACACCACAGCAGTCCCGTTCCACAGACCTTTGGCGGTGATCAGCCCCAATAATGCCGGTGAATAATCTTTTCTCGGTAATGATGCTACCGGCTGAGCGGAAACCCTGCTGATGCCGGGTAATAAAAAACAGCAGGCTATCCACATAATCAAACTCCCTGCGGCAGTCAGCAGAAAAGGTGCATACCAGCCGATACCGGATGTCAGCCATCCGGCAATTGCCGGGCCGGAGATAATTCCGGCGGTCATGCCTGTCATCACAAATCCCATCGCGGAAGCCTGCCTGTCAGGCGGGAATTGCTCTGCAATCAGCGCAAACACTGACGGAATCAGTGCCGCAGACGCCAGTCCGCCCAGAATACGCAGTCCGACAGCCACACTGAAACACGGTGCTGTTGCCAGGGCAATGCCATCCGCCACAAACAACAGCAATGCGGTACGTAACATCCGATCACGGCTGACCCGGTCCGATAAACGCCCCAGCACCGGCGCGGCCACGGCATACGATAAGGTATACACCGCAATCAGCCACGACGCTTGTGCCGGTGTGACATCAAATGCCGCTGCCAGTGGTGTCAGCATTGGTGAAACCATAAATTCGGTAACCCCGGTAAAAAATACTGTCAGCGCCAGTACGGGCAAGGTATAAGGTGAAATCATAAGAATCCTGTATAACAAAATGAAAATAAACGGGTTATGGATTGAATTCACAGACCAGGGGAAGATAAATCAGGCGAAATGACAGGCAGACGGAGGACGGACTGCTGATAAAAAGCAGTATATTCCGGGGGATAAATAAGAAGATGTAAAACAGACGCAGATAAGGAAGGAAAGTGCAAAGCGGCAGAAGACACCGGTGAATATGATATCAGGAATATCCGCCGCCGGAAACCCGGCGGCGTCCGGGGGAAATGACTAGTTTTGTTTTTGCTGCCAGAACTCATAAAGAGACGGTTGATCTTCCGGTTTTTGTTGCGTAAACGAAAACCCGGGCTGCTCATGCGGATCAGCTCGCAACGCCAGCGCGATTGATGCCGTTGACAGACCGTAAGGTTCCGCATCTGCATTGGAATACGCATATACAGCGCGGGTTACGCCCGCCATCCGCATCGCGGCCAGGCACATCGGACAAGGTTGCCCGCTGGCATACACCACACAATCCTCCAGCCGGGTCTGCTGAAGATTTTTACCTGCATGGCGCAGTGCCAGCAATTCAGCGTGGGCTGTCGGATCATGCAGTTCAGACATTTGATTAACCCCTTCACCGACAATTTGCCCGTCTCTGACCACAACAGCACCAAACGGGCGGCCGCCTTTTTCGGCATTCCGGCGTGCCAGCGCTATCGCCTGAGTCAGAAATTCACTATCTGTCATCAGTTATTCCTTATGGTTGATGGCCGGGGATTCCCATACCGCTTTCCCCTGCCATTGAGTTTCCAGTGTATTGAGAAATTCGCGGACTTTCGGTGCCAGAAATTGTTTTGACGGATACACCGCACACACCGGTTCACCCCGGGGTGTAAATGCGGTCAGTACCGGCTGTAGTGTTCCTTTCGCTATCTGAGGCCCCGCCAGAAAAGCACCCAGCTGGCAAATTCCGCCATCCGTCAGAGCCGTATCAAGTACCGCACCGGTATCTCCCAGGCTGTACCTGCCGGTAACCGGGTATAGCTGCGTTTCTCTGTCCCGCATAAACTGCCAGGGAACATTTCGTCCCCGGTGGCGGAAAACCAGACACGCATGTTCTGTCAATTGTTCCGGTGTTTCCGGTATGCCATGCTGTGCCAGGTAACCCGGCGATGCACAGGTGATCAGCCGGTGAGGAGCCAGAACCTTACGCACCAGGCGGCTGTCATCATTACCGCCGATACGCACTGCCACATCAATCCCTTCCTGAACGAGGTCACAGTAATCATCTGAGAAACTGACATCAATATCAACGTCCGGCCATTGTGCGGCATACTGATGTATCACCGGCATCACATAATTACGGCCAAAGACCACAGGAACAGCGATCCGCAATGTTCCGGAGGGTGTTTTTCTTCCTTCATACAGCGCATTTTCTGCATCATCCACTTCGGATAATATTCGTTTGGCATGCAGGTAAAAGCGCTCTCCCTCCTCAGTCAGACGCAAACGCCGCGTGGTCCGGTGAAGCAGACGCGTACTGACCCGGTTTTCCAGGCGCTGAAGACATTTTCCGGCGGCAGAACGGGAAATCTGCAACTTCCCGGCTGCTGCCGTAAAATTACCGGTTTCACTGACCCGGACAAAAACAAGTACATCAAATAAGTTATCCAGTAATAAACTGTTTTTATCTGCCACGATTTGTCCCGGATGTTACGCCAAAGATGATATTTATCTGTCATACTGGCGCATATAGACTCTCTTCTCAAGTAAAGTTATTACTGTGAGGAATGTATGTCAGACAGTCATTGTTTATCTCTTTCATTACCATCTGCCCGCCGGGGATGGTTTTCTGTTGTTGCGCTGACACTGGCAACCTTTGCCGTGGTCACCACGGAGATGCTGCCGGTCGGATTACTGACGCCTGTCGCGGCTGAGTTTCATGTGCCGCAGGCTCATGTCAGTCTGATGTTAACGATTCCGGCTCTGGTGGCTGCACTCTGTTCACCACTGATTATCTTGTTCACCGGACGCCTGAACCGCCGCTGGTTGCTGATGCTCCTCATGGCATTCCTGATGGCCGCGAATATCTGTGCTGCCACCGCTTCTCATTTTTCTGTTCTGGTGGCCGCCCGGATAATAGTCGGGATAAGTATCGGCGGGATCTGGGCAATCGCCGGAGGGATAGCTGCCAGACTGGTTGCTTCCCGCCATACATCACTGGCAACCTCTCTGATATTTGCCGGTGTCGCCGCTGCATCTGTTCTGGGAATTCCGCTTGGTGTGATCCTCGGCGAATGGGTTGGCTGGCGTGGCGTGTTTGGCATCATGGGTTTGTTTTCCCTTATGGTATTACTGCTGATGCTGAGCCTGCCGTCTCTGCCACCGGTTCAGGCACCGGTTGTCCGCGATTTTCTGATGCAACTCCGCCGCCCGGCTATCCGGACCGGACTGTTAATCACGTTACTTCTGGTGACGGCCCACTTTATGGCATTTACCTTTATCCGGCCTGTTCTGCAAAGGGATCCGCAATTACAGGCGCATGAACTCAGCGGGTTACTGGCGCTGTACGGTATTGCCGGTATTGCCGGTAATTTCATACTGGGATTATTATCCGGACGTCATTTATTCAGTGCCATATTCTGTATTACCAGCGGCATTGCTTTAAGTTTAGCCGGGCTGCTCCTGCTGCCTGCAATCCCGGTATTCCATATCATCATTCTCACTCTCTGGGGCGTGGTATATGGCGGCGTATCTGTCACTCTGATGAACTGGATGATCCGCTACAGCGCGCAGGCGATTGAAATCACCGGCTCTCTCTATATCGCCTTTTTTAACACCGGAATTGCTGCCGGTTCCGCCGCCGGCGGTATGATGGTATCGGTATTCTCCCTGCAGGAAAATATCATGGCGGCACTGGCCTGTTCCGCCATGGTACTGATACTGGTTTCCGGTTTTGTTATCCGCTTATACCGTACGGGACGTGAGCGGCAGACCAATCTCAATCAGGTTTAAATCCGGGTCACGGAAATAGACCGATATTATCGGGCCGGTTGCACCTGTGCGCTCCACCGGCCCCTCTTCCGTAACAACGTTCTCTTTTGCCAGATGCGCCAGCGTTTGTTCAACCGGGGTTCCGGTAAGAAAACAGAGGTCGGCGGAACCGGGGACGGGTTTATCCGCATTCGGCAGAAATTCATGTCCTGCCTGATGTAAATTAATTTTCTGCCGGCCAAACACCAGCGCTTTGCGATCCCCG
The DNA here is from genome assembly GCF_051129855.1 of Morganella sp. Je.2.23. Classification (NCBI taxonomy): domain Bacteria; kingdom Pseudomonadati; phylum Pseudomonadota; class Gammaproteobacteria; order Enterobacterales; family Morganellaceae; genus Morganella; species Morganella sp. Je.2.23. The sequence continues at coordinate 1,172,003 of NZ_JBCPSQ010000001.1, forward strand.
CGAAATGTTACAACAGAAAACCCCAGTACCCGGCGGTAAAAATCGCAGGTTTTTTCGATATCAGCCACGGTCAGAACCAGATGGTCAAGATGTGAAACAGTAATCATCAGACAACTCCCTGTATTTGCGGTTATTCGTACATTACGTGGTATCACACTGACTGAAAATACACAATTGAGGGTATTTTCTTTTTTTAATACATCCGTAATGATGAGTTACTGACGGGAGATTATTTCTGGTTTACGGACGCGCGTCAGCCGGTAAATCAGAAGTGCGGCGCAGAGTGCCATCAGGACATTAAACCCGAGACTGACACTGTAAACCGCGGCAGGAGCAGATAACAGTACGGTATCTCCGCTGTGCCTGAGCGAAAACTGCAAAATAACCGATACTGCGGTTGCACCGGCTGCCGCACCAATTTGTTGTAATGTGGCCGTCAGTCCGGATGCCATTCCGGCCTGTGCGGGCGTAACCCGGGACAGCACAATATTCAGCATCGGGGTCATAATCATGCCCTGAGTGAACCCGACCAAAAACAGAAACAGGCTGAGTACAGCACTGGTTGTGCTTTGCGGTAAAATATTCAGTCCGGCAATTAATAGCAGGTAACTGGCGGCATACCCTAATGCACCGTAATAAATCACCGGTTCGCCCAGCCTGATCGTCATTCGTGGTGTGATAAAGGAGGCAATGACAAAACCGATACTGGATGGCACAAAAATCAGCCCGGCTTCCAGTGGTGAAGCACCCAGACCGTTTTGCAGTAACAGGGAGAGTATCAGCGGAAATGCCGATGAGGTGGCATAAACACACAACACGACAGCAGTGCCGGTAACAAACGGCCGGTTACTCAGTACAGCAATATCAAACAGCGGCGTTTGTCCGGTGCGTGATAAATACTGCTCATAACGGACAAAACAGAACAACAGAACCATACCCGTAAGCAGCAATCCGGCACCGGAAAGTGTCAGGCCCCATACCGGTAACATCAGGAGTGGCAACAGAAAAGCAGTGATTCCGGCAGCTGATAACAGCACACCCGGCCAATCTGTGGTTAATTTCCCCGGTGCCCGGCCTTCCTGTAAATAGCGGGATAACACCAGTGCAAGTATACCGACAGGGAGATTAACCAGAAAAATCAGCCGCCAGCCCATATCAGCCAGATTCAGTGTGATGAGCCAGCCTCCCAGCGCCTGACCGGCAATTGCGGCCAGCCCCAGGGTCATGCCCAGCCAGCCGAAGGCTTTTCCGGCCTGTGTTTCATCAAAATTCAGGCGAATGCCGGCATACACCTGCGGGAACAATAATGCGGCCGCCAGTCCCTGAATAAACCGGGCAGTCACCAGTAATAACGCGGTCGGTGCGACGGCACACAATAAGGAGGCCAGCGTGAAAAAGGCCATTCCGGCCTGATATAACCGGCGGTGTCCGTAAATATCCCCCAGCCGCCCGCCGGTGATCAGCAGAAGACCGAATGCCAGTTCATAACCGGCAATAATCAGTGTCAGTTCCGTGAAACCGGCCTGTAAGTCGCGCTCTATACTGACAATCGCCACATTGACGACAAACAGATCAAAAATGGTGACAAATCCGGCGAGGACTAATACAAACAGTGCGATACGTTGTTGCTGATTCATGTTTTTCTCATTTTGCCATTTTTAAAAGCAGGAATGAGACTATAATCAGGCCGTTATCCTGTTACAATTTAACAGTTTATACTATTACTATTAATAACAGGCACTAAAGCAACATAACATAAGGCATCTGCTCATGAGTGACAATCCGCGCACCCGGCCGGAACTGGCTGATTTTTTACGGACAAAACGGGAAAGCCTGACCCCCGGATGTGTGGGACTGCCGCACACGTCACGCCGCCGTACTCCGGGTTTACGCCGTGAAGAAGTGGCGGCACTCGCCGGCGTGGGTCTGACCTGGTATACCTGGCTGGAACAGGGCCGTGAAATCGGCGTATCCGCCCGCTTTCTGGATAACCTGTCACGAACATTGCGCCTGAATGAAGCAGAACGCCAGCATCTGTATCTGCTGGCCCATCAGCGGGCACCCGAAGCGTCCGGTGATACCGAACATCAGGTGCCGCCGGTTATCACCCGGATGCTGGATGATTTTCCGGATAATTATCTCTGCTATGTGCTGAATCTGCACTGGGATGTACTGGCCTATAATGAAAAAGCAGATCGTTATCTGCACTTCTCTGATGCTCAGCCCGGGATGTGTAACTTTCTGTATTTACTGTTTACCGATCCCCGCTATCAGATCCGGTTTACGGACTGGGAAACGGATGCTCAGCGTCTTCTGGCCAGTTTCCGCCGTGATTATGCCAGAACCAAACATGACCCGAATATTCAGCGGATGATCACCGCGTTATGTCAGGAATCCGCTGTTTTTGACAAATTATGGAATAAACACGAGATCTATCAGCCCTGTAACGGTATCCGTGAAATCGAGTTCAGCGGCAGACGGGAAACTTATGAGTATGCCTCACTGACATTTGATATTGATAAATCCAACCGGTTACTGGTGTACACCCCGGTAACCGGTGAGGATTAAAGCACAGACGCGGCGGCAGGCAGTAATGCCACAGGGATTATCAGCATGCCGCTGCAAAATGGTCGGTTGCCCGCAGTAACTGATCCCGGATGCCCGGTTCAGACATCGCATGCCCCGCACCTTCAATCAGGTGCAGTACCGAATCCGGCCAGGCTTTGTGAAGATGCCAGGCAAACGTTGCCGGGCACGGCATATCATAACGACCGTGAACAATAATGCCCGGAATACCGTGTAACCGGTGAATATCGCGCAGTAACTGCCCTTCCTCCAGCCAGCACCGGTGATAAAAATAGTGATTTTCCAGCCGGGCAAATGCGATGGCGAAATGGTCATCGGTAAATTCGTCCAGATGTCCTGCATCCGGTAACAATGTGGTGGTTTTCCCTTCCCACAAGGTCCAGGCTTTGGCTGCCGTTAACTGAACCTGAATATCATCATCAGTCAGCAGCTTACGGTAGGCAGCGATCATATTGTGCCGCTCCTGCACCGGAACCGGAGCCAGAAAGGCTTCCCACTCTTCAGGGAACATCTGAGAAACACCAAATTGGTAATACCAGTCCAGCTCTGACTGTGTCACGGTATACACACCGCGCAAAATAATTTCACTCACCTGCTGCGGATACGTTTCACTGTATGCCAGCGCCAGTGATGACCCCCAGGAGCCGCCGAATACCAGCCATTTGCTGACACCAATATGTTTTCTCAGCCGCTCAATATCATCCGTCAGATCCCACGTGGTGTTATGGGCAATTTCAGCATGCGGTGTTGAACGCCCGCAACCGCGCTGGTCAAACAGCAGCACATCATAACGGGCAGGATCAAAATAGCGCCGGTATTCAGGGCTGATCCCGCCGCCCGGTCCGCCGTGCAGAAAAACAGCCGGTTTCGCGCCGGGTGTACCGGCTCGTTCGTAATAGATCCGGTGACCATGACCAACATCAAGAAACCCGGTTTCATAAGGCTCAATGGCCGGATATAACGTACGCAGTGTAGTATCAGAAGATGTTGTCATTGCAAAACCACCGGTTATCAGTCAACAGAACTTACCATCCTAATCAATAACCTGCATAAAAGACAAGCAGCCTGTGGTGATCACACCACAGGCTGCCCTGATATCTGACGTGTTTAATGCGTTCAGAGCGTCGTGCATTGCTCCGTATCTGACACGGTAATCTGTGGTTTTTTCCGGCGTAACGTTATCCGCAACACCACTAATCCGGCGGCGGCCACTGCTGCACCGGCATAACTGACACCGGCATAATCGCCGCCGTTTGCCAGCACTGAAGCCCCCAGCGCAGCACCAACCGCATTACCGAGGTTAAACGCGCCGATATTAACGGAAGATGCCAATGCCTGCGCCTCTGAGGCGACCTGCATGACTTTTACCTGAAGCGGCGGGACGATCCCAAAACTGGCCGCGCCCCAGATAACCAGCATAATTCCGGACGTGACACTGTCACGAGCCATCAGCGGAAACAGGACCATCGTCAGTGCCAGCAGTGCGAATAATCCGTATAACGTGCGGGAGACCGAACGGTTTGCCCATACACCGCCCAGATAGTTACCCAGCGTAAAGCCCAGCCCGACCAGTATCAGCATCATACTGATCTGTGTTTCCGGTACTGCGGAAATAAAGGTCAGCGCAGGTGCAATATAGGTATAAAACGTAAACATGGCACTGGCACCCAGTACCGTACACAGCATTGCCAGTAATACCGCCGGACGGGTCAGTACCTGCAATTCACGGCGCAGATTGAGCGCTTGACCCTGCATATTACGCGGCAGTGATCGCAGCAGCGCCGCCATTGTCAGCAGGCCGAGGAGACTGACCACAAAGAACGATTCCCGCCAGCCCAGTATCTGGGACAATTTAGTAATTGCCGGAACACCGCCGATATTGGCAATGGTCAGTCCCATAAACATACCTGCTATTGCCCCTGCTTCTTTACCTTTTGCCACCACACGGGTTGCCACCATGGCACCAATTCCGAAGAATGCACCGTGATTCAGACTGGTGATAAAGCGGGCGATCAGCAGCGTATTATAATCCGGCGCCAGTGCTGACATCACATTCCCTGCTGTAAAAATGCTCATCAGAAAAATCAGCGCGGCTTTCGGCGAACGGCGGATCAGCAGCAGTGTCATCACCGGTGCCCCCAGCATCACACCCAGTGCATATACCACCACCAGCATGCCGGCGGCAGGAATAGAAACACCGAGTGATCCGGCAATTTCCGGCAGCATTCCCATCGGGGAAAATTCCGTTGCCCCGATGGCAAATGCGCCTACAGACAGGGATAACAGAGCAGTATTTGTTCGCATAATGTCCTCAGAATAAAAAAAACAACGTCACTGTGTTGTCAGGACGGCGATTCTGCCACATTGATTTTCGCGGGAACAGCCGTTAATCTGCAAAAAACAATTGAGTAAAACGCAATAATGAAAATCACACTGGAAGAAATGCGGGCATTTATCGCGGTGATTGACTGCGGCTCAGTGACTGCCGCCGCCGCGCAGAGCGGATTGACGGTTTCAGCGGTCAGCCGTGCCCTGCTGCGCCTTGAAGAAAAGATGAACAGCACCCTGCTTTACCGCACCACGCGGCGGCTGAAACTGACTGAGGAAGGCGCGCTGTTTCTGCAAAAAGCACGCGATGTGGTACAACTGGCACAGGAAGCGGAAGATGTGCTGATGAACCACAAAGAAATTCCTTCCGGCACTTTGCGGGTCGATGCTTCAACGCCTGTTCAGCTCCATGTGATTGCACCGCTGGTCACACAATTCCATGAACGTTATCCGCAAATCCGCCTTGAACTGACTAACTTTGAAGGCATTACCAATTTACTGGAAAAACAGACGGATATTGCATTCCGTTTCGGCCCGCTGGCCGATTCGTCTCTGCATGCCACGCTGATGGGATACACCCGCCAGCGGGTTCTTGCCAGCCCCCGCTATCTTCAGCAATACGGTGAGCCGAAAACACCGGAAGATCTGGCACAGCACACCCTGCTGGGATTTATCGCGCCGGAAAATCTGAATATCTGGCCGCTGTATAACGGCAACAAAAAGGGACTGAAAATTACGCCATCACTGGCGGCAGGCAGCGGAGAGATCATCTGTAACCTGGCGCGTTCCGGTGCGGGAATTGCCTGTATTTCCGATTTTGTAACCCATGAGATGCGTGAAAACGGCGAATTTCGTCAGATTCTGACGTCGTATACCTATGAGCATAAACAGCCGGTTAATGCGGTTTATTACCGGAGTCAGGCACTTTCTCCCCGTCTGCGCTGTTTTATCGATTTTGTCCTGCAACACAGCCGGAGTTTCATGCAGGCCGGTTAATCTGAACACTACCTTAAGCCATTGATGATACGGCACCGGATCCGCTCGACAATATTTTTCAGCACATTTAGTCTTAAAATAAATCTGCCCTGTAAAAATAAGAGAGAACCGACAATGCAAACGGCACTGAATGCGCTGACAGCGGGCTTTTCACCGGATGAACCCGGTGTTATCGTCATGGTCCATACTGATAATGGTGCAACGTGGCACAGTTGCCGGGGTATGGCGGATGTGGCAACCCGCACGCCGGTAGTACCGGAGACTATTTTTAATTTAGCCTCCGTTTCCAAGCAGTTCACTGCTTTTTCGCTGCTGTTGCTGGTTCAGGAAGGTAAGATTTCCCTCAGTGATTCCGTTTTATCCGTTTTGCCTGAACTGGGTGAATACGCCCGTCCGGTAACATTGCGCCATCTCCTGCACCATACCTCCGGGCTGAAGGACTATATGGATCTCGCGTTTGCCCGCAAAGTGGGTTTTTATGATCCGCTGACACCGCAGGAAACCCTGGCTGACCTGGTCAGTCAGACTGAGGCAGATTTTCCGCCCGGTACCCGCCATGATTACAGTAATACCGGCTATTTTTTGTTATCGCAGATTATTGAGCGGGTCAGCGGGCAGTCGTTTGCTGATTTTGCCCGTGAGCGGATTTTTGCACCGCTGGCGATGGATAAGACCTTTATTGTTGAGCAATATCCGGCACCGCAAATCATTGCAACCGGTTACGGCAAAACCGCCGGTCAGTGGCGGATTTCCGAAAGTCCGTGGACACATACCGGTGACGGTGCGGTGCATTCCTGCGCGGCTGATTTGATGAAATGGGGTGAAAACTACCGCACCGCCCGTGTCGGCGGCTCTGCACTGATACAGCAGATGACAGAAACGCTCTCCCCGCAGACAGAAAACGGCACGCCCGTTACGGACTATGAACCTTATGCAGCCGGGTTATATACCCTGCAACATTTCGGTGAACTGAGTCTGGAACATGCCGGAGGCTGGATGGGGACCAGCACGTACTTTATCCGGCTGACAAAATCGGATACCACCATCGTTGTTTTATCCAACAGTGAAGAGTGTGATACCGAAACACTAGCCAGGGCAGCCGCAGCGGCTTTTCTCAGCCCGGCATTCCCCGCGGTTATCACTGACCACTGGGATGCGGAATACCGGCGTGGTGAAGTGCTGGCAGAATCCGCCTTATGGCGGCTGATGTGCAGAACTGATTTGGAAACAGGCTATGATGCGCTGTGGTTACGGCAACCGGGATATAACCGTATTCATATTTCTGCTGAACTGGCACAACAGCTTGCACTGACCCCGGAACAGCCGGTATCACGGGATGAATTTCTTTCTCTTGCGGAACAGGCCGGGCTTCGCTGGCAGTATGCGGATCAGTTTTTTTATCTGACTGAAGCTGCGGAAGCAGCTCAGAAAGGTGCTGTGATCCCGGGTAATGTCCGCATGCTGACAGAAGCAGACCGGGATATTTTTGCGCAGTTTTGTGCCCGGAATAATGATGAAGATGCGGATATCGCCGGAGTGGAACTGACACATCCGCGGGTCACAGGTGTTTTTGCGGAAGGCCGGCTGGTTGCCGCCGCCAGTGCCTGTCAGTGGGAAGATTCGTTATTGCAGGATATCGGTGTACTGACCGATCCCCGTTACCGCAGACAAGGATTTGCCCGTCAGGCATTGCTGGCGCTGAACCGGGTTATTCTTGAGGCGGGTTTAAAACCGCAGTACCGCTGCCAGACCGATAACATATCTTCCCTGATCCTCGCGCAACAGAGCGGATTTACACCGTTCGCGCAATGGGATTTTCTTTTATGCGAAGACGAAGAAGAGTAACAACATGATAGCGCGTTATATCCGCCGGACGCTTACCGGGCTCGCTCTGCTGTTACTGACGGCCGGGCTGATATTGTTCTTTACCAGTCATCTTGATGATTTTGATTTCGATAATGCCATCACTGAAGAGCTGACCTTTACCTCACAGGGAATTACCCTTTCCGGTACCCTGCTGCTGCCCGGTAACGGACAGCCGGCGGCGGTTGCCGTGATTATACATGGTGATGGTCCGCAGGACCGGTACTCAGACAACGGATATAACCCGTTATTTAACGCTCTGCTGGATGCCGGTGTTGCGGTATTTTCCTGGGATAAAGCCGGCACCGGCAACAGTCAGGGAAACTGGCTGCATCAGTCCATGGATGATCGCGCTGAGGAAGCCGTGGCCGCACTGACACTGATACAGACACGCTATCAGAACACCCCGGTGCAGATTGGTTTTCTCGGCTTTTCTCAGGCCGGATGGGTGATCCCGGTGGCAGCGGCACAATCACAGCCCGCTTTTTCCGTAATTATCGGCGGTGCCGTGAACTGGCGGGACCAGGGGCAGTTTTATCAGAGACTGCGCTACGCACAGCAGGGAAAATCGCAGGAAGAAATAACACAACTGCTGGCCGCAGAACAGGCGGATAATGACCGGATATTTGGTGCCGGCGGCTCAGAAGACCCGGCAGAGCGCAGTGATATGACACCGGATCGCTTTGCGTTTGTGGTCAAAAATTACCTGAGTGATGCTTCACCGGCGATCCCGCAGATGAACGGCCGGGTGCTGGCCGTATGGGGTGCGGAGGATCTCAACGTGGATGCCCTGCCGAACGCCTGCCGTTATCAGTCTCTTCTGAAAAATAACCCGCAGGCAAACGTTATTGTCTTTCCGCAGGCCGGGCATGGTTTATTACAATCCCCGGCATTTAATTATCAGCTCAGCAGCGACTGGCCGGTACTGCGTCAGTGGCAGTTCCTGTACGCCGGACGGGAAGCCTATTATCCCGGGGCATTGTCTCTGATCACTGACTGGATCAAAAACAAAACCCCGGATTTAACAGCCTATTATCCGGCTTGTCAGTCCTGAATCATCTGCTGAAAGCGGGCATATCCCCGCTTCGCGGCGTCGTGATATTGCCGGTTCAGCGGTGCGGTCATACTTTGCGAAATGGCGGTCATTTCCGGCCCTGCAAGTTCCGGTGACCCGGTGCGGAACGGCGGACGCGGATCGTATTCAATCGCCAGTTCAACCAGCGCAGCCATCTCCTCGCCCCGCAGCGCTTTCAGCACCAGCAGTGAAGCATCAAAAGAGCCGGTTGCCGGGCCGGAGGTATATATTGTCCCGTCGATCACCACATCACTGCCGCCGACCGCAACAGCGCCGACATCCGGCAGCATCGGCACCACATTGCTGTTACTGGTTGCCCTTTTACCCTCGAGTAACCCGGCTGTACCCAGCATCAATGAACCGTAGCAGGTGCCGATAACGTATTTTGCCTTTTTGCCTGCCTGCGCAAAAAAGCGGATGACTTCCGGGTCTTCAATCACTTCCGGCGGAACCATCCCGGTCACCAGTACATCCAGATCGTCCGGACACTCATCAAACGTCATTGTCGGCATTGTCGGCCAGCCGATATACCCCTCCACCAGTTCGCGGCGTTTCCAGATAAAACAGATTTCCGCCCCGGCGATCGTAAAAACGGACTGTGCGCCGTTGATATCCATAGGCATATAGCCCGGGCAAACAAAAATCCCGACTTTCAGTAATGCAGGCTGTGATGCACGTCCGGCCGCAACCAGAGCCTGAATGGAGGGCGTGCTCAGCCCGTAAATCGTATCAACCGCATAATCATGATCAGACATCAAAATACTCCGTGAATGGCATTTATTTACTAATCGGTAAAATAATACATGCGGTACAATGATGTAAAATGTTTTTATACTGATCGGTAATAAAATGGCACAAAAAGGCAGACCACGGAATTACGACAGTGCCGCCGCACTGGATAAAATCATGGCGCAGTTCTGGCGCAAAGGCTATACCGCAACGTCTCTTGATGAACTGGCCGCAGAAACGGGAATGAAAAAACCCAGCCTCTACGCCGCTTTCGGTAATAAAGAGCGGCTTTATCAGCTGGCGATGGACAGATTCGGTGAGACAGCACAGGCGCATTACACCGCTGCGCTGGCACCGCGCACTCCCGGAGAGCCGCTGGCTGCCCGTCTGACCCGCTGGTTACAGGCCACCGTCACGCTGTATACCGGAGAGCATGGCCCGGCCGGATGTATGGTGTTATCGACAGCAGCTGCCGAAGTGAATGACCCGGCGATCCGCAAACGCCTTCAGGAAGTGATTGCGGCACAGGAAATGATGGTGCTGGATTGCCTGAATGAAGAGAAAAACGCACTGCGCGATCCGGATTCCGCCCCGCTGCTGGCAAAAACACTGACGGCTTTTCTGCACAGTATTTCCCTGCGCGCCCGGGCCGGTGAAAGCGCGGATCAACTGGCGGAGATGGTACGTGCCGGTCAGAGCGTACTGCAACCGGCACTGAAATCACCGGCGGAATAATCCCCGGCCGGTGACTTTGTTTAGTAACATTATTTCAGCGCAGTGACACCTGTCCCCGGATACAACCGGTCACCGCACCGCCGACCCAAATTCCGTCCGCATCCTGCCGGACACTCAGCCAGCCGTCACGTTTCACACTCTCGCCCTGACGCGCCAGATAGTGCGCCGGTAATGTGCCGTTGCTGATAAGCCACTGTGCCAGCGCTGCGTTCAGGCTGCCGGTTACCGGATCTTCCGCCCCTCTGCGGTTAATAAATGCCCTTACCGCAAGTAATGCTTCGTTGCCCGCCGGATATCGGGCACACACGCCGATTTTATACAATGCCTTATTACCGGACTGGCTGAGCAGGCCATAATCCGGTGTGATCGCCAGCAGACGGGCAACGGAATCCACTTCAACTCCGGTCCATGCCGGGCCGTTATCAATATATTTTGCCTGCAAAATGGCGTTCCGGGGGATGCCGTAAGCCAGTGCAACCGTATTGCACTCGTCTTCGGTCAGATCCCGTTCATTAATCATCGGCGGTGCGGCAAAGGCGGTTCCCTGTTCAGACTGACGCAGTGTGATAAGCCCGGCGGCACATTCCTGAATGATATCCCGCGTTTCACTGAATCCGGTATGCTGCTTCCAGACATGACAACTGCCCAGGGTCGGATGTCCGGCAAACGGCAGTTCGCCGTCCGGCGTGAAGATACGGACACGGTAATCCGCCTGCGGATTCTGAGGTTTCAGCAGGAATGTGGTTTCACTGAGGTTTGTCCAGCGGGCAAAACGGTGCATTTCTTCATCGCTCAGATCATCCGCATCCGCCACAACGGCCAGAGCATTCCCCAGCAGCGGGACATCAGAAAAAACATCAACCTGATAAAAATGATGGGTTTTACTGTTCACGGTTAATATCCTTTGATTCAGCTTTGGTCAGCGCAGAGTTGCTTGTCCGGTGATTACACACGTCACATCTCCGGCAACCCATACCTGTCCCGCTTCCTTAGTGACAAATATTTTGCCGTCACGGTTGATAACCTGTCCCTGACCGGCGACATAGCGCTCCGGTAAAATACCTTCACCGATCAGCCACTGGGCAAGCGAAGCATTAAGACTGCCGGTCACCGGGTCTTCTTCTGACAAAGAACAGCATAATGCACGAACTTCCAGTGCAACCGGCCCGTTCTGGTCATCATACAACGCGCAAAGACCGATATCGTACCCCTTCAGCAGAGAATAATCCGGCTTCGCAGCCAGCACTTTCTCCACGGACGTCAGTTGCAGCCCAATCCATCCGGGGCCGTTATCAACCCAGGCGGTGCGCACCACATCTTCATCACGCAGCCCCAGCGCTTTGACAATATAAGCCACCTGCTGCGGATCAGTATCCCCGCCGCGCAGCAATGCTGGTGCGGCAAATGCCAGCCGGTTATCCTGCTGACGGATCGTCACCGGACCGACACCGCACTCCTGAATGATATCGCGTGTCTCTGTAAACTGCTGCGTTTCGCGCCAGACATAACAGGTGCCCAGGGTCGGATGCCCGGCAAACGGCAGTTCGCCGTCCGGCGTGAAGATACGGACACGGTAATCCGCCTGCGGATCCTGCGGTTTCAGCAGAAACGTGGTTTCACTGAGATTTGTCCAGCGGGCAAAACGGTGCATTTCTTCATCCGTCATATCATCCGCATCAACCACCACCGCGAGGGCATTCCCCAGCAGCGGGACATCAGAAAAAACATCAACCTGGTAAAACTGATAAGTGCGGGTATTCAACGTTATTATCCTTTTTATATGGTAACAGAGCAGACAAGATGATTTTTATCACAGAAAACGCTTATGATGAAACGATTAGCAATCACAGTAAAAACTGATTATGCAGAAAACAGATTCTTTTTCCGGTATTACCGCCTTTGTGGCCGCCGCTCAGAGCGGCAGTTTTACGGCGGCAGCAGACAAACTGGGGATCACAAAATCAGCCGCCGGTAAACGGATAAGCCAGCTGGAGGCCGCGCTTGGTGTCAGTTTATTTCAGCGCGGCAACCGCCGTATTACCCTGACCCCGGCAGGAGAACGATATCTGACCCGCTGCCTGTCGGCACTTGCCATTCTCGGCGAGGCGGAAGATGAAATCAGTGAGCAGCAAACCACCCTGAGCGGCCGGTTACGGATTGATTTACCCGCCGCATTCGGCCGCCGCCGGGTGATGCCGGTACTGGAAAAACTGATGGCTCAGCATCCGCAACTGATGATGAGTGTCTCTTTCCGTGAACGGTTTATTGACCTGGCGGAAGAAGGCGTTGATCTGGCAATCCGCATCGGTGAACCGCCTGACAGCAGCCATCTGGTTGCCCGGCAGCTGACTACTCAGACCTCGGTGTTATGTGCCGCGCCGGATTATCTGGCGCGGGCAGGTACGCCGGCGGATACCGGTGAACTGATGCAGCACCGCTGTATTACCGGATTCCGCCGCGATAAGCCGTTTTACTGGTCACTGCATAATAACGGGCAGCTTTTACGTATCATCCCGCCGCCGTTTTATGAACTGGCAGATGGTGATGCCATGCTGGCTGCGGTACTGGGCGGACACGGAATCGCCCAGCTGCCGTTATGGATGATCGGTGATTATCTGGCTGACGGGTCGCTATGCCGGGTACTTCCCGCCTGTGACGGCGCACAGACCCCGGTGCATATTCTCCGGCCGCAGATGCCGCAGTTACCGGCCAGAACCCGCTGTGTGACAGATGCCCTGCTGGCTGCTGCCCGCCGGGGTGCGTTTGATTAACCGGCGCGGCAGATGGTGTGTGCCGCCGCCTGCTGCCGGACTTTCAGTCGTACCGTGATAAACGCCGCCGCGGCAAATACAATTCCTGCCCAGATAATAGTGTCGACACCAAAACTGCGGATCATTCGCCCGCCTGCTATCGCCCCCAGGGTGATCCCGAGATTGGAAAAACCGATATACAGGCTGTTGGCAAATTCCGGTGTATTTCCGGCCTCACGCAGCAGCCAGGTCTGGCTGACGATCAGCCCGGATGTATGCAGTATTCCCCAGAGCACCACCACCGGCACCATCAGCCGCGGCGAAGTACCGCACAACCAGACGGCCAGGTAAATCAGGATAAACAGCAGCGGATACAATGACGTGGTTTTAATGACATTACGCTGCAAATAGCGGCTGAAAATAAAGTTACCGAAATAGCCGCTGATACCGAACACCACCAGTAACGCGCTGGTCATATTATTGGAAAAACCGGTAATTGTGACGAGATAATCGGCGATATAGCTGAACCCTGCAAACATCGCAGAAAAGATCAGCGTCACTGCTGCAATACTCAGCCACACGTCCCGGCGTTGCAGAATCGCCAGCTGTTCCTTCACTTTCAGCGCCTGTGTCACCGGCAGTGACGGCACAAACAGCGCGATCCCCGTAAAAGCGACCACACTGGTCAGCGCCCCGAACCAGAACGCCGCACTGAGTGTAAAAATTTCCGCAATAAAAGCACTGAGCGGCATCCCCAGTACCATACCGACAGCCACCCCGGAAAACACAATTGCAATCGCATGAGCAGATCGTGCAGGCGGGACCACATTAGCCGCCACCACCAGCGCAATGGCAAAAAATACTGCGTGTGTCAGCGCAGGCAGAATACGGAAAAAGAGAATTACATCATACTGATGCGTAATAGCATATGCGATATTGGAAACAATAAAGATCGCCATAATCACCAGTAAAACTGTTTTGCGGTTATAGCGTCCCAGCATCAGCGTGATGGCAGGCCCGGTAATGGCCACCACCACCGCATAGATACTGACCAGGAAACCGACCTGTGGTGCCGTGATCTGTAGTTGTTCCGTCAGTTGCGGCAGCAGACCTATCACCGCCACTTCAGTGGTAATGACACCAAACACCGCCAGTGACAGAGAAAGTAAAATCAGCATAACGTTATTTTTCATAGAGATACCCGCAGGAGACACGATGTGTGTCCCTGATATAAATAATGTGAATTAAAAGTGCGGATATATCCGGTGCTTATCCTGCCAAATCTGCGATCCGCACGGAAGATCAGTCACGGAAACTGTCAGTAGCAAAAAAGTTGACACTGACCTGAACGCACAGTGTCATAATGGCTGCAAAGCACACATTCACCCCGGTGATAAAGGAACTGCGATGACCGCAAAAATGATCGATAAACTGGCGTTAATCACCCTGAAAGACGGCAAAGTGGCGATGGTACGCTCCCATAACAAAACTCTGTTCTACGCGCCGGGCGGCAAACGTGAAGCCGGCGAAACGGATGAACAGGCGCTGTGCCGTGAAATTGATGAGGAGCTGACGGTCACCCTGAAACCGGACACCATTACGTTTTACGGAGAATTCACCGGACAGGCGGATGGCAAACAGGACGGTACACAGGTGCGTATCCGCTGTTATCAGGCGGAATTTACCGGCGAATTACAACCGGCGGCAGAAATTGCCGAGCTGGACTGGCTGGACAGCTGCGATCTGCCCCGCTGTTCCCTGGTGGCTGCACTGATTATCAACGACCTGGCAGCACGAAAACTGATCGGCTGATATACCGCAACTGAGCAATTTTGTACAAGACAGAGCGTAAAACCGCGCGATAATAACCGGTTACAGTAAAAGCAGAGCAGGACACACCATGCAGAGTGACGGACATTCCCGCGAACAGGCGGACTATTTTCATCTGGACGATTTTTATGGTCTGGGGATGATCTCTGCCCGTTACTATCAGCAAAAATTCAGCCGTCATACCCACGAAGGATTTTGTATCGGCGTGATTGAAGAAGGTGTTCAGCAATTTTTCCGCACCGGCAGTAATCATTATGCCCCGACCGGCGATATCATTCTGGTGAATTCCGATGAAATTCACACCGGTTCTGCCGCGCTGGAAAGCGGCTGGGCCTACCGCGCGATTTACCCGACACCGGAGATGCTGAATACGCTGATGCAGGATCTCAAATCTGCCGATCAGGGGTTTGTACCCTGGTTTTCTCACGCCGTAGTGCATGACCCCGGCCTGGCGGCACAACTGCGACTGCTGTTTGATGTCCTGATGAAACCTGATAACCGGCTGCTGAAAGGCTCTCTGCTGCTCTCAACACTGGCCTGGCTTATCACCCGCCACAATAAAAGAGGCTTTAGCCCGGCGGAGATCACCCCGGCGGGTCAGCGTTTGCAGCATATTGCCGAAATGATGAACAGTCATCCGGAAACTGATTATTCTCTGGATGAGCTGGCCGCGATGGCCAATCTCAGCCCGTGGTATTTTTTGCGCCAGTTCCGCCGGCGTTACGGCATGCCGCCTCATGCCTGGCTGATTCAGGCACGTCTGCGCAAAGCACGGCAACTGCTGCAAACCGGCGGCCGCCCGGCGGATGTCTCTTTGCAGTGCGGGTTTACCGATCAAAGCCATTTTACCCGTCATTTTAAACGGGCGATGGGCGTCTCGCCGGGCAAGTTTATGCAGCACCGCTGAGCCTGCTGAACAATTTTGTACAATCTTTTTGCTGCCGCGTCATGGCAGAGTATCCGGACTGTTTTACGCTGTACGGATAATAAAAAATGACAACCACAACTGCATTACCCGCCGCGCCGCTGAAAGACTTTTTCACCGGTGCACTGCATATGACCCCGCTCAACCTGGCTGTGGTGCCGTGGGCGATCCTCGCCGGATCAATGGCGGTGGACAGCGGCCTGACCTTTGCGCAAAGTGTGGCGATGTCCGCCATGGTATTTGCCGGTGCCGCCCAGCTGGTGACACTCGGCCTGCTTAACAGTGGTGCAGGCGTGATCACTATTCTCGTTTCCGTCTTTTTTATCACCTCGCAACATCTGCTGTACGGGCTGACACTGCGCCCGCATGTACGGCCGTTCTCTCCGCTGCAACGGGCCGGTATCGGTTTTTTACTGACGGATGAACTGTTTGCTGTCAGTGTCGCCGGGCGTCAGCGCCTGAGTTTTGCCTATCTGTTCGGTGCCGGGCTCAGTTTTTATTTGGTCTGGGTGCTGGTCAGTATCCTCGGTATTGTGCTGGCACACAGCATCAGTGACCTGAGCCAGCTCCGGCTCGACTTTTCGGTGGTGGCGACTCTGCTGGCGATTGTGGTCCCGCTGATCAAATCCAAAAGCGCACTTGCCGGGGCACTCTTCTCCTTTGTCGTCACGATTATTCTGACCCGGGCCGGTATTCAGGGCAGCGCGGTAATTGCCGGGGTCAGTGCCATGCTGCTGGCCGTTCTGCTGGGACGTAAATGGGGGGATGTAAAATGAGCTGGGGATTAATATTCGCACTGACACTGATGTTATTCTCACTGCGCTTTATTTTTCTGATCCCGGGATTACCACTGCGGTTGCCGGTTTTTATTCAGCAGGCACTGACTTATTCCGCACCCTGCCTGCTGGTGGCTATCTGCGCGCCGATTGTATTATTAGAGGAACAGCAATTCCGCGATATCAGTGATAATCCGTATTTATGGGGTACGCTGTTTTGTATTATTGCGGCACGGCTGATTAAAAATACTCTGCTGACTGTCGTACTGACACTGGTATTTTTCTACACCCTGATTTATCTGTTCTGATGGTTTAACAGTCCGCACCGGAAACCGGTGCGGACATTCGTCATTATTACTGTTTTTGTGGATTATTGTTTTTGTGATTTACTGTTTTCGTGAATTTCTTTTGCCAGTACCGGCAAAATATCAATCGAACGCGGGCCCGGAACTAATTCAGATAAATTAACTTTAATATAGTTTTTATTTTTCACGGCTTTTACGCCCTGCATTTCCGGCATGGATTCGATAAATGATACTTTCTGGTCATAATCATCGTCATTACGGAAGCCTTTATAGACAGGAATAATGATCACTTCCGGATCAGACATGATCACATCTTCCCAGTTACCGACCGCCCAGGTTTTTCCGGTATTTTTACCGGCAAAAATATTTTTAACGGAGATCAGTTTCAGCATCTCCGTCGTATAACCATCAAAGAAGGTATACGGTTTACCGTCCTGAGAATCAAAAATAAAGGCGGTTTTTTCCGGATAGCGCTGAATCTGACTGATAACCGTCTTCAGTTTTTCTTTCTCTCCCGCCACGTATTTTTCAGCCGTCTCTTGCACACCAAAGATCTCACCAAATTTCAGCATATCGTTAAAATAGGTATTCACATCTGCTTTCGGTGATGTCATGGATTCCGGTACATAAACGGCAACGCCTTCCGGCACAATTTTATTAGCTTCCAGTGCCAGTTTTGAGAACGAGTTTGCCCAGCCGGTCGCAAAATCCGGTTTAACGGACATAAAAACTTCGTAAGACGGCCATTTTTCCGCCAGAACAGGAATTTTGTCATACGCTGCTTTTACCGGCGGATAAATCGGCTCTTCCAGGAAAGCAGTGCCGACCATACGATCACCCAAATCCAGCGCCAGCAGCATTTCGGTGGTGATCTGACTCAGAGACACAATACGCTGCGGGGATTGCTCAGGTTTAAAGTGATATTCATTGCCATCCAGTTTTGCACTGAATTCAACCGGGACATAAGCCGGATCGGTTTTATTTTCAGCGTTTGCTGTTGCAGAAAACAGCGCGGAGATAACTAAGGTACTCAATAATAATTTTTTCATCATTCCCTCATCCGGATTATAAAAATATAGCGACACGATCGTCGACCGGTAATACCGTAAATTCCACACCAAATACATCGAGAAGGCACTCCCGGGTTAATACTTCCGCCGGTGTACCCTGAGCATAAATCTGACCTTCATTCATCAGGATCAGATACTGACAGTATTTTGCAGACAAATTAATATCGTGAATGGTCATTATCACAGTGGATTCTGATGCAGCCAGTGCTTTCATCACTTCCACTTTATAGCGGATATCCAGATGGTTGGTCGGTTCATCCAGAATCATAATATCGGTTTCCTGGGAAAAACATTTCGCCAGCATCACCCGTTGTTTTTCACCGCCGGATAGTGCGTGATACTCTTTATTTTTCATTTTTTGCAGACCAAACAATGTCATATAATTGTCTGCAATCACAAAATCCCGGTCGCTGTAATCCGCATAATGTTTTTTATACGGCATCCGCCCCATCACCACGATTTCTTCAATGGTCAGTTTGCCTTCCACCTGATCATTAAACTGCGTCAGTACCGAGATATTGCGTGCAAGTGATTTGATGGAAAATTGAGCGTTATCGGTATTATCAAAGAAAACAGTTCCCCGTGTTTTAATATCCCGGTAAATATGTCTCAGTAAGGTTGTTTTTCCGGAACCGTTGGGCCCGACAATACCAATCACTCTTTTTCCGGAAAATGATAAATTAATATCTTTCAGTATCCCGTTATAACTCAGGTCAGTAATATCAACAGTGCTCACGTTACCGGCTCCTGTTCGCTTTGATAATGATATACACAAACAGCGGCGCACCAATCAGTGAGGTCAGAATGCCGACCGGGATCTCCTCCGGTTTAAACCAGCTGCGGGAAATGGTGTCAATAACCACCAGAAATGCACCACCGACCAGACAGGAATAGAGTGATAATTTAAAATGCTTTACAGAGATTGTATTACGGACAATATGCGGAATAATAAGGCCGATAAAAGCGATGACGCCAACATTAGCAACAATAATAGACACCACAAATGATGATAAAATAATCACTCCCAGCTTGATAGCACCCACATTCACGCCTAATTGGGCTGATGCATCCGCACCCAGTAATAACGTATCAAGCACATTACTGAATAACAGACAAAAAATTAATACTGCAATCAATGCCACCAGCGGCAGCGGAATATAAGACCATTTAATACCGGAAAAACTGCCCAGCATCCAGAACATGGCGCTTTTAACCTGACTTTCATTTTTGGATAAATAAATAATGGCGGTAGTAATAGCAGAGAATAAACTGGAAATACCAATCCCTATCAGTACAAGATTGGTCATGTTACTCTTTTTAAAATTAAATAAGACAATAATAGCGGTAGATATCAATCCGCCTGCAAATGCCCCGATATACACATTGTAAGGCGACATAAAGGCAAATAATCCGAGCACAATGGCTGATACCGCCCCGGCGCTGGCACCGGAGGAAACCCCGAGAATATACGGGTCAGCCAGCTCATTACGGGTTATCGTCTGCATCAGTATTCCCACCAGCGACAGGGATGCACCGGTAATCGCCACAAGGATAATCCGGGGCAGACGGATATTATAAATGATGGTTTCATACGGCAGCAGGTCATCACTGTTTATACTGCCGGTAATAATGCTGATGACTGTATTCAGTTTCTGGTGAAATTCCATATTCACACTGCCATAGAACAGTGAAAAAAACATAGCGCCAAGCAATACAGACAGGCAGATAAAAAATTGTGACACATTCCGGAAATTCAGCTTTTCTTTACGCCGAACGGTTGTTGCGCTGGCTATATCACTCATCATGGTTAACCTGTATTTCATCAGGTCAGAGACTGTTAACGCATTTACTAAAATATTACATTATGATAACGAAATATTGCAGTAATCTGCCGCTGTGTCTCTGCTGTTATTAATTAATCCGATTATAGCGAAGAACCCGGCGTGATAATGTACTCCCCCAGAGTATATTGCGTGAAATAATCCGTAAATATTCATATTTAATGATCTGTATCTGATTAATACAGAATAGAACACGGGTGTATTTCCGGTGTTTTTATTTATCTGAACAAGACTATTTTACCGCATCAACATGATTTTGCCGGGTAACATCAATGCATAAACCGCATTCATCTGTTTACGTGTATCTGAAGTGGTTCTCTTAAATTTAAAAAAACCGGCTCTTTTCTCATCCCGTTCAGCATATTACAGTACAGGAAAGCAAAACAGCGCGGAGAAACAATCAATGAGTCAGATAAACACATTCGGACAAACTGTCGGTGATATCGTCCCGGACTGGAACGGCCGTCCTTACCCTGCCCGTATCAGTGCGGAAGGCCGCCACTGCCGGATAGACCCGCTCAGTCCTGCACATGCGGATGACCTTTACCGGGCATTTTCACTCGCACCGGACGGACGTCACTGGACCTGGCTGCCGGATGAACCGCCGCAGGATGCAGCGGAGTACCGCGCCCGCATTGAAAAAAATGCACAATCCTCAGATCCGCTGTTTTTCACCATCACGGATAAACAGACCGGCAAGGCCGTTGGTGTCTTTTCCCTGATGCGGACAGATGAGAAAAACGGTGTTACCGAAGTCGGTCATGTACATTTTTCCCCGCTGCTCAGCGGTACGGTGATGTCCACAGAAGCCCACTGGCTGCTGATGAAATATGTATTTGATACCCTCGGTTACCGCCGTTATGAGTGGAAATGTGACAGCCTCAACGCCCCTTCCCGTCATGCGGCACTCCGCCTGGGTTTTCAGTATGAAGGCTGTTTCCGCCAGGCCAGAGTCGTCAAAGGCCGCACCCGTGATACCGAATGGTTCTCCGTCATTGACAGCGAATGGCCGGTTGTTAACCGGGCGATGGAACAGTGGCTGTCAGCGGATAATTTTACGCCGGACGGCAAACAAATCCGCTCTCTGGCGTCACTGCGTGATGCATTATGAAAATGATTGATATCGGCCGCGTCGCAGAGCTGACCGGCCTGACAACCGCCACTATCCGCTATTATGAAAGCAAGGGGCTGATCACGCCCGCCGGGCGCAAGGGACTGACCCGTATTTATGATGAAGAAGTGCTGACGCGGTTATCGCTGATCATTCTCGCCAGACAGGGGCATTTTTCACTGGATGAAATTGCCGTGATGCTCAGTGAACTGCCGTCAAAAGGTATTGAGAGGACGGCAATCCAGGCAAAAATCACTGAAATTGACCAGAAAATCCGTGAATTACAGAATCTGAAACAGGGGCTGCTGCATATTGAACAGTGCCCGGCGGAAAATCATCTGGCCTGTCCGAAGTTCCGCAAAATCCTGAGTGTCAGCCTGAAAAAAAACAGAAACAAAACGGTGAAAAAACCCGCTTGACTTAAAGTCAGCTTGAAGTTGTATCATCCGGCATACTGATTTCCGTCTGATGTCATTATTCATTTTTTATATTGAATAATAAGGAATTATTATGCCACGTTCTGTTTATTGGCTCTCAGCCGCCTTAGCGCTGTTTACCACCGGGAATGCTCTGGTGCTCTCCGTTGCCGTCCTTATCGGGGCACAGCTGGCAGACGATCCGGCGCATGCCACGATCCCGCTGCTGGCGCAATATATCGGACTGATTTCTGCCTCAGTACCGATGGCTCACTTTATGATGCGCTTCGGCCGCCGCGCCGGGTTTATTCTCGGCAATACCGGGGGGCTGACCGGTGCATTACTGGCGATTGCCGGTATTTATACACACAACATGCTGCTGTTTTCTGCGGGGACTTTTTTTACCGGCATTGCCATCGGCACTGCCCAGCAATACCGTTTTGCCGCGCTGGAGGAAGCGCCTGCCGCGTTGCGGGCAAAAGCGATTGGTGTGGTGATGAGCGGCGGGATTATTGCCGTACTCGTCGGCCCGTCACTGGCAATGTCCACCCGGGCACTGGTGGCGGCTTATCCGTTTCTCGGTACTTTCGGGGCACTGACCGCCATTTATATCATGGCCTTTGTGCTGCTGACATTCTTACCGCTGAAAGCTCAGCTTCCCGCTCAGGCAGGTAATACCACGGCAAACCGGCCGTACCGGCAGTTATATTCCCAGCCGCTGCTGATCCTGATCGCGGTGGTCAGTGGTGCCGGATATGCATTAGTGGTGTATATGGTCGGCGCGTTTCCGCTGGCAATGAAAGCACAGGGATTTGAATTCCCGGCAATCGCCTTTGTATTTCAGTGTCACATTCTGGGGATGTTTGCGCCCTCTTTCTTTACCGGTCAGTTAATCAGCCGCCTCGGGGTAAAATGTTTTGTCTGGCTGGGCGTGATTTGTCTGTTAATCAGTAATGCAGTCAGCCTGACCGGCAACAGTTATGCCCATTTCCTGATTGCCATGACATCTCTGGGACTGGCCTGGAACTTCATTCTGATCAGCACCACGCATCTGCTTCCCCGCACTTATACCGGTAATGAACGGGCAAAAATCCAGGGCGCGACCGATTTTCTTATCTTCAGTTTCGGCGCTCTCGGCAGTTTACTGGCAGGATTCGCTTTTTATTATGCGGGCTGGTACTCCGTGAATGTTGCGGGGCTGGCAACCGGAATTGTGATTCTGGTGGTGATGTTTTTACTGCGCCGCAGTATGAATGAATCCCCGGCGGAAAATACAGCCTGACGATTGCTCCGCCGCTGTCGTTACAAACAGCGGCGGATGTGTTTACTGCACAGGTGAGGTGGCATACTCCAGTCCGTCACGGTTTCCTTTCGGGGTACTGCTGTAATTACCGTCAGGAAAATAAAACAGGCGGTTGTGCCATTTATCAAATAACGCGGTTTCCCCGTATGCTTTCGTGAGTGCCGCTGCGGTATTCCAGTTCTGCCCGCCATCATCCGATACCCGGGTGTCTGAATGTAACTCAGCTATAAGTAAATCAGTGCCGGCATACAAACCGGAAATATAACTGCCGCCGGTTTCCAGAACCGGCGAATAATCCCCGTTACAATTCAGATGATTCACACTCTGACGCCTGCGCTCTTTTTCTGTCAGTGTGAAATAAAACTCACCACCGGTTGTGCTGTCCAGTGCACCTATCTCCCCCGGGATAAGCAGGTCAGACTCCGTTTTCAGTGTCCGGATATTAAAGCAAACCAGGGCAACATTTTCCGGGTCGTTTCTTTCATCCGCCATCCATGCCGCGACCTGCCCGTTACCGTTATAGTGCCAGTAAATGCTTTTCAGGCTGACATACCGTTGCCCGTAACGGTCGGTGGTTCTTTTTTTGCGGTGGTTCATACTGAACAACAGGCGCCAGTTTTGTCCGTAATCACGGGTCTGATACAGTGTGTTGTTCTGAACCATAAGTCCGCTGCCCGGCGCGGTAACGGCGATAATCTTTGCATCACCCGCGACTTCCGGCATCTGCCACTGCGATAACCAGCGCCAGTTCTGACCACCATCCCCGGAATAGAAAACATAATTTTTGTACGATCCGTAATCCTGAAACAGGATCAGGCACCGCCCCTGCTTATCACAGGCCTGGCTTTCTGCCCGTCCCATAAACATGGCACTGACCCGTAAATCGCCATCCTGCTCCGTCATAATATAGGTGACCGGCACCAGCGGTCTGCTGCCGTAGACTTCACTGCGTCTCAGTTCATAGGTCTGTTTTTCCAGATAATCACTGATCGCTTTTTTATCCGGCGATATTTTCAGGTTCAGCAGCGGAATGTCCGTGTCTTTTGCCGGATCAAAACCCACATTTTTACTGTGGCGGCACGTGCGGGTTTCCCTGTCACAGCTCTCCAAATCAACCCGCATGGCATCTCTGACGCCGGTTATCATCACCCCGTTCTGAAAAGAGCTGATGACCCGTGAGGATAATTTTACCGTCTCTTTTTCCGGCTGATAGCTGCGGAGGCGTTTTCTGTCCGGTGCTGAAAAAAACGTATCTGAAAACATCAGCATCAGTGACGTTATAAACACAATGGCCAGAAGCGTAATCCGGGTGCGTCCGTCTGCAAACATCAGTTAATTTCCTGTACAACTGTGTTTTTGCCGTTCCGGATTCTGAGCTGTATCAGCATCTGCCTGACAAAAACAAAACGGGCCGCTCCTGCTGAATTTTTCCGCACAAGCAGCGTCACCACTTCAACCAGCAGCAGAATTCCGCTGATAATCATCATAAACATCAGTGCCATACCACCCAGTGATTTTGCGGCATGCAGCCAGTCCCATTTATCCGGGGTGCCTTTAATACTCCACAGATCATTGAATATAAAAATCATCATCAGCAGCATCATCACCAGAAAAATACCGGTAAACACCTTATACATCAGTTTCACCTGCTGTGAGGATATCGCCATGCCGTCCGGTTTAAGGTAAGCACTGTGATCACGTTCATTATAAAGACCGGTAATGACACCTTTCTGCTGATTGACAATCAGATTGACAGGATCATCCGCGGCAATAAAAAACGGATGGCTGCGGAAAAACAGCGGATTGATATCTTCTGTCATTGAGCTGTAATAGTTACGCAGTGTGAACGGAACGCCGCTGCACAAAAAATAATATTCAATATAGTCGCGGCGGGATTTACCGCTGCCGGTAAAATCGCGGACAGAACGGAGATCGGTAACGGTTCCCTGCACGCCGGCCAGTGTCAGGTTTTCCGCATGGCGGTAATCTTCCGGGCGGACCGAATCCAGTTCGTTGAAACGTTTTTCATCCCCCGGCTTCCGGTGCCGTGTGCTTTTCGTTGTGCCGGGCAGCAGATATTCAGCCTGAGAACATATACCGGTATTGCCCGCTTTAATCTGTGTCAGGCCGTTGAGCAGATGCTTCATGGTTCTGCTGTTGGTCACCAGCAGTGCCTGAACTGACGATGCCAGCATCCATAATCCAGCGCCGAAAACGAGCATCAGTATCAGCGCGGCAATCACACCCGAAAGTTGTGTGAAAAACAGCCAGACAGATAAAATGACCATCGCCAGGGAAAGTGCCAGTTTTTTCAGGTTACGCAAGTTACCGGTGCCCTCAGTCACCGGTTCCAGATTACCGTGCTCCGGCGATACCAGCCAGTGCAGCCAGTAACTGCCGTCTGCCAGCGGACGGGCGCCGATAAAGACCCGGTCCCCCTCCTGCAATTTTTTCAGCACGGCTTTGTCACTGAACTGAGAAGCACAGGTATAAAACACGTAGTCACCCGCCAGGATACGGCGGTAATTATGTTCCGGTTTAGCGTTGTGATCCTGCCGGACAAAGGGAAGATCAAAAAAACAGACTTTTTTCATAAACAGAAAATACACCCGGTAATAACAGATAAATTAACCTGAGTTTATCTTTTCAGCGTATATCAGGGAACCTTACAGGCCACACTTCATCAGAACGGCAAGTTTTTAAGGTATTTCTCAGTGTTTCAGGTTAGTGTCGGAGTGAAAATGCTAAGGAGAAACGATGTCTGAATTCCGTCATGCAAAAAATAATGTTTATGATGATCCTGTTTTCTTTGAAAACTATCGCCTTCTGCGTCAGAACGATACCGGTCTGAATGGTATTCTGGAAGTACCTGCGCTGCGCGCGTTACTTCCCTGTCTGAAGCATAAACAGGTGCTTGACCTTGGCAGTGGCTTCGGCGATTTTGCCCGTTATGCCAGACAAGGCGGTGCGGCATCCGTTACCGGCATAGAGTTGTCGGAAAAAATGTTTACGGAAGCGCAAAAACTGACAAATGATCCGCATATCCGCTACCTGCACGGTTCAATGACCTGTTTACCTGCTGCGCTGAAAAATTTTGATATTATTGTTTCTTCTCTGGCCATTCATTACATTGCTGACTTCACTGCACTGGCAAACGACATATATACACGGTTGCAGCCCGGCGGATATTTTGTTTTCTCTGTGGAGCATCCGATGTGTACTGCTTTTGCTTCCTCATATCAAAAAGATGAACATGGCCGGTTTGTCTGTATGCCGGTGGATAATTATCAGGATGAATCCCGCCGTCTGACACACTGGTTTGTGGACGATGTGGTGAAATATCACCGGACAGTGCAAAGCTATGTCACTGCACTGCTGGATGCAGGGTTTGAACTCCGCGCCTTACAGGAACCGAAAATTCCGCAGAAGTGGCTGGACGTTCGTCCCGAAACAGACATATTTAACCGTTATGCGCCGTTTTTATTGCTCAGCGCCCGCAAACCCGGCGCAAGGACAAATAATTAATGACCACACCATACGATGACCCGCTTTACCGCGATCCTGAACTGGCGCAATTTTATGATATGGACAATGAGTGGCGGGCCGATTTTGATATGTATCTCACCCGGGCGGCCACTGCAGGGCGGATTTTGGATCTGGGTTGCGGTACCGGCACACTGATGGCAGCCATTGCGGAAAAATATCCGCATAAGATCCTGACCGGGGCTGACCCGGCGGCTGCCATGCTGGCCATCGCACAGAAAAAAACTGACCACGTCAGCTGGTTGCAGGCATCTGCGGAAACACTGGATACCGGCATGACTTATGATCTGATTATCTTATCCGGTCATGCATTCCAGGTTTTTTTGTCCCGTGAACAGCGTATTGCCGCTTTGCAGAATATACAGCGCCATTTAAGCCGGGACGGTATTGTACTGTTTGACAGCCGCAATCCGGCCACGGAGGAGTGGCGGGAATGGATTCCGGAACTGAGCCGGGAAGTTCAGCGCAGTGATAAATTCGGTGACGTGATATCCTGGAATGATGTGTCAGAGCACAACGGTGTTGTCCGTTATCAGACTTTTTATCAGATCGGTGAGAATGGCCGGATTTACCGCGCGGAATCGGATATTACTTTCCCTTCCGCCGCTGAAATTACAGAAGCCGTGACATTCAGCGGGCTGATGGTTCGTCATATTTACGGTGACCACCGTTTCAGCCCGTTCAGTCCGGATTCCCGTGAAATGGTGTTTGAACTGGGGCACCCGCAGTGTAATCAGGCTTGTGCAGCCTGATCCCGCCGGCGGTACCAGGTATTTTTCACCATATAATTAAAATACTGTTCTGTACTGATATGAACAAACTGCAGCGGCGACGGCAGAGAACCAAATAACGGCGTGCCGCCGCCCAGCAGTACCGGGACTGTGGTGATCACCATTTCATCGATAAGATCCGCAGCCAGGCACTGCTGGGCCGCAGTTCCGCCGTCAATATACAGGTTGTGATACCCGGCACGGTGAATACCGGCCAGCACAGCATCAATCTCCCCCTGTACCGGATATACTGCTTTACCCGCCAGTTTTTCCGGTAATTCCGTCATTGTGCGGGACAGCACGAAAACCGGTTTATCATATGGCCACTCACCATCAAACGCACAGACGGTATCAAACGTTTTCCGCCCCATCACCACGGCATCAACCCGCTGCATAAACGCAGAAAATCCCATATCGTCCTGCTCCGGATTCGGCACGGCAAACAGCCAGTCCAGCTTATCCTGTGCATCGGCAATATAGCCGTCCAGGCTGGTGGCAATATAAATAATATGACGCATAGCTGATTCCTTAATGGCGGATTAACAGGAGAGTGTATTATTGTGCTTTGCATTAATTCTACACTGTAGAATATGTTTACACAGCTTAGCGGGCTGATATGGTTAACGTCAACCGGCAAAAACAAAATACGATTAAAAAATCATTAAAAACAGGCGGAAGATATGATCGGACAAACAGCTGCGGCAAAACAAACGGTACTGGTCACCGGGGCAACCGGTCAGGTGGGAACGCTGCTGATACAGTGCCTGCGCGAACGCGGAAATGTGAATATTATTTTGGCTGCCCGTGAACCGCAAAAGCTTGCAGACAGCGGCCTGCCGGTACGTTATTTTGATTATGATGATCCGGCATCACTGTTGCCGGCACTGCACGGTGTGGATACGGTTTTTATGATGACCGGTTATACCCTCGCCATGCTGGAACAGAGCAAAATCTTTATCGATGAGGCGCGTAAATCCGGTGTCCGCCACATTGTTCACCTCGGTGCCTGCGGCGATGATAATACCCGTGTGGCCCACTGGGCGTGGCATCAGCTGATCGAACGTTATATTGAATGGGCAGGATTTGATTATACGCATCTGCGTCCTGAGTCCTATATGCAGAATTTACTGGGTTATCAGGGTGATAATCAGCATCCGGCTGGTGTACTGAGTGATTATTTCGGTAATGCCACGCTGAGCTGGGTATCCTGCGAGGATGTGGCGGAAGTGGCTGCCGCCTGTTTATCTGCTCCCGCAGAGCACCGCAACCGAGTGTACCGACTGGGTTATGATGCCAAAAACTATCATGAAATTGCCGCGATCATCAGCGAAATCACCGGTATTGATTACCGGTATGAGGCATTATCACCGGAGGTGTTTCGTGAATTTGTACTGAAACAGGGGCTTGATCCGGCTTATATGAAAAGTATTTATGATCATTATATCGCCTTCAGTGAATTCCGGATTCCGGGCACCGGAACCACCTTTGATAATTTTACAGCCATTACCGGAAAAAAACCGATGTCCGTAACCGATTTTATCCGTAAATACCGGCACCGTTTCCGCTGACAGAGGCAACACATGACATCTTCCCGATTACCACCCTGCGGACGACCCGCTCACCGGGGCAGCAAACTGACCGCAGAAAATATTCTGTCTGAAGCCGGAAAATTATTACAGGAACAGGGAAAAGTACCTTCGATCCGTGCGCTTGCCGCACAATTACAGGTCGATCCGATGGCGATTTATTATTACTTCCGTAATAAACAGCAGTTGCTGGAATCTCTCGCCACCGCACTGGTGGACGACATTTATCAGCCATCAGGACAGGCGCCGGTACAGCAGGAGCTTCAGCGGCTGGCAGAAAGTTATCTGCATCTGCTCTATATTTACAGTGATCTGCTGGATATTCTGCTGTCGCTGAACAGTGATGGTCCGTCGGGCTGTTTCCGTCAGCGCTACCTGCGTATTATTGCCCCCTGCGGGCTGAGTGAAACACGACAGACTGCTGTTTTGCATCTGCTGGCAGATGCACTGCATGGTCATACGGTGGCAATCCGCCGGACAGATTATACGTTTGAACAGAGCCGGGAGCTGTTTCAGCCGGTACTGGCCTTAATTACCGAACTTATCGGACACCCCGGAGTATCATCATCATGAATATCCGCCCTGTTACCGGCCTGCCCGGTGATTTACCGCTGCTGGAAAGCATTGCTCAGATTTTACATCAGGAATGGCAGGAACTGCCGCAGTGGCAGACACCGGAGATTATCCTGGCACGTCTGATTAAACGGGCGAACGGTGATAACGGCGAAATGCTGTTTGCCGCCACAGATAAAAACGGCGCGCTGTCGGGCACAGCCAGCCTGATCTGGCGGGAACTGAAAACCTGCCGGATGGCCAATGCAGACTGGTGGGCGGGAGAGATTTACACCCTGCCCGCCGCCCGCGGACAAGGTCTCGGCAGCGCGCTGACACAGGCGGTATTTGCCGCCGCCGGAGAGCGCCATCTGGCGGCACTGAATCTCTATACGCCGGATAAACAGGCCATGTATGCCCGGATGGGCTGGCAGGCCATGTATGATGATGTGATCAGTGACGAACTTGTCACGGTTATGCAGCGGCAGGTCAGAGAAGAATGACTCAGGGCTTCAGTGCTTTTCTCAGCAACACCCGCAGCCCGCTGAGAAATACCGCCCTGCTGAATTCCGGCTCCATCAGTTCCCGCCCCAGTGTACCGTCCGCCATAACCAGCAGCCAGGATGCGGTTTGTGCCGGATTCAGTTGTGAATCAATTTCACCGGCGGCGATACCGCGTTGCAGCACATCACAGAATTTTGCGTGCAGCCGCTGTTCATTCGCGACAAATGCCGTATTCAGATCCGGATTACGGCTCGCCTCGGTGATGATTTCCAGGCTGAGGCGGGTATAACCCGGCTCACTGTACAACATAATCAATGCCGTTATCATTTTTTCAATAATATCGACCGCATGCCCCTGCTCATCACCGATGTTCAGAATCACCTTGTGGTCATCCTCATCCAGTTCTGCGATGGCCTCAATAATGGCGTATTTATTCGGGTAGTAATGGAACAGGTTCCCGGGACTCATTCCGGCGGCTTTACAAATCTCTGCCGTCGACGTGGAATGAAAACCTTTTGCGATAAAACAATGCATTGCAGCGTCAAGGATCTGACGGCGTTTACGCTGCTGCTTTTCCGTTAATTTTTCCATAAGGAAGTGTCTCCGAAAAACCGGATAATAGAAATTAGACTGATTACTCTATCTATTATAATACCACATTTACAGTACCCATGATGATGACAACCATAACAAAAAACAGTACCGCTGATGCGGATCAGAACGACCTGGTGACTGAATATCCGGATGAAACCGGGCTGGTGACTGAATATCTGGATGAAACCGGGCTGGAGCCTGCTGCCGCTCTGTTCTATCAGGCATTTTCGTCCAAATTCAAAACAATCCGCAACATGCCGGAAGCGCAGCGTCAGGCCGTGCTGGCGATGTTCTGGCAGCGCGGGCTCAGTGATCCGTACGACCGCCATTTTCAGGTAAAACGCAACGGTAAGCTGGTTGCTGCCTACGGGCTGACTTACGGTGTTAAACATCCGCCCGAAAATGCTCCGGCACCGGTTTCTTCTCTGGCGATTCTGCGCAAAGCCGGTTTTATCCCTTTTTTGAAAATCCGCCGGATTTTTCAGATGTTTGTCCATATTCCGGCAGCGGATACTGCCTATTTATCTTATCTGTGTGTGGACGAATCACTGCGCGGCACGGGGATCGGCAATCAGATTCTGGATGAGATCACCACTCAATTACGGGCGGATCCGGCCATTACCCGGTTATCACTGTATGTTTCTGATTTAAACACAAAAGCCAGAGAGTTGTATCTGCGCCGTGGTTTTCAGGACGTGAAATACGAAACCTCGCACACCACAAAACGCTATATGGATATTTACGGCTGGTATTACATGGCCTTACCGATAATATAATGGGTTAATTATGTTTATTATGCCTTCTGAACACTTACCGCACGCCGCGACCTGGATGGCGTTCGGTGCAGACGCGTCCATCTGGTCTGCCTCTTTAGCGGAAAAAGTCTGCCGTAATCAGGCGGTGCTTGCGCTGACAATTGCCCGCTTTGAGCCGGTGAATCTGCTGGTTACCCGCAAAAATAAAAAAGCAGCACAACAACTGATGGGTGACGCTGTCACTTATATTGAGTGCCCGCTCGATGATATCTGGCTGCGCGACAGTGGCGCAAACTTTGTGTATGACACCGCAACAAAACGCCCTGCTGCCGTCAGTTTTAATTTTAACGGCTGGGGCAAAAAACAGCCTGTAAAACGGGATGCCGGGGTCGCTGCGGTGATGGCGGAATACACCGGATTGCCGCTTCATATCAGCCCGCTGACACTGGAGGGCGGAGCCATTGAGGTTAACGGAAGCGGTACCGGTATTTTTACCCGCAGTGCCATTCTCAATGATAACCGCAATCCGGGTGTCAGCCGTCAGCAGACGGAACAGTGGTTGTCGCACGATCTCGGACTGAAAACCATTATCTGGCTGAATGGTATCCGTAATCATGATATTACTGATGCACATATTGATTTTTATGCCCGGTTTGTCAGTGAAAAATCACTGGTTATCGCGATGGAAAACAATCCGCAGTCATTTGAGTATGAAGTCACCCGCGATCACGCCGCTTCTCTGTATGCCGTGAAGCAACATACTAATCTGATTGATGAGATTCATATCCTCAGTAATCCGCTCACCACACGGGTTGACCGGATGAAATCACCTTATTTTGCTGTCGGTTACATCAATTATTACCCCTGCAACGGCGGTATTATTGTGCCGGAGTTCGGTGACAGCGCCGCAGATGAGCAGGCTGCACAATTACTGGCAGCACTCTATCCCGGACGGGTTGTGGTTCAGGTGAACATTGATGCAATTGCGTCCGGCGGCGGCGGTATCCACTGTGTGACCATGCAGCAGCCGGATTTTACTTCCTTTAATACAGACGGACGGACACATGACATCAGTTAGCTGGCAGACAGCCGCCCTGCACGACCTCTCCCCGCAGACACTCTACCGCCTGCTGGCGCTGCGCAGCGCGGTATTTGTGGTTGAACAGACCTGCTGTTATCTCGATCCGGACGGTGCCGACCTCACGGCACTGCACGTTTGGGCGGAACAGGACGGAGAGATCATGGCCTGCTGCCGTATTCTGCCGCCGGAACACAGTACGGCACCGGCAGCTATCGGCCGTGTGGTCATTAATCCGTTATTTCGCGGGCAGAAGCTGGGCTATCCGCTGATGGATGCCGCCGTTCAGGCGGTATACCGGCATTTCGGGACACGGCAAATTAATATCAGTGCCCAGGCGCATCTGACCGCATTCTATAAAAAATGCGGCTTTACCGTCTGTTCTGATGTTTATTATGAGGACGGTATCCCGCATTGTGATATGTTCCGCCCGGCACTGCTGCTGTCAGCGCAGGAACGGCGGGATGTCATGATATTTGCGGACAGTGACCCGGATGAAAATCCGCTGGTTACCGGAAAACCCCGCACAGTGGTGATTACTGTCAGTGAATATGATCCCGCCTGGCCCGCTGTTTATGCGCAGGAAAAGCAACGAATTCTGGATGTGCTCGGTGATAAAGCGTTACACATTGAACATGTCGGCTCGACGGCAGTTCCCGGACTGGCGGCCAAACCGGTGATTGATATCGATTTGATTGTTGCTGACCCGGCTGATGAAACTGACTGGCTTCCTGCGCTGATTGCAGACGGCTATGAACACACCGTCCGTGAGCCTTCATGGTATCAGCACCGGATGCTGAAACGGGATAATCCGCAAATCAATCTGCATGTGTTTGCCCCGCGCTGCCCGGAGCATCTGCGCCATATTCTGTTCCGCGACTGGCTGATAACCCATCCGGACGACCGGGCTGACTATGCACAAAGCAAAATGGCGGCAAAAGACGGCGTCAGCATCACAATGGATTATAACCGGAAAAAACACGACACCGTGCAGCAGATTTATGCCCGGTTGTTTGCGGCATTACCTTAAACAATATGCGGAACTTAAGGCAGCTTAAGCTCCGCCGTTGTCTGCCATTCATCCGCAATGGTATGATGGATGCATCCGTAAACTCAGAGAATAAATAAGGAGGCTAATTATGGTGTTAAGTTATGTGATTAAATTCTCACATTTCTTTGGTAATCGTCAGAACTCAGGCTTTTCTGTTAACGCTGTGCGTTAATCCTGCCTGAGTGAAGCTTTACTGAATTTAACATCCTTCCTCAGCTTACAGGGTTATCGCGTTTTATGACCCATGGCATTGTTATGCCTGAAATTTGAGTAAGCTATGAGCACATTATTATCAACCCGTAATCTGTCATTCCATCCCGGTCACACTCCGCTGTTAACCGATATTTCTGTCGCCCTGAATCAGGGGGAGAAAATCGGTCTGATTGGTCATAACGGCTGCGGAAAAAGTACCCTGATGAAACTGTTGTCCGGCCAGCTGACGCCGGATGAAGGGACGATTACCCCGGCAAACCGCGTCGTTATGGCCTATATCGAGCAGCATCTGCCGGAATCACTGAATACCCTGTCACTGGCGGATGCTGTGCTGGAGAAATTACCGGCGGAACAGCATCTGTCCGAAATGTGGCGGGCAGAAATGCTGCTGACAGAGATGGGGTTTGATCCCGCACAGTGGCAGTTACCGGTCACCGCGCTGAGCGGCGGCCAGCATACCCGGCTGTTACTGGCCAGGGCGCTGATCAGCCAGCCTGATTTATTATTGCTGGATGAACCGAGTAACCATCTGGATCTGCCGACCATTCTGTGGCTGGAGCAGTTCCTGAAAAACTGGCGCGGCAGCTTTATCCTGGTTTCTCACGATAACGCCCTGCTGGATCACGTCACCAACTGCACCTGGGTGCTGCGGGACGGTAACGTTTCGGTGTTTCGTCTGCCCTGCACACTGGCGCGGGAAGCTCTGGCGCAACAGGATGAAAGCGATGAGCACCGCCACAACGCGCAGCAGAAAGAGATCGACCGCATTGCAGTGAGTGCCAAACGACTGGCGATATGGGGAAAAGTGTATGATAACGAAGCGCTTTCCCGCAAAGCCAAACAGATGGAAAAGCAGATAGACCGGTTGCAGGATGACCAGGTTGAGCTGGCTATCGGCAGTCAGTGGCAACTGAAACTGACCGGAGATGCTTTACGGGCCGACCGGCTGTGTGCCTTTAATCAGTTATCTGTCGTTCCGGCAGAGAACTGTCCGCCATTGTATGTGACAGACAATGTGTCGGTGAAATCCGGTGATCGCATTGCGGTCATGGGAGCGAACGGTACCGGGAAATCCTCACTGCTGCGGATGATCTGGTCACAGTCTCAGAAACCGGAGGCCACACTGCCGGACAGCCCGCTGGTGCTGCATCCCCGTGTGCATTTGGGGTATTACGACCAGAAACTGGCGCAATTGAATGACAGTGATTCGCTGACGGATGCACTGAAGCCATTCGCGTCACTGATTGATGAGCAGCGGAAAATGGCGCTGATCAGCGCCGGTTTCCCGTATCTGCGCCATCAGCAGGCGGTTTCAGCACTGAGCGGCGGTGAACGGGCACGGCTGTTGTTTGTCGGACTGAGTCTGGCCAATTATTCCCTGCTGATGCTGGATGAACCGACCAACCACCTGGATATGGACGGAAAACTGGCGCTGGCGGAGGAAATCAGCCGGTTTGAGGGCGGATTGATTCTGGTCAGCCACGACCGGGAACTGATCGAAAAAAGCTGTAACCGTTTCTGGTATATCGATGGTAACCGGCTGACGGAATACCACGATTTGGATCAGGTCTATGATGCTATCCGCGCCCTGAATACGGATTTCGTCAACAGTGCATTACCGGCAGCTCCTGAGCCGTCAGTCCCTGTCTGTGATGAAGAGGATTCACTGGCGGCGCTGATTTCACTGGAGGAAAAACTGGCGGCAGATTTACAGCGTAAACCTGCACATCAGAAACCGGCGCTGCAACAGCAGTGGCGCGAACAGATTGCGCAACTGCGGGATGAACTGGGGCTGTAACACAGCCATAATAAACGCAGGCCGTTACGTTTTTTGTAACGGCCTTTTTTGATTTATTTTTTCAGCCCGCCCGCTTCCAGCCAGCCTTCCGTGACTTTGCCGGTCGCCGGGTGAATATAACGGCCATGAACAAACCCCTGATACGGCTGTGGCCGGTCGACCCAGACCGCATCATCTTTCACCACATAATCCGCGGCGTTTGTGCTGCATTTTTTATCCGGTGCATCATAAAAGCGCAGGCGTTTTTGTGTCACACTGTATTTATATGAGGAAGGCTTATTGTTTTTCAGGCCCGCCTGATACTGTTTATCCGCTTTTTCGGTGGCCGCACCGCACAGATCGTCCTGTGATTCCAGCCGGTTAACATTAATCCAGCCCTGCGTATTACCGTAAGCCACCAGCAGCCAGCTTTCTTTTTCCCCTTTCACCGGTTCGGTTGCCCGCAAGCCGGTAACCTGAAGTACGTTCCCCGGCACCACAAACGTATTATCATCACGGCACTGTTGCGCCGGTGCAGCATGGAAGTATGCCCGTCCCTTACCGGTGACACGCCATTCCGGCGACATCGCAATAAACGGTGTCAGCCGGAGTGTACTGAGGATCTGCTGACACGTTTTCTCTTTTTTCAGACAAGATTGCAGCTGCTCTCCCTGTACAGCACTGAATGTCAGCGGGACAGGATGTTCAATATCCGCCCCTGTCGCCGTCAGGGTATTGTCTTTAATATTGTAAGTTACCCAGCCCAGCTGCCCGGCGCCCGGTGACGCCGGCGAGGGTTTTTGCCGTGTATCAGAGAGCTGAATAGCCAGCTCATTAATATCCCTGTTTTCAACATAAATCCCCAGCCTGTCAGCGGTGACCTTTTCCGCACGGACAAGCGCGTGATTACTGCCCGCAATCAGCTTTATCAGTTCCCGGTCACAGTCAAACAGCGGGCCGGAAGCTGATGCCGCAACGGTTCCGTCTTCGTCTGCGGTGACTTCAGCCGTTGCAGGTGCCGCGGCGGCGATCACCGGCAGGGCGGCAAAAAATAAACTGTTCCGTAATGCTGTTATGCGAAAACGCATCCGTATTCCTTCTTTTAACCAATTTCCTGCTGCAATGCCTCGCGCTGCAACAGATGTTTTTTCCGTTCGATCCCCCAGCGGTAACCCGCGAGTTCCCCGCCGGTCCGCACCACCCGGTGGCACGGGATCGCCACGGCCAGACAGTTTGCCGCACAGGCACCGGCGACCGCTCTGACGGCTTTCGGGGAACCGATCCGCTCCGCAATCTCCCGGTAACTGACCGTCGTTCCGGCCGGAATGGACTGCAATGCCTGCCAGACACGGCGCTGGAATGCGGTTCCCCGGATATCCAGCGGCAGATCCAGCCCGGAGGACGGTGCTTCCACAAATCCGATGACCCGTGAAACAACCTGTTCAAACTGTGCGTCACCGCCGACCAGTTCCGCGTTGGGAAACTGATCCTCTAAATCCCGTAACAGCGCTTCCGCATCATCCCCCAGCAGAATGGCGCAAATGCCTTTTTCACTCTGTGCCACCAGGATATCCCCCAGCGCACAGATGGCAAGTGCAAAGAAAATTCGTGTCCCTTTGCCGCCTGCGCGCCAGCTTTTAGGGGTCATGCCGAGCAGTGTACCCGATGATTCATAAAACCGGCTGCCGGAACTGAAGCCTGATTCGGCGATTGCTCCGGTGATTGTCGGCTGTTTTATCAGTTGCTCCCGCAGTTTTTCCCCGCGATACGCTTTTGCCCACGCCGCCGGTGTCAGTCCGGTGTGTGACCGGAAAATGCGGTGAAAATGAAACTGACTCACACCGCACAGTGCGGCCAGTTCCGGCAGTGACGGCAGAGGATCACCGTTGTCGATTCGTGTTTCCAGTTCGCGGCAGGCCAGCACCACCTGATCCGCATGGCGCTGTGTCATGGCATCACCGCTGCGCTGACAGCGTTTTCCGGCGCGGTAACCGTGAGCCTCCGCTTCTGCCGGGGTGGCGAAAAATTCGGTATTTTCCCGTTTCGGCAGGCGCACAACCGTTGACGGAAATCCCCATGTCTGTGTGGTTTTTACCGCATACACAAACAACGGGTCCGCGGTTTTATCCCTGGCGGCCAGGGCTGCCCAGCACGCATCGTCTGACAGTCTTGTCTGTTTTGTCATCCTGTTTCTCCGTTACCGCGCACAGCGGAAAGTCAGATTAAACCGCCGGGCGCCCGCAAGCGGATGCACCCCGGCTCTTACCGGACGGACAGCATGGTAATTCAGACGGGAACGGCCGCCCCACACCAGCACATCACCGTGCTCAAGCGCGAAAGTCTTCAGAGGATGATGCCGTTCACTGCCGCCGAACTGAAACTGCACCGGCAGCCCGAGTGAAAATGACACAATCGGCTGACGGCGATCCGGCTCGTCCCTGTCCTGATGCAGAGACATGCCGGTACCCGGCGTGTAACAGTTAATCAGACAACTGTCCGGTAAGAATCCCCGGAATCCTGCCCGTTCAGCCGCCTGCTGTGACAGTGACAAAAACGCATCAGGCAGCGGCGGCCAGGGATTGCCGGTCAGCGGATCGGTCTGAGAATAGCGGTAACCTTTGGCATCAGAAACCCAGCCGTATGTACCGCAGCTGCTCATCGCGGCAGACATCCGGTATCCGCCGGGCGTCTGCATATGGCGGAACGGCGAAATGGCGGTCAGACGGCTGATTTCCGCCAGCAGCATCTTATCCCCGTCACTGAGAAAACCTTTCAGCAGATACGCATCGGGTGCCACGGCAAGCGGTTCATCGTGAGCAAAGAGATCTGACATAACGCCTCCGTCCTGTTTCCTGTGTCTTTCCGGTGATGACAGTATTGCAGGCCGGATACAGACAAACACTCCGGCTCTTGCTTTTCAATTCTGAGGCTCAGTATAAGGCGGGAATCAGTCAGGATGAAGTGCTCTGTTCCTGTTTCAGGCGGCGCCATAACGTGGTGCGGCTGATACCCAGCCAGTCTGCCGCCGCCCGGCGATCACCACGGAAACGGGCCACCGCTTCTGTTGCAGTGGCGGTATTTTGCGGCTCCGGCGGGCTATCCGGCAACGGCACGGGTGACATCGCTGTACGCCGCTCGGGAGAGAGTTTCAGTAATAATGATTCGGTAATAATTTTATCCGGATAAGCACTGCAATACAGCGCGACCCGTTCCATCAGATTACGCAGTTCGCGGGCATTTCCCGGCCAGCGGTAGTGATAAAAAAAGTCACTGCACGCCAGGATCTGCTGCAAATGGCCGCGGTGCAGCGGCAGATCAAGCTCAGCAAACGCCAGTTTCAGCAGCTTTTCAGTCAGCAGCAGAATATCCGCCCCCCGGTCGCGCAGTGCCGGCAGTTGCAGGCGCAACACCCCCAGCCGGTAAAACAGATCCGCCCGGAATGTACCCTCTGCCACCCGGTTATCCAGGTCATTGTGAGTCGCACAGATAACCCGCACATCCACCGTTATCGGTTTATAGCCGCCGATACGCACAATGGCGCGATCTTCCAGCACCCGCAGCAGCCGGGTTTGCAGAGAAACCGGCATTTCACCGATTTCATCCAGAAACAGTGTGCCGCCATCCGCTGCCTCAAATAACCCGGCACGACCACCCCGCCGCGAGCCGGTAAATGCGCCCTCCTCATAACCAAACAGTTCCGCCTCCAGCAGACTTTCCGGGATCGCCCCGCAGTTAACGGCCACAAATGGTGCCGCGCGTTTCATCCGCTTATGTTTGTGAAACAGGGTATATTCATGATGAATAGCCTGCGCGGCCATCTCTTTACCGGTACCGCTTTCTCCCTGGATCATCACTGTTGCTTTTGAGCGCCCGAACAAAGTAATGGTTTCACGCACCTGTTCCATCACCGGCGATGTGCCGAGAATATCATTCAGTGTATGGCGGACATTCAGCGATCCCGCCACCGGCAGCGGTATGTTCAGCGGCTGGTCGCGGATGCGCGTCAGTTCTATTGCATCCGTGAATGCGCGACGGACCGCATCATTGGAATAAATAAAAATGCAGGTCATGCCGCACTCTGCCGCAATATCGGTAATCAGCCCGGCTCCCACCACCACAGAAATACCGTCTGCTTTCAGGGCATGACAGGCTGCCCGCGCATCCTCTGCGGTCACATAACTGCGTTGTTCAATCTGCATACCGAAACTTTGTGCCAGCGATTCCAGTGCGGGAAACGTATTGCGGTAATAAATGAGGCCGATACGCTGACTGAGCTGTCGTGCCCGGGCCAGTGCATGCATGATATCAAACCCGCCGGGGGCGGCGACAATCACCGGCACGGGTAAATGCTGCTTCAGGTACGCACCGTTAGAGCCCGCACTGACAATAGCATCACAGCGTTCGGTTTTGAGACGTTCGCGGATCGCCTC
Source organism: Morganella sp. Je.2.23 (assembly GCF_051129855.1). Classification (NCBI taxonomy): domain Bacteria; kingdom Pseudomonadati; phylum Pseudomonadota; class Gammaproteobacteria; order Enterobacterales; family Morganellaceae; genus Morganella; species Morganella sp. Je.2.23. The sequence continues at coordinate 1,211,495 of NZ_JBCPSQ010000001.1, forward strand.
CACCGCTGCATCAAACCCCAGATTAATCGCACTGATGCTGGCGCGGGCACTGAACTCAGGGCTGATATCGCGGAACAGGGTAAAAAGACGTGAGATGGAGACCGTCCAGATCACCGGTTTGTTATTCTGAGCCATCAGTTTCTCCCTGTTTCGTATGTTTCATGCGTTTCATGTGTTTCACGTTTATTTCATGAAACACCATAGCAGCCATTTTGAAACATAAATAGCATCACCATCACAGTTCACTAACATCATGCTTGTCAGACAGAATCAGCAAATTCTATAGTGAGTAGCGTAATGACAGGATAAACAAGCCAAAGATGTGATACACCTCGCGTTTTAGTGACCATACCCGGCTGATTGGCATAGCGATTGCTTTATAACATCTGAGTATCAAACTAATAACAAGGTGAATATATGGCACTTTATTCCGCAGGACGCGCATTCCGCGACGCTGTACAGTCTGAATCCCCGTTACAGCTGGTCGGCGCTATTAATGCCAACCATGCACTTCTGGCAAAACGTGCGGGTTATAAAGCAATTTATCTCTCCGGCGGCGGTGTTGCCGCAGGCTCTCTGGGTATCCCTGATCTGGGTATTTCCACTCTGGATGATGTACTGACGGATGTCCGCCGTATTACTGATGTGTGTGATCTCCCGCTGCTGGTGGATGCGGATATCGGTTTCGGCCCGTCCGCCTTTAACGTGGTGCGTACCGTGAAATCTCTGATCAAAGCCGGAGCTGCCGGGATGCACATTGAAGACCAGGTGGGGGCAAAACGCTGTGGTCACCGCCCGAACAAAGAAATCGTATCGAAACAGGAAATGGTTGATCGCATTAAAGCTGCTGTCGATGCACGGACTGACGAGAATTTCGTGGTCATGGCGCGTACTGATGCACTGGCGGTCGAAGGTCTGGAATCTGCCCTCGAGCGCGCACAGGCTTACATTGATGCCGGTGCCGATATGCTGTTCCCGGAAGCTATTACCGAACTGGCAATGTATCGCCTGTTCACTGACAAAATCAGCGTGCCGGTACTGGCAAACATCACTGAATTCGGCAAAACACCGCTGTTTACCCTGGATGAGCTGCGCAGTGTGAATATCGCTATCGCGCTGTATCCGCTTACGGCCTTCCGGGCGATGAATAAAGCGGCTGAGAATGTCTATAACACCCTGCGCCGTGAAGGTTCGCAACAGAGCCTGATTTCACAGATGCAGACCCGTGATGAATTATACCAAAGCATTAACTACTACGATTATGAAGATAAGCTCGACGCACTGTTTTCGCAGAAAAAATAACCTCTGAAAGATAACGCGAAGCAGGTTGTACACTCACTATAATAATAAGGATCACCCGTTATGAATGAACAACTTAGCAAACCTGAACCTGCACTGAAGAAAGGCAAAAAATCCGTCGCATTGTCCGGCGTTGCTGCCGGCAATACTGCACTCTGTACTGTGGGGATTAATGGGAACGACCTGCACTACCGCGGTTACGACATTCTGGATTTAGCCACGCAATGTGATTTTGAAGAAGTCGCTCATCTTCTGATCCACGAGAAACTGCCTAATGCGGCGGAACTGGCCGCCTACAAGGCAAAACTGAAATCACTACGCGGCCTGCCGCACAGTGTGAAAAAAGCCCTGGAAGCACTGCCTGCCTCTGCCCACCCGATGGACGTGCTGCGTACCGGTGTGTCCATTATGGGTTGCGTTCTGCCGGAGAAAGAAGGCCATCCGTTATCCGGTGCCCGTGATATCGCCGATCGCCTGCTCTCTTCCCTGACCTCTATGCTGCTTTACTGGTATCACTATGCATTTAATGATCGCCGCATTGATACCGAAACGGATGACGACACCTGCGGCGGCCATTTCCTGCATCTGCTGCACGGCAAAAAACCGTCTGAAAACTGGGTGCGTTTTATGAACTCCTCGTTCATTCTCTATGCAGAACATGAGTTTAACGCCTCCACATTTGCTGCCCGTGTTATCGCCGGAACCGGAACCGATTTTTATTCGTCCATCACCGGTGCAATTGCCGCATTGCGCGGGCCAAAACACGGCGGCGCCAACGAAGTATCACTGGAGACTCAGAAACGTTACAGCTCACCGGATGAAGCGCAGGCCGATATTCTCGCCCGTCTTACCCGCAGTGAAGTGGTAATGGGGTTCGGTCATCCGGTGTATACCATTGCTGACCCGCGCCACCAGGTCATCAAAGCGATTTCCCGTGAGTTATCCGAAGAAGCGAAAGATTTCCGTCTGTTTGATATCGCGGATCGTATTGAATCCGTGATGTCTCAGCACAAGAAGATGTTCCCGAACCTCGACTGGTTCTCAGCGGTGGCGTATCACCTGATGGGAGTACCAACAGCGATGTTTACCCCGATTTTTGTTATTGCCCGTTCCGCAGGCTGGGCTGCACACATCATTGAACAGCGTCTGGATAATAAAATCATTCGTCCGTCCGCCAATTACACCGGACCGGAAAACCAGACCTTTGTCCCCCTTAAAGCGCGCTAATAATTAATTAAAAAGGAAATAACGTATGTCAGCATCTTTTACCCCGCAGCATCAAGAGTACGACAAGGTCATTCAGGACATCACTGATTACGTTCTGAATATGGATATCAGCAGTGAGCGCGCTTATGACACTGCGTATCACTGCTTCCTGGATACTCTGGGTTGCGGTCTGGAAGCCCTGGAATATCCGGCGTGCAGAAAAATGCTCGGCCCTGTTGTGCCGGGAACCATTGTCCCGAACGGCGCCAAAGTCCCCGGGACACAATTCCAGCTTGATCCGGTGCAGGCCGCTTTCAATATCGGTGCGATGATCCGCTGGCTGGATTTCAACGACACCTGGCTGGCTGCGGAATGGGGACACCCTTCTGATAACCTCGGCGGTATCCTGGCGGTCGCAGACTGGTTGTCCCGTGAAGCGATTGCCAAAGGCAAAGCGCCGCTGCCGCTGAAACGCGTGCTGACCGCCATGATCAAAGCCCATGAAATTCAGGGCTGTCTGGCACTGGAAAACTCATTCAATAAAGCCGGTCTTGACCACGTCGTGCTGGTGAAAGTCGCCTCCACTGCCGTTGTCGGTGAAATGCTGGGGCTGGATCGTGAGCAGTTATTAAGCGCGGTTTCTCATGCATGGGTGGATGGTCAGTCTCTGCGTACCTACCGTCATGCACCGAATACCGGTTCACGTAAATCCTGGGCTGCCGGTGATGCCACATCCCGTGCGGTACGTCTGGCGCTGTTCGCTCAGAAAGGCGAAATGGGTTATCCGACGGTGCTGACGGCTAAAACCTGGGGTTTCTATGATGTATTGTTTGACGGCAAACCGTTTAAATTCCAGCGTGATTACGGCTCATATGTAATGGAAAACGTGCTGTTCAAGATTTCATTCCCGGCCGAATTCCACTCTCAGACGGCCGTTGAAGCGGCGATGACACTGCATCACAAACTGGCGGCACTGGGTAAAACGGCAGATGATATTGAGAACGTCACTATCCGTACGCATGAAGCCTGTATCCGTATTATCGACAAACACGGCCCGCTGAATAACCCGGCTGACCGCGACCACTGTATCCAGTATATGGTGGCGGTTCCGCTGATCTTCGGCCGTCTGACTGCCGCGGATTATGAGGATGGTATTGCATCAGACAGCCGTATTGATGCACTGCGCGCCCGTATTCACTGTGAGGAAGATACTGCGTTTACCCGTGATTACCATGATCCGGAAAAACGCTCTATCGCCAACGCCCTGACTGTAACGCTGAAAGACGGTACTGTGCTGGATGAGGTCGTGGTGGAATATCCGGTCGGGCATGCCCGTCGTCGTGAGGAAGGTATTCCGCTGCTGCTGGCGAAATTCCGCACCAACCTGGCGCGGATGTTCCCGGAAGCACAGCAGCAGCGCATTCTGAATGCGGCCCGTGACCGTAAAACACTCGAATCCATGTCAGTCAGCGACTTTATGGATCTGTTTGTTATTTAATTTCTCTGCCCGGCAACGCAGAAAAAACGAAGCGGATACCCCGGTATCCGCTTTCTGTTTTATTCTGCGCCGAACATCGCCAGAATATCCTGCTCCGTCAGCATCGGTGTTTTTTCTGCAAAATTGTAATACGCCGGTTTGCTGTCAGTGTAAATCTGCATCGCCAGGCGGGATTCCTGTGTCTCCCCCAGTAATGCCGCAGAGACATAATACTGATCAGCCGGTTTCAGATAATAAAACAGGTGTGTTCCGCACTCGCGGCAAAAGCAACGATCGCCCCACTCCGAGGAGTGATAACGGGTAATATATTCCTCACCGCTGAGAGTGACATCGCTGCCGCAATCCACGGACATAAAAGGCGCACCATTCCATTTTCTGCACATACCGCAATGGCAAACAGAAACATCGTGCACCGCCTGAGGTACAGAGACTGTTACGTTACCGCACAAACATTGACCCTTAACCATTTTCCGTCTCCTGTGAATAATCAGGTTGTTGTTGATTAACTTCAGTGTTTTTCCGTAATGAAAACTGAAAAACGGAATCTGTGACCCGCTTTCTGTTATGCAGACACGATACACTATCACGATATTACCACCGGTATTCTATCGCCATGGTTATTATTACTTTTCCGGGGTTTCCCGCTGACAGATTCGGAGTATGTGATGATTGTTTTAATTACAGGTGCAACCGCAGGTTTTGGTGAGGCATTTGCCCGCAAATTTATTGAGAACGGCCATACTGTTATCGGCACCGGCCGCCGCATTGAACGCCTGGCGAAACTGCAAAAAGAGTTCGGAAACAAATTTTTCCCGCTGGCTCTGGATATGACAGAAAGCCCGGCTGTCGATAATGTGATCAACTCACTGCCGGAATCCCTGCGTGAAATCGATGTTCTGGTAAATAACGCCGGTCTGGCTCTGGGCATGGAAACCGTTGATAAAGGCAATCCCGCAGAATGGGATGTGGTGGTGGATACCAATATCAAGGGGCTGCTTCATATGACCCGAGCGATTCTGCCGGGTATGGTGGAAAGAAACCGGGGTCACATCATTAATTTAGGTTCAACGGCCGGGTCATGGCCGTATGCCGGCGGTAACGTTTACTGCGGAACCAAAGCCTTTGTCCGCCAGTTCAGTCTGGCGCTACGCGCTGATCTGTTTGGTAAAAAAATCCGTGTAACAGATATTGAACCGGGCATGGTCGGCGGTACAGAATTTTCCGGGATTCGTTATCGCGGAGATGAGGGAAAAGCGGCAAATACCTATAAAGACGCTGATCCGCTGATGCCGGATGATATCGCAGAAGCTGTTTTCTGGGTCGCAACGTTGCCGCCGCACGTAAATATTAATACTATGGAAATGATGCCGGTCTGTCAGTCATTTGCCGGGCTGAATGTGCACCGCGAGGGCTGAAACGACCACAAAAAATAAGCCGGTATCCGTATAATCAGGTAATTTTATTAAATTACCTGAAATTATCACCGAAAAACGTTGTCTTTTATTGGCGCATAAACAGACTTTGCTATAATGCACACGATCAAAATGACGTTTGCAGGTTTTGAACTTTGAGGAAAACACGACAATGACTAACTCCATGCTCAAAAAGTGGTTTATCGCGACCGCCTTTGCTGCTCCTTTCATGTTTGCAGCACATGCAGGCGCCGCGACAACAAATTGCAGCCCGGGCAGTACCTGTGTTATCAGTGGCGGCGATACTGCGCTTGAAAAAGAGAGAGCACGTCAGGAAAAAGAGCAATGGGATGATACCCGCTCTCTGCGTCAGAAGGTCAACCGCCGTGCTGAAAAAGAGTTCGATAAAGTTGACCGTGCTATTGATGCTGAAGATGCATGTTTAAAAAGTTCGGTTGTTACCGCGTATTGGGAGCCTAATACGCTGCGATGCCTTGATGCAAATACAGGGCGTGAAGTTTCCACTGGCTGGAAATAAATACATTTAAGGATAAATGATGAAAAAACTGATTGCGCTCAGTGCTGTTCTCTTTGCTGTTGCACCAATTATGGCGCAGGCATCATGTGAAAGTGTGACTGAGGAAATTTCGCAGAAAATCATCAGCAATGGTGTTCCTGCTGACGGTTTTACGCTGACTGTGGTTCCGGCTGAAGAAGCGGCACAGGCAGAAGGTCAGGTTGTGGGTAACTGCGACAACGAAACTCAGAATATTATTTATCTGCGTAAATAATAACTCGCTGTCAGGTTTTGACCATGAAAAAGGGCTGATTTATCAGCCCTTCAGGCCGTTGACAAACCCGCAGGGGTTGGCGACGACCGACAGAGGTTGTAAAAATAAACCAGGAAAATCAATTTATTGATTTTCGGCTGATAACACAAAGCAGGAAAAACCACGTTTTATCCTGCTTTGTCAGCAATCTCAAGGGCTGATTTATCAGCCCTTTTGTATTTGACCGGAGATTCAGGATGCCGCTAATGCTTCACCCCAGAGCATCTCAATCTGCTCTTCATTGAGGTAATGCGACAACTCGCGTTCTTCCGGACGCAGCAGATACGGGATCTCGCCCAGCAGTGGTGCCGGTAAATGTGTCAGTAAGCGATCCATTACCTGTGCATAGTGTGACAACCCCGGGTTTATCCGGTTTGCAATCCAGCCGATAATCTCCAGACCATCATTTTTAATGGCTTCAGCAGTTAACAATGCATGGTTCACACAACCGGATTGGATCCCGACGACCATGATCACCGGCAATTTTTCTTTTTTCACCCAATCGGATAAAAAAGTCTCGTTATTCAGTAAATAACGCCATCCGCCGTTCCCTTCCACCACAACCTGATCCGCCAGATGACTTAATTTTTCCAGTCCCTGTGATAACGCAGAAAACTGAACTTCAGTGGTCGTCTGACCATAATTACTTTCCAGCATTACCGGGTTGATATCCTGATAAGAAACATCAACAGATGATGAGTCATGCAGGATCATTGCGTCACGGTTACGTTTGCCGTTAAGTGTGTCGTGGTATTCTGTCGCGATTGGTTTATAGCCAACGACAGATTTACCCAGGCGGTTGATGGCTTGCAGTAAAGCCCGCGTCGCAACAGTTTTGCCGATATTCGTATCTGTGCCGGTTATAAACAAGCGCCTTAACATAGATGTTTTTCCGTTATATCAAGAGGTGCGTATCAAAATTGATAACGGAAGCAGTGTAAGACATCCGGTTTATATCAGGCTTGCGCCAGCGCAATTTTTTGCGAAAATCCTGTTTTCATAAACAAATCCCTGTCATTTATTTGTTTTATGTCAAAGATGAACACTACAGAATTACTTAACCATCCATCAGTTTGATAAGAAGTGAGCCGTTATACAACGCCTCTTTAATTAACGCTGCGCCGGGTAATGTCCCGCAATTAGTAAATTCACATGAAGTCATTGTCAGTTCTCGGCTGAATGCCGGCAGAGCCCGCTGCGTAATCCGGGCGCGGATAGCAGGAAACAGCACAGACGATGCAGGGTTTAACGGCGAGCCAATCAGAATAATCTCCGGATTAAAGATATTGACCATCACTGCCGCGATATCCCCGATATGCTGTCCCACCTGCTCTATCAATGCACCGGCCGCCGTGTCACCATCCAAAGCCGCACGACACAGCATTCCGGCGGTCGGCAATTGCCCGTCCGGCGTATCCAAAAACTGAGCCGCCGTTTCCAGTACATGGTGCAGACCAATTTCCGTTTCCAGGCAACCGTGGTTACCGCAATAACAGTGTTTACCCTGAGCATTGATTTGAGTGTGACCGATTTCCGCGGTGCTATGGCTTCCGGCATGCAGCAGAGCGCCGTCCGTTATAATCGCGGCACCGACATTTTCATCAATGACCAGCTGGATGATATTTTTACACTCTTTGGCCGCACCAAAAAAATATTCTGCCAGAGACCAGGCCGAAATACCGTGCTGAAGAAATACCGGCATCCCGGTATGCTGGTAAAGAATGTCCGCTACCGGTAAATCCGTCAGCTGATAATAAGGAGAATGACGGATAATACCGTTTGCCGGATCAACAATCGCATCGGTGGTGATCGCAATTGCCGTGAGCCGCTCAGTTATCTGATGGTTGCGGGAAAAGAAGGCATCGACCTGTGCCAGAAACAGTGTGACAAAATCCCGGTCACCGGCCGGAAAATCAATAATGTCCTCGGCCAGCAATTTTCCGCTCAGTTCCCGCAGGGCGAAAACCAGTTCGCCCCGGTTAATACGAATACATAAAAAATGCCAGCCGTCACAATCTGTTTTCAGCCCTACTGCGGGACGGCCGCGAAAGCCTAATCCCGGAAACTCCGTTTCCCGGACCAGATGTGCATCCATCAGTTCACGGGTTATTTTCGTGATACTTGCCGGTGCCAGCCCGGTTTTTTTTGAGAGAGAAATACGGGAAACAGGGCCTTCACGATCAATATAACGGTACACAACCCCCATATTGGTTTGCTTTATATGGTCAATATGGCCGGGCTGCGCTGAAGGTTTCACCAATAATAATCCTGAGTTTATGATGCTAAGATCTTAATTATCCGAATAAATACACACTTAGTAAGTGGCTTCACGTAAAATTGTGAATTAATTCACAGTCAGGGAGTAAAAGCGGAACGATAAACCACAATTCCTTTTTTATTATGAAGATATTCCGGTAACGGGGAATCAATCACCCGTTGTTCATTCCGTTTTGATGATGCATTGCGTAAAAACAGTCCGGCTGGTGTCCGGATAATAACCCCGGCATGAGACACATCCAGCCCGGGGCTGGCAGAATAAATGCCGATATAATCACCGGTCTGCAACTGAGAAAACACGGCAGGTGTCAGCGCGGTAACCGGCAGCCAGGCAACATCCCGCGATGTGACCGGGAGATCGTCGATATAACGGGAGCCATTTTTCTTCTGATTCAGTATCTTATGTGTCACACGATAATCCGGTGAAAGTTGCCGGGTAATATCCTGTGCAACAGGCTGTGGTGCACTGACCCAGTCCGACATAAAATGACGGCGCTGATAATAACTCACTTCCCCGTTTTTATAACGTATGTGCATTAGTCTGTTACGGAAATCCTGCTTCTTCGGGCTGCGTTTCAGTGCTTCGGTGTAATCCAGAAAAGTGAAGCAATCGAGGGCGTTCAGGTCAGCCACCAGAATTTCCGGTGATTGCGGTGAGCCGATCAACTGACCCGCGCGGTAAGGTACACCCAGAAACTGTCCGGTCAGCGCAGTAATATTTTCAGCCGTGATCTTACGTGAACCATCCGGCTGATAAAAATGACTGAGCGATACCGCAGCACCTGTTGTGCCTGTATATAAAAGAAAAAGAAATGCAGTCGCAGTAAGAAACCGGTATCGCCGGAACATCCGAACTCCTGATAATCAGATCCGCTCAGCGGAACACATTGTTTTTCAGCATGGCAATCAGCCGCTGACCGGCCGGAGAAAGTGTATTGTGTTTATGATACACCAGCCAGACTTCAGAAAATGCCTGATTTTCAGCTAAATGAATATAGCGGACACCATCGACTTTCATTCTGGTAAATGATTCCGTCACCAGCGACACACCTAACCCGGCGGAGACCAATCCCAGAATTGTCATTGCCTCACCGGCTTCCTGGGCAATCACCGGTGTGACACCTGCACCTTTCAGCAAATTGATTATTTCATCATACAGCGCCGTGCCCACATCCCGTTCAAAGAAAACCAATGGTACGCCACTCAGCATATCCAGGGAAATACCTGATTTTAGGTATTTCATCAGCGGATGATCATCATACACTGCCAGCATAAACCGTTCTTTAAACAGCAGTTCATGAACCAGGTTATCCGGCAGTTGGGTATTGCGCATCACACCGAAATCGATCCTGCCGCTCAGCAGCGGATTAATCTGCTGCTTGGTATTCATCTGATGCATATGAATAGCCACATCAGGGTACATTTCACGATACTGACGAAATGTGGCGGTGATATGACGCATAAAAGGTGTCGTGGAGGTAAAGCCGACAGAGACTTCCCCCAGTTCCCCGCGATCCATTCTGGCTGCTTTTTCAACGGCGGCCTCAACCTGAGTACGAATCTGATAAACTTCACGCAAAAACATTTCCCCGGCAGGCGTCAGACTGACATTCCGGTTGTTCCGCGCCAGCAGTTTAGCCGGTATCGCATTCTCAAGTGCCTGAATCTGCTGACTGAGCGGAGGCTGAGAGATATTAAGACGCTCTGCCGCCCGGCCGAAATGCAGCTCTTCAGCGACAGCGATGAAATAGCGCAGATGGCGGAATTCGATCATTATTCCCTCATTGAGTCGTAAAACATATCAATCAAGAGTATTAATATATTAGACAAAACACCAGCATCTTTTTATGCTTTGTTTTATGACAAGATGCTGAGATAAGTGTATGACAGATGAGAATAAACTGATAACTGATAGCCGGGTGAGTTCACCGGTGCAGGAGAATCAGACAAAACAGCACTATATCCAGCGTGACGACAAACTGTATCTGCGTGTCACACTTTCCTTTTTTATGGTCGGTCTGGCAACATTTGCCCTGCTCTATTTTGTACAGCCGATCCTGCCGTTATTGTCAGAGGATTTTTCTGTATCACCGGCACAGGCAAGTTTATCGTTGTCACTTGCCACCGGATTTATGGCGGTCGGACTGTTGATCACCGGCCCGTTGTCGGATGCAGTCGGCCGTAAAAACGTCATGATGATATCCCTGACCTGCGCCGCCATTTTTACACTGCTCAGCGCCTTCACCACCAGTTGGGCGGGTATTCTGATTGTCCGTTCACTTGTCGGATTATCACTCAGCGGTGTTGCAGCTGTGGCTATGACCTATCTCAGTGAGGAAATTCATCCCAGCTATGTCGCCCTCTCCATGGGATTATATATCAGCGGAAACTCTATCGGCGGCATGAGCGGACGCCTGATCACCGGAGTGATTGCGGATTATGCCAGCTGGCGGATTGCCGTTCTGGTACTCGGCACATTTTCCCTGATAGGTGCATTTTTATTCTGGCGGTTACTGCCGCCGTCACGTCATTTCCGGGCCAGTTCGCTAAAACCGAAGAGTCTGTGGAAATACCTGATTCTGCACTGCCGGGATGACGGGCTGCCATGGCTGTTTGCCATTGGTTTTATTATTATGGGCAGCTTTGTTACCCTGTTTAATTATATCGGTTACCGGCTGATGGAACCGCCGTATTATTTCAGCCAGGCCGTTGTCGGCATGCTATCCATCGTCTATTTATCAGGAACTTACAGTGCCTCTAAAGCCGGTACACTGACGCGTAAATACGGTTACGGAAAAGTATTGATTGGCGCAGTTTCTCTGATGCTGGCCGGCATTCTCATCACTCTCGGCAGCTCACTGACGGCTGTTCTTGCCGGTATGCTGGTGCTGACCACCGGATTTTTTGCCGCTCATTCTGTCACCAGCAGCTGGGTCGGACGCCGTGCACGACGTGCCAGGGCTCAGGCATCTTCCCTCTATCTGTTTTCCTATTATGGCGGCTCCAGTATTGCCGGTACTTTGGGGGGCGTTTTTTGGTCTTACTGGCACTGGAATGGCATCGGCTGGTTTATCGCTGCTATGCTGGCAACGGGTGTCCTGATTGCGCTGTATCTGAACAAACATGCACATTCATGATACATAAAAATATAGTCAGATAATTAATTGTTATGTCATATAAAATACCTCAACAGGTTAATTTTATATTCTGATTTTTCAGCATATACTATTTGTGTTTTAAGGTTAAATATACTTCACTTTGTAATTAAACTTGATCAGAAGTACTGCAACACCATTATTACGTTGTATCTCCAAAGAAATTGATAACTTGTCATAATTTATTTTTTAAAATCTTCAGCCACTTTTATTTCATAGAAGTGGCTGCTTTATTTTTCATTATCTATATAAATAGTCCCGTAGTTTTTCATTTATATTAAATTAAAAATAACTCATCAGGTTAATTTAATTCTCTTACACATACGACTACAGTTATACGTGCTCCACACATTCTCTTTTCCATCAACAGAAAAACGAGGTTAACATGCTGACTATGATATTAAGTTCTGCCCTGATGATAATCCCCGTCCCTGCTCACGAATGGATGGCTCCGCCGCCTCCGCAAAAGGCTCTTGTCAGTTATAAACAGCTCACACCTCCGCCACAACCAAGAGACGAAGAAACGCACCTTCAGTATAAAGGCTGATTTTACACTCCATAACAACTGAGCAGAGAGTATTATGATTGCACTTTTATTAACAGGTACATTATTTCTTTCTTCTGCAGAATCATTTGAATCCTGCGATATCGTTGCTCCTGAGTATTGTTCCGTGATCTGGTGGAATTAATCTACTATATAATTAATGAGGAATTTTTATGCTGACACTTATTTTAAGTAGTTCATTAATAATTAACAGTTATTTCCCTAACCCTAAAAATAATGAGCCAGAACCGGATATCTGGGAACCAAAATCGGCTCAGTATACTTACGATTCATGCCCTAAAGATAAGCCCTATTGCCACATGCTGTGATAACAGCGGCAATATTATTGTCCATTATGAACAAATATTGTTTATTCATTTATATTATACAGTTTAAATAAACAGGGTTGTTCATATAAATACTCACTGAGTTTTACCATTAACCCACGTTTATGTGGGTTAACGGTGATAATAAACCCGGTGGCAAATAACCACAGCAGCCCGTCATCCCGGCTGTTCAGGATCAGACATTTCTACAGACTCTTCGGTTTTAGTGAGCTGGCTAAATATATTCGATAAAAACCAAATAACATGACCATTACGCCTTTTTCTTCCCTTCTTCCATGCGAGACAAAATTCTCTTGTATAAAGCACAATGCTGAACTAATCTGGTATAAACATATTTGTATGTTGTAACTAAATGGTGATGTATGAGATATGACGCAAGAATGTCGCTTACGGACTGCTTTAATCAACTGGAATCAGCTCTGAATACCTTGTGCAAAACTATCCGGCTGGATTCGGCGCGTACCGCTGAAGTTTATCAGTTGCCGGAGATCCTGAAAGGCGAAGAGAATAACACCGTCAACACCATTTCTGTCATTCCTGTCAGTGGTGAGGATGCCGTTTCTCTGGCACTGTCCCACTATCAGCGTTTATTTATTTTTGATAATGACCAGACAATCAGCAGTAAATCTGCCGTTCGTTTGCCCGGTGTACTGCTGATCACACTCTCTCCTTCACACCGGAAAGCGGTACAGCAACAACTTGCTGAAGTGAACCGTCTGAAAAAACTATTGGCTGCTATCGTGACAGAAACATCCGGCGTAGATAAAACGCAGCGGTTTGAGTTCGTACACAACCAGATAAAGGGATTAATTACACTGAATGCCTACCGGCAAATCCAGTCTGTCACCTCCCCCACTTCTGTCCGGTTTGGCTGGGCCAACAAGCATATTATTCAGAAGGTCGATCGCAACACATTGCTATCTCAACTGGAGGAGCAATATCAGAATCCGCGCGCCATTCAGTCTCTGACACGCGAAGAACGGCAATCATATCTGGCAAAAGAAATTTCCGCATTAAAACAGGTACCGGAAGATGCGGTACTGAAAATCAAGCGACCGGTAAAAGTGCAGCCTATCGCACGGGTCTGGTACAGCGAAGCACAAAAGCAGGTGCAATACGCCTGTGCATCTCCGCTGATTGTATTTTGTGATGAGAATGATGAAAAACCGATCACCGGCGTCTTGCCGGATTATGATGCAGAAAATATTAAGATCCGTCACAGGCCGAAAGCACAAAAATTAATTTCTGTGATACCGAGACTGTATTTATATATGGAAGTGATGTAAAAACGGAGCCGTCATGGCTCCGTTCCTGCTATATGTAAGGACTACCCGTAACGTAACGACGGATTACTTCATGCTGCCGACCATCTCTTCCGGACGAACCCACGCATCAAATTCCGCTTCAGTCAGATAACCCAGCTTCATTGCGGATGCTTTCAGCGTCAGGCCTTCTTTATGGGCTTTTTTCGCGATTTCGGCTGCTTTGTCATAGCCGATATGGGTATTCAGCGCCGTTACCAGCATCAGTGATTCATTCAGCAACTGACTGATCCGCTCACGGTTCGGTTCAATACCCACCGCACAGTGCTCATTAAAGCTGCGCATACCGTCAGCCAGCAGACGGACAGATTGCAGGAAGTTGTGGACTACCATCGGACGGAACACATTCAGTTCAAAATTACCGGATGCCCCGCCGATATTGACCGCCACATCATTCCCCATCACCTGCGCGCACAGCATCGTCATCGCTTCACACTGTGTCGGATTCACTTTACCCGGCATGATAGAGCTGCCCGGTTCGTTTTCCGGAATGGCAATTTCACCGATGCCGCAGCGCGGACCGGATGCCAGCCAGCGGACATCATTGGCGATCTTCATCAGTGAGGCTGCCAGCCCTTTCAGTGCACCATGGGCATGAACCAGCGCATCACAGGTGGCCAGTGCCTCAAATTTATTCGGTGCAGTCACAAACGGCTGACCGGACAGTTCAGCGATTTTCTTCGCCACACGTACGGCATACTCCGGATGAGTATTCAGGCCGGTACCGACCGCTGTACCACCGAGAGCCAGCTCGCTCAGATGCGGCAGGCTGTTTTCCAGATGTTTCAGGTTATATTGCAGCATTGCCGCCCAGCCGGAAATTTCCTGACCCAATGTCAGCGGTGTGGCGTCCTGTAAGTGAGTACGGCCGATTTTAACGATATCGCGGTAGGCTTCCGCTTTTTCTGCCAGGACACGGTGCAGAGATTTCAATTCAGGGATCAGCTGAGTGCTGACCGCAATCACTGCAGCGACATGCATCGCTGTCGGGAATACGTCGTTAGAACTCTGGCTTTTATTCACATCATCATTCGGGTGGACGATACGCTCACCGCCGCGCTGCCCGCCGAGGATTTCACTGGCACGGTTTGCCAGCACCTCATTCATATTCATGTTACTTTGTGTGCCGGAGCCGGTCTGCCAGATAGCCAGCGGAAACTCTTCCGGGTGTTTACCGGCAAGAACTTCATCCGCGGCGGCAATGATTGCATCCGCCCGCTCTTTCGCCAGCAGTCCCAGATCACAGTTGACAGCTGCCGCTGCTTTTTTTGTAATAGCCAGCGCAGCAATCAGATCCGCAGGCATTTTTTCAACTGAAATACGGAAATGCTCTAAAGAACGTTGAGTCTGAGCGCCCCACAATTTGTCCGCAGGAACATCGATAGGGCCCATTGAGTCTTTTTCAATACGCGTGGCTGCCATTAGTCTCTCCTTAGCACACAAAATAAAATGGATTTCAAATCCCGAAAGTTACAGATAGACTCTGAAAACGGGCATATCTTGCCACACTTTCATTTCCGATTATGCGATCCGGGCGGAGTTATTGCTTTATTGTTACTACCTTATTGTTAACTGTTTAAAAAGAGAGCGTTGCTATGTTAAAAATGCAGAATCAGGTGCAATTTTATGACTGGGGAAGCCATACCGCGATGACAGAAATGTACGGCTACCCGAACCCTGACAAGCAGCCGATGGCAGAATTGTGGATGGGCGCACATCCGAAAGCCAGTTCGGTAGTGACTGACACCCGCGGCAACACCTGCTCTTTATATGATTTTATTGCCGCTGATCCGCAGTCAGCACTGGGAACCGAAATTAACCGCCGTTTTCACCGGCTGCCGTTTCTGTTTAAAGTACTGAGTGCCGCTCAGCCGCTGTCGGTACAGGTTCATCCGGACAAAGCCGCTGCAGAAGCCGGGTTTGCCCGTGAAAACGAGGCCGGAATCGCACTGGATTCGCCAGTCCGCAATTATAAGGATGATAACCATAAGCCTGAGCTGGTTTATGCCCTCACCCCGTTCCGTGCGATGAATGCTTTTCGTCCGCTGGCGGAAATGGCAAAGCTGCTCAGTGAAGTCGCCCCGGCACATCCGGCCATCGAACGCTTTATTGCCTCGCCGTCAGAAGAACAACTGTCTGCTTTATTTACCCGCCTGCTCTCTATGAGCGGAGAAACCAAAGAACGGGCAATCGGCGTACTGAAATCCGCACTGAACAGCCGCCGCGGTGAACCGTGGGATACCATCCGTAAGATGACAGAATTTTATTCTGACGATAATGGTCTTTTCACCCCCCTGCTGCTCAATGTTGTTGAGCTGAAGCCCGGTGAAGCGATGTTCCTGTATGCCCGCACACCGCATGCTTATCTGGAAGGAACCGCACTGGAGGTGATGGCTAACTCGGATAATGTGTTACGCGCCGGACTGACACAAAAACATATTGATGTCGGTGAATTGCTGAATAATCTTGATTTTGTACCGAAACACGCAAAAAGTTTATTTATGCAACCGGAACATATTAACAACACAGAAATTTTCCCGATCCCTGTTGATGACTTTTCTTTTTCAATCATGAAAATGCGTAATCAGGAAATGAATATTGAGAACAACAGTGCTAATATTCTTTTTTGTGTGGAAGGTCAAGCGGTTATCACTACCGAAATACAAAAATTAAGAGTTATCTCAGGTGAATCTGTTTTTCTTTCTGCTATAGAAAGAAAGTTTAAAATAGATGGTGAAGGAATCATTGCCCGCGTTTATAATGCCGTGTAAGTAACTTCTCTAATTTTCTCCGGGCAGTCAGCCATTTATCTGCCCGTTAATTTTGATACTGTGCGAAAACCTGCAAAATAAATCGCATATAAAGGATGGATTTCTCTATGAAAAAGTCGTTAGTTGCTGTTGGCGTTATTGTCGCATTAGGCGCCGCATGGGGTGTGGCTTCATGGCAGACCGGTAAGACAATTGAAGCAAACCTCGATGCTTATATCGCCAAAGCGAATAAATTAATCAAGGATAAGTACCCTGACATCCCTGTTACGCTGACCGCCAAAGATTTTTCACGCGGCATTTTCAGCTCAGATGTCAAACTGGTCCTCAAAGAAACGAAAAAAAGCGGTGATACCTCAGGTGCCGGTGAAGAAGTTGTTCTTCTGAATACTATCGATCACGGTCCTTTCCCGTTATCTCAGCTGAAGAGCATGGTGTTCTCGCCAAATATGGCAGCAATCCATACTGAGCTGGAAAACAATGACGTCACCAAGCCGGCCTTTGAAATCACCGGTGGTAAATCCCCTGTTGTTACCGATACCCGTGTCAGCTACGACCAGAGTTTCGACATTGATCTTGCTGTCAGCAAAATCAACTATAAGAAAGACGGTGAAGAGCTCGCATTCTCCGGTGCTGATCTGAACGTTAAATTCGATAAAGAATTCAAAAACGTTAAAGGCAAAGGCAGCAGCGATGAACTGACTTACCGTAAAGGTGAGCGCGAAAGCATGGTTCTGAAAGGCCTGTCTTTCGACAGCGATGTGTCCAAATCCGGTGACAGCTATTTCTACCTGGGTGACCAGAATCTGAGCCTGAAAGAGTTAGCGGTTGTTAATTACAGCGACACCGTTTCTCTGAAAGACCTGAAAATGAACGGCACATCCGGCAGCAAAGATAACAAACTGACTGCAGATGTTGATTACAGCCTCGGTTCACTGAGCTACCGTGATATCGACCTCGGCGCTATCAGCCTGAAAGGTTCTCTGAAAGATCTGGATGCAACTTCAGCAAATACGCTGATGGCATCTCTCGAAGAGTACACCAAGATGTCTGAATCGATGTACACCGAAGATTTCGATGAAGAAAAAATGGCAGCACTGGATGAGAAAATGAAATCCAATGCGCTGGGTCTGTTCAAATACAGCCCGTCTTTCGCTATCGCACCTCTGAGCTGGAAAAACAGCGGCGGTGAGTCAAAAGTCAATCTGAACGTGACCTTTAATGCACTGAATGCCGATAGCTTTAAAGCACTGGAAAAGGCATCAAGCTTTGAAAAAGCCCTGCCGGTTCTGGTGAAAGAGTTCGGTTTCAATATGGATCTGTCCAAATCAATGCTGACTGATTTTGTTGGTGTTGCGATGCAGTCTCAGGGCATGGGCGCCAAAGAAGCCAAAGAACAGGGTGAACAGGGTGTTGCTCAGATGGCCAGCATGGGTGCCATGATGGAAATCGTGAAAGTCACTGATAAAGCGATCACCATGGATCTGAAATACAGCAACAACAATATCGATTTCAACGGTAAGAAATACACCGTTGCTGAATTCCTGGAAAAATATGACCAGTACGGCGCACTTAGCGATAACAGCGGTGACGACGAAGGTTATGAGGAAGAAGCTATTGAAATAGATCCTAACGGTGATGTCACAGAAGAAGTGACTATCGGTGAAGAACCGGCTGCTGATGCTGCTGCGGCACCTGCTGCACAGTAATTTCACACCGTTATTATCTGTTGATCAGACAAAAGCCAGTCGTCAGACTGGCTTTTTATCATCTGAGGAATTCCGCAATGATTAACCGTTCACTCCCCCTGACCGATCTGCACCGCCATCTGGACGGCAATATCCGCCTGTCCACCATTCTGGATCTGGCCCGTCAGCACAATCTGCCGCTACCCGCTTATGAGACTGAAGCACTGCGCCCGCATGTGCAGGTAATGAGCAATGAACCTGACCTGGTGCAGTTTCTGAGTAAACTGGACTGGGGCGTTTCCGTACTGGCCGACCTGGACGCCTGCCGCCGCGTAGCCGCAGAAAACGTACAGGATGCTGTCAGTGCCGGGCTGGATTATGCTGAATTGCGCTTTTCCCCTTACTATATGGCAATGAAACACAACCTGCCTGTTGAAGGCGTGGTGGAAGCCGTTCTGGATGGGGTGGCATCTGAAGTCCGTAACAATCCGGTGCGGATTAATATGATTGGTATTCTGAGCCGGACATTCGGTACTGATGCCTGTCATGAAGAACTGAATGCCCTGCTCGCTCATCACGAGCGGATTGTGGCACTGGATATTGCCGGTGACGAATCCGGTTATCCCGGCGATTTATTTACCGATCACTTCCGCAAAGCCCGCGATGTAAACTGGGCAATCACCGCACACGCCGGGGAAGCGGCCGGTGCCGCCAGTATCTGGCAGGCGATCCGCGACCTGGGTGCACAGCGTATCGGCCACGGCGTGATGGCGATTGAAGACCCGGCGCTGATGGATTATCTGGCAGAGCACCGCATCGGTATGGAATCCTGCCTGACGTCCAATATTCAGACCAGTACAGTACCGTCGCTGGCCGCTCATCCGCTGAAACAATTCCTGGCACATGGCATTGCCGCCACCATTAACACGGATGACCCGGCAGTTGAAGGTATTGAGATTGCCCATGAATACAATGTTGCCGCACCGGCTGCCGGTCTGACCCGTACTGAGATTGAACAGGCACAAATCAACGGACTGGAAATTGCCTTTTTATCCGCGGAAGAAAAAGCGGCACTGAGAGATATGGCGGCTAAACGCAGTCATTAAGCGCCGGCCTGCCAGACAACTTATAAATCCCCCGGAACCGGATATTTACCCCGGGGGATTTCGGGTTAATACAGCTATATGCAGCAGCCCGCAATCGTTCCCCCGCAAATCAGCGCCATTTCCGGCTCACATTAAGTGATAACGAACCCGTGTTTATCCCACCCGGTTCGCAATAACTGAAAATAAAATCTGCACACCCGTAGTTTCCCCACACTTTCTCCTGATTACTGTATACTTTTCTTTGCAGCCTGAACGGCTGCCTAATCTAAACAGGAGAATATCATGAACACATCACTGTTCAGTAAGACCCCGGCGGTCACGGTTCTCAACAACCGTGGTCAGACCATTCTCAATATCGCGTACCACCGCCACCCTGAGTCGCCGGACATCATCACGGAGCGCATAACCCGCCATCAGTACGATGCCCGGGGCTTCCTGACGCAGAGCGCCGACCCGCGCCTGGCTGAGGCCGGACTGGCGAACTTCACTTACCGGACAGATCTGCGCGGAGGCGTCCTGCGTACACAGGGGGCAGACAACGGTATCACCGTCAGCCTTAACGACGTTGCCGGACGCCCCTTTATTGCGGTCAATAACATCGGTACCGCAGACAACGGTACTGATGACCGGCGTCAGGCCGTAACCCGCACCTGGCAGTATGAGGATGCATCCCTGGCCGGACGCCCGTTAAGTATTACAGAGCAGACCAACGGTGGAGCCGCCTGTATCACGGAGCGTTTCGTCTATGCCGGTAATACGGATGCAGAGAAAGCTCTGAATCTCGCTGGTCAGCTTATCAGTCATTACGACACCGCGGGACTGGAGCAGACAAACAGCATTGCTCTGACCGGCGTGCCACTCTCCGTCACCCGGCGGCTGCTGAAGAATGCGGATAACTCTGACACGATGGCTGACTGGCAGGGAGAAAATGTACCGGTATGGAACAACCTGCTGGACAATGACGCACGGACCACTCTGACCACCGCGGACACCACCGGCTCCATACTGACCACCACCGATGCACAGGGCAATATGCAGCGGATGGCGTACGATGTGGCAGGTCTGCTGTCGGGCAGCTGGCTGACGCTGAAGGGGGGAACGGAGAAGGTTATCGTGGCTTCCCTGACGTACTCGGCCGCCGGACAGAAACTGCGTGAAGAGCACGGCAACGGCGTGATAACCACATACTCGTACGAACCGGAAACGCAACGCCTGAACGGCATCAAAACGGAACGCCCGGCCGGACATGCCGCCGGACTGAAGATACTGCAGGATCTGCGCTATGAATATGACCCTGTGGGTAACGTTCTGAAAGTAACCAATGACGCCGAAGAGACCCGTTTCTGGCGCAATCAGAAAGTAGTACCGGAAAACACATACGCCTACGACAGCCTGTACCAGCTGATCAGCGCCACCGGACGTGAAATGGCAAATGCCGGTCAGCAGGGCAGCGGATTACCGCCTCTGACCGTTCCCCTTCCCGCAGACAGCAGCGCATACACGAACTATACCCGCAGGTATACCTACGATACAGCCGGTAATCTGACGCAGATAAGCCACCGCGCACCGGCGGCAAACAACAGTTACACAACCAAAATCACCATAAGTAACCGAAGTAACCGGGGAGTACTGAGCACCCTGACGGAAAATCTGGCAGACGTGGACGCGCTGTTCACCAACGGTGGCCAGCAGAAACAGCTGCAGCCGGGACAGCGTCTGGACTGGACACCGCGCAACAAGCTGCTGAAGGTGACGCCGGTCGTGCGGAACGGAGATGCAGATGACAGCGAAATCTACCGCTATGATGCGGACAGCCGGCGCATCCTGAAAGTCAGCAGGCAGAAAACAGGCAGCAGCACACAGACACAGCGGGTGCAATATCTGCCGGGTCTGGAGCTGCGCACGATAAAAGCCGGAGATACGCAAACGGAGAGCCTGCAGGTGATTATCGCGGGGGACGCGGGGCAGATACGCCTTTTACACCGGGAGAATGGCGATGACCAGATGCGCTGGAGCTACAGCAATCTGATCGGCAGCAGCGGTCTGGAGCTGGATGGTAAGGGAAATATTATCAGTATGGAGGAGTACTACCCGTACGGCGGCACTGCAGTGTGGACCGCCCGCAGCGTGGCAGAAGCAGAGTACAAAACTGTGCGTTACTCAGGCAAAGAGCGGGACGCCACCGGACTGTACTACTATGGTTACCGGTACTACCAGCCGTGGGCGGGAAGATGGCTGAGTGCGGATCCTGCGGGAACAATGGACGGGCTGAATCTGTTCAGGATGGTACGGAATAATCCTCTGAGATTTTTTGATACGAACGGACTTGCACCAACTGAGGAAAAATCTCAGCAGGCGATCGGCAGAACCTATATCAAAGAAGCTAAATATTTAGCTGCGGAACAATTATCAGCTGCTGAGAAATTTTTAAATAACACATCTAATAATGACGTTGCGTTAGATATCTATAAGACATTTTTCGGGCAGCATATGGGAGAAGAAAAACTGGGTATATGGAAGACACAAATAAAAAATGTGTCAGAGGGAATAAACAAACTGGATACGAAAAGAAATGTCCGGTATTCACCGCTGAAGACAACCGCATCCGGAGAGAAATCGGGGACTGTGGCAGCTGAAGCCAATATGCAGGCATTTCAGCGGGGGGAGAAAATTTACATAAATTCATATACTGATGTACTGGAAAAAGTCAAAAAAAATGAAACACTGGGTGTTGACCATTTAGCGCATATTTTGATTCATGAAATGTCTCACCTCCGCCTGGACACGGAAGATATGGCCTATATCGGGGTGGCAAAAAATGAGGGATATCATGATTTAAATGCTATGCTCGCCCTTCTTGATCCAGAAAAACTACAGGCCGGCAGAGGAGAACCCGAAGAAACGATCAAACAACGACGTGCCCGGGGAAGTCTGGACGCTGTGAGAAATGCAGACTCCTTTACGACAGCAACCCGTTATCTTGCTTATACTGCAAAAAATGCTGGTTTCTATCATTACTTTGCCGGGCAGAAAAAAATGTTCACACACGGAGCGTCGTCTCTTATCAAGAGTCCGCGCTGGAAGTGAGTGTCATTTATTAACACTATGCAGGCTATTATATTGTTTATACAGACTGTATTGTTGTTAAAGTCCGCCAGGATGGCAATGTGATAAACAAGGCTGTTTTCCTGGTACCGGGCGGTCAGAAAGAGTCGCCCGGTATTTCCCGTCACCAACTCCCCGAAGCACCACCACCGCCGCTGCTGCTGTAACTGCCACCGTCAGAACCGGATGAGTATCCGCCTCCTGCCCCGGCCATAACACCGGTTAATTTCCGCATTTCCGCTTCCTGAATACGGTATCCCGGAATGAATGCATATAACAAAAAACACAGAAACAGTGAGCCAAATACATTAAGAAAAACGAGGATCATTATACTGATAAATAATGCATCCGGATCAGGATCTCCGTCTGCCAGAATCCGTGTCATTATAAAAATCAGAACGGAATAAAATAACACGCTCACTGTATGGCCGAGCGGCGCCGGATAAATATATTTATATTGCAAAAATGCTGTCAGGCGTTTCTGAGTAAGGTGTATTGCCCGCCCGGGCTGACGTTTCTTCTTGCTTTTGGATTTCGCGTATTCCTCTCTCAGATATTCAATATCTTTAAGAACCTGCTTTTCTATCCTTTTCTTACGGCGGGGAGAACCAATAAATAATGACCAGAGATACACCGTAATAAAGGTCAGAATATAAATAATCATCAGTCGTTTGAGTTTTAATGCTTCTGTTCCGGATGTCTCTGATGTGATATATCCCGGTTCATTTCCGCTGATAATATCAATGGCATCGGTCACACCTGCTTCAATCCCCGTAAAATAATGACCATTTTTAAATTCAGGGGTGATGCGGTGACGGATAATACGGCCTGCGGAGACATCCGGCAGAATACCCTCCAGGCCGTAACCTATTTCAAAGCGCAGATTGCGATCATTAACAGCCACAACCAGCAACAGCCCGTTATTCTGACCTGTGCGGCCGATTTTCCAGGTATTGAATGCACGGTGTGCAAAGGTCTCAATACTTTCCCCGCCGGTTGACGGCACAATAAACACCACGAACTGACTGCCGTCATTGCGGCTCAGTTCGTACTCAGTGAGCTGCCGGTTAAGCTGTGCGAATTGCGGGCGGGTCAGAAGACCGGCGCTGTCAATAACCCGTTCCCGTTTCAGTTCCGGCAGCGGCTGCATATCTGCACGGGCAAAGAAACTGATGAAAAGAAGTACAAGGCATCCTGCCATAACCCTGCTCATAATTACTCCTGTGAATGTTCTTTTCCCTGCCGCGCATAGCGCGCCGCCATCACCGCGCACACCATCAGCTGAATCTGATGAAACAGCATCAGCGGCAGTACCAGAATACCGACTACCGCAGGCGGGAACATCACGTTTGCCATCGGCACACCGTTTGCCAGGCTTTTCTTCGAGCCGCAGAACACAATGGTGATTTCATCGGCCTTATTAAAGCCCAGTGCCCGTGCACCGTACACGTTGATCACCAGCACAATCGCCAGCAGCCCGCACGACACCACTGCAATCTGCAAAATAGACATTGCGTCGATCTGCTGCCAGATCCCCTCGGCCACGGCTTCACTGAAAGCGACATACACCACCAGCAGAATAGAGGTCCGGTCTGTTTTATTGATGATTTTTTTGTTGCGATCCACCCACTTACCGATCAGCGGACGGGAGAGATGCCCGACCACAAACGGCAGCATCAGCTGCAGCAGAATAGAACGGATAGCACCCAGTGTATCAAGATCATGCGCGCCTTGTGTTTCCATCATAAAACCGATAATCACCGGTGATAAGAAAACGCCGAGAATACTGGAGGCGGATGCACTGCAAATCGCCGCAGCGACATTACCACCCGCAACAGACGTAAAGGCAATGGCGGATTGTACTGTTGCCGGTAAAGCACATAAATATAAGAAACCCATGTAAATGGTTGGTGACATCCACTCCGGTACCAGGAACTGCAAACCCAGCCCCAGCAGCGGAAAGAGGATAAAGGTACTGGAAAATACCATCAGATGCAGACGCCAGTGCCCCATCCCCGTCACAATCGCTTCCCGCGAGAGTTTGGCGCCATGGAAGAAGAACAGTAACGCAATCGCGGCAGTGGTCAGATAGCGGAATCCGGTTGCCACATTACCGGTAGCCGGAAAGAGTGACGCCAAAATAACAACCGTGATCATTATGACCAGGAACGGATCTAACCGCAGTTTCTGCCACCAGTTTGTCATGCGTTATTCACTTTTGTCTGCATTAAAGTTAAATGATTGTTTGTTACAGTGTCACAGTCCGTCCGGTCTTATGTGATTCCATACCGGCCTCAATAATACGGATAATTTCCGCGCCTTCCTGAGCGGTAACCGGGTTCGGGCCGTTGTTGATAATTGCCTCTGCCACTTCCGCGTAATAACGGCCGTAGTGCCCGGCTTTGTTCGGATACGTTTCCGTGATCACTTCAATGCCATCCGGTGATAAGCTCAGTTCGCCGTCACGATCGTCATGACCCCAGTTCACACCAACCGGCATCTGCCCTGCTTTCAGCGCATTTTCCTGCGGATCAAGCCCGTACTTCACGTAGCTGCCTTTCATACCGTGAACGATATACACCGGAGATTCCGCTGCCGCGACAGTGGTGGCATGCAGTATCACTTTCACATCCGGATAGTGCAGTTGCGCATGGAAATAATCCACCGCTTCAGAACCAGGCCGGATCATGCCCAGATCGGCGGTGATCGCTTCCGGTTTGCCGAAAAACTGCAGTGCCTGATCAATCAGATGTGACCCCAGGTCATACCAGATACCACTGCCCAACGCAGCCGCTTCACGCCAGCGTTTTTGCGGCTGCGGGCGATAGCGGTCAAAATGGACTTCAAAATATTTGATATCCCCGAGTTTTTTACTTTCAAACAGGGATTTCAGTGTCAGATAACCGGAGTCAAAACGGCGGTTATGGTAGACGGACAAAATCAGACCGGCATCATCTGCCTGTTTTGCCAGGGTAAACGCCTCTTCGGAGGTCAGGGTAAACGGTTTATCCACCACAACGTGCTTACCGGCCGCCAGTGCCATCCGGGCCAGCGGGAAATGTGTGTCGTTCGGCGTCGGGATCACGACGAGATCAATCGCCGGATCAGCAAAAATATCTTCCGGAGTGGCGACAACCTGCACATCCGGGTAATCCGCATGTACTTTTGCGGCATCACTGCTCGCGACTTTAGCCAGTTCCATGTTGGCATTATTCACAATAAACGGTGCATGGAATGTTTTTCCGGCAAAACCGTATCCGATCAGGCCCACTTTCAGTATTTTCGTCATCACTCCCTCCGGGGGATTGTCATGTTAACGGATAAAAACATGCTTTCAGAATTTGTCATCCTCCTGAAAAGTACCACTAACTGATTCCGTGACGCAAATAATGCGCCCGGTTTTCATCAGTTTTGCCGCTTTTTCATTCTGATACACACAGTTATCTGCCCTTTCACACAATCCCGATAACCCCGGATGCCCGGGGATTGCTATTATTCACCCCGCTTACCGGGGAACCCGGGTTTTTATCTGTTTATTTGAATGTTTTGAATGACTCGCTTTGGGCATTGCAATGGCTGACTACTTATTACTTTTTGTCGGGACGGTGCTGGTTAATAACTTCGTACTCGTCAAATTCTTAGGATTATGCCCCTTTATGGGGGTGTCCAAAAAACTGGAAACCGCGATTGGCATGGGGTTTGCGACCACGTTCGTGATGACGCTCGCCTCTGTCTGTTCGTGGCTGATGGATACCTTTATCCTCATCCCGCTGGATATTCTCTATCTGCGCACACTGAGCTTTATTCTGGTGATCGCTGTGGTGGTGCAGTTCACCGAAATGGTGGTGCGTAAAACCAGCCCGGCGCTCTACCGCCTGCTCGGGATATTCCTGCCGCTGATCACCACCAACTGTGCCGTACTCGGTGTGGCACTGCTGAACATCAACCTGTCCCATAATTTTCTGCAATCCGCCGTTTACGGCTTTGGTGCGGCAGCCGGTTTCTCTCTGGTGATGGTGCTGTTCGCCGCTATCCGCGAACGTCTGGCAACGGCTGATGTGCCTGCGCCTTTCCGCGGGGCGTCTATCGGGCTGGTCACTGCCGGTCTGATGTCTCTGGCCTTTATGGGCTTTAGTGGTCTGGTGAAATTCTGATGACAATGATTTGGATTGCCGTTGCCGTACTCAGCCTGCTGGGTCTGGCATTTGGCCTGATACTGGGTTA
The DNA here is from genome assembly GCF_051129855.1 of Morganella sp. Je.2.23. Classification (NCBI taxonomy): domain Bacteria; kingdom Pseudomonadati; phylum Pseudomonadota; class Gammaproteobacteria; order Enterobacterales; family Morganellaceae; genus Morganella; species Morganella sp. Je.2.23. Next base: position 1,238,276 of record NZ_JBCPSQ010000001.1, read on the forward strand.
TGCCTCCCGCCGCTTTAAAGTGGAGGAAGATCCCATTGTGGATAAAATTGATGACATTCTGCCGCAGAGTCAGTGCGGGCAGTGTGGTTTTCCCGGCTGCCGTCCTTATGCGGAGTCCGTTGCCAATGGCGGCGCAATAAACCGCTGTGCTCCCGGCGGCGAACAGGTGATGCTGAAACTGGCGGATATGCTGGGTGTGGATCCGCAACCGCTCGACGGCGACGACGCTGTGCTTAATCCGGTGCGTAAGGTGGCCTTTATTCATGAAGACCAGTGCATCGGCTGCACCAAATGTATTCAGGCGTGTCCGGTGGATGCCATTATCGGCGCCACCCGCGCGATGCATACCGTGGTTGAAAACCTCTGCACCGGCTGTGACTTATGTGTCGCACCCTGCCCGACAGATTGCATCGAGATGATCCCGGTCGCTGTCACCCCGCGTAACTGGAAGTGGGATTTAAACACGATTCCGGTCAGAAATATTCCGGCGGATACCACCGGTACACCTGTCAAACCCGTTCAGATTGAGGCGTCGTAAGTTTTATGTTCAATTTGCTCAACTTTCTGAAAAAAGACCGGGTATGGGATTTTGACGGCGGCATTCATCCGCCGGAAATGAAATTACAGTCCTCCCGGACACCGATGCGGGTATGTCCGGTACCTGACGAACTGATTATTCCGTTACAACAGCATATCGGGAACGAAGGCGATGTGCTGGTCAGCCCCGGCGACCATGTTCTGAAAGGTCAGCCGCTGACACGCGGAACCGGCCGCAGCCTGCCGGTTCATGCCTCATCTTCCGGCACCGTTACATCCGTGGAGCCTTGCGTGACCGCGCATCCGTCCGGGCTGACCGCGCCGTGTGTCCGCATCCGGACTGACGGGCTGGATACCCCGTATCCGGCAGAAAAAACAACGGATTTCACATCGCTCACCAAAACAGAACTGACTGACCGCATTCATCAGGCCGGAATTGCCGGTCTCGGCGGCGCGGGCTTCCCGACCGCGAATAAACTGAAAGGCGGTGGTGATCTTATCCGTACCCTGATTATCAATGCGGCTGAATGTGAACCTTATATTACGGCTGATGATCGTCTGATGCAGGAGCATGCCGGTGAAATTCTTACCGGCATCCGTATTCTGATGCACCTTCTGGAACCGGAACAGGTGCTTATCGGCATAGAAGATAACAAACCGGAGGCGATTGCCGCACTGCGGGATGTCACTGACGGGGAGAAACAGATTTTTGTGCGGGTGATCCCGACCAAATACCCGTCCGGCGGTGCCAAACAGCTGACAAAAATCCTTACCGGCCGCGAAGTGCCGTCCGGCGGGCGTTCCTCTGATATCGGCGTACTGATGCAGAACGTCGGAACCGTTGTTGCCATCAAACGCGCGATTACTGACGGCGAACCGCTGATTCAGCGCGTGGTGACGGTAACCGGAGAAGCCGTCGAATCACCGGGAAATTTCTGGACCCGTCTGGGGACACCGATCCGTTTCCTGCTGCAACAGGCCGGTTTTCATCCGCAACATGAACAGATGGTTGTGATGGGCGGCCCGCTGATGGGCTTTACACTGCCGGATCTTGATGTGCCGGTGGTAAAAATCACTAACTGTATTCTTGCGCCGACCACAAACGAAATGGAACCGGCTGCACCGGAAGAAGCCTGCATCCGTTGCAGTCACTGTGTGGATGCCTGTCCGGCAGGATTGCTGCCGCAGCAGCTCTACTGGTTCAGTAAGGGTAATGAACACGAAAAAGCGGAACAGCATCATCTGTTTGATTGTATAGAATGCGGAGCCTGTGCCTGGGTCTGCCCGAGTAATATCCCGCTGGTACAATATTACCGGCAGGAAAAAGCCCAAATTATTGAGATCCGCGAAGAAGCACAACGCGCTGCCGATGCCAAAATCCGCTTTGAAGCCAAACAGGCACGAATGGCACGGGAAAAAGAAGCCCGTGAAGCCCGCCACAAAAATGCGGCTGTTCAGGTGGATGAGAAAGACAGTGCAGCAATCAGTGCCGCACTTGCCCGCGTAAAAGCCAAAGACAGCAGTGCGGGAATGACAATTTCAGTCAATCCTTCCGCATTGCCGGACAACAGCGCTGCCATTGCCGCCCGTGAAGCACGCAAAGCACAGGCACGGGCTCGTCAGGCAGAAAAAGCCGCTCAGACAGAAACCGTACAACCGGCTGCGGAAACGGAAACTGATCCGCGCAAAGCTGCTGTGGCCGCCGCCCTCGCCCGCGCCAAAGCGAAGAAAGCGGCACAGGCCGCAGACGCACCGGCAGACACCGTACAACCGGCGACGGAGACAGAAACCGATCCGCGTAAAGCTGCTGTAGCCGCCGCTATCGCCCGCGCCAAAGCGAAGAAAGCAGCTCAGGCCGCAGGCGCACCGGCAGACACCACACAACCGGCTGCGGAGACAGAAACCGATCCGCGTAAAGCCGCTGTAGCCGCCGCTATCGCCCGCGCCAAGGCGAAGAAAGCCGCGCAGGCCGCAGACGCACCGGCGGACACCGCACAACCGACAGCAGAAGCAGAAACTGATCCGCGTAAAGCCGCTGTAGCCGCCGCTATTGCCCGCGCCAAAGCGAAAAAAGCCGCTCAGGCTGCGGAAGCACCGGCGAACACCGCACAACCGGCTGCGGAGACAGAAACCGATCCGCGTAAAGCTGCTGTCGCGGCGGCTATTGCCCGTGCCAAAGCGAAGAAAGCCGCTCAGGCCGCAGACGCACCGGCAGACACCGCACAACCGGCAGCGGAGACAGAAACCGATCCGCGTAAAGCCGCCGTAGCAGCGGCCATTGCCCGCGCCAAAGCGAAGAAAGCAGCGCAGGCCGCAGATGCACCGGCAGACACCGCACAACCGGCGGCGGAGACAGAAACTGATCCGCGTAAAGCCGCTGTAGCTGCCGCTATCGCCCGCGCCAAGGCGAAGAAAGCCGCTCAGGCCGCAGATGCACCGGCAGACACCGCACAACCGGCAGCGGAAACAGAAACTGATCCGCGTAAAGCCGCTGTAGCTGCCGCTATCGCCCGCGCCAAGGCGAAGAAAGCCGCTCAGGCGGCAGCACAACATTCTGAAGAAACCACTGATTAATGAAGCGAAATAAGCATGAAATTTAGGCCCGTTTCCTCAAACGCCCCGCACCGTCTGAAAATTGCGGGATCACCGTTTACTCATAACCATGACAACACCTCCGCCATCATGCTGTGGGTGGTGATAGCCATGATTCCGGGGATTGCCGCACAGCTCTGGTTCTTCGGGATCGGCACACTGATTCAGGTTCTGATTGCAGTGACGACCGCGCTGGTAACCGAAAGTATCGCGATCCGCCTGCGCAATCAACCGGTGATGCCGTATCTCAAAGATAACTCCGCGCTGGTCACTGCCATGCTGCTGGCTGTCAGTATCCCGCCGCTCGCGCCCTGGTGGTTGATTGTTATCGGTACATTTTTTGCCGTGATTATTGCCAAACATCTGTATGGCGGTCTCGGGCAAAACCCGTTTAACCCGGCGATGGTCGGTTATGTGGTACTGCTGATCTCCTTCCCGGTTCAGATGACCAGCTGGCTGCCGCCGGAAAGCCTGCAAATCACACCGGTTTCGGTCAGTGACAGTCTGCATATGATTTTTACCGGGTTATCTGATAACGGCCTGACACCGGAGCAGTTACGTGCCGGCGCGGATGGCATGAGTCAGGCGACGCCGCTCGACAGTTTCAAAACCGGACTGCTGACCCGTGAGATGTCCGATATTCTGACACAACCTGTTTTACAGGGCTCTGTTGCCGGTATCGGCTGGCAATGGGTGAATATCGGCTATCTGATCGGCGGCTGTATTCTGCTCAACCGCAATGTGATTGCATGGCAAATCCCGGTATCGATGCTGGGCACGCTTGCCGTCCTGTCTGCTATCGGCTATCTGATTGATTCATCACACTTCAGCTCTCCGGTTATTCAGCTGTTTTCCGGCGCTTCCATGCTCGGGGCATTCTTTATTGCCACCGACCCGGTTACCGCCTCCACCACGCCGCGCGGCCGTCTGATATACGGGATGCTGATCGGCCTTCTGCTGTGGATTATCCGCGTTTACGGCGGTTATCCGGATGCCGTGGCGTTTGCCGTCCTGCTGGCCAATATCACCGTGCCGCTGATCGATACCTACACACAACCGCGTGTTTACGGGCACAAACGGGGGAATAAATGATTGCCACATTACGCCGTTACGGCTTGATCCTCGCCCTGTTTGCCGCCGGAACCACCGGATTGAGCGGATTTGTTTATACGCTGACAAAGCCGGAAATTGATAAACAGGCCGCGGCACAGCAAAAGGCGCTGTTTGCCGAAATCCTGCCGGAATCGGTTTATAATAATGATGTGATTGCAGAGTGTTATCTGGTCACCGACCCTGCACTGGGCAATGAACTGCCGCACCGGCTGTATATTGCCCGTAAAGACGGAACACCGGTTGCCGCTGTTCTCGAATCCACCGCGCCTGACGGCTATTCCGGGAATATTCAGCTACTGGTTGCGGCTGATTTTAACCGGACGGTGCTCGGCTCCCGCGTAACGGAACATAAAGAGACACCGGGGCTGGGTGATAAAATTGATACCCGGATTTCAGACTGGATCACCACACTAAGCGGCAGACATGTTGAATCCGCCACAGACCCGCACTGGGCAGTGAAAAAAGACGGCGGTGATATCGATCAGTTTACCGGTGCCACCATTACCCCGCGGGCGGTTGTCAACGCAGTCCGCGTGACGGCGGATTATATGCAGACCCTGCCGCCGCAACTGAATACCTTACCTCAATGCGGAGCTGAATAATGAGTCAGATTAAAGGGTTATTTGCTGACGGATTATGGAAAAATAACTCAGCACTGGTCCAGGTGCTGGGATTGTGTCCGCTGCTGGCGGTCTCTTCCACCGTCACCAACGCACTGGGACTCGGACTGGCGACCACACTGGTGCTGATTTGCACTAACGTGGCAGTCTCCGCACTGCGCCGCTGGATCCCGTCAGAAATCCGTATTCCTATCTATGTGATGCTGATTGCCTCTGTAGTAACGGCGGTACAATTGCTGATCAACGCTTATGCCTTCGGCTTATATCAGTCACTCGGTATCTTTATCCCGCTGATTGTGACCAACTGTATTGTCATTGGCCGCGCTGAAGCCTTTGCCGCCAAAAACGCGGTTTACCCTTCTGCCATTGATGGCCTGGCCATGGGGCTCGGCGCCACCGCCGCACTGTTTGTGCTCGGCGCCATGCGTGAGATCCTGGGCAACGGGACACTGTTTGACGGTGCGGATCTGCTGCTCGGCGACTGGGCTAAAGTCCTGCGTGTCGATGTGTTACATCTCGATACCCCGTTCCTGCTGGCGATGCTGCCGCCGGGCGCTTTTATCGGACTTGGCTTAATGCTGGCGGGCAAGTATCTTATTGATGAAAAAATGAAAAAGCGCAAAAATGCGCCCGCTGCCGCACAATACGAAACAGAAAAAGGATGCGGAAGCCATTTGGTCAAATAACTGTATAATAAAGCAGGCTCCTTTCCCGGGAGTTTGCTTTTATCATCAATGAGCCAATGTCGTTATGAATAAAGAAAAACGTATTGAAATTCTGACCCGCCTGCGGGACAACAACCCGCAACCCACCACTGAACTGCTGTTTGATTCTCCGTTTGAATTACTGATCTCCGTCTTATTATCCGCCCAGGCAACCGATGTCAGCGTCAATAAAGCCACCCGCCCGCTGTATGCCGTTGCCAATACGCCGCAGGCCATCCTGGATCTCGGTGTGGATGGGGTGAAGACCTACATTAAAACCATCGGGTTATTTAATACCAAAGCAGAGAATGTGATAAAAACCTGCCGGATGCTGGTTGAACTGCATAACGGCGAAGTTCCGGAAGACAGAGCAGCGCTGGAAGCCCTGCCGGGTGTGGGACGCAAAACCGCCAATGTGGTACTCAATACCGCATTCGGCTGGCCGACCATTGCGGTTGATACCCATATTTTTCGTGTCTGCAACCGCACAAAATTTGCCTCCGGCAAGAACGTGGATGAGGTGGAACAAAAATTATTGCGGGTTGTACCGGCAGAATTTAAAGTCGACTGCCATCACTGGTTTATACTGCACGGGCGTTACACCTGCATTGCCCGCAAACCCCGCTGCGGTTCATGCATCATTGAAGATCTGTGTGAATTCAGCGAAAAAGTGTATCCGGAAGATTAATCTGCTGCACTTTAAACAGAAATTGCCCTCTGTGCTTGCGGGCAGCGTAAATTCGCGTAAAAATAACCATAAATTTGCTCACCCAACCAGTACGGGAACCTATGTTTCAAGATAACCCGCTGTTAGCTCAGCTAAAACAACAGCTCCACGATAAAACATTACGTGTCGAAGGGATCGTAAAAAGTACCGATAAAGGCTACGGTTTCCTGGAAGTTGACGGACAAAAATCCTATTTTATTCCGCCGCCGCAGATGAAAAAAGTCATGCACGGCGATCGCATCACTGCTGCTATTCACACCGTGAATAATAAAGATGTGGCAGAGCCGGAAGCTCTCGTCACCCCGTTTCTGGACAGATTTGTCGGCCGCGTGCAGCGCAAAGAAAATGATGACCGTCTCTGGATAATTCCCGATCATCCGCTGTTAAAAGATTCCATTCCCTGCCGTCCGGCAAAAGGGGTTGATCATGAATTCCGTCAGGGCGACTGGGCCGTTGCGGAAATGCGCCGCCACCCGCTGAAAGGTGATCGCAGCTTCCATGCAGAAATCACCGGGTTTATCACTGATGCGGATGACCATTACGCGCCGTGGTGGGTAACCCTGACCCGCCATCAGCACGCACTGAAAGAGCCGGAGCCGGTTGACGTGGCCATGGCTGATGATAATCTGCCGCGTACTGATCTGACTCATCTGGATTTTGTGACTATCGACAGTGCATCCACCGAAGATATGGATGATGCGCTTTATATCACTACCAGTGATAACAATCAGCTTCAGCTGACCATTGCCATTGCCGACCCGACCAGCTATATCCCGGCCGGCAGCGAATTGGATGCCATTGCCCGTAAACGCGCCTTCACCAACTATCTGCCGGGCTTCAATATCCCGATGCTGCCGCGCAATCTGTCTGATGACCTGTGTTCGCTGCATCCGCATGTGCGCCGTCCGGCACTGGTGTGTCAGGTCTCCATAAATGAAGATGGTTCTCTGGCAGATGATGCCGTGTTCTTTGCTGCCTGGGTTGAATCCAAAGCCAAGCTGGCTTATGACGATATCTCTGATCTGCTGGAAGGTGTGGCTGACCGGGTAACCCCTGATGAGACTATCCGCCGTCAGATTTCCCTGTTGCAGGATATGTATCAGCGCCGCCATCACTGGCGTGAAACCCATGCACTGGTCTTTAAAGATCGCCCTGATTACCGCTTTATTCTTGATGAAAACGGTGTGGTGACGGATATCGTGGCTGAACAGCGCCGCAGTGCCAACCGCATTGTGGAAGAGGCGATGATCACCGCCAATATCTGCGCCGCAGAGGTGCTGGATAAGAAACTTGGTTTTGGTGTCTATAACGTACACACCGGGCTTGATCCGCTGACAATCAGCCAGGCTGTTGCCCTGCTCGCTGAAAACGGCATTCATTTCAATGAAGAAGAACTGCTGACACTGGATGGTTTCTGCCGTCTGCGCCGGGAGCTTGATAACCAGCCGACGCAATTCCTCGACAGCCGTATCCGCCGCTTCCAGACCTTTGCAGAAGTCCGCATGGAGAAAGGCCCGCACTTCGGCCTGGGACTGAATGGTTATGCCACCTGGACATCCCCTATCCGCAAATACAGTGATATTGTTAACCACCGCCTGCTGAAAGCCATTATCGCCGGTCAGTCTGCGGAGAAACCGGCTGAGGATCTGGCCGAACATCTGGCAGAACGCCGCCGCGCCAACCGTATGGCAGAGCGTGATGTCGGTGACTGGTTATATGCCCGCTACCTGCAACCGTATGCCGGTACAGATACCGCGTTCCCGGCGGAGATCATTGATATCACCCGCGGCGGTGTCCGTGTCCGCCTGACAGATAACGGCGCAGTCGCCTTTATCCCGGGTACCTTTATCCATCCGGTCAAAGATGAACTCCAGTGCAGCCAGGAAACCGGCTCAGTGCTGATCAAAGGTGAAGCCCGTTACCGCCTCAATGACATCATTCCGGTGAAAATTGAGGAAGTGAAGATGGAAACCCGCAGTATTCTGGCCCGCCCGCTCTAATCCGGTACCGGAGTCACTAAATACACAGGGCGTCCGCAACGGACGCCCTGCTCACTAATCAGCCACCTGCCAGTTTGACTTTAAAGCCTTTAACTTCCAGCAGTTGCTTCAGCAAATCGCGTTTATCACCCTGAATTTCAATGATACCGTCCTTCAGCGAACCGCCGCAGCCGCAGCGTTTTTTCAGATCGGCGGCCAGTTTACTCAGCTCCGTATCATCCAGATCAATACCGGTGATCAGACATACACCTTTGCCTTTGCGGCCGCTGGTCTGCCGCTGAATACGGACAATACCGTCGCCTTTCGGGCGCTCCGCTTTAACTTCCGGCTCATCAATACGGCCACTGTCTGTGGAATAGACCAGGCGTGAATTATTGTCCATCTTATAATACTCCCACAGAAGCATTAATTGCCTGCAATGCGGCCTGCGGATCATCACTGCGGGTGATCGGCCGTCCGATAACCATATAATCCACCCCGGCACTGACGGCCTGCCGCGGTGTCATGATGCGGCGCTGATCACCGGCATCACTGCCTTGCGGCCGGATCCCCGGCGTGACCAGCTTAAATTCCCGGCCCAGGGTTTCTTTCATCATTTTGGCTTCATGAGCGGAGCACACCACACCATCCAATCCGCAGTTTTGTGTTAATTTTGCGAGGCGCAGCGCGTGCTCTGCCGGTGTGGCATCAATGCCGGTTCCGGCCAGGTCGGACTGCTCCATGCTGGTCAGTACCGTCACTGCAATCAGCAAAGGCGCATCGTTGCCGTACGGCAGCAGGATCTCTTTTGCTGCTGTCATCATCCGCTCGCCGCCTGCCGCATGGACATTAACCATCCATACCCCCAGTTCAGCCGCCGCCCGTACCGCATGCGCTGCTGTATTCGGGATATCATGGAATTTCAGATCAAGAAAGACCTCAAATCCGCGCTGCTGCAATGCCCGGACACACTCAGGCCCGCAGAAGGTAAACAGCTCTTTACCGACTTTCAGACGGCACTGTGCCGGATCAATACGGTCTGCAAAGGCCAGCGCATCATCCGGGTTGTCGTAATCGAGCGCAACAATAACAGGCGATGCGATATCTGCACGGCCTGTATGCGAAGAAAGAGATGTCATGAATTGATTACCTGTGGTTGGTGAATTTATACGGGTAAATAAAAACGGGTAAATAAATTACGGATAAACGTGACGTTGTCACTGACCGTCCAGCCCTCTGATAGGCTTGATAGTATCCCATGACCGGCAGGACGGACAATGCCAGTACAGGGCATGCGATGTAAATCCGCATTTACCGCAGCGGTAATCCGGTTTGGTCCGGATTTGCTCGCCGACCATGTTCCGCAGCAGAGCCAGACTGTCTTTGGCACGGCCTTCCTCCGCTTCTGACAGATAATATTCCATCAGACGGCAGAACAGGCGCATGGTCGGATGGCGCTGTAACTGGCGGTTAACATAGGTGATCGCCATTTCCGGCCCTTCCTGCTGTTCAATAATATCCGCAAGATAGAGTTCGGCAATCGCACCGATATTTTCATCCGAGCAGAGCAGCAGATATTCCGCCCATTCCGCCGGCTGATCAAGATGGGTGTAACAGGTTTCCAGCATCGGCAGCGTTTCACTGACCATTTCTTTGTCCTGCTCAAACACCCGCTTAAGCACGGTAACGGCTTTGCTGTATTCCGCCCGTTCAATATGAATACGCCCCTGCATAATCGACACCCGGGCGCAGTTTTTATCCGCCCCGGCCGCTTTGGCCAGATATGCGAATGCCCCGTCAGTGTTATCACTGCCCAGTGCCTGCAACGCCAGTTCACAGTAGAAGTTAGCGATATTTTCCCGCTGACCGGTATCTCCCTGTTTCAGCAGCTTTTCGCCGATATCGATGGCTTTGCTCCAGTCACTGGTGGACTGATAAATGGATAACAGCGACTGAAGTGCGCTTTGCCGGAAATCCGCCTCATCAATCAGCTGTAAAAACAGAGCTTCCGCCCGGTCATACACCCCGGCGGCCACATAATCGCGACCCAGCTGCTGCGTGGCGAGGAGACGCTGGTCATAAGAGAGAGAGGCGCTTTCCATCAGTGACTGATGGATGCGGATGGCGCGTTCCACTTCACCGCGCGAGCGGAACAGATTGCCGAGCGTCAGATGTGCTTCAAATGCGGAACTGTCCTCTTTCAGCATGTCGAGGAACAGATCAACTGCTTTATCCTGCTGATCGGACAGCAAAAAGTTTACGCCTGCCACATAGTCACGTGACAGGCGATCCGCATGTTGTTGTTGATTCTGCTGCGCGCTGCGCCGCCCCATATACCAGCCATATGCGGCAGCAATGGGCAACAGAAGAAACAACAGCTCAAGCATAATGCTTATTCCTTAGTGGTGTCCCGCAGCGCAACCGAACCGGAAGACTGCACCGTCTGGTCAGCTTCCAGACGCTTGATCCGGTGCCGGGCACGTGCCAGCGATAACCGCAGACGTAAATAAAACAGACCGCAGACAATCCAGCCCAGCACGAAACCGATACCAAACAGCACGGCCAGCAAGGTGGATACAGAATACTGTCCCTGCGCAATCAGATAATTAAATGTGACTACCTGATCGTTATTTGCGCCCAGTGTCACCGAAATGATGAAAACCACCAGTACAAGGATAAAAATCAGAAAATATTTCACCGGCGTTCCTATTATCAGGCTTGCATTTCACGCCTGCTCCTTGCAGACGCACTAACCCCTTAAGTTACCATTTACCCCGGGGAGAATAAAAGTAATTTGTTGTGTTCCCGAGTTTTTTTCGCTTTTCTGCCGGTATCCGCACAGATTACCGGCAACCGGTTCCACACCGCCCATAATAACATGATTTCAGGCCAGTGGAGGCGGCTGCATGCCATTTTGATCCTGTTTACTGAGCCAGAGGAAAAACAGCCCTGCCAGTATTGCATTAATAATCACCGACATAATGATATCGGACGGCCAGTGCATCCCCAGCGCCAGCCGGCTGTACTCTGCCAGAATGCCCCACAGCAGGATCACGCCGGCCAGCCCGCGGCGTCCCTGAACACTGAAAAATACAAAGAGTATCAGCGCCCAGGCACTTGCAAACAATGCATGACCGGACGGAAAAGCATAACCGGTTTCACTTTTCCAGTGTTTCAGCAGCCAGCCCGGTACGCGGTAATGATTTTTAAGAGTATTTTTCAGCAACTGCGCCCGCTCCGGCCGGGAAAGGTCATAAAACACTTTCTCTGATGCAATACCCTGTTGTGCCAGCCAGACCACATAAGGCCGCGGCTCCTGAAGCGTGTTTTTCATCGCCACTTTCACGCCCTGCCCGGCGGCCACAACCACCAGAATGGCGGCGGCTGCACGCAGTGCCTGTTTTTTGCTGCCGCGATACAAACGGACAAACAGAAAACAAAAGATGAGTGATACGATGATTCCCAGCGGATACGCCGCCGTGTCAGTCAGATACCGCAGACCGCGCAGCAGGTCATCGTCACCCGATGGCTGCCAGCGCCAGCCGGTCAGCAGTGTCACCAGCGGTACCAGCATCAGTAATATAACAGCGGCGATAAAGGGTTTTGTCAGGTTTTTCATCCGGGTTAAATCATTCCGTTAAAAATAAATATTATTTTGTCAAACTGATGTACTACTATGGTCATGTTCAGTTATTTGACCCGGAAAAGAAATGTCAGTTTCACTTCCCGGGCAACGCAGATAATAACATCGCCAATACGATTATGTGCGTTTAAATAAAGATATTTATATCAATGAGTTAATAAATCATGAATAAAGAGTTGCAGTTAAAACGTGTCGCACAGGCAAAATTACCTACCCCGTTCGGGGAGTTTTTAATGGTCGGATTTGAAGAAATCGCCACCGGTCACGATCACGTGGCGCTGGTGTTCGGTGATATCAGCGGTGATGAGCCGGTGTTATCCCGTGTCCATTCGGAATGTTTAACCGGTGATGCTCTGTTCAGCCTGCGCTGTGACTGTGGTTTCCAGCTGGAAGCCGCGTTAAAGCAGATCTCAGAAGAAGGCCGTGGTGTGTTGCTGTATCACCGTCAGGAAGGCCGTAATATTGGTCTGCTGAATAAAATCCGTGCCTATGCGTTACAGGATACCGGGCTGGATACCGTTGAAGCAAACCAGAAGCTGGGATTTGCACCGGATGAACGTGATTTCACGCTGTGTGCTGATATGTACAAATTACTGGATGTGCACGCCATCCGCCTGCTGACCAATAACCCGGAAAAAGTCGAGATTCTGACTCAGGCCGGTATCAACATTACTGAACGTGTGCCGCTGATTGTCGGCCGTAATCCGGCTAATGCCCATTATCTGGATACCAAAGCGGAGAAAATGGGACATATGCTGTGCCAGTCTCCGGGCTGTAATCACTGATTCACCTGCAAAAAGTAAAAACAGAAAAGCGCGGCAAAAATACCGCGCTTTGTTTTTTTATCCGCCTGACTAACGTTACGCCAGCATCTGGCGGATCACATAACAGAGGATGCCGCCGTGGCGGTAATATTCCAGCTCAGTCTGTGTATCGATACGGCACAGCGCGTTGAGTTCAGTCACCCGCCCGTCTGCATACGTGATTTTCACCGGCACAATCTGTTTCGGTGTGACGCTGTCCAGGCCGCTGACATCAATCAGTTCATCTCCGGTCAGCCCCAGTGTGCGGCGATCCGTTCCTGCCGGAAACTCCAGCGGCAGAATCCCCATACCGATCAGGTTGGAGCGGTGAATGCGTTCATAGGATTCCGTCAGCACCACTCTCACACCCAGCAGATTGGTTCCTTTCGCCGCCCAGTCACGGCTGGAGCCGGAACCGTACTCTTTACCGGCAATCACCACCAGCGGCGTTCCTGACGCCTGATAACGCATTGCGGCATCAAAAATAGCCAGTGTTTCCCCGGTCGGTATATGACGGGTAAATCCGCCCTCCGTGCCCGGCACCATTTCATTGCGGATGCGGATATTGGCAAATGTCCCGCGCACCATTACTTCATGGTTACCACGTCGTGAGCCGTAGGAGTTAAAATCGGCCGGTTTCACACCGAGTGCCTGTAAATAACGTCCCGCCGGGCTGTCTGCTTTGATATTCCCCGCCGGAGAGATATGGTCAGTGGTCACAGAGTCACCGAGGATCGCCAGGATACGCGCCTGTTTCACATCGTTCACCGGTGCCGGTGCAACCGGCATGCCCTCAAAATACGGCGGATGGCGGATATAGGCGGAATCCGGCTGCCACTGGTAAGTCGGGGTATTTTCCACCGGCAGTGACTGCCATTGCTCATCCCCGTCAAACACTGCCGAGTATTCTTTGCGGAACATCTCCGTTTTCACTTTTTCCACCGCAGCAGCAATCGCGGCATTATCCGGCCAGATATCTTTTAACAGCACCGGCTTGCCCTGTTTATCATAACCCAGCGGATCGGTTTCGAGATTACAGTGCAGATTACCGGCCAGTGCATAAGCCACCACCAGCGGCGGAGACGCCAGCCAGTTGGTTTTCACCAGCGGATGGATACGCCCCTCAAAGTTGCGGTTACCGGATAACACCGCACCGACCGTCAGGTCATGACCTTTGATGGCAGTCTCAATTTCCGCATCCAGCGGCCCGGAGTTACCGATACAGGTAGTACAACCATAACCGACAAGATTAAATCCCAGCTGATCCAGATATGGCGTGAATCCGGCAGCATTCAGATAATCGGTTACCACTTTCGAACCCGGCGCAAGGGACGTTTTCACCCACGGTTTACGGGTCAGCCCTTTTTCAGCCGCATTTTTTGCCAGTAAACCGGCGGTCATCAGTACACCCGGGTTCGACGTGTTGGTACAGGACGTGATAGCGGCGATCACCACCGCGCCGTCTTCAAGGGTAAAATCGTCACCGTGCAGAGAAACCGGAACCTTCGCCGCCGGTGATTTTTTATTCAGTTCCAGATCAACCGCAGCCTGAAACGCGCCCGGCACCTGCGCCAGCACGACTCTGTCCTGCGGACGTTTCGGTCCGGCGAGGCTGGTCTGCACCTCCGCCAGATCCAGCGCCAGCCCGGAGGTAAAGCGCGGCTCATCGCCCTCGTGACGCCACAAGCCCTGTGTTTTACAGTAAGCTTCCACCAGCGCGATTTCTTCATCACTGCGGCCGGTCAGACGCATGTAGCCGAGTGTGACATCATCCACCGGGAAGAAACCGCAGGTCGCGCCATACTCCGGTGACATATTAGCGATGGTGGCACGGTCAGCCAGCGGTAACTGCGCCAGACCGTCCCCCCAGAACTCAACAAATTTGCCCACCACACCGTGTTTGCGCAGCATTTGTGTCACTGTCAGTACCAGGTCGGTAGCCGTGATCCCCTCACGCAAACGGCCGGTAAGTTTAAAGCCGGCCACATCCGGGATCAGCATCGACACCGGCTGTCCGAGCATAGCCGCTTCCGCCTCAATACCGCCCACACCCCAGCCCAGTACCCCGAGGCCGTTAATCATCGTGGTGTGGGAATCTGTCCCGACCAGGGTATCCGGATAGGCATAGGTTTTACCGTCACGGGTTTCATACCAGACTGATTTCCCGAGGTACTCGAGGTTAACCTGATGGCAGATCCCGGTACCCGGCGGCACCACACGAAAACGGTCAAATGCCTGCTGTCCCCAGCGCAGGAAGCGGTAGCGTTCGTTATTACGTGACATTTCAATCGCCACGTTATCGGCAAATGCCTGCTCACTGGCATACTCATCCACCATCACTGAGTGGTCAATAACCAGGTCGACCGGTGACAGAGGATTAACCTTGCTTTCCTTGCCGCCCAGCACACGGATAGCCTGGCGCATCGCCGCCAGATCGACTACGGCCGGAACACCGGTAAAATCCTGCATCAGGACACGGGCAGGCCGGAAAGCGATTTCATGGTCAGCCGTGCCGGTTTTCTGCCAGTCAATCAGTGCCTGTAAATCACGCACCTGTACGCTGTCACCATCAAGATTACGCAACAGGTTTTCAGCCAGAACTTTCAGGGATTTGGGGAGTTTACTGATATTGCCGAGCTGTTCTGCCAGGCGGGAGAGATCATAGATATGGTAGTGCTTTCCGCCCGCCGTCAGCAGGGTTTCACACTGTTGCTTTAAGGTTAACGACATAACGCCTCCACACAGAGTGTACGGGTTAAACAGGTATCTTCCTTATTATTTTCATTATAAAGATACCATATTCCCGTATTCTTTGCGGGGTCAGCCACACAAATTGTTAATTCAATGTAACTAAAACTAACAATTTTGCAGGATAATTAATCCGGGCTGTACGCCGTGATGACCCGGGTTCCCTGCCCGTCATCCTCAAATATGATCGTATCCAGGCCACCGTTAAATAACTGAGTCACCGTCAGGTGATTGTTACCCTGCCATTTATATTCCAGACTGACCGTATCACCATAATCTGTGAAAGCGCGATCTGTGCCCGGAGTCAGTTTTTCTGTCAGGTTTTTCGGTTCTCCGGTTGTGCTGCGGTAGATCCCGTAAGTCTGCACCAGATTACTGTTTTTGTAGTAACATTCATCTGTTGAATCATAGCTTTCCGGGTCACGCACCGTTTCTTTGCAGACGGGTGCGGCCGGTGTTGCGGATGCAGAGACTGCCGCCGGAAACAGCCCGGCGGCAAGCAGAACAACACCCGTCAGTACGGATAATTTTGTCATCGGTTCCCCTGATAATGTGTATTCAGACGATCGGCAGCGAAATGTCTTTAAACATAGCTTCGATGTCTTCATTATTACGCAGCGCAATCGCTTTATCCACCACATCCCGCGTCAGATGCGGTGCGAAACGCCACATAAAATCATACATATACGTTCTCAGGAAACTGCCGCGCCGGAAACCGATTTTTGTGGTGCTGTAACTGAATTTATCCCGCATATCGATACTGACGAGGTCTTTATCGGTCTCCGGGTCAACCGCCATACTGGCAATAATCCCGATCCCGAGCCCGAGGCGGACATAGGTTTTAATCACATCCGCATCCGTGGCGGTAAAGACCACTTTCGGCTTCAGTCCCTGTTTTTCAAAGGTGTTGTCCAGTTCTGAACGCCCGGTGAAACCGTGGGTATAGGTGACAATTTCATATTCCGCGATATCAGCGATGGTCAGATCACGCCGCTGCGCCAGCGGGTGATCACGGCGGACCACCACGGCCCGGTTCCACCGGTAGCACGGCAGCATAATCAAATCGTTATACAGATGCAGCGCTTCTGTCGCGATAGCAAAATCACTGTTGCCCTTGCAGACATCCTCTGCGATCTGTGTCGGTGTCCCCTGATGCATATGCAGAGAAACGTGCGGGTAACGCTCGATAAAGCCTTTAATCACCGGCGGCAGTGCATAACGCGCCTGGGTATGCGTCGTGGCGATACTCAGCGTTCCCTGCTCCGGATAAGTGTGTTCGCTGGCAACCGCTTTGATGGCATCAATTTTTGCCAGCACCTCGCGGGAGATACGGATAACCGACTCCCCGGCAGGTGTCACATGCGTCAGATGTTTACCGCTGCGGGCAAAAATCTGCATACCCAGCTCATCTTCCAGCATCCGTATCTGCTTACTGATACCGGGTTGTGATGTGTACAGCCCCTCAGCAGTCGAGGAGACATTCAGATTGTGATTAACCACTTCCACAATATAGCGCAGCTGCTGTAATTTCATCCGCTTATTCCTTTCCGTGCAGGTTTGACATTGCTTACTTCTTTTTCATCTTTATTATTACTAAAAAGAATAAGTGAGCAAATTGTTATAACGTTATTCTATTCTTCGACGATATAACAAAAACTGCACTGACACCAGTCAAAATATAACAGGCTAATACCCTTATACAGCGCTTCGCGCGGAAAAGTACGGAAAATCGCGGCCCCCTCTTCTTAGGCCGTTTTCATCAATGCTTATAACAAAAAGCTATTAATCACTGTCTGCCGTACAATACACCGTCAGATCACTGTTTCCGGCATAAAAAAACCGGTCAGGAAAATTCCTGACCGGTTTTTATTATTGTGACAGCAGAACGTTATAACGACAGATTATTTGGCTTTCTCAACCCATTTGCCGTCGATATAGAATGCAGACCAGCCGGTCGCTTTGCCGTCTTTATCGGATGCCACATACTGCTGTTTGGTTTTACGGCTCCAGCGGACCGTTGTCGGATTGCCGTCCGGATCAGCGACCGGCGCATCAGCCAGGTAACGCATTTTCTCAGACAGGCGATCTTTAAAGCGAACCAGTTCTGCCACCTGAGGTGCACGGGTTTCCCGTGATTTCGGGAAGTTATGTGCCGCCAGGAAGATACCGGCTGCACCATCACGCAATACAAAGTATGCATCTGACTTCTCGCACGGCAGTTCCGGTAACGGGACCGGATCTTCTTTCGGCGGAGCCACTTCGCCGTTACGCAGAATTTTGCGGGTATTTTTACATTCGTCGTTGGTACAACCCATGTATTTACCGAAACGCCCCATTTTCAGGTGCATTTCAGAACCGCATTTTTCACACTCAACAACCGGGCCGTCATACCCTTTAATGCGGAATTCACCCTCTTCGACTTCGTACCCTTCACATTCCGGGTTATTACCGCAGACATGCAGTTTACGGCTGGTGTCGATCAGGTAGCTGTCCATCGCGGTGCCGCATTTCGGGCAGCGGCGGCGGGCACGCAGTGCATTGGTTTCCGCATCATCCCCTTCAAGGATATTGAGGATTTCATGTTCCGGGATCAGGTTGATAGTCTGCTTGCAGCGCTCTTTCGGCGGCAGTGCATAACCGGAACAACCAAGGAATACCCCGGTGGAAGCAGTACGTATCCCCATCGGACGGGAACAGGTCGGACAAATGATCGAGGTGATGATCATCGGGTTCGTCCGCATGCCGCCTTCTTCCGGATCTTTGCCCGCGTTATCCAGCTGTTTGCTGAAATCGGCAAAGAATTCATCCAGGACGGATTTCCATTTCGCTTCATTGTTGGCGATATGGTCGAGCTGATTTTCCATCCGCGCGGTAAAATCGTAGTTCATCAGTTCCGCAAAGGTTTCTTCGAGACGATCGGTGACAATCTCACCCATTTTCTCGGCATAGAAACGGCGGTTTTCCACTTTCACATAACCGCGATCCTGAATGGTGGAAATAATTGACGCATAGGTGGACGGACGTCCGATACCGCGTTTTTCCAGCTCTTTAACCAGCGACGCTTCACTGAAACGGGCCGGCGGCTTGGTGAAGTGCTGCACCGGATCGATCGCTTCACGCGTCATGATTGTCCCCGGTGCAATCGCAGGCAGGGTATTATCTTCATCATTCTTACGCAGCGCAGGCATCACTTTGGTCCAGCCGTCGAAACGCAGCGTGCGTCCTTTGGCTTTCAGTGTGAAATCGCCCGCTTCCGCGGTCAGTGTGGTGGAATCGTATTTAGCCGGTGTCATCTGACACGCGACGAACTGACGCCAGATAAGCTGATACAGGCGGCGTGCATCCGGCTCCATATCCTTAAGCATCTCTTCCGTTACTGCGATATCAGACGGACGGATAGCTTCGTGCGCTTCCTGGGAGTTCTCTTTGTTGCTGTACAGATTCGGTGAGGCAGGCAGATATTTATCACCGAAATTCTCAGTGATATAGTCACGCGCCATCGTAATGGCATCCTGGCTCAGGTTGGTGGAATCGGTACGCATATAAGTGATGTGACCGGCTTCATACAGACGCTGTGCCATCATCATGGTTTTTTTCACACCAAAGCTCAGGCGGGTACTCGCGGCCTGCTGAAGTGTGGAGGTAATAAACGGTGCCCCCGGCTTGCTGGACGTCGGACGGTCTTCACGGTCAATAATTTTGAAGGTGGCAGCCTGTAACTTGCTGACAGCCGCCAGTGCCTGTTTCTCATTGACTGCTTTAAAGGTTTTTCCGTTTTCCTGCGCGACTTCCATGCGCAGCTGATCGTTTTTATCAGACAGCAGTGCGTGGATCTGCCAGTATTCTTCCGGCACAAACGCTTTGATTTCGCGCTCACGCTCAACAATCAGACGCACTGCGACGGACTGCACACGACCGGCAGATAAACCACGGGCAATTTTCTTCCACAGCAGCGGAGAAACCATATAACCCACAACGCGATCCATAAAGCGGCGCGCCTGCTGGGCATTCACCCGATCAATATTCAGTTCGCCCGGCTGCTCAAACGCCTGGCTTATCGCATTTTTGGTGATTTCGTTAAAGACAACCCGGCTGAAACGACTGTAGTCACCACCTATCACTTCCCGCAGGTGCCACGCAATGGCTTCCCCTTCGCGGTCAAGGTCCGTTGCGAGATAGATGTGTGATGCATCGGCGGCCAGGTGCTGTAACTCAGAAACAACCTTCTCTTTACCCGGCAGAATCTGATAATTCGCTTCCCAGCCGTGGTACGGGTCAACACCCATCCGGCTGACCAGCGCTGTGCGTTCGTCTTTTTTAACTTTTTTCGTTTTATCGCCTGCAGCAGCGGGTTTACGGCTCGCTGAACCACTCGTCGGCAGATCCCGGATATGACCGACGCTGGATTTCACCACGTAGTCTTTGCCGAGATACTTGTTAATCGTTTTGGCTTTTGCCGGGGACTCCACGATGACAAGAGCTTTACCCATAATTATCATTACCTAAATTTTCGGGGCGATTATAAAAACGCCAATTTTTGCGTCAAATACACTGCCTTTTATATTGAGGCACTTTCGTAATAGATCAACTCTTTTTATACTAATGCTTTGTTTCAACTCAAAACATCTGTCAGGAAATGATGTATTTTTAATATCGCCGTCACCGGAGTGTATTACGCAAATAGTCTTCCCGCCAGTTTGCGGGGCTCTTGAAAAGTTCACACTCTACCTGATAAATAGTGATGCGCAACAAATTATTTTTCAAAGGAGTTCACAGAATGCAAAAAGAAACCATCGCCATCAGTAAGCCAGAGCTGTTAGAAAAAGCCAATAAAATCATACAGGAACATGAGGATTTTCTGGAAGGCATGCAGGCTGATGATGTTGAACAGAAATCCGGCGTATTGGTTTTTAAAGGTGAATACTTTTTAGACGACCAGGGCCTGCCGACACTCAAAAGTGCGGCCGTCTTTAATATGTTTAAACATCTCGCTCACGTTCTGTCAGAACAATATCATTTGGCAGATTAACCGGAGGCCGCCGGAATAATCACCGGCAGAATAATAATCTGCAAAGAATAACGGCAGCTTTCGCTGCCGTTATTTATACTGCGCCGGTTATTTTCCGACCGGTCCGTTCCCGCGCTGCCACCAGCGGAGAATAAGACGGTCCGCGCTCATCATCACACTCTGGGTGATTTTATCGATAAGACGCTTACGGCGGAAATAACGTACCTGAATAACTTCGTGATCCGGAATTGCCGCAACAATTAAATCATCACTCACTGCCAGTTCATCAACCAGTCCCAGCTCTTTCGCCTGAGTACCGTACCAGTGCTCACCGGTCGCCACTTTTTCAATATCCAGGGACGGACGGTTCTGAGAGACAAAGTTTTTGAACAAAACGTGCGTTTCATCCAGCTCCTGGCGGAATTTCTCACGGCCTTCATCGGTATTTTGTCCGATGAATGTCAGCGTGCGCTTATATTGACCAGCAGTATGCATTTCCACATCAATATCATTTTTCTTCAGCAGACGATGGATGTTAGGCACCTGAGCCACCACACCAATCGATCCCAGGATGGCAAACGGTGCCGCCACAATTTTATCCGCCACACACGCCATCATATAACCACCGCTGGCTGCAACTTTATCCACCGCGATGGTGATACGGATATTTTTCTCGCGCAGACGGGTCAGCTGAGCTGCTGCCAGACCATAGGCATGTACCAGTCCGCCCGGACTTTCCAGACGCACCAGGACTTCATCCAGGCCCGGTTCGGCCACAGACAGAATAATCGTGATTTCCTCGCGCAGCGATTCCACTTCGTGAGCATCCAGGCTGCCTTTAAAATCGACCACATAGATGCAGGATTTGCGCAGGCGGGTCTGCCCGTTTTTGGCGTTATTTTTGTCTTTTTTATCTTCGTTTTTCTGTTGTTTTTTAAACGCTTTATTCCAGACTTTCTGCTCTGCTTCGCTCATGCGCGCATGTTGCATTTCACGCTGTCTGTCACGGTAATTTTCACCCAGATCAGTCAGACGTAATTTACCTAAAGACTGCCCTTTACGGATACTGAGCATGACAAAAAACACGACAATGGCAATGATTGCCAGAACAATAGTTACGGTTTCCGCAAGAAACAAACCGTATTGTGAGAGAAACTCCACCGGCACACCTTAATGCTGTTAAATTGAATGGGGCTATTTTAACTAAAAAATTTGATAAATGCTCAACTAGTTTTGTAACCCTTGATGGCAATCACGCCCTGAGGACGGTATGATGAAAACGGATTCACACCCTCTCAGAGATGTGATATCCGTCCATTCGTTTTTCCGGAGTTATCACCATGCATAATAATGATGTATCCCGCTTTTCCCCGTCCTCCCCTGATGCACTGAAAAATAAAATCATACTGATAACCGGTGCCGGTGACGGAATCGGCCGTGAAGCCGCCCTGACCTATGCCCGCTACGGTGCGGAACTGATTCTGACCGGCCGGACAGAATCCAAATTACAGGCTGTCCGCGATGAAATTGCACAGCGTTATAAAACAACATCCCGCATCTTTCATCAGGATTTGCTGACGCTGACAGAAGCGCAGGGCCGTGAGTTTGCGGCGATGCTGGCGCAGGAAATTCCGCGTCTGGACGGTGTGCTGCACAATGCCGGAATTCTGGGCGTGGTCGCCCCGTTCACAGAACAGCCGGTCGCGTTATGGCAGGATGTGATGCAGGTGAATGTCAATGGCACCTTTATACTGACACAGGCACTGTTACCGCTGCTGCTGAAATCCCCGCAAAGCTCGCTGGTATTCACATCATCAAGTGTCGGCCGCGAAGGCCGTGCCGGATGGGGTGCGTATGCCGTCTCCAAATTTGCCACTGAAGGTATGATGCAGGTTCTGGCTCAGGAATATGAAGGTACCGGCCTGCGCGTCAGCTGCATTAACCCCGGCGGCACCCGTACATCCATGCGTGCGGGCGCATTCCCGGATGAGGCGTCAGAAAAACTGAAAACCCCGGCGGATATTATGCCTACCTATTTATATGTGATGTGTGACGACAGCGCAGGTAAGAACGGGATCAGCTATGATGCGCAGCCGGGCCGCAAAGCCGGACCGGCGGAGTAACAGAAGACAGTAACGTCAGTGTGCCGGGGACGCGTCATCCGCTTTCAGCAATAAAACCCCGGCACCAAATATCTCACCGGTTTCCTGTATGAAATCACTGAATTTCCGGCTCTCTTCTTTATCCGTTTTATTCTCTTTATCACTGTGCAGTAATAACTGACGGTAATAGTTTGCCATCCGCATCAGTACCCTGTGATAACGGCTGTATATTTCATATTTTCTGGTCACATCCGTCTGATTCTGAAACTCCGCCATAATCCCGGTTATTTCCGCCGCAGCCTGACGCAATTCCGGGTCCTGAAACTGAATGTCGCGCAGGCGGATATGATTATTGATATCCGCATCCTGTTCCGGCCTGATCACCGTGTCATCAGGCAATGAACTGACACCGCGCGGGTTGTATTCCAGAAAGCGGCGAAACTCTTTCTCATTCATACAGACGGTTACCATTCCCTTTTCACCGGCGACAAATTTATCCAGAACGGCCTTAATATCGGGGATATCAGAAAAATAACGGCATTTAAACATATTATTATCGATAATTTCTGCATTGCTGGTCTGCAATGGCCCCTGATAATAATGGCCGTCAAATTTAAACGTCTTAATAAGAGAGTTAAACTGCGGCGAATACAATGTATCACCGTCATGGATGGTGTAAGAATAATAACGGGCACGGGACGGATTCAGGATTCCGCCGCTGTTCCCGGGATACGCCAGAAAGGAAATCTGCTGTCCCTGCGGGGTCTCCAGCTTATTCAGACCGGAGGGCAGATACGTAATTCCCTCCGAATCGTGTGCAAGATGATAACTTTTTCCGTTTACCGTAAAAAACAGGTCATCCCCGGTAATATTACTGTAGTAATACCGGCTCAGCTCTGGCGTATCACGCTGTGTTCCGTCACCGCATCCGGAAAGCAGAAAGATGAGCGTTAACAGACCGCATCGGGTTATCGCAATAATCATCTCCTCGCAGAGAAACCGCTGTTTTCCGGTTATTCACCGGCGGAAAATAGTGTTTTGATTATTTTAACTCACCCGGCAGGTATTTGCATGATCCCTGTAAAAAAACGTCCTGTGTTTTGAACACAGGACGTTTATAAACGCGGATTCAGACTGAAATAACAGAAATACCGGTTTTATATCACCGGATTATTATTTACCGGTACGGCGTTTCTGTGTATTTCCGGTGCCCTGGCGGCTTGATGCCGGACGTCCGGAAATACGTTTTGATGCGGTGGTGCCTATTTGTGAGTGACGTTTTACCGCACGGCGAATCTGATTCGCTTTGATCCGGCGTTTATCACTTTCCACTGAAACCTTCGTGGTGGTTTCCGGTGACAGACCCACCAGTTCCCGCAGATAGTTGGTTTTTTCCAGGTTCAGTTCCACCCAGCCGCCGCGGGGCAGCGCTTTAGGCAGATCGATATCACCATAACGGACACGGATCAGGCGGCTGACCTGCACACCGACCGCTTCCCACATCCGGCGGACTTCGCGGTTACGCCCCTCTGTCAGCGAGACGTTAAACCACTGGTTGATACCTTCCCCACCCTTGAATTTCAGTGAACGGAACGAGGCCGGGCCATCTTCCAGCTGAACACCCTTGAGCAGCTGGTTGCGTTTGGCATCATCAACTTCACCGAAAACGCGGACCGCGTATTCACGCTCCACTTCACGGCTCGGGTGCATCAGGCGGTTTGCCAGTTCCCCGTCAGTCGTGAACAGCAGCAGACCACTGGTATTCACATCCAGGCGGCCGACCGCAATCCAGCGGGCTCCCTGAATGCGCGGCAGACGATCGAAAACCGTCGGACGGCCGTCCGGATCGTGGCGGGTACATAATTCCCCTTCCGGCTTATAATAAGCCAGCACCCGGCACGGGTTTTTCTGTGCATCTTTGATACCTAAAACCCGGCCGTCAAGGCGGATTTTGGCGTTGGTATTAACATCGATACGGTCACCCAGTGTGGCGGTTTTACCGTCAATGGAGATACGGCCCGCTTCGATGTAACTTTCAATTTCGCGGCGTGAGCCATGCCCTGCATGCGCTAACACCTTTTGTAACTTTTCTGTTTTCTGGCTCATTGAGCACCCTCTGCTGTCGCCTTCACAGGCGTCATAAAAATCAACCGCAGCATTATACACAGGTTAATGCACGGCGCTAACGCATTTTACACATCTGACGCTCACCGTAATCACCGGAACGGCGTGACATCTCCGGTTCCTTCACGCACCACCACCGGTACGTCGTCAGTCAGATCGATTACTGTGGTCGGCTGCTGACCGATATAACCACCGTGGATCACCAGGTCAACCTGTTTGCCCAGGGTATCATTAATTTCTTCCGGGTCAGATTCCGCAAAATCATTACCCGGCAGAATCAGACTGGCCGACATCAGCGGCTGTCCCATTGCGGCAAGTAAATCCATCGCAATCGGATTCGACGGAATACGCAGACCGATGGTTTTACGTTTTTCACTCATCAGACGGCGCGGTACTTCTTTTGTCGCCCGCAGAATAAAGGTGTAATTGCCCGGCGTATTATTTTTGATTAAACGGAATACAGTATTATCCACATGCGCATACGTGGAGATATCCGATAAATCACGGCACATCAGGGTAAAGTTATGGTTACTGTCTATCTGACGCAGGCGGCAGATCCGTTGTAACGCATCTTTATCTTCCAGGCGGCAGCCGATGGCATAACCGGAGTCGGTCGGGTAAATCACCACACCGCCTTTATTAAAAATATCCACGCTCTGGCTAATCAGGCGTGCCTGCGGGTTATCCGGATGGATATAAAACATCTGGCCCATGTTGTTTCCTCTGTTAATCCTTCAATGACCAATCCTGCCAGATTGGTATCACATCACCCGGCAACCACAATTTACGGCCCAGTTCTATCCACGAACACGGCTGATGAAAATCGGAGCCCTGGGAGGCTTTTAATTCGTATGTTACGGCATACTGCGCCAGTGTCCGGCGCTCATCCGGGGCCTGCTGACACTGCGCCACTTCCATGGCATCGCCCCCGGTCTGTTTAAAGAAATCGCACAGACGTTTAAGCCACTTTGCAGATAAACCATAACGCCCGGGATGTGCCAGCACCGCCTGCCCGCCTGCGGCATGAACCGCTTTCACCGCGTCAGGAATATCACACCACTGCGGCGGCACATAGCCGGTTTTGTTGCGGGCAAGATAACGTTTGAACACCTTCGGAATCGTCGGTTCCACGCCGCGGGCAATCAATACCCGGGCGAAATGTCCGCGGGTGACTTCTCCGCCCTGAGCCAGCGCATTCGCCTCTTCCCAGGTGCCTTCAATCCCGGCCTTTGCCAGCCGTTCACTGATAAGCATGCCGCGTGCCCGGCGCCGCGCTGACTGCTGCGCCAGTAATTCTGTCATTGCCGGATGGGTAATATCAATATTCAGTCCGACAATATGGATCTCATGATGTTCCCAAAGTGTTGATATTTCAACACCATTAATCACTTTTAGCGGCAAATTATTTGCCTGCTGATAATGATGCGCCGCCGGAAGTGCATCCGTGGTGTCGTGATCGGTAATTGCCAGCACGGTCACGCCCATCTCAGCGGCTCTGTCCAGTAACTGCTCCGGTGTCAGCATGCCGTCTGACGCAGTGGTATGGCTGTGTAAATCATAGCACGACAGGTCGAGACCTGTATTTTCCGGCTCCATCGCGTCTCCCTTCTGTTCTGACAACGTTTTGTCTGAGGTAATCTCATGACATTTCATCACCCGCCTTTTTGCGGGCAGCACAGTATTCCACAAAAAGCCTTGACACACCAATCACGATCTAGTTAACTAGTACACAGAACGAGTTATCTGTAATCACTGTTTATACTGAGGACATCCCATGAACATGCACAAACTGAACAATCGTTGGTGGCGCAATCTTTCCCGTCGGGCGGAATGGTTGTGCGTGCATGTCAGTTAACCGGCTGTACCAAAGCACAAAACCCGCCCCCGTGGCGGGTTTTTTTATGGCAAAAATTCACTTAGCAAGGTAATTATTATGGTCAGCACGATTTTCAGACAACATATCCGGACAGATTATCCGGCTTATCAGCCCGACCCGGCGGCGGTATTTACTGCACTTTGTGCACAGCGCCCTGCAACGCTGTTATTAGAATCCGCCGAAATCGCGTCCAGAGCAAATTTAAAAAGCATGCTGGTTCTGCACAGCGCGCTGCGTATCCGCTGTACCGGACACACCGTGACCGCAGAAGCCCTGACCGCCAATGGCGCGGCACTGCTGCCGGTATTACAGGATCGCCTGTCCGCCGGAACAATCAGCGGGAACACGCTGACACTGCACTTCACGGCCCCGGATGCTTATGCGGATGAAGATACCCGTCTGCGTGCCGCCTCTGTCTTTGATGTGCTGCGTACTCTGATGAATCTGCCGTCACAGGCAGATGAGCGACACACCCTGTTTTGCGGCGGACTGTTCAGTTATGACCTGGTCGCTGCATTTGAAGCACTGCCGGCGGTTGAGCGCACCAACCGCTGTCCGGATTACTGCTTTTATCTGGCAGAAACGCTGCTGACCATTGATCACCAGCAGCAGACCAGCGAGCTCATCTCCCTGACTTTTACAGCGGATGCAACAGAACAAGCCCGCCTGACTGAGCAGCATCAGCAGATATTAACCGCACTGGCACAGCCGGTAACCGCATCAGGTACCGTCGCACCGGTTGATATCAACGTGACAACGTCACATTCAGATGCGGATTTCTGCACTATCGTTAATCAGTTAAAACAGTCCATCGTTCAGGGTGATATTTTCCAGGTCGTGCCGTCACGCCGCTTTCAGTTACCGTGTCCGTCTCCGATGGCCGCTTACCGCGAACTGAAAACCCGTAATCCGAGCCCGTACCTGTTCTTTATGCAGGATGCGGATTTCACCCTGTTCGGTGCATCGCCGGAAAGTGCCCTGAAATATGACCCGCTGACCAATCAGATTGAAATCTACCCGATTGCCGGCACCCGTCCGCGCGGTCTGTCAGCAGACGGTTCAGTCGATGCCGATAAAGACAGCCGTCTGGAGCTGGATCTGCGCACTGACCAGAAAGAGCTGGCTGAGCATTTCATGCTGGTGGATCTGGCCCGCAACGACCTCGCCCGTATCTGCCGTCCGGGCAGCCGCAGTGTGGCGGAACTGACCAAAGTGGATCGCTATGCCTTTGTTATGCATCTGGTATCCCGTGTCACCGGCGAATTACGTGGTGATCTTGATATTTTTCATGCCTATCAGGCCTGCATGAACATGGGGACACTCACCGGCGCACCAAAAGTCCGCGCAATGGAACTGATTGCACAGGCGGAAAAAGTCCGCCGCGGCAGCTACGGCGGCGCAGTCGGCTATTTTCGCGGCGATACCACGTTTGATACCTGTATCGTCATCCGCTCTGCCTATGTCGAAAACGGTATTGCCACAGTGCAGGCCGGCGGCGGCGTGGTTCTGGATTCCGACCCGCAGGCGGAAGCCGATGAAAACCGCAACAAAGCCCGCGCGGTGATCCGCGCCATCACCCGCGCCCATCATGCAGAGGAGACATTCTGATGGCTGATATTTTACTGCTCGATAATGTCGATTCCTTTACTTATAACCTGGCCGATCAGTTCCGTGCTCAGGGGCATCAGGTGGTGATTTACCGTAACCGTGTACCGGCGGATGTCATTCTTGCCGCCCTGGAAACAATGGAAAATCCGGTGCTGGTGCTCTCTCCGGGACCGGGAAAACCGGCGGATGCCGGATGTCAGCCGGACGTGCTGAGCCGTGTCAGAGGCCGTTATCCGGTGATCGGTATTTGTCTGGGGCATCAGGCCATTGTGGAGGCCTACGGCGGCAAAGTCAGCCACGCCGGTGCGGTGCTTCACGGTAAAGCCAGCCAGTTGCACCACGATGAGCAATCCATGTTTTCCGGTCTGCCGAACCCGATGAAAGTGGCACGCTATCACTCCCTGGCGGCAGAAATCATCCCGGAAACACTGACAGTGTGCGCCACCAGCGACAATATTGTGATGGCCGTCCGCCATGAACAGGACAAAGTCTGCGGTTTACAGTTTCATCCCGAATCCGTTCTGACACCGGACGGTGCAGCCCTGCTGGCCAATACCCTGGCGTGGGCACAGGCATAACTCAACCTGAAAAACAGATAAAAAAACAGATTAAGGAACAGAGAGATGCAAACATTATTTGAAAAACTTTACCGGGGCGAAACACTGACACTGGCAGAAAGCCGGGAATTATTTTCCGCCATCATCCGGGGAGAACTGAGCGAAACCCAGCTGGCAGCAGCGCTGATCAGCATGAAAATGCGCGGGGAGCAGCCGGATGAAATCGCCGGGGCCGCACAGGCCTGTCTGAACAATGCGCGTGCCTTCCCGCGCCCGGATTACCGTTTCAGTGATATTGTCGGTACCGGCGGTGATGCCTCTGACAGTATCAATATCTCTACGGCCAGTGCTTTTGTGGCGGCGGCCTGCGGGATCAAAGTCGCCAAACACGGCAGCCGCAGCGTATCAAGTAAAACCGGTTCTTCCGATTTACTGAACGCGTTCGGGATCGCACTGGATACCCCGGCGGATGTGTCCCGCAGCGCACTGGATGATGTCGGTGTCTGTTTTCTGTTTGCCCCGCACTATCACGACGGCTTCCGTTTCGCCGCACCGGTGCGTCAGCAGCTGAAAACCCGTACATTATTTAATGTCCTCGGCCCGCTGATCAACCCGGCCAGGCCACCGGTTGCCCTGATTGGCGTGTACAGCCCGGCGCTGATCCGGCCTGTCGCGGAAACCCTGAAAGTCCTCGGCTATCAGCGCGCCGCCGTGGTGCACAGCGGCGGGATGGATGAAGTCTCCCTGCATGCGCCGACGCAGGTGGCCGAGCTGCATCACGGGGAGATCCGTGAATACCGCCTGACCACAGAGGACTTCGGCCTGCCGGGTTATGACATGCGGGAACTGCGCGGCGGCACCCCGGAAGAAAACCGTCAGTTGCTGACCCGGTTATTGCAGGGAGAAGGCACAGCAGCCCAGAGTCATGCGGTGGCCGCCAATGTCGCCCTGCTGATGAAACTCAATGATAACGAAGATTTACAGGATAATGCACAGCATGCGCTGGCAATGATCCGCAGTGGTAACGCCTTTGAGCGCGTCACCGCCCTGGCCGCGAGAGGATAAACCATGAAAGGCACCGTATTAGAACAAATCGTGAATGACAAACGTATTTCCCTGATTGCACGGAAAAAACAGGAGCCGTTACTGAGCTTTGCGGATAACCTGCCGCTGAGTGACCGCGATTTTTATCAGGCGCTGCGCGATGCGGACACCGCCTTTATTCTGGAGTGTAAAAAGGCATCTCCGTCCAAAGGACTGATTCGTCAGGATTTTAATCTCAGTGAAATCGCGGCGGCCTATGCGCCGTATGCCACGGCGGTATCAGTACTGACGGACGAAAAATATTTTCAGGGACAACATGACTATCTGCGGCAGGTACGCGCGCTGATCACACAGCCGGTCTTGTGCAAAGACTTTATTATTGATGCTTATCAGGTGTATCTCGCCCGTCACTACGGCGCGGATGCGATCCTGCTGATGCTCTCGGTACTGAATGATGCGGACTATCACTCATTGTCCACACTGGCACACTCCCTCAATATGGGTGTGCTGACGGAAGTCAGTACGGAGGAGGAACTGCACCGCGCCATTGCCCTTGATGCACAGGTTATCGGTATCAACAACCGCGATTTGCGTGACCTGTCCATTGACCGCCGCCGGACTGCGGATTTTGCCCCGCACATCCCTGCTGACCGCATTGTTATCAGTGAATCCGGCATTACCACACATCAGCATATCCGCGAATTACGCCCGCATGCTGACGGATTCCTGATCGGCAGTGCCATTATGGCGCAGCCGGATTTGGATCTGGCTATCCGCCGCCTGATTTACGGCGAACACAAAGTCTGCGGCCTGACCCGCGCGGAAGATGCCCGTGCGGCTTATGATGCCGGTGCGGCTTTCGGCGGACTGATTTTTGTCGGCAAATCGCCGCGTTATGTGGATGAAGCGCAGGCCACAGAGGTGATGCACGGTGCGCCGCTGGCCTATATCGGCGTGTTCCGCAACCACGACCCGGCAGATATCGCTGCCGTTGCACGCCGCCTGAAACTGCACGCTGTTCAGTTACACGGTGATGAGGATGAACATGATATCGCGCTGCTGCGATTACATCTCCCGGCGGCGTGTGAGATCTGGAAAGCGCTGGATATGTCTCACGGTTCGGACATCACCGTTCCGGACGGCGTGGTGCGGCTGGTGCTGGATAACGGCAAAGGCGGTACCGGGCAGACGTTCGACTGGCAGACCCTGCCGCCCTCACTGCCGGTACCTTTTACCCTCGCAGGCGGGCTGAATGCGGAAAATTGTGTCTCCGCAGCCGCCTCCGGTGCCGCCGGGCTGGATTTTAACTCCGGTGCGGAGTCCGCCCCCGGTATTAAAGATGCAGAGAAACTCCGTCAAATATTTAATCAATTACATCAGCAAGTTGCCTGACTGACGACTGAAAAGAAAAAGGATCAGAAAACAATGAGTAAATTAAATCCCTACTTTGGTGAATTCGGCGGGCAGTTTGTGCCGCAGATTTTAATCCCGGCACTCGATCAGCTCGAAGATGCCTTTATTGCCGCTCAGGAAGACCCGGAATTTCAGCGTGAATTTACCGATCTGCTGCAAAACTATGCCGGCCGGCCGACTGCCCTGACGCTGTGCAAAAACCTGACGGCAGGCAGCAAAACCAAACTGTATCTGAAGCGTGAAGATTTACTGCACGGCGGCGCGCACAAAACCAACCAGGTTCTCGGCCAGGCGCTGCTGGCAAAACGGATGGGTAAAACCGAAATTATTGCCGAAACCGGTGCCGGACAACACGGTGTGGCAGCCGCACTGGCCAGCGCACTGCTCGGCCTGAAATGCCGCGTGTATATGGGTGCAAAAGACGTGGAACGTCAGTCACCAAACGTATTCCGTATGCGGCTGATGGGCGCGGAAGTCATTCCGGTACACAGCGGCTCCGCCACCCTGAAAGATGCCTGTAATGAGGCGCTGCGCGACTGGAGCGGCAACTATGACCGTGCGCACTATTTATTAGGCACCGCAGCAGGCCCGCATCCGTATCCGACTATTGTCCGCGAATTTCAGCGTATGATCGGTGATGAAGCCCGCGCGCAGATCCTCACCCGCGAAGGCCGCCTGCCGGATGCGGTGATCGCCTGTATCGGCGGCGGTTCAAACGCCATCGGTGCGTTTGCCGGGTTTATTCCGGATGAATCTGTTGCCCTGATCGGTGTCGAACCGGCAGGACACGGCATTGAAACCGGCGAACACGGTGCGCCGCTCAAACATGGCCGTATTGGTATCTACTTCGGTATGAAATCACCGATGATGCAGACAGAAGACGGTCAGATCGAGGAATCTTACTCTATCTCCGCCGGTCTGGACTTCCCGTCTGTCGGGCCGCAGCACGCATATCTGAATGCTGTCGGCCGGGCGGATTATGTTTCCGCCACCGATGATGAGGCACTGGACGCATTCAAAACCCTGAGCCGTCAGGAAGGCATTATCCCGGCGCTGGAATCCTCCCATGCCCTGGCACACGCACTGAAAATGATCCGTGAAAATCCGGAGAAAGAACAAATTCTTATCGTCAATATTTCCGGTCGCGGAGACAAAGATATTTTCACTGTTTATGACATTTTTAAAGCAAGAGGTGATTTCTGATGAGCCGGTATGAACAACTTTTTCAGCGTTTGCAGTCCCGTAATCAGGGTGCGTTTATCCCGTTTGTCACTCTGGGTGATCCGTCTGCTGACGTTTCCCTGCAAATTATCGATGCGCTGGTGGCCGGTGGTGCCGATGCTCTGGAAATCGGCATTCCGTTTTCTGACCCGCTGGCAGACGGCCCGGTGATTCAGGATGCTAACCTGCGCGCCTTTGCCGCCGGCATGACCCCGGCACGCTGCTTTGAACTGATTTCACAAATCCGTGCAAAGTATCCTGAACTGCCGGTGGGGCTGCTGATGTATGCCAATCTGGTGTTTCATAACGGCATTGAACAGTTTTATAAAACCGCCGCAAATGCCGGTGTGGATTCCGTGCTGATCGCCGATGTGCCGCTGCATGAATCTCAGCCGTTCCGTGATGCCGCACTGGCCAATAATATCGCACCGGTCTTTATCTGCCCGCCGGATGCGGATGATAAGTTACTGGAGACACTGGCTGCCGCCGGGAAAGGGTATACCTACCTGCTCTCCCGTGCCGGTGTGACCGGGACAGAAAAGCGGGCGGAGAAATCCCTGGCCGACCTGACCGCAAAACTGACCGCACTGAATGCCGCCCCGCCGGTTCAGGGATTCGGGATCTCCGAACCGGAACAGGTGCAGGAATCATTGCGCAATGGTGCCGCTGGGGCAATTTCCGGCTCGGCTGTGGTAAAAATCATCGCCGCAAATCTGGATAATGTCCCTGTGATGTGTCAGAAACTGCGGGAATTTACGCAGAAAATGAAAAACGCAACGCAATTATAAGTTTTCACCCGGCCCGCTGTTAACAGCGGGTTATTTTTTGTTGAGAAACATTTGGTTTTCATTAATACTAAAAGGGTCAGGCACATATTATTCTGCTATCCGTGCCGGTAATTAGGAGAACATCATGAAGTACATGAAATTAGTTACCTCATTTTTTGTTGTCATGTTTATGGCTTTCACCCTGTCCGCCTGTGCCCCGACTTCCACCAGTGAAGGTACCGGGGGCTATTTTGATGATTCCGTCATCACCACCAAAGTAAAAACAGCCCTGCTGGGTGAGAAAGGTATAAAATCCACTCAAATCAGCGTGGAAACGTTTAAAGGTAAAGTGCAGCTGAGCGGATTTGTCTCTTCAGAGAAAGAAGCCAACCTGGCAGTAAATACCGCGCGCAAAGTGCCGGGTGTACAGGTTGTGATTAACTCAATGAAGTTGCGGTGACTCTGAATAACAGATTACCGGATATAAAAATGGCGCAATTATTATTGCGCCATTTTTTATGATACTGATAACGGGGATTATCAGAATTTGTAACCGACACCGAACATGAATACCCATGGATCGAGGTTCGTTTTATAAGACTGGTTGGCACCACCGGCTTTGAAATCAACATCTGTTTTGATGTTCATCCACCAGAGAGAAGCGTTCAGCATCCAGTTCTGGTCTAATTCATAATCCAGACCAGCCTGTGCCGCCACACCCCATGAACTGCTCATACTCAGGTCGCTTAAACCTGCGCCTTTACCGGTATCGTTAAATCCTTCATCAAAGAAGAAGGTATAGTTAACACCCACACCTAAATACGGACGCAGTTTATCTTCCGGGGTACGGAAATAATACTGTGCCATTAAGGTTGGCGGTAAATGTTTGGCTGTTGCAATTTCACCTGCTGCCGGAACAGAAATTTTATGCTCAAACGGTGTCGCAGCCAGTAATTCCACACCGATATTATCGGTGATCATATAACTGAACGTTAAACCTAACTGGGTATTATTATTTGCTTCAAAAGAACCAAAGCCCAGAACATTATCGGAGCTGACATTCGGACGCACAGTCGCAGTACCACCACGCACGATAAAATCACCGGCCTGGTGTGCCATTGAAACTGACGGTAAAACAGTTGCCAGTGCTAAACACACTGCAGAAAGTTTTTTCATTATCTATCCCATCCTAAAAAAAAGAAAAAAAACACAATAAGTACAGTTTGAAATATACAACCTTAAATCGAATTATGATCTAAGACAGATCACAACATTTAAATAAAAATCACATTTTACGCAAAGATCTAAATTATTATTCCATGGTGATACTTTCATTTATTGATATATATCAAAAACGGCATTTTTCATTTTTACTGCAATCAGTCTTTTTCAGTTTTATATCAATTTATAAAACATATCGCGTAGTGTTCATCAGAAAAATTTGTATTATTATTGTTAATAATATGTAATTTTTGCGTTTTATATTTCCTGATATTCCGTCTGACCACTGTATTTCCGCCTGACGAACAGGTTACAATTCCCTCCATACTGTTTTACAATTACACCCATATTTTTATTCCACGCTTTACAGGAGTTGTTCCATGTCCATGCCGGTGCCGGTTCTCGCCCGTGACAGCCTTAATTTTTTCCGCAATCAGCTGATGTCCGTTCTGATTATTTCGCTGCTCACCGCCGCAGTTACCGTCGGGCTCAACGTGCTGCTGACCTGGAATTCCAACGGGCTGGCGCTTATCCGCGCCCTGGAAACCACCTATGCCACCGAGGGTTCCGGCGGATTTCAGCGGGCAGTCGCAACACTGACCTCCGATGACCAGTGGCAGATGCTGAAAACAGGTCTGGGCACTATCTTCAGCTCCCTGCTGGGTAATGCGGTCTTCGTGACTGCCATGATTTTCCTGATTTTCAGTGCATCACAGGGACAATCTGTTTCCGCTTTACAGGCAATCACCGGATCTGCCGGACGCATTCCGCGCATGCTGGTACTGCTGCTGATCTGTTCACTGGTGATTGCGCTCGGACTGGTCGCCATGTATCTGCCGGGATTAATTCTGGCGATGTTACTGGCGCTGGCACCGATCATTATGTTCACCGAAAAGAACAGCGTATTTACCGCCATAAAAATCAGCGGGAATATTGCACTGAAAAATATCAGGGTACTTCTGCCTGCTATTCTAATCTGGTTTGCCCTGAAACAGGCATCCGTAGTGTTTCTTAGTAAACTTCCTATAGCCAATGAACATATTCTGATGACCCTTATTCTGTTTATTAATAATGTCATCAGCGGACTGGTCATTATTTATCTGTTCCGGTTCTATCAGTTATTTACACAATCACAGTCTGTCAGCGACTATCAGTAAGGCGGGCATATGCGCACCGATAATGATATTTACCGGGCAATTCAGGATTATGTCCGTGCTGATGATAATATCCGTGCGGCTATTCTGAACGGGTCACGGGCAAATAAACAGGTTGCTGCCGATAAATATCAGGACTTCGATATTGTCTTTTTTGTACACAATATTGAGGCTGCAAAGTTTCCCGCCCTGCGGGAATCCTTTTTCGGTATTCCGATATTACAGCAATGCCCGGATGATATGCTTTTGGGCAATGACGGTATGCCGCCCCGTGCGGCGTATACCCTGCTGATGATATATGAGGATGGTCACCGGATAGACCTGACACTGTTTCCGCTGACGCATTTCGCCTCAGATTACAGACACGACAGCCTGACCATTCCTCTCGCAGATAAAGACGGCCTTTTTGCTGACACAGCCCCGGCAGATGAAAGCAGTTATTTTATCACACCACCCGATGCCCGCTTATTTGCCGAAACCGCCAATGAATTCTGGTGGTGTGCCACAAATGTGGCCAAAGGTCTGGCAAGACATGAAATAACCTGCGCCAAAGCAATGACAGAAGATGTTATACGCCCGGTTTTTATGCAGATGCTGGACTGGAAAATTGGTTGTACCTGCGGGTTTAATCTGTCCA
This sequence comes from Morganella sp. Je.2.23, assembly GCF_051129855.1. Taxonomy (NCBI): domain Bacteria; kingdom Pseudomonadati; phylum Pseudomonadota; class Gammaproteobacteria; order Enterobacterales; family Morganellaceae; genus Morganella; species Morganella sp. Je.2.23. The sequence continues at coordinate 1,274,474 of NZ_JBCPSQ010000001.1, forward strand.
CCGGAAAAAACGGAAAATATTTATCCCGTTACCTGACCACAGATGAAATGCAGGCCGTTCTCGATACCTATTCTGATGCAGATCCGGAAAATAACTGGCGGGCGTTATTTCTGATGTGTGAACTGTTCCGCGAATATCAGACAGTGACGGCAGAAACATCCGGGTTTGAAATCAACACACGGGAATGCGACGCGTCTGTTCATTATCTCCGCAAAATTTATAAAACCGCCCGGATTGGTAAAAAATCAGGCCAATAATATGGCCTGATTATCCGGTGTGTTTGCTGTGGTCATTACTGTACTTTGCGCACGGCTTTCACATCCAGTTCGGTTTTATTCCATTCTTTATCGATTTCCCCTTCGATCTCAATTTCATCCTGAGGTGTGACTTTCAGTCCGTTCCAGCGTTTCGGGGAAATTTCAGCACGAATAGTGCCGGTGTTATCTTTAAATTCATAATGTTTGTTATCCAGCTGGCGGACAATCGTACCGCGCAGTACAACCGGCGCATCATCAGATAATTTCAGTGCATCCGCAACGGTCATTTTACGGGCGTCAGGGCCGCTGAAGCCGCCGTTTTGTCCTGTTGTAACCGTCGTTGCCGCCGTCGCCGAACCGGGACCTTCAAAACCGCCGTTTGCTGCAAAAACGGAACCGGCTGACCCGGCCAGTAAAGTAGCAAGTAATGCGAGTGCAGGTAATTTTTTCATCATTTATCTCCTGTATAAGGAAGCAATGTTGCTTCATGGGATATAGTTAACCATTAAATTCTTAACAGGATCTTAAAGATAGTCCATTTTCCATTAAATTTCCGGTTTACATAAAAAACCGATAACAATCACCAGAAGCAATCACCAAAAATAATCACCAGGTCTGTGTGCTCATCAAAATTATTGCACCATTATCTGAACATCCATACTGCCGGTATAAACATCTGCCTTAATTTCACCCTTAGCACACAAATTAAAGTAATATGTCAGCAGGTTTTGAGTGTTCATCGTCACCGCATTAAGATCATTTTTATTGAAGTATTTTAATGCTCCGGCTGCATTATCGTTACATAGCGCATTATTTCTCGCTGTTGTATCCCGTGATGTCACGATATAAGGTGAAATTGTGGTCGTTGATTTACCCGGCGTCAATGACATTCCGGTATTCGATGTTGTTACCAGCGGGTTTCTCGGACGCAGAAAAATACTGCTTAATCCATTTTGATTACAATTAAAGATAATTCCTGCCGGTGAACTTTCAAGCAGAGTTGCAGTCGGGTATGTTTTCGTTAACTGATTAGAAAATATAATATTTGTTGAGGTTGTTGGTGTAATATCGCATGTCTGTAATACTTCAATCGCATCTGAAGATGAAAAATTTATCTTTTCTGAACTATCTACTGCAGGGTCCCAGCGTTTGGCTCCATGTCCAATGCCGTATATACTTTTTTTCATAATATATTTTCCCGGCTCAATATTTCCTACAGCATAAAGATGCAATCCTGTAATAGTCATTGAACTTCCTCCCTGCAGCTCAGGGTAATAGGTATTTATACACATTGCCCCTGAAAGATAGGTATTATTCGGAACCGAACCTGATAGTTTTGAATTTCTGAAAACAGCAGTTCCGGAAACAGTATTCCCGCCATTCGCCCAGGAAAGATAGCGCGTTCTAAACTGAGCATCAGGTGCTGCTAAAATATAACCACTGCTATCAGGTTTACTGCTGTTATAAAGTTTAAATCCATAGACGTCAGACTGATATGGTACAGGTTCGATAGCACCGGCTTGCTCAGAATTAATATTAGAAAATGTCGAACAGCGTCCCATAACAGAGCTGAACCCCATCGAATCATAATAAGGTTCAATAGTGCCCTTAGTACTCAGAGATGTTATGACGTTATTTACCGGGTAATACCCAAGGTATCCTGACGCCCCTGACGGAATATAATTAATAGCAAAGGATGGAAGTGATAACAAAACTCCCCCGGCTGCTATTAATATCTTATAAAAATATTGTTTAAATATCATTTCCTCTCCCGGAAACATGAAAATAGCAAAATAAACCATACCACCTGTTTATACACATGGAATATCCAGCATCCTGATTGGTACTTGTTCTGAGGTTTCGATTTTATCTATTCCGTTAAAACGGACAGTACATTGTTGCTCTCCCGTCCCCCATCTGATAAATATTTCGCCTGAAGCCGGTAATCCGTTCATATATAGCTGAGAATGGTTTCCCACAATTCCGGTATTGATATCATCATCCGTATTGTTTAACCGTGCAATAGCGCCAAATGGCGGCTGTTTTCCTGCCGGAGACAGTGTCAGTAACACCTGATAACCAATTTTAGTATTAAATTTACGTTTAACAACAGCCCCGTCTGTCGGATAAATTGTCATTGCTGTTTCTTTGAACGTGACATTTTCAGGCAGTGTATCAACATTAACATTTACCTGATTAGCATTAAAACCATTAAGATAAGGCACTACAGTATTACCAAACCGGTCAAATGATGAATTACCGTTAAGCCGGGCTGACTCTGCGCCATCCGCACTGATAACCGCGACTGTGTTCCCGAGAGTACGTGATAAGGTCACCCCGTCACTGTGTGCAACAAGCCCGCCGGACATATTAACGGACAGGCTCTGAGAATCTTCAGAATAGCTGTACCCTCCTGCTATATTTACAATATCACCATTGTAAGAAGCATTTGTGCCGGCACTGTACTGATTACCATCACTGTTCAGATTTTGGTATATTCCGTAAGATAATTTATTATCAAAAGCGCTGTCGGTCACACCCAGCTGTTGCGTTGTTTTATTATTATTGTCCCGCATAAAACTATAACTGGCAGACATATTCCTGACAGTTGCGTTGTTAGAAAATATACTAAACGGTATGTTAACATTTAGTGCAACCCAGCGATTTTCCGGCCAGCCATTATTATCTGTTTTTATACGGTCTATGTTATAACTCAGGTCATAGTTAATACCCTTAATATTGGTATTATATGATACAGATAAATTAGTATTAGAGCCCTGTTCGTTCCAATATGTATTTTTGGTCGCTCTCAGGCTGATTGTTCCGTATTCTTTCAACGATTGGGTAATTGATGTCTGAAAACTATAACGTGCTCTGCCTGTCAGCCAGGGAGCAAGATCACTTTTCAGCATATACCCTGAGTTATTAAAATCAGAAAAACTATAATAGTCTTTAGTGCTGTAACGCATCGCCGTTAAATCAAACGATGTACCGGTTGATAACATACTTTTTGAATAGCGTACCCGGTAAGACTCTCCGCTGTAATCGTTATCTGCAATTGTGGTTCTTGCATGTATACCATCAACAGATAATGCTCCTGCCATACCTAATGAAAGGCCAATACCGGCAGACGCAGACTGATAATCCTGTGCCAGCAGTGTTCCCCCGTACAGGGTAACATTTTCAGGTAATCCGTAACTGAGTGTACCGAGAAAAAAACGCTGCCGGCGGGAGCCTTCCGTCAGATGACCATCATACTCACCCGCGCTTATCTCATAGCGGTAAGTACCGGGACGCAGCATTACCGGCAAAGACGAATATGCCTGTGTAAATACCCGTTTTGATCCGTTATCTTCCTCAATAGTAACTTCCATATCCCCCGCTGTACCGCCGGAAGGAATATCATCAAGGCGGAACTGTCCGGGCGGGACAAATGTCTGGTAAACAACCATTCCGTTTTGTCTGACAGTAACTGTTGCATTAGTATTAGCTGTTCCGGTAACTACCGGGGCGAATCCACGCCGGTTTCCCGGTTCCATCTGCTCATTGGATGCGAGGGTAAGCCCTTTCATCGGAATACTTTCAAATATTTCACTCCCGGTTGTTATCTGCCCTGCTTTAAATGTTGATTTCAGGTTTAAAATGGCGCGATAGATATGTGTACCTGAGAAGTCTGATGATGATGAGTTTCCGGATTCACCGCGTGAGTAGTTATAGGCATAATTCGTTCTGACCCGCCAGGCGCCGAAATTAACACCGGCATTTACGTTTGTAAAAAAGCTGTCATTACCGCCTGAGCCTGCCACTGAATTACCGGACTGTGTTGTTTTGCCATAATTCATAAAATAATTTAATGTCAGTGCGTTAATACCCTCATCTAACAGATCAGTTTCTAATATATCAAAGCTGGTGGACCGCATAGCTATCTGGGGGACAGACACATTGACTGTCAGGTTTTTTAAATCAAAAGAAACAAAAGCATCCGGGATATATTCAGCCAGGTTTGTGATATTTTGATCCGGCGGAATATTTTTAAATGCAGGAATAGCACTGGTATTAACACCCAGCGCATTAAGTTCAGCAACAGTAAATTCAGGAACAATTTTTTGTTCGCTGTCAGCGGCAAAGTTGACATCACGTTCCCCGACAGTCTGGCTGTTGACAGAAACCATCATATTATAGGTACCCTGAGAAATAGGGTTTCCTTTCTCATATTGCTCCAGATTAATCTGTGAACTGTCAATTCCTGTACCATTCATCAGAAGATTTGGATCAAAATAAGTTTCAGTTGCAGAATGTGCAGGGAATACTGATACTACACAACAAAACAATAGGTTAGTCTTTATTCGACGTATTTTTATTATTTCCATTATGCTATGTCCTGAACTGTATCACCCAGTTAATTCTGTCTTATTTAACAGTATGTGTAGTAAGCTCAAATAAATTTTCATCGCTAATCCGCCATGTAATAACTTTATTCTTCTCACTTTCAGGCAAATCAATCATCTGTACTGAGAATGGTTTTATTGTTATCAGTGCATCCCCATTCTTCAGTTCGGTCGTACCGACAAGAAGTTGATCAAATGTTATGAATAATGGTGAAGGATTGTTAACAGATAACTGGTTACCGGTGCGCGTAATAACTAATGAATCTTCGACATCCTGCAGCCTGACATGCTCAATTGATTTTGGTCGGTAAAGTAATTTGAAATAAAATTCAGGTGATACTTTAAAAAAAACACCATTATTTTTGTCTTTACTCTCTGACGGAATCGCTTTCATACCAATCCAAAATAATGACTCACGATCATCAGGCAACGGTTCCCCGTTAACAATGACGCCGGTACGACGTATGCTCCAGCTGAATTCAGTGTGAGCATTAATTTTCTTCAAAGGAGGTAAAATAATAAACGGTACTTTATCATCCGGAATGTTCTTAACCGGTAAGTATGTTTCACTATCAGCAGAAGATACCCATGATTCTATCAGATAAGGAATATCTGTATTGTTCGACAATGTAATGCTGATTCCGTTTTTGTTACTTTCAGGATAGACATAACGTTTTAAAGGAAACTTAAACCCTGTGGATGCATAGCCCGGCTGAATAAAGGCAATCAGCAATGTCAATAGAGTAAAAAAAACAAATGATTTTTTTATCTGGTTATTTTTCATATTGTTATTTCTTAATTTCAGCAGTAAATAGTTCAGAGGAACCTCCGAAATCATTAATTACCCGCCATTGTGCTTTATCCGCATTCGCTGAAACCGGCAGTTCAAGAGATGAAAAAGGCGCAATCATCGGCGCGCGTTCTGCCTGGTAACGTTGCCCGTCCAGACTGAGAAATTCCAGCGTATAATAATATCCTGACGGATTTTTTATCACTAATTGTTTTCCTGACATCTGAAATATCAGTGCACCGGCAAAATCATCCACATCACCGGAAATAGTGTCAGGCCGGTAAAAAACTTTAATTATCATCTTTGTTGCAATATTAAAATTTATCGTAATTTCTTTGTCACCCGACTCTGCCCGCTTTCCTTCCGGAATAAAATTAACCACGAAAAAAAAGAGTGATTCCCTGTCTGCCGGTTGTGAACTTAAATTTTTAGGTAAAATCCTGATAGCATTATTCGATTGTTTTTCCAGACGGGCTAATGGGGGGATCGTGACAAACTGCCGGACGGATTCACTGTGCTCATCTGTATAATCGGTAAGAATAGTATTCTGAACAAGATACAAATTATCACTGTCATTCATTACACTGATCGTCTGATTTTTATCCGATTCATTGAAAATGATCCGGGTTCTGTCCAGAGACACACCGGCGAATACGCCCTGACTTACCATAAGTAAGCTGGCAAAACAGGCGAATAAGGCGGTATGTACTTTCATTTAATTTCCTTTATTAATCAATATAATAATTAAATGTTACTGATGCTGAAAAATGACCTTCCTGTGGCTTGCACCCGGCGGTCTTACACCGCAGGCGGGCTTTTATTGTTTTAGTTTCTGCGACAGATGCAATATTCCGCCAGACAACAGATTTATCTTCCGGCAGTGCGGTTGCTGTTTTACTGAAAACAAAATTACCATCAGTCAATTGTAACCCTATAATACCTGCCGGATTATCATTGAAAAAATCCATTGTTCCGGTAAGTGTATTACCTTGTGAAATATAGACTTTAGAGCCTGTAATATCAGGAGACGTACAATTTTTCAGACTTAATTTTACATCTGCTGTTGCAGTATCATTTATAATAGAACTATTAGTCACAATGCCTGTCCCCGGTAAATTTTCAATTGCAATCTCATTTTCCACCGAAACATCACAGGTTTTAGCCAGAAATAAAACAGAAAAATTATAAGTTATACTACTGCTTCCCTGTGAAGATGAAACACAGGATAAAACAGCCAATAGCATTACATATAATTTTTGTTTTATTCTGATCTTCATGATTTAATCCTGGAGATAAATAAGGCTGACAGATGCTGTTGATATTCCAGGAGAAACACCTGATTTTCGTTTCACCAGACTGACATGATAGTTAATAGCAATTACATCATCTGAGTCGCTTTGAAATACAGCAACACCATTATTAGCATCACTGTTCTGACAGTTTTCATTATTACTGTCACATGCTTTCAGGATAAAACCAGTCTGCGTTTCATCATTATGACTAAAATAAATACCATTTTCAGCGTCAGTATTATTTGCAGGTAACATCTGAATCTTTATGTCTTTCAGACTTCCTGACGGAAAGTTCTTACATTTTACCGTATAGGTAAATGTTTCAGTAATAATTGGTTTTTTGATTTCTGTTTTTTCAACATCGCTGACCATAAGGTAATTTATCTTTGTCAGATTAACATTTTTATTAAAATCATTACTTTCATCAAATTCACAGGTTCCGACAACGACTCTTGTTTTAAATACAACATGACTTCCACCTGCAGAATAGCCTGCCACAGGATGCAGAGAAACAATCAGCAACAGAAAGAAAATATTAAAAATTCTTTGAGTATTCATCTGTACCACCAAGTTCATTAATGACAACCCATGTTGCCTGACCTGATTTGTTCGCTGTCATATAATTTGCTTCAGAATAAGGTGCAATAATACTGCTGTCAGAATTTAATTTTATCGCATCATTATTTATTTTTATTTTTTGCAAGTTGATAAAGTAAGGTGAACCATTGATCACCTTAATACCATTAATATCAGATTTTATATCCAGTGCGGCATATGCGTCTTTCGAGGTCATCGTTAAACCAGCCGGCCGGTAAAAGACTTTAATAATATTTTCCAGACCTACTTTCACCCCTGACTGCCCGTTAGTTGCCGGAACATTTCGGGAGTGGAAATAATACATTGATTCACGATCAGAAGGAAACATCCCGGGTATAGCCTGAACTTTTATTGTATTTAATGAATTGGCATCAAGTTTAAAAACCTGAGGGGTGATAATAAAAAAATCATTACCTACCGGTTTAGCATTCACTAATTCTGTAATATAGTTCGCAACCAAATAAGGTGAATCATCAGTATTTCTCGCTACGACCGATGCACTGTTTTCATTACCATCAATAATAATTCGTGTCTGGTTTAACCCGACACCTGAAAATGCAGATGATGAAAATAAAACAAATCCGGCAATTATAATTTTTTTAAAAAAAATCATATAATCCCCTAAAAGAACAGGTAACAAAAAACCTTTGTTACCTGCTCCTGATAGTTGTTAATGACTTATAAATCAGTTATATGCAACACTAAATGTAACAGGCACATTCAGCATCTGAGGCTTCAGTGCTACGCCGGCCACAGTTGCGAATAATGCCGCATCCACTGGCAGATTGTAGTCACCTTTACCTGTGAATTTAATTTTATCAAGAGAGGTTCTGTCGTTCGTTTTTAATACTACTTTCTGGTCATCACCGTCAGTTGCAGATAATTTAACACCAATCTGGGTAGCATTTGTATCCGCAAATAAATCTGAGTGCCCTGCTAAGCTATTGCCTGCAGTTACAACAACTAACGGAACACCTAACGGATCAGTTGATGCATCACTGCAGTTATTCAATGTTAAATTAAAGTTTTTAGTTGCCAGAGGTACAGCAATGTCTGTTACTGATTTTGCTGCATGAGTACCAAGGTCAATATTTTTTTGAGATGCACTAACATCACAGGTAGCATTAGCAATCGCCCCTGTAAAAGTGACTGTCGCATTTTGCTGTGCTAAAGACTGAGCAGACACAAATGCAAACAGACTTGCAGTGGTTAAAATAGCTAATTTTTTCAGTTTCATATGTTTTCCAAAGTATATAACGGTCGCCACATTAGGCTTTCTGATTACCCACCGCAATTTTAGAGTAACAATATTTCCCTTCAATAGCTGGCAGATGTTTTGTACAGCAATAAGATATTATTTAAAACAACGAAAATAATATTAAAAATACTTTTTAACGAAACAAAATAAGAATATTTTTTATTGCATAAAACCCGGGATTTCAACCCGGTGCAAACAATCTTAACGTTATGATTTATTACTAAAGTATTTTTGATTTGGTGGAGTATAAAGTGATATTTACTACATATCAAGTAACCAACCCTACGTTTATTTAAATAAAAAACCAGAAATCCCCACATTACCAGTTAATAACTCCATAAATGCATTATAAAATGCACATGTAGTAGTACCTGTGAGACTATTTTCATTTAATAGAAATAAATAATTCTTTTTATAACATATAGATAATTTACTGAACAATTAAAATAAACCAATAAAATCAATGTGATAAATAAATTTATCGCATCATCTTAAATAAGTATATTTACCTAATGCAATGATTCATTCCGACTGACATCAATATAAAAACAGGTTGTTTTTGCTCCCTGAATATGCTTTACCATCTTATAATGAGTATAGCCATTAGCAACCGGCGATTTTAATATTAAAAATTCATCTATTATTGACGTGTCATTTAAAGTGTTTATAAACAGAGCTGAAAAACGAGTGAAGTTTATATGAAAACTTTAAACAAGCTGATATTAGTCAGGTGGCGATACTAATCAGCACCGATATGAACAATTTATTCCCTGGTATCCTATAAAATAAATAAGATAGTTTAACGATATAAATTTCATTAATATTTCAGATATACATTTCTGTTTCTTCACCTTCCGGGTATATTTATACCCAACCTCACTCAGTATACAGGCAGACGGCAGGAGTTAAGCAGACGGGGCCCGGCAGGATGAGCACCACCGGCAGATCTGCAGTTTGAATGAATAACGGTATACAACAGCATTCCGGATATATACTACGATACAGATAGTAACCCGATACCTGAACAATGGCTTTCAGCACAGGAGCCATACACAGAGGTACCATAACGGACAAATATAATGCGAATTTTATTAATTGAAGATGACCGGCTGATTGGCGACGGGCTGAAAATCGGCCTGAGCAGGCTTGGTTTTACCCCGGACTGGTTTACCGACGGACAGACCGGTCAGCAGGCACTCTATTCTGCCCCTTATGATGCGGTGATCCTTGATCTCTCCCTGCCCGGTATTGACGGGCTGGACATACTGAAGCAGTGGCGGGCAGAGGGGCGCGACGAACCGGTACTTATCCTGACCGCCCGTGATGCCCTTGAACAGCGGGTCAGTGGTTTGCAGCAGGGTGCGGATGATTATCTGTGCAAACCGTTTGCACTGGCGGAAGTTGCTGCGCGGTTACAGGCGCTGATCCGCCGCCGCTACGGACAGGTTTCTGAAAAACTGGTGCTCGGCGACGTGGAGATGGATCCGGTGGCCATGACTGTCACCCGCGGTGGTGTGCCGGTATCACTGAAAGGCAAAGAACTGGCGCTGCTGGCATTGTTTCTGCGTAATCCTCAGAAAGTGCTGTCCCGCGCAATGATTGAAGAGAAACTGTATAACTGGGATGAGGATGTTTCCAGTAATGCCGTTGAGGTGCATATTCATCATCTGCGCCGTAAACTGGGACGCGGGTTTATCAAAACCATTCATGGCGTCGGGTATGTCGCGGGGAAAAATGATGAAAACGTATAGTCTGCGCCTGCGGCTTGGCGGGCTACTGTTGCTGCTTACCCTGCTGACATGGGGTATCGCCAGTGTGTTTGCCTGGATGCAGACTACAAAATCCATCAATGAATTATTCGATACACAACAAATAGCCTTTGCCAAACGCCTGTCAGTCCTGCCTTCCGGACTGGCATTTCCGTCATCCGCTATTCAGAAAACGAAAAAGATGCTCTCCGGCAACCGGGGAAAGCAGGATGATGATGCTCTCGCTTTTGCTATTTTTACCCCGCAGGGCGAACGGGTGCTGGATGACGGCGAAAACGGCCGGAAAATTCCGTTTTCTGACAGGAAAAACGGTTTTCGTGACGGGACACTGACAGATGACAACGACCAGTGGCGCTTTGTACAGCTGCCCTCTGCTGATGGCCGCTACATCATTGTAGTCGGCCAGGAATGGGAATACCGTGAAGATATGGGGCTGACCATTATTACCGCGCAGGCCGTTCCGTGGCTGGTGGCACTGCCGCTGATGCTGCTGCTGTTTTTGTGGCTGCTGACCCGCGCACTGACCCCGCTGCGCCTGCTGGCGCGACAGTTACAACGCCGCAGCCCGGCAGAACTCACACCGCTGACCCCGCCGGTACTGCCGAAAGAGGTCAGTCCGATGCTGGATGCACTTAACGGATTATTTCTGCGTATCCGCGACCTGCGGGAGCGGGAGAGCCGCTTTACCTCTGATGCAGCGCATGAACTGCGCAGCCCGCTGGCCGCACTCAAAGTTCAGTCTGAAGTGATGCAGATAGCCGGAGATGACCCTGCCACACGGGAACACGTCACCGCGAATCTGATCACCGGCATTGACCGGGCCACCCGCCTGGTGGATCAATTACTGACTCTCTCGCGCCTGGAATCACAATCACATCCCGCAGAAAACACAGAGCAGCGCTGGTCAGTTATTATCGGAGACGCTGTTGCTCAGACTGCGGCAGAGGCTGCGGAACATCAGGTCAGTGTGATCACGGATATTTCCCCACCGGAATTATCCGTCCGCGGCGAACAACTGCTGCTGACCGTGATGCTGCGTAATCTGCTGCATAATGCTGTCCGCTACGGCAAAACAGGCGGCACTGTTCAGCTGATACTGACAGCGAAGCAGTTAGTGATTGAGGATGACGGGCCGGGTGTCAGTGATGAGACACTGGCCCGTCTGGGAGAGCGTTTTTACCGGCCGCCGGGCCAGGAAAAAACCGGCAGCGGCCTGGGGTTATCTATCGTGAAACGAATTGCGGAACTGCATCACATGACCATACAGTTCCGCCGCAGCCCGCAGGGCGGGTTTATTGCTGAAATCAGGTGGTGAGCGGTTTTTCCGCTCCCTCCTCAGCCTGCGCCATCGCCTCTTCTATCGCTTTGATGCGGCCCTGCTGCTTACTCTGAATCAGCCGGATGGCGAAATAAAGATCCGGCACAATAATCAAATCATCATCATTACGTTTGATTTTGTTTTCGGACACCCAGCGCGTCAGTTCGGTGCGCCGTCCGGCCAGAATCAGTGTGACACCTTTGATTTTCAGCTCTGTCACCAGCTCATTCAGCGTACTGAACACACTCATGTCGTTATTGATAAAGCTGACCGTTGCATCCACCGCGATCCAACCGGGACGTTTTGGTGCGGTATTCACCACCTGTAACACCCGCTTTTTAAAATAAGCAACGTTGAAATAGGTCAGCGGCGAGTTAAAACGGTACATCAATAATCCGTCGACCTGATTGATATCGACGTTACTGTTATTGATAGAATGAATCATCCCCTGCTCATCCACACCCAGCAACTGATCTGTCGGACGGAAAACCGTGCGCAGGAACTGCACCAGCCCCAGCAGAACCGCAAAACCGATACCGTTGATCAGCCCCACCACCAGCACCGCGACGAGAGTAAACAGTGCCAGTGTGAATGCTGATTTATTCCGCTTACGGAAAGAGAAAATCTGACGGATGCTGAACATCGACCAGGAAGAATAAATCAGTACCACTCCGAGCGTTGCCAGCGGGATATGTCCGAGGAACCCGGTCAGGAAAAACAGCACCAGCGCGATCAATCCGGCAGCGATCAGGGACACCATCTGTGTTTTACCACCGGTAGCATCGTTGACGGCGGTACGGCTGGTTGCGGCACTGACCGCAAATCCCTGCGATAGCCCGGAAGCAATGTTGATATAGCCCTGTGCACGCAGTTCCTGATCCACATCGATGGTATAGCCGTTTTTCTCGGCAAAACTGCGTACCGTCATCATAAAGCTGACAATACTGATCACAGCAAGGTTCAGAGACGGGATCACCAGTTCACGCAGCAGGCCGGGATCAAACGACGGCATTTTAATATGCGGCAGTCCGTTACCGAGATTACCGACTACCGCAATCCCCATAGAGGCAAAATCCAGTTTCGCACTGATCAGTGTGGCAATTGTCATCACAATCAGCGGTCCCGGCCAGTTACGGCGGACGGCCCGCAATAAAATCAGTGCCGCCAGGCTGGCACCGGAGAGGATCAGAGTCGGCATATGCATAAGGTGCATATGGTCAGGCAACGCCACCAGACACTCAATCAGCTGGGACGGCAGCTCATCCAGTCCGAGTACATTTCCTATCTGCCCGACAATAATCGTCACCGCTACACCGTTGAGCAGCCCCTGCAAAATCGGCTGTGATAAAAAATCCGCAAATGCGGCGAGTTTAAAATGCCCGGCAATGAGACACCAGACGCCGGTCATCAGCGTCATGATGATCGCCAGTTGCCACAGCGTGTCGGGATCGCCTTTTGCCAGCGGGATAATTGCTGCCGCAATCACCGCACAGGTCGCCGCATCCGGCCCGACAATCAGTTGCCGGGAAGAGCCGAACAGTGCATACGTCATCATCGGCAGGATACAGGCATAGAGGCCGACAATCGCATTAATGCCCATCAGCCCCGTGTAAGCGATAGCCACCGGTAATGCCACGGCCGCGACAGAAAGCCCCGCACGGATATCAAAGCGCAGATTTTTTCGTTCATAGTGCAGAAAAACAGAAAGTCCCGGCATCCAGCGCAAAAGTCGGCTCGACTGCATTATCGCCCCTTATAAAAATATCGTATTAAGATGTACAATTTAATTTTACTGCTAATAGTTAAACTGATTTATAACCGAACGCGGATAAAGAAGATAGTCAGACCGCGTCTTATGGTAAAATATTGCAAAATCAATTGTAATATATTTTTTTTCTTTAAAAATAAGCGACTGGATGCCACGTGCTTAAAATAAATTTAAATTTCGGACAGACTCAATTATGAAGCAACTACTCGACTTTATCCCGCTGGTTATCTTTTTTGCCATATATAAAACCGTGGATATCTATTACGCCTCCGGTGCCTTAATTGCCGCCTCAGCGGTGGCGCTGGCTGTGCGCTGGTTCATGTATAAACATCTGGAGAAATCTGCCGTTATCACCTTTGTGATTGTGGCTGTCTTCGGCACACTGACCATCGTGTTCCATGATCCGCAGTTTATCAAATGGAAAGTGACGATTATTTATGCGTTGTTTGCCCTCGTTTTACTGGGCGGTCAGTTTATCTTCGGTAAGCCGCTGATTCAGAAGATGCTGGGCAAAGAGCTGACGCTCCCGCCACAGGTCTGGCAGCGTCTGAATCTGGCCTGGGCACTCTTCTTTATCGTCTGTGCGGCGGTGAATGTGTATGTCGCCTTCTGGTTATCGATGGATACCTGGATGAACTTCAAAGTCTTTGGTCTGACCGCTGTAACACTGGTATTTACCGTTGCCAGTGTGGTATATATTTACCGTCATCTGCCACGGGAAGAAGAAAAATAATAAAATCAACCGGATATCGGTTTGTTTCCGCCGGTATCCTTTTTCGTTAAACGGATGTAAGTGTTTCTCATGACTCAACAACAATGTTTACCCAACGGGGAACTGGTGCTGCGCACCTTAACCATGCCGACAGACACCAATGCCAACGGGGATATCTTCGGCGGCTGGCTGATGTCGCAGATGGATATCGGCGGCGCTATTCTGGCCAAAGAGATAGCACTCGGACGCGTGGTGACAGTCCGCGTCGACGGCATTACCTTCCTGCGCTCTGTGGCTGTCGGTGATGTGGTCTGCTGTTATGCGCGCTGCCTGAAAACCGGTAATTCATCCATGACGGTAAAAGTCGAGGTCTGGGTGAAAAAAGTCGCCACTGACCCTATCGGTGACCGTTACCGCGCAACAGAAGCTGTCTTCAGTTATGTTGCGGTGGATGCGGAAAACCGTCCCCGCCCGCTGCCTGACGGAAAACGTTATTTTCAGTTAGATAGTAGTAACAGTGATTTAAAATAACACCTTTCATACCGGCCACTCTTCTGAGTGGCCGTTTTGTCTGCCGGATAAAGCGCAGGTTCCCCGCGACACCGGCGCCCGGTAATAGTATCATTGCCGGAAATCTCTCTTAATATTTAATCCGGAATTTTCATCGTGACCTCATTTGCTGAACTTAATGCACTTCCCGCAGAACAAATTACCAACCTGAATGAACTGGGTTATCTGACCATGACGCCCGTTCAGGCCGCCGCATTACCGGCTATTCTGGCGGGGAAAGATGTCCGTGCGCAGGCCAGAACCGGCAGCGGGAAAACGGCTGCATTCGGTCTGGGGCTGTTACAGCATATCGATGCCGGACAATTTATGACTCAGGCACTGGTTCTGTGTCCGACCCGCGAACTCGCGGACCAGGTCGCCGGTGAGTTACGCCGTCTGGCCCGTTATCTGCCGAATGTCAAAATTCTGACTTTATGCGGCGGCGTACCGTTCGGTGCCCAGCGCGATTCCCTGATCCACCCGCCGCACATCATTGTGGCTACTCCCGGCCGTCTGATTGACCATCTGAACAAAGATACCCTGCACCTTGATGCTGTCCGCACACTGGTGCTGGATGAAGCGGATCGTATGCTGGATATGGGATTCTCTGACGATATCGCCGACATTCTCTCCCGGACACCGGAAGAACGTCAGACACTGCTGTTTTCCGCCACCTGGCCGGATGAAATCGCCGCTGTCAGCCGCCGTTTTCAGCGCGACCCGCAAACTATTGAAACCGACAGCACGGATGAACTGCCTGCCGTTGAACAGCAATTTTATGAAGTGTCGCGCCGCGGCAAAACTGAGCTGTTACAAAAATTACTGAGCCGTGAACAGCCGGCCTCCTGCGTGGTGTTCTGTAACACCAAAAAAGATTGTCAGGATGTATTTGAAGCCCTTGAAAGCAGCGGACAGAGTGTTCTGGTGCTGCACGGTGATATGGAGCAGCGCGAACGCGATCAGACCTTAATCCGCTTTGCCAACGGCAGCAGCCGTGTGCTTGTCGCCACGGATGTGGCCTCCCGCGGGCTGGATATCAAAGCGCTGGAGCTGGTGATCAACTACGAACTGGCATGGGACCCGGAAGTGCATATCCACCGCATCGGCCGTACTGCCCGTGCCGGTGAAAGCGGGCTGGCAATCAGTCTGTGCGCACCGGAAGAAGCCGTCCGTGCGAATGCACTGGAAGAAATGCTGCATATGAAACTGAACTGGCAGCCGATCCCGGCCGGTCTGCGGATCACTCCGCTGGATGCGGCAATGGCAACATTGTGTATCGACGGCGGCAAAAAAGCCAAAATCCGTCCGGGGGATATTCTCGGCGCGATGACCGGTGATATGGGGCTGAACGGCGAAGATATCGGCAAAATCGTGATCCACCCGATGCATGCTTATGTCGCGGTACGTCAGGGTATTGCACAGCAGGCACGCAAACTGCTTCAGCAGGGTAAAATCAAAGGTAAGGCTGTCAGAGTCAGACTGCTGAAATAATCAGAAAGGACCGCATTTCCCGTCAGCGGATGATATAACGGTTTTGTATCCGGCCGGCCTTTTCAGGCCGGCTTTATTCCACCTGTATCTCAGCTTTCTGCTGAGTTTTTCTGTTAAAGGGTCTCTGTATGGCTGCGCTGTTTAATGCTTTAGTCTCTGATTCCGTTATTTTATTTGTTGTTATTTTTATTTTATCTGTCGGTTCGGCTTATGCCGGAAAATACCTGTTCAGAAAACGTCACGGAAAAACTGAATTAGCGGATGATGAAACCAAAATTGTTCTCGGCGCCGTATTATCTCTGCTGGGTTTATTAATCGGCTTTTTACTGACGATTTCTATCGGCGGCTATAATAACCGCGAACAAATGGAAGAAAACGAAGCTATTGCCATCGGTAATGCATTCCAGCGGGCACAATTACTGTCTCCGGAAAATACACTGCGTGCCAATACCCTGCTTGGCACGTATATTGATGCCCGTATCGATTTCTTTAACGGCGGATCGCAGGCAAAAAATGAAAAATGGCGGGATATCTCCCTCGATGCACAGTCTTCTCTCTGGGAACTCGCTGCATCTCAAGCCCGCACCACACCAAATCCGGTGATTGCCTCTGTGCTGACCGCTTTCAGTGATCTCTATGTTTCCGAAGAGAAAACCATGGCCAGCTGGCGTTATCAGATTCCGGGTGCCGCCTGGGTATTACTGATTTTATTTGCGGTCAGTGCCAATGTGCTGATCGGGTATAATATCCGCGGGTTACGCGGCAATAATATTATGATTTTAATCCTGCCGCTGCTGACAACCATGGCATTGTTTATGATTGCGGAAATTGATATTCCGGGTGAAGGGGTTATACATGTTGTACCGGATAACCTGATAAATTTACGCAGCGATATTTTCCCGGCAAAATAAAGCTGAAACAAAAAACCCGGCATCTTTCAGGTGCCGGGTTTTCTTTTTTATCAGATCACTGAATGGTGGTCTTGCCGTCGATCCGGAAAATAATGGTTGTCGTCATACCTTTCTTAGGTTTTTTCTCGTAACGCCATTTACGCATTGCGTTACGGACTTCACGTTCAAACATATTTTTCGGTGATGCTTCGATAATATCGATATTCTCAATACGACCATCGGTATCAACATCAAATCTGACCCGTACCTTCCCTTCTTTACCCAGGCTGCGTGCCCGTGCCGGATAAACCGGATCAGCACGGCTTAACGCTTTCGGATCACCACCGCCAATATCACTTTGTCCGGCAGAAGCCACATTTCCCACGGGACCTGCAGGGGCTTTTTTCTCGTTCTGCTGACCATCCGGCGTACCACTGAACAGAGGCTTATCGGATACCGGTGCTTTGGTTTCTGCCGGTTTTACGGCAGGTTTCTCAATTTTTTTCTCTTTTTTCGGTTTTGGTTTTGGTTTTTTCTCAACCGGTTTCTTTTCCACCGGTTTTTCAATAACCGGCTTCACTACCGGTTCAGGCTCCGGCTCCGGCTCTGGTTCAGGCTCGGGCTCGGGTTCCGGCTGAGGTTCAGCCACAGCAGCTGCCGGTGCAGGCGCAAAAGCCGCCATCTCCACCATCAGTACTTTCGGCTCATCCTCAGCTTCCTTATTTATGTTGTAGTAAATCGCCGCAGCCACAGAAGCGTGCAGACAAAGTGAAATGAGAATCGGCCAGCTGACCCAGCGAAAAATAGACATATCAATACAATCTTATAAGCAACTAATAATGACAATGGTCACTAGTGTAAATGCAAATAGCAATCAGTTTCAATAAGAAAGATGCAACCATTGTCACTTATCGTGCTGATGGTCACTCTTAGTGGCTTAATCCGGTCTGAGCAAACAACAGCGAACGGCGCTGTCTCGCGATATCCAGCTTACGCAGGGCGAAAATCCGGATATTCCGCCGTGACTGACTTTCCAGCCAGCGACGACGACGACGGGTTGCCTGCCGTAACATACGCCAACGTGCAACTTCCGGTCTGCTGTGTCTCATAACTAAACCCTTTTTAGACTGTGTGAAAAAAATAAGCTAATAATAAGGGCGATTATTATAAACTGCCTGACACAATAACCAACCGCTTTCCCGCAATATCCGCAAACATTGCCGGAAAAAAGGGGTTAAACTGACTTAAATCACAAATATAGCAGCATTACAGAAAGCTTTCTGATACATTTTCCGGTGGAGTATCAATCAGATTCTGTGCCTGTCTTGTCTGCGAACCTTATTTTTAGGGAAAGATAATACCTATGTCGACCTTTTATACGCTGTTATATTGGCTGAGTATTCTTTTCTACTGGCTGCTGGTGGCCGGTATCTCTGTCCGCGTGATGTATAAACGCCGCCCGGTGACATCGACCATGACCTGGTTACTGATCATTTATATCCTGCCCTTTATCGGGATAATCGCTTATCTCGCCTTTGGTGAACTGCACCTCGGCCGCCGCCGCGTTGAGCAGGCAAAAGGCATGTGGCCGTCTGTTTCCGGCTGGGTAGAAAATCTGCGCCGGTCAAAACATATTTTTGCCACCGAAAACAGTACTCAGGCTGCCCCGCTGTTTCAGCTGATCGAACATCGTCAGGGTATACCGGGGGTAAAAGGTAACCAGATTCAGCTGTTTACCACCTGTGAAGATTCATTACGCCAGATTGTAAAAGATATCGATAATGCAAAACACAGCATTGATATGGTGTTTTACATCTGGAAACCCGGCGGTGACGTGGACAATGTCACCAATGCCCTGCTCGCCGCCGCAAAACGGGGCGTAAAATGCCGGATTATGGTTGATTCCGCCGGCAGCTGGCACTTCTTCCGCCATGATTATCCGAAAATGATGCGGGACGCCGGGATCGAGTTTGTCGAAGCACTGCCGGTGAATGTTCTGCGTTTTGCTCTGCGCCGGATGGATTTGCGCCAGCACCGGAAAATTATCACTATTGATAACTATATTTCATACACCGGCAGTATGAATATGGTCGATCCGCGTTACTTTAAGCAGGATGCCGGTGTCGGTGAGTGGGTTGATATTCTTGTCCGTATGGAAGGCCCTGTGACCACTCTGTTCGGCATTATCTATGCACTTGACTGGGAAATGGAACGCGGCGAACGCCGGTTACCGCCTCCGCCTGATGATATTGAAATGCCGTTTGAAAAAGACAGCGGCCATACTGTGAATATTGTCGCCTCCGGCCCGGGTTTCCCCGAAGAACTAATTCAGCAATCTCTGATGACGGCCATTTTCGCCGCACAGGAGCGTCTGACCTTCACCACACCGTATTTTGTACCGAGTGATGACCTGATGCACGCTATCTGTACCGCTGCCATGCGGGGCGTACGTGTCGCCATTGTGATGCCGCGTCTCAATGACTCGTTCCTCGTCCGCTGGGCAAGCCGCGCGTTTTATACCGAACTGCTGGAAGCTGGTGTGGAAATCTATCTGTTCGAAGATGGCCTGCTGCACACGAAAAGTGTTCTTGTGGATGACCAGCTCAGTATGGTCGGCTCCGTAAACCTGGATATGCGCAGCCTGTGGCTGAACTTTGAAATCACCGCCGTTATCGACGATGAAAGTTTTGCCGGTGACCTGAATATTGTCCAGAATGACTATATTTCGCGCGCTACCCGCCTCGATTATACCGAATGGGAAAAACGCCCGCTGACAAACCGGATACTCGAGCGGTTATGTTATTTCTTCAGTCCGCTGCTGTGATAAACTGCTCCCTTTATCATCCCCGCCGGTATAACACGGCGGGGGATCACCGGAATATAATCTGACTTATGAGTACCTCTCAGCCCCGCCTCCTCAGCGAACAGGAAACCATTGAAATGGCCTATGACCTGTTTCTGGAGCAGGCAATGGATAACCTTGATCCGGCAGACGTTCTGCTGTTCAACCTTCAGTTTGAAGAGATCGGCGGCGCCGAAATTGTTCCGGCCGGTAATGACTGGTCAGAATTCGCACCGTTTCTGGCACAAAATCCGGCATGTGCCGAAGTGGTTATCGGCCTGGCACCCGATGAGAATGCAGACATCGACCAGATTTTTGCCAGAGTACTGATTTCCCGTCATTTTACCGGTTCACCGGAGTACGCAGTCCGCTGGCGGGAATAAATTCCCTGCCGGTCAGTCTGTCAGCAGCGGCATTTTTCCCGTCTTGCAATCAGTGATCGTGTAATAACCTCAATTTCGGCAGGATCTTCCGCGGCTCCTGCCCGTAATGCCACATTCCATTTACTGATCACTTTTGCATTTTCTGCCAGCTCAGAGTACGTATCCAGCCGCCCCTGTGCTGTCAGCCAGGCAGCAACCGCCGCCCAGTCCCATAACGGGGATTGTCCGCGCAACCGCTGTACCGGTCCCGGGAAGGTTCCCGGGCCGCGTGCGCCATCCTTAAGTAAGGCGATTGCCTGACGTGACATGCCGGTCAGTTCTGCAATATCACTCAGGCCGACAACCGCTGAATCCACTGATTCCACCCGTGCATTCACACCGGCTGATTCCGCATCCTCCACGGCAGTACGGATAGCGTAATCCAGTGACGGCGCTTCCCGGTCAAACTCAAGATAGACTGATTTACCGTAAAAACAGAGTAAGGCATCATCACAACCGCTTTCAAACAAGGCATCTTCCAGATTTTCTGTATCCGCCGTCACTCCGGAAAGCGTCAGTGTAAAATTATACAGTGCCATCGTTTTCCCCTTTCCTTCTGCCTGTTTTCACTGACAGGCATCCACTTTTCGTCTGATTTGCTTTGCATGGTTTTCCGGATTCCGCGGCGTTGACCAGACACTCATCTGATGCTGCCGGTGTTCATCATACGGTGACCCGCACCGTAACCGGCAAAATGCATGAGAGGAATTCCCCGGAGCAATCCACATCCATCCCTGCAACAACGCATATTCAATCGCAGACTGAATATGTTTATCCGGGTGTTTTTTCATTTCCTGCACCTACTGTAGTTCATGCGTTGACAGACGTCAACGTTGTATTATCGTTTTACCGAAAAAACCGGGCTGCTTTTAAATAACGGAACCGGCAGACGGTTTGCAATATCCGGAAACGGGCTGCTTCAGATTTTGCGGCTGGGATGGAAAACCAGGATGTGATGATGAAAAAAAAGCGCCCTTACCGGGCGCTTTGTCGTAAAAATACGATTAACAGATTGACTGCATTTACAGCGGATCAACCTTCAGGCAGGAGACCGCATGGCGGAAACTACCTTCCAGAAGCGGACGGGTTCTTGCACATTCGCTGTCCGCCAGCGGGCAGCGGGTGCGGAAGACACAACCGGACGGCGGGTTGATCGGCGACGGCAGTTCCCCTTCCAGCAGCTGAATCGTTTTATTCTGCTCTTTATCCGGGTCAGGAACCGGTACCGCAGACATCAGCGCTTTGGTGTACGGATGCAGCGGGTTGTGATACACCTCATCATAGGTGCCGAGTTCCACCGCATGACCGAGGTACATCACCAGCACACGGTCAGAAATGTGTTTCACCACAGCCAGGTCGTGAGCGATAAAAATAAGGGACAACCCCATCTCCCGCTGTAATTCTTTCAGCAGGTTCACCACCTGAGCCTGGATAGACACATCCAGCGCTGAAACCGGTTCATCACAGATAACCAGTTTCGGTTCCAGGATCAGCGCGCGGGCGATCCCGATACGCTGACACTGCCCGCCGGAAAACTCATGCGGATAGCGGTTCACCAGGTTCGGCAGCAGCCCGACTTTCATCATCATGGCTTTAACTTTGTCTGCCACTTCCGTCTTGCTCATTGACGGGTAGTATGTCCGCAGCGGCTCCGCAATAATATCACCGATAGTCATACGCGGATTGAGTGACGCCAGCGGATCCTGGAAAATCATCTGGATATCATTACGGACATTGTGCCAGTCTTTTTCGCTCATCCCGCTGAGGTTTTTACCCAGCCAGGTTACCCGCCCGGCGGTGGATTTCACCAGGCCGATAATGGCACGCGCAAAGGTGGATTTTCCGCAGCCGGATTCCCCGACCACCCCGAGCGTTTCCCCCTCATAGAGGCGGACAGTCACACCATCCACCGCTTTCAGGCTTTTGGCCGGTTGCCAGAACCACTGTTTATTATCTCTGATGGAAAAATGGACTTTTAAATCTTCAATTTCCAGCAAAACCGGACGTTCTGAATGTGTCATTACGCCAACTCCTCCGCAGTTCTGAAGCAGGCACGCAAACGGCCCTGAGAAAATGCCTGTAACGGCGGTTCATTCCGCACACATTCATCAGTCGCATACTGACAGCGCGGACGGAACGGACACCCGGCAGGGAGACGCAGCAGGTTAGGCGGATTACCCGGAATAGTGGCAAGCTCACTGTCCTCCGGTCCGTCAAGACGCGGAACGGCTCTGAGCAACCCGATAGAATACGGATGCGACGGATGATAAAACACATCGCGGGCAGTACCGTATTCCATCGTGCGCCCGGCATACATCACCAGTACCTTGTCACAGATACCGGCCACCACACCGAGGTCATGGGTGATCATAATAATTGCGGTATTGAATTCGCTCTTCAGCTCATTCAGCAGCGTCATGATTTGCGCCTGCACCGTCACATCCAGCGCAGTGGTCGGTTCATCGGCAATCAGCAGTTTCGGTTTACACAGCAGCGCCATCGCAATCATCACGCGCTGACGCATCCCGCCGGAGAACTCATGCGGATACATATTCATCCGTTTACGGGCTTCCGGCATTTTCACCGCGTCCAGCATCCGGACGGATTCCTCAAAGGCATCATGCGCACTCAGGCCTTTATGCAGCATCAGCACTTCTGTCAGCTGTTTGCTGACTTTCATGTACGGATTGAGCGACGTCATCGGATCCTGGAAGATCATGGAAATCTCTTCGGCCCGCATTTTGTTCAGTGCTTTTTCTTTCAGATTGAGAATTTCACGCCCGTTAAATACCGCAGAGCCGCTGACCACACCATTGCGCGCCAGCAGTCCCATCAGTGCAAACGCTGTCTGTGACTTACCGGAGCCGGATTCACCGACAATCCCGAGTGTCTCACCTGCGGACAGCGAAAAGTTTAGTTTGTTCACGGCAGTGACATCGCCGTCCGGCGTTTTGAATGTCACGTTCAGGTCGTTAACCTGTAATAACTGAGTCATTGGCGGCCTCCTCAGCGATCTTTCGGGTCAAGGGCATCACGCAGCCCGTCACCGATAAAGTTGAAACAAAACAGAGTTACCACCAGGAATGCTGCCGGGAACATCAGTAACCAGGGCGAAACTTCCATTGAGTTAGCACCGTCATTGAGCAGTGCGCCCCAGCTGCTTAACGGCTCCTGTGTACCCAGCCCGAGGAAGCTGAGGAAGGATTCAAACAGGATCATACTCGGCACCAGCAGTGAGGCGTAAACCACCACCACACCCAGCACGTTCGGGACAATATGGCGCAGAATGATATTGCGTGTCGGCACACCACACACTTTCGCCGCCTCAATAAATTCTTTACTCTTCAGGCTCAGGGTCTGGCCGCGTACAATACGCGCCATATCCAGCCAGGAAACCATACCGATAGCCACAAAGATCAGAAAAATATTCTGACCAAAGAAGGTAACCAGCAGGATAACAAAGAACATAAACGGGAAGGAGTTGAGGATTTCCAGCACGCGCATCATGACAGAGTCGGTTTTGCCGCCCACATAGCCCGACATCGCGCCGTACAGTGTTCCCACCAGTACCGCCACCAGCGCGGCTGCCAGTCCCACCATCAGCGAGATACGGCCGCCGATAGCCACACGCACCAGCAGATCACGGCCGGAGGAATCGGTACCAAAATAGTGTCCGCTCTCCATATCCGGTGCCGCGGACATCATGCCCCAGTCGGTATCGTCATAGGCGAACTCTGACAGCACAGGCATAAAAATGACAAACAGGGTAATTAAAAATAACAGACACAGACTGGTGATCGCGGCTTTGTTATGCATAAAGCGGCGGCGGGCATCCGCCCACAGGCTGCGTCCTTCGACATCAAGCTGCTCCGTAAAATTTTCCAGAGCTTCGCGGTTTTTTTCATTCGGTAACATAGCGTGCTCCGGGACTAATAACGGATTTTCGGATCGATAACGGCATACAGCACATCAACGATACAGTTAAAGGCGATGGTCAGTGCACCGACCAGGATGGTCAGGCTCAGTACCAGGGAGTAATCCCGGTTCAGCGCGCCGTTGACAAATAACTGCCCCACGCCCGGCAAACCGAAAATCGTCTCAATCACCATCGAACCCGTGATAATCCCCACGAACGCCGGTCCCATATAGGAAACCACCGGTAACAGTGCCGGGCGCAGCGCATGCCGCCAGACAATCTTACGCATCGGCAATCCTTTGGCCCGCGCGGTGCGGATAAAGTTGGAGTGCATCACCTCAATCATTGAGCTGCGCATAATACGCGAGATACTGGCAATATACGCCAGTGACAGTGCGACCATCGGCAGAATAATATTGCTGAGCTGCCCGCCGTTCCAGCCGCCGCCCGGCAGCCAGTGCAGATGGATGGCAAAGACAAGGACCAGCAGCGGCGCCACCACAAAGCTGGGGATAACCACCCCGGTCATGGCAAAGCCCATGACGGTATAGTCCCATTTGGTATTCTGATTCAGTGCGGCTATCACACCGGCACTGACCCCCACAATCAGTGCCAGCACAAAGGCTGCCAGCCCGAGTTTTGCAGAGACCGGAAACGCAGACGCCACCAGGTCATTAACCGAGTAATCTTTATATTTAAAGGAAGGCCCGAAGTCCCCTTTTGATAACTGAACTAAATAATCAAAATACTGAACATGAATCGGATCATTAAGATGGTATTTGGCTTCAATATTCGCCATCACTTCCGGCGGCAATTTACGCTCACCGGTAAATGGGCTGCCCGGAGCCAGACGCATCATAAAGAAAGATATCGTAATTAACACAAAAAGCGTCGGGATCGCCTCGAGTATACGGCGAAGAATAAACTTAAACATTGCCCGTTCCTATACAGTACCCGCTCCCGGGGTACACACTACACAGGCCGCCCTTCGCAGGGCGGCCAACCGTCGGTATTATTTTTTAATCATATATAAGTTTTTGGTGTGGAAGTGATCCAGCGGATCTTTTCCGGTATAGCCACCCACGTACGGTTTCACTAAACGGGTACTGACATAGTAATAGACAGGCACGATGGCAGAGTCTTTATCCAGCTGAGCTTCCGCCTGCTGGTAGATCTGCGCACGTTCCGCATCGGTTTTCACCTGAAGGGATTGTTTCATCAGCTTATCAAACTCCGCACTCTTATAATGCGGTGTGTTGGTGCTGCTGTAAGAGAGAACCATATTCAGGAATGAAGACGGTTCGTTATAATCCGCACACCATGCGGCACGGGCAACATCATAGGTTCCCTGATGACGGGTATCGAGGAACGTTTTCCACTCCTGGTTAACCAGCTGAACTTCCGCACCGAGGTTTTTCTTCCAGATAGATGATGCGGCGATCGCCATTTTCTTATGCAGATCAGACGTGTTATACAGCAGATTGAATTTCAGCGGATTATCTTTATTAAACCCGGCTTCTTCCAGCAGTTTGCGTGCTTTTTCGTTACGCTGATCCTGTGTCATATTCGCGAACCACTCAGGCTCTTTGGCTGACATGCCATCCGCAAACGGTGGTGTGAAACCAAATGCCGGGGTATCCCCCTGTGCTTTGACTTTATTCACCATGATGTCGCGGTCAAGACTCAGTTTCAGGGCTTCACGGACTTTCGGGTTATCAAACGGCGCTTTATCGTTATTAATTTCGTAGT
This sequence comes from Morganella sp. Je.2.23, assembly GCF_051129855.1. Lineage (NCBI taxonomy): Bacteria > Pseudomonadati > Pseudomonadota > Gammaproteobacteria > Enterobacterales > Morganellaceae > Morganella > Morganella sp. Je.2.23. The sequence goes on from NZ_JBCPSQ010000001.1 coordinate 1,300,482, forward strand.
AATAGGTACACATATACGGCGAAATACGCAGTTCGTCCGGGATTTCTTTTTTCAGTTTCTGGAACAGTTCAATCGGCAGGTTGTTATAGGTCATGTCGATTTCACCGCTGCGGTAGCGGTTAACATCGGTAACTTCGGACGAAATCGGCAGGAAACGGACATTATTGATAACCGTTTTTTCGTTATCCCAGTATTTCGGGTTACGGGTCAGTTCAATTTTTTCGTTCACTACCCAGTCTTTCAGAGTGTATGCGCCGTTACTGACATAATTGCCGGGCTGCGTCCATTTATCACCGAACTTTTCAACAGTGGCCGGATGCACCGGAGACATGGAGTTATGTGCCAGCAGTTTCGGAATATACGGGACTTCTTCGGAGAGCGTCAGCTCAAGGGTTTTATCATCCAGCGCTTTGATGCCCAGTTCTTCCGGTTTTTTCTTCCCGGCAATAACATCATCAATATTGACCACGTGTGCATACTGGAGATAACTGGCATACGGTGAGGCGGTATTCGGATCAGCCAGGCGGCGCCAGCTGTAGACGAAATCCTGTGCGGTGACCGGATCGCCGTTGGACCACTTCGCATCCTCGCGGATTTTGAACGTCCAGACTTTAAAATCTTTATTTTCCCAGGAAATTGCTGAGCCCGGCAGAATTTCACCACTTGGCCCTTCCAGGGTAATACCTTCCATCAGGTCACGGATAATATTGGCTTCCGGCACCCCTTCCACTTTATGCGGATCAAGGGACTGCGGCTCAGAGCCGTTATTCCGGATGAAATCCTGCTTTTCTGCCAGCTGAACACCGGCCGGTACATCCGCAGCAAACGCCTGTGTACCAATACCCATCCCCATCGCTGCAACCACACTGAGTGCCAGCAGTGTTTTTTTCGTTGAATTAACCATCTTACATAAACTCCCCATTGACGAATGTGTTTTGCGTTTGTTGCATTTTTATCCGGTGCTTTTCGTTTTATCTTCCGCACCTTCATTTTTTTCGCACTCAGTGAGTGCAAATTTTTATTATTAATATGTTTCTACCATATATAAGCGCTTAATATCCATATAATCAAGCGGGTCATTGCCGGTAATTCCGCCGACTGATGGTTTTATCAGCCGGACACTCACGCGGTAGTAAACAGGAATCAGTGCAGAGTCCTGATCTAACTGAGTTTCTGCCTCCTGATAAGCGGATTGACGCGTTTTTTCATCCGTTGCCAGCAAAGCACGCTGCATTGCGCTGTCAAATCCGGTATTCCGGTAGAAACTGGTGTTATTACTGCTGTCTGACAGGAAAATGTTCAGAAATGAAGACGGCTCATTATAATCCGCGCACCAGGTCGCCCGGGCCACCTGATAATTCCCTTCATGACGATTCTGATTAGACGTTTTCCATTCCTGATTTTTCAGCACCACTTTGGCACCGAGATTTTTCTGCCACATAGAAGCGGCGGCAATCGCCTGCTGTTTATTCTGATCAGACGTGTTATAGAGCAATTCGAAGGTCAGCGGATTTTTTTCGCTGTAACCGGCTTCTTCCAGCAGTTTGCGCCCTTTTTCATTGCGCTGTTCCTGCGTCAGGGATGCCCAGTCCGGTGTGGTAAAATGGCCGCCGTTAATATAATGCGGCGTAAAGCCAAATGCGGGAATTTGCCCCTGTCCCATGATTTTATGCGTGATAATATCGCGATCCAGTCCCAGTTTAACGGCTTCACGCACTTTGGGGTCAGTAAACGGTGCCGCGGTATTATTTATTTCATAATAGAATGTGCATAAATACGGGGAAATCCGCACCTGAGCCGGGATCTCATTTTTCAGTTTGGCAAATAAAACCGGCGGAACCGCACTGTTGGTAACATCAATTTCACCGGCACGGTAACGGTTAATATCACTGGTTTCTGACTGGATCGGCAGGAATGTCGCCTGCTCAATAACGGTTTCTTTATCGTTCCAGTATTGCGGGTTGCGTTTCAGTACCAGCCGTTCATTCACATTCCACGCAGAAAGTGTATATGCGCCGTTACCGGTAAATTTCCCGGCAGATGTCCATTTATCGCCAAACTGTTCAATCGCCCCTTTCGGCACCGGTTTCAGTGCGGTATGGGTCAGCATATCCGGGAAATACGGCACCGGCTGAGTCAGCTGAACCTGAAACGTTCTGTCATCAACCGCTTTGACACCGAGGCTTTCCGGTGGTTTTTTACCGCTGATAATATCATCGACATTTTCGACATAGGCATAATGCAGATAGCTGCCGTAAGGTGACGCGGTTTTCGGGTCAGCTAACCGCCGCCAGCTGTAGACAAAGTCGTGTGCAGTCACCGGAGAGCCGTCGCTCCACTTTGCATCCGGCCGCAGTGTGAATGTCCAGGTAAGATTATCCGGCGATGACCAGCTTTCTGCCACCCCGGGTACGATATGACCATCACTGTCAGAGGACACCAGCCCTTCCAGCAGATTGAGAATAATATTGGATTCAGGCACACCTTCCACCTTATGCGGATCGAGTGATACCGGTTCAGTTCCGTTATTGATAACAATAACCTGTTTTTCCGCCAGTTTAGTTCCCGGCGGGACGTCCGCCGCCCCTGCGGAATAAGAGAATGCACTCAGCAGCAGCGCCTGCATGAGAGAAACAGCAATAGTGTGTTTTTTCATCTTCCGTCCCTTCTGAATAACACCTGTTAAATGAACAACGTGATTAAAAAATCGCAAATGCTTTATTTATAAGTGCCGTCAGCGACGGGTTCAGCCTGTTTATCTGTGCTGTTTTCCGGCCTGATGTACATATTCCGGGGCAGTGATTGTTTTTATCTGTAAACAGCATTTTTCTGCCGCTGAAATAAAACATTGACCCATAGCTGCTTATGACCGGACTGTTTTTGTCCGACCCGGATAAAAAAGTAAACATTTAATTAACAAAAAGCAATTTTTCCAGATAAAAACCCTGCCTCTATCACAGTTTTAGCTGATTAAATATTAACAACCAATTAAAAAACAACTGTAAATAAAAAGAGTAAAGCAAAAAAATCCGCTGAAATATCAATCTGGTGAGTAACGAAAATAACCCATTGACTGCAAATATCGTTTCTGTTGTTTATTTAACCATCTTTATCTGTTATACCCGTTTACAACAGGATTGTACGGGTGACCCTATTTGCCAATTCTGTCTGTTTTTAGTGCCGTTTTTTATGAGCTGATAACCTGTTGTTATATTACAACTGTTTTTTTGCTTTTTTTGCCGGTGAAATCTCCCGGACAGGAATTTCAGACTATGATTAACTTTATCTATAACGAAAAGTTATAAACAAGCACTTAACAGACTTTGCAAAACACCACTGTTTTTTTTAACGTGTCAGTATTAAAAAAATCAATAACACCGCTTTCAGGGGAAATATATGAAAAAAATATATCCGGCAGCGTCACTGGCTCTGCTCTTTTCCGTCTCCGCATTTGCCGCCACACCACCGAATACCTTAATTGTTGTCCAGAGCCTGGACGACATTGTCAGCCTTGACCCGGCAGAGAGTAATGAACTTTCCAGTATCCAGACCGTTCCCAGCTTATATCAGCGTCTGGTGCAGCCGAACCGGGATAATCCTGAACAGCTTGATGCCATTTTGCTGGAAGACTGGCAGGCAGACGCCGCCAATAAAACCCTGACGGTCAGAATTAAAGAGAATGCAAAATTTGCCTCCGGCAACCCGGTACGTCCGGAAGATATTATTTTCTCTTACCAGCGTGCCGTGATCATGAATAAGTCACCGGCGTTTATTCTTAATATCCTCGGCTGGAATAAAGAGAATATCGCGCAGCAGTTTGAAAAAACCGGCGACCGCACCCTGAAGATAAAATGGAGTGCGGATATCAGTCCGGACGTGGCACTGAATCTGTTATCCACCCCGATAGCGTCTGTGGTGGATGAAAAACTGGTGACACCGAATATTAAGAATAATGACTTCGGTAATGCCTGGCTGAAAATGCACTCTGCCGGCAGCGGCGCTTATTCCCTGAAAGTGTATCAGCCGAACCAGGCGATTGTGATGGCCGCCAACCCGAATGTATCCACCGGTGCAGCAAAAATTCCGTCCATTATTATTAAAAATGTGCCGGACCCGGCCTCCCGCCGTCTGCTGATTCAGCAGGGTGATGCCGATATTGCCCGTGAGCTCGGTGCTGACCAGACCGCCGCACTGAAAAATAGTGCCGGGGTACGGGTTGAAAATATTCCGTCCGCCGAACAGGATTATATGGCCTTTAATACCGGCAACAGTGCGAATCCGCTGCTGAAAAATCCGGCTCTGTGGGAAGCTGCCCGTTATCTGGTGGATTACGAAGGTATTACCCGTGATTTACTGAAAGGCCAGTATTTTATTCATCAGAGTTTCCTGCCGGTCGGTTTACCGGGCGCACTGGAAAATAACCCGTATAAATTTGATCCCGCCAAAGCCAAAGAGATTCTGGCAAAAGCCGGCATTAAAGATGCACACTTCACCCTCGATGTGGAAAACAAACCGCCGTATATCACTATTGCCCAGTCTCTTCAGGCCAGCTTTGCTCAGGGCGGTATCAAAGTGGAATTATTACCGGCTGCGGGCAGCCAGGTCTATTCCCGTGTACGTGCACGTCAGCATCAGGCGGCCATCCGTTTCTGGATCCCGGATTATTTTGATGCCCATTCCAACGCCAGCGCCTTTGCCTTTAATGACGGTAAGAGCAGCACCGTGGCATGGCTGAACGGCTGGGATATTCCGCAGTTATCACAAACCACTCTGAAAGCCGTCGCTGAGCCGGATAAAGCAAAACGCGCACAGTTGTATACCGCCATGCAGGAAGAGTTACAGCGCAGTTCTCCGTATGTCTTTATGGCACAGGGACAAAATCAGGTCGTGCTGCGGGATAATGTGAAAGGCTATCAGCAGGGACTGAATGCCGATATGGTGTATTACGACAGAGTCACCAAATAATCCGCTGATTTTCCGGTTATAACCCCGTCAGTACAGCTGACGGGGTTTGTGTGTTTTGTTTTTATTCAGGAACTGCTGTATGTCCGATATTTCCCCTGCCGGCACACTGTTTCGCCATACCCTGCGTGTGACGCTTCAGGGTCTTTTTACGCTGGCTCTGACACTGCTCGGCTTACTGGTGATCACCTTTGCATTGTCGGCACTTTCTCCGGTTGACCGGGTGTTACAGATTGTCGGCGACCATGCCAGCCATGAAACCTATGAACAGGTCCGGCTGGAACTGGGGCTGGATCAGCCCGTCTATATCCAGTTCTGGCACTACGCGGAACGCCTGCTGCACGGCGATCTCGGTATTGCCTCCTCGATGGGACAGCCGGTGCTTGACGGCGTGCTGACCACGCTGCCCGCTACCATTGAACTGGCAACGCTGGCGCTGCTGATTGGTGCTGTACTCGGGATCCTCTGCGGTACGCTGTGCGCCCGTTATGCAGGTACCCCGTTTGATTTTATCATCCGCACCCTGACGCTCCTCGGAAACTCGGTGCCGGTTTTCTGGCTGGGGCTGCTGATGCTGCTGCTGTTCTACGCCACGCTGCAATGGAGTCCCGGACCGGGACGGCTGGACGATATCTACCAGTATACTGTTGAGGCGAAAACCGGTTTTGTGCTGATCGACACCTGGTTGTCAGATGACCCGGGGGCGTTTACTAATGCGGTGGCACACCTGATCCTGCCGGTATCATTGCTGGCTTATTTTTGTCTGGCGGGGATCACCCGGCTGACACGTGCCGCCTGCCTGAGTGAAATGAACAAAGAGTATGTCACACTGGCACGTGCCAAGGGCAATACCGAAATGCAGGTATTGTTCCGCCATGTGTTGCCGAATATCCAGGGAACGCTGATCACCGTGATAGCACTGGCCTACACCGGTATGCTGGAAGGTGCGGTGCTGACAGAAACCGTCTTTTCCTGGCCCGGCATCGGCCGCTATCTGACCGCCGCCCTGTTTGCCGGAGATACCACCGCCGTGATGGGCGGGACACTGGTTATCGGTATCTGCTTTATCTTTATCAATAACGTAACCGATATGATTGTGCGTTTAACTGATCCGCGGGTGAAATCATGACATTACTGCCGAAAATCCGCCGATCCCCGTCCGCCCTGACGGGCACCCTGATTATTTTGTTTCTGCTGCTGGTGGCACTATTTGCGCCGTGGCTCGCCCCCTATGACCCGGTACTGCAAAACCCGGCACAGCGCCTGATGGCACCCGATGCACAGCACTGGCTCGGTACGGACAGCTACGGACGTGATGTGCTCTCCCGCCTGATTTACGGCACACGTCCGATGTTTGGTCTGGTCGGGCTGGTCGCGGCAATCACCCTGCCCGCCGGGTTATTGATCGGTATTCTGGCGGGTTTTTACGGCCGCTGGGTCGAAACCATCCTGATGCGGTTTACTGATATCGTGATGTCGATGCCGCGTCTGATCCTCGCCTTTGCGTTTGTTGCCATTCTCGGCCCGGGTCTGATTAACGGTGCGCTGGCACTTGCCCTGACCTCCTGGCCCGCCTATGCCCGTCAGGCGCGCAGCGAAATCCGCCATTTGCGCAACAGCGATTATCTGGCCAGCGCGGAAATGCTGGGGATCCGTGGTCTGCGTCTGTTATGGGGACATATTTTACCGCTCTGTCTGCCGTCAGCCATCGTCCGGCTGGCGCTGGATCTCGCCACCATTATTCTGGCTGCCGCCGGTCTGGGTTTCCTCGGACTGGGTGCACAACCGCCGATGGCGGAATGGGGTGCGATGATTGCTGATGGTATGCAGGTTATTTTTGACCAGTGGTGGATAGCCGCCGTACCCGGTGCGGCGATTCTGATTGCCGGTATGGCATTCAATCTTCTGGGTGATGGTTTACGGGATATTATGGAGCCGCAACATGACTGAGCCGCTTATTTGTGTCAGCAATCTGTGTGTGGATTATCCCCGCGCACAGGTGGTAAAGAAGGTTTCATTTACCCTGGGGCAGGAACGGCTGGCGCTGGTCGGGGAGTCCGGTTCCGGTAAATCCATGACGGCCAGAGCCCTGATGGGGCTGGTGCGCAAACCCGGGATTGTCAGTGCGGATACGCTGACATTCGGTCAGACCTCTCTGCTTTCCCTGCGGGAAAAGCAGTGGGCGGCACTGCGCGGTAACGATATTGCGATGATCATGCAGGACCCGCGTTATGCGCTGAATCCGGTCAGAAGCCTGTATCAGCAGATTGAGGAATCACTGCTGCGGCATCAGACGCTGAATAAATCTGACCGACGCAACCGGGTGTATGAGATAGCCCGTGCAGCCGGCTTATCTGAGCAGGCGCTTTCCCGCTATCCCGGCCAGCTTTCCGGCGGGATGGGACAGCGCGCGATGATTGCCATTGCCCTGATTAACAATCCGTCTGTTTTAATTGCTGATGAACCGACCTCTGCGCTGGATGCCCGGCTGCGGCATCAGATTCTGGAACTGATTGTCAGCCAGTGTGAGGAACGCAATATGGGACTGTTGCTGATAAGCCATGATTTACCGCTGGTTGCTGCTCATTGCCAGCGCGTTATGGTGATGTATCAGGGTCAGCAGGTGGATGAGCTGCCCGCCGTACAACTGCCGCAGGCAACGCATCCCTACACCCGGACGTTATGGACCTGCCGCCCGGATGCACAAACCTACGGCACCGATTTACCGGTATTGGATCGCGCTGCTTTACAGGTGTTACTGACTCAGGAGACACATCATGCCGGAAAATAATGCAGCGCCGATTATTGAGGTGAATAATCTTTCTGTCAGTTTCGGTCCGCGACAGGTTGTCCGCAAGGCCGGTTTTCACCTCTGCGCCGGAGAGACATTCAGTCTTATCGGCGAGTCCGGCTGCGGAAAATCCACGATTCTGCGGGTAATTGCCGGATTACAGCGTGAATGGCTGGGCGGCGTTCAGCTGCTGTCGCAACATATCCACCCCGGACAACGTTATCAGGGTGCTTTGCGCCGCAATGTGCAGATGGTATTCCAGGACCCTTATGCGTCTCTGCATCCGTTCCATACCATTCACAAAGCACTTTCGGAGCCATTGTATATTCACCGGGAAAATAACATAGAGAGCCGTGTGACAGAGGCGATAACGTCTGTCGGACTGCCGCCGGATGTCGCACAGCGTTATCCGCATCAGCTATCCGGCGGCCAGCGTCAGCGCATCGCCATCGCCCGGGCACTGATGTTACGCCCGCAGATCCTGTTACTCGATGAGCCGACTTCCGCACTCGATATGTCCGTGCAGGCGGAAATTCTCAATTTGCTTAATCACCTGAAAACCGCGCACGGCATGACGTATTTGCTGGTCAGCCATGATGCTGATGTGGTGGCGCATATGTCAGATCGTGCAGCGTTTATGGCAAACGGGAAGATTGAACGGGAATTTGATCGCGCTGCACTGCTGCGCGGCGATCACCGAATGGAAAACTGAGAGATGTAAAAACGGGGCCATTGGCCCCGTTCTGATAATAATGAACTGCATGATTATGACAATAATCCGGGAAAACTCATTTTCATGCCGGTAATAATCAGCTCAATACCTAATGACATCAGCATCAGCCCCATAATACGGGTCACGACGTTGATACCGGTTTGTCCGAGGTACTTCACCCACAATCCCGCTGAACGGAACAGCAGCCAGCAGCAGAACGCAAACAGGATACTGGTCAGTGCCAGCCCGAAAAAATTCTGCCAGCCCTGCCAGCGGGCGCTCCAGACCACACAGGAACTGATCGCACCCGGTCCCGCCATCAGCGGCAGCGCCAGCGGCACCACCCCGATATTGTCGCGGATTGCCGTTTCTGACTGCTCCTGCTTATTCTGCTTATCTTCCCCCAGCTTACCGCTGATCATGGACATCGCAATAAGGACAATCAGTGTCCCCCCTGCTATCCGGAAAGATTCGATGGAAATGCCGAACATAATGAGGATCTTATCGCCGACCAAAAGTGATATACACAAAATCACGGCCACCGAAAAGTTCGCAATCATGTTGGTTTTATTGCGTACTGCGGCAGTCTGATAATTTGTCATGCTCATAAAGACCGGCAAAATACCCACCGGGTTAACTAAAGCAAATAAGCCGACAAAAAATTTTAAATAACCGGAAAAATCCAGCAAGGTGTTGCCCACAAACGATCCTCAACCTGATGATAAAACAGTAACAGCCTGCTGATATTAACCGCAGTCTGTCGCCAAAAGGGTTGTAATAATTATAAATGTGATTATTAACACAGACATCATACCGTTGAATGTGCAGGAAAAGGAATTGCTTTGCACAGAATATTTTCCGCCGCCCGCTGATACGATACAGTTATATCGCCTTATTTTTGCCTGAATTTCAGGCAATCATCAGTTCCTCTGTAAAATTGAAACCCGATATCGTTCTTGTTACGACGTGTTGTTCCTGTTTTGACTCATGCTGAATGGTGTCAGCTTGATATATTTGTGATTTGGATCACTTTAATATTTCCCCCGAATGTTAAGCTGCTTTCATTGTAGTTGAATCGATTCAACCGTAGTACGAACAGAAAGACCTGACGGGCTTTTTAAGCAAATCAGCGGGCATATCTGCATTATGTTACCGGCAAAATCGATTTAGTTACCGGAAGATATCACCGCTATAATCAAATCGTATCAATCCGCTGATTTGCTTAAAAAGTTTAACAATTTATCAGGAGTGATCTGTATGGCCGTAACGAACGTTACCGAACTCAATGAATTAGTTGCCCGCGTGAAGAAAGCTCAGCGCGAGTTTGCCGGTTTCTCCCAGGAACAGGTGGATGCCATTTTCCGGGCTGCGGCACTCGCTGCTGCCGATGCGCGTATCCCGCTGGCAAAACTGGCGGTCGAAGAATCCGGTATGGGGATTATTGAAGATAAAGTGATTAAAAACCATTTTGCTTCTGAATATATCTATAATGCCTACCGCGATGAAAAAACCTGCGGCATCTTATCGGAAGACCCGACTTTCGGCACCATCACTATCGCAGAGCCTATCGGTATTATCTGCGGTATCGTCCCGACCACTAACCCGACCTCCACTGCTATCTTTAAAGCACTGATCAGCCTGAAAACCCGTAACGGGATCATTTTCTCCCCGCATCCGCGTGCCAAAAAAGCCACTAACAGAGCCGCTGAGATTGTCCTCAAAGCCGCTGTTGCCGCCGGTGCCCCGAAAGATATTATCGGCTGGATTGACGAACCGTCTGTTGAATTATCCAATGCCTTAATGCACCACCCGGATACTAACCTGATCCTCGCCACCGGCGGGCCGGGTATGGTGAAAGCTGCCTACAGTTCCGGTAAACCGGCTATCGGTGTCGGTGCGGGTAATACCCCTGTTGTGATCGATGAAACGGCTGATATCAAACGTGCGGTCGCCTCTATTCTGATGTCCAAAACATTCGATAACGGCGTGATTTGCGCCTCTGAGCAATCCGTTATTGTTGTCGATGATGTTTATGAGCAGGTCAAAGAACGTTTTGAAACCCACGGCGGCTATATTCTGAAAGGCAAAGAACTGAAAGCCGTTCAGGACATCATTCTGCTCAACGGCGGGCTGAATGCGAAAATTGTCGGTCAGTCTGCGGTGAAAATTGCTGAAATGGCCGGTATTGAAGTCCCTTCCTGGACCAAAATTCTGATCGGTGCTGTCTCCGTGGTGGATGAATCAGAGCCGTTTGCTCACGAAAAACTCTCTCCGCTGCTGGCAATGTACCGCGGCAAAGATTTTGAAGATGCAGTGGTCAAGGCGGAAAAACTGGTGGAAATGGGCGGGATCGGCCACACCTCCTGCTTATATACCGATCAGGACAACCAGCCTGAACGCGTTAAATTCTTCGGCGAGAAGATGAAAACCGCACGTATTCTTATCAATACCCCTGCGTCACAAGGCGGGATCGGTGATCTGTATAACTTCAAACTGTCTCCGTCACTGACGCTGGGCTGCGGTTCCTGGGGTGGTAACTCCATTTCCGAAAACGTCGGGCCGAAACACCTGATCAACACCAAAACCGTGGCAAAACGAGCTGAAAATATGTTGTGGCATAAACTTCCGAAATCTATCTATTTCCGCCGCGGTTCTCTGCCGGTTGCCCTGGAAGAGATCGCCGGTGACGGTGCGAAACGTGCATTTATCGTAACTGACGGCTATCTGTTCAATAACGGCTATGTGGATGAAGTCACCCGTGTGCTGAAATCCTACGGCATGGAAGTGGAAATATTCTTTGAAGTGGAAGCTGACCCGACACTTTCCGTCGTCCGCAAAGGTGCGGAGCAGATGAACAGCTTCAAACCGGACGTGATTATTGCCCTCGGCGGCGGTTCCCCGATGGATGCGGCCAAAATCATGTGGGTGATGTATGAGCATCCGGAAACTCACTTTGAGGAACTGGCACTGCGCTTTATGGATATCCGTAAACGTATCTATAAATTCCCGAAAATGGGTGTGAAAGCGAAAATGGTCGCGATCACCACTACCTCCGGTACCGGTTCGGAAGTCACTCCGTTTGCCGTCGTGACTGACGATACCACCGGCCAGAAATACCCGCTGGCAGACTATGCCCTGACGCCGGATATGGCTATTGTTGATGCCAACCTGGTGATGAACATGCCGAAATCCCTTACCGCGTTCGGCGGACTGGATGCGGTCACCCATGCGCTGGAAGCGTATGTATCGGTACTGGCAAACGAGTTCTCTGACGGCCAGGCATTGCAGGCGCTGAAACTACTGAAAGAGTTTTTACCGGCCAGCTATCACGAAGGTGCGAAGAACCCGGTTGCCCGTGAGCGTGTGCATAATGCCGCAACTATCGCCGGTATCGCGTTTGCCAACGCCTTCCTCGGTGTCTGTCACTCTATGGCCCATAAACTGGGTTCAGAGTTCCATATTCCGCACGGCCTGGCTAACGCCCTGCTTATCTGTAACGTCATTCGTTATAACGCCACAGATAACCCGACCAAGCAGACTGCATTCAGTCAGTATGACCGTCCGCAGGCACGCCGCCGCTACGCGGAAATTGCAGATCACCTGCAACTGAGTGCTGCCGGTGACCGTACTGCGCAGAAGATTGAAAAACTGCTGGTCTGGCTGGATGAAATCAAAGCGTCTCTGGGCATTCCGAAATCTATCCGTGAAGCCGGGGTGCCGGAAGCTGAGTTCCTGGCGAAGCTGGATAAACTGTCAGAAGATGCCTTTGATGACCAGTGTACCGGTGCGAACCCGCGTTATCCGCTGATTGCTGAATTAAAACAAATTATGCTGGATACATATTACGGCCGTACCTATGACGAATCCGTTCCTGTTGCGGCGCCTAAACCGGTTGCCAAACGAAATGCTAAGAAATAGTCATCAATCCGGTAAATAATAACCGCAAAGCCCTCTCCGGAGGGCTTTTTTATATTTATCCCATAATAATAATTAAATAATTGTCTCTGTATTAACTGCTCTTCACTTTTGATCATGTTTCCCGCTGTCGCCGGTCTTTAATATTTCACTTAATACCGGTCACGAAACTGATGCAGCCACCGCCGCTATTTACCGCGATTTTATCCCTGCTGACTCAAATACCGCCTAATCACTTTCCTGCACAAACTGCTCCTGCTGTTTTTTGATATCCCCGGTAATCCGCAGCGGATATAAAAAAACCGGACAATGACGTCCGGCACTTTTTTGTATAACAGAGAGACTTCCCTGTTTTATGACCGATATTCTGCTGCTTTTACTTCACGTATCGCTTCATTGTAATGCTTGCGGCAGACCGATACATATTTTTCATTACCACCGATGTCAATTTGTGCGCCGTCCGCCATGACTCTGCCCTGTCCGTCATAACGTAAAACCCGGCTGGCTTTCCGCCCGCAATAACAAATTGTTTTTAATTCAACTAATTTATCCGCCCACGCCAATAAATAATGGCTTCCGCTGAATAATTCACCTTTAAAGTCAGTGCGTAATCCGTAGCACAGAACAGGAATATCAATGTCATCGACGATATAACACAGCTGTTCCACCTGTGCTTTGGTCAGAAACTGGCATTCATCGATTAATACGCAGTGTACGGGCGCCTGCTGATGTTCACGGATAATAGCTGTGCTGATATCAGTATCAGTACCAAATACCCGTGCATCCGCGCTCAGGCCGATACGTGAGGTGACTCTGCTCTGTTCGTAGCGGTCGTCTATCTCTGCGGTAAATATCAGCGTGCGCATACCGCGTTCGTTATAGTTATAGGATGACTGCAGTAATGCAGTCGATTTTCCCGCGTTCATTGCGGAGTAATAAAAATAAAGCTGAGCCACCGGCTCTCTCCCCTTACACAATCAAGATCTGCGACAATACTAACACATTAGTGTTAAAAACAGCGCAATCTGTATTTAACACATGCCCGGATCGCATGCTCAATATCCTGAATTCATTGCAACTGTAAATTCACGCAAGGCATGGTTACATGACGGATATTCACTGTTGTTATCAGCAACCCTTCGCTTTATCCTGTTTTTCATTATACCGGGGCCGAAGAATAACGTTTCTTTACATAAGACAAGGTTAAATATAATTTGTATTCCCTACCTCATTTATGAACAATTTTTATGAAGATGCTGAACATCAACGCATTTTCACCCCGTCCCCTTATCAAATTTAAACGAAAACCCAAAAACACCCTTATTATTCCTCAGAAATAATTGCTTTTAAAAAAAATGTGTTTTAACCTTACTCCGAAATTTGCTATTGCAGATTTTTAAATAGCAATCTATTATTAACTATACATCAGCCAACATTTAATTTGAGACCAGGATTATGAGTGAATCTTTGAAGCCATTTAATAATATCCGTACTCTTCGCGCTCAGGCGAGAGAATCCAGCTTAGAAGTTTTAGAAGAAATTCTGGAAAAACTGACTTCTGTTGTAGAAGAACGTCGTCTGGAAGAATCTCAGGCTCAGGCTAAAGAAGAAGAGCGCACCCGTAAATTAGAAGAGTTCCGTCAGCTGCTTGAAAAGCAGAATATCAATCCGGAAGAATTAATTCAGTCTATGGGTACAGGCAAAGCAACACGCAAATCCAAGCGTGCTCAGCGCCCGGCCAAATATGAATATATCGATGAAAACGGTGAAAGCAAAACCTGGACCGGCCAGGGTCGCACACCAGCTGTGATCAAACAGGCTATCGATAACGAAGGCAAATCTCTGAACGATTTCTTAATCAAGTAAGCGATTACACCTGACAAAAAGCCCTTCCCTGAAGGGCTTTTTTTATATCCGCCGGTCAGCCGGACAGAAAAAAGGAGGCTTTCGCCTCCTTTTTTATACTTATAACCGTTGCTGTTATTTACTTTTTACCGTGATAAAACGACATATACCAGTCAACAAACTGCTGTACACCGTAATTAACCGGTGTATCCGGTGAGAAACCAATTGTGTTATACAGCTCGCCGGAATCCGCACAGGTGGATAACACATCCCCATCCTGCATATCCATATAATGTTTGTTGGCTTTAATATCCAGTGCGGTTTCAATCGCCTGAATAAAATCACCCAGCCTGGTCGGCTGCCCGTTACCGACATTATAGACTTTGTACGGCGCAGAACTGGCTGATTTCAGCCCCTCTTCCACCGTCCAGTCGCTGTCAGCTGCCGGAATCACATTCACCAGACGCACCACCGCTTCAGCAATATCACCGACATAGGTGAAATCGCGCACCATATTGCCGTGGTTATATACATCGATCGGTTTTCCGTCCAGCATGGCTTTAACAAACTTAAATAACGCCATATCCGGGCGCCCCCACGGGCCGTAAACCGTAAAGAAGCGCAAACCGGTTGTCGGTAACTGATAAAGATGCGAATAACTGTGAGACATCAGTTCATTGGCTTTTTTCGTCGCCGCATACAACGAAACCGGATGATCCACATCATCCTCAACAGAGAACGGCTGCTTACGGTTCAGCCCGTATACGGAACTTGAGGAGGAATAAATCAGATGCCCGACGTTATTATGACGGCATCCTTCCAGGATATTCATATGCCCCAGAATATTCGCATCAATATACGCCATCGGATTCTGAATCGAGTAACGTACACCCGGCTGTGCCGCAAGGTGGATCACCCGTTCAAATTTTTGCGCGGCAAACAGTTCACTGACTGCCGTTTTCTCCGACAAATCCATTTTAAAAAACTGAAATTGCGGATGCGGTAATAACAGATCAAGGCGGGCCTGCTTGAGATTGACATCATAATAGTCATTCAGGTTATCGGCACCGACAACCTCGTGCCCCTGCTCAAGCAGGCGCTGCGAGACATGATAACCAATAAAACCGGCCGCACCGGTTACAAGTATTTTCATATTCAGACTCAAATTACCGGATTAATGGAAGCACCACGACCTATACCATAATAGATAAAGCCGCGATTTTCTAAACGTTCCGGGTCATAAAGGTTGCGTCCGTCAAAAATAACCGGCGTTTTCAGGCCTGCCTTGATAACGCCAAAGTCCGGCGCGCGGAAACTCTGCCACTCCGTGCAGATAACCAGTGCATCCGCATTGTGCAGTGCCGCTTCTTTCGTCCCCATCAGTGCCAGGTCATCACGCTGCCCGAAAATACGCTGTGCTTCCTGCATGGCTTCCGGGTCATATGCCTGAATTTTGGCACCGGCTGCCCATAATTCCTGTAACAGGATACGGCTGGATGCCTCACGCATATCATCTGTATTCGGTTTAAAGGAAAGCCCCCATACCGCAAAGGTTTTACCCTTCAGGTTTTCACCGAAATGACGTTTGATAAAGGACGGCAGTTTGTATTTCTGCTGTTCGTTCACTTCTTCCACCGCACGCAGAATGCGCGGCGTAAAGCCGATATGCTCTGCTGTACGGATCAGAGCCTGTACATCTTTCGGGAAGCAGGAGCCGCCGTAGCCGCAGCCCGGGTAAATAAAGTGATAGCCGATGCGGGAATCAGAACCGATCCCCTGGCGCACATTCTCAATATCCGCACCCAGCATTTCCGCCAGGTTGGAGATTTCATTCATAAAGCTGATTTTCGTGGCCAGCATACAGTTTGCCGCGTATTTGGTCAGCTCCGCACTGCGGATATCCATGACGATCATCCGGTCATGGTTGCGGTTAAACGGCTCATACAGTTCACGGATAATATCGACAACACGCTCATTATCACAACCGATAACAATACGCTCAGGACGCATACAGTCAGCGACTGCCGCCCCTTCCTTCAGGAATTCCGGATTGGACACCACGTCATAGGCAATATCCGCACCACGTTCAGCCAGCGCGGCTTTGATGGTGGCATTGACTTTGTCTGCGGTACCGACCGGTACAGTGGATTTGTCGATAACCACTTTGTAGTCCTGCATATGCTGCGCGATGGTACGGGCAACTGCGGTCACGTATTGCAGATCGGCTGAGCCGTCTTCGTCAGGCGGTGTGCCGACCGCAATAAATTGCAGTGTACCGTGAGCCACACCCTTTTCCGCGTCGGTGGTAAAGCTTAAACGGCCTTCTTCATAGTTTTTCTTCACCAGCGGCGCCAGGCCCGGTTCAAAAATCGGGATAACACCGTTTTTCAGGTTTTCCACTTTTTTTGCATCAACATCGACACACATCACATCATGGCCGACTTCCGCCAGCACTGTCGCCTGCACCAGGCCGACATACCCGATTCCAAATACGGTTACTTTCATAGTTCACCTATTGCAACAATTATTAATTCTGTAATGTTTTCAGCCAGTCTGAGAATTCACGGCCCAGGTGCTTATGACGCATGCTGTATTCGACAAAGGCTTTCATATAACCCATTTTGTCACCACAGTCATGGCTGCGGCCTACCAGGCGGTATGCTTCCACCGGATTTTTTTCAATCAGCATCGCGATCGCATCCGTCAGCTGGATCTCATCACCGGCGCCCGGTGCGGTTTTCCCCAGCAGCGGCCAGATATCCTGAGACAGCACATAACGGCCGACGATAGACATATTTGACGGTGCTTTGGCCGGTTCCGGTTTTTCCACCACCGCAAACATCGGTTTGCTTTCGCCGGCAGCCAGGCTTTCACCGTGGCAATCCACCACGCCGTAATTTGACACCATTTCCTGCGGAACAGGATCGACCATGACCTGGCTTGCACCGTGCTCTTCATAACGTGCAATCATTTCTCTGAGGTTGAATTTTGTCAGGTCAGTACTGTGTTCATCAATGATGACATCCGGTAATACCACCGCAAACGGCTCATCACCAATCATCGGCTTCGCGCATAACACCGCATGGCCGAGCCCTTTGGCGATGCCCTGGCGGGTCTGCATGATAGTGACATGACGCGGACAGATTGACTGAACTTCTTCCAGCAACTGACGTTTAACGCGTTTTTCCAGGATGGCTTCCAGTTCAAAACTGGTATCGAAATGGTTTTCAATGGAGTTTTTTGATGAGTGGGTCACTAAAATAATTTCGGTGATCCCCGCCGCGATACACTCATTAACCACATACTGGATAAGCGGTTTATCCACCAGCGGCAGCATTTCTTTCGGAATCGCTTTTGTGGCCGGAAGCATACGTGTTCCTAATCCTGCAACCGGGATCACAGCCTTGTGTACCTTATTTTTCTGCACTGACATACATCATCCTCATGCGCATAAACAGAATAAATACGCGATTTATAAAAAATAATGAGACTGAGTATACCAGCTAATTTTCAGGGATAAATACTCTGTTCCGTGTAAATGCGGTTTAGTGTTAAGAGATGTTTAATATCTGAACGGGTTGGTAAAGCCCGGCAATTATCCCTGATGTGGTCCGGGCGTCAGGCTTAATTTAATCTGGCTGCTGCTGTTCCAGATCCGGCATTGCAGATGACGGCTGAATTCGCTTATCTGACTGGAATAAACGGAAGAGAGTGTGCCCAGCGGAATCCCTCTGTTAATACGGATAACATGGTTGTCAGAGCGTAATTCCGCACTGATACCGGCGCTGGATAATAATACTGACTTACGCCGCGTGTGATAATACCCCAGCAGCAGCGGCAGTTGTCCCGGAATACCGGCCTCCTGCAATAAACGGTTCAGCTTATTCAGAATAGCGGTCATACTCGGTAATTTCCGGTGGTGATTATGAATATAACGTTTAAGCAGATCGTTAAAAATCACGCGGATTAACATCGCCATCAGCGGACCGTTGCCGGTATTCTGACTGATATCAAGGCAATAAAACGCCACTTCATTATCCGAAAATTCAGCTACGTCAAATACCAGTCCGGCCCGGCAGGTATCGGATAATTGCGCGTAACGGATCTGATAATTTGCCAGCACCTGGCTCGGTGGCGGATTCAGTTGTTTTAATAAACGTAAAACATCATCCACATTATGTTGCAGCTGAGCCCAGATCCCGGACAGATCATTGTTTTCCAGCACGCCCGGTGAGAAAAATGACGGGTACAAATGCGACAGACACAATTTTTTTACTTCTTCCAGCCTGCTCAGCGGCTTTAACAAAACATCCTTTGCCCCCAGGCGCAGCACTTCATCAATATCGGACATTTTTTGTGTCGCGGAAATAACAATCACCGGAACCGCCGGTAATTCAGACTGTAAACGTGCGATAAATTCCGCACCGGTCATCACCGGCATATTCAGATCGCAGAAAATCAGCTCCGGCTGAAAGCCCTCTTCTATATATGCCCATGCCCGGGCACCGTCACCGGCGGAGAGTACTGTGGCACCGAGAAGGCGTAAATAAGATGACAACGCCATATTGAATACCGGGTCGTCATCGATGACTAACAATCGTTTTCCGTCCAGTGCTTGTTTCATCGCATCCTCTTTTCACCCGGCCACACACTACAGATTACCCGGAACACCGGTGATAACGTTGCTCCCGCACTGCTCCTGTGATTAAGGATAGCGTGTGATCTGTATTTCCGGTAGCATCAGAACCCTGTTCCTTACGATTATTTACCCTGAACACATTATTTGATAATTATGTCTCATTTTACAGATAGCGCCCCCTGTCCGTGCGGCAGCGGAGCTACATTCGCACAGTGTTGTCAGCCTTATCTTTCCGGTGCACTCAGTGCCCCGGATGCGCGTGCGCTGATGCGTTCACGTTACAGTGCGTTTGTCACACATAATGCCGATCATCTGATCCGGACATGGTATCCGCCGGAGCGGGCGGAAGCGTTGCGGGCAGAACTGATCGCCGGGTTCGGTGAAACGGAATGGCTGGGGCTGAATGTTATTGATTTTCAGCCCGGCACCGCACCGGACGAGGCTTTCGTTGAATTTTGTGCTTGCTTTATTGATAAAAAGTCCGAAGATAAACAATTCATTCACGAACGGTCCCGTTTTCGCCTGACTGACGGCTGCTGGATGTACCTCGACGGTGTTAAACCTCAGACCGGCCGTAATGATCCCTGCCCCTGCGGCTCCGGAAAAAAATACAAAAAATGTTGTGCCTGATACCGGACAGGCACCTCCTGTAAACAAACATCACCGACATCAGTTATTAAGGATCCACACCTTCCATGCAACACCAGACGAGTCAGAGAAAGATTCTGCGAACCATTTGCCCTGACGCAAAAGGTCTTATCGCCAAGATCACCAATATTTGTTACAAGCATCAGCTGAATATTGTCCAGAACAATGAATTCGTTGATCACCGCACCGGGCGCTTTTTTATGCGTACCGAGCTGGAAGGGATTTTTAACGATGAAACCCTGCTGGCCGACCTTGATGATGCTCTGCCGAAAGGCTCCACCCGCGAGTTAACCACTGCCGGACGCCGCCGTATTGTTATTATGGTGACCAAAGAGGCACACTGCCTCGGTGATATCCTGATGAAAAGCGCCTACGGCGGCCTGGATGTCGAAATCGCGGCAGTTATCGGCAATCACGATGTGTTATCTCACCTGGTCACACAGTTTGGTATTCCGTTCCATCATATCAGCCACGACGGGTTAACCCGTGAGCAGCATGATATGCAGATCATTCAGCAGATCGATCAGTATCAGCCTGATTACGTGGTGCTGGCAAAATACATGCGTGTGCTGACCCCGGCGTTTGTTCAGCACTACCCGAACCAGATTATCAACATCCACCACTCCTTCCTGCCGGCCTTTATCGGCGCACGGCCTTATCATCAGGCTTATGAGCGCGGCGTGAAGATTATCGGTGCTACGGCACACTATGTGAATGATAACCTCGACGAAGGTCCGATCATTCATCAGAGCGTGATTAATGTCGATCACACCTACAGTGCCGATGACATGGTAATGGCCGGCCGTGATGTCGAAAAAAACGTACTCAGCCATGCCCTGGGCCGTGTACTGACACAACGTGTATTCGTTTACGGTAACCGTACTGTGATTTTATAACGGCTTAATTGCCTGAAGTTGCACGCATAACGTGCACTTCGGGCAAAAAAACAACGGCCATTCATTTTTTCTCTTTTTTTACTTTACAGCGCCCGCATATTTGCTATTATGCAGCCCGTCCCAAGGCAACAGCTGAACGGACAGACAATTTGATTATTGGTGGGATACCCAAGCGGCCAAAGGGAGCAGACTGTAAATCTGCCGTCACAGACTTCGAAGGTTCGAATCCTTCTCCCACCACCATCTCTCTTCTCTCCTGTTATTTCATATTCTCAATACAATCCATAACCTTATTCAGCACACTCGCATGTGACTTCGATTTGTACAGATAACAATGATTTTCCGCTTCAGTCTGCGACAACGGCAGGAAAATGAGTTCGTCACTGTACGGCAGTGTTTTCGGCTGCTCATCAATAAAGCAGAGATAATCTCCGTCAATCAGCAGATGCAGATAACTGTTCACATTATCAATCAGATGCACATGTTCATGTTTACTTTGCTCATCATGCTGCTGCAGCATTATTTTCAGCAGCGGGCTTTCATATAACAACGGCTCACATAACCAGACACAGCAGGATAGTAATGTTTGTAAATTATTATCGCAGGCCTGAAACAGCGAACGGCGGCAGCAAATTCCGATCTGCCCCTGCGGTAAATGACGCAGCAGTGCAAAACGTTCACTGACAACCGGCTCTGAGGAAAGTATCAGTGTATTCCCCTCGAAATCATTTATTTCATCAATACAATCATAATGGAAACGGAATATATTAATTTGTATACCGGCTTTAAATGCAGCACTGTATAACGCACCGATATATTTACTTTTACCCCAGTCATAAAATATATTCACCTTATTACATATCGTTCCGCTGATATGTTTTTTAGTGATCTCTTTTTCCTGCATATAGAGATCTTTAAGGTCATTGTACAGCTCCATACCTTCACGCGTCAGACTCATACCGAATTTTTCACGTTTAAATAGACGCTTACCCAGTGAAATCTCAAAATCCTTGATCGATTTCGCCACCGGCGGTGTTGTCCTGTTCATCACTTTTGCTGCTTTGCTGAGCGAGCCGTATTCAACAACAGCCATAAAGGCCTCTAACTTCCTTGAAAAAAACATAATGTCGATTCCTGTGCTGTAGTAAATAATCAGTTAAATAATTACTTATTGATATGTAACGACTTTATTTCTGGTGTTTTTTTTCTTAAACAAAGAGTTAAAATACGATTTTCGTTAAAACTCATACAACAATAATAATACAACATTATATTTTTATTATTCTGTTTTATTAGATTTCATTTTAAAGATTAATACATAAATACAAAAACCTTCCTTCCGATTTTTATTACCCTCTTTTCATTTCACTTTGCTGAAGCAAGAATAATCATTATTAATGCTGTTTATTTTGTCAATTAAAAATTAAGACATATTAATTCCTGCCGGGCATGCCGGTTTTTATTATTCTTCTGACGGGTTACTTTTTTTCTGCAATCTGTTACTCTTTTGTTGTTAACTCATCAACCGGTTGGAATTCTATGAAGTTTGTCTCTTTTAACATTAACGGGTTAAGAGCCCGGCCTCACCAGCTGGAAGCGATTATTGCACAGCATCAGCCTGATGTTATCGGCCTCCAGGAAACCAAAGTTCATGACGACATGTTCCCGCTCGATGACCTGAAACATCTCGGTTACCACATTTTTTATCACGGCCAGAAATCCCATTACGGTGTCGCCCTGCTGACCAAAACAGAGCCTGTTGCCGTACGCAAAGGCTTCGCAGGGGATGATGAAGATGCCCAGCGCCGTCTGATTATGGCGGATATTGATACCCCGGCGGGGGTACTGACAGTGATTAACGGTTATTTCCCCCAGGGAGAAAGCCGTGACCATCCGCTGAAATTCCCGGCGAAAACCAAATTCTATCAGGATTTACAGGACTACCTGTCCGGGCGGTCGAATCAGGATCCGATTGTTATTATGGGCGATATGAATATCAGCCCGCAGGATATTGATATCGGAATTGGTGATGCTAACCGCAAACGCTGGCTGAAGACCGGCAAATGTTCTTTCCTGCCGGAAGAGCGGGAGTGGATGGATCGCCTGCTCGGCTGGGGGCTGACTGACACCTACCGCGCCATGTATCCTGATGCAGATGACCGTTTCTCATGGTTTGACTACCGTTCCCGCGGTTTTGATGACAACCGGGGACTGCGGATTGACCTGATTCTGGCAAGTTCCGGGCTGGCGCCGCGCTGTACCGCCACAGGTATTGATTATGAGATCCGCGGTATGGAAAAACCGTCTGATCACGCGCCAATCTGGGCGGAGTTTGATCTGACCCGCTGATACAAAATGTCCCGCCAATGCGGGACATTTCAGGCCGTTGACAAACCCGCAGGGGGTGGCGACGACCGACAGAGGTTGTAAAAATAAACCAGGAAAATCAATTTATTGATTTTCGGCTGATAACACAAAGCAGGAAAAACCACGTTTTATCCTGCTTTGCCGGCAATCTCAAATGTCCCGCCAATGCGGGACATTTTTTATTCTTCTTCCTGTGGCGGCGCTTTTTTCCCGCCTGTCTTTCCTTTGCCCTTCGCGGCCGTTTTCCCCTTTCCTTTCGCCCCGGCTTTTTTTGCCTGTGGCGGCGGCGGCAGATCACGGAAAGCGCGGACATTCCGGTTCTGTCTGGCCTGGTTTATCAGTCCGGTCAGCGTTTCGGATAACGGCACCATAAAATCCTGATAGCGGTACTGTTTTTCGCTGATTTGTGTCAGCGTGGATTCCCAGTGTGCGGTCATATCCGGCAATGTCGCCATTTCCGGCAAAACATGAATCAGCGCCCGTCCCGCCGGTGATGAGTGAATATTCCGCCCTTTTTTGTACAGAAACTCACGGCGGAACAGCAGTTCGATAATCCCGGCACGGGTCGCTTCTGTTCCCAGGCCATCTGTTTCACGCAGCACTTTTTTCAGGGATTTATCTTTCACGAACCGGGCAATCCCGGTCATGGCAGACAGCAGCGTGGCATCCGTAAACGGCCTCGGCGGCTGAGTCTGGCGTTCAACCACTTCACCGCGCTCGCACAGGAGCTCGTCCCCTTTGGTCAGAACCGGCAGCGGAGTTCCTTCGTTTTCCTCGTCACGCTCTTTGGCGCCCAGCATGGTCCGCCAGCCCGCCTGAGAAAGAAAACGCGCTTTTGCCACAAATTTACCGTTAGCGATATCCAGTTCAATCACACATTTGCGGTATTGCGCATCCGGCATGAACTGCATCAGATACTGACGCGCAATCAGCTCGTAGATATTGGCTTCATTCTCATTCAGCGACACGGAGACCGATTTTGCCGTCGGAATGATGGCATGGTGCGCATCCACCTTTTTATCGTCCCAGCAGCGGTTACGCAGCGAATCATCAAGGTTATCCTGCGGCAGCAGATGCGGGGTATGTACAGAAATGGCGTTAAGTACACTGTGACGCCCGGCAAAATGCTCTTCCGGCAGATGACGGCTGTCCGATCGGGGATAGGTAATAAGTTTGTGGGTTTCATACAAACGCTGGCAGACATCCAGCACCGCCTGGGCACTCAGCCCGTAGCGTTTGGCAGCCTCAATCTGTAAGGCGGATAATGAAAACGGCAGCGGCGCGACCTCATTTTCGGTTTTATCCTGAAAATCCGTCACATAGGCCGGTTTACCGGTAATGCGGCTGACCACATGTTCCGCCAGCGGCCGGTGGGTCAGACGCCCTTCTTCATCCTGATAGTCCTGACAGGCGTCGCTCGGCACCCACATCGCCGTAAAGCGCTCATCTGCCGGGGTGACAATATGTGCCCGTACCTCAAAGAAATCCCGCGGCACAAAGTTTTCAATTTCTTCGTCACGACGCACCACCAGCCCGAGTACCGGGGTCTGCACACGGCCGACCGAGAGCACACCGTTATACCCGGCATTGCGGCCGAGAATGGTGTAGGCGCGCGTCATATTGATACCGTAGAGCCAGTCGGCACGTGACCGCGCCAGTGCCGAAACACACAGCGGGATAAAATCACGGTTGGAACGCATTTTATCCACCGCCCGTGTTACTGCCTGCGGGTTAAGATCATTGACCAGACAACGTTGTACCTGCTGTCGTTTTTCCGGCGGTAACTCCAGGAAATCCAGAACCTCATCCACCAGCAGTTGCCCTTCTCGATCGGGGTCTCCGGCGTGGATAACTTCGGTGGCAGAACTGAGCAGCGTACCGATAGTGCGCAGCTGTTTCGCTACTGAGTCGCGGGGTCTGAGGATCCATTTTTGCGGGATAATCGGCAGGTCAGCCAGGTTCCAGCGGGCGTAACGCGGATCATAGGCATCCGGCTCTGCCTGTTCCAGCAGGTGGCCGATGCACCAGGTCACGCAGTCATTCTGACCGCAGCGGATAAAGCCGTCCCCCCGCTGGTGCGGTTTGGGTAATACATCCGCAATCGCACGGGCGAGGCTGGGCTTTTCGGCAATAAACAAACGCATGTTTATGCGGTGACTTCAATCAGTGCACGGGACGGGTCCGGCTCAGTCAGTTCACCGACCGGGCTTAATGTCAGGCCGTATTTGCGGGCAACCGCCTCCACTTCCTCACGCGCCGCCGGATCGACCGCCAGCAGCAGGCCGCCGGATGTCTGCGGATCACACAGCAGTTTGCGTTGTACATCGGTCATTTCACCGATAAGGTGGCCGTAGCTGTCAAAGTTACGCTGTGTACCGCCCGGGCAACAGCCCTGTGCGATATAATCATAGACACCCGGCAGCACCGGAACAGAATCGGTGTGAATGATGGCCTGTAACCCGGAACCCTGACAAATTTCACTCAGGTGGCCGAGCAGACCGAATCCGGTCACGTCTGTCATTGCTTTTACACCGTCAATTTCAGAGAAATCCGCGCCGGGCTTGTTGAGCTGACACATAGTGTCACGCGCCAGATTTTTATGTTCCGGACGCAGTTTGCTCTGTTTTTCCGCCGTAGTCAGAATGCCGATACCCAGAGGTTTGGTCAGCAGCAGCTGACAACCGGCTTTCGCACGGTTATTTTGTTTGATTTTATCTGTCGGGACGATCCCCGTGACGGCCAGGCCGAAAATCGGCTCAGGCGCATCAATGGAGTGCCCGCCTGCCAGTGAAATACCTGCATCACGGCAGACCGCACGTCCGCCCTCAATCACCTGCTGTGCGATTTCGGGAGCCAGTTTGGCAATCGGCCAGCCCAGGATCGCAATTGCCATAATCGGCTTGCCGCCCATGGCATAAATATCACTGATGGCGTTGGTGGCGGCAATACGTCCGAAATCATACGGGTCATCCACAATCGGCATAAAGAAATCGGTGGTACTGATAATGCCGGTCCCGTTACCGATATCATACACCGCCGCATCATCACGGGACTCATTACCGACCAGCAGATTCGGATCGATAAATTTTGCCTGCTCACTGTGCAGGATAGTATCGAGCACTTTCGGGGAAATTTTACAGCCGCAACCCGCGCCGTGACTGTATTGCGTTAAACGCACCGCTTCTGACATGATAGTCTCCTTGTTAGCGTCAGTCCGCTCAGAAATACGTGACAAACGGTGTCAGATCCGGTGCTGCCACTTTGGCAGGCGCTTTCAGTGCCGGAGTACCGAGATACAGAAAGCCGACAATTTTATCGTGCTCCTCACATCCCAGGCCTTCCCGGACCACCGGATCTTTTGTCCACGCACCGGTACGCCAGATCCCGCCGAAGCCCTGAGCCACAGCAGCCATCTGCATCGCATGAACCGAACAGCCCGCCGCCACAACCTGCTCCCATCCGGGAACTTTATGTTCCGGCTTCACTTTCGCGATAACCGTGATAATCAGCGGCGCACGTAATGGCGCGTTGCGGGCTTTTTCTTCGACCTCCGGCCCGAGCCCGGCTGTTTTTGCCGCATTTTCGAGCAACTGACTGAATTTGGTGATGCCGTCACCCTGCATCACGATAAAATGCCAGGGCTGTAACGCGCCATGATCCGGCGCACGCATCCCGGCATTGAGAATATTTTTTAATGCTTCGCCTTCAGGTGCAGGTGTGGTCAGGCGGGAAGCAGAACGGCGGTTGAGTAATAATGTCAGTGCATCCATCGGTTTTCCCCTTTTTGAGTCGCTAATAAGCTACCACTTTTTTCACTATTTTTAAGGATAGATTGCTTAACTGCTTATATTTTCCGCAATGTGTCGTTTTCAGGCTGACAAATCCGCACATCCTCTTTACGATAGCAGGACATCTTTGTCTTTGGAGCCGTCATGCATACTTTATGGACTATCATTGCCGGAATATTTAAATGGAGCTGGCGAATACTGAATTTTGTGCGTCAGCTTGCCGCCAATGTCCTTTTTATCATTATACTGCTGCTTGCCGCCGGAACCTATGCACTGCTGACTGAGCAGGATGCTCAGGTCAGCCGTGAACCCGGTGCATTATATGTAAATCTCTCCGGCGTTGTCGTCGATCAGCTGACCCGTAACAGTCCGCTGGAAAGCCTTTCACTTCAGCTGCTCGGGGCGTCCTCCGGTCAGTTACAGGAAAACTCCCTGTTTGACGTGGTGGAAACTATCCGTACCGCCGCCACTGACCCGGACATCACCGGAATGATCCTGAAACTGGATGATTTCGTCGGTGCTGATCAGCCGTCACTTCAGTATATCGGCAAAGCCATTACTGAATTCCGCAAACAGGGTAAGCGGGTTTACGCCGTCAGCGGCAACTATAACCAATCTCAATATTATCTGGCCTCTTATGCAGACAAAATATACATGCCGCCGCAGGGCAGCGTCGGTATCTACGGCTTTGCCACCAATACGCTGTATTATAACGAATTGCTGGAAATGCTGAAGGTGAAAACACATATCTTCCGCGTCGGCACTTATAAATCAGCGGTTGAACCGATGATGCGTAACGATATGTCGCCGGAAGCCCGTGAATCCACACAGCGTTTTATCAGCGTGCTGTGGGATAATTATCTCACTACCCTTGCGGAAAACCGTAAAACCGCTAAAGATACGATTTTCCCGGGCGCACAGCAGATGCTGGCACTGATGAAAGCCGCGAAAGGCGATAATGCCGGTTATGCTGTCACACAAAAACTGGTCGATGAGATTATGCCGGCTAACGTGTTTGAGGCAGAAATGTCCAAAACATTCGGCTGGGATAAACAAAACAACACCATCAATGCCATTCCGTTTGCCGAGTATGCCAAAAACATGAATATCGGCATACCGCAGGGTAAAACCACCGGCAATATCGCCGTGATCGTAGTTCAGGGTGCCATCGTTGACGGCCCGGATGCACCGGGAATGGCCGGTGGTGATACCATCGCCGCACAAATCCGTGAAGCCCGTCTGGATCCGGAAATAAAAGCGCTGGTACTGCGGGTGAACAGCCCGGGCGGCAGTGTCACCGCATCCGATCAGATCCGTGCGGAAGTCGCGGCACTGAAACAAAGCGGTAAATCCGTGGTGGTTTCCATGGGCGGACTGGCCGCTTCCGGCGGCTACTGGATTTCAACCCCGGCGAACTACATCATTGCGTCCCCGAGTACGATTACCGGCTCCATCGGTATCTTCGGTGTGGTCACCACGTTTGAAAACACCCTGAGTGAAATCGGTGTACATACCGACGGTGTTTCCACTTCACCGCTGGCAGATACCAGTGTGACCAAAGCGCTGACACCGGAATTCTCAGAGCTGATGCAGCTTTATATCGAAAACGGGTACAGCAATTTTATTAACCTCGTTGCAAAATCACGCCACAAAACACCGGAAGAGGTGGATAAAATTGCCCAGGGTCGTGTCTGGGTCGGTACGGATGCCAAAGCTAACGGTCTGGTTGATAAACTCGGTGATTTTGATGACGCCGTCGCCAAAGCGGCAGAGCTGGCCTCTGTTGAGCAGCCGGTTCTCAACTGGATGCAGCCGGAAATGACCTTTATCGACAAACTGCTTGCGGAAACCGCCGGGAATGTGAAAGTCACCCTGCCGTCTTCCCTTCAGGGACTGATCCCGGCTCCGGTCGGTGCACAGCTGACACAGCAGGCATCCTTTATGAAAATGCTGACTGATCCGCAGTACCGTTATGCGTTCTGCTTAAATTGCACCAATATTCAATAAGTTTTATTCTTTACTCTCAGAAGCCTGTTCGTGACGAACAGGCTTTTTTTTATTTCTGAAGCCCCTATAATTTCCTTCCCTGTACTCATCGTTAAGAGCAGTAACATGCAAAAGAAATCCATTTATGTGGTCTATACCGGCGGGACTATCGGTATGCAGCACTCGGC
This sequence comes from Morganella sp. Je.2.23, assembly GCF_051129855.1. Classification (NCBI taxonomy): domain Bacteria; kingdom Pseudomonadati; phylum Pseudomonadota; class Gammaproteobacteria; order Enterobacterales; family Morganellaceae; genus Morganella; species Morganella sp. Je.2.23. Next base: position 1,329,219 of record NZ_JBCPSQ010000001.1, read on the forward strand.
GCAGGGCTATATCCCTGTATCCGGCCACCTTCAGCGCCAGGTAGCCAAAATGCCGGAATTTTTCCGTCCGGAGATGCCGGATTTTACCATTACCGAACACCAGCCGCTGATTGACTCGTCCGATATGACGCCGGATGACTGGCAGTGTATCGCGGATGATATAAAAGCCCAGTATGACCGTTATGATGGTTTCGTTATCCTGCATGGTACGGATACCATGGCGTTTACCGCCTCCGCACTCTCCTTTATGTTTGAGAATCTGACCAAGCCGGTTATTGTGACAGGGTCACAAATTCCGCTTGAAGCCCTGCGCTCTGACGGGCAGATCAACCTGCTGAATGCCCTTTACCTGGCAGCCAATTATCCGGTCAATGAAGTGGGATTATTCTTCAATAACCGCTTATACCGGGGTAACCGCACCGTCAAAGCACATGCTGACGGCTTTGCGGCCTTTACTTCCCCGAACTACCCGCCGCTGATGGAAGCCGGGATTAATATCCGGAATCTCAACACCCACCCGCTGCCGCAGAACACCGCACCGTTCACACTGCATAACATCACTCCGCAGCCTATCGGTGTGGTAACGGTGTATCCGGGTCTGTCAGTCGATGTGGTCAATAACATTCTGCAGCAGCCGGTAAAAGCACTGATTATCCGCTCTTACGGCGTCGGTAATGCCCCGCAGCACCCGAAACTGCTCACCGCCCTGCGGGAAGCCACTGAGCGCGGTATCATTGTCATCAATCTGACACAGTGTATTTCCGGCCGTGTCAATATGGGCGGTTATGCCACCGGTCATGCCCTGGCGGAAGCCGGTGTGATCAGCGGTTTTGATATGACGTTCGAAGCGGCACTGACCAAGCTGCATTATCTGCTCAGTCAGGATTACACCAGCGACGAAATCCGCATTCTGATGCAGCAGGATCTGCGCGGTGAGCTGAGCTATAACGATAACTGAGGAGTCTGCAATGAAACCGGCACTGCTTCTGGTGGATATCCAGAATGATTTTTGTCAGGGCGGCAGTCTGGCTGTCCGCGACAGTGATACCGTGATCCTCACAGCAAACCGGATGATAACCCGCTGTCAGCAGCAGGGTATCCCGGTGATCGCCAGCCAGGACTGGCATCCGGCAAACCACCTCAGCTTCGCGGTCAATTCCGGGACAGTAATTGGTGAATGCGGTGAACTGAACGGACTGCCTCAGGTCTGGTGGCCGGTACATTGTGTGCAGAACACGGCGGGAGCTGATTTTCATCCTGACCTGAATAAACACGGCATCACCCATATTATTTATAAAGGTGAAAACCCGGCGGTGGACAGCTACAGTGCGTTTTATGATAACGACCACCGGGAGCCGACCGCCCTGCTGCCGCTGCTGGCAGAACAGCACATCACGCATCTCGCGGTACTGGGGATCGCCACTGATTACTGTGTGAAATTTACGGTGCTGGATGCACTGGCGGAAGGATTTGCCGTCACCGTGATTACGGACGGCTGCCGGGGGGTTAATTTACAGGCAGAAGACAGTCTCAGGGCACTGACAGAGATGGAAAACGCCGGAGCGGTTTTGCAGACAGCAGCTCAGTTCTGCGGCGAAAAAGAATAGCGATCGTCATGACGGGACAGCAAGCACTGTCCCGTTTTATCTTCAGTCCTGCGGCTTCAGTGTGGCAAGGTGTGTGTCGGTAAACAGCGCTTTCAGTTCCTGTTTGCTTTTCAGGCTGATCTCCCCGTCAGTACCGACCGTCATATGTGCAGGGTCGGCATTATGCCGGGACTGCCATAACATCACCAGTTGCAGACTGCTGTTTTTCTGGGATTCCGTCAGTGGTACACCGTCCGCCCATTTACCCAGTTCAACCGCTGTCACCAGGCGGCCGTACACTTCCGGCGTCATGGCAGACAATAAATTATCAATTTCCATACTCTTCCTTCCCCGAAAAGCGTCTGATTTTACGTTTTTATCACATCAGAAGCTGAATCGTTTTTTCTGTCGTTATACAAATGTTAAATTTCAATATAACCAAACTAACCGTTTGTTATCGCTTTTGTTTTTTCATCTTCAAAACTCAGGGATGCTGAATTAATACAATAACGCTGCCCTGTCGGGGCCGGCCCGTCAGGAAAAACATGCCCCAGATGAGCATCACAATGACCGCAACGGGTCTCAATACGATGCATGCCATGTGAGGTATCGTCAATATACCGGACTGCACTTTTGCTGACCGGTTCATAAAAACTCGGCCAGCCGCAACCGGCATCAAATTTTGTATCCGAATAAAAAAGCGGAGAACCGCAACAAATACAACGATATACCCCCTGTTTCTCATTATAGAGCAGGCGGCCGGTAAACGGGTGCTCAGTTCCCGCTTCCTGTGTGACATAGCGCTGAATCTCTGTCAGCTCAGCGGGTGTATCCCGCTTTTTATCAGTCCCGGACATAGCTGAATCCTTATCATTATTGTGCAGGGTCAGTCAGAATACAGAATAACAAAAAATTAACATCAAATGACCGGATGTTATTCTAAACTTGTCATGTCAGCATTGACACCACTTATTTGTGACATTCTTCACATTTATGCCCCATACACGCTGTCTTTATTCCGGTAACTCCCGATAATAGCGGCGACAAATTTACTGAAAGTGGCGATTTGTTGAGCAGATCAAATGTTAAATGACATTAATTGACACGATTCCGCTTGACGGCTGGCAAGGTTTTGGTAACTTTAGTAGCAACTTTAATTCACTAACAAATAGCTGGTGGTAATACTATGACTATCAAAGTAGGTATTAATGGTTTTGGTCGTATCGGCCGTATCGTATTCCGTGCTGCACAAGAGCGTTCAGATATCGAAATCGTTGCAATCAACGACCTGCTCGATGCAGATTACATGGCATACATGCTGAAGTACGACTCAACTCACGGCCGTTTTAACGGAACCGTTGAAGTGAAAGATGGCCATCTGGTTGTTAATGGTAAAACTATCCGCGTTACCGCCGAGCGTGACCCTGCAAACCTGAAGTGGAACGAAGCCGGTGTTGATATTGTTGCTGAAGCAACCGGTCTGTTCCTGACTGACGAAACTGCACGTAAACACATCCAGGCAGGCGCGAAGAAAGTTGTTCTGACCGGTCCTTCCAAAGATGCAACCCCGATGTTTGTTATGGGTGTTAACCACAAAGATTACGCGGGCCAGGAAATCGTCTCTAACGCATCCTGTACCACTAACTGCCTGGCACCACTGGCAAAAGTCATCAACGACAAATTCGGTATCGTTGAAGGTCTGATGACCACTGTTCACGCCACCACAGCCACTCAGAAAACCGTTGACGGTCCTTCACACAAAGACTGGCGCGGCGGCCGCGGCGCATCCCAGAACATCATCCCGTCTTCTACCGGCGCAGCAAAAGCAGTGGGCAAAGTTATCCCTGCACTGAACGGTAAACTGACCGGTATGTCTTTCCGTGTTCCTACCCCTAACGTTTCTGTTGTTGACCTGACTGTCCGTCTGGAAAAATCAGCAACCTACGCTGAAATCTGCGAAGCAATCAAAGCGGCTGCAGCTGGCGAACTGAAAGGCGTGATGGGTTACACTGAAGATGACGTGGTTTCCACTGACTTCAACGGCGAAGTACTGACTTCTGTATTCGATGCCAAAGCCGGTATCGCACTGAACGACAACTTTGTGAAACTGGTTTCCTGGTATGACAACGAAACCGGTTATTCTCATAAAGTTCTGGATCTGATTGCACACATCTCCAAATAAGTCTGCACTCACGTTCTCTGAAATGGCCGCGATTGCGGCCATTTTTTATTTTGTACATCGTGACAGCATCATGCAGATTTAAATGGTGATATCTTTAAATACACTTCGTTACTTGTTTCATATTATTTTTCCGGTGACTACCATAAACAGGAAAGTAACCGTGATAAAAATATTCCATGCTCCGAAATATCAGCCATTACATGCAGAAAGCTGTACTGAAAATCACCCTGTTTTCAGCCATCTGAAAGACAACCTCGCTTCCGTTATTAATAGTGTCAAAACATTCTCAACCGGATGTCATACACAGAAAGACCATAATATCCGGAAAGTCTGTGAACAATTAATTGCACTGGCCTGCATTATGCCCGAATGTTATCTGACGTCTCAACTAGCAGCGTGCGCAAGAGAAATCAACTTCACATTGCCGGATAAAATTGAACCCGTTTCGTCAGAAAACTATCAGTCGACACCATCCATCGGTAAATTGTCCGTATTGAAGACCTCATCTTCCTCAGCACAAACAGCATATAATATGCTCAAAAAACAACAGGATAAATATCTGTCATCCGAAAGCGGGCTTTCACAAAAAAGTGCAGATACCATACAAATGGTGCTTGAGATGGCAGAACAGGGCTTTTGTCTGGCCAGAGATCATTCTTCCCGTTATGAGGACAAGTATATTGTTACCGTAAAACCGGCAGAAAATACTCAGAATAAAGAGATCTGCATTACACCGGAAAAACTTGAGATACTTCGTAGCGCAGCAAACCGGAGGCACCGTACACTGACCGCTCAAGTGATGGCCGCGCATTATAAAAATGAAAGTATCATGAGTAATACCGGCGGCACTTCACTGAGTGAACAGAGTTTTTCAGATCTTTCACATCATCTTTTCTATGCTTGCTTTGATAATATATCAATCCGGCATAACGTCCCCGGAGCCGCTTTTACGGCTGAGATTTCTGACAAAGCAGGATAAAACGTGGTTTTTACTGTTTTATGTCATCAGCCGAAAATCGATAAATTGATTTCTCTGGTTTATTTTTACAACCTCTGCCGGTCGTCACCAATCCCTCCGGGTTTGTCAACGGCCTGAGCCGCTTTTGCGGCTCTTTTTTTTTGTGGTAAACAGTCGTAAAGTACAGAGTAAATGTCCTGTTTTTATTACAAAAGGGTAAATTATGATTGAGCGCCTTCTTGCGTTACCGGTTACCAGTCCGATCACCCCTTCGCTGTCTCAGCGTCAGATCGGGGAACTGCCGGTTATTGTGATCGACCATCCGAAAGTCCGTGCGGCCGTCAGTTTTCAGGGAGCACAGGTACTGGCATGGCAACCGGCCGGTTCAGAACAGCCGGGGTTATGGCTCAGTGAGAACAGCGCATTTACCCCGGGCGTGGCTGTCCGCGGCGGGATACCGATCTGCTGGCCGTGGTTCGGCCCTGTGCAGGCACCCTCTCACGGTTTTGCCCGCATTATGCAGTGGGAGTTCACCGCCCATAATGAAAATGAAGAAGGTGTATTTCTGACCTTCACCCTGCGCGACAGTGCGGAAACCCGTAAATTATGGCCGCATGAATTCACGCTGATCGCCCGTATCCGTCTGGGAGAAACCTGTGAGGTTGAACTGGAAGCCTACGGTCAGTATCAGGCAACTGCTGCACTGCATACCTATTTTACTGTCGGGGATGTTGCGCAGGTCAGTGTCAGCGGGCTGGGTCAGCATCTGCTGGATAATCTGTCACAGCGCGAAGAGTATACGGAAGAGACAAAACTGGTGTTCAATGGCCGTACAGACCGTATCTATACCGAGCCGGAGCAATCCACGTATATTCATGATAAGAAATTAAAACGTCATATTGAAGTGGTGCATTTTCATCACAGTGATGTGGTCTGTTGGAACCCGGGCGCGGCATTATCCGCCTCAATGGCCGATATGCCCGATGACGGTTATAAAACCATGGTGTGTGTCGAAAGTGCGCGGATTAACCGCCCTATGGCACCGCAGGGCGATAAACCGTCTCATCTCTCTGTCCGTATCCGCCTGAACCCGAAAATCGGCTGACGGACTGTTCAGACATTATAAGGATAGTGCTGCATTTTCATCACAGTGATGTGGTATCCCGGAACCCGGGCGCGGCATTATCCGCCTCAATGGCCGATATGCCCGATGACGGTTACAAAACCATGGTGTGTGTCGAAAGTGCGCGGATTAACCGCCCTATGGCACCGCAGGGCGACAAACCGTCTCATCTCTCTGTCCGTATCCGCCTGAACCCGAAAATCGGCTGACGGGCTGTTAAGAGGCTAATAAAGCCGGTGAATGGTTACCGGCTTTCATATACCGTTGTCAGCAGCGGTGAATCAAACACCGCCACCGGTGAAATCACCGTTTCATTCAGCGGAATATGCTCTCCGTACCGTTCTTTCATCTTCGCCTGTACTTCCGGTGAGGATAAATCAAACTCCCGCAATTCCTGTAACTGACCGACTTCTGTATTCAGAGCATATTTATAGATTTTCCAGACCAGTTCAGAACAGTAAATCCGCTCATCATCCCATGAAAAGGTCAGATCATAAGGCCGTGACTGATAATGAAGTGCCTGCCGGTATAACTGCTGTTGCTGTGATGCACTCAGCGGCTTTTTCAGCCGTTTCACCACATAACGGCTGCCGGTGCCGCGTGCAATCCACTGTGCCAGCGGTGTAAAGCGGACAGTTTTTGCCGCCTCATACACATACGGTTTTCCGTTACGCAGCAGAATAATTCCCATATGGCTGTATACCGAACCGGTCGCTTTTTGTATAGCCAGGCTCTGGGAGGAGCGCGAGGTATGAAAAATAATATCGCCCTGCTGCGGCTGCCAGGCATATACCGCAGGCACCGCACAACAGAGCAATATCAGAAAATAACGCAATACTCTGACCACAAAAACCTCCGGCAGGGTTTCAGCCATAAAAAAACTGCACCGGACAACAGTCAGGTGCAGTTCTGTTATACCACTGAATTATCAGAAAGTATAAGTTACGCCCGTCCACAGGATAGAGGTGTATTTTTTATCCACCATCGGGCTGTCTTTGGCTTCGCTTGGTAACAGGTCGATACGGCCCATCGCGAAGGCAGACCAGTTTTCATCAAACTGATAATGACCGGTGACTTCAATATACGGTGTCCAGCTGCTGCCCGGACGGTATTCATCCAGACCGCTGCGGCGGGATTCTGAATCGGTGATCCCGTATTCATAACGGTTCTGTTTTTCACTTGACCAGATAACACCGACGCCCGGCTGAACAGACCATGAGTCACCTTCAAATCCGTAGAGATATGCGGCATCAAAACGCATACCATCACTTTTACCCAGGATATCCCCTGAGAAGTTGGTACGCAAAGTACCCCACTCTTCGTGATGGCGGTAGCTAAACCCGGCCATCGCCGTATCGCGGCGGTTATCCAGCTTGCGCATACGGGAATCTTTATTATCTTTGGCACGGTATGCCTGCGGATAGTAGAACAGGTCAACGGACAGCTGATCTTTTTTGTCGTTCCACAGATAATAACCGGTCGCTAATGTATGAAAATAAAAGTTCTTACCCTCATAGTTAACCATCGGAACCGGCATAAACTTGTCAGAGGATTTTGTACCGCGGTATGCCTGCTCCTGATACAGAACAGACGCACCGACAGACCATTTTCCGTCGTCTGCAAAGGCAGAGGCTGACATGATCGTTAACATTCCGAGGCTGACCAGGCCGGCTGATTTCTTATGCATTATCATTTCCTGAGTTAAATTCATGTGCAAATCACCGCAACAAATGTTCGCGGGGCGAATATATTACGGTGAATGATAATTCAGCGATGACAAAAATTACAAATATTTACTGTGCCAAATTGTGCCGCCGGTTTCAGTGACCTAATGCGATTGCCGCGATCAGCGCCTGTCCGGCCGCTATCCCGCCGTCCCCGCACGGCAGTTGCCGGGGTTCGAGTACCTGTCTGTGATTTAATCCGCTCTTAATGAAACGACGCAGCAGGCGGTTATTAAATACGCCACCGGAGAGTACAACCGTATTCGTCTTCCGCCGGGTTGCCGTATCATCGGCCAGTCCCGCCAATGTATTCGCCAGCAGCACATGAAAACGGAATGCTCTTTCCGGTACGGTCAGTGTCTCATCCGCCAGCATCTGCCAGAGCGGGCGTAACTCAATGATGTTATCCGCCGTCAGCGGTAATGTGTCGCCGGTAGTAAGTGCATCCTGATTGTGACACTGTAACGCGCACGCTTCCAGCGCACAGGCCGCTTCCCCTTCCCAGCTTATCTGATCAGCCGTCAGCCCGAGTGCACAGGCGGCGGCATCAAACAACCGCCCGCAGGAAGAGGCTTTCGGTGCGTTAAGATCCTGTTCAATCGCTTTGATCAGTAATGACGTATTTTTTCCGGCCAGCCGGGCGGCCAGTGGTGACGATGGCCACAGTCCGGCGTGATGCAGATGTGCCAGCAGATTACGCCAAGGCTGTACCGCGGCTTTATCACCGCCGGGTAAACTCACTGCGGGTAACCCGCCGGTGCGGATCATCTGCCGGTAATCACCCGCCAGAATTTCCCCGCCCCATAATGTATCATCCGCGCCGTATCCCAAACCATCCAGCGCGATCCCCGCCACTTCGCCATCTTGCGGACGCCAGCCGTGCTCTGCCAGACAAGCGGCAATATGGGCGTGATGATGGTAAACCGGAATAAACGGCACCCCGCGTGCCTGCGCCATGGCAATGCCCTTCTGATGGCTGATATAGCCCGGATGAGCATCCCCGGCAATCGCCTGCGGCCGGATCTGATAAATCTGTTCGAACAGTGTCAGAGACGCTTCAAGTTGCCCCTGTACGGAGAGATCGGACAAATCGCCCAAATGCGGTCCGGTAATTATCTGATGGTGATGCAGCAGACAGAAGGTATTTTTCAGATCACCGCCCAGCGCCACTACGGCAGGCGGATTTTGGCCTGTCACCGCACTGACGTCGATTGCATCAGGCACATAGCCGCGTGCGCGCCGTATCACCTGAATATCACCGGGCTGATAACGGACGATTGAATCATCCGCACGCTGAATAATCTCGCGGTTATGCAGGAGAAAAGCATCCGCAATGGTACTGAGTTGTTCAAATGCCGCCGCGTGACCCAGCGCCGGTGTATGGCCCGATGCGTTACCGGACGTCATAATCAGCGGGCGCTGAATATCATGCAATAACAGATGCTGTAACGGATTAGAGGGCAGCATAATGCCGGTTTCACACAATCCCGGCGCGACCAGCGGTGATAATGCAGCGGACAGGCCCGGTTCATCTGTCAGCACTATCGGTGCTGCCGGGCTTTTCAGTAAGGTTATCAGGCCGGCGTCCGGCTGGTGTTCTGCGCATTCCGCCAGCCAGTCAACAGACGGGAGCATCACCGCAAACGGCTTGGCAGGCCGGTGTTTGCGGGCTCTCAATGCAGACACCGCATCACTGTTTTGAGCATCCGCCACCAGATGAAAACCACCCAGTCCCTGCATCGCCAGAATTTTTCCGTCTTTCAGTAAGCGGACAGCGGCTGATAATGCATCATCAAAACGGGCAGTAATCTGCTGCTGCGGGTCAGCCAGCCAGATATGCGGACCGCAATCCGGACAGGCGTTGGGTTGGGCATGAAAGCGGCGGTCAGCCGGGTCACCATATTCATGCTGACACACCGGACAAAACGGAAAAACTGACATGGCCGTGTTCGGACGGTCATACGGCATTCCGCGGATAATCGTAAAACGAGGCCCGCAATGCGTGCAGTTAATAAAGGGATAGCGGTAACGGCGGTTTTCCGGATCAAACAATTCACAGAGGCAGGCATCACAGGTGGCCGCATCCGGTATAATCTCCGTATCCATTTCACCCTGCCCGCTGGCCGTAATGGTGAATGCCGCCGGACACTGTTCAAAAGTATAATCCTGCTGCCCGATATGGTCGATTCTTGCCAGCGGCGGACACTGAGCCTGTAACCGGCGGATAAAACCGGCGATATCCGCATCTGCGGGCAGGTGAATAAGCACCCCTTCACTGTCATTGCTGACATCGCCGCACAATCCCATCTGATGAGCTATCTGCCAGACCGCCGGACGAAACCCGACCCCCTGGACTTTTCCCTTCACCCGGATTTCCACACCCGCCTGCATAACGCGCTCCTGACTGATTTCAACCGCCACAGTTTACTGCGCTCCGCGTGGCCGGGTATTTATCAGGATCATAAAAACAGCCGGAAAGACGTATAATTACCCGGCGGTGACCACTGGTACCCGCCGTGCCAGTGCCGTCAGCAATTCGTAGCCGATAGTCCCGGCATATTGCGCGACATCATCCACCGGAAGATTCGCTCCCCACAATTCAACCAGTGTACCGATATCCGCTTCCGGACAATGGGTGATATCCGCCGTCAGCATATCCATAGATATGCGTCCGGCCAGCGGGCAGCGCTGACCGGCAATCCATACCGGGGTGCCATCCGGCGCATGACGGGGATAACCATCGGCATAACCGCAGGCGATAGTGGCAATCCGCATGGGTTTCTGTGCGGTAAAACGGCTTCCGTAACCGACGGTTTCACCAGCCTCAATATCATGAACAGCAATAATTTCACTGCGCAGTGTCATCGCCGGTTTCAGGCCGAACTCTGCAATATCCGCACTGTTACCGCCTGGTGATACACCATAAAGAATAATACCGCAGCGTACTTCATCTGCACGGACTTCCGGCTCCCATATGGCAGCCGCAGAGTTTGCCAGACATTGCGGTAAGTTCAGCGAACTGAACAGCGCAATTCGCGACATCTGCTTACGGATCCCGGCGGTTAAATCGGCGTCCGCAAAATGACTCATCAGTGTGATACTGCCGACCTGCGGCAAGGCTTTCAGGCGCTGGAGTGCATTCAGATACGCCGCCGGTGAAAAGCCCAGCCGGTTCATCCCGCTGTTCAGTTTCAGATACACATTCAGAGGATGAATAAACGTTGCTTCCTCAATGGCATTTATCTGCCATTCGCTGTGTACCGATGTTGATAACTGCAAATGGTCAATCAGAGACAGATCCTGCGGCTGAAAAAATCCCTCCAGCAGCAGAACCGGTTTTTGCCAGCCCAGTTCCCGGACTTTCGCCGCCTCACTGAAATCCAGCAGCGCAATGCCCTCCGCCTGTGCCAGAGCAGGAAAAATCCGCTCAATGCCGTGCCCGTATGCGTCTGCTTTCACCACCGCCCACATCCGGGACGGACTGACCCGTTCTTTTACCTGAGCCAGATTATAGCGGACCGCTTCACTGTCAATCACTGCCTGTATCGGACGAGGCATACCATCACCATTCCTTATTGTTTTATTCAGGCCGTATGCAACTGCTGCGGGATCACCAGCCGGGTTTTAAACCCGTTCAGGTAACGGGAAACCGCGAGATCATCCGCACGGATAGCCGGTTTGTCACCGGACATAATATCGGCAAGCAACTGCCCGCTGCCGCAGGCCATTGTCCAGCCAAGCGTACCGTGTCCTGTGTTGAGGAACAGATTGCTGTACGCGGTCGGGCCGACAATCGGTGTACCGTCCGGTGTCATCGGGCGCAGACCTGTCCAGAACGTTGCTTTACTGATATCCCCGCCGCCGCCGTAAAGATCCTGAACCACCATTTTCAGTGTTTCACAGCGCCGTTTGACAATATCCAGATTAAAACCGACCACTTCCGCCATGCCCCCGACACGAATGCGCTGATCAAAACGGGTTACGGCGATTTTGTAGGTTTCATCCAGCACAGTCGATGCCGGAGCGCGGCTTTCATCAATGATCGGCATAGTCAGCGAATAGCCTTTCAGCGGATACACCGGAATGGCGATATGTCCGTGCAGTAATTTAGTTGAGTATGATCCCAGCGCCACCACATACTGATCGCCGGTGATCACTTCCTCATCACAAATCACCCCGCTGACGCGGTCACCGCTGAATTGCAGACGGTGGATATTCACACCGAAACGGAATTTCACCCCGGCCTGCCGCGCCATCTCCGCCAGACGTTTGGTAAAGAGATTACAATCCCCGGTTTCGTCATTCGGCAGTTGCAGTCCACCCGCCAGTTTATGTTCCGCATGGGCCAGAGCCGGTTCCGCTTCATGCAGTTCGCGGGCACTCAGCAGGCGGTACGGCACCCCCTCCTGTTTCAGGACAGCAATATCATTGGCGGCGTTATCCAGTTGTTTCTGCGTACGGAACAGTTGTAATGTGCCGCCCTGACGCCCCTCATACTGCAATCCGGTTTCCGCGCGCAGCGTTTTCAGGCAGTCACGACTGTATTCCGCAATTCGCACCATACGGCTTTTATTCATTACATAATAATCAGCACCGCAATTACGCAGCATCTGCCACATCCAGCGCAACTGGAACAGCGAACCGTCCGGTCTGATGGCCAGCGGCGCATGCTTTTCAAACATCCATTTCACGGCTTTCAGCGGTATACCCGGTGCGCCCCACGGAGTGGCATAGCCGGGGGATATCTGACCGGCATTACCGAAACTGGTCTCCTCCGCCGCGGCCGGTTGCCTGTCGATGACAGTCACATTGTGCCCTTTCTGCGCGAGATACCAGGCGGTTGTGACACCGATAACACCACTTCCCAGGATGACAATGTTCATATTGCTGCCTTTTATTTAATTTGACATTATCATCAGCATAATATTTCAGAAACATTTTGCCAACATAGCGGAATCCCCTCATATCATATTAAGTCTGTTTCTTTGCAGCCGGTCACAAAACAGTGTTTTTTTTAATCACTTAACTCATTAATTAAATGATTCTTTTATCTGAAAATTGTTTTATTATCTTGTAATACAAGCATTTGTTAAATAGTATGCCCACTATCTGTCACAGGCACCGCTGTGAACTCATCGCGAAACGCAACCGGACTCCCGTCCTTGTTGCCGATGACACCAGACTGAATAAATAACCTGTGTATTTTCGTTATGACAGTTATTTATCAGAATCACTTCCTTATTTTTTATGCCTTCCGGCATATTTTCCGGTTAATGACAATGAATATTAAAAACCAACGCAAAAACATCACCACCTTACCCGGCGGCCGCCGCTTCAGCTGGTATGATTCCGGTCCGGAAACCGGTATTCCGGTTGTATTCTGTACCGGCGCAGGCATGAGCGGCTCACTCGGCTTTGGTCTTTCGTACCTTGAACATGAAAATATCCGGCTAATCACCCCGGATCGCCCCGGACTGGGTGATTCCTCTCCTGATGCCGGAAAATCCCTGAAGTCCTTTGCCGCGGATGTCACGTTTCTGATGCAGTCACTGGGGTATCCGCGATTCCGTGCAGCCGGATTCTCTCAGGGCGCGGTTTATGCCATGGCGCTGGCCTGTTATGCGGACGTTTCCGCGCTGGCGCTGATCTCAGGACAGGATCAGCTCGGTTACCCGGCAACACGGGCCCTGTTATCTGCGGATGTGATTGATATGCAGACTCGCGCAAGAACGCAGCCTGACGGTTTCGCGGCATGGGTGCGGGACAATATCACCGCAGACTGGCTGATGAATTTCATTCTGAATTACAGCGGAAAAACGGATCTGGCCGTTTATCAGGCAGCGGATTTTTTACCGGCTTACCGGCAATGTATGGCGGAAGCATTTTCTCAGGGTAATGAAGGCTATACACAGGATCTGCTGCTCGCAATGCAGGAGTGGGGATTTACACCGGAACACATTACCTGTCCGGTTTCCCTGTGGTACGGCGAAAAAGACACCAGCACCGTACACTCCCCGGATGGCGGTAGAATCCTGGCCGGGCGTTTCCCCCGGGCGGAACATCATCTGTTTGCGGAAGAAGGCGGCTCCCTGCTCTGGACACAATCACAGGCGATATTGCAGGCACTGGCCCGCTGACAATAAAAAACCGGCGCAGTTTTGTTCACTGCGCCGGTTTTTATTATGTTCATCCTGCGTTACTGCGGATTCAGATCCTGCACGATGCCGCTCTGCATCGTCTGCCAGATAGTGCCGCTCTCTTTACCGTAGCTGCGGACACAATCCAGTACCTTATCATAAGCCTTTTCACGGCACAGACCGGTCAGCTGCCGGTAAAAATTACGTGCCAGTTTGCGGGCTTCCGGGCTCGCAAAATAGAAACGGCCGACACGGGTATATAACCCTTTCAGTCCGTTAAGGATCAGACCGTAAATCGGGTTACCGGAAGCAAAAGCCAGACCGCGGAATACATCATAATCATACTGGCTGAAGGCATCAGAGTTATCATCCGGCTCATTTTCGGCACTGAGGATTTCCAGTGATTGCTCAGGGTTATTGCGAAACGCGGTACGGATAAAAATAGACGCAATGTTTGTCCGGGCGGCCAGCAGATTCTCAATCAGTTTCGGCGCACTTTCGTGATCGAGACGGGCGATCGTTTCCAGGATATTCAGTCCGGAGGTTTCCCAGAAATTATTAATTTTTGTCGGCTTACCGTGCTGAATGGTCAGCCAGCCATCTCTGGCAAGGCGCTGTAACACTTCACGCAGTGTCGTACGGGTCACACCAATCAGTTCGGATAATTCACGCTCTGCGGGTAAAATAGAGCCCGGCGGGAAACGATTATTCCAGATACTTTCAATAATATACTCTTCTGCAAACCCCGCAGGGCTCTGCGCCTTGATTACCATAGGTGACTTCGTCCAAAGCAATTAATTAACCTTTCAATTATCCGGATGATAACAGAATGCGGCGCCACGATATAGCAATCAGCTTGCGAAAGAGTGAATCCGGTCATAAATCATAATGGTGCAACCGGTAACCATCAGTTGATTTAAATTCTTAATAAATTCAGAATACCGGCGTAGTATAAAGCACTGTAGTTATACGCGGATCGTTTTTTCACCCCCCTGCGGAGGACACACAGCAATAATGGAAATATCAATGCGGCAGGCCTTCCTGAAGAACTTCATGGGTCACTCCCCTGACTGGTATAAGCTTGCTATTATTCTTTTTTTAATTATAAATCCGGTTGTTTACTTCTTTATTGACCCTTTTACCGCCGGCTGGCTGCTGGTTATTGAATTTATTTTTACCCTTGCGATGGCGCTGAAATGCTATCCGCTGCAACCCGGCGGTCTGCTGGCGATTGAGGCGGTACTGATCGGGATGACATCACCGGCGCAAATCAGCCATGAGATAATGAATAACCTTGAGGTTATCCTGCTGCTGATCTTTATGGTTGCCGGGATTTACTTTATGAAGCAGCTCCTGCTGTTTCTGTTTACCAAACTGCTCCTTTCTATCCGGTCCAAACGCGCGCTTTCACTTGCGTTCTGCCTGGCCAGCGCATTTTTATCCGCGTTTCTGGATGCACTGACGGTCATTGCCGTCGTGATCAGTGTGTCCGTCGGGTTTTACGCGATTTATCATCAGTATGCCTCTTCGGGAAAAGAAACAGTCACTCTCAGTGATGACGGATTTATCGACAGCACCGAAAAACGCCAGACGCTGGATCAGTTCCGCGCTTTCCTGCGCAGCCTGATGATGCATGCCGGTATCGGTACTGCACTGGGCGGCGTGATGACCATGGTGGGTGAACCGCAAAACCTGATCATTGCCAAACATGCCGGATGGGATTTCGTGAATTTCTTCCTGCGCATGGCGCCGGTGACTATTCCGGTATTTGTCTGTGGTCTGCTGGTCTGTTATCTGGTGGAACGCTTTAAACTGTTCGGTTACGGTGCGGAACTGCCGGAACGGGTCAGAGCAGTACTTGAGGATAATGCACAAAAATCCGCGGCACGCCGGACCAAACAGGAAAAAATGCAGCTGATCGTTCAGGGCCTTATCGGTATCTGGCTGATCGCCGCACTGGCCTTTCATCTGGCCGAAGTCGGGCTGATTGGTTTGTCTGTCATCATTCTCGCGACCGCATTTTGCGGGATCACCGAAGAGCATGCTCTGGGTGAAGCCTTTGAGGAAGCACTGCCGTTTACCGCCCTGCTGACCGTATTCTTCTCTGTTGTCGCGGTGATTGTTGATCAGAAATTATTCACACCGTTTATCCAGTTCGTTCTCAGTTCAGATCCGTCCTCGCAGCTGTCGCTGTTCTATCTGTTCAACGGCCTGCTCTCGGCGGTATCAGATAACGTCTTTGTCGGCACGGTGTATATCAATGAGGCGATGACGGCAATGAAAGCCGGACTGGTATCCTATACACAGTATGAATATCTGGCGGTCGCTATCAATACCGGGACAAACCTGCCGTCAGTGGCAACACCAAATGGCCAGGCCGCATTCCTGTTCCTGCTGACTTCGGCGCTGGCTCCGCTGATCCGCCTTTCCTACGGGAAAATGGTGATCATGGCCCTGCCTTACACCATTGTGATGACGCTGGTCGGTTTCTTCGGCGTTGAATTATGGCTGGTGCCTGTTTCAGAATGGATGGCTGCGAATGGTGTGATCACACTGCCGTAACCACGTTTTTACATTGCACTAACCGGAATAACCGTGTTATTCCGGTTTTTTTATTTCTGTCAGTGACAAAAGCGGAAAAGGGATGCGTCGCTGTAATTTTTATCGTACAGTCGCTGCGTTAGTCTGTTTCTTCTTAATCGGATAAACCGGATACAATTATGCTGACTTACCTTTATGAGTGTTCGCGGGGCCGCAGTGCATGGTTTTTACTGATGATTTCCGCACTGGCGCTCGACGGTATCGCCCTGTTCTTTCAGCACGGAATGGGATTACAGCCGTGTGTGATGTGTATTTATGAACGTATCGCCGTTCTGGGTATCGCGTTTGCCGGTTTTATCGGCTGGATAGCGCCGCGCAGCGTCATTATCCGCTGGCTGGCCATTGCTCTGTGGATTTACAGCGGTATTGCCGGATTACAGCTGTCATGGGAACACACCATGATCCAGCTCTACCCGTCCCCGTTCAATACCTGTGATTTCTTTGTGAATTTCCCGGAATGGCTGCCGCTCAATACCTGGCTGCCGTCGGTGTTTGAAGCATCCGGTGACTGCTCTGTTCAGCAGTGGGTGTTCCTGAAACTGGATATGCCGCAATGGCTTATCGGTATTTTTGTTGTGTATCTGCTTATCAGTGCTCTGGTACTGTTATCCCAGTTTATTCACCGCAAACAGCCGCGCCGTCTGTTCTGATCCTGACGCCGTCAATAACAGCCGCATCCGTATGATGCGGCTGTTCTGTATTAATCTACAATACCGCTCCGCAACTGCCGGAAAGCAGCGATTCCTGGCTGCAGCGCTTACCGTTGGCAAACTGGCAGCCCGGTGTCTGTGCGCCGTTCAGCTCGCGGATAAGTGACGGTGTTCCGCCCGCATAGCTGCAACTGGCCCGGGCATCCTCGGTTAAATCAATTAACGGCTGCTGATAACGCGGGATCTGTTTTTGCTGCACCGTATCCGGTGAACTGCTGCAACCGGCGGCAAACGCCGCTGCCGTAACAATAACACTGCACAATACCCGCCCCGGCCGGCGGAAAAATGGAACTGATATCATGATAATGGCCTCATAGCTGCCGATGCAGCTCAGTGAACACTGCTTTTCGAGAATAAATTTATCACTAACACACCCGCGATAATGAGAGCCATCCCGATAACTGCGGGTAAATCCAGTTTCTGGTGATAAATAAAATAGGCGGCCGCAGAGACTATCACAATCCCCATGCCGGACCAGATAGCATAGGCAATTCCCAGCGGCATCATCCGCACCACCTGTGATAACGCCCAGAACGACACACAATAGCCGATCACCACCACGACCGACGGAATCAGCCGGGTAAAACCGTCTGCTGCCCGTAACATGGAGGTGGCAATGACTTCTGCCCCCACGGCCAGTGTCAGCCATAATAACCCATTCATAAATCACCCGTTAATGCCTTTGTCATTCAGTATGGCGGACAGTATAAAGAAATCAGAAAAAATCCCGCAATAAAAAGGTGCGGGATTATATTTATTTATGACGGATTGTGAGAGGTAATGCGGCTCTCCGCCTTCGGCCTCTGAATAAACAGTGCCCGGTAACGGCTGAATACAAAGAACGAGATAAGCACACCCGCCACAGCAAATACGGCACCCGCATACCCTATCTGTTCCATACCCATATGCATAATGACCTGATTACCCAGCAGCGCCCCGCCGCCGATACCGATATTAAAAATGCCCGAATAAACAGACATCGCCAGATCGGTTGCATCAGGTGACAAATCAATCACTTTGACCTGTAACCCCAGCCCGGTACACATCATGCCGATCCCCCAGACAATCCCGAGGACAATCAGCCAGGTGTCATTCATACGGCTGGTCATCAGCAGCATCAGACACACGGTTAATAATGTGATCGCCGCAGGCAGAAACACCAGCGGCAGCCGGGTATTATAGCGGCTGAAAATAACACTGCCGATAATCCCCGCCGCACCGAAAATCAGCAGAAACAGCGTGGCGAAATCCTGTGATTTCCCGGCCACAGTCTGCACAAACGGCTCAATATAGTTATATGCCGTGAAATGCCCCGTCACCACAATCGCTGTCAGGACAAAAATCCCCACTAAAGCAGGCCGTCTGAACAGAACCGGTATACTTTTCAGTGAACCGGAATGCTCACTCGGTAACAGCGGAAGAAAACGCGCCATCGCCGCCATCGTAATCAGCGCCAGACCCCCGATACAAAAGAACGTCATCCGCCAGCCGACCCACTGCCCGATAACACGGCCGATTGGCAGCCCCAGAACCGTTGCCAGTGCCGTACCGGTTGCCAGCAGTCCCAGCGCCTGGGATTTTTTACCGGGCGGTGCTACCCTGACCGCCAGAGAGGCTGTGATCGACCAGAACACCGCGTGTGCCAGCGCCACACCTATCCGGCTGACCACCAGCACATCAAAACGCTGCGCCAGTCCCGACACAATGTGACTTATCACAAACACCGTAAACAGCCAAAGCAGTAATTTCCGCCGTTCAATACGTGCCGTCAGCAGCATCAGCGGTAACGACGCCAGCGCCACCACCCAGGCATAAATAGTGATCATCAGTCCGGTCTGTGCGGGTTGCATCGCAAAGCCCGCCGAGATATCACTCAGCAGTGCAACCGGAATAAATTCAGTGGTATTAAACACAAATGCCGCCACGGCAAGCACAATAACCCGCAGCCAGGCCTGATTTCTTGACAGGGTTTCAGTCATGATGATCCTCCGTACGAGGCAGCTGTATCGATACAGCTTTTAGCGGAAAAGTGTGACCATGTTAACACATATGATTTTTACGGGAAATGCGGGGAGTGCCCGGGATCATAACCGGGCAACCGTATTATAACGCGCGTTTTGACGCCGCCGGAATAGCATCAAAAATAGCTTTTAACTGTTCTTTTTTCAGTGTCGGCCCGACAATCCGGACACGGCGGCTGTTTGCCGGATGGTAGCTCAGAATACAGGAATCCGTGGAAAAAGAGACCATTAACGCTTTCAGCCCTTTCACTTCCTGTAAGGAGAAATGCCCGCCGTCAAACGGCATAGACACCACTTTACCGACAGCAATTTTGGAGGTCAGCTTATCGCCGTACACTTTAATCACCGGAAATTGTGCAATATAAACATATACAGTCAGACCCAGCGCAGCTGCCACACCCGGCATCCGGGTCTGAAATAAATACGCCAGTGCAATATAAAGAACAATGACTACAAAGAATGTAATAACACAGGTGATAATCCTGCGTTTCTGATCAACCTGATAGACTGTTTCTGCTGAATTCATAACCCATCCTGTTACTGAATATCCGCTGCCGGAAAAATAAAAAATGATTAAGGCCGGACAGGATAACGAAAATATCGCCGGTTGACAGTAAGATTCCGGGAAAAATACTGTCTGAATGCTTTACGGTATCCGGAAATATAAGAGGGGGTTTACAATCCGGTATTTATTTGACACCATTGTCGCAGTTCATTTCCCCTGAGGATGTCTGCCGACATGATTTAATTGCCTGAATCCTATTGCTGTATCATCCGCATTTCTGTTAATGCGCTGTTTTGATATCGGGCAGGCAGCTATCCTCGTCACTGTTTTCTTTTTTATCCGGCATATCGGCCTGTCCCTGATTATTCAGGAGCTTTTTTATGCCCGTACAATGCTGTTTTTCTCATTTATCAGTCACTTTTAATGACATTCCGCTGTTTAACAATATCAGCGGCACATTAACCCGTCAGGTTCAGGGGCTGACCGGCCATAACGGACGCGGTAAATCCGTGCTGATGTCACTGCTTGCGCAGCAGCGGCAACCGGCTTCCGGCACTGTCCGCTGGCAGGTACCGTTTTATTATGTGCCGCAGCTGACCCGCCTTTCCGGTATCACTCTGTCGGACGCACTCGGGATCACCGGCATTCAGGCGGCCATCCGCCGTACTGAGGACGGCACAGCCACACCGGACGATTACGATTTTCTGGCTGATAAATGGGACATGCCGCGACAGCAGCAATCGTTGCTGGAAAGCGCACAGCTCGCACATCTCCCGCCGGAGACACACTGTACAAGCCTGAGCGGCGGTGAACAGACCCGGCTGGCGCTCTGCCGTGCCTTTTTGCAACCCGGCGCGTTCCTCTTACTTGATGAACCCGGAAACCACCTGGATGCAGCCGGACGCCGCTGGCTGAGTGAACAACTGCTGAATCATCCTGCCGGGGCACTGGTTATCAGCCACGAGCGGCGTTTACTGGATACCATGCAGCG
This sequence comes from Morganella sp. Je.2.23, assembly GCF_051129855.1. NCBI lineage: Bacteria > Pseudomonadati > Pseudomonadota > Gammaproteobacteria > Enterobacterales > Morganellaceae > Morganella > Morganella sp. Je.2.23. The sequence goes on from NZ_JBCPSQ010000001.1 coordinate 1,349,757, forward strand.
GATCTTTGAACTCACGCCCTCCGCACTCGACGAATACGGCGGCAATTACACTCATTATGCAGAGCAGAAAGCCTTTCAGCTCAGTGCGCTGCAAAATGAGGAAAAGCAGCTTCAGTCACAACTGAACAGGGAAAAAACAGCGTTACAGTGCGCGCTGGAAAAGAAAGCACAGCGCCGCCGCCAGGGTGAAAAGGTACGCTCATCCGGCTCTTCCTCAGCCCTGCTGCTGGATATGAAAAAGAATAAAGCGGAGAAACAACAATCAAAAATCACCGGCCGTCATGATCGGGTTATGACTCAGCTGGACACTCAGCGCCGGGAAGTGAATGAGAAAATAGAACATATCACCCCGCAGATGCTGGCGTTTAATTACACCGGGGAGCAAAAGCGGGTGCGGATAAATGCCGCGGATCTGATTTTGCCGTTCGGGACACAAGAGCCGCTGTCACTGACTATTTCCGGTGGTGAACACTGGCATATTGCCGGACGTAACGGCTGCGGGAAATCCACCTTACTGAAAGTGCTGGCCGGACTGCTGACCGCAAAATCCGGGCAGTATTCCCTGCACGGCCGTCTGCGTTATCTGGATCAGCACCTGGCGTTGCTGAATAAGTCACTGCCGGTCACAGAAGCACTGTGTGAATTTGATCCGGCCATTCCGGCGCAAACCTGGCGGACACACCTTGGTGCATTGCGGATCAGGGGGGATAAGGGATTAATTCCGCTGTCACAATTAAGCGGCGGCGAACAACTGAAAGTGACCCTGCTGGCATTGACGTTATCCGAACCTCTGCCGGATATTTTGCTGCTGGATGAACCGGATAATCATCTGGATCTCGATTCCCGGCTATTACTGGAAAGTGTACTGCGCAGTTATAAGGGCGCATTATTGCTGGTCAGTCATGATGAGGCGTTTACTGAGAATTGTGCCATTACCCATACACTGACATTATCCTGAGAAAAGATATCCTGAGAAAAGAATACGGCGGCAGCCCCGCCGTATTTCGTTTTTACAGTTTGCAGATATTCACAATGACATAACGTGCTGCGTTAATATTATGCTTTACCGCATCTGCGGCAGCGGCATTATGAAACAGCGCAATAAAGCGTTCTGCTTCTGTTCTGCTGATATCGGTATTAATTGCCACCTGGCTGCGGAACAATACCGAGCCGGTTAACCCCAGACCTTCATAACACACAATATATTTATCCATACCTTTCTGATATCCCTGAAATAGTTACTTTTTACTATCATAATGTGTATTACCGGCCAGGGTTATCAGTATTTCCTTAAACTGACCAAACCGGCTGTTATTTTAACGCCCGCCCTTCTTTCGCACCCAATGGTGTATGAAGTTGTGACGGTACAAATACGCCGGTGCTGTCATTACGTCCCTGCAATAATACTTTGGCGTCTTTCTGACCATGTTCTTTAACGGCCTGTTTTGATAACTGACCGATGATGGTATCCGGTGAGCGCAGGCGGTTAATAATCAGTACGACCTCCGTATCCGGGAAATCGGACATCATATTCTGGTCGCCCTCACTGTCACCGGCGACTAATAACGGCCCTTTACCGGCATATTTATCCTGAATAAATTTACGGATAGTCTCTGTTTTTCCTTTACCCTGAGTCTGCGGATACGCCGGGTCCAGGTCGGATGTCAGTTTATTATCGCCGGTGCGCAGCAAATGCATGGCAAATACCTGAGATTCCGGCACGGAATACGGCGGTTGTGTGACAATCGATTTAATGACTTCAAGGTTTGACGCAGAAATCACATACACATCAATACCGGATTTTTGCAGCTGCTGATACAGATCCTGCATTTCCGGCACCAGGCGGAAGCCATTATGCCAGTCAATCTCAACAACCCCGGCCTGTCCCGGCAATGATGCCGGACTTTCCCATACCACACCTTCAACCGGCTCTGATTTCTGCCATTCGATAGTTTTAGCGGTAATATCCGCAACCTGCTCCGGTGTCATATTCATAAATAAATAGGTAACCCACGGATAGGAAACAGCATGATCAAATGTTCCGCCGATAGCCGCATATAAATAGCGCATCTTGGTGATGAAGTTCTGATAATGCGGTGATTTTTTGATTTCGGACAGCGGCTTATCACCTTTCAGTCCGTCATAATTATCATACAGCCACTGGTAGCTTTCCAGAATATCAGCACCCACCTTGTCAATATTGACCGGTTTACCGTCTTTATTATTAAAATCAGCAGAGAAATCCGACGCCGGAATATCTTTGAAAATAACGGATTTCAGTTCCTGCGGCGTCATGGCAAATAACAGGTGTTCAAGCTGATAAATCATCACCGCTTCTTCAATGTCCAGAAATGCCGTAGTGTTATCAAAATCAAAGACTGAATAATAGGTATGTGCCGGTGATTGTTTTGCTTTTGCAATCATGGCGTCCAGACGCTGCTTATTAAAATTGTCCCATTGTCCCTGCTGTAAAACCTGTGTTTCTGCTGCCGTCTGCGATGCAACGGTTGCATTCAGCGACACGGTTTCAGCCTGTGCAGTCATATTCAGCGTCAGCAGACCAACAGCCAGTGCAATGGCACTGTAACGATTAGTAAATTTCATTGATAATCCCCTTTGAAATAAAAAAACTGATAAAGGGATACCACAGGCTATTTTTTTGCTGTATCAAAAATCAGCAACAGATGGCATTAAGCGAAATTGATCACATTCTTTTACCCGATCTGTTCCTCCGGTTACGTGATATTATCAGGTCGGTCACAAACCGGTTATTTACAGCGGATAAATTCATGAGTAATCACTTTGATGGTAAATATGAAGCGGAAATAAAATATCACCTGGCTGATCATAGTGCTTTTTTATCACAATTAAGCACAATGCATGCAGAGCCTTTTGTGGTGAATAACGAAGAAACGGACTGGTTTTTCGACACACCACAAACACATCTGGCAGACGGTAATGTCAGTATGTCGGTCAGAACAATGACCCCCTCGGGTATTAAGCTGTGGATAGTGAAAGGCCCCGCCGCCAGTGAATGCAAAGCTATAAATATTGATGACGACAAGCATGTCAGAAATATGCTGGAAACACTGGGTTACCGCTGTACAATGACCTTAACCAAAACCCGCAGTGTCTGGTTTCTCGGGGATATTCATATCACACTGGATCATATTAACGGCACAGGCTGGTTTGCCGAATTTGCCATTATGACGCACGATGAAACTAAATTAACCGAATACAGGGAACAACTGCGGGAGACAGCCGCAGAATTCGGATTGACGGATGATATGATTGAAAAGCAAAGTTATAAACAACTGGTGAGTGCTATGCAAAAAAATAACGGTGCTGAATCATAATCATATTCAGCACCGCTGATACCGGTTTATTTCAGTGTATACATGGTCAGCACAGTATAAGTGACATCTTTTTCATCATTTATCTGTACCAGATTGGCGTTGCTGACCACACCCACCACAACGTCAGTATCTTTTGATTCATATTTGCGCTTAAACTGCCCGATTTTTCCTTTGGCGACTTTTTCGAGGAACGGTGTTTTGCGGTCATATTCTTCATTTATCCCGGCCGGTTTGCCGTAGATTTTTTCCATTTCCGCATTAACGCTATCATATTCATTCAGCAATGCAGTCTGGTCATGATTCCAGACACCAAAACGGGATATGGCATTTAATTTCTGCCCTTCCGGTGAGAAGACCATCATAAAGAATTGTTTTTTAACATCCGGTGATTCCAGAGCGCTGCATAACTGTCCGCCGTCACGGGTTGTTGTGCAATCAAACTCATCAAGATTCAGTGCTTTTAATTCTGCGGGAGTCTGCCCCCATGTAAAGCCCCAGGGTGCTTCCGGTGTCTGACTGCCTGTACCTGCACAGCCGGATAATAATACGGCCATAACCCCTGATATGATAAATTTTCTCATTGTCCCGCCCATATACATTGAGTGATTTGTTACCGATCATATCAAAGACCGGCAACTGACCAGAAGCCTTACTGCCGCTTTATTCATCAAAATCAGATTTGATGAAGATGTTACTGCGTAATTATACGCTTTATTCAGCAGATATCTGTCTCATATACACGACTTTGCACAATTTAATCAGACAGGCGGATATCAAGAACCCGCAGCAGGTTCAGCGCTTCATAAGAAGAGAATGTCGCTTTGGCGGTTTTGTTTTCACGGATATCGATGCAGAAAGAGTGAGAACCGGTAAAATCCGCCTCTTCCAGATTGGTATGCATAAACAGGCTATCGGTTAAATCGCAATCCTGTATAACGGATTTATTCAGCTCCGCCTGTCTGAAATCTGCATTATGGATCCGGCAGGATTCAAAATGAGACTCATGCAAACTGAGGTCAAAAAAGTTATTGCTGTCCAGAATGCATTCTTTAAACACAAGCTGAGAATAGAAATCAAATTTCGGCCAGTGTGCTCTTGTCCAGTCAATGCCGGTCATTTTTGTCCCGTTAAACTCCGTGCCGGAAAAACGGGTTTCGGGTACAGCCAGTAAACTCAGATTGCATTGCATAAACACACAGTCGATAAAACGACACCGGTCCGCCACGCCTGAGCTGAAATCACAGCGGGTAAAGGTACAGTCTTCAAATATCACGCCACTGATTGTCTGATCACTTAAATCCGTATTTTCAAACCGGATGCCGGTATATTCCTGTTTATCTGTGATATCTGCCATGCTTCATCTCCGCTGATATATTGCTGTCTGTTTTGTACATTAAATTATGATTAAAATATAACACATAGTGCCATTCGCATTTTCTCTGTCACCATAAAGCGATTAATAAATACCATTTGACCTAAGTTGTTCTCTGTATATCTCCTGGTTTTCCCGGATAGTATTTACAGTACTGTTTTTGTACGGATCGTCTTTATTTTTTTCAGATTGCTCCGGTGGTATAACAGATGATGCACATCCGGATAAGGTCAGAACCATCAATATACTCACTCGTCTCTTCATCATTCGTTTATTCCTTTATGATAAAAAATACTACGTAAACAAACGGATATTACGCGGCAATACGTAATCTTCATATGCCTAATTTGACTTTTTTACATAACATTCAGATTATTCTACCTTTTAAAAAAAAGAAATACTGTAAACTTTCACACCAGCATAAATCTTAAGGTTTCCGTAAATGAGGTAAGTATGTCTGTCAGTGATAAAACTGTTTATTCTGTATGTTCCAGATTAACCCTGATGGTGATGAAACTGACCGGCCTTGAGCGGGGTATTTCTGTCAATCAGTATTTTGACCGGGCAGCAGATAAATCACTCCTTCAGCGGCTGATTGAAGATAATAAAGATCTCAGTACGCCTTTTTCCGCATTGGACAAATCAAATAAGGATTGTAAAACTGAGCTGATTGAGTATCTGAATAATGAAATTCGTGCATATGCGGCTTCCGAAATAAAGGAAAACTATGCCGCACTGAAAAACGGCAATCTGCTTGTCGTTAAAACGCTCAATTCTGTTATGCAAAAACATGCTTAATTTTTATCCGTTCTATGGCTGCTGCCGTAACCGGCTGTCAGCCATAACATACATCCCGGAGATACGGAAAAGTCGCCCCTGACAACCAATGACAGGTAATAGCGAATAATATGACAGGTTTTTATTATCCTTATCTGAAAAGGTTTCATTGTTGTTATAATTGTTTCGGTTTTGATATAAACAAGCGTTTAATTTCTCCTGTTTATAACGAATTATTATTTTTGATAAACAATTTCCTGATTCATACTGATGTCGCCCGGAGAGAAAAAAAGAAATTATCATCATCAACACAATGAAATAAAAGATATTTTCCGGCTATACATTGACTCATAAAAGCAAGAAAAAACAAAACATTAAGAAATTAAACCTAAAGATATTGATGATTTCGCCGATATCTTTTCAATCACAGTCCGGATATCGGTTTTATACAGCCATGTGTCCTTTTTTGATGCATAAAGGTACGGTAAGATATCCGCAAAACCTCCTTTAGTTTTGTTTATGTAAAGATTATCGCCTATCAAAAACAATAATTTCGGTTTAAAAATTGACATATCCAATTATAATATTGATAAAAAGAATATCATCATATTGAACACCTCTTAACTTAACTCTTTTGGTGAGTATAATTACAACATTGAATAGTTATTTGTCCGATTACCCGGCTGCACTTATATTTTATTTTACATATCAAAAGGATATCATATTCAATACATCAGACATTTCCTTTCTTATCCCGCATTCAATATCTGACTCTTTTCAGTTTTAAATTTCACTTATTATTTATTTGTTCATTTTTATTGCAAATTTTATTTATTGACAACAGTTATAAGGCTTGCCTATTATGCGCAATATACAGTTTGTCTCTTACTACTGGTATCTTATATTGTAGCATTTAAAATATACATTTATCTTAATGACGTCCTGATGGTATCTTTATGCACCCCGATAATTACCGCGACCTTAGCTGTCAGCACCAAATTTTTAAAAAGGAACTTCATACCGTTATAGGACAGGAAATTAAAACATTACGAAAATCAAAAGGCATCACCGGCTATGAATTAGGTTCAATAATAAAATTATCACAACAGCAGATATCTCGTTATGAGAACGGTGACAGTGCTATTCCTCTGGATACACTAATATTAATTCTTCGGATTTTTAATATATCTCCGGAAAAGTTCATTCACAGAGTATTATTTATATTAAACAGAGATCCTGACGCCAAGAAACTATTATCCCATATGTCAAACCATCTGAATATATATACTGACAGCAGTTATCTGGGAACATTTGAACAATATAAACATAATTAATAAATTTATCACTACACACAGCATTTTATTTAAGGGCATATCGTATGGATGAGAGAGAAATCAGTCTCTTTATCGGCCAGCAAATTATGAAGCGGAGAAAATCATCAGGTCTTTCCGGTAAAGCACTGGCCGAATTATTAGGGTTAAGTCAGCAGCAGATATCCCGTTATGAACAGGGTGTGACCAATATAAGAGCAAGCACACTGTTACAGCTTTCTTTTTTATTTAATGTCGATGTAAAAAGCTTTTTTATTGACTGCATCGAAAACAATAACAAACTCAGGAAACTTAATTATAAAGAGAAAAAGAGTTGTGAAACTGACTACGACATCATCACGATTGATATGAAGAACAGAAACAGAGGTAAAACCCGCCGCAAAAAATAATAACATCAGTCACAATCAACAGCCCGTCCCCGTCATCCCGGATCATTCCGTTCCGGGCTGTCATCCTTTTTAATCCATACGTATCCGAATCCCCCGTCCTTCTGCTATCATTGCGTCCTTATTTCAGATTTCCGTTGCCGTGCAGCCTGACACAGGCATCAGCCAAACCCGTTAAGAACAGTAAGACATGAATACACCGAAAGAACAGTACAACATCAATAAGTTGCAAAAGCGTCTGCGCAGCCATACCGGCAAAGCGATCGCAGATTTTAATATGATTGAGGACGGCGACCGGATTATGGTTTGTCTGTCCGGCGGTAAAGACAGCTATACCCTGCTTTCCATTCTGCAGAGCCTGCAACAAAGTGCGCCAATCCGTTTTTCCCTGATTGCAGTGAATCTCGATCAGAAACAACCGGGCTTTCCGGAGCATATTTTGCCGGAATACCTGGAAAAACTGGGCGTTGAATACAAAATCGTGGAAGAAAATACCTACGGGATTGTGAAAGAAAAAATTCCGGAGGGGAAAACCACCTGTTCTCTCTGCTCCCGTCTGCGCCGCGGTATTCTGTACCGCACCGCGACTGAGCTCGGTGCAACCAAAATCGCGCTCGGTCATCATCGTGACGATATTTTGCAAACCCTGTTCCTGAACATGTTTTACGGCGGAAAACTCAAAGGTATGCCGCCTAAGCTGATGAGTGACGACGGAAAACACGTGGTGATCCGCCCGCTGGCCTATTGCCGCGAGAAAGATATTGAGCGTTTTGCCGAAGCTAAAGGCTTCCCGATCATTCCGTGTAACCTGTGCGGCTCTCAGCCGAACCTTCAGCGCCAGGTGATCAAAGATCTGCTGCGCGACTGGGACAAACGCTATCCCGGCCGGATTGAAACCATGTTCCGCGCCACACAAAATGTCGTACCATCCCATTTATGTGACACTGAATTATTTGATTTTAAATCTATCCATCACGGCAGTGAGGTCGTTGACGGTGGTGATCTTGCGTTTGACCGCGAAACACTGCCTGTTCAGCCGGTATGGGAAGATGAGGATGACGACAGCGAAGGTCCGGATTTTACAGAATTACGTCTGGATGTGACGGAAGTAAAATAAACGCCCCGTCATACTGCCGCGCCACGGAGGGTGCGGCCTGAATATCGCCCTGTCAGCAGGGCGCATTTGCATCTGTGTTTTTCAGGCAAAAAAAAACCGATGTATAAAATACACCGGCATGATAATGGTCAATATTCTGTATAAGAACTCAATATGAGAAAAACTATAATTATGGAGCACAACGTTCATCGCTCAACGTTGTATTCACCTGCGGGAGTAATAGTGCCCTAACCGGGCGCGCCGTTTCTTGATATATCTCAAGTCCGGTACGTAAAATCATATAAAAATACACGTTTTTACAACCAGTTACTCTTACGTAACCACCAGGCAACAAATCCGATAACACCCGCCAGTCCCACGCAGAACAAACTGAAAGCAAACGGAAAATCCCCGCCCGGGATACCGCCGAGGTTAACCCCGAACAGTCCGGTCAGAAACGTCGTCGGCAGAAATACCATCGCCAGCAGCGACATGGTGTAGGTACGGCGGTTCATGGCATCCGCCATCATATTGGTGATTTCATCCGAGATAACCGATGTCCGCGCGATACAGGAGTCGATATCGTCAATAATCCGCCCCAGCCGGTCACTGACATCCGTCAGCTGATGCCTGTCCTGTTCTGAAAGCCAGGTGTAACGCTCAGAAGCCAGCCGTGAAAACACATCACGCTGCGGCGCCATGTAGCGGCGCAATATAATCAGCTGTTTGCGCAGCAGGGCCAGTTCACCGCGTGCCGGAATATGCTGATCGAGTATCGCATCTTCCATATCAATCAGGGTATCGTGCAGATCTTCAATAAAATCCGCCACTTCATCCGTGATACAAAATGCCGCTTCCGCCAGCCATTCACCGGTATTTTTTACCCCTTCCCCGTTCTGTAAATCATCCTGAATGGTCTGGATGGAGTGCACTTTACGGTGGCGGGTGGAAATAATATAACTGCCGCAGATCCAGATACGGAATGCCACCAGCTGGTCAGGCCGGTCACCGTCATTGTTGTTGATGGTTTGCAGGGTAATTAATGCACCCTCACCAATACGGAGTGTCCTGGGGCGGATAACATTGTTTGTCAGCCCGTCACGCGCCTGCGGCGGCAGCAGTTCCGTTTCACGCAGCCAGCGCTGGTTATCCGCGGATAAATAGTCCAGATGCAGCCACACCGGTTCTTTTATCCCGGCAACGGCGTTGACATCCACCGGCGTGCAACCGCCCTCTCCGTCAAACTGTACCCGGCAGATGGGATCTGTTCCCTGAAAAGCAGAACCGTACAAAGCGCCCATGCGTCCTCCCCGTTGTTCATAAAACAGCTGATGAGTGTGTTCAGCCGGAGTCTGCCGCGTTCAGCAGCAGGCTCCGGAAGCAGGCTTAGTGTCTGATGATATAGAGATTATGGCTGTATGCCACATCTTCCGGATTATTGACCGGATATCCTTTCAGCCACGGTTTGATAAGACGGCCGTTGGTGTACTGATAGATCGGCGCTATCGGCATATCTTCCGCCAGCAGTTTTTCTGCATCGTTATAATCCGTATTACGTGCGTTATCATCCGTTTCCAGCGCCGCCGTTTTCAGCAGGGCATCATATTTTTCATTATGATACTGCGCGATATTACCGCTGTGTGTGCTGGTCAGCAGAGACAGAAACGTTGACGGCTCGTTATAGTCCCCGATCCAGGAGGCGCGGATCACGTCAAAATTACCGGTATTGCGGCTGTCGATATACGTTTTCCATTCCTGGTTAACCAGTTTCACTTCCGCGCCCAGCTTTTTCTTCCACATCGACCCGACTGCAATCGCAATTTTCTGATGATTTTCCGAGCTGTTATACAGCAGGGATAATTTCAGCGGATTGTGCGGACCGTAACCGGCGGCGGCCAGCAGGGTTTTCGCCTGGCTGTCGAGTTCGTCCTGTGTGAATTTCTGGTACAGACCCGGCTCCGGTGTAAATCCGGCAGTGACATCCGGCGTAAAATGCCAGGCCGGTTTTTCACCGGTGCCAAGCACTTTCTCCGCGATCACCGCACGGTCAATAGTCATGGATAGCGCCTGCCGCACACGCGGGTCATTCGTCGGTGCGCGCTGCGTGTTAAAGGCGTAATAATAGGTACCGAGCTGATCCGGAATATAAATTTGATCGGGGATCGCCTTTTTCAGTTTCTGATACTGATTTTTCGGGAACGATTCCGTGATATCCAGATCATTGGCCAGATAGCGCTTGGTGGCCTGAGATTCATGGTTAATCGGCACAAAGGTGACCGATGTCAGTACTGTGTGTTTGTGATCCCAGTAATGCTTATTGGGTGTCAGGACAATTTTTTCATTCACCACGCGGTCATGCAGAACAAACGCGCCGTTACCGACCAGATGCCCGGTGCGGATCCAGTTGTCACCGTATTTCTCCACCGTGGCGCGATGTACCGGGAAAAGGCTGAAATTCGCCGCTAAGTTCGGGAAATACGGCACAGGGCGATCTAACGTGACACGCAGTGTCCGGGCGTCAGCCGCTTCCACACCGAGGGCTTCCGGCTGCATTTTGCCGTCGATAATCGCCTGTGCATTTTTAATCCCGGCCAGCGGTGCAAACCAGGCAAATGTCGAAAGGTTCTCCGGGTTCACCAGCCGCTGCCAGCTGTAAACAAAGTCCTGTGCCGTTACCGGTGAGCCGTCTGACCAGCGGGCATCGTCACGCAGGCGGAATGTCCATACCTGGTTATTGCGGGTTTCCCACGAAAGCGCGACACCGGGCACCGGTTTACCGTCCGCTCCCTGACTGGTCAGCCCTTCGAATAAATCGCGCAGAATCTGAGCCTCGGTCAGTCCGACTGCTTTAATCGGGTCCAGAGATGCGGGTTCATCTTTCAGATGACGATAAACAGATTGTTCTTTTGCCAGCTGTGTTCCTGCGGGGATCTCCGCCGCAGTTGCACAAAACAGAGAAGAAAAAGTGAAAAACGTTCCGGCAAGAAGTGCGGAACGGGAAAATTTTGCCGGCCTGAGCATAACGGACGCCTTGTATTAAAAATGGTAAACCGATAGATTATCTGATGATTACCGAAACACAACAACCGGATATTACATTTTAATTAACGATATCCGGTGAGAATACACCTGCAAGGTATTTTTGATACCAACAATTATGAGCCCGTTCAGAGGATGATAAAAATGACACAAACTGTAAAACTTCAGGGTAATGATGTTCTGGTTTACGGCGCACTTCCGCGTACCGGTGAGAAAGCCGTGCCATTCAAATTAGTCGCTAATGATCTGTCAGATGTCCAGCTCACCAAATTCGCCGGAAAGCGTAAGATCCTCAATATTTTCCCGAGTGTGGACACCGGTGTCTGCGCCACGTCTGTGCGCAAATTTAATGAAACTGCCGCAAAACTTTCCAATACCGTGGTGTTATGTATTTCCGCGGATCTGCCGTTTGCTCAGTCCCGCTTCTGCGGCGCGGAAGGTATTGAGAATGTGGTGATGCTCTCCACCCTGCGTGACCCGGAATTCCGTGAGAATTACGGCGTCGGTATCGGCAGCGGCCCGCTGGCCGGTCTGTGTGCCCGTGCGGTGATCGTGCTGGATGAAAACGACACTGTGATCTACAGCCAGCTGGTTGGTGAAATTACAGAAGAGCCGGATTATGACAGCGCGCTGAATGCACTGAAATAAGTTACCCGTATCTGTAAAAAACCCCGCTGCCGGTGACGGCCGCGGGGTTATTTTTTATTGCGGGAGTGAATTATTCCTCTTCACCCTCATCCTCTTTTGCCGCACCGCGCCGCTGGCTCAGCCCGTATTCACGCAGCTTGTTGGCGATAGCGGTATGTGAGACATTCAGACGTTTCGCCAGTTTGCGTGTACTCGGATAGTGACGGTAAAGCCGTGTCAGTACAGAGCATTCAAACCGTTTGGTGATATCATCCAGCGACCCGCTGAGAATATCCTCACTGAAACCAATTTCTGCTTCCAGCTCCGGCAGAACGATATCCTGCGGACGCAGCAATGCCCCTTCCAGAGAAGAGAGTGCCTGATAAATCACATTACGCAGCTGGCGGACGTTGCCCGGCCAGTGATAGGCACAGAGAAATTGTCCCAGCTCCGGTGCAAGACGCGGCTCCTCACAGCCCTGCTCCTCAGAGAAACGCTTCACAAAATCACGGGTCAGCGGCAGGATATCTTCCTGATGCTCACGCAGCGGCGGAATAGTCAGCGTCAGCACATTGAGGCGGTAATAGAGATCCTCACGGAACTTGCCCTCTTTTACCAGTTCCAGCAGATTTTTCTGGGTCGCACAGATAACCCGGACATCCACTTTGACTTCATGCTCTTCCCCGACACGGCGGAATGTACCGTCATTCAGGAAACGCAGCAGTTTGATCTGCATCTGCGGAGACATTTCCGCGATTTCATCCAGCAGGACGGTTCCGCCGTTGGCCTGCTCAAAAAAGCCCTTTTTCGGTTCCGTACTGTTGGCGTAAGCACCGGCGGCATAACCGAACAGCTCGGTTTCCACCACATCATCCGGCATCGAGGCACAGTTCAGCCCGAGAAACGGCTGATTGCCGCGCACGCTGTAGAGATGACAGGCTTTGGCAAACACGTCTTTCCCGGTACCGGTTTCGCCGACCAGCAGCAGCGGGGAGTCCATTTTTGCCATGCGCTGCGCCTGTTCAACCACGTGGCGCATTTTGGCGCTTTTCGCCACCAGATCATCAAAACTGCCGGAATGCATCACCTGCATACGGCGTTTCTGCCCGCTGACACTCTCACTGACCGTGCGCAGCAGCACAACCGCGCCGATCGTGGCAGAGGCATCATCTTTTTCATCAAAGTTAATCGGCGTCACACTCAGCGTGTAAGAACGCCCCTTGAGGCTGATGGTTTCTTTGTACGGCGCGGGTTCATCATCCTCAATCCAGCGGGTGAAGTTGAACTGGCTGAAATAATAGGTGATGTTACGCTGGCGGATACGCTCTTCGGTGGTGGCAAACAGGGAGAGTGCCGCGCTGTTGGCCAGTTCGATATTTCCGCGCAGATCGAGGGATAAAATCGGGTCTTCCAGAGATTCGAGTAATGCCCACATCGCGCGCTGTTCGCGCTCAGACGGCATAAAGTGAACAGTTCTGACATCCACCACGCCCGGAATCCGGCGGATCTCAGCCATCAGGGACTGAAACACAGAAAAATCTATCTGCATAAAATTGAGGTATATCCGGCCGTTACGGGCAATTTCAATACCCTTGAGGTCGATATTTTGCAATACCAGCAGATCCAATAACTCCCGCGTCAGTCCGATTCGGTCCTGGCAAATTACTTCCAATCGCATCGTTACGATCCTATTTACACTTAAGTTATTATTTTCCCGTTAATTGAAACTGATTTTACGGTATAAAATGAAAACTGTCACGATTTGTTGACACAATAAATGCGTTCCTGCGGTGTTTATCCACAGTTCCGTGTGAAAAGGCAATGAAAGTACAGATATGTCAGTCGGTTAATGACGTTTTATTCAGCGCGGACGGCAAACCGCGCCGGAGAGGTGGTACGGTGACACGTTGGGAGCATAGCGGGATTGTTGTGGAAAAAACAGTGACGTGACAGAGATTTCTGCATAAAAAAGCCGGATGACATCACAAAATGCACATCCGGCCGGGTTATCGGTTACAGGGCGGATTTTTCCGCACTTTTCCCTTTCGGGACGGCCTGTTTAAGCTGCTGTAACAACTGTTTACGGAAATCCATCAGTTTAGGTTTATCCGTTGTGGTCCAGGGCAGCGGACGGCATAACTCCATCGCCTTGATCCCCAGACGGGCAGTCAGCAGCCCGGCTCCCATACCCTGCGCCGCACGGGCAGATAACCGTGCGGTGATGTCCTGAGAAAGCCAGTCCATTCCCACCTCACGGATAAGCTCGGAGGCTCCCGCGAAAGCAATATTCAGCAGAACCAGTTTAAACAGACGCAGACGACTGTAATAGCCCAGTTCAATACCGTAAATCGCCGCCACCTGGTTGATCAGCCGGATATTACGCCAGGCAATAAAGGCCATATCCACCAGTGCCAGCGGGCTGACAGCAATCATCAGCGCAGATTCCGCCGCAAAACGGCTGATCACCCGGCGCGCCTGTTCATCGGTCACCGGCTGAACAATCTGACAGTAAAGCGTCACCACTTCGCGGTCGTTATGACTGCTCTGTAACAGGCTCTGCCATTGCTGTAACGCCGGATGGTGTGACGGGATATTGGCCTGTTTTGCCAGTTTTTCGCAAAACGCGCGTCCGTCACCGATACGGTGGCTTTGCAGCAGCTCTTCTGCCGCTTCACGCTCTGTGGCGCGCTGACGCAGGCGGTACATGCGCCGCCATTCCGTGATAACAGACCCGGCCGCGGCAATCAGCACCAGAAACGTCGCGGCGATCCCGCCGAGGGCAGTCCAGTCATTACCTGTCCACGCATCACTCACCCATTGAATCAGTTGTGCGACGGCGCTGATCCCCAGCAATCCGCCCGCGACAAACACCAGTTTACGCCACAGGCTGCGCCGGGGTTTCAGTGCCTGAATAAGCAGAGCTTCTGCTTCCCCTTCCGTATCCTGTTCCGCCGTGAATTCCGCGCGTTCAAACTGTATGCTGTCATCGTCCGCAAACTGTTGTGCCGGTTTTAACGTTTCCTGTACCGGCGGCGATAACGGTGCTTCCTCAAAATCAATCCGGGATTTTATCGGCTCACTCATGACAGTTTATCTCCCAGTAAAAACTCCATCGCGCTGTCCATCCGGATATGCGGCAGCGGTGTATCCATCCGCATCGGTAACGGCCGGAAAGATTCAAACTGAAACCCCTGCTGCTGCCAGAAGTCTGCATCCGGCAGCAGCTTCGGCACTTCGCCCGGATAGAACGTCAGCGGGGCGTTGTCTGCCAGCCGGGTACCTTTCAGTGCCGGCATTTTTTCCCCGTTATGCATCACCATGCCGTATTCAGTAGCCTGTACCGAGGCCAGCCCGGTGCAGTCCATTTTAATCCCCTCAAAAGCAGCCTGCTGCCAGGCTGACTGCGTCAGCTGCTGAAGCAGCGCAACAAGGTTCGCATGCTGGTCAGCGGTGACATGATCCGCTTTGCTGGCGGCGAACAGCAGTTTATCAATGCAGGGGGAAAACAGACGGCGTAATAATGTGCGTTTGCCGTAATGGAAACTCTGCATCAGCTGGGTCAGCGCCAGACGCATATCCGTAAACGCCTGCGGCCCGCTGTTGAGCGGGGTCAGGCAGTCCACCAGCACAATCTGGCGGTCGAAATGCTGAAAATAGTGTTTATAGAAACCTTTGACCACATGGTCACAATAGTATTGATAGCGGTCGCGCAGCATGCCGAGCACACTGCTTTTCGCCGCTTTGGCGAGCCGGGACGGGTCGGGCATCAGGTCGGTGATAAACGGGAAAAATTGCAGCCCCGGTGCACCGGCCATATCTCCGGGCAGCACAAAACGACCGGGCTGGATAAAGTGAAATCCCGCCGTTTTGCAGCGGTGAAGGTAGTCTGTATACGCCTGTGCGATTGCCGCCAGCTGCTGTTCATCCGCGGGAGCATCCGGGTCAAGCTGGCGGCACAGTGCCAGCCACGGCTCCGCCCATTCGCCCCGCTCACCTTTGAGCAGTGTTTTCATCTGCTGCGACCAGGTCAGGTAATCCTGTTCCAGCATCGGCAGATCCAGCAGCCACTCTCCCGGATAATCAACGATTTCCAGATAGAGCGACGACGTTTCCTTAAAATGACGCAGCAGGCTGTCCTGCGTGCGGTAGCGCAGTTTCAGACGGATTTCGCTGACACCGCGCGTCGGTACCGGCCAGTCCGGCGGCGTGCCGTACAGTGAGGCAAGCCCCTCATCATAAGCAAAGCGCGGAACCCCCAGGTCCCGCTGCGGGATCCGTTTTACGCCGAGAATGCGCCCGTCACGGGCAGCCGAAAACAGCGGCAGACGTGCGCCGCTCTGTACATTCATCAGTTGATTAACAAACGAGGTAATAAACGCGGTCTTGCCGCTGCGGCTCAATCCGGTAACGGCAAGACGAAGATGGCGATCCAGCCCGCGGTTAACGAGGGCGCTCAGCTCATTTTGCAGACGTTTCATAATTCTCCGGTGTAAAACGGCCAATGACTTTTTTCATACCGGCACGGATAACAGGTTCCAGTACCAGTATTGCCGCCCCGCGCAAGGCCGGACGGGTAACTGATTTCAGAATCACACCTGCAATACCGGCAGGTGCAGCCGCCAGCGCTGCCGTGGTTAACAGCTGCACCCCGGTTTTTCCGGCACGCAGCAGCGTGTGTTTATCCGGCCATTTCATCGTATTCTCCGTTTGTCCGGTTACAAATCACGGAAGCGGCGGTTGAGAGCATATTGTTCCGATGTTACATAGCGCTCAATGTCGCGGACCCGTTTTTCAGTGCGTGCCAGACTGCGTTCCGTCTGCTCCAGCAGCATGGCGGCATTCGGCCCGCCATCACGGCCGGGATAATCACGCGGCACCACCGGCAGTACCATCCCCAGTAAAATATAGAGGGTGATAGTAAGCCAGAAGAAACCAGTAAATGTCGCCACTACTGCGATAATGCGGATCATCCAGGCCGGAACCTCAAAATAGTTGGCAATACCGGCACATACGCCCCGGAACATACCGTCATCCGGATAGCGGTACAGTTTACGTGACTGAAATTCCATTATGATTGCCTCCAGCCCGGATTTTCCGCATCCAGAATCGCTTCCAGGGTTTTAATCCGTGCTTCCATCTGCTGAGCATTTTCCGCCAGCGCCGCAAGGCGGCGGGTTTCGAATTCACCGGCCCGGCTTCCCCGCTGACTGTTATAGTGCAGCCATAACCAGATCGGCAGCACGAACAACACAAAAATTGTCAGTGGTATACCTAAAAATACAAATGCCATATGTTTGTCCTTAATGGTATTAATTCAGGAAAGCCTGTACCGACCTTATTCGCCCTTCTCTTCTTTTTCAAGACGTGCTTTGATGGCCGCGATTTGTGCGCTGATCTCATCTTCGGCTTTCAGTTCGGCAAACTGCTGTTCCAGTGATTTTTCTTTCCCCAGACCATAGCTTGCGGCTTCGCCTTCCATGTGGTCAATCCGCGCTTCAAACTGCTCAAAACGGGCCATTGCTTCATCCATCCGGCCGCTGTCGAGCTGACGGCGCACCGCACGGGACGATTTTGCCGCTTCGTGACGCACCACCATGGATTGCTGGCGGGCGCGGGTTTCGGTCAGTTTCTGTTCCAGTTCGTTAATTTCATTTTTCAGCCGGGCGATAGTTTCGTCCAGAATAATCAGCTCATGACGCAGGGTATCGACATGGCTTTCCACACGCTGTTTTTCCAGCAGTGCGGCACGCGCCAGATCTTCTTTCCCTTTAACAATCGCCAGTTCCGCTTTTTCCTGCCAGTCACTCACCTGACGCTCACCGCCTTCAATCTGACGTGACAGATTTTTGCGTTCCGCCAGTGTGCGGGCAGAGGTGGAGCGGATTTCCACCAGCATATCTTCCATTTCCTGAATCATCAGGCGGATCATTTTCTGCGGATCTTCCGCTTTATCCAGCAGCGACGCAACGTTGGCGTTAATGATATCGGCAAAACGTGAAAAAATTCCCATGATTGATGTCCTTTTATCAGCAATTATGTCTTATGACACGCTGACTATTACAAGATGCGTGCCAATGTTGTGATTATTTTTATCCTTTTGTTTTTTATCGGATTTATTTATTTCCCTTTTGTCATAACTTTTTGTAAAGTGGTCACATTAACCATTTAGTGGTCAAATTAATCATGAAAAATAATACTGAAACCCTGATCGGTATCGATAACAACTTTCTCGACGCGCTGGAAAAAGTCTCGCGGCTGGCAAAAATTGCCCGTCCGGTACTGATTTGCGGTGAACGCGGTACCGGTAAAGAGTTATTTGCCCATCGTCTTCATTATCTCTCCCCCCGCTGGGATGAGCCGTTTATTGCGCTTAATTGTGCGGCACTGAACGATAATTTACTCGATTCCGAGCTGTTCGGTCATGAATCCGGGGCATTTACGGGTGCGCAGCGCCGCCATCAGGGACGTTTTGAACGGGCGGATGGCGGAACACTGTTTCTTGATGAACTGGGTACAGCACCGCTTACAGTACAGGAAAAATTGCTGCGGGTGATTGAATACGGGGAATTTGAGCGTGTCGGCGGGCAGCAGACACTGAAAGCGGATGTGCGGATTGTCTGTGCCACCAACGCGGATCTGCCTGCACTGGCGGCAGAGGGAAAGTTTCGCGCGGATTTACTCGATCGCCTGGCCTTTGATGTCGTTAATATCCCGCCGCTGCGTGAACGTCCGCGCGATCTGACCGAACTCGCCGGTCATTTTGCCGTGCAGATGTGTCAGGAGATGGGCACGCCTTTTTTTGCCGGTTTTTCCCCGCATGCATTACAGCAGATGCAGAGCTATCACTGGCCGGGCAATATCCGTGAGCTGAAAAATGTGATTGAGCGGTCATTGTACCGCCAGGGAGATACCACCGGACTGCTGGCGGAACTGGTGATCAATCCGTTTGTCACCACTCAGTCTCATGCGCCGGATACCGGGGAGCCGCCTTTGCCGCCGCTGCCGTTTTCCCTGAAACAGTGGCAGCACACGCAGGAGAAAGACGCGCTGGATGCCGCGCTGCAACGTGCACAATTTAATCAGCGCGAAGCAGCACAATTGCTGAATCTGACCTATCATCAGTTTCGCGGATTACTGAAAAAGCATGCCGGCAGCCCGCAGCCGGATTAAATGCTTTCGTTTTTGGTTAGTCTCACAAATTGCGATACAATACCCTGTTCATTTTTAACGGTAACTGATTTATGCGCCATTGGATTATCCGGGCATGCGCGGTTCTCCTGCCTGTTTCAGGCTTTGCCGCCGCCCCCGCCCCGCAGACAGACCAGCCGGTAAAACCGGTAACGGCTCAGACCGCCGTACTGCCGCCTGTCCGCGATACCGGTTTTGTCTACTGTGTGAACGGCAACATCAGTACATTTAACCCGCAGCTGGCCAGCAGCGGGCTGATTGTCGAACCGCTGGCAGCGCAGATTTACGACCGCCTGCTGGATGTTGACCCTTACACTTACCGCCTGATCCCGGAACTGGCCGCCCGCTGGACCGTACTGGATAACGGCGCGACTTACCGTTTTTATCTGCGCCGTGATACCGATTTTCAGACCACAGACTGGTTCAAACCGACCCGTAAAATGAATGCGGATGATGTGGTGTTCAGCTTTTCCCGCGTGGTGGATAAACAGAATCCGTATCACTATGTCAACGGCGGGCGTTATCCCTATTTTGACAGCCTCCAGTTCGCGTCCAACGTTAAATCCATCCGCAAAATCAATAACCACACCGTTGAATTTAAACTGAATACCCCGGATGCCTCTTTTCTGTGGCACCTGGCAACCCATTACGCACCCATCCTGTCCAAAGAGTACGCCGATAACCTGCTGAAAACCCGCCGTCAGGAGCAGCTCGACTGGAAACCGGTCGGGACCGGGCCGTATTATCTGGATGATTACCAGAGCGGTCAGTTTGTCCGTCTGCAACGCCATGACAACTACCGCAAAGGGAAACCCCGCATGCAGGAAGTGGTGGTTGATCTCGGAGCTGGCGGTACCGGCAGAATGTCAAAACTGATCACCGGCGAGTGTGATGTGCTGGCCTATCCCGCCGCAAGTCAGTTGCAGGTACTGCGTGATGATCCGCGCCTGAGTCTGATGCTGCGCCCGGGGATGAATATCGCGTATCTGGCGTTTAACACCAGTAAACCGCCGTTTAATAATCCGCAGGCGCGCCGTGCAATTGCATACGCGATTAATAATGAGCGCCTGATGAAATCCATCTATTACGGCACGGCGGAAACCGCCGCCTCTATCCTGCCGCGCGTTTCCTGGGCGTATGATAACCAGGCCCGTGTCACGGAATATAATCCGGAAAAAGCAAAAGCGATGCTCAGTGAGCTGGGACTCAGCGATATCACACTGAATCTCTGGGTGCCGACCGCTTCGCAGTCCTACAACCCCAGCCCGCTGAAAATGGCTGAGCTGATTCAGGCTGATTTGGCCCGCGCCGGGATTAAAATGAACATCCGCCCGGTTGAGGGGCGTTTTCAGGAAAACAGCCTGATGGATCGCAGCCACGATATTACGCTTGCGGGCTGGTCAACCGACAGTAATGACCCGGACAGTTTTTTCCGCCCGCTGCTCAGTTGTGCGGCCATCGGTTCGCAAACCAACCTGAGCCACTGGTGTTCCCCGGAATTTGATGATGTGATCCACCAGGCGCTGCTTGAACAGCAACTGAGCAGCCGGATAGAGTATTATCACCAGGCACAGCAGATTCTGGCACAGGATCTGCCGGTGCTGCCGCTGGCTTATTCCCTGCGTTTGCAGGCATTCCGTTATGATATCAAAGGGCTGGTGCTCAGCGCGTTCGGCAATACCTCCTTTGCGGGGGTTTACCGTGATACCGGGGATGCGCCGGAACCGGAGGATAAGCCATGATCATCTTTATTCTTCGCCGTCTGCTGCTGGTGCTGATCACCCTATGTTTTCTGTCTGTTCTCAGTTTCAGCCTGAGTTATTTTCCGGCCAACGCACCGCTGAGCGGCGCGTCTCTGACAGATGCGGTGCTGTTCTATTATAAGAGCCTGTTTTCATGGGATTTCGGCAGTTCAGTCATTAATGGTGAACCGATCAGCCAGCAGTTATGGGCGGTACTGCCCGCCACGCTGGAACTGTGCGGTCTGGCGTTCATGCTGGCGCTGGTGATCGGCATTCCTGCCGGGATTATCGCCGGGGTCTGGCGCAATAAGATGGCGGATATCACCATCAGCACCTTTGCCCTGGTCGGTTTTTCGGTTCCGGTATTCGGGCTGGCGCTGCTGCTCACGCTGTTCTTCTCTCTGCGGCTGGACTGGCTGCCGGTCTCAGGACGTATTGACCTGCTGTATGATTTAACACCGGTCACCGGATTTGCGGTGATCGATGCCTGGCTGTCCGATTCACCGTACCGGCAGGCGATGATCCTCAATGTGCTGTCCCATATGGTGCTGCCGGTGATCACCCTTTCCATCGCGCCGATGACTGAAGTTATCCGCCTGATGCGTACCAGTACCGAAGAGATTATCAGCCAGAACTATATTAAGGCCGCCGCTATCCGCGGGTTATCACGTCTGACGATTATCCGCCGCCACCTGCTGCATAATGCGCTGCCGCCGGTGATCCCGAAACTCGGGTTGCAGTTCTCCACCATGCTGACGCTGGCAATGGTGACGGAAGTGGTGTTTAACTGGCCGGGGATCGGCCGCTGGCTGATCACCGCTATCCGCCAGCAGGACTTTGCCGCGATTTCTGCCGGTGTCATGCTGGTCGGCGCCATGGTGATTATTGTCAATATGCTGTCAGATATCCTGGGTGCCGTCAGCAGCCCGCTGAAACATAAGGAATGGTATGCCTTCAGATAATTTCTACCGTGAAGACCGGATGCCGTCCCCGGGGCGGGTTATCTGGCAGCATTTCACCGCAGATATTCCGGCGATGATCGGCTTTTACGGCGTACTGTTTCTGATTGCGCTGTCAATCGCAGGCTCCTGGATAGCCCCTTATGCCCTCGACCAGCAGTTTGCCGGTCACCAGTTATTACCGCCGTCCTGGTCCCATTACGGGAATGTCGCATTTTTCCTCGGTACGGACGATCTCGGCCGCGATATTTTCAGTCGTCTTATCCTCGGCACACAATCGACTTTCGGCGGCGCATTGCTGGTCACTGTCACCGCCACTGTAGCCGGTATTATTATCGGCTGTCTGGCGGGAATGACCTCCGGTCTGCGCTCCGCCATCTTTAATCATATGTTTGATACCCTGCTGGCACTGCCTTCTCTGCTGCTGGCGATTATTGTTGTGGCATTTTTCGGTGCCAGTCTCAGTCACGCGATGATCGCCGTGGCGCTGGCACTGCTGCCCCGTATTGTGCGGATGATTTATATCGCAGTACATGATGAGCTTGATAAGGAATATGTGATTGCCGCCCGCCTCGACGGCGCCTCCAATCTCAATATTCTTATACACACTGTACTGCCGAATATCAGTGCGGTAACCGTTACCGAACTGACGCGCGCCCTGTCTATTGCCATTCTGGATATTGCCGCACTCGGTTTTCTGGAGCTGGGGGCACAACTGCCGTCGCCGGAATGGGGAGCTATGCTCGGGGATTCGCTGGAACTGATTTATGTCGCCCCCTGGACCGTACTCCTGCCGGGAACCGCTATACTTATCAGTGTATTGCTGGTAAATCTGCTCGGCACCGGATTACAGCGCGCCATTAATGCGGGAGTTGAATAATGCCGTTACTGGATATCCGCAATTTAACCATTGAATTTATGACAGCTGCCGGGCCGGTCAAGGCCGTTGATCGTGTGACACTGTCCCTGACCGAGGGCGAGTTCCGCGGGCTTGCCGGAGAATCAGGTTCCGGTAAGAGTCTGATCGCCAAAGCGATTGCCGGTATTACCAAAGATAATCTGCGGGTAACCGCTGACCGGTTCCGCTTTAATGATATCGATTTACTGAAGCTCTCCCCCCGTCAGCGCCGCCGGGTGATTGGCCATAATGTGTCGATGATTTTCCAGGAGCCGCAATCCTGCCTGGATCCGTCAGAAAATATCGGTAAGCAACTGATTCAGACCATCCCCGGCTGGACCTACAAAGGCCGCTGGTGGCAGCGTTTTCACTGGCGCAAACGCCGTGCGATTGAGCTGCTGCACCGCGTCGGTATTAAAGATCACAAAGATGTGATGAGCAGTTATCCCTATGAACTGACCGAGGGGGAATGCCAGAAGGTGATGATTGCCATCGCCCTGGCCAATCAGCCGCGTCTGCTGATCGCCGATGAGCCGACCAACGCCATGGAACCCGATACACAGGCACAGATTTTCCGTCTGCTGACCCGGCTGAACCAGAACAACAATATGACGATTCTGCTGATCAGCCACGATTTGCAGTTAATGAGCCAGCTGGTGGATCGTATTAATGTGCTCTACTGCGGACAGACAGTGGAGAGCGCCGAGCCGGATGACCTGCTGCTCAAGCCGCACCATCCGTATACTCAGGCGCTGATGCGGGCTATCCCTGATTTTGAGAAGCCGCTGGCGCACAAATGCCGCCTGAATACCCTGCCGGGTGCGATTCCGTCACTGGAGCATCTGCCGGTCGGCTGCCGTCTGGGGCCGCGCTGTCCGTATGCCCAGAAAGTGTGCATTGATGCGCCGCGTCTGCGGACCGTTAAAAACCGCAGTTTTGCCTGCCACTTCCCGCTGAATATGGAGGACGTATAATGCCCGGTCCGCTGCTGGAAGTTAAAAATCTGAGCAAAACGTTCCGTTACCGGGATGGCTTTTTCCGCCGTCACCGGCTTGAAGCAGTTAAACCGGTCAGTTTTACACTGCAACCCGGCCAGACACTCGCGATTACCGGCGCAAACGGCTCCGGAAAATCCACCCTCGCCCGGATGCTATCCGGTATGATTGAGCCGAGCGGCGGGGAAATTCTGATCGACAAACACAAGCTGACGTTCGGTGACTACAGTTACCGCAGCCAGCGTATCCGGATGATATTCCAGGACCCGGCCACCTCACTCAATCCGCGTCAGCGTACCGGGCAGATTCTTGAGCTGCCGCTGATGCTCAATACTGATCTGGATGCCACCGGACGCCGTCTGCGTATTAACGCGACACTGCGCCAGGTCGGTCTGCTGCCTGATCACGCGGATTATTATCCGCACATGCTGGCCTCCGGACAAAAACAGCGCGTGGCACTCGCCCGCGCCCTGATTTTGCAGCCGGAAGTGATTGTGGCGGATGAAGCACTGGCATCGCTGGATATGTCATTACGTTCGCAAATTATTAATCTGATCCTGGAACTCCAGGAAACGCAGAAAATTGCCTATATTTATGTCACACAGCATCTGGGCATGGCAAAACATGTCAGTGACCAGATACTGGTGATGCATAACGGCGAAGTCGTCGAGCGCGGTAACACCGCGGAAGTGCTGGCATCACCGCTGCACGATGTGACGCGTCGTCTTATCACCAGCCATTTTGGTGAAGCATTGTCCGCCGAGGCCTGGCGTCAGGATGTGGATTAACTGCCGCGATTCTGATAGTTCAGACCGGTTACATCTTAATTTCCGGTAATCTGTTAATATCCGC
Organism: Morganella sp. Je.2.23; assembly: GCF_051129855.1. NCBI lineage: Bacteria > Pseudomonadati > Pseudomonadota > Gammaproteobacteria > Enterobacterales > Morganellaceae > Morganella > Morganella sp. Je.2.23. The sequence continues at coordinate 1,374,375 of NZ_JBCPSQ010000001.1, forward strand.
CGGATTTTTTATAACCGCGTCACCTGCCGGATGTGCGGCACAGAGGGTGACAGAGAACACACAAGGAAACTGCTATGGGTTTTATGACCGGTAAACGCATCCTGATCACAGGGGTTGCAAGCAAATTATCGATTGCTTACGGTATTGCCAAAGCAATGCGTGAACAGGGGGCCGAACTTGCTTTCACTTATCAGAATGACAAGCTGAAGCCCCGTGTTGAAGAGTTCGCTCAGTCTCTGGGTTCCTCCGTCGTTCTGCCTTGTGATGTGGCAGAAGATGAAAGCATCGGAAATCTGTTCACTGAGTTAGCCAAAGTCTGGCCGAAATTTGACGGTTTTGTTCACTCCATCGGCTTTGCACCGGCGGATCAGTTAGACGGCGATTATGTGGATGCGGTGACCCGTGAAGGCTTCCGCATTGCCCACGACATCAGCGCATACAGCTTTGTGGCGATGGCAAAAGCCTGCCGCAGTATGCTGAACCCGAATTCTGCCCTTCTCACACTCTCTTATCTGGGTGCGGAGCGCGCTATCCCGAACTACAACACCATGGGTCTTGCAAAAGCCTCTCTGGAAGCGAACGTCCGTTATATGGCGAATGCGATGGGGAAAGAAACGATCCGTGTTAATGCGGTTTCTGCCGGGCCTATCCGGACACTGGCAGCATCCGGGATTAAAGATTTCCGCAAAATGTTGTCACACTGCGAAGCAGTTACTCCGCTGCGCCGTACAGTCACCACCGAAGATGTGGGTAATGCCGCAGCGTTCCTGTGCTCTGATCTGGCAGGCGGTATCACCGGTGAAATACTGCACGTTGACGGCGGTTTCAGTATCGCGGCAATGAATGAGCTGGAACTGAAATAATACGGCTTCTGTCCGGTTTTTCATTGAGATCACCGCCGGACAAATCAGTCAGCAGATAACAGGCAAGCGGACGAAAAGCATGCGCGTCATGGATGACGCGCCTGAGCGCACAGGGAAGTGTTTACAGCGTCTTTTCGTTTTGCCTGTTATCTGCTGCTCTCCGCGCTTTCAGAAAACACGCCTTTCAATTACCTGTCTGTCAGTAACGTTTCTGTCAGCCGCTGCGCATAAAGCGCTTCTTCGCCGCTGACCAGCGGTTGTGTCTGATTAGCAACAGATTCAATAAAGTGCCGCACCGCACCGTCAAACCCGCGCTGAACCAGCAGCGGCTCCCACGCCTTCGGATGCTGTTCCTGTATCCCGGCGGCGGTTTCACTGCGCCAGTGAGTCATATCCGTTACCTGATAACAGCCGTCACGCCCCGTCACACTGACCTGCTCCCGCTGACTCGCCGCACAGCGGTGCATGGATGCCGTCAGCCAGGCGCCGTTGCCGGTCTGTAAATGGTGTTCAGCATACAGCAGCTGATTGGCCTCATTTACCTGCATATGCCCGCTTTTCAGTACGGCATTCCCGTCCCGTCCCAGCCACAGCAGGGTATCTGCGATATGTAAGTAGTCATCTGTCACTGTAAAACGGACATCGTTCGGGCCGACACTGTTGCTGCGGTGTTTTTCCATGCGGATGGATGCGGTTTTTCCGGCAATTTGCTCCCTGAGTTGCAGATAAAATGGTGAGAAACGACGGTTAAAACTCACCATCAGCGCCCGCTGTTTTTTCTCTGCCAGACTGACAAGCGCTTCTGACTGCTCATACGTTGCCGCCAGCGGCTTATCAACACAAACATGACAACCCGCATTCAGCAGTTCACTGACAACCTGAAAATGACTCTCTGTACTGCTGTGCACAAATACCGCGTCACACTGTTCTGCCAGTGCGCGGAGTGACGGAAACAGCGGAAACCGGTAAGCATCACAGACCTGACGGGCTTTTTCCTGATTCGGTGAGAACCCGCCGGACAGCACCCAGTTATCCGTTCTGGTCAGAACCGGTAAATACGCTTTTTGTGCTATTCCGCCCAGCCCGGCGACACCGATACGGATTTTTTTCATATGTGCTTTACCTTTTATTGTTTTGTAACAATGAATTACAGAGTCTTTTCACAAATTGAATCCGGGGCGATTATATGGAAAGATGGGGTTAACCGACAAATAATTCGCACCCGGAATACATTACGCCCGCGAATACCGGTCTATACTTCATCAAATACCGCCATGTCCGTTCTTTTGTTTTAACTAAGGAGCATACCATGCAATTGTTCTATACCCCGGGAAGTTGTGCACTATCACCCCATATTATTTTGCGTGAAACCGGCCTGGATTTTTCACTGGTTCGTGTCAATCTGAAAGAGAAGAAAACCGAAAACGGTGATGACTACCTGAAAATTAATCCGAAAGGACAAGTCCCCGCACTGAGTATCAGTGACAGTCAGTTGCTGACAGAAGGTGTGGCTATTGTGCAGTATCTTGCTGATCAGAAACCGGATCGCAAGCTGATTGCCCCGGCGGGAACGATGGAGCGCTACCATCAGATTGAATGGCTTAACTATATTGCCAGCGAAGTGCATAAAAGCTACGGCCCGCTGTTCTCGCCGGAAACGCCGGAAGATTACCGGCCGATTGCGCTGCGTAATCTGACGAATAAGTTTGCTTATGTGGACAGCGTGCTGGCGAAAAGCCCGTATATTACCGGCAACAATTTTACCGTAGCCGATGCTTATCTGTTTACCGTCTGCGGCTGGGCGCCGCACCTGAAGATTTCACTGGAGCCGTATCCGCATTTACAGGCTTATCTGGCGAAAATTGCGCACCGCCCGCATGTGCAGGATGCGATGGAAGCGGAAGGTCTGATTTAATCGTTCTGATATACAGAGACAAAAAACGCCGGATAATCCGGCGTTTTCTTTATACCGATATGGCGTGCAGACGGGATCAGTCGATCTGTTCCGCACAGAATTTGTGCACCGGAAGTACCATTTCATCCTGAGCCGCAACCAATTGCAGTTCGTACTCATTCATGGTTTTGGTTTTCAGCATCACTTCATAAACAGCGGCGGCCACATGTTCCAGAGCCTTCGGCAGTTCTTCACCTTTCAGCAGGTTCACCAGCATCAGACCACTGGTTAAATCACCCACACCCACCGGCTGACGTTCGCCGAAATCCACCAGCGGACGGCTGACATGCCAGGCGTGATCGGCGGTGACCAGGATCATTTCAAAGCGGTCGGCGCGGTAACCGGCACGGGACAGGTGCTTGACCAGCACCAGGCGCGGCCCTTTTTTGCACAGTTCACGGGCAGCGGCAACGGCTTCACCCACATTGTGAATAGTTTGTCCGCTCAGGGTTTCCAGCTCAAGCAGGTTCGGTGCGATCATATCGCTGACTGCCAGCGCTTCCTGACACAGAAAATCTGCCACACCCGGCGCCACGATACAGCCTTTTTCCGGATGCCCCATGACCGGATCACAGAAATACCATGCCTGCGGATTACGGGTTTTGACTTTTTTCACCACATCCAGGATACGTTTACCCTGCTCTGCTGAGCCGAGGTAACCGCTGAGTACCGCATCACAGCGGGTCAGCTGATCGATTTTATCAATGCCGTCCACAATCTCCGTGATGTGCTCTGCGCTCATCACGCAGCCGGTCCAGCCTTGTGCATACTGTGTGTGATTAGAAAACTGGACGGTATTAAGCGGCCAGACATTAACACCCATGCGGCGCATCGGGAATTCAGCCGCACTGTTACCGGCATGACCATACACAACATGGGATTGGATAGAGAGAATATTTTTCATTGATACAACCTGATTTTTTATTATTACTGCGCATATCATATTCTGTGAAGCAGAAAAGATCTTGCTGACAGATCAAAAAGGGCAACTTTCGTTGCCCTTGTTTACCGTAAACTATTATTTCCAGCAGATCAGACAGTAATGTTTTTTACCGCGGCGCAGCAATGTGTAACGGCCGAATAACTTGTCGCTGTCAGTGAAGCGGTATTCCGCATCTGACTGTTTTTCACCGTTGAGTGATACTGCGTTGGAGCTAATCATGGTACGGGCCTGGCCGCGTGACGGAACCAGTTCCGCAAGCACCAGCGCCTGCTGTAAATCCGCATCGCTGTCCGGTTCAATATGCGGCATGCCGTCCTGCGCCAGCTGCGCGAAGTCATCTTCGGTCAGGTTGGAGATATCACCGTTGAACAGGCTGTCAGTAATACGCTGTGCTGCCGTCAGACCCGCTTCGCCGTGAACCAGTTTTGTCACCAGTTCTGCCAGAACATACTGAGCACGCGGTGCTTTGCCGCTGGCCTTGTCTTCCGCTTCCAGTGCATCGATATCTTCGAGGCTCATAAAGGTGAAGAATTTGAGGAAACGGTATACATCCGCATCTGCCGTGTTGATCCAGAACTGATAGAATTTGTACGGACTGGTTTTCTTCGGATCCAGCCATACCGCGCCGCCTTCAGTTTTACCAAATTTGGTGCCGTCAGATTTGGTGATCAGCGGAACCGTCAGACCCCAGGCCTGCTGCTGGTTCAGACGACGGGTTAAATCGATACCGGAGGTGATGTTACCCCACTGATCGGAACCGCCGATTTGCAGTTCAACACCGTGATCTTTATTCAGACGGGCGAAGTCATAACCCTGTAACAGGTTGTAGGAGAATTCGGTGAACGAAATCCCGACGTCATCCCGGTTCAGGCGCTGTTTAACCGCTTCCTTGTTGATCATCTGGTTCACAGAGAAGTGTTTACCGATGTCACGCAGGAAGGTCAGCACATCCATAGAACCGAACCAGTCATAGTTGTTTGCCGCGATGGCGCTGTTCTTACCGCAGTCAAAATCGAGGAACGGAGAAACCTGCTGACGGATTTTATCCACCCAGCCGTGAACCGTATCCTGTGTATTCAGTTTGCGTTCCGTTGCTTTGAAGCTCGGATCGCCAATCAGCCCCGTGGCCCCACCAACCAGCGCCACCGGACGGTGACCGGCTAACTGGAAACGCTTTAAGCACAGCAACGGAACCAGGTGGCCCAAATGCAAGCTGTCAGCGGTCGGATCGAAACCGCAATAGAGGGAGATCGGGCCCTGCGCCAGTCTCTCAGCTAACGCTTTTTCATCCGTAACCTGGGCAATGAGGCCCCGCTCTTGCAGTTGTTTTATCAGGTTCGTACCAGACATCAATGACTCCGTCAGTTCTGTTTTGTCTATGCAAAAATAGTGGATTAGAAATATGAAGGCTATAGCATAAAGCGGCACTCCGTGAAGTGCCAGCAATTAAAATGATTTTGCAGAAGAAATTCCGGTAACAACCGGTTACGGCGCCAGGCGGTCAATGTCCCAGCCGTCTGCTGTACGGGTATACAGAAAACGGTCATGCAGACGGTGTTCACCGCCCTGCCAGAATTCAACCGAATTAAATTTAATCCGGAACCCGCCCCAGAAGCTTGGCAGCGGCACATCACCCTGCTTAAATTTTTGTTTCAGTTCAAGAAATTTACCTTCCAGAATTCCGCGGGCAGAAATCCGCGAGGATTGCTGTGATGCCCAGGCGGCTATCTGACTGTCTTTCGGACGGCTGTGGAAATATTTTACCACTTCCAGTGTCGATAAACGCTCCACTTCCCCCAGGAAGCAGACTTGTCTGTCCAGGCTGTACCACGGGAAATGCACACTGATTTTCGGATTTTTTGCCAGATGCTGTGCCTTGCGGCTGCCCATATTGGTATAGAAAATCAGCCCGTCTTTATCAAAGTGCTTAAGCAGCACAATGCGCTGATACGGCTGACCGGTTTCATCCACAGTGGCCACACACATCGCGGTCGGGTCAGTCAGTCTGGCCTCGCACGCCTGTTTGAGCCAGCGTTCAAACATTTCCAGCGGTTCATCACTGAGATCACGGCGGCGCAATCCCCCTTTGGTGTATTCACGCCGCAGTGAAGCAACGTCCGTAAACTCGTCTGACATGCCTTTTATCCTCTTAATTCTTTTGAATAACTGTGTGTAATCTTTTATTACGGCCACTGACGGATAACGGGATATACCGCACCCAGTACGGTTTCTCTGTCTGCACCGGTGACCGACGGCAGATTGCCGGGTTCACCGGCCAGTGTCCGCGCGGCCAGCCAGGCAAATGCCAGGGCTTCCATATCATCACCGCTCAGGCCGTATTTATCGGTCGGGCTCACTTCAGTACCCGGCAGTTGTGCTGACAGCTGCGCCATGATCTGCGGATTACGTGCACCACCGCCGCATACGAGCAGGCGTTCGCAGCCGCCGCACAGTGTGACCTGTTCACTGATACTGACCGTCGTCAGCGCCAGCAGAGTTGCCTGCACATCTTCCGGTTTCAGGCCCGGAAATTTATCCAGCTGCCTGGTCAGCCACTGCGTATTGAAATATTCACGGCCGGTACTTTTTGGTGCCGGACGGCGGAAATAGGGATCACCCAGCATATGTGCCAGTAAATCCTCATTGATGCACCCTGTTTTTGCCCATTCACCGTCTTTATCATACGGTGCCGCACGGTGCCGCCATGTCCAGCTGTCCATCAGCATATTGCCCGGACCGGTGTCATACCCTCTGACCTCCGCCCCCGGGATCAGCGTCGTGATATTGGCGATCCCGCCGATATTCAGGATAATCCGTTTTTCATCCGGTACACCGAGTACCGCCTGATGAAATGCAGGCACCAGCGGTGCCCCCTGTCCGCCATAAGCCATGTCACGGCGGCGGAAATCCCCGACCGTCATGATATTAGTCAGCGCGGCAACCCGGTTGTTATCCCCGAGTTGCAGGGTAAACGGAGTGTCGCTGTCCGGCTCATGCCAGACGGTCTGTCCGTGACAACCGATACCGGCAATATCCTGCGGATTCAGCCGGGTTTGTGCCAGCAGACCGCGGATGGCATCAGCAAACAGTGTACCCAGTTCATAATCCAGACGGCCGATTTCCGACAGCGTTGTCTGCTGCCCCTGACATACCGCCAGTATGCGCGTTTTCAGCGCGGGCGGAAACGGATGCGAGTACGCCGCCTGCTGCGCAACCACTGAATCATTAATCGCGGCCAGCACAACATCCACCCCGTCAAGGCTGGTTCCTGACATCACGCCGATATAACGTCCCGAACGCATAACCGATTCCTTTTAATCAATAACCATCTGATAAAAATATAATATTCATATTCCGGTGTGATTACTATAATCAGGGTGCCCCGCAGATTCATCCCTTTTCGCATCGTGACCCTACTTAATCCCTGTTCTGATGCACACCTCACATTTGTGAAATAAGACGATTTACCTTGCCGCCGGAACATTTGGCTTTAAGCTGTTCCTAATGTAAGGTGCAAATAAAACATTTTTAATGCAAAATTATTCTGCGATAATAGGTAAAATATTACACTGCAGATAATGAACACATCTGAATCTGTGAATACAATAATCAGGAGTTAAGTATGTATAAGCGTTTTCTCGTCGGTGTATTTACCGTCGTGGCACTTTCCGGTTGTGTGAATATGGACACACTCAGTGGTGACACTTATAGTGCAGACCAGGCGAAACGTGTTCAGACCGTTACCTATGGTACAGTAATGAGCGCCCGTCCGGTGACTATTCAGGGCGGCAGTGACGAAAATATCCTCGGTGCGGCAGGTGGTGCAATTCTGGGTGGTATTTTAGGCAGCACAATCGGCGGCGGTACCGGCCAGACTCTGGCTACCGCAGCAGGGGCTATTGCAGGTGGTGTTGCAGGCCAGAACGTTCAGGCATCGATGAACAACACATCCGGTGTTGAACTCGAACTGAAACAGGATAACGGCGAAATCATTGTTGTTGTACAAAAACAAGGTAAAACTCCGTTCTCCGTCGGTCAGCGTGTGCGTATCGCGAAATCCGGTTCAACCTATACCGTATCTCCGCGTTAATTTTCCCGGTTTACCGGTAAAAGGCGAAACACCCGTTTCGCCTTTTTTATTACCTGACATTAATTACGGTTATGCAGCTGCACAATATTATTTTCCAGTTTCCTGACAATCTCCGCCAGTGTATATAATTCATCCTGTGTAATTCCGCCCAGAATTTCACGCCGTGTTTTTTCAATCACCGCATCCACTTCACGGATAAAGGGTTCGGACTCCTCCGTCAGTTTTATCCGTTTCGCTCTGCGGTCATTAATACAGATATGCCGTGTGATTAATTGTTTTTCTTCCAGCTGATCCAGCGTGCGGACCAGCGAAGGCTGTTCAATACCGATCGCTTTCGCCAGCTGAATCTGAGACTGATCCGGCGGCAGCAGGCTGATATTGTAGAGTGTAATCCAGTGTGTCTGTGTGAGTTTCAGTGGTTTGAGCCGGTGGTCAATCAGTGATCGCCATATCCGCACTAACCTCGCTAAGTCTGATCCCAATGTTAACTCCACAAATTTCTCCTTATGTGAATACGGTACGGACGTATAAACACGCCCTCATGTCTTTCAATCACCCAATAAAAAGAAACGCGGCACTATTGTGTTCATTAACAGCGACGCAATATTGCTGCGTAACAAAAACAGTTCATGACTATTTCATAACCATTTTTATTGCCATGAAATAGTTAGCTTTTTATACAAATTTAATTGATTAAGTTGATGAACTTGTTCGGGATTAAGAATAGCGATCATCACTGCCGGGATCTATATTTTTTTACATAACCACCATTTTATTTTTAACAAAAAATAATTTATTTCATGTAATTAATCTTATTAAACATGAGGTTACTATTATATTGAACCACCCACCCGCATCACAATAATTTTATATTGTGTTTATATAATTTCACTCTTGATTATAAATTCAAATGCGACAAAAAACATTATTTCTATAATATATAAATCAACAACACTAAATAATCCCACTATATTAATTCAAGACTAATATATAGATTTGCAATTATTTAATTAAAATAGATCTAACTGTCCGGACGGTAATTCCGGCGGAGTTTCACCTTTAACCGCTCTGTAGCGACGCTGACGACACAAACGGATAATATTTTCTTTTTGCGCATTACTCATCGACAGCCACTGAAAGCGCTCATCACGGCTCCGGTAGCATCCCCGGCAATACCCTTTTTCATTCAGCTGACATATCCCCACACACGGTGACGGGATATCAAAAAAGTGAAGTTGTTCTGCCATCGGCTGATGTCCTTTTGTCTGATGCCCTGCCGGACAGGTAATGGTTATCCTGTAACCATCAGCATCCTGATAATTTGAATTGTAGTCAATTATCACGTTATAGTGTGAGCCATTACTGATAAATAACTGAAAGCACTCTGAGAGGTTACTTTATGCGTGTACTCCATACCATGCTCCGCGTGGGTGATATGCAACGTTCCGTCGATTTTTATACCAAGGTTCTTGGCATGCGCTTACTGCGCACCAGTGAAAACCCGGAATACAAATATTCACTGGCATTCGTGGGCTACAGTGACGAAAGTGAAGGTTCCGTGATTGAACTGACCTATAACTGGGGTACGGATTCCTATGAGATGGGAACGGCATTCGGCCATATCGCGCTCGGCGTGGATGATGTCGCGGCGACCTGCGATGCCATCCGTAAAGCGGGCGGCAATGTGACCCGTGAAGCCGGTCCGGTTAAGGGCGGCACCACCATTATCGCCTTTGTGGAAGACCCTGATGGTTATAAGATTGAATTAATTGAAAATAAAAGTGCCGGAGCTGCACTCGGTAACTGATTCCCCCTGTAAGAAGGATCAGAACGATCCTTCTTTTCCGGCGCAGCACTGAACAGCCCTTTCTCCTGCAGGCAAGCCGCGCTAGAATAGTGCGTTTTGTTCGTTTAATTAAGAGTCCCATGTCTGAAAATCAAAATCACAATGCTCTGAGCGCACGTTTCCGCGGGTATTATCCCGTCGTTATCGATGTTGAAACCGGCGGTTTTAATGCCGCAACCGATGGTATGCTGGAAATCGCTGCCATTACCGTCAAAATGGATCATAACGGCTGGCTGATGCCGGATCAGCGGCTTGAATTCAATGTGCAGCCTTTTGAGGGTGCAAATCTTGATCCTGCCGCACTGGCGTTCACCGGGATTAATCCGGCAGATCCGGAGCGTAATGCGGTCACTGAATATGAGGCTCTGCATGCCATTTTTAAAATGGTGCGCAAAGGCATGAAAGACGCGGATTGCAAGCGGGCGATTATCGTGGCGCACAATGCGAATTTTGATCACAGTTTTGTGATGGCAGCAGCCGCACGCTGCGGGCTGAAACGTAACCCGTTCCACCCGTTTGCCACTTTTGATACGGCCGCATTAAGCGGATTATCACTGGGACAAACGATTCTGGCAAAAGCCTGTATCGCCGCTGGTATCCCGTTTGACAGTAAACAGGCTCACGGCGCGGCGTATGATACCGATCGCACCTCCCTGCTCTTTTGTGACATCGTCAACCGCTGGAAGAAACTGGGCGGCTGGCCGCCTGCGGCAGACAGTCATCAGTGAGAAAACGCCACCTCAGCGGTGGCGTTTGAGATTGCTGACAACGCAGGATGAAACGTGGTTTTTCCTGCTTTGTGTTATCAGCCGAAAGTGTTATCAGCCGAAAATCAATAAATTGATTTTCCTGGTTTATCTTTACAATCTATGTCGGTCGTCGCCAGCCCCTGCGGGTTTGTCAACGGCCTGAACTCTACTTCAGCGGTGGCGTAGTCATAAGGTAACTCGCGCCAGATTTCCTTCGGTTTCTGCTCACTATGCCGGGCGACGACATCTGCAGGTTTGATAGACATCAAATCAGGCAGAATCGCCCCTTCAATATCCGTCATCAGTCTCATCATTCTTGCTTTGAAGTCCTGTTCAAAATTCTCTGTGGCTAAATAAGCGTTGGCCTTATCATCATCACAGATTGACGCAAGCTGATTTACTTTTTCAGAGGGCCTCGGGCCGCAGCCGGCAGCAGCGGATAACTCACTATTTACTTTGTGAATAAATTCGGCCATGAATTTCTCTGCTGGTTTATCTGCGCCTTTTATTTTATCCACACCACTCAGAAATGTGACTAATGGTCTCAGTATGTCTTTTGAGAACATCTTCAGTGAAGCGGTATCCAGAGGTTTATTTTCACCCAGAAACGCATGGACTTTATCTAAATATATCGGCACGTTTTTCTGCGCTATTTGCAGCACCAGCTGTGCGCCCTCAACAACCGTTTCTTCTTTCCGGATTATTATCTTACTTATCCAATTCCCTAATGGCTCAAACACATTATTTATTTTTCCTTTCACAGATGTGAAAAACGCTGCTGCACTGTTACGGATCTCAGTGAACCGCTTAGATAAATCCGACGATTTTACTGATACCTGTTCTCTTAATTCACCGGTCATACCACTGGTGCCCTGATATGAAAAATGCCCGGTTAATCTGACATTCTGCCCCGCTGGAACTGGATCCATCTTTCTTCCTTTCAGTGTGATTGATACCGCACTTTAAAAAATTACCGCATCAACAACTTTCATTTCACCGCCATCAGAAAGACAAAAGCCCCGCAGGTTTACCCTGCGGGGCTTCAATAAATAGTACTGGACGTGATTATTCTTCGTTTTCAGTCCGGTATTTTGCTGCGGTTTCTTTAATCAGTGTCTGTAATTCACCGCGCTGGAACATCTCCATAATGATGTCACAACCGCCGACCAGCTCACCGTCAACCCACAGTTGCGGGAAGGTCGGCCAGTTAGCGTATTTTGGTAATTCAGCACGGATATCCGGATTCTGCAGAATATCCACATAAGCAAAACGCTCTTCACAGGCAGCCAGCGCCTGTACCGCCTGTGCGGAGAAACCGCAGCTCGGCAGCTTCGGGGAGCCTTTCATATACAGCAGAATCGGGTTTTCTTTAATCTGGCGTTCGATTTTTTCAATAGTCGTCGTCATGTAAAACGTCCTTCACTTCAGATCGGTTAGACCGGTGTTAACATACGCGCAGAATACCACTTTTCACTGCAAAGAGGTATTGCTTTTAACATACTGTTAAAATCAGCCAGGCGTATTTTTGTCCTGTATAACTCAGATTAATACAGAACGACAGCTGCGGTAAAACAGACCTGCGCACCATCAGGGTGCCGCACAAAAGAAAAACAGAGAAAATACGGCATTAAACCCATCATCACCCGTATTTTCCTCCTGAAAACAAGACGTTCATCATTTTTTACCTCACCTGACAATGCCATAATCCGGATATTCTTTTTCTGTTAATAATCTGATGAGCCCGAAATGACCTTTGAGTGGTGGTTTGCCTATCTGATGACGTCCGTTATTGTCAGTCTGTCCCCCGGTTCAGGTGCGATTAACAGCATGACAACGTCTGTCAATCACGGTTACCGGGGAGCCGTCGCGGCCATTGCCGGATTACAGACAGGGTTATTGCTGCTGATTATTCTGGTCGGTGTCGGGCTCGGCACATTATTGTCACAGTCAGTTCTTGCATTTGAAATACTGAAATGGGCCGGGGCGGCCTATCTTATCTGGCTGGGAGTCTGCCAGTGGCGGGCGGCAGGCACTATTGCGCTCAGCACACTGACAGCAACACAGTCACGCAAAAAGCTGTATCAGAATAGCGTGCTGGTGAATATTTCGAATCCCAAAAGCATTGTCTTTCTCGCAGCGCTGTTTCCGCAGTTTATTATTCCCCATCAGCCGCAGCTGATACAGTATCTGATATTAGGAATAACCTCTGTTATTGCTGATACTATTGTTATGACCGGCTATGCCGTGCTGGCACGGAAAATTGCTGTATTTATCAAAAGCCCGGAACAGAACCGTGCAATGAATAAAGTGTTCGGATCATTATTTATGCTGGTCGGTGCTCTGCTCGCCTTTACCCGTCCAGCCTGAGCAGAAATACGTCCCGCCGGTTTGCGGGACGTTATAGTACTACTCAAAAAATACTAATCAAAAACGACTACTCAAAAACATCATTAATAATGTAGGTCACCACCACGGTGCTCAGTGCAATAAGCACTAAATCGTCACCGGCTATTTTCCACTCATAACCCGGGTAATGCGGCAGCCGGTCACGCATGTGCGCAGGTACCGCGCGTTTTGCAATACCCGGAGGGAGCGGTTTTCCTCTGGCGAGGTTTTTCGCAATTCCCGGCGGTAATGAATGATATCCGACCAATCCGTTTTTTGACGCCAGCCAGCGTGCCTGTGCGTAAGTCAGATCGTTTTTGTACTTACGGTAATGATTATCTCTGTGCTTATAATGACCATGATTATGCTCATACCGGTGACCGTGTCTTTTATCATGATCCCGGTCCGCATAAGACGATACCGGCACCACTAAAAGTCCGGTCATTAACAGTACTGCATGGCATACCTGTGTGAATCTGCGCATAGCACAACCTCTGCGTATTTATACTGGTAATAAGCGTGGATCATTCCGCAAAATTACGCAATAGGATATCCGGACAACATGATTCGCCACCGCACTGAAAATTCGTTATCATCCCTTTCCGCTTTTTACCCGGATAGCCCGATGTCTGACATTACCGATACCTTTATTGCCCCGCCATGCCCGGAACAGATTGATATTCTGTATCAGGATGAACACCTGCTGCTGATTAACAAACCCGCAGGGCTGCTCAGTCTTTCGGGAAAAAATCCGCAAAATCTGGATTCCGTGCATTACCGGCTGGTACAGCTGTTTCCCGGCTGTGCCCTGGTGCACCGGCTGGATTTCGGTACGTCCGGGCTGCTGGTGGTTGCCCGCAATAAAGAAATTAATGCCGCACTTTGCCGTCAGTTCAGTCAGCGTGCAGTACAGAAAGGCTACAGCGCCCTGCTGTGCGGGCATCTGAGTAACAATGAGGGAATGATTGATGCGGCGATTGCCAAAGACCCGGCGCTGTTTCCGCGCATGACGATATGTGCTGTCCGGGGAAAACCGGCCCGTTCACATTATCAGGTGACTGGCCGTTTTTATTATAAAACAGAAGACGGGGTGTCTCTGCCGGTCACCCGGGTGAAACTGACACCTGAAACCGGCCGCACGCATCAGCTCCGTATCCATTGTCAGTATCTGGGCCATCCGATTTTAGGATGCGATCTCTACGGCGGAAAAGAGTTACCGGGCACCGGGAATATTCCGCGGCTGATGCTGCACGCCGGTGAACTGGATTTTGTACATCCGGTCAGCGGCGAACCGGTAAATGCCCGCAGTCCCTGCCCGTTCTGAACAGGAAAAGCAGGCAAATGCGGATCACCACATCAAATCATCCGGGATTTTAAAATCAGCATACGGATCGTCTTCATCCGCTTCATCCTGTGCCAGCGCATTATTCAGGACAATGCTTTCCGTATCACGTTGTGTGATTTTATCCGCAACAACCGCCGGAATAATGGCATATTCACTGACATCGCTGTTTTCTGTACTTAACCGGGCAATGGCCAGACGACCACTGATCAGCTGAGACTGAGTGGTTTTATCTACGGTGATACTTTTGATCACATTGCTGTCGGTGAAATTAAAATCAATATTGCCTTTTGAAATAATGATCCGGTTCATTTCAATCAGCTGTTTCACCTGTGCTTTATATTCTCGGGATAAGACAGCCTGTTTTTGCTGCTCACTCAGCTGTTTATCGCGCTCAAGCTGCGCTTTTTTATTTTCTTCCACCGCTTCTCTGGCTTCGCGGGCCTGAACACGGGATTTTTTTGCCGTTCTGCGGACTTTGTCCATTTTTTTGCTGGTCACCAATCCGGCTTTCAGCATTTGTTCCTGCAACGTGAGTTTTGTCATATTCTTTTTCTGAATCAGTTTAATAATTACGGGTAATTATACCGGTAATTTTCAGGATTGTATCCGGCACATCAGGCCATCTGTATTTTCAGCCAATAGCGCTGCTGGCACAGACTGAAAAATTCTTTATGCTGCGGTGATACTTTTTTTTCTGTGTCACCGGCCACAGGCCAGACTATCCACTGCTCAGGGCACTGTTCATCCCCTGTCTGTACCGCAGTTTCTGTCTCTTCACTGCACATCAGCTCAATACCGTCCCGGAACTGCCACCGGCGGACACGCCTGATCACTTCAGCCGGTTCATCTTTCTGAGAATGATCACAAATAACGTCACAATCAGTATTGTTTTGTATTGCACGAAAAATATAATCTGCCAGCATAATGATCATTATTGTCCTTTCGTCATAGCGGGAATTGTAAAGGGTCTTCCGGCGATTGACAAACAACAGCTGTAGTCACGTTTCCGGTATAAATTACTCAGTTTACCCGGATTTCAGCCCGTAAATCCGTTATATTTATATTTCCGCAGTTATACGGAGAAAACAGAATGAAACGACTCTATAACTGGATCTGCTGCCATAAGCTGTACACCCTGCTAATCGCTTTTATCGTGACAGATATCATCCTGTGGGCAATTTTATCTTTCACCATGTGAATAATATCATCCATGGTATTTCACGCTGTTTTTTATGACAAAACTTGTTAAGATAATTCGCAGAATAATAACAGTAATCCATCTGTGATGAGGTTACTGACTCAACCTTAACAAGGAGAATGCAATGTCGTTTGAATTACCTGCACTGCCTTATGCAAAAAATGCATTAGAGCCACATATTTCTGAAGAAACACTGGAATACCACTACGGCAAACACCACAACACTTATGTGGTTAATCTGAATAACCTGATCAAAGGCACCGCATTTGAAGGTAAGTCACTGGAAGAGATTATCAAAACCTCTGATGCCGGTATCTTCAATAACGCCGCCCAGGTCTGGAACCACACGTTCTACTGGCACTGCCTGGCACCAAACGCCGGTGGCGAGCCGACCGGTAAAATCGCTGACGCCATTAACAGCACATTCGGTTCATTTGCTGAATTTAAACAGCAGTTTACCGATGCCGCAGTGAAAAACTTCGGTGCCGGCTGGACATGGCTGGTGAAAAAAGCAGACGGCAGCCTGGCTATCGTGAATACCTCTAACGCGGCAACCCCGGTCAGCGGTAACGATAAACCAATCTTAACCGTCGATGTCTGGGAACATGCTTATTATATCGACTACCGTAATGCCCGTCCTAAATACCTGGAAAACTTCTGGGCATTAGTGAACTGGAAATTTGCGGAAGAAAACCTGGCGTAATCCGGGAACAAAAGACTGTTGTTTAAAGACTGTTGTTTAAAAACGGTCGATCAAAAACAGTTGATCAAAAAAGGGCGGAATTTTCCGCCCTTTTGTACTGTATGGGGTATATCAGAAAAGCATTATTGAAAACAGTACGATCATAACCAATGCTGCAACCGCTGTTGACAAACCATATTTCAGATCTGTATCCATTCTTATCTCCAAAATAGCTGCTTAGTGACCAATGATGACTACCTGACATCCTGAATCATCAAAATAATTAAAACGGATGGTCTGACCGGAAAACCCGAATAGCTGACCATATCAATAACCATAGCACAGGTAATATTTTTTACTTTTGACCCGGATCAGACAACAATGCCTGTTTTTACAGAAATTTTTCTATTGTTACTGCATAATGGCACTATAATAGCAATCGATTAACCGAATAATAAAATACAGACCGGCAGGTCAGGAGTTGTTTTCATCATGGCAACGATTAAAGATGTGGCTAAGCGCTCGGGCGTCTCCACCACAACCGTCTCCCATGTCATTAATAATACCCGTTTCGTTGCGGAAGAAACGAAGGCGGCTGTCTGGGCTGCAATCAAAGAACTGCACTATTCACCGAGCGCCGTGGCGCGCAGTCTGAAAGTCAATAACACCAAATCGATTGGTCTGCTGGCCACCTCCAGTGAAGCCCCGTATTTCGCGGAAGTGATTGAGGCGGTGGAAAACAGCTGCTACAGCAAAGGCTATACCCTGGTGCTGTGCAACTCACATAATAATCCTGACAAGCAGAAAGCCTATCTGGCGATGCTGGCACAAAAGCGCGTCGATGGTCTGCTGGTCATGTGTTCAGAGTATCCGGATAAGCTTATTACCATGCTGGAAGGCTACCGCAATATTCCGATGGTGGTGATGGACTGGGGCAAAGCGCGCGGGGATTTCACCGATGCGATTATCGATAACGCCCTGCACGGCGGTTATCTTGCCGGACGTTACCTGATTGAACGCGGTCACCGCGATATCGCGGTCATTCCGGGGCCGCTTGAACGTAATACCGGCGGCAACCGTCTGGAAGGATTCAGTAAGGCAATGAAAGAAGCCGGAATTACTGTGCGTGATGAATGGGTCGTCCAGGGTGATTTTGAACCGGATTCCGGCTACCGGGCGATGACACAGATTTTATCCGGTAAACAACGGCCGACCGCGGTATTCTGCGGCGGTGATGCCATGGCCATGGGCGCAATTTGCGCCGCCGATGAACTGGGACTGCGTGTACCGCAGGATATTTCTGTGATCGGGTATGACAATATCCGTAACGCCCGGTACTTCACGCCGGCCCTGACGACCATCCACCAGCCGAAAGAGCGTCTGGGACAGATGGCGCTGACCATGCTGCTCGACCGTATCGTCAACAAACGCGAAGACGCGCAGACCATTGAGGTGCATCCGCGTCTGGTCGAACGCCGCTCCGTGGCGGATGGTCCGTTTATCGACTACCGCCGCTGACGATCATCTCAGCCATTCGGCATTGAGTGTTTCGCTGTCTCCGAGATAATCAAGCAGCCAGCTCAGTGCCGGTGAAGTATCCTTATCCACCCAGGTGATGCAGCACGGGCTGTCCGGCAGCGGCTGTTCAATCTTCAGCGCTGTCAGCCGGCCTTGCGCAATCAGCGGATCTGCCCGGTGTGCGGGCATCATCGCCGCACACAGACCGGCTTCCACGCAGGCAATCCCGCGATCCCAGTCCGGTACCACCAGACGGCGCTGATTATCCAGTGCCCAGGTATCGCGTTTCGGCAGGGAACGTGAGGTATCTTCCAGGCATAAGCTCGGGTACGGCACCATCTCCTCATTGGTCAGAACATGACCGGCAGATGCCAGCGGATGTGCCGGACTGACCACCGCACGCCACGGCAAAAAGCCCATATCACGGAAGTTGTAACGCTCACCGATAGGGGATGCGCGTGTCGCACCGATAGCCACATCCACCCGTCTGTCCACCAGCGCATCCCACACACCGTTAAACACCTCCGGATAAATATACAATTCGATATCCGGAAAATGATGATAAAAATCCAGCAGAAGTCGCGTTATCCGTTCCGGTTTTACGATACAGTCAACAGCGATACTGAACTGTCCGCGCCAGCCGTTGGCAATCATCTGGCACTGGTGACGTGTGGATTTCATTTTTTTGATGACATCACGCGCTTCTTTGACAAACAGCACACCGGCAGGTGTCAGTTCAACATCCCGGTGACGCCGTTCAAACAGCGGAACCGCCAGCCACTCTTCCAGCTGGCGCACGCTGTAGCTGATAGCGGAAGGTACCCGGTGCAGTTCCTCTGCTGCCGCACTGAAACTGCCTGTCCGTGCCACCGCATCCACCACATCCAGTGTATATTCTGACCACATAATCCTTCCTTTCAAAAAATTTCACAGCAATGTGCAAATAATAACGTTTTACAAAGAAAAACTCGAATAGTTAAAATAACAACTCACGCATTACACTTATTTAACATTCAGGTATTTTTCTGTGACAGTCAACACATCGCCTTCCCGCGGCTTTCTCTTTTATCTCGCCGGGCTCAGCATGCTGGGTTACCTCGCGATTGATATGTATCTGCCTGCATTCGGTATGATGCAGGAATCTCTGAACTCCACTGCCAGCGCTATCAGCGCCAGTCTGAGTATTTTCCTGGTCGGCTTTGCCATCGGCCAGCTGTTATGGGGACCGCTCTCCGATAAAATCGGCCGTAAACCGGTTCTGCTGATGGGCCTCGGGCTGTTTGCCCTGAGCTGTCTGGCAATGATCTGGGTAACCACCCCGGCGCAATTATTATTACTTCGTTTTGTGCAGGCCGTAAGTGTCTGCTCTGCGGCGGTCACCTGGCAGGCGCTGGTTATCGATCGTTATGATGATCACCGCGCACAGCGTGTTTTTGCCGCTATTATGCCGCTGGTGGCACTCTCTCCGGCGCTGGCACCGTTACTCGGCGCATGGCTGCTCAATCACGGCGGCTGGCACGAAATTTTCCTCGTGCTCGGCGGCATCACGCTGCTGGTGCTGATCCCGACTCTGATGCTGAAAGAAAAACATCACATCACACCGGATACCGCCAAAACAGAAAAACAGAAAATCTCATTTTTCCGTCTGCTGAAATCGCCGGTCTACAGCGGTAACGTACTGATTTACGCCGCATGCAGTGCCGGTTTCTTTGCCTGGCTGACCGGCTCACCGTTTATCCTGCGCGATATGGGTTATAACCCGAATGATATCGGCCTGAGCTATATCCCGCAGACCATCGCCTTTATGGTCGGCGGCTACGGTTGCCGTGCCCTGCTGTCACGGATTAACGGCAAAACACTGCTGCCGTTCCTGCTGGCCGGTTATGCCGTCAGCATGGTGGGTCTGTATGCCATGGCAAAATTCAGTAACCCGTCACTGGTGGCGATTCTGATCCCGTTCTGCTTTATGGCAGCAATGAACGGTGCGTCTTACCCGATTGCGGTATCAAACGCCCTGGCGGTTTACCCGGAACACAGCGGTAAAGCGGCGGCATTACAGAATGCGATTCAGCTTGGTTTATGCTCCGCGATCAGTTTCCTGGTCTCTGCGCTGATGCACGAACCCCTGCTCTCCACCACCGCCGTGATGGCTGCAACCGTGGTGCTGACTATCGGCGGTTATATTATCCAGCGCCGCTCTTCACGTACCTCCGTGACTATTGCGGAACAAAATCAATAGATTGAAGCAGCAATTAAGAATATTCCTAATTAAAGGCCGTACTCATGTACGGCCTTTTTTGCCATTGAATTTTAATCTCAGGCTCCTATACTTTTCAGACAATTCGTTCTGAATCCGGATTTTGAGCTTTGTTTTTGTCTTAACGATTACGTTAATACGCAGACTGTCACCCGATGACGGCCAATCACACCGGTTCTGTTGTTCCCGCGCAAAACGTCATAAATAAAGCACTCAGAATCCCGCTTTGATAAAAATTGGAGATAATATGAGTTCTGATTGTGTCGAAAATCAAAAAACGCCTGCCGATTCCTGGCAGCGGATTGCCTCCGATCTTTTAGACGAAGCCGGCATTGAAGTTAATGGTTCCCGCCCTTTCGATATTCAGGTACATAACAACCAGTTCTTTAAACGGGTATTACAACAAGGCTCGATGGGACTGGGTGAAAGTTATATGGACGGCTGGTGGGACTGTGAGCGGTTAGATAT
Organism: Morganella sp. Je.2.23; assembly: GCF_051129855.1. NCBI lineage: Bacteria > Pseudomonadati > Pseudomonadota > Gammaproteobacteria > Enterobacterales > Morganellaceae > Morganella > Morganella sp. Je.2.23. The sequence continues at coordinate 1,394,673 of NZ_JBCPSQ010000001.1, forward strand.
TTTCTTTCAGCGGGTATTGCGTGCCGGGCTGGAAAATAAACTGCCGCAGAATATCAACGATATTATAAAAATCGCCATGGCCCGTATGCGTAACCTGCAAACCAAAAAACGGGCGCGGATTGTCGGTGAAGAACATTATGATCTGGGTAATGACCTGTTTGAGCTGATGCTCGACCCTTATATGCAGTACTCCTGCGGTTACTGGAAAGGTCTCAGCGATGACCCCGCCAATCTGGCACAGGCGCAGGAGCAGAAACTGCATCTCATCTGTGAAAAATTACAGCTGAAACCGGGCATGCAACTGCTGGATATCGGCTGCGGCTGGGGCGGACTCGCCGCATATGCCGCGAAACATTTTGACGTGTCCGTGACCGGTGTGACGATTTCTGCCGAACAGCAGAAATATGCGCAGGCACGCTGTGCGGATCTTAATGTTAATATTATCCTGGAAGATTACCGCGATCTGCATGAGCAGTATGACAGAATTGTCTCTGTCGGGATGTTTGAGCACGTCGGTCCGAAAAATTACGCCACCTATTTTGATGTGGTCCGGCGTAACCTGAAACCGGACGGATTATTTTTACTGCATACCATCGGTTCAAACCGTAATAAAGTGAATGTCGATGCCTGGATTGGTAAATATATTTTCCCGAACGGCTGTCTGCCGTCAGTTCAGAATATCGGCGACAGCAGTGAAAATAAACTGGTGATGGAAGACTGGCACAATTTCGGGGCAGACTATGACCGGACACTGATGGCGTGGTATTCCCGTTTTCAGGCTGCCTGGCCGTCACTGGAAAGTAATTACACCCCGCGCTTTAAACGGATGTTCACTTATTATCTCAATGCCTGTGCCGGTGCATTCCGTGCCCGAGATATCCAGCTGTGGCAGATATTATGGAGCCCGCAGGGCTGTGAGGGCGGATTACGCGTTCCGCGCTGATTTCGTGCCCTCAATAAACTGTCCGTAATAAACTGTCCGTAATAAGCTATCCGTAATAAAAAATCCGGTCTGACAATAATCAGCACCGGATTTTTTTATCTGAATCACATCAGATTTGCGGTTTTTCAGTTTCTGCCGCCGGGATCAGACTTTCCTGCAATTGCTGCATTTTCTGCGCCAGTACCCGCTCCGTGGTATCGACAATAGCCTGCGTCTGCGGATCAAGCTCAATATTCACTTTATCACCCAGCCGTTTTTTGCCCAGTGTGGTGCGCTCACGGGTTTCCGGGATCAGATGCACACAGAAACGGTTATTGACCACATCACCGATAGTCAGGCTGATTCCGTCGATACCGACAAACCCTTTGTGCAGAATATATTTCATCAGCGATTTATCTTCGATGCGCAGCCAGATCTGATAATTATTTTCAGAGACAAAAATTTTGGCAATTTCCGCTGTGGTCACAATATGACCGGACATAATATGCCCGCCGATTTCATCACCGTATTTTGCCGCTCTTTCCAGATTGACGATATCACCGCTTTTGATGCTGCCGAGGTTGGTCAGTCTTAAGGTTTCCTTAACCAGATCAAAGCTGATTAAATCCCCGTCTATTTTTGTGACTGTCAGACAGCAGCCGTTATGCGCCACTGATGCGCCCGTTTCTATCCCGGCCAGCATTTCAGGCGGGAATTTCACGGTGTGGGTACGAAAGTTTTCTTTTTCTTCGATGGCGACGACGGGGCCTGTGCCTTGTACAATCCCGGTAAACATGCGGATCTCCAGTCAGTATTCGGATAGATTTATGCAGTTTATCCTGAAACAAAAAATTAAACAGCCCTTCCCGTGGTATCCCGCACATTTAATTGTATTGGCTTGTATTTGATTAATCGCTAGAATGACTTTTCCGCTTGATCCGGTAATTAGTTTACGAATCCCGGAACGTCTTTCCTCCTCCTTTTATCAGAATAAATAAGGTGTATTACGTGCAGAAGTATTTAAAAGAAGCGCGTACTTTGCTGGCTCTTGGTATTCCCGTTATTATCGCGCAATTTACACAAACGGCGATGGGCGTGGTTGACACAGTGATGGCCGGCAGAGTCAGTGCGACAGACATGTCCGCCGTGGCTGTCGGTACCTCTATCTGGCTGCCCGCGATCCTGTTCGGCCACGGCCTGCTGATGGCGCTGACGCCGGTGGTTGCGCAGCTTAACGGTTCCGGCCGCCGTCCGATGATTGCCAATCAGATCCGTCAGGGTATGTGGCTGGCGGCATTTTTATCCGTCCTGGTCATCGCGGTGCTCTATAACAGCCGCTATATTATTGAAAATATGCCGCATATTGACCCGGTGCTGGCTGAAAAAGCGGTCGGGTTCACCCACGCTATTATGTGGGGTGCGCCGGGTTACCTGTTTTATCAGGTGCTGCGCAGTCAGTGTGAAGGCTTGTCGAAAACCAAACCGGGGATGGTGATTGGTTTTCTCGGCCTGCTGGTCAATATTCCGGTCAACTATATCTTTATTTACGGGAAATTCGGCGCGCCGGCTCTCGGCGGTGTCGGGTGTGGTGTGGCGACCGCGTCGGTGTTCTGGGCGATGTTCCTGTTTATGCGCTGGTATGTGAAACATGCCCGTTCACAGCGCGATGTGCAGCCGAAAAGCCGATTTACCCCGCCGGACTGGGCGGTAATGAAGCGGATCACACAGCTCGGTCTGCCGATTGCCCTGGCGCTGTTCTTTGAGGTCACGCTGTTTGCCATCGTTGCCCTGCTGGTTGCACCATTAGGTGTTACCGCTGTAGCCGGACATCAGATCGCCCTGAACTTCAGCTCGCTGATGTTTATGTTCCCGATTTCGCTGGGGATCGCCACTACTATCCGCATCGGTTTTAACCTCGGGAAAAATTCCACGGAGAAAGCACGGGTTTCCGCCTATACCGGGCTGGGTGTCGGGCTGATGATAGCCGCTGTGACGGCGCTCTTTACAGTGCTGTTCCGTGAGCCTATCGCCCTGCTGTATAACGATAATCCGGAAGTGGTGATTATGGCCTCCGGCCTGATGCTGTTTGCCGGTATTTACCAGTTGTCGGATTCCGTTCAGGTGATCGGTGCCGGTGTGCTGCGTGGCTATAAAGACACACGCGCCATCTTCTATATTACCTTTACGGCTTACTGGGTTCTCGGCCTGCCGTCCGGTTATCTCCTCGGTCTGACTGATCTGGTGGTTCCGGCGATGGGCCCGGCCGGGTTCTGGATCGGTTTTATTATCGGATTAACCGCCGCGGCTATCGGTATGGCATGCCGTATCCTGTGGTTACAGAAACAGCCGGACAGTTTTATCCTGCAACGCGCCGGTCGTTAACGGCTTTTGACGGGGGAAATGCACAGTTTTCAGTCCGATAGCATTAAATACGAGCAGTCGGACAAGAAAATGTGTTTTTCCCCTTGCAAGAACCGGCTCTGATCGTTAATATTCGTCCCCGTTGTCAGCGAAGATATTAAAGAATGCGTCCATAGCTCAGTTGGTTAGAGCACCACCTTGACATGGTGGGGGTCGGTGGTTCGAGTCCACTTGGACGCACCATTTACTTCGCAAAGCAATTATCACACAGTGCGTCCATAGCTCAGTTGGTTAGAGCACCACCTTGACATGGTGGGGGTCGGTGGTTCGAGTCCACTTGGACGCACCATTTCTCAGCTGTTCCGTTTTCTCTCCCTCTTCAGTAGTTCATTTAGTTTTAATCAGTTACCCTCTTCTGTTTTCACTGTACTTCTGCGTATCAATACGGCTGATTTCTTGCGTTAACGCAAAAATGTTAATTTATTTCTGATTTTATGATTCAAATCACACTAATAACCCTCTATAATGCCTGCATGGTTGTTGAATGGATTCAGCTTACTGATTTACAAGCGCTGAAACAGAGAGGCGCAATAAAAAACACGCTATACTGAATCTGTTTTTTTACAAAAACGACTAATTTTAATAACCGGGGATACCGACAATTGCCTATTCTTACCGTATGGTGTGAAATCAGGCGATTGTTCACTATTTACTCTCAATAACTGTAGATGGGCTGTCATGAAAAAGACGAAAATTGTTTGTACTATCGGACCTAAAACCGAATCAGAAGAGAAACTCGAAGCACTGTTAGACGCAGGCATGAACGTTATGCGTCTGAACTTCTCCCACGGCGATTACGAAGAACATGGTCAGCGCATCAAAAATCTGCGTGCTGTCTGTGCACGTACCGGCAAGAAAGCAGCCATTTTACTGGATACCAAAGGCCCGGAAATCCGTACCATCAAACTGGAAGGCGGCAATGATGCTCCGCTGGTTGCGGGTCAGACCTTTACTTTCACCACAGATAAATCTGTCATTGGTAACACTGAGCGTGTTGCTGTCACCTACGCGGGTTTCGCGCAGGATCTGAAACCGGGCAATATCGTTCTGGTCGATGACGGCCTGATCGGCATGCGTGTGAAAGAAACCACCGCAACAGAAGTTATCTGTGAAGTTCTGAACAACGGTGACCTCGGTGAAAACAAAGGGGTTAACCTGCCGAATGTGTCTATCGGCCTGCCGGCCCTGGCAGAAAAAGATAAACAGGATCTGATTTTCGGTTGTCAGCAGAATGTTGATTTCGTTGCGGCTTCCTTTATCCGTAAACGTTCCGATGTTGACGAAATCCGTGCTCACCTGAAAGCCAACGGCGGCGAACATATCCAGATCATCTCCAAGATTGAAAACCAGGAAGGGATGAACAACTTCGATGAAATCCTCGAAGCTTCCGACGGTATCATGGTTGCCCGTGGTGACCTGGGTGTTGAAATCCCGGTTGAAGAAGTGATTTTCGCGCAGAAACTGATGATCGAAAAATGTAATACCGCCCGCAAAGTGGTCATTACCGCAACACAAATGCTCGATTCCATGATCAAAAATCCGCGCCCTACCCGTGCGGAAGCCGGTGACGTTGCCAACGCCATCCTCGACGGTACCGATGCGGTCATGCTGTCCGGCGAAAGTGCGAAAGGAAAATATCCGGTTGAAGCCGTCAGTATCATGGCTACCATCTGCGAACGTACTGATCGTGTGATGCACAGCCGTCTCGGCGATTTACCGGCCGGTAAAAAGCTGCGTGTTACTGAAGCAGTCTGCCGCGGCGCGGTGGAAATGTCAGAAAACCTGGATGCTCCGCTGATCGTTGTGGCAACCGCAGGCGGTAAATCCGCGAAGTCTGTCCGCAAATACTTCCCGAAAGCCCCTATTCTGGCACTGACCACCAACGAAACCACTGCCCGCCAGTTACTGCTGGTAAAAGGCGTGACCACCAAACTGGTCAGCGAAATCTTATCAACCGATGATTTCTACCGTATCGGCCGTGAAGCCGCGCTGGAAAGCGGTCTGGCCACCAACGGTGAGATTGTGGTAATGGTATCCGGCGCATTGGTTCCGAGCGGCACCACCAATACCTCATCGGTACAATTACTGTAATATTTTTCAGCATTATCTGAATTAATAAGAGCACCCGCTGCACGGGTGCTTTTTTTATTCTAAACTGTAAGAGAACATGAAATGAAGCAACCGGCCGCAGAATAATTGCCGCTTTCTGAATACGGGATGATACCGCGCTGTCTTATCAGGCCCTGTATCAGATTATTTGGTTGAGAATTACGCAATTGCCGTTTTTTTTTGATTTATTTTGCGGTTTCAGGAAAATTATCTTTGTAAACGCTGAATTTCTATTCTCTTTCCCTATTGAAATGTGTAATATCATTACTGCTACTTGGTGATTAACTTTAATCTAGAGGGTATTAAAATGGGTCGTTCTAAGATTGTATTAGGTGCTGTAGTTTTAGCTTCTGCATTATTAGCAGGTTGTTCTTCTAACGCTAAATTTGACCAACTGGACAACGACGTTAAGACGCTGAATGCCAAAGTTGATCAACTGAGCAACGATGTTAACGCCATCCGTGCTGATGTTCAGCAGGCTAAAGACGAAGCAGCACGCGCTAACCAGCGCTTAGACAACCAGGTTCGTTCTTACAAAAAATAATTTGTAATCACTGCCTGAAGAACAGATGGCGTAGCATAAATTATGCTACGCCATTTTTTATGTCTGTCATTTATGCTCATATACAAATGACAGACATAAAAAAACCGCCTCACAAACGGAAGCGGTTTTATCTGTCACAGAGATATCACGGGTGATTACTCCGCGCTTTTTTCCTCACTGACAATCGGACCCGGCTGGGTTAACTGACCCGGCGCAAAATCAGCCGGTTGCAGGTTCAGTGCTTTCACTTCCGCTTCTTCGTCCATTTCCACCGGTGCAAAGTTGGTTTTCTCTGCCGGTACCGCTTCCTGCTTATACTGCGCATCACGGCTGACATTGACCGGCATACCGGAACGACGTGCAATCGCCTGCTCAACAATGGCACTGTTGGTGTCCGGAGACTGGATAAAGCTGGTCAGTCCGGCTGAACGGGTAATCGGCATGGTCTGCGGATCGTCGTTCTTATTACGGGAGAGCGGCTGATGCACTTCCACATAACGCTGGCCATCCGGCTCAACAGTATATTTCACCGGCTCATTAACGATCTGAACCCGGGTCCCTTTCGGAATGGTTTTAAACAGCGCTTCAATATCATCCGGACGCAGGCGGATACAGCCGGAGCTGACACGCATACCGATACCAAAGTCCGCGTTAGTACCGTGGATCAGGTATTCACCGCGACCATGCGCCAGACGCAGTGCAAACAGCCCCATCGGGTTTTCCGGCCCTGCAGGAACAACTGCCGGTAAGGTGATCCCCTGTGCGGCATAAGCTTTGCGGATATTCGTGGTCGGCGTCCAGGTCGGATCTTTGATCAACTGGGAAACTGAGGTGGTCATGATCGGTGTATCACGCCCCAGCTGGCCGATACCAATCGGATAGACCCGCACGGTGTTAGTGCCTTTCGGATAATAGAACAGGCGCAGTTCCGCCAGGTTAATCACAATGCCCTGATGCGGCGTATCCGGCAGGATCAGCTGTGACGGGATAATCAGTTCACTGCCCGGCTTCGGCAGATACGGATCTGTCCCCGGGTTGGCTTCCAGCATCGCCAGCAGGCCGATACCGTATTCTGCCGCAATCGCTTCCAGCGAGCGTCCGTCATCCGGAACAACATAGGTGACGTTTTCGCCGATGACCCGGCTCTTATCCGCAGGGAGTTGATATTCAGTTGCCCGGGCTGTCAGCGCAGTTACCGCTAACAACAGCCCGCCCAGCAACGGGAGAATTCGTTTCATTCCAGATCCTCAGCTGATGGTATAAAAAAATACGTGGCCGTCTGCCGGCCACGCCAGGTAATATATTATTAGCAGAGTAAGTAAAAGGGAACGATGTTTTATCTCATTTGCTGCGTGTTTTGTATGATTGTTCTGACCATGGCGTTCAGTCCCTGAGTACGGGAGGGGGTCAGATGGACAGAAAGTGCCAGTTCCGAGAAGATGTGTGCGATATCCAGTTCACGGATTTCAGCCGGTAATTTTCCCTGATACAGCGCGATAACCAGCGCCACCAGGCCCTTAACGATAGCAGCGTCGCTGTCACCGGCGAACCAGACGCGCCCTTCCTCATCCTGCTGCATGATGATCCAGACCTGACTCTGACAGCCCGATATTTTATACTGCGGTTGCCGTTGTGCTTCTGTCAGTGCCGGTAACTTTTCTCCCAGCTCAATCAGATACAGATAACGTTCTTCCCAGTCATGGCAACGGGAGAAGTTGCGCAGTAATTTTGCCTGATCCGGCAACGAAATTTTCATCAGAATCCTTAACCCAGCAGTTTTGCGGTACGTTTCAGTGCGTCCGTCAGTATATCAATGTCTGCTTCGGTGGTGTAGAGCGCCAGTGAAGCACGGCACATGGCGCTGACACCATAGTGTGCCAGCAGCGGTTGTGCGCAGTGATGCCCTGTGCGGACAGCCACACCGTAACGATCCAGAAACGCACCGGTATCAAAGGCATGATGCTTACCGAGGTTAAAGGCGATCACCCCTTCCCGCTGTGCATTACCATACAGAATAATACCGGGAACCTCTGCCAGACGGGTCAGTGCATACTGCATGAGTGTGTGTTCATACGCGGCTATCTCCGCCATACCGGCAGCGTTCAGATAATCCAGCGCGGCCCCCAGGCCGATAATCCCCTGAATATTCGGCGTACCCGCTTCGAAACGCCACGGTACATCCGCATATGTAATGCCGTTTGTCAGGCTGACATCCGCGATCATCGCACCACCGCCTTCGCGCGGCGGCATCATATCCAGCAGGGATTTACGTCCCCACAAAATACCAATACCGGTCGGTCCGTACAGTTTATGGCCGGAGAAGGCATAAAAATCGCAATCCAGCGCCTGCACATCCACCGGCTGATGCATTGCGCCCTGGGCGCCGTCCACCAGCACCGCCAGTTCCCCCCCGGCGGCACGGCTCAGTTCCCGCGCCTGCGCAATAATCGCTTTCACCGGATTCACCGTACCAAGGACATTAGAGAGATGCGTAAAACTCAGCAGCCGGGTGCGGTTGTCGATCAGTTCCGGCAGTTTGCTCAGGATCAGAGTACCGTCATCCGCCATCGGCAACACGCGGATCTCAATCCCCGCACTTTCCGCCAGCATATACCAGGGCACAATATTGGCGTGATGCTCCATCTCCGTAATAATGATGTTGTCACCATCATTACAGAACGCACGGCCAAAGCTGTCCGCCACCAGATTGACAGCTTCTGTGGTACCTTTGACAAAGATAATTTCTTCCGTCTGCGGCGCGTTGATAAACGCCGCCGCTTTCTGACGCACCGCTTCCGTGGCGGCCGTTGCCTCTGCACTTAAGGTGTGAATGCCGCGGTGAACCGCGGCATAATGGTGAGCGGTAAAATCACTCACCGCATCAATCACCTGTTGTGGTTTCTGGGCACTGGCAGCGCTGTCAAGATAGACCAGCGGTTTACCGTTCACCTCCCCGGCCAGCACCGGGAAGTCGGCCCGTAATTGCTGCACAGGATAACTCATGGCTGTTTATCCCCCTGATCCAGCGACTGACGGATGCGTGCCATCACCACATCATTGAGAGACTCATCACTGACCGCATCGGTCAGTTCTGCCGCAAATGCGAGGATGATCATCTGCTTCGCGGCTTTTTCGGCGATCCCGCGGGTCCGCAGATAAAACAGCTGCTCCTCATCAATACGACCGACCGTCGCACCGTGGCTGCATTTCACATCATCCGCATAGATTTCCAGCTGCGGTTTGGTATCGATTTCCGCTTTCCGGCCCAGCAGCAGGTTATTGTTGGTCATCTGACCGTCGGTTTTCAGGGCATGCGGTGCCACTTTAATCATACCGTTAAATACTGCCCGGCTGTTGTCCATCACAATCGTTTTATGGCGCTGACGGCTTTCACAATACCCTTTGTTATGCTCCAGATACGTACGGGTATCAGCAATTTCGCCATGTTTCGGCAACACCAGACTGTTCATGGCCAGCACAATACCTTCGCCGTTAAGCTGCGTGCTGGTGTGATGCCGTGTCAGTTTGCCGCCGAGCAGAAAACTGGTGCTTTCGACACGGGCATGTGCAGCGATGACCAAATCATTATGGGCGAAATGGTACGCCTGCGGATTTTCAAATCCCAGTTTCAGGTGACGGAAATCACTGTTTTCACCAATAGCGGCAGTCATCCGTGCGCCGGTGAAATGCGCTGATTGCTCATCCGGGCTGATAAAGTGCTCAATCACAGACACTGACGCATTCGCACCGATATCCAGGTGATAACGGCTGTGATTCATATTCAGCACATCATTATGTGCCGTTGAGATATTGACGATATACAGGGGTTTTTCCGCCTGTGCACCCGCTTTTACGCGGATCATCAGCGGCGACTGCGCCAGACTTTCGGTCAGATGCAGGAAAATCTCCCCGTTAACCGGCTCAGGAAATTCACTGCGATTATCCGCCACCGTCAATTCAAATACACCTGTATCCGTATCACTCCACTGCGGCGCAAAAACGCCGTCCGCCAGCACGATGCGGTATGCATTCAGTGAGGTCAGCACCGCGTCCGGTAACGCATTCAGTGTGCCGGTCTGCTGCTGATAGTCAGCCGCCAGAAGCGCATCCAGAGAGGTATAGTGCCAGTCTTCCTGATGAAATGCCGGGAAGCCGGTTTTTTGTGCCTGCTGCCAGTGCAGTGCCGCATGTCCGGACAGCGGGCGCTGTGCGACAAGCTGTCCGATCCGGCTCATCGCGGCCAGATTGCGCTCACTGACCTCACGGCGTTTCAGCGCACGTTCACTGTTGGTCAATAAGCCAGCCATATCCCTGCTCCTCCAGTTTTTTCGCCAGTGAGAAATCACCGGATTTAATAATTTTGCCCTGATACAGCACGTGAACAAAATCCGGCTTTACATAATCCAGGATGCGCTGGTAGTGGGTAACAATAATAAAAGCGCGATCCGGACTGCGTAACTGGTTTACCCCGTTCGCCACGGTTTTCAGGGCATCGATATCCAGCCCGGAATCCGTTTCATCCAGAATGCAGAGTGACGGCTCAAGAGCGGCCATTTGCAGGATATCGTTACGTTTTTTCTCACCGCCGGAGAACCCGACGTTCACGGCACGCGTCAGCAGATCCTGCGGCATATTCAGCAGTTCAATTTTATCTTCGATAAAATCCGCGAAATCAAAGCGATCCAGCGCCTCTTCACCGCGGTATTCGCGCACCGCATTCACTGCGGTTTGCAGGAAAAACTGGTTGCTCACACCCGGAATTTCCACCGGATACTGAAAAGCAAGGAAAATCCCTTCACCGGCACGGTCTTCCGGTGCCAGATCCAGCAGGTCTTTACCTTTAAATGTGACTGATCCGCTGTCAATTTCATACTCTTCCCGGCCGGCCAGTGTGGCAGACAAGGTGCTTTTACCGGAACCGTTCGGCCCCATAATGGCGTGGATTTCCCCCGGTTTCACATCCAGTGATAACCCTTTGAGGATTTCGTTACCTTCCACGCTGACATGCAAATCTTTTACGCTTAACATAATGTACTACTCCGTCCTGCCGGTTATCCCGCAGGCGCTGATTCTGATGTATTAACCCACACTGTGTTCCAGGCTTATCGCCAGCAGTTTTTGCGCTTCAACGGCAAATTCCAGCGGCAATTCAGAGAACACATCTTTACAAAAACCATTAACAATCATTGAGATGGCATCATCTTCGCTGATCCCGCGCTGTAAGCAGTAAAACAGCTGATCTTCGCCGATACGCGAGGTGGTAGCCTCATGCTCCAGCTGCGCGCTGTTATTCATCACTTCCACATACGGGAACGTGTGTGCGCCGCACTCTGTACCGATAAGCATCGAGTCACACTGGGTAAAGTTACGGGCGTTTTCCGCTCCCGGCAGTACCTTCACCAGCCCGCGGTAGCTGTTCTGGCTTTTCCCGGCGGAAATCCCTTTCGAGATAATAGTGGATTTTGTATTACGGCCGATGTGGATCATCTTGGTACCGGTGTCCGCCTGCTGTGTGCCGTTGGTCAGAGCAACAGAGAAAAATTCGCCGACTGAATTATCGCCTTTGAGGATCACACTCGGGTATTTCCAGGTAATGGCCGAGCCGGTTTCAGACTGCGTCCACGACATTTTGGAATTTTCGCCCTCACACAGTGCCCGCTTAGTGACGAAGTTGAGTATCCCGCCTTCGGTATCACCACCGGAGAACCAGTTTTGGACGGTGGAATATTTGACTTCCGCATCTTTATGGATAATCACTTCCACAACAGCGGCATGCAGCTGGTAGGTATCACGTACCGGTGCGGAGCAGCCTTCGATATAACTGACGTAGCTGCCTTCATCGGCGATCAGAATCGTGCGTTCAAACTGGCCGGTTTTGGCGGCGTTGATACGGAAATAGGTGGATAATTCCATCGGGCACCGCACCCCTTTCGGGATATAAACAAATGTGCCGTCAGAAGCCACCGCCGCATTGAGCGCCGCAAAAAAGTTATCGTGGCTTGAAACCACGGTACCAAGGTATTTCTGCACCAGTTCCGGATAATCATGAATCGCTTCCCCGAACGAGCAGAAAATCACACCGTGTTTCTTCAGTTCATCACGGTAAGTGGTGGAAACGGAAACGGAGTCAAAAATCGCATCCACCGCCACCGCCTGTCCTTCACGGACCGGCACACCGAGTTTTTCAAATGCTTCTTCCACTTCACTGGTCAGGAAGCTGTCTGCCGGGCTTTGCACCGCCCCCGGCTGTGAACCGCAGGTATCGTCACACGCACCGCATGACGGCGCGGAATAATAGCTGTAATCCTGATAATCCAGCTGCGGATACTTCGCTTTCAGCCAGTGTGGTTCTTCCATACCAAGCCAGTGCTGAAAAGCCTCCAGCCGGAAATTGAGCATCCACTCCGGTTCATTTCGTTTGGCGGAAATGGCGCGGATCACATTTTCATTGATCCCTTTTGCCAGTTCATCCGTGGCGACGTTAGTGAAGAAGCCCTCTTTATAGCGCCCGTCATTCAGCCAGGTCTGAACGTCTTCACCAATCTCTGCATTGCTCTGAGACATAATATGGCTTCGCTCTTAAACCCCGAAGCTTTCACCACACCCGCAGGCATGCTGAGCTTTCGGATTATTGAATTTAAATATCTGATTCAGCCCTTCGCGGACAAAATCCACTTCCGTACCGTCAATAAACGGCATGGCTTTGCGCGGAACATACAGCCGGGCGCCATCGCGCTCAAACAGCATGTCGTCTGCATCCGCCTGATTAATCATTTCGAAAACATAACCAAACCCGGCACAACCGGACTGTTTGACACTCAGGCAAAGCCCGATACTGTCCGGGGTGTTATTCATCAGTGTCACAATCTGTTTTGCAGCGGCCGCTGTCAGCGTGATCCCTGTCCAGTCGTTATCATTCAGTGAAAAAGTTTCCACCGGGTTTGTGCTGTGTGTTGTCATTATTGACCTCATAAAATTCGACGGGAGCTCTCCGTAAACACCATGTTAATGATAATATTTCTCACTTCAACCACTTGCTTTGAAAGGATATTCCGATTATTGATTAAATAATAGACAAGCATATCAGACAAGCGTTATCATTTTTGAGCGGAAAGTGAATTAATTCATTGTTTGTAAAAGAGATTGTTTATCAATGATAAATGCTTATTACCGTACTGTTCAGTACATTGCTGATGGCACAAAAGGAATATTATAAATGCGACTTTTACAGAGAGAAGCCGGCGCAACGTGATTCCGGGTGAAATTCACACTGCACCGGCTGAAATGTTACTCAGATGTTAGTTTCCGGTTCCGCGCAGAATGGCGGTGGTCAGCCGGGAGATACAGCACAAACGCTGCTGCTCATCAAAAATCTCTATCGACCAGACCTGCTGATTACGCCCGAGGTGTACCGCCTTACAATAACCGGTAACAACACCACTGCGCACCGCACGGACATGATTAGCATTAATCTCAACACCGACTACCGTTTCATCCCCTTCACTGCACAGATAACCGGCTACCGAGCCGAGACTTTCCGCCAGTACCACTGATGCCCCGCCGTGCAGCAGGCCATGCGGCTGTTTGGTCCGGTCATCAACCGGCATCACGGCGATCAGCTGTTCCGGCTCCACCGCTGTAAAGACAATGCCCAGATGACTGAGCATATTCCCTTCCGAGATGCGATTCAGTTCTGCCGGTGTTGCAGGTCGTTTCCATATCATTAATAAGCTCTCCGCGTCGTGTTTTTATCCTGCTGTCAGGATACCAGTGTCAGCAGCGCCTGCAACGGGTGCAGCATGACTTTACCTTCCATCCGTTTCACCTGGCTGCGGCAGGAGTATCCGGTGGTCAGGCAGCGTTCTGACGGCAGTGACTGATACGGCTGAGCCCAGGAGAGCTGATAGATCCCCTTTGAGCACGCCAGATTCGGCATTTCATGGCCGTAGGTTCCCGCCATTCCGCAACAGCCGGTGCTGACGGATTGCAGTGACGCACCGAAACGGCTGAACAGATTCTGCCAGGTTTTCACGCTGTCCGGCAGCGCGGTGGACTCGGTACAGTGGCTGAACAGATACCAGGGGGGAGTATTCACACTGACATCATTCACCGGCAGAGAATCCGCATATTCTGCCAGTAATTCATGAACTAACATCACGCGGAACTGCTGTTTTTCCGGCGGCAGCACCGTTTTGTATTCATCGCGGTAGCAGAGCACCAGTGCCGGATCGACACCCGCCATCGGGCAGCCGAGCCGTGCCACTCTGTTAAGAAAATCGGCGGTTTTGTTTGCTGTCCGGGCAAACCGGGCGAGAAAACCTTTAATGTGCTGTGCTTTTCCGTTCGGGCTGAACGGCAGCAGCACCGGCTGAAAACCCAGTTTTTCCGTCAGCGCGGCAAAGTCAGCCACCACTTTTGCATCAAAGTAGCTGGTGAACGGATCCTGAACAATAAAGAGATAGCGCCCGGCACGCCGCTGCTCCTCACTCATGCTTTCCAGCATTTCCAGTGTGACAGAAACGGCTTTACTGCCTGCCAGTTGTTGTTTCAGTGACGGTGACGACAGCAGCGGTAAATCCGTCATACCCACTGTTTTTTCACTGAGTTTCTGCATCCACGGCTGTTTCAGGAAAAAGTTAAACACCTTCGGTGCTTTCGCCATCAGCGGTGCACCGGCTTCCACATTCGCCACCAGATGGTCACGCAGCGGGCGCAGATAGCGTCCGTGATACAACGCCAGAAAACGGGCGCGGAATTCCGGCACATCAATTTTGATCGGGCATTGTGTTGAACAGGCTTTACAGGCCAGACAACCGGACATCGATTCCTTCACTTCATGGGAAAAATCATATTCTCCGCGTGATGCCCGCCGGGTATTGCCGATTTTCTCAATCAAGCCACGCAGAGAGATCCGGCTCTGCGGTACTGCCTGTGATAATAATGCCGGGTCCGTACCCTGCTCCGCCAGCAACCGAAGCCATTCACGCACCAGCCCGGCACGGCCTTTCGGTGAGTGAAAACGGGATTGTGTCACTTTCATTGACGGACACATCGGGCTTTTGACATCAAAGTTAAAACACAGTCCGTTACCGTTGCAGTTCATCGCGCCGGAAAAAGTATTTCTGACCTCAACGGGGATCGTTCTGTCATACGTACCGCGCTTGACGGCATCCACCTGCATCATCGGTGCATCACTGGTTAAAGGCGCACAGATTTTGCCGGGATTGAGCCGGTTTTCCGGGTCAAATGCCCCTTTGATACGACGCAGTTCGCGGTACAGCGTGTCACCGAAAAAAGCCTCACTGTACTGTGCCCGGAACCCTTTGCCGTGCTCACCCCACAGTAAACCGCCGTATTTGGCAGTCAGCGCGACGATATCATCGGAAATCTGCTTCATCAGCATTTCCTGTTCCGGTGAGCACATATCCAGTGCCGGGCGCACATGCAATACGCCTGCATCCACATGACCAAACATACCGTATTCCAGATGATGGCTGTCCAGCAACGCACGAAATTCGGTGATGTAATCCGCCAGATGTTCCGGCGGCACACAGGTATCTTCGACAAACGGGATCGGTTTTGCCGCCCCTTTACTGTTACCGAGCAAACCCACCGCTTTCTTGCGCATTGCATAAATACGCTCAATACCACTCAGTTCACGGCAGACCTGATACCCAATCACACCCGCTTCATTATTTGCCATTAATGAATCCAGGCGTTCACACAGTGACGTAACCTGCCCGTCAATCAGCGCTTCATCATCACCGCAGAATTCAACAATATTTAATCCCGACAGCGTTTTATCCGGCACATCCGTAATCAGCTCACTGACGGAATGCCAGACGATATCTTCCCGCGCCAGATTCAGCACTTTTGAATCCACGGTTTCCACTGACAGCGCCTGAGCCGCCACCATAAACGGCGCATTGCGCAGCGCGGAATCAAATGCATCATATTTGACATTTACCAGGCGGCGTACTTTCGGGATCGGCGTGATATTGAGTTTTGCCTCAGTGATCACCGCCAGTGTGCCTTCCGAGCCGGTCAGGATACGCGTCAGATCAAAGGTCTGCATATCATCACTGAAGACATGGCGCAGGTCATAACCGGTCAGAAAACGGTTAAGCTTCGGAAAGCTGTCCAGAATGGTCTGCCGGTGGGTTTCGCAGCTTTCCAGCGTGGTGCGGTAAAGTCCCCCGGCTGCACTCTCCTCCTGCGCGCAGCGCCGTGCCTCACTGACCGGCAGCGGCGCGGTATCCAGCAGATCACCGTTGAGCAGTACCGAACGCAGCCCCAGCACATGGTCTGACGTTTTTCCGTACACCAGTGAGCCCTGGCCGGAAGCATCGGTGTTAATCATCCCCCCGAGGGTGGCCCGGTTGGAGGTGGATAACTCCGGCGCGAAAAAATAGCCGTAAGGTTTCAGATACGCATTGAGCTGATCTTTAATCACACCCGCTTCCACCCGCACCCAGCCCTGTTCCGGATTAATTTCCGGAATGCGGTTCATATAGCGGGATAAATCGATAACCACCCCGTTATTCAGCGACTGACCATTAGTGCCCGTACCGCCGCCGCGCGGGGTAAAAGTAACCGACCGGTATTCATCCTGTGCGGCAAGGCGCATCACCAGAATCACATCAGCAGTCGAACGCGGGAAAACGATTGCCTGAGGCAGAAGCTGATAAATACTGTTATCGGTAGCGAGTGTCAGGCGATCACCGTAGCGGGTGGTGGTATCACCGGTAAATCCGCTTTCATTGAGGGCGTGAATATAACGTTCAACCGCCGGGCTTACCTGAGGGGAGTGCGTTAATCGTGGGATCATTATCTGCGGCTCTTTTATCATAAATGGTCACATTGCAAATCTGACAATATAATTATGTGGTTAACTCTTCATTCTGATGCATGATTCATGAGAGAATATTCACCTTAACACACAATGTATTCATTTTGCGCCTGCAATAAAATAACGCAATATTTGCGCTCCTTTATCGGGAACAACCAGTTAATTCATTTACAAAGGGAAACTTATCCGTGGAAAAATCGCAACCGGGTTATGATTTACCTAAACTAATATTCGCCGTTGCAGCGATATCCATTCTCATTGCTGTTAGTTTCTGGGTATTAAGTCCGTTCCTTCCCGGCTTCATCTGGGCAGGTATGATAGTCATTGCCACCTGGCCGGTTTATACCGCTATCCGCCGCCGTGTCCGTAACAGCCGCTGGATAGCGGCATCCGTTATGGTCATGCTGATTATTCTGCTGTTTGTTTTTCCGCTGGCACTGCTGATTAACAGTATTGTCGAGAACAGTGAACCGCTGATGCGCTGGGTGAAATCTCCGGGGCAACTGACACTGCCGGAACTCTACTGGCTGGATTCCGTCCCGGTTATCGGGCCGAAACTGTTTGCCAGCTGGACAAGCCTGGTCGCCAGCGGCGGCAATGCCATGATGGCGAAAATCCAGCCCTATCTCGGACAGGGCGCGGCCTGGTTCCTGACACAGCTGCTGAGTGCAGGTAAGTTCCTGTTCCACCTGGCGATTATGCTGCTGTTCAGCGGCCTGCTCTACCTTCAGGGAGAAGAGGCTATGCGCGGTTTCCGCCATTTTGCCCTCCGGCTGGCCGGTATGCGCGGTGATGCCGCCGTACTGCTGGCTGCAATGTCTGTGCGGGCCGTCGCACTGGGCGTCGTGGTAACCGCATTAACCCAGGCTATCATCGGCGGACTGGGACTGGGGCTGGCCGGTGTGCCGTTTGCCGCCATCCTGACAGTCCTTATCTTTATCTGCTGTGTGGCGCAGCTCGGTCCGCTGCTGATTATGATCCCGTCCGTCATTTATCTGTTCTGGACCGGTGATACCACCTGGGCGGTGGTGATGATTGTCTGGTCGGGCATTGTTGCCACTATGGATGGCGTGCTTCGCCCTTATCTCATTAAAATGGGGGCCGATTTACCGATGATACTGATTCTGACCGGGGTTATCGGGGGGATGTTATCACTCGGCATGATCGGGCTCTTTATCGGCCCTGTCGTACTGGCCGTTTCCTATACCCTGTTGAAAGCATGGATGAATGATGTACCTAAGCCGTCGGACGATTTGACGGAGGTTCGTGCTTATATGGAAGAACAACTCTCGGAAAAAGAATAAGTTTTTAATCAAAGGTGCAGAAATGCACCTTTGATATATTTAATTAATTATTCAATTACTCTTCATAAATAACATTAATAATTTGAAATATTAATATACTTCAGTATGTCGTCACCCGACTTATTCCGCCTGCAGACAGAGGTTCTGAATATATTTCACTTATCTAACAAACAGTAAATATATATATTGAGACAATTCTTAATGCAGGCATATCTTAATTATTTTAATATATCAGCCATCAAGTAACGAATTAAAAGGTATTGTTATTCATTACAATGATACCTTCCGAATATAAATATTGCTGTGTGTAGTCTTTGCCTGTCAGCCCATGATAGGCTTTTTTTTTGCCTGTAATTCAGGATAGCTCATTTGGTTTTGTTTTGATTTGCCTTAAATGCGCTCAGACATTCTAACATTGAATGATAAAAAAAAAGCCCGAAACAATCCGGGCTTTTAATCATTTAAAATGATTGAATCAGCAATTTTCTGCTAATGAAATCCAGGTTTTCACTACAGTATCCGGATTAAGAGAAACACTGTCGATCCCCTGCTCCATCAGCCAGGCGGCAAAATCCTGATGGTCGGATGGCCCCTGACCACAGATTCCCACATATTTATTACGTGCTTTCGCCGCTTTGATAGCCATCGACAGCAGGGCTTTCACTGCGTCATTACGCTCATCAAACAGCGTGGACACCACACCGGAGTCACGATCCAGACCCAGTGTCAGCTGAGTCATATCGTTGGAACCGATAGAGAAGCCGTCGAAATACTCAAGGAACTGATCTGCCAGCAGGGCATTGGACGGAATTTCACACATCATAATCAGACGCAGGCCGTTTTCGCCGCGTTTCAGACCATGAACCGCCAGCTCATTAACCACAGCTTCTGCCTGTGCCACCGTACGGACAAACGGAATCATCACTTCGACATTCGTCAGATCCATGTCATTACGCACACGCTTCACCGCTTCACATTCCAGCGCGAAACAGTCACGGAAATCATCATGCACATAACGGCCGGCACCACGGAAGCCCAGCATCGGGTTTTCTTCATCCGGCTCGTAAATATCCCCGCCGACCAGGTTGGCATATTCGTTTGATTTAAAGTCAGACAGACGAACAATGACTTTCTTCGGATAGAAAGCTGCCGCAATCGTGGCAATCCCTTCAACCAGGCGACCGATGTAGAACTCGACCGGATCATCATAGCCCTGCATCATGTTGCGGATTTCAGCCTGCAATTCCGGAGTCTGCTGATCAAATTCCAGCAGTGCACGCGGGTGCACACCAATCATACGGTTGATGATAAATTCCAGACGCGCCAGACCGACACCCTCATGCGGCAGACAGGCAAAGTCAAATGCGCGGTCAGGGTTACCGACGTTCATCATGATTTTGGTGCCGACTTCCGGCATTGTGTCGATTTCGGAAGAGTGGATGTCAAAATCCAGTTTGCCGCCATACACATAACCGGTATCCCCTTCAGAACAGGAGACCGTCACTTCCTGGCCTTCTTTCAGAAGCTCGGTGGCATCACCACAGCCGACAACTGCCGGAATACCCAGCTCACGGGCAATAATTGCAGCGTGGCAGGTACGGCCGCCGCGGTTGGTCACAATCGCCGCCGCTTTCTTCATGATCGGTTCCCAGTCCGGGTCAGTCATATCAGTGACTAACACATCACCCGGCTGAATACGATCCATCTGGCTCAGATCATGAATAACTTTTACCGCACCGGCACCGATACGGTGACCGATTGCACGACCTTCGACCAGCACATTGCTCTGGCCGTTCAGCTGATAACGTTCCATCACCTGCTGATTGGAACGGACAGTTTCCGGACGCGCCTGTACGATATACAGCTTGCCGTTATTACCGTCTTTTGCCCACTCAATATCCATCGGACGACCGTAGTGTTTTTCAATGGTCACGGCCTGTTTTGCCAGTTCTTCCACTTCGCTGTCGGTCAGTGAGAAACGTTTGCATTTCTCCGCATCCACATCTTCAATACGTACCTGTTTGCCGTGGCTGGTGTCATCCGCATAAACCATCTGGATTTTCTTGGAACCCATAGTACGGCGGACAATGGCCGGACGGCCTTTTTCCAGGGTTGGTTTGTGAACATAAAACTCATCCGGGTTTACCGCACCCTGCACCACCATTTCACCCAGCCCGTAAGCGGATGTGATAAAGACAACCTGGTCAAAACCGGATTCTGTATCGATGGTGAACATCACACCGGACGATGCGAGGTCAGAACGCACCATGCGCTGAATACCGGCAGACAGTGCAACGCCGCGGTGGTCATAACCCTGATGCACACGATAGGAAATCGCGCGGTCATTAAATAATGAAGCAAATACGTGCTTGATAGCGACCATGATCGCATCAATGCCCTGCACGTTTAAGAAGGTTTCCTGCTGTCCCGCGAAGGAGGCATCCGGCATATCTTCAGCCGTTGCGGAAGAACGCACAGCAAAAGATGCGCCTTTCTCACCTTCGGACAGCTGTTCATACGCAAGGCGGATATCGTGCTCAAATTCAGCGGAGAACGGGGTATCGATTACCCATGCGCGGATCTGCGCACCTGCTTTCGCCAGCTGGTTGACATCGTCAATATCCGTTTTATCCAGCAGCTCATAAATGCGCTGGTTGACGCCACTTTGCTCAAGAAAGTCATTGAAGGCCTGTGCCGTGGTGGCAAAACCATTGGGAACAGACACGCCTAATCCGGAAAGATTGGTTATCATTTCGCCTAAAGACGCATTTTTACCACCGACACGGGGTACGTCATTCATACCTAATTGGTTATACCAAAGTACATTACACGGGGTTTGACCATTGTTGGACATTGCAAGCAATCCTTTTAACATTCAAAAGAAGGTAAAATCGGAAATACGGGCTCTGCTGAGCATCAGAAACAGATTATCACAATGTTTGTAAGAATATAGACAGGTGAATCGATCAACCCGATTACAATATTTTTTTATCCTTTATAATCATGTTTTAATTTATTTGTGCCGTTGCTCCGGATTATCGATTCAGCAAAAAACATAGGAAAATAAATAACATGTCTATCACAACCGGCTCATCTTCTGATACACAGAATAAAGAAACACGGAGTGTCTTCTTTATTTCTGACGGTACGGCAATTACGGCGGAAGTATTAGGTCATGCCGTATTGTCACAGTTCCCTATTGATATTATCGCTTACACCCTGCCTTTTGTGGCAACCGTGGAGCGTGCGCTGGAAATCAGACAAAAAATCGATACCATTTTTGAAACCACCGGGTTACGTCCGCTGGTGTTCTACTCCATTATCTGTCAGGACGTGCGTGAGGCTATCACCGGCAGTCAGGGTTGCTGCCAGGATATTGTGCAGACTCTGGTCGCCCCGATTCAGAAAGAGATTCAGATGGAGCCGCAGCCGATATTCAACCGGACCCACGGTTTATCCAAGCGTAATCTGAGCCAGTATGATGCCCGTATCGCCGCGATTGATTTCGCACTGGCGCATGATGACGGCGTTTCCCTGCGCAATATGGATCAGGCTCAGGTGATTCTGCTCGGCGTTTCCCGCTGCGGTAAAACCCCGACCAGTCTGTATCTGGCGATGCAGTTCGGTATCCAGGCCGCCAACTATCCGTTTACGGCGGATGATATGGATAATCTTCAGCTGCCCGCAGCCCTCAAACCGTATAATAAAAAGTTATTCGGTCTGACCATTGATCCCGAGCGCCTGGCCGCTATCCGGGAAGAACGCCGGGAGAACAGCCGCTACGCCTCAATCCGTCAGTGCCGGATGGAACTGGCAGAGGTCGAAGCACTCTACCGCAAACACAAAATCAGTTACCTCAATACCACTAACTATTCTGTCGAAGAGATATCAACAAAAATCATCGATTCTCTCGGATTAAACCGCCGCATGTTCTGACAGGCGGAAACGGTTAAGTGGATCATCTCACCCGGTGATCCGCTTTCTGCAATTGCATCTTGTAATCATCACGTTTTCGTTTATTGTGATCGGTATCACTGTGGTTTCACACAGCAACTGAACAAATTCAGAGACAGCATTAATCTATGGAAAAAACGGATGAACTGCGCACGCGGGCAATAGACAAACTGATTACCCCGTCTGCGCTGGCCGGTGAGTTTCCGGCCACAGAAGCAATAAACAAAAATGTGACAACGTCACGCAACCGAATTGAACGCATTTTAACCGGCGATGACCCGCGTCTGCTGGTGATTGTCGGCCCCTGCTCCGTGCATGATCCAATCGCCGCGCTGGATTACGCGCAGCGTCTGAGCGAACTGCTGCCTGCATACAGTTCACGCCTTGAAATCGTAATGCGTACCTATTTTGAAAAACCGCGTACGGTTGTCGGCTGGAAAGGCCTGATTTCAGACCCGCGTCTGGATAATTCCTGCCAGGTTAATGAAGGTATCCGCCTGGCACGGAAACTGCTGATCGACGTTAACGCACTGAATGTCCCGACAGCCACTGAGTTTCTCGATATGGTCACCGGGCAGTATATTGCGGATCTGATCAGCTGGGGGGCTATCGGCGCCCGTACCACGGAAAGCCAGATCCACCGCGAAATGGCCTCGGCGCTCTCCTGCCCGGTCGGCTTCAAAAACGGGACAGACGGCAATATCAAAATTGCCATTGATGCCATTCGTGCCGCACAGGCCGGTCATATGTTCCTGTCCCCGGATAAAGACGGACAAATGACGATTTACCAGACCAGAGGTAACCCGTTCGGGCATATTATTATGCGCGGCGGCAAAACACCGAACTATTCTGCCGGTGATATTGCACATGCCTGTGACCAGTTGCGCCAGTTTGATCTGCCGGAACATCTGATCATTGATTTCAGCCACGGCAATTGTCAGAAAATCCATCGCCGTCAGCTGGATGTTGCCCGTGATGTCGCACAGCAGATTAAAGACGGCTCCCGGGCTATCGCCGGTGTGATGGCCGAAAGCTTTATCCAGGAAGGCACTCAGAAACTGGTAAACCATAAAGCACCGGTTTACGGACAGTCGATTACTGATCCGTGCCTGAGCTGGTCTGACACCGTCACCATGCTGGATATTCTGGCTGATGCGGCAGATGCCCGCTTCTGTTAATCCGCTTCTTTTATTGTAAAACAGGATGCTCCCGCATCCTGTGAGATTGCTGACAACGCAGGATAAAACGTGGTTTTTCCTGCGTTGTGTTATCAGCCGAAAATCAATAAATTGATTTTCCTGGTTTATTTTTACAACCTCTGCCGGTCGTCGCCAATCCCTGCGGGTTTGTCAACGGCCTGACAGGATGCTTCCGCATCCTGTTTTATTCATCACCTGAAATTATCATTCCTGCCCCATATAGTTGAGATACAGCTCACTTTTTCTGTGTAAATTCCTCTGCCGGATAAAAATCACTTGAACAGGTTCCGCCACCTGCTGATAATAATTCGCGAATGATAATTGATATCAAATAGAATCATATGACTGAAAATAATAAACATTTTCCCTTACCCTCACTTGCCGGGTATAACAACACAGCAACAGATAAAATCACGGTTATCAGCAGTGAGGCACTCCTGGGACCGCAACAGCGCATTATCATCCGTCATCAGAATGAGGAATATCATCTGCGCCGCACAAAAAACGGAAAACTCATTCTGACCAAATAACATACAGGCCAGCCACCTGCATCCTTAAGGCAGCCAGCTTACTTTTTGACATTGATTATCCGGTCTGCGCCGGTCCGGCGCCGATCACAAAAAAGTAAGGATCTGCCATGCACAATGAAACACTTTCCCGCTATCTCGCCCTGAAAGAACAGGGACATCTTATTCATGCCCGTGATATTGCTGCAGCCATGGCAATATCCGAGGCGGAACTGGCACACTGCCGGGCCGGTTATGATGCCTGCCGTCTTACACCGGATATCCCTGCTATTTTTCGTGTACTGGCCACCGCAGGGGAACTCAGAGGTATCACCCGTAATGATCATGCTGTTCATGAACATTCCGGTACCTATGATAATGCGGAATTCGGGGAACACGCCTGCCTGCTGCTGAACCCGTACGGGCTGGATTTACGCTTCTTCCTGTCGCAGTGGCAGACAGTATTTGCATTTGCGGAAAATACTCCGCGCGGCCTGCGGCACAGTCTCCAGTTTTTTGATCGCCACGGTGATGCTGTCCACAAGATTTATACTACCGGCAATACAGATATGGGCGTCTGGCACTACCTGACAGCACAGTTTGCCGCATATGATAACCCGCCGGTTATCCCGGAACCGGCTGTCATTCCCGCGCAGGCATCACTGACACCGGAACAGCAGGCCGAATTTACCCGCCACTGGCAGAAAATGACCGATGTTCATCAGTTTTTTGTCCTGCTTAAAAAGTTTAATATCAGCCGCTTACAGGCATTTCGCTGTGTAGATAACACACTGGCACAGCGGGTGGATAACAGTGCGTTATCACGACTGCTGGCACAGTGCACCGAAAAGCAGAATGATATTATGATCTTTGTCGCCAACCGCGGATGTGTGCAGATTTTTACAGGTGCCGTTGCACGGTCGGAGCCGTATATCAGCCCCCGCGACGGACAGCACTGGATCAATATCTTCAATCCGTCGTTCACCCTCCATCTGATCGAATCCGCCATTACGGAATCCTGGATAACCCGTAAACCCACCAAAGACGGTGTTGTTACCAGTCTGGAATTATTTGACAAAAACGGTCAGGCTATCGCGCAATTGTTCGGACAACGCACTGAAGGCCGGCCGGAACAAACCGTCTGGCTCACTCAGGTTAACGCGTTGCTGACAGACAGCAGCGGTGAGGCAGCCGCATGAAAAAATATGTACTGATCCTGTTATTCTGCCTTTGTCCCTCTGCGCTCAGTGCACAGGGCGGCATTATCACTCTCGGCGGTGACGTGACAGAGATTGTCTTTGCACTCGGTGCAGGTGACCGGGTGATTGCCCGCGATACCACCAGCGAACATCCTCCGGCAGTTCAGCAATTACCGGATGTCGGCTATTTGCGGCTGCTGAATGCGGAGGGATTACTGTCACTTCAGCCCGCTATGATCCTCGCCAGTGAACTGGCATATCCCTCTGCTGTATTATCTCAGGTCAGTGCCGCGGGTATTCCTGTTATTACCGTGAGCGCAGCCGCCGGGCTTCCGTCCATAGCCGTAAAGGTCAGGCAGATCGCAGAGGCGCTGGCTTTACAATCCGCGGCAGCCGCACTGACTGATGAAATTAACCGTAAGCTGGATGCCGTACCACAAACACCGCTGGCGGTTAATGTTCTGTTTCTGCTCAGCCACACCGGTACCTCACCACTGGCAGCCGGTACAGATACCGCCGCTGACATGCTTATCCGCAGCGCAGGCGGGCAAAATGCCGCAGCCTCTTTCCGGCGTTACCGCCCGCTTTCCGCAGAAGGCATGATTGCCGCCCGACCTGACTTAGTCGTGATCACCCGCAGCGGCCTGGCCTCCATCGGCAGCACCGATATGCTGTGGCAGTTACCGGGACTGGCTCAGACACCTGCGGGAGAACATCAGCGGGTGCTTGTGGCTGATGATATGGGGTTTCTCGGCTTCGGATTACAGACCCCGGAAACGCTGTACCAGTTACGTAAAGCGATGGAGGCAGCCGCTGTATTATGAGTAATCAACCCGGTTTTCACCTGCGCCACCTGTGCCTCTGTTTTATGCTGATGGTGATGATATTTACCGCCATGAACACCGGCGGATTACCGGTTTCCGTCAGTGCATACCTGCGCGGGGAAATCACGCAGCAGCTCTGGCAAATCTGGTTAACGGTCCGTCTGCCGCGGATTGTGCTGGCCGTTCTGGCGGGCATGGCTCTGGCAACAGCAGGGGTATTATTGCAGGGGCTGTTCCGTAATCCGCTGGCAGACCCCGGCTTACTCGGGATCAGCAGCGGTGCTGCCGTTGCGGTGGCGCTGGGGATTGTCTTTATCGCACCTTATCTGAGCGGTCCGGTCGCACTATACCTGCATATTTTTACCGCATTCAGCGGCGCGCTTTGCGTCAGCGGCCTGATTTTTCTGCTTAACCGCCGCCGTCAGCCACTACTGCGCCTGCTGCTGTGCGGTATTGCCGTCAATGCCATCAGCATGTCCTTTGTCGGTGTACTCAATTATCTGAGTGATGATAAAGAATTACGCCAGTTTTCACTCTGGATGATGGGTAACACCGGGCATATCAGCTGGATGCTGTTACTACCCGCAATCGGACTGGCTCTTCCGGTTTTTTGTGCCGCGTTCCTGCTGTCACGTCCGCTGGATATGATCCAATTGGGAGAAGAAGAAGCACATTATGCAGGGGTCAATGTCCGCCGGATACAACAATATGTACTGCTGGTCAGTGCACTGCTCACCGGCATTGCTGTCGCGCTGTGCGGGATTATCGGTTTTATCGGCCTGGTGATCCCTCACCTGATGCGTATGATTTTCGGCTGGCATCATCGTCTTCTGCTGGTGACATCCGCTCTTGGCGGCGCACTGCTGTTATTGCTCTCTGATACGCTCGCCCGCACACTGGCTGTACCGGCGGAAATTCCGGTCGGGCTGCTGACCGGATTACTCGGTGCACCTTATTTTCTCTGGCTGGTTTTCTCTGTGAAGGAATGATATGTCGCGTATAACCCCGAATACCCTGCCACCCGTTCTGGATGCAGAAAATATCTGTTTCTCCCGCGGCGGACAACCGGTGATCAGTGATATATCCCTGACATTGCACTGCGGAACGGTCACGGCTATCAGCGGCCCGAATGGCGCGGGGAAATCAACACTTCTTCGCTTACTCAGCGGCTATTATCCCTGTGACAGCGGACAGATTCTGCTGCGCGGAAAACCCATATCCTCATGGTCTTCTGAAGCGCTGGCACAGATCAGAGCGGTAATGACACAACAAAGTGTTATCTCAGCCCCTTTCCTGGTCAGGGATATTATCGCACTCGGGGATTTATGCAGTCCGTTTACCCGCCGGGAAACCATTGATGAGGTGATACACCTGACAGCCTGTGAATCATTGCTGGAGAAGCGCTGGTATCAGCTTTCCGGTGGTGAGCAACAGCGGGTTCATCTGGCAAGGGCGCTGATACAACTGACCCCCTGTTTACCGATCCCCCGCCTGTTATTGCTGGATGAACCGACCTCCGCTCTGGATCTTCACCACCAGCAACGCCTGATGCGAATGCTGAAAAAACGGGCAAGCACAACCTCTCTGGCCGTCTGCTGTATTCTGCATGACCTGAATCTCGCCTCTTTATATGCGGATCACATCATAATGCTGGATAACGGACGTGTTATCAGCCGGGGAACACCCGCCGACGTATTACAACAATCCGTACTGACGGAAACCTATCAGGTAAATCTGATAACGCTCCGCCATCCGCTGACCGGCAATAACGCTGTGTTACTTGCGCCTTAATGCTCTTCGCTTTTTGCCGTAACACGTTGTTTGCGGCAAAAAGTGATTGCTGAAAGCAGGCATAACGTATATCCGAGCAACTCACAGCCTTCTTCAGCCAGATTTTTTACCAGCCGGTTAAAATCATCGCCCATCATACCGCGCCATAAAATTCCCATACCAAACAGACGGGAAAATACCAGTACCACCAGCAGACCTGTAACCATCATGCCGTACGACGGATGAGAGACAAAACGGTACAATCCGTTGATTGCAGTCCGCGGATGCAGGAATGCATAAAGGATCGCAGCCAGTGAGACCGGAACGGCAAACCAGAACCACGCTCCGTGAGAAATATAATCAAAAATCTGATCCAATTCCCTGATCAGCATGCTGGCAAAAAAACCGGCAATCAGGAAAAATCCCGCTCTGTCCTCCGGTTCCCGCAACCCTTTGCGGAAAAACAGTACAATCACTGCCAGCAACATCACCTCGGCGACAATTTCGGTCACCGAGTTTTCGCCCAAATCATTCTTAAGAACCAGAATATCGATAAATAACAGACTGGTACTGGCAGCCATGATCAGCGCCAGCATAAAAAAACGTCCCATTGCCCCGAAAAGAAACCGAAATTGCTGTGACATAAGTATCCTGAATTATATTTGTAATCGGCAGATTCTATCGATTATGAATTCATAATTGGTGACATATGGTGCTATCTGCTGGCGATAAAACAATAGGTTTCATCTATTGGTCTGATAATGATTCTCAATCATGAAAGGCACGATTTGCCTACACAATTCTTGGAAAATTCATAAAATACGGTTAATAACATATGTGATTATTAGAATTTATAGATTGTAAGCCCGATATTGGGAGGTGAACATGTCAGAAAGTGTAGTTAACGATATTATCAAATGGCTGGAAACCCAGTTACAGCGCAATGAAGGGATCAAGATTGATACGATTGCGGATAAGAGCGGTTATTCAAAATGGCATCTCCAGCGTATTTTCAAAGATATTAAGGGATGTACATTAGGTGAGTATGTCCGTAAGCGCCGCCTGCTGGAAGCAGCGAAGTCTCTGCGCGATAACGATATGTCTATTCTGGACATCGCGTTACAGTATGGTTTCAGCTCACAGGCAACATTTACCCGTATCTTTAAAAAACATTTCAACACCACTCCGGCAAAATTCCGTGACCACGGCCAGCTGCCGGAATCCCGCTGTTTTATGGAATGTGGTTCACACTAAGAATCTGAAAAGTATCCCCGTCTGCCACAAACGCCGGACGGGGATATTTTTTTATTTAAGTTCTGTTACCAGCCAATCCCGCAACTGCATCAGCTCGCTGTGCATATCCGGATAACCGGCAATCAGGCCGGAGAAGACAGCCTTCACCGCATCAGCACTGTATTGCTGACCTGTCAGTAACTGTGCCAGTCGTTCCAGCGGTGCCGGGTCGAGACTGTCAGTAAAAATCTGTGCCCGGCTGATAATGCCCCGCTCCACATCGAAATGCAGCTCAATACCTCCCCACTTAAAACGGGTATCCAGCAGATGACTGAAAGCCGGTGCATTACCAAAATTCCAGTCCCAGCTGCTTTGTCTGGCAAATGTCTCTGCAAATCCGGGTAAATCGGGAAGTGAATCCGGCGAAATCCGTTCTTCCTGTACCGTCTCGCCGTAATAATCAAAGAATGCGGCTTTAATCGATTCGCAGACCTGCTCATGGTCAATTCCCGGCACAATTTCCGCCAGATTAGTGACCCGTGAACGGACAGAAGTGATCCCTTTGGCCTGCAGTTTTTTCGGGTCCGGGTTGAGGTAATCCGCCAGGCGGCTCAGGTCAGCATTAATTAACACAGTGCCGTGGTGGAAACCGCGATCTTTGGTTTCACGATACGCCGAACCGGAAATTTTCCGCTCACCGTCTTCACTGTTGACCACCAGATCATTACGGCCGGATGCCGACACCGAAATCCCGAGCCGGGATAACCCGTCAAGAATAATATTGGTCGAAACCGTTTTATCATATTCCGGCTTTCCGGCCATAAAGGTGAAATTTGTATTTCCCATATCATGGAATACCGCCCCGCCACCGCTGCTGCGCCGGGCTAATTTAATATGATCGGATTCCATTTTGCGGGTATTGCATTCCTTCCACGGGTTTTGTGCCCGTCCGATAACGACAGTGTCATTATTACGCCATAAAAATAACACGCGCTGGTCAGCGGGCATCTGACGGAAAATACACTCTTCAACGGCAAGGTTGAACCACGGATCGCAGGAATCAGAAATAAAAAGACGAAGTGACGACATAGTGTTCCCCGGAAAAAATAGGCTGCCGTTAAGATAGCATACTTATCCGGGTAATTTTAAAGCCTGCGCGCCTGCCAGAAGACTTTTTTCCAGTAAACGTTATCAAGGCTGGAACGCATCACGCCCTTACTGGTCGAGGCGTGAATAAAGGCGCGGTCAGAATCATAAATACCGACATGTAACCCGTTTTCGCCACCGCCGGTTTTAAAAAATACCAGGTCGCCGGGTTGTAAATCTTCAGCATCAATCCGGGTACCGTATGTTGTCTGAGCTTTGGTGGTGCGCGGGAGTGAAATCGCAAAGCGGTCGTTAAAAGTCCGGTAGACAAAACCGGAACAATCGATGCCGTTTATATCCATTCCGCCATAATGATAAGGCGTACCGTACCATTGCGATAATTGTTCCCGCAATTGGGCGATAACCATAATCGGATCTGATAATTCCGTTTTGATCGGAGGTGCATGATATTTACGCGGTGTCGATGAACAGCCGACAACGGCTAATACACAAATAAAAAGCAGAGAGCGGAATATCATTTTCATTGTATTATCCCCGGTACAGCTGACCTTCAACCCGCATTACTGTATTAATATCTGCGGGTGAAAGTCAATATTTGACGTATTTTACCGGGTATTACGGCATTTTCCGGTAATAAAGTAATGTCAGATTATCGTCAGTGATAAATTCATCCGCCGGAGAAACATCATTTTCATCCACCCCGTGACGGTCACGCAGGATCAGCGCGACATTACCGGTTTTACGGGCATTTTCCAGCCAGGATTCAAAATTCTCATGGCTGATAAACTTTGATTTGGTATCCGGATATAAATCACTCAGCCCGTATTTCAGCTCTCCCGGACGATCAAACATATAAATATCACTGCGCTGTAATTCCCAGGCCGCTGATGTCCCGACACCAACGCTGTTGACCAGGATATAACGCGCATCCTTCAGCAGTGCGATATTATTCTGAATAAAAATCTGCGGTAAATTTGCCCGTTCCGTCCGGCCCGGTAACAGCGAACTGACCGACAGGCTGATAGCAACAGTACAAAATGCCGCCAGCAGCCAGTAGCGGCAGCCTTTTATCAGAGTAACCACCGACACCGCAATCCAGAACAAAAAAATCGCAATAGCGCCGGTGAATTTACCCCGTTCAGCGGCAGAATAAACCAGGGTATTTTCCAGATTGTTGATCACCAGGAGCGCAATGACCGCGCAACAGCCGAAAATAATATTAATCACCGCATTCAGTTTAAATACGGTAACAGCCTGTTTCTTTATCAAAGTATGAATATAAGCCGCCATCAGAATAGTCAGCGGCGCAATGACCGGCAGAATATAGGTCAGTAATTTCCCTTTGGCGATACTGAAAAATAAAAACGGCAATAC
Organism: Morganella sp. Je.2.23; assembly: GCF_051129855.1. NCBI lineage: Bacteria > Pseudomonadati > Pseudomonadota > Gammaproteobacteria > Enterobacterales > Morganellaceae > Morganella > Morganella sp. Je.2.23. The sequence continues at coordinate 1,425,988 of NZ_JBCPSQ010000001.1, forward strand.
GGTCCAGCACAGCAGGAAAAACAGCGGTTTATCTTCCCGGCGCTGCTGCCAGCCCTGTTTTAATGCCCCGAATAAAAAACCGCTCCAGGGTAATACACCGGCAAACAAAATCGGGATGAAAAACCAGAACGGAGAGAGATTTTGCGCCTCTTTACTCATAAAGCGCTGTAAATGCTCAACCACCACAAAATAACGCCAGAAATCCGGCTCGGCATGATACACCGCAATTGCCCACGGCAGTGTGATAAGCCCGGCCGCCGTAATTCCCGCCCAGCAATAACAGAGCATTATTTTTAAACGGCGGTAGAAAATATGTACCGGGATCAGCGCAATAACCGGTAATACCAGAGCCAGAAAACCTTTTGTCATCAGCGCCATACCACAGGCCAGCCCGAAAGCAACCCAGTACCCCAGCAACGCACCGCGCGTCTGCGCTGTTGTCAGCCCGTAACTGAGATAAATCACCAGTGTGATCCACATCGTCAGAATCGGGTCCAGCGTGCTGTATGTGCCGAGCGCCAGTACCAGTAACATACTGGCATACAGGAACGCAGCAGTGCGGGCAATCACCTTTTCGTCCCACATTTTCATGGCCAGCCGGTAAACCAGCAATGTACTGACCATGGTTGAGAAAAGAACACCAAAACGGACAGCGAACTGAGTATGCCCGAACAGCATCTGACTGATATTATTCACCCAGTAACCCGCCACCGGCTTTTCAAAATAGCGGATATCCAGCAGGTGAGGTACAACCCAGTTACCATCAGCCAGCATTTCCCGGCTGATTTCAGCATAGCGGGTTTCATCGGGCTGCCATAATGCCCGGAATTCCAGAGGTAAAAAATAGGTTACTGCAATAAACAGCAGGAATAATACAGTCCACATTGCAGCTGACGGATACGCCACATTAAACACGGACTTACGGCTGGTAATGTCCAATACCACCTCCGGACAAAGATACGATCTGATAACAATAAGGTAATCATCTCTGTTACCTCCATTAAGACCCGGGTACGGGAAAATAATTCACGGTGTAACAGGATATTTTGTTTATACAACAAAGAAAAAACGGAGGGATTAATACAGGCTTAACCGTTTAATGACGGCTTAATAAAACACTAAGCCGTATTATGATTATACGGCGGGTTTTTCTTTACTGTGGATCAGACGCACACCAAACAGAATAAAAATAATACCGATACTTTTGATCAGCGAGACACCTTCATTAAACCAGGGCAGGAATGCCGCCAGCAGATAGACAAACACATAACTCAGGCTGATAAGCGGATAGGCTTTATTGAGCGGCAAATCCCGCAGTGCAAACAGCCAGCACACCATCGACATGACATACCCGGCCAATCCGGCGAACACGATAGCAAACGGCTGCCATTGCGATAACAGAAGGCTGATATCCAGCCACTGTGAACTCAGCGCAATATCCGGTAACTGCGTCACACCCAGTTTCAGCAGCAATTGTGCTGCGGTAACAAACAGTACACTGCCGAGTACCCAGAGATATCCGCGCATCAGTGTCCGGCTCCCATCAGAATCACGCCGGTGACAATCGCAGCCACACCGCACCAGTGTTTACGGGTCACCCGCTCACCATACAAAAACTGAGCCACCAGCGTAACCACCACAAAATTGATACTCAGCATAGGATAAGCAATATTCAGCGGCATCACCTGCAATAATTTCAGCCACAGCAGCATCCCCAGGCCAAGCAGAAATACCGCCAGTGCCAGCCAGTACAGCCCCTTGCGCTTCGCATTTTCCTGCGCGGCCTGCCAGACATCCACTGCCTGTTTTTGGCAGATCTGGCCGCCGCAGGTGAGAAAACTCACAATAATCAGTAAAACGATTTGCCCGAACACCATCACACCTTATGGCTGTTTATCGTAGATATAGAGCGTCATCCGGCTGTTTTCGGTGCGCTTGTCTGCCGGCGGCAGTTTGGCATCGTAGGTATCATTTTTATCTGTTACCAGCAGTGCGACCTGCCCCTTTTTACGGGTTTCCGCCAGCCATTCTGCGAAATTTGCATCCTTCAGAAGGCGGTATTCACTGTCCGGATATTTCAGACCGTAAGTCAGCTCACCGGAATTATTCAGCAGGTAAATGTCTCCGCGTTTCAGTTCCCACGCCAGCCCGGCGCCGATACCGACGCTGTTACTGACAATAAACGGGCTCTTTTCCAGATCGGCCATATTCTGGCGGATAAAGAGCTGCGGCAGTTTTGAGTCCACTGAGCGATCCGGCACCGCACTGCCGAAGATCAAACTGACTACCAGCGAGCAGGAAGCTGCCCACAGCCAGTGTTTTGCTTTCAGCAGATAACAGAGATAGCCGATGATGCCCCAGATAGTAAAGGCGACAATACCCAGTACCACTTTGGACCATTCATCCGGCTGATAAATCGGTTTTTTGACCAGATAACTGGCCACGATCAATCCGGCGACAGCGACAGCACCAAAAGCCAGATTCAGAATACCGTTCGCCTGTAACGCCCGCATCCGGTGTTTGCGGACGCAGTCAACGCCGTATTTGGCGATCATTACCGCCAGAGGCGCCATCAGCGGCAGCATGTATGTCGGCAGTTTGCCTTTGGCAATACTGAACAGCAGGAACGGGGCAACAAACCAGCAGAACAGGAAGAACATCGGCGGATTATTACGCCGCTCTTTCCAGCCTTTGGACAATGCTCCCGGCAGCAGCGCCAGCCACGGCAGACAGCCGAGCAGGATCACCGGAATGTAATACCAGACCGGCGAGGCGTGCTGGGCATCTTCACCGGAGAAACGCTGGAAATGCTCCACCACAATAAAATAGCGCCAGTAATCCGGCTCCTGCTGATGTACCGCTATCGCCCACGGCAGGCTGATCAGTACAGCACAGATCACGGCCAGCGGCCCGAACTTCAGTAATTCAGTGAAACGCCGCTGGTACAGCATGACCGGCAGCATCGCCACCACCGGAATAGCCAGTGCGAGAAAGCCTTTGGTCATAAATCCCATACCGCAGGACAAACCCAGCAGGCACCAGGAGGTTATCCTGGTTTTCAGATTTTCAGCTTTCAGTGCTCTGAAGCTGAAAGCCATCGAGGCCACCACCCACATAGCAAACATCGGGTCAAGCACACTGTATGTGCCGACACTGAATACCAGAAACATGGAGATAAAGACCAGCGACGCAACAAACGCAGTATGGCGGTTGCGCCACATCAGCAGGGTCATCCAGTAAACCAGCAGTGTGCTGATAAGGACACTGAATACGGAGCCGGCACGGACAGCAAAATTGGTATGACCGAAGACCAGCTGGCTGATGTTATTCACCCAGTAACCGGCCACCGGTTTTTCAAAATAACGCAGATCGAGTAATTTGGGGACAACCCAGTCACCCTGTGTCACCATTTCACGGCTGATTTCCGCATACCGGGTTTCATCCGGATGCCAGAGCAGACGATCATTGATAGGGAAAAGGTAAGTTAACACGAAAAAAAGAGCCAGCAGAAAGGCTCCGATTTTACTCGCCCGGTTATTCAGCATGCAATGCTATCCCTCTTGTTGGCAGCCCAGCCAGCCTTCCCGGCCGGGGAAATCCCCCCGGACCACTTTGCCTGTCGGTAATGTTGATAAATCAGACGGCAGCAGTTCACTGAGCGGACAAAAGCGGAAATCCTCATTTTTAATCCGTTCCAGTAATGCTTCAAACTGCGCGGCTTTGGACATCCCTTCCACTTCTGTGTGGATAGTATAGACCGGCACGCCCTGATCCCGTCTGATGGCATCGAGGATAAAGTCATTAAAATCCGCATCAGCCACCTGCGGCCCAACCACTTCATCATAGGTCGGCAGTGTAACAGGAATCTGCACGGTTCCGGTAGTCCCGTCTGCAAGAAGCGGACGAAACGGATGCGTCCCCCGGCAATCGCTGTTATATGCAAAACCAAATGCCTGCTTGGCTTCAATCACCCGCTCATCCGCACGCCAGCCCGCAACAGCGGAGCACTGCACCGGCTGTCCGGTCGCCTGTGATAACGCATCTGTACCCAGGCGGATCTGTTCGGTGATTTGTTCCGGTGTCCAGCGGCCGATTTTTGCCTGCCAGCCCTGATGATCCCAGGCGTGCAAACCAACCTCATGACCGGCATCCAGCGTCTGCTTCATCAGATACCCCAGGTCACGGGCAATTTTCTTACCCGGCCATGCCGTACCGGCCAGCAGAATATCAAGGCCATACAATGAAGCCGCATTGGAGCGCAGCATTTTCCACAGAAACTTAGGACGCAAAAGGCGCCACAAGTGACGCCCCATATTATCCGGCCCGACGCTGAAGAAAAAACTGGCTTTAATATCGTGCTGCGCAAATACCTTCAGTAACTGCGGCACACCTTCCAATGTGCCGCGGTAGGTATCCACGTCAACCCGCAGGCCGACATTTCTCATTACTCGTCATTCCTCAGCTCTTCAACCGCACCGCGCAGGAAGAAATCGAGTGTTTCTTCCACAGTCTGGCGGGTGTCGATAGTCGGTTTCCAGTCCAGTAAACGCTCCGCGTTTTTAATGCTTGGTTTACGGTGTTCCACATCCTGGTAACCTTTACCGTAATAGGTGCTGCTTTCGATTTTACGGAAGCCGGCAAACGGCGGGAAGTTGTCTCGCAGCGGATGTTTTTCGAAGCAATCGAGCAGCATTTCTGCCAGTTCGCGGATACTCGCTTCGTTCACCGGGTTACCGATGTTGATAATCTGACCGTCACATTTACCGTCACGGTTTTCAATGATACGGAACAGGGCTTCGATACCGTCATGGATATCAGTGAAGCAGCGTTTCTGCTCACCACCGTCAACCAGTTTGATTGGTGACCCTTCCACCAGGTTCAGGATCAGCTGTGTGATAGCACGGGAGCTGCCGATGCGCGCAGAATTCAGGCTGTCCAGACGCGGTCCCATCCAGTTGAACGGACGGAACAGTGTGAATTTCAGACCTTCTTTCGCACCGTATGCCCAGATAACCCGGTCAAGCAGCTGTTTGGAAACAGAGTAGATCCAGCGCTGTTTATTGATTGGGCCGACAATCAGGCGTGAATTGTCTTCGTCGAACTCTTTGTCATCACACATGCCGTACACTTCAGAGGTGGACGGGAAGATGATCCGTTTGTTGTATTTCGCACAGTAACGGACGATTTTCAGGTTTTCTTCGAAGTCCAGCTCGAACACACGCAGCGGGTTACGGGTGTATTCGATTGGCGTGGCGATTGCCACCAGCGGCAGAATGACATCACATTTTTTGATGTGATACTCAATCCACTCGGTGTGGATGCTGACATCCCCTTCGATAAAGTGGAAACGCTCATCACCGATGAAACGGTCAATCGCGGAAGAGCTGATATCCATACCGTAGATATCATAGTTGCCGTCTTCCAGCAGACGCTCAGTCAGATGGTTACCGATAAAACCGTTCACACCCAGGATCAGAACACGCTTACGGCGGGCAACCTGAGCAGTGGCTTTCGGTCCGACGCGGACATCGGTCACAATGCCCATTTCCGCTGCCAGACGGGTACCCTGCACATACAGGCCGGATTCGCCCTGACCGCTGATCACTTCCAGCGCGCCGTTTCCGCAGGCAATCACCAGCGGCTCGGCAGAAATAACGGTTCCCGGACGCTTGCCTTTGTTGTCGGTCAGCACGCGGCTGCGCCAGATGATCATTTTGCGCTCACCCAGGAAGGTAAATGCACCCGGATACGGTTCAGTCACTGCACGGACCAGGTTGTGGATCTGTGCCGCAGGCTGGTTCCAGTCAATCAGGCCATCTTCCGCACAACGGCGGCCGAAATACGTTGCCTGAGATTCATCCTGCGCGGTGGTTTTGTATGTACCGGCTTCAATCAGCGGTAATGTTTTATTCAGCAGGATTTCTGCCGCTTCACGGACTTTACCGTGAACAATCAGAGAAGTGTCATCCGCACCGATAGTGACTTTTTCCTGCGCAACGATATCACCGGCATCCGCTTTGGCGACCATTTTGTGCAGAGTGACACCGGTTTCGGTTTCACCGTTAAGAACAGCCCAGTTGATTGGCGCGCGGCCACGGTATTTCGGCAGCAGAGAACCGTGCAGGTTGAATGCGCCTTTCGGTGCCAGCGCCAGAATGTCTTCGCTCAGCATATCGCGGTAATAGAAAGAGAAAATAACATCCGGTTTCAGCTCACGGATGCGATCCACCCACAGCGGGTGGTTAACGTTTTCAGGGGCATAAACCGGCAGTTCCATGTCCGCGCTGACGCGGGCTACCGATGAAAAGAAATGGTTTTCACCCGGGTCGTCCGTATGGGTAAAGACGGCCTGAATATCAAAGCCCGCTTGTTTCAGGGCCTTCAATCCGACACAACCAATATCATGGTAGGCAAATACGATTGCTTTCATTAGTTTTTTTCCTGATTTTCAGTTTCACTGGTCTCTTTCGCCTGAGCGCCGACCACTTTTTGAATAAAATACCGGGGACGTGCACGAACATCGTTATAAATCCGCCCGATATATTCCCCGAGCAGACCCATTGCCACGAATTGTGCGCCGATAAACATGAATAAGATAGCGAACAGGGTAAACACCCCTTCTGCTGCCCACAGCGCGCCGAAGGCCACGCGCAGGATAATCAGTAACAGCGCCAGCAGGAAACCGGACGCGGCTATGATACTGCCGACGATGCTTAACAGGCGCAGCGGTGCGGTCGTCAGGCAGGTCAGCAGGTCATACATCAGATTGATCAGTTTAAGGAAACTGTATTTTGAGTCGCCGAATTCACGCTCTGCGTGTTTAACATCAATTTCAATCGTTTTACGGGCAAACGTGTTCGCCAGAATCGGGATAAATGTACTGCGCTCATGGCACTGTAACATGGCATCAATGATATGACGGCGATAGGCGCGCAGCATGCAGCCGTAATCACCCATGGCACTGCCGGTTGCGGCGATGATCATTTTGTTGATCATTTTTGAGGCCGTTTTACGGAACCAGGAGTCCTGACGGTTTGCACGGCGTGTGCCGACCACGTCATAACCCTCTTCCGCTTTCTCAACCAGGCGCGGAATTTCTTCCGGCGGATTCTGTAAATCCGCATCCATGGTGATCACCAGGTCACCGTCCGCCTGTCTGAATCCGGCCATAATCGCAGAGTGCTGGCCGTAGTTACGGTTCAGCAGAACAGCAACCACATGGTTTTCCGGAATTTTCGCCGCCTGTGTCAGCATTTCCGCTGAACGGTCGCGGCTGCCGTCATCCACCAGTACAATTTCATAGGCTTGTTTCAGTGACTGACAGGATTTGATTGTACGTTCCAGCAACTGAGGCAGGCTTTCTTCCTCGTTGTATACCGGAATCACGACTGAGACTTTTTTAATTTCGTTAAATGACACTTATTTCTGCTCCGCAAGAATAGCTTTGATTGCGTCTGTCACACGGGTCACATCACTGTCTTTCATATCCGGGAAGAACGGCAGCGAACATAATGTCGCGGTGTTCCACTCCGAGTCCGGCAGTGATAATGACGGGTACCGTTCCCGGTAATATTTCTGGGTATGCGCTGCACGGAAATGCAGGCCCGTCCCGATACTGACCGCTTTTAACTGCTCCATAAAGGTATCGCGATCGATGCCGCAGACTGCTTTATCCACACGGATCATCAGCAGATGATTAGCATGCAGATGCGGGTAATCCGGCACGGATAACAATTTAACCGGCAGTCCGTCCAGGGCTTCGCGGTAAAGCTGTGCCAGGTGTGCACGGCGCGCATTCAGCTCGTCCATCCGGCTCAGTTGCACCACCGCAATCGCCGCATGGATATCTGACAGGTTATATTTAAACCCCGGTTCGACCACTTCAGCCTGCGGCTTACGCCCCTGCATCTGACGATCAAACGCATCCACACCCAGCCCGTGGAATTTAAGACAGCGGATACGCTGTGCAAGTTCATCATCATCTGTGGCAATTAATCCGCCTTCCGCACAGGTGACGTTTTTAATCGCGTGGAAAGAGAAAATCGCCGTACCGCTTTCGCCGATCCATTCATCCCGGTAACGGGTGCCGACGGCATGTGCGGCGTCTTCCAGAAGGAAAACATTATGTTCCTGTGCAATCGCACGTAAAGCAACTAAATCACAGGGGGCTCCGGCATAATGAACCGGAATGATTACTTTGGTTTTCGGTGTAATAGCGGCGCGTACAGCATCCGGCTGAATCATCAGCGTGTCGCGGTCAATATCAATCATCACCGGCACCGCACCAAGCAGCTCAATCATATTGATAGTGGAAACCCAGGTCTGAGAAGGTGTGATCACCTCATCCCCCGGGCCGACACCCAGTGCCATCAGTGCAACATGCATACCCGCGGTTGCTGATGCCAGAGCGATGGCGTGTTTACAGCCGAAACGCTGACAGAAATCCGCTTCCAGTTGCTGATTCTGCGGGCCGGTCGTAATCCAGCCGGAACGCAGTACTTTTTCAACAGCGGCGATTTCTGACTCCCCGATAGCAGGCCGGGAAAACGGAAGAAACTCAAGCATAAATACAACCTAATAAGAATCGGAAGTGATGATTATATCCTGAATTGATTCAATTGACGCTCAACACCAGGGTTTCGTTTAAACAATTCTTAATCTTTACGTCGACTACATAACAACAAATTTATGTGACAGCATAACAAAAATCAGCGGTGATGTTGATGCCAATCTGTTATTTGCCAATGAGTTTCTTGTGCCGGCCTGATACTTTTTATTTCAGACTGAAAAAGTTCGCTCAAAATATCTTCTGTCATAATTACCTGAGTTTCACCGGCCGCAAGTAACTGACCACCTTTAAGCAGCACCACCGCATCGGCGTGCAGATAGCTGTGGTTTAAATCATGACCGCTGGTAATAATCGTACCGCGCTGCTCACAAAACCGGGCTATCCATTTATCCAGCATCGCCTGCTGGGTAATATCCAGATGATTACGCGGCTCATCCAGCAGCAGGTATTTTCCGGATAAATCATCCGTATTCCATAATTGCAGAAATATTGCCGCTATTTTCACCCGCTGCCATTCGCCGCCGGATAATTGCGTCAGCATGCGCGGTAATAACTGCTCCAGCTGAAAATCACCGCACAGCTGATAAATAAGTTGTGTATTTTCCTGCACTGCCGGCATATAGAGTTGCAGATACTGAAAAACCGTCATGACCGGCACACCATCGGTGGTTTGCGTCAGATAAGCACGAAACTGCGCCTGCTGCCGTTTGGGGATCGTTTTTAAATCTGTGCCGCGATAGCAGATTTGCCCGTCATAGCGCACGGCATCCGCCAGTGCCGCCAGCAGAGTGCTCTTACCGGAACCGTTCGGCCCCAGCAGGTGAATCTGCTGTCCGGTAAAAAATTGCAGTGCCTCACAGGACAAACGGCGGCCAACACTGACAGCACTGACATCGAGTAAGCATTTTTCCATCAGCGCCGTCCTCCGTGATGCCTGGTCAGCAGATAAATAAAGGCCGGTGCACCGATAGTCGCGGTCACCACACCAATCGGAATTTCTGCATTCGATAAAATCAGCCGCGAGCATAGATCTGCCAGCAGCAGGCTGACCGCGCCGAATAACGCACAGGCGGGTAATAATGTACGGTGATCAGTAATTCCCATCAGCCTCAGCATATGCGGGATAATCAGCCCGATAAAACTGATAGCCCCGGCCACTGCCACGCTCAGCCCGATCAGTAACCCGACGGCGATAATAAACACATTACGCCAGCGGTGAGCTGATACCCCGAGCTGCTGGGCATTCACCTCTCCCAGCGCGAGATAATTAAGCACCGGTGCCTGCCACAGCAGCCACACAGCCACCACCGCAATGGCCGCCAGCAGCGGACTGAGCCGCCAGTCAGCCCCGGAGAAACTGCCCATCATCCAGTACATCAGCTGGCGTAAATCCAGACTGGTGCTGAAATACACCATCCAGGTCATAAATGCGCCGCAGATAACCCCGAGCGCCACCCCGACCAGTAACAGCTGACTGTTACTCAGCCGCCGGAAATGGGCAAAATAAAGTAAAATCAGCGTCAGCAGTGTCGCCCCGATCACCGCCCCGCCCCCGAGCACCCACAGTGGCGGCATGCCCTTGAAAAACAGAACAATAAAGACAACAAATACCCCCGCGCCGTTGCTCACGCCGAGCAATCCGGGTTCTGCCAGCGGGTTTTCAAAAATAGCCTGCATCACCGCACCGGCCATCGCCAGCCCGGCCCCCACCGCAATCACGGCCAGTACACGCGGAAAACGCAGATCCCAGACAAACAGCTGTGCGGTTTCAGATAACCACTGGTCCGGTAAAATCCACATCTCACCGGCACAGAGTGCAACAGTGATCATGATAAGTAACGTAACGGAAAGAAAAATGATACGCTGTACATCCCGCTTTTTCCGCGTCTGTACCAGCTTTGTGATGGGGTTGTGAATATGCATGAGATCCCTGTCATTATTAAAGACGGGAGGCAGTATACCTGAGTCAGAACGACGTTAATGTCTGACAAACCACAGAAAAGAAAACGACCTCATACGAGGTCGTTTCAGGTCTTACTCTTTCGGTGTCGATTTTTCGACCTTGGCTTTCAGCTTCTGCCCCGGGCGGAAAGTGACAACACGACGGGCTGTGATAGGAATATCTTCACCCGTTTTCGGGTTACGGCCCGGACGCTGATTCTTGTCCCGCAGATCAAAATTTCCGAAACCGGATAATTTTACCTGCTCACCATTCTCAAGAGAACGGCGTACCTCTTCAAAAAACAGTTCAACCAGGTCCTTCGCATCGCGTTTGCTCAGGTCCAGTTTTTCCGACAGATTTTCTGACATTTCAGCTTTAGTAAGCGCCATAGGTTTAGTCCCTCAAGGATGCTTTAAATCGCTGTTGCAACGCGGCAACGCATTTGTTTACGGTTGCTGCAATTTCATCTTCTTCAAGTGTACGCTCTGTATCCTGTAAGGTCAGACTGATCGCCAGACTCTTATAACCCTCAGCAACACCCTTACCACAGTACACGTCAAATAAGTTTATGCCAACTAACTGATTTACGCCAACTTTTTTACATTCATTCAGAATGTCTTCAGCAGCGACGTTTTCCGGCACAACGATGGCGATATCCCGGCGGTTCGCAGGGAAGCGTGAAATTGCTTCAGCTTCAGGAATAATACGGTTTGTCAGTGCGTCCCAGCGGATTTCAAAGACAACCGTACGGCCGTTGAGATCCAGTTTTTTCTCCAGTTCCGGATGAACCACACCGATATAACCAATATGCTCATCTTCCAGATAAATCTCAGCACCTTGTCCCGGATGGAGGGCCGGATTCGTCGTTGCTTTAAACGATACACGATCTAATTTACCAGTCAATTCTAAAATGGCTTCCAGATCACCTTTTAAATCATAAAAATCAACGACCTGTTTTTCCGATGACCAGTGTTCCTCATGACGGTTACCGGCGATAACGCCTGCCAGCATGGTTTCCTGACGGATCCCGAGGTCTGCGGCAGCATCCGGAACAAAGCGTAAACCGGATTCAAACAGGCGGACACGGCTCTGCTGACGGTTCTGGTTGTATACAACAGTACTCAGCAGACCGGTCAGTAATGACAGACGCATGGCTGACATATCCGCAGAAATCGGGTTCGGCAGAATAATCGCGTCCTGACCCGGGTGCAGCAGAGCCTGAATCTTAGGATCGACAAAGCTGTAAGTAATCGCTTCCTGGAAACCACGGTCAACCATCAGTGTTTTCACGCGCTTAAGCGGCAGATGCGCTTCATGGCGGGAGGTCATGATCAGGTCAGCACGCAGCGGAACATCAGGGATATTGTTGTAGCCGTAAATACGGGCCACTTCTTCCACCAGATCTTCTTCGATTTCCATATCAAAACGCCATGACGGTGCAGTCACCTGCCACTGATCCTGTGCGGTTTTCACATCGCAGCCCAGACGGGTCAGGATATCAGTCACCTGTGCATCATCCACATGGTGACCGATCAGACGGTCAAGTTTGTTACGGGTCAGCGTGATAGTTGCCGTTTTTGGTAAATCCGCCTCAGAAACAACTTCAATAATTTCGCCCGGCTCACCACCGCAGATTTCCAGAATCAGGCGCGTGGTACGTTCAGCGGCCATACGCTGTAATTTCGGGTCAACACCACGTTCGAAACGGTGTGAAGCATCGGTATGCAGACCATACTGACGTGCACGGCCGGTGATAGCCAGCGGGTTGAAGAACGCCGTTTCCAGCAGGATATTTTTGGTGGTTTCAGACACACCGGAGTGCTCACCACCGAAAATACCGGCCATGCCCAGCGCGCCGCGGCGATCAGCAATCACCAGAATGTTGTCAGTCAGCGTGACTTCGTTACCGTCCAACAGCGTCAGTTTCTCACCCTGCTCAGCCATACGGACAATCAGTTCACCCTCAAGGGTATCCAGATCGTAGGCATGCTGCGGCTGACCCAGCTCCAGCAGAACGTAGTTAGTGATATCCACGACCGGGTCGATAGAACGGATACCGCCGCGACGCAGTTTTTCCACCATCCACAGCGGCGTTTTTGCTGTCACATCAACGTTTTTAATCACACGACCGGTAAAACGCGGACACGCATGCGGCGCATCAACGCGGATCGGGAACGTCTCCTGATGAACAGCAGCAACCGGTGACATATCCGGTGCCTGATAATCCATTTTATTGATAACAGCCACATCACGGGCCACGCCTCGGATGCTCAGGCAATCCGCACGGTTTGGCGTGATGCTGATTTCAACAGCAGTATCATCCAGTTTCATGTATTCGCGCAGATCAGTACCGATTGGCGCATCTGCCGGTAATTCAATAATACCGCTGTGATCTGCACTGATCCCCAGCTCGGAGAATGAGCAGAGCATCCCTTCAGACGGCTCACCGCGCAGTTTGGCCGCTTTGATTTTGAAATCACCCGGTAAGACCGCTCCAACTGTTGCAACAGCCACACGCAGGCCCTGACGGCAGTTTGGCGCGCCGCAGACGATATCAAGCAGGCGGTCACCGCCGGTATTTACTTTTGTCACCCGCAGTTTATCGGCGTTCGGGTGCTGTCCGCACTCAACCACTTCACCGATAACCACACCGTTAAACTGACCGGCAACGGCTTCTGTACCGTCCACTTCCAGGCCGGCCATGGTAATCTGATCAGATAACGCGTCGCTGCTGACAGCCGGGTTTACCCATTCGCGTAACCAGAGTTCACTGAATTTCATGAGAGTATCCCGCCTTATTTGAATTGCTTGAGGAAACGAAGGTCGTTTTCGAAGAATGCGCGTAAATCGCTCACGCCGTAGCGCAGCATAGTCAGGCGCTCCATTCCCATACCAAAGGCGAAACCGGAGTAAATTTCCGGGTCAATGCCGACATTGCGCAGCACATTCGGGTGAACCATCCCGCAACCCAGCACTTCCAGCCATTTGCCGTTTTTACCCATCACATCCACTTCCGCAGAAGGTTCAGTGAACGGGAAGTAGGACGGACGGAAACGCACCTGCACTTCTTCTTCAAAGAAATGATTCAGGAAATCATGCAGCGTACCTTTAAGATTGGTGAAACTGATATCAGTATCCACAATCAGGCCTTCTGTCTGATGGAACATCGGGGTATGGGTCTGGTCGTAGTCATTACGGTAAACGCGGCCCGGCGCAATAATGCGGATTGGCGGCTGTTTATCTTTCATGGTACGGATCTGCACACCGGAGGTCTGCGTACGCAGCAGACGTTTGGCATCAAACCAGAACGTATCGTGATCAGCACGCGCCGGATGGTGCGCCGGAATATTCAGTGCATCAAAGTTATGATAGTCGTCTTCAATTTCAGGGCCGGATTCAACAGAAAAGCCCAGTTCGCCGAAAAAGGTTTCGATACGCTCAATGGTACGGGTAACCGGATGCAGGCCGCCGTTTTCCATGCGGCGTCCCGGCAGCGAGACATCAATCCGCTCAGCGGACAGACGGGCATTCAGAGCCGCAGATTCCAGGGAATCTTTACGGGCATTCAGTGCTGTCTGAACCTCTTGTTTGGCTTCGTTAATCACTGCACCCGCAGCAGGACGATCTTCCGGCGGCAGATCCCGCAGCGATTGCATCTGTAAGGTTAAATGCCCTTTTTTACCCAGGTATTCAACACGTACCGATTCCAGCGCTGCAACATCCTTTGCCTCTTCGACGGCTGCTTTTGCCTGAGCAACCAGTTCAGCGAGATGTGGCATGTTTTCCTATTCCTCTGACCCTGTGGTCTTCAATTATGACGAATGACGACGGTGCTGCCGGACGTGATTGTCTCACCCGTTCCGGCAAACCCCTGAAACAAAAAAGCCTCCATACTGGAGGCTTACGGCGTTACTTTTCGTTTCTTTTTTACGCGCAAAGCCCCCTGAGTTCAGGCGCTAAAGTAAAAAAAGAAGCGGAAAGAAACGATATTATTCATTTTCTCAACTATTTGTCAGTTAACAGGATGTATTTATTCATATTACGCGAAAACCGTAAGGATATACAATGACAAATTATTCATTCTGCAGATTTTTTCTGCCGGACAGCAAAAGAGGGAGCAAGCTCCCTCTTCCGTCTGAACAATTACGCCAGAGCGCCTTTTGCTTTTTCGACCAGCGCAGTAAATGCGGCTTTATCGAATACAGCGATATCGGCTAAGATCTTACGATCGATTTCGATGGATGCCTTTTTCAGACCGTTGATGAAACGGCTGTAAGACAGACCATTCTGACGAGCTGCTGCGTTGATACGTGCAATCCACAGCTGACGGAACTGACGCTTACGCTGACGACGGTCACGGTAAGCATACTGACCAGCTTTGATTACTGCCTGGAAGGCAACACGATAAACGCGCGAACGGGCACCGTAGTAACCTTTCGCTTGTTTCAGAATTTTTTTGTGACGTGCGCGAGCAATGACACCACGTTTTACACGAGCCATACTAATCTCCTAAAGTCGTAAACTTTGCTAAAAAACTTGCTTATGCGTATGGCAGGCAAGCGACAACTAAACCCAGATCCCCTTTGGAGACCATACCTTTCGGACGTAAATGACGTTTACGCTTAGTTGATTTTTTAGTCAGGATATGACGGAGGTTAGCATGCTTACGTTTGAAACCACCTTTAGCGGTTTTTTTGAAACGCTTAGCTGCACCACGTACAGTTTTAATCTTTGGCATTTTTATTTCCACTTCGCATTGTTAAACAACGAATTAATCCGGCGAATAAAAGCCGGGGTTGCCCCCGGCATTTATTACTTGGATTGCCGGACTATTTCTTCTTAGGAGCGAGCACCATGATCATCTGGCGACCTTCGATCTTCGACGGGAAGGATTCGACGGAAGCTAATTCACTCAGATCTTCTTTGATGCGGTTAAGCACTTCAATACCAATCTGCTGGTGCGCCATTTCACGACCACGGAACCGCAGTGTGATTTTGGCTTTATCGCCATCTTCAAGAAAACGAATCAGGTTGCGTAGTTTGACCTGATAGTCGCCTTCATCTGTGCCAGGACGGAATTTAATTTCCTTAACCTGAATAACTTTTTGTTTCTTCTTCTGCTCTTTAGCCGATTTGCTTTTCTCGTAGAGGAATTTGCCGTAATCCATGATACGGCAAACGGGCGGTTCGGCATTAGGGCTGATTTCAACTAAATCAACCCCGGCTTCCTCGGCTTTCTCAAGAGCTTCTTTCAGGCTCACAACACCAAGCTGTTCACCTTCAAGACCAGTTAAACGAACTTCATTGACACGGATTTCCGCATTGATACGGTTCGGACGTGCTGTTTGAATTCTTTTTCCGCCTTTAATACCTTATTCCTCCGGTTGTTCTTCAATTCTGCGACTGCGAATTTCTTCAAGCAGTGCGTCTTTAAATTCGCTCACGTTTATGCTGCCAAGATCCTTGCCGCGACGGGTACGAACAGACACCTCGCCTGTTTCCATCTCTTTATCACCGCAGACCAGCATATACGGAACACGACGTAGCGTGTGTTCGCGAATTTTAAAGCCAATTTTCTCATTTCTCAAGTCTGCTTTTGCACGAATTCCGGCATCCTGCAGTTCTTTGACGACTTTCTGAACATAATCGGCCTGAGAATCAGTGATATTCATTACCACTACCTGGTTAGGCGCTAACCATGTCGGGAAGAAACCGGCAGTTTCTTCAGTCAGGATACCAATGAAGCGCTCCATTGAGCCTAAAATCGCGCGGTGAATCATCACCGGGGTAACGCGTTCATTGTTTTCGGCAACGTAAGTTGCACCCAGACGAGCCGGCAGAGAGAAATCGAGCTGCACTGTACCACATTGCCATGCACGATCCAAACAATCATACAAAGTAAATTCAATTTTCGGCCCGTAGAAGGCACCTTCGCCCGGCAGATATTCGAATTCAATGTTGTTTTCTTTCAGTGCGCTTGCCAGGTCAGCTTCGGCTTTATCCCACTGGACATCAGAACCGATGCGTTTTTCCGGACGGGTAGACAGCTTAACCACAATCTTTTTAAAGCCGAAAGTGGAGTACATGTCATAGACCATACGGATACAGGCGCTGACTTCGTCCATCACCTGCTCTTCTGTACAGAAGATATGCGCATCATCCTGAGTAAAGCCGCGGACACGCATCAGACCATGCAGTGCACCGGAAGATTCGTTACGGTGGCAGCTGCCGAACTCTGCCATACGCAGCGGCAGATCACGGTAAGAACGCAGACCCTGATTGAAGATCTGGATATGACCCGGACAGTTCATCGGCTTAATGCAATATTCACGGTTTTCAGAAGACGTTGTGAACATATGCTCTTTGTAGTTTTCCCAGTGTCCTGTTTTTTCCCACAGAACGCGGTCCATCATAAACGGACCTTTTACTTCCTGGTAATCGTACTCTTTCAGTTTCACACGGACGAACACTTCCAGTTCACGGAAAATTGTCCAGCCGTCGTTATGCCAGAACGCCATACCCGGCGCTTCTTCCTGCATATGATACAGGTCAAGCTGCTTACCGATTTTACGGTGATCGCGTTTTGCGGCTTCTTCCAGGCGCTGGAGATAGGCAGCTAACTGCTTCTTATCGCCCCACGCGGTACCGTAAATGCGTTGCAGCATTTTGTTTTCGCTGTCGCCGCGCCAGTAGGCACCGGCCACTTTCTGTAATTTGAAGCTATGGCAGAAACGCATATTCGGTACGTGCGGACCACGGCACATATCGATATATTCTTCATGGAAATACAGTGCAGGATGCTCATCCTGACCGATATTCTCGTCCAGAATTTCAACCTTGTAATCTTCACCACGGGAAACGAACGTCTCGCGGGCCTCGCTCCATGTGACGCGTTTTTTCACCACGTCATAATCTTTTTTGGCGAGTTCCGTCATCCGCTGTTCGAGTTTCTCCAGGTCTTCCTGGGTCAGAGACTCATCGAGGTCAACGTCATAATAGAAACCGTTATCGATGACCGGACCAATCGCCATGCGGGTGTTCGGCCATAATTGTTTGATAGCATGACCTAACAGGTGAGCACAGGAGTGGCGGATGATTTCCAGACCTTCCTCGTCTTTGGCGGTGATAATGGCTAACGTGGCATCGTGTTCGATCATATCGCAGGCATCGACCAGCGTACCGTTAACACGACCGGCGATGCAGGCTTTCGCCAGACCGGCACCGATATCATTCGCAACATCAAGGACAGAAACAGGATGGTTAAACTGGCGCTGACTGCCGTCAGGAAGAGTAATTACAGGCATTTTTAAATCCTTATCTACAGTGGTGACCCATACGTAAGATCACATATAGAAATCTCATTTATTTGATTTTCAGTACGTTACCGGCAATTTCTTGCGTACATTGCAAGCCGGGTCACACCTGCGGATAATAATCTGCCGGGCGCCCTTGCCGGAACTCGAAATCCATACTAGCACAGCAAATAAGGATTAATAGGTTTATGTGACCAGGTATCTGAAAAAGTGTGCGGTGTCACAAAGAATGCAGAAATTGTGAACATTTCCTTTTTAAAACAGCATCTGCGGCAGATTTTAAATTATTTTCTGTACGGCAGAATACCGTTGTTAAAATCTGCCGCCGCCCGCTTTCAGGGAAGAACCGGATTATCTTCCGCCAATGAGTCAAATGACTTCAGTTCATTTTTAAAATTCACCACGCTCTTTTGCCCGGCACAATCATTCATTTTGCGGAACGATCAGGTAAAACATTGATACAATTTATCATTCTTAATTCACCAATTGTAAAATATTGTCCGTTATACTCCGGCCGTAGTAGAGATAAGTGAACTTTTGGTATTTTTATTGCCCTGATCCTGAATCAGGGCTTTTTTTTTCATTATTCCGCATAACACGCAATTCCCCATGCCCTCTCATTCTTTTCTTCATTATTACCGGCGTAAATCGTATGCTTTTTATTCACAGGGAGCAGGCGCGTGATACAGAAACAGCAGACCGGATTTATTGCAGGGGAAACTCAGCAGGACGCTTCCGTTGCAGATTCACACTGCGGCGCAGCATCTGCAACGGAGGCGGTATTTATGAAGGGGAAGTCAGAAGATCAGTCAGCCATCGCCAGGGCGCGGTAAGCATTTTTCACTTTCCACAGATAACGCGGAGCCTGTGATGCAGGGTGTTTACTCTGTACATGCTCATAAAATTCATCGGCTGACAGCGCATTGATTTTCTCAATCGCCAGTGCACGGTTGTTATCAAACGTGCGCAGTAAAGCTCCGGCACCGTTAACGTAGGAGACAATCGTTGCGTAATTGAGCGTTTGCGGGTCGGTAATGCCGGCCAGATGCTGGTCACGGATAATCCGGATATAGGTTGTGCCGATATCGATGTTGGTTTGCGGGTCCAGTAAATCGCGGGTGCTCGGTTCGCCGTTACGGCCTTTTACACGATAAGCATCACGTCCGGCCGTAGAGGCTTTAATCTGCATCAGGCCAACGGCATTGGATTTACTGATAACTTCAGGCCGGTAAGAGGATTCAACCTCAATAATGGCACGGATCAGTGTTTCGTCGACCTCATAGCGGTTAGATGCCTGACGGATAAACTGATCAAACGGGGTTGCAGGATAGACACCACTGCCCTTTACCGGATAAACGGAAGAATCAGTAATGCCGGAAGATGGCGGTGTTATCCAGCCGCCGGAGCCGTAATTGGTGCGGTTTTGTTCGCTGCTTCCTGAGCAGCCCGCCAACAATAATGCTAAAGCAATCACACTAACGGTTTTTTTCACACTGTTACCCTTTATCCGGCATTCTGACGAAGCTAAGAATACTGAAAACACACATAAACCAAAAGGAGTTTACTTAACTTTTACATTTTATGTGATTCATAGCATAGTGTGAATCGATCGTACTGAATGTTATAAAGATATTACGGAAGTGCT
Source organism: Morganella sp. Je.2.23 (assembly GCF_051129855.1). Lineage (NCBI taxonomy): Bacteria > Pseudomonadati > Pseudomonadota > Gammaproteobacteria > Enterobacterales > Morganellaceae > Morganella > Morganella sp. Je.2.23. The sequence continues at coordinate 1,445,457 of NZ_JBCPSQ010000001.1, forward strand.
TGACAAGCACAAATGATATTGATAATCATTATCATCAACGATATCCTTAGTGATTGTCACACTTTAACCAGGCTGGCTGATAAAATGAACAAAAAACAAAATACGTTTTCCTTTCCGTCCCTGACACAGATCTTCCGGCATGCTGTGTTGCTGCTGACACTGTGTGCTGTCAGCGGATATTCCGCTGCGGCAGAGAAAAAATTCAAAGTCGTTACCACTTTCACCATCATTCAGGATATGGCGCAAAACGTGGCCGGTGATGCTGCTGTTGTGGAATCAATCACCAAACCCGGTGCGGAAATCCATGATTACCAGCCGACCCCGAAAGACATCATGCGCGCACAGGATGCTGACCTGATTCTGTGGAACGGTCTGAATCTGGAGCGCTGGTTTGAACGCTTCTTTGAAAATTTACAGGATGTCCCGGCGGTTGTCATTACTGAGGGAATTACACCAAATTCTATCCGCGGCGGTGCGTATAACGGTAATCCGAACCCGCATGCCTGGATGTCCCCGACCAACGCCCTGATGTACATCGAAAATATTCGTGCCGCACTGGTAAAACATGACCCGGCCAATGCGGAAACCTATAATAAAAACGCGGCTGCGTATGCGGCAAAAATAAAAGCGCTTGATGCCCCGCTGCGTGCCCGTCTGGCCAATATCCCTGAAAACCAGCGCTGGCTGGCAACCAGTGAGGGTGCGTTCAGTTATCTGGCCAATGATTACGGTTTTCAGGAAGTCTATCTGTGGCCGATTAACGCAGAAGAGCAAGGCACACCACAGCAGGTGCGTCATATGATTGATACCGTTCGTAAATATAAAATCCCGGTTGTATTCAGCGAAAGTACTATCTCTGACAAACCGGCGAAACAGGTTGCCAAAGAAACCGGCGCAGAATACGGCGGCGTACTGTATGTGGATTCCCTGTCCGCCGCTGACGGCCCGGTTCCGACCTATATTGATCTGCTCAATACTACTGTAAATACTATCGCCAAAGGATTTCATCAATGAGTGATCAGTTCAGCAAGCCACAGCTGGTTGTCGATAACGCCACTGTCACCTATAACAATGGTCATACCGCCATTTTTGATGCCAGCTTCAGCATAGAAGGCGGTTCTATCTGTGCGCTCGTCGGTATTAACGGCAGCGGTAAGTCCACCCTGTTCAAAACCATTATGGGGCTGGTTACACCGACACAGGGGCGGGTGACACTGAATGATGAACCGGTACGTGCCGCGCTGAAAAAAAATGTGATTGCCTATGTTCCGCAGACAGAAGAAGTGGACTGGAACTTCCCGGTTCTGGTCTCTGATGTCGTGATGATGGGCCGTTACGGCAAAATGGGTTTTCTGCGAATTCCCGGCAAAGAGGATAAAAAAGCTGTCGCCGACGCTCTGGAACGCGTCGGCCTTACCGGTCTGGGTCACCGCCAGATAGGCGAACTCTCCGGCGGACAGAAAAAACGTGTGTTTCTGGCACGCGCCCTCGCACAAAACGGAAAAGTCCTGCTGCTGGATGAGCCGTTTACCGGAGTGGATGTCAAAACAGAGAATGCCATTATTGATTTACTGCGTTCACTGCGTGAAGAGGGACATCTGGTGCTGGTATCCACCCACAACCTCGGCAGCGTCCCTGAATTCTGTGATCATGTGATCCTGATAAACCGTACTGTGCTCGACAGCGGCCCGACCGCCACCACGTTCACGCAGAAAAACCTGGAAAAAACATTCGGTGGTGTGCTGCGTCATATCAACCTGTCCGGTCCGGACCTGCATGACGACGACGACCCGCGTTCACTGACTGTGATTACCGACGACGAACGCGCCGCTGTCTTCTACGGTCATCAGGATAATCTGACGGTGAAAACCGGCAGTAAGGACGAGCAGCCATGACAGAGCTGTTACTCCAGCCGTTTGAATACAATTATATGGTGAAAGCTATCTGGGTGAGCGGCATTGTCGGTGCCGTGTGTGCCTTTCTGTCTGCTTACCTGATGCTCAAAGGCTGGTCGCTGATGGGGGATGCCCTCTCCCACTCCGTGGTTCCGGGTGTCGCGGGGGCTTACGCCCTCGGTTTTCCTTACTCTGTCGGCGCATTTTTCACCGGTATGCTGGCCGCGCTTTCCATGACGTTTGTCCGCCATCTGACCAGGCTGCGGGAAGATGCTGTGATCGGGTTTATCTTTTCCACTTTCTTTGCCGCCGGTCTGCTGATCGTCTCCCTGAACCCGACCTCTGTGAATGTACAGACCATCATCATGGGAAATATTCTCGGGATTGCGGATGAAGACATGCTGCAGGTGGAAATTATTATTGCTGTTTCTTTCCTCGTGCTGATGTTTATCTGGAAAGATCTGCTGGTGGTCTTTTTCGATGAAACGCATGCCCGCTCTATTGGTCTGAATCCGCTGGCACTGAAAATTATCTTCTTTACCCTGCTGAGCGCCTGTACTGTCGCGGCACTTCAGACTGTCGGGGCGATTCTGGTCATTGCGATGGTCATCACCCCCGGAGCTACCGCCTATCTGTTAACGGATCAATTTAAAAAACTGCTGATCATCGCTGTTATTTTAGGGGCAGTGACCAGCAGTGCCGGTGCCTATATCAGTTATTTTCTGAACGGAGCCACCGGCGGCATGATTGTGACCCTGCAGACAATTATTTTCCTGATCGCTTTCTTCTTTGCGCCAAAACACGGCATGTTGTCCGCCCGCCGCCGTGCCCGCCGGGAATCAGCAAAACTGCGTCAGGAGGCAAACTCATGAGTGATTTTCTGACCTCATTGTTTATTGACCCGTTTGCTTTCCCGTTTATGCAGCGGGCCATGCTGGCCGCTATTCTGACCGGTGCGGTTTGTGCTGTTCTCTCCTGCTTTCTGGTGCTCAAAGGCTGGTCGCTGATGGGGGATGCTATTTCTCATGCCGTTCTGCCGGGCATAGTAATGGCATTTGTGATGGGCATTCCGCTGATTATCGGTGCTTTTATTTCCGGGCTTTTCTGCGCCTTTGCCACCGGTTATCTGAAAGAACACAGCAGAATCAAAGAAGATACCGTCATGGGTATTGTCTTCTCCGGTATGTTTGCGCTTGGCCTGGTACTGTTTACCCGCATTGATACCGAACAGCACCTGACACATATTCTGTTCGGTAATATCCTCGGGATCACACAGGCTGAACTGCGCCAGACCCTGATTATCGCCGGGCTGACGATGGTTGTACTGATGGTGAAATATAAAGATTTCATGCTGTACTGCTTTGACCCCAACCAGGCACGGGTTATCGGCCTGCCGGTTCGTCTGCTGCATTACGGGCTGCTGTCACTGCTGGCGCTGACTATCGTTGCCTCTCTGCAGGCCGTCGGGATCATTCTGGTGATTGCCATGCTTATCTCGCCGGGTATCATCGCCTTTCTGCTGTGCCGCAGTTTCGGCAAAATGATTCTGGTGGCAATTCTGGTTTCTGTCAGTTCGAGTTATATCGGTACGGTTGTCAGCTTCCATATTGACGGAGCTACCGGTGCCTGTATTGTACTGGTGCAGGCACTCTATTTTGTGCTGGCACTGATTTACAACCAGTTACGGTTATCCGCGCTGAAACGCCGCAGACAGGTTGCCTGACCCTCTGCATAACGGGGGATATTCTGTTACCGGAATATCCCCCGCATCCGGACTCTTCCGAAACAACCCTCTGTTTTTGTCCTTTTCTGTATTTCCCTGCGGTTACTGTGTAATTTGTGTGAGATGTCCGCTTTTTTCTTTTATTTTCCGGCGGTAAGATAGACTGACTGATAGACGGCTTAGTGGGGTGGCTCATGTGGCAGGCAGCAGGACGTATACTCAGTGAACATTTCGGCGAACACTCGTTCTCTGACAAGAAACAGCTCAATGGCGGTGAAATTCACTTTTCCCGGAGTGCCCGTTACGGCGATCACCCGGTTTTCATCAAATACAACCGGCGTGACATGTTGCAGGTATTCAAAACTGAGGCCGAACAGCTTGATGCTCTCAGCCGCAGCAGCACACTGACAACTCCCGCTGTATATGGCGTCGGGTCGGCAAAAGATGTCAGCTTTCTGATTATGGAATATCTGCCGCTGAAACCTTTTGATTCCCATTCCGCGTATATGTTCGGGCAGCAGCTGGCGCGTCTGCACCAGTGGCATGAACAGCCCCGCTATGGTTTCGATGAAGATAACCTGCTGGGTACTAATCCGCAGCCGAATGCCTGGGATAAAAAATGGGCCTCTTTCTTTGCCGAAAAACGGATTGGCTGGCAATTACAGCTGGCGAAAGAAAAAGGCATTATCTTCGGCGATATCGACAACATTATTCAGCGTGTGCAGCAAAAACTGGCAAACCACCAGCCGCAACCTTCTCTGCTCCATGGTGATTTGTGGCCATCAAACTGTGCGGCTGTCGCTGACGGAAGAACTGTCGCATTTGACCCCGCCTGTTACTGGGGTGATCGTGAGTGTGATCTGGCAATGCTCTCGTTTTTCCCTGAACTGCCGATGCAGATCCTCGACGGCTATCAGCAGGTCTGGCCTCTGGAGAGTGGTTTCTTAGAGCGCCAGCCGCTGTATCAGCTCTATTACCAGCTTCATCGCAGTCACTTATTCGGTGACCGTTATTACCAGAGCGCTCAGGCTATTATTGACGATATTCTCGCGGGATAACCCCGTTTTCCGGATAAAAAAATACCCCGTCAGCGATCCTGCGGGGTATTTTTTCAGATAACTCTGTTTACCAGTTCAGAAATTTAATTAAGAACCACGCAATGGCGCCGATAAATACCGGCAGCACATACAGCACAAAAATTTGCCGGAAAATGGTGTGATTCGGGATGCGAATTTTGGCGATTAAATCCGCAGGCGTTTTTCCGCTCTCTCTGGCATTCTCAATAATCACCTGATCTTCGATATTCTCACGAATAAACCGGACTTGTCTGGACATCCGGATACCGGAAGCGCTCAGCGCCAGCCCGACAAATATCAGGATATAAATCAGTAAAAAACTCAGATTATGACCTTCAAAACCGAGTAATTTATCCGGTACGGGGGAGTTGTTCCAGAATGTGTTCAGAAAAGGTGTATTTACACGGATCATTTCCGTCACCACATTAATAAAATCCCCGATAACCGCATTAATTTTATCACTGCCGGTACTCTGCTGATGAGCCAGTTTCAGTAAAGAAACGATAGTTGAGATCAGAGCCGGAATAAAAACCACCCAGCCTGCCACCCGTTTAAATACAGCAACCCAGCGGGCTTGTTGCAGCGTCATGCGCTTTCCTCATTTGATATTTTCTCAGTAATCATAGCGCAGAAGTCAGGAGAAGATCATTATCATTATTCCGGACTTTTTTACCCCGTAAATTATTAAGTCACTTAATGAACTCTCCGCCACGGCTTGTTACAATCAGAGGATGTTTTAATTCATTGCAGGATATCAGGAGCATACACTATGTCCCACACCTTACCGGTACAGGCCGCTATTTTTGATATGGATGGTTTACTGATTGATTCTGAGCCGTTCTGGCTTCAGAGTGAAAATCAGGTTTTCAGCGACATCGGCCTGGATATGTCACTGCGGGATAAACTGCCCGATATGCTGGGTCTGCGTATCGATCAGGTCGTGGAGTTGTGGTATCACGTCTCACCGTGGCAGACACCGTCAAAACAGGATGTCACTCAGCGGATTATTGATTCCACTATCGCGATGGTGGAAAAAGAGCGTCCGCTTCTGCCGGGCGTGGAACATGCGCTCTCTCTGTGCCAGTCACAGGGCCTGAAAATCGCTCTGGCGTCCGCATCACCGCTCTACATGCTGGAATCTGTCCTGGAAATGTTTAACATCCGCCATTATTTTGATGCGGTAGTTTCTGCCGGTGACCTGCCATACAGCAAGCCGCACCCGCAGGTTTATCTGAACGCAGCTGAAGCGCTGGGTGTTCCGCCGGTGCAGTGCGTTGCGCTGGAGGACTCCGTTAACGGCATGATCGCCTGTAAGGCGGCCCGGATGCGCTCCATTGTGGTACCGGCTGCTGAAATGGCGGCAGATCCGCGCTGGTCGCTGGCAGATTACCGGTTGTCGTCACTCAATGAACTGACGGCTGCGATGGTTCGCTGATAACGTTTTGCTGATAACGTTTTGCTGATGGTGTTTTTCTGATAACAGTGTGGCGGGAAATTGCCCGCCCTGCTCCGTTAGTGAAATATTCCATAGTTATCCATTAATAAATAAGCCTTTTTCTTTCTTACCCTCTGGCCGGGCGACATAAAAAACTTTATACTGTAACACTGTATAAATAAACACCTGAGTATTTACCTGGTATCATGACGGCTGAGGGTCACCTGCTTTTCTCTGTCGCTTCTGTAGTGATGGTTCATCAGCTTCAGATTTCGCCTGATATCAGTCAGGGGGACTGGCTGCACCTGATCCCCGGCGCCCTGGCCGGAGCACTGCTGCCGGATATCGATCACCCGAAGTCCATGCTGGGTCAGTGGGTTCGTTTTATTTCTGTGCCGGTTTCCCGCCTGTGCGGTCACCGGGGTTTTACTCACAGCCTGCTGGCTATTCTGACCGGTGTTATTTTATTCCGCACACAACTGCCGGTCAGCTGGTCTGTTCCGGCCGATTTTTACCAGGCAGTCATTGTCGGGTATCTGAGTCATCTGGCGGGCGATATGCTGACGACAGCCGGTATTCCGCTGTTATGGCCGGTGCGCTGGCGTTTTTGTATTCCGTTGCTGGGCAGCAGCGGCAATAAACGGGCAGAGCGCAGTGTGGCGCTGATTGTACTGCTGGCCTCATTTTATTTGCCCGCACACTGGGAAACCTGGTGGGCTCATGTGCGGGAGCTGGTGCTGGCGCAGATAAACGCTGTGCTATAAGAAACTGATTTTATATAACCGCCCGCTATAGAAAATAGTCTGTTTAGTGACTATTCATGTCAAATCATTCCCTGTGATCTACAATATAGCTATAAATAATTCAGATTCGTTATAAGTGATGCGGAAAACTCCTGTTAATCTATAACGAATCTTTTACAGTTCCTGCATTTGCACAACTGTATGCGATGTAATCAACACACTATAACAACATACCAACAGGTATCGGAGACCGGGATGAACTTTCCATTAATCAGCAATCTCGCCATATTCGTTATTCTGCTGCTGATGCTGATGAAGCTCTGCAGCAATAAAAACTGGAGCCTTTCCAAAAAGGTACTCACCGGTCTGGTGATCGGTGTTCTGTTCGGCCTCGGGCTGAATGCATTCTACGGGACAGAACATGATGCCGTAAAACAGGCACTGCCATGGTTTGATATCGTCGGTAACGGCTACGTGAAGCTGTTGCAGATGGTCATCATGCCGCTGGTGTTCGCCTCTATCCTCAGCGCGGTTGCCCGCCTGCATCAGGCATCCTCCCTGGGTAAAATCAGCGTACTGACTATCGGCACCCTGCTGATCACCACGGCGATTGCTGCATTGATCGGTATTCTGGTCACACTCGCTTTCGGTCTGACCGCAGACGGGCTGGTTCAGGGTGTGAAAGAAACAGCGCGCCTGACCCAGCTGGAATCGCAGTATGCCGGCAAAGTCTCTGATCTGACCGTGCCGCAGCTTATTCTGTCCTTTATTCCGAAAAACCCGTTTGCTGACCTGACCGGTGCTAATCCGACCTCGATTATCAGCGTGGTGATTTTTGCCGCCTTTATGGGTGTTGCCGCACTTCAGCTGATCAAAGACAACGAAGAGCGCGGTGCCAAAGTGCTCGGGGCAATTGATATCCTCCAGGCATGGGTGATGAAACTGGTACGTCTGGTCATGCGCTTTACCCCGTACGGTGTATTTGCACTGATGACCAAAGTCGTTGCCGGTTCAAATATTCAGGACATCATTAAATTAGGCACTTTTGTGGTTGCCTCTTATATCGCTATCCTGCTGATGTTTGTGGTTCACGGCCTGATTGTTGGTATTGCCGGTATCAATCCGCTGCGTTTCTTCCGTAAAATCGCGCCGGTACTGACCTTCGCCTTTACCAGCCGTTCAAGTGCGGCCAGTATTCCGCTGAGTGTGGAAGCGCAAACCCGTCGTATCGGTATTCCTGACTCCATCGCCGGGTTCGCCGCCTCCTTTGGTACCACTATCGGTCAGAACGGCTGTGCGGGGATTTACCCGGCAATGCTGGCGGTGATGGTTGCACCTATCGCCGGTATCAACCCGTTTGACCCGCTGTGGATTGCCACACTGGTCGGTATTGTGACAGTCAGCTCTGCCGGTGTTGCCGGTGTCGGCGGTGGTGCGACTTTCGCAGCACTGATCGTCCTGCCTGCGATGGGTCTGCCGGTCACCCTGGTCGCCCTGCTGATCTCTGTCGAGCCGCTGATTGATATGGGCCGTACCGCGCTGAACGTCAGTGGTTCCATGACCGCAGGTACAGTTACCAGTCAGATCCTGGGGCAGACAGATAAAACACTGTTCGATAATGATAACGACGAAGATTTACAGCAGGGGTAATATCCCGCCGCTGATTATCGTCAGATAACAGAAAATCCCGTATTCAGTCAGTGAATACGGGATTTTTTTATGTACATCGCAGATGTTATGCAAACAGGCATAAAAAAAGGCTGCAACGCAGAGCGTTACAGCCTTTTTATTATCCGGAACTGATTAATTCAGGAACTGACCGCTGCGCAGTGCTTCAATACGCTTATCCAGCGGCGGATGGGATAAAAACAGCTCGCTGAATGATTTATTACGGCCGTTGATGCAAAACGCCATCATACTGCCCTCTTCCTGCGGTTCGTAACTGGTTTTCAGGCGTTGCAGTGCAGCGATCATTTTCTCGCGCCCGACCAGATTTGCCGAACCGGCATCCGCATAAAACTCACGGCGGCGGGAGAACCACATGGTGATAATGCTGGCCAGAATACCGAAGACAATTTCCAGTACCATAGATACCGCAAAATAAATCATCGGGTTGCCCTGGCTGCCGGCGTTTTCGTCATTGTTGTTTGACATAAAACCGGCCGCCAGTTGTGCCAGGATGCGGGAAATAAAGATAACAAAGGTGTTTACCACGCCCTGTAACAGCGTCATGGTCACCATGTCACCATTCGCGATATGGCTGATTTCATGGGCGATAACCGCCTCCGCCTCGTCGCGGCTCATATTTTCCAGTAATCCGGTACTGACGGCCACCAGCGATGCATCACGGCGGGCACCGGTTGCAAAGGCGTTAATATCCGGCGCATGGTAAATCGCCACTTCCGGCATACCGATACCCGCCTGCTGTGCCTGACGGCGTACTGTTTCCACCAGCCAGCGTTCGGTTTGTGTGGACGGGTTCGTAATGACCTGCCCGCCGACAGAGCGCAGCGCCATCCATTTTGACATCAGCAGAGACACAAATGCGCCACCGAAGCCAAATAACCCTGCCATAATCATTAGTCCGGTCACACTTTGACTCTGAACGCCGGTCAGCGACAGAATAATGCCGAAAACGACCATGACAGCCAGGTTTGTGAGTAAAAATAATGCAATTCGCATCATATCAGTACGATCCTTTAAAGAGTGTGCTCATCATATGCTTCAAAAATAGGGATATTTTGCCATATTTCAAGGCTTGTTAACGTAATAACTTTGATTATTAAACAACTTTACACTTAATTTTAATAAGTCATTTTTTTGCTGTTTTGTGCGATCCGGTTCGCAGTGCAGATAATCATCATATTTTATCAAAAAAACACTTTACTTTTTAAATGGGAAAAATTATCATTCTCGTTGTCGATACCTGAGTAAATTACTAAGGTATTGGCAAACGACATTGCTCACATTGCTTCCAGTATTTCGAAGTTTCTCAGCCAGCCATCGTGCTGGCTTTTTTTTATCCGTCAGCGGGTGTAAAACTCCACCGGCAGATTGTCAGGATCAAAACAGAAGAAAAAGGATTTACCGGTATATTCATCAGTGCGGATGCTGTCACAACGAACACCCGCTTTTTGCAGATGCGCTTCCCATGCCCTCAAATCGCGGACCGAAAATGCCAGATGACGCAGCCCGCAGGCTTCCGGTTGTGTCACCCGCGCCGGGCTTGCCGGAAAGGTAAAGAGTTCCAGCAGATATTCCCCGTTCAGCGCCAGATCCACCTTGTAAGAATCCCGTTCCGCACGGTAGTGCTCACTGAGCACCGTCAGTCCCAGCACATCACAATAAAATGCCAGACTGGCGTTGAGATCAGAGGCAATCACCGCGATATGATCCACTTTTTCAATCTTCAGCATACGTTTCCTGTATAACGCCCCGTTGCCGGGGCGTCTGATTTACTGCTTCGTGTTACAGTGGCTGAGTCTGCGCTTCCACAGCTGCCAGCGCGACCATATTGACAATACGCCGCACAGAGGAGATAGAGGTCAGAATATGTACCGGTTTATTAATCCCCATCAGTACCGGCCCTACTGTCACCCCCTCAGAAGTGGTTACACGCAGCAGGTTATAACTGATGCGTGCAGCTTCCCCGTTCGGCATAATCAGCAGGTTTGCCGCACCTTTCAGCGGGCTGTCCGGCATCAGATCACGGCGGATAGCGTCCACCAGTGCTGCGTCGCCGTGCATTTCCCCGTCAATTTCCAGTGACGGTTCCCGCTCACGGATCAGTGCCAGCGTATCGCGCATTTTCTCGGCTGACGGTGACGGACATGAACCGAAGCTGGAACGCGACAGCAGCGCCACTTTCGGCTCAATACCAAACCGGCGTACCGCGGCGGCGGCCATCAGGGTGATTTCAGCCAGTTGCTCTGCTGTCGGATCATCATGCACATAAGTATCCGCGATAAAGGTATTTCCCGTCGGCAGACTGAGGGCATTCATTGCCCCGGCGGTATGCACCCCCTCATGGAAACCAAATACATTTTCCACAATCCGGTAGTGTTCGTGATAATCCCCGACTATCCCGCAGATCATGCCATCCGCTTCACCACGATGCACCATAATGGCACCGATGCTGGTCGGGTTAGTGATAATGGCACGGCGGGCCTGTTCCTGCGTCACGCCTTTGCGTTTCATCCGCTGATAATATTCCTGCCAGTACTCGGCAAAACGCGGGTCACTTTCATTATTTACGATTTCAAAATCCTGCCCCGGCACTATTTGCAGTCCCAGTTTCTTGATCCGCATTTCAATCACATCCGGACGACCAATCAGGATCGGATACGCGAGTCCCATGCTGACCAGTTCCTGTGTCGCATGCAATATACGCGGCTCTTCCCCTTCAGCCAGTACAATACGTTTGCGATCTTTGCGTGCCATGGAGAAAATCGGCTTCATAAACAGTGTGGTTTTGTAGACAAATTCATTGAGATGTTCCAGATAAACACTGAAATCCTCAATCGGGCGTGTCGCTACCCCGGTTTCCATCGCCGCTTTGGCTACCGCCGGGGCAATTTTCAGGATAAGACGCGGATCGAACGGTTTCGGGATAATATATTCGCGGCCGAATGATAACTCCTGTCCGCCGTATGCGGAGGCCACCTGCTCACTCTGCTCAGCCAGCGCCAGGTCAGCAATCGCTTTCACACACGCCAGTTTCATCTCTTCATTAATTGCCGTTGCGCCGACATCCAGTGCACCGCGGAAAATGAACGGGAAGCAAAGCACATTATTTACCTGGTTCGGGTAATCCGAACGTCCGGTGCAGATAATAGCGTCCGGACGCACTGCCAGTGCCAGCGGCGGCAGGATTTCCGGTTCCGGGTTCGCCAGCGCCAGAATCAGCGGATCACGCGCCATGCCTTTGACCATTTCCGGCGTCAGCACGCCGGGACCGGAACAACCGAGGAAAATATCCGCACCCGGCATAGCATCTGCCAGGGTGCGCATGCCGTTATCATCAATGGCATACGCCGCTTTGGTTTCCGCCATATTGGCTTCGCGGCCTTTATAGATAACCCCTTTGGAATCACAGACAATAATATTGTCGCGTTTCAGTCCCAGCAGCACCATCAGGTTCATACAGGCGACAGATGCAGCCCCGGCACCGGAGACCACCAGACGGACATCACCGATCGCTTTATTGACGATACGCAGCCCGTTGAGTACCGCAGCGGTGCTGATAATCGCTGTACCGTGCTGATCATCATGGAAGACCGGAATTTTCATGCGTTCGCGCAGTTTCTTTTCAATATAGAAACATTCCGGTGCTTTGATATCTTCCAGGTTGATGCCGCCGAATGTCGGCTCCAGGGAAGCGATGATATCCACCAGCTTGTCCGGGTCGGATTCATTGACTTCAATATCAAAGACATCCACGCCGGAGAATTTTTTAAATAAGACACCTTTTCCTTCCATCACCGGCTTACCGGCCAGTGCCCCGATATTACCGAGGCCCAGCACTGCACTGCCGTTGGAAATCACCGCCACCAGATTACCTTTGGCGGTATATTTGTAAGCCGCCAGCGGATCTTCCGCAATTTCCAGGCAGGGTGCCGCAACACCGGGCGAATAGGCCAGTGCCAGGTCACGCTGGGTTGTCAGCGGTTTGGTCGGGGTGACGGTAATTTTACCGGGAGACGGAAACTGATGAAACTCAAGAGCACTTTGTTTTAATTGTTCGTCCATTTCAGGATCCTTTACAGGCATTAATAACAGGGTCAGGGCGGGTCAGCGGCATAAGATCAGCCGCCGGCCACATTATTCAGCGCTACATAAACAGTATACTGATAAATAGCGGAATAGTGAAAAAAGTCTAATATTCATGTAGTTAATGTGCAGAACCTGTTGAAAAAAACAACATATCGCTTATTGGTTAACTGATTATAGTGACCTTATCCCGTTATACCGCCAATTATATCCTCCTGTCTTAAACCGCTAATCCGCCCCCTATAATATGCTTTATGTTATTAGGGATATTATTATTTTTAAATACTTTGTTATTTGCACATATAACACTTTTGCGTAAAAATTAACTGTCTTGGCGAGCAGTATATATTTTTTGTTTTAATAATTAATGCATAAATTAAATTATTTCAATTAAAACTATCTTATACCACCTACCCGGCAAGGGAGAACTCTATGCCCCATCACACGATTATGGTTATTGATGACCATCCGTTGTTACGCTATGGTTTTAAAATGCTTTTACAGCCGGATTATGCGTTAACCATTATGCCGGAATTCACTGACAACAATGGCTTGTTCAGTCATATCCATCAGCATACCCCCAGAATGATTATATTAGATATTAATATCCGTGCTTTTTCCGGTATTGATTTCATCAAAAAATTACGTCACAAGAAAATATCCAGCTATATCCTGGTGTTTTCACAATCCCGGGAACGAAATGATATATATGCCGCTATTGATGCCGGAGCTGATGGTTATTTACTAAAGAATTGCGATGTTGATTATTTATTAAGTCAGATTAAAAATGCCTTTAAAGGAAAAAAGATTTTCAGTGAGGCCATTTATAAAATTTTACAGGAACGTGAACACTATCACGATCCGGTCAGTTATCTGACACAACGGGAAGCTGATGTGCTCAAAGAGCTGGCCTGCGGGATGAAAAACAAGGAGATTGCTCGGGCGCTGTTTATTTCGGAAGAGACAGTAAAGGTGCATATCCGCAATATTCTGAAAAAACTGAATGTGTCCACGCGACTTGCGGCCAGCCTGCTCTACCTGAAATACCGGCTGCCCCGCTGAGAGTGATCCCCGGGATAGCTGTCCGGGGGTTATTCGCTTTCTTCGTCGATACTCGCAGGTGTCGGGTAATTGAGCAGTTCCAGCGTACCGTCCGGATTTTCACGGACATCAACCTGGATGACTTCTTTATTCATACCACGGAGAATCGTATCCACCTCGCTGTAGGCGTAGCGGATATTTTTATCACGCGCCCACTCCGGCATACCGGTCACACCATAATAAAAATACACGGTGCTGATCCCGTCGCTCTGCGGTTCAATCGCTTTGATTTTACTGATACGCAGAGCGCCGTAACAAAAATCCTCATGCGGCAGCCAGGCTTCCTGCCCTTTTTCTGTCAGTTGGTATTCCACGCCGGACGATTTGATGGTCGCACGGATAAAACCGACGGAAGCCAGCGCATTCAGCCGTGAAATCATCCATGGTTCTGACTGACTTGAGCTGAACTGCGGCCATTTGTGTTCATCCAGGCACAGTTCACTGTTTTCGGTAAATTTGAGCTGAAGTTCATTAAGATACACGTCCGTTTGTCCCGCAAGGGTAAAGCTGGCAAATAACAGCGTGCTTCCGGCTAAGTACTCTTTCATCGATCCTGTCTCAACATCTTCCGGATGTTTTTGTCATGGTTATGGCGTAATGCTACCCCACTTTTTTGCATTTATCGAATACTCTCTGCACGTAAGATTCTGGATAACTGCATCAAATTCCCGCATTATGCTATTTTTCGTGTTCACGACAAAGGATAAATGATGAAAAATACAACCTCCGTCTGCCGGATTTTCGGGATCAAAAACTGCGACACGATGAAAAAAGCCCGTGCGTGGCTGGACAGCCATCAGATAGCTTATGTGTTTCATGACTACCGTCAGGATGGCGCGGATACGGAACTTCTGAGTGAGTTTGCCCGTCATATTGACTGGACGCTGCTGCTCAACAAACGCGGAACCACCTGGCGTCAGCTGGATAAAGCTGAGCAGGACGCGGTAACGGATGAGCAGTCCGCAGTCCGCCTGATGTCAGAAAAACCGGCGCTTATCAAACGCCCGGTACTCGTCTCTCCGGACGGCCGTTATCACCTTGGTTTTAAAGCTGATGATTATCAGCAGTTCTTCAGCCTCCCTGCCTGATACAAAGGAAACACCATGCATTGTCCTGTAACAGATCTGGCAAAACAGCTTATCAGCCGGGAATCCGTCAGCCCGGACGATAGCGGTTGTCAGGCGCTGATGACCGAACGTCTTATCGCCGCCGGTTTTACCGTCGAACCGATGCCATTCGGTGATACACAAAATTTCTGGGCATACCGTGGCGGTAACGGTACCACCCTCGCCTTTGCCGGTCACACCGATGTGGTACCGCCGGGTGACCTCAGCCACTGGCGCACCCCGCCGTTTGAACCGGCGCTGATTGACGGCATGCTGTACGGGCGCGGAGCCGCCGATATGAAAGGCTCACTGGCAGCAATGATTGTCGCTGCCGAACGTTTTACTGAACGTTATCCGGACTATCCCGGCCGCCTTGCTTTTCTGATCACCTCTGATGAAGAAGCTTCAGCCGTCAACGGTACGGTAAAAGTGGTGGAAACCCTGATGGCACGCCATGAAAAGGTGGAATATTGCCTGGTCGGTGAGCCATCAAGTCAATCACAATTAGGGGATATGATTAAAAATGGCCGCCGGGGCTCCGTTACCGCCAATCTGACTATTCACGGCACCCAGGGCCATGTGGCGTATCCGCATCTGGCCGATAACCCGGTTCACCGCGCCGCACCGTTTATACAGGATCTGGTGGCTGAGCACTGGGACAGCGGCAATCAGTTCTTCCCGCCGACCAGCATGCAGATAGCTAATATCCGTGCCGGTACCGGCAGTAACAACATCATTCCCGGTGATCTGTTTATTCAGTTCAATTTCCGCTTCAGCACCGAATCCACCGCTGAGTCACTGCAAGCCCGGATTGCGGCATTGCTGGAAAAACACCAGCTTAAACACACGATTACCTGGTCATTATCCGGTCACCCGTTCCTGACACCGGAAGGTCCGCTGACAGATGCCGTCAGTCATGCCATCGGCCAGTACTGTAATCTGACGCCGGAACTCTCCACCGGCGGCGGAACCTCTGACGGGCGCTTTATTGCGCGGATGGGCACACAGGTTGTAGAGCTGGGGCCAATCAACGCCACTATTCATAAAGTGAATGAATGCGTCAGTGCGGCTGATTTGCAACAACTCAGCCGTATCTATCAACGGATTATGGAGCAGATCCTGCTATGATGACGTTTGAAATGCTGACCGGGCAAACCCGTGATCATGTCATTAATTTTGCCGGTAATCATCATCTGCAATTTAATGCCACCAAAGCGTTCCTCGCCATGCAGAAAGCGGCAGCAACCGCCGGGTTTAAACTGATGCCCGCCAGTTCTTTCCGGGATTTTTCCCGCCAGCAGATTATCTGGAATGAAAAATTTGCGGGTATCCGCACTGTTAATGATGCTGAAAACCGTCCGCTGGATGTCTCCGGACTGTCAGAGGCAGAACGCTGTCAGGCGATTCTGCGCTGGTCTGCCATTCCGGGGGCCAGCCGTCATCACTGGGGAACCGAGGTCGATTATTACGATCCGTTCCGTCTGCCTGCTGACACCGCCCTTCAGCTCGAGCCTTGGGAGTATGAAGAAGGCGGCTATTTTGCCGCCCTTTCCGCCTGGCTGGCGGACAATATGGCACAGTTTGATTTTTATCTGCCGTTCACACAGCGTCAGACCGGCGGAGTGGCCTATGAACCCTGGCATATCAGCTACTGGCCGCTCTCTTATGAAGCAGAGCAGCTGTATACCCCGGAGACACTGGCGCGGGTACTGGAGACGCAGGATATTGCCGGGAAAACATGGTTACTGGCGAACCTTGACTCTGTTTATCAGCAGTATGTTAAATTACCGGAAAACGATTAATCCGGGGATTTATCCTCCGGCGCCGGGGGATTCTCCGGCGTCATTTCCTCTGTTTCCGGCAGGCGCAGCATAAAAATCAGCAGCCAGACCAGAATACACAGCAGCAACAGGCGGATATAAATCAGTTTCACCAGCCAGAGTGATACCGCGAACGTCAGCAGAATGACCACCACCGCCCGCCGTTTTGCTTTACGCGGCAGGCCTTTGTGTGTCTGCCAGTGACGGATATACCCGCCGAACCAGGAACGGTACAGCAACCAGTGATGGAACCGGGGAGATGAGCGGGAAAAACACCATGCCGCCAGCAACAGAAACGGCGTTGTCGGCAATACCGGCAGCACGACACCCAGGGTTGCCAGTATGACGGCAATCCAGCCTGATAACAGCAGCAGTATACGGGTGAACGGCATGAGTTTCTGGTCTTCCGGTAATGAGAATGCAACTCAATGTTATCGTTGTGTAACACCTTATTCAACTGCCTTGTGACCACAAATGTTAATCCGCTGACAAAACGGCACTCTGTTCCGCACAGAGAGCCGTTCAGGCTGCTTCCCGTATTATTACCGGTAAACAATCAAATGATTGATACTGCTGTCACATCAGCGGCGGTACCGACGGCCGGATCGGCACAGCAAGTACGGTCGGTCCTTTACGTTGCAGTGCGGCTTTGCAGGCTGCGATCACGTCATTTTCGGTTGTTGCCCTGACCGCCGTACAGCCATAACCGGTGGCAAGCGCAGCAATATCCAGTCCCGGAATATCCAGCCCCAGCACACCCGGCGTGTCTTCCAGCACGGCAAATGATTTCAGAATACCGTACTGGCCGTTTTCCGGAATGACAAACAGGATCGGCAACTGATGCTGTGCGGCAGTCCATAATCCCTGCACAGAGTATTGCATAGAACCGTCACCGATAATCGCCACTACCGGCCGGTTACGCCCGCTGTCCCGTTCGCCAAGCGCAATCCCCGCGCTGGCCGGTAGTGTCCAGCCGAGTGATCCGCTGGCAAAGGTATAGAATGAATCCGGTTTATCCACCGGCCACGCCGCATGGAGTTCCCCGAGGTTAGAGGGGGATTCTTCGGTCAGAATGGTATCTTCCGGTACGGCGCTTCTGACTGCACGAAACAGCTGTGAAGCACTCAGCAGCCCGTCAGATGCCGGTTCCGGTGCGGCAGGATGCGGTGCCATCCCGTGCGGTTGTTTACTGATAGCGGCTGTCCGTGCCGGACGAGCTGTCACCCGTTCCGTTAACTGTTCAACCGCCAGTACCGCGTCACTCAGCAGGCTATCCCCGACCGGTGCCCGGCCTGCTTCCTGCGGGTCGTCAGTGATATGCAGCAATTGCAGTCCCGCCGGGATATAGTCACCGGCCACATACGGATAATAGCGGAAAACCGGTGCACCGATTATCAATGCCACATCATGACCGGCAAGCTTATCCGAAAGCGGTTTCATCGCAAACGGCAACCCCCCGGCATACAACGGGTGTGACTCCGGAAACGGCGGGCGCTCTGAGGCCGGAGCTGAATACACCGGGATATTCAGTTTTTCCGCCAGCCGGATGCCGGCATCCCAGCCCTCTCCCCGCGCAAGGGATGAACCGTAAATCAGTACCGGGTTTTTCGCCTCTGACACGCGCTGTGCAAACTCACGCATTCTCACCGGATCAGCACTGACCCGGTGAGAGACGGTGCGCACAACCGCACTATCCGATTCCGCCGGTTTATCCCAGTCATCCAGCGGGATCGATAAAAAGACCGGCCCTGCCGGCGGTTGCAGAGCCATGGCATACGCCCGCATAAAGGCTGCCGGAACATCTTCCGCCCTCACAGGCTGGTAACTCCATTTCACCCACGGCTCCGGCAATGTTTCCGGTTTAATATTGGTCAGCCACGGCTCCATCAGCAGCATGTCGCGTGTCTGGTTACCGGCAGTGATAATCAGCGGTGTGCGGTTCATATACGCGGTGAGGATATTACTCATCGCATTGCTCAGCCCGGCGGATGTATGTACATTCACCAGTGCAACATTGCGGGTGGATTGCGCATAGCCATCAGCAGCCGCTACGGCGGAGGATTCATGCAGTGTCTGGATATAACGGAAATCCGCCGGAAAGTTTTTCAGGAACGTTTCCTCTGTCGAACCGGGATTACCAAAAACAGTCGTGATATTCAGTTGCCGGAGTAATTCAAACGTCACCTGACGGATTGTTTTTCCCATTGTCATGCTCCCGTGAAATTATTATTTCCCCGGTACTGAACATACCGGCGAATGAAAAAAGATATGCGGATGGATTTATCTGCCGATGCTATTTTTTACTTAAATAACAATAACAAATAAAGATAAAGCAGATTAAAAGAAACCGGAAAATGCAGATACTGAGACTCTATTACAGGGAAAAATAAAGATCAAACACCGGCCTTGTACCGTTGCCACAGATTATCCGGGTAGCAGAATCATTATTTCTGATATAAAGCAGAAAGATAGAGGTAAGACCAGATAACAGACTCATAAAAAGTCAGAGCAATACACCTGCCGGAGCCGATTGAGAGTGAACAAAGCGATAACATGCTGCCTGTTTATGAATCCGTTACAGTATCGTTTAACCCGGAACTGTTATTGTCTGCCCCGTGGTACCAATTGGTTATTCTTGTTTTTTTCAGCTCTCAGCGGATGCAGAGAGCTTTTTTTTTATTTTCGGTATACTATCCGGATTATTCAGACTATTTATGTGCGGAGGCCGTATGCTGAAAATATTCGCCTTTATTGCCGTTATCCTGCTGTCAGGTTGTGCGGGAGTTGGTGTCGGGGCATCCGGAGGTTCGGAAGGAACTTCTGTGGGGATAGCGACAGGTATCGGTTTTTAATCCGGCTGTTAATAAATAAAAAAGTAACAGCAAATGCACTGATCATTTACACGCAGCCTGAGTGTACGAATTGCCTGAACTCACCAAAGCATACTTCACCATACAATGACTCTGCCTTTGGCTGACTTTTTTCAACGCCTGCCCCGGAGAGATACATCTCCCCGGACGGGTATAATGCGTATTCATTACCCTGTACCGCAGTTTATAAGCGATGTGATACAGGAGGCACTCAACGGCAATCTTTGTAACTTATTTGTACAGAGAACTTTCTCCCGGAGGTCTGGTCTTAAACCTTCTGTGTGCCCACAAGTATTGCTCTGGTGCACGCATAATTTCTGTCTCTATAATTTGATTCAGCCTGCAGGCATCAATCGCGTCATCACCAGACGAAAACTCATTAATTTCTTTGCCAATTATTAATTCGTAAGGTTTCTTATTATTCTCGTTATTTCTTATCATTGTTGCAGTCAATATCGGTGACCGTGATAATTTGACAATGGTTGAAACACCTTTGGATGTCGAAGCCTCAGCTACCGAGAAAAAAGGAGCAAAAATAGTGCCTTTAGCGCCAAAATCCTGATCAGGTGCAAACCAGATTGCCTGGCCGCGCTTTAATTCGGATACCATAAACTTCAAATTTTTCCGGTCAATCATCCCGTTTCCGGAGCGGCTGCGGCACCTTGTCTGTATATACTCCATTGCTTTATTGTTGTGCGGACGATACATAGCATTTACAGGAAAACACAGCCCCATAACCCTGCCCCCAAGCTCCAGCGACATAGAATGGATACCAATAATTAAAACACCATTATTCCTGTCATATGCATCATTGAAATTATCACCGCCAGTTACTCTGAATATTGCATTAATTCTTTTGTCATTCCAGAACCAGGCAATACCTGTTTCAAATAATGCAATTCCCAAAGATGACAGATTACTTGCGATCATACTCTCTATCTGGATTTTATTTTTATCCGGAAAACATAATTCTAAATTTTTTTTAATTATAGATACCCGCCTTTTCAGGAATAAACCTGAAAAACGGCCTAACTTATCGCCTAAAAACACAAGCCACGGATAAGGCATCTGAACCAGACAAAAAAGCAATAGAATGCCGAACCAGGTTAAAATGTACCTTGGGTGAAGAAGCCTGACAGAAAAATTATTCAGAGAATACATTTTTTTCCGATACGTAATAATGACTACATAATAAAAAGGCCCGATAATATTATCAGGCCCCGGAATTTAGTCTTTTCTATTGCTCAGACAACAACATTACCGTTTTACAAAAAATGCATTTTGCACCATACGGATTTGATGCAGAAACATCAAAGTGCGAAGTTCGGTATTGTGTTCCGCAGCAACAGGGACACTGAAGAAACAGTGTGATAATCATCGGTGCGCCTCAGAGCCCCACCACATTTGCTGCAGACGGACCTTTTGCCCCGTCTTCAACATTGAAGGTAACATTCTGACCTTCATATAATGTTCTGAAGCTGTCGCCCCGGATCGCAGAGAAGTGAACAAACACATCTTTGCTGCCGTCAGCCGGAGTGATGAAGCCAAAACCTTTCGATTCGTTAAACCATTTTACTGAACCAGTCATTGTATCAGACATAGAATTTCCTTTAATTTTTTTGATTGCCATAAGGCATATGAGGTTTGTTTTTTATTTTTACTTATGGGAATTAATTAGAAGGAATTCGCAATGAAGTGGTATCGGGGATAACGCTAAATGGTGAACGACTTTAAACTGACCAGCATAAATAGGCCTGTACTTCCAAACCAGTGACGCCATTGAGCCACAGATGATCACAAATAGCAAACTTTATTATTTTATTCTCAGATATTACGTATCAATACACATAAATTACGACTGATTTTAGCAATTTATCTTATCTGTTTACCGGCATAAAGAAAAAAGTGAAAATGGAGGTTTCAATTTATAAGCAATACGAAACAGAAATAATTCTTATCATAAGCGCATTTTTTACGACCGCAATGCATTCATAAATAAATTTTATGATCTCTTCCCAAAATCATAATTTTATTATTTTTATTTTATAAAGTTAATTTTTTTGAAATCACAATGCCACTTACCCCTGAGCTTGAATTAACATGGTATAAATTAAAATCATTTGGCATTCCTTTTTGTAATCCATACTCATCAACAATTAAATCAGGGATATTTTTATAACTAGATATTTCAAATATTATGTTTTGCATCTCGAATGACGTTAAGTCCTAATAAAATACATCACAAAATATAATAATTGAATCATCATCAATGTTGAATATTAATTCATTATTTATTTTATTGCACGCAATGTAAATAATAGATAAATCATGTATATTTAATATATTAGTTATTTATTGTTTCTCCTGTTCTTAGTGGCCTTCCATCCAACCGAATTTTATTGACCGCTTGCTCTGGTGAATAAACTTTCGCAGGGACGCATCGACCAGACAATTAGGTTATGCTCGAAAATAGCATAATCCAGTAGAAAAAATAGCGGGCTATCATTGCCGCTCCTTAATTTTTCTCTTCCTCTTGTCAAACTGCTCCAACCAGGTGACTGACTTTCCCTACCCTTTTGGGCAGGAATTAAATCTCCAGTATAAATATGATTCTAGATATTATTTTTATTTTTCACAATACTTCTTATTTTAGGCGTTAATATAAAACAATCCTCAAGAGGCTCATCATCTAAAGACCAGTATTGTATTAACTCCAAATGTGACATGTAATTATCAGACAGTAATTTTAATGCATTAATTATAACCGCGTCAGTATCAGAATCTCCATAACTTAATAAATCATTTGTGATGTCTAGAATCAACCTCATCAATTCATTTTTTTCAAAAAAATTATAGTCATCATTTAAGTAATGGATAACATACTTATTTAGCCATTCTTTTGTGCGAAATTCTTCAGGTAATTCATATATCCAGTCTTGTGTGAATGAATCACCTGATGGTATGCCTGGTTTTTTAGCTGGATTATTTGGTAACGTCATGAAAAATCCTTATTTAGTTAGGATGTGATGAATTAAATGGAAAGGATGTTCTAACGGAACCATCTGGTTTTACAACAACCCTTACCATGTCTGAAGAAACTTCAGTTCCATCAGGTAAATATCCCCGTGCTTTAATATTTTCAGGTAAAGCCACATCATGAACACCAGGGCCTGATCATTATCGCCCTCTGTCGCGAAAGACATCACATCCGGACAACCGGTTTCTGTATTTTCCTGATACCTAATCCGGATCCAGGTCTTCGTTCCCTTGATGATGTATTTTTTAGTTAACACATGGGCGTTATGGTAGCGATAACAATCAACCTTATATGATAATAAAGTTGATTGTCTTTAAATAATTTTATTACTTTTCTTTTATAAGATTAATTTTTTTTGAAATTACGATGCCACTTAGTCCTGAGCTTGAATTAATATGATACAAATTAAAATCATTTGGCATTCCTTTTTGCAATCCATACTCATCAGCAAGTAAGTCAGGAATTTTTTTATAAATAGATATTTCAAATATTATGTTTTGCATCTCGAATGACGTTAAGTCCCAATGAAATACATCACAAAATATAATGATTGAATCATCATCAATGTTGAATGTTAATTCATTTTTTGTTTTATTGTACGCAACGCCAATAATAGATAAATCATGCATATTTAATACATTAGTCATTTATTGTTTCTCCTGTATTTAATGGCCGTCCATCTAACCGAATTTTATTTGGTGCTTGTTCTGATGGATAAACTCAATCATGTGCGTGAGGATCTCCAGCTCCATGATCATGTCCAAAATCAATATCTCTTATTGGTTTCCCTTCGGAATCATATCTTCGTAGTTGTTGTAATTCATTTGTCTCCGGATGCCTTTGTTCTAATACGTCATTAGCGGGGCCATTGTCACCATTTTTTCCTTCGGGTAATCTATTTTTTGTTCTTTTACCTTTTTCACTCAAATACACATAAATCGCCGGTATATCAGCAACCGGTGTGATCAGGATGTAATCATTAAAATCCTGCTCCCCAGGTGCAGGCGTGGTCAGAATGACCGGACCGTTATCATCATGCGCCTGAAACCCGCCGGAGCTGTCCGGCCGGCCCGGAATATAAGGGTTGTGATTGCCGGTATTCGTCGGCACATCGACCGGCTCAATATCACCGCCAGTATGCCAGCCTCTGCCTCCGAAGTCATCCGGATGGGTTGAGGAGGCCAGCTCAACAAATTTATTGTCTGTACCAACACCGGGATACAGAATATGCCCATCATCCAGTGTGAATTTATAAATCGTCGCCAGTGATTGCGGGATCGGCAGACCGTCTGAAGAACGGTATGCCTGACGGCTTCCCCAGATTTCGTTTGCTTCAAATTCCGGGGCTTTTTCCCAGTTTTGATTCTACGTAAGAAACTATTCCGTTGAACACCACCTCAATATTGAAGTATTTTATCAAAATTATGCAATTAATAAATTTTGTTGTAATCGATCGGTTCAAAATATTTAGCCAAGCATTTATCTATATGTTTAGCCAATAATGGGATATCAGCAAAAGCAAGTTGGCCATATTCTGGGTGGTATTTCTCAAAGTATAGTTTTAAAGGTATTCCCTCTAAATTAGCATAGTCTTTAAGTTTTTTCTCTGTAGCTATTAATGGAGAAATAGTCCAGTTATACTGATTGTTTCTTTTTTTAAACCCAAATAAAGTCCATGGTAGTTTACCAGTAAATGAATTTACGGAATCTCCTAATATTTTTATGAAGCCAATTGGTTCGAAATTACTATTGATACGAAAATTTGTTGATGGAAGGATATTAATCCCATCATATACATAGGTGTCAGTGCAAAGAATATCCAGAGGGTTAATACTCCTTTTTATAAAGCGGATGTCCACATTTCGCCACTCAATAACAACATATTTTTTTATAACTTCGATTACTTCACTGCCTGTGTTTTTTTCACCAATCATCTATTTAATCCTTTTGGTTTATTTGAAATGATAAAAGGATTATCATTGTTCATGCTTTTTATATGTTTTTCCCAATCGCCTTTAGGAATGGCTTGTTTTGACAACCTAGGGTCATAAATATACTTACCATCAGTATATACTTGGTGATATGTCATATCAGCTTTACTAACACCATTTTCGAGAATGGTAATTTCACCAAATTTATCTACTGGCTGAACTTCAATAATATACCCTGCACCATCTGCGGCTTCCAGTAATCTATCAGCAATTTCAGAGCAATCATAGTTATCATTATTTAATAAATCTTGATATTTAGGATCATTCATCTTGTCAAGAACAGCCTGATTAGGAGGATAATCGGATGAAGCATCTCTTGCTGGCCTATTTAATCCTGGTAGTTCTTCACTCAAATACACATAAATCGCCGGTATATCAGCAACCGGTGTGATCAGGATGTAATCATTAAAGTCCGGAGCCTCCGGTGCCAGTGTGGTCAGAATGACCGGGCCGTTATCATCATGCGCCTGAAACCCGCCGGAGCTGTCCGGTCGTTCCGGAATATAAGGGTTGTGATTGCCGGTATTCGTCGGCACATCGACCGGCTCAAGATCACCGCCAGTATGCCAGCCTCTGCCTCCGAAGTCATCCGGATGGGTTGAGGAGGCCAGCTCAACAAATTTATTGTCTGTACCAACACCGGGATACAGAATATGCCCATCATCCAGTGTGAATTTATAAATCGTCGCCAGTGATTGCGGGGTCGGCAGACCGTCTGAAGAACGGTATGCCTGACTGCTGTTCCGGATTTCATTTGCCTCAAATTCCGGGGCTTTTTCCCCCATTCGCACCCGGACCTGATCGTTATAGCCCTCTGTTGAAGAAATTTGTGCCTGATAAAGAATATATACCTCTCTTTACTTCTCCACCAGGAAGAAAATAGAGGTATTTAGTTATATTTTTGATATTGCTATTTCAATTGATTTTTTTAATTCGGAAATGTTAGAGGGTGAATCAGAATAAATGGGGTTATCCCATATGTAATCTTTAACAAGTAATAACTTAAAAGAACCATTTATTTCAAATGATGGTCTCCATCCGATATCTAAAATGTAGCCACTTGGGAATGAAACTTGTAGCATGTCTTCTTTTAACTCTTCTAACTGTTCACTTAAATCGATATTTTCAGATATATTAAAATCATCAAATATTACAATTCCGTTATTTTTTGAAAAATCGACATCGACCATTTTTATAGTTTCCTGAACTTATCACGCTACTATACAAACAAGAAATAACTCGTGGCAATTACATTAAAATAAAATATTTACCAACAAAACACATTAAGAATTCAGTTAGCCTTTTAGCAAACAACATTCTTTATTTATTTTTATTATTTCGTTGAGTAATTGATCATCATCAAAGTCATTTTCATCTCTCAGATCAGGGTTTGAGCAATAAATGTCCAGCGCTGTAAAAACCCGATCGAAGTATTCTTGAGTACTTTCACTGACCCTGGATTGTCCACCAAAGTCCCTATAATTTCTCCATTCATTTATATACTCATTTTCGAAATCAGAGGCAGTAACAGAGCCATGAATGAAGTCATTTATTAATTTTAATAACTTATCGTCAGAATACATTTCCTTTCTCCAACAAGTCCACAATTTGTTTTTCTGATAATTTCCATCCTGATATAAAATTTCCATCCATATCAGTCATAACATCAAGGTTTGTTTTTGGGTTAAAATAGTGATAAACATCTTGATCCCATCTGTATTTTCCTTTTATATTCATCGTTTCAGGTAAATCAATATGATTTTTTATTGCGACCTCAAATTCAGCTAAACCTTGTTTATTCGCATTTTCATCAATCCCAAAATCGACAGCATGCTTAAATTTCTTTTGTAGCTGTTTTGCATCAAGTGCGATCTTATCACTTTGTGCTTCACTCAAATACACATAAATCGCCGGAATATCCGGAATAGGGGTTATGAGGATGTAATCATTAAAATCCTGTTCCCCCGGTGCAGGAGTGGTCAGAATGACCGGGCCGTTATCATCATGCGCCTGAAACCCGCCGGAGCTGTCCGGTCGTTCCGGAATATAGGGGTTGTGATTGCCGGTATTCGTCGGCACATCGACCGGCTCAATATCACCGCCAGTATGCCAGCCTCTGCCTCCGAAGTCATCCGGATGGGTTGAGGAGGCCAGCTCAACAAATTTATTGTCTGTACCCACACCGAGATACAGAATATGCCCATCATCCAGTGTGAATTTATAAATCGTCGCCAGTGATTGCGGGGTCGGCAGACCGTCTGAAGAACGGTATGCCTGACTGCTGTTCCGGATTTCGTTTGCCTCAAATTCCGGGGCTTTTTCCCCCATACGCACCCGCACCTGGTCGTTATTACCTTCTGTTGCGAAAGACATTACATCCGGACGACCGGTTTCTGTATTTTCCTGATATCTGATCCGGACGCGGGTCGTCGCCGTGCCCCCGGCGCGGGCTTTTTCTGCCAGGTCCTCATAAGTCAGCGAGTCGCCTTCATAGTAATTGGCCATCAGAACGCCGACCGGCAGTGCATTGTTCACCAATGTCAGCATAAAATTACGCTGTGATTTTTCACTCCGGGCTGCACTGCCGGGTGAAAATAAGTCGTCATCATTCCGGCGGGTGTTTTGTGTTGTCTGGTTATAAACAGCGCCCCCGACTATCGCACTGATTATCATCTCCGCAAGGTACACCAGCGGGAATCCGGCCTGAACGGGTTCGGTTTGTTCTGCTTTCCTGGCGTGACTGTGCCGGCCGAAGTTATCCAGCATTTCCGGTGCGGTCCCTGCATCCGTATTTCCTGCTCCCCGCAGAACGGATTTGGCAAACACTTTTTCAGTGATACGCCGGATGCTAACCACCCGTTGCTGATTATACGGCCAGACAAAAGTATATCCGTCATGACAGGCTGAATATTCATGCAACCGGGCTATTTGTGCCCGGGACATGTCATAAACACGTTCGGGTAATGCCGTATTGAACATCCCTGCATTATTGTGCTCACTGAAAATATATCCCTGTGTCCGGCACCAATTTTTCAGTGAATCGTCCGGGTAGTGTACTGACTGCAACGGCATACTGGTTGTCAGTTTATCTGCCAGATCCTGCGCATCAATTGTCACCATCACCGGACGTGCGGATAATCCATCAACCCGGAACAATCCCTGTCCATCAGTCACGCCGGAAAGCGATTTATCCGTTCCCCGCTCTTTTAGTGTGAAAGACATGTTATCCAGCGGATGCCCGGCATCATCAACCAACTGAATTTCCAGCCAGTAGCGGTAATTTTCACAGTTAATACAGTCTCTGATATCACTCATGCGATTCCTCCGTCTGCTGCCGGTATCCATTCCCGGTATTGTGCGTGCCGGATAAAATCATCATATGTCAGGTAATTAATATCGGTCAGCAGAGCTAACTGCTGTTTCAGCCATACCGCCAGATGCTGCATCAGCATCCCTTCCGGTGTATCCAGTATCAATGCGGTTTCCGGTTTATTTTCCCACAATTCGCAGGCGATATTATCCGCATAAAATATCAGCGCCTGCGGTGAATTTTGCCACGCTCTGACAAGATGAGACTTCAGTTCAAACGGAAGGTGCTGTATTTCCGGTACAGGCAAATCAGAATCTGTAACCGGTGAATGAAATTCATTCAGTTCCGGTGTACTTATTAACAACCGTTTTACCGGTGTCATCAGTATCCGCCAGTCGTCCTTATTCATTTCCGGTATCAAAACAGAGGCTATCCGGCTGTCCGCAAGACGGAGAATAACCTGATGCTCTTTCAGGGTAACAATTTGCCGCCTGCACCAGTGATCAAGGTTATCCTGTAAGGACTGGCCGCTGCGGTATGCCCAGCCCCATGAAAGATCGCTGAAAACACCAGTATCGGTTAATCTTCCGAGTGCCTGATATGATGATGGTTTCAGCAGAATCAGCCAGGGCCCCTGCTCTGCAATATGTGCCAGCGGCGTATTGTCATAGATACGAAATGCATCCTCAATCCAGTCATTTGCATACAGTATTTCAACCGGGTTCGGTTTTGCCTGTACATTCACCATCAGATATACCCGCATCGGATCAGTTTCAGTCAGCCATTGTGTCCAGTTACGTTTTTCCATTTCCGCCTCCGGATTTGATAACCCAGCTTCCTTCAGTCTGCGCGGCCACCGCACAGTATTTTTTTACCGGATACGGTTCCGGGGCCGGAGGAACGCCCTCCGGCGGCATCAGTCTGACCGGCACACCGTTGCCGGGAGCGCTGTCGCCGACGTTCAGATTACCGGAGGTGAAAATCGCTCCCGGCGTGATGCGGATAAAACTGTCGCCGACTTTGAGGGTGATTTCTGTTCCCGCTTCTATAATGATTTTTCCGTCGCTGAGATGATGCGTCTGCTGTCCGCTTTCAGTCACCAGATTTTTATCCGCACGGATGTGCTGTTCCCCTTTGATATGCAGCGAGACATCCCCGGTAGTCTGGTGTTTTTGCGAGCCGTTGATAATGACATGCTCATCACCGGTCAGTTCGGTGTGACTGTTGTTATCAATCCGCCGCTTTAAATCATGCTGTATATGCCAGGTGGCATCATTCTCAACATGCGCATTCATATCTTTCTGCGCGTGGATATACACTTCTTCCTGCCCGGCCTCATCCTCAAAACGCAGTTCATTAAATCCGTCACCTTTATGGGTCTGTGTGCGGAATGTGGTCCGGGTTTTCTCTTCCGGCAGGTTCAGCGGCGGATTATTGCGTCCGTTATAGGTGCAGCCGGTAATAATGGGTTTATCAATATCACCGTTAAGGTATGAAACGATCACTTCCTGTCCGATACGCGGTACCGACATAAACCCGTAACCGTTACCGTTCCAGCCGTGTGCCACCCGCAGCCAGCAGGAGGCACTATGATCGGGTCTGCCGTATCGATCCCAGTGAAAATACACTTTCACCGCGCCTTGTTCATTGGTGTAAATTTCTTCCCCGGGCGGGCCGACCACTGTTGCCAGCTCGTCGCCGTCTGCTGTCGGTTTATAGCGGAACAGCGGACGCCATTCCTGAGTACCGGGGATAAACTGCACGGTATTACTGAATGTGGTTCCTTCACCGCCGCTGTTATCTGCCAGCGGCTGTACACCACGATGACTGACGCTGCTCACCTGCCAGGCCGTATTCATGTCGGCGGAGGGGTGATTTTTCAGGGAGAAAACCTTGCCGGGTCTCAGGGCAAAACAGTTGGTACCTGCCGTCCCGGTCTGACGGTGATTCTGAGACTGTTCATAGCGCAGTTGGGTGAATGGTTTGCCCGGCGCATCCTGCTGAAAACGCCCGTAACTTTCAAAGGTGCTGTGCTGCTGATGCACTTCGCCGGTCACCTGGTGCTGCAGCGGGTAGGACGGACTCAGCGGGTTGTAATCTTTGTGGATCTGAATGTCACCGCACAACTGTTCAGCATAACGCCAGGAGAACGCGGTACTGTCCGTAATATCGGTATCGGCCTGCGGGTTGTAGGTCAGATGAATACCGGCGGTCATGCCGAGGTGGTTATCGCTGTAAAACAGTTTCGGGCCGTCCTCAAACCAGAAATTAATTCCTTCCTCGAAGGCCAGACGGCACCAGAATTCATATGCAGATTCCCGCTTCTGAGTAATGTATTCCCGCTGCTGATGAAGCTCATCCTGATAAAATTTCAGGTCGTTTTTGACATGCGCTTCTTTCAGCAGAATGGCCAGAATCTCCGGAACTGATTGTTGCCGGAAAATGCGGCTGTCCTGATTCAGCGTCATGGTCCACATTTCCGGGCGGATAATGAAGTGATACCAGGTCTTATTACCGTCAGTATTACCCTGTTCAGCGGAGGCCAGCAATCCCTGCACAGTACGGATGCGGGTGCCGTTACGGGTCACTGTCAGCGAGGCCGCCATACCGAGACATTCTTTAAAACGGACTGACGGCAGCAGGCTGACGACGGAAACCGACAAAGTAAATAACGAGGATATTTCCTCATTAAGTGTAAATTCAGTGACCTGAAAGGTATTTTCCGGCAGTCGCCCGATTTTACAGGTAAAGACCAGTCCGGAACGCCCCGGCAGCAGATCAGAAATGGAAGGTATCACAACGCCTCCGTACAGTAACTGTCACGGACAGCGATGGCTTTTGTGTCCGCAGAGAAAAGAAAAGCAGCCCGGTCGATCTGATACCGGCCGGGCTGTATTCATTACGCTTCGATTGGCGCACGCCAGTCGTCAGCACCGGAGGTGCCTGCGACGGTGTGTTCCCAGTCGATTTTGCGGTAAGAGAGTGACACTTCGATCAGTTGGGTGTAATCCGTTTTTTGCGGATCCTGGCAGTGCGGCATTTTGCAGTCGATGTTGACGATGGTCGCATCTTCCAGTGAGGTGGTGAAGAAATGCTCCTGCTTGCCTTCAACCGAGGTGCGGTACCATTTCAGCTGCACTTTCGGCAGCATTTCACCCGCGGCCAGGGCGTTGTACAGCAGCGGAACGGCTTTGTTCAGTGCGACGGTGAATTTAAACGGGCGGTGCGCACGCTGGCCGGACGGCTGACCGGATTGCGGGTCGGTCGGCACGGTAACGATATGATCAAACTGCTGCACCAGCATCTCATCTTCATGACCCTGTACGTAGATATTGCCGACGGATTCAGCGGTAAACGCACCGGCAGTGATATTGCCCTGGGTTTTGCCTTCGATAGAGATATAGCATGGGGTTGGCATGATAAAATTCCTTATTTATTAACAGGTAACAAGTCGTTACCGGACGAGTGACTTCGTCATCAGCCAGTGCGCATGGTGATAATGCTTAAATCATAAGTTTCACTTACCGGTCTGTAAAGGCCGCAGGAGGAGCTGTATCTCACAGGATCAGTCACTTAAGTTAAAATCGTTGCAAAAACAGGATATCTGACCCGCAGGGGCACGAATGGTCGGTTGATGCAGTGAAATATATCAGATCACAAAAAACACAAATACTCATATTTTTTAACAGGCAAACTCAACCAACTGAAAATAAAAAAGAAAATTGGAATTTACCTTGTGATCACAAAAATAAATATGTAACCAAATACAAATTAACGGTAACTCATTGAACAGCAATAATAAAAATCACAGTACTGACAAAAAAGAAAAGTCCGCTGTATTTTTGTTCTGAAAAATAAAGCATAAAGGCGTTAAAGTGAAATATTCTGCTGATTTATTTGCAGTTTTTATAAAAATAAAGATAACTATTTTATTTTTATATATTAAAACGTCAGCAATATCTGCTCCGGAAACATTCTTAATCAGCTCATTTACGCTTCGGCCGGAAATATCGTTCAATCCGGAGCCGCTGCGGTTAGTTGTGAAGCACAATGAACGTAAACGGATATCAGGAGGAATTAAGAAATATTATTCAGTGTATGGTGAGTATGATAACCTTATATCACCGGGAGAGATAACCTGCCTGGTTTTCACAAAATCAGACGTCTGACAGCCGGGCTGTATACTGACGATATGGATAAAAAAGGTAACAACAAATGCATTGGTTAGCAGACTACTGGTGGGTCATCCTGGTGTTGTTCGTCGGCGTGATCCTGAACGCGATTAAAGATCTCAAACGCGTGGATCATACAAAATATCTGCAAAACCGGCGGGAGCTGCCGCCTCACCGCGATAATAATGCGCAGTGGGATGATGAGGATGACTGGCCGGATAACAAACCTAAAAAGCCCTGATTTCCGCCGCTGTCTGCTGCGCCCATTGCGGGCGCAGTTTCTGTAATACTGTCGCTGTTTCCTGCCGCAACGCATCAAGTAACGCCTTTTTCCCGCTGATATTCCGCGCTTTCAGCATTTCCGGTTTACCGGACAGCAACTGTGACAATTCCGCTGTCTGTGCCGGGTATTCCCTTTGCAGAAGTACGAGTGCAGGCTCTGCCACCGCCTGTGGTTTGGCGGCATACGCAAACCCGGCCAGCATCCGCCATTCCTGTTCATTGAGTGATTCTGCCTGTACCGGCAGCACCGGCGAAAATCCCCATATCTGAGAATAAACGGCGCAGTCACGGGCAAACTGATGTTCTGCGGCATCTGCCAGTGCCTGTCCGGCCGGAGTCAGCGGCAATAACAGCATGGCGGTGTAACATCCGCTGACCGCTTCCGGGTGTGTGCCGGTACGGGCAAAACGAAAGCCGCAGGATGTCCAGAATGCAGCCAGTTCCGGCGTATAGCCGAAGCTGACTGACAGATAGTCCATACCACTGTTTTTTGCCGCCTCAGCCGCCCGCTGTAATAACTGACGTCCCAGCGCATTGCGCCGGTAGCCTGCATGTACCGCAATCCGGCTGATACGCCGCGAACGCAGTTGTGCCGCCTGCGGAAAATAACTGTGTGCGGCGAGCGATTGTGCCAGCAGGTTTCCGCGCGGTCGCCGGGTACCTGCCCAGACAGATTGTGTCAGTTCCGCAGATAATCCGCCCTCGTCTGTCAGCCAGAGCGCTGCTGTCACCTGCTGCCGGTTGCGGAATAACGCGAAATGCTGTCCGGGAGCATCCGCCAGCCGCCGCAGATCCAGCGGGGATGTCCGGTAATGTGCTGCCGTCAGCAGGCCGTAAAACCCGGAGAGTAAATTCGGGTCATCACATAACGCCTGCTGTGTTACGGACAGATATTCACACTCACCCGCCGGTGTGATTTTTTCCGCCGGTTCCGTCAGCAGCAGCGCCTCATCCAGCCAGGCTTCCGCCGGATCATACTCCGCCCAGCGTACCGGCTGTGTCAGCGTCAGTGCAGTAAACTGCGGCAGTGAGTGACAAAATTTCAGCAGAAATCCGCGCCCGGTGCCTTCATAACCCTGAACGGTGGTCAGCAGCAGTATGCGGGGAAATACAGTGGCAAACCGGGTGAGCAGCGGCAGCGGGATCATCGCAGCCTCGTCGATCACCAGCCAGCCGTAAGCGCTGGTATCTGCTGTTTCCGTCAGTATCAGTAAATTATCGGGGGAGATAAATTCCGTTTGCTGTGAATGATCGAGATAACGTTGTATGACAGTGACCGAGACTTTCGCCGGGGCACACAACAGATGACGGCCCGGCATGTCTGCCAGAAATAACCCGGCCACCGCGGATTTTCCGCGCCCTCTTGCCGCCGTCAGGCAGAAAATACCACTTTCCGCTCTGCGGAGTTGATCCAGTATCTGCTGCTGTGCCGGTGTCGGGGTACCGTCCGGCGGCAACCACGCTGGTTGCGGTGGTAACAGCGGCATGTCAAACGGCCGGTTTTCATACCGGCAGAGATGAGCAGGATGGATGAGTGTACGGGCGAAGTGGCGCATAAAGTGTGGTGCGGGGATCATCTGTCCGCCGTCATTCCAGCGCAGACTGTCGTCATCCGGCTGGGTCTGCCACTGCGATTCCGGCGGCAGCAGCAGGATCAGCCAGCTGCCGGCCTGTAATGTGCCTGTCAGCATGGCCAGTGCTTCACTGTGAAGTCCGCGCCGGGCATCGAACACACCGTGGAGGAACTCCTGTCCCGGCAGCAGACGAGCTTTTCCCGCCGGAATGCTGTCCGGCAATTCAGCGGAAATCACCGGCCAGTCACCGGGAGCCGCTTCTCTGATCTCCCGCAGGCAGGATTCACACCAGTGGTCACTGCCGCTCAATACCCACAGACGGCGGATACCCTGTGTGCGGAGCTGTTCTGTACAGGCATGAAACAGTGCGGGCAGCATGAAAAAGCGCTACATCTTACCGATAAGCAGTGACAATATCCCCGCCGCAATCAGCGGCCCGACCGGCACACCTCTGAACAGCGCAACACCGATAATCGTCCCCACCAGTAACCCGGCGACCGTAGACGGCTGATTACTCATCAGGGTTACCCCGCGGCTGCCGAGCCAGGACACCAGAATACCTATCACTATCGCCAGGATAGATTTCCAGTTCAGAAAAGAGCTTAAGACATCATTCGCGCTGATCTTACCGCTGGCAATCGGTGCCATCACACCCACTGTCAGAATGAGTATCCCCAGCTTGAGGCCGTATTTTTCCACAAACGGAAAATACCCGTTAAGCGGCGTGATGCGTACCGCAAGCAGAAAGAGGAGAGCCAGGGTTACCGTCATGTTGTTACTGATAAGCCCGAGCCCGGCTAAGACCAGGAGGATAATCAGGGTCGGGTCAATATTACTCATATCAGATCCTGCGTGTCGGGGAGAATGAAAGGCGCCAATAGTATGCCGTTACACTATGATAATCAAACTCTGCCGGTTTTGCAGGGAAAACCGGCAGAACCATTTATTTCAGTGCGGAAAAGGTATCACATTGCGCGATATTGCCGCTGTCAAAACCACGTTTAAACCACTCATAACGCTGCGCGGATGTCCCGTGCGTAAAGCTGTCCGGAATAACCCGTCCCTGACTCTGTTTCTGCAGACGATCATCACCGATAGCCTGTGCCGCATTCAGGGCATTTTCCAGATCACCGTTTTCAAGTATCCCGGCTTTTTCCATCTCATGGCCCCAGATCCCGGCAAAACAGTCGGCCTGTAGTTCCATTTTCACTGACAGGCGGTTTGCTTCTTTCTGACTGCTGCGCTGCTGGCGCTCACGCACCTGGCGGTCAATTCCCAGCAGGTGCTGCACATGGTGTCCCACTTCATGCGCCACCACATAGCCCTGCGCGAAATCTCCGCCCGCGCCTAATTTGGTGCGCATATCATCATAGAAAGAGAGGTCGATATAGACTTTCTGATCAGCCGGACAATAAAACGGCCCCATTACCGCCTGCCCCGCACCACAGCCTGTCGGTGTGGCACCGCGGTACAGCACCAGTTTCGGCTCGCGGTACTGCCGGTTCATCTGTGAAAATTTTTGTCCCCAGACAGCTTCAGTTTCCGCCAGCATCACGCCGGTAAATTCCGCCTGTTTCTGCTCCTGCGCACTGTTCTGTGCCGGACGCTGCTGTGAGGTGGTCTGCCCGGTACTGATCTGGTCACCGGTCACCAGGCCGGTCAGGTCAATGCCGTAAAAACCGGCCACCACCACGATGACGACCACAACCAGCCCTGCCTTGCCGCGCGGCAACGGAATACGCGGCCCGCCGGCGGAGCCGCCCGGAATTCTGCCACCGGCACTGCGGCGGTCTTCAATATTGTCGCTCTGGCGACGCCCTTGCCAACGCATGATGATTCTCAGCTTATATCGGATAATAGTCGGATAACTACATAGTACAGAGAAAATGAAGTGAGGAAAAATGCTTCTTTCTTTCAGGGGAGTAATAAAGAGGCTTAGAGCCGGTGATACGCTGGTCTGGTTATCACCGGCAATGTATTCATTGAGTCAATGACTAATCCAGTTTCACACCCAGACGGCGTGCCACTTCTTCATAGGCTTCAATCAGGCCGCCCAGGCTCTGACGAAAACGGTCTTTATCCATTTTATCCAGGGTTTCTTTGTCCCACAGACGGCTGCCGTCCGGTGAAAACTCATCCCCGAGCACGACCTGACCTTTATACAGGCCGAATTCCAGTTTGAAATCCACCAGGATAAGCCCTGCTTCATCAAACAGGCGGGATAAGACATCATTGGCGATGTAGCTCAGGCGCTTCATTTCCGCGAGGTTTTCCTGACTGACCCAGCCGAAGGTTTCACAGTAGGATTCATTGATCATCGGGTCATGTTTGGCGTCATTTTTCAGGAATAAATCGAAGATTGGCGGATTCAGCACGATCCCCTCTTCCACCCCGAGGCGTTTTACCAGCGAACCGGCGGCACGGTTGCGGATCACACACTCCACCGGCACCATGTCCAGCTTTTTCACCAGCACTTCGGTATCCGATAACAGACGCTCCATCTGCGTCGGGATACCCGCCGCTTCCAGTTTGCTCATGATAAAGTGGTTGAACTTATTATTAACCATGCCCTTGCGATCAAACTGCTCGATGCGCTCACCATCCAGTGCCGATGTATCATTACGAAATTCCAGAATCAGCAGATCGGGATTATCCGTGGTGTAGACCGTTTTGGCTTTCCCACGATACAGTTCAGCATGTTTTTGCATCTTGCACTCTCCAGACAGGATTAATAATAGGCGTATCGCCTGACGCAGATTATTCTCCCTCAGAATGACACAATAAGCAATCGTTTGCGTAAGAGAAAATACAACTTTCCTCATCCCGGTGACCGATAACACAGGGATAATTCAAATCATTATTATTACGCCCGTTTACACCATGATGAGGGATAAGCCCCGTGCGGCCAGCAGGTCACGGGCAGATTGCGGAACGTCCCGGGTGAGTACCACATGATCCAGTTCTTCACATGCCGCGACCCGATAGGATGCCACACGACCGAGTTTATCACCGGTCAGACCGGCCACAACCCGGCTGCTCTGCTTTATCAGTGCCCGTTTAAAGGCAGCCTCTTCAAACCCGGTAACTGTCAGGCCGCTGTCTGCATCCAGTGCGCATCCGCCGGGAAAGCAGAGATCGATATTCAGATAAGACAACTGCTCCAGTGCCTGTGCCCCGATGCAGGTTCCGGATGCACGGTGCAGTTTTCCGCCCAGCACAATCAGCTCAAAATCCGGGTAATCACTCAGCACGGCAGCAATGGCCGGACTGTGCGTTATCACCGTCAGGGACAAATTCGCCGGCATATGCTGCGCCAGCAGCAGGTTCTGACTGCCGCCATCCAGAAAAACGGTCGTGTGATTACGGATCAATCCCGCACAACCGAGCGAAATTTTTTCTTTTTCTGCGTTGTTCTGCCCGATCCTCTGCTGAAAATCCGCCACATCACCAAGCACACTGACCGCTCCGCCGTAAACCCGTTTGCAGAGTCCTTCATTTGCCAGAACCTGCAAATCACGGCGGATAGTGTGCTCTGATACGCCAAGCTTCTCAACCAGCGTACTGCACTGTACCCGGCCTTCACTCTGTAATAACGTCCGGATCAGGGCTTGCCGTTGCTCCGGAAAAGCTGCATAATCGAGCATTAATTTCTCCTTTATATTGCATAAAGCATCATAAACGGGCAATCATCCCGGGTCAATCAAAACCCTGTCACTGCTGAGGTCATTCTGTGAACACACATCATCCTGATATCGCATTTTTTCATCAGTTAGCCAACCGCGCGGCACAAGAAACGTTACCGCGATTTTTACCCGGGCATACACTGTCCGTCGATACCAAAGTTAAAGAAGGCGTCAGTTTTGATCCGGTAACGGATGCGGACAGACAGGCTGAAATCGCACTGCGGGAAATGATCACCGCTGTTTATCCGCAGCACAGTATTCTGGGGGAGGAGTTCGGTCTGAGCGGCGAAGGCGATTATCAGTGGATTCTCGACCCGGTGGACGGCACCCGCCCGTTTATGCTCGGTTTACCGGTCTGGGGAACCCTGATCGGATTAACCTGCTGCGGCAAGCCTGTGATGGGAATGATGAGCCAGCCCTATACCGGTGAGCGTTTCTGGGCGGATGGCGATCGCAGCTGGCACAGCAGTCCGCACGGAACATTTGTGATGAATACCCGCAAAAATATCACTCTGGCCAATGCCATTCTGCATACCAATTCACCGGAGCCGATATCCCGCTTCCCGGAAATCCGGCTGGCGGACCTGATGAACAACGTCTTAATGACCCGTTTCGGCGGTGAATGTTATGCCATGGCGATGGTGGCGGCCGGTAAAATTGACCTCTGTTTTGATTATGCCCTGCAGCCATATGATATTGCGGCGTTTATTCCGATCATTGAGCAGGCCGGCGGTTGTGTGACAACCCTTGACGGCGGACCAGCCATACAGGGTGGTGCTGTTCTTGCCAGTGGTTGTCCGCGTCTTCATCAGCAGGTTTTGACTATTCTGAACAAAAATGATTAATCATCATATAATGATTCGGATTATAAATGCGTATTACAAAGGTTGTTAGTAATGAGTGAAGTAACTGCTGTATCTGCTGCTGCCGTACCGGCCGGACGGGAACAGATGGCCACCCGCGCCCTCTTTTTTGTCGCCGGTTTTGCTTCGGCAGCCTGGGCGGCACTGGTGCCGTTTGCCAAACTGAACACCGGGGTAAATGACGGGGTTCTCGGATTATTACTGCTCTGTCTCGGCGGCGGCGCACTGGTGGCCATGCCGCTGACCGGCGTGCTGACCACCCGTTTCGGTTGCCGTAAAGTGATGACTGTTTCCGTTGTGTTGCTCAGTGTTACCCTGCCGCTGCTGGCGGAAATTAACCATACCGGGTTACTGGCTCTGACACTGATCGTTTTCGGTATGGGGATCGGGATCACCGACTGCGCCATGAATATTCAGGCCATTATTGTTGAAAAAGCTGCCCCAAGGCCGATGATGTCGGGCTTTCACGGATTTTACAGTATCGGCGGTATTGCCGGTGCGGGGGCAATGAGTGGTTTTATGCTGGCGGGGATGGGCGCATTGCAGGCAGCCGCTGCCGTGATGGTGATTTGTCTTCTGCTTTTGGCTTTCAGCTATAAAGGCATGCTGGATTACGCCTGGCCGTCGGAAGGCCCGGCATTTGCTGTACCGCGCGGCGCGGTATTACTGATAGGTATTATCTGCTTCGCCACCTTTCTGGCTGAAGGCAGTGTGCTGGACTGGAGTGCAGTTTTCCTGACCGAGTACCGTAATGTACCGGAAAGTATGGGCGGGCTGGGCTTTGCCTGCTTTGCCGTACTGATGTCTCTCGGGCGGCTGACCGGCGATAAAATTGTGGCGGTACTCGGACGACCGCAGGTGGTACTGTGGGGTGCACTGCTGGCCGCCGGTGGCCTGCTGCTGAGTGTGCTGAGCGATAACTGGCTGATGGCACTCACCGGTTACGGGTTAATCGGGCTGGGGTGCGCCAACGTGGTGCCGGTGATGTTTTCCGCTATCGGCCGTCAGACCAGTATGCCTCAGGCTGTTGCGGTTCCGGCGGTAACTACTCTGGGTTATCTCGGTATTCTGGCGGGACCGGCATCTGTCGGACTGATCGCTTACCGCTTCACCCTGCCTGCCGCGCTGCTGGCTGTGGTTGCGCTGTTATTGCTTGTCGCATTACTGTCCCGGAAAGTCCGGATGTAGCGGATGTAGCGGATGTAAAAACACCGGTCATCAGACCGGTGTTGCTTCATTTTCTTCTTTCAGAATCGCTTTCAGGCGCGGATAACGGCGTGCCAGCCGCCAGCGCAGGCGCAAATCTTTAGCGTTATCCCAAATCAGTGACCAGATCCCGCGATCAAACAGTTCACGTACAACGCTCTGTTTCACATCCGGCGATTCTATCTCACTGATGGTATGCAAAATTCCCAGACCTTCTTTGGAAATCTGCCAGTGACAGGCAGGGATCTGTTTTACCACATCCGCATGACGCTGATTGATATCATTCAGCATTTCCAGAATTTTCATGTAATTATGGATTGTCCGCACACGGATTCTGTCATCCGGCGGCGTATGTGACACCGAGGCGGAATGGATCAGATAATCGTAATAACGCTCATCAATATATTCCACCCGCTCTGCCGTCATCAGCAGTTCGGTTGTCCAGGGAATGTCCTGATGATGCAGACCGGGCTCAAAGTAGTAGCCCTGTTCACGCAGAAAATCAGTACGATACAGATTCAGCCAGGTCACATGCAGGAATTTGCGGGAGTTAAGTGCCCGTTTCAGCCAGTCCGGCCCGGAAATAACCCCGGTGGAACGCAAACGATCAGGCGGGAAAATCGGCCGCGGTTCGCGCCCGTCCTCATACACATAGGTGCCGTTACAGGTTGCCACATCCAGCTGACCGGCAAGGGCAATCTCCAGCAAACGACCATACATCTGAGGATGAATCACATCGTCAATATCCGGAAACGTGATGTACTTTCCTTTTGCCGCAGCAAAACCGGTATTTCGTGCCACAGAAACACCCTGATTTTGCTGTTCCAGAATGATGACAGACGGGAATTTATCCTGCCATTCACGCAGCACCGCATCCGTATTATCTTTTGAGCCGTCATTGACGAGAATCAGCTCCCAGCCGGGAAGTGTTTGTTTCAGCAGGCAGTCAAAAAACTGAGGAAGAAATTTTTCCCCGTTATAGACCGCAACAACAATGCTCAGTAAAGGTTGTGAAGAGTCCGAAGGTAAATCCATGTCAGCCCTGTCAATTCCGGATAGCCAGGTATTCTGCGGACAATGCAGCTGAATACCCGGATAAAATACATATAATTTTTAAATATAACCGGTGAGTCAGGTATAAACGTGGCTAATAATGCGATATAGCAGTCAGAAAAAATAAAAAATTATCTTAAAAATTATTATGTTGTGTATCAATTTATTACAAGATAATAACAGCATAAAAAAATACCGGCCATTTATAATGACCGGTATTAATAATAATATTTACGCTATTCAGATAGCGAAA
The DNA here is from genome assembly GCF_051129855.1 of Morganella sp. Je.2.23. NCBI lineage: Bacteria > Pseudomonadati > Pseudomonadota > Gammaproteobacteria > Enterobacterales > Morganellaceae > Morganella > Morganella sp. Je.2.23. The sequence continues at coordinate 1,486,419 of NZ_JBCPSQ010000001.1, forward strand.
TTATATTATTTTACAGATGATTTGCTGAATGCCGCTTCCAGTGCTTTCACCATTTCATCATTTTCTTTCTGTGTCAGTGGTTTCCCTTTGGAACTGATAAACTGCAGGCTGCTGCGGTTATCCAGGTCACCAACCTGTAAGGTATAATCACCTTCAGCTACTGACGGATCGTCGATACCCAGGCTGCTCCATTCTGCTGAGCTCAGGCCTTTGTATGTCACTTCAATATTACCGGTGGAACGGGTGCGATCACCCATTTTCATACCGACACTTTCCAGCACAACCGGCAGACGGGACCAGACCACATCAAACGGTGCGCGGACAATAATCTGCGGCAGGCCGGTTTTATCGCTGCCGCTCTGAACGTCCGGAGCAGCATACTGTGACGCGTTGGTGTCCTGACGTGCGGCATTACGCATACGGTCAAGGCCGTCAACCAGCTCGTTGAGCGTCAGGTTGTTATAACGGGTAATTTCCGTTTTATCTGTTACCGGGTTTTCACCCTGCTTCAGACCTTCACTGGTCACAACAACTGCCACCTGTGAACCGGCCGGTTCAATTTTGATACGCTGACGGGACTGTAACGGCAGATCTTCATCCGCACGCTGCCACACAATCCAGTCCGTGACAATCACGCCACCGGCTTCATCGCGCTGGCTGACAGGTACTGAGCGGTCAGCCAGAACGCGGTTGATCTGTGCCCACAGTGTTTTGTTTTCCGCTGAATTCTCCAGCAGAAGACGGCTTGCATCTCCTGCTGTTTCCGTACGGGAACCTGCTAACAGGCTGACAGTCTGTACCGGCGGACGGATGTCCAGCGCCAGACCGGTCGCACCATCCTGCTTAACCTGAGGAATGTCATACTGACCGCTCTGCAGCGGCAGGATCATTCCCTGAGGAACATTCAGCGCCTGTAACTGCGGCGCATCCAGGTACGAAGTATCGCCGCTGACCTGGCGCTTGTAGTGCTGATCGCCGGAGCAGGCTGCCAGTAATAAGACCACGGAAAGACCAGCGAGCTTCGTAACCTTTGATTTTTGCAGTAGTGTTGCCATTCAGATTCCCTAAAATATTATCGTATGCCCGCCGTCTTCATGGCGCGGCCGACCGTATTCTGCCCCGCTTCCGTGAGCGGTAACAGCGGCAGACGCAGTGTCTGCTCCGCGATCAGACCCAGCTGATGACAGGCCCATTTTACCGGTGACGGGCTTGGCTCACAGAATAATGTGTGATGCAGGTCCATCAGTTGATTGTTAATCACACGTGCACGATCAAAATCCCCGCGCAGGGCAAGATCAAACATCTGTGCCATTTCTGCCGCAGCCACGTTGGCGGTCACAGAAATCACACCTTTACCGCCCAGGAGGGTGAAATCCAGTGCTGACGCGTCATCACCGCTGAGCAGAATGAAGTTTTCATCATTCACCAGGGTTTTGATTTCATTCACACGACTTAAGTTCCCGGTCGCTTCTTTAATTGCCGCAATATTGTCCAGTTTTGCCAGACGGGCAACTGTGGCAGGTAACATATCACAGCCGGTGCGCGTTGGCACATTATACAGAATTTGCGGTAATGCGGTATTCTCTGAAATCACTTTAAAGTGCTGATACAGACCTTCCTGTGACGGACGGTTGTAATACGGGGTAACAGTCAGACATGCCGCCACACCACTGTTCTCAAATTGTTCAGTAAACCAGACTGCCTCATTGGTTGCGTTCGCACCGGTACCGGCAATAACCGGGATACGGCCTTCCGCGAACTCCAGCGTCGCCAGCACCACATCCACATGCTCCTGATGTGACAGTGTGGCGGATTCCCCGGTGGTTCCGACAGCCACAATGGCGGACGTGCCTGCCGCGACATGGTAATCCACTAATTTCCGGAGCCCCGCTTTGTCAACACGACCCTGTGTATCCAGTGGTGTAACCATCGCAACAATACTGCCTTTTAAAACGTCATTTATGTGTGACATGTACGAAACCCTCATAATCGGATAAATATAGGACAACATTTTAATGGTACTTGTTCAGGGCGCAGAAAAAAACACCCTAACTGTACGTTTTTAATGAATTTTGTTAATACCCGGCGGCACACCTTAAAAAGAAGTAATAATGTCCGCTTTTTTCGCCGGTTAAACGGCGGAACACATGATAGCGTGTCTGTATCCGGCAGGTTTGATATGCCGCAATCATTTTATTATTACCGCAGAGTACACAACAGGTTATTGCTATCAGCCTTATCTTTCTTTATGTTTAACACATTCACGGTGTCATGAAGAGGAATGAGGGTTTGCCGCAACGCGATCAGCAATATCTGGTTATCACTGCACTGGGACGGGATCGCGCAGGGATTGTCAATGCGATTACCCGTCACGCCGGAGAGTGTGACTGTAATATCGAAGACAGCCGTCTGGCCATTTTCGGTGAGGAGTTCACGTTTATAATGATGTTGTCAGGCAGCTGGAATGCCATCGCCATGCTGGAGGCCACCCTGCCGGTACTGGCGGCAGAGCTTGACCTGCTGACCGTCATGAAGCGGACACAGCGCGGGCATCAGCCTGCAGCCACCACCGGCGTCAGCGCACAGGTCACCGTGTCCGATGCCGCAGGATTGGTGGAACGCTTTACCAATTTGTTTATGAGACTGGATTACACCCTGGCCGAACTGGTGTCCAAAACCCGGCCGGATGAGGAGACAGACGCAGTACTGCTGGAAATTCAGATTACCGCGCATCACCCGACAGGGGAGAACAACACGGTATTGCAACAGCAGTTTTCACGTCTTTGTGCTGAACTACAGGCCGAAGGCACTATTACCCTGATGAATCATTAATTTTTTGTGTTGATTATTACGTTTACGGAGAGTGTGTAATGAGCCCATTGAACGCCGGAGATAAGGCGCCCCTGTTCAGCCTTCCCGACCAGGATGGTGAATTAATCAGCCTGGCCGATTATGCCGGTCAGCGTGTGCTGGTGTATTTTTATCCCAAGGCCATGACGCCGGGCTGTACTGTCCAGGCATGCGGCCTGCGCGACAATATGGATGAACTGAAACAGTTCAATGTTGAAGTATTGGGGATCAGCACAGACAAACCCGAAAAATTGTCCCGTTTCGCGGAAAAAGAGTTACTCAACTTTACACTGCTGTCAGATGAAGACCACACCGTTGCCGAAGCATTCGGTGTCTGGGGTGAAAAACAGTTTATGGGGAAAACCTATGATGGTATTCACCGTATCAGCTTCTTAATCGGCACTGACGGTAAAGTCGAGCATGTTTTTGATAAGTTCAAAACCAGCGACCACGACCAGGTCGTGCTTGAGTATCTGAAAACGCACAGCTGATTCCCCGGCGGTTTACCGTTTTTTCTGAGAAACACCATCTTACCGTGGTGTTTTTTTATTTTTCAACCATACAGGATGATATGCACGGATAGCGTCGATTCCTGATATTCCCCGCCCGTCACACTGTGCTAGTTTCTTTCCGGACGACATGATGTCACCTCTCTGAAAAGGATTCTGAATGAAAATAACACGACTCACCGCTGCTATACTGACACTCACCCCTGTGGTTGCTTTTGCCGCCCCGGTGACGGAATTTGAATACAAAAAGAAAGGCTTTAAAATTACCGTTGATGAGCGTTCAGAAGGCGTGAACATCCGTATCCCTAAAGATACAAAGAAACCAACGCTCTCCATTACCGCACCGGATGCCAATGGTATTTCCCATAACTATTTTACGGAATTCAATGTGGGCCGGCGTGGCCTGAATATTGATAATAAGAATGCCGCACAGACAATTATTAATGAAGTAACCGGTCAGAATATTACCCGGCTGCGCGGCAATATTAACGTACTGACGAATAAAGCCACCCTGATCATTGCTAACCCGAACGGCATTAACTGCAATCAGTGCGATGTTACGAATGTTAATTCATTCGTTAAAGCGACCGGTAAGATTATCTATGAAAATGATAAAATGGCAGGATACAGCAATATAACGGGCGATATTGCGTATTTTAATACCACGGTAGAAAACCGGGCGCTTGTTATGAATGATTTCGCCAAAAATATCAAAATAAAAAATTCTAAGTTGGCTCCTGACGCATTAGTACTCATGAGTGGTTTCACCGGGTACAAGTATACTCACAAACCGGTTGCTCTTATTCAGGATGACAGTTACAGGATTGGTCATAATTATGCAGTAGTACTCTCTCACTACGTTGGAGGGCGGAACGAAAAAGATCCTACCGGTATGACGAAAAAATGGCAGCAGTGGGATCCTGAGGGAACAATCACGATAGATGAAAATTCGGTTCTGACACCAATAAGACTTATTATTTCAGCCGAAAATTCAGGCATTTATAATCATGGGGCTATCGATACAAAAAAAACCTATATTAATTTATTGCATAGCTATTTTAGTGCAGATAGTTTTGAACCATTCAAAACCAGTACATTGAATCTCCGAATGCGAAATAGTATATTCTCAAACTCCGGCGATCTTTCCGGCGGAAGAATAGACGCAGATCTGTATGGTTCAAATGAAATCTGGAATTCTGAATCAATGAAAACCAGCTTATTTAATATTACTGTGCATAAACAGCAAAAAAATCGGTATTTCAAAGATGACGAAGGTGTGCTGACAATTGATACATCAGGGGATAATAATTATTTCAAAAATAATGGGGAATTTTATGTCAAAAATTTTGAAGTTCAAGCCCCGAATAGTAGATTCACGTTTAAAAACAGCGGATTATATGCTATTTTTAATATAACAAATGCAAATATCTATGCCAAAAGCCTTACGTTTGAAAATACAGGAAAAATGAATGTCACAGAAAAACTGGCTATGACTGGTGAGAATAGCTTATTTGCTTCATCCAAAACGTCAAAATTTCAACCTTCTTCTAAATACCAATTTAAAGTCAATCGTGAAGGCGTTTCTCCGGAAATTAAGCAATAAATCACACATCACTTCAAAAGGCACCGGGTCCCGGCGCCTTTCTCAATTAGCTGTTTTATTCTGACAATATTACTTCTGTTCCGGAGGTGTGCTATCCAAAATGGGTTCCTGCACTATTTTTTCCTCCGGCCAGACATTGATCACTGCTTTAATCAGCGTCGCCAGCGGAATTGCAAAAAAGACGCCCCAGAATCCCCACAATCCGCCGAAAATAATAATGGAAAGAATAATCACCAGCGGATGAAGATTCACTGCTTCGGAAAACAGAACCGGCACCAGAATATTGCTGTCCAGACCCTGTACCACCAGATAGGCGATAAACATCGTCCAGAAATCAGAATCCAGTCCCCACTGGAACAACCCGACCAGAATTACCGGCACTGTCACAATCACTGCCCCCACATACGGGATAAGGACAGACAATCCCACCAGCACACCCAGCAGCAGCGCATAGTTCAGACCGACCACTGCGAAGACAATATAAGTACAAACACCGACAATAATCATCTCCGTCACTTTGCCGCGGATATAGTTGGAGATCTGCTGATTCATTTCCACCCACACTTTCCCGGCCAGTGAACGGTTACGTGGCAGAATGCGCTGAAAACCGCGCAGCAGCTGTTCTTTATCTTTCAGTAAAAAGAACACCATCAGCGGCACCAGAATCAGATAAATCGTCATTGTCAGTAATCCCACCAGCGATGCCAGTGACATTTTCACCACCGAATCCCCGACTGAGAGCAGCTTACTGCGGGCATTATCGAGGATCATATCCATCAGCCCGACATCCATCAGAGCCGGGAAACGGTTCGGCAGTTCACGGGCAAACTCATTGAAACGGCTGAACATCGTCGGCATATCCAGCAGCAGATTACGCCCCTGCCCCCAGACCGTTGGTGCAAGAATAAAGATCACCAGCACACTGATGCCGATAAACAGGGTCAGGATCAGCATAATCGCCGGTTTGCGCGAGCAGCCGCGCTTTTCCATCTGATGGATAGGCCACTCCAGCAGATATGCAAGCACAATCGCCACCAGCAGCGGCGCTAAGATACCGCTGAAAAAATAAATAATTCCGAAACCCGCCAGTAAAATCACGGTCAAAGCAACTGCCTGCGGATCGGCAAAACGCCGTCGGTACCACTGAATGATTAAATCTAACATGACTCTGCTCCCGGGGTTAGCGGCAAAAATATGACAAATCCTGCCCACCGGGCAGACTGTGTGAGGATTTTACTTGAGTGTTTGCTATGATACACGAATTATTACCAGTGATAATCAACGGGGAAAGCGTCATCCTATGAATACGTTTCTGAAAAAACCGTTAGCCGTCTTACTGAGTCTTGCTCTGACCTTCCCGGTTCTGCCTGCCGCACAGGCGGCTGTTGAAGATGCGTTACCGGAAATCGGCACCACTGCCGGCGGTACGCTCAGTATCGGACAGGAAAATCTGATGGGGGATTTTTATCTGCGGATGATCCGCAGCAGTTCCCCGATGGTCTATGATCCTGTTTTACTGCAATATATCAATAAACTCGGCCAGCGTTTAGTCTCAAACGCGGATTCGGTCAAAACCCCGTTTAACTTTTTCCTGATTGCCAACCCGAATATTAACGCCTTTGCATTCTTCGGCGGTAATGTGGTGCTGCACACGTCACTGTTCCGCTACAGTCTGACAGAGAGTGAACTGGCCTCCGTGATGGCGCACGAAATCGCCCACGTCACCCAGCGCCATCTGGCAAGGATGATGGAAGATCAGCAGAACAAAGCACCGCTGGCCTGGGCGGCCACACTGGGCTCTATCCTGCTGCTGATGACCGGCACCCCGGTCGGTGCCGCTGCCATGACTTCCACCATGGCCGGTATCCAGCAGAATATGATCAGCTTTACACAATCCAACGAGCAGGAAGCGGACCGCATCGGCATGGGTACACTGAGCCGTGCCGGGTTTGATCCGCAGGGTATGCCGGATTTTATGACCATCATGGTGGATATGTCCCGCTACAGCTCCAAGCCGCCGGAAATGCTGCTGACCCACCCCCTGCCGGACAGCCGTCTGGCCGATGCACGCAGCCGCGCCGGACAGATGCCGCGCAAAAACCCGCCGCAATCCTTTGACTTCCTGCTGGCACGCGCCCGGGCGATGGCGATGTACGGCGGACAACCGCTGCGCAATGCCACTGATCAGATGATCGAAAACTACAGCAAAGGTAACAGTAAGGAACAAATGGCGGCTGACTATGCCCGCGCCATTCTGCTTTACCGTGACAACAAATATGAGCCTGCCTCACAAATTCTGACGAAATTACTGGCGGCAGACCCGGAGAATGTCTGGTTTATTGATGTGATGACGGACGTCGATATCGGGCTGAACAGAACATCGCAGGCGGTAACCCGGCTGGAAAATGCCCTGAAGCGTGAACCGGGTAATTCGGTGTATCAGATAAACCTCGGTAACGCCTATATTCAGAATAAACAATATGATAAAGCGACCCGGATTCTGCGCAATTACACCTTTGACCATCCGTCAGATCCGAGCGGCTGGGATCTGCTGGCCGAAGCAGGCGGGAAAGCCGGGCGCCGGGCGGATGAACTGGCTGCCCGTGCGGAATATCAGAACTTAATGGGGAATTTTGACGGCGCTATCCGCAGCCTGACCGAAGCCGCCAGGCAGGCCAAACCCGGCAGTTATGATCAGGCCCGCTATGATGCGCGGATTGACCAGATCCGCCAGTTACAGCTGCAATTCAAACAATTTAAATAATGAGGGAAACCATGACTGACACGATCACCATCTGGCACAACCCGCGCTGCTCGAAAAGCCGTGAAACCCTGGCATTGCTGGAAGAAAACGGGGTATCACCGGTGGTAGTGCTCTATCTGGACACGCCGCCGTCAGTGGCGGAAATCAAAACCGTGCTCCGCGAGCTGAAATTTGATGATGCCCGCAAACTGATGCGGACCAAAGAAGCACTTTACAGTGAACTGGGACTGGCTGCCGTAACCGATCAGGAAGCACTCATTCAGGCTATGCATGATAACCCGAAACTGATTGAGCGCCCGGTGGTGATTAAAGGCAAACAAGCCCGCCTCGGCCGTCCGCCGGAGCAGGTGTTGGAGATTCTCTGAGCCTGACTTTCCGTCCCCGGTGCCCGCCGGGGATACTCGCCCGTATATAAATCCGCCATGTTCTTTTTATGAAATCGTCATTTATTACGACTGTTACAATCCCGTCGGTTATCAACACGTAATATAATGATTAAAGGAATAAATCATGAAAAAGACATTGACTGCGTTATCATTAATTTCTGCTGCATTATTTTCCGCCCAGTCCGTTGCCGGGCAGCAACTGACAGAATACGCCTACAAGAATGGTGATAAAATCAGTGTGGCCCCGGTTAACCCGGAAATTGAAACATCCCTGACCACGGGCCCCCATAAAAAACCGATTCTGGCCATTAATTCTCCGAATCGCCGCGGCATTTCCCACAATATTTTCACCGACTATAATGTCGGCAAAATAGGTTTGACTATCGATAATAAGGACAACGCCAAAACTATTATTAATGAGGTGATCGGGGGAAATAAAAGCCGTCTGCGCGGTAATACCTTTATTGCCGGCGGCAAGGCCAGCCTGCTGATCGTCAACCCGAATGGTGTGGTGTGCCTGGCATGCAGCTCAACCAATACATCACTCTATTCTCACCGCAAAACGCTGCCCGTCGTTATCAATACCGCACAAGGTAACGATGTCATTTTCAAGGCCCGCAAGCCACTGACTGACTCAGATCGCCTGACGGATATCCGTCAGAATATTTCCCTGATCACCTCACGCTGATCCCTGCTATACCGCCGTATTAACGGCGGTAATTCTTTTATCCGAAACTTTCCCCGTCCCTGACTGTCCTACTCTGTAACAACACAGTTCCGTCATCATGCTACATTAACTTAAGAAAACTCTTATTGCAGCGATCACAGAATAACGTATTGATAATATGGATAACTGACTGTGTATTATCAGGGAAAAAAATGACCATTTATGATTTAAAACCAAAATTTCAGAACTTACTGCGTCCCGTTGTCGCCCGCCTGTTTAATGCCGGGATCACCGCCAACCAGGTCACGCTGGCAGCAATGTTTCTTTCCCTGTTCACCGGTTTCATACTGATCCTGTTTCCCGATCCGCGCCTGTTTCTTATTCTGCCGCCGGTCCTGTTTATCCGGATGGCGCTGAATGCCATTGACGGTATGCTGGCGCGTGAACATCACCAGAAAAGCCGTTTCGGCGCGATCCTCAATGAACTGGGCGATGTGATATCCGATACGATACTTTACTTCCCGTTTGTACTTCTGTTCCCGGGTTCAGCCATCTGGATACTGCTGATCCTGTTTCTCTCTGTACTGACTGAATTTACCGGTGTACTGGCACAAACTATCGGGGCATCACGCCGCTATGACGGCCCTGCCGGAAAAAGTGACCGCGCCTTTTTGTTCGGCGCTCTGGGGTTATGGGCAGCACTCTTCCCTGCGTCCCTTGATTCCGTTCTCTTTCCGGTACTGTTTGCGGTCTTTGCCGCCCTGCTGTTTCTCACCTGCTATCACCGTATCCGGCGTGCGTTGCAGGAATCTGCGCAACAAAGCGCATCTCAAAAGGACTGATTATGAGTGTATCTTCTGATTATCCGACTCAGCGTGAATCTGTTGAATCTCATTTCACCACCAGTGATCAGCAGCGGTTATTTTTCCGTTACTGGCCTTCCGCGACAGCGGAAAAGAAAGCCATTGTGCTGTTTCACCGGGGTCATGAGCATTCAGGCCGCGTCGCACATCTGGCGGATGAATTGTCATTACCTGATTTCGCCGTATTTGCCTGGGATGCCCGTGGTCATGGCCGTAATGACGGTCCGAGAGGCTACAGCCCGTCGATGGGCACATCTATCAGTGATATCAATGAATTTATCAATTTCATTTCATCCGAATATGAAATTCCGGTCGAAAACATGGTTGTGCTCGGACAAAGTGTCGGCGCAGTCACACTGAGCGGCTGGGTGCATGATTTTGCACCGAAAATCCGTGGGCTGGTTCTGGCCTCACCGGCTTTTAAAGTCAAACTTTATGTGCCGTTTGCCCGCAGCGGGCTGGCGCTGATGCAGAAAATACGCGGGTTGTTTTATGTTAACTCTTATGTCAAAGCCAAATTCCTGACCCACGACCCGGTGCGCATCGCCTCCTTTGAGCGCGATCCTTTAATCACCCGGCCGATTGCCGTCAATATCCTGCTGGAACTCTACAAGACGGCTGACAGACTGGTGGCGGATGCTGCCGCAATCACCGTACCGACACAGCTGTTTATCTCCGGCAGTGACCATGTGGTACACAGAAAGCCGCAAGATCAGTTCTATGCGCGGCTCAACACCCCGTATAAAGAAAAACACATTCTGCCGGGGTTCTATCACGATACCCTGGGCGAAAAAGATCGCCACATTCCGCTGGCAGAAATCCGCCGTTTTATCACCACGCTGTTCGAACAGCCGCGCTACCAGCACGACTACCGGTTTGAAGATGTATGCAGCGCCGGAGCGGATGCTTATCGTGAATTACAGGCGCCGCTGCCGGAGTACTGCCCGAAAAATATCGGCTATAAACTGCTCAGTAAAGCGATGTCCACTCTCGGCAAAGCCTCGGAAGGGGTCAGTATCGGTTATGACAAAGGGTTCGATTCCGGCTCCACACTGGATTATGTCTACCGAAATCAGGCACAGGGTAAAGGGATCTTTGGCCGGATAGTTGACCGTCAGTATCTTAACAGCATCGGCTGGCAGGGGATCCGCCAGCGCAAAGTGAATATTGAGAAAATTCTGCGCCGCACCATCCGGGCATTACAGGACGCCGGGCAGCCGGTACGGATTATGGATATCGCTGCCGGACAAGGCCGTTATCTCTTTGATGCGATTAATGATTACAGCCGGATAGAATCTGTTCTGATGCGCGATTACAGTACGATCAACGTGGAACAGGGACGTTTGCAAATCAAAGAACGTTTTCTGGAAAACAAAATCCGTTTTGAAGAGGGTAATGCCTTTGATACTGCGGATTTAGCGGCGGTCACACCAAAACCGACCCTCGGTGTGGTAAGCGGATTATATGAACTGTTCCCCGAAAACCATCTGCTGCGTGATTCCCTCGCCGGGCTGGCGCAGGCCATTGAAAGCGGAGGTTATCTTGTTTACACCTGCCAGCCGTGGCACCCGCAGGTTGAGATGATAGCCCGCGTACTGCCGAGCCACCAGGGCGGCAAAGCCTGGGTCATGCGCTGCCGCAGCCAAGGGGAAATGGATGCACTGGTCGATGAAGCCGGGTTTGAAAAACTGGATCAGCTGATTGATAACTGGGGTATTTTCAGTGTCTCAGTCGCCAGACGCCGCTGATTGTTGTCATACTACTTATGAAGATGCGCCCTGCCGCGCATCTTCTGTTTTACAGGGAATGAAAAACTATGGCTGATGCCGCACTGCCGCTGCCTGCCTCCCGCCGTAAGCGGTGGGGATTTGCTCTGCTCTGGCTGCTGTTTCTGGCACCTTTCTTCTTTCTGACCTACGGGCAGGTCAATACTTATACGGCTTCGCTGCCGTCAGTGCCTTCTTTTGCTTTCGGCTGGGAAACACACATTCCGTTTCTGCCGTGGACGATTATTCCGTACTGGAGCATCGATCTCTTCTACGGATTATCCCTGTTTATCTGCACTTCTCTGCGCGAACAGTGTATCCACGGGCTTCGGCTGGTGGCCGCGTCACTGGTGGCCTGTGCCGGATTTCTGCTGTTCCCGCTGAAATTCAGTTTTCCCCGCCCGCAAACGGACGGGACCGCCGGATGGATGTTTGATCAGCTTGAGATGTTTGATCTGCCGTTTAACCAGGCTCCCTCGCTGCATATTATTCTGCTGTGGCTGCTGTGGCTGCGTTTCCGCGCTCACACACCGCAGAAGTGGCACTGGTTCCTGCATCTGTGGTCAATTCTGATCTTAATATCTGTGCTGACAACCTGGCAGCACCATTTTATTGATGTGATCACCGGTGCCGCCGCCGGTGTGGTGATAAGTTATCTTCTTCCTATCCGCACACGCTGGCAGTGGTCACCGCACCGTATCCGCCGGGGTTATCAGCTGGCCGGGCGGTACGCCATTATTTCACTGGTATTGGTCATAGCAGCTGTGGTTATCGGTGGTCAGGGCTGGTGGCTGTTGTGGCCTGCGCTGACATTTTTATGTATCACAGCAGGTTATCTCGGTGCCGGAGCATCGGTATTTCAGAAAGACAGTGCCGGACGGATTTCACTGTCTGCGGCACTCCTGCTGCTCCCTTACCGGCTTGCGGCGCAGATCAGTTATTACTGGTATGCAAAACAGTGCCGCCACACCAGTATAGTGAATGAGCATATTGCGCTGGGGGGTTATCCGGCGGCACCACTGGCCGCATCCGCCGTACTGGATATGACCGGAGAGTTTCCCCGCAGCCGCTATACTGCCGGGCTGGCTTATCACTGTCAGCCGCAGCCGGATCTGTTTCCGCTGACAGAGGAACAGATCGAATCCGCAGTGAATAATCTCAGCCGCCTGGCACGCTCCGGCCAGGTTTATGTACACTGCAAACTGGGTTACACCCGCAGTACCACGGTCGTGGTCGCGTGGCTGATACGCGCCGGACTGGCAGACAATGTGGAACAGGCACTGGCCGCGGTCAGACAGGCCCGGCCGCAGATTGTTCTGCGGGAACAGACAATTGCCGCCCTGACCCGCTGGGCAGCGCGTTACGGAAAAAACAATGAATAACAGACCTCATGATGAACAGATTATTATCATTTTTACCGCAGGCTGGCGTTTCCTGGCTGCATTGTCGTTACTGGCCTTTCTGACACAGTTTTTACTTTATATTTCGGGGTTTTCCGGTGAGTATCCGATGGCGGCAGGAATTTTGTTTTTGCTGTGCAGCGCGTATTTTATCTTCCGTCTGTGGCTGGATCACCATCTGTTCCGCCGCCTTGCCCAATCTGACGATACCGGTGTTTTTGATGAATCACTGACCACGCTGTTTCCGGGCAGAGCACATCATACTGACTATTCGCAACGCTGGCGCGGCACAAAGCGGCTGTTCCAGCAAGGCTCACTCTGCATGGTACTTCAGTGGGGAGTCACCATCATCGCGTTACTTAACTGACAATCATAACCGCAGGATATCTTTGACAAACGGGATCGTCAGCTTGCGCTGCGCGACAATTGACGCGTGATCGAGCCTGTCCAGCATATCAAACAGTGTGCGCATCTGACGGTCGAGGCGTTTTAAAATAAAGCGCCCGACATCTTCCGGCAGTTCAAAGCCGCGCAGCTTTGCCCGCAACTGCAGTGCCTGAATTTTTTCGTCATCACTGAGCGGATGCAGTTTGTAAATCTGCCCCCAGTCCAGCCGGGAAGCCAGATCGGGTAATTGCAGCGGGATCTGCCGCGGCGGCCGGTCACCGGTGATCAGCAGGCAGGTTCTGCCGGTTTCAAGAATCCGGTTATAGAGATTAAACAGCGCCATTTCCCACTCTTCATCACCGGCAATGCACTGCACATTATCAATGCAGACCAGCGACAGATGCTCCATCCCCTCCAGTACATCCGGCACAAACCAGGCGCGTTTATCCAGCGGGACATACCCTACCGCCCTGTCTTTGGAAGAGACTTCCGCACAGGCGGCATGTAACAGGTGGCTTTTGCCGCCCCCGTCGCGGGACCAGAAATAGAGATAGCTGCCGTGCGGCTGATTGATCGCCGTCTGAATAGCGGATAACAACGATGCATTTTCCCCCGCGTAGAAACTGTTGAAAGTCTCATCATCAGGAAGAGAGAGCGGTAGTGACAGTTGTGATGGCGTGTTCAGAGTTACCTCGGCCAACGGGTGAACAAACATGACTAGTTTAACATAAATTCACCGGCTAAATGAACCCGTTCCCGGCAAAACCTCACCGGATGCAGATAATTGCAACAATTCTTTTTTGTAACGTTTCACAACTTATAATTCAAAATGCAGATGATTACATAAAACACCCTCACCTGCGTGATTCAAATGATTACTGATATTTTATCTGACCCCGGGGCTGATAAACTAATATCCGCATAATACACAAATATTATACAAGGATGTCTGTAATGGAGACATCGTTCAAAAAATCATCAGGAAATCCAAGCGCTGTAAACAGTACATTAATTAATAATGGCATTGCTTGCAGCCATGTTAATATTGGATTTAATAAAAATTTTATTACTGACAGAAGTACCACAAAAAATAACAACGCTGCTGACTGAAGTATCAGATTAAAGATAAAACATTCTTAATTCATTAACACCCACTTCATTAACACATTCCGATCTGTTATTTAACAATGCAGAAACTCAAAATCAGAAAATAACAAAGATACTTACCTTCCCGGACTGGCTGTTTATTCCCGCAACATTCCTGCCAAAAAAAATCACAGCATGCTCCCTGAGTAAATGCCTAATAACGACATCAAAATAGATATTAATTATGTGACAGATAATGATGAATTTAAAGAATGTATACATCACAAGAATAAAAAACCATTAAATTTAAAATAATAACCATATGGTTTATATTCCAATTATTTAATTACAACAACTCGTCTGTTTGTGGTAAAAAATACGCTCAATTCAACATAAGGAAATATCATGAAAAAGAATGGACTATTACTTTCAATTTTAGTTTTATCACCATTATCACTTGCTCTGGCAAATACGACAGACATAAGTATTGTGAATAATACTGCGAAACTCAGCCATCACGAAAATAAGAGTGTAGTTACTATTTCAGAAAAAGAAAATTCAAACTTATCGCACATTAAATATGATAAATTTAATGTCGGCAGCGAAGGTTTGACTTTCAATAACCACATCGGGGCTGATACGATTATTAATGAAGTAGTTTCTCAGTCTGCCTCTGAACTGAATGGTGAGATCCGCATTGAAGGGAAAAAAGCTAAATTCACATTGGTCAATCCAAACGGCATTGTGTGTAACTCCGGTTGTCATTTCATAAATACTACCTCTGCGAATTTGGTTGTCGGAGGAAAAATGCTTACTCCGTATCGCATTATCGGGGGATTTGCCCGTGAAAATAAATTAGTAATTAAAAATACAACAAAAAAAATCGCAAAAAAATTAATTCTTAATAGTCCCAATATTGAAATCTAAAAAAGCCATATAATTGCTGATGAAATTTCTATCAATAATATTTACAACTATATAAATAACACACTGTCAAGGGCTAAAATAACGATTGACAAACAATCAAAGATAGAAGCCGATGACATTAATATCAGAATACTGGAGACTAAGTTTGAAAACAATGGAATAATCAGCGGGAAAATAGATGCTAAGTTATCATACTCGGATATTATAAATAATGGAAAAATCACCGTAAATAGCGGATCAAAAATCAACAATATAAATACTAAATTCTCCGGAAATAGACAAAATATAATTTTTATAAAAAACCACATACCATATATCTCTAATTAAATTTAAAATAAAAATCATATTATTTTCACTCTCTTTTTCATAAAATGGTATAAATAATGATCAATAAAAAAGCACTATTACTATCCGCTCTGATTTTTACTTGTGATACAACTGCAGGCTCAGTATATACTTACCCTTCAGGCCATGTAATAAAAATCAAAAACCAGGCAGCTGAAATTATTGCCGGTGATAAAAAACCCGAACTGATACTGAAACAAAAAGGTGACGACCGTGAATCCCATGTCACTTTTGAACAGTTCAATGTTGGCCTCAATGGTTTAAAAATAAATAATAAAATCAATGCCCGCTATATCATTACCGAGGTTGTTTCTGATGATATTTCCCGCCTGGAAGGTGATATCAGAGTCACCCATAATAAGGCTAATCTTTTTATTATTAATCCTAACGGAATTACCATAAGCAATAAATTTAAGATATCAGGCACGATATATAACCATCTTATTACGGGCCGGATGAAAAGCCCTGTTGATGACTGGGATGATATCTGGCCCGGACAGATAGAGCATAATGGCGGTGAACTGAATATATCCGGCGCAAAGCGTCGTGGTAACTTTGATAACACAACATTAATCAGCAGTAATATCAATATGGATAAAAGTAAATTATATGCAAACAACCTTCATATTGAGACAATCTCAGATACCTATGATAAATATCCCGGCGCACCTAAAATCACGATTAACAAAGATACTGAAATACATGCCGGTTTACTAAGTGCTGAACTCACCGGTGTAAAATTCAAAAACTTCGGGAAAATAACCGGTGACCTTGAGTTCAGAACAAATGATGTGACAATAGAAAATACGGGAACGATTACCGGAGGTACCGGGAAAATAGCCTACCGGGGAAATATGCATTTCAACGGAAAAAACAATACACAATACAATAACAGTGATGTGTTCCGGGACATTGACGGGGATAGCATTTTCGATACAGGATTTAAAACAGTCACTATTGAATAGCACAATAACACCGGAGAAGTACTTTGTACTTCTCCGGTAAAGTATCAGTTATCTTTCTTCACTTCATCCAGATTGACATCCACCACCCGCTCTTCCGGGCGGATAATATTCACCAGACGGAACACCAGTGCCAGACCAATCCCGACAACCGTTGCCAGTGCCATACCTTTCAGTTCAGCCGCGCCGATATGAATAGTCGCCCCGCTGACCCCGATAATCAGGATAACTGCGGTCAGAATCAGGTTTTGCGGCTTGTTATAATCCACTTTGGAATCAATCAGCACACGGATACCGGATGCACCGATAACCCCGTACAGCAGCAGTGATACCCCGCCCATCACCGGAACCGGCACAGCGGCAATCGCAGCGGCCAGTTTACCGACGCAGGAGAGCAGAATCGCCAGTATCGCCGCCCCGCCGATAACCCAGGAGCTGTACACTTTGGTAATCGCCATCACGCCGATATTTTCACCGTACGTGGTATTAGGTGTGGAGCCGAAGAAGCCGGACAGTACCGTCGAGAAGCCGTTGGCAAACATAGAGCGGTGCAGACCGGGATCTTTCATCAGGTCACGTTTGACGATATTCGCCGTCACAACCAGATGACCAACGTGCTCGGCAATAACCACCAGCGCGGCCGGTAAGATGGTCAGAATAGCAAACCACTCAAAACGCGGTGTATAGAAAGTCGGCAGCGCAAACCACGGCGCTTCACTCACCGGGGTTAAATCCACCGCGCCCATAAAGAAGGCCAGCGCATAACCGGTCAGTACCCCGATAAGGATCGGGATAATCGCCAGGAAGCCGCGGAACACCACAGAACCGAGAATCGTTACCCCGAGAGTGGTCAGGGAGATAATCAGCGTGGTGCTGTCCGGCGTTGCGCCGTTTTCAAATTTCAGCCCGGCCATACCGGCAGCAGTACCGGCCAGCTCAAGACCGATGACCGCAACAATTGCGCCCATCGCCGCAGGCGGGAACAACACATTGATCCAGCCGCGTCCGGCGATTTTGACAATCCCCGCCACCAGCATAAATAGCAGCCCGCAGATGATAAACCCGCCGAGGGCAAGCTCATACCCGAGCGGCAGTAAAATCAGCACCGGTGAAATAAAAGCAAAGCTGGAGCCCAGGTATGCCGGGATTTTTCCTTTACAGATAAACAGATACAGCAGCGTCCCGATACCGTTAAATAACAGGATCGTGGCCGGGTTTACCTGAAACAGAATCGGCACCAGAACCGTTGCACCAAACATCGCAAACAGGTGCTGTAAACTTAACGGAATGGTGACCAGCAGTGGTGGGCGTTCATCGACTTCAATAACGCGGCGCGTCATCTTAAACCTCTTAATGATTACTCAGGGATATGCCAAAAAAAAGCCGACTATCAAGTCGGCTCATTAACTTATTTCGTACCAAATATCTTATCGCCCGCATCACCCAGGCCCGGCACAATGTAACCGTGCTCGTTGAGATGATCGTCGACGGATGCCGTGTACAGCTCAACATCCGGATGGGCTTTTTCCAGTGCTTTCAGACCTTCCGGTGCAGCAACCAGTACGAGGATTTTAATCGCGGTGCAGCCTGCTTTTTCCAGCAGATCGATAGTGGCGATCATCGAACCGCCGGTTGCCAGCATCGGGTCAACCACCAGCGCCATGCGTTCTTCAATATTAGAGGCTAATTTCTGGAAGTACGGTACCGGCTCCAGTGTCTCTTCATCACGGTAAACACCGACAACACTGATACGGGCACTCGGGATACTTTCCAGCACACCGTTCATCATACCGATACCCGCACGCAGGATAGGTACGACGGTAATCTTTTTACCCTTGATTTGTTCAATTTCGACCGGACCACACCAGCCGTCAATTGTCACTTTCTCAGTTTCTAAGTCTGAAGTTGCTTCATAGGTCAGCAGGCTACCGACTTCTGAGGCCAGTTCACGAAAGCGTTTTGTGCTTATATCATGATCTCGCATCAGGCCAAGTTTGTGTTTAACGAGCGGGTGTTTTACCTCGGTGACTTTCATGGGTTCTCCTACTGTGTAAGCCCTGGCGGACAAAAAAATCGCGAGATTATACCGCTTTTCTGCTGTTGCGCCACCCTTGATTTGTTGATTATAGTCAATTATCACGCGTTTCATGTTCGTTACATGAATAAGTGTGAACTGACGCATTTTGACAAAATCCGGCGTAAATCCTCTCGCAAACGTTTGCGTGGCCTGTTAGAATAGCCGCGTTTTCGATTCACCCACTTACTTGCAATCGCCGTTGGGGGCCGCAGTGACTGACAAAACTTCCCTGAGTTACAAAGATGCCGGTGTTGATATTGATGCCGGTAATGCCTTAGTTTCCCGTATTAAGCATGTTGTCAAAGAGACACGCCGTCCTGAAGTGATGGGCGGACTGGGTGGTTTCGGTGCGCTGTGTGCGGTACCGCAGAAATATAAAGAGCCGGTGCTGGTTTCCGGCACTGACGGCGTCGGCACCAAGCTGCGCCTGGCCATGGATCTGGCACGCCATGACACTATCGGTATCGACCTCGTTGCTATGTGCGTGAACGACCTGGTGGTCGCCGGTGCTGAGCCCCTCTTCTTCCTCGACTATTACGCGACCGGTAAACTGGATGTCGACACCGCCGCCCGCGTGGTTACCGGTATTGCCGAAGGCTGTAAGCAGGCGGGTTGTGCGCTGGTCGGCGGTGAAACCGCTGAAATGCCGGGCATGTATCACGGTAATGATTATGACGTGGCCGGGTTCTGTGTCGGTGTGGCGGAAAAATCAGAAATTATTGACGGCAGCAAGGTCCGTGCCGGTGATGTGCTGATCGCGCTGGCATCCAGCGGCCCGCACTCCAACGGCTATTCCCTGATCCGCAAAATCCTGGAAGTCAGCAAGACTGACCCTGCGACAACAGAGCTTGACGGCAAATCCCTGGCAGACCATCTGCTGGCACCGACCAAAATCTATGTCAAATCCGTACTGCAACTGATTGAAAATACCGATGTCCACGCGATTGCGCACCTGACCGGCGGCGGTTTCTGGGAGAATATCCCGCGTGTGTTACCGGCCTGTACTCAGGCGCGGATTGATGCCGCATCCTGGCAGTGGCCATCCGTCTTTAACTGGCTGCAACAGGCCGGCAATGTGGATGATTATGAAATGTACCGTACCTTTAACTGTGGTGTCGGTATGGTGATCGCCCTGCCTGCCTCTGCTGTACCGGCTGCACTCGCCCTGCTGACTGAAGCCGGTGAGAACGCATGGCTGATTGGTGATATCGCGGTGTGCCGCGAAGATGAGCCGCAGGTTATCATCCGCTGATGAAGAAACGCCTTGTTGTGCTGATTTCCGGCAGCGGCAGTAATTTGCAGGCGTTAATTGACGCCTGCAATTCACACAGTCTCAATGCAGAGATTGTCGCAGTATTCAGTAACAAAGCAGACGCTTACGGGTTAATCCGGGCTCAGAATGCCGGAATTCCCGCTCAGTCACTCCGCCAGGCGGATTTCCCTTCACGGGATGATTTCGATGCCGCACTACAGGATCAGATTGATGAATACCGCCCTGATGTCATTATTCTCGCCGGATATATGCGGATTCTGACACCAGCTTTTGTCCGTCACTATCACGGCAGAATGCTGAATATCCACCCCTCTCTGCTGCCGAAATATCCGGGTCTGCACACGCACCGCAAAGTCCTGGAAAACGGGGACGCTGAACACGGTACTTCTGTCCATTTCGTGACGGAAGAGCTGGACGGCGGGCCGGTCATTTTGCAGGCACGCATTGCGGTTCAGCCCGGCGATACCGAAGAAACCCTCACCGCACGGATACAGCAGGAAGAACACCGCATTTATCCGCAGGTCGTTAACTGGTATGTGCAGGGGCGTTTACTGTTGCAGGAAGATGGTGTGTATCTGGATGAGCAGTTGCTGTCGCCGGACGGTTTCCATTCATAAAATAAATGCCCCGCTGACATGCGGGCCATTTATCTATACTTATTCTCTTTTATTCCCGTAATTTCTTTTTTTGTTGGAATAATGCTCACAACTTTATCTTCCATCCCCGATAATCCGGCAGCATAGTGCTATGTTGTTGCTACCAACAGGTAACAATACTCTTGTTTGACAAAATTTAATTCAGACTGCAATAATTGCTGTTATCTGAATGACATAACCCTGAAGGTATGACCATGAAAATTACCCGAGTCCGTCTGAAAAACTGGAAAAACTTCCGGAATATCGATATCAATATGAATGATCGGGTATATATCATCGGTCCTAACGCCGTGGGTAAATCTAACTTCCTGGATGTTTTTCGTTTTATGAGTGACCTTTGCAAGGATGGCGGCGGCTTACAGAAAGCGGTTAACGACCGGGGCGGTATCACCAAATTACGTTGCCTTCAGGCACGTAATGATACTGAAGTAGCTATTATTCTGAATTTATCAGACGATAATAATGAATGGGTGTATGAATTAAAATTCAAAGCATCCGGTAAAGGAAAACAATTGATTCATATTACCAGTGAAAATGTCACTCTTAATAATGAGTCTATATTGTCCCGGCCGAACTCCAATGATCAATCTGATGAGATACAGCTGACACAAACGCATCTGGAACAAATTTTAGCTAATCAGCCATTCCGGCCTGTCGCTCAGTTTTTCGCATCTGTCACATATCTGCATATTGTTCCTCAGTTACTTAAGTTTGCCAAAGAAATCGGTATCACCAAAATTGAAGATGATCCTTTTGGTCAGGGATTTTTAGATCGTCTGGCTAATACGAATGCCAAAACCCGGGATTCGTGGCTGAAAAAAATTCAGGCCGGTTTATCTATTGCTGTGCCGCAATTTAAAGAACTCCGCTTTGAGCGTGACAGTTCCGGTCAACCGCATCTCGAAGCCCGTTACGATCACTGGCGCCCTAATGCCGGATGGCAGAAAGAAGACCAGTTTTCCGATGGTACACTGAGACTGATTGGTTTGATGTGGTCTCTTCTTGAAAAAAGACAATTGCTCCTGCTGGAAGAACCGGAACTTTCTCTGAATAATGAAATTGTCCGGTATATCCCTGAAGTAATTGAAAATACGCTGAAAGGAGCCAGGAATCAAAAACAGATCCTTATCAGCACGCACAGTGTTTCGCTGTTAAGCAACAATATAGACGGCAATGATATTATCCTGCTTCTGCCCTCTGAGAACGGTACGACTGCACGCTCTCCGGATGATGACGAACTCGCCGCAATGCGCGCAGGATTAACTGCCGCAGAAATTATGTTACCGCTGACAGTACCTGCCAATATCAGAAAAATGTCAGAGATATAATGAATGAAAATTTCGATCGCGACAGAAGATATTTTAACAGAAGAAGTTATGGTCAAAATACTCTCTTCTGTCAGCGGCATCGATATCCCATTTAAATTAGGGAAGCAAGGCTGTGGTTATCTGAAAAATAACATTCATAAATTCAATGAATTATCTTACCTTCATAATGTACTGGTTGTTTTTGATTCAGATTTACAAACCGATATTAACAAATTCCGATCCTCAATAGAAAAAGAGATAAAAAATAAAAGCAAAAGCCTGGACATTATTATTCCGGTACGGGAAATCGAAAGCTGGATTTTAGCTGATCGCGAAGGGCTGAGTACGTTTCTGAATATTTCAGGTGACAAAATCTGCCGGTCACCGGATGATTTACTTGATCCCAAAGAGAAAATAATAAACCTGGCGAAGCTGTCCAAAAATGCGGATATACGCAAAGGTATTCCGCCCAAAAAAGGGGCAGCCTCAAAAGTCGGGCTGTCTTACAATACGCTTCTGACCCGTTTTGTTCAGGAAAGCTGGGATATTGACAGAGCGAAAGCGCATTCACCCAGCCTGTGTACTGCGCTTATGACGATTAACCGTATTATCAGCCAGGTTAATTCATAACTACCGCAGTTTTGCCATATCATTAAGATACGCTTTGCGCTGACCGGTATAATTCCACCACGGCTGTGCCGGTTTTCCGGCCAGAAAATCAGTGACTGACCAGAATACATCAATGACACAGGGATCCTGACGGACACCGGTTACCGCGCAGAGCATTTCATACATAATGACCGGATCTGAACCGGTAATATCCTGCGGTGTTTCATATCCCAGCAGACGCAGATCTTCCGCCATCGCCTCACCGATATTCGGCAGGTCGGTAAGCGCATTAAGACGGGTGCGGCACACTTTTGTCGGGTTCATGGGAATATCCGGTATTTATTAGTCATCTGCGTATTGTCACATACTTTATCATCAGTCAGCAGAGGCCGGTACTCAAATAACAGGTAATTGTCATAATTTTACACGCCCGCCCCTGTAATGACGCGGAAAAGCCGATCCCCGGATAATTCCGTTTCTGTTATGTGTTACACTGAACAAGAAAATACAATCAATACTGAGGTGATTTATGTCCGGTGGCACTGCTGTTCCGCCTGTAAAACTGCGCCCGCTTGAGCGTGAAGATTTAGCGTTTGTTCATCAGATGGATAATAACGCCAGCATTATGCGTTATTGGTTTGAGGAGCCGTATGAAGCTTTCATTGAATTAAGTGATTTATACGACAAACATATTCACGATCAATCAGAGCGCCGTTTTATTGTCGAAAGCGACGGCACCAAAGTCGGGCTGGTGGAACTGGTGGAAATCAATCATGTGCACCGCCGCGCTGAATTTCAGATCATTATCGCCCCTGCACATCAGGGACACGGATTTGCCTCGCGCGCTGCCCGTCTTGCCATGGATTATGCGTTTTCTGTTCTCAACTTATATAAACTGTATCTGATTGTGGATGTGGAGAATGAAAAAGCGATTCATATTTATAAAAAGCTCGGCTTCCATACCGAAGGTCAGTTAATTGATGAGTTTTTCGTCAACGGAGAATACCGCACCGCGATCCGTATGTGTATTTTTCAGCCGGAATATCTGGTGATGAAAAATAAATCAGCGGATGCAGAAAGCTACGTTGAAAAAAATGCCCGCGTAAAGCAGAACCTGTAATGTTTTTTTAGTAAACTGTACACTGTGTTCAACCCAGATTCAGCGTAACCCGTTCCGGAGTAACAATGTCCCAAGATAGGCTCTATATGGAAAAAGAACTCAGTTGGCTGTCGTTCAACGAACGGGTTCTTCAGGAGGCCGCCGACAAACGCAACCCGCTGATCGAGCGTATGCGTTTTCTGGGCATTTACTCAAATAACCTGGATGAGTTTTACAAAGTCCGCTACGCGGATGTTAAACGCCGCATCCTGATTAATGAGGAACAACGCGGTTCCGGAGCCAGCGGTCGTCATCTGCTGCGTAAAATTGAAAACAAAGTGGCAAAACAGGATCAGGCATTTGATACCCTGTATAACGACCTGCTGCTGGAAATGGCCCGTAATCAGATTTTCCTGATCAACGAACGTCAGATTTCGCCGAAACAGCAAATCTGGCTGCGTCAGTATTTCCGCCAGCATCTGCGCCAGCACATCACGCCGATTATGATCCAGACCAGCACCGATCTGGTCGAATTCCTCAAAGATGATTACACCTATCTGGTGGTGGAGATTGTCAAATCCGGTCGTGAGACCCGCTATGCGCTGCTGGAAATTCCGTCCGATAAAGTGCCGCGCTTTGTCAATCTGCCGACAGAAAACGGCCGCCGCCGCCAGTCGATGATCCTTATCGACAATATCCTGCGCTACTGTCTGGATGAAATCTTCAAGGGCTTTTTTGATTTCGATGCCCTCAATGCCTATTCCATGAAAATGACGCGTGATGCGGAGTATGACCTCGCCACCGAGATGGAATCCGGGATGCTGGAGATGATGTCTTCCACGCTGAAACAGCGTCTGACCGCCGAGCCGGTGCGCTTTGTTTATCAGCGCGATATGCCGGATGAAATGGTGACACTGCTGCGTGAGAAACTCGGTCTGACCAATGATGACTCCGTGATTGCAGGCGGACGCTACCATAACTTTAAAGACTTCATCCGCTTCCCGAATGAAGGTAATAAGAATTTATTAAACAAGCCTCTGCCGCGTCTGCGTCATGTCTGGTTTGATCATCACCGTAACGGGTTTGATGCTATCCGTGAGCGGGATGTGCTGCTCTATTATCCGTATCACACATTTGAACATGTGCTGGAGCTGCTGCGTCAGGCCTCTTTTGACCCGAGCGTAATTTCCATCAAGATGAATATCTACCGTGTCGCCAAGGATTCCCGCATTATCGATTCCATGATCCACGCGGCGCACAACGGCAAAAAAGTGACCGTGGTGGTGGAGTTACAGGCGCGTTTTGATGAAGAAGCGAATATTCACTGGGCACGGCACCTGACGGCAGCTGGTGTACATGTTATTTTCTCCGCGCCGGGGCTGAAAATCCACGCCAAGCTGTTTATTATCTCGCGGCTGGAAGACGGGGATGTGATCCGCCGTTACGCCCATATCGGCACCGGTAACTTTAACGAAAAAACCGCGCGTATCTACACGGACTATTCACTGCTGACCGCCAATGAAGAGATCACCAATGAAGTCCGGCGTGTGTTCAACTTTATTGAAAACCCGTACCGGCCGGTCACGTTTGATAACCTGATGGTGTCCCCGCAGAATTCACGGGCGATGCTGAATCAGCTGATTGATGATGAAATTGCCAATGCACTGGCCGGTTATGACGCCGGAATCACGCTGAAAATCAATAATCTGGTAGATAAGCAACTGAGTGAGCGTCTGTATGATGCCTCCGAAGCCGGGGTAAAAATCCGTCTGCTGGTGCGCGGCATGTGCGCGCTGGTACCGGGGCAGGTGCCGTACAGTGAGAATATCCAGGTGACCAGTATCGTTGACCGTTTCCTGGAGCATGACAGGGTGTATGTATTCACCAACAAAGGGGATGAAAAAGTCTATCTCTCCTCTGCTGACTGGATGACCCGCAATATCGATTACCGGATTGAAGTGGCTGTGCGCCTGCTCGACCCGGTACTGCGCCGCCGGGTGCTCGATATTCTGGATATTCAGTTCAGTGATAATGAGAAGGCACGTTATCTCGATAAAGAGATGTCCAACCATTATGTGCCGCGCGGCAACAAGCGGAAAGTCCGCTCGCAGATGGCGGTTTATGACTATATTCGTTCCCTGGAACAACCGGATAACTAAAAGGCCCGTTCATGCCATTATCACTGATCACTGAAAAAGATCGTCCGCTGGAAATTGCAGCCATCGACCTCGGGTCAAACAGCTTTCATATGGTAATTGCCCGTATTGTCAACGGTGCACTCCAGGTTCTCAGCCGCCTGAAGCAGCGGGTGTATCTGGCTGAAGGTTTAAATGATCAGAATGAACTGAGTGAAGAAGCCATGGCGCGCGGGCTGGCCTGTCTGGCGCTGTTTGCCGAACGTCTTCAGGGCTTTCCCGCCGCGCAGGTCACGATTGTCGGGACGCACAGTCTGCGTGAGGCAGTCAACGCGCACGAGTTTGTCGAACGTGCTGCGGCGGTGATCCCCTACCCGATTGAAATTATTTCCGGTCACGAGGAAGCACGCCTGATTTTTATGGGCGTTGAACACACACAGCCGGAAAAAGGCCGCAAACTGGTGATAGATATCGGCGGCGGCTCGACGGAGCTGGTGATCGGCGAACGTTTTGAGCCGATTTTAATTGAAAGCCGCCGTATGGGGTGTGTCAGTTTCAGCCGCCAGTTTTTTCCGGACGGCAAAATTACCGAAGCCAGTTTCAACCGCGCCCGCCTGATGGCGGTTTCCAAACTGGAAAACCTGGCCATTGCGTTCCGTGTGCAGGGCTGGGATGTATGTCTCGGCGCCTCCGGTACGATTAAGGTGGCTTGTGAGATCCTGCGTGAACTGGGTGAGCGGGACGGTATTATCACCCCTGTCCGTCTGGAAATGCTGGTCAAACAGGTACTGCGTTATAAGCGGTTTGATGCCCTGAATTTACCGGGCCTGTCTGACGATCGCAAAAAAGTGTTTGTGCCGGGTCTGGCGATTTTATGCGGTCTGTTTGACGCACTGGAAATTACGGAACTGCGTCTGTCTGCCGGTGCCCTGCGCGAAGGGGTACTGTATGAGATGGAAGGCCGTTTCCGTCATCAGGACATCCGCCAGCGCACCGCACAAAGTCTGGTGGAACATTACAATGTGGATAACGCCCAGGTACTGCGTGTCCTGACCACCATGAAAAACCTGTACCGGCAATGGGCGGAGCAGAATCCGTCCCTGGTTGATCCGCAGCAGGAAGCGATTCTTGTCTGGGCGGTCTGGCTGCACGAAGTCGGGCTGAGTATCAACCTGTCAGGCCTGCACCGCCATTCGGCCTATATTCTGCAGAATACCAATTTACCGGGATTCACTCAGGAGCAGCAGCTTCTGCTTGCCACGCTGGTGCGTTATCACCGCAAGGCGGTAAAAAGTGACGATATCCCGAAGTTCACACTGTTTAAACGTAAACAGGTCATCCCTCTGATACAGATCCTGCGTCTCGCGGTATTACTGAATAATCAGCGCCAGTCCACCACCAAACGTGCAACATTGCGTCTGGAAACTAATGAAGGACACTGGACACTGTTTTTTCCGCGCCACTATCTGACTATCAATACATTAATGCAGCTTGATCTGGAAAAAGAGCAGGCTTACTGGGATGATGTGCCCGGCTGGCACCTCGGTATAAAAGAAGAAGACGTCTAACAGGGAGAATCCCCGGCCAGTCTTATTTGTTTAAAGTTTTATGTGTAAAGGAAAATCATGTCTGAACACAGTTTCTCCATTGATAACTCATCACCGGTCAATCCGCATTCCCAGCGGCTGGCACACATTCGTCAGCAGGTTTTGCCCCTGTTCCTCAACGACTCACAGTTTGTGGAAACCATTCTGGGCACCGCCGATGAACATGCCAGGCTCAGTGATGATGAGCTGCATTCAAAATCAAAATTAGTCAAAAATCTGCTGACAGATCTCCACGCCGCTGACCTTGCGGATATGCTGGAAGCCCTGCCCTATGATGAGCGTCTTGCGCTCTGGCACCTGATTGATAACCATCAGCGCGGGGAAGTGCTGGTGGAAGCCTCTGTTTCCGTGTGGGACAGTCTGATTAAAGATATGTCAGACAAAGAGCTGCTGCGCGCCGTCGCCACCCTGCATGTGGATGAGCAGGCCTATATCGCCGAGCACTTGCCGCGCGATACCATGCGCCGCCTGCTGACCTATCTGGAACCAAGTCTGCGCAACCGCATCCGTACGGTTCTTCAGTATCCGGCGGACAGTATCGGGCAGATGATGGACTTTGAGTTTGTCACCGTACGCGGCAATGTCCCGCTGAAAACGGTTCAGCGTTTTCTGCGCTACCGCAGTAATATTCCGGAAGCCACGGATAAAATCTTTGTTATCGACAGCAATAATATTTTGCAGGGCGAGTTGCCGCTGACCACTATTCTGACCCAGTCACCGGATAAACTGGTTTCTGATGTGATGAAAACCAGCCCGGTCACCTTCCTGCCGGATGAAAAAGGCGAAGATGCCTCCGGCGCGTTCGAACGTTATGACTTAATCTCCGCCGCCGTCGTCGATAATAACGGGCGGCTGCTCGGACGTCTGACCGTTGAGGATATCGTTGATAACCTCAACGAAGAAAGCGAGGAAAACATCCGTCGTATGGGGGGGTTAAGCCCTGAAGAGGATGTGTTTGCGCCTGTCGGCCAGGCGGTAAAAAACCGCTGGGCGTGGCTGGCAATTAACCTCTGTACAGCCTTTGTGGCCTCCCGTGTGGTTGGTGTGTTTGAGGACACTATCTCGCAGCTGGTCGCACTTGCCACCCTGATGCCGATTGTCGCCGGTATCGGCGGTAATACCGGTAACCAGACCATCACGATGATTGTCCGTGCACTGGCTCTGCACCAAATCCAGCACGGCAGTTTCTCTTTCCTGATGCTGCGTGAACTGGGCGTCGCCCTTATCAACGGCGTCGTCTGGGGCGGGATTATGGGGGTGGTCACGTATCTGCTCTACGGCGATATTGCCATGGGGGCGGTGATGACACTGGCCATGGTGCTTAACCTGCTGATGGCCGCCATGATGGGTGTGCTGATCCCGCTGACAATGATGAAGCTCGGCCGCGACCCGGCACTCGGTGCCAGCGTGATGATCACCGCGATCACCGATACCGGCGGATTTTTCATCTTTTTAGGTCTTGCCACCCTGTTCCTGGTCTGATTTTTGCTCAGATAACCGGCTGCGGCCACGGAAAGAGAAGTGTTACTTCAGCTCTCCGTGGCCGTTTTTGTCTCTTTCCGCTGTATTCCCGTATCTTCGCCGTCACCACAACACAGTGGATTATGATGCCGGACTGACAATATCCGGTGAATATGATCAATTCCCGGCTATTACTTTGAAATAATCATCATGCTGCTCACACTTATTTATATTTATTTACCGCTATTCACTCATGAGAATATTGATAAGCCTTATTCATATAAGATCATTAATCCTGTTTTATAAACCAGTATTTCGGGTAAATAATAATAAGGGCCGAAACCTCAATTATTCCGCTGATTATCTCTCCCGGTTTTCATAATATGCTGTCATTCCTGATTCCTTAACGTTATCATCCGTGACACAAATCATATTTAGTTCAATATTCCAACTTAAAACATACAACAAGAATATACATCTTGTTTTTGCCGGTACTGTTTACAATATACGGAACTTCTTGCTATAACAAAGCATACCCTCCGGTAACAGACAATTCCTGTTTTTTTATTTCCGGCTATCGTTGAGATAACCGGGATAGTGTTGCCGCTACCTCTCTTTTGGGAAATACAAATGAGAAAAAAAATGACACGACCCCCGTCATTGAATAAATGAGTAAATAAAAGGACATACTTATGACAACCGATACATCGCCATTAAGTCAGCCTCAGGCAAGGCCATTAAATAAAAACGATTATAAAACACTGGGATTATCTTCCCTCGGCGGCACGCTTGAATTCTATGATTTTGTCATATTTGTGTTTTTTACCGGTACACTAACCCACTTGTTTTTCCCGGGTGATAATGAGTTTATCGCCCAGATGAAAACACTGGGAATTTTTGCCGCCGGTTACCTGGCGCGCCCGCTCGGCGGGATTATTATGGCGCACTTCGGCGATATTATCGGCCGCAAGCGCATGTTTACCCTGAGTATCTTCCTGATGGCCGTTCCGACGCTGGTCATCGGTATGCTGCCGACCTATGAAAGCATCGGTGTGGCAGCACCTGTCCTGTTACTGCTGATGCGGATTTTACAGGGTGCGGCTATCGGCGGTGAGATGCCGGGTGCATGGGTATTTATCGCGGAGCACACACCGGAACAGCGCTACGGGCTGGGTGTCGGTACGCTGACCTCCGGGATTACCGGCGGTATCCTGCTCGGCTCGCTGGTCGCTATCGCGGTTCAGGCTTCTTATACTGCGGCGGAAGTGACTGCATGGGCATGGCGTATTCCGTTTATCCTCGGTGGTGTATTCGGCCTGATTTCTGTTTATCTGCGCCGCTTTTTGCAGGAAACACCGATTTTTAAAGAAATGGCCGCCAAACGGACATTGTCCGAAGAAATGCCGGTGAAAACCGTCCTGAAAAACCACAAAATGGCCTGTTTTGTTACCGCAGGGCTGACCTGGTCATTATCTACCGCTATTGTAGTAATCATCCTGATGACCCCGTCTGTTGTGGTGGAAAAGATGTACGGTATTGATCGCACGCTGTCGTTGCAGGCAAACTGTGTCGCAACGCTGACATTAACCCTCGGCTGTATTTTCTGGGGCTGGCTGGAAGATAAGATCGGCAGCCGTGTGACACTGGCATTGTCCTGGGGCGGATTAGCGATCACCGCGTTCCACTTCTACAGCGCACTGTCACCGGATATCGCGGCGGCATCACTGGTGATTAACTATGCAGTGATGGGCTTCTTTGTCGGTGCGATTGCCACTACGCCAATTATCAGTACCCGGGCATTTCCGCCGGCAATTCGTTTCTCCGGCTTGTCCTTTGCCTACAACATGGCTTACGCGGTATTCGGCGGCTTAACCCCGATGCTGACCGGCGCCTGGTTACAGAAAAGTGCAATGGCACCGGCGTATTATGTGGCGGGCGTGTCAGTACTGGCGATTCTTATCGGCTTTTTACCGCTGGCTCACAAAGGCTGGACAGCGCGTAAAACGCAGAATATAAAAACTGTCGCGGCACAGCAGTCATAACGAAACCGGTAAAACGATAAGGGCGGATCATTATCCGCCCTTTTTCTTTCTGTCTTCGGTGTCTTCTGAATCAGCGCCAGGCCGGATTCTTCATCACTGAATATTTCCCCGGACCGATAAAGGCCAGTGCAATACCACTGATAAAGAAGTACATCAGGCTTTCAATCGCCCATGCCCCTGTCGGGTCAAGCACAAACGTTTTGCTCACGCCGATCATCAGCCAGGCAACTACCATGGTGAAAGAAACCAGCAGCGCGGACGGCCGTGTCAGAATACCGAGAATAATAAAGACCGGTGCGACGATTTCCCCGAAATAAGTCCCGTAAGCGATAAATTCCGGTAACCCGAACGAGGCCAGTAACCCTTTTATCCCCGCTGCACCGGTGAGTAATTTACCGATACCGTGAAACAACATTAATCCGCCGACTGCCAGCCGCAGTAATAATTTCCCGGCATCGTCGTGTGATAACAGCCTGTTGATTACCCCTGTCATAATATCCCCCCGTTGAATGAGAATCTTACTCATTGTGAGTATACGCAGTGATACGCAAAGCGGTAGCAGCAACATTCATTGATGGTGAAAACCGGAAAATTTCATTCATTTTAATTGTTAATAATATGATGACAGAAACAAACTCTGATCCTTTATATTCTCTTATAATATCTGTGTGTTATCTTTTTCAATGATATCAACTCGGTCTTATTTATCAGTTCGTTAACAAAAATCGTGCTGTTTTCATCAAATTATCTGAAAATCATCATCAAAAATACTTACCTGTCTTCCGTCTGTTTTGTCACACTTTTTTGAAAGAGTTAACATCAATTTGCATATCTCCGCCCTACACTGGCAAACAGGTTTCTGAGTAATACTGTTGTATCTGATAAGGAGATGTCATGAAGAAGAATATTATCGCCGGTTGCCTGTTCTCACTGTTTTCCCTTTCCGCACTGGCTGCGATCCCGGCGGGCAACGATGCCACCACCAAGCCGGATTTATATTATCTGAAAAATGAACAGGCTATCGACAGCCTGAAGCTGCTGCCGCCGCCGCCGGAAGTCGGCAGTATTCTGTTCTTAAATGACCAGGCGATGTATGAAAAAGGCCGTATGCTGCGCAATACCGAACGCGGAAAACAGGCACAGGCAGATGCTGATCTGGCAGCGGGCGGGGTAGCAACCGCATTTTCAGGAGCGTTCGGTTATCCGATAACGGAAAAGGATTCTCCGGAGCTGTATAAACTGCTGACTAATATGATTGAGGATGCCGGTGATCTCGCTACCCGCTCCGCCAAAGAGCATTACATGCGTATCCGGCCGTTTGCGTTTTACGGCACAGAAACCTGTAATACCAAAGATCAGAAAAAACTCTCCACTAACGGATCTTACCCGTCCGGTCATACCTCTATCGGCTGGGCAACGGCATTAGTGCTGGCAGAAGTGAATCCGGCAAATCAGGATGCGATTCTGGAACGGGGTTATCAGCTCGGACAGAGCCGTGTCATTTGCGGCTATCACTGGCAGAGTGACGTGGATGCCGCGCGGATTGTCGGATCAGCTGCTGTCGCGACATTGCATTCCGACCCGGCATTTCAGGCGCAGTTAGCGAAAGCCAAACAAGAATTTGCGCAAAAATCACAGAAATAATCGGTGATTTTTTGTCAGGGCAGTGCAATAGCTGCCCTGAAATCTCTGTTATTCCCACATCCAGCGGTCTTCCCGATCCCAGCCTTTTGTTTTCATACAGCTGTAGAAATAACGGTTCCGGCTGTCTTCATTCACATCCATCACGTAACTTTCCGTTACCGGTGTCTGCTCTTTATAGGTTTTGCTGTTACCGCAGTCATCATCCTTTTTGCAGCGTTTTTCCACATCCCGCATGACACTGCGCTGTGCAACTTCATTTTTGACCGGGTAGAGCTTATGTGATTCCGGTTCACAAAATGCATTTGCTTCTGCCCGTGTATATTCTGAGCCGCCCGGGACTTCCACCCAGACAGAAGAACAGCCGGACAGCAGCAGTGCAGAGACAAGAATAAGTCTGTTTTTCATCATTATAGTGCGTATTATCAGCTTGTTAAGAATGCGTAATGTTACTGTACATCATAAACTGAGTAAACCGTGCCGGTAATATTTCCTTAAGGGATGATAAAGTGACTGACATAAACAGCGACCACTGCTGAAACCACGTATATTTACCTGTATCAACGTTATTTTCACAATTCTTCCATTTTTACGATCAGATTTACCGGTACACTATCACCATCATAATTCAGGCTGTTTTGTGCCCTTACGCGTACCCCGGCGCAGCGCCGGGTAAAAAGGAATGATGAGTAATCCGATAATGAATAATGTACAAAAGAGAAAGAAACGCACAGGCATTACGATTGCCGTTCTCCTTCTGGGCGCAGCCGGTTACGGCACCTATCATTACTTTAACTCTGCGGCACCGGCCACTCCGCCGGCTGCCGGTAAACCGGGCGCATCCGCAGGTAAAAACAGCAACCGTCCGGGCCGCCCGCCGCTGGCACCGGTACAGGTGGCGAAAGCTGTTTCTGAGACTATTCCGCGGACATTATCTGCACTCGGTACCGTTCAGGCCGCCAACTCCGTCACCGTTACCAGCCGCGTGGAAGGCCAGCTGATGCAGATTCATTTTGAGGAAGGGCAAAAAGTGAATGCCGGTGATCTGCTGTTCACTATTGATCCGCGTCCGTTTGAGATCCAGCTGGCGCAGGCGCAGGGACAATTAGCCAAAGATCAGGCCACGCTCGCCAATGCCCGCCGTGACCTGAGCCGCTATCAGAAACTCGCCGCCACCCATGTGATTTCACAGCAGGAACTCGATACCCAGCAGGCGCTGGTTAAATCGGCAGAAGCCGGTATTAAGGTGGATCAGGCCGCTATCGACAGCGCGAAGCTGCAACTGACCTACAGCCGTATCACCGCGCCTATCAGCGGAAAAATGGGGCTGCGTCAGGTGGATACCGGTAATTTTATTACTGCCGGAACCGCTATGCCGCTGGTGGTGATCAACCAGACAGCACCTGCCGATGTGCTGTTTACCGTCCCGGAGAATGATATCCCGCTGATCCGTATGGCGCAGCGCACCCTGCCGGATCTTGCGGTCACCGCACTGAGCAAAGATAACAGCATCCGGCTGGCGCAAGGCAAACTGCTGACACTGGATAACCAGATCGATGCAGCCACCGGTACGGTAAAAGCCAAAGCGCGGTTTACCAATGATGACGACCTGCTGTTCCCGAATCAGTTTGTCAATGTGCTGTTGCAGGTCGGCCAGCTGGAGAATGCCGTGGTGATCCCGAATGCCGCATTGCAGATGGGAACAGAAGGTAATTATGTCTGGCTTCTGGAGGCAGACAATAAAGTCCGCAAACAGATTGTGGATGTGGAATTACAGACGCCGGAGCGCGTGGTGATCAAAAGCGGCGTCAGCACCGGTGATACCCTGGTAACCGACGGGATTGACCGTCTGACCGACGGCGCACAGGTGGAAGTGGTCTCCGGTCAGAAAAAAGCCGCAGCCGGAGATAAGGCCTGATGTCCGGAAACAACCCTGAAACCCGTGCCGGCGGACCGTCCCGCCTGTTTATCCTGCGTCCGGTTGCCACCAGCCTGTTTATGCTGGCGATCCTGCTGGCAGGGATTGTCGGTTACCGCATGCTGCCGGTCTCTTCGCTGCCGGAAGTGGATTACCCGACTATCCGCGTGGTGACACTCTATCCCGGTGCCAGCCCGGATGTGATGACCTCTGCCGTGACCGCACCGCTTGAGCGCCAGTTCGGGCAGATGTCCGGCCTGAAACAGATGTCATCGCAAAGCTCGGGCGGCGCTTCGGTGATCACCCTGATGTTCCAGCTTTCTCTGCCGCTGGATGTGGCGGTGCAGGAAGTGCAGGCGTCCATCAATGCAGCAACCAACCTGCTGCCGAATGATCTGCCTTATCCGCCGATTTACAGCAAAGTGAACCCGGCCGATCCGCCGGTACTGACCCTTGCCGTCACCTCCGATGCCATGCCGATGACACGGTTACAGGATATGGTGGAGAACCGCATCGCCCAGAAAATCTCACAGGTTGAGGGGGTCGGGCTGGTGACACTGGCGGGCGGTCAGCGCCCTGCTGTACGGGTTCAGCTGAATGCCAATGCTGTCGCCGCTTACGGGCTGGACAGCGAAACTATCCGTACCGCGATTAATAACGCCAACGTCAACTCCGCCAAAGGGAGCCTCGACGGCCCGGCACGCTCTGTAACACTGTCCGCCAACGACCAGATGAAATCGGCGGAAGATTATCAGAACCTGATTGTCAGCTACAAAAATAACGCTCCGATTCGCCTGCGCGATGTGGCAACTGTTCAGGAGGGGCCGGAAAATACGCAATTAGGTGCCTGGGTCAATGATAAACAGGCCATCGTGATTAATGTGCAGCGCCAGCCCGGCGCGAACGTGATTGCCACCACCGATACCATCCGCGCCCTGATCCCGGAACTGGTGGAGACCCTGCCGGAATCCGTGACGGTGACGGTTCTGACTGACCGGACAGATGCTATCCGCGCCTCGGTCAAAGATGTGCAGTTTGAATTGTTCTTAGCAATCGCGCTGGTGATCATGGTGATGTACCTGTTCCTGCGCAATATGGCCGCGACGCTGATCCCGGGGGTGGCAGTGCCGCTCTCGCTGGTCGGTACGTTTGCGGTGATGTATTTCTGCGGCTTTTCCGTCAATAACCTGACGCTGATGGCGCTGACTATCGCCACCGGCTTTGTGGTGGATGATGCGATTGTGGTAGTGGAGAATATCGCCCGCTATCTGGAAAAAGGTGACAAACCGCTGACCGCTGCCCTGAAAGGTGCCGGTGAGATTGGTTTTACCATTATCTCGCTGACCTTCTCGCTGATCGCCGTGTTGATTCCCCTGTTATTTATGGGGGATATTGTCGGCCGCCTGTTCCGCGAATTTGCCATCACCCTCGCCGTGGCAATCCTGATTTCCGGCGTGGTATCCCTGACGCTGACACCAATGATGTGCGCCCGGTTCCTGAAACCGGAATCCGCACAGCGCCATAACCGCTTCAACCTCGCCACCGAACGCTTTTTTGAGCGGGTAATTGCCGGTTACGGCCGCTGGCTGACATGGGTATTACGCCATCAGTGGCTGACGCTCGGCGTTGCATTCAGCACTATGGCGATCACCGTTATTCTTTATCTGTTTATTCCGAAAGGCTTTTTCCCGATTCAGGATAACGGGCTTATCCAGGGTACGCTGGAAGCGCCGCAATCGGTATCGTTCCAGGCAATGAGTGAGAAACAGCAGGCAGTCAGCCGTCTGCTGGCAGATGACCCGGCGGTGGCGAATATCGCAGCGTTTGCCGGTATCGACGGCAGCAACGCCACTCTGAACACCGGACGTCTGCAAATCACGCTGAAACCACTGTCTGAGCGGGCTGACCGTGCGGAAGCTATCATCACGCGGTTACAGGAAAAAGCAGATACCCTGCCCGGCGTGAAGCTGTATCTTCAGCCGTCCCAGGATCTGACTATCGATACCCAGACTTCCCGCACCCAATATCAGTTCACCTTACAGGCGAACTCCCTTGAGGAGCTGGATCTGTGGGTGCCGCGTCTGATGACAGAATTAGAGAGCAGCGATGCCCTGACCGATACCGGTAATGACTGGCAGAACAAAGGACTGGTGGCTTATATCGATATTGACCGCGACACAGCCTCACGACTGGGGCTGACCATGACCAATATTGATAACGCGCTGTACAATGCGTTTGGTCAGCGGCTGATCTCCACGATTTATACCCAGGCCAGCCAGTACCGGGTAGTGCTGGAGAATAATACCGCGCTGACACCGGGTGCGGACGCCCTCAACAGTATCCGTCTGACCAACAAAGACGGCAATTCCGTGCCGTTATCAGCGTTTGCCACTGTTTCGCAGCGCTTCGGGCCGCTGGCCATTAACCATCTGGCTCAGTTCCCGTCCGCCACTTTCTCCTTTAATATCCCGGCGGGTGGTTCACTGGAAGCGGCGGTGAACGCGGTGAAATCAGCAGAGCAGCGTATCGGTCTGCCGAAAGATATCACCACCCAATTCCAGGGCGCGACCCTCGCCTTTGAAAATGCCCTCTCCGGCACATTGTGGCTGATCCTCGCCGCCGTAGTGGCAATGTACATTGTGCTCGGTATTCTGTATGAGAGTTTTATTCACCCGATTACCATCCTCTCCACCCTGCCCACTGCCGGGGTCGGTGCGCTGCTGGCGCTGATCATGGCGGGCAATGAGCTGGATGTCATCGCGATTATCGGTATTATTCTGCTGATAGGTATAGTGAAGAAAAACGCCATTATGATGATTGACTTCGCCCTCGCCGCAGAACGCGAACAGGGACTGTCACCGTATGATGCGATCTATCAGGCCTGTCTCCTGCGTTTCCGTCCGATCCTGATGACCACCATGGCTGCATTGTTCGGTGCAGTGCCGCTGATGCTCAGTACCGGGGTCGGTGCCGAACTGCGCCAGCCGCTGGGGGTCTGTATGGTCGGCGGGCTGATTATGAGCCAGATCCTGACCCTCTTTACCACCCCGGTGATTTACCTGCTGTTTGACCGCCTGTCACACTGGCGCGATCACGCCCGGTTTACCCCGGAAAGCGACAACACAGGAGCCTCATCATGAGGCTGTTCGCCCTGTTTATCGCCCGTCCGGTGGCCACGACGCTGATAAGCCTCGCCATCACGCTGTGCGGGGCAATAAGCTTCCTGTTTCTGCCGGTGGCACCGCTGCCGCAGGTGGATTATCCGGTGATCAATATTTCGGCGTCACTGCCGGGCGCATCGCCGGAAACCATGGCATCGTCTGTCGCCACGCCGCTGGAACGCTCACTCGGGCAGATAGCCGGGGTGTCAGAAATGACATCATCCAGTTCGCTCGGCAGCACCAGTATCACCCTGGAATTTGAGCTTAACCGTGATATCAACGGCGCCGCCCGCGATGTGCAGGCGGCACTGAATGCCGCGCAAAACCTGCTGCCGTCCGGGATGCCGTCGCGGCCGCGTTACTATAAATCCAACCCGTCCGATGCGCCGATTATGATCCTGACGCTGACATCAGACACGCTCGATACCGGTAAACTCTATGATATCGCCTCCACCCGGCTGGCACAGCGCCTGTCGCAGATTGAGGGCGTAAGCGAAGTTTCTGTCGGCGGCGGTTCACTGCCTGCCGTGCGGGTGGAGCTTAATCCGTCACAGCTGTTTAACCAGGGTGTTTCCCTCGACAGCGTACGCAAGGCGATTGCTGATGCCAACGTGCTGCGCCCGCAGGGCTCCGTATCTGACAATGAGCGCCGCTGGCAAATTGGCAGTAACAGCGAACTGAAAACCGCGGATGATTATCGTCCTCTGATTGTGCATTACAATGACGGCGCGGCAGTACGCCTGGCCGATGTCGCCACAGTGAAAGACTCGGTACAGAACGTCCGCGCGGCCGGGATGAGCAACGGCAAGCCTGCTATTCTGCTGGTGATCCGCCGTGAAGCCGGTGCCAATATCATCGCCACCGTAGCCCGTATCCGTGAACAGCTGCCGGTATTACAGGATGCCATTCCCGCCAGCGTGGATATGCAGGTCGCGCAGGATCGCACACCGACCATCCGTGCCTCACTGACCGAAGTGGAGCGCGCCCTGACCATTGCGGTAGGGCTGGTGATTCTGGTGGTCTTCCTGTTTCTGCGCTCCGGCCGCGCCACCATTATCCCTGCGCTGGCCGTGCCTGTTTCCCTTATCGGTACTTTCAGCGCCATGTATCTGTGCGGGTTCAGCCTCAATAACCTGTCACTGATGGCGCTGACCGTCGCCACCGGTTTTGTGGTAGATGATGCCATTGTGGTGCTGGAGAATATCGCCCGTCATATTGAAAACGGACTGAAACCCAAAGAAGCGGCGCTCAAAGGGGTCAGCGAAGTCGGTTTCACCGTGCTTTCGATGAGTATTTCCCTGGTGGCGGTGTTTATCCCGCTGCTGCTGATGGATGGCCTTGTCGGGCGGTTGTTCCGCGAGTTCGCCATCACGCTGACCACGGCTATTGCTATCTCGCTGGTGATCTCCCTGACACTCACCCCGATGCTCTGCGCCTATCTGCTGAAAAACCGCGCGGCTCCGGCACGTGAGCGCAAACGCGGCGCGGGCAGGATACTGTTCCGTATTCAGCAATGGTACGGACGCAGCCTGACCGTAGTACTGGCACACAGCCGCTGGGTGCTGCTGATTTTCACCGGCACCATTGCCCTGGCGGTCTGGCTCTATATCTCCGTACCAAAAACCTTTTTCCCGGATCAGGATACCGGGCGCCTGCTGGGCTTTGTCCGCGCTGACCAGAGCATTTCGTTCCAGTCGATGGAGCAGAAAATGCGCACCTTTATGCAGCGTATTCACAGTGATAAAGATGTCGCCAGCGTCACCGGTTTTACCGGCGGCGGCCGGGTGAACAGCGGGTTTATGTTTATCTCCCTCAATCCGCTGGATGAGCGGACAGACAGCGCCCAGGATGTGATAAACCGGCTGCGTGTGACCCTCGCGGATGAACCGGGTGCCAATCTGTTTCTGATCCC
Source organism: Morganella sp. Je.2.23 (assembly GCF_051129855.1). Lineage (NCBI taxonomy): Bacteria > Pseudomonadati > Pseudomonadota > Gammaproteobacteria > Enterobacterales > Morganellaceae > Morganella > Morganella sp. Je.2.23. Next base: position 1,525,832 of record NZ_JBCPSQ010000001.1, read on the forward strand.
GGTGCAGGATGTGCGGGCGGGCGGCCGTCAGTCCAACTCCAGTTATCAGTATTCCCTGCTGGCGGATGATTTATCCCTGCTGCGCGAATGGGAGCCTAAAATCCGCAAGGCACTCGGTGAACTGCCGCAGCTGGCCGATGTTAACTCGGATAAAGAAGACAAAGGCGCGGAGATGGCACTGACTTATGACCGTGATGTGATGGCACAGCTCGGGATCAGCGTAAATGATGCCAATAACCTGCTCAATAACGCCTTCGGTCAGCGGCAGATCTCCACGATTTATGAACCGCTGAATCAGTACAAAGTGGTGATGGAAGTTGCGCCGCAATATACGCAGGATGTCAGTGCGCTGGATAAGATGTTTGTGATCAATAAAGAGGGACAACCGGTTCCGCTGGCGTATTTTGCACAATGGCGCCCGGCGAATGCGCCGCTGAGTGTTAACCATCAGGGGCTGTCGGCGGCGTCAACAATCGGCTTTGACGTGGCGCCGGGGTATTCTCTGTCAGATGCGGTAACTGCGGTCGAACGTACCATGGTGGAGCTGGGTGTGCCGTCCGGGGTGCGCGGTTCGTTTGCCGGAACCGCACAGTTATTTCAGGAGACATTACAATCCCAGGTACTGCTGATTATCGCCGCTGTTATTACCGTGTATCTGGTGCTCGGTATGCTGTATGAAAGCTTTATTCATCCGCTGACTATCTTATCCACCCTGCCCTCCGCGGGCGTCGGCGCACTGCTTGCGCTGAAGTTTTTTGATACACCGTTCAGCCTGATTGCCCTGATAGGTATCATGCTGCTGATCGGGATTGTGAAGAAAAACGCCATTATCATGGTGGACTTCGCCATTGCTGCCCAGCGCGGCGGACAAAATGCGCGGGATGCGATTTTTCAGGCCTGCCTTCTGCGTTTCCGCCCGATCCTGATGACCACACTGGCTGCCCTGTTCGGTGCACTGCCACTGGCACTCGGCAGCGGTGACGGGGCGGAACTGCGTCAGCCGCTCGGCATCACGGTGGTCGGCGGGTTGCTGGTCAGCCAGATCCTGACATTGTATACCACCCCTGTTATTTACCTGTTTTTTGACCGGCTGCGCCGCAAAAAAACCGGAGAATCAACCGGACAGCCTGTTCTGAACACGGAGGGAAATACATGAAAACCGGTATTGGTCACAAACTGTTTCTCGCCATTTTTGCCACCTGCATGCTGGTGGTACTGACCATGCATCTGGCTATCCGCTTCAGTTTTGAGCAGGGCTTTCTCGGCTATCTCCAGCGCTCTGCCGAAGACCGGACAGAACTGATCGCTGATGTTGTCGCTGAACAATATGCCGATTACGGCAGCTGGTATTTTCTGCGTAATAATCAGCGCGGATTTATGCAGGCACTGCGGGCGCTGGATACCGACCGTCATATGCAGCATATGGAGCGCGGCTGGAAAATGCGTTTCTGGCTGCTGGGTGAAGATGATCAGCGTCTGTTCGGACACGGTCCGGTACCGCAGGGTGAACTCTACCGCAAACCGGTCAGATATAACGGCGATATTGTCGGCTGGGTGGTGATGCCGGCAGATGATAATATCAACCGCGCTGCCGATCAGAGCTTTTCACATCAGCAGGCGCGTACCAGCTGGATAGTGTCGGCGCTGGTGCTGCTGGTCACCCTTGTGGTGACCTGGCTGCTGACACGCGGCTTTCTGCGGCCCGTCAAACGGCTGGCGGAAGGCACACATCAGCTGGCAGCGGGCAATTTCAGCAGCCGTGTACCGGTTCACGGTAAGGATGAAATTGCACAACTGGCGAATGATTTTAATCAGCTCGCCTCCGCGCTGGAGAAAAATGAACTGATGCGCCGCGACTATATGGCGGATGTGTCACACGAACTGCGTACCCCGCTGGCCGTATTGCAGGGCGAACTGGAAGCCCTTCAGGACGGAATACGCCAGCCGACACCGGAAACTCTCGCATCTCTGCTGGCGGAAGTTCAGACACTGACAAAACTGGTCAGTGACCTGCATCAGCTCTCATTATCCGACAGCGGGTCACTCTCTTACCGTAAAGAGTTATGTAACCTGAGCGATGTGATCAGCCGTTCCATCGGCGTTTTCCGTCACCGGTTGCAGGAAAAAAATCTCACCGTAACCACTGAACTGCCGGACACGCTGATGATTTTCGGCGATGACGCGCGGCTCGGCCAGCTGTTCCATAATCTGCTGGAAAACAGCCTGCGTTATACCGACAGCGGCGGACAGATTATGGTACGCGGACAGCAGGATGAAACACAGATCCGGATCGATTGGTCAGACAGTGCACCGGGGCTGACTGAAGAACAGTTCTCACAGATTTTTGAACGCTTCTACCGCAGTGAATCCTCCCGCAACCGAGCCAGCGGCGGCTCCGGGCTCGGCCTTGCGATCTGTGATAAAATAGCGGAAGCGCATCACGGGCAGATCAGTGCATCCGCATCCCCGCTCGGCGGCGTGACGATTACGCTGACTCTGCCCCGCCCTGACTGACAGGAGTTTACCGCATGGAACAACATGCCGAACTGATTCTTATTGTGGAAGATGAGCCGAAACTGGCTCAGTTACTGACAGATTATCTGCACGCCGCACATTACCGTACACACTGGCTGGCACGCGGCGGTGAAGTGACAGACTGGGTTAAGGCACATCATCCGGATCTGATTTTGCTGGATCTGATGCTGCCGGAGAAAGACGGCCTGACACTCTGCCGAGAGATCCGTCAGTTCAGCGATGTGCCCGTCATGATGGTGACGGCGAAAACGGAAGAGATTGACCGCCTGCTGGGACTGGAAATCGGTGCCGATGATTATGTCTGCAAGCCTTACAGCCCGCGTGAGGTTGTGGCGCGGATCAAAACCATTCTGCGCCGCTGTCAGCGCAGTCACGAAACGTCAGAAGATAAATCTGACACCCTGGTTATTGATGAAGTAAATTATCAGGTGCGTTTCGGGACCCAGAGTCTGGATCTCACTCAGGTCGAATTCCGCCTGCTGCGCACGATGGTGTCACACCCGGGCACTGTGCTGTCCCGTAACCAGTTACTGGATAATCTGTACGATGATTACCGCGTGGTGACCGACCGCACCATCGACAGCCACATCAAAAATCTGCGCCGCAAGCTCGGACAGCTGGAAAGTGACCGTGATTTTATTCATTCGGTGTACGGATTAGGCTACCGCTGGGAAGGCGGCCCCGCTGAGATTATCGCCGCCACCATTCTCTGACGGCGGTTATCTGACAGAGATAAAAAACGGCGGAATATCCGCCGTTTGAGATTGCTGACAATGCAGGATAAAACGTGGTTTTTCCTGCTTTGTGTTATCAGCCGAAAATCAATAAATTGATTTTCCTGGTTTATTTTTACAACCTCTGTCAGTCGTCGCCAATCCCTGCGGGTTTGTCAACGGCCTGAAACGGCGGAATATCCGCCGTTTATTGTTTTTCTGGTTACTGAATAACTGACGGACGCTTCAGCCGCGCCAGGATTTTATCGAGCGTATTTTGCTCATCCTGCAATAAATCCGCTTTTGCAATACGGAATGTCCGATCCAGTTCAGCGGTTCTGATATGCAGTTTCAGTGCAGAACGGTTGTCTGTTATCACGGTGAATGCACTCAGCGGTGCTTCATAACAGACCGCATACTGCCCCGGGGTAAACAGAAGATTATCACCGACAATCGCCAGCATCGGATAATACTGGATACGCCGCGCGTTAATCATCAGCACAATCCCCACCGCAACCATGATACCGCCGAAGTCCATACCGATAACCAGCAGCACCACACCGAGCACCGCATACATCGCAGCCATGCTGACCTGACGCTGTTTATTGAATTTCAGCAGAACCTCAAACGGTAACTGCGCCAGTTTCGGGACACTTTTCAGTGAACTGTAGACCACGCGGTTATAGTCGTAGAGATAACCGACGATAAAGATAAAGCCCAGCGGAACAAAAATAATACCGCCGATCATAGCGAAAATCAGACCCAATTTCGGCTGGTTACGCAGAGATGCCAGACTGATAAGCTGTGCCGCGATCCCGCCGGTCATCAGAATTTTCACGTACGGTAAGACTTCGATCAGTTGTTGTGTCTGATAATCCAGCTGATCCCGGTACGGCTCAAGTGCCGACGGAATATAAGCAATAATCCCCAGGAAAATCAGGTTAAGAACCAGACCAATCCAGACTGCAATATGACGTTTTTCCATGTATCCACGCTGTAACAGACTATAGTAAATGATAACGCAGCGGAGATTTTCCGCCGCGTCACTGAATTTAACGAAACTATATCAAATCGTTATCCGATATTCATGCCATTTTCAGTAATTCATTTGATACCGGGCGGATGACGCGCTAGAATCCATCGCCTTGATTACGCCTCCCCCGCAGGGGAAGGTTCTGACTTGAACTCAGATCGGAATACATTATGTTTACACCCGAATTACTCTCTCCGGCAGGCTCGCTGAAGAATATGCGCTATGCGTTCGCCTACGGTGCGGATGCGGTTTATGCCGGACAGCCGCGTTACAGCCTGCGTGTCCGTAACAACGAATTTAACCACGAAAACCTCGCCAAAGGCATTCAGGAAGCCCACGAACTGGGTAAAAGATTCTATGTCGTGGTGAATATCGCCCCGCATAACGCCAAACTGAAAACCTTTATCCGTGACCTGGAGCCGGTGATTGCCATGGGTCCGGACGCCCTGATTATGTCCGATCCCGGTCTGATCATGATGGTGCGCGAACATTTCCCGCAGATGGATATTCATTTATCCGTTCAGGCCAACGCCGTGAACTGGGCAACCGTGAAATTCTGGCGTCAGATGGGTCTGACCCGGGTTATCCTGTCCCGTGAACTGTCCCTCGATGAAATCGCTGATATCCGCAAAAATGTGCCTGATATGGAGCTGGAAGTATTTGTCCACGGCGCACTGTGCATGGCCTACTCCGGCCGCTGCCTGCTTTCCGGTTATATTAACAAACGCGACCCTAACCAGGGAACCTGCACCAATGCCTGCCGCTGGGAATATAAAGTGGAAGAAGGCAAAGAAGATGTGATCGGCAATATTGTTCACAAGCAGGAACCTATCCCGGTGAAAAATATTGAGCCGACTCTCGGCGTTGGCGCACCGACTGATAAAGTATTCCTGATTGAGGAAGCACAGCGCCCGGGTGAATATATGACCGCGTTCGAAGATGAGCACGGCACGTATATTATGAACTCCAAAGATCTGCGGGCTATCGAACATGTCGAAAACCTGACGAAGATGGGTGTTCACTCCCTGAAAATCGAAGGCCGTACCAAATCCTTCTATTACTGCGCGCGCACCGCACAGGTTTACCGTCGTGCTATTGATGATGCCGTTGCCGGAAAACCGTTTGATCCGTCACTGCTGACCACGCTGGAAGGCCTGGCACACCGCGGTTATACCGAAGGGTTCCTGCGCCGTCATACCCATGATTCTTATCAGACTTATGAGTACGGCTATTCTGTTTCTGATTCCCAGCAGTTTGTCGGCGAGTTTACCGGCAACCGCGTGAACGGCCTGGCCGAAGTGGATGTCAAAAACAAATTCTCTGTCGGTGACAGCCTGGAACTGATGACGCCAAACGGTAATATCAGCTTTACCCTCGATGCCATGAATAACCGCAAAGGGGAAGCCACGGATGTCGCACCGGGTAACGGTCATATTGTTTATCTGCCGGTACCGGATGATGTGAACCTGGAATTTGCATTGCTGATCCGTAACTTACAGGGTACCAGCACCCGTAATCCGCATATGCCGGAATTTACCGACGCTGCGGCTCTGTAACAGGGAAAATTCCGAATTTTCGAATCCGATCACAACAATCACTTCCGTTGTTTCGTAATATCGGACAGGAAAATAAAGAACTAAAACGCAACATGTAATACCAGGAACCACCTCCTTGGTTGGCTCAATCTCCCTTGAGCCAACCTTTTCTTTTTTGTGCCCTTCCCTTTTTCTCCGCCCTTTTTTTCCCGGCAGAATCCGTCCGTGTTTGTTATCTTTAAAAGACGAAATCTGAACACGGAGAGTAATATGGCGGAAACGCATATAGTGATTCTTAACGGAAAACGTGCCGGTGATGATGGTATTCGTCAGGCTGTCAGCTGCCTGCGGGACAGCGGTGAAGATATTCAGGTGCGGGTAACATGGGAAGCGGAGGATATTCCGCGCTTTGTCCGCGAAGCGCACCACCTGAACGCAGCAACCGTGATTGCCGCGGGGGGCGACGGCACAATTAATGCCGTATGCAGCGCACTGATGTCATATCCGGCTGAGGAGCGTCCTGTTCTCGGCATTCTGCCGCTCGGCACCGCTAATGATTTTGCCGCTGCGGCGGGTATTCCGGCAGATAAAACCAAAGCCCTGCTTCTGGCCGCTAAAGGCAGTTCCATCGCTATCGATATCGGCTGCATCAATGAATCTCACTATTTCATCAATATGGCCACCGGCGGGTTCGGCCCGAAAATCACCACCGATACCCCGGAAGCGCTGAAAAGCACCTTCGGCGGCGCCGCTTATTTTCTCCACGGACTGACCCGCAGCGATTTACTGAAAGCCGATCACTGCACCATCAGCTGTGATGATTTCCACTGGCAGGATGACGCACTGGTGATTGGTGTCGGCAACGGCTGCCAGGCGGGCGGCGGACACAAGCTGTGCCCGGATGCGCGGATCAATGACGGGCTGCTGAACCTGAGTATCCTGCCGGAACGCAACTGGCCGCGTTCACTCTGGAACAGCCTGTTTAATGACGGTGAAGCGGAAGGCGTCATTATGAAAAGCAGCAGACGGATCACCATCAGCGCGGCACATGAGATGGTGTTTAATCTCGATGGCGAACCGCTGACTGGTCAGCAATTCACCTTTTCCGTGCTGCCTGAAGCGATCCAGTGCCGGTTACCGCCACACTGCGGGTTGTTATCTTAAACACAATCCACGACAATCCGTGACAATTTTATAACACGCTACAGGAATCGGAGTTTACATACCATGACTGATATCGTTAAGTTGTTAGGCAATGATGCATCATCTCTTCTTGAACACACCTGCACCACTATTCCCAAAGACAATCTCTATCTGCCGGGCGATGACTTTGTCACCCGCGTGATGATTGACAATAACCGGCCGAATACCGTGCTGCGCTCTATGCAGTCGCTGTTTAATCACGGTCGTCTGGCGGGAACCGGTTATCTTTCCATCCTGCCGGTGGATCAGGGCGTAGAACACTCTGCCGCGGCCTCTTTTGCGGCCAATCCGCTCTATTTTGATCCGAAAAATATTGTTGAGCTGGCTATCGAAGCGGGCTGTAACTGTGTGGCATCCACTTACGGCGTACTGGCTTCTGTTGCCCGCCGTTATGCACACCGCATCCCGTTCCTCGTCAAAATCAACCACAATGAAACCCTCAGCCTGCCTGCGCAGTATGATCAGACACTGTACGCCAGTGTTGAGCAGGCGTTTGAAATGGGTGCAGTGGCTGTCGGGGCGACAATTTATTTCGGTTCACCGGAATCCCGCCGTCAGATTGAGGAAATCTCAGCAGCTTTTGAACGTGCGCATGAACTGGGAATGGTCACGGTATTGTGGGCTTACCTGCGTAACCCGGCATTCAAAAAAGATGGCGTGGATTATCATGCCAGTGCCGATTTAACCGGCCAGGCAAACCACCTTGCGGCGACAATCGGCGCGGATATCGTCAAACAGAAGATGGCAGAGAACAACGGCGGCTTTAAAGCTATCGGTTTCAGCCATACTGATGAACGCGTTTACAGCACACTGACCACCGATAACCCGATTGATCTGGTCCGTTATCAGCTGGCGAACTGCTATATGGGCCGTGCGGGGCTGATTAACTCCGGCGGTGCATCCGGTAATAATGACCTCACTGATGCCGTCCGTACTGCAGTAATCAACAAACGTGCCGGCGGTATGGGGCTGATCCTCGGCCGTAAAGCCTTTAAGAAATCGATGAAAGACGGGGTGGCACTGATTAATGCAGTGCAGGATGTGTATCTCGATAAGAAAGTGACGATTGCCTGATAACAAACCCATTCTGCGGATTCTGAGGGATTCGTGGTAACGGGCAGGCGAACGAAAAGCATGCGCGCCATGGATGACGCGCCTGAGCTTACATGGATGTATTTACAGCGACTTTTCGTTTTGCCCGTTGTCCGCGGAGCCGGGCTCCGTTTTATCAGCGTTTCTTCTTCTTCCGCCCTGCCTGCGCAAAGCGCTGGCGGTTATTATCGCTGCTGCTCTCTTTCTTCTTCTGCTGTTTGTCTGACCCCGGATAAACCGGCGGAGCAACCTTGATTTTGTTATCGCGCTTCTGCGGTTTCGCGGCCGGTTTTTTGGCTTTTTTATCTTCGGATGAGGATTTTTCAATCGCATCAAAGAGCTCAACCAGCTCATCATCCGTTAAATCACGCCATTCGCCCACCGGAATCCCGGTCAGGCTGATATTCATGATACGGACGCGCTCGAGTTTCGTCACTTCATAGCCGAAATGTTCACACATCCGGCGGATCTGACGGTTCAGACCCTGAACCAGTGTGATGCGGAAAACAAACGGCGCTTCCTGCTTCACTTTGCATTTTTTGGTTACCGTACCGAGGATCGGCACACCTGCCGCCATACCACGGATAAAATCATCCGTGACTGGTTTATTGACCGTTACCACATACTCTTTCTGGTGGTCATTTCCGGCACGCAGAATTTTATTCACCAGATCGCCGTGGTTGGTCAGGAAAATCAACCCCTGAGAGTCTTTATCTAGGCGGCCGATAGGGAAGATACGGGTGCTGTGATTGACGAAATCAACAATATTGTCTTTCTCACCCTCATCGGTGGTACTGACAATACCCACCGGTTTATTGAGGGCAATCAGAACCAGGTCATCCTGCTCCCGCGCTTCAATCAGCTGACCGTTGACTTTAACCACATCCCCCGGCACCACTTGTGAGCCGATAGCCGCACGTTTGCCGTTGATCAGGACTAATCCCTGCTCAATATAGCGGTCTGCATCCCGGCGGGAGCAGATGCCGCTTTCGCTGATGTATTTATTAAGACGCACAGATGAACCCGTTTCCATATCTTCCCCCCTGAAAAGCGCGCAATATACACGAATTACCGTGCGATATCACCACCACTGATAAAAATGGTGAACCGGACCATGTCCGTGCCCTACTTCGAGACTATCTGCCGCAGCCAGTGCTCCGTGCAGATACTGTTTTGCGGCCTCTGTGGTTTCCGCCCAGTCCGCACACTGCGGCCGCAGTGCTGCCATTGCCGCCGATAATGTGCAGCCGGTGCCGTGACTGTTTTTGGTCGGGATACGGACAGAGGTAAAGCGGTGACGGCCTTCCGGCAGAAACAGCCAGTCAGGGCTTTCGGCGTTATCCAGATGACCGCCTTTCAGCAGTACCGCGTTTGCCCCGGCAGCCATAAGCGCCTCGCCCTGCTGCTGCATCATTTTTTCATCTGTGGCAACTGCTGTTTTCAGCAACGCGGCCGCTTCGGGAAGATTGGGAGTGATAATCGAAACGTGGGGTAATAGTTCAGAGATCAATAAATCAACCGCATCAGCTTTCAGCAGCGGATCACCGCTTTTCGCCAGCATCACCGTATCCAGTACCACATACGGCACCGGGTACTGACACAGTTTCTCAGCCACGATGCGGATCACGCCGCCGTCAGACAACATGCCAATCTTGGCACTGTCAATTTTGACATCCGTCAGTACCGCATCCAGTTGTGCCCCGATAAACTCAGGCGGAACAGAATGGACTGAGTTCACGCCGCAGGTATTTTGTGCCACCAGCGCTGTCATCACCGTGGTGCCGTAAACGCCCAGTGCGGAAAAGGTTTTTAAATCCGCCTGAATACCCGCACCGCCGCTCGGGTCGGTTCCTGCAATGGTTAATGCGTTGATTCTCACCCTGATATCTCCTGTTTTGCTGTGGCGCTCTGTATAGTGAATTATACGCATCCGGTGACAGGAAACCACCGCAGAACAGGCAATAAAAAACCCCATGCCCGCAAGGGCACAGGGTCTGAATTTGCGTCAGTGATATACACTCGTTATTAAACGGCTATCAGGCTGTCGCGTTAACCACGCTGGTAAAACCAACTATCAGAGGCAGTGCTGCCGGAGATAATTATGCTTTAGTGACGTTGGCAGCAGCTGGGCCTTTAGGACCATCCTGCACTTCAAATTCAACTTGTTGGCCTTCAGCAAGTGTTTTGAAACCATCGGTCATGATTGCAGAGAAGTGAACGAACACGTCTTTGCTGCCATCAGCTGGAGTGATGAAACCAAAACCTTTTGATTCGTTAAACCACTTAACAGTGCCTTTAAGTTTAGCCATTGATAAAATTCCTATCCTACAAATTTGCCGATAACCGGCGATATACAAACTAGTCGTTACTGCTTAAAAAACAGAAGCGTACCTCGTTTACCCATTTGAGTTATCACATAGGACAGGTCGGAAATCAAGCGATTTTTTCAGCGGGAAGATCTGGTGCACATATTTAGAAATATTAATAACATGTTCCGATAAATTTATACGCAAAATTGATAACCGCTTGTGTTTAAACATATAAAGAAATTACAACTTTGTTCTTTTCCTGCAAGAACGATAAGCTGTCTTGCTTCATTATTTCCATACTAAGAATCTGCTTATTACCACTCTTCATTGATATTTTGTTTAGATTTAAGCCGTATCAGCAGTATAAAAACAATATGAAATCTATGTTATTATAATTGTTATCTATTAATTCGAATTCTTTGTTATGAGCAGAATAATCGTTTTAGGATAAATGATTATCGTCACACCAGGAGTTATTCATGAAGCTTTCTTTAAGCACGGCCGGCGCCCTGACGCTTACCTCCCTGCTGATGGTTTCACAGCCCGCAGCAGCGCAGGAACAGGACACACAAAAAAATGACAGCGTCACCAATGATGCGGCAACTTCAGAAGGACTCTGGGGCACATTTAAACGCAATGTCACCAATGTCTGGCAATCAGACCAGTACGATCTCTATGTCCCGTTCTGGACCTGGCATAACCGTCTGACCTACGACAAAGAAAAAACCGATACCTACAATGAAAAGCCGTGGGGAGCCGGGTTCGGCAAATCCTACTATGATGAGGATAACGACTGGCACAGTCTGTACGCCATGGCATTTAAGGATTCACACAACAAATGGGAACCTATCGTCGGTTACGGATTCCAGAAGATGTGGATGCCGCAGGGGCAGGATGGCTTCAAAGCCGGTGTCGGCTTTACGATTGGTGTGACCGCGCGGGATGATTATCACTATATTCCGATCCCGGTACCGCTGCCGCTGGCTTCCGTGGAATATAACCGTCTGGCGATTCAGGCGACCTATATTCCCGGTACCTACAATAACGGTAACGTCCTGTTTATGTGGGCCCGCTGGCAGTTTTAAGTCTTGCTGAACATAAAAAAACCGGGGATTTTCCCCGGTTTTTTTATTGTCTGAAAGAATGATTAGGCTTTCGCTGCACGGCGGCGCTCATAATAACGATATGTCAGCCACAGGAAAGCAATCCAGAACGGCAGGAGGATCACAGAAATCCGCAAACCGTCCATCAGCGCAATCAGCACCAGGATAAAGGCCAGGAATGCAAGACAGATATAGTTGCCCCACGGATACCACAGCGCCTTAAAGAACGGCTCCACGCCCTCTTTCATCTTCGCCTGACGGAATTTCAGGTTAGAGATACAAATCATAATCCAGTTAATCACCAGTGTGGTGACTACCAGCGACATCAGCAGGGAGAACGCCTCTTTCGGCAGGAGGTAGTTGATCAGTATCCCCGCAGAGGTGACCAGGCCGGACAGAATAATCGAGTTAACCGGTACACCACGCGGGCTGATACGTTGCAGGAATGAAGGCGCATTTCCCTGACGTGCCAGGCTGTAGAGCATCCGGCTGTTACTGTAAACACCGCTGTTGTATACAGAGAGTGCAGCGGTCAGTACCACCACGTTCAGCACATGGGCAATCCACAGATTGATATTCCCCTGTAACGAATCCGCCGCACCAAAGGTATGGCCGATTTCACGGAAGATCAGCACAAACGGGCTGACGTTCTCGACAATTTTTGTCCACGGATAGAGTGAGAGGATAACGGTAATAGAGCCGATATAGAAAATCAGGATACGATAAACCACCTGATTAATGGCTTTCGGAATACTGTAGCGCGGGTTTTCCGCTTCTGCTGCCGCCAGACCGACCAGTTCAAGGCCGCCGAAGGAGAACATGATGATTGCCATCGCGAAGATCAGGCCACCCCAGCCGTGCGGCATAAACCCGCCGAACTCCCAGAGGTTACTGACTGACGCCTGCGGGCCGCCGCTACCGCTGATCAGCAGATAAGCACCAAAGGCAATCATACCGAGAATGGCCACCACTTTGATCATGGCAAACCAGAATTCAGTTTCCCCGTAAACCTTAACATTCACCAGGTTTATCAGGTTTATCAGCACAAAGAAAACAGCGGCAGAAATCCAGGTCGGGACGTCCCACCAGAATTTAATATACTCACCGACTGCGGTCAGTTCGGCCATACCGACCAGAACAAACATCGCCCAGTAGTTCCAGCCGGATAAGAAACCGGCAAAACCACACCAGTATTTATGCGCAAAGTGGCTGAATGACCCGGTAACCGGCTCTTCCGCCACCATTTCGCCAAGCTGGCGCATGATCAGAAATGCAATAAACCCGGCAACTGCATAGCCGAGCAGGACAGAAGGCCCCGCCATCTGAATCGTTGTTGCTGTTCCCAGAAACAGCCCCGTCCCCACAGCACCACCCAATGCGATAAGCTGTATGTGTCTGTTTTTTAAACCGCGCTTGAGCGTCTGCTCCTGCTGTACTTCTGACATTATATCCTCTGTAACGGCTATATTATTATTCTGCGTTGTGCATCGCTGCATCCTGAAAAGTTTAAGGCCGTTATTAAAACATCATTTTGCTGCCTTGAATACCGTTAGCAACAAGATAATCAGAGGGAAAAGGCAAAACTCAGCCCTTGTCTGACGGAATAAATTTCGTAATCTCACAGATTCCCAGCATAAAATCCTCGCGCTGATCACAATACTTATCGAGGGCCGCGATATAAAAAAACACACCGGCGACAATCAGCAGCAGGATAATTATGATTTTTTTCATGTTTTGCCTATTTTCATCTGATTTATACCTGTTTAAAAGAGTTCGTTACATTCGGGTACCGGCACATACTTTAGCGGATAGAGGGTGCTGTTTCACAAAAAAATTCATTTCATCAGCAGGAAGCGCATAAACAGATAACACCCTGTTTTGTCATAATGAAATAAACTTGTATACTTGGAAAACCCTGAAACTGAGTCGAAATCGTCATGCCGCAAGATAATCACGTCGCACTTGTGTGCGCTCTTAGTAAATGGATAGAAAACCACACGGGTCGTGTTATCCACCTCGAAGAACTGGCTGCCTATTCCGGGTACTCGCTCTGGCATATGCAGAAGATCTTCAAAGAAGTTGCCGGCATCTCTCTCGGCAAGTACATTCGCCAGCGTCGTCTGGCCGGTGCTGTTAACGCCCTGCGCCAGAGTGAACAGACTATCTTTGATATTGCCCTTGATTTCGGTTTCGGGTCGCAATCTCATTTTACCTATATGTTTCGCAAAGAATATAACATCACCCCCTACGACTACCGCCAGAATCCTGATATCACCCTGGATATCAAAGAGCCGTGGCATTTCAGTCATGACTGTAACTAAGGCAACTTAAACAATTAATAACAGAACTATATTTAGCCATATGATTTCAACTATCATATTCAGCATTCAGATCGGCAGGGCAAATCCCTGCCGCAGTACAATCAGTGGTGCATTCCGCTGTTTCAGGAGCCAGCATGTCTGTAAAACTTATCGCCATTGACCTCGATGGCACCCTGCTTAATGCTCACCATCAGATTACCCCCGCAGTCAGTGCTGCTGTTACCCGCGCAAAAGAAAAAGGTCTGCATATCATCCTGACATCCGGCCGCCCGTTTAACGGCATTCTGCCCTATCTGAGGGAACTCGGGCTGGATAAAGCAGATCATTACTGCATCAGCAATAACGGCGCGGTTATTCACGACGCTGAAACCGGCGAACCGGTGATTGAAACACTGATGGATTTTGAGGATTACCGCTATTTTGAGGCACTGGCCCGCGATATAAACGTCCATTTCCATGTACTGAGTAATGGTGAGATGTTTACCACCAACCGCGATATCAGCCACTACACCCTGATGGATGCTTACCTGACTCGGACACCACTGCACTACTGCCCGCTGGCGGAAATGGACAGCGAAATGCAGTTCAGCAAATTTATGATGGTTGATAACCCTGTACGTCTGAATGAAGCAGCCGGTTATATCCCGCAGGTTTCGTTTGACAGTTACAATATTCTGCGGACAGCACCGCATTTTGTGGAGATTTCTGCAAAAAGTGCCACCAAAGGCCGGGCCGTGGCGCTAATTACCGAAAAACTGGGGCTGACACCGGACAAAGTCATGTGTATCGGCGATCAGAACAATGATATTTCTATGCTGGAGTACGCTGGTGTGGGTGTTGCCATGGGCAATGCGGCTGACCACATTAAGCAAAAAGCCGGATTTGTGACGACCTCTAATGATGAAGATGGTGTGGCTGCTGCCATAGAAAAGTTTGTGTGACCGGGATTATATTTTTTCAAATTCCCCTAATTAATGAATTTGTCCCGTTTACTCTTTTGAGTCTTTCAATCAACCTGCATTTTGTTACTATTTTAACTGTTTCATTTAAAAAATAACTAAATCACAGTATTTAATTTTAACATGTACAGGTTGTTTTATGTTTTCAACAAAAGACATGCTCGTTCTCGGGATGATGGTTTTTGCACTTTTCCTGGGTGCGGGCAACATAATTTTTCCGCCGATGGCGGGCTATCACTCAGGGACTGACTGGTTCAGTGCCTCCCTCGGATTTATCGTCACCGGTGTGGTTCTGCCGTTTATCACCCTGATTACCGTTGCGGCCAAAGGCCGTGGTGAGCGGTTGTCAGTTGACTTGCCGCGCTGGGTTTCAGTGACATTCTGGGTGGCACTCTATCTGATCCTCGGTTCGACTTTCGCCATGCCGCGTGTGACCAATACCGCGTATGAGCTGGGTTTTCTGCCGCTCGGTCTGGTTGAGAAAAGCACGGCCAGCCATCTGATTTTTGCCTTTGTCTTTAACTTCGTTTCCATGTTCTTTATGCTCAAACAGGGAACGATGATCAGTGCTATCGGTAAGTTCATGACCCCGGCACTGCTGTTTCTCCTGGTCGCAGTGGGGATCGCTGTGGTGCGCACGCCACTTTCCCCGATCAATGAACCGATCAATCAGTATGTGGATTTTGCCTTCTTCTCCGGCATTGTTGATGGTTATCAGACCATGGATGTGCTGTCCGCAATGGCCTTCGGCGGCATTGTTGCCCGTGCACTGGCATCACGCGGGATCACCTCGCCGCAGGAAGTGGTGATCATTACCATCAAAGCCGGGCTGATTGCTGTCGGCCTGCTGGCTGCACTCTACATCTGCCTGTTCTATCTGGGCGCAACCAGTGACATGGTGTCACAAACCGCCACCAACGGCGGACAGATTTTCTCCCGCTATGTCGATGTCCTTTACGGCGCGCTCGGCACCTGGCTGATGTGCGGCATTGTGCTGCTCGCCAGTATGACCACCTTTGTCGGTGTAACCAGTGCCTGTGCGGATTTCTTCGCGACATTCAACCGCCGCCTGGATTACCGCTTCTGGGTGGTGGTATCCACACTGCTGACCACCATCGTGTCCACCTTCGGCCTCGATACTCTGCTGCGCGTCACCATCCCGGTACTGCTGCTGATCTACCCGACCACCGTTGCACTGGTCTTTCTGCAGTTTGCCCGCCGTAAAATGCGTAATCCGCGCTTTACCTACGGTTTCACTGTCGCGGTACTGGTTGTGATGAGTGCTTTCGACACACTGAATAATATCGGCCTGCTCAGTGAGAACGTCCTGGATGTGTTACACCGGATGCCGCTGTTTAAGGAAGGGATCGGCTGGTTACTGCCGGGCGTGATTGCCTTTATCATCTCTTTCGTTGCCGGCAATATGAAACCGGCAAAAATGCAGCCGGATACGGCCGCATGATATAAAAAGCCCGGTTCGCTGACCGGGCTTTTTTTTCGTTATTTATTATGCCGTTATTTATTACGTTACTGTTTAGTGTGCCGCTGCCCGTTCCAGAATAGCGGCCAGATTACGGTAGCCATGACGTTTTGCCAGAGTCAGTGGTGAATCTCCGGCAGCATCCGGCAGATTAACATCTGCACCGCCCTCAATCAGCAACGTGACAATATCCGCATATTTCTGACTGCCGTCACCGAGAATGATCGCTTCAATCAGCGCGGTCCAGCCAAGATTATTAACATGATTAACATTCACTCCTGCATCAATCAGTGTCTTCACTGTTTTGACATGACCGCGCTCTGATGCGGGGATCAGCGCAGTACCGCCATAACGGTTCGTGCTTTTCAGATCGGCCCCGTGACTGAGTGTCATTTCCAGAATATCCTGTGATCCGCGTGCACCGGCATATAAATACGGCGTGTCCATAATAGCATCTGCGGCATTCACATCAGCACCCTGTTCTATCAGATAGCGGGCCACCTCGGTGCGGTTACCGTGTACTGCTGCCATCAGCGGTGTGCGCAGGCGGTTATCACGCTGCTCAATATCGCCGCCCTGTCTGATTAACTGCTGAACCGTATTAAGATCACCCTTTTCCGCTGCGGTAACCAGATCAGGCCGGTCTGTTTTTGTCATACCTGTTGCCATTGTTATCAGTGAGAAAAAAATAATACCGGATAGCCCGATCAGCCTGCCGGCACTCAGAATGCGTTTTTTCATTCTGCCACTCCTGTTGTGCTGATCCTGTGAATACTCATACCATAACAAAACAGCATGATTTTTCACCTGACAGATAACAGGGTTATTGTGCGCCGTATTTTTTCAGAAGGGCTTTCACCAGAGCCAGTGTTTCCGCGTCCGCCTCACCGTTTACTTTATGAGAGCGGAAATGCATCTGGAATGCTTTGATAACATTGCGGGTTTTACCATCCATTTTGCCGGTTACGGTGATTTCATAGCCATATTTTTTCAGTGCCTGCTGTAACTCTCCGGCATTGATTTTATCCGACGGGTGCCGGTTTCCGAGAAAATGTTTTACATCAGACGCGTCCGGCCAGGCGCCGATCCCGCGTTTCGCCAGATATTCCCACGGGAACATCGGCCCCGGGTCCAGTTTACGCTGCGGTGCAATATCACTGTGTCCCACCACATTTTGCGGTGCAATGTTATGCCGCGCGATCACATCCTGTGCCAGTTTTACAATCAGGTCTATCTGGGCTGTCTGATACGGCACCCAGCGCTGCCCGACAGACATTTTCACTGTACCGGGATTAACAATCTCCACGCCGACTGAGCTTTTATTCAGGCTGCTTTCACCGCGCCAGTAACTCTTTCCGGCATGCCACGCTTCACTGCCTTCCGGCACCAGCTGCAATACCACCGGCTTACCGTCACGCACCGCCGGTATTGTCGGCACCAGATACTGAACACTCACCCCGCCGGCGGTCAGCACCCGCAGCGATGCCTCATCATTCAGCGCGGTATAATGAAAAACCAGATAATTATTCGGTTTGGATAACCACGGCTCTTTGATATTCCGCTGATCGACAATAAATTCACCATGATCAATATACCGGCTCTGATTACTGCATCCTGTCAGTATCAGTGCACACACCAGACACACGCTACGCCACATCTTTCTTTATCCTGTACAATTTTATCCGGCACTGTGCCGGTACAGCCCCTTTCCGGGAAATATCACGACCGTATTATTCATAACGAACATTATGTCACAGCAGTATATTATGACGACTTCATTGCGGTAGTGCTATGCTCTGAAAACGCACGATAAAAAATACCCGCCGCGGCGGGTATTCAATCATCTATTTACGGCTGAGTGCTGTTTTGTGCCCTGTCATACTGTTCTGATGCCGCTTTCAGCCCGGCCAGATCTGCGGAGCAAATCAGCGGTCTCAGCGCATCAAACTTCGCCTGCGGCCAGTCATAGAGGGACAGCGACAGTAATTCCGTGACAGTGTTTTCATCAAACCGGCTGCGGATAACGGCAGCCGGATTACCGCCGGCAATCGCATATGGCGGCACATCGCGGACAACCACACTGTTTGCCGCAATCACCGCGCCCTCACCAATAGTCACGCCAGGCATAATCATCGCCCGCATGCCTATCCAGGCACCGTCACCAATCCGGGTATCCCCTTTGCCGATATAAGCCTCATCAATAATATCCGGAAACGGATACAGGCTGAACCAGTCATGGCGGTGTGTATGATTACCGCCCATCAGGATCACGGCTTCTGCACCGATACAGACATAATCCCCGATATACAACTCATCGACTTTCCAGCTGAGCTGCCAGTCACGGCTTATTTCATCGCCCTGTAAATAACGGACAACGGAGGCTTCAAACCCTTTATCCCAGCAGTCGCTGTAATAGCTGTGAGTGCCTTTGATATGAATATTCGGATTTGTGACCGTTTCATGCAACCGTTCACAAACGGACCAATGTTTTTGTTTCATGGTAAATCTCATTATTGATGAATAGTTACCACAGAACGCTGCTCTGTGGTGATGTACCCGCGTTCAAAGCACATCACACCGGGTTATCCTCGCCCGTTTCAGCCGGGGATTATCCATTATTCTCTCCCATACAGAAAAACACCCGCAAAAGCGGGTGTCGTCGTCAGTTAACCTTTTGTTCAACCAGCGGTTCCGGTGTTTCTTCCCAGATGCCGTCTTCAACCTGTTTACGAATTTCAGGATAAAGGTTGATATCAAACTGCGGTAATTTTCCCGTTTTGCGCTGTTGGTTATAATCTTTCGCCAGCTTAAATGCAACGCCGGACAACAACAGGATAGCAATCAGGTTTGTCACCGCCATCAGTCCCATCGAGAAATCAGCCATTTTCCAGACCAGCGGCATTTCTGATAATGCCCCGAACATCACCATACCCAGTGAAGCCAGGCGCAGGACAAACAGCCCTTTGGTGTGTTTGTGCTCGAGGAACACCATATTGCTTTCCGCATAGGCGTAATTGGCAATAATGGAGGTAAACGCAAAGAAGAAGATAGCCACGGCCACAAAGACAGAACCCCAGCTGCCGACAACCGAACTCAGCGCCAGTTGCGTGATCTCGATACCGTTGATATCGCCCGGCGGATTATCCAGCACACCGGAGGAGAGAATAATCATCGCGGTAGCGCTGCAGATAACCAGTGTGTCCATAAAGACCCCCAGCATCTGCACATACCCCTGAGAAACAGGATGCGGCGGAAATGGTGCCGCAGACGCTGCAGCGTTCGGGGCGGAGCCCATGCCTGCCTCATTCGAGAACAAACCACGCTGTACGCCGTTAATCATGGCCTGTGCCACACCATAACCGACAGCACCGGAAACCGCCTCCTGTAATCCGAAAGCACTTTTGATAATCAGCATAAAAATTTCCGGCAGGCGTTCTGCATAATGCCCCATCACCCAGAAGGCGAGAATGAGATACGCAACCGCCATCACCGGTACTACCAGCTCTGCCACCCGGGCAATGGAGCGCAGGCCGCCGAAAATGATCACACCACAGATAACCACCAGACCGGCACCGACATAACCGGCATCCGCGCCAAAGGCCATTTTGGACGCCTGAGCAATCGAGTTTGCCTGAACGGCATTAAAGACCAGTCCGAATGCGATAATCAGGAAGATTGAGAACAGCACGCCCATCCAGCGGGCTTTCAGTCCGCGTTCCATATAATACGCCGGACCACCGCGATAATTCCCCTGATCGTCACGGGTTTTATAAAGCTGGGCAAGCGTACTTTCAATAAAGGATGTCGCCATACCGATCAGCGCGACAACCCACATCCAGAAGATAGCGCCGGGACCACCCGCGGTCAGGGCGATCGCCACCCCGGTCAGGTTCCCGGTCCCCACCCGTGCAGCCAGACTTGTACACAGTGCCTGAAACGGGGAAATGCCGGATTTATCCGATTTCTTACTGTGCTTTAGCACGCTGAACATGTGTCCGAAGTGACGGAATTGGATAAATCCGGTACGAAATGTGAAGTACAGTCCGATACCCAGTAATAAATAGATGAGCAGGTGGTTCCAGAGTAGTCCGTTTAATGTATTAATTATATCGGTCAAAGTTATACCTCTTATATTGCTGTGCTGATTTGCGGCGAACAAGCCCCTTAACGAATGACAGGTAATATCCGTATTGTCATATCTGACGGTAATTGTTTAAAAAAAAGACACCTCTTATTAAGAATCAGCCCGACTTTACCATAAGAAATATTTCTCTGTATATTTTTTTATTCCTTTTTTTTTCACTCTATTAATTAACGTTAATTTTTCGCATTAATACAACGATTAATCCGAACGATTACTTCAATAATCAACTATCAAAAATAAACAAAAAATCACTTTAACTACAATTACTTATGATAGTCGTTACTTTATCTCCTATTAGTTTATTTATACTTTCAATTTACCACCACATTTTATTATCCCGCCATAAATTAAAACACATGATTGAATAAAAAATAAAATTTATTCATTAATTACTGGTTAAATTAACGAAAAAGAATAATGTTCATCATCCTGGAAATAAAAATAAATAATAAAAACGGTTAAATGCAATATAAACATTCCGGTTACCCGTAATAAAATAACGTATTTAATAACCGGGAGCGACCCTCTGCCGCAGCCTCCCGCCGGTCAGATACTGCTGCCCATCGCAGGCAGAGCCTGATTCCGCGCCAAACTTTGCTCTGCGACACACTCCGGTGAAAAAAAGCTTTCGCAGCTGACCGGTTTCCGCTAACATAGCGTTATATAATCTGTTATATACCGGATTGTATACATTGCTCTTAATATTTTTTTGCCGGTCAGCTGACCGGCAATTTTTTTGTCTGCCCTGTCTGATTGCAATCTGTGAAAATGTGATCCCGCCTGATATTTAGCATAAAGGCAGGAATAACAGTGTGGTAATTTTGTTATTAATCATTATTATCAGAACAGATAATCGTGCATTTCTTCGTTATTTTTTCTTTCTTTTTGCTCCCTTCCGGGAGCATTTTCTTATCCGCCGGGTAAAAAAACACAGCTGCCGGCACGGAAAATCGCAGAAATTCCGGTGCCGGCAGCAGATCCGTCATGATTTATCGCCGCGGGTAAGGTACACTAGCCGCATCAGTTTAACTAATGTAACCGTTATGTCCTCTGCACAAATTTTACTGACTATCTACGCGACAGGTGGTCTTTTTTCATTCATTCTGACTTTTTTTCTGACAAAAGATCCGAATCCGTTTTTCCGCCTGCTCAGTTGCCTGCTGATAGCACTCACCTGGCCGATGTCACTGCCGGTGGTGATTTTATTCTCGCTGTTCTGACTGCGTTCAGAGCCATACTATTCCCGCAGTCACCACAAGACACAAAAATATCAGCCGCCCCCATGTCAGAGAACTGCCGTGCTGCTGCCACAGTACATTTATTTCAGGCGCCAGTGCATAACCGCGCTGACAAATACGACGGCGGATACGGCGGGTAAGGAAAACACGGAACGAACCGGATTGTGGTGATTTCATACATACCTCTGCTGAGAAAGAGAACGTATGTGAAACCTGATACTCCCGGAAGATAATTATTATGCGGACATTATAAAAGAGAACCGCAACCACAAAAAGGGAGAGATTATGCGGCTGAGTTCTCCTTTATTCAGAATCAGGGCTGGTAACCATCAATCCAGTGCATTGATAGCTTTTTCATAGATGACATTCATAAAATCATCGTTCTGCTGTTCCCAATATATTTCCAGCATCACCTGAATGGCTTCTTTGGTGACAGGCTCACCGCTTTTGCATAAAAGGACAGCGGCTCTGCCGATTGCCTGGCAAATTTCGCCATAAACATATGCGTCGCTAACTCGTTCTGAAATCATATTTATGCCTATTTATTTTTAATATAACTACTGCCGTTCTGTCTTTGCGTATGGCATCCCGGCATTGCTGTTGACTGCACCCCGGTAAGAATTGTCTAAAATTCCCTGTGATTTATTATCGTCACATTGCGTTTAATGTTCAAAGAAAAACATATTATTCCGGAGAATATTTTCAGGAAAAAACAAAAACGTTTAGTATCAATAAGTTATGATAAATTCGCATTATTACCCTTGCGAATTGTTAACTTTTTGTTTCTTATGGGTTAATACTATATCATGCGACTTGTGCTTTTTCGCTATTAAAATACATAAATTTATAAATTTTTACCTGCATAAATAACACCCTTTTTTACCCGGTAATAAAATATATTAAATCACTTCACCATACTCATTTATGGATTATTATAATCACATAAAATATCAATACCGATTAAACAGACAGTGATTCACATTATTCCTTTACTCTTTATGTGGAAATAAGGGTATTTACACAATATAAGGATATAAGTATTAACCGATATACTATACTCTTTTAATAGGTAATTTCTTCATTATGGTTAACTATATTTTTATTAATATCAGCAACAGACAAATAACGCCATAAAATTATTCGTCATTCTTCTATTCCATTTATATAAGATTATAAAACATATCATCGTAATTTTGCCTAATCATAATAAGAATACGCATATTACCGGTAAAAAGATTCTTTATCCTGACCGCAGATCTTCCCTCAACTGCCATAATTTTAAACAAATCTGTCGTAAACAAGACATCTTGTTTTACAATATATTAATATTTAACATTTACCCTGCAAAAATCAGTTTTTTATAGTTGTATTTCTGTACATTTCCCCTTATCATCCGCGCCTTTGAATAGTGTGTCTCTCTTTTATTTATCTGATTGAGGTTCTATGAGCTCTGACCGTATTGCGAATCCAGGCCCGCTGGGCTTACTGGGATTTGGTATGACGACTATCCTGCTGAATGTCCACAACGCCGGATTCTTCCCGATGGCTTCTGTTATTCTGAGCATGGGGATTTTCTACGGTGGTATTGCGCAGGTCATCGCCGGTATTTTCGAATATAAGAAAGGAAATACTTTTGGTGCGACAGCCTTTACTTCGTACGGCTTTTTCTGGATAAGTCTGGTCGGCATACTGTTAATGCCGTCAATGGGATTCGGCGAGGCAACCAGCCATGAGTTCCTGGCTGTTTATCTGGCACTGTGGGGTATTTTCTCATTCTTTATGTTTCTTGCCACTCTGAAAGCAAACCTCGCGCTGCGTGCGGTTTTCTTCCTGCTGGTGATTTTATTTGCCCTGCTCGTTATCGGTAATGCTACCGGTAATGCCGCATTACTGAAAATTGCCGGTTATGAAGGTATTTTATGTGGTGCAACCGCATTTTATCTGGCAATGGCTGAAGTACTGAATGAGCAGTATGGCCGGACGATTTTACCTGTCGGCGGGCGTCACGCCTGATAACAGTTTTTTATATAAAAAAACCCGTTCACTGAACGGGTTGAGATTGCTGACAAAGCAGGATAAAACGCGGTTTTTCCTGCTTTGTGTTATCAGCCGAAAATCAATAAATTGATTTTCCTGGTTTATTTTTACAACCTCTGTCGGTCGTCGCCAACCCCTGCGGGTTTGTCAACGGCCTGAAACCCGTTCACAGAACGGGTTTTTTGTTGTCTGCAACAAGGGGATCAGAAACTCAGACCCGCGCCCAGATAAGCGCCGTCTGCAATGCGGTTTTCATGGCCGCTGTTAGATTCAACTTCAATCTTACGATAGCCCGCTTTAACATTCAGTGGTGCAAATACTGTCCAGTTTGCGCCCACATCGGCTTCTTTATAAGAATCATTACCGGATGTCAGACCTGACGGTGCGCCGTAAAATTCACCGTAAACGCGGACTGACGGCAGAATGCTCCATGCCACACCAACACCCGGTGCGACAGCCATTCCTTTTTTACCCACTTCCGGGTCGAGATAAATCGCTTTACCGCCGACACTGGCGGAAACCGGCCCCAGCGGGAATGCAAATTTAGCACGTGCGCCGCCTAACTGCCCCTGGTGATCACTGCGTGCCCAGTTACCGTCAAATGACAGTCCGGAGTACGGGTCGCCGACACCGATATTAATATCAGTATATTTTTTACCGGCCTGAACATCCATTGAGATTGCATTTGCCGCGCCCGCCGCGAGCATCAGTGTTGCAGCCACAGCTGCTTTATATTTTTTCATTTTTTGCCACCACTTAAAATAAGACAGGGTTTTCGGCATTTTCCCCGAAACTGTCACCATTTGAAAGTTAATATTCTGATTTTTATGTAAAGTTATCTATATACACAATCAATAGGTCACACCAATTCATCAAATCGACGCATTCTTTTTATGACAGTGCTATATTTTATACCAAGTCATACATTCAGATAAAAACAACAATGCACAATACAGCTTATGACTTAACATGCTGATTTTGCACATCGCGCCAAATTCTGCAGATCAGCGTTTTTTTCCTTTACCGACTGGAGATATGTGATGAAGAAGAAAGGATTAACAACGGCCGCGGGCGCACCCGTCGTTGATAACAATAATGTCATGACTGCCGGAAAACGCGGTCCGATGCTGCTACAGGATGTCTGGTTCCTGGAAAAACTGGCACATTTTGACCGTGAAGTAATCCCTGAGCGCCGTATGCACGCCAAAGGCTCCGGTGCATTCGGTACATTTACAGTTACCCATGATATTACCCGTTATACCCGTGCAAAAATTTTCTCTCAGGTCGGCAAAAAAACCGACATGTTTGCCCGTTTCTCCACCGTTGCCGGTGAGCGCGGTGCGGCAGATGCGGAGCGGGATATCCGCGGTTTTGCCCTGAAATTTTATACCGAGGAAGGTAACTGGGATATGGTGGGTAACAACACCCCGGTGTTCTACCTGCGCGACCCGCTGAAATTCCCGGATCTGAACCACGTTGTAAAACGTGACCCGCGCACTAACCTGCGCAATATGGCATATAAGTGGGATTTCTTTTCTCACCTGCCTGAATCCCTCCACCAGCTGACGATTGATGTCAGTGACCGTGGTCTGCCGCAGAGCTACCGCAATATGCACGGTTTCGGCAGCCATACTTACAGCTTTATCAGCGGCAACAATGAGCGTTTCTGGGTAAAATTCCACTTCCGCTGCCAGCAGGGTATTGCCAACCTGATGGATGATGAGGCAGAACAGTTAATCGGGAAAGATCGTGAAAGTTCACAGCGTGACCTGTTCAATGCGATTGAAAAAGGGGATTATCCGCGCTGGAACCTGCAAATTCAGGTGATGCCGGAAGCTGAAGCAGCAAAAGTTCCGTACAACCCGTTTGATCTGACCAAAGTGTGGCCGCATGCGGATTATCCGCTGATGGATGTCGGTTATTTCGAGCTGAACCGTAACCCGGAAAACTATTTCTCCGATGTGGAACAGGCGGCATTCAGCCCGGCCAACGTCGTTCCCGGTATTGGATTCTCTCCGGACAAAATGTTGCAGGGGCGTCTGTTCTCCTACGGCGATGCTCACCGCTACCGTTTAGGCGTTAACCACCATCAGATCCCGGTGAATAAACCACGCTGTCCGTTCCATAATTATCACCGTGACGGTGCAATGCGTATCGACGGCAACAGCGGTAATACTGAAACTTACGAGCCGAACAGCGCCGGTCTTTTTCAGGAACAGCCTGATTTCAGCGAGCCGCCGCTGTCTGTCGACGGTGCCGCCGACCACTGGAATCACCGTGAAGACACGGATTACTTCAGCCAGCCGCGCGCACTGTATGAACTGCTCAGTGATGCCGAGCATCAGCGCATGTTTGCCCGTATCGCCGGTGAGCTGGTTCAGGCCGCCGAAGAAACACAGGCCCGCCAGATAGCACTGTTTAAACAGGTGCATCCGGAATACGGTGCCGGTGTGGAAGCGGCCATCGCGAAACTGAAAAAATAATCGTGTGATAACATGACAAAACCGCTGCCGTCAGTGACCGCAGCGGTTTTTTTATATGAATTCAGCGGATATGAAAACGATCCTGCGCCATCTGAATCAGCGGTGCGCGGGTACGTTTTATGCCGCTGCCCGCATCCGTTTCCGGTAATGCATAACAGGCCGCCGGACGCATAAACGCAGGCAGTTCCGCCTGACACCACTCACTGAAATGCTGCCGTTGTTCCGCTGTCCAGTCATCATAATCACGGATGAGATACACCGGGACAGCACCGAACTCGTCACTGCTGACGGGCACCACCAGACATTCCGTGATCAGCGGATAATGCATCAGCTGTTTTTCTGTCACTTCCGGCTGTACGTTCTCGCCGCCGCAGCAGAAAAGATTATCCAGCCGTCCGTCGATCACCAGTTCCCCTTCCTCCATATGACCTTTGTCACCGGTCGGATACCAGCCGTCGTAAGAAAGCAGTGTATGCAGTGCACCGTTCAGCCAGACACCGGCGGCAAAACTGTCACCTTTGATCAGGATCTGCTGCTGTTCATCCGTGCGGATATCTTTGCCGGACAGCGGATTTCCGACACCCGGTTTGCCGTCCGCCCGTTTGGCACAGACTGTTGAGGCAAATTCTGTCATGCCGTAACCGCACCAGCAGCGGATACCCCTGGCTTCCGCAGCTTCCGTCAGCGCAACGGGGATAGCCGCTCCGCCGAGCAGAACATCACGCAGCGGCGGCAGGGTTTCAGGTGATTGCAGCAGACGCCAGAGTTGTGTCGGTACCAGGGACGCGTGAGTACATCCGCGCAGTGATTCTTCCAGTGTTTCACCGTCTGCCCGTACCACCATTTCCCCGCCCTGTAACAGCCAGCGCCAGAGAATCCCCTGTCCGGAGACATGATACAGCGGCAGCGATAACAGCCAGCTGTCACCCGCCTGATAATTCAGCAGTGATACCACGCCCTGCGCCGCCGCGAAATGCGCCACCGGACGATGGGCGATCGCTTTCGGCAATCCGGTGGAGCCGGATGTCAGTATCAGTGTTGCCAGCCGTTTCGGATGCGGGATCACTTCCGGTGCCTGCGCACCGTTCAGGCACGGATCAAGGGTTTTCAGCGGTAGTACCACTGTGCCGTCACTCAGGTCACACAAAAAATCCGCATCCAGTGACGTGACCAATTCTGCCTGCAACTCACGCGGCAGCGCAGGATTGAGTGTCAGAGTCACCGCCCCGCAGCGCAGCAATGCCAGAAAGTCGATGACCAGTTCTGTGCTGTTTTTGCCGCGCAGCACCACGCAGTTACTTTCCCGCAATCCCTGCTGATAAAAACCGGCGGCACGGGCATCGATCCGGTTCGTCAGTTCTGTCCATGTCAGCGATGAGTCCGCACAGCGCAGCGCCGTTTTATCCGGCGTCTGCTGCGCATGTGCAACCCACGGCCATTGTGCAGCCGTCATTACCATTGTCCTGTCTGAGTGAGTTGATCTGCGGTTATCAGTGCCAGTGTGCTGCCCGGCCACGGCCGGATCAGTTGTGATTGCATCAGGGAGAGCGTGTCCAGCCCCGGCAGGGTATCCGGGGTCAGGTGCCCCGCAAGACGGGCCAGTTGTGTCAGGCCAAAGCTGCTCTCCAGCGAAGAGCTGATCACTGCCTGCAATCCTTCCCGGTGTGCCGCCGTAACCAGTTCACGACAGCGGGCGATACTGCCTGTCAGTGTGGGTTTGATAACAATCGCGGCCACGCCGGGCTCTGCTTTTACCGTAAATCCCGGCTCACGGACAGATTCATCCCAGGCGATCGCAATCCCGGTATCCTGTGCATAACGAAGTGATTCTTCCGGTGTTTTGCACGGCTCTTCCAGGAAATCGATCCGGGCACGGTGTTCCGGTGCCACATATTTTGCAAAACCGTCCGCTTTGGCGCGGGTCCAGCTGCGGTTGGCGTCCAGACGCAGACGCAGATCCGGCACCGCCTCCAGCAGCAGGTTCACCACCATCCCGTCCCGGACCGCCTCATACAGCCCGACTTTCACTTTGGCAATTTTCTCACCGTCCATGGCATCGAGAGCAAGGATCAAATCATCCGGGTCACCGGTACAGAGTGGTGCTTTACGGGTGTTGAGAAGCTGCGGCAGTGTGCCGTCCAGCTCGGCGAGCGCACAACTCAGGCCGAACGCTGCTGACGGCAGCGGGCTTTCCGCCGGTATGCCGCCCTGACACCAGGCAGCAATCCACTGCTCTGCCGCCTGCTGTGCCTCTGCAAGCGTTTCATGGCTGAATTCCGGCAGCGGGGAGATTTCCCCCCATCCTTCACGACCATCCTCCCGCAGACAGACCAGCAGTCCGTCGCGGGTTTTCAGGCGCTGATTACGCAGAATAACGCCTGCCTCCATCGGCAGGCTGAAGCTGTACAGTGTGGCGTGGCGCATTACGGGTTACGTTTGAATTTAGAGAAATCCGGTGAGCGTTTTTCGTTGAATGCGTTACGCCCTTCCTGACCTTCTTCGGTCATGTAGAACAGCATGGTGGCATTACCCGCCAGCTCCTGTAAACCGGACTGACCGTCACAATCCGCATTGAGTGCCGCTTTCAGGCAGCGCAGCGCCATCGGGCTGTTTTCCAGCATCTCACGACACCAGCGCACGGTTTCTTTTTCCAGATCGGCATAATGCACGACGGTATTGACCAGTCCCATATCCAGCGCTTCCTGTGCATTGTACTGACGGCACAGGAACCAGATTTCACGGGCTTTTTTCTGGCCGACAATCCGCGCCATATAAGAGGCACCCCAGCCGCCGTCAAACGAACCGACTTTCGGCCCGGTCTGACCGAATACCGCATTATCCGCCGCAATGGTCAGGTCACAGATCATGTGCAGCACATGACCGCCGCCGATAGCGTAGCCGGCAACCATGGCCACAACCGGCTTCGGACAGGTGCGGATATCGCGCTGTAAATCGAGGACATTCAGATGATGAGTGCCGCTGTCGTCACGGTAGCCGCCGTAGTCACCGCGGATCTTCTGGTCACCGCCCGCACAGAACGCTTTTTCGCCCTGACCGGTAAAAATAATGGTGCCGATGCCGTCATCATAACGAGCATTCGCCAGTGCGCTGATCATCTCTTTCACCGTTAACGGACGGAACGCGTTGCGCACCTGCGGACGGTTAATGGTGATTTTGGCGATACCGTCTTTTGATTTATGAAACAGAATATCCTGATAATCGCCGGTACAGTCGACCCATTCAACCGGGGCAGAGAGCTTTTCTTCGCTCGGATACATCATAGCGGTGAGTTCCTTAAACAGAATGTAATGATAAAAATGTCCGGACTGCCTCCGCAAACGCGGCGGGATTAGCCTGATGGGTGTTATGCCCGGCATATCGGATAGTCCGTAACGGAAAATGGTGTGCCTCTGCGATGGCGCGGAATTTGCTGTCCTGTTCACCGCAGAGATAGAGCAGCGGCAGATTCAGGGCGTGCAGTTTTTCCGCCAGTTGCGGCTGGTGCCCGAGGGAGGTGTCCGACAGCATATCCGCAACCGCAAAGGCGTTATGATGCAGATGCTGTTCCACCCGCTGCTGCCGCTGAACCTCATTGAGATCAGCAAAAACACCCTGACGATACCAGTCATACAGGAACGACGCCAGCGGGCGTTCACGTAACTGTTGTGCCTGCCGGTTATCGTGCAGCAGCCGGGCATTGCGCTCGTCCAGTGAGGCAAGTCCGGGATTCCCGGCTTCAATGATCAGTCCGCGCAATCCGTCCGGGTTGCCGTATGCGGCATGATACATCGCCAGACGCCCGCCGAGCGAGTAGCCAATCAGCCAGTAGTCCTGAATCTGATGTTCAGCAAGGGTAGCGGTGATCAGCTGAGTGACATGCGGAAAGGTTTTTGCGCGGATGGATTGCGAGCCGCCGTGGCCCGGTAAATCAATCAGTAATGAGGGATAATGTCCGGCCGCCTCTGCCGCCGGAAGCCACTCTTCTTTATTGCCCCACAGACCGTGCAGCCAGACCAGCCACGGGCCGGGACGGTCAGCGTTACAGCGCTGTGCCGCCAGAACCGTCATTGTGCGGCCTCACGTACCAGTTGCTGAAGGTATTTTGCCCCCTCATCGCCGTTTGTCACCACTTCAATAACCGTGGCAGAGTGCTGTGACCAGGCTTTGCTGACCGCCGCTTTCAGTGACGGCCAGTCCTGCGGGGCACTGTAGCTGAGGCCGAACATCTGTGCGGCACCGGCAAAACTGACCGACTGCGGCATACAGTAGAAGCGCTGACGCTCCTGTTCGGGTGTCGGCAGCATGGAGAAAATCTGTCCGCCGTTGTTATTGACGATCAGCAGCACAAACGGCCCGGAGGTATAACGCAGCAGCGCCAGGCTGTTGAGATCATACAGCGCGGAGATATCCCCGACGACAGCGAGTGCCGGTTTGGCACTGCCGCGCTGAACACCGGCAGCCGTGGAAATCAGCCCGTCGATACCGCTCGCGCCCCGGTTACTGTACACCGGATAGCCGCACGGCAGCTGAGCAAAGGCATCAATCAGACGGACAATCAGGCTGTTACCGGCAAATAATACCCCCTGCGGCGGCAGCAGTTCCGGCAGGCGGCAGGCAATCTGCGCCTCACCCCAGCCGTCACCCAGGGTTTCTGTCACCTGTGTGTTCAGTGTCTGTGTCCATTCCGTCAGCTGCGGTGCCCACGGTGTGCGCATCTGAGCCGGATGGTCATCCAGCCATTCACTGACACTGCATTCAAATTTGCGGCCCCGGTGATTTGCCGGGTCCAGCCGTCCCGGGATGGTATCCACAATCCAGTATTCCGGCGGGGTGCAGGCGGCTTGCCACTGCAACAGCCGTTTACCGGTCAGGCTTGATCCGAACTGGATAACCACATCCGCCTGTGCCAGAACTTCACGGTAGCGCGGGGATGCCAGCCAGAGATCCGCATGCGGCAACAACTGTCCTGTCTGGGAAAGCACATCACTGATCAGCGGCCAGCCGAGGCATTCCGCCCACTGACGTAACTGTTTTCCTTCCGCGGCCTGCATGCGCCCGGCGATAATCACCCCTTTTTTCTGCCGCCAGAAAAACCAGTCATCCACACTGATCACTGAGGTACAGCGGGTCTGCTGTAACCAGGGCTTATCACTCTGCCACCAGTTACCGAGCTGTGCCTGCCAGTCTTTGCCGGTTTGTCCGTCATCGTCATACAGCGGTTCGGCAAACGGACAATTGATATGCGCCGCACCGTGATGCAGACGGTTCATAATGTCATCGAGAGAGGAAACCAGCCAGGATGCCGGGATATCAAATACCGGACGCGGCAGTGCCAGCGAAGCAAACGGATGGGATGAAAAAATACCGGGCTGGCGGATAGCCTGGTTAGCGCCGCAGTCTATCAGTTCCGGCGGACGATCCGCCGTCAGGAAAACAAGACGCTCACCGGTCAGTCCGGCTTCAATCAGTGCCGGATACAGGTTTGCCACAGCCGTGCCGGAGGTGACAATCACCGCCACCGGCAGCCGGGTGCTTTTCGCCAGCCCCAGCGCCAGATGCGCAAGTCCGCGCTCATCAAAATGGGTGTGGCAGACAAATTTGTCATTGGCGGCGGCGGCCAGTGTCAGGGGTGTTGACCGGGAACCCGGTGCGATACAGATATGACGCAGCCCGTGACGGCTGAGCGCCTCCAAAATCACCTCCGCCCAGCGACGGTTCAATGCACTGTTTGACATAGCTCACCTTTCCTGACCTGTAGTTTTCCGTAGTCTACGGACTGACTCAGGAAATACTTTAATGTAGTTCAATAAACCGGTGGATTATTTCATGATTTCTGCCCCGGCAAGCAGAAAATGGCACGATCAGTGTGTCTCGCTCTCCAGCAATGTTCTCAGACCTGCTGCTTTATTTTCAATTTCGCTCCACTCCGCCTGCGGATCAGAACCGGCAACAATGCCCGCGCCGGCATATAAATCCACCCGGCTGCCGCTGATTTTCGCACAGCGCAGAGAAACCGCAAATTCACTGCGGGACGGGCTGCAATAACCACCGCTGCCTGCATACCAGTCGCGGTCAAACGGTTCGTTATCCCGTAAAAATGTCATCGCGGCACTGCGTGGCAGACCGGCAACGGCGGCAGTCGGCTGAAGCCGCTGTAAACAATCGCTGTCACGGGGGGCATATAACGTGGCAGAAATAACACGGTAAAGATGCTGAACTTTGCGCAGACGGATAACCGCCGCAGCACTCACATCCAGTGTGCTGACCGCGCCTTTCAGGCGCTGACAAATATCATCAACCACCACACTGTTTTCATGCACATTCTTTTTATCAGAAAGAAGCCACTGTGCGGCTTCTGCCGCACGTTCATCTTCCGGGTAATTGGCCACGGTTCCCGCCAGTGCCTCAGTATATAACTGCTCACCTGCCCTGAAATAGAGCCGTTCCGGCGGTGAGGCCACAAACGCACTGTCCGGGCCGGTGACCAGCATATAGTGATAACAGTGGTGATTACAGTCACAGCTGGCCTGCATAAAGGCCGCCGGTGAGACTGGCGCAGACAGTGCCAGCGAGGTTTTGCGGGCGGTGACCACTTTTTCCATCTGTCCGCCGCTGATGGCCGTCACCGCATCCGTGACCAGTTGTGTCCATCCGGCTTCATCCGGAGAGTGGCGGGCACTGATAACCGTGCTGTTCAGCACAGGAGGGGTTACCTGCCAGACCAGCGAGCGCAGAAATGTCAGTGTTTCTTCCGGCGGGCAGCTGCCGTCAATATTCACCAGAAATTGTGTCCCGCTGCCGGTTCGACGCAACTCTGCACGGGGAACAAACAGATAACTGCCGCCGGTGCCCCGCGCCGGGGCCGGTGTATCAAACTGCCAGCTGTTCAGCCCCCAGATCCTGATTTGGCTGTCTGCCGGTAAGGTATCCAGCAGTGCCTGGGCATCGCTGATATGGGTAAAACGGCACACTTCCCCGCACACTGCCGCGGTTTCCGTTCCGTCGCGGTGCTGCCAGTAAAACTGCGGCCGGCAGGTTTGTGCACTCAGCCAGCCGGTCAGGGCTGACTGCGGTAATGCATCCGCCAGTGACGGCGGTAATGTCACCGCATACTGATAAATACCATCGGGTTTATTTTTGTTATGCGTTATTTCAGTACAGACCTGAGAAATAAAATCAGAAAAAAGAGTCACTGCTTGCTCCGGATATGCAAAATGCGCGGGTCATCGTGATTATACGGTGAGATAAAAATTATTAAAACCACCCTTCTTTTTTATCCTTGTCACTACTGTGCATTTTAAGCAATTAATGCTGAAACCGATACTTTTTCGGCCCCATTAACCACCGGGTTATGTATCTCATGACAGGGAGATATTTATGCATACACAAACCATGCCGGCTGACCGGATTATTACAACTGATGAAATAGGTACTGCCACATTAAAATTACTTCTGAATGAAGATGAAGATACTTTCCGGCCCGCGGGTATCTTTACACATAATGATTTGGTTCATATCAAGCGTTATATTAATTACGGAATGACACTACCCAAAGAAACGGAAGATGTTATTGAGTTTATCGGCTACCGCGATACTGAACTGCCGGGATTTGAGCCGCATAATATTCAGCGTTTGTTTTCCCATATTCATCAGCATGCACTGAGCTGGGAACATGTTGAATCCATGACCAAGCAACAGGCGATTGATCTTGAAATTGCCGGTGCCGGTATCACGACAACCGGAAATTATATTCTGAATGCGATAAACGAAATGCCGATCATTAATCAGGCAAAAATCGTCATGCAGGACACGCCGCCGGAAAATCTGAAAAACATTATTTACAAAAGGCAGGATCAGGTTATTTCCGGTGAACTGACAAAAATATTAACCACCATGCGGGATGATATTGCTGAGGAAAGAAAAAAAACACAACGGGTAAAAAATATTATCGCACGATTCCGGCTGGAACTTATCGGGGGCCTTGATGATTCCGGCAATGAGATTCCGTCGCTGATTTATGAAGTAAAACGGAAGCAAAAAGTACTGTTAAAAAATCAGAACAGCGGTGCCACGTCTGAATTGCAGGCAGAAATCAGAGTCAGAAGAGATGAGATTGAGATCCTGAAGCGGGAATACAATCAGTTCGTTAAGCTCTCCTTCTCCGGCCTTGTCGGCGGGATCATCGGGCTTCTCATCACCGGGGGTATTTTCGGCTACCGTGCCGAACAGGTCAGACGGCGGAAAAATAAAATGATTGAGGAGGTGGCGGAGCTGGAAGAACAAATTATCACTCAGCAAAACATACAAAAACTGATTATTAAACTGGATAAAGAACTCAATACGCTGGACGGTTATTTTGCTGATGCGCATGTTGCGCTCGACCATCTGGATTTTATGTGGCAGGTCATGCTGACTGAAATCAGTGAATCGCTGAATACCTTTATGCAGATAAATGATGCATACAGCCTTTTACAGTTTTCATTGCAGCTGAAAAAAATCACCCTCCCCTGGCAGCGGGTCCGTGGTTATGCAAAAGAACTCATTGCTATTTTTGATACCGCAAATCTGGCCGCATGATAAGGAAATAAATATGACACATTCTGACATTAACCCTGAACATATTACCCTGGCACAGATGAGAGCCGGAAGTCATGATATCAGCAATAACGCGGAAACATTATCCCTGCCCGCAGCAGATTTGCATTTTCAGATCCGTGATATAAAAAAATGGCAAAACAGAATTCTGGGCATGATTTCCGCTGAATCTGCCGTTATCTATTCTCAGCTTCATAATTTTGACCTGGAAAATTTATTCAGCACACTTTCTCCTGATGCAGGTATAAATATTCAGGTACTTCCTCATGAGAAACAAATTTATGATTTCTTAACCTGCCAGATAAATATGATTTATCACTCAGTGAACCGTATCAATACCCTGTTTAATACTGAATTTGATTCCGCCGCTATTCCGCTGCTGCAGGACGGGTTATTCCATCATCAGTCCTGTCTGGACAAAGCAATCAGCAATGCACTGCCGGATATTGATAAATTCAGCAGCGATAAACTCTATTGGGAAGAGAAACTGGCCGTCATTATTCAGTCTGAAGAGATTATTCATCAGCGCGGATTACAATCTATCTTCGGTACAACCACACTGCCAACCGCCGAGCAGCTGAAAGATGTCGAACTATCCTCATCAGAGCGGTTTATTATGGATGAATTGCAGCGGGTTATTTCAGCAGTTATTAGCTCATTAACCGAAGGTCTGAGTTATGTTCAGCTGGTGGAAACCCGGACAACACTCAGCCAGCGGATCTATGACCTCAGTAAACTTATCCGTAATCTGAAAAAAGACCTGAAACAATCACAGGATCATATGCAGGAAATCAATAATGCGCTGGCATTGCTGCCAAAACTGAGAAAGTTTAACAACCTGATCAGTGCGGTGCTGTTATTCTGGCTGCAAAATGTCCGGCAGTATGAGCCTTATTTCAGTCAGAGTACCCCGCTGCCCGGCCTGGATACGGTTATTCTGGCGCACCGCCGCTATTTTTCGGCATTTATCGGTATGGCATAAAAAAACCGGGCTGACTGCAGCCCGGCTTTTCTGTCAGAACAGTGTTCAGAACAGTGTTCAGAACAGTGTTCAGAACCCTGCTCACAACGATGATCAGTAACTCAGTACCGCGTATCCGGTCAGTGTGATAAACGGCTGCGGCCAGACACCGAGCACAAACACGATAATCGCGGAGAGCAGTACCACAATACCGCCTGCACTCATCGCCCAGTTGGACGGCGCCATACGCGCCGGTGATTCCGAACCGCGGATATACAGACTGATCATCATACGCAGATAGTAGTACAGACCGATTGCACTGCCGAGTACCACCGCCGCCGTCAGCCACCACAGTTCTGCATTCACGGCGGTTGCCACCACATAGAACTTACCGATAAAACCGAATGTCATCGGTATCCCGGCCAGTGACAGCATCATCACTGTCATTACCGCTGCCAGCACCGGTTTACGCCAGAACAGACCACGATAAGCATGCAGGGAGTCCGCATCCGGTCCGGTGTACGGGCTGGACATCAGACTGACCACACCGAACGCACCGAGGCTGGCAAACAGATAACCGGCCAGATAGATTCCGGCAGTCTCTTCCGCCAGTTTCGGATCATTCACCGCGATAAAGGCTACCAGCAGATACCCGAGGTGAGCAATAGACGAATACCCCAGCATCCGTTTGATGCTGTTCTGGGTGATCGCCATCAGGTTGCCGAACAGGATAGAGGCAATCGCAATCACCGTCAGAACGGTCTGCAATGTTCCGGAATCCGCCATCGGTGCCAGTACCAGCAGGCGCAGCACCGCGGCAAAAATCCCGATCTTGCTGGCCGTCGCCAGGAAAGTGGAAACCGGTGCCGGTGCTCCCTGATACACATCCGGTGTCCATAACTGGAACGGAAACAGTGACAGTTTAAAGCCGATACCGACAATCATCATGCCCAGTCCGGTCAGTACCAGCGGCTGATGAATCTGACTGTCCGCCAGACTGCGGCCTAATCCTTCAAATGATAAGTCACCGGATTCCGCGTACAGCAGCGCCATCCCGAACAGCAGGAAAGACGAGGCCGCCGCTGACATCAGCATATATTTGATGGATGCTTCCAGTGAGCGTTTCTGACGGAAGGCATAACCGATCAGCCCGAACAGCGGCAGTGTCAGCAGTTCAATCCCGATAAAGAAGGACGCCAGGTGATCCGCCCCCGACAGCAGGATGCCGCCGAGCGTGGCAATCAGTACCAGCAGATAGAACTCTTCTTTGTTATCCGGATAGGTCTCCAGCCACGAATAGGCAAAGGTCGTGGTGGCCAGTGACGAAATCAGGATAAGCCCGGTGTAAAACATGCTGTAGCCGTCGATATGCACCAGCGGTGTCACATCCATCGGCTGCTGCTGTCCGACAAAGTACAGAGACAGCAGCGCAAGGTTCAGACCAATGACGGTCAGTGTGGCATTAATAAAGTGATCGCGTCGCCACGCAATGGACAGCATCACAACCACCACTGTCAACCCGATAATCAGCAGTGGTGAGAGTGCGATCAGTTGTTGAGGAGTTATTGTCATGGCGCGTTACAACCCTGTATTTGAAATTGAAGCAGTGTACCACTGCTGAATATTTGCCATCGCCGCTGACGAGGTATCCAGCACCGGCTGCGGGTAAACACCCAGAATCACCAGTAAGACCACCAGCAGCATCACGATGGAAAATTCACGCAGATTCATGCCCGCGATAGGCTCTTCAGACTTCGGTGCGCCGTAATACGCCTGCTGCATCATCCACAGCGCGTAGACGGAGGCAAACACCAGACCTGCCGAGGAAATCACAGTGATCAGGGTGTAGCTGCCGAAGCTGCCGAACAGGATCATGAACTCACCGACGAAGTTACCGGTGCCCGGCATCCCGAGCGTCGCCACCGCAAAGAACAGTGACAGCGCAGGCAGGAACTTAATCCGTTTCCACAGACCGCCCATCTGTCGCATATCACGGGTACCGAGGCGCTCATATAACTGACCGCACAGAATAAACAGACCTGCCGCAGACAGACCGTGTGCGATCATCTGCATCACCGCGCCCTGATACGCCAGCATACTTGCCGAGTAAATCGCAATCAGCACAAAACCCATATGCGAGACACTGGTGTAGGCGATAAGACGCTTGATATCCGTCTGTTTAAAGGCCATCCACGCGCCGTAGAAGATACCGGCGACACCCAGCCACATCGCGATTGGTGTGAAGTCCGCAGAGGCTTCCGGGAACAGCGGCAGACTGAAACGCAGCAGACCATAAGCAGCGGTTTTCAGCAGAATCCCCGCCAGGTCGACAGAACCGGCTGTCGGTGCCTGACTGTGGGCATCCGGCAGCCAGCCGTGCAGCGGCACCACCGGCATCTTGACCGCGAACGCGATAAAGAAGCCCAGCATCAGCATATACTGCACACCATAGCTCATCGGTGTATTCAGCAGATCTTCATACGCGAAGCTCCACTGACCGGTGGCGTTCTGGTGAACAATCGCCAGTGCCATAATGGCAATCAGCATCACCAGACCACTCGCCTGGGTGTAGATGAAGAACTTGGTTGCCGCCCCGATACGGGTTTTGCCGTCAGAGCCGCTGTGTCCCCAGAGTGCGATCAGGAAGTACATCGGCACCAGCATCATTTCCCAGAAGAAGAAGAACAGGAAAAGATCCATCGCCAGGAACACGCCCATCACACCGCCGAGTATCCACAGCAGGTTAAGATGGAAGAAGCCCTGATACGGCTGGTTTTCACCCCAGGAACAGAGGATAGCCAGCAGGCCGAGCAGTGCGGTCAGCACCACCATCAGCAGTGACAGGCCATCCAGAGCCAGATGAATATTAATGCCGAAACGCGGTATCCACTCCAGGAAATACTGCTCCTGCCAGTCCGGAAGACCTTTCGGGTTAACTAAGCTGTAATTCCCCTGCATCCACAGATACAGAGAAAGGAATAACGTAATCCCCATCGCCAGCAGCGCGATCCAGCGCGGCAGCTTTGTGCCGAAGCGCTCAGCCTGCCAGCACAGCAGGCCGCCGATGAAGGGAAGTAAAATCAGCCAGGGTAATAGCATGGCGCAATGTGTCCCTTATTTAAACCAAAAACAGCAGAGCGAGAACCAGCACTGCACCCAGCCCCATAGAGGCGATATACCAGCGGACCTGTCCGTTTTCACTCAGGCTCAGTCCTTTGTTACTCCAGCGGGCAAACAGCGCAGGCAGATTCATCAGGCTGTTCAGCGGATCACTTTGCAGTAACCAGCCCACCGCTTTAAACGGCTTAACAAAAATCGCATCATACAGGTCATCAAAGCCCCATGCGCGGAACCACCAGGCCGAGAAGAAGCGTCCCGGCGCGGAGTTCGCGATCGCTGTCACCAGCGTGCGGCGTCCCAGCCAGAGCATTGCAGCCAGCACAATCCCCGCCACAGCAACCACACCGGAGATAATTTCGGTGGTCAGTTTGCCGTCAGCAGAACCGGTCAGGGTTTCCGCCGGGAACACGCCGTGCAGCGGCTGCGGGATAAAGGCACCGGCTGCGGTGGACAGCACCATCAGCACCAGTAACGGGAAAGTATGGGTAAAGCCTTTCACCGCATGCGCCTGTGTATGCTCTTTGCCGTGGAACACGATGAAAATCATCCGGAAGGTATAGAGGGATGTCATAAAGGCACCGACCAGACCGGCGATAAACAGCGGATTCTGCCCCTGAACCACGGCACCCCACAGGATTTCATCTTTACTGTAGAAACCGGCGGTGATAAGCGGCAGTGCGGCCAGTGCGGCACCGCCGACCAGGAAGCAGAGATAGACAAACGGAATTTTTTTCCGCAGTCCGCCCATCTTAAAGATGTTCTGCTCGTGGTGACAGGCCAGGATCACTGAGCCGGAGGCCAGGAATAACAGGGCTTTGAAGAATGCATGGGTCATCAGGTGGAAAATCGCCGCATCCCACGCCTGCACACCGAGCGCCAGGAACATATAACCAATCTGGCTCATGGTGGAGTACGCGAGAACACGTTTGATATCCGTCTGCACCAGTGCGGCAAAACCGGCCATCACCAGGGTGACAGCACCGACCACGCCGACTAAATGCAGCACTTCCGGTGATAACAGGAACAGCTCGTGGGTACGGGCAATCAGATACACACCCGCGGTTACCATGGTCGCGGCGTGGATCAGTGCCGAAACCGGTGTCGGACCGGCCATGGCATCCGCAAGCCAGGTCTGGAGTGGTAACTGCGCGGATTTACCAACCGCACCGCCGAGGATCATCAGTGTCGCCCAGAAAATCAGGTCGGAGCCCGCTGCGATATGCTGCGGAGCCAGAACCGCCAGTTCACGGAAGCTCAGCGTGCCCAGTTTATCCCACAGAATAAACATACCGATCGCCAGGAACACATCACCGATACGGGTCACGATAAAGGCTTTCATCGCCGCCGCACCGTTGGCCGGATTGGTGTAATAGAAGCCGATCAGCAGATAACTGCACAGCCCCACCCCTTCCCAGCCGAGATACATCAGCAGCATGTTATCGGCCAGTACCAGAATCACCATACTGGCGATAAACAGGTTGGTATAAGCGAAGAAGCGGGAATACCCCTCCTCACCGCGCATATACCAGGAGGCATACATGTGGATCAGGAAGCCAACCCCGGTGACCACACCCAGCATGGTCAGCGACAGGCCGTCCAGTACCAGGGTGACCGGGATGGAGAAGGAAGCGGTATCCATCCATGTCCACAGTGTCTGCTGATACACCCCGCCGCCGTTAGCGAAGAAATCCATCCCCGCCCACAGCGCCGTGAGTGCCGCCAGTCCCACCGACCCGGTGCCGATGGTGGCTGACACATTTTCTGACCAGCGGCCGCGTGAAAAGGCTAATAACAGAAAGCCAATCAGCGGCAGCAAAATGGTTAAAAAGAGTAAGTTCATCCGCGCATCTCACTGACTTTATCAATATCCAGATCCTGACGCTGACGATGCAATTGCAGCAACAGTGCCAGCCCGATACTCGCTTCAGCCGCCGCCAGACTGATGGCCAGGATATACATTACCTGTCCGTCCGGCTGGTTCCAGTAACTGCCGCCGACGACAAACGCCAGAGCCGCCGCGTTGATCATCACTTCCAGGCCAATCAGCATAAACAGCAGATTGCGGCGGATCACCAGACAGGTGAAACCGAGGATGAAGAGCACAGCCGCGAGAATTAATCCGTGGTGCAGAGGGATCATGCTTTTTCCTCCGAGTTGCGCTGACTGACAAGATCGCCGCCCGCTTTTTCGTCACGCCCGATGTGGTATGCCACCACCAGACCTGCCAGCAGCAGGAAGGAGGCCAGCTCGACCACCAGAACATACGGGCCGAACAGACTGATACCCACCTGTTTTGCAGTGACAACGTCACCGGCGATACCGTTATCACTCAGTGAGCGGATACCGTAGATCATCACGCCGAGCAGAACCGCCGAGAGCAGGCCCGGCCCCATCCAGACGGACGGGGACAACCATTTGCGTTCCTGGTCAGCAACCGCCCGCCCGAGGTTGAGCATCATCACCACAAACACGAACAGCACCATGATGGCACCCGCGTAGACGATAATCTCCAGAGCACCGGCGAAATACGCACCGAG
Organism: Morganella sp. Je.2.23; assembly: GCF_051129855.1. NCBI lineage: Bacteria > Pseudomonadati > Pseudomonadota > Gammaproteobacteria > Enterobacterales > Morganellaceae > Morganella > Morganella sp. Je.2.23. The sequence goes on from NZ_JBCPSQ010000001.1 coordinate 1,567,230, forward strand.
GGCAAAGAAGACCGCAGAGAGTGCCAGCAGCGAGGTGATCAGATACAGCAGCGCATGCACCGGGTTGGTCTGTGTGATCACACACAGCGTGGCCAGAATGGCGATCAGTCCGGCAACATAAAAGGTAATTTCCATCGTTATTCTCCCCTTATGGCAGCAGACTTTTCACATCAATCGGCTTGGCTTCGTTGTCGGCTTCGCCTTTGGCTTTGCCCGCAACCGCCATCCCGGTTTTGTGATAGAAGTTATAGTCAGGATATTTACCCGGACCGGAGATTAATAAATCTTCTTTTTCATACACCAGATCCTGGCGCTTAAACTCACCCAGTTCGAAATCCGGCGTTAACTGGATTGCGGTGGTCGGGCAGGCTTCTTCGCATAATCCGCAGAAAATGCAGCGTGAGAAGTTGATGCGGAAAAATTCCGGATACCAGCGGCCGTCTTCCTGTTCTGCCTTTTGCAGAGAGATACAGCCGACCGGACAGACCGCGGCGCACAGGTTACAGGCAACACAGCGCTCCTCACCGTCCGGGTCGCGCGTCAGCACAATCCGGCCGCGGTAGCGCGGCGGCAGGTAAACCGGCTCTTCCGGGTACATCTGGGTTTCGCGTTTATGGAAGGCATGAAGCCCTATCATCCAAATACTGCGTACCTGGGTGGCGAAACCAACCACTAACTCTTTCAATGTCATGGTTCAATCACCCCTTATTGAGCTATCAGGATCACGGCTGCTGTCACCAGCAGGTTTATCAGTGTCAGCGGCAGACACACTTTCCAGCCGAATGACATCACCTGGTCATAACGCGGACGCGGCAGCGACGCACGGATCAGGATAAACATCATCATAAAGAAAGCGGTTTTTAACGCGAACCAGACAAACGGCGGCAGGAAAGGTCCGTGCCAGCCCCCGAAGAACAGCGTCACAATCAGGGCGGAAACTGTCACAATACCGATATATTCCCCGACGAAGAACAGACCGAACTTCATCCCCGAATATTCAATGTGATAACCGTCCGCCAGTTCCTGTTCGGCTTCCGGCTGGTCAAACGGGTGACGGTGACATACGGCCACGCCCGCAATCGCAAAAGTGATAAAGCCTAAAATCTGCGGAATGACGTTCCATACCGTGCTCTGGGAGTTGACGATATCCAGCAGGTTAAACGACCCCGCCTGCGCCACCACACCGAGAACCGACAGACCAAGGAACACTTCATAACTGACCGTCTGAGCCGACGCACGCATCGCCCCGAGCAGCGAGTATTTGTTGTTACTCGACCAGCCCGCGAACAGCACGGCATACACGGCCAGGCCCGCCAGCATCAGGAAGAACAGAATCCCGATATTGAGATCCGCCACCACCCAGTCAGGGCTGACCGGCACAATCGCAAAGGCCAGCAACAGCGAGGTAAATGCCACCATCGGTGCCAGAGTGAAGATAAAGCGGTCAGCGAATTTCGGTGTCCAGTCCTCTTTAAAGAACATTTTGATCATGTCCGCGACCAGCTGGAGCGACCCGCCCCAGCCCACACGGTTCGGCCCGTAACGGTTCTGGAACAGCCCCAGCAGGCGGCGTTCCCCGAAGCTCATAAAGGCACCGCAGGTCACGACCACCAGCAGGATCACAATGGCTTTGAGAATATTAATCAGCACATCGATTAATTCAGGTGTAAACCAGCTGCTCATTGTGCCACCTCCTGCAGATTAACCGACGCACCCGCCAGTACCGGTGAAATACCCGGCATCCCCAGCGGCAGACCGATTTGTCCGGCGGCCAGCTGTGTGCTGATACGTACCGGCAGTGTCAGCGCGCTGTCAGTCAGTTGTACCGACAGAATCTGACCTTCCGCCACATTCAGCTGCTGTGCATCCTGAGCATTCAGCATCACATAGCTTTCCGTCATACGCTCCTGAATCACCGGTGAGCGCTGTGATAACTCTTCACTGCCGAACAGGTGATAATACGGCGCAACCGTCCAGACATTCTGCTGCGGCGCAAATGCCGCCGGGATGGTGCTGAAGTAATCCATACCGCCGTCTTTTTCGCTGAACAGACGCACACCCGGATCACCGAAACGCAGATGACCGCCCACTTCCGCCTGGAATTTGTTCCATGCCTGCGGTGAGTTCCAGCCCGGCGCCCAGGCAAACGGAATTTGCTGACGCGGTGCTGTCGGGCTGTTGTTCCCTTCCATCGAGAAGGCAAACGCCGTGTCTTTATCCTGCGGCTGGCGCTGCTCATGAACACTGACATTGGCCAGCATCGCAGTACGCCCGCTGTAACGGTGCGGCTCACGGGCCAGTTTCTGTCCGCGGATACGGAATGAGGCATCCGGTGCTGCATCTTTGATACCGGCCAGGTGCGGCATTTGTTCAATGCAGGCATCAATCACATGATCCAGCTGTGACCAGTCACGGGTATTTTCATTCAGGTCGTTGTACAGCGCGGTCAGCCAGCGCCAGCTTTCATGCATAATGATGGATTTGTCATAGAAAGATGGCTCATAGACCTGGAAGAAGCGCTGCGCACGGCCTTCGTGGTTGATGAGCGTACCGTCACTTTCCGCAAAACTGCTGGCGGAGAGGATCAGTGAGGCTTTATCCATGATGTCAGTGCGCTGATGATCCAGCACAATCACATTCGCGGCGGCCGCCAGCGCGCGGTCAACGGCGGCTTTATCCGCATGGCGGTAAAGGTCGTTTTCCATCACCACCACGGTATCCGCGCTGCCGTCTGCCAGCAGAGCCAGTGCTTTATCCAGCGGCTGTGCTTCCGTCATCGCGGCACCAAAGCTGTTGGCTTCCGCACCGACAAAGGTCAGTCCGGCGTCAATGCCTTTATCTTTCAGTGCCCAGGCTACGTTTGCCGCTGCCTGAATCAATGCATCACTGCCGGGATTGCTGCCGCTGATAATCAGCGGTTTTTTCGCACCACTCAGTGCCTGTGCAATCATTTCCGCCTGTGCTTTCACATCAGCCGGTAAATCCGTCACTGCCGGTGCCGTATTATCAATGATATTGGCGACCGCAAAACCCAGACGCGCCTGATCATCCACAGGTGCGTTGTAGTGCAGCGCGGCCACATCCGCCAGACGGGTGGTATCTGCCGCCGTGACAAACAGCGGGTATTTCGCACGCTGGCCGATATTCTGGATAGCGGCAATCTGCCAGTCCGCCACTTTCTGTGCGGCGGCCATTTCGCGGGCTTTGCCCTTCACGGCCTGACGGACAGAGAGTGCCACGCGGGCAGCGGTCTGGGTCAGATCTTCACCCAGCACCAGCACGGCATCATAGTTTTCCATCTCACGCAGTGACGGGGTATAGATACCGCCCTGCTGTAAGATTTCCAGCATCATTTCCAGACGGTGCTGTTCACCGGCGGACAGGCCGCTGAAGAAGTTTTCCGCCCCGACCAGTTCACGCAGTGCAAAGTTGCTTTCCACGCTGGCACGCGGCGAACCGATACCGATGGTGCGTTTCGCGTGATACAGCATGTCTGCCGCGGCACGTTCCGCCTGCTCCGCATTGATGGTGAGCCAGTCATCACCACGACGCTGCTGCGGCTGACGCGGACGGTCATCACGGTTGACATAACCGTAACCGAAGCGGCCTTTATCGCAGAGGAAGTAATGGTTGATAGTACCGTTATAACGGTTTTCGATACGGCGCAGTTCGCCGTAACGCTCGCCCGGGCTGATGTTACAGCCGACGCTGCACTGCTGGCAGACGCTCGGTGCAAACTGCATATCCCATTTGCGGTTATAACGTTCAGAGTGCGTTTTATCGGTAAAGACCCCGGTCGGGCAGATTTCCACCAGGTTACCGGAGAATTCGCTTTCCAGTGTGCCGCTTTCCGGACGCCCGAAGTACACGTTATCGTGTGCGCCGTAAACCCCGAAATCCGTACCGTCCGCATAATCTTTGTAGTAACGGACACAACGGTAACAGGCGATACAGCGGTTCATTTCATGTGCAACAAACGGCCCCAGCTCCTGATTCTGATGAGTACGTTTTGTGAAGCGGTATTTGCGCACTGAATGCCCGGTCATGACGGTCATATCCTGAAGATGGCAGTTACCGCCCTCTTCACAGACAGGACAATCGTGCGGGTGGTTGGTCATCAGCCACTCCACCACACTTTCCCGGAACTGTCTGGCTTCTTCATCATCAATCGAGATAAAGGTGCCGTCCTGTGCCGGTGTCATACATGACATTACCAGACGACCACGGGTGTCATCGGCATTCTGATATTGCTTTACCGCACACTGGCGGCAAGCGCCGACGCTTCCCAGCGCCGGATGCCAGCAAAAATAGGGAATATCAAGTCCGAGCGAAAGACAGGCATGCAGCAGGTTATCCGCCCCGTCGACTTCATATTCTTTGCCGTCTACATGTATTGTAGCCATAGTCAGCATGCTTCCAAAAGGCCTGCTATGCAGGCGTTAAACGAAAAATCCGTAAGGGATCACCAGCGCTGCTTCAGCAGGTTCGGCTGTATCCCGGCAATGGTCTGCACGTTGCCGTAAACCGGCTGTACGATCCCCGCTTCAAACTCATCACGGAAATATTTGATCGCACTCTGTAACGGCTCTACCGCGCCCGGCGCGTGTGCGCAGAAGGTTTTACCCGGTCCGAGGAAACGACATAATTGCTCTAATGTCTCAATGTCTCCCGGCTGGCCTTCCCCTTTTTCTATTGCGCGCAGAATTTTCACGCTCCACGGCAGTCCGTCACGGCACGGTGTACACCAGCCGCAGGATTCGCGGGCAAAAAATTCTTCGAGGTTACGGGTCAGTGACACCATGTTGATTTCATTATCCACCGCCATCGCCAGCGCCGTTCCCAGACGGCTGCCTGCTTTGCCGATATGTTCGAAATCCATTGGCAAATCAAGGTGATCCTGTGTCAGGAAGTCCGTTCCCGCACCGCCCGGCTGCCAGGCTTTTAAGGTCAGTCCGTCACGCATGCCCCCGGCGTAATCCTCCAGGATCTCGCGGGCAGTGGTGCCGAACGGCAGTTCCCAGACACCCGGATTTTTCACCCGGCCGGAAAAGCCCATCAGCTTGGTCCCGGCATCGGTGCTTTTGCCTTCACTCAGACCGATGTACCACTCTTTGCCGTGCGCCAGAATCGCCGGCACGTTACACAGGGTTTCGACGTTGTTGACACAGGTCGGTTTTCCCCATACCCCGGAACTGGCCGGGAACGGCGGTTTGGAGCGCGGATTGGCGCGGCGGCCTTCCAGGGAGTTAATCAGTGCGGTTTCTTCCCCGCAGATATAACGCCCGGCACCGGTGTGCACAAACAGCTCGAAATCAAACCCGCTGCCGAGGATGTTTTTCCCCAGCAGACCGGCGGCTTTCGCTTCTTCAATGGCGTGACGCAGGTGTTTCGCTGCCTCAATGTACTCGCCGCGCAGGAAGATATAGCCCCGGTATGCTTTCAGGGCAAAGGCACTGATCAGCATCCCTTCCACCAGCAGGTGCGGCAGTTGTTCCATCAGGAGCCGGTCTTTGTAGGTGCCCGGTTCCATTTCATCGGCGTTACACAGCAGGTAACGGATATTCATGCTCTCGTCTTTCGGCATCAGGCTCCACTTCAGACCCGTGGAGAACCCCGCACCGCCGCGGCCCTTCAGACCCGCGTCTTTGACGAGACCGGTGATTTCATCCGGTGCCATGCCTTTCAGGGCGCGTTCCGCCCCCGCATAACCGTTTTTACTGCGGTATTCATCCAGCCACACCGGCTGATGGTCGTCGCGCAACCGCCAGGTGAGAGGATGGGTTTCCGCAGTACGGCAAACCGTTTTCACTGTCATGGATACTGCTCCAGTAACGTTTCAATGGCTTCAGGCGTCACGTGACTGTGGGTATCTTCATCAACCATCATGGTCGGCCCTTTGTCACAGTTTCCGAGGCAACAGGTCGGCAGCAGCGTAAAGCGGCCGTCGGCGGTTGTCTGTCCCGGCTGAATATTCAGTTTGCGCTCAAGTGCGGCCTTGATCCCCTGATAACCGGTGATATGGCACACCACGCTGTCACAGTAACGGATCACATGACGGCCGACCGGCTGACGGTAGATCTGGCTGTAGAATGTCGCCACACCTTCCACGTCACTTGCCGGGATACCCAGCACATCGCTGATGGCGTAAATCGCGCCGTCTTCCACCCAGCCACGGTGTTTCTGGACAATTTTCAGCGCTTCGATAGAGGCGGCACGCGGATCTTCATAATGATGTTTTTCCGCTTCGATTTCGGTGCGCTCTTCGTCACTCAGCACAAAATCAGGTTGTTTTCCGGCTGGCTGCGCCGCATTCACTGCGCCTTGCAGTGCTTTTTTTGCTTCAGGGTTCAGTTCTTGCATAATCAGCGATCCACATCCGACATAACGAAATCGATACTTCCGAGGTACACAATCAGGTCAGACACCAGACTGCCGCTGATCACTGACGGGATCTGCTGCAGATGGGCATAACTTGGTGTACGGATTCGGGTACGGTAACTCATGGTGCTGCCGTCACTGGTCAGGTAATAGCTGTTAATTCCTTTTGTCGCCTCAATCATCTGGAATGATTCCTGAGCCGGCATCACCGGACCCCATGACACCTGGAGGAAATGGTTAATCATGGTTTCAATGTGCTGTAAGGTGCGCTCTTTCGGCGGCGGCGTGGTCAGCGGGTGATCCGCTTTGAACGGCCCTTCCGGCATGTTTTTCAGGCACTGTTCCAGAATGCGCAGACTCTGGCGCACTTCTTCTACTTTCAGCATCACACGGTCATAACAGTCGCCGTTGGCGGCAACAGGCACTTCAAAATCAAAATTCTCATAACCGGAGTACGGACGCCATTTACGCACGTCAAAGTCAATCCCGGTCGCACGTAAACCGGCACCGGTTACGCCCCAGTCGAGCGCTTCTTTCGCGTTGTATGCCGCCACGCCGACAGAACGGCCTTTGAGAATAGAGTTTTTCAGTGCGGCAGTGACATAGGATTCCAGGCGTTTCGGCATCCAGTCGAGGAAATCGCGCAGCAGGCGATCCCAGCCTTTCGGCAGATCGTGCGCCACACCACCGATACGGAACCAGGCCGGATGCATACGGAAACCGGTGATGGCTTCCACCACATCATAAATCTTCTGGCGGTCGGTAAAGGCAAAGAAGACCGGCGTCATCGCTCCGGTATCCTGAATGAACGTACTGATATACAGCAAGTGACTGTTAATGCGGAACAGTTCTGACAGCATCACGCGGATCACATCCACACGTGCCGGAACCTCAATCCCCGCCAGTTTTTCCACCGCCAGCACATACGGCATTTCATTGACGCAGCCGCCGAGGTATTCAATACGGTCGGTATACGGAATGTAGCTGTGCCATGACTGACGCTCACCCATTTTTTCCGCACCGCGATGGTGATAACCGATATCCGGCACGCAGTCGACAATCTCTTCACCGTCGAGCTGCAAGATGATACGGAATGCACCGTGGGAAGACGGGTGGTTCGGGCCGAGGTTCAGGAACATAAAGTCCTCGTTCTCATTGCCGCGTTTCATGCCCCACTCTTCCGGTTTGAAGGTCAGCGCCTCCATTTCCAGATCTTCTTTCTGTTTGGTCAGAACAAACGGATCAAATTCCGTTGCCCGCGCCGGATAATCTTTACGCAGCGGATGCCCTTCCCAGGTCGGCGGCATCATAATGCGGCGCAGATTCGGGTGTCCGTCGATAATAATGCCGAACATTTCCCAGGTTTCGCGCTCATACCAGTTCGCGTTCGGGAACGCGGAGATCACCGTCGGCACATGCAGGTCATTTTCACTCAGCGCCACTTTGAGCATGATGTCGCGGTTACGCTCAATGGAAATCAGGTGATAAAACACGGAATAGTCCGCCGCCGGCAGACCTTCGCGATGGGTGCGCTGGCGCTCATCCGTCCCGTGCAGATCGAACAGCATCACATACGGTTTCGGCAGCGATTTAAGATAAAACAGTACTTCCGGAAGCTGCTCACGCTTCACCCAGACGACCGGCATCCCGGTACGTGTCGGCTGAACCGTAAATGCGTCAGGACCGAACTTGCGGCGCAGTTCCTCAATAACCGGATCATCCAGGTAATCATGAGTCTGCCACGCGGGACGCTGTGCGGTCTGCGTATTACTTTCTGTCATCATTCTTCACCACAACAGTTGTTCAGGGTTCAATGGACGCAACACATTGCAAATATTGCGCCCGGTGGCCCGAAAGCCTTAAATTTCGTCCGGGGAGCGCAGGTTTGTTACTGCAATCCGTTCACCGCGTTTTCGTTCTTTTTCTGACTGCATATTGGCGCGGTAAACACCCTGATCACCCACCACCCACGACAGCGGGCGGCGCTCTTTTCCGATAGATTCCTGTAACAGCATCAGCGCCTGCATATAAGCTTCAGGACGCGGCGGGCAGCCCGGGATATACACATCCACCGGAATGAATTTATCGACACCCTGTACTACGGAGTAAATATCATACATACCGCCGGAGTTGGCACAGGCGCCCATGGAGATAACCCATTTCGGTTCCAGCATCTGGTCATACAGACGCTGAATAACCGGAGCCATTTTGGTAAAGCAGGTTCCGGCCACAACCATAAAGTCCGCCTGTCGCGGCGAGGCACGCAGTACTTCCGCACCAAAACGGGCGACGTCATGTACTGCCGTGAAGGAGGTCACCATCTCTACGTAACAGCAGGAAAGACCGAAGTTAAACGGCCACAGGGAGTTTTTACGGCCCCAGTTAACCATATCGTGTAATGCATGTTCGAGTTTCCCCATATACACGCTGCGGTGAACGTGCTGCTCAAGCGGGTCACTGACAACCTCTTGTTTTTGCAGGGGATAACGGTCATTCTCACCGTTTGGATCGATGCGGGTGAGCGTATAATCCATCTTGTGCCTCACTATTGACTACGGTTGATTGTTATTGATTTTGTTCACAACGCTCGGGTGTTTCACCTCGCGGCGTGAACGTACAGGTGTCCAGTCCAGCGCGCCGATACGTGCCAGATAGAAAAGCCCTGCCAATAACACCAGAATAAAGATTGCGGCTTCGGTGAACCCTATCCAGCCTGTTTCTCTGACCGAAACAGACCAGGCAAACAGGTATAAGGCTTCAACATCGAAAATCACGAAAAACATGGCAACCAGGTAGAACTTCGCAGACATCCGCAGACGTGCGCTGCCGACCGGGTCAATACCTGATTCGTAAGGGAGATGTTTGGCGCGTGCTTTTGCACGGCCCCCGAGATAACGGGCGCCCAGCAACATAAATGCACATAACCCGAGAGCACCTAAAAGATAGATGGCAAATGCCCAGTTATGGGCCAGAACTTCAGTGGCTGTTGACATACTCATTGCTTACTCATTAAAGGTGGTGTTGCCTGCCGTACCTGCATACAGCACCACAGCGACACACGAGAGGAACAACTTAATGGCGGATACAACACTTATCGTGATGAGAAAGCCGGTCACCCGGATTGTTCCCCGCTCTTCCAGATTTTGTTACAAACTATCAACTTAAGATTAACCCGTCGTGCGACTTTATCGCTAAAACGTGTCAGTAAGTAACCAAATTGAAAATTAACTTTATTATATTAACGGATACATCGCTTTTACTAACCCATTATCTCAGGAAAAACCTGTCTTTCCATCGGTAAACAGGGTCAATATTTATGATCTCAATCACAGTTTGGCTGAAAATTATTTAACAAATGATTAATTCATAACCATTTATAAAAACCTGATAAATATAGTCAGGTTTTTAACAAAGTTTTATTGCAATGTAATGAGCGCTGTTAATTTTGGCAATCACAGAACATGTGTTTTGTTAACATTGTAACAAACAAGTAAACAAAACTGCGATACGGCGCTTAAAACAACATCAAAAACCTGAACACGGCGTGATGCTGTTAACATTTATATGAGATTTCCGTACGGGGGGAGAGGATACAAAAAAGCCGGGGGAAATTATCCCCCGGCGGTGTGTCTGACTGTCACAAATTATGTCTGTTCCGCGTCAGATTATCACAGCATTACTCTGCTGCTTTATCATCGTCCGCCGGTGTGACGGTATACGGTGTCTTTTTGTTTTCAATAGCCTGGTACACTGTCAGCACTGACTCGCTCTGCTCGTCACTGTTACGGTATAACCAGTACTGAATTTCCGGCAGGCGCGGCAGCCCTTCGCTGACACTCAGAATGCGCAGGTCGGCATTCTGCATTTCCAGCGGACGGGCGGTGATCCCGACTTCAGCATTCACGGCTGCACGGACAGCAGAAAGTGATGCGGCTTCATAAGCAACACGCCACGGTACCCCTGCCTCATCCAGTGTTTCCGCCGCGAGATGGCGGAACGGGTTAGTTTCATCCATCACCACCAGCGGAATCGGCTCATTCGGCTGTAACTGGAAATCAGGCGCACAGTGCCACAATACCGGTGCGGTACGCAGGGCAGTACGCGGGTGATGAGCGATCCGCGCGGTGGTCAGCGCCAGATCAATTTCATGGTTATCCAGCATACCTTCAATGTACTGGCTGCGTTTGATGCGGACATCAACGGCCATACGCGGGTATACCGAAGCAATACGGTTGAGTAAGAAAGGCAGCAGTGAGTCAACGGAATCATCGGATGCCCCGATGCGTAACTCCCCTTCTGCATCGTTGTATGCCAGTGATGCGGTGGCATCATCATTTGCACGCAGGATTTGACGGGCATAACCTAACAGTTGTAACCCGTGATCGGTCAGTAACTTGTTACGGCCATGGCGCGCAAACAGTTCGCGCCCGACGAGTTGCTCGAGACGCTGCATTTGCTGACTGACGGCAGACTGAGTACGGCATACTGCCGCTGCTGCCGCCGCGAAGGTGTTCAGATCTGCGACTGCCACAAATGTCCGCAGCAGGTCGAGATCCAAATTTAACACTGGACGGTTTGAATTTATCATTGTTTTTTCTTCACTAATTTTGATTTTTAATAACTACCTGGTGTTTATTGGCATGAAAAATAGCTTAGCCAACTAAGACATTACCCTATATATCAGGGTAGAGTAAAACATAACTAACACTAACAAAAATACGTAACTGTGAGTAACTCCATTATGTAATGCAGCATGGTAAAACAGCAGGCCTGCTATACAAACACACAAATTTTTCGTAACTTACAGCATTGTTTTCCAAACATTGCGAAACAAGACAATTTGTAACTTATAAAAATGCATGCTGCGAATTCGTCCTGCTGCAAGATAAATCTGATTATTCTGCAAATTTAAGGTCAAATACTCTTAAAACCAGATCATGCCGTGAAATCTCATTAGTTATACTACTAATAATTACCAGCATCATAGGTTAATATATAAGAAAAGATTATACAATTTCAACAACTGCTGACCATTTAGTAAAAACACTGTATTACTTTACTAATTATGATCTTCCGATAGATAACTTTACAAAACTCCGTAACCACCCACACACCAGTCACAACATCCGCATTAAGCGCAAAAACAAGAATAATACTCCGACATATCAATAATTAACCGGCACTCCCGATCCTTTCCAAAACAAATTCTGTTGTTTTTCACCAAAAGACGTTTACCGGCTTCAAAAGCCCTGACGGTAAGAGTACAGTGGGTTATAACGGGTTTTGCCTGATTAAATCCAAGATTAACGCGCTAAGGTCCTGAACAGATGAATATAATAAAGAAATCCAACAAACTCGATAATGTCTGTTACGACATTCGCGGGCCGGTGCTCAAAGAGGCTAAACGTCTCGAAGAGGAAGGCCAGAAAGTTCTCAAACTGAATATCGGTAACCCGGCGCCGTTTGGTTTTGATGCCCCGGACGAAATTCTGGTTGATGTTATCCGTAATTTACCAAGCTCCCAGGGTTACAGCGATTCAAAAGGCCTCTATTCTGCCCGTAAAGCCATTGTCCAGTTCTATCAGGAACGCGGCATGCGCGATATGACCGTGGAAGATGTCTATATCGGTAACGGTGTTTCTGAACTGATTGTGCAGTCCATGCAGGCACTGCTGAATAACGGGGATGAAATGCTGGTGCCGGCACCGGATTATCCGTTATGGACAGGTGCTGTCTCTCTTTCCGGCGGTACTGCCGTGCACTATATGTGTGACGAAGAACAGGGCTGGATGCCGGATATCGAAGACATCAAAAAGAAAATCACTCCGCGCACCCGCGGTATTGTGGTGATTAACCCGAACAACCCGACCGGTGCTGTCTACAGTAAAGACCTGTTACAGGAGATCGTCGAAATCGCCCGTCAGAATGATCTGATCATCTTTGCTGACGAAATCTACGACAAAATTCTGTATGACGATGCTGTCCACCACTCAATTGCGGCAATGGCACCGGATCTGCTGACCGTGACTTTTAACGGCCTGTCAAAAACCTACCGTATCGCCGGTTTCCGTCAGGGCTGGATGGTGCTGAACGGACCGAAGAAACACGCCAAAGGGTATATCGAAGGGCTGGAAATGCTTGCGTCTATGCGTCTGTGCGCCAACGTGCCGATGCAGCATGCTATCCAGACCGCTATCGGCGGTTATCAGAGCATCAACGAGTTTATTCATCCCGGCGGCCGTCTGTATGAACAGCGCAACAAAGCCTGGGAACTGATTAACCAGATACCGGGCTGCTCGTGTGTCAAACCGATGGGCGCACTCTATATGTTCCCGAAATTTGATGCCAAACGCTTTAATATTCACGATGACCAGAAAATGATCCTCGACCTGCTGTTACAGGAAAAAGTGCTGCTGGTACAGGGTACTGCCTTTAACTGGCCGGAACCGAACCATTTCCGTATCGTGACACTGCCGCGTGAGGACGATCTGGAGATGGCAATTAACCGCTTCGGGCGTTTCCTCTCCCACTACCGTCAGTAATCGTTTCTGCTGTCAGCGGCTTCCCCCGGGAAGCCGTTTTTATTTACATCCCGCCCGGAACACCGCAGAATATCCGCTCTTATTATCAACAGATTGCTGTCAGGAATGTTGTCTATGAGTTACTTTTTTGCCCACCTTTCCCGTCTGAAACTGATCACCCGCTGGCCGCTGATGCGCAATGTGATTCAGGAAAACGTCTCTGAGCACAGTCTCCAGGTGGCGTTTGTGGCACATGCGCTGGCCGTGATTAAAAACCGCAAATTCGGCGGTACACTCAACCCGGAAAAAATCGCCCTGCTGGCGATGTACCATGATGCCAGCGAAGTGATCACCGGTGACCTGCCGACGCCTATCAAGTATTACAATCCGCAGATTGCGCATGAATACAAAAAAATCGAACGGATGGCACAAAAGAAACTGATTGCCATGATCCCCGAAGAATTACAGGCAGATTTTGCCCCGCTGATTGATGAAGACGCGCATTCACCGGAAGATGCAGCAATCGTCAAACAGGCAGATGCCCTGTGTGCTTATCTCAAGTGTCTGGAAGAGATTGGTGCAGGCAATACCGAGTTTCATCTGGCGAAAGCCCGGCTGGAAAAAACCCTGGAAGAACGCCGCAGCCCGGAAATGGATTATTTCCGCGACGTGTTTATTCCCGGCTTCAGTCTGTCACTGGATGAGATCAGTCAGTAACGAACGGGATACTTGTTTATGCATGAAACAGAATTATTCAGAAAACTGATTCGTCAGGAGAAACGGTTGCACCGTCCGTGGTACAGAGGGGATTATCAGACGCTCTCAGTCCTGCTGCATCCGGCATTCTTTGAATTTTGCCGCTCAGGTGTATCCGCTGACAAAGACGACACACTGAATGACCTGTTATCACCGGTACAGCATGCACAGCACATCTATTCCGGTGATTATCGCTGTTCACAAATCAGCGGCAATTGTGTGTTAATAACCTACCGCAGCTTTCAGCTGGCCGGAGGCCGCTGTATCAGAGAAACGAACCGCTCATCCCTGTGGACAGAAACCGCCCCGGATATCTGGCAACTGCGTTTTCATCAGGGCACGCCGTCAGAACGGGAAGAGTAACGGGATCACCGCGATACTGATTGCCATCACCACCAGCGTAAACGGCACGCCGATTTTGACGAAATCCCCGAAGGTGTAATTTCCCGGCCCGAGCACCAGCGTATTGACCGGTGATGACACCGGCGTCATAAAGGCCGCCGACGCCGCCACCCCCACCACCATCGCAAACGGCAGCGGCGATACCTGCATTTCATACGCGGCCTGGATAGCAATCGGTGCCATCAGAACGGCGGTTGCGGTATTCGAGATAAACAGGCCAATCGTGGCGCACAGCACAAACAGCGCTGTCAGCATGACATGCGGCCCCAGATCACCTGCGACATCCATCAGCCCGCTGACAATCAGCGTGATACCGCCGGTTTTCTGTAACGCCAGCGCAAACGGCATCATCCCCACAATCAGAATGATGCTCGGCCAGTGAATTGAGCGGTACGCACTTTCCATATCGATACAGCGGAATTTCCCCATCAGCAGGCAGGCAATCAGTGCCGCAATAAAATTCGGGATTTCATTGGTGACCATCATCGCCACCATCAGCGCCAGACAAAACAGGGCATGCGGTGCCTGAGATGCTGCCGGCACCACAGCTTCCGCTTCCGCTGCCAGATTCAGCACAATAAAGTGACGCCGTTTGGTCGCCAGCACGCGGATAATTTTCCAGTCGCCGACCACCAGCAGAATATCCCCGAGTTGCAGCGGCTCATCCACAATATTGCCGTCAAGGGCAGAGCCGCCCCGCCGCAACCCCAGCACATTCAGGCCGTAACGGGTACGGAAACCGATATCCCGCAGGCTTTTGCCGATAAGTTCACTTTCAGGATTCAGGGAGACTTCAGCCATCCCCACGTTGCGGGAGTGTTCTGAGAAATATTCGCCGCGCAGGATCATCGGCTCCAGCATCTGTTCGGCACAAAATTCACGCAGATCCATATCACTGGCCGACATATCAATCAGCAGCACATCACGGTCACGCAATTCCATACCGCCGGTTGCACCGACCATCACCCGCCGGAAACGACGCCAGCGCTCAATCCCCACCACATTGGCACCGTAACGGGTACGCAGGTGCAGTTCGTCGAGCGTTTTGCCAATCAGCGGCGAGCCGTTACGGACAGCAAGACGCCGCGCACGGCCGCTCAGTTTGTAGTCGCGGATCAGGTCACGAAAGGTACGCTGTACATTGTCCCCTGCTTTCTCCGGCTGTTTGCTGCCCAGCCAGCGGCGGGCAATCAGCATATAGCCGACACCGGCCAGCAGGATCAGTAATCCGATAGGGGTAACCGAGAAGAAATGAAAGCCTTTGATGCCTTCCATTTCCAGGACGCTGTTCACCACCATGTTCGGCGGTGTTGCCACCAGCGTCATCATACCGCTGATAAGCCCGGCAAAGCCGAGCGGCATCATCAGCCGTGAAGGCGGGATTTTCATACGTGCAGAGACACTGAGCACAACAGGGATAAAGATAGCCACCACGCCGGTCGAGCTCATAAATGCGCCGAGCCCGGCAACACTGACCATCAGGAACACCAGCAGACGGGTTTCGCCGGAGCCGGCCACCCGCACCAGCCAGTCACCCATCTGATAGGCAACCCCGGTACGCACCAGCCCCTCCCCGATAACAAACAGGGCGGCAATCAGCAGAATATTGGGATCACTGAAACCGGCAACGGCTTCATTAACGGTAAGCGTACCGCTGAGTACGAAGGCGGTGATCACCAGCAACGCCACAACATCCATCCGGACCTTGTTGGTGGTAAATAAAACAATGGCGATAAACAGCAGGGTCAGCACCCACACGAGTTCCGTATTCACCAACGTCCTCTTTCGTCAATGCCCGGACAGCGAACATCCTGTCTCATCGTTTTCTGTTAACGCACAGTCCCGGTTTCCTCATCGTCTGACCGGGTACTGTACCGCATGTTTACCGGCGGTCAGCCGGGACGACGGGTCAGCGTCACCGTGCCGTCCGCCGCTTTCTGAATCTCTATTTCTGTCAGTGAATCCACCCGCATCGCCAGTTCATCCGTGCGCGGTGTTCCGGCCGGGACATGTACGGCAATTACCTGACAACCGGCATCCAGCCCGGAGAGCAGACCGGCGGTGGCATCCTCAAACACAAAACAGTCACGGGGTGACAGCCCGAGCTTTTCCGCACCCAGCAGGTAGGGTTGCGGGTCCGGTTTACCGCGGGTGATATTATCGGCTGTCACCCAGGCATCCGGCTCCGGCAGATTCGCCGCACTGTGACGCGGACGGGCTATCGCCACAGAACCGGAAGTGACAATCGCCCACGGAATTTCAAGGGAAACCAGACGCGCCAGCAGTGCCTGCGCACCGGGCAGGTCTGTGACCTGATCACTCTCCCTGATCTCCTGCTCTGTCACCCACGCCAGCTGCGCGGCGATTTCACTCTCATCCGCATCCGGCAGAAAATGGCGGATGGACTCAACCGCCGGTTTGCCGTGAATAAAATGCTTAACTTCATCCTCATCCGCTCCGGTACGACGGGCAAATGCCAGCCAGGCACGCTCCACCACATGCAGAGAATCGGCCAGTGTGCCGTCCAGATCAAACAAAAAGCCTTTTGCAGTCAGTGTCATGCGTGCCTCGCCGTGCGGATACCGGAATATTATGCGTTAAGGATCTGATTAATTTCCACTTCACTCAGGTGGTACTGGCGCGGACAGTTATGCCATGCACCGAGCATACGGACATATTTATCCCACATTGGTGTCTGGGAGTTAAAACCGTGGCTGCCGCTGTCAAAGTGAGTGTAACGTCCTTCCGTATTTACCAGAAAACGCACATAACTTAAATAACGTGCTTCTGTTGCCGCATCAAAACCTAAGAAGTGGATACGGCGCTGATCGATATCTTTTGCTTCTTTCAGGTTGTCGAAGGAGATACGCAGTGCGTGGTACATTTCCATCATATCAATCACACGACGGCAGATTTCTTCCGGCAGTTCACCGAAATCGCGATCCAGTTCGCGCATCTGCAGTCCGAAGCCGCGCTCAATAATCGTCTGCTGGCGGCGGTAGCGCTCGGCGTTATCCGGGTCCAGCATAGCCATCATTTTATACTGGTTAGAAAGGATAAGGCGTTGTGCATTGGTCATTTCCATGGTGTATCTCCTGAAAAAGTAATCCGGGGTATGGTCAGAATCATCGCATTACTCAAATCTATAAGATAGTGAAATACACACCTTTTTTGATCTCAGCGGGGGATTTCGACCGGGTAATTTTACGGAGAGGAAAAACAGGGAGTTACACAAGCTGAATCGATTAATAAAGGAAGCGGTTATACCGCCCGCGGAAACGGGCGGAAAACAGCGGCACTTACAGGTCATCCAGGAAAGAGTTGTCCAGTTGCTTAAAAGCGCGTTTCAGTAACTCCGCCAGTGCCATATAATCGGGTGTGCCTTCGACCGGCGCAATCGCAATACCGGCTTCGGCAAACTTTGCGCGGATTTCATAAAACCAGCTGAGCAGCCCGGCCGGTAATGGTGTTGCGGCGCGGCGGCCCAGCCACCACAGCCCCTGCAAAGGCAGCGAGCAGGCAAACAGTGCGGTGGCAACAGCAGGCCCTAACGCCCCGCCGAGCGCTATCTGCCATGTCAGGGTAAACACCGACAACGGCGGCATAAAACGGATACCGAACTGCGTGGATTTTATGACACGATTCTCCGGGAAAACCGGGGCGAGCTGCTTCACGGCCGGCCAGGTGGCGGCGTAACGTTTGCCGAGACGCAGTGCGCGGAACAGACCCGGTTTTGCCGGTGTGTTATCAGGCATTATGACCTCAATCAATAAAAAACATAATAATTAAAATATGGCTACATTCAGTCAAAATATTTTTGTAGGATTAAGTATATTTTGAAATTGCTGTCATCTGCGGGTATGCTACGCCCGTTTAATCACGGTGAAATAATCCTGAGTTAATTATTTTGTCTGATGCGGCCTTTTTCAAGGGCAAAATGTGTGTTTTTACGCCATCACGCCTCAGACAACAGATTGCAGCGATGATTTATCGTTCAATATAAAAATTGCATGATGTTAATCATGAACGGCGCTGAAATATTGCGCTACGCTTAGTTAGATTACGTTTTAACCACTGTCTTAACACATAAGACTTATCCACAACAAGATTATAGGTAATTCCATGTCAAGTAAGCTGGTACTGGTACTTAACTGCGGTAGTTCTTCACTGAAATTTGCGATCATTGACCCTACAACTGGTGATGAATATCTGACGGGTCTGGCAGAATGCTTTAACCTGCCGGAAGCACGTATCAAGTGGAAAATGGATGGTGCTAAACACGAAGCACAGTTAGGCGCGGGCGCTGCTCACAGCGAAGCTCTGCGTTTCATCGTGAAAGATATCATGGGCGACAAACCTGAGCTGTCAGCACAGATCGGCTGCATCGGCCACCGTCTGGTTCACGGCGGTGAGAAATTCGCTCACTCTGTTATCGTCACTGACGAAGTTGTTAAAGCAATGGAAGAGTGCTCAGCATTCGCACCACTGCACAACCCGGCTAACCTGTTAGGCGTGGAAGAAGCACTGAAAGCCTTCCCTCACCTGGCTGATAAAAACGTCGGTGTTTTCGATACCGCTTTCCATCAGACTATGCCTGAAGAAGCTTACCTGTATGCCCTGCCGTACAGCCTGTACAAAGACCACGGTATCCGCCGCTATGGTTTCCACGGTACAAGCCACTATTTCGTCAGCCGTGAAGCCGCTAAAATGCTGAACAAACCGGTTGAAGAACTGAACGTGATCACCTGCCACTTAGGTAACGGTGGTTCTGTTGCAGCTATCGTTAACGGCGAGTGCGTCGACACCTCTATGGGTCTGACTCCGCTGGAAGGTCTGGTCATGGGTACCCGTTCCGGTGATATCGACCCGGCTATCATTTTCCACCTGCATGATTCAATGGGCATGAGCGTTGAAGAAATCAACAAAATGCTGACCAAAGAATCCGGCCTGCAGGGTCTGACCGAAGTCACCAGCGACTGCCGTTATGTTGAAGAAAACTACGGTAAACAAGCTGACGCGACCCGTGCAATGAATGTATTCTGCCACCGTCTGGCGAAATACGTCGGTGGTTACGCGACACTGATGGAAGGCCGTCTGGACGCTATCATCTTCACCGGCGGTATCGGTGAAAACGCAGCAATGGTTCGTGAACACACTCTGGAGAAACTGGCTCTGCTGGGCTTCAAACTGGACCACGAACGTAACCTGGCTGCCCGTTTCGGTAACGCAGGCAAAATCACCACTGATGACAGCAGCATTGCCCTGGTGATCCCGACTAACGAAGAATTAGTCATCGCACAGGATGCAGCGCGTCTGACTGCATAATCTTTGCTCTCCGCCGGCCATTGCCGGCGGATTTATTTTGAACACCGAATTGTGAAAAAATAAGAGGTTCATGTGTCCCGTACTATTATCCTCATTCCTACCGGCACCAGTGTCGGCTTAAGCAGCGTCAGCCTCGGGGTTGTCCGCTCAATGGAACAGAAAGGCGTCAGCCTGAGCTTCTTCAAACCGGTTGCACAGCCGCGCCGTGCAGGTATTGAAGATCAGACCACCCAAATCTTACGCGCTCACTCTTCCCTGAAAATGGCAGAGCCGCTGGATATGGATTATGTGGAAACCATGCTGACCACCAATCAGAAAGATATTCTGATGGAAGAAATCGTTGCGCGTTACCACGAGCACACTCAGGGTGCGGAAGTGATCCTGATTGAAGGTCTGGTACCAACCCGCAACTACCCGCATGCACAGTCCCTGAACTACGATATCGCCCAGACTCTGGGTGCGGAAATCGTGTTCGTGACAGCACCGGGCAATGACAGCGCAGCGGAAATCAAAGAGCGTCTGGAACTGATCCGCAACGAATTCGGTGGTCACAAGAACACCAACATCGCCGGCGTTATCGTTAACAAAGTTAACGCGCCGGTTGATGAGCAGGGCCGTACCCGTCCTGACCTGTCTGAAATCTTTGATGATTCATCCAAAGCCACTATCGCTCACCTGAGCACGGATGATCTGCAATCCCTGCCTCTGCCGGTTGTCGGCAGTGTACCGTGGAATTTCGAACTGATTGCCACCCGTGCAGTCGACATGGCGAACCACCTGGGCGCAAAAATCATCAACGAAGGCGACATCAAAACCCGCCGCATCAAATCTGTGACATTCTGTGCACGCAGCATTCCTAACATGCTGGAGCACTTCCGTCCGGGTTCTCTGCTGGTAACTTCCGCTGATCGTCCTGACGTGCTGGTTTCTGCCTGCCTGGCAGCGATGAACGGCGTGGAAATCGGTGCGATCCTGCTGACCGGCGGTTATCCGATCGATGACAGCATTGCCAAACTATGCGAACGTGCGTTCGAAACCGGCCTGCCGATTTTCACTGTGAACACCAACACCTGGCAGACCTCGCTGAACCTGCAAAGCTTCAGCCTGGAAGTCCCTGCTGATGACCGTGAGCGCATCGAACTGGTTCAGAACTACGTTGCAAGCCACATCGATACCAAATGGATCGATTCTCTGGTTGCTGATTCTGAGCGTCCTAACCGTCTGTCACCACCGGCATTCCGTTACCTGTTAACCGAACTGGCACGCAAAGCGAAAAAACGCGTTGTTCTGCCTGAAGGTGATGAGCCGCGTACGATCAAAGCAGCAGCTATCTGTGCTGAACGTGGTCTGGCGACCTGCGTGCTGTTAGGCGATCCGGAAGAAATCCGCCGCGTTGCAGCTGCACAGGGCGTGACTCTGGGTACCGGTATCGAACTGGTTAACCCGGCTGACATCCGTGAGCTGTATGTACCGCGTCTGGTTGAACTGCGTAAAAACAAAGGCATGACCGAAGTCGTTGCCCGCGAGCAGTTACAGGACAACGTCGTACTGGGTACGATGATGCTGGAGCAGGATAAAGTTGACGGTCTGGTTTCCGGTGCTGTTCACACCACCGCAAATACCATTCGTCCGCCGTTACAGTTAATCAAAACCGCACCGGGCAGCTCACTGGTATCTTCCGTGTTCTTCATGCTGATGCCTGAAGAAGTTCTGGTCTACGGTGACTGCGCAATTAACCCGGATCCGAACCCTGAACAGCTGGCAGAAATCGCTATTCAGTCTGCTGACTCTGTGAAAGCATTCGGTATTGACCCGCGCGTTGCGATGATCTCTTACTCTACCGGGACTTCCGGCCAGGGTGACGATGTTGAGAAAGTCCGCGAAGCGACCCGTATCGCCAAAGAAAAACGTCCTGATCTGTGCATCGACGGTCCGTTACAGTACGACGCCGCCGTGATGGCTGACGTTGCGAAAACCAAAGCACCGGACTCTCCGGTTGCAGGTAAAGCAAACGTCTTCATCTTCCCTGACCTGAACACCGGTAACACCACTTACAAAGCGGTTCAGCGTTCAGCAGACCTGGTCTCTATCGGACCAATGCTGCAGGGTATGCGCAAGCCGGTTAACGACCTGTCCCGTGGTGCGTTAGTTGACGATATCGCGTACACCATCGCACTGACTGCTATTCAGGCAGCGCAGGATGAAGCGAAGAAAAAATAAGTTCTGCTGACTGAAAAGCCACAGACAATAATCCCGGCCGGGTTTCCCCGCCGGGATTTTTTTATCCTTCCTGTTTATCACTCTGCCGGTATCCTGCTGCCACCCGCGCCAGGGCAACTGACTGCTCCCGGTTCAGCCGCGGATCACAGAGCGACTCATAACACTGCCCGATATCCTTATCGGTCAGCGCCTGCGGCCCGCCGGTACATTCAGTCACCGCCTGCCCTGTCATTTCCAGATGCAGACCACCGGGATACAGACCGGCCTCTCTGATAAGCTGCACAAACAATCTTATCTCCTCACAGATCACCGGAAAATCACGGGTTTTCAGACCCTCAGCAGTACTGCGGGTATTACCGTGCATCGGATCTGTCAGCCAGATAACCGGGGTTTTCCGCGCTGAAACTTCCCGGATAAGCGGCGGCAGTTTTTCCGTAATCTGGTCAGCGCCCATCCGGATAATCAGCATAATTTTGCCCGGCTGATTGCCCGGGTCCAGTAACTCCAGCAGCTGTGCCAGTTTTTCGCCGGTCATTGACGGCCCGCATTTGATACCGATCGGATTTTCAATACCCCGCAGATACTGTACATGCGCCTGAGAAGGTTCACTGGTGCGATCCCCCAGCCAGACGGTATGCGCCGCACAGTTGTACCACAGGTTGTCTGCCGGGCTGATACGGGTCAATGCGCTGTCATAGTTCAGCAACAGCGCTTCGTGGCTGACATAAAACGGTGCGAATAACGGGTCAGCCTCCTCTGCTTCCCGTTCACTGCCGTGCAGGGCATTCAGTGTCACTGCCGCACGATAATACGCATTCAGCATCCGTTCCGGTGCCGGGATACGCGCAGCGGCAGTAAACCCGTGGCCGTTGATGATATCCCCGCGGTAACTCGGCAGCGTCACGCTGTTGCGGGTTTCATCCGGACTGCTGCGCGGTTTGGCATACTGCCCTGCAATCCGCCCTATTTTCAGAACCGGCAAAGAAAATCCGTCACTGATAATTCCCGACATCGTGCTGACAGTATCAGTCCAGTTTGTCAGCACATCCTCCCGGCAACCGGCAAAGGATTCCGCACAATCCCCGCACTGCAGTACAATTCCCTGCCCCGCGCTGACTTTCGCCAGCGCCTGTCTCAGAGAGATAATTTCTGCGGTGGTAACCAGCGGCGGTGCCGTCTGCAACTGCTGCACCACATAGCTGACCGCTGACGGTTCCGGATATTCCGGCTGCTGCAATGCCGGGAAATGTATCCATAAGGAAGGCAACCACAGCGGGTGCCCGTCCTGTTGTTTTTTCACACTCTGCTCCCTGAATCCCTGTTATTTTCGTTCCTGTGAGGTGGCGAGATAAGTTTCAAGCCGCCCCTCCTGACGTGCGACATAATCTTCCCGCACCGGGGTATACACATCGATAACCTCGGACTCTTCGAGTACTTCCGCATCATGAACCGCCCAGGACGGTACCAGTCCGGAATCACCGGCTTTCAGGATCACAGTTTTGCCGTCCACGGTCAGCCGCAGAGAGCCTGACAGCACGGTTGTCAGGGTTTCGTGTTCATGCTGATGCTCCGGGATCACGGCTCCCGGCTTAAATGACCAGAACGTCATGGTAAATGCGGTACCGTGGATAAATTTAGCCTGTATCTTGCTTTCTTCTCCCTCTTTGCGGGTTAAATCCATATCATAGGAAAGCAGTTCATTTCCGGGAATTAAACTCATAATACACTCCTGAGTGTTAACCGATTATTTAGGGGCATGAATAGAAAAGCCCATCGGTACAGGGCCAAAGTCATGCAGGATATGCAGATGGTATTTTTGTGCTGTGGTGAGTGTGGTAATGCAGCCATCCACCGCGCCGTGAGCACACTGCACACCGGACTCACTGTTGGAGGTAAATAAGGTTTTCCGTACCTCTTTATTCAGCAGCGGCAGCTCAGCAAATAAGTGCTGTGGTGCCGGATGTGATCCCACATGGCGGATATCGTTATAATCAGTATGACGTGAGGCAAATAACATATTGTGTGTGTCCAGCACAAAACAGGCTTTTAATTCCAGCCAGGTTAAGTTCCGGAAAACGATATTATGTAAATCGGGGTATACAATACAGCCGAGCAGAACACCATCCTTATCCTGCCTGACACATTCAGTGGCTGACTCCAATGTCGGATATAACTTCACATTGCCTTTAATATTATTTTCACTCAGCCAGTGATGCGCTGCTTTTTCGCAGTTCGTTCCGTTCGGACCGAGTGTATGAATAGTTAACAATTTTTATTTCCTTCTGAATTTATATTCTTCCTGTGATACTGATTAAATCCGGCAACCGTTCTCCGCGCCGTATTTTCTCCAGCATGTTATTTTCAATTTCTGTTATTTCAATCGCTTTACTGATTACAGTATCAATATCATGGTAAGGTATTACCACCACACCATTAATATCCGCAATAATCAGATCACCGGTGTGAATTGTTACCTGCTCTATCCGGCAACTGCCGCCGGTTTCAGATACATAATATGCGCCCTGGGTATCTGTCGGCGTTAAATTCGTGGCAATAACCGGTATGGAAAGTGTGTTAAGATCCTGACCATCCCTGACGGCACCTCCGGTTATCACGCCGCTGAAACCCAGCTTTTCAAAATAGGTACAACTCATCCCGCCCGCTAATGCCGCATCACAGATGCATTCTCCGCTGCCGGCAACATAAATCAGGTTTTCCGCAGCGTATAATTCAGGCACTAAAAAATCTTTCACCTGTTCCCAGGTTGACGGAAACGGTTCAAGAATATGATTACTCTTGCGGACAATTTTCCATTGTACAGTATAAGCCTGTCCGGCAAGATAATAATCCGTCAGATTCTGTGATTGTAACTGATGACTTAATACACTGCCGGTTTTAAGTCCGTCCATAATATCAACAAATGTTGATGTGCTTATTTTAAGGGACTTAATATTGTCTGTTAATGCTGTATTTATCTTATGCATTCCTTACCTCCGGAATACACGATAATAAAAAAAGAGTCAGTTGTAATTGCTATTAATTATTCAGTCATCTTAAAAAAAAACCGCCTTGCGGCGGTTCTGTCTGTTTCAGAAAAAAATAATTACTGCCGTAATTCATGTTTTACGTGTGCTATCTGCAACTGACTGTGTACCAGATTTGATAAATCCTGCAAAGATAATGATTTCCCCTGCCAGATACGGATACCGGCCAGCAGAATAATCAATTTCCGCTTTTTGGCATCATATTTAAATAAACGGCTTTTTACAGCCGGGACCGGGGCCGGTGCACCATCCGCCACATGCAAAGTAAGTATCGCCACACCGGAGGCTTCTGTGATGTCATAGTCGACAATGTAATGCAGCGGATATGCCTGTGTCAGTTTATCACTGACCAGCTGACCATGGCGGAAAGCAAACAGTGGCGTTTTCCCTTTTTTGCGGTACAGAAAGGCAACGCCCCAAAACAACAGCAACAGCCAGAAACCGTGAACCGTGCCGGATTTTACCAGGTTTTCCGCACCGAGTTTCACAGTGGCAATTCCCATCCCGGCCACAACCACCAGACCAAAAATAAACATCATCCGGAATACTTTCCGCTGCTCAGTGATAATCACTTCATCTGCAGCATCGGATTCATGCAGCATGGTTTCCAGTGCTGCTGTCCGCTGTGTGGTGTACTCAGCGACCATGCCGGAAAGTGACGCAGTCAGTGACATCGAAATGGCTTTGGCATCCGTGAACAGATCCGCAATATTGGCGTAATCATCTGACTGCACTTCACGGGAAGCGGCGGCCAGCAGATCATCGCTGATATCCTGAGACAGCGCTTCAATACGGGTACGGGTTTGCGGATGGCTGTCGCTCGGGTGACTGGTTGCCTCATTCAGGAACTGCCCGGCCTCCGGTACACCACGCTCACGCAGGCGTGCCATTACCACCGGCAGCAGATCATCCGTTTTCAGAGTGCCTTCATACAGCTCACCCAGTGTTTCAGAAATCACGTCACTGACCGCAGAAATACGCAACAGTGATGAGGATACTGCTGCCGGTGAACTGACCGATGCCCCGGCTTTATCCGCTTCCAGTTCGCGGATACGGCTCCAGTGGCTGACCGCAAAATCAAACTGTTCGAGGAAGAAGATCCCGAGATACACGGACGGGCTCATAATCACTTTACTGTAATAATCCTGCACCTCATTCGCCACCAGCGAAATACTGTGGCTCATCCCGGCATAGATCGGCGCAAAGTTCAGACTGTACGTGGTATCTTCACCGGTAAAATGCCCCAGCTCGTGACCGATAACCGCACTGGCTTCTTCCCGGTTGAGCAGCGCGGAATAAAGCAGCGGGAAGTACAGCGTTTTCCCTTCAATCAGCTGATTTTCATTCAGATTAATGCTGTGGGATGTCACATAGAAGCATTCCGTCATACCCGCAATAATATGATCCGGCGGTGTTGTGCCGACTCTGGCAGCAATCTCATCCACCCACTGCCACAGCCCCGGCGCTTCCTCACGGCTGACAGCATGCCCGGTCACATCAGACGGCTCACTGCGGAACATAGCGAAACTCTTGCGCAGCTTAAACAGACCCTTGATGATATACCAGATGATCAGCACAATACTGATCAGAATAAAGATCATGATTTTCGCACCACCGCCTCTCATCACGAAATTACCGGCAAACCACAAAGCTTCATAAGCCATCACACAAATAATACTCAGACCGACCAGTGTCATCTGTCCGGTCAGAATAAACGGCAGCAGTTTACGGCAGCGGGCAAAGACTTTCAGCAGAGCATCGCGGGAGCGGCGGGCAGCCCGGCCGCTGCTGATGCAGAGATAAATTGCCCCGGCGCCAAACAGCAGGGATAAAATCCCGGTGACGATAGTCCCCTTACTGACCACAGCCCGGGCCAGGATCATGGCAATTTCGCTGCTGTATTTACTCAGCTCACGGTTAATCATGCCCAGATGCTGACCGGCAGAAACCGTTTCCCCGTCATCGTAGGTAATTTGTGTATCAGGGTCTTCTGCAATCAGACGCTGAAGTTCCGCTTTATCAGCCATGACATATTGGTAAGCCTGATATTCATCACTGATCCGCCAATACTGAAATGCACCCCATGCGGTGAGAAGCAGTGGTAATAACAACAGCCATCCTGCTAATTTATTTTTCATCATTATTCTCTTTTGGTTTGTATTTTATTTTCCCGGCCACTTCCGGATAATTCCTATTACCGGTCGTTATTATTTATATCCCTGTTAACAACCTGATTATGTAAGAATATAAAATATACTATTTTTCAATGCGTTAATTAAATTCACCATTGATATATAAACAGATGATTTACGAGAGAATATAAAAACTATAGCTGATAAATATTATGAGATTATTGTTTATATTTGCAATAATATTTTGCGGAAAAATGCTGATATTCAATAGCAGGAATAACATAAATTATATTTAAAAAGCATCTGGTAATATTCTTTTTTTTCGATATATTTACTGCCAGCCTTTTATTTTACCGTATTTTAAATATAAAAAAGCCTGCATATTGCAGGCTTTTCCGGTTTTTATTCTTTTTTATTCGCTGTCACTGCTCATTTCAGTTTCAGATATTACCGCCGCCTTTTGCGGCTCTGCCGGGGTATAATTCTGATTATTGCGCGTCAGCCAGAGTGAAAGCGCTTTCAGTGAGTCTGCGGTAAATTCGTCACAGCGGGCCGTGATTTCCGCCGGCGTCAGCCAGGTCACTTCTGATACTTCACTTTCCTGAAGCGCGAACGGGCCGTGTGTCACACAGCTGAATAACCCGCCCCAGACACGGCAGATGGGCTCTTCATAATAAAACAGGCCGTGCTCGGCAAACGGCACACCGGCAATCCCGAGTTCTTCCTCCGCTTCGCGCCGGGCAGAATCAAGCATCAGTTCACCCTGCTGCACCACACCACCTGCTGTGGCATCCAGCAGACCCGGGCAGAAATCTTTGTGCTCAGTCCGGCGCTGAACAAGAATTTTTCCCATGCCGTCATGCACAACAATGTAGGTAGCCCGGTGACGCAGGTTTTCCGCCCGCATCTGCTCGCGTGTCGCCTGACCGATGACATCATTATTCTCATCGACCACGTCCACCCACTCGATAGCGCTTTCTTGTTCCATCCTCTAACCTTTTCTTTTTTTATCAGCATTACAGATGCTGCTTCTGTTTTTTTCAATGACACACGCCGGCAATCCGCAGGCCCTGTTTTATACTGCTTTTATATACCAAACTAATAATGATAGTGTGCCATTATGGTCGTTAAAGCAGTATATCAAGAATTGATAGCGGTTCTATGATTGTTTTTCTTTCTTGCCGATCACATCCCCCGGCCGCAAAAACTGCTATAGTCAGTGAAACCTACCGGCAGAAGGAGCAACTATGCGTATTCTGGTCACAGGCGGTACCGGGCTTATCGGCACCCCGCTGGTACAGGCACTGATTGCCCGGAAATATCAGGTGGTGGTTCTGAGCCGCTCACCGCAGAAAGTCTATTCCCGTTTTTGCTCAGCTGCAGAAAATCTCAGCTCACTCAATGAAATAACACATCTTAATGATATTGATGCGGTCATTAATCTTGCCGGTGAGCCTATCGCAGATAAACGCTGGAGTGAAGAGCAGAAAAAGCGGTTATGTGAAAGCCGCTGGCAGATAACCGAACGGCTTAGTGAACTGATCAATGCCAGTGAGACGCCACCTGCGGTGTTTCTCTCCGGCTCTGCCGTGGGCTGGTATGGTGATCAGGGGCAAACGGTGGTAACGGAAGACGACGAGCCGCATCCGGAATTCACCCACACCTTATGCGACCGCTGGGAAGCTCTGGCGATGAAAGCACAAAGTGAGAAAACCCGGGTCTGTCTGCTGCGCACCGGAATTGTGCTGTCACCGGAAGGCGGCGCGCTGGCGAAACTGCTGCCGGTATACCGCGCCGGTCTTGGCGGCCCTGCCGGCAACGGCCGTCAGTATATGCCGTGGATCCACATCCGTGATATGGTCAGCGCCATTCTGTTTCTGCTCGATGATCCGGCACAGAACGGCCCGTTCAATATGACTGCCCCCTATCCGTCCCATAATGAACAGTTTGCTGCCGTACTGGCGCAGATCCTGCACCGTCCGCATCTGCTGCGTGTTCCGTCATTTGTGGTTAAAGCACTGATGGGAGAAGCTGCGGTACTGGTACTGGGCGGACAAAATGCACTGCCGAAACGGCTGGAAGACGCCGGATTCGGCTGTCAGTTTATTAATCTGGAAGACGCTCTGCGGGATTTACTGGATAGCCCGGCGGACTATTAATGCAGATCCCGGCCGGTGATAAAACGGCCGGGATTGCAGGTTACGGCTGTGCGGAACGGGGATTTTTCGCCCCGCTCCAGCGGGCAAATAAATCTTCCGGTAATTCAATATCAAACTGATCAAGCACGCGGTTGACCGTCTGGTCGATAATATCCTGCACGGTTTCCGGCTGATGATAAAATGCAGGCATCGGCGGCATAATGACCGCGCCGATTTCAGCCGCCTGTGTCATCAGCCGCAGATGTCCGAGATGCAGCGGTGTTTCACGAACCCCCAGCACCAGCTTACGTCCTTCCTTGAGCACCACATCTGCCGCCCGGGTCACCAGAGTGTCCGTGTAACTGTGCACAATCCCCGACAGGGTTTTCACCGAACACGGCAGAATAACCATCCCCAGTGTTCTGACAGAGCCGGAGGAGATACTCGCAGCGATATCGCGCTCATCATGCACCACATCCGCCAGAGCCTGCACGTCACGCAGACTGTACGCCGTTTCCAGCGCCAGTGTCTGCCGTGCCGCCTGACTGACAATCAGGTGGGTTTCCACCTCCGGCACCGTTTGCAGGACCTCCAGCAGACGCACACCATAAACTGCACCACTTGCGCCGGTCAGCCCCACAATCAGTTTTTTCATAACATCACCCGACAAAAAAGAGATTAACCCTCATTATATATCTCAAGGTTCTCAATTTCGTTATGATCCCGCAACTTTAATTCATCATCTCTGCGCAGGTTTTCCACATAATCGAGGTAATCCTGGTCGATATCTTTGGTGACATAGATACCATCAAAGACAGATGCCTCAAGACCACGGATATCCGGGTTCTCTTCACGCACAGCATCAATAAGGTCACTCAGATCCTGGAAAATCAGCGCGTCCGCGCCAATCAGACGGCAGATTTCATCGGATTCACGGCCGTGCGCGATTAACTCGTTGGCATTCGGCATGTCGATACCGTAGACATTCGGGAAACGCACTTCCGGTGCCGCAGAGGCAAAATAGACCTTCTTCGCGCCGGCTTCACGTGCCAGTTCCACAATCTGTTCTGAGGTGGTGCCGCGCACGATGGAGTCATCCACCAGCAACACATTTTTTCCTTTAAATTCGGTACGGTTGGCGTTGAGTTTGCGGCGGACTGATTTTTTCCGCTCCTGCTGACCCGGCATGATAAAAGTACGTCCCACATAGCGGTTTTTCACAAACCCCTGGCGGTACGGCTTATTCAGCATATGAGCGATTTCCAGCGCGCTGTCCATTGAGGTTTCCGGAATCGGGATCACCACATCGATATCCAGGTCTTCCCACTCACGGGCAATTTTGGCCCCCAGCTTCTGCCCCATACGCAGGCGGGCATTGTAGACAGAGACTTTATCGATAACGGAATCCGGACGGGCGAAATAGACAAATTCAAACAGGCACGGCGTCAGTGACGGATTTGCCGCGCACTGACGGGTATAGAGCTGCCCGGTTTCGGTGATATACACCGCTTCACCCGGTGCCACATCGCGCAGATATTCAAAACCGAGGGTATCCAGAGCAACACTTTCAGAGGCCACCATATACTCTTCGCGGCCGTCATTCAGGGCGCGTTTACCGAGCACCAGCGGACGGATACCGTTCGGGTCACGGAACGCCAGCAGACCGTGACCGATAATCAGTGCCACACAGGCATACGCGCCGCGGATTTTACTGTGCATCGCACTGACGGCGGCAAAAATATTATCCGGCTCCAGCGGGTGAGCATCGAAGCGATCCAGCTCATACGCCAGCACGTTGAGCAGGATTTCAGAATCAGAGGTGGTATTGACATGGCGGCGGGCCGTTTCAAACAGCTGCTGCTTCAGCGTGTGTGCATTGGTCAGGTTGCCGTTATGCGCCAGGGTGATACCGAAAGGTGAATTAACATAAAAAGGCTGTGCTTCCGATGCACTGGAGCTGCCTGCGGTCGGGTAACGGACATGGCCAATCCCGAGTGTACCCTGCAAACGCAGCATATGGCGGGTTTCGAAAACATCTTTCACCAGTCCGTTGGCTTTACGGAGCCGGAAACCATTGTTACTGTCAATGGTTGCGATACCGGCTGCATCCTGGCCCCGGTGTTGTAACACCGTGAGCGCGTCATAAATTGATTGATTGACTTGCGTAAAACCAACGATACCAACAATACCACACATGTAGTTTTTTCCTCATCAGCCGGGCGGAGAAGGAAAATTCTCCGGCAGGAAACTTGACGCATTCTGGAGGTAGTCAAAGAACCACCTGATAACATGACTGAATTGGGGAATGAGTTGTGACTGCTGCCAGTCGCTGCTCTGACTCATCTGCGTGAAGCTGTCGAGGAAGAACAAAATCGCCGCCACGATCAGCACCCCGCGCAGAGCACCAAAACAAACCCCGAGAACACGATCTGTGCCTGATAAGCCTGTCCGCTGAACCAGTGAACCGATAACATGGTTAATCACCGAGCCGACAATCAGTGTCGCAACAAATAAAATCGCGATAGCGATTCCGTTGCGGACCAGCGGGTCATCGAAGCGCGTAAAATAGTCCGCCAGCAGCGGGAAAAACTCACTGGCCACATAAAACGCACAGACCCAGGTCACTAACGATAAGGCTTCACGAACGAAACCACGAACCAGGCTGACTAATGCCGAGAAAGCAATAATTGCAATAATTGCGTAATCAATCCAAACCATATCACTATCCAAATTGATGCCCCGGCATCAGTGACGGGCGCATTCTAACAGAAAACGAAAACGTTTGCGTAACGGATTTTTGCTCTGTCCGAAAATAAATTGCGGCGAAATAAAAAATTATAATCGCCGCAAAGAGTTAACTGATTTTATTAACGGATACTGCTAATACCTTAAATTCGCTACGGTTTATAAGCCTGTACCCTGCCATCCAGCCCGGTCAGCTGCCTCAGTTCCCCCAGCGAGGACTTCAGCTCTGCCTGTGAGGCTGACGGCCCGACCATAATCAGCGTCAGTTTGCCGCGCGGCACCGTGTAAACCTGATAACCGGACAACCGCAGCGTGGCCACAATCTCCTCAACCTTGCGGGCATTAGATAATGCCCCCAGCTGCACAACATAAGCCTGTCCCTGAGGGGCTTTTTCCGGTTTTGGTTCCGGCTTCGGCCCGGGTTTTGGTTCCGGTTTCGGCTCAGGTTTTGGTTCTGGCTTAGGTTCCGGTTTCGGCGGCTGTTTATCCGGGATCACTACCGGCGGCAGCGGATCGGCTCCCGGCGGTACGTTGGAGGTTGTACTGCCGCCCGGCAATTCTTCTGCCGGGACTTGTGTCCCGGTTTGTGCCGCTTCGGTAATCATGGCACTGGATGCCCCTTCTGAGGGCATTGTCGGCATAGTCTGATTGATCGGATTTACCGCATCAATCTCATCCTGCTCACCCTCTTTCGGGATAAGCGGGATGGCTGCGAACTGGTCTTCGTTATATTTCTTATCGCCGTCCAGCAGCACCGGCAGGACAATCACACCCACCGCCACCAGGATAATAGTTCCGACTAAGCGATTCTGAAATTTACTGGCCACCCGCACCTTCCTTCGCTAAAACGTCCATGACATGCGCCACTGTGTGGAATGATCCGCACACCACCACAATATCGTCCGGGGAAGCATCACGGCGCGCCTGTTCCCATGCGCTTTCCACATCCGCAAACTGCTGCGGGGCGGTCAGGTGCTCTGCCAGCTGTTCAGCCGGGGCACCGCGCAGTTCTGTCAGCGGCGCGACATACCAATCCGTCACCTGCTCACTCAGCACCGCCAGGGTGCCTTTGATATCTTTATCACCCAGCATACCGATCACCGCACGGACGCGGCTCTGCGCAGTGCGCGGCAACTGTGCCAGTTTTGACACCAGATAACCGGCGGCATGCGGGTTATGCGCCACATCCAGCACCGTCAGCGGTTTTTGTGAGACAATCTGGAAGCGGCCCGGCAGTTGTGCCTGACGCAGCCCGGTATCAATCGCCTCACGGGTGATGGCGCGGCCGGTTTTGTCTTTCACCTGACGCAGATTGTGGATCACCGCAAGTGCCGTCGCGGCGTTCGCCAGCGGCACATTCGGCAGCGGCAGATTTTCGAGGGTTTCATCCTCACACTGCCACGTCCAGTGGTCACCCTGCTCGGTATAAGACCAGTCATCAGCACGGCAGAACAGTGAGGTTTCCAGCTTGTTTGCCACGTCAGCAATGGTATAAGGCGCATCCGGTTCACCGATTACCGCCACGCAGTGCGGACGGAAAATCCCGGCTTTTTCGCGGGCGATATGCTCGCGGTCAGCGCCGAGCCAGTCGGTGTGATCCAGTGCGATACTGGTGATCGCCGTAATATGAGAATCGACAATATTGGTGGCATCCAGACGCCCGCCAAGGCCGACTTCCAGAATCACCACATCAAGATTGGCTTCGCGGAACAACTGCAATGCCGCCAGTGTACCCGCTTCAAAATAGGTGAGTGTGATATCACCGCGCTGCGTGTCAATATCCGCAAAGACACGGCAGAAATCAGCTTCCGGCGGGTTTTGTCCCTGAATCCGCACCCGTTCGGTGTAATTCACCAGATGCGGGGAACTGTACACACCCACCCGTAACCCTGCTGCCAGCAGGATGGATTCGAGTGTGTGGCAGGTGGTGCCTTTGCCGTTAGTCCCTGAAACCGTAATGACTTTCGGGGCGGGATAGCGCAGATTCATGATATCCGCCACCGCACCGACACGTTCCAGTCCCATATCAATAACCTGCGTATGCAGATCACCCAGATAAGAAAGCCACGTCATCATTGATGACGCGGCTGTTGGTCTTTCTCGCTTATCAGACATCGTGTTTTTTGACATCAGTCTCTGTTTCGGAAGATAAGTCGGTATCAGGTTCATCCGCAGTCAGGATTTCAATGATTTCATCTTCCTGCGGGAACTGATAGTTAGTCAGTTTTGACAGAATTTCCGCGACGGTATCACGCATTTCCGGACGGCGGACAATCATATCGATCGCCCCTTTTTCTATCAGGAACTCACTGCGCTGGAATCCCGGCGGTAATTTTTCACGGACAGTCTGTTCGATAACGCGCGGACCGGCAAAACCGATCAGGGCTTTCGGCTCGGCGATATTGATATCACCCAGCATTGCCAGACTTGCGGAAACGCCGCCCATGGTCGGGTCAGTCAGCACAGAGATATACGGCAGACCGCGCTCCTGCATTTTGGCCAGTGCCGCACTGGTTTTGGCCATCTGCATCAGCGACATCAGCGCTTCCTGCATACGTGCGCCGCCGCTTGCGGAAAAGCAGACCAGCGGGCAGTTATCTTCCAGCGCCTGTTCCGCCGCGCGGACAAACCGTGCGCCGACCACCGAGGACATTGAACCGCCGATAAAGGCAAATTCAAACGCTGCCGCAACAACCGGCATGGTTTTCAGGGTGCCTTTCATCGCAATCAGGGCTTCTTTTTCCCCGGTTGTTTTCTGTGCGGAGACCAGACGGTCTTTGTATTTTTTGGAATCACGGAATTTCAGGACGTCTTTCGGTTCCAGATCAGTACCCAGTTCCGTGGTGCTGCCTTCATCCAGAAACGCCATCAGGCGCGCGCGTGCAGGGATCCGCATGTGATGGTCACACTTCGGACACACCTCAAGATTACGTTCCACCTCCTGGCGGTACAGTACCTGACCACAACTGTCACACTTCGTCCAGACACCTTCAGGAATGCTCGCCTTGCGTGTCTGGTTCATTGGGGTCTTATTCAGAATTTTTTCAATCCAGCTCATTAATGACCTTTCCGTCTGAAATCTGGCTCAGCCAGTGTAATTATTATCTGCCATTAAACCACATTGCTTATGCACTGTGGATAAAAAACTGCTCAAACCACTCAGGCGTCATCACGTTTCTGTGCTTTTTTCGCCGCACGGCGGTGACGCCATACCTCGATAATACCGGGCAATATGGAGATGAAAATAATCGCCACGATAAGTAATTTCAAGTTTTCCTGCACAATCTTCGTTTCCCCGAAGATATACCCTGCATAGGCAAATAATACCACCCATACAATCGCGCCGATAACGTTAAACATCGCAAAGTGGCGGTAGGACATCTTACTCATACCGGCAACAAACGGGGCAAATGTCCGCACGATCGGAACAAATCGCGCCAGAATAATCGCTTTACCACCATGAGTTTCAAAGAACGCATGGGTCTTGCGCAGATAGCTCTGACGGAAAATTTTCGAGTCCGGATTGCGGAAAAGCCGCTCCCCGAAAAAGTGGCCGATCGTATAGTTAACTGCGTCACCGATAATTGCCGCCGTAATCATCAGCAGCACCATGATATGAATATTCAGGTCGTTGGTCGGCAGTGCCGCCAGTGTCCCCGCCACAAACAGCAGAGAATCACCCGGCAGGAACGGCGTGACCACAAGCCCGGTTTCACAAAACAGGATCAGGAATAAAATCGCATAAACCCAGATTCCGTACTGCGCCACCATCTCCTGCATATGCAAATCAATGTGCAGAATAAAATCGATCAGAAATTTAATGTATTCCATATTTCACCCCGCCGGACGCAGCCTTCTGCTTATCCGGCCAATAAATTAATCTGCCAGGAAAAGCGGCCCCATCGCCGGTGACGGCAGGGCAAATTCTTCCGGATAATCCACCGAAACCAGATACAACCCTTCCGCCGGTGCTGTTGCCGGTGCCTGAGTGCGATCTTTCAGTGCCAGCAGTTCCGCCATCCGGCTGACCGGCAGATTACCGCAGCCGATCTCCAGCAGAGCACCGGTAATATTGCGCACCATATGATGCACAAACGCGTTCGCTTTGATATCCACAATCACATACTGTCCCTGACGGGTGACATTCACATGCATCACATTACGCCACGGACTTCTGGACTGGCACTGCGACGCGCGGAAAGAAGAAAAGTCATTCTCCCCGAGCAGGCTCTGTGCCGCTTCATGCATCCGCTTTTCATCCAGCGGATAATGAAAGTGCGTTACGCCTTTACTTAAAATAGCCGGACGAAAACGGTGATTAAAAATCACATACCGGTAACGCCGCGCCGTGGCACTGAACCGGGCATGAAAACTTTCCGGCACCGTTTTGACCCAGCGCACCGCGATATCAGACGGCAGATGAGTATTCACCCCCATCGTCCAGGCCGCATCTTTGCGGACAGCTGCGGTGTGAAAATGCACCACCTGGCCGGTAGCATGAACTCCGGCATCTGTCCGGCCCGCACAGAAAACCGATACCGGCTCTGCGGCCACTTTTGACAGCGCTTTTTCCAGACAGCCCTGCACACTCGCAACTTCTGACTGACGCTGCCAGCCGTAATAGCGGCTGCCGTCATATTCAATGCCCAGCGCGACCGTGGTTTTACCCTCATCCGCCGGTAAAATCACCTCTGACATCAGTAAAACTGCTCCTGCGTCAGACGCTCGGCAATTTCGA
Organism: Morganella sp. Je.2.23; assembly: GCF_051129855.1. Classification (NCBI taxonomy): domain Bacteria; kingdom Pseudomonadati; phylum Pseudomonadota; class Gammaproteobacteria; order Enterobacterales; family Morganellaceae; genus Morganella; species Morganella sp. Je.2.23. Next base: position 1,603,629 of record NZ_JBCPSQ010000001.1, read on the forward strand.
CCGCCATCAGTGCGCCGCCGAACTGCACGTTATCGGCCACCGACCAGAAATGCAGGATTTCCGGGATGCCGTAATCATTTCGCAGACAACCAATATTCAGCAGATGGTTACCGGACGCATCCGTGACCTGAGTCGGGAATTCCTGCTCTTCAGAAAGCTGAATATCCTCTGCCCGCTCCAGTTCATCGCGCGCTTCTTCACTGCCGAGCGGGCGCAGCGTTTCCAGCTGCACAATTTGCGCGTTACCGTAGAACACCGGGGACTGCACACAGCTCACGCTGATCGGCAGACCGGCATCCTGTAACACTTTGCGGGTTTCTTCCGCGATACGGCGCTCTTCTGACACACTGCCCTGCTCATCGGTCAGCAGCGGCAGCAGGTTAAACGCCAGCTGTTTACTGAAACGACCGGCTTCCGGCGGGATGCCGTTGAGGAGTTTGGCACACTCACCGGCCAGTTCTTCCACCGCACGTTTCCCGAAACGGGATACGGAAAACAGGTTGGTCAGATTGATGCGGGATAACCCGGCGCTTTCCACCAGCGGACGGATAGCGGTCAGTAACTGGCTGACGGTGCTGTCTGCCAGCGCAATCAGGTTACGGTTGCGGTATTCGCTCAGTGCCTGCGGGTTCACCGACGGTACCACCAGCGGCACATCCGGTTCCAGCGCAAACAGACCGCTGCTGTCAATCACAATGCATCCGCTGTCCGTGGCGGCTTCATAATAAGCCTCCGTGGCTTCTGCGCCGGCCATGAAAAAGGCCAGCTGAACCTGTGACCAGTCAAAATCACGGGCGTCAGTGACCAGATAGCTTTTACCGTTCATGCGCACCGATTCTCCCGCGCTGCGCTCTCCGGCCAGTAAATGTAACTCTCCCACCGGAAATTCACGCTCTTCCAGTAATGACACCACCGCGCGGCCGACTGCACCGGTCGCACCCAATACGGCAATATTCCAGCCTTCTGACATAGTTATCTCCGGAACAAAAACTGCACCGCATCAGTGCGGCACAGTCAGAAAAAATGATGAAAAATAATGAATAAATAATGTTATGCGCGGTACTCTGCCGTGAAACCCAGATCAGACAACAGTGCCGCACTCTGCGCATCATCACAAATAACAGTCAGTGATGACCACTCACGGCGATCAGGATAAAACTTACGCAGTTTATCAAACTCCCCCGGCACCCCGGCGACTGCACGTAACGCCGCATCATCACGACGGACATCATAAACCAGATGCATTAAACGTTTGAGAATACTTTGCGTTACTTTACCTGACAGCGTAATACAGCCGAATTCCGGTGCCGGTAACAGTTCTGCCAGTGCAACCTGCTGCGGCTGCCCGGTGAAATCCGCGAACGCCTCAAATACCTGCGTGGTACCGCGCGCCTTGCCTTCAAGAGTATAACCGGCAATATGCGGCGTACCGATATCTGCCAGCGAGAGCAGTTCCTGCGACAGATCAGGCTCCGGCTCCCACACATCCAGCACCACACTCAGCGGCTTGCCGCCTGCCAGGACCGACAACAGCGCCTGATTATCCACCACCGCACCACGGCTGGCGTTAATCAGAATACCGTTGTCTTTCATCGCAGTAAGACGGGTTTCATCCATCAGATGCAGCGTGGTGTACGGCCCGGATTTATTCAGCGGGGTATGGAATGTCAGGATATCAGCCTGTGCCACCAGCGTATCGATATCATAAAATTCACCGGCATCACCGTTATCCGCACGCGGCGGGTCACAGATAAGAATATTGACACCCAGCGCTTCCAGACGTTTTGCCAGACGGCCGCCGACATTCCCGGCACCGATAATCCCGACAGTTTTATCCGTCAGCTGAAAGCTGTCACGCTCCGCCAGCAGCATCAGGGCGGAAAACACATATTCCACCACTGCAATCGCGTTGCAGCCCGGTGCGGAAGAAAAACCGATCCCCTGCTCTGCCAGCCAGGCTTTATCCACATGGTCAAAACCGGCCGTTGCGGTACCAGTGAATTTCACCGGGGTATTTTCCAGCAGTTGCGCATTCACTTTCGTGACAGAACGCACCATCAGCGCGTCAGCATCATCCAGTACCCCGGCCGGTAACGGACGTCCCGGCACCGCCACCACATCCCCGAGACGGGAAAACAGGGTTTCGGCGTAAGGCATATTCTCATCTACAACGATTTTCACGGGCTTCACCTTCATATCTGCCGGCGGCCGGCGGAGACCTGTCGGTACGGCGGCACAACCGGAATTGAAACGGATGGCCGCTATTTTGCCACTTCTGCGGGATAAAACCTACGCCCGGAACACCGATTGTTGCTAAAGAAAGCAATTAAGGCTGATGACGGAAACGTTCCGGGGTCACCCCCGCCAGTTGAGAGAACATCGCAATAAAGGCAGAGGATGAGCTGTAACCCACATCCAGCGCGACATTCTGCACGCTGCGGCCTTCCTGTAATAACGCCACCGCCCGCAGAAAACGCAGGCGCTGACGCCATTCGCTGAATGACATTCCCAGTTTCTGCTGACAGCGCCGTGACAATGTCCGCTCCGAGGTAAAACGCCGCACCGCCCACTCCGCCAGCGAGGTATTATCAGACGGGTCGCTCTCAAGTGCACTGAGCACCGGTGCCAGCAGCTTATCATCCGTGACCGGCAGATAAGTCGGCTGGCAGCGCGACAACATAAGCTGATCAGTCAGCACCAATGACAGCCGCCTGTCTGCCTCTGTTTCCGGCTCACGGACTTCACGGCTGAACAAGTCCTGCATCACAGCGCTGAAGACCGGCGTCAGTTCTATCACACATGCCATCTGCGGTAACTGCGGTGCCCACTGCGGTGAAATATCAATAATTTTGAAAGAGGCGCAGGCTTTGTTATAACTGGCATGTTCCGTTCCCGGCGGGATCCAGATACAAAACCCGGCCGGGGCCAGATATCGCTGCCCCTCAACGGTCATTTCCATCACACCGCTGGCGACATACAACAGCTGGCCAAAGGGATGATGATGAAGGGCAAACTCCGTTTCCGAATAAAACTGTTCGTGACGGCAGATTAATGTCACCGGATCTTTCACGCCCAGTGATGAAATATCTGACTTACGGGCCATCTTGTCAGATCCTCTCTATAAATTGGCTGGATATCGTTATATAGAATAATTAAGACAGACTACACTACATCACCTGCCTGATAATGAAAATGAGTTTAAGAATGAAAAACCTGCTTTTACCCCTCGGGGCTGTATTAATCTGGTCTGTGAACGCCGTGGTGAATAAACTGGCCGCCGGTGCCATCGCCCCCGGCGCGATTTCCTTTTACCGCTGGGCACTGGCACTCGCCGTGATGACGCCGTTCCTGATCATACCGGTCTGGCAGCAGCGCGCGGTGATCAAACAACATGCGTGGAAACTGTTTGTCCTCGGTTTTCTCGGCATGGGGCTGTATCAGAGCCTGGCGTATTACGCGGCGTATACCGTCAGTGCGACCTTTATGGGGATTATCACCTCGCTGATCCCGCTGCTGACTGTGGTGTTAAGTATTCCGGTGCTGCGTATCGCGCCGACCATCGGTATTGTGCTGGGAACAATCCTCTCCCTGAGCGGCCTGACCTGGCTTATCAGTAAAGGACATCCGGCAGATTTACTGCATCAGGGACTGGGACAGGGTGAAATGCTGATGTTTATCGCCGGTCTGGCTTATGCTTTCTACGGCGTACTGACCAAACGCTGGGCGATCCCGCTTTCAAGCATTCACTCCCTGTATATGCAGATTGTCTTTGGCGTGCTGCTGCTGATCCCGGTTTTCCTCAGCGCCGGTGATGTGGCACTGAACCGCGATAATATCGGGCTGGTACTGTATGCGGGGATTGCGGCTTCTATCTTTGCACCGCTGCTGTGGATACTGGGCGTAACCCGTCTGGGTGCGAACGCTGCCTCTATCTTTATGAACCTGGCGCCGGTACTGACCGCCATTATCGCCGCTGTCTTCCTGAAAGAAGAGCTGCACAGCTACCATATTATCGGCGGCGGTGTGGTACTGATCGGGGTCATTATGGCGCAGCGTCTGCGCACGCCGCTGACACAGATTATCCGCCGCAAAAGCAAGAAACCGCAGCCGCAGCGGTGTGAAGCCGGGGAATAGATAAAAACAAAATCAGGGCCCGGTATTCAGGGATAATCAACAAAAATGAAAAGCATTAACTCATTGATGAATCATATAACTTTCTTTTGTTGTTATCCCTGTTTTAATAACTTTATCAATGCCTTATTTGTATTACGCTATTTTCGGGCATCTTTGTAGTTTTTCACCTCTGTCACAAAGTGACAAAACAGTATCAGTATTGATTCTTATTATCATATATGACCATGTTAAAGTCCTGTCAATGGCACACCAAACGACGGAATACCATACAGTGACTAAAAAATATTATATTCAAAATATGTGCTGGGGATGGTTTTATACTTCTGTTTTCTTTTACTATTGCTGGAACGATAATTTTAAATACAGACTGATCTTTTTGCTCTTATCCATATTTGGATTTATTTTTTATCCTGTTGCAAAATGGATAACTGAATACTTTTTCCTTAAATTCACGACACCACAATTCTGGAAAAGTGGTTTTTTCATTGATACACCGGGAAAAACTGGTTTATTAGCCATTTATGGTTGTTCTGTATTTTTACTATCATTGCCTATAATAATAATTTTTATTATTACTATTCTTATAAAAAGGCTACCACAGAAATAGGCAACCTCTGTTTTTATAAATTAAATCCCCCAAAATAAATTTCACTGTAATTCAGGAATATGTTGTTTATTAAAACTAAAATTAATCAGGTCTGTATCTTATAAAATAAGACAACAAGGCGGGACATAAAAACCGCCGGGTGGCGGTTATTGTAATTAAAACAGATAAAAATTATCAGAAAGGCTCAGCGCAATCCCCGCGTATGCGTTTTCGCTGACCAGCTATATGTTTCTGTTCCGCTGCCGGGTTTGATTTTATCCTTTTTTTTCTGCGCTCTGACTTTAGCGGCAGCGGCATCAACTTCTTTGGAAATCTCAGTGATAATCTGATCTTTGACTTTATTCTGCTCCGCATTGGTCAGCGGACGCCCCAGTTTCTTTTGTTCCTGAGCCAGCCGGGTACGGACACGGATTTTTTGCGGCTCAGTCATCTCTGCGATAGTCAGTTTTTTCATTTATTACCCCTGTGACAGTAAAAGGATAAACAGCACTGTTATACCCTGACAGACTTTACCGCAAAAGAAAATGCCCCGGTGATTAAACCGGGGCATTTATTTGATAATCAGAATAAAATCAGTTCTGATATTTGCGCATTACCAGTGTGGCGTTAGTACCGCCGAAACCGAAGCTGTTGGACATCACGGTGGTCAGTTCACGTTCGGTCGGTTCGGTGATAATCGCCATGCCTTCCGCTTTCTCGTCGAGTTCTTCCACGTTGATGCTCGGCGCGATAAAGCCGTGCTCCAGCATCAGCAGGCTGTAGATAGCCTCGTGAACACCTGCCGCACCCAGTGAGTGACCGGTCATCGCTTTGGTTGCTGACAGTGCCGGCGTGTGATCACCGAATACTTCGCGGATCGCTTCCAGCTCTTTGGTGTCACCAACCGGTGTGGATGTACCGTGGGTGTTGATGTAATCAACCGGTGTATCCAGGCCGTGCATTGCCATCTGCATGCAGCGGGCCGCACCTTCACCGGACGGGGCAACCATGTCCGCGCCGTCAGAGGTCGCGCCGTAGCCGACCACTTCCGCGTAGATATGTGCGCCGCGTGCCAGCGCGTGCTCCAGCTCTTCCACCACGACCATACCGCCGCCGCCTGCGATCACGAAGCCGTCACGGCCCTGATCATAAGTACGGGATGCTTTGTCCGGTGTTTCGTTATATTTAGTGGACAGTGCGCCCATCGCGTCAAATTCGCAGCTCATTTCCCAGCACAGTTCTTCACCGCCGCCGGCAAACACCACATCCTGTTTACCCAGCTGGATCAGTTCCACCGCGTGGCCGATACAGTGTGCGGACGTGGAGCAGGCAGAACTGATAGAGTAGTTCACACCTTTGATTTTAAATGGTGTTGCCAGGTTTGCAGACACACCGGATGCCATTGCACGCGGTACCAGATAAGGACCGACACCACGCAGACCTTTGGCACGCATGCCGTCAGCCGCGATAGCCTGGGTGCGCGGGGAGCCGCCGCCGGAACCGGCAACCACACCGGTACGATAGTGAGATACCTGCTCTTCTGTCAGACCGGAGTCTGCAATAGCCTGCTCCATGGAAAGATACGCATAGATAGATGCATCACTCATGAAACGGACAGTTTTACGATCAATAAGACCCGCAGTATCCAGTTTGACATTACCCCAAACCTGGCTGCGCATCCCGATCTCTTTAAATTCTTCTGAGAATGTGATCCCGGAACGACCTTCTCTCAAAGAAGCCAGTACTTCCTCCCGGTTATTACCGATACTTGAGATAATCCCCAGACCAGTGATTACTGCACGCTTCATTCAATACCTCTGTCATTTTAAGTAGTACGGGATTTTAGCGTTACTTTAGCTTACACATGTAAGCTGAACAAGTCCGATCAGACGTTTTTTCGCATCTTTACATACCGATATTGTCCTGTGTCACATCCGGCATGGCAGTACAGCGCAAAGCGGAGTAAAATCAGGAAAAACCGAACAGAATCCTCAGGCCGTAACGTGAAAAAAACCGCAATTGAAACTGCACATTTAACCTGGAATGAACAGGGTACACCTGTTTCGCAACATTTTGATGACGTCTATTTTTCGAACGACGACGGACTGGCGGAAACCCGCTATGTGTTTATTAACGGAAACGGTTTTCCGGACAGGTTTGCACAGATGACCACCCCGGTCTGTACCGTGGCCGAAACCGGGTTCGGTACAGGGCTTAATTTTCTCACGCTGTGGCAGAGTTTCCTGGCGTTCCGTACCGCCCATCCCGGGCATCCGCTGAAGCGTCTGCACTTTATCAGTTTTGAAAAATTCCCGCTGACGGTGGCCGATTTACAGGCCGCCCACCGGCACTGGCCGGAGTTCGCTGATTTCTCCTTACAACTGTGCGCTCAGTGGCCGCAGCCATTGCCGGGTTGCCATCGTATTCAGCTGTCCGGCGGAGAAATTACGCTCGATTTATGGCTGGGGGATGTCAACGAGCTGCTTCCTTCTCTTACTCACGCGCTGGATAACAAAATTGACGCCTGGTTTCTCGACGGTTTTGCTCCGTCCAAAAACCCGGATATGTGGCAGCAGTCTCTGTTTGATCTGATGATCCGTTTTTCCCGTCCCGGCGGCACCTTTGCCACCTTTACCGCTGCCGGATTCGTGCGCCGTGGTTTGCAGCAGGCCGGGTTCAGCGTTGAGCGCCGCAAAGGGTTTGCCCATAAACGTGAATGCCTTGCCGGGGTGAATCCCCGTGAAGCAGTATCATCTGCAACGCCGTGGTTTGATCGCCACCCGGCCGCCGCGCGGCAGAAGATAGCCGTCATCGGCGGCGGGATCGCCGGGGTTCTCACGTCCCTCGCCCTGCTCCGCCGTGGTGCGGAGGTTTCCTTATATTGTGCGGATAACGCACTGGCACTTAATGCCTCCGGTAACCGCCAGGGCGCACTTTATCCGCTGCTGACCGGCCGGGATGATCCGCCTGAACGTTTTTTTACCGCCGCTTTCCCGTTTGCCCGCCGTACATATGATGCGCTGTCAGCTCAGGGTGTGAAATATGACCATGACTGGTGCGGTGTGATTCAGCTGATGTATCACGAAAAAAGCAGTAAAAAAATCAATAATATTTCATCTGTCACATGGCCGGATGAGATGGTGCAGCGCTTGTCACGGGAACAGCTTTCTGCACTTGCCGGAACAGATGTGAATTTTGACGGCCTGCATTATCCGCAGGGCGGCTGGCTCTGCCCGCAGGAACTGGTACGCAATACCGCAGCGCTGGCACAAAAAGAGGGGCTTCACCTGCATTTCGGCTGTGAAGTAAAAGAATTGATCCCCGCCGGACAGGGCTGGCAGCTTCGTTTTGCTGATAACAGCACGACAGAGGCCGATGTGGTGATACTGGCCAACGGCCATTGTATCAGTCAGTTCCCGCAGACTGCTCCGCTTCCGGTCACACCGGTGCGCGGCCAGGTCAGCCATATCCCGTCTGTTCCCGCCATTGCCGGGCTGAAAAAAGTGTTGTGTTATGAGGGTTATCTGACCCCGGTGAATCCGGCTGACGGCCTGCACTGCATCGGTGCCAGCCACCAGCGTAATGATACCGGAACGGAATATCGCGAAGAGGAACAAACGGCTAATAAACAGCGGCTGCTTACGTCACTGCCGGATGTCAGCTGGCCGCAGACGGTGGATATCAGCGCCGGAGCGTCCCGTCAGGGGATCCGCTGCTCACTGCGCGATCACCTGCCGCTGGCCGGGAATGTTCCTGATTTTGAAAAAATAACAGTATGTTATGCACATCTGGATGAACAAAAATCCGCACCTGACTCCGTATGCAGTGTGCCGCATCAGCCACAGCTGTTTTTGCTGGCGGCACTCGGTTCACGGGGATTATGCACCGCCCCGCTGGCCGCTGAGGTACTCGCGGCACAGATTTTTGATGAAGCGCTTCCCCTGGATGATGAAACACTGGCCGCCATTCATCCCGCCCGTTTCCATGTCCGAAAATTGCTGAAAGGCCGCCCGCTGTCGCAAAAGTCATAATCCGCACCTGACCGGCCACAGAGCCGGTCCCCGTCACATTATTGATAATTTTTCCGGCGATAACGCAAAATATCATCGCCGGACTTTATTGATCACTGCCACAAACCTGGGTCATTTTGTGTGCTTTCTCACGAAAACCGGTGCAGTTCACCTGTCAGCGGCAATTTCTCTTGCCCAATGATCAATTTACAGAAAAGTCAGTGCACTTATACGCTTCATCCGGAAATACTAACCGGAGAAGATTATGAAGAATAAAATAGTTATTGCCTTAACCTTTTCGCTGTTTTGTGTCACCTCTGCTTACGCAAAGAACAATAATATTCCCGATAATGCTATTCACAGCAATGTTATTCAAAGCAATGCTATTCAGTACGATACGATCGTTGAGCAGGCGTATCAGAAATACAAAACCGAAAAAGCCGGTGATGTGGCGGATTACATCCCGGCACTCGCCAAATACAGCCCCGATAATTACGCCGTTGTTATTGCCACGGTAGACGGAAAAATCTACAGCGCCGGGGATAAAGACGCGCTGTTTCCTCTTGAGTCGCTGTCAAAAGTCTTTACCCTCGCGCTGGTAATGAATCAGCAGGGATCAGAAGTTGTACTGGAAAAACTGGGTGCTAACGCCACCGGACTGCCGTTTAACTCCGGACTGGCGATTGAACTGCGTCCGGATCGCCCGCAGAACCCGCTGGTCAATGCCGGGGCTATCAGTGCCGTCAGCCTGATCAAAGCCAAAAACCCGGATGACCGCTGGCAGCAGATTATGGAAAACATGGAAGCGTTCGCCGATACCAAACTGACGGTGAATGACGAAGTGTACCGCTCTGAATCAGAAACCAATCAGCACAACCAGGCACTGGCGCGGCTGATGCAGTCCTACGGCATGTTATACGGTAATCCGGATGAAGCGGTTGATCTCTATACCCGCCAGTGTTCAGTGGATGCCACCACCGTTGATCTCGCCAAAATGGGTGCGGTGCTGGCCAATCAGGGCAAATCCCCGTACAACGGCAAACAGTTGCTGAGCGCGGAAAACACCGGCAAAGTTCTGGCAGAGATGGCTATTGCCGGGCTGTATGACGGTTCCGGCACCTGGTTATATCAGGTCGGCATCCCGGCGAAAAGTGGTGTCGGCGGCGGAATTCTGGCTGTGGTTCCGGGTAAATACGCCGTCGCGGTCTATTCCCCGCCGCTGGATAAAGCAGGTAACAGTGTCAGGGCACAGGCGGCTATCGGTTATATTGCTCAGGAAACCGGGGCTGATTTGTACAAATAATTTTGCATAAAAAAAGGATCATCAGCATTACTGCTGATGATCCATGATCGTCTCTGCTTTATATTTATCAGTCCGCGTCACGCGATACCGTTTCTGTCAGGCGTTCAGAGCAACTGCATTTTTCGCACATTTATCCTCTGAACGGTACAGCGAATCTAATTCCCGTTTAGCATTAAAAATTATTAATCCGGTAAATAAAATCATACCGATGGAAGGGACTGCTCTTTCAATAACGCTCATTCCGTCAAGTTTAAACCAGAAAGAAAATAACAGTGCCAGCAATACCACCGCAGCAACCGCTATCTTGGTGTAAATAGTCACAGCCTGTTGTGCTGTGTTTTTCGGTTGTAATTCAAACATAATCAATACCTGTGTTTTATGGGGACAGACACATTCTGACACAACAAATGTTAATAGCAAGTTAATAGTTATTGCTATTTACTCAACATCTCTGCGTAGTTGTTGACGTTGACGCAACAAAAAGAAACAACTGCCTCAGAAAAAATCACCATTCAGATATCAGAAACATTATTTAAAATCATTCTGTTAAACAGAAAAATCTATATAAAGATGATGAAATACATACCGGAGACAGACAAAAGCGGCACTATTTTCGCCATTAATGTCACAATCTCAAGATCTTTTATTATTATCTGTTAATAACTTAATAATCAGTTTCTTAATCCGCCATAAATAAAAAAGGCCGCATACCGGAGCGACCTTTTCTTTTTACGTGCGATATTTAACTTTTTTAGAAAAACCGGTAAATCATGGCACAACGATCACAGAACTGCAGTCCGTATTCTGCTTCTTTCAGCATAATCGCTTCCAGTGCCGGAGCACGGGAAACATCGCATACTTCAAAACCAAGATGTTCATAATAAGGACGATTCCATACCACATCACGGAATGTGGTCAGTGTTACTGCCGCACAACCGCGTGCCAGTGCCACACTCTTCACCCGCTCAATCAGCTGTCGTCCCAGCCCCTGACGCTGATGCGCCGCAGAGACAGAAAGCTCATCAATATGCAGTCCGGTACCGAGATTGGAAACAAGCACAAACCCGGCCGGTTGATCCTGATTGTCCGCCGCCACCCACGCATTACCGTTGGCGATAAAATTGCGGAATGCCGTTTCGGAATGGCCTTCGCTGCGGGCTATCCACTCATACCCCGGGGCAGTTGCAAATAACGCGCCGGCAGACGATTCCACATCCGGTAACAATGCGGCGTCCGCCGGACGGGCCTGGCGGATGCGGTATTGCGCTTTATCTGTCATTCCTGCTCCTGCGCGCTTTTCAGCAGGCGTTTCCAGGTTTCCAGCACCAGCACCTGATCCGGCGGTGTCAGCTCTCCGGCGCTGATTGCCTGACGGATACTCTCCTCCACCCGGTTGTGAAGTGCCTCAACGGAGTGATCACCCGACTGTTCCAGTTCTGCCACCGCGAGGGTCAGATGCCCCTGCAGATAGCCACCCGCAAACAGTTCATCGTCTGTGGCATGTTCAACCATGTCATCAATCTGGGCGAGGATACGCGTTTCATAATCCGCAAGCATGTTTGTTCCTTAAAGTTCAGTCACCGGAATCGTTTGTCAGGCAAACGGATCTTCCGGCCATGGAAATTGGTCCGCAGTCAGCGGCGGCGTATTGTAAAACGATTGCAGGGCATTAATAAACCTTGCTGCACGAGGGGGTATTGAGTTCTGCGCCAGATATTCCATCACCTGCCCGTGAACAATACGCCGGAATTTGACGCGATCAGGCTCGAAATCGCCGTCAAGATTGTCACAACTGACGTTAAACGGATAACCGGCAGCCTGACAAAATAACCAGTCCAGTGCCTGCGGTTTTATTTCCACGACCTCAAATTCTGACTGCGTTTGTGCGTCCCGCCCGTCCGGGCAGTACCAGTAACCAAAATCCACCAGCTTTCTGCGCTCTTTCCCGGCTATACACCAGTGCGATATTTCATGGATCGCACTGGCATAAAAGCCGTGAGCAAACACGATACGGTTATAAGGCGCTTCATCATCTGCGGGCAGATAAATCGGCTCATCGTCGCCTTTAATCAGGCGGGTATTGAAATCAGCGAGAAATTCGTTATCAAAAATTTCAATCAGTTGCTGATATTGATGTGTACTCATTGATTATATAAACCACTAATAAAAATTAAGAAAGCTGAGACAGCCACGTACTGATAGTATCACCGTGATTGTCATAAAGCAGTTTGATGCTCATCAGGAAAGAGACAGTTACCAGCATCGGGCGGATCAGTTTTTGTCCGCGGCTCAGCACCATACGGGCACCGAGGCGTGCACCGATAAGTTGTCCGCCCAGCATAGCAAAGCCCATCAGCCAGATAACGTGACCGCTGAAAATAAAGAATGAGAGTGACCCGACGTTGGATGCAAAATTGAGGACTTTGGCGTGTGCTGTGGCTTTCGCCAGGTTAAAACCGGCCAGTGTCACATACGCCAGCGCGTAGAAAGAGCCTGCCCCCGGGCCGAAAACGCCGTCATAAAAACCGATCCCGATACCGGCGGTACAGCCAAAGGCAAACGGCATCAGGCGCTGTTTCTGATCCGCAGCACCAATGGACGGCGTCAGCAGGAAATAGAGACCGATGGCAATAACCAGCAGCGGCAGCAACTGACGGAGAAATTCCGGATTCACAAACTGCACCAGCCCGGAGCCGATAACCGCGCCAATCAGCGTCATCACTATCGGAACCCGCTGCCCGGCAAGATCCACCGCTTTGCGCCGGACAAAATAGAAACTGGCAGAGAAAGAGCCGCCGACCGCCTGCAATTTGTTGGTCGCCAGAGCCTGCACCGGCGGTACGCCGACCGCCAGCAATGCCGGGATTGTCAGTAACCCGCCTCCGCCGGCGATTGCATCAATAAATCCGGCAATCAGAGCAACAAAGAACAGCAATACATAGATTTCAACACCGAACTGAAACCATTCCATTTTTTACCTGCCAATAAAACCCCGGGCACAATACCCGGGACGCCAGTTTAAATCATGACCAGGCCGGTAACGGCGGTGTGACATCCGCACATTGTCCGCGGTGACGCAGAAGGTGATCGAGCAGCACTATCGCTGTCATCGCTTCGGCAATCGGCACAGCACGTATCCCGACACAGGGGTCATGACGCCCTTTGGTGATCATAGCCACCTCTTCGCCCTGCCGGTTCAGCGTATTACCGGGAACGGTAATCGACGATGTCGGTTTCAGGGCAATATGTGCGATGATTGGCTGGCCGCTGCTGATGCCGCCGAGAATGCCGCCCGCGTGATTGCTGGTAAAACCGGTCTGATAGATTTCATCCCGGTTTTCGCTGCCTTTGAGGTTAACCACGCCGAAGCCGTCTCCGATTTCAACACCTTTTACCGCATTGATACTCATCAGCGCATGCGCCAGATCTGCATCAAGACGATCAAAGACCGGTTCACCCAGACCCGCCGGGACGTTTTCCGCCACAACCGTGACTTTCGCACCGATGGAATCCCCTTCTTTTTTCAGGCCGCGCAGTAATTCATCCAGCGCCTCCAGCTGACGTTCATCAGGACAGAAAAACGGATTTTGCTCTGCCAGAGCCCAGTCGCGGATATCACATGTAATATCCCCCATCTGAGTCAGGCAGGCACGGACTGTCACACCGAATTTTTCGTGCAGATACTTTTTAGCGATAGCCCCCGCCGCCACGCGCATTGCCGTTTCACGGGCTGATGAGCGACCGCCGCCGCGGTAATCACGAAAGCCGTACTTCTGCTCATACGTGTAATCCGCATGTCCCGGCCGGAAGAGATCTTTGATGGCACCGTAATCCTGTGAGCGCTGATCGGTATTTTCAATCAGCAGTCCGATACTGGTTCCGGTGGTTTTTCCTTCAAATACCCCTGACAGAATTCTGACCTGATCCGGCTCACGACGCTGTGTGGTATAGCGCGATGTGCCCGGACGGCGGCGATCGAGATCAATCTGCATATCAGCTTCTGTCAGCGCCAGTCCCGGCGGGACGCCGTCAACAATACAACCCAGCGCCGGGCCATGTGATTCACCAAAGGTGGTTACGCGAAAAAGTTCGCCGATACTGTTTCCGGCCATCGTGTTTTCCTGTCTCTGATTGTGTGCAAGTGAATGGTTTTAACCTGTTTTTATGCTTCTATTCCTACATGAGGAACGGTTATTTGAAAAGTTTAAAAGCGTCATGATGTTCTGCTAATTGATCACGAGTTAACATAAAGACACCGTCACCCCCGTTTTCAAACGACAGCCAGATAAACGGCACTTCCGGGAATTCGGCCATCAGATGTACCTGACTGTTACCGACTTCACAAATCAGCACCGCATCTTCTGACATATAATCCGGGGCATTTGCGAGAATACGGCGAACCAGTTTCAGACCATCACTGCCTGCAGCCAGCGCCAGTTCAGGCTCAACGCGGAATTCATCCGGTAAATCACTCATGTCTTCCGCATCGACATACGGCGGATTGGTGACAATCAGGTCATACTTCACTGCCGGCAGATCGTTAAACAAATCTGAACGCATCGGAACGACACGATGAGATAACCCGTGATTTTCAATGTTCATTTCTGTGACTTCCAGCACATCGGCGGAAATGTCTGCCGCATCGACTTCTGCGTCCGGGAACTCATAAGCGCAGGCAATTGCGATACAGCCGCTGCCGGTACACAGATCCAGAATTGCTTCCGGTTCGGAATCCAGTAAACCGGCAAAGTGATTATTAATCAGCTCACCAATCGGCGAACGCGGGATCAGCACGCGCTCATCAACATAAAATTCGTGACCGCAGAACCAGGACCGGTTGGTCAGATACGGCACCGGCACACGCTCGGTGATCCGGCGCAGCACACGTTCAACAATGCGGTGACGCTCTGAGGAAGTCAGTCGTGACTGATACAGCTCAGCGGGTAAATCCAGAGGCAGAAACAGTGTCGGCAGTACCAGCTGGAGGGCTTCATCCCAGGCATTATCTGTGCCGTGGCCATAGTAGATGTTCGCGGCATTAAAACGGCTCATTGCCCAGCGCAGTATATCCTGCAGCGTGTGAAGCTCACTGACGGCTTCATCAACGTAAATTTTATCCAAAGTGCCTCCGGCGGGGTAAAACAAAAGAAAATATCTGATAGCGTAGTTTGCCATGAAGTCGCTGCTAAATCAGCATATCTTGTGAAATGCACGGCAATTTTCCGGCAGTTTTTGTCAGTTGTGACCGGCAGTATAGCGTCAACATCCTTAAAAAAATCGGTTACACTATGGAAAATAATCAGTGATGAGATGTTATGAAAAAGAAGACACCCCTGACTGATGATGACCTGAATCTGTTTAAAGAGGCCATCAGCGGGACGCGTAAAATCAGACAGGATATTGTGGTGCACCCGAAATCACGGGCCGGTGTGACAAAAATTGCGCCGGAACGGCTGTTGCAGGACCAGGTTGATGCCAGTTTTTATTTCTCTGATGAATACCGTCCGAACCTGGATATGGACGGCCCTGCGCGTTATCTGCGGGAAAATGCCAGCCCGTATGAACTGAAAAAACTGCGGCGCGGAGATTACGTGCCGGAACTGTTTTTGGATCTGCACGGACTGACCCAGCTTCAGGCCAAACAGGAAATTGGTGCACTGATAGCCGCGGCCCGCCGTGAAAACACCTATTGTGTCTGTATTATGCACGGGCACGGCAAACATGTCCTGAAGCAACAAACACCATTATGGCTGGCACAACACCCGGATGTGATTGCCTTTCACCAGGCGCCCAAGGAATGGGGCGGTACTGCGGCATTACTGCTGCTGATTGAAATTGCTGAAACCGCCCGGCGCGAGTAATCAGTCAGTCTGTCCGGGACCGCGGTGCCAGAGCAGTGTGCCGCGTCCGTTATTATCCAGCTCGATACAGGCAACAGAGGATGTTGCAAACATCGGTGCCGTCTCCTGCGGACACAATGCCGCCACCAGGTAACCGACCAGCGGCAGATGCGATACCACCAGCACCCCTTTGCGTCCTTCCTCCGCCAGATAGCGGATATAATCCGCCACGCTTTCCGCATTTCCTGAAGGAGTCAGTCCCGGCATTACCTCTTCCTGCGCCGGTAAATTGAGATCATCACGAATTTCGGTCAGTGTCTGCTCTGCCCGCAGATACGGACTGACCAGAACGGTATCTGTCAGGATATCCTGCCCGGCAAGCCATTTTGCCATGCTGCGGGAATCGGTTATCCCTTTACCGGTAAGGGGTCGTACTGAATCACTGGCAGCCTGCAAAGCAGCATCGCCATGTCGCATAATAAATACTTGCATATGTCACCGTCTGAACAGGACGGATACGGTCATATCTGAATCCTCGGGCCGTATCACATCAAAGAATGATCTGTTTAAAATTATCGTTATTTCTGCGTCCCCGTCAGGGGAGATGAGAGGCATTCTGCCTCAAATTAATCATAATTAAAATGATTCAGCACAGAGATAAACCTGAATTTTGTTCAGAACCTGTTCAGAAAAATAAAACAATTCACTGCCGTCTCACCGTAATTTCTCAGTAAAACCGGCGCTTATCCGCTGCACGTTGCTGTAACGCCTCACACGGCATGAAACGATCACCGTAACGGGCAGCCAGTGCTGTCAGTTTTTCTGTCATAACGGCGGCGGACAGGCTGTCCATATAGTAAAACGGCCCGCCAAGGAACGGCGGAAAACCGATACCGAAGACCGCGCCGATATCGCCGTCTGCCGGGGAACGGATAACCTGTTCATCCAGTGCCCTCACGGCTTCATTGAGCATCATCATCAGGCAGCGCTCTGTGATTTCCTGTGGTGTCAGGCGTTCCCGCACGGTAATACCCAGCAGCGGATAGATCTGTTTGTCAGCTTTACGCGGTGTCTTCCGGCCACAGCGTTTCCACCACGGTACTGGTGTGTAATCATAAAAACCGCGTTTGTTTTTCTTCCCCAGACGGTTATCGCGGAAAAGGGCATCCAGCTGCGGCGGCAGTGCAAACCGCTCACCAAATGCGGTCTCCAGTACCGGCATAATTTTGGTGCCGACATCGATCCCCACTTCATCCAGCAGTGCTACCGGCCCTAACGGAAAGCCGAAACCTGTCAGAGCCTTGTCGATTTTTTCTGCCGGTTCACCTTCAACCAGACAATGCAGAGCTTCCGTAATATACGGCGCCAGGATGCGGTTGACATAAAATCCTGCTTTATCACCGACCACAATCGCTGTTTTTCCCTGTTTTCGCGCCAGTTGCAATGTGGTCGCCAGTGTTACCGCATCGGTGCCCTCATGAGGAATAATTTCCGCCAGCGGCATTTTTTCGGCCGGGCTGAAATAGTGCAGTCCGATGATTTTCTCAGGTCGTGACGCCTTTGCGGCAATATCACGAATGGGCAGTGACGAGGTATTCGAGGCAAAAATAGTATCCGGAGGTGTCACGGCTTCTGTTTCCGCGATCATTTGCTGTTTGAGTGACAGGGATTCAAAAACCGCTTCCGCCACAAAATCAATACGGTGAAATCCTCTGTAATCCGTGGTGCCGGTCATTCCGTGCATCAGTTGTGTCCGCTCACGCGGGGAAAGACGTCTGCGTTTCACCTGCCTGCTCAGATGCTGCCAGAAAAAGGCCAGTGCTTTACTGACTCCCTCCTGTGAAACATCTTTAATTCTGACCGGCAACCCGGCACGCTGGCAGGTGATTGCGGCTATTCCGGCGCCCATCAGCCCGCCACCCAGCACTGCCACATGGTGTAATTCTGCTGGTTTTACGCCATCCGCTATATCTTTTTTCAGCGCTGTTGAGGCAAAAAAGAGATGGCGGAGTGCGCCGGATACCGGTGTGACCGCCAGTTTACCAAATGCAGCCGCCTCGGCGTTAAACCCGGCATCCCGCCCTTTTTCCTGTCCGCACTGTACCACATCAATAATTTGCTCAGCCGCCGGATAGTGCCCGCGGGTACGGCGGCGAACCTGTTTGCGGATTATACGGAAAAGGATATCCCGTATCCCTTTCATTTTCATTATTTTTTGCCGGAACGGCACCGGAGCACGCTGTGCCGGATTTGCCGACAATGCGCGGGCAACCGCTGTTTCCAGTAAAATTTCCGGCGGTACAATATCATCGGCCAGCCGTATTTTAACGGCTTGTTTTGCCCGCAACTGCCGCCCGGTCAGCATCATATCCAGAGCCGCCGTCAGCCCGATCAGTGCAGGAAGACGCTGTGTACCGCCGGAACCGGGCAACAGCCCCAGCTGAACTTCCGGCAGACCGAGCCGGGTTTTATCGCTGTCGGAGACAACACGACTGCGGCAGGCCATAGCCAGTTCCAGCCCGCCTCCGAGACAACTGCCGTGAATAGCGGCAACAACCGGCAGCGGATAATTTTCAATCAGATTAAATAACCGTTGCCCGGATTCAGAAAGCGCCTGAGCCTGTGAAGCCTCAGTACACCCGGCAATCATATGAATATCCGCCCCGGCAATAAAGGTATCCGGCTTGCCGGAGATAATCACCATCGCCCGCAGTCCCGGAATTTTGCGGGCATCCCGCAGCACCGCTTCGAACTGTTCAGCGAATTCAGCCTTCAGGGTATTTACTTTCTCACCGGGGACATCAATGGTGATAACGCCGGTGTGATCCGGACGCACTGTCAGGCGGAAAGCAGAAGGTGTTTCATCATGCTGTGTCATCATCAGTCTCCCGTCTTATTCCGTTTCCCAGATCATCGCCACACCAAGACCGCCCGCGGCGCAAGCCGTAGTCATTGCAAAACCGCCACCCCGCCGCTTCAGTTCCCGCAGTGTCTGTGTCACCATCCGGGCACCGGTTGCCGCAAAAGGGTGTCCGTAAGCAATCGATCCGCCGAGCACATTAAACCGCGCCGGGTCCACTTCACCAATTGCCGATGTCCGGTTAAGTTTTTCACGGGCAAAGTCCCCGCTGGCAAAGCAATGCAGGTTAGTCAGAACCTGAGCGGCAAAGGCTTCATGCATATCAATCAGCGTCAGGTCAGATAATGTCAGCCCGGCACGATAGAGAGCTTCCGGTGCGGCATAAGATGGTCCCAGCAGCATATCTTCCTGAACGGTATTGCCCGTAAATGCATAGCTGCGCAGAAACCCCAGCGGGGTCAGCCCGAGTTCCCGGGCTCTGGTTTCTGTCATCATCAGCACAGCGGCCGCACCGTCTGTCAGTGGCGTGCTGTTTGCTGCGGTGACTGTGCCGTGGCGTTTATCAAATGCCGGTTTCAGTTGGGCATAACTGCCGGCCAGCGAATTTTTCCGTAATGTATTGTCTTCTTCACAGACCTGACTGAACGGCGGAAAACGGGCGATCATCACTTCATCGCGCAGCACACCGGATGTCCACGCCTGTGTGGCAGCCAGATGTGACTGATGCGCAAACGCATCCTGCGCTTCACGGCTGATATGGTAACGCTTCGCCATCTGCTCAGCAGTATCGCCCATACGCAGACCAGTGGAATATTCAGCCACCGCCGGAGCCACAGGCAGGAGGTCCCGCGGCCGCAGAGCCGCCAGTAACCGGAGCTTCTGAGAGACTGACCGGGCTTTACTGAGATCCAGTAATACCCCTGCCAGTTTACGTGACACGCCAATCGGCAGGACAGACGCCGAGTCCGCCCCGCCCGCCACCGCAATCTGACTCTGCCCGCATTGTATTGCCTGCGCCGCATTGGCAATCGCCTGAAAACTGGTGGCGCAGGCACGGGTCACCGAGTACGCATCCGTTGTCACCGGCAATCCGGCACTGAGAACAATTTCGCGGGCGATATTGGGTGCGGCAGGCATTTGTATCACCTGACCGAAAACGACAAGATCAACCAGTTCTGCCGGAAATGACTGACGGAAAAGAAGTTCCTGCACCACAGCCCGGCCCAGTTCAACCGCAGGAATATCACGGTATACCGTGGACTGACGGGCAAACGGTGTCCGTAATCCGTCAACAATTGCAATACGCTCTGCCTGTGCCTGCTTCATTCGTTCATCCTTACATGATGAGAGGTTATCACGAACCGCCGGTGGTCTGACCTGATGATATTGTTAACATCATGTTGCATTCACGCAATGTGAATAACTGAAAAGTGCGAGGTTGCTCAGGGAAATAAACTTTTTGTATAGCAGAAGGTAATAAAAAAGGCCCCCGTATTTACCGGAGGCCTGAATTCAGTTTGCGTATTATTCTGATGAATTAACGCAGACCCAGTTCAAAGATCAATGTTTCAGCCTGGCAGCTGAAAGTGAAATCCGCTTTCAGCTCAACGCCGTCAGCCGTTTCTTTATATTCGCTGTGGATTTTGCATGGTTCAGATGCAGCTGCATTTGCTTTGGCAGTCAGTGTTGCCATCATCTGCTCAGCATCGGCTTTAGATGCAAATACGCGCTCGAAAGAAGAGGTGCAGCTTTCGTTATCAATAATAGTGCCTACATCCACACAGCAGCATGCTGAGGTTTCTTCTGCGCTGCACAGTTTTTTTTCGTCAGCCATTTCAGTCTCCCGTTAGTTAAAAATAGCCTGCAGTATTAGTACTGAATCATACCATTTATCAAAGTAAACCATAATAATTCAATCTAATGTTTGATCTACTCGGGCTAAAGCCACTTTTCGGCCTTAAAAAAACCATAAATGTTAAAATATTGTAATCTAAATCGCATTTTTGCATCTCAATCCGCTTATTTCAGTACAAAAAAATAACATTTAAGTGTTCTGATTCTATACTCTCTCAACTGGTCTGATTTGTCATATCCACAAGCAAACATACAATCCAGCGCTACTTCTGACTACCAAAGTAGTACATAAACAAAATAAACAAGAGGGTTTTGGTCATGAACCAGAAAAACCTGTTCACTCGTTCAGCATTGGCAGTGGCAGTTTCATTAACAGCAACACACGCTTTTGCTGCGGGTTTTCAATTAAATGAATATTCCACGTCTGCACTCGGACGTGCGTTTTCAGGGGAAGGTGCCGTGGCAGATGATGCCAGTGTCGGCAGCCGCAACCCGGCAGCAATGACATTATTTGATCGTCCGTCCATGTCCGCCGGTGCGATCCTGATCAACCCGTCAGTAGATATCAGCGGAAAATCCCCGCTGACCGGCAACAGCACTGATGCCAAAGATATTGCACCAAGCGCAGTTGTCCCGAACCTGCATTTTATTACTCCAATCAATGAAAAATGGTTTTTTGGTGCATCTGCTACCTCAAACTTTGGTCTGGCAACAGAATTTAAAGATGACTATGCAGCCGGCCTGATTGGCGGAAAAACAGACCTGAAGACTGTTAATTTTAATATGGCTGGTGCTTATCGTCTGAATGACAATTTCAGTTTCGGCCTGGGTCTAAATGCAGTTTATGCTGATGCCGAGATTTCCCGTCATATCGGTGAACTTGGCCCGATGGCGCCACTCATTAATCCGCATTTCCCTGCCCTGCCGGCAAATACAAATGCATCAACCCTGAAAGGTGATGGCTGGGGCTACGGCTGGAATGCCGGTATGCTATATGAGCTGGACAAGGATAATCGTCTCAGCTTGACATATCGCTCAAAAGTGAAAGTGAAATTTAAGGATGGCGACTATACGAATGACCTACCATTAATTGGTTCGAGCGGAAAAGGAAAACTTGATCTTAACCTCCCTGACATATGGGAATTTTCTGCTTATCACCGTGTTGCACCAAAATGGGCCGTACACTATACCTTGGCCTATACCGGCTGGAGTGAATTTAAAGAGCTGAGAGCAGTACCTAAAGATAACCCGGGCGGAAAAGCATTATTTACAAAGCATGAAGGTTTTAGTAATGCCTACCGTGTCGCATTAGGTACCACCTACTATCATGACGATAACTGGACTTTCCGTGGCGGTATTGCCTTTGATGACAGTCCTGTACCGGCGAATAACCGTTCCATCTCTATCCCAGATCAGGATCGTATCTGGTTCAGCCTGGGTTCAACCTACGCTTTCAACAAAGATACCTCGGTTGATGTCGGTGTTGCCTATATGCACGGACGCAAAGTTAATATTTCAGAATCTCTGCTCAGTGATGAACAGAAGAAAGAATTAGGTCCAGTCGCAGCTAAATTACCTAATTACGAATTCAGCTCCTCCGGTAAAGCCTGGTTATACGGCGTTAACTTTAACTACAGCTTCTGATTTTTCCCGGTTGCGTACATAAAAAAAGTTCTGGTCACTGACCAGAACTTTTTCTTTATCTGTATCTGTATCTGTACCGGCACATTATTCGCTGTCGATAGAATCCAAATCATCCGCAATCGCTGCCGCGTTCGGGTTTTCCTGTACCTTCAGTTCTCCGCCTGACGCCAGGAAATCGTTACGCTGGAAATAGGCTTCACGCATCATCAGATACGGATCGCTGGAATTATGCAGCACACCTTCCGCATCCAGTGCCTGTGCACGGTTATCAATACCTTCGATAGCCCATTTACCGACCCCCATCCAGATAGTCAGATAACTCAGCATCGGATACGTGGTATCCAGCCAGTCACCACCATCCACACGCGGAGTCCAGCCGCCATAGCCAGGGATAACCACATAAGGCCCGTACCCGACGCCGTAGTTTCCTAAGGTATTACCAAAACGGGCAGGTTCTGTTTTTGCCAGCTCAGGGTTCGCCATCGACGCAACATCAATCAAGCCGCCCAGTCCGAAGACTGTATTCAGGAAAAAGCGGTTAAAATGCTTGAATCCCTGATAAAAATCACCGCGCAGAAAATTGTTGACCATACTGGCCGGTTCTTCGAGATTGCCGAGGAAGTTGATGGTACCGTTTCGTGCCGGTTCCGGCACATAATCACGCCACGCCATCGCAACAGGTCTGAGCACATAAGGATCCAGCACATTATAGTTAAAATCGAACATTGTGCGGTTAAACCCTTCAAGCGGATCACTGCGCGTTCCCGATGTCTGATCCGAACTTGCGCACCCGCCAATCAGCAGCACCGCAGCAAGTGTCAGGCCACTAACCTGATACTTCATATGATTCTCCATGCCAAAACGTGAGCAAATTTTACACTTTCACGTATCTATAATAGGTCAATATTACCCGGATTTTGTATATTTGTGTATGTAAATCATGCCTAAATTACCGGGTTACCCCGGCGGCGCAGAGTGGTATCCTGCTCTTCCGGTCAGTCTTTACAGGCAATACAGGAGCCATCATGAATAAAAAAATCGGATTTATTGGTTGCGGAAATATGGGAAAAGCAATCCTTAATGGCCTGATTTCAGGAAAAATTATCAGCCCTGATACTGTTTTTGTGCATAACCACAGCCCGGCCAGTACTGACCGTGTGGCTCAGGAATTCGGTGTTCATGGTGAATCGCACGCTCAGCGTGTAGCGGAACAATCCGATATTATTTTTATAGGTGTAAAACCGTATGCCGTACCCGGCGTATTACGGGATATTTCGCCCTGCCTGAAACAGAATACCCTTATTGTTTCGATGGCCGCCGGTGTCACACTGGAAACCCTGGAAGCTGCTCTGCCGTCACAGGCCAAAGTTGTCCGCCTGATGCCGAACACCCCCGCTCTGGTCAATGCAGGTATGACATCAGTCACCGTCAATGCTTTTCTGTCTGATGAAGAAACTGAGCTGGTTATGTCGCTGTGCCGCAGTTTCGGCCGTGCCGAACGGGTTCCCGAATCACTGATTGATGCCGTGATCGGCGTCAGCGGCTCCGCTCCCGCTTATGTTTTTATGTTTATTGAAGCGATGGCCGATGCGGCAGTGGCAGGTGGTATGCCGCGCAAACAGGCCTATGAGTTTGCGGCACAAACCGTGATGGGATCTGCCAAAATGGTGCTGGAAACCGGTAAACATCCGGGTGAACTGAAAGATATGGTCTGCTCTCCCGGCGGTACCACGATTGAAGCGGTGATAAAACTGGAGGAAACCGGTCTGCGTCAGTCCGTTATCGCCGGTGTCCGCAGCGCGATCGAAAAATCACAGGAAATGAGCCGGAAATAATCACCGGATACCGGAACCGGCATTTATAGCACCGGTTCCGGTCTGTTCAGACTATCACCACGTTATCAGTTGCTTTTGGCCTGAGATAAGTATTTCTCCATTTCGTCCTCAGGAACCATTCCGCCGCCGGTGGCCCAGACCAGATGCGTGGCATTTGCCATCACTTCCGGTGTCAGCGCGTTAGCCTGTAAATACGCTTCATTCCGGGTCACATGCACACACCCCGGCATACCCGCTAAAGCAGAAGGCTCCAGCCTGATCGCTTCGGTCTGATCAAGTAACCCCAACAGGTTATACATTTCTGCGTCGTCAATCGTATAATACCCGTCGAGCAGCCGTTCCATTGCCCGGCCGACAAATCCTGATGCCCGGCCGACCGCGAGGCCATCAGCAGCGGTAATATTGTCAATGCCGATTTCCTGAACCGAGATTGCATCATGAAGACCGGTATGCACCCCGAGCAGCATGCACGGCGAGTGTGTCGGTTCAGCAAACAGGCAATGCACCGCATCACCAAATGCCAGTTTTAACCCGAACGCAACACCGCCGGGGCCTCCGCCGACACCGCAGGGTAAATACACAAACAGCGGATGCTGTTCATCGACTGTCATTCCCTTTTCAGCAAATTGTTTTTTCAGCCGCAGACCCGCAACCGCATAACCTAAAAAGAGCGTGACGGAGTTTTCATCATCGATAAAGAAACAGGATGGATCTTTTTCTGCCTCTTTGCGCCCCTGCTCCACCGCAATGCTGTAATCCTGTTCATATTCAACAACATTCACACCATGAGAACGTAATTTATCTTTTTTCCATTGTCTGGCATCGGCAGACATGTGCACACTGACACTGAAGCCAAGTTTTGCACTCATAATACCGATGGACATCCCTAAGTTACCCGTTGACCCGACGGCAATACGATATTGACTGAAAAACTGCCGGAATTTTTCGGAGAATAACACCGCATAATCATCACCGGTTGACAGTAACCCTGCTTCCAGCGCTAATTTTTCCGCATGGGTAAGCACTTCATAGATACCGCCGCGCGCTTTTATCGAGCCGGAAATCGGCAGATGGCTGTCTTTCTTAAGAAACATTTTTCCGGCTACCGGTGTCTGATAACGCGCCTCAAGAGCGGCCTGCATATCAGGAATCGCGACTGTGTCAGACTCAATAATGCCTTTCATAGCCTGCGTTTCAGGAAATGCTTTCATCAGATACGGTGCAAAGCGGTTTAAGCGGGCTTCCGCATCTTTTACATCGTCGAGCGTCAATCCCACGTACGGTAAACCGGCCTCTGTGGTGGTCACATCAGGGTTAAACCATGTAACCGGTTTTAAATCAATCAGTTCCTGTACCAAAGGGTAATCAGCAATAAGCTTTTCAATATTAATCTGAGTCATCATTAGTCTCTTTTAAATCACAAATGAAAGTGCAAAGGTACCTGCCAGCGCGACAACTGACGCAATCAGCGTGGCAACACTGTAATAACGGAATGTTTCAGCCAGCGTGGCATTACAATATTGTTTCACCAGCCAGAATAAGGAATCGGTCACGATGGTGCAGCCGATTGCCCCGGAGCCGATAGCCAGGGTCATAATTTCAGGGCTGATATGGGGATACAGCGGCATCAGCGGAGCCACAATCGCGGTTGCGCCCATCATGGCGACAGTGGCAGAGCCGACTGCGGCATGAAGAATAATAGCCACCAGCCAGGCCAGTAAAATCGGGTGCATATCGATACCGGACAACACCAGTGCCAGAGAATCACTCAGTCCGCTGCCTTTCAGGATGCCGTTGAATGCACCACCGGCCCCGATGATTAATAAGATATTTGCAATCGAGCTAAAGCTCTCTTCCGTCTTACTGAGCAGAACGCTCATTCCCATATTGCGGCGGATACCCAGCATGTAATAAGCGGCAAACGCAGCGATAAACATGGCGGTTATCGGATTACCGATAAACTGTAAAAAGGTGAGTAACGGATTATCTTTACTCATGTTCAGATCTGCGGTTGTTTTAACCAGCATGAGCACAATCGGCAGCAGAACCGTAAATAACGATGCACCTAATGACGGTAAGTCTTTTTCTTCACGTACCTTCAGGTCAGCAAACGCAGCCGGTACGACCTTGAACGGTAAACGATCGCCAAGGAATTTCAGGAACAACGGCCCGCCAATCAGCGATGCAACCAACCCCACAGCTAACCCGGCCACAATCACCGTTCCGATATCCGCACCGAGTTCATTCGTGACAAACAACGCCGCCGGGTGCGGCGGAATAATACAGTGCACGGCCATCAGCGCGGTGCATAACGGAATCGCCAGTTTTAATAATGACGTATTTGTTTTTTTGGCGATCGAAAACGCCAGCGGGATAAGCAATACAACCCCGACCTCGACAAACAGCGTGATACCACAGATAAGACCGATAAGGATCATGGTGACATCGGGGCTTAACCAGCGGCATTTTTCCAGCGTAATCCCGATTCGCTCGGCAGCGCCGGATATTTCCATCATCTTTCCGAGTATCGTTCCCAGTCCGATAATCGCCGCCAAAAATCCGAGTGTCCCGCCAATCCCGTCTTCGATGGCACTGACCATCTCCAGCGGATTCATTTTCATGGCGATCCCGACAAAAAAGCTGGTGAGCAGCAGTGCTAAAAACGGGTGAAACTTAAATTTAATAATTGAAATAATGATCAGCAAGATACTGAAAACCAGCGTACCGATCATCCACATTGTAGAGTCCATATCCTACCCCTGACTGTATTGTTGTTGTGGTTTTATTGGATAATAAATATTCAGGGGTGACAAACGATGAAAGCGGGGCGTTGGGTTAGCTCAGTTAATCCAAATGCGTGATATTCGTCAAATTAAGTAATTTTTTCGTGAATTGCATCATATCAATTCATCTTAAGCGCGGTATTCTTTATGAAAAATACGTCCGCATAATAAAAAAGAGAGATGATATGACATCGAATATGAATCCGTATGAACCATCAGGATTCCTGCGGCGAAACAAACGGGTATCGAGTCATCAGTTATCACGCCTGCATACGTTTGAAGCTGCGGCACGGCACAGCTCATTTGCACTGGCAGCACAGGAACTGGCGCTGACACCCGGTGCGGTCAGTCACCGCATCAATATGCTTGAAAGCGAACTGGGCTTCCGGTTATTTGAACGTTTTCACCGCCGTATTGAACTCACGTCAGATGGTGAGCGTATATACTGGGCCTTACGAAAAAACCTGGATGATATCAACCAGGAAATTATTGATATCAAGACTCAGGAAATCTCCGGTGAATTAACCGTTTATTCCCGCCCGTCACTCGCACAATGCTGGCTGATTCCGGGCATAGCGGATTTTACAGAGCAGTACCCCGCTATTCAGCTGAACCTGTTAACAGGTAATGACGAGGTTAATTTTCGCGGCTATGGTATTGATATCGCAATTTATTACGATGATATGTCAAGACCGAATCTCTATTGCGAAGATTTGATGTCAGAATCCATTGTGCCGGTATGCAGCCCCGAATATGCAGAGCGTTATGATCTGCATAACAATCTTCATCAGCTCAGGAACTGCATGTTATTACATGACCGCCAGGCATGGAGCAGTAACTCCGATTACGACGAATGGAAAGCATGGAGTGAACACTATCAGCCTGATTTATTCCCTCACCGGCGTAATCTCTGTTTTGATCGTTCAGACCTGGCAATTGTGGCCGCGATGAATCATGCCGGTGTCGCGATGGGACGTAAGCAACTGGTAGAAAAACGTATTAGGAGCAAAATGCTGGTGATGCCTTTCGGGGACATTTCACTGACATGCCGGCAGCGATATTATTTTGCGATGCTCGGCGACAAGCGTAACCCGAAAGCAGATATTTTTATTCAGTGGCTAAAACAACAGGTTACCAAAAGATAGCCGGGAGAACCGTCCGTTCCCCGGCATTCCGCAAAGAATGTACATAATCTGTACACCCTGAACAGATGTATCCGGCAAAAAATACACCAGTAACCGGAAACCGGAAAAAACAAAGCGGAAATAAAGACTTGATAGAATACGGGGTTGAGCGGTAACATATGACCCGCCGTAAATCCGGCTATACAGCCGGGCATCATGTCCTCTTAGTTAAATGGATATAACAAGCCCCTCCTAAGGGCTAATTGCAGGTTCGATTCCTGCAGGGGACACCAAGACCGAATAACCTCGCATTACCCTCCGTTACCAATCTCCCTTGAAAAATCAGCACTTCACCGAATTCACTGTTACCAGACATAACCGCACGTTACTTGACTGAACCATAATTTTGCGGGCATATTTGTGGGCATCAAAACAGAATCAAACCAAAGGTGCCCACATGCTGACAATAAAACAGATAGAAGCGGCCAAGCCGAAAGAAAAGTCATATCGATTGTCAGATAGCGGCGGTCTATTTCTTTTTATCTCAAAAGGTGGCGGGAAAATCTGGCGTTTCCGGTATCGCAAAGACGGTAAAGAGCAAACTCATGTCATCGGCTCGTATCCGGAAATGTCATTAATAGAAGCCCGTAAGCTTCACGCCTCAGCAAAATCAATCCTTGCCACCGGCGGATCGCTGGAAACAAAGAAAGAAGCATCACAAGAAGAAAGCATCATAACTTTTGAACGCGTTTTCCGTGAGTGGTACGAGTTTAAAAAAGAGGTCTGGTCTGCCGGTTACAGAAAAGAAATGTTATCCATGTTTAATGATGATGTCTTGCCGATTATCGGCGGAGAAGACATTGCATCAATGGATCCACTACGTGTTGTAGACGTGATACGCCACTTCGAGAGCCGTGGCGCAATGGAAAGAGCGAGCAAAGCCCGCCGTCGCTGCGGGGAGGTATTCCGGTATGCGGTTATAACAGGGCGATCTAAATACAACCCTGCGCCAGACCTAGTTGATGCCGAACGCGGGTACCGGAAAAAGCACTACCCATTCCTCACCAAAGAACAGATACCCGCCTTTAACAAAGCGCTATCGACTTTCTCCGGCAGTACCATCAGCAAGATAGCCACACAGGTTTTGCAATACACGGCGCTGAGAACCAAAGAACTCCGGTCTATGCAATGGTCAGACGTCGATTTTGAAAACAAGGTGATCACCATATCTTCCGAAGTGATGAAAAGCAGAAAGCCACATGTCGTACCGATGTCAAATCAGGTATTCGCGCTGATGGAGCAAATCAAGCCTATGACATCAGGAATGTCAGACCTTGTTTTCCCCGGAAGAAATGATAAAAGAAAGCCAATAAGTGAAAATGCTGTATTACTGGTGATCCGGCAAATAGGTTTTGACGGAATAGCAAGCGGTCACGGATTCCGGCACCAGTTCAGCACTATACTTAATGAAAACGGATTTGACCGTGACCTGATAGAGCGCCAGCTTGCTCACGTTGACCGTAACGCAATACGCGGCATCTATAACCATGCCGAATACCTTGATCAGCGCAGAAATATGATGCAGTGGTTCGCTGACTATATTGATGAAATCTCAAAGTAACAGGTAACCAACATGCACAATATCGCTAACCTCCCCCAAGACGAAAAAGACAAAATTAATGCCGATTTAGCCGCATCCGGTATCGCGTACAAAGAAAGACTCGGACTGCCGTATGATCTGTACGAAACAGAAAAACAGCAGCCCGAGCATTTACGCCCGTACTTCAGAGAGAGACTGGAGCACTACAGGGAGATCGGGAAAAGGTTTCCGCGCGGGTTTGAGTATGAGAAGGAGTAAATCACACCTTTGTGGTGATTAATTCAAAATCAAACTCGACAATGGAATCACCGGCTCCTCGGTTGAACACGCCAACATATCCCGATGTTTCCACGGATGAGTAAAAAGCAGCTGAATTAATCCTGCCATCATCTGTTTTAACCATAAATGAATACTTGCTATTCGATACGGATGAATAAATCCAAACTACAAAAGGTTTTGACTCAAAATCTGTAGAACCGGATAAAAACAGCCAGTCTGTTGGCTCGCCTTTATTCCATGTTCCTATTGCCAGCCTTCCATCAGAAGCGCATCCAACAAGTACACCAGTATTTAGCAAGGGGTCATAATTAAGAGCGGCGTAGCAGTTCTTTTTCATTCCGCTGGCAGACCTGAATTTTCCAATGACACTGCCTGGATAGAGATATGAATTTGGAACAGATGACAATCTGTCACCACTCATAATATCAGTAATTATTTCATCACTAATATTTTGAGACCTGGTCATTAGTAATGTCGGCTTTGTCATACTTCCAACTGCTGACAAACGCACATTGGGTATTGACACCCCGTCGCTGTGCACGTTACCAAATTTCAGACACGGATAAAACGCCTGTTCAGGGCGTCCGCCGTATGTGATTGTTATTTTATTGAGTCCTTTTCTCATTTGCCCGCAATACGTACTGAGCGTTCTTTCCTTACCAAAATATTGCGATGCGGCGTAACCAAATAACACGCGGGTAAAACTGTTAATTAGGTCATTCCTGTCTTTGTGTGCCCCTGATGAAGGCAGTGTTATTCCGACAGGGCTTTCAACTGTAATGTGAGTGGCATCGACCATGGCCTGTGTATGCGCATTCCATGGTTCCAGAACCACGAGAGACGTACCGTCATTCTCACAGTAAACAAGCGTGGTAAATGTCACGTTTTCTTTTGGGCTTGTCACGCTTGGAAGGTACTTTATTTTTTCCAGCACCGGAGTCCCGCCAACAGAAGAATATTTTGGCTTAAGAGACAACCCTGACGGATAAGTGATCGCACTCCAGTATCGGTCTACCGCCACACTGTTCATAACATCACCCGGCTTCACATGCCTTACATACTTCTCACCGAGAGTCTGCATAAACATCGCATTGCCCATGCTCATTTGACCCAGCTCCTGCGGGTGAACATCATCCCATGTTTTGTCACCTTTGACGTAGTACAGTTTCTGACTGTACATGTTTATATTACTGTTTTCCGTCAGAGTTTCACCGAGGTCATAGTATTCAATACCGAGTCTGCCGCACATTTCTTTCTTGGTGGCTCGTTCAAATCCGATCCGGTTAGGGTCATTGTCATTTACGGTAACAATCGCCACAGCACAGCCATAGCCCCACGCCTTCCGCACAAACATATCTATCTGATCACGGTAAGTATCAATATCAGTAAATGCATCATTCCAGCCCATGGCAAGCAGGCAAAGCTCAGGTGGTTTACTGCCATAGGCTTCATTACCAAAAAATCCGTAATCAAAATTTCGGTAACCCCAGCCGTCAGACAATTTAGCCCCTGACAGCGATGCGTTATACACCTGGAATATCGGAGTCGTGCCGTAACGTGACTGCACCGTATTAAGCAGCATCATCCAGTGCGCAGCCCATGAATGAGACCCACCATTATCAGAGTGATTGTAATTCACTGGTGATTTAAGATTACGCGCGGCCGTTCCGTCTGTCGCCGGTGAGCTCCAGTCTTGTTTTCCCCACGCCCCATCAGTAATAGAATCACCAACGATGCCGATTGTCGTGAGTGACTGATCGCGAATCTCCTGATACAGCGCACCTGAAAATGACTTTTTGTTACCATTTGTCGCCTGGCCGATATCAAAAATAATATCATTTCCGTACCACTGATTTTTCACTATCAACTTCCCTTCACCGACGAATTTTCGCACATCGTCAGAAGGAAGAAAGTTAACCCGGATGGTCACCCCATCAGGAATGTAAATCTTGCCAGGGTATGAAAATGCAACATCACGGTTATCGGTAGTATCATCAAATACGAATCCAGGAACGTAGTAGACAGACTCGGCATCTGAATATTTAAATCTTCCTTTGTTAATCTCCGATCGCAGACTGGCATCACCAACCCCAACCCATTTTCCTGCACCAACTCCACCGACAGACTCAGGTATCGACCCTGCCGGAACTGATTTTGGTAAATCACCATCCCAGCGGTAATATTCACCGGTGGTTTCATCGCGCAGAATCTCATTACGCTTTGTTATTTCCGCGCCCTGCTGGAAGCTATCCATAGGGATATATCCAGCGGCAATGATCGCTTCGTTCATATCCACCTTAAAGGTTTCAATAACCCGCTCGACCATCCAGCGCATGCCTTCTATGGTCAGGTGGCTTTCACCAAAGCGATCAAAATATTCCAGCGCTTTTGATGTCACGAACTCGTCAATTTTTCCTGAGTTAAATTTCAGGTCGCGAGCTGCTTCGCTTGGTACCGCATTTTGAGTAGGGATAGTAGCCATGTGCCTTTTCTTCCAATAAAAAAGCCAGCACGATGGCTGGCTTGTTGGTTTGAATTTTATGTCAGACGTTATAGTCTGCTTTCGGTGCGAAGTACTCGCTTGCGGTGATAGAAAACGTGCCGTCTGCGTCTGGTTTCTTGTCAGAGACTACCCAGCGCATGGCATCCATTTCAGTGACGGTTGATATGATGTACCGTGACGGCGACTGAACATTGTGACCGTCATAGATATTGAGCTGAATGTCAGGGATATCGGAAATAAATCCCTTATCCGTATCGGTCCGTACCTGCGCCGGATATTCTCCGGATGAGTTTCCGAGGTGATCGGTGATTCTCACCACCATTTCGCCGGAAAACTCAATGCGCTCACTGGTGCTGAACACATTTCCGTTTCTGCCGGTGATGTGTCCGCCCTGCTGGTTACTGTCGTAGCTGTCAGCCACCAGCACCATATCTCCGGGGTAAACATAATCACCGTCTGCCAGCGTTTGCAGGCTGATGCTTGTCCGCTGGCTTATCAGTCTATCCATTTCCAGCAATGCGCGGTCAGTGGCCTGATATTCGTTACGGCACCCGTGCAGGGTGATTTTGTTCGGACTTTTTGCTGCACCCTTCACCACTGCGCCATTTTCGATACGGTACTTCAGATAGGTTTTTTTGTTGGTACGCGGATTAACGTATTCAACCTCAACACCGTCATTCCCGCCCGGCAGAGACATATCGTATGAGATGCGGAAGTTATTGCCGGTGATATTTGACCGGTTAAACACCGCCGCCGGATATTTCCGTTCTTCCTCACGGGAAAATGTCAGTACACCGTTATCAAAGAATGCCGTCACCCGCGCCACGTTGCAGATTGTCTCAATACGCTGGCCGAGAGATACATCTTCATCATCAAACGTGTAATCGAAGTACCCGAGTCGTTTGTCAGGTAGTTCGGCGTAAATCTCATACAGCCCGTGCAAGTCGATAGTGTTCTCCGGTTGCTTGCCGGTAACCATCCATGTATGCGTCACAGCATCAGCAAATGAGCGCGACGGCCGTTCAGTGTAATCCACTTTGCGGCTGGTCATGTCATAGCTGATCACATGCCGTGTCACCAGAGCGTTATATTTGCGCTCGCGCGAGCTTGTCGGGTTCTCTGTCGCCCTTACGGTCACACGGACAATGGTATCGTCAGGATGTTTCTCATTGAGCCTGCGGCGGATAATGTGCGCTTTTTCAAGCTTGAGAATGCTGCTATCGTTGCTGTTTTCAAGCCTGGTCAGCTGGAATGCATATCGTCCATAACCACCTCGCGGCGTGAATTTCTCAGTCTTATAATAGGTTTTTGTTTTTGATACTTCCGGGAACCCACGATTATATGATTCTCTGGTACCGGAAATTTCATCGTTATTATCGTCCACTTTCCAAAACTCAATACGCGCCGTCGCCCAATTCCCCTCCCCGAGTTGCGCATTCAGATGCACCCATAATTCACCGCCCTCCATAGGAGAAAAGAACGGACCGACGGTCAGAAACTGGTTGTCATACAGAATGAATTTCGTGGTATTAACGACAGCATTCGGCGGCAGTGTCGCCAGGTCACCACCGGAAAGGTTGGTGAAAAAGAACTCGTAATACTTTTTCGGCAGCACGATTGACCCATCGTCTGTTTTTTTCGCCTCAGCCAGATAAGCATCCACTTTAATGTCTTTTGTCACGTTACCGGTTGGTGTGTCATACGATACATTTACGGTCATTGATACTGAGCGCGGTTTGATAATGTCATAGAAGTAATCGAACTCATCTTGCCTGGCGATTTTAATCATCGCCTCGCCGCCCTTTATCTCACCGGATATGACCTCATTCGCCGATGCCTGATACTGCGGTATTTCATCACTTTCATTCGGCCCCGGCACTTCCTGACCATCAACATCGTGAAATTCAAACCCCTCAAATATCTCAGGGATATTTTCACCGGGCTGAAATATCTGATAACTAGCGCCGTCCAGTGCGGTTAATTCGGATTCTGAGTATTTCACGTTTTCGATATCAAATTTCCCGATACCGAAATTCATCCACTCTGTGACCTTCTTCTTATTGTCGATGTACTCAAACAGTGACTGCTGAATCAGATCAGGGTATGCCCTTACCTGTCCGTGAATTTCCGGACGAGCCTGGTATGTTCTGGCGACGTTAGTCTGTCCTGTGAGCCGGTTATTCGGACTGTCTTTAACGTTCGCGTCTGCGGATGTGAATGACGGCGTTTTCGGCGCCAGAAAAGAAAATACCTTCGACACCAGTTTGAATATCGGGCTTAACAGGTCTCCGATGGCTCCGCCTTTCGGCTGGTCAAATACCTGAATGTGATGCAATTCAGTGACAACAAAATCAAGGCTGTCACCATCAGCCAGCTGCACACCATTGACCATGATCACAACGTCGCTGCTGATACTCTGCTCTTTCAGCCAGTCAAAAAAAAGAGAGCCGGATTTTACTTCGACTCTCTCTTTAGGTGTTCCCGGCAGGCGCTGAATTTCAATTACCGGCATAAGTCATAAACTCCACTTTGCTGTAAATCCGCTGAATGGTCAGCAATCTGTCCAGACGGACGTGTCCGTTATCACCACGGCTGTGCAGAACCATCCCGCCGAGCACAATGCCGACATGAACAGGCATCGAACCGTCATAGGCCACAAATATCCCGCCACTTATCGGGTGATCTTCCGCCTTCCAGAAATTTACCTCATTTTGATAACAGGTCACAAAATCACTGTCTGATTCATAACCGCTGTCGTGATGAATTTCAGCACCGATAACATGCCGGTAATAGAGCGTCACCAGCCCCCAGCAGTCACACGCAGTAAACGAACATGCCCGGTTAACCCACGGTACCCCGATCACCCTGTCTGTAAATTCATCTGTCGTCATACTGCCTCCAGCCCCGGCCATTCCTGCGGCTCATAAATGCGGCCGACATTCTTGTTCAGCGGATTAGTCATCGAAAGTGTCATTGATACCGCTTCCGCGTCCAGTGATACATCCTTTGCAAACAGCTTCCAGCGCACGATTGCCGTACCTTTGTCCGCTTCATCAAACAGCCGGTAAGTCACCTCGACCGGCACCATCCGTGAATACGACCGCCATGCTTTCAGCTTCTGCTTAAACTCATGCGCTACACGGCTGAATTTTACGCTTGCGTCGATGATCGGCGTTTTACTTTGCTGACTCTCAGACATCTCAAAGTTGCACGGCAGGTATTCAATCCCGCCGAGTGTCTTCGGGAAAATCTGGTGAGTGATCAGGTAAATGTCGCCGAACGATGGGTGTGATAGTTGGAGTGTTTCGTACAGGATGCGGTTTGGTCGTTGTGCGCGGAACTCACGCAATGTCGGCATTATCCCTCCTTACACCGTGACAGTGTTTCAGTGACAATGACATCCAGCCAGCTGCCGAACGGCGGCGGGAACTCGATAATCACATCACCGAATTCATCATCGTCGTTATGCAGGTTTTTGCAGATAACCTGACCGGTCCATGTAACTGATGCGCCGTTAACGCTGGTCTGCACAGGATATGGCAAGAAATGTAATTCCTGCTCCTGCAATCCGCTGCCGCCGATATCAATTTTCATCCGGAACCACCTGTTGCAGTTATCCAGATAATCGGGATGGCGCAGCCACTGAGCAAATGCCCGCTCCTGCGCCAGCGTGAATATCCAGGTAACATTCCAGACCGCTTTCAGGTCATCAGTCAGTTTCTGGAATATCGGCGCGCCGACCTGTGGCTGATCTGTCATGTAACCGGTGTCGATGGTCATGTTTTTGTCTGACTTCTGTGCCAGAGGAAGCCAGTCAGGATAGTCGATAATCATCTCACCCTCGCATATGCTGTTGTGTTTCGTGTGATGGCGCTATGCATCGGCCCTTTGTTGTCCATGTCCGCGATAAACACATCTATGGTCATGCCGTTGCTGTCCTGTCTGGCCTGAGCATCAATCCTGCTGCCTCCGGATGAATAGTCGTTGATATTCACCGTCACCGGCACCTGACCGCCACCGATATCACGGTTGCTGATGACTTTACCGTTATCGCCGGGGATCATGTACTGGTTGCCGTTTGATGCTTTGAATATCTCCGGCTTGCCACCCTCACCAACCCGGTACATTTCACCGGCAGATACCGGACCACCATCTTTACGCGCACCGGCAATCGTCAGTGCCTTCATTCCGATACTGGTTGCTGCGCCGGTCGCCTGTGCCGCAGTATACGCACCGAGACCACTCGCGGATGCCGCTCCCATCGTTGCGATAGATGCCGCGATAGCTGCTGGAGTCCACGCAGCCAAAGCCGCAGCACCACCGGCAACAGCTGCTGATGCGTTCGCCGCCTGAGTAGCAACGCCCAATGTCTGGCCGAGGATGAAGTTTTTAGCCATCTCCACGCCGACCTGAACGATAGAGTTAACCACGCTGTTAAGCATTGTATTACCCAGCGACCGCGCAGCGTCACTCCAGCTCATGGTTTGTGTGATAAGGCCGGTGATAGCGTTGGACGCATTCCCGGAGAGAGAATCAACTGCGGATGTTAGCATGTCATAGCCGAGACTTTGCTGGCTTAACAACTCCCACTGAGCCGCAAGCTGCTGCTCCTGATACTGTTTATCCTGTGCAGTTTTCAGCGCCAGATACTGTGCGTCCGTGGCTTGTTTGGCTGCGATATACTGGTCATGGCTGATTTGCCCGTCCTGCTGCGACTGCTTCAGCAACGCCTGCTCTGCCTGATAGTACGACTCCATCAGAGCCAGCTTCTGAGCATTTTCGTTAGCCAGTGCCTGAATTGGGTCAATTTTCGCCCGATTCTCAGCGACAATATTCACCTGACCATTTGATGTTTCTTCCGATATTTTGCGCGAATACTCAGCGTGTATCGCCGCCCTGCGTTGCTGATATTGCTCTTCGGTAACCAAATTACCTTTCAGTTGTCGCTCAAGTTGCTCGCTGGCCAGTTTCATATCCTGATCGGCTTTTGCCTGCGGATTCTGCTCAAAGGCTTCTTTGCGGTCTTTTATCTTCTGTGTGAGATCGTATTCTTTACCAGCAAGCTCAGTTATTTCGGCTATCTGAGCTGCCGTTGCTTTTTTACCGAGTTTTTGAACAGCCTCAAGAACAGCTGCCTCTCGGGAAAGACCTTTAGTTTCCAACTCTGCAACTTTGGTCGCGTTTGCCAGATCGGTTATCTTCTGTTTGAGTTTTTCGGCCTCTGTGGCTTCTTTTGCTGCTGCGCTGGCCGCTGCACTTGCTGATTTTTTACCGTCACTGGTTCTCTTTTTGTCTGCTTCTGACAAATCGTGATAAGTACCGGCAAGTTTCAGCGCCTCCTCCATTTGCTTGGAGTCAGCAAGAGTCCCGGCCTTTAACTGCCTCTGTTTTTCGGCGGCTATTGCTCTCTCGCGTTTATCTGTGATGGCAAGAAGTTCATTTTGCTCTTTCAGTTGCTTAATGTACTTTTCGCCTTCCTCTGATCTGAAGTTACTATTTGATAATTCAGCATTCAGGTTTGCCTGTTCATTGGCGGCATCCTTCATTTGGCCGGCAAGCCACTGAACCATATTTCCAAGCTTGCCAGCGCCATCTGTTGCACCGCCAAAGATTTTTTCTGATTCTCCGACCCTTGCATTCACCTCCGCTGTAGCCTGAGCAAGAAAGTTTTGCATGTCATTCAGCTTATTCGTGGCGACCTCAAGCTCTGCTGTTTTAATTTTTATTTTGTTGAGGATTTTTTCCCTGTCTTTCTCAGCACCGGCCACACTGAAATTCTTTCTTGTTGCATTGTCGTACTCAGAATTCAGGTCTGCAATTTCATCTTTCAGGTCTTTTACTGCATCTTCCTGAACCTCAATATTTTCCGTTGTTTTACCGATCGCACCGTTCAGGGCATCAAACGTAAGCTCTTTCAGCTTTCCGCTTAATTCACCCAGCGAATCGGCAAAATCAGATGCATCCTGTTTCGCCTGCTTTGAGCTTTCACTGAAATACATGATCGCGGCACCGGCCAACATAGCTGCACCCATCGGTCCACCGATTAATGCCAACCCGCCACGAAGAACACCGAGAACCCCTGATGCATTGCGAGCGGCAATCGCCGCTGCCTCCGCCGCTGCGGCTTCCGCTTTTAAAGCTTGTGTGTATAACAGTGATGCATTGCGAGCTATGGTCTTCTTGGCATTCAAATTATCAAGAGCAAGCCCCTCTGCCGAACTTCCTTTTGCAACGTTATATTCTGCTTGAGCCAAAGCAACCGCAGAAGCAGTGGATTCTTTGTCCGCAAATGCTTTTCTTCTTTCCGCTGTGGCTGCATACTCAGCATCTTTGGCGGTAACAGCGTATGCTTGGGCCTGTTTCACGGAAGCTGCCGCATCAAGTATTTTTGTTTTAATGGAAGCGGAGAATGCACCGACAAGCCGCGCACCAATAACAAGAGCAACCACATTGGCAATGTTTGCAAAGGTGTCAAAGTTCGCGGTGATATCAGCGAATGCTGCCGACATTGTCCGTGTTACACCGTATGCCTGGTTTAATTCACCGTAATACGCTTTCGCCGAGTTGGTAAGTTTGGTAAATCCGTCCGCCACGGTGTTATCCATTGAATCGGCAAGGGCATTGTTTTCTTTGCGTGCGGCAATCATGGCGTTGGCAAATATCTGCATGGAGATACCGCCTTCCATTGCCATTTTTTTAACGTCATTCTCAGTGACTTTTATCCCGCCTCGCATACGTGATATTTCTTTAGCGATATCGTTCACCACTGACGGCGTCGCATTAAGCACTGCGTGCCAGTCATTCCCTTTCAGCGTACCGACCACCATTGCGCGGTTAAGGGAGGCCATTGCGGATTCAGTCTGCTGTGCGCCGGTCGCGTTAGCGGTGAATGCTGAAGACAGAGATTCGATGTAATCAACGGTCTGCGTGGTGTTGTAACCAAGCTCTTTCATTGAGGTTGCAGAACCAGCGTACAACCCCTGCACTGTCTCGATAGCCTTACCATTTCGGTTACTGACTTCCAGAAAACGCTTCTGAATTTCTGAGTAACGCTCTACATCACCTTCAACGGAGTTGAGTGCCATCTTGATCCGCGCCGCCATCTGCCCCCACTCATCGACAGCATGAATAATCGCACCGGCTGAAAGCGCGGACGTAACCAGAGCAGCGGCCTTTGATAGCGAGAACATGGCATTTTCAGTATCGTTAACTGAACGCGTGGCGCGGTCAAATCCGCCTTCCATACTTCGCAGTCGCTGATCTAACTGACGCTGAGATGTCAGCAACTGCGCAACATCCATCTGCACCTGATATACGATTTCGCCTACTTGTGCCATTTACCGGCTCCTTAAAATGAAAAACCCCGCCGGTTGGCAGGGTTATTTATTGAAAATGTTGTTAATTGTGATTGCTGAAAATCTTCTCCAGAATATTTATTGCTATGTCATAATTCTCCATATTGATTTTTTTATCTATATTTCGTTCATACGGCCATTCGACATATCTCGTTGAAATTGAATCTATTGAAGATATTTTTTTTATTAGCGACTCCGATAAATTACGGTCGAACATCCCCTTATCACCAGATTTAACAGGGCTGTCTTTATTCACCCTTAAAAGAGTGGCTGAGTTTGGAAAGTGATTTTTTCCTACCACAATAGTATGTCCAATTTTGTCCCTATATATGTAAAGGTCTCCATTGCTTATATAACAAATGACATTGTCATGCATCATCTCTTTTTTACAACCAAAGCCCCATGATTCACTATCTCCATATCCACCATTCCCCACTCTTCCTGAGCCATCAACATGGTGTACGCTAACTTTTACCCCGTCTATTACAATTTCTTCTGCAATTGACATCGAGTATGATTTACCATTGTCAACTTTTGCTACACCGCACACTCTTACGCTGTTATCAAAAATAGATTTATTATCAAACACTGATTTAGATATGATGATTGGTTTTGGTGGTAGCTTGCTATATGCTTCATTTGAAAACTTATCACACGCTAGCGTTTTCGCTTGATCTGTAGATTGCAACCATTTTATTTCTTTGTTACTCAGTTTATCACCAGCCATGACCCCAGCAGACATCAGGCAGCACACAGCTGCAATCAATACCTTCTTCACATCCCCACCCTCAATAATTAGTTTTCTTTATGCTAGCACCGAGTAGCGAAAAGAAAAGCAAAACAAGCACTATGCAGACATGGACTCTTTATATATTGCTTCCAGATCCGCATAACTTAACTCGATTGTCTGTCCTACATCACCTGCCATCGTGCATATGATTGAAGATACAGCGTTCAAAAATTTATTGTTATCAGAGATTATTTTTTCCGTTTCTCTAATTATTGGCAGAAATTCATCATTCCAGCTTTTGGGGTTGCTCAGTGTGTTGTAGTAAAAGAAATAAATCTCCTCAGCCTTCCAGAAATCAGAGTAAGATGCGCCGGATGGTTCAATCTCCCGTTGTATCTTATTCATGTCAAATGTTCGACCATTAAAAGAGGATGCGTACATCCCGCTATACAGGATGATAACTCTCTTTCTTGCATAATCTCTGACCTCATCAAGCGAGCCTATCTTGACGCGGTGGCTAGTCATTGCATAACTGTAATGCTTGTCTTCCTCCTCCGGAACCTTGATTGCAATACCCTTTGGCTCCCAGCCGAAAAGATAAGCTGCTAACCAGTGTCCGGCTTCGTGTCTGGCGACAGGTGCTACACATTTGTTTTTAAAATCATCAGAAATCACAATTTATCCTCATGCAAAATAGGCAATCAGATATTAATGCATGTGTTATTTTGCTTTTCCATTATCTTTGTTAATAAATCGATCTGGCACACAATAATCAATATGAATGTCACGATTATGTTCTGGCGCACTTTCTGACACCTGTCGCTTCATTTTCTCAGCAATGTGATCTGATAGCCTGCGTTGATGTGATTTATCACCTTCCATATTGCCTCCAATGAAAAAAGCCTCAGTTAAGAGGCGGCGTGTGATCTGAATTACAAGGCCGTCCGTGGCCTGTGGGGGCTAGCGCCAATCGGCTGGGATTGGTGCGCTTATCTGCATTCTCAGGCCGCCATCAATGAAAGGAGAAACGACATCATTGAGCTTCCTTAATGACTGGAGAGATCTTTCCGCATAATGACGATGCGCCCTGTGCTCTAACCGTGCAGCACTTACGTCATAACCGGCCTCTGTTAATGCTGATAGCAGGTTACTGATTGCTGACGGTGATTCGCAGATATCGCCATATAACAATCTGTACGGGAAAAAGCACGGCTCTTTGTGACTAAATCCGTCAATCCCGCGCGCTTTAAGCGCCACCTTGTATTGATTCCACCAGGAAAGCGGAAAATTAAAATCATGCTGTACAGTAATCTCTTGCTGCTTCGGAATGTACTCACCTTCGAGTGCATCCAGATACGATATCGCCAGCGGGATTTGCTCCGGCAGCAATTCGTTGATGTGCTGCACACCAAACTCAGCGTGAACGTGCTTCCAGATGTCCGGGTAGATATTACCGACACCGTGTGCGATAAGACGCTCGGCTGTCTGGCGTAACGGGGTGAGTTCTTTCGCTGTGGACTGCCGGAAGTTTGGCTTCTTCTGCATTACTGATGAAACCAGAGCGTCATATGCACGGATCACTTTCAGGGAGAATGCTGCGCTGATCCACATGGCGTAAGAGTAAACGAGTTCTTTGCAGGCGTATGTGCCACCGTAGCGACCACTTTTCGACATCACAGGTGCTTGATTTTGTGCTGGATCTTTAACTTCTCGATTTTGAGCAATTAAAATTTCATCAATTAATTCAATAGTTTTTTCAGAACGAAGCCAGTTTGCAGGCTTATCTTTCTCTTTGTTACCTGATGCTTTATGCAGATCATTGAGAGAATATCGCCCAGCAGTATCCTGCTTAATGGGCATGTTTGAAATAGTCAGTTTGTTATTCATGCCGCCGCCCCCTGAGTTAACAGTTTTGCCAGTTTAGAAAGCCCTTTCGGAGTGACGCGAACCTGCGGAATAGATTTATCCTCACCATCCGGTTTAGTGATCACCGTTACTTTGTGCTCAATAAGCCCCTGCTGGATTTTGTCCTGGTAACCAATCCACGGAGTACCAAGGCGGCGGTAAATCCATTTGAGCTGGCTCATGGTGTCAAAAAGAGACTTCGGCTTAACCTGTAACTGTTTGGCGGCGTCGGTCACGCACATAGAGCCTTGGGATTTAGCAATGCGTGTCAGGGCTTCAACATCAGGCTTCATTTCTTCAACTTGGGATTCCAACCCTTGGTTTTCCAGCAAGAGGCGCTCTTTTTCTTCCTCTGCCTGAATAACCATCAGAGCCAGTTCTTTTGCGCCTGGCAAAATCGGGGTTGCGCGACGCTTTTCGGATTCCAGCTCGAACATACGGTCAATGACAGCGGTGCGGCGTTTGATATCGTAGCCAGTAATCAGGATCTCAGTATAGCGGCGAGTAATGTGATATTCCCACGCATTGGGGTTGCTATCATCATACTGATTGCACATAACATGCTGATTTGTAAAGTAACCCAAATCTGGATTACGGGTATAGTCCGCATCTTTCCCGCCGAGTAACGCAACCAGAATAGTACGGATATCGCGACAAATATGGTTGTGCTGCTTTCCGGTGAGTTTTGCGATCTCACGGCTTGACATGGTGACATTCTGGTTGGTAACTGCTAAAGTATTCATTGTGTTTACCTTCTGTTCGTTGGTTAACTCATTCGTGTTCGAAGCCCCGATGGTTGCAGCCATTGGGGTTTTGTTTTTATTAGGCATCAGCTCTCTCCTCTCTCAGGCTCTTAGCCAGCCGCATAATAATTGCGGAGTTAAGTGACAAAAAATCCATCTTCGCTTTTTCCTCAAGCTCAGCACGCATACGCTCTGGGAGGTTCAGTGTGAACCGGCTGCTTCTTGTCTGTTCATGTAGTTCATTACTCATGTATCATCTCCTTTAGACCAATTTAGCACCAAAACCAATTTGGTACTAGAACCAATTTATCATCATTTATCTGGATGTCAAGTTGGTGCTATCATTAATTCATTAAAATTACGAGGTGCGCCATGACTAAGAAATTCCCGAGTCAAGAGATGGACAGGTTTAACGTTCGTATGCCAGCAGGCATGAGAGAAGAGATAGCAAG
Organism: Morganella sp. Je.2.23; assembly: GCF_051129855.1. Lineage (NCBI taxonomy): Bacteria > Pseudomonadati > Pseudomonadota > Gammaproteobacteria > Enterobacterales > Morganellaceae > Morganella > Morganella sp. Je.2.23. Next base: position 1,647,169 of record NZ_JBCPSQ010000001.1, read on the forward strand.
AATTGCCGAAGAAAACGGACGTTCAATGAACTCTGAGATAGTCCAAATACTTCAAGATCACATTGATAGCCGCAAAGGTGACCTACCGGCGTACGCAGTAAAAGACATTGACGGCATTATGAAAACCTTCAAGGATTTTCTGATAAAGGAATATACGGTAAAAATCAGTGGAGATAAGGACAAAAAATAAACGAATTTTCTGTTTTATCGAGGCTGATTGCCAACAGCTAACGCATGAATGTGTTCAGCTAACGATGGGTGCAGGGAGTCATCTTTACTGTATGGCTGCGTGTTATTTAGCACCGGCTGTTCACCTGATTTCTGTGTGTAATGCCTCACTTCACCATTGCAGAACTCGGTTATCAGAAATGAGCCATGAACAACCTCGTCAATGTATACAAGCTTAAAACGTTGTTTTTTCTGATGATGGTCTTTCACATCACCACGATTTAAGTAGATGTCTAATTGGTTCATTGCTTACCTCTGCATAGTAAAAAGCCCCTTCCGGGGCCTCATCACGCCCTCTTCCTGCTCACCAACCGGCGCTTGCCCTTAATCAGATCATCGTTACGGGCATCGTCGGCTTTGGTGATGGCCTCATACTCATCTTTCGTGAAGCCTTTCTCGTCCGGATATTTCGCTTTCAGCATCATCACGAACTCGGTCATTGTAAGTTGTTCCGCTTCGCTGCGGGTGATGCTGAAATGTACACGGGCGGCACTGATGTAATCGACGGCGTGGAACTCGTCGGAGTATTCGTCTTTACCTTCGTTGCGCTGTAGTTTGCGCACCTTGGCTTTACCGATAATGCCGTGGGTCATTAGCTCGCGCGCCAGCAGGATAATATCGCGGTAATGCATAGCGCCATGCCTGTACACCATGCCGGATTTGCCAACCCGCCATTCACCGATAACCTCAGAACAGTCATCGTCACAACATGCCTGCATTACGTCCATTGCTGATGACAGAACGCTGCGCCCGTACACCGGCTTATTTAACAGTGTTATCAGCCATTCAGGAACAACCCCGTAAGCGTCAACAGCAGACGCAATAATTTGCTGTACCTCTGCACCATTTAATCGTGTAAACGTGCTCACTATCTCTTTTGGCGACCCGATTCGCGTCATTGCATCCAGTGACGGGCGGAACAGATAATCATTTTCGGCAGTGGATATCACCATCTCGCCGTATTCTAAACGCGGTGTCATATATCCTCCTGAACATTATCAAGGGCACCCGGAGACACCCTTTGTAATATTTAGGCCGCAGTGACTGTAACGACACATTTCGCCGTTTTGCTGCCATCTTCTGATGTGGCAGTGATATTCGCGGTGCCGGCAGCAACACCGGTAACAGTGACGACATTCAGCAATTTACTGACGGTGGCAAAATTAGGCTTATCGCTGACCACCTCGTAATTTTTGTTTGTCGCATCAACCGGAGTAAATCCGACCGTGAATGTTGCAGTTTCACCGGATTTCACTGTCAGTGTCGCTGGGTTGGCGGTGATGCTCTGCACCACGATTTCTTCCTGCAGCCACTCAAAGCTGTCAGCGTCTGCGACTTTCAGTTCACCGGAATACGTGGCGATCTCTTTGGTCGGGAACTCCATCGACCATGATGTGAAGTTCATGTAACCCTGAATCACATCACTACCATCGCCTTTCATGTCGAGCTGCACCCAATATGACGGCTGACGGCTGGCCTTGACTTCAGCAAGGATTTCTTTGGCGATATCAAAAGCAGACGTGGAGCCATCAGCACCTTTGCGCTTCAGCTCACCATCAAACTTAATGGTTAAATCCAGACCGGTCACGATAGCCTCGGTCAACCCTTTTGTGTCGTCTGCTTTGGAAGTAACCGTTTCAGTACCGTAATCCAGCCCTTTACTGGTCAGTGCGCCGAGACGCAGAAACACGGACTGTTCAGGAACCGTACCAGGGCAGCCGGGCGCGATGCGGAGAATTCCCGCATTACCCATCACCAGGCCTTTATCATCAGGGCATTGTGCCATGTTGTAACCTCTTTATTTGCAAATAAAAAAGGCCGCATAAGCGACCTGTTTGAAGTGTGTTTGTTCAGGATGTGCAGCGGAAGGCCAACTGCATGATGAACCGGCCTTCTTCTGTCGGTACTGGCTTCGGCATACCGCCAAGGTTGTAAACTGAGTTGAGTTCGCAATCATCCGGAAACTCGGCCACGAAACTGAGAATATCTTTCGCCCTGGTTAATACCGGCTCCGGATCGTTCTGTGCGGATACCAGAATCAGCATTACATTGTCGTCAGCGCCAAGGTCAGCAAATCTACCGCTGCCGCCGTCAGGCTGAATAACAGCATATTGCTGTGTGCGCGACTCTGGTTCTTCCGTCCATGTCAGGTACTGAACAGTGAAATCATCCAGCAGGCCGACGCGGTTCAGATAACGCTCAAACGCTTCGTGTATCATATGCGCATCTCCTGATGCATGACCGCTTCAATCTCATCGCGACTCTCTTCAAATCCCAGCGTGAGGAACTCTTTTCGCGCAGTGGCGCGCCGGAATGTCTGCTTAACTTTCGGGTCGTGGACAAATACCGCATAGTTGGCAGAATACCCAACGCGGCCGGTAACGCGGGTGCCGTTCACTGTGATTTCACGGAACTGAGAGTTGATAAGCGTTGATGTGTCGATAGGCGTGAACAGCGTGGCCTGAGCGCCACCAATCAGCATTGCTGCCTGTATTGCGCGTGTAACTTTGCGCCCTGTGATATTGCCGACCAGTGCATTGATATTGGCGCTGACCTCTGCGATACCTCTGATTTTTGCCGCCATATCACACCGCCGTTATCAGGGTGTAATCATCCGCTATGTGCTCGAATGCATCCTCATCGCGTTTGATGAATTTGATTTCGTCAGCACCAGCAGATACCGGCTCACCTGAGTGCCTTCCGATAGCGATAAAATCACCTTTCTTCGCATCAGCGTACTCAGTCCAGAACACCAGTTTGATAGTGATTTCAGAGCCGATATCAATCTTTCCGCCCTTAAGCTCGCTACCATAGCCACACAGAAAATGGACAGGTTCCGAAAATTCGGGCTTACCGTATCTGTCCTTCCCGGCAAGCCGCCACAGTGTGGCCCATGAGGTATACGCCCAATTTGCAACTGAACTCATTGGTACCCCCCGACCACACCGAAGAAGCCAACCGTTTTGCTCGACAACGGCAAATCAGAGAGACATCCGGCACTGTCCCATGCACGGATTTGGTTCAGCAGATAATCAGTACCTGCAGAATCATATGCGAAGGAACGGGACGCCCCGTTAGGAGCGCTCTGTGATGATATCTTTCGTGCGCCAGATAGCGATGCCAGCCGCACAACGGTGTAAATCAGCAACAATTTCTGCGTGGTTTCGTCGTAGTTGGCTTCGAGACATCCGGACTTTGCATTAACCTGACTCAGTAACAGCGATAGCACAGAATCAGGCAATGTAAACCCGAGTTCCGCAGTCATCGGCTTTACGTCATCAAGAGTTATCTGCATTATTTTTTACCGTTCTGTTTTGCCTTTGGCTGTTCTGAATCATCGTTACCAGGCGATGCTACTTCAATATCACCCGACGCGATAATCTCAACCAGACCGGCCTTTTCCCATTCTTTCGCGCTTTCATCTGACATTGTCAGTTGGCTACCGGCTTCCACAGGCTGGAAACCGGCACCGGCGAAGAAGTTATTTGAAACTACTTTTACCAGTGCCATAAATCCCCCTTATGCGCCTTTCGCGTGAACAACCGAGAAGTGGCCGCTGATGTCCTGCTTAACCATCAGACCGGCAGCGCCCCATGTGCGCCATACGTAATCTGAGTTATAGAACTGGCGCGGGTCAGCAACAGTACCGAACGCCTGACCGACAATCGGAGCGATAACACCGGCACCCAGCGGCACGATCAGCATTTCATTGCCTTTCAGCTCGTAATCTTCTTTGATGTCTTTGATGCCGGTGATTTTCTTCACTTCGTCCAGGATGGTGCGGGTCTGGTTAACGTCGAAATATACGCTTTCCCAATTCGACAGGATTTCACCTGACACATACCAGGTCTGCTCACCGTATTGCAGGTTTTGCAGTTTCAGCACATCACGCAGTTTGATGATTTCTGCGCGGATCACCTTGCCGTCCTGCTCGGTGGCAAAGTTCACCGTCAGTGTTACCTGGGCTACGCGCTCATCAGCACGAAGACCTTTCCATGATTTACCGTCAAACTTGATGAAATTACCTTCGGAATCACGGAACCCGTTCCAGATAAAATCAACATACTTGCGGCGGACAGTATCAACAGAATCAGACTGTGCATCGGACAAAGAGGCCAGCGCGGAACCTTTCGCGAAGATTGGGTCACGGAAACCGAATTTAAAGCCAGTATCGTGAATAGGCACCATCGTACCGTCAAAGGTGAATGCACCGGCATCAAGCAACGCACCAATCTGGCCGGACATTGACGTATGAGCCACGCCACCACTGCCTTTACGGGCATATTCATACACGGATTCTTCCAGACGCACGGAGCGAGAAAGCCCCATCAGGTCATTCAGCAGGGTAAACTCGGTATTCGGCTGAAACTCGGACAGAACAGTCTGGTCGTATGCTTTATACAGGCGGCGGATGTCATCAACTGCGTTAGCGGCATCAACTCTGATTGCGCCGTTACCGCGTGAATTGGCGCGGATAATGAACTCAGCAACAGCCTGCGAGGATGCATCACGGGCAATCTGCAGTTCGCCAAACTGCGCCGTATTTGCTTCAAGGTTGCCGGTTTCGGTCGCTTTTTTGGTTGAAAAATAAAACATTCGGTTCTCCTTACTTGAACACAACGCGAACCAGCTCACCCGCCTTAGCGGTCAGTGCTGAATCTTCTTCGACATAGGCGAATACAACTTCACCTTCCGCAGCGGTGGCCGCTGTAATCTGGCCGTTGGCAACAATCACCGGCTGGCCTTTTTTGTACGTACCGGCAGCAGCGCGGACGTTCAGGAATAATCCCTGCAATGGCTGGATTGCCACCACCCAATCACCAGCTTTCAGGTCATCATCTACACCTTTGCAGCGCAGATAATCCATGTTTGCCACGTACAGGATTGCCGACTCTTTACCATCTACTGAGGCTTTGAACTTGCCACCATCGAAAAAGCCTACCGTGCCGGGCTTAATGTCTGCTAACGCCTCACCTTCACGATTTAACAGCGGGTTAGGAAAGATTCCGCCTGCATGAATCACACGTTTTGTTTTGTTCGCCATTTCGTTTTACTCCGGCATTTCTGATACTGAGGTGGAAGAGTTCTGCTGAGAATGGAATGAACCATTCAGCCCCTGAACCGGCGCACACTGTGCGTACAGTTCTTTCAGCGGGTCACCGTCCAGCGCATTCACGGCTGTTTCTGTGAAGCCGAATTTGGCTTTCACTGCTTCACGCATGGCTGATTTTTCTTTATCAGCGTTTGCGTTTAACTGCTCCTTAAGCGGGGCGACGGCAGCGTTTACCGCAGCGGTGATCATGGCCTGCATATCTCCGTTAGTTGCTTTGTCTTTTGCAGCCTTTTCTTCCTGCTCTTTTTTCTCACGCGCCGCCTTCTCTTCCGGCGTTTCTTCGCCTTTTGATTCATTGGCGATCATCTGGTTGTACGCATCCATCAGCTCAGCATCGGATTTTCCGTCTGTGTCGATGCCTTTTGCCTTCAGCGCGTTTGTGATGAGTTGTTTCATCGGGTCGTTTTCCTTATTGGTTTTTACTTCGTACTCTGTTGGCTTGCGCACAACTTCAATGGGCTCACCGACAAAATCAGCTTCGCCGTTGTCGTCAATGAGGTATTTTTGCTGGTAGGTTTTGCCGGTTTTGTAGTAAATGAATTTGTCGGGCCAGACCATTTCCGGGTAAGGCCAGTCGTCACCTGATGATTGTTCTCTCAGGGCATCGCGCAGTGCTTTATAGATCTCCTCGAAAGAGAAATTTGAGCCGTTGGTGAAGAAGAACTTCGCTTTGTTGAAGATGCCGGATTCAGTGCAGTTTGCCGCATCAACCAGGCTGACATTTTCGATATCGCATTTCTGCCCGTCCTCGTTGACGAACATCCCGACACCGTCCTCCGGCGTGGCTGCTCCCGGCTCACTCGCCGGAAGAATGGCGATGTGGTCAAAGTGCATGTTTCTGGCGACCCATGTATAGGGCTTACCCTTTAACTTGCCTTTGTTCTGCTCACGCTGTAGCAGCAATCCGGTGGAGACGTGGATCGGGTCTTTGCTGTTACCGGCAATGATGTCATCCACACGGGCTAGGAACTCCTTGCCTTTCTCTGTGGCATCCGCGAAACGTCGGTTGACCTTCACGTCCATGACGACTCTTTCACCATCTTTGCGGACATTCTCAGCCCATGCGCCGATGTGAAACTGGTTTACTGCTCTCGGCGTGTCAGCCGATACGTAATCTGTGCCGATTTTTGGGTGTCCATACGGGCACTGTTTCCCCTCCATCGACTGAAAGCTTTTGTTAATTTCGCCGGCCGGATATAGCCCCCCGTTCATCACAACATCATCAACAACAGGCACAACGCCGCGAATGACGATATGCTCGTCACCGTCGATGATTTCAGTTGAGATAGTGGAGGAATTGATAGCCAGCGATTTAACATGAATACCCGAAAGCTTCATGTAGTGGCCTCTTGAAGTTACTTGTTGTGGAAATCACTCTCAATTTGTTGCTTTTCGTCACCACGCAAGCCGCCAATAACCAAGCCTCCGTCACGATCAACCACTTCAACAGTGATTGTCATTGTGACCAATTCGCGATTGCAGCTATCAACGCTGCAACTAATTAATCCGCCAATCACCCGCCCGTCAGCGGTACACGCAACAATCTTTCCGTTATGGCTAACCGGCGTCAGCCCGTTAATAACTGGCTTATTGATTAACTGCGCCATTAATTACCCTCCTCATCGTCTGACCAGGCTTTCCGTTCTGCTGTCAGCCGGTCAGTAATGCCTTTGTTGTAAATCGTCCCGTCGTCATTCAGTAATACAGGCTGTGTCGCGCAATAGCAGTTAAACCGGTTGCCGCCGTCGGCATAGAACGCTTCGACCTCTTCGACAGTGAACACCCTGCCGTGTCGTGCTGCATGCCAACTGCGTGTGGTTGGTTTCAGTGCAGATAACCACAGCAGGCCGGTACGTAAACCGAGCCGCTCACTCGCCCATGTGGTTTCATTCCAGTTTGCACGGCGTAACGCGCCTACCTGCTCTGTCTGAGCTATGCGCTTTGCATTGCTCATTGAGACATCCAGCCGCTGACTAACGATTCTGGCTGTTTCTCTCGGATTGACACCCCTGGCTATCGATGTACCGATGATGTTAGACAGGTCGGCACGTGCGGCATCAGAAATGCCTTTCCAGTCGCTGAACGTTGAGATAAACGCGGCGGCTATCTGGTTCTGATACGCAGGCTGCGACATCAGGTAAGTGAGCGTGGTCTGTGATGCATACACCTCTGACTGTAACGACAGGTTGGTATACGCATTCAGTGTGCCGCGGTCATACTCCGCTGCGACATGACTGAACGCCCACAGATTTTCATTGCCGCCCTCGAGCAGATACTCATCCAGAATAGATTGCAGTCGCTCAAGGAACCGCGCGTACTCATCAGGCCGCTCAGCAAGATCATACGAATAAACACCGGCGTTAATCCTGATAAGCGAATCCGGTTCGTTCTGTGCGTTTTTAGCGAGGATATAGCTGTAGAGTGAGTTCTGATTTCGTTCTCTGCCGGTGAATGAAAGGTCAAACAGTTGGCGGAGTGCTTTTTTCAGTCCGTGGTACCGGTTTTCAATGTCGCGGTACATCTTTCTGACGGGCTTTCCTGACTGTGTCGGGTCTGCCTTATTTCTCGGTATTATCGGCGACCCTGTTCTCTGGTTCTTTATCATCAGTTAACGGGTCTCCTTTGGGGCCGGTTTCCGGTGGATCAGTACTTTCAAACTCGGTCAGGGTCGGATATTCCCCCAGCGCCCTGATTTCGTTCTCCTGGAATACTGAATGACCGAATGCCTGTTGCGTTTTAACAGCGATATCGGCGGCTTTGTTCATCGAGTCGATTTTCTCAGCCTTACTCGGTGCCAGTAAATCAGACCAGCTGACGGTAATCTCTTCTCTTTGCTCAATAACGCCGAGTGTCCAGAGTCGTGACACCACTGACTCAATCACTGATTTCAAAAATCCTGTACGCCGCGACATGCACGTTCTCGCCCAATCCTTCATGTCCTCTGTTGATGCCCGTTCACCGGTAATCTGACCAATCAGCACCTTAACCGGCATATTGATTGAGGCGGCGAATTCCGCCAGCGCGGTTCGCCATGTTGGTTCTGGATCAGCCGGAGCAACAGACAGGACACTTGCCGTCCCTTCCTGCATCATCACAGAGGCGTCAATGCTCTCGTTTAGTCTGCGAACCTGCTCATCAAGCGCATCGGCCAGACCATCCATATTGGTACCTAATGCTTCAGCCAGGCGTTGAAAGTCTGTTTCTTTGCTGAATGCATAGTTTAGCTGACGACTGGCGTTTTTCAGGAACCCTTCCGCGCTGCCGCCTGATACCTTTTCGGCATCAAGAAGCTTGTTGTAGCCTTTCCGCAGCAACGGGGTGCCGGATGTTAATTTTCCGTCCGCCGCCCCTTCAGCAAGAATGATTAAGCGGTCAGGGTGGATATCAATAATTCGCCCTGGAGAGCCGTCTGACTCCTTGCCGACATGCAACTCTGTAAATGAGTAAAGTGCCGGATAGCCGTAGTCCTCGCTGGCTTGGTCTTCGTTCCAGCGTCTCACATCAAGCTGCTCTTCCCACGCGGGGATCATGCGGATAATGGCCTTGTCTTTCAGGCGGGAAACCACAGCTCTGTCTACAGGTTCATCCCATTTGCGACCATCACGCAACTGAATAATCAGACCTGAATACCGGCCAACCAGATTGCGTTTGTCGGCCTCTTTGATCTGCTCCCAGTGTGATTTAAGCAGCTTGTTCAGCTTGTTATCCCAGTCAGTAGAACCGTCCTGGTCTGCTTCTTCGTCACCTTCGAATATTTCAGGAACATCAATCCAGCAGCCGGAAATATACCGGTCCACCGCTGCACCGCCCAAAGCGTTACGGTCATAGGCGTTGTAAAAGTCATTAAACGTCAGCACTTCCGGATAACCAAACTCACGCCAGATGCGCGGACGCTTAGTGTTTCCGGTTCCGATGCCGCCGGTTGCGTATGTCATTCTGGCTCTTGCTACCGCGCTGATAGCGTTATTCACCGCCAATGACAGCCTGTCTCTGTTTACTTCCATTGTTGCCCTCATTAACGTTTACGAATCAGCATGCCGGAGTGAGATTTCTTATTACGGCGACTAACTGCGAAATAACGGAATCCGTCAGCGTCGTGTGATGTGTAGTCGTGAAGTGGTTTATCTTTCCAGCACCCGCGTTTGCCATCCCATTCTTTCCGGTACGCCTCAAGGTGGGTGATACCTTCGCCACACTTGTTCTCATCGAATACACAGAGCGGCAGAATTTCGCGTACTGCTTCAATGCCCTCATCAACTGACAGTTTCGGCACCACTTCGAAACGTATTGAATAAATCTGTCCGTCAATTTCGTACCCTTCCCGCGCCAGTTCCCGGCGTGATTTCGCGTCTGAACCAAACTCGCGGTTATCGATATCATGCGGTCCGTTGTGGCTGGCATAGTCATAGCCTTTGTCTTTCAGCACTTTCATGTAATGCCGCAGACCTTCACCACTGTTTGAGTAGTGATCGACAATGTGAAATTCTTCACCGACTTCACGCACAAACCAGATTGAAGTGGAGTCACCCACGCCGATATCCCAGTACGTATGCACCGGCAGGTGTGAGTTATCAGGGATTTCGCCAATGCGTTTATTCTCGTACAGCCAGCGGAATTGCTTGGCGTAATACGCACCATCCACAGACTGCTGAAATGCCTCTGACGGTATCGACGGGTATTCCCGCTTCATATCGTCGCCGAGTGTTTTCTCTTTGGCGTAATACCAGGCTTTCTGCCGGTCGGTGAGTGTGATTCCGTACTTGCCTGACAGCTCATCGAAATAGTCTGTCAGGCGCTGCGGTAACTGCTCAACAGGGTCGATTGCGTACTGCGGATTCTTCCACCAGGAAAAGAAGAAAAACTTCCAGTCCAGCGGAGATAGTGCTTTGCCCTGCATCAGTGCTTTTTCTGCCAACTGACAGTAGTCAAAGAAATAACCTGCCCGCCCTTCTGCCGTGCTCTCAATCGTCGTGAAGCATTCCGTTGATACCGCCTCAAACGCCCCTGTGACAATCTCACGGGCTTTCTCTGGTTGCTTGGCACATATCTTCCCGAACTCCGATACGTGCAGATAGCGCAGCGTGCCGCCACGAAACGAAACGGACACGGTCACTGATCCACCTTTGCTGAATACCAGTTCACCGGCAGAATCATTACTTGCGGGGTTGGCTGCTTTGATTTCGTCCGGCAGGCGCTCATACGCGTATTTTATTTTCTCCCGGAACAGGCGTTTTGCGTCCGGTAGGGTGTGAGCTATCAGTGCGCACTTAGCCGATTCAAATATGGCCGCATCAAGCTGGATGATGCAAACCTCAGTCGTGAATCCAAGCTGACGGGCTTTCAGGATGATGTTGCGGTTGTGGATGCCTTCGAAATACTCACTTTGCTCAGGCGTCATTTTAAAGCGAACCGGGCGACCTTCTTTGTCGGTGATCCAGTACAGATTATTCAGACGCCATTGCTTATTACGCAGTAACGCTAAATGCTCTGGCTTCATGTTATTTGCTCGATAGTTCGTCCATCAGGTCAGAGAGAGTACCGACAACATCATGCTCGTTTTTAACCTGCTCACGGAATGCCTGGACAGATATGTGCTTGCCGAGTAATTCAAGGTTCTTCACCTTGTCAGGCCATTTGATTTTTTTCATAATGCCGACCAAATCACGCTCACCATCTTTAGACTCAAACATTTCCGCTAAGTCCATGCCGCTTAATGATGTGCGCCAAACTTTAGGCCATTCGTGGATAGGCTTAATACCTCCGTCATCGTGGAGGATATCCAGTACATCCATTTGGTCTATTTCGACAAGTCGATTAAGAACATAATCAGCCGTTATCTCTAATCGCTCACTGCGGGCATTCATCAATTCCTGAATTCGTTTTTCAATGTCAACATTTGTCAACATGCGGTTAGCTTGGGAACGTGCGGTTTTATCGCTGTACCCCGCACGAATAGCCGCTTGTGTAGCGTTCAAATCTACGAGGTACTCACGACAAAACATTTCCTGTTTATCTGTGAGCGCCATATCTTTTCCTGTTAATCAGAACAATAAACTGGTTCGTTTTGTATTTGGCCGGTGATTCTTGAAACAGCCACCCTGCCGCACCTATATAAATCTCTATCAACGCCACTCGTAAGCGACGTTTGCAGAGTTTTATAAAATGCAGATAATAAAAAACCCGCGCGCGGCGGGTTCCTAAAATTGACATCTGTTACTTAACGAATTGCATGTAATTCACAGGGAGGCCAATGCCGGGCTCTTTACCTAGAGCGATTAGCTTCTCCTCAATTTCTTTTTTGTCTGACTCGCTACCGGACTGATAATACTTTTTGGCTGCGGCCAATATTTTATTTGCAGTAATAGAGGAGCCAACCATGCCGTGAGCTTCTGCTGCGTTAAGAATGCCATACACTTCGTCATTAAATTGTTTCATTGCTAACTCCTTGTATTATGGTTTCCCTGATATTACTACAAACAGAAAAGTGTTTCCGCTCCATAAGTTCGCAACCATCATCACGCATCACTACGTTACTTTGGTCACTTCCGTCTGTTCCGGCATGTCAAGATAGTGATCACCTCCTATCAGAGAAGAGCTATCTAACCTTGTCGGGGTTATTCGTAAAAAAGCCCCGCTATTTAGCGAGGCACTGTTAATTTACAAATACTTTATAAGTTGCATATTGAATGCGATTTATATATCAGTTAGGATTAACCCGACAGAAGACAATAATAAATACCTACACCATCCTTTCCAGCCTCGACACTAGGGGCTATTTTTTCACCCTCTCCGCTTCTATTTCCCGTATTGCCCGCTTATCGTGATTGCAGTTGGCAATGTACTTCATTGCATCAGCCAGTAACTCAACCGTGCCGCCGAACGTCAGATCATCCGGTATCTCTACCTGCTCACAATCAGCGGTCAGTTGTGGCGGAATCGGTATCACCGGTGCGGGTATTAATTCCGGTCGCGTATCTGTGCAACTCACTGACAGCATCAGCGGGAACAGGAGTAACAGCGCATTCACTGCCCTTAAATACTGTTTTGATAACTGTCTTAACTTTGACATGCTCTGTACCCTCGGTCTGTTTGGCTTTGATGTTGTCGAGAGCCACACGCTGATTGATAGCGACAGCAGATAGGGTGATGTTATTTACCGCTGTCAATGCAGAGTGCTTATCTTTCAGTGCCTGGTGGTTATCTTTCAGACCACCATACAGATGCAGGATAAGCAGCAGGCTGACAGCCAGTGTTCCGCAAACTCCGAGCCATATCTTTGTTGCGGTGCTCATATCACTTAACCCCGTTGTGCTCTAACGAGTAATGATTCCCGTCATTGAACCGCCCGCCCCAAGTACCACCGATGGATTCCCAATATTCACCGAGTAATTTATGGTCACTTGACGCTGTCAGGTATTTGCCATCCTTGAACAGGTTGAAATCAACCGCCAGCCGCTGGGTATGCAGGCTGTTTTTAATTCCGGCGCCGGATTCGGCATTTAACGCGGCCTGCTCCGGTGTTCGGTATGCCTCTGAGAATGTCAGCTCATAGCCGTTGTCGTACGCGAAGATAATTAAGTCCGCAATCATGCGGGTGAATTTGCGTTGTTTTTCGCCTAATGTCATTTTTTACCGCCTGAGAATTTTGACCAAAAGAAGTCCAGTGCAAAGGAGCCCATAGCGCCACACATACCGGCAGCAAATACCGTGTAATAAAACGAAGCGTTGAGTTCCACAGAAAGCAGCCCACCCATCAGGCCGGAGAACCCGGAAACCATCATCTGCATGATTGCCCCCAGCCAGCTCCAGCGGTAGCCGTTGCGTTTGTTGTCAATAATGTACCGGGCTAAGCCACCGTAAAGGGATATGGCAAATATGACACCCCATGCTGTACCGGTGACTTTCAGGTCTTTGTCATCCATCTTTGCCATACCGCCCCCTTCCGGAGGATTTAGTTAATAGGGTGCCGCGCACAGTATCTCTGCGCTGATTACGTTTGTTTGTTCAGGATTCTGTGGCGGCGTATTGGTGCCCCGAGACCGGACTCGAACCGGCAACCCATCGGTTATGAGCCGAGCGCTCTACCGTTGAGCTACTGGGGCGTATATGAAAAAAGGCCGCACAGGGCGACCTTTGTAATATGTATTACTTTTAATTCACACAATAAATATCTGATAGATAAGTCTATAAAAGACACATTCGCATGTTTAATCGTTTTTCAAGCTTATTACGGATAAATGCGTATTTTCAGGTTATAATCGAAAAGTAACAAAAACCTGAATTTATATGAAAATAATGTCGTTTATTCTTTATGCCGGTTATTCCCAAACCGGCTTTTTTTTGTGCCTGAAAAGAGAGGCTGATTTAGTTCAGCCGGACTGCCCTGCGCTACCAGAGCCTTGCAGCAAGTATTCAGTTGTTCGGAATAACCGAAAATATGAACTATCCGGAAATTCCGGAGAGTTGAACCTGTAAGTAACTCTTACAAGTTGCAGATATGAAAAAGCCCCGCCGAAGCGAGGCCATTAATTGTTGAGCGGTTCAAGGATGGTTTAAATCTGACGCTCCCCAGATTCTCATGACGCCTTACCCATCAAGGCTACACGTCTTTCCGTAGTGTCATTCGACCTCTCAGCCGATGCGGTTCGAGTCCCAGCCCTGCGGCGAAGTGACGAACTAGGCGGTATCGATAACAGGAGCCGCCCTTTTTACCCTGTTACCTGCTCCTGCTTTTAACTGCCTGAGCATATCACAAACTATACAGCTTTTAGGCGCAAAGTATAATAGTTTTCTCCTATTAATTATAATCACAGGTAAATAATTCTACTAATTACCGATAACTGTGGAATAAATCACATCTTCAATGATGGTATCAGCCCATCTGACCCTGCGCTTTGCTGAGTCCATATCTATCCCCATCTCTCTGGCTAATGATTCGAGAACATTTTGCGGGCTTTTGCAGTTCTTATATCGTTTAATGACCACATCACGAAGCGGATTATTTAGCGGGAAAGCTTTGTTGATACAGGATTCAACGGCATCGGCGTCATCTTTTTCTTTGGCGAGTCGAAGTGCGCCGAGCGTTGATTTGTTTGGTGAGATAATTTCCTTTACCTTTTCCAGTAGTTCGTTGCCAGAATATCCCTGCTTTTTGCAGTTACCAATGGTCACGCGAATCAGGGTGGCAGTTTCATCATCCCACTCGTCACGCGACATCAGCTTTCCGATAATGTTTATTCCGCAATCCCCTGGCGCTTCATCCCCGCGGTAGTGCATTCCCCATAAAGTGAGAAGGTATCTTGCCTGCGGTCTGTCCGATTTCTTTATCTTCCCTACTGATCCGCCCCACTTATCCCTGAGTTGCTTTTCAGTCCTGAAGAATGACAAATCTCTGAATGAACCTCTTTTCATTTCCCTTTCCCCTGATTGCCTTTCATCTTGGATTTGGTCATCAGTACACCGTTGTAGATAACGTGCATTTCACACCGGGTATCGCGGTGAAACTTCCTGACTGTATGCCGGTTTATTCCCAGCTCGCTCGCCAGTGCGGTCATATTTCCATGGTGCTTAACCAGCATTTCCGGTATCGATGTGATTTCAGGTTTCATCCCCTATCTCCCATATCGTGACATCCAGTGACCCGCCACTTACCCTTTCACCACGCCTGATCCGCATATCATCAATCTGGCTGTCGTCCTTCCAGAAACCGGCGTGAGTGAGCGAATCGAAAACAGCCTTTGGCAGGTTATCGAGGTCTCTCTGTCGCTTGTCCGGGGGATTTGCTGTGATACTGATTCTGATGCGGGATGTGGTGCTGATATCGAGGTTTTGCTGTCTGATTAACTCTGTGATGTGCTGCCGGTATCTGGTTCCTTTCTCTGCTATGTAGTGCCGACCTCTGGCATGTCGCCAGTACGTGTTGAGCGATGGCGGGTACGGCAACTTAAGGTGATATTGGTTCATGCCGATATTTTCCCCTCTGCCAGCAGCTGCGCCTGAGTCCGGATAACGCCCTCAAGGTGACACTGTTTTGCATACTCAGCGTCTGTGAGTCGTGTGCGTCGATCTGTTTCGTCATGACACGCACTGCACGCCCACGCGCCAAAAATGTCCGGTGACTTAATTCCGGTACCGCACAATCCCGGCATCCGATAATGAGCCAGCACCACCGTTTCAGAATTGCCGTTACATACGCCCGGAATTCGGATCTGGCATTCTCTGCCGCGCGCTTCTTTTCGTAGATTTGCCACATTTCACCTCACGATAAACTGATGCCGATAGCCAGAACGAACAGCACCCAGCACAATACGAACGGGATATATCGTGTCGCCTGTTCAATGCCGTCCCGTTTATGCGATCCGCCGGTATTATTTTCACCTTTCGGATATTTGTGTTTATGCTTGTACTTACTCTTTCCTCTCGGCATCACCATCTCCTTTTATCTTCCCGACTACTTCCAGATGCGGACATTCACTGGCGCACTGGTCGCACACATAAACTTCATCGTCGGCCAGTTCTTTACTGCACAGTTGGCATTCCACGGCGGGCCTCCCGATCAGACACCGACGCTTTCACCTTCTTGCGCTTTTTATCGGGAAAGCTGCTGAAGTGAGCCTTAATTTTTGATACGGCATAATCATCAAAAACGTAATAGACCTGCTTTCCGCGTTTGTGGCTCACGTGGACACTGCCGATGTCTTCCATCATTTTGACGAACGTTGTCGCCATCACGATATTTAACTCAGCAGACAATGAAGCCATCTTCATAGTGAAGCTGTCCAGCTGCCGAAGATTCCGGACTAGCCGCAGGCATACATCCTGTTTCTGCTCGGCGGTTTTGATATAGGTTCTTTTCATGCGTCCTGCTCCCTTTTGAGTTTCATATATTCCGAATTCTCGGGTATCGTCACAAAACAACCGATGCCTGTAGCCCAGCGCTCAACCTGCCCCATGAAGTGGAACATTTCCCCTGTGTCTAACTTTGATGTTTTTCTCATAGTCCTTACGCGCTCTGTATGCTGCGTAGTGGCGTCTATCATTTCAGTGACCTCGTAGCCTAGGAATGTATGTTTAAGCATTTCCTTGACTGTCTCAGGCGTGAATTTAGAGTCGTTGTCACACAGATACCTGCTTATCTCGCCGCACCACATATGAAACGTGGCGTTCTGAGATAGTGAGCGGGTAGATTTCCAGGGCTTGATGATTACTCGGTGGGGTTTGTTTGTTGCGAGTGCTTCTTTGAGGTGTTGCCAGGCTGCATCTTTGGTTGTTTCGTGGAAGAGAAATTCTGCTTCCATTTAGCCTCCTGTCTCTTCCTTCTCACATTGTGGTGCTCTGCGGTTCCAGGCGGCGATTGCTTCCTCTCTCGTGTTTCTCGTTAACCTGAATACATCCCTTGGTGTGCACCAGTGATAAATTGTCACGCTGGTGACAACAGAGCGCATTCCTGTCCAGTGAGAATTTTCGCGAATATCTGTTTCCCCACCATAGCAAAACGGACACGGCTTAAGTTCCTGTGTTTTCTCTGTCATTTCAGTCTATCCTCCACTATCAGGATTTCACGCCTGTTATTGGTGCATATGTCGTCGTGACCTGGCAACTCACCAAACCACCAGAGAAATTTCCTGCCACCTTGCGCTGTTGTCTTCCACATTTTCCCAGGGTAAACGCCAGACGGCACTGAGTGTGAGTAATCAATAAGTTGGTTAAAATCACTCTGGGTCATCAATGCGTGGTGGTCATCAATCAGGATGTTATCTGTTGGTGGTTGCGGCCAGTTTTTCCCATCTGGGTCAGTCATTGGTGGGATTGTATTTTTCATCACTCCTCCGGTGGTTGTGGCAGTGGGATGTCATCAAAATCAATCCAGTGAGTAACTGTTAGCTCTCTGTTGTTGATTGCGGATGTGATGTATGGGCAGTTGTCACCAGAACGATTCCCGACACCAACATTTAAATGACCGCCACATTCAGTTAAAACTACAACTCCATCTTCCGGCATCCTTTCCGAGCACTTAATCCATTCCATTGGTGGTCTCCTTTATCATGCGCTGTAGTTCAGCAAAGCGTCTGGTGTTTGCCGCATTCTCAAGTGAGATTATCCGCTGGTATGCCCGTCCTCTCGGCTGGTGCTTTTCTGCTGCGCAATGACATTCAAAAAATACTGAATCCGTTTTGCCTTTGAAAAAATAGCTCTGAGCCCGGATGTAACGAGCTGCGATATAGCGCCCTTGCTTGCTGTACGCCTTATTTAAATCAGTCAGCGTCGTGCCCTTCATCTTCATCTCCTTTTGGCGGCGTCTGGTACGGCAGTCTGCTGCGAACTCCGGCCATGTAGGCGCGGTATCTTTTCGCAATCTCACCATGTTTGTATTCATGGTCGCCGAAAAAATTTATTTTCCGCTGCATCATGATCCACTCCGGCGTATAGCCAAGCTCACCCGCACACCACTTTTCAAAATCCGTTGGTTCCATAATCAAAAGTCCTCAGTTAATCGCTCTGAACTGATTAAAATCATCTGCCGTAATGCCCGGCACCATGCAGTTTGCAAACAGAACCACGCCATCCGGAGACTTCACGAACCGGAAGTTTTTAAACTCAGCCTTTCGCTGAATATTCACATCCATGTCTGCCGGAAACTCACTGTAGTTATCCAGTAAATAACTCATGGCATCCATCCAGGCGTGTTTGTCTGCATCAGTGAAATAACATTCCTGAAGCAAAGCGTATCCGCTCATATCAAAAGTCCTTCTGTCTTGGGTTATGCCGCGCCGGTGGTTCGGCTCTGACCATAGCCTGAGTCTGATCGATATCAAACATGCACAGGCCTTTCTGCTCGACGTATGCCGTTCCCGCTTTACCGTGTCGGTTAAGGCGCACAATCAGCTCTGTGAGAGTTTTGTCAGCGTTGTCGTTGTAAACTGAATCTTTGTAGATACCCAGCCAGTAATCGCAGTCCTGTTCGATTTGGCCGGTGTCGCGGCTGTCACTTGGCATAGGCCGCTTGTCTGCCCTGTCTTCCAGTTTGCGGTTAAGCTGAGTAAGCAGGACAACGGTGGTATCGAGTTCTTTTGCCAGCTGCTTCAGACCCTTCGTGATTTCTCCGTATGCGATATCGTTCCGGTCTGCCTTGCCTGCCTTCATCAGCGTCAGGTAGTCAACGCCGATAAACCCGATTTTTCCTGTTTTGCGTTTCAGTTTCCGACACTCGGCCTGAATGTGTGCCAGCGTCATTCCCGGAGTATCATCCAGCCAGATGTTAGGGCGCTCACTTAACTCACCCATTGCCTTGCTGATAAGCCCCCACTCGTACTCATCACCGCTGTCATACAGGGCATTGGAACTTATTCCAGATTTCTGGCTAATCATCCGTTCGGCCAGTTGCTTGTTGGTCATTTCCATCGAGAACAACGCGACCGGCAATCCGGAATCTGAAACGTTTTTGGCCATTTCGGTAAGAACTGTGGTTTTACCCATCTTCGGACGCGCACCAACAACGAATAGGGATCCGCGAACAATGAACTTCGGCGCAAGCATGGCATCAAGTGGCGCAATGCCAGTCTTCAGGCCGCGGTTAGCATCGGGATCTTTGAATCTCTCCTCAACCTCGATAACCCACTCATCCAGCACAGCAGAAATATTCGTCAGCCCTGACTGTCGTCCGGTTTTGCTGTTCTCCACCACATCGGACAGTATCGTCTGAGCCATATCGATTTTTTCGGCCAGGCTGAGAACACTGGCTTCGGTAAACAGCCGCTGTATTTCTCCGGCCTTCTCGATTGCCTGCCGCTCTACAGCCTTATCGCGAACCGTATTGGCATATGCCACGATATTGGCTGCGCTTGGTGTCCTGTGGTTGATCTCAGCGACGTATGAGAATCCGCCTGCCAGTGTTAACTGACCAGCTCCTTCCAGTGCTGAAGTCACCGTGATCAGGTCGACCGGCTTATTGGTTCGGTTTAACTCACTGATTGTTGCGTAAATCAGCCTGTGTGATGCCTGGTAAAACATTTCCGGCAGAAGTCTGGATAACACCATCTGGCTGCGGTCGCCCTGCGGGTCTAGCAGCAATGCGCCGATAACACTTTGCTCGGCCTCTAGGCTTTGCGGAACCTGGTTAAAATTATTTCCGGTCATTGGCTCTGTCCTCCTTGACGGCGGTGTAACACTCATCGGTGATCAGGTAATCGAGATTTTTGGCTCTCCAGAAGCCGCCTTTTCCGTTAGGTCTGACTTCGGTCATCCAGCGGCAGTGCTGCGAGATATACCCCAGATATCCGCGCCAGTTTTCCAGTGTGAACGGTCTGTTGTGTGATTTCATGTACTCGCTGTTGCATTTCTGCCAGAACGAACGGATTTTATTTTTCCGCGTTCCTCGAACAACCTGGATTCTTGCCATTTCAGGAAGGATCTCATGGTATGCGTCGATGATGGCTTGGTAGGGAACCGGTGGTGATTTTTTAGATTTGATTTCTGCTGACTGGTCATCGTGGCTTTCGTCAGAAAGTCCACCAACTACATCGTTAGATGTAGTTATATTATTTATATTATTGTATAAGGACAACTCTTGGACAATCGTCGGACACTCTACCCGCTCAGGCGTTGCTGTTACTGGTTTTGCATCGGACAACTTCCGGACATTCTCCGGACAATTTTGCCCCTGATATTCGTCGTATTTCAGCACGGTAATGATGCTGATTTTTTTGCTTTTGGCATCGATACTGATCATGCCTTTTGTCACAAAACTGCGTAAAAGTGACCGGATTTTATTATCAGAAATACCGGTTTCTTTTGTCAGCACCGGGCGGCTTCTCATCATCTGGCCACGTCCGATTGAAATCATGCCGATATCAGTTTCCACCACTTCCGGCTTACTGCTTGCAGTCATGATCAGGTGAAGCCACAAGTGCACTGCCTCTGAATCCTTCCTGTAAAAGTCACAGTCAACAATTTGTCTGTGCATAAAGGCAAACCCCTTGCCTGATTTAACAGGCTGCTCTACGCGCTTCTGTAGTGCATATGACACGTTACCCATGCCGCTTACCTCCCAGCAATTCTTCCCTGTGTTCCGTTCTTACTTTCGCCTCCTCAAACATCTGGCGAATACACTTAATTCCCTGTTCAGTGACTGTTCGGTTAAATCGGTCACGTGCGTTGTTTTTGTGCACAGCGCTGTAATTAAACCGTTGTTTCATGTATAATTACTCCAGTGTGTGATTTACTAATGCGCCTCTGCTGCTCCAACAGCCGGGGCGTTTTCTTTTGTTCTCATCAGAGAGAGCTCGCCGATCTGCTTCCACAGAAACCGGTACTCTTCCTCGCTGATTTTCTTCTCGCCTGGCAAAACAAAATCTGTGATACCGGCTGCGGCCAATGTCTCGCATATCTCCGGTAACTTTTCTGTTCTGCGTAAGACTGTTGAATCGTGTACACCGAGCAGTTTTGCAACCACTGTCTGTGTGGTGCTTCTCAGTGCCTGATGAGCTGTTGCCATCAGATGATTTGACACAAACCGGTTAAACGATTTGCGTGGATTTGCATTTTCCATAATTCATAATGTCCTTATTGAGATACAGTTATTCGCTCACTTCCTGTGAGGTGTTGCTGTGTTGAAAAATGTTCCAGCACATATCCGGAACGGGCTAAATTGTGTAAAGAGCGGTGGTGATTTTATTTTTTGCCTTGTTGCAGCCACGCCGCGCTACATTTCAGGGCTTTTGATAATTCAAAAATAAACCGTGGGCGCTTAGTTGAACCAGACTCAATCGCCTGGATAGATTGCTGCTTAATGCCAACAAGCTCAGCGAGTTGAGACTGAGTCAGATTCAACTCACAACGCCGAGCTTTTACACGTTGAGAGATGGTTTCCATACTTTCTTATCTCCTTTATACAGTTTTATCTGTATTTAATAACAGATACACCTGTTTGTCAAATACAGTTTTTATTGTGAAAATCCCTTTATTACAGGGGGGGTGGAAAAATGAGTCTTGCCAGCAGAGTAAAAAGTCGTCGCCTTGCGCTCGAAATGACACAAACAGAGGCGGCAGAAAAAGCAGGAATTAAACAGCAGTCGTGGGCGTCTATTGAAGATGGTAAGACCGTTAAACCTCGTAATATAATTGCGATTGGCGCTGCATTACAGTGCGATCCTGGGTGGCTGATGACAGGAGACAATATTCAGCCGATCAGTGAGGTAAATACACGGAAGATACCTCTAATTAGTTACGTACAGGCGGGAAACTTGGCGGAAAGCATACCGATCAGCGATTACGACGGGTCTTTTGAGTATGTCCTTACCGATCAGGACTTATCTTATAATGCGTTCGCCCTTCGTATTGAAGGTGATTCAATGGAGCCTGATTTTAAAACCGGCGATGTAGTGATTATCGACCCTGAGATAGAGCCGCACCCAGGTGAGTTTGTTGTAGCATGCAATGGTGAACAAGAGGCAACATTCAAGAAATACAGGCCTACCCATGTCATGATTAATGGCGAACAGCACTACGAGTTAGTCCCACTCAATGACGACTATCCAGTGCTCGATAGCGAGAAAATCAACCTCCGAATAATCGGCACAATGGTAGAGCACAGAATTTACCGAAGAAAAAGGTAACACGCATTTAAACCAACCCGCTCCGGCGGGTTTTTTTGTATCTAAATTTCAATAAAAATCACCCGATTACAGTTTTATCGATAAAAATACAGTTTTACCTGTTGACCAAATACAGTTTTATCTGTATCTTTTAATCATCAACGGCACGGAGCCAAAGATAAAACGGACTTAGCTCTTTTACAATCGGGAACCTGATCTGAATAAGTGTCAGATCACCACTGAGTGGTTTTTGGGATTGGTGAATGCGCAGGCTGATGCGCTGCAATCTTGTGAGTAGATGGAGAATGATGCCCGCATCAGGCGTAGGTAATCGACCAGTAGGGGCAAGATGAAGTAGGCATATCAGTAAGGCGATATACACGAATCACGCTGGTAGCGTGGACTTGATAGAGGCCGAGAAAATCAGTAAGTCCTGCCGGAGGTCAGCACCGGCCACCAATCACCAAAAATTACTCAGGAGGCAATATGGCAACAATTACTGTTATTCCAAAGAAAGACAACGCGAAGAACCGCCGGTTAGCAAAGCAAATGGCGTTCTGGGACAGAAAGCGTGCGGAGTATGCAGCGAAGCCTAAAAGCCGCTCAGTGGAGGAGATTTTTGATTCAGTTTTCGGCCGGCAGGCAGACGAAACAGATGTGTTTGCAGAGCTGATTATCGGGCTGAAAGATACGCCGAAAGCGCCACGCAAGCAGCTGAGAATGAACCGCAAGCCGATTATGCAGGATGGTGGCATTACGGCAAGGGCATAGCGGTTGTGTGAGCGCAGATATTTTTATGTACCAACGTTTACAGGCGCTAAATCGGTCGCGTCAGGAATTAATAAAGCACCGTCAGCATCGGAGGATTTATGTAGTGAATAAATGTAATTGGAGAATCTAAATTAGGACGATCGGCCCGGTTCTCATGTATGTGAGAGCACCCGCCCGCCGGAGCGGTTAATCCGGCAACTAATCACAGCCCATTCGCTAATTCACACACTTAATTAGGCTATCTATTGACTGAAAATCAGGGGCATCCTTCACGCTAAATTGGAGTGAATTACCTAGTCGGGTACTAAAAACAGCCTGATTGTACTTTACACCCCTGATGTATAACTCCGCTAATTGGTTAATATTTTTAGCAGAAAATTCACCCAGACCAGCATCTTCTTTAAGCACAATAGCTAATGATTTATTGTTTTCAAAATATGTACTGAATAAACTAATTTTCGCTGACTCTATATTTTTACATGCTATAGGAAGCTCATCTTTGTTTGTTTTGAAGGTTAAGCAAACATCATCAGGCTTGCATTGATTCGCGGCCATGACAGATGCAGAGAACAAGATAACTACAGCGACAAGTAATTTCATAATTATTAATCCGCTTATTTAAGTTAGGTGGAGTATATCAATATTTCAACACCAGGTAACAAGTTAACACCCCGCAGCGGGGATAACTATTCGGACATCACGTAGCACAGGAAAGTGCATAGGAGGAAGTGTGGAACATACGATTAAAGTTTATAAAAACTCACCGGAACATGGTGATTACCTCAAAGCACGTTTTCCAGACGGCTCACGCAGTAACAGTGCGTTTGAATATGCGGGTCACCGGTGGGGTTATCGGTACACATCATTTGACGATAAAGGTGATTATGACCTGCTCTATCGCTTTGATGATGAGCCAGACGTACAGCCATTGACAGTTAATGATGCAACGCTGCGCGATTACTTTGCAGCAAAAGCCATGCAGGGAATAATCACCACAGCCGCGGCGCCAGTTTTAACATCCTTGGCAGGGCTTGATGACGACATCGCAAAAACAGCTTACCGCATGGCAGACGCAATGCTCAGAGCAAGGGAGAAATAGCCGCCCTGCTCTCTTTCACACAAACACATGAATGACCTACGCAAGGAAAGAAACAAGGGTTAACAGCACCGGCATGGTGAATAAATCAAACGGCACACCAGCTGTCATAAGTAGGAACATAGCAACATGCATAATCACAATTCCTTTTTAGTTAATCCAATATAACAACTATATCACCCTATCCCACCTCGGGATATCAGCAGGTAAACAACATGAACATGCTTAAACAGCAGGAGCATCGCTACAAGCTTTGTAGTGAGAGTTTCGCACGTAAAAAATCAGGCTTAAAGCCGGTGTTAATTACATTTCTGGCGCTGACGGTTGTTCTGTTGTTCGCCAGATGAGGGGGATTTATGCAGAGACTGGAAATATCCGGAGGGCAAACATCATCACGGACGGTGCTTGGCCGGAAAGTAACAACGCATGAAGGGTTCGACCACATTACCGGAAGCCTGAGTCAGCTCCTCGGTTCGTCAGCATGGAGCATGAACGAACTGGTCGAATTTATGATTAACAACGAATACATGGACGATTTCACGGACGAGTTAATCAAGGCCGGACAAGGAAGTTCTTTCTTCGCACGGATAGCAGAGAAGATGCGCAAGGAGGCAGCATGAACGCATACGCAGCACAGGATGCTCAGGAAGAGCGGCGGCTGGAACATGCAGCATGGCAGGATGCCGTGGACACGGAAGTTCGGCAGATAACATCGGATGTTTTCTTTGGTGTGGATCAGTCAATTTTAGACAAATTCAGTGACGATGCGCAGGACGCGCTTTTTAACTCGCTGTGCAAACAAATAAAAAGGAGATTCTTTTCATGAGTAACTCACTGGTGTCGATGGCTGGCTCTCTCGCACAAAAGCTTGATCTGGCAATCGACGAGAAAGACCTGATTAACACGCTGCGGTCTACGGCATTCAAGGCTGAGGCCACAGACCAGCAGTTTCTTGCGCTTCTCATTGTCGCTAATCAGTACAACCTGAATCCTTGGACAAAAGAGATTTACGCCTTCCCTGATAGGACGGGAATTGTTCCTGTTGTCGGCGTTGACGGATGGGCGCGGATCATCAACGGCAACAAAAATTTTGACGGCATGGAATTCGAAATGGATGACGAATCGTGCACATGCAAAATTTACCGCAAAGACCGGAATCACCCGACATCGGTAACGGAATACATGAGTGAATGTAATCGTGGAACCCAGCCGTGGAAATCTCACCCTAAGCGCATGCTGAGGCATAAAGCCATGATTCAATGTGCACGTCTGGCATTTGGGTTTGCTGGAATTTACGACCAGGACGAAGCAGAGCGCATCACAGAAAATACACCGGCTGGGGTTATCAACGGACAGGAGAGTCATGAAAACCGGCCTGAGCTCATCGCGCGCTGTGAAGATGCTGCAAAAAACGGAGTGGAAGCATTTAAGCAGCTATGGACAGAGCTTACCCCAGAAGAAAGGACGATCATCGGGTCAGCAGATAAAGAGAGAATCAAAAACAGTATCGCCATTGATGCCGAATACACTGAGGTGACAGATGGAGCAGAGAACGGATGAGTGGTTTGCGGCCAGGCTAGGGAAAGTCACGGCAAGCAATATTGCAAAAGTAATGGCGAAAGGCGGCGGAGCGACAAGGAAGAATTATATGGCTCAGCTGGTTTGTGAAACGCTGACAGGGCAAAAGGAAGAGTCCTTTAAATCAGCAAGCATGGAGCGCGGTAACGAGCTTGAGGCGATAGCAAGGGAAATGTACTGCCTCAACGAATTCGACGCCACGGTAACGGAAACTGGCTTTATTCTGCACCCCGCCATTAAGCTTTTCGGCGCCAGCCCTGACGGCCTTGTAAACGATGACGGATTAATCGAAATCAAGTGCCTGAACACAGCAACTCATATTGAGACCATAAAAACCGGAAAGCCAAAGCGTGAATACATCCTTCAGATGCACGGTCAGATGATGTGCACCGGACGCAGGTGGTGTGATTTCGTCAGCTATGACAACCGGCTTCCGGAAAATCTCGCCTATTTCAAAACGCGGATTGTTTTTGATGAAGGTCTTGCCAGTGAAATAGAAACGGAAATTCGCGAATTCACGAAAGAACTCAGGGAAGAAATCGAGTTTTTAACCAAATAAATATGGACTAAATTATGGGCGATATGGGCGATATATTCCGCGCAATGCGTGAAGATGCCAAAGAACGGAAGCAGCAGCGATTAAAAGAAAATACAGGGAAGTTATCAGGGATTGATATTCCGTTTACACAGGACGGAAGCGGAACAATTCATTTTTCAACACCAGCCGGAAAGGTTCTGTTTTATCCCACCACAAATAAAATTCAGCACAAGAAAAAGGTCACGCGCGGCAATCTGGAAAAGGCTGTCGCACTGGCTAAAAGTCTTGGTGCATAACCCCACCGTTTCAGGATGAAGCGTAAGCCAGAGGAAGCAATCATGTGCATACAGGAAATGAATGTACGGGTTTACTTCGCCCCTACCAGGAACCGCCGGTATTTCAGCAAGGATGCTGCGATAAAGGCTGAGGTAAAGGCGAGGATATTCATGAAATACCCGTTTGAAAAGCCCGAATCCGATACTGGGTATCCAGGATATTACATATCAGAAGACAGGCCTGAATTTTATCGCAGAGCGGTGAGATATCTGACCTATCTGATTAAAAAGCAAATGGTTTCAGGATGAAGCGTAATGCAGGGATGCTGAGGAAATAACAATGACTGCTTACTATAACGAAATCGAACCGTTCGCTGCTCAGTGGTTACGGAATCTCATTGCTGCCGGTCATATAGCACCGGGTGTAGTGGACGAAAGGAGTATTGAAGATGTCACACCAGATGACTTACGCGGATTCACACAGTGCCACTTCTTCGCCGGTGTCGGAGTGTGGTCACTTGCCCTGCGCCGTGCAGGATGGCCGGATGATAAACCAGTATGGACAGGAAGCTGTCCGTGCCAGCCTTTCAGCGCGGCAGGCAAAGGAAATGGGTTTGCTGACGAGCGGCACTTATGGCCGGCATTCTTCCACCTCATCAGCGAGTGCAAGCCTGGCGTTATCTTTGGTGAACAGGTTGCAAGCAAAGACGGCCTCGGATGGCTCGACCTTGTACAAGCTGACTTGGAAGCAACGAACTACGCCGTCGGCGCGGTCGATTTATGCGCTGCGGGCTTCGGTGCGCCACATATCAGACAACGATTGTTCTGGGTGGCCGACTCCGACAACCAGGGGCGGGAAAGACTGCGGAGATGTGAGTCAGTCATTCTTCCGGAAAGACGGGAGGATGCGGAACGACACACTGTATCGACAGCTGTGGCTGCACATATTTGGGATGAATGGCAGGCCGTCACGGGAGCAGATAAAAACCCTAGAATGCTGCCATCTGACTTTGGCAAGAGAACTGATGAGCCTACCGGTCGAGTGGGAAAACTCCGCGCCTACGGAAATGCCATCGTCGCGCCGGTCGCGGAAGAGTTCATAAGGGCTTACATGCTGATAACAGAGGAATGAATATGAAAGACAGAATAAAGTTCAGCGACGAAATGTTAGCAGCTGTTATTGACGGCAGGAAGACGCAGACGCGGCGACTGATGAAGCCTCAGCCTGTATTGAACGGAAACTTCTATGGGGTCTTTGGCGCGGGTTGGAGCAAAGGCATCAAGTGCGTTACTGTCGCACCGGGTCACAGTTTAGAGCGAAACTTTCCGTATGGTCTGGTTGATAAAAAAATCCCGTTCGCAGACAAGGACGGCAATATCAAAGGTGAAATTGAGATTGTCGATGTCTGGTTACAGCGGGTGCAAGATATCAGCGAAGAAGATGCAATAGCGGAAGGCGTTGTTACTGGCCGCTATGGTAATGAAGGCAACTGGCTGAGAGGCTTTTATGCGCCAGGAGGCAATCAGCCACATCAGAATGCAAAATCCGCATATAGCGAGATATGGCGTTCAATTTATGGTGTAGAGGCCTGGTGTAAAAACCTGTGGTGCTGGGTGATCGAATTTAAGCAGATTCAGGAGGGGTGATGGATATATCACGACAGCAGTTTGAAGCAATGGCAATAAAGCGCGGGCTATCAGTTGACAAGAAAAAAGATAATTGGGGCAAGGAAAAGTATAAATATGACATGATTCAAATCATGTGGGAGGGATGGCAGGCATCGCGGGAAAGTTTGGATATCGACAGGCTAAAAAAGGAGCGTAACGAAGCCATTGGTCATTTAATTTCTGTATTCGACCAATATGCTGGACTCGATCATTTATTTATGTCCGCCGGAGAGAATGCCTGTGAGTTTTTAGAAAAATTAGGCTACGGCGTTGATACTGGTAGAATTTTCGCATTAAACGAAAAGATACTGGAATTAAATAACGAAGAGTAACTCTATTCACACATGAAATAGTCGGATTTGTATTACCACTGGTAATGCACGGCTCTGCTGTGCCTGTTACCGATGATATTTATACGCTCGAAGAATGTGAGAGCCGCGCAGTGCAGATGATGACTGTGCGGAATGTTGAATTAGTGTGTGCGGAGGTGGTGAGATGAAATTTAAGGTTGGCGATAAAGTGAAAATGATACCGAATGGTTTTTTTGGGCATATCGTAGTGAGATGCAACCGGGAATATTTAGTAAGAAAACTGAATGGCAGCGAAGGATGGTACCAAGAAGACGAACTGGAGATGGAGTTAGCCAATGAACAAATATCGTGACAAATCAGACTTTGAGATTAATAAGGCTGTGGCTATTGCGCTTGGTGCGTATGAAGTAGCAACTGATATATTCATAGATAAGAATAGGAGGTACGAGTTTGACAAACCGAAAAGCCAATTCTTTTTCGACCCATGCAACAACCCGGCGGACGCAATGCCGATTATTATTGAGAATGGAATATCAATGATTAAAAGCTCAGGGGGATGGATATGCTGTCATGGTGCAGCCGGTGTAATTGAGCATGAAAACTTATATCGCGCCGCTATGATTTGTTTCCTGATGATAAAGGATGCGGAGAATGAAAAATAGCCACCGATGCGAAATATGCAATAAGCGTCTTAATGAAAGTGAGCGATTTTATTACGGCTATACCTGTGAAAAATGTGAACGCCACTTCATTACTGAGCATGAAGGAAATAAATTAAAAACTGCACTGTCGCTCATCAGGCTCTATTTCAGAAAGGTAATTTACTCAGCGTAGGTGACCAATGACACCACAGGAAGCAGAGAACGGACGCAGACGAATAGCAAGGGAATGCCTGAAGGAATTAATGAAGTACACATCAGACGAACAACACACCGCAATACTCGACAAATACACACCGAAATTTAAACCACTTAATCACCTGCGCTTTCCGGCAAAGAGAGTGCTCGGGTATTACGTGCGTACGTTACAGAAGGAGATTAAGGATGGATAACATTAACGATGATTCTTTAATTGACATGAAGTTCATGACGCGAGATGCTGGCTTCACTTCTAAATATTTCTACAGCCAGATCAATAAAGGCAACCTGCCAAAGCCGATAAAAATCGGTGAAAGGTCGCGCTGGAAAATGGGTGATTACCGTAAGTGGAAAAACTCTTTTTCATGCCGTTAAAATGTCTTTGTGGGCATCTTTGCGGGCACCCCCTGCACAACAACATAAAATTACTAACAATTCCAATATAATGCGAGCGTGTTCGGTGTTTGCAGGGGACACCAAGACCGAGTAACCTCGCATTACCCTCCGTTACCAATCTCCCTTGAAAAATCATACCGATTATCAGCTGGTAGCAGGCTGTTTATTTTCATCTCAAAAGATGGCGGAAAAATCTGACGTTTCCGGTACCAAAAAGACGGGCAGGAGCGAACCCATGTCATCGGCTCATAACAGGATTTCTCAGGTTCGACTTTCAGTAAGGTTCTGCAAGTATTTTTAATCATCCGGCGAATGCGTTAGTGAAATATATTGAGTCACAACCGGACTGTTCCCTGCAGACAAGATAGGCCGGTTTTACCAGCGGATCACCTCCGGTCAAAGAAGAGCTGTCTAACCTTGTGGGTTATTCATAAAAAAGCCCCGCTATTTAGCGAGGCGTTGTTTTCTTCGTATAAGCAACTGAATCAAGGTGGAAATGTAAAGCATGGTGTTGTTAACATCGGAGTTGTTACTTCTGGTGTTGTCACTGCCGGGGTTGTCACTTCCGGGGTTGTCACTTCCGGTGTTGTCACTTCCGGTGTTGTCACTTCCGGTGTTGTCACTTCCGGTGTTGTCACTTCCGGTGTTGTCACTTCCGGTGTTGTTACCACCGGGGTTGTCATTTCCGGAGTTGTCACTTCCGGTGTTGTTATCCACGGAGTTGTTACCTTCGGAGTTGTGATCGGTGGACATGTACACGTTGGTGTTACCGGCGGACATGTCGGCTCCGGCGGACACGTCGGTTTCGGTTTTTCCGGCTCCGGACATTCACACTCACATCCGCATTTACAGCGGTTGTTAACAATTACCTTGATAACTGTCTGACCATTCTCACAACACGTTCCCTTTTTTACTTCTGTCATTTTTTAATCCTCAAATAACATTGTTCAATATTGAACTGTTTAAATATACAGTATTATTGAGATACCTTATAATCCGCTCCGGACGCCCGCATATATTCAAACTCACGTATTGCCTGCTTATCGTGATTGCAGCCTGCAATTGATTTCATGGCATCGGTCAGCAGCAGGATCGCGCCACCGTAAGTCAGTTCATCCGGGATAACCGGCAGCGGGCAGTCAGCGAGAAGATGAGCCGGAACTGGTACTGACGGCACGGGTACGAATATCTCTTTCGTATTGCTGCAACCCGCCAGTGACACCATCAGGAACAGGAGCAGCAGCGCATTCACTCTCTTTAAGTTCTGTTTTGATAATTGTCTTAACATTGATGTGTTCCGCTTCCTCCGCCTGCTTTACCCGGATATTACTGAGTGCAATACGGTGTCCGGCCATAAATGCTGTCCGCGTCAGATGATTGACCGCCAGCTGCTGGTCATATTTATCCTTTAGTACCCGGTAGTTGTCTTTCAGGCCACCGTACAGATGCAGGGTCAGCAACAGGCCGGTCAATATCACAATGCAGATACCGGACACTATTTTTGTCAGGATATTCATGATGTTTCACACTGATAATGAATGACTTCTGCCTGCGGATGTCCCGGCAGAGGCCGGCAGTAATCCGGAAGTGAATACAGATAACAACCTGCCAGCAGACAGGTTGTCAGTAAGATGATGGCGGCAATAATCAGCACTACAGGGTTGCACGACATACCGCATTCTCCGTTTCGCGCCGGTTAATCAGCCCCTGCCACTGCTTACCGCCCGCAAATGTCCAGCGCTTCATTTCGTCACACGCACCGGCGATATCACCGGCATTGAGTTTACGCAGCATCGCGGAACGCGAGAATGCACCGGGGCCGGTGTTATACACGAAAGAATAGATGGCAGCTCTGGTTGTATCGTCAACCGGGACTTTAATCATCGGATCAACAGCACGGCGGATTTTCTCAAGGTCACGGTGCAGCAGCGCCCGGCACTCATCAGCCGTATAAATTTTTCCCGTCTGAATATCACCGCCGGTATGCCCGTAACAGACTGTCAGTACTCCGGCCACATCACGGTAAGGTTTATATTCCACCCCCTCATAGGCCGTGATCAGTACCAGGGCAGCGGCAACAGCACCGCCTGCAGCGGCGGCAGCTGCTTTTTTGCTCAGATTATTATTCATGATGTTCTCCGGCTTTTATCTGATACTCTTTCCGCCGGTAATACCAATTGATAAAAAATGTACCAATGGTACAGACAATTCCGATAAGGACTGCCCACTGATCCAGCGATAACACTCCCAGAACAGAAGTAATAAGCCCCCAGGTATATGCTGCGGGCCCGGAATATTTATCTGACATGCTCATATACACTCGCTTGCAGAGTGTTCCGTAAATATTATTGAAAGGTAAATTCAGATAATGGATTAAATATAAAAATTAATGCACCGTTGTTTCCGGTTCTTTATTTCTGACGGCCTTTAACCGGGAATCAATATCCGTAATCGCAGAACGTCCGAATCCCGGAGAGATATAGGCTTTACTGACAGTTTTCCCGCAAAATTTAATTCTCTTCATTCCTTTTGACGGACATTTCATTACCGGATTCGGCTCAGGCTCACCTCTGATTTCACGAACGTAGCGGTACAGGCGCGTGACAGCGTCCTGTGCCACAGCATATTGCGGAATATAATGCCGGCCCTGTTTAACCATTCCCACTTTTACCAGACTGCCTATTTTATGTAAAATTGTAGTATATGTCCGGATAAAAATTTCAGATGTTCCGGTATATTTCGCAGCATCGCTATTAGTAAAATATTCATAGTCCCGGCAGGCCCGGATAATATCGGTATATATTTTAAATTTTTCCTCAGTCATTAGGACATCCTCCGTAATACTACCCTATAAATAATCAGCAGCGCACTGTATTAAACAGCACTATACCGATAGTTATAAAATATAAATAATTGTCAGGGAAATTTAAATAAATTGATTGAATATAAATGTTGCCGGATAATTCCGGCAATAATCCCGTTTGCGGGACTCATGTTTGATGGCGATGCGTTTCGCATACCTGCCCCGGAAATACACAACGGTATGCTTCCCGGGTTTGTGCGCATTTTTCAGCGCAGACTGTTAAAGAGCGGTACAACATCATCTGTTGATGGATGCAATAATACCATAACTATTAAATATGTCAATATCTTTAGTATTGACAAAAATCTGATTTTTGGTATTACTATAGTATGAATGAAAAACGACAACTGACGACAGAACAGCTGGCAGACTGCCGAAGACTGAAAGCTTTGTATGAGTCAAAGAAAAAAGAGCTGGGTATCACCCAGCAGAGCATTGCTGACATACTGAATATCAGCCAGGGCGCCGTCGGTCACTATCTTAACGGCCGTAACGCATTGAATTTACAAACAGCCAGTGTTTTTTCCGCACAACTTAATGTCCCGATTTCAGATTTCAGCCCGTCTCTCGCCACTGAGGCACAGGCGCTGAGCGCTGCTATTGACAGCAATATTTCCGGCTTGCGGCCTTACAAGCCCTCCCCCCGATACCCGGTGATCAGCTGGGTACAGGCGGGTGCCTGGAATGAAGCAAATGAAGCCTACTGCCTGGATCAAATCGATGAATGGTATGAATCGGAAACCCATGTTCAGGGTGCTGCATTCTGGCTGAGGGTCGAAGGGGATTCCATGACAGCCCCGACCGGTAAAAGCGTACCTGACGGCTCGCTGATCCTTATTGATACCGGCAAAGATTCTGAAAACGGCAGCCTGGTCGTCGCAAAACTGACAGATTCTAACGAAGCCACATTCAAAAAACTGGTTATCGACGGTGGCAACTGGTATCTGAAAGGACTTAACCCGACGTGGCCCGCGATGAAAGTCAACGGTGACTGCAAAATTATCGGTGTTGCCGTTCAGATGATGATGAAGCTGTAATTATCTTCACCCTCCCGGCAGAGGGCATTTTCCGGGTAAATATAATACTTATGGTAGTTATTTTGCAGTGACAGGTATCATGCCTGAATAATACTAATAGTATTTTTATTAGTATTGATGTTCAGAAAGGTAAGGAGACAGAAATGAGTTGCCGCGGATATCATTGCGCCAGAGCCCGCCGGTCTGCCCGCAGACAGCAATTACAGGCAGAGTACCAGCTTAACAAAGAGCTGAAAGCCGCCCTCAGCGGGGAACATATTAACGGACAGCACATTAACGGAGAGCACATTAACGGAGAGCGCATTCAGGAAGAACCTGTTTTATCGCTGAACAGGCAGCCAATGAACAGAGTCACAAAAGCGCTCTCAGTTCGCCGCACTTATACTGTGAATTCTGCCGGCAGTTGCTGCCTGACAAGCACATCGCTGTATTCCGCCAGCCGCTATCCGTCAAAACCAAAGTCCGGATACGGCGTTACTGCGAAAGTATGAACAGTGACAGATAAACGCCGGGGCCTCCGGCGTTTATCACATTATCCGACCGAATGCAGTTTTACATGTGATCCGAGATACTCCCGCTTACGTTGATTATCAGCAACTTTGTAGCATTCCGGATACAGTGCCGCAATCTCGTCCATTAATTGTGCAGGTGTATTAACTGCTTCCATTTTTGATGCAAGAGCCAGTGCCATATCAAAAGCCACCCGCTCAACAGGATTATATTTTGGTGAAAAGATTTTATTTGGCATATTATTTCTCCATTTATCATTGATAAATAACAATATGCATTACTTATCATTGTGCAGGCTTCCGAAATGAGTATAACGGAATATATTTTCCGGAACAGGTCAGTAACTGCGTATTTGATCAATACAGCAACCTTTTTCCGGTGTGCTATATTCTTTTTTTCTCATCATAATAACTTTCAAATATTAACGTGTCCTTTGTCACATTTTGTCATCATTCACTGACAAATCCCGATAATACATTAACCAGACTTTAAAAAGCCGGACACTACTACACATCCGCTCCGGTATAGTAAGTTCATCCAAGTAGAGAGTACCCTGAAGAAATGTTGTGATTATGCCCGCGGATTGCGGGCTTTTTTTTATTTCTGTCAAGATGAAATTTTTGCATCACCCTCCCCGTTGACCTTTCTTTCATTTTGCCGCTATTTACTGAGACATACTTTCAGTAAACAGAATGGTGAACATAATGAAAAAACAATTTTCTCTGTTTTTTTCCGGTGCTGTTTTAGCGCTGGGATTTTTACTGTCGGGTTGTGATAAGGGCACAACTGACATGACAAAAATTAAAGTCGGTGTGATTAATGGCGCCGAGCAGGATGTGGCAGAGGTTGCCAAAAAAGTGGCCAGAGAAAAATACGGACTGGATGTCGAACTGGTCGGCTTCAGCGGCTCCCTGTTACCGAATGATCCGACAGCCAACGGTGACCTCGATGCCAACGTTTTCCAGCATCGTCCGTTCCTGGCTCAGGACAATAATGCACGGGGCTATAATCTGGTCGCAGTGGGGAATACCTTTGTATTTCCGATGGCCGGTTATTCCGATAAAATCAGCAATATCAGTGAATTAAAAACCGGCGATACTATCGCTATGCCGAATGACCCGACAAACCTGGGTCGCGCATTATTATTAATGGAAAAAGAGAAGCTGATTAAATTAAAGTCCGGTACCGGTTTGTTACCTACCGCGCTTGATATTACCGAAAATCCGCTGCAACTGAATATCATGGAGCTGGAAGGTGCCCAGTTACCAAGGGTGATTAAAGATCCGAAAGTGACTGTGGCGATTATCAGCACCACCTATCTTCAGCAGACCGGTTTATCTCCGGTAAAAGACAGTGTGTTTATCGAAGATAAAGAATCGCCGTACGTCAATATTATTGTCACGCGTGAGGATAATAAAGACGCAGAGAATGTGCAGAAATTTATCAAAGCTTATCAGTCACCGGAAGTAGCAAAGGCCGCTGAAACCCTGTTTAACGGCGGGGCTGTTCCCGGCTGGTAATGACAGCAAACTTAAGAGTGCCGGACACCGTCCGGCACGATTTCTCACTCCTGATCCAGTCCCAGTGCACGGCATGAAAGCAGCACAATCTGTCCGGTAATGGCTGTCAGTGAATCCTCACTGACTGATTTTTCTTCACTGCGGCGAAGATAGGCTTTCTGCGCCACCACAAATCCCAGAATCTGTCCTATCAGTGCATGTGCCCTGATAATCGCTGTTTTGGTATCTGCCTGTACATCCGCAAGCCGTACCAGACGGGTGAGCTGTTCATGAAATGGTTCGATAAAAGACTGATAAATTACATTATAATTTTCAGTCTGCTCCAGCTGTTCCCGTAAAATCAGTGTGGCATACAGCGCACGCTCCGGCGACAGCAGTGCTCTGCACAGCCCGGTAACCATACTGGTCAGAACCGTTTTCAGTGCTGTTTTACCGGGATGCGCCTGTACCATCAATGCTGCCGTGGCGGCATCAATCCCGCTCACATCCGTGACTGCCGCCAGATCATCCGTGATTTTACGGATCACCGCCGCATATACACCCGACTTTCCCCCCATATGATAAGGAATAGCCGACTGATTCACACCCGCCTCCTCCGCCAGCTGCCGGGTCCGGACACCGCTGACGCCGCTCAGGGCAAACAGGCGGACGCCCGCCTGTATCAGTTTCTCTTTGGTCTGCTCTGAGGAGAGCGCATGTTTATTCATCTTATCCGTCATCTGCGGCATTCACCGGTATAATCAGAGATCAGCACGCATCAGCCGGGTGGAATTATCATTAAGCTCAATTCCGCCGTTTTTCCCGACAATCACCGTGCCGCCAAGGTTACACAGATGATAGCCAAAGGCACAGTTAGGTTCAAATGCAAAACTCATTCCCGCTTTCAGCACCAGCTCCCGTCCGGGATTCGGCAAACGTTCCACTTTACGGTAACGGGATACCAGCGGCAGAGACTCAATACCCGGCGCAGTACCGAAGCCGATCGGGCCATACGGATTGATGCTGTGAATGAGCGGATGCACATGCCAGCCGCCGGAAGCCAGCAATGGTTTTTCCATTTCATCCACCACTTCCCCGAATGTCACACCCTCTTTCAGATATGACACCCCAATGTCATAACACTCTCTGGCGACCAGAGCTGCTTTTTCCAGCTGCGGATGGATTTTTCCGACCGCAACGGCAGCCTGATGCTGGGTTTCATACATTCCGTACAGTGCAAAAATTTCGGACAATACAATATCACCTGACACAATCTCTCTTGGTTTCTGTGAACGGTACTGCCAGGCCGGCTGACCCCAGCCGATATATTCCGGACCGGATCCCATCAGAATCTCAGCGGTAAAACCACCCGCGGATAAACAGGTGGCGGTCACTGCCGCCGCAATATCCGCCTCGCTGTTTCCCGGTACAGCAGTCACCCGCATCGCTTCACTCATGGCTTCACCAATCGCCGCAGCATGACGGATATGAGCAAGTTCTTCTTCACTTTTCACTGATGCGCGGACAAAAAAGTCACGATAGACCGGCACGATCGCCGCCTGCGGGTACGCTTCTTTAATCCCGGTCAGGGTATTAAACGGCATTGCACCATCAAAATAGAACGGCGGATACGGCTCCAGCCCGATCACGCCGATTTGTGCCGCCGCCGGGACATTCATTTCCCTGAGCAGCGCACCGATATTACGCCCGGTTTTGCCGACCATAATCTGTGACGGCGACAACCACTGATTATCCCCGCGCATTGCGGCCTGCATATGGTCAGCAATCATCATCGGCGCAAATGTCACGACAACCGGGTCATTATCCTGATAAAAAATCACCACAGAGCCAAGACGATCATTCGTAAAATAGTGATCCACACAAAACGGGGCCGGTGCAGCCGATTCCCGGTCACCGTAAACAATCAGAACATCCAGATTGCGCCGGCGCATGATGTCGCGCGCCAGATTCCAGCGGCGATCCCGCTCCTGTAAAGAGAAACCGGCCGGTATTGCAGTATTAATCGTTTTCATAATTCACCTATATTTAATTCATTTGAATGAATTAATATCGTAGTGAATGATCTGAAATCCGTCAATGACAAGATCCGGATCAACACCTGAGAAAAAAGTAATGGATTGTTTTATCAGCAGATTTAAAATTGATCTGATAACAATATCAGCCCGGAAAGTGACTTATGAATATCTTTTACCTTTATATCCTGCTCTATCAGGACAAAATTGTCGTCCGTGATGTCAGAACGCACCGTGAAATGACGGGGATACCGGAAACACCCTTTACCACAAACCGGTTGCTGGTCGGGGATATGCTCTCTGCCGCCAAAACACTGCAAAAGACGGTTTCACGCCTGACCTCCCCGCTGCCGCTGTGGAAAAAAATATTCAGTCCCCGCTACGCGGTACTCGTTCACCCGATGGAAATGCGCGAAGGCGGATTATGCAATGTGGAAAAACGTATTTTCCGGGAACTGGCCGGTTTTATTGCCCCGAAAAGAACAGGGGCAGTGAAAGCCTATGTATGTGACCATCCCGATATGCAACCTGATCAACTGGTATTCGATGTGATGTCCGGTAAATTTAAGCTGACGGATGAAGAAAAAAACGCCTCCTGATCGTATTCCGGAGCGGATTTTCTTATTTAACCTTTCACGATAATCCTCTCCGGAAAAAAGAAAATGAAGATTCCCTTAATTATTTATGATGAACCGGATTAATTCAATTTAAGCTATTAATTACTATTTTTTCTGATAATAGTAATAACACCGCTATTGAAAAGGAAAAGACAATGAATACAAATCAACACGATATAGATAAAGCAGCTGAAAAGATCATCAAAGGAATGGAGCGTATTAATCGCTTTACGGATAAATACACAACATACCTTTCAGAAAAAGACAAGATGCACCTGATCCGGCTGACAACTGAATTACAAAAAAAACTGAATGCGGACAAATAATAAATTTATTTTTTGTTGATGATTCGTTTACCCTACAAAAAATATCAACATAACCAGATGATTAATAAGTAATTTTTTATAAACACAAACTATAGTGAAATATCAGTATTTGTCAGTTTTCCGGGGATTTGAAAATATTGCCACTGTTTATGTATATCCCGTTGTGCGGCGAAAAAAACAGGAATATGTTTCATCCATACCCGCTGAGCAGGTATAAATACTCCCGTAATCCTGAGGATATCATAATGAAACATTCAGCTCTTATTGTTGCAACGCTGGCCGGTTTATTCTCTTTCGGTGCAATGGCATCGACATCCGCACCGGCAGTTTCTGCGGCACATTCAGGTATTACCGCCACTAAAGCGGACAGTCATGCTAAAACCGTAAAACACGATGCAAAAGTAAAAAATGAGAAAGGAAAAAAAGCAAAAAAAGTTAAAGAGGAAAAACAGAGCGCAATCTGATTATGATAACGGTGTTATCCGCGGATTAAACCGGCGCTATACCGAGACCGTAAAAAACCTCCCGTCATACGGGAGGTTTTCCTTTCGTCTTAATTACCCGTCATCAAACTGCTAACGCAATAACAAAGATAATGAGCGCGATGCAGGTGAAGAAACCAGTAGGGTATACCATCGTACTTTTCGTCATTGGTGACATGATCGAGTCTCCTGTAAACCTTGCTTAGTATCTGACAAACAAAGAACCCGAAGATATTTAAAGACATCCAAAGACATAAGTAAAGCTGATAGATCACAAAATCGGATGGTAATATATAAGATACCGTTTCGCTTCATATCATTATTTTTCGGCGGAGATATCCGGTTTACTGCACAATGATCATAACCAGAAGTACAAATATCAGCAGAGCCAGATAAGATTTGGCATAGAATCGGTCCGGGATACGACCAATCAGCGGAGCACAGAGTTTTTGCCCCAGCCAGGAGCCGGCAATCAGTAAAACAAAGGCCTGAATATCCACATAACCGGCAAATCCGCTGCCGAATTCCGATGTTTCATTGCGGGCCAGAAGAATATAAGTCAGTGTACCGGTCAGTGCCATCGGCAAAGATAACGGGTTTGCCATGGCGGTCGCCTGTGCCATTTCCGCACCACGGCGGCGCATCAGCGGTACCGTCATAACACTGCCCCCCACACCCAGAAAGGCTGCCACAACACCAATGACAGTACCGGCTGCCGCAGTGGCACCCGCCGGCATTTCCCGCAAATGAGAAGCTGACTGAGTCATAAATCCGGGGCGGAAAATGCTGTCCAGAATAGTAATGGCAAGGTAAGCAATAAAAATCCATCTGACCCACGCCCCCTGAACTGCGATCGCCATCAGCGCGCCTGCGACGGCACCGGCGGCAATGTAACCTGCCAGCGGACGTACCTGCGGCCAGTTAATCATTCCTGCGCGATGCTGACGAAGTGTCGCCATTGATGAGCTGAATATCATCACGCCGGTAGACGTGGCCACGGCAATATGCATGGCGGCGGCAGCGGTATGACTGTCAGCAGTCGCCGTTAACAGCGCATAAAGCAGAGGAACAATAAAGAATCCGCCGCCGAAACCGAATAACACGGTTGTTGACCCGACAAGACAGCCACACGCAAATAAGAGTAGAAACACAGAAACAGCCCCGCTTAACATAATCGTTGCCTTTACTATAAACAGCCCGCGGGGAGTTCGCTTTTGCATGCAGGACAACCGGTATTGTATTTCAGCCAGGATGGCTTCAGCGTCGTAAAAAAGAAAAGGCTCACTGATGTGTTCAGGAGCCTTATTAATTCTGCTGCTTATTTTATTTACCGGTCAGGTCTTTAATCTCTTCAGAAGGACCATTTTTCTGCACGGAGGCAATACCATTCAGCGCCCCCTGCTTTGATGCATACATCTCGCTGGTGGCGATAATTTCATGGTTACCGGCTTTCAGGACAAAATAGTACGGCTGTGATACATCTTTGGTCGATTTTTTTAACTCGTAATACCCCATAACAAGCTCCTCAGGTTGAAAAATCATGTTAATACGGCAAATCATAATGACGATTTCAGTATAGTCACTGATACGTAAAAACAGGAAATAAAAACCATAAAAGATAATTCCCGATGATATTCAGCGGCCAATCATCAGTAAATACGGGGTCTCATTACAGATAAAATGCCCTGCTTCTCTCATGCCGGATTTCAGATGCGCACGAACAGAGCGCTCATTATCCTGATTAATAAATGCAACCGGCTTTCCGCTGTTTTCCGCGCACACCTGTTTATATAATGCCGATAAAATCCCCTGTCCGCGATAATCCTTTGCGATACAGACCGGGCCATAAAACCAGTTATTTTCCAGCAGTTCACCAAATTGCTGTGAGATCAGTGCGGTCACCGGGGATATTTGTGCGGACTGCACCGGGAAGCTGAATACCACACCTGCAATCACGTCATCGTCCTGAGCAATAATCACTGTCAGTGCATGCGCAAACATCGTTTCGACTTTTTTCAGCGGGTATTCTCCCGATAATCCCCCCTGCCGTGACTGTGCGTTTTCCTGTAATAATGCAGCAACCTTTCCGCAGTCTGTATTTTCCATCTGCCGGTAATGAATCATCCTCTTTCCCCCGTATTATTCAGCCTGAAACAAAAAGCCACCGGATAAACCGATGGCATATAAGGGAAATTCAGTCATCTTCCGGCGGATTTTTCAGAAGCTGGTGGATCTCTTCTTTCAGGCGTAATTTTTGTTTTTTCAGTTCCACCACTTCCTCACTGTAGCCACTTCTGTCTGATTTTTCCAGCCGGGCTATTTCATGATCGAGTTGATTGTGTTTATCAAACAGCGTGCGGAACTCAAGGTTATTCTGGCGAAGATGGGAAATTAAATCACGGTATTCCGGAAACATAACAATTTACCTCCTGTCAGTGACTATATAATCATCATCTGCGATTTCCGCCTGCAAATCAAAGATCAGACGCTGAAAATTTGACATTGGTTTGCGGTTTAATGCCGTATCCGTTTTTCGCTGCCTGCCCTCACGAAGATTCAGCTCCGGCACAACCGGCAGTAAATCAGGGTCTTATTGTGAAGGTCATACGTGCTGATGGTTTTACTTCGTAAGTCTGCTTTTCACTATTCCAGACAAACTCCGGCGCCGCATACTGGCCATAAGTATAGGAAGGAAACTCATTGGGTTTATAAGAAAAATCACTATCGATACCGGTGTTTTTGCTTTCTTTTAGTCCGGCTTTAAA
The DNA here is from genome assembly GCF_051129855.1 of Morganella sp. Je.2.23. Classification (NCBI taxonomy): domain Bacteria; kingdom Pseudomonadati; phylum Pseudomonadota; class Gammaproteobacteria; order Enterobacterales; family Morganellaceae; genus Morganella; species Morganella sp. Je.2.23. The sequence goes on from NZ_JBCPSQ010000001.1 coordinate 1,688,724, forward strand.
AATTTCATTCTGTTTATTTTGGCTTTTTTCTGCATCCTGCTCGAATTTCGAACGACCGGCAAGCATATAGCCCGGCTTACCGGTGGTATTATTTATACGATTATCGGGTGTTTTTTTGGTGGCTATCGTTAGTTCAGAGTGACTTTTATTTCCTGCCTCAGCACAACCAACAAGCAGACATAATGACAGATGAGATATAACTACATAATGCATAAGGTTAATTCCTGATAATTGACCCCGGCATTATTACATAAGATTATTTTATATGTAAATGCAGTGAAAAATAACACACCGTTATTAACTGATAATACCACCTGAGACTAAGTAAAATATAAAATCAATTTCCCCGTCATTTTTTACATTAATAAAAGAAACTACTATATTTAGTTTCTCTTGCAGCTGATTGTCTTATGAAAATAATTTGCATTAATTCAGTAAAGACAACCTGATGACCAGAGCCACTAAGGTCACCGTTAAAACAGGAATGGTCATAATAACGCCTGTTTTAAAGTAATACCCCCATGTAACCGCCATATTTTTCTGAGACAGAACATGCAGCCACAATAATGTTGCCAGGCTCCCGATCGGGGTAATTTTAGGTCCCAAATCTGCACCGATAACATTCGCGTATATCATCGCTTCCTGAACAAGACCTGTCACATTACTGCCTTCAACCGATAATGCACCGACAAGAACGGTTGGCATATTGTTCATCACAGAAGATAAAAAAGCGATGATATAACCCGTTCCGAGTGTTGCAGCCCATATACCCTTGTCTGCAAGATAATTAAATATTTCTGACAGGTAATCAGTGAGCCCCGCATTTTTCAGGCCATATACAACAAGGTACATACCCAGTGAGAAAATAACGATTTGCCACGGAGCACCGCGCAATACTTTCCGGGTATTAATCATTTTTCCATATGATGCCACCAACCATAAAACGAATGCTCCAATCGCCGCAATAACACTAACCGGAATACCAAGCGGTTCGAGAACAAAAAAACCGGTAAGCAGTAAAACCAGAACAAACCATCCCGCTTTAAATGTTTTCATATCTTTGATCGCCGATGCGGGGGTATTCAGTTTTGACGTATCGTAGTGTTTTGGAATATCCCGGCGAAAGAACCAGTGCAGCATAACAAGTGTTGCAATAATAGCGGCAATATCCACCGGCACCATGACCGACGCATATTCCGTAAATCCGATCTTAAAGAAATCAGCGGAGACAATATTCACCAGATTTGACACTATCAGCGGTAAACTTGCAGTATCGGCAATAAATCCCGCAGCCATCACAAAGGCCAGCGTTGTGCCCTTACTGAACCCCAGAGCCAGTAACATAGCAATAACGACAGGCGTTAATATCAGAGCCGCCCCGTCATTAGCAAATAAGGCCGCAACACATGCACCGAGCAGGATAATATAACTGAATAATAATTTACCTTTTCCCCCGCCCCACTTTGCCACATGAAGCGCTGCCCATTCAAAAAATCCGCTTTCATCCAGAATAAGACTGATAATAATAACAGCAACAAATGTGCCCGTTGCATTCCAGACGATATTCCAGACAGCCGGGATATCCTGAACGGTTATCACCCCGGATAATAATGCAGCCAATGCACCGGCAGCCGCACTCCAGCCTATGCTCAGTCCTTTGGGCTGCCAGATAACAAATGCAATGGTCAGAATAAATATTAATGCCGCAATAAACATAAAAACCTCTTTCAGGGAACTATCCGTACCGTAAACACCAAATACAGGAAAAACATTTTTCACCGCAACAAACACATATGAAAAAACACATATGTTAATTTAAAAAAATCAGCCGGAACAACATCCGGATGACGTTTTATCGGTTATTACTTTCAAAAGGTGTGACACCCTGTTTTTTTCTGTACTGAACGCAACATCGATAATATTTCTGACCCAAGGCAACAAAGCGGGTGATAACCGGTAATGAACCCATTTCCCGTGCCTGGAATCGAGCAATAATCCTGATTCCCTGAGCATAGCAAGATGTCGTGAAGTTTTCGGCTGGGACAGGTTTAACGCGGTGTAAATATCACAAACACACAGTTCACCTGATGCTTTGAGCAGCAATATGATATCCAGCCTTGTCCGGTCACTTAATATTTTAAACAGTTGTAACGATTCCATATCCGCTCCTGTATGATTACTGCGGACTAATATACTCCCGAATAAACACATACGTCAAAACATATATAATGAGAAAACCATCCATAACATAGATCTGTGCAGGCTTATATTATTTCCTCATCACCGGCCACTCTGCCTGACTGCACTCAGCCACCAGAATAGTGACAGAACTGTCGTATATACGCTAAGATCATGTTATCCCTAATCAGGAGCGTTGTTTTGTGATGGCGACAGATAGCCTTAACATCAGAACTTACCAATTCATATTACGTCAGGAAATATAATGAGCACCTCAGTGAACGAAAAGCAGGTAAATGCATCCGTAATATACAAACTGATCCTGATAGGGCTAAGCATTCCGATGATATTTATTTCACTGCTTTCAGGCATTATGGGGGCGTTTGGCTACGGTACTGTTCTGGTAAATGGTGAGTTAATCACAGGTATCGCGGCTCTGCCGGCTTCCCTGCTTATCGGGGTGGCTTTTATTGGTGTATTTACTGCTATTTTCGGAACAATGATTTTCATCGGATTATGGTGTTACAGCAAATTCCGCCCTTTAAAAATAAAAGTCATTGACTGACGTTAAAATCAATAAATATCCCCCGGCATAGCCGGGGTTTTTCTGTGTACAAGAAGGAAATCCGCCATCTGTCGGCGGATTTCTTTTATCATTATTTTTATTTCTCACCAGAGGTGTATTCGCTTAAAATCCGCACAATAATTTCAACGGGAAAAATCTGTTGCTCTGTTTTCGTAAGCTCACTTAACGCCCACCACTTGTGGTCATTTATTACCTCTTTTTCCTGCGTAGTCCAGTCAGAAAAATTCAGTTCTTCATCACTGACATTGACCAGATAAAATCGCTCCTCTGCCATCACTGTTTCGCCATTTGGCAAAAGCATCGGAAATGTGTTTTCCGCTGCCACAGCACCAAGTTTATCGCGGATAATCCCGGTTTCCTCCCTGAGCTCCCTGCATGCAGCCTGTTCATAGGTTTCACCCGGTTCAAGCCCCCCGCCCGGCGTCGCCCAGTATGATTCACCTGACAGAGCACCGCTGTTAAACCGGAAATGAAATAATAATATTTCATTTTGTTTGTTTAAGATGAAAAATCTTGCTGAAGGCCTTATTTTCATTATTTGTACCAAACCACTCTGTATTCTTTCCGGATCAAAAAACAGTTCTGAATATATTAAGCAGCGCCGGAAACTCCGTATACCCTTCCCTGTCCAGAAAATGTCCGGCGTTGTTTTCAATAATAACCTGAGTCTGCAACGACTCCGCCAGCATTACAGATGCCTGCGGGCTGACCACCCAATCGTCAGACGATATGACTGATATTCGTTTACCGGAAATATCAGTCAGTTTAGTATAATTCAGAAGATACTGAACATGAGCATCCAGCTCAGGTAGTGTCTCCTGACTGCAATCAAAACCGGAGACTAAAATATAGCCACCCAGTTTTGTCCTTTCAGGAATATGTTCAGCGATATATCGCAATACAGTAATACACCCAAGACTGTGCCCGACAAAAATCGTATTTTCATCCGCTGTTATATTGTTGCTGATAAGGCATTGCTGCCATTTTTGCGGATCGGGAGAATGCGGTTCCGGCATCGCAGGAACAGTAACGGTGGCACCAAGCAATTCCAGCTCTTTTTTTAACCACGGAAACCAGTTATCTGCCGGTGATGCAGTATAACCGTGAACAATAATAACGTTTTTTCCTTTCACTCTCAGCCCCGGTCTTCAGGTTGAATTCTCAACATATTGGTTTTATCCGGCTGTTTTACTATAACATTTTCTGTCATATTTTTAGCCGCTTTTTTAGTTTCTTCAGCTAAGAGACATAAAACCATTTTCAATAAAAATCTGTTGTGATTCAGTCTGTAACAGATAATCAGCAAAGGTCTGTGCTACCGGTGATATTAAAGCCATACAATATATTGCTTTGATATTATGCGCCTCCGGAATAGCTATTGTCGCCAGCCCGGGAAGTTCTGACGCTTTTTTCTGATAGTGCCGGTAACCAATAAATATATCTGCCTGATGAGAATGAATCAGCCACTGAGATGCCATTTGTCCCGCAGGCATCACCGGAGAATTTTTTCCGCCCGCCAGATGTCGTGTACGATTACGGATATTCTTCGCCAGTTCCGGATCGGTTTTACTGAGTTCAGAATAAAGCTGCACCACATAATCGCCGCAGGGGTCATCAACCGGCGTGGAAGTACCGATAATTAAATCCGGTGCACGAAGTAATTGCTGCCAGTCAGGATACTGTCCGGCTAATTCAGTGGTGGTAGTAATTCCTAAGTAATTGACAATAAAAGGCTCAACCCTGAATGCTACCTTATTCCGGAGTAATGCTTCCGGATGTGTCCGATCCGCAGACAAAAACAGATCGCACTTTACCCCGGATTCAATTTTTTTCCGCAATAAACCGGCCGGACCAAAATCACAGGTTACCGGTGGTATTTTATTACCGGAATAACGGGCCAAAATAGCAGTCAGTACTCCCCGCAGACTGCCGGCCGCCATAATATGCATTAATGACTACCCTGATAGTGAGTACGATAGAATTTCTGATACCAGTTATTCACCTTCGCATCCACATCAATATCGGCAAATTTCTGCGGATACAATTTAGCAGCCATCCATAATTCACCGATTGCCATCGCTTCCGGCATCGGATATCCCCAGGCTTTGGCATATTCCGGCATTAAATAGACACGTTTATTTTTCACTGCATCAATAACCAGCCAGCGGGGATCATTATTAATTTCGTCAACAACACCAGGATAGCGATCCTGAACAAAAATAACTTCGGGGTTCCAGCTGATAACCTGCTCGAGAGAAACCTGTTTATACCCTTTAATGGTCGCGGCGGCGACATTCATTGCGCCGGCATGCTGCATCATTAAACCGGTATATTTTCCTGAACCGTAAGTGGTTAAATCCGGATTTGCCATATAAGCACGAACACGCTGATTTTCAGGAATATCTTTCAGACGTTGGATTACTATATTTCTGCTGTCAAAGGTTTGTTTAATCAGCTCTTTTGCATTATCCGGCTTATTAACAATATCACCAATCAGAGTAATTCCTTCCTTCAGCCCGTCATTGTAGACTTGCTCTTCATTATCAAGCTCAGGATTCACATTATTTTTGGCGTGGCTGCTGTTGTCTTTCTGCAGTGAAATGGCGACAACCGGAATACCGACCTGCGTGATTTTATCGATCATTTCCTGTGGTGCATAATTAGTGACAAAAACCACCTGCGGTTTCAGCTGTACCAGACTTTCAAGATTGACACTTTTCAGATCACCAACACTGGGCACTTTCACTAATTCAGGTACCAGCCGTTCATAATTTTGACCAAGCTGCTCACGCCAGTTTCCCATCACGCCCACAATTTTGTCCGTCGCATCCAGCTGAACCAGTAAATTCAGTGTCTGATGCTGAAGAACAGCTACCCGCTCAACATGAGCATCAATAATAACCTTGCGCCCCAGCTGATCTGTAAACTCTCTCGCCGCCTGGCCCGAAAATGAAAAAACGACAGCAATAAAACCAATCAGATACTTTTTCATCATTATTACCCACCGGAATCGATATATATTTTGTTATATATCGGTTGGTTTTATGGGTCAACTGTTTCCGGGGGGGATTGGCATGCAAAGATACTATCTTCTGTGCAGTACTCACTACGGTCAGTGATAATCTTTGTGCAGCCACATTTGCGGCAGACGCGGGTGATACGTGACAGCACAGATTTTCCCGATAAAAACCCGCCGAAGCGGGTTATAATGAATACTGATAGTTATCATCAAGCTTAATAAGATTATAACCACCACAGAAAGATCCGGAGAAAGATATCTGCAACGCTTTTGTATCGGCAGAGTTAACAAAACTGACCTTTCCGGTACTCTCTTTCTATTTGTTGTTATTCGTATCCCGGCCCCGGCTGATAACTGTCACAGCACCATCATCACGAAGAGAATAGTCATAGATAGCTTTGCTTATATTTTAATAAGAATGATACTCATTATTTTTAGTAATAAATAACATTGTGACTATACCTTCTGTATTATCAGATTGCCAAAGGCTCCATATAGACAAAGGAGCTTTTTATTGATTCAGTATAATCATTCTCAGTTTCAGTTTCAGGAAACAGATATTCATAGGATACGTGAAATATATTTATTATCTTAAATACAACACTGACATCTATTTTATTAACACCCCGTTCATACCTTGACAACTGTTGTTGTGATACTCCCAACATTTTGGCTAACATCTTAGTAGTCAAGCCGTTACGGTGTCTTAAGTCGCGGATGTTCTGCCCTACAATAAAATTAATATCTTTCATTATGAACCCCCTGATAAACATATATTAAGGGTAAAGCATAATATGCTGACTGACAAACAAAACCATCGACAAAAAATCGACAAATCAGAATAATCATTTACCAATGAAAGATATTTATCGCAAAAAATCCAAAATTATAATTTAATGACCAATAAAAAGATGAATCAGCCACATTAGACTTAATTACAAATCTGATGCCAGGTAATTATACTTGTTTATATTTCGTTTAACTTTCGGCAGGTATATTCGGTTGCAGAAGTCATAAGTATCCCTTCCATTATTAATTTGCCCGGCAATAGCCGGGCTATTTTTTTCTTTCAGCTGTATCTGCTTTAATAATAGCCATCCGGTATCGTGTTTATTTACCACCAGCAAATACCGTACTCTGCGCCTGCAGAAACTCTGCCGGAAGAGAAGTTACAGAATACTTTTGATGCTTTCAGCAAGTGTTATTGTTGGCCGCCCGATAAGTTTGCTCAGAGTATGACTATCATCGAACAATCCTCCTCCGGACGCACCAACATCAGAGTCAGCAAGCATTTCAGACAGCTCATCTGGTAAGCCCGCATTTTTCAGTGCAGCAACAAAATCAGCCTGACTCAAGTTCTGATACACAACATTCTTTCCGCTCTGTTCAGTCAGTTCTTTCGCCAGGTGGCTTAGTGTCCACGCCTCATCTCCGGCAAGCTCATACACCTTACCCTCATGCCCGTCTTCACTGATAACACGGGCTGCAGCCGCCGCATAATCAGCTCTGGCTGCGGAAGCGATTTTTCCGTCTCCGGCCGCGCCAATAAAGACACCATGCTCAAGCGCAGCAGGCACACTGGCCAGATAATTTTCCGTATACCAGCCATTGCGCAAAAGGGTATACAGGATACCGGAATCAGCCAGCATTTTTTCTGTTTCCACATGCTCAGTATGCAAACCCAGCGGAGAGGTATCGGCATGTAACAAACTGGTATAGGCAATAAATTTCACATTGGCTGATTTTGCAGCATTAATCACATTACGATGCTGCGTGACACGCTGCCCGATTTCGCTGGAGGAAATCAGAAGCAGTTTCTCAATCCCCTGTAACGCCCTGATTAATGATGCTTCATCATTGTAATCAGCCTGACGTACAGAAATGCCTTTCCGGCTCAGGGATGCACCTTTTGCCGGATTACGGACAATCGCCACAATCTGGCCTGCCGGGACTGTTTGCAGAAGATTTTCAATAACATGCTGGCCCAGGAGGCCTGTCGCACCGGTAATCGCAATCATAAGATAGCTCCTTAATGTATCACTTGTGTTTCGTTAACATAACACCTAGACTTACTTAAAGTAAGTACATACAAAAAGGTAAGTGTAACGTGGCAGTTTCAACATTATCCCAACAGTTACGCGACGGTAATTTATTTGCCGCGCAGTGCCCTTCCCGGGAAATTCTTAAACATGTAACAAGCCGCTGGGGGATACTGATTTTAATTTCCCTTCGTGACGGGACACACCGTTTCAGCGACTTACGACGCAAGATCGGCGGAATAAGTGAGAAAATGTTAGCTCAGTCGTTACAGGCGCTGGAACAGGATGGCTTTATTAATCGCGTGTCATATCCGGTATTACCGCCCCACGTCGAGTATACCCTGACCGGTTCCGGTGAACAGATAAGTGAAAAAGTCGCCATGCTGGCAGACTGGATAGAAATAAATCTTCCGGACATACTGGCGCAAAAGGAAAGCAAAACAGTATAGTGATTTACGCTGCTGATGCTCCGGTCGTCAGGCATTATTCCGGCTGCTTTGCATCCGCTGAATGTCTTTCAGTACTCGCTTTTCTGTTAATTATCCGCCGCCGGATAATTAACAGGAAAATACCGTAACCGGGTGATATGTTTTAAAGGCGTTAAAATGAGTCAGAATGTATAAAATATTTTTTATTTCATGCTGTTACTCTGATAGCATTAAGCACTGACACTTTGCAATACAGGACTGTTTATATGCACAAAACCAAGGCATTATTATTTGTCGTCTCCTTTTTCCTGGTAGCGGGCTGTTCACCAAAAACCAGGCACCAGCCGGAACAAAATGTATGCGTTATTAAAATGGATACACCGGAAGGGAACCAGCCCGGGAAAATAGATCAGGTCGATGGAATCAGCCCTGAGTGCAGAGCTGTCGAAAAATCAATAAGCAAAGCTATTTGACTTGTTTACCCTGCATATAAAAACAAAATTATCACATCACTAAAAACAGATAATCTGATAATAAAAAAGCCTCACCGAAGTGAGGCTTCAGGCCGTTGACAAACCCGCAGGGGTTGGCGACGACCAACAGAGGTTGTAAAAATAAACCAGGAAAATCAATTTATTGATTTTCGGCTGATAACACAAAGCAGGAAAAACCACGTTTTATCCTGCTTTGTCAGCAATCTCAAAGCCTCACCGAAGTGAGGCTTGCACTGTTGTTATATATACCTTTAATCCACATAAATACTATTAACAACAGCGCACTATATATATCGTATCAATATTGTCATTTTCAAGCCCTGCGGAACCCGCCGGTCTGACAGTTTCCACAGGGTAAACAGAATCAAAAATTAAGCCTTGGTATCTTTATTTTCAATAGCGATTAACTGTGGTTTTTCTTCTTCCGGAATTTCATACTCTATATCCAATGTCAATAATCCGCAGGATAACTCTGCATTTTGGATTTTAACATTCTTACCAAGGTTAAATTCTAATGAAAACTGGCTTTTTACTATCCCCTGATGTACCCATTTCTCTGATTCATTAACCACTTCAGCAGGCTGTTTGCCCTGAATACTGAGCTTGCCTCCTTTCAGTGATACCTCAAGCTCATCTTCCCTGTAGCCGGGAACACTAACCGTCAGCTGATATCGCGCATCATTTAATTGCTTCAGATTGTACGGATGTTCTGAGGTTATTGGTCTGTTGCCCGTAAGCTGGCTGAATAAACGATCCATCTGATCAAAACGCGTTGACAGCAAGCTGTCAGATAATGCCGGAAATAATGAAAAAGAACTAATGTTCTGCATAATTCCTCCTTCAGTATTTCAATTTACTATTGATTATATACCACTGCTTTTCTTATCCGGTAATTACTCTTATCCGGGTACGTTATCTATATAAGGATAGTGTCTGAATTTTCAATATATAGTTTACACTTCTTTACGGAATGAGATGTATAACAAAAAAATCCCGTAAATACGGGATGTTAGCTTATAAATAATGTGATACACATATAACGCTTATTGCGTCAGTCTGTAACTATCATCAATCAGTGATTTCAATTCCCCGCTGTTAAACTTGTCATCCAGTATTATTGTAACCCAATGTTCTTTGTTCATATGATACGCAGGATAGACGCCCTCCTTTAAGCGGAGAGAACCCACCAGTTCGGGCGCGACCTTAACATTAATAATATCCGCCATCGTCTTTGCGTCTCCGGCACCTATTTTATCAGCAGATACTGACATAATAAGAGCAAACCACCTGGAATTCCCCCGGTGCCTGAATACGGCATAATCCGGATATTTAATCCACGGATAATCAGGGGGTGTGCCGTAGTTATGCTGAATATAATCAATCAGATCATTCTTTTTCATACCGGTACCTTAAGCAAACCATCAATCGCTATAGTTAACGCCTGATATGACATCCGGGCAAGTTGTTAATAAGGAAATTGATGAACAGCACGTATAAAAACCCCGTGATTGCGTGTTTGAATGTCCGTTCGGTATTGATCGATCTATTCAAAGAATCACAACATGCCGGTGAAGTTCCGCCGGGATATAACCCTGCTCTAGCGACAAAGCAACCACGGCGAAAGGTAACCCGGGAACGCTATGTTACTGGCTGTTGTTACCGGACAGCGCCCCGGAGATATTTCAGAAATGAAATTCCGTGATATATGGGATGACCATCTGTATGTTATCCGGCAAAAAACCGGAACGCGGCTTACTATCCCCCTCTCCCTCCGGTGTCAGGCACTCAATATCAGCCTGCGGGATGTGATTGCCGTATGCCGTGATCTGTATGTCAGTAAATATTTAGTCCACTACACACGAAACACATCACAGTCGCAACCCGGCGGACAGGTCTCCGCAAATACTCTGACCACCAACTTTAAAAAAGCCAGGGATAAAACCGATATCGATTGGGGTGAAGGCACTCCTGCAACATTTCATGAAATGCGGTCATTGTCAGAGCGTTTATACCGGGAACAGGGAATTAATACCAAAAACCTGCTGGGTCATAAAAACCAACAACAAACCGATAAATATCATGATGATCGTGGCAAAGATTGGATAAGAGTGTTGGTATAAAGTTTTATTTTCACATAGTTAAACTTGTATATCTGTCTTCTAGGCTACATATCCGGTTTGTGCCAGGAGCGGACGTTGTTATAGATAATCATGGTAGCAAAAAACAATATTGGTAGTTGCGAATAACTGTTAGTTATAGTTCTCACCTATCCATTAAATGATGTTTCTGAGTCAAATTTGAAGTACTTAAAAATCCAATATGTCCTAAAAAGTGGATGTTCAAAATCATAAGATTTATACCAAACATCTTATTTTTCAAAAAAATAAATTGAATTCAAACAGATTAAATGTTAATTTTATTAATTGCAAATTTGGATTGAATTATAATTTCAAAGGAGTTTTTGTGAAAATTAACTATGATTTGATTCATGATTGGCATGAATTATTAAGAGATGTCTTGAAAAATAAATACGGATTTGATGATACAGCCATAAACTCACTTTCAGAAGAAGACTTATCATTTAAGGTAATTTATTTTGAAGAGAGAAATATAATCTCTAAACCTCGTACTATATATGAGTCATTCGTATTTAATTGCCCTCCGGATATGCTTGATGGCTGGAATAAATTAAAAAAAAGTATTGCAAATGGAGACAACCTCACTCCATATCTAAGTAAAGGGATAAACAATTTAGATTATCAGGATAAAATGTTAAATGAATGGGGAATTCACCACTTTCATTTAGGAGTTAATATGAGCGGAGGATTCATAGAAAGAACAGGACCTCTGTTATTTGCATTTGTTACAGAACAAGATTTTTATGCAATAAATATTTATAAGCACAACGATTGGGCAGAACAAACAATATTACAAATAATTCATGATAACTGGCCACAATTAATATCAGGCTACAAAGTCTCTAACGGTATAAAGACATCTGAAACTATAACGCCTGCACAACGAATTTCCTTACGCGAAGTCAATGCTAATTCCTGTTTTACTGTAGCAGATGGTACGGTGTATATGCCAACAGGTGGGGGAAGTATGTCTAGTGGATATAATTTATCAACAACATTGAAGGTAATAAAAACCAGAAATTATATTAATAGCATTGGTGAGATTCTTGATTCGCCACCTGAAGAGCTAAAGAAAGGATTACTAAGTTCGGGGTATTCTGAATGCGATGATATAGATGCGAGACTAATTATATCTAACACCGGCTATTCTGTATATTTCCCCCAGAATAAATTACTTTTGAATATAGCTCACCCTAAAGCATAAAAATAACTTTATTTATTATTTTAAGATAAATTGCGTTGATTGAAAATAAGTAACAATCTAAATAAAGCTCGAGCTGATAACTGGTGAAATGTTAAATCTCTCAGGTTCTCTAAATTAACGATAACGATGGTTTCTCGCTCACAGCGGACATTAACCCCAGTCAGTTTGTTCACTTCGTGCCAGGTGCAGATATGGCAATTACCGCTACCTCTGGCTGTTAAGTTAATGTATATTTCTCTATCTTAATTCGTGCACAATATCAGCTACGCAACCCTTTGGATTAATGGGAGATAAAACCATGAATGCCAAATTGAACAAGTTCATGCAAGTGGCGTTTAACAACTCCAGCGCCAATGAAGCCGCGCAGGCATTAAAAATGCTGGCCGGTGCGATGCAAGAGCAGGGCGTAAACCCAGCCAGCCTACTGCAAATAAAGAGCGACTCCGCCAGCAGCGAGTTGCTAGCAGAGTTACGTCGTGAGCTTTCCACTCTCAAAACAGATTACAACGGTATGGTAGACCGCTATAACTCGGTTGTACGCGCTCATAAGGCTCGCGGCGAGAAGATTGCAGCCCTAGAGCTGTTATTATCCGAAAATAGTATTGCAGCGGCGCGGAGAGACGCAGAGCCACAGCAGGAAGAATCTGCTGTATCGAACGGGTCTATTGCTGATCAAATCCGCAAAATGAAAAGTGGCACTGCGGATCTGGTTCACCACCCGAAAGCAAAGGCCACTCGACGCCTGTCTGATGATTTGGCTGCACAGAATGAGCAGTTTAAAGGGCGCTGGAACTACCAAGAGCCCACCCAGAGCAGCAAGTATGGCGATGCACATTATAGCTATAACTACGGTGATACCCTGCATATGTGGATCAGTAAATCGGAAACCAGCGATGGGTTTTCAGTAAGTCTCGCTACGTTTGGCCCGCGTGGAGGCAGAAAGGACAGTAATTATAAATCTTTTAGCGACGAGGCTTCATTGATGGACTGGTTACTCAAAGCATGGGGGGTGTTGAAGTGAAACGCCTAATCTAGAATAAAAGGTCACATAGGGAGAGATAACTAGTGATTAAAGTAGCAGCACCGATGACTTAAGCGATATTATTTTTGTATACCAGATGAATGTCCACTCCCAGCTCAAAGCGACCCTCTCCTTACCCGCACATCTAAACCTCAAACCACCCACAATCTGTACAAATTTCACACCGTTTTGCTAAATCATTTTGCAAACTTTTTGATAACCGTTTCAGACTGAACAATAAAAAACGGGAACTAATAAGTTCCCGTTAACTATTTCACTGTAAACTTAATTACATGTGTTTGATGATTGCGTCACCAAACTCTGAGCATTTCAGGAGCTTAGCGCCTTCCATCAGACGTTCGAAATCGTAAGTGACGGTCTTGGCAGCGATTGCCCCTTCCATTCCTTTAACGATTAAGTCAGCGGCTTCAAACCAGCCCATGTGGCGCAGCATCATCTCGGCAGAGAGGATTTCTGAGCCCGGGTTGACTTTGTCCTGGCCGGCGTATTTTGGTGCGGTGCCGTGGGTAGCTTCGAACAATGCGCATTCATCACCGATGTTGGCACCCGGTGCGATACCGATACCGCCGACCTGTGCTGCCAGGGCGTCAGAAATATAGTCGCCGTTGAGGTTCATACAGGCGATAACATCATATTCTGCCGGACGCAGCAGGATTTGTTGCAGGAATGCATCCGCAATCACATCCTTGATAATGATCTGTTTGCCGGTTTTAGGGTTTTTCAGGCTTAACCACGGGCCGCCGTCCAGTAATTCACCGCCGAACTCTTCACGTGCCAGTTCGTATCCCCAGTCTTTGAAGGCACCTTCGGTGAACTTCATAATGTTGCCTTTATGAACCAGGGTGACGGAATCACGGTCGTTATCAATCGCGTAGTTAATCGCTGCGCGAACCAGACGTTTTGTTCCTTCTTCAGAGCACGGTTTGATACCGATACCGCAATCCTGCGGGAAGCGGATCTTGGTTACGCCCATTTCGTCCTGCAGGAATTTAATCACTTTATCAGCTTCCGCAGAACCGGCTTTCCACTCGATACCGGCATAGATGTCTTCCGCGTTTTCACGGAAAATCACCATATCAGTCAGTTCAGGTTGTTTTACCGGGCTCGGGGTGCCGGCATAGTAACGTACCGGACGCAGACAAACATACAAATCGAGGATCTGGCGCAGTGCCACGTTCAGGGAGCGGATACCGCCGCCGACCGGGGTGGTCAGAGGGCCTTTGATAGCCACGCGGTAGTCACGGATATAATCGAGGGTTTCATCCGGCAGCCAGACATCACTGCCATACAGTTTAGTGGATTTCTCACCGGTGTAGATTTCCATCCAGGAGATTTCACGCTTACCGCCGTAGGCTTTTTTTACAGCAGCATCAACAACTTTAATCATTACAGGCGTTACATCAGCTCCGATTCCGTCCCCTTCAATAAACGGGATAACCGGATTGTCCGGAACGATTAATTTGCCTTGTGCGTCAATGGTGATTTTAGCGCCTTTCGCCGGAACAACTACTTTGCTTTCCATCAACCTCTCCTTAATGTTATGTAAGCGCAATGCTTTGTTAATTTTTTGTAATGGTCCTGTCAATACTACTTGAATAATTGCATCACGCAAATCCTAACTGTTTTAAGCTATAATGTAAGTCTCATTTTTTATAAAAAAGATATCATGGCTGTCAAAACTCCCCGAATCCGTACGACCGAAAAAAAACATTCACACCCGGCGGCACAGCGCCATCTGAATAAGCCTGCCCGTCAGCGCGGTCCGCGTAAAATGGTTTTGTTTAACAAGCCGTTTGATGTACTGCCGCAATTTACCGGTGAACCCGGGCAGAATACGCTGAAGGACTATATTCCGATCAAAGATATTTATGCCGCCGGTCGTCTGGATCGCGACAGCGAAGGTTTATTAATCCTGACGAATGACGGCGTGTTGCAGGCCCGGCTGACACAGCCTGATCATAAAGCAGAGAAAGTGTATTACGCTCAGGTGGAAGGGATCCCGGATGAGGATGCGCTGAATCAGTTACGTAACGGTATCACTCTGAATGATGGCCCGACCCGCCCGGCAGGGGCGGAGATTGTTACTGAGCCTGAATGGCTGTGGCCGCGTAATCCGCCTATCCGTGAGCGTAAATCCATCCCCGTTACCTGGCTGAAACTGACACTCAGAGAAGGCCGTAACCGCCAGGTACGACGAATGACCGCACATATCGGACATCCGACTCTGCGCCTTATCCGCTGGCAGGTCGGTGACTATACCCTGGACGCACTGAAACCCGGTGACTGGAGAAGTATTAATGACATTTAAGCCCCATATTACCGTGGCCTGCCTGGTCAGCGCCGGTGAGAAATTTCTGGTGGTGGAAGAGACGGTTAACGGTAAAGCGACCTGGAATCAGCCCGCCGGGCATCTGGAAGCCGGAGAATCCCTGATTGCCGCCGCAGAGCGCGAACTGTATGAGGAGACCGGTATCCGTGCCACCCCCGATGCACTGCTGAAAATTCATCAGTGGGTTGCGCCGGACGGCACACCGTTTATCCGTTTTCTGTTCCGCGTGCTGCTGGACGATGAATGTGAGACGCGCCCGCAGGACAGCGATATTGATTGCTGCCACTGGGTCAGTGCCGATGACATTATTCACAGCACGATACTGCGCTCCCCGCTGGTCAAAGAGAGTATGTTTGCCTGGTTTGCCGCTGAGCCGCAACCGCTGTCTCTGCTGGGAACATTCGGCGACGCATTCGGGGAACCGGTCGCACCGTAATACCGCGCCGTAATACATAGCGGGGAACAGACTGCGGAAAATTCTTTACGGAAAATACTTTGCGAAAAAAGTGCCGATCCCGCACCTGAGTGATGCGCCGCTGTACGTATCATGGTAAAGTACGGCGCTTGTTTTTTTCCCCGGTTCTTCTTCGCATAACCTGTTTGCGGGGCAGACCGAATCGCCGCGAGATCAGCCATGTCAGATAACAGCCAGAAAAAAGTCATCGTCGGAATGTCCGGCGGTGTGGATTCCTCCGTCTCAGCCTATTTACTGCAACAGCAGGGTTATCAGGTGACCGGGCTGTTTATGAAGAACTGGGAAGAGGATGATGATACCGAGTACTGTTCCGCCGCCGCTGACCTGGCGGATGCACAGGCGGTATGTGATAAACTCGGTATTGAACTGCTGACGATCAACTTCGCGGCAGAATACTGGGATAATGTGTTTGAGCATTTCCTGGAAGAATATAAAGCGGGACGCACACCGAACCCGGATATTCTGTGCAATAAAGAAATCAAATTCAAAGCGTTCCTGGAATATGCCGCAGAAGATCTCGGGGCCGATTATATCGCCACCGGCCATTATGTGCGCCGCCGCGATATTAACGGTACCACGCAGTTACTGCGCGGCCTGGACAGCAACAAAGATCAGAGCTACTTCCTGTATACACTGAGTCACGACCAGGTGGCGCAGAGCCTGTTCCCGGTCGGGGAGCTGGAAAAACCGGAAGTCCGCCGTATTGCGGAACAATTAGGGCTTATCACCGCGAAGAAAAAAGATTCCACCGGGATCTGTTTTATCGGTGAGCGCAAGTTCCGTGACTTCCTCGCCCGTTACCTGCCGGCTAAACCCGGCCCGATTATGACCGTTGATGGTCAGGAGATCGGTCAGCATGACGGGCTGATGTATCATACCCTCGGCCAGCGCAAAGGGCTGAAAATCGGCGGAACCCGTGAAGGATCTGACGAGCCGTGGTATGTTGTCGACAAAGATGTTGAAAATAATATTCTGATTGTTGCGCAGGGTCACGAACACCCGCGTCTGATGTCTGCCGGGCTTATTGCGCAGCAGCTGGACTGGGTATCACGGGAGCCGCTGACACAGCCAATGCGCTGTGTGGTGAAAACCCGTTACCGTCAGGAAGATATCCCCTGTACTGTCACCCCGCTTGGTGATGACAAAATCAGTGTCCGGTTTGATAACCCGGTTGCTGCGGTCACCCCGGGTCAGTCCGCTGTTTTTTATCAGGATGAAGTCTGCCTGGGCGGCGGCGTCATTGAAGCGCGTATTACGGAGTGATTATGGCTAAAAATTATGAAGACATAACCCTCGCCCTGGGCGGTATCTGCCAGGCCGCGCGCCTGGTACAGCAACTGGCGCATGAAGGTCAGACTGACAATGACGCGGTTGATGTGATGATCAACAGCGTCATCAATAATAATCCGTCTTCCGTCCTCAATGTCTACGGCGACAATATACAGAATCTGCATACCGGCCTGTCCGTATTCGCCGGGATGTTTAATATGACCGGCACTCAGGGGCTGAATGCCGAGCTGACCCGCTATATGCTGGGAGTGATGCTGCTGGAGCGCCGCCTGTATAAAGCGCCGGGGGCGATGGACGAACTCGGCCGCCGTATTGATAATCTTGAACACCAGCGCGACCATTTCGGTTTGTCGCAGGAAGCGATGCTTAATACCATCGCCGGTATCTATGTGGACAACATCAGCAGCCTCGGCCCGCGCATCCAGGTGACCGGTTCACCGGAGATCCTGCGTAATACCCTTATTCAGGCTAAAGTCCGCTCGCTGTTACTGAGTGGTATCCGCAGCGCTGTGCTCTGGCGTCAGGTCGGCGGCAACCGTTTACAGCTGCTGTTTTCCCGTTCACGTCTGGTGGACACAGCCAAATATCTTCTCGCTCAACACTAAAATTACCGGGAGTTGCAACCAATGGAATTATCCTCACTTACCGCCGTTTCCCCTGTCGATGGCCGTTATGGTGACAAAACACGCGCGCTGCGCGATATTTTCAGTGAGTACGGCTTACTGAAATTCCGTGTACAGGTCGAAGTGCGTTGGTTACAAAAACTGGCCGCGTGTGCAGACATCCCTGAAGTTCCGGCTTTTGATAACGACGCAATCGCTTACCTGGATGCAATTGTCGCGAATTTCAGCGAAAACGACGCAATGCGGATCAAAGAAATTGAGCGCACCACCAACCATGATGTGAAAGCGGTGGAGTATTTCCTCAAAGAGAAAGCCGCAGCCGTGCCTGCACTGCACGCAGTGTCTGAATTTATCCATTTCGCCTGCACATCCGAAGATATCAATAACCTCTCTCACGCACTGATGCTCAGCACCGCCCGCGAAACCGTGCTGCTGCCGGCATGGCGTCAGATGATTGATACTGTCCGCGCAATGGCGGCGGATTACCGCGACCTGCCGCTGCTGTCCCGTACTCACGGACAACCAGCCACACCAAGTACCGTCGGTAAAGAGTTTGCCAACGTGGCCTACCGGATGGAGCGTCAGTACCGCCAGTTACAGCAGACAGAGATCCTCGGCAAAATCAACGGGGCTGTCGGTAACTACAATGCTCACTTATCGGCTTACCCGGATATTGACTGGCATAAATTCAGCGGCGATTTTGTGACCTCGCTGGGTATTCAGTGGAACCCGTACACCACACAAATTGAGCCGCATGATTATATTGCTGAGTTCTTTGACTGCGTGGCGCGTTTTAACACGATCCTGATCGATTTCGACCGTGATATCTGGGGTTACATTGCCCTGAATCACTTTAAACAGAAAACGATCGCCGGTGAAATCGGTTCATCCACCATGCCGCACAAAGTCAATCCGATTGATTTTGAAAACTCAGAAGGCAACCTGGGTCTGGCAAATGCGGTGCTCGGTCACCTGGCAACCAAACTGCCGGTATCCCGCTGGCAGCGTGACCTGACAGACTCCACCGTACTGCGTAACCTGGGTGTCGGGATCGGTTACTCGCTGATTGCTTATCAGTCCACGCAAAAAGGTCTGAGCAAGCTGGAAGTAAACGAAAAACATCTGCGTGACGAGCTGGATCAGAACTGGGAAGTGCTGGCGGAGCCGATTCAGACAGTAATGCGCCGCTACGGTATCGAAAAACCGTATGAAAAACTCAAAGAGCTGACCCGCGGCAAGCGTGTTGATGCTCAGGCGATGCAGGTGTTTATCGACGGACTGGATCTGCCTGACGCAGAAAAAGCCCGGCTGAAAACCCTGACCCCGGAAAATTATCTCGGTGATGCTGTCCGTCTGGCAGATGAGTTGTAATAATTAACACACGAATAATCAATAACACAGAGGCAGAGAATATCTGCCTCTTTTTTTATGATTAAACGCATATCTGACGTATTATTTGACGTACAAGTTCCCCCGCCTTCATGTAAACTGTTACAATTCACATCGTTATTTGTTCGGATATCTGTCTTTGTAAGGAATTGTGTATGCGTGTACTCATCGTGGAAGATAACAACTTACTCCGTCACCATCTGACGGTTCAGATCCGCGACCTCGGCCACCAGGTTGATGCGGCCGAAGATTCAAAAGAAGCAGATTATTTTCTTCAGGAAAGTCAGCCGGATATCGCGGTAGTTGACCTCGGTCTGCCCGGTGAGGACGGTATGGTAATGATCGCCCGCTGGCGTCAGCAGCAGGTCAAAATTCCGATTATGGTACTGACCGCCCGTGAAAGCTGGCAGGAAAAAGTCGCCGCACTGAATGCCGGGGCAGATGATTATGTTACCAAACCTTTCCAGCTGGAAGAGATTGTCGCACGCATGCAGGCACTGATGCGCCGTAACAGCGGCCTTGCCTCCCAGACACTGGAACTGGGTATTTTTGTTATCGATCTTTCCCGCAAAGAATTCCTGGTTGACGGTAATACCGTCAAACTGACTGCATTTGAATACACGATTATTGAAACACTGATGCGCAATAATGGTAAAGTTGTCAGTAAAGATTCCCTGATGCGCCAGCTCTATCCCGATGCCGAACTGCGTGAAAGTCATACCATTGATGTGCTGATGGGACGTCTGCGCAAAAAAATTCAGGCATTTACCGATATTGATGCCATTATCACTGTCCGCGGACAGGGCTACCGCTTTGATGCAGGGAAGTAACAGACGCCACTTCAACCACTGAGGTATTGCGCATGACCAGGCGGAAAACGCGCCCTTTTTCTCTGCGGACCCGGTTTTTACTGGCAACATTTGCTGTGATCCTCGCGATGACCCTCTCTTACGGTGCGGTGGCGCTGGTCGGTTATCTGGTCAGTTTTGATAAAACCACCTACACCATGCTGCGCAGCCAGAGTAATCTGTTTTACAGCCTGTCACAGTGGGATAACGGAAAACTCAATATCCGTTTTCCGCCGAATTTCTCGCTCAATGCCCCGTCTGTGGTACTGATTTATGATGACAATCAGAATCTGCTATGGCGGCAGTATCATATCGATGCACTGGAAAAAGTGATTCCGGCCAAATGGCTGACCAAAGAGGGATTGTATGATCTGAATACCTCGCTGGATGCCACCAAATCGCTGCTGGTTAATACCCCGCTTTTTGCCACGGAAGATATCCGGATTAATGACCTCGATGATGATCATGATGGCCGGATGATCCACTCCGTATCGGTCAGCCGTTACGGCAAAACAGATACCCTGCCCCCGCTGACGATTGTCGTGGTTGATACCATCCCGCAGAATCTGCAAAAAACGTTCCGTGTCTGGGAGTGGTTCGGCTATGTGGTACTGGCCAACCTGTTTCTGCTCACACCGCTGATTTGGCTGGCGGCACACTGGAGCCTGCGGCCGATTAATGCGCTCAGCGGGCAGATCAGCGCCCTCGAAAAAGGTGAGCGGGAAGATCTGGATGAAACACCACCCAGCGAACTGCGCGGACTGGTGCGTAACCTGAATCTGTTGCTGCACAGCGAACGGGAACGCTACACCCGGTATCAGCGGACACTTTCTGATCTGACCCACAGCCTGAAAACCCCGCTGGCGGTGCTGCAAAGCACCCTGCGTTCACTGCGCAGCGGCAAAGACATGACAATTGAAACCGCCGAGCCGGTCATGCTCGAACAAATAGGACGGATTTCCCAGCAGGTCGGATATTATCTGCACCGTGCCAGCATCGGCGGTGATAATACCGTGCTGATGCGGGATATTTCTTCCGTACCCGCCCTGATTGACAGCCTCGCCAGCGCGCTCAGTAAAGTGTATCAGCGCAAAGGGGTGGATATTACTGTTGATATTCCGCCGGATATTACCTGGCTGGGACAACAGAATGACTTTATGGAAGTCATGGGTAATATCATGGAAAATGCCTGCAAATACTGTCTGGAGTTTGTCGAGGTGACAGCACAGTGGCAGCATGATGCCGTTATTCTGATCGTCGATGATGATGGTCCGGGTGTGCCGGAAGAGAAACGGGAACTGATTTTCAGCCGCGGGCAGCGTGTTGATACTCTGCGCCCGGGGCAGGGGCTGGGCCTGGCGATTGTCACCGATATTCTGGAGCAGTATGACGGCGGTGCGGTTGTCACCGACAGTCCGCTGGGCGGCGCCCGTATTACCGTGACTTTCCGCCGCCAGGCGGTTCACGACGAAAATACGGACTGATAATCAGTCTGCCGGGCACGTAATTTATCAGTACAGGCATGAATAAAACGTGTCTTTTTCCGTTATACTCCCTTCATCTGCCTGATCACGGCGTTTATTGAGGACGACTACATGGATTATGAACTGAATTTAGACTGGCAGACCTTTATGGAAAGCCACTGGCAAAAACGTCCGTTACTGATCAAAGGTGGTTTCCGCAATTTCCGCGATACGATTTCCCCGGATGAACTGGCGGGACTGGCGATGGAAAATGAAATCGACAGCCGTATGGTTACCCGCTTCAACGGGAAGTGGGATGTGCGCCACGGACCATTTCAGGAATTTGACGGGCTGGGAGAGAAAGACTGGTCTATCCTGGTTCAGGCCGTTGATCACTGGCATTTCCCGTCTGCCGCACTGATGAAGCCGTTCCGCTGCCTGTCTGACTGGCGTATGGATGACCTGATGATCTCTTATTCTGTCCCGGGCGGCGGTGTGGGTCCGCATCTGGATCAGTATGATGTATTTATTATCCAGGGTCAGGGGCGCCGCCGCTGGCGTGTCGGGGAAAAAATCCCGATGAAACAGCACGCGCCGCATCCGGATCTGTTACAGGTCGATCCGTTTGACGCTATCATTGATGAAGAAATGGTACCGGGCGATATCCTCTATATTCCGCCCGGATTCCCGCATGAAGGCTATGCCATTGAGGAATCACTGAACTATTCCGTCGGTTTCCGTGCACCGAATGCCCGTGAACTGTTCAGCGGCTTTGCCGATTATATCATTGCCAATGAGCTGGGCAGTTACCGCTACAGTGATCCGGATCTGGCGTTCCGCGATAATCCGGCATTAATTCAGCAGGGTGAACTGACCAAGCTGCACGGTATGATGCAGGATTTACTCGACCAGCCGGATGTGTTCCGCCAGTGGTTCGGTGAGTTTATCTCTCAGTCCCGCCATGAGCTGGATCTGGCACCGCCGGAGCCGTCATACAGCCCGGATGAAATTCAGGAACTGCTGTCTCAGGGCGAATCCCTGTTCCGCCTGAATGGTCTGCGTGTACTGCGTGTTGGTGATACTTGTTTCGTTAACGGCGAAGCCCTGAAAACCCCGCATATTGAAGCCGCAGACGTACTCTGTCAGTATGATGAAGTGACTGCTGCTATGCTGGGGGATGCTATCAGCGATCCGGAATTTGTGACGCTGCTGACTGTCCTGATCAATAGCGGTTACTGGTATTTTGATGATTAATCAGCAATAAAACCCTGTTCACCGTTCAGATAAAAACGCCACGTGATATCACGCACGTGGCATTTTTTTACTGATAGCGGATAGTGTAATTCAGGATAGTTTCTGCCGTTCCCGGCTCAATAATATCCCGTGTCTGCACAAACGCAGCCTGTAACCGGAGCTCTGCCCGCTCAGCAGTAATCTCATCAAATAAAAGCGATTCCCCGAACGTAACCGGTCTGCCATTGTGCAGCAGCCTGACCCCCACACCGGCTGCACTGCCTTTTTGCCGCGTCAGCTTCAGTGTTCCCGGGCTGTTTTTCGCGGCAAATACATTGCCGGTCAGGCGAATGTCCGCCCGTATCAGTTTGCTGCATTGCAGTGCGATCGTCAGATTGCGGACACTCCCCGGGGCAACAGAGCCTTTACCGCTGAAATCTGTCCGCGATACGATACCTAAATCCACATCGGTTTCCGTCTGCGGATCAAGATCGCAGGAATGTTGCCTGACCGTAAATTCGCCCAGATGTAACCTGGATTCAACAATATGATACCTTTCCCACGGCCACTGTCCGTCAACACGCATTGAGAGCTGCCCCAGATAGCCGCCGGGATGATGTGCCGTTATTTGCGGTTTCAGCTTATAAAGAGTGACCATAACCCGCACCCGGTATGACTGAGACGGCTTCATCCCGCTGCGGATCGTACACAACCGTTTATTGGCACTGTTGTTGTCCGGTGAGTCACGGCCATCCACATAATGTGACGACTTCATACATTCCGGATGCTCCGCCACCGCTCCCAGGCTGTAACCAATACCACCGGGAAGTTCATAGATTGTTTGCCCTGAGGCGTGCTGTATTTTATTACCCGGTATACCGCCCACCAGCACAAATTCAATCGTTTTACCCGGTTCAATCCGGCACTGATAGGCATCAATACTGTCAGAGAAAATGGTTTCTCCGATCTGTCCGCCGACAGGGATATTATCCGCCGCGTTGATAACGTTGCCGGGTATATGAATAGTCGCCTCCGGTGTTATCAGTACACAGGTTTCCCCGGCTGAAGCAGATAAAACTCCCCCTGCTGTCAGCCAGAAAAAGAAACCGGCACCACATAGTATTCTGAACTGAAAAAACATCATTGCTCCTTTACCGGCATATCAGCGGGAGAGTTATCAGTCCCTGCTGCTCCGGCGGAATAGTAAAATCTGCTTCACACTGCCTGTGCATTCCTTTTCCCCAGACCGCCTGTAAACGCCCCTGCACCGGTAATCCGCTGAGATACACCTCCCCGTCTTCACCGGTAATGCCGCTGACGGTGCTGCCATCTGTTTTTTTCACCTGTATCCGTGCCGCAAACGGCACCACGCCCCCGGGGGTCCGCAGCGCGAAAATTGCACGAAAGCCGCTGTTCACCGCAAAACGGACAGGCACCACCGCACCTTTAGACGGGATCACCTGCACGACCGGATTATCCGCATCGGCATTATCCGGCAACGTTTCCGGATCGATACGGATAATATTCTGATGGTAATGACTCAGATGAGGAATGACACTGAACCCCGTACGGTCAGTCCGCGCGGCTGCCCGTGATGCTATACGGACTCCGGCGGCAGTGCCGGTATCTGCCAGACCGTTGGTTTCCCCGAGCGGTCGTGACAAGGTGATGCCTTTTTCGTGAATGATCAGCCCGCCCTGAACATTCCCGCTCAGCATGTTGTGATCACGGCTGTGATTGATACTGCCGCGGATATCGGCCAGGTCATGCCGCCAGCGCAATTCCGCACTCTTATGGTGAACAGCATCCTGCTGCTGATACCGGTGAGTGACTGAATACCCGAGACGTTGTTCATCCCCCGTCAGGCCATTTGCTGATGACTGAAAAGATGATTTTCCTGCCTGATGGTGATAATGAAAGTGACTGCGGGCCTGCTGACCGGCAAAATCCAGTGGTACTGACAATGAAACAGACACCCGTTTATCGGCTTTACGGTAATGACCACCGGTACGGTACTGAGCATTCACACCGTAATGCACCCGGCCGATATGGCTGAAGTAGCCGGCATCCCTGCTTATCAGTGTCCGGTCTCCGCGCCCGCTGTGCCCCGTGCGGTTATAATTATATCCTGACGATACCGCACCGTTGTCTCCCGGTAACGGCTGTACCAGCCGGGTCTGCCATTGCCGTGAGTGTTGTTCACTTGCTGCGCCGGTATTAAGCAGTGTTCCGGTCAGCGGAAAAAAAGTCTGGTAATTGATCCGGTAGCGGGGATTCTGTTTTGCCTCTGTATGCCGCATCAGAATATCGGCGGAAATCCCGCCGGCCGCGCCCATATTCAGCCCCGCCCCGACCCCGCTGCTCAGGGCATGAGATGCCGCATAACCACCACCATATAATGTCAAAAAGGAATTGATGCCGTACGCCGCAGTACCCTGCATAAACAATTTTTTGTTGCTATTCCTGTACCGGTTGTGCTTTCCGGCATCCAGAGTATATTTCAGCTGACCTTCCCGCTGCATAACCGGTACGGACGTTCCGTACTGTGTAAAATACTGCACAGTACCGTCCGCTTCCTCCAGCGTGATATCCAGCGCCGTGCCCTGATACGCATTATTCAGATCATCAATCACAAATTCACCGGCGGGCAGCGACTCCCGGCGGATAACGACACCCTGTTGCCTGATGGTCAGTTCCGCACTCTGTCCGGCGATACCACGGATAACCGGCGCATAGCCCTGCTGATTCAGCGGATGCATATCGCTTTGTGAGGTCAGCCTGATCCCCCTGAATACCCTGCTGTCAAACAGCACATCACCACTGAACACGTCCCCCAGCTGTAACTCACTGCGCCAGGGCGCAATAGCGCGGTACATCCGTAAACGCTCTGACTGCCATGTCATTTTTCCGTTCCGGTGCTCTGCTCTGCTGTGATGACGCAGCCGCCAGAATCCGGCATTGAAACCACTTTTCAGTGACAGGGTATGTCCGGTGGTGTGGCTGAACCGGCTGCTGTTGCGGGAGAAGCGATAATCATAATTAAGCATAAATGCGGTGATGCCCGGCTCCCATAACGCAGCATCAGCCCCCCGCTGTTCATCCGTCAGAAAAAACCGCTGCGGAATCGTAATATCCAGCACCTGCTGTGCAGCGTCAAAATGCAGCGTGACACCACTGACCAGAGCGGCGATATCCTTAATCTGTTCAGTATGATCTGTTGCGGCAAAAGCAGGTGATGCATCAGAACGTAATCCCCATACCAGCCACTGTCTGCGGGTTAACGCCGGCAACAGCATTTTTTGTTGCGGCTGATACCGGAATTCCAGCCACTGCCCGCTGACAGTCCGCTGATTAACCCTGACGGTGACAAAATAGCGCCCTTCTTCCTGAAACTGCCGTTCACGCAGATACTGAAACTGTGCAGGGTCCATCACCGGTTCATCGCCGTTCAGGCCAAGCGCTGCCGGATTAAAATATGGCGCGGCAGATATCTTTGCGGAAAAAAAAGCCGGAAGTGCCACCAGAAGAAAAAAATAAGGTGTTCTTAATTGCATAGTATTATTATTTTTTAAACGTCACAGGTTTGGAAATAATTCCGCCGAAGTCAGAAATATAGCTGATTGTGATCTTGTCTTTATTATGGATTGCAGTTACCGGTACAGTGAGCGATTCAAACGGGACAATCATATCTGAAACGGTATGTTCTTTATTATTAACAGTAACATCTCTGACAGTAATGTGAAAAGGGGTGTTATTAATGATATTTATTTTATTACCTTTTCGCTCATACCTCAGATTGTTATAGTCAGGTTCAGTCAGACTTTCAGGCCGGTAGAAAAATTTAAACTTTGAATTGATGACAACCTGAAGCTTATTTTTCCTGTGTTCTTCTGTTTCCGGAATACCCCTGACATTCAGCCAGAGCAATGTTTCTCTGTCATCCGGAAAAGCGGGGTTTTTAACGATAACACGCAGGATACCTTTTTTCCCCGCATCCAGCTGAAAGAGAGCCGGTGTGAGAATAAAGTCCTTACTCTTTGTTATACCATCCTCTTTTTCAACCCAGCCCTGAATTAAGTAAGCTGTTTTTTTATCGGTATTATCAACAGGAACAGCGATCATTTTTTTATCCTGCGGATAAATAAACCGGGTTCCGCCAACGACGACCGCTGCGGTTGCCTGGCTTATTACAAAGTATATAAGAATAAAAAAAGTGAAATAGTTTTTCATGGTGCACATTATCCGTGGCGGCAATAATGATTGCCGCCGGTATCAACTGTTACTCGTAAGAAACGGTGTAATTAATGGTAGCATTACCCGTCCCCGGGGTTGCCTGACCAGTTGCCTGGTAGGCTGCGCTGTAGGTCAGTGTGTAGTCACGTGAATCATTTCTCAGCGTAATATCGCGAGCACCGGCAGCAGGGTTTACCGGGTGATTACCGGTACCGGCAATATTGGTAATCACGATACCGACATTACCGGCACTTCTATCATCTGCATTCAGTGCAAACAGTGCGGCATTATCTTTATGCGCAGAGCCGGTCATTTTAATTTTTAAGGTCGACATGGATAATGAACAATTTGTTATATCAATATTAAAATTCTCTGCCGGCGTCATGTCATCTTTATTTTCCAGCAATAGTACGGAATGACTTCCGAGATCTACCTCAATATCATTTTGAGTGATATCACAGCTTGAATCTGTGATCTTACCTCTAAATGAAATATTTCCATTAATTTCAACAAGATCTAGAGGTTCTTGCTCACCTTCAATTACAGGATCTTTTGCGAATGAATTAACTGACAGTAAAAATAAAGAAGAAATAAATAATTTTTTTTTCAACGAAGACATAAATAATTACCTTTAAAGTATATCAATTATATATAATTTTAATGACATAAATTATATAACAAGAATTATATTGCACTGAGATTTGACAGGTATAAAACCATATCAGCAACAGTTAAACAAATACAAAACAAAAATAAGATAATGAAGAATAAAAAACATCACACTACCGGGAGAGATCTTACTCTATTTATTAATTTACTTATTTAATAAAAAAGCCACCTTTATTAAGGTGGCTTATTGATATTTAATTGGTATTGATATTATTTATTTTTTCATATCCAGTGCCGTTAATTCTGCAATCCGCATAATCACAGAAACAGCCTGTTCCATCCCTTCCAGTGAAATAAACTCATGTTTACTGTGGAAGTTATAACCGCCGGTGAACAGGTTCGGGCACGGCAGGCCGCGATAAGAGAGCTGTGCGCCGTCAGTACCGCCGCGGATCGGTTTGATATCCGGTTCAATATCGCAGTCAATCATGGCTTGTTTCGCCAGTTCAATCACATGCGGGTGTTTCACCACATGGTCGCGCATATTGTAATAGCTGTCATCAATCGTCAGCTCAATATAGCAGTCCGGATGCAGGCCTTTACCGACTTTTTCCGCAATAGCAATGATATTACTTTTGCGTTTTTCAAAGTTGTTACGGTCAAAATCACGGATGATATAGTGCATTTCCGCGCGTTCGACAGTACCTTTAATACTTTGCAGATGATAGAAACCCTCATAACCTTCGGTATTTTCAGGGGTTTCTTCCGGCGGTAATTCGCTGTGGATGCGGGTTGCCAGTGACAGCGCATTCACCATCACGCCTTTGGCACTGCCCGGATGCACATTATTCCCCTCAATACGGATGGACACCGCCGCCGCATTGAAGTTCTCGTATTCCAGTTCACCGACACCACCGCCATCAACGGTATAGGCCCACTGCGCACCGAATTTTTTCAGATCCACATACTGCGCGCCGCGGCCGATTTCTTCATCCGGCGTGAACGCAATACGGATATCCCCGTGCGGAATATCACTGTTTTTCAGACGGACCATCGCGGTGATAATTTCCGCAATACCCGCTTTGTCATCCGCGCCCAGCAGAGTTTTCCCGTCGGTCATAATCAGGGTTTTGCCCAGCATGGTATGCAGTACCGGGAACATCACCGGTGACAACACCTCATCACCGATACCCAGGGCGATATCACCGCCGCGGTAATTTTCCAGAACCTGAGGATTCACATTACGCCCGGAGAAATCCGGTGAGGTATCAAGGTGAGAAATAAAACCAATGACCGGTACCGGCCAGTCAACATTCGCCGGTAGTGTGGCCATCACACAGCCGTTGTCATCCAGCGAGACATCTGATAACCCCAGCGTTTTCAGCTCTTTTTCCAGAGCACGCGCCAGCCTTAACTGACCATCGCTGCTCGGCGTCAGTTTCGCTGATGGCTTCGACTGCGTGTCAAAAGAGACATAACCGAAAAAGCGCTCTAATAACTTATCCATGTGTTCCCCCAATAACATTGATTTCCTATTATCGGGGAAACATAAATTGAGTTATTGCGTCAAATCAGATTTAGTGTTGTTAATCTGCGCCAGTAACTGACGGACATACTCCGGCACCACCTGTCCGGCAGGTCCGTAGTGACACTCCTCAAACTCACTCTGTACCTTGCTCGGTTCCAGATTAAGCTCGACAGTATGCGCCCCGCACAACCGTGCCTCATGAACAAACCCGGCAGCCGGATAAACATGCCCGGAAGTGCCGATGGCGATAAAAATATCGGCCTCATTCAGCGCCTGATAGATTTCATCCATACCGAACGGCATTTCACCGAACCAGACAATATGCGGCCGCAGCGGTGACGGGAACTGGCAGCAGTGACAACGCTCATCGGCTGACAGATCACCGGTACACGACTGAACCTGGCCGGACATGGCACAACGGATTTTCAGCAGTTCGCCGTGCATATGAATGATCCGCTGACTGCCTGCGCGTTCATGCAGGTTATCAATATTCTGGGTAACCAGCAGGAAGTTATCCCCCAGAACCTGTTCCAGCTCCGCCAGTGCGAGATGTGCCGGGTTCGGCTGCACGTCCGGGGACTGTAACTGACGGCGGCGATCATTATAAAACTGCTGCACCAGACGCGGATTACGGGCGTAACCTTCCGGTGTCGCCACATCTTCGATGTTGTGCTCTTCCCACAGCCCGTCTTCCGAACGGAATGTCCGGATACCGGATTCGGCAGAAATCCCCGCCCCCGTCAGCACAACAATTTTCGGTTTAAACTGATCCATTTTCCCGGCCATCCATTTGTCGCGATAGAAAAAGCGTAAGTGAAAACGCTGGCGCAGGATCCGCCGCTGTTTGCGTAATTTTCTTAATCGGTGCGTTCTGCGCATCATCCGGCCTTTGTTCATCACTGTCTCCGTTCAGGGTAATGCATCTGCACTTCGGTTTCAAAACTTCGGTTTCAAAACTTCGGATTCAAAAAATCCTTTCAATTTATGCGGGTTTTACTGCCCGCTCAGAATACGCGCCGGTTCAAGACGGCAGGCGCGTCTCGCCGGATACCAGCTTGCCAGCAGACTCAGTACAATGGTGGTTAAGACCACATACAGCAGATCTGTCAGCCGCAGTTCCGACGGCAGAAAATCAATAAAATAGATATCACCGGACAGCAGTTTATGTCCGATAAGCCACTCAACGCCCCGGATAAGCGGTGTCAGATTCAGCGCCGCCAGTGTGCCCAGTACCGCTCCGCTGATACAGCCGACCATACCGGTCAGCAATCCGTACCAGAGGAAAATAGCGCGGATCAGGCTGTCTTTTGCCCCCAGCGTGCGCAGAATGGCGATATCACCGCTTTTGTCTTTTACCGCAATAATCAGGGTGGAAACAATATTAAAGCACGCCACGCCAATCACCAGAATCATCGCCAGATACATAATACTGCGCACTAACTGAATGTCGCTGTACATGTAACCGTATTCGTTGATCCAGCTTTTATAGAAAACGTGTTCACGGCTGGCTTCTGCCGCCCGCAGAACAATATCATTGGCATTGAAAACATTATCCGTACGGATTTCGATACCGGTGACACCCTCGCCGTAATCCAGATACTGCTGCGCATCCGCCAGCGGGATCAGCGCCAGCCGGTGATCCAGCATACCGCTCAGACGAAAAACACCAGCAACCTGCAAACGGATGCGTTTCGGCTGTAACAGGCGCTCAGTGCTGTCATGATTCGGGATCATGATAGTGAGCCATTCTCCCGGTGCAACGCCGAGCGATTTTGCCGCGCCGTCACCGAGGATTATCTGACTTTTCCCGGCCTGAAATCCGGCCCAGGCATTATCCGCGACAAACTCCGGCAGCCCGCTGACCGCCGGCTGAGTGGCCGGATCCACTCCCATCAGCTGCATCGCCTGCAATTTACTGCCTTTCTCCGCCAGTCCGGTAAACTCGATATACGGGCTGGCCGCGACCACGCCGGGGGTGTTTTTTATCCGCAGCAAGCTCTGCGCCCAGGTGTCAAACGGCTGCTCAACGGTGGAAATCTGTCCCTGCGGCACAACGGAAAGCACCCGGTTCTCCAGCTCGCGCTCAAAGCCGTTCATGGCGCTCAGCCCGATAATCAGTACCGCCACCCCGAGCGTGATCCCCAGAGTGGAAATCACGGAAATCAGCGAGACCATTCCCGCCCGTTTCCGCCCTTTGCTGAAACGCAGCGCAGTCAGTAATGACAGCGGTAATGCATTCATAGCGCCGTCTCCGGCTGTGCATTCAGAATACCGTCACGCATTTCCATCTGACGCCCCATTTTCGCCGCCAGAGAGAGATCGTGAGTCACCACCAGAAACGCCGTGCCGAGTGTCTGATTCAGTTCAGATAACAGATCAAAAATACTTTGCGCATTGCGCTGATCCAGGTTACCGGTCGGTTCATCCGCCAGCACCAGCGACGGCTTGTTCACCAGCGCACGGGCAATCGCCACCCGCTGGCGCTCCCCGCCGGAAAGTTCAGACGGACGATGATGCGCACGCGCTGCCACACCGACACGTTCCAGCATATCACCTGCCTGTGCCAGAGCTTTATCCCGCGCCATGCCGCCGATCAGCAGCGGCATCGCCACGTTTTCCGCCGCCGTAAAATCCGGCAGCAGATGGTGAAACTGGTAAATAAAACCCATTTCCGCATTACGCAGTGCAGACAGCGCATTCTGGCTCATAGCGGAGAGTGCGGTGCCGTTAAAAATCACCTCACCGGAGGTCGGGGAATCCAGCCCGCCGAGCAGATGCAGCAGTGTACTTTTCCCCGATCCGGAGCTGCCGACAATCGCCAGCATATCCCCGCGCCGGAGTTCAAAATTGACCTGTTTCAGGACATCAGTTTCCACTGTGCCCTCATGATAGGATTTGCATAACTGACGACATGCCAGTAATAACTCACTCATAACGTAAAGCCTCCGCGGGTTGTACCGCTGCCGCCCGCCACGCAGGCCAGAGTGTGGATAATAAAGAGATAAGCATGGCTGCCGCGCCGATGGTTATCACGCGCAGCGGCTCAATCACCGTCGGCAGGGCGATTCCTTTCGGGATCAGCCCCAGCAGCGGCATCAGAATATTCAGTTGTGAAGAGAGTAGCGTGCCCAGCAGGACGCCGATCACTGAGCCGAGAATCCCCGCGCCTGCCCCCTGGATCATAAAGATCAGCATAATTTTACCGCGTGTCATACCCAGCGTTTTCAGGATGGCAACTTCGGTCTGTTTTTCCATCACCAGCAATGCCAGTGAGGTAATGATATTAAATGCGGCCACGGCAATAATCAGGCTGAGCAGCAGCCCCATCATATTTTTTTCCATGCGCACCGCCTGGAAAAACTCGCCTTTCTGTACACGCCAGTCTGTCCAGACCAGCCCTTCCGGCAATGTCTGCTGACTGAGGCTGTCCACCTGCAACGGCTGTGACAGATAAAGACGCCAGCCGGTGATACTGCCCGCCGGATAGCGCATCAGACGCGCCGCATCTTCCTGATTCATCAGTACCTGAGTGTTATCGGATTCACTGCCGGAGGAGAAAAAGCCCGCCACGGTAAACAGACGCTGGCTCGGGATGCGGCCCATCGGCGTCAGCTGTGACACATTCGGCACCAGGATACGGACACTATCCCCGCGCTTAAGCCCCATACGTTTCGCCACGCCCTCGCCGACCACCACATGATATTGTCCTGCCGCCAGGTCAGACGGCCGGGTATTCACCAGATAATCCAGCAGCGGCTCATCCCCCTGCGGGTCGATCCCTGTCACGGAGGCGATCCCCACATTGCCGGTGCTCTGTAATACCACGTCGCCGGTCACAATAGGTGCGGTTTTCACCACATCGCGCAGCCCGGCTAATTGTGATACCGGATGCACCTGCGGGTCCAGCACGCCGTTTCCGGTGGTGATCACTGCCTGCGGCATAAAATTGAGAATACTCTGCTGTAATGAGCGTTCAAAACCGTTCATCACGGATGTCACGGTGATAAGTGCTGTCACCCCCAGCGTGATGCCGATGGCGGAAAGCAGCGATACGAAACGGGCAAAGCGATCTGTGCCGCGCCCCCGCATGTAACGCAGACCGATTAAAAATGAGACAGACTGAAACATGAAATCTGAACGCCCCTGTTGCCAAAGCGAAGTGTTCAGGGATAATAAAGGCTCCGGTTGATGAATGGAACCACTCCCGCCCGTTTGCGGCAGTTTTTTTTCATTGACGGTCAGCGTGTTGCCGGTATCAGACCACCTCTGAACCGGCGGCGCGGCGGCCTTTTATTGCCCGGACAAGCCACTCCGGTATGGCAGAACCTTGTTACCTGACAGAAACACGCAGCCCGATGGAAAACCGAATGTCGCTGAAAACACGTTATGAACTTCCGGCCCGTGCCGCAGATACCCGCCAGCTCGGTGAGATGACCGGTGCAGCCTGTGCGGTGGAAGCCGCGTCGATAATTGAACAACACGACGGCCCCGTCATCCTGGTCACCCGCGATATGCAGAATGCCCTGCGGTTGCGGGATGAAATCCGCCAGTTTACCGCACAGCCGGCAGAAACCCTCGCCGACTGGGAAACCCTGCCGTATGACAGTTTTTCACCGCACCAGGAGATTATCTCCAACCGGTTATCCACCTTATACCGTCTGCCAACCCTGGAAAAAGGCGCACTGATTCTGCCGGTCAATACATTAATGCAAAAAGTGTGTCCGCCTGAATTTCTCACCAGCCATGCACTGGTGATGGCAAAAGGGGAAAAACTGTCGCGGGATAAGCTGCGTGAAGAGCTGGTTCAGGGCGGTTACCGCAGTGTGGAACAGGTGCTGGAGCACGGCGAGTTTGCGATTCGCGGCGCATTACTGGATCTGTTCCCGATGGGCAGCGAACTGCCGTTCCGGATTGATTTCTTTGATGATGAAATCGACAGCCTGCGCACCTTTGATGTTGATACCCAGCGTACACTGGATGAAGTGAACGCGATCAATCTGCTGCCCGCCCATGAGTTCCCGACGGATAAAGATGCCATAGAACAGTTCCGCAGTCAGTGGCGGGAAATCTTCGAAGTGCGCCGTGATCCGGAACATATTTATCAGCAGGTCAGCAAAGGTACGCTGCCCGCCGGGATTGAATACTGGCAGCCGCTGTTTTTCACCGCACCGCTGGTACCACTGTTTGATTATCTGCCTGACAACACGCTGCTGGTTACCCAGGATTTGCAGGAGTCTGCCGACCGCTTCCGCCGCGATGTACAGCAGCGCTTTGAAAGCCGGGGTGTCGACCCGATGCGGCCATTGCTGCCGCCGTCACAACTGTGGCTGACACCGGAAGAACTCAATCAGCAGATGAAAACGCTGCCGCGTGTGCAGCTTAATAATGACAAACTGCCGCGCAAAGCTGCTAATACTAACCTCGGCTACACCCCGCTGCCGGATCTGAAAGTCAATCCGCAGCTGAAATCCCCGCTTGATCCGCTGCGCCGCTTCCTGGAAAGCACAGACGCTGCCGTGATTTTCTCGGTGGAAAGTGAGGGTCGCCGCGAAAGCGTGCAGGAATTGCTGGCGCGGATCAAAATCAAACCGGCGGAAATCCGCAGTTTGCAGGATGCAACCGTACCGGGTATTTATGTCATGATCGGCGCTGCCGAGCACGGTTTTGTTGATAATGAGCGTCAGCGCGTCCTGATTTGTGAAAGCGATATGCTGGGTGAGCGCGTGGTGCGCCGCCGTCAGGACACGCGCCGCACGATTAATACAGACACGCTGATCCGCAACCTCGCGGAATTGCGCCCCGGCCAGCCGGTGGTGCATCTGGAGCACGGTGTCGGCCGTTATCAGGGATTAACTACTCTGGAAGCCGGAGGGATCAAAGCAGAATACCTGATCCTCACTTACGCCGGGGAAGATAAACTGTATGTGCCGGTATCGTCCCTGCATCTGATCAGCCGTTATGCCGGGGGCGCGGATGAAAGCGCGCCGCTGCATAAACTCGGCGGCGAGGCGTGGAGCAAAGCCCGTCAGAAAGCGGCGGAAAAAGTCCGCGATGTGGCCGCTCAGTTACTGGATATTTATGCACAACGGGCCGTCAAACCCGGTTTCGCGTTTAAGCATGATCGCGAACAATACCGCGAATTTTGTCAGTCTTTTCCGTTTGAAACCACCGCAGACCAGGAACAGGCTATCAACGCCGTGCTGAGCGATATGTGCCAGCCGGTGGCAATGGACAGGCTGGTGTGCGGCGATGTCGGTTTCGGTAAAACCGAGGTCGCAATGCGGGCAGCGTTCCTCGCCGTCAATAACCATAAGCAGGTTGCCGTGCTGGTCCCGACCACCCTGCTGGCGCAGCAGCATTATGATAACTTCCGTGACCGTTTCGCCAACTGGCCGGTGCGGATTGAGGTCCTTTCCCGTTTCCGCAGCGCCAAAGAGCAGCAACAGGTGCTGGATGATACCAAAGAAGGTAAGGTGGATATCATTATCGGCACACACAAGCTGTTGCAGAGTGATGTGCACTGGCATGATCTCGGCCTGCTGGTGGTGGATGAAGAGCACCGTTTCGGCGTCCGTCATAAAGAACGTATTAAGGCCATGCGGGCCAATGTGGATATCCTGACCCTCACCGCCACACCGATCCCGCGCACCCTGAATATGGCGATGAGCGGCATGCGTGACCTCTCTATTATCGCCACACCACCGGCAAGACGGCTGGCGGTGAAAACCTTTGTCCGTCAGTATGATGAGCTGGTGGTGCGGGAGGCGATTCTGCGTGAGGTATTGCGCGGCGGTCAGGTCTATTATCTCTACAACGATGTGGAAAACATTGAAAAAGCCCGTGACCGTATTGCGGAGCTGGTACCGGAAGCCCGTGTGGCGATCGGCCACGGACAGATGCGTGAGCGCGAACTGGAACGGGTGATGACTGATTTCCACCACCAGCGTTTTAATGTCCTGGTATGCACCACGATTATTGAAACCGGTATCGATATTCCCAGCGCCAATACCATTATCATCGAACGGGCCGATCATTTCGGGCTGGCACAGCTGCATCAGTTGCGCGGCCGTGTCGGGCGTTCACACCATCAGGCCTATGCCTATCTGCTGACACCACATCCGAAAGCGATGACCACCGATGCCCATAAACGTCTGGAAGCTATCGCCTCGCTGGAAGATCTGGGCGCCGGGTTTGCGCTCGCCACACACGACCTGGAAATCCGTGGTGCGGGTGAATTGCTGGGGGATGACCAGAGCGGCCAGATGGCCAGCATCGGTTTCACCCTTTATATGGAATTGCTGGAAAGCGCAGTCGATTCCCTGAAAAACGGCAAAGAGCCGTCGCTGGAAGATCTCACCCAAAATCAGACCGAAGTGGAGCTTCGCATGCCCGCTCTGCTGCCGGACGATTATCTGCCGGATGTCAGTATGCGTCTTTCCTTCTATAAGCGGATTGCCAGTGCACGCAGTGATACCGAACTGACAGAACTGAAGATTGAGCTGATTGACCGTTTCGGCCTGCTGCCCGATGCCGGACGCCACCTGCTGGCGGCTGCCGGTTTGCGCTTACAGGCGCAGCAACTCGGGATACGCCGGATTGAAGCACAGGAGAAAGGCGGTTTTATCGAATTCAGTGAGAAAAACCATGTCGATCCTTCTTACCTGATCGGGCTGCTGCAAAACAATCCGAAACAGTACCGGCTGGATGGCCCGTCAAAACTGAAGTTTATCTGTGACCTGACCGATCGTACCAAACGTATTGAGTTTGTCGCGGATTTACTGACGGCCTTTGCCGCTCATCCTGTATAACGCACAACATCCGCACTATCAGGCAGGTGCCGGTTTCGGCCGGCACCACCAAAATGAATAAAAATCCATTTATTATGAATATTAATTTGCAAGATAATTGTTAGTTCGGTTAGTATTTACCAAAATATAATGACAACAACAGGGTAAATACTATGGATCGTCGTTCGTTTCTGAAATCAACAGGGATCGCACTCGGCGGCTTAACCGCTGCTTCTCTGATCAGTACCGGTCATGCCGCCACTGATACCGCTTCTCCCGCTGTTAAAACCGCGCCGCTCAGTGCAGAAAATCCGCTGCTGCTGAACTTCAATGAAAATTCTTTGGGGATGTCGCCGAAAGCCCGTCAGGCGATTATTAATGCACTTCCCGGCGCGTTCCGTTATCCGGATGCTGCCCGCGAAGCGCTGATTGAACAAATCGCCGCGCATTTCTCACTGACGCCAGAACACATCAGCCTCGGAAACGGGTCATCAGAAACCATTCAGGCAGCAGTGCAGATGCTGGTGGCGCAAGCACAGAAAAAACAGCAGCCGGTACAGCTGATTGTGCCGGACCCGACCTTTAATTATGCCGAACTGTATGCAGAGCCGCTGGGTGTGAATATTGTCAAAGTCCCGCTGAAAGCCGATCTCTCTTTCGACCTCACCGCGATGCAGGCAATTGCGGATAACTTTGCCGGTCATTCCGTTATCTATATCTGTAATCCGAATAACCCGACTGCCATGATCACCCCTGCCTCACAACTCGCGCAGTGGGTGAATCAGGCGCCGCCGCAGCAGAATTTTATTATTGATGAGGCTTATGCAGAATTTGTATCTGACCCGCAATTTAAAAGTGCGGTTGAATGGGTGTCTGCCGGTAAATCCAATATTATTGTGACCCGGACATTCTCAAAAATATTTGCCCTGGCCGGACTTCGTGTCGGTTATGGTATTGCCGTACCGGCAGTGACAGAACAGATAAATAACTTCAATTCTATCGATAATACTAATATCGCAGGCGCCGTTTCCGCACTGGCATCCCTGAATGATAAACCGTTTATTGATTACAGCCGTCATTCAACGGATGTAGCGCGGGAAATTGTGGTGGCCGTACTGAAAGAATTAAA
This sequence comes from Morganella sp. Je.2.23, assembly GCF_051129855.1. NCBI lineage: Bacteria > Pseudomonadati > Pseudomonadota > Gammaproteobacteria > Enterobacterales > Morganellaceae > Morganella > Morganella sp. Je.2.23. The sequence continues at coordinate 1,726,788 of NZ_JBCPSQ010000001.1, forward strand.
TCTGCCTTATGCACCATCACAGGCTAATTTTATCTTCCACAAAGTGGACGGGGATGTAAAAACCTATCAGCAGCGGATGAAAGAGAACCATATTATGGTCGGCCGTGAATTTCCGCCGGTTACCGGCTGGAGCCGTCTGACATTAGGGACACCGGAAGAGATGCAGCAATTCGTTGCGGTATTAAAACAGTTCCGTCAGAAAGGCTGGGTTTAATTTCCGGTTATATTAAATAAAATTGACTGATACCGGTTTACTGAATAAACCGGTATTTTCTTTTTTTGTCCGCTGCACAATTTATTTTACGCTATCCAGCCCCGGCAAAATGATCAGCCGCCCTGAATTATCCACCGGCATCGCATCACCGGGATTATAATTGATTCTGACCTTACCGACGGTATTGTTAATTTTATATACCACATCATAGCCGATAACCCGCTGTTCATAAGTGTACGCCGTGGTGCAGGAGCGGTATGTCGGGCCGCCGTACACCTTCGGTTCATGCAGCAGTGTTTCATACAGCAGATACGGGGTACACACCTGTTCTGTCGGGTGAACGATATCCAGAAGCTCCCGTTTATACGGCCCCGGCATGGTTGTCAGGTCACAGTATTCGTGGCGCACCGGTATCGTCGCCGTAATCGGTTCGGATGAAAGAACCTCAGCAACAGCGGGACGTTTATGTTTTATCACAGCAAGGGAAATAATTACCGCAAAAATAACAAAAAGAAGCCCGAGCCCTGTAACAGTTATTCGTGATAACGGTTTCCATTTAGTTTTATTCATTGTCAAATTATCTAAATATCCAACGGTAATTATTAGGATTATTCCTATCGCACAACGGGGGGTATTTTTTAACTGTTTATCTGTCGTGCTATATTCCTTCAGTGCCGCTAAATAAAGGTTAAATAATATTGAATTAAAATCTTGTCCCTGTAATTTATTAATTCAATACGGCTGTGTGTGTACTGACAACGATCAACATTCATTAATAAATGAGCAGTATCTGCCTTATTTTGTTCATTACTACCGGAATTATCTGTTAGTGATGATACTGAGCGCCTGTTTAATAATACCTTTTTTGTGCTGCCTCAAATTTGAGCGATCTGTATTTCCTTGTGGTCAGCAGGGTTTCTTACTGATAAAAAATGACGCCCGGAGGCGTCATTTTTAGCGGAGATCAAATTAATGCAGTTTCAGCCGCGGCCGGATAATCCGGTTTATTCCGCCGACCAGCATCATCAGCCCGGTTTTTATATAACCGTGCAGTGCTATCTGGTGCATACGGTACAATGAAATATACATCACGCGGGCGATCCGCCCTTCAATCATCATATTTCCGCGCATCAGGTTCCCCATCAGACTGCCGACCGTACTGAAGCGGGACAGAGAGACCAGAGAGCCGTGATCTTTAAACACATAATCCTTCAGCGGCTTATCATTAAGCACCGCAAGGATGTTGTGATAACAGCGGGTGGCCATCTGGTGTGCTGACTGTGCACGCGGCGGAACAAATCCGCCCTCTTTTTTCGGGCAGGATGAGCAGTCGCCGATAGCAAAAATCGCATCATCGCGGGTGGTCCGGAGCGTTGGTTTGACCATCAGCTGATTGATGCGGTTAGTTTCCAGTCCGCCGATCTCTTTCAGGAAATCCGGCGCCTTGATACCGGCTGCCCAGACCATCAGGCTTGCGGTAATATGCTCACCATCTTTTGTGTTCAGGCCGGATTCATCGGCACTGGTGACCATAGTCTGTGTCATGACTCTTACGCCCAGCTTGCTCAGTTCCTGATGTGCTGCACCGGCAATTTTCGGCGGCAGTGCAGGCAGGATACGCTCACCCGCCTCCACCAGTGTCACATTCAGCGCATCCGTGTTCAGACCTTTAAAACCGTAGCTGTGGAGCTGCTCAACGGCGTTATACAGTTCTGCGGACAATTCCACCCCGGTCGCACCGCCGCCGACAATGGCGATATTCACTTTTTCGCCTTCGCCGTGGCTGGCGGAATATTTCAGGAACAGGTTCAGCATCTCATTATGGAAACGTTTTGCCTGTGACGGACTGTCGAGGAAGATACAGTTCTCTTTGATCCCCGGCGTCCCGAAATCATTGGAAGTACTGCCCAGCGCCATTACCAGGATGTCATAATCCAGGTTACGTTCCGGTACCAGCAGGTCACCGTTGTTATCACGGATTTCCGCCAGGGTGATATTTTTGCTGTCGCGATCCAGTCCGGTCATAGAGCCCAGCTGGAAATTAAAATAGTGATTGCGGGCGTGTGCCAGGTAGCTCAGGGCATCCACGCCGTCATCCAGAGAACCGGTCGCCACTTCGTGTAACAGCGGTTTCCACAGGTGGCTGCTGTTGCGATCGACCAGAGTGATTTCTGCTTTTTTCTTCTTACCCAGTTTGTGGCCGAGCTGCGTTGCCAGTTCCAGCCCGCCTGCGCCACCGCCGATAATCACAATCTTCGTATTCGGTGTAGTCATAACATCCTCTGAAAAATAATCTAACGTTATCTCAGGGCTCTTCAGGAAAAACAGTGAGATAACATCAGACAAAACTGAATCGTGTCACACCATGGTATACCACAACAGGTAATTTGGTCATACCATATTTGATCATAATCAAATTTTGGGTAATCCGGCGGTAAAATGCAAACATTATTTTAAAGTTAACAAGAATATTTTACTTTTGGTTTACCTCTGATGTTTTCTTTAATCACCGGATTAACTTTTCACAGTCACCCATGGAAAAAGCCTGTTATCTTGCTGATCCGCCAGCAGAAAGTTATTGATATAGCGCAATGACCGGAAAGATACGTAAGAGATACCGCACAGGGAAGGCAGTTTTGAGACAGGAATCGCTTCAGTTGAGGCGTAAAAAAACCGCGCCTTCAGCAGGCACGGTCATTTTACTGATATCAGGCTTTTTTAAACGGTGTTTTAAACTCTTTGATTTCCTGTAAATGACGGGACAGATCTTTAAATTTATGAGCCTGCTCTTCATCCCAGATAACCTGGTAGTAAGGCGATAAAGTATCATGCGCACGCTGACTATCCAGTGCTTCATCATTGCGGGACAACAACACCAGGCAGTTCTGCCGGTTCAGGGTGCGGAAATCCGAAATACACTTGGTCATGATATCCAGATACTCTTCCGGGCGGTCGATTTTACCTTCCATATTTTCATACGGGAACAGGTTCGGGTTTACCATCACCTGACGAATTCCGCACAGGTAGCCGACACGTTCAGCCCAGAAGCCTCCCAGCCCCACGCCCAGCACAATGGCCGGACCGTCGCTCTGTTTTACCGCTTTATCCACTTCGGTCAGCAGATATTTCATGTCATAACGCGGATGCAGTGTGCTGTAACTGATAAAACGGACATCCGGGTCCGCAAATTTCAGCTGCATCACTTTTTCATGATTGCCCGGGCTGGTTGAATCAAATCCATGAAGATAAATAATCATGCTCGCTCCTGCCATTGTTCGTGTAATACGGATAGGGTTTTGTTCGCCTGCTGCCAGCGCTCACTGCGCTGCAATTCGGCCAGATCATAACCTTTACCCCGATGATACAACTTATCAATACGTTGTGCCGTGATAACAGGCAAATTATCAAGGATAGTCACAGCACCTTTACGGTTATTACAGACCAGGATCATATCGCAGCCCGCATCCAGTGATGCCTGACCGCGTTCGGCATAACCACCCATGACCGCCGCCCCTTCCATTGACAGGTCATCCGAGAAAATCACCCCGTCAAACCCGAGCTGCTGACGCAGTACTGATTTCAGCCAGTACGGCGAGCCGCTGGCCGGACGATCATCAATCTGTGTATAAATCACATGAGCAGGCATGACAGCATCGAGCAGGCCACGCTGGATAAATTCACGGAAAATCGCCATGTCTTTACCGCGGATCACCGCCGGGTCGCGTTCATCACGCGGCGTTTCTTTGTGGGAATCCGCACTGACCGCGCCGTGTCCGGGGAAGTGTTTACCGGTACTCGACATTCCGGCGCTGCGCATACCGCGCACAAAACGCTCCGCCATCTGCGCCGCAATATCGCCGTCCTCATGGAACGCACGCGAGCCGATAGCCGCGCTGCCATGCCCCAGATCCAGCACCGGCGCAAAACTGATATCAATATCCATGGCGATCATTTCCGCCGCCATCAGCCAGCCCGCTTCTTCTGCCATCGCAGAGCCGGTGAGCGGGTCATTCAGCAGTGCAAAAGATTGCGCCGCCGGCAGACGGGTAAAACCCTCTTTAAACCGCTGAACGCGTCCGCCTTCCTGATCAACCGCAATCACCACACGGTTGTCGCGGGTGGCTTCACGGATCTGCCGCGTCAGTTCACGCAGCTGTGCCGTGTCATGGAAATTACGGGTAAAAAGAATCACGCCCCCGACAGAAGGGTGGCGCAGAATTTCGCGCTCTTCGCTGTCCAGCTCATACCCTTCAACATCTAACATTACAGGACCCATGGTGACACCTCGTTATATTTACCTGAGCCCGGCGGCGGCTTTCAGCGCGGCCGGGTATTGCAGAAACTGCGGGTCGCCGGTTTGTCCCCAGCGGCTCTCAAACCACATAACCATCATATAATCTGCCCGTGCCTGCCAGCGGCAGGTCTGCGCCAGTACGCGCTGCGGACAGTGATAAGCAGAATAATAACGCAGAAAAGTGTGAATTAACGTCAATGACCAGTTATTGGCACGAAAAAGTGTGGCGAGAGAGAGGCCGATATCCGTGTCAGCGGCGTATTCCCAGTCAATCAGATGCAGATCACCCGCTGCGGTCACGATATTACCGGGATGGATATCCATATGTGCAGGGGCGAGTTTCAGCGGCTGTGGTTCCGCTTCGCGCATAAAGTGACTGTGGATGCGCAGCAGCTGTGGTGTGCGGCGGCGTTTGTCCGTCAGATGAAAATGGCGGTCTGCCTGCGCTTTGAGCGTCAGACGGTAACCGGTCTGCGGCTGGTTATGCAAACGGCTGACCAGCGCCGCCAGTTGCGGCATAAACGCCGGTTCCTGCATCTGTTCCGGCGGCAGAGTTTTCCCCGCCACCCGGTACAGCAGCAACCAGCCGTGGCTGAAGCCCGCCACACGCGGCGCCAGCCCGCTGTCACGCAACCGGTGCAGAATACGTGCCTCTTTCTGACGGCTGACACCGATATCCGCACTGTGTGCCGTCTGCGCTCTGCCAATCAGAAATACATCATTTTGTTCAATACTGACACTTTCCCGTGTCAGTCCGTTCAGCGGACGGATTGTCCAGCCGCCGGCCGGCAGTGCGGGAAAGTGTTCAGCGAGACATAACAGTAACGCGCTGTTACTGCTCAAGCACCGCGCCCTTACCGGACCAGATGATTTCACCGCTGCTGACAGACATCAGCTGCATTTCCATCTGACGGGCATCGCGGGTGCCGGTCACCACACTGTACAGCACATAGTCGGCATTCAGGTAACGCGCCAGACCGATAGCTTTGCTGCGCAGAGTCAGTGTGTCGTTATCCCCCATCCCAAGCACTGACATAGCACTGCTGACCGCACCGGCCGGGATCACATTCAGCACCCCGGTTTTTCCGATGGTATTCATCAGAGCACCGGTCGCGACATTGGTTTGCAGGCTGCTGTTGGTCTTATTACCGACTTTATTGACCAGCAGTGTGCTGCCCTGATTCACGCCGTCACTGTGTACCATCTGATTAACCAGCGGTGTGATGCTCTGTTCCCATTCGATTTTCTTCATTTTCGGTGGCACAGGCACCGTATCTGACGGCGGCAGCGGCGGCGGTGTGGTATCCGCAGGCGGAGGTGTTACCGTATCCACCGGAGCCGGAGGTGTTACCGGTGCCATTGAAGGACACCCGGCCAGCAGCCAGACAGAGGCAATCACACATAAAAGACGTTTCATCACGATTCTCCTGTCTGCCGGTTATTTTGCCAGCATCGGCCCCAGATGACGGCCGCCGACCAGATGCATATGAATGTGGAACACTTCCTGTCCGCCGTGACGGTTACAGTTCATAATCAGGCGGTAGCCGTCATCCGCAATCCCTTCCTGCTGCGCGATTTTGGCTGCCACGGTGATCATATGACCCAGAACCTGTTCATCTTCCGCAGTGACATCATTCACGGTAGGAATAAGATGATTGGGAATAATCAGAATATGCGTCGGTGCCTGCGGGGAAATATCACGGAACGCCGTGACGCTGTCATCCTGATAAACGATATCAGACGGAATTTCACGACGAATAATTTTACTAAAAATAGTTTCTTCGGCCATAACCTGCTCCTGTAATTAATCAGCCTGACAGACGGGTCCGTATTTACCGGACTGACACCTGAAACAGACGGCTGAAATTGTCAGTGGTGATCTCAGCAAGCGCCTCAACGCTCACCCCTTTTAATACCGCCATATACTCCGCCACATCACGCACGTAAGCGGGCTGGTTCTCTTTGCCGCGGAACGGCACCGGTGCCAGATAAGGTGAATCTGTTTCCACCAGAATACGATCCAGCGGCACAATCCGTGCGGCTTCGCGGATCTGTTCTGCGTTGCGGAAGGTCACGATACCGGAAAAGGAGATATAAAAACCTTCATCCAGCAGTGCCGTTGCCGTCTCTTTATCCTCGGTAAAGCAGTGTAACACGCCGCCGCACTCCCCGGCCTGTTCTTCGCGGATAATCGCCAGGGTATCTTCACGGGCATCGCGGGTATGTACAATGACCGGCTTATTCAGTTCACGTCCGATGCGGATATGCTCACGGAAAACATCACGCTGAAGCGCCGCATTCTCTTTCTGATAGTAGTAATCCAGTCCGGTTTCGCCGAGTGCCACCACACGTTTATCCGCTGCCAGTTCACGCAGCAGTGTGAAATCATACGGCTCATCCAGATTCAGCGGATGAATACCACAGGAAAAGGCCACATCCGGGCGTTCGCCAATCAGCTCGCGCATTTTGGTATAACCCGGCAGGGTTGTCGCAACCGCCAGCGCATATTTCACATCACGCTGTGCGGCTTTTTGCATAACATCATCCACACTCTCGTGCCGTTTTTCATAATCCAGACAATCGAGGTGGCAGTGGGAATCGACTAAAAACATAATTAACCTGTTATTTTAAATGAGGTGGTGCAGAAAACAGCGTTTCCTGGTGTAACAATTGTTCTGTCAGCAGCAGCTCCTGATTAACCCCGGTGATAGTCATCAGCCGGTGGCGGCAGGTCAGCCAGCTTTCCGCCGCACTCAGTAAATGCGCGCTGCTGTAATGTGCCGCCAGTTGTGCGATAAGAGCTGACTGATCCTGATTCAGACAGGCGGGAGCCATATTCTGCTGATATTTTACCGCATCCATAAACAGGGTTGTCAGCCAGCTGATGCGCTTTTCCGCATCCTGATGATTCAGTTCAGATAACAGCGATAAAAAGTCCCCGCTGCGTACCGATGCGGCCAGTTGCGTGAACAGGTTCAGCCGGTTTTGCCAGTCAGCGGTTGTCAGCAGCAGCAGTGCTGCTGCCGGGGCATTATGGCAGAGATTCAGTGCCGTCTGCCGGGATATGGCATCGGACCGGGGATGTTCGCGCTGCAACCACTGTAAGCCGGTATCCGGTGACGGCGGTGCCAGGTGATACGCAAAACAGCGGCTGCGCAGTGTCGGCAGTAATTGTTCCGCCCCCTGGCTCTGTAACACAAACCAGGTGTTCTCTGTCGGCTCTTCCAGGGTTTTCAGTAAGGCGTTGGCGGCCGCTTCCGTCAGCAGTTCCGCCTGCGGAATATGAACCAGTTTGGCACCGCCCTGCTGAGCGTGGTCATGCAGTTTTTCTGTCACGGCCCGCACGATATCAACACCGGAGGTGGATTTGCCTTTTTCCGGCTGCAGCAGATAAAAATCCGGATGTGTGCCTGCCAGCATCAGTTTACAGCTGTGGCACTCCCCGCAGCTTTTGATGCCCTGCGGCTGCTGACACATCCGCAGACGTGTCAGGGCATAGGCCAGCTCGTCGGTGCCGGTGCCGGGAATACCGTACAGCAGAAGCGCATGATGCCCCTGGCCGGACAACCACGCGGTTGCCAGCTGACGGTAAACAGGATTAAGCCACGGATACCAGTTCATTACGCCTCTTTTTGCTGTGCCAGCCAATCCAGTACTGCAGCGCGGATAGATTGATGGACATTATCCATTGATTGCGATGCATCAACGGTAACAATGCGCGGGTCAGATTCGGCCAGTTCCAGATAACGGGCGCGGGTACGACGGAAGAAATCCAGCGATTCCTGCTCAATTCTGTCCAGGTCGCCCCGGCTGCGGGCACGGGATAAGCCGGTTTCCGGCGGCAGATCGAGATACAGCGTAAAGTCAGGATAAAAATCCCCCAGCACCGTATCACGCAGTGACTGTATCAGCTTGCGGTCAATACCGCGTCCGCCGCCCTGGTAGGCCTGAGAAGACAGGTCATGGCGATCGCCGATAACCCATTGTCCCCGCGCCAGTGCCGGTTTGATAACATTATCCACCAGCTGAATACGGGCAGCGTATAACATCAGCACTTCGGCTTTATCTGTGACGGTTTCGCCGTCGATCCCGTCTTTAATCAGCGTACGCAGTTTTTCTGCCAGCGGCGTGCCGCCCGGCTCACGGGTATAGATCAGATCCGTAATGCCGTTTTCATGCAGTGTATCAACAATCACCTGACGTGCCGTGGTTTTCCCGGCACCTTCAAGCCCTTCAATTACAATAAATTTGCCTGTCATTGTTTTTTTAATCCGTTACGGTAATCCGCAACCGCCCGGTTGTGATCCCGCAGGTTTGTGGTAAATACATGTCCGCCCTTACCGTCTGCGACAAAGTAAAGGTAACCGGTAGTGTCCGGTCTGGCTGCCGCTTCCAGTGAAGCACTGCCCGGCATGGCGATAGGCGTCGGCGGCATGCCGTCAATCTGATAGGTATTATACGGCGTTGCCCGCGCCAGATCGCTGCGGTAAATCGTGCCCTGATAACGTTCCCCCATACCGTAAATGACGGTCGGGTCAGTTTGCAGGCGCATTTTCAGTTTCAGCCGGTTCATAAAGACCGAGGCCACTTTTTTGCGTTCGCCGTCCACACCGGTCTCTTTTTCAATCAGCGAAGCCATGATCAGCATTTCATACGGATCGGCATACGGTAAGTCGGTGTTACGGGTTTTCCAGGCCGCCGCCAGCTTTGTTTCCATCTGCTGGTGCGCCCGTTTCAGAATTTGGCTGTCTTCCGTTCCGGCGGTATAAAGATAGGTATCCGGATAAAAACGCCCTTCGAGGTGACTCCCGGCAGGCAGGCCGAGCATCTCTGTCAGTTTATCCGCTGGTAAATCCGCGAGGGTCTGTTTCAGGTAAGGCGCTTCCGACAGAATTTTTTGCCAGTCCGCCAATTTACTGCCTTCAACAAAACGGATGCTGAACTGAGCCTCTTTACCGCTGACAAACAGTTGCAGCATGCTTCTGACCGTCATATCCGGCGTCAGGCGGTAAGTACCTGCTTTGATTTTTGCCAGATCCGGCTCCAGTTGCAGCAGCCAGTCATAGTTATGTGATTCGGGGATAATCCCGCTTTCCGCCAGTTTTTTCTCCAGCGCCACCCGGCCGGTACCCGGCGGGATGGTAAAAATCGTCTCTTCAGTAACAGAAATCTTTTGTCCGGAAAAAGCGTCCACCTGGTGATAAAGCCAATACGCCACGCCGCCTGCAACCGCAAGCAGCACCAAAAATGTCACAAGGAAAATCCGTGTTTTTTTCATCAGTCATTAACTCTGTTCGTTCAGGGTATTGCTGCCGGACAGTGCGGCAAAAGCAGGGTAAAAAGTGAACGGGACGTATACCGCCAGTGATGACGGTCATCCGCACGGATCTCATTGACCGGCATCACCGGCATCAGCGCATTGCACATAATCACTTCATCTGCTTTTGCCAGCACCTGCGGAAAACGTTCGGTTTCATAACAGCGGTAACGGCTGCTTTTCAGTACATCCATGATATGCGCGCGCATCACACCTGCCACGCCGCATTTGTTCAGTGACGGCGTAAATACATCATCACCGCTGCGCCAGAACAGATTGGCACTGCATCCTTCGGTCAGAATACCGTCAGTATCACAGACAATGGCTTCATCTGCCTGCTGTTCTGCCACATACCGGCGGATAAGCACCTGTTCCAGCCGGTTCAGGTGTTTGATACCGGCCAGATACGGATTAACGGACAACGGTACCGGGCTTTTTACCAGCGATAACCCGTTCTCCTGCAATGCCGGATAACTGGCCGGGTAAACAGAACGGATCAGGATCACCACCGGCGGTACATCCGCGCGCAGATAACCGCGCCCCTGCTCACCGGCGGAGATAATCACTTTCAGCACAGCATCGGTGCTGCCGTCTGCGGCCTGCATGATCCATTCGATCAGCAGTGATTCATCCGGCGGTGTCAGTCCCAGCCCTGCGCAGCCATCCTGTAACCGGCGCAGATGGCGTGTCAGTAATGCCGGTTTGCTGTTCACAATACGCATTGTGGTAAAACAGCCGTCACCAAACTGCACACTGCGATCAGAAATTGCAATCGTGTGCTGCGGTACACCATTAACCCAGTAATGCGCCTGTTGTGTCATAGCCAACTCATTGTTTTAACGATTATTATTTAACCGTTATTCAGTATCCGGACAGACCTGTATAATAGTACAGCTGTGATTTTTGTGCAAAAGCACGATAACGGATGCATCAGGTAAAAAAAAAGCGCCGTCATGGCGCTTTTTCCTCAGAAAACAGACTCAGATCTTACGGAAAATCAGGGAACCGTTGGTTCCGCCGAAGCCGAAAGAGTTACAGAGTGCGTATTCCATACCTTCCACTTTGCGGGCTTTGCCCGGTACAAAGTCGAGTTTGCAGACCGCATCATCCTGATTATCCAGGTTGATGGTCGGCGGTATAATCTGATCACGCAGAGCCAGAATAGTGAAAATGGATTCCACTGCACCGGCGGCACCCAGCAGGTGACCGGTCATGGATTTGGTTGAACTGACCAGAACCTTCGTTCCTTCACCAAATACCGTTTCAACGGCTTTTGCTTCCGCCACATCACCCGCAGAGGTGGATGTACCGTGAGCATTAATATAGCCGATGCTGTCAGCAGGGATGCCCGCATCCTGAATCGCGTTTGCCATGGCCAGTGCGGCACCGTCACCGTTTTCCGGTGGTGATGTCATGTGATAAGCATCGCTGCTCATCCCGAAACCGACCAGTTCCGCGTAGATTTTCGCACCGCGGTTTTTCGCGTGTTCGTACTCTTCCAGCACCAGCATACCGGCACCGTCTCCCAGCACAAACCCGTCACGATCTTTATCCCACGGACGGCTTGCGCCCTGAGGATTATCATTATTGGTGGATAAGGCACGTGCAGCACCGAATCCGGCAACACCTAATGGTGTGCTGGCTTTTTCAGTACCACCGGCAACCATAACATCTGCATCACCGTAAGCGATAATCCGGGCCGCATGCCCGATATTATGCACGCCGGATGTACAGGCAGTGGCAATGGAGATACTTGGTCCGCGCAGACCGTACATAATGCTCAGATGTCCGGCAACCATATTGATGATAGTTGACGGGACAAAGAACGGACTCACTTTACGCGGGCCGCCTGCTGCCAGAGAAGCGCAGTTTTCTTCAATCAGTCCGAGACCACCAATACCAGAACCAATCGCAGCACCGATACGGGTTGCATTGGCTTCTGTTACTTCAAGTCCGGAATCCTCTATTGCACGGATACCGGCTGCAATACCGTATTGAATGAAGAGATCCATCTTCCGGGCATCTTTGCGCGAAATATTAAAATCTTCGTGATTGAAATCTTTTACCATACCCGCGAATTTGGTCGCATGGTTTGAGGTGTCAAAATGATCAATCAGGCTGATACCACTCTGCCCGGCACACACAGCTTTCCAGGATGAATCGACTGTATTACCGACAGGAGATAACATGCCAAGTCCGGTCACAACTACACGACGCTTAGACACGCTTATCCTCCGGGGGGGGAAAATAAAAGAAACAAGGCGGTCGGGTGACCGCCTGGACATGAGGGATGCTTACTTGCCTGCGTTCTCAACGTAGTCAATAGCAGCCTGTACAGTTGTGATTTTTTCTGCTTCTTCGTCTGGGATTTCGATGTCGAACTCTTCTTCCAGAGCCATCACCAGCTCAACTGTGTCAAGAGAATCAGCGCCTAAGTCATCAACGAATGAAGCTTCGTTTTTTACTTCTTCCTCTTTAACACCCAGTTGTTCAACGATGATTTTCTTAACACGTTCTTCGATAGCGCTCATACTATTAAATTTCCTATCAAAACTCGCTATATGCGATGGTTTTCGTAGTTTATAAAATACAGGAAAAGATGCAACCCAATCCCGGCTGGTCTAACCATATAAATACTCACTTTTGCGTGCGTTTACACAAAAACGGCAAATGGTTAGCTCAAACATTAAATCATGTACATGCCACCATTGACATGCAATGTCTCGCCTGTGATGTAAGCCGCTTCATCAGAAGCTAAGAAGGCTACAGCACTGGCAATCTCTTCAGCATCACCCAAACGGTTAGCAGGAACCTGAGATAAAATGCCTGCACGCTGGTCGTCTGTCAATGCACGAGTCATATCGGTTTCGATAAAACCCGGGGCAACGACGTTGACGGTGATACCGCGCGACGCAACTTCACGGGCGAGTGATTTACTGAAACCAATCAGCCCGGCTTTCGCCGCCGCATAGTTAGCCTGTCCGGCATTTCCCATCGTTCCGACAACAGAACCGATGGTGATGATGCGCCCGCAACGTTTTTTCATCATGGCGCGCATAACTGCTTTGGACAGACGGAACACGGATGAAAGGTTAGTGTCCAGGATATCCTGCCACTCGTCGTCTTTCATACGCATCAGTAAGTTGTCACGTGTGATACCTGCATTATTAACCAAAATATCGATTTCGCCAAACTCAGTGCGAATATTTTCTAATACATGGTCAATGGATGCGCTGTCGGTCACGTTCAGCGCAAGGCCTTTACCCTTTGCGCCTAAGTATTCACTGATAGCTGCCGCACCGCTTTCGCTGGTTGCAGTACCAATCACAGTTGCACCGCGTGCTGCTAATTTCTCAGCAATTGCACGGCCGATTCCGCGGCTCGCACCGGTGACAAGGGCAATTTTACCTTCAAAGCTCATCTCAACCTCAGCGATTTTCAAGTGCTGTTTCCAATGATGACATATCATTGACAGCAGATGATGTTAATGTTTTCACAATACGCTTAGTCAGCCCGGTCAGTACTTTGCCCGGCCCCGCTTCCAGCAGATCTTCAACACCCTGCGCGGCCATAAACTCAACAGTTTCGGTCCAGCGTACCGGATTATAAAGCTGACGGACTAATGCATCACGAATTGCATCGGCGGAAGTCTCTATCTTAACATCAACATTGTTCACAACAGAAAAGATTGGTGTGTTAAATGTGATATTTTTTAGCGCAACGGCTAATTTATCAGCAGCCGGCTTCATTAATGCACAATGTGACGGCACACTGACCGATAACGGCAGTGCACGTTTTGCACCGGCTTCCTTACATAAGGCCCCGGCACGCTCAACCGCGTCTTTCTCACCGGCGATAACCACCTGACCCGGTGAGTTAAAATTAACCGGTGATACCACCTGCCCCTGTGCAGCATCTTCACAGGCTTTGGCAATGGCGTCATTTTCCAGACCGATGATCGCGTACATCGCACCGGTACCGGCAGGAACCGCTTCCTGCATCAGACGGCCGCGTAATTCGACCAGTCTGATGGCTTCTTTAAAATCGATTACACCGGCACACACCAGCGCGGAGTATTCCCCCAGGCTGTGACCGGCCATCATGGCAGGCATTGCACCGTTTTTTTCCTGCCAGACGCGCCAGATGGCCACAGAGGCCGCCAGCAGTGCCGGCTGGGTCTGCCAGGTTTTATTCAGCTCTTCTTCCGGTCCGTTCTGAACGAGTGCCCATAAGTCATAGCCCAGTTCAGCGGATGCTTCGGCAAACGTTGCCTCCACGACCGGAAAATTTGCCGCGAGGTCAGCCAGCATACCGACTGACTGAGAACCCTGTCCCGGAAATACCATTGCATATGCAGACATGATTTAGCTTCCTGAAAAATTAAAAACGAATTAAAGCAGAACCCCAGGCGAAACCGCCGCCGAAGGCTTCAATCAGAATCAGCTGACCGCGTTTGATGCGCCCGTCCCGAACGGCTTCATCGAACGCAGTCGGCACAGAGGCCGCTGAGGTGTTGCCGTGGCGATCCAGGGTGACAACGACTTTATCCATGCCCATATTTAATTTTTTTGCGGTGGCACTGATAATGCGCAGGTTTGCCTGATGCGGCACCAGCCAGTCGAGTTCTGATTTGTCGATATTGTTCGCCACCAGCGCTTCTTCAACGACGTTGGCTAATTCACGGACCGCCACGCGGAACACTTCGTTACCCGCCATCGTCAGGTACGCCGGTTTTTCGCTGTCTTTGCGATCTTTATTCGGTAATGTCAGCAGATCGCCGTAACGGCCGTCCGCATGCAGATGAGTAGAGAGAATGCCCGGTTCTTCAGACGCTTCAACCACAAAAGCACCCGCGCCGTCACCAAACAGGATAACGGTACCGCGATCTTGAGGGTCCAGCGTTTTCGCCAGAACATCTGAACCGATAACCAGGGCTTTTTTCGCCATACCGGTTTTAATAAATTGATCCACCACACTGATGGCGTAGCTGAAACCGGCACATGCCGCAGCCACATCAAAGGAGATACAGCTGTCGATACCCAGCAGTTTCTGGATTTCGCAGGCGGCACTCGGGAAACCGTGAGTGGAAGACGTGGTACCCACGACAATCAGATCGATATCACCGGCAGGAATACCTGCCATATCCAGTGCGTTCAGCGCTGCCTGGTGGCCCATCGTGACAACGGTTTCATCATCACCGGCCAGACGGCGCTCGCGGATACCCGTACGAGTAACAATCCACTCATCGGTTGTGTCGACCATTTTTTCCAGATCAGCATTTGTGCGGATTTGTGCAGGAAGATAGCTCCCGGTTCCTAAAATTTTTGTATACATATTAGTCAGTTACTCTTAGGTAATACCATAGCAAGGCGAGATGCGATTCGTTCCGGCACCTGCTTTTCAACGGTCTGAACCGCCTGCGTAATGGCAGCGTTGAATGCACTTACATTCGCCGCACCGTGACTTTTAATCACAATGCCGCGTAATCCTAACAGAGAAGCGCCGTTATACTGGTCGGGGTTCAGGTGGCTGAAGCGTTTATTCAGCCATTTTGTCACCACTTTCTTCACGACTTTCTTCACAGCTCTGTACAGCAGAGATGACGATTTGCCTTCATTCTGTGATTTAAACATAGAAAGGATCACACGAATCACCCCTTCCATGGTTTTCAGGGTAACGTTACCCGCGAAGCCGTCACAGACCAGTACATCCGTTTTACCGGTCAGCAGTTCATTACCTTCTGCATAGCCGATATAATTGATGTCCGGTATCGATTTCAGCACCGTGGCTGCTTCGCGGATATTGTCGAGTCCCTTGGTTTCTTCTTCACCGATGTTCAGTAATGCCACACGCGGATGAGGAATCCCGGCCACATCTTCTGCCATCACCGCGCCCATGACAGCAAACTGCACCAGCATCTCACTGCTGCACTCCGCGTTTGCGCCCAGATCAAGCAATACCGTTTTGCCTTTCTTCTGATTCGGCACCACGGTCATCAGTGCAGGACGCT
Organism: Morganella sp. Je.2.23; assembly: GCF_051129855.1. Lineage (NCBI taxonomy): Bacteria > Pseudomonadati > Pseudomonadota > Gammaproteobacteria > Enterobacterales > Morganellaceae > Morganella > Morganella sp. Je.2.23. The sequence continues at coordinate 1,742,623 of NZ_JBCPSQ010000001.1, forward strand.
CGATGCCGTCAATGGATTTCAGCATCAGTTTTGCCAGCCCCATCAGCGCCCCGGTGTTTCCGGCACTGACGCACGCCTGTGCCTCCCCCTCTTTCACCAGTTCCAGCGCGATACGCATGGATGTGCCTTTACTCTGGCGGATAGCCTGAGAAGGTTTGGCATCACCGGCAATCGTCTCATAGGCAGGGATCACCCGCAGACGAGTGAGCAGCTCAGCATTCTGGTTTGCAAGCAGAGGAGAAATGGAATCAGGGTGCCCGACCAGCAACAGGGTGAGCTTTGGATTAGATGCCAGTGCCTGCAGCGAGGCAGGCACTGTGACATGGGGGCCGATATCCCCACCCATGGCATCTAACGCGATGGTTAGATTAGTCAAGATATCAACGTGCTTAAAAGCAGCAGATTACTTGTTGATTACCTTACGACCACGGTAGTAACCATCAGCGGTCACATGGTGACGCAGATGAGTTTCACCAGAGGTTTTGTCAACAGAAACCAGAGTTGCTGACAGTGCGTCATGAGAGCGACGCATACCACGTTTGGAACGAGTTGGTTTATTTTGTTGTACGGCCATTGACCTTACTCCTTAAGTACTTTTCTTTAAACTGGCTAATGCAGCAAACGGATTTGGCTTTTCTGCTTCCGGAGGAAGCTCACCAAAGACTTTCACCGCGTCGGACACTTCACAGTGTTCAGAATCATGTACCGGAACCACAGGCAGAGAAAGAATTAATTCATCTTCAATCATTGCCAGTAAATCTGTCTCACCAAAATCACTTACGTCAATTGGCTCATACTCTTCCGGTAATGCCTCAGCCTGTTCATCGCTGACAACCGGGCTGAAACAATACGTTGCGCGGACATGAAGCGGGAAGATGTTACCACACCGCTGACACTCAAGTGAAACATCAGTTTCTGCTGTTCCCTTAATGACTGTCAGACGCTGCGGATCGATTTCAAACGTCAAATCAACATCAACGTCGCTGTCCACACTGACTACCGATTCGGCTAACCGCGTAACCTGCTCAGGTGCATAGCACCCCCGGTAATCCAGGCGCTTCTGCGCGGCGCGCTTTGCATCAATAGTCAGAGGTAATTTTATCTTTTGCATAAGGCGCGCATCTTATATTCGTAAGACGATATAGTCAAAGAAAATATAGACAGCAAAGAGGGCGGTAACCTGCCTTCCCGCTAAAAATACACTCAATAAGCGGCGCATAGTTTAGAATGAGTTTATTCTTTTTACCACGATTTTCGGAATATTTATGATCTCACTGGTTCTGGCCTCCACCTCCCTGTACCGCAAAGCCCTGCTGGAGAAACTCGGCGTGCCGTTTGTCTCCGCCGCCCCCGGCACAGATGAAACCCCGTACCCGGCAGAAGACGCACAATCGCTGGTCATGCGCCTGGCCCGCGAAAAAGCCCGCTCGCTGACACAGCAATACCCGGACAGCCTGATTATCGGATCTGATCAGGTCTGTGTGCTGGACGGGGAGATTACCGGCAAACCACATCACTATGATGCGGCGTTTGCACAACTGCGCAAAGCTTCCGGTCAGCGCATCACCTTTTATACCGGACTGAGCCTGTACAACAGTGCCACCGGGGAAGATCACACGATATGTGAACCTTACCACGTATATTTCCGTACACTGGAAGATGACGAAATCCGCGCTTATCTGCTGGCGGAAACGCCTTATCAGTGTGCCGGCAGTTTTAAATCCGAAGGATTAGGAATCGCCTTATTTAAAAAACTGCAGGGAGATGACCCTAATACACTGATAGGATTACCGCTGATCCGCCTGACTGAATTACTGATTCAGGCCGGATACAACCCACTGCGGATACCCCGCTGACCTTTATCCGGGGTATCCGATGACTGTTAAGGAACTGACATGAAGCTGAAAATGATCGCTGCCGCAACGCTGCTGTTCAGCGCAGCCGGCCTGGCTGCCCCGTCACTGGCGGACAAAACAACGTTTGTTGCCGACTGTACAAAAGGCGCTGTGACCAACCTGAAAAACCCGGACAACCGCAGTAAAGTCCCGGAAGTCTGTGAGTGTGTCTATGACAACTCACTGGCAAAATTCGGTAAAGACGGGCTGACCAAACTGGATGATCAGATCCGCAAAGGTCAGAAACTGACAGAACAGGATTCTCAGGCTATCGGTGAAATTGCCCAGAACTGCACCACTAAAATTATCGGTGTGCAGACAAAGTAACCGCCGCATGTCGTCGATACTGCCAATATAAGAAAAAACCCGCGTTCGTCGCGGGTTCTTTATAACGGGGTCTGCACTCTGCTTATTTTGCCTGTTTCGACCGCAGCACAGTCAGACAATGACGCAGTTTTTCATCTAACGGCGCCTGAAGGCGCATCGCCTCTCCGGTAGACGGATGTGTAAAAGCGAGTGCCGCCGCATGTAAAAACAGCCGGTTCAGGCCCGTCCCTATCAGTTGTGCATCAAACTGTGCATCACCGTAACGGTTATCAAATGCGATAGGGTGCCCCGCATGAAGCGTATGCACGCGGATCTGATGCGTGCGTCCGGTCACCGGACTGGCTTTAACCAGCGTGGCCGAATCAAAGCGCTCTTCCACTTTAAAACGGGTTTCTGATGGTTTTCCTTCCGGGCTGACTTTCACCACGCGTTCGCCGCTCTGGAGAATATTTTTCAGCAGCGGTGCCTGCACCACTTTTACGGAAGACTGCCACTGACCGCGTACCAGTGCCAGGTAATCTTTCTGCATCTGCTTCAGACGCAGTTGTTCATGCAGCGCCCGCAGCGCGGAACGCTTTTTGGCGATCAGCAGAATACCGGAGGTATCACGGTCAAGCCGGTGCACCAGCTCCAGGAAACGCGCGTCAGGACGCAGCGCCCGCATTGCCTCAATCACGCCGAAACTCAGACCGCTGCCGCCGTGCACCGCCGTTCCCGCCGGTTTATTAATCACCAGAATATGATCATCTTCATACAATACACACTCTGCGAGTGCGGATACTTTATCCAGTTTCGCTGATACCGGCGCATCATTTTTCTCTGCCACACGCACCGGCGGAATACGGATGCTGTCCCCGTCCGCAATTTTGTATTCCGGTTTTATCCGGCCTTTATTTACGCGCACTTCTCCTTTACGGATGATGCGGTAAATCATGCTCTTCGGTACCCCTTTGAGGCGCGCGAGCAGAAAATTATCAATACGCTGGCCGGCTTCATCGCCGGACACAACAACAAATTGAACTGTCTGATTATCAGTTTTCATGAAACGGGGGGCTATCCTCTGAACCGTTGCTCCGCAAACCGGGATCGTTATCCGGTGAAACAGGCGGCAAATGTGCATCAATGTTTTACGCGGCTATTTTCCCATTTTTTCCGGAAAAAGACCAAGGATTAACGTCATTAACAAATTTCTGCATAATTTTCACCGAAACATGCAATGTCACCTTGCTATAACCACACCGGCAATGGAATAATGCATGCGCCGATTTTGGCAAAGCAGATATTTTATATTTGTCTGACCGATGACAACGCAGCAATGGCGTAAGACGTTATTTCCGGTCAGATAATCAGCGGGCTGCGGGTTGCAGCTTACCGGGCCGGTATCACGTATAAACGTGATTTTCAGCCGGCAACGGGGATTCAGACAAGACTGAACCTCACCGACACAATTTGCACCTCTATACGATCGACAGCCGGGAGGCTGACGGTGCGGTAAAAGCCACGAGGTCATCGGTTCCGGTAGCAACGAAATTGCCCGCAGCGCACTAATTAAATGAAAAGATTGAGTAAATTATAATGAAAAGAATGTTAATCAACGCAACTCAGCAGGAAGAGTTGCGTGTTGCCCTTGTCGACGGGCAGCGGTTGTATGATCTGGATATCGAAAGCCCCGGTCACGAACAAAAAAAAGCAAACATCTATAAAGGGAAAATCACCCGTATTGAACCGAGTTTAGAAGCTGCTTTTGTTGACTATGGCGCAGAGCGTCACGGTTTCCTTCCCGTCAAAGAAATTGCCCGCGAGTATTTCCCTGCTAATTACCACGCCTCCGGCCGTCCGAATATCAAAGATGTCCTGAAAGAAGGTCAGGAAGTCATTGTTCAGGTCGACAAGGAAGAGCGCGGTAATAAAGGCGCGGCACTCACCACCTTTATCAGTCTGGCCGGCAGTTATCTGGTTCTGATGCCGAATAACCCGCGTGCCGGCGGTATTTCCCGCCGTATCGAAGGGGATGATCGCACCGAGCTGAAAGAAGCCCTGTCCGCGCTGGATATCCCGGATGGTATGGGTCTGATTGTCCGCACCGCCGGTGTGGGTAAATCTGCCGATGCCCTGCGCTGGGATCTCGAATACCGTATCAAGCACTGGGAAGCCATCAAAAAAGTTGCTGAAGGCCGCCCTGCTCCGTTCCTGATCCATCAGGAAAGTAATGTTATCGTCCGCGCGTTCCGTGATTATCTGCGCCCGGACATCGGTGAAATCCTCATCGATAACCCGAAAATTCTGGAACTGGCACGCAAGCACATCACCGCTATCGGTCGTGCCGACTTTGCCAGCAAAATCAAACTGTACCAGGGCGAAGTGCCGCTGTTCAGTCATTATCAGATTGAATCGCAGATTGAATCCGCTTTCCAGCGCGAAGTCCGTCTGCCGTCCGGCGGTGCGATTGTTATCGACACCACCGAAGCCCTGACCGCTATCGATATCAACTCCTCCCGTTCAACACGCGGCGGTGATATCGAAGAAACCGCATTTAACACCAACCTGGAAGCGGCAGATGAAATTGCCCGCCAGCTGCGCCTGCGTGACCTCGGCGGCCTGATTGTTATCGACTTTATCGATATGACGCCGGTCCGTCATCAGCGCGAAGTGGAAAACCGGATGCGCGAGGCGGTTCGTCAGGATCGCGCCCGTATCCAGATCGGCCGTATTTCCCGTTTTGGTCTGCTGGAGATGTCCCGTCAGCGCCTGAGCCCGTCACTGGGTGAATCAAGCCACCATGTGTGTCCGCGATGCAGCGGCACCGGGACTGTGCGTGATAACGAATCACTGGCGCTCTCCATTCTGCGTCTGATTGAAGAAGAAGCGCTGAAAGAGAACACCCATCAGGTACACGCGATCGTCCCTGTTCCGGTGGCGTCTTATCTGCTGAACGAAAAACGCCAGGCCGTCAGTGCAATTGAAGCACGCCAGGCAGGCGTCAGCGTGATTATCGTGCCGAACAACCAGATGGAAACCCCGCACTTCCGCGTGGTCCGTGTCCGTAAAGGTGATGAGATCGGTACCCTGAGCTATCGCCTGCCGGAGAAATACGAAGCGGAATCCGCTGCCGGTGAAGAAGAGGAAACTCAGGAACGCCGTGCGCCGGAGCAACCGGCCATCAATGCCTTTGCTATTACTTCCGACGCACCGGTACCGGCACAGTCCGCCGCTGCCCGCAAACCGGAAAGCAAACGTGATAACCGTCAGGACAAGCAGGCACCTGCTGCTTCTGAAGGTGGTTTCTTCAGCCGTCTCATCAAAAAACTGTTCGGTTCCGCACCTGTTGTGCAGGAAGAAACTGAACAGAAAGAGAAAAAGCAGAGTAACGACAACAATAACCGCCGCGGCGGGAATGACCGTAACAAACAGCGCCGTAACCGCCGCGACCGTAATGATCGCAACGGTGAACGCACCGAACGTACTGACCGCCCTGAGCGCGGCGAACGCAGTGATAACGAATCACGTAACAAGCGTGACCGTGATACGGTAAATGAGCCGCGTAAAGGTCGTAATCAGAATACGCCGAACGAAGATCTGACACCGGAAGAACTGGCCGCCCGCGAAGCGCAGCAGCAATTACGCCGCGAACAGCGTGCAGAGCGTCAGCGCCGTCGTCAGGAAGAGAAGCGTACTCAGCAGGATGCGAAAAAACTGCATGCGCAGCAGGAAGATCAGGATGCCCTGAACAGTGACGGTAATACGGAAGATGATGATGCACCAACACCGGTTCGTCAGCGCCGTAACCGCCGCCAGCTGAACGGCTCTGTCCGTATTACGGATGGCGCAACACAGACTGAACCGGCTGTTGCAGCTTCTGTTCCGGCTGTAACCGACACTGCACCTGCGGCAGTCCCGGCGGATGCAGACGTACCGGCAGCGGCTGAAAACAATGGTGATGAAACGCACAGCGATAACATTCTGCCGCGCCGCTCCCGCCGTTCACCGCGCCATCTGCGTGTGAGTGGTCAGCGCCGCCGCCGTTACCGTGAAGACCGTCAGCTGACGCAATCCCCGGTTCCGCTGGAAATGGCCGTGTTTTCTCCTGAGCTGGCCTCCGGCAAAGTGTGGGTTCAGTATCCGGTTGTGACACCTGCTATACCTGCGGAACAGGAAATGACAGAAGCTGCTCCGGAAGTCACCGCGATAGTGACAGAAGCGGCAGTTGTCACTCAGATTGTTGCTGAAACGACAGAAACCACGGTTGTGGCAGAACAGTTCTCTCTGACAATCGCTTCTGAAGCGCCTCAGGTTACCGCACCGGAAGAAACACCGGCTGCTGAGACTGTGACCGAACCTGCACCGGCAGAAATGCCTGCTCAGGAAACCACAGAAGTTGTGGCTGATGAACCGGCAGTAACTGATATCGTTGCGGCTGAACCGGCAGCGCCAGTCGCCGCCGCAGAACCGGAAGTCATTACTGAACCTGAAGTGATTGCAGAGCCTGAAGTGATTACAGAGCCTGAACAGGTTGTTATTGCTGAACCTGTTACTGCTCCTGTGGCAGCGCCGGTTACTGAAACAACTGTCGTTATGGCCGGACGCCACGCGTATTCACCGATGACCAAAGCGCCTGCTCCGGCAACCACCGGCGAAGCCTTTGCTATCACTGAATATCAGCGTGAAGACCGCGAAGCCTATTCCCTGCACGGTGCAGGTGGTCATGCCGCAACTAACCATGCAGCTTCAGAGCCATCAAAAACACTGCTCTGATAATGTATCGCTGAACTGAAAATGGCTTCCTCCGGGAAGCCATTTTTTTATTTCCGGAAAAGACCGGTAACTGATGGTTCTTTATACGAAGCTGGCTTTCAATTATACTAATGACGTCTTGAGAGTCCTGCTTGTCAGTGACTCTGAAGTAACAGGAGAAACAGCATGGTAAAAAAGACAACCCAGACAACCGTTACAGCTATCGTGGCAAGCCTTATGGCTTCGCTCGCTCCTGTCCCTGCACAAAGCACAACCTTACCCGTAACCGCAGTGGAAATAAGTACAAACCATAATGTGGCGGCCTCGCTCACATTTAATCTTCCGGGTGGCGTCGTTTTCCTGCCGCTTGAAGATGCTGCTGATTATCTTAATCAGATCAATGAACATCAGCGATCACTTCTGAATGCAGCCGTACAAGACAGACAAAACCGGGGAAAAGGTGCCCTTTTTGCATTCACTCCGCGAATGAAACGTTTGTGCGCTGATGGTCTTAAACATCATATGCGCGTTAAAGAAGCCATCCGGCTTGTAATGGCAAATGATAACCTCAGTAAAACGTTCCCCGGTAACCCCGGACAGCAAGCACAATATAAAGCTAATCTGCTTCGCTTCGGTCGTGCGGTCGCACAAAGTGAATTTATCCTCAGAGATACATTGTCACTCATTGAACAAAGCATGCCTCCTGAAAATACAGTGCATTTAACAGATATGCCGGGTGATAACGACGTCCGTTCCTGGATTGCTGCTGAACACAAAAAACTCAAACTCCCGGTATAGGAGTAACACTGATGCCTTGCATAGTGAGTGTTCATTCTGATGTAGAGATGCCGGATATCGCAAACAGTTACGCTAAAGCTTTAGAAACCTGGAAGAACTCACAGATTTTACCTGATCATTTCGGTAATGAGGGTCAATGGGAAAGTAATCCCCGGTTGTGTGATTCTTTCGTCTATAAACTACATATCCGATTACCGTCAGAACCCGGATGGAAAAAAAACAAAGCACAGATTGACAGACATTCCAATCATTACCTTGTATTTTCAAGGCATTGGCTCGATTACGATAACATTCAAATCATCAGTGTTATGAGCCCTGACGGCCACGAAAAAGCCAGAACATCTTATATGTCTGAATTGGAACGACGGGCAGAAGAGTTTCAGAACAGTTAAAAAAAACCGCGAATGCTGCCATTCACGGTTTCTGTGGTTGTGATTATGCGATTACTTAATATCTTTGATATCGCCCATCGCTTTGAGCTCTCTGGAGATTTCACGGCGCTCTTTTGACAGATCCGCATTCTTGATGATGTACTCATCCACACGATCTTCGTAGTCACTGCGCATATTGGCAATGATGGCCTGGATATCTTCAATGGACATACCCGGCTTGATGTAATCACTCAGGTTATCAAGCAGAAGTACACGTTTCTGGTTATCACGGATTTTCTTTTCGTTGTCAGTTATTTCACGCAATATTTTATTTTTACGGCGAAACATACGAACGAACTCCAGGACATTGTGAAAGGAAGGCTTGGTTGTGTTGTCCATTATTCTACCCTTAGTCATATCTGAAATGTGATTCATTAAACAATACAGGTTAACCATGACTGCCGACAAGCACTTCCGCCGGTTTTCGTCAGTTTTATTCAGTGTAGCGTATTTCTGTGCGGAATTGTTTCAGCTGGCAGACATTCCGCACAAAATACCGCAATTTTGTGCGATCGGCTATCGGATAACATGACAGGGATAATCAGTACTGAAATTGGTATTTTGTTCCCGATTTGTTACCCTGTAGCCCATCATTTATCAGAAAACGGGCCATACGGTGTCTTCAGCACAATTTTTCTTTCACGATTACGAAACCTTCGGGCAGGATCCTGCCGGTGACCGTCCGGCGCAGTTTGCCGGTGTCCGCACTGACAGTGAATTCAATATTATCGCCGACCCGGTGATCGCCTACTGCGCCCCGGCGGATGACTACCTGCCGCAACCCGCCGCCGTGATGATAACCGGTATCACGCCGCAGGAAGCGTTGCAGAAAGGTGTTAATGAGGCGCAGTTTGCCAGACTGATTCATGACACCTTTACACAACCGGATACCTGCATTCTCGGCTATAACAGTATTCGTTTTGATGATGAAGTCACCCGTAATATTTTTTACCGGAATTTTTACGACCCGTATGCCTACAGCTGGATGAACCGCAATTCCCGCTGGGATCTGATTGATATTACCCGCGCCTGTTATGCCCTGCGTCCTGACGGTACAAACTGGCCGGAAAATGACGAAGGCCTGCCAAGCTTTAAGCTGGAACATCTGACGGCCGCAAACGGCATCGCCCACGAAAATGCCCACGATGCGATGGCTGACGTGTATGCCACCATCGCCATGGCAAAACAGCTACGGGGTGCACAACCGCGTCTGTTTGATTATTTCTTCAGTCTGCGCGACAAACGCAAACTTGCCGCCCTGATTGATATTCCGTCCATGAAGCCGCTGGTACATATCTCCGGTATGTTCGGTGCGGTCCGGGCCAATACCAGCCTGGTGGCTCCGCTGGCATGGCACCCGGATAACCGCAATGCCGTGATTATGTGCGACCTGGCCGGTGATCTGACCCCGCTGCTGACGCTGGATGCGGATACTCTCCGTGAGCACCTCTATACCCGCCGTGATGAACTGCCGGACGGCGCATCTCCGGTACCGCTCAAGCTGGTGCATATTAATAAATGCCCGATCCTGGCGCCGGAAAATACCCTGCGCCCGCAGGATGCACAGCGTATCGGACTCGACAAAGATGTGTGTGCCCGCAATGCGGAACTGCTGCATCAGCATCCGGAGATCCGCGAGAAAGTGGTGGCCGTTTTCGCACAACCGCGTGAGTTCCCGCCGCAGAACGATGTGGATCGCATGATTTACCAGGGCTTTTTCAGTGACTCAGATAAAGCCGCAATGACCATTATCCGCGAAACCGATCCGAAAAATCTGCCTGCGCTGGCATTGAGCTATCAGGATGCACGTCTGCCGGAATTACTGTTCCGCTACCGTGCACGGAATTTCCCGGGTACGCTGGATGAACAGGAGCAGCAGCGCTGGCTTGCCCATCGCCGTGAGGTATTCAGTCAGGATAATTTAACACGTTATTTTGAACAGATCGGTGAAATGATGCAGGAATATCAGCATGATGCGAATAAGACAGAGTTGCTGAAGAAGTTGGTACAGTACGCGCAACGACTGGCGGAGTAAGCAGACAGACCGCCGGGAGCAGCACTCCCGGCAATAATATTATCCCGCTTTATTCGAGGTATAAAACACCCGGCACAGGGATTCCCTGTACTTCGGACAAACAGATACCAGCCGTGTGCGGCTCTCAGTATCCCGTCCCAGTTCCTTCAGCACCCCTTTGGTGATCAGTGAATCAGCACTGCTGTGCTTGATGCCGATACTGACATTTTCATCACGGGCATTCAGAATATAGATAATCAGCGCGCGCTCATCCGAACTGAGGTTATGCAAAACCTCTGCTTTATGGCATTTGACCTGAACCGCTTTGCCGAAGGCATTTTTGAGTCTTTTAAACATAGTGACCAGTAAACAGGGAGAAAAGCTGATTATAATAAAATTAATCCCTTATTAACATTACTGATTTATCCGGAAAATTAATGAAAAAATCCGGTTACAGACATAACCGGATTTTGCAGATTTTCATTCTTCAGAACAGTTATTTCTGATGCTGACTACAGCCACATCCTTCGTGCCCTTCACCCCAGTATTTTAATTTACTGGTTTTACCCAATCCCGGATTCAGGGTATTGGTCGGGTCCGTCGCTTTATAGAAGGCTTTCAGCTGTGGTTTGGCTTTATACAGATGGCCGACATTATGTTCTGCCGGATATTCCGCCCCGCGTGTGTTCAGAATTTTCAGCATCTCTTCTTTCAGTGCGTGCGGATCCACACCTTTCTTCACAATATAATCCTGATGGAAAACGTGGCATAAAAAATGTCCGTAGTAGAGTTTATGCACCAGTTTGCTCTCAATTTCCGGCGGCAGAACTTCCAGCCACGCCTGATCATTACGGCGCAGCGCAATATCCAGCGCCAGGATATCCTCCACCTTACTGCTGTTGACCGCGTGATAACGGATAGCGGCACCGGCGGCCACAAAACGGTGCAGGAAAGCATCCGCGCCCTCTTTGGCATCACACTCAAAGAAGCCACCCTCTGCATTTTCAAAGAAACTGCTCAGCCAGCTGCGGGCTTCATCAATGCCTTCACCGGCCATTTTCAGCATCAGGTGATGTTCATATTTATCACGGTACTCTTCCATCCGGCGCGGCAGATGGTTCGGCCATAAATGGCTGAATAACTGCATTGTGCGGTCGATCAGGTTTTTCGGCAGCAGCGGGATTTTATTGAAGATCGCATCCATCCGTCCTTTGATAGTGAACAGTTTCGGCATTTTTTCGGTACCGAGTTTATCAATCGTCAGGAAGCTGTCTTTACCGTAGACTTTCGCGATGTCATAACACTCGCGGTGCATATATTCCCCTGCCACCGGCAGATGTTTAAAGCTGGCGAGAATATGGCGGCGGATATCTTCCAGTACCGACGGGGTATTGGTGCCGATATAGAAGACTTTATTTTCACCCTGGGACGGGAACGTATCCAGGCGCACCGCAAACACCACCAGCTTACCGGCACAACCGGAGGCTTCAAACAGGCGGCGTTCATCGGCATTGAAACGGGACGGCGTGTCTGCATCCACATCGCGGATACGCTGATGATAGTCATGATCAGACGCCGGTTTATCCGTATCCTCAATATCCGCCTCCTGATAGCGGCGGTATTCCAGACAATTCAGAATCTCTTCCGGGGACGAACCTAAATCAATTCCCAGATGGTTTACCAGTTCTGCGGTGCCGTCCGCATTAACACGGCCGTACAGCGCGAGTTCGGTATAAGCCGGTCCCCGCTGCACCAGTGAACCGCCGGAATTATTACAAATCCCGCCGACCACAGATGCCCCGATACAGGAAGAGCCAATCACCGAATGCGGCTCACGGCCCAGCGGTTTCAGGACTTTTTCCAGATGCCACAGGGTACTGCCGGGTAACGCCACAACCTGCTGCTGTTTTGTCAGTACCTGAATCTTATCGAGGCGCAATGTGCTGATAATGACGATCTCACGGTCATAATCATCCCCGCTCGGCGTGGACCCCTCTGTCAAACCGGTATTGGCCGCCTGCATGATCACAATTCTGTCAGCTTCTACCGTGGCTTTAAACACCTGCCACAGTTCATACAGCGTGCCCGGGAACACCACCGCCAGCGCACTGCCCTCACCGGAGCGGAAACCCTTGCGGTATCGCTCCGTCTTACGCGGCTCCGTTAAAATATGTTTATGACTGACAATATCTGTCAGTGCCTGAATAAGACGTGCGCTGTCAGGTTGCTGACTGTTGATCATACTTTCCCCCGATTCAGATTACTTATTGTTCATTAAGTAATTATGCCTCTTATCTTATTTATAATACAAATACTATTTTTAACAAATTTAACAGATTAACCACGAAACCGGTTTATTTAAACAGATTGATCAGCAGCGTTACCATCATAATTCCGACGGTCAGGATCAGTATTTTGCGGACAATTTCACCATTGGTACGGATGGCATGCTGACTGCCGAGATGATTTCCGAGCAGACTGGCAGCAATCATCGGTATACTGAGCAGAAACGCGATATGCCCGGCCATAATAAAGGCGACCAGCCCGCCGACGTTAGATGCCAGATTAAAGATTTTCGAGGTGGCGGAGGATTTCAGTAAATCCAGGTTGTTGATCAGAAACAGACAGATAATAAAGATACTGCCGGTGCCCGGCCCGAAAAAGCCGTCATAAAAACCGACAATAAAACAGGTAAAAAAGACCAGCCAGACAGATTTACGTACCGCATTACCCTGCTGTGCGCCACCGAGTTTCCCTTTAAAGAAAGCGGCCAGCAGGCCGATCGGCAGCATACAGATAATAATGTAGGTAATCGTTTCAGACGGCAGATAAATAATCGCCTTCGCGCCCACCCAGGCGCCGAAGAACGATGAAACAATCCCGGCCGGAATTATCTGCCAGTAAACGGATTTGTTTTTGATAAAGTTTGAAATTGCCGCCAGTGTACCGACAGAGCTCACCAGCTTTTCCTGACCCAGTGCCATATGCGGCGGCAGGCCGGTCAGCATAAAAGCAGGGATCAGAATCAGACCCGCACCGCCTGCGATAGAATCAATATACCCGGCCACAAAAGATGCGATCACCAGCAGTGCCAGCCCCGCATAAAAATAATCAGCCATCAGGCTGTGTTCAATATACATCCGTATCCCTTAATCATTATCTTTTATGATTTACTGTACTTTCAGCGGGTTACTATACCTTATTGCATATAAAAAAACGGCGCACAGAATCAAACTGTGCGCCGTTTCCGGGATAAAAAACTGCTTAAAACTTACTGTTCCGGCATCTGCGGCATCGGACGGCGGAAGCGGCGGGTCAGCCATAACATATAGATCAGACCCAGTGCGCCCCAGCTCAGTCCTAATTCCATCGATTTCGCATCGAGGTTGAACCAGAGCACAGTAACTGTCGCAGCACCGATAATCGGCAGCAGCAGGTAGTTAATCTGGTCGCCCAGCGTCTTGTTGCGGCGCTCGCGGATATAGAACTGTGAAATCACCGACAGGTTAACGAAGGTAAACGCCACCAGTGCACCGAAGTTAATCAGCGCGGTTGCGGTGACCAGGTCAAACCAGACCGCACTCAGCGCCAGAACGCCCACCAGCATCACGTTCAGTGCCGGGGTGCGCCATTTCGGATGTACGTAGCCGAAGAATTTCTCCGGGAACACACCATCGCGGCCCATGACATACATCAGACGGGATACCCCTGCCTGTGCAGCCATACCGGAAGCCAGTACGGTCACGCAGGAGAACACCAGAATGATGGACTGGAAGAAGGCACCGGCCACCATGTACATAATTTCAGGCTGTGACTCTTCCGGATTGTTGAAACGGGACACATCCGGGAAATAGAGCTGCAGGAAATAAGACACCGCGATAAAGATCAGACCACCAATCAGTGCTGTCAGGAAAATCGCTTTCGGGATCACTTTCCCGGCATTCGGTGTTTCTTCTGACAGGGAGCTGATACCGTCAAACCCTAAGAAGGAGAAGCACAGTATCGTCGCCCCGCTTATCATCGGGATCATTTCCGCATCAATGGAGGCAAACGGACGGAAGGAGAGCAGCGTACCCGCCCCTTCACCCGCAGACACGCCACGGATCAGCAGACCGACAAACACAATCATCACAGCAACCTGTACCACGACAATTCCGGTATTGAGGTTTGCCACGACATTAATGCCGCGCAGATTAAATAATGTCATCAGGAATACCAGACCGGCGACAAAGATCCATGGCGGACAGTCCGGGAAGATAGCCTGAAGATAAATTTTTGCCAGCAGAATGTTGATCATCGGCATGAACAGGTAGTCCAGCAGTGATGACCAGCCGACCATAAAGCCGATATGCGGGCTCATGGATTTCTGGGCATAGGTATACGCCGAGCCGGCGGACGGGAACCGTTTAACCAGTTTTCCGTAACTCAGCGCAGTAAAAAGAATGGCTGTCAGTGCGATAGCATAAGACGTCGCAACATGACCGCTGGTAATTTCGGACACGATCCCGAAGGTATCAAAGATGGTCATCGGCTGCAGGTAAGCAAGCCCCATCATAACGACCTGGACGAGTGTCAGTGTTTTTGCGAGTTGTACGCGGTTATTGGCAGCAGTACGGTTCAGGCCAATATCAATTGCAGAATTATGCGACATGAGCGAATCCTCCCGTAACACCGACAATCATACTGATACTACTATCAGATGGCGTGTTACCGGGAAGACTTCGCATCTGCCTGTAGGCAGTGAAGTAAGAAGGGGTTTGGAGTGCAGAGCAGGAGCGCCGTGCTCCGTAGTCATCGTTGCAGCAGCCAGTGCCGATTGGCACAGGTGCAAAAGTGAAAAATTGCGCCATTTATCGCATCCTCATACCGGTGTTTATCGTCCGGTGTAATTCAGTAAACAGTTATCCGGCCTATCGGCCCCTTTTTTTGTCGGTGACAATATTTTAGTGCAAAAAAAAAACCGATGCGTATAAATGCATCAGTTATTTTTTTGGATGGCGCATTCTGCACCCCCCGGTCATAAATTTCAAGCTTTGTTCGCCCTTATCAGACAATTTTTTTCCATACCGGTTTAGCAGCAGAATTTCCGTGACGAAACTTTGAATATTTATAGCCGAAACGTTAAAAAATCCGGCTGTTCGTGTATTTTTCAGTCACTCTGCCTGCCATAAAAAATACGGCGCCCGGGAAAGGGCGCCGTTTTCCGACACATAATAATGAATGATGGTTACATCAGAAGTTATAGTTCAGACCGATGTTGTAACGGCGGCCGTCGAGTGTGGCTCCGTAGTTTTCATTATCAATACGGCGATCCAGTACGTTATACACACCCGCCACAAAGTTCAGGTCTTTATTCAGCTGATAGCTGCCGCCGATATCCACGGTAGCATAAGAGCCGGTTCCTGTTGCCATGCTGGTACGGGACAGGTAATCAGACGTTTTACCGCGGAAGTTAACCCGGCTCCAGGTTTTGATATCCTGTGTGGTATCCCAGTTCAGTGTGGCGTTAGCCATATGTTTTGGTGTCTTATTCAGCGGCTTACCTTTAAATTTACCGCTCTTCTGTTCAGAATCAGTAAAGGTATAGTTAGCCGTTAAATCAACAGACTCAACAATCTGCCAGTTCATAATCGCTTCAACACCGCGCATATTGGCTTTATCGACGTTTTCACGTTCGCTCACAAAGTCATATAACTCGCCGCGTCCATCAGCTAATGTACATTTTCTTTCTGCGCCTGTGCCGCAAAGGCGGGTTTCAGTGATCTTATCTTTAAAGTCAGTGTTAAAGACTGTCAGGCTCATATTGAGATCATCCTGATTGTTCCACAGCACACTGATCTCTTCGGTAACACTTTTCTCTGGCTTCAGATCCGGATTACCGAAAATAACCGCATTTGAGTTACCGCCGCCGGTTGCCTGTCCCCACGATGCCGTTGCCTGACGCAGATCCGGTGAACGGTAACCGGTAGACACACCACCTTTCACAGTCCAGCTTTCATCCAGATGCCATACACCGTAGACACGCGGTGTCCAGTGTGTTCCGTAGTTTTCATCCTTATCCATGCGCAGGCCGCCGGTCAGAGTGAAATCATTGGTCAGCGCCCAGTCATCTTCCGCGAACAGCGCCCAGCTGTAGCGATCGAGCTTATTACCATCCAGTTTGTTGCCTTTATCTTTCAGCTCTTCGAAACGATACTGACCACCGAGGCTCAGCATATGATCGCCGAGCGGCATAACGGTCTGGTTACGGGCGATGGTGTCGTAATACTCCATATTACGGCCCGGGTTCTTGGTTTCATTACGCTGAACATAGCTGTTCATGCTGCCCCAGTCATAGTTACCGTCATGGGTAATCGCATACTGCGTCATTTCATACTTGCTGAAACTGCTGGATTTTTTCTTTTTACTGGATTCTGACGCACTTTTTTCCCAGCGGGAATCACGGTGCTGATTATCTTTTTTGAAATCAAAATCGATGCTGTTCTGCTCATCCGGCGTTAATGTCAGTGTACCGCCGCCGCTGGTCATGATCTGGCGGTTAAAACCGCTTGAAAAATTATCTTCCCCGCGATGAGAATACTGGCCATTCACTTTCATGCTCAGCAGGTTATCCACCAGCGGACCGGCGGCGAAGAAACTGCCCTGTCCGGTGTTACCGCTGTCTTTGCGTTCGGTAATAGTTGCATCTGTCCGGACACTCGCATGCCACTCACCCTGCGCTTTCCGCGTGATAATATTGATAACCCCGCCCATGGCATCCGAACCATACAGTGAAGACATCGGTCCGCGCACCACTTCAATGCGATCAATCGCAGTCAGCGGCGGTAACCATCCCTGTTCAATACCGGAGTTATCACTATTAGGGCGCGTTTCACGGCTGGCAACCCGTTTTCCGTCCACAAGGATCATGGTGTATTTCGGGTCCATCCCGCGGATACTGATATCAGAAGAACTGCCGCCACCGGTAACCACAACACCCGGCACATCTTTCAGTGCATCGGTCACATCACGGTACGCTTTATCTTCCAGCTGTTCGCGTGAAACAACGGAAATAGTCGCCGCAGCATCCTCAATTTTCTGCTGGAAGCCGGATGCGGTGGTGACCATAATCACGTCTTCTTTATTTGCAGCCTGAGCAGCCATCACCTGAGCGGCGAGTGCTGCCATAACACATACCGCCACTTTTCGTTTTGAAAAAATAACCATTCTTTTGATTCTCCAAGA
The DNA here is from genome assembly GCF_051129855.1 of Morganella sp. Je.2.23. NCBI lineage: Bacteria > Pseudomonadati > Pseudomonadota > Gammaproteobacteria > Enterobacterales > Morganellaceae > Morganella > Morganella sp. Je.2.23. The sequence continues at coordinate 1,760,043 of NZ_JBCPSQ010000001.1, forward strand.
GATAATATATTTATGGACAATCGACATTTGCTCTCAGGGATTTATATCCCTTTTTTAATAATAACGACCCTGCCATTTCAGGCATCAGACATTATTTTATTATTACCTTTTATAAGGCTATTTGTTTTTATAAATCAAACTATACAGAAAACAATGTATTATCAGCGCATAAAAATATATACGATATGCAGATAATCATCCTCTGCGAAAATATATTCCGCAGAGAATAAAAAAGAATATGTAATATAAACCGGTTTTATTATGCCAGCGATGCAACTGCCCGCGGCACCAGACCATCAATCACAACATGCGGCACAGCCTGTGAGCAGTGCTCAATACGACCGCGTACGCCATAAACTGTTGCCAGGCTATCCGGAGTAATAACAGATTCCGGGTCACCTTCCGCAATTAAATTTCCGTCTTTCAGCATTAATATATGATCGCCGTGACGCAGTGCGATATTAATATCATGGACAACCACTACCGTAATGATATTCCGGCGTTGTGTTTCACGACGAACCAAATCCATGACGTGATACTGATAATTTAAATCCAGTGCGCTTAACGGCTCATCCAGTAATAACAGTTCCGGCTGGCGGATTAATGATTGTGCCAGTCCGACTAATTGTTTCTGACCACCGGATAACTGATCCAGATAATGCAGCGCCAGATGTTCAATGCCCAGTTGTGACAGCAGAGACATAACTTCCTGCTCACTGTCCCGGTCTGACACACCGCCGGATGCCCGCTGTGCAACAATGACTGATTCCAGTACATGCAGATGCACACCCGCAGGCAGTGTCTGCGGCAGATAAACCACCTGCTTCGCGCGCTCGGCAAAATTCATCCGCATCAGGTCATGTCCATCGAGCAGTAACTGCCCTTCGGCTTTATTCAGTCCGGCCAGAGAGCGCAGAAGCGTGGACTTTCCGCTGCCGTTCGGCCCGAGCAGCACAGTAATTTTACCATGCGGCAGTGGTTCAACACTCAGATCTTCAATGATTTTCCGTTTCGGATAACCGGCATTGAAGTGTTTAATCTGTAACCCGCTCTGAGCAGACATTGCATTCAAATCCATCTTACATGCTCCCTTTATGACGCAGGATCATGCTCAGGAAGAACGGCACACCTACCAGTGATGTCACAATACCAACCGGAATAATCACCCCCGGAATCAGGTTTTTCGAGGCAATGGACGCCATCGACAATACCAGTGCCCCGATTAACGCACTGGCAGGCAGATAGAAACGGTGATCCTCGCCAAACATCATACGGGCAATATGCGGCGCGACCAGGCCGATAAAGGCAATCGGGCCGACAAAGGCCACTGCCAGTGCAGTCAGGATACTGATGCGCAGCAACGTGCCGAGACGCAGACGGCGCACATTAATCCCGAAACTGACAGCCCGGTCTTCACCCAGACGCAGTGCGGTCAGCTTCCACGAGTTACTCATGGAGAGCGGCAGCAGGATGGCAAATGCCAGCGTCATCACACCCAGTTTCACCCAGGTGGCGCGCGCCAGGCTGCCCATCGTCCAGAAAACCAGACCCTGTAAGGTGTCTTCTGTGGCGATAAACTGCATCATTGAAACCAGTGCGTTAAAGGTAAAGACCATGGCAATACCGAATAACACCACACCAGAGGTTGCCACGCGTGTCCAGCGGGTGATGCCGTCAAGCATCAGCGCGGAAAACAGGGCAAAAATAAAAGCGTTCGCGGAAACAAACCACTGATCCGGCACGCCGGGAATACCGATCCCGAGGACTATCGCCAGCGCCGCACCAAACGATGCGGCGTTGGAGACGCCGAGGGTAAACGGACTTGCCAGCGGGTTATTGAGGATGGTCTGCATTTCTGCCCCGGCAAGGCCGAGAGACATACCGACCACCACCGCCATCAGGGCATACGGCAGACGGATTTCCCAGACAATCACACGGGTGCCCGCCGACACGCTTTCCGGCGACACGAGGGTCTGCCAGAGCGCATCGAGGGTCAGCCCGGAAGGGCCCATGGTAAAATCGAGCACCACCGTACAGAGTATTACCGCAACCACCGCAAACATCCACATCAGCCGCCTGCGCAGTAAACGCCGGTAATGTGATTTCACATCACAGCTTAATTCACCGTCTGCCTGTTCCGGCTTGGTCTGTAGCATTGCTTCTGTGGTAATACTCATTATTCAAATACCTGCTGACTACTTAAAATTATTTACCGCTGACCCAGTATGTTCCGGTTGGTTCGACAGCCAGGAACTGACTGTACATGTCATCCATGGTTTTCTTCGGATCCAGATCTTTAAACTGCTCCGGATAGAACCACTTGGCAAAGACCTGGGCGGCAATCACGTTATAAGGTGAGTTATAATAGTTGTGCCAGACCGCATAGTCACGCCCTTCTTTCACCGCCGTCAGCGTATTGATACCCTGACGTTCTGTAATGGCTTTCAGGCTGTTTTTTGCATCAGCTTCTGTCGCCTGAGCACCCAGCTGAACGCCCGCATCGGTGCTGCCCGGTGCTTTCGCGCCGCTCACCAGATAAATATCCGGATCAACCGCAATCACTTTTTCCAGGTTCATCGTGCCCAGCGGAGTCGGCAGAACATCTTTGGCGATATTTTTACCGCCCGCGACATCGATAAAGTTACCGAGGTTACCGTTACCGGCTGTACCGCAGCAGTCAGGGAAAGAACCGGCACGCAGATCAATAAAGACAGTCGGTTTTTTGTCTTCAGGGATGTTGTCTGTCACATCGGTGACTAACTTCATCTGTTTCTGATAGAAATCTTCAAAGGCTTTGGCTTTTTCTTCACGGTGCAGCACTTTACCCAGCACACGCATACCCGGCAGGGTATTTTTCAGCGGTTCATTGCGGAAATCCACAAATACAACCGGCACGCCCGCTTTTTCCAGCTGACCAACCAGTTCACTGTTTTTACCCGGTCCGTGACCGGCCAGACCAAAAATAGCCACATCCGGATTGAGGGTTAATACTTTCTCTGCACTGACGCTGTCAGCCGTGGTATTACCAATCAGCGGGATCTTGTCGATTTCCGGGAATTTAGCTTTGTAGACAGCATAAGACTGCGGGTCGAGTTTGCGGAAGTCACCCTGCCAGCCTGCAATACGCGCCAGCGGTTTATCCCCTTCCAGCAATGCCACCGCGTGGATCATACGCCCTTCCCCTAACAGGATGCGCTCCACTTTTTCCGGTACTTCCACTGTACGGCCTGCGGCGTCAACCACCGTTTCTGCCCATGCTGCGCTGCTCATCAGAACAGCCCCTGCTGCCAGGCTCATGGTCAGCCCTTTTGCTACAGATACTAATTTCACGTTACCGACTCCTGTTATCTGTCAGAAATTGGCGTTAACAATAAAGCAAATAAGAACTCTTATCAATACGGAATAATTATCTTCCTCATTACAATATTCGTTATCACCGGGAGTTATCGATATATCGAAAGATTATCTAAAGGAAATACACTTAATAAGCAGATAAAACGACTGACTTAACGAATAAATGTAGTTTCAACCCCGATGATGCCCGTGCAAAACCGGTAACGATAAACATAAAAAAAACCTGACCAACATAGTCAGGTTTTTTATCAATTTACGTTATCTGTCACAAAACCGGGTTATTTATGACTGGCAGGAAAGTCCATTTCGCCGTAGCGGACAAACTTAGTACGCTTAACAATTTTATAACCAAACCAGATAGCGAAGAACAACGGCAGACCGATATACGTCGCGACCACACCGACCCAGTCAATCTGATCCTGAAGGAACGCTTCGTAGTTCTGGCCGAGAGTAATGGTCAGACACAGGATAAAAGCGAAGATCGGGCCGACCGGGAAGAAACCGGAGCGGTACGGCAAATCGTTCAGGTCATAACCCTGCTTAATATAGCCCTTACGGAAACGGTAGTGACTGATAGCAATCCCCAGCCAGGCGATAAAGCCGGTCATCCCCGAGGCATTCAGCAGCCACAGATAGACAGACTGGTTACCGAACATCGATGTCAGGAAACAGAGTGCGGCGATCACAGTCGTGGCAATCAGTGCGTTACGCGGCACACCGCCTTTGGACAATTTACCGAACAATTTCGGTGCTTTGCCGGATTTTGCTAGGGTGTACAGCATACGGGTGGACGCATACATCCCGGAGTTACCCGCAGACAGTACCGCTGTCAGAATAACCGCATTCATTACAGCCGCCGCAGAGAGCAGACCGGCGCGTTCAAACACCAGGGTGAACGGGCTGACGCTGATATCAGTTTCATCATTACGCAGCAGGTTCGGGTCGGTGTACGGGATAATCAGACTGATCACCAGAATCGCCAGCACATAGAACAGCAGGATACGCCAGAACACTTTGCGCACTGCTTTCGGAATATTTTTAGCCGGATCTTTGGATTCACCGGCAGCGATACCGATAAGTTCAGTTCCCTGGAAGGAGAAACCGACAATCATCGCCACCCCGATCATCGCGGCAAACCCGCCTTTGAACGGTGCCTCACCGATAGTCCAGTTGTGCCAGCCGGCCCCTTCCCCGCCTTTCATGATACCGGTGATCATCATCACACCGACAATAATAAACAGGATAACGGTACTGACCTTAATTAAGGAGAACCAGTATTCTGCCTCACCGAACCCTTTTACAGAGATAAAGTTAAGCAGGAACATGATGGCCAGAAACGCCGCACTCCAGACCCAGCCCGGGATCTGATCCGCCGGGAACCAGTAGGTCATCACCAGCTGTGCCGCCACAAGGTCAACCGCGATAGTCACCGCCCAGTTGTACCAGTAGTTCCAGCCCAGTGCGAAACCGAAGCCTTCATCCACATATTTGGCGCCGTAGGTGGCAAAAGAACCCGATACCGGCATATAGGCCGCGAGTTCACCGAGGCTGGTCATCAGGAAATAAACCATCAGACCGATAATGGCATACGTTAACAGTGCCCCGCCGGGACCGGCCTGGGCAACTGTGGCACCGGAGGCGACAAACAGCCCGGTACCGATAGATCCGCCGATGGCAATCATCGCCAGATGGCGCGCTTTTAATTCACGGCGCAGTGTCTGCGGTTGTTCACCCGCGGTTTGATTTGCTTGCTGAGACATTACAATCCTGTTTCATGTAGTTATTTTTCATCCACTGAGCGTGATTGTAGCGAAATCCCCGGGCAGTACCCAGCAAATATGCGGCATTATAAGATACCTGCATAATCGATGCGGAATTATAAGCACCCGGCTTATAATTGCCTCCGCTGCCCGCCGGAAACCGGCGGCAGAAGAAACAGATGCCGCATCAGCGGCAATAGGTCAGGAAGGTATTAAGGGCGTTGGAGATATGTTTCTGGCGGTGATAGATCCGGAAAAGGGTGCGGTTCAGATTCAGTCCGCGGATTTTCACTTCAGACAGCAGCCCGTTATCCAGCTGTTCCGCTATTACACGCCGGGACAGACAACTGACCCCGCGGCCGAAACGCACCGCGTGTTTGACGGCTTCGGAATTCCCCAGCTCCATTTCCACACGGAAACCCGGCAAACGGTTAAACAGAATCTGATCCAGCACTTCCCGGGTACCGGAACCGCGTTCACGCAGAACCCAGGCCACATTTTTCAGGTCGTCCGGCGTGACATTACTCTTCCCGCTGAGCGGATTATCCGGACTGCAGAAGATCACCAGTTCATCTTCCAGCCAGGGCTCCGTAATCAGTTCCGGTGAATGGCAGACACCTTCGATAAGCCCCATATCCGCACGAAACTCCAGCACGGCTTTAATCACTTCCTCAGTATTAGAGATGAATAATTCAACCGGCGTATTTTCATGTACCGCACGGTATGCCCCCAGCATTTCCGGCAGCATATAGTTGCCGATGGTGGTGCTGGCAGCAAAACGCAGTGCTCCCGCATCGGATTTAAACAGCTGTTCAATTTCACCGGCCTGCTCCAGCAGGGCAATGGCTTTCGGGTACAGCAGCCGCCCGTGTTCATTGGTCACCAGGCGTTTACCGACCCGGTCGAACAGCTGAACATTGAGCTGATTTTCCAGATCCGTCAGAGAGGCACTCACGGCGGACTGTGAAAGCGCTAACTGCTGGGAAGCTTGTGTCGTCGAACCGGACTTCTGAACTTCTGTAAAGACTTCGAGCTGTCTCAGTGTGATGCGCATGGCAAAGCGCTCCCTTATTTCATTCCGATTATTATCATCATATTAACATTATACTTATAATTTAACATTGCCATTACCGCTAACCTGATTTTTAGATTAATTATAGAATTATTATCAATTTTAAAAATATTACGCTTTCCGCTATGCTTTGCACATTGTTATTCCTTTTTGTGAGTTACTTATGTCTGAAAGTCATATCAAATCTGAAAAAGCCCGCCATACAGCAAAACCGATGTGGCTGAGACTGCTTCCGGGCTTTGTCCTGGCAGGGGTTCTGACCACTGCCTCGATGCTGCTCGGGGAAATGCCCTGGTTTATCAACCTCGGACTGGGCGCACTGACACTGGCTATTTTGCTGGGAATTATCGCCGGCAACACTGTTTATCCGCATATCAGACCGCAGTGCGAAGCCGGGGTGGGTTTTGCCAAACACTATTTTTTACGGGCGGGGATCATCTTGTACGGCTTCCGTCTGACGTTCCAGCAAATTGCTGATGTCGGGATCAGCGGCGTCATTATTGATGCGGTAATGCTGGCCAGCACCTTCCTGATCGCCATGTATATCGGTCGCAAATGGTTCGGGCTGGACAGAGAAACCGTCATTCTGATTGGTGCCGGCAGCAGTATCTGCGGCGCGGCGGCGGTGATGGCAACTGAACCGGTCGTGAAAGCACCGGCAAGTAAAGTGGCGGTTGCGGTCTCCACCGTGGTGATTTTCGGCACCATCGGTATCTTCCTGTACCCGTGGCTGTTCCATCTCAATGCCGCACTGGGCTGGCTGCCGTTCACCGATATGAGTTTCGGGGTATATGCGGGGTCTTCCGTGCATGAAGTGGCTCAGGTGGTGGCGATTGGTCACACCATCAGCCCGGATGCGGAAAACAGTGCCGTGATCAGCAAAATGATCCGCGTGATGATGCTGGCGCCGTTCCTGCTGATCCTGTCGCAGTATCTGAGCCGTCAGAAAAGCAGCGCCGGAGGTGCAGCGAAAGAAAAATCCAAAATAACCATTCCGTGGTTTGCCGTCTTCTTTATCCTGGTGGCCGGATTTAACTCTTTCCATCTGATCCCGGAGGTGATTGTCCGCCAGATTATCGTGCTCGATACCATTCTGCTGGCGATGGCGATGGTGGCTCTCGGTCTGACCACGCATGTCAGCGCAATCCGTCAGGCCGGTATCAAACCGATGCTGATGGCACTGGTACTGTTCGTCTGGCTGATTGGCGGCGGTGCGGCAATCAATCTGCTTATCCCGCTGATCACCGGCTGATCCTGCCTTTCTTTCTGCGATATCCCGGTTGTGCGGCCGGGATATCCTGTCACTGCATTCTCCGGTTCCTTATGCCATAATCGGCACCAAAGAAGGAGAAAAACCAATGAAATATGTCGGAGCACATGTCAGCGCCGCCGGTGGTGTTGATCAGGCGGTTATCCGGGCGCATGAACTGGGGGCAACCGCATTTGCCCTGTTCACCAAAAATCAGCGCCAGTGGAAAGCTGCCCCCCTGTCTGAAAACGTCATCGCGGCTTTTAAGGCTGAATGCAAAAAATACGGCTACGGCCACGGGCAGATCCTGCCCCACGACAGCTATCTGATTAACCTCGGGCATCCGGAAACCGACGCACTGGAGAAATCCCGTGAGGCATTCCTCGATGAATTACAGCGCTGCGAACAGCTCGGTATCGACCGGCTGAATTTCCATCCCGGCAGTCACCTGAATAAGATTGAAGAAAAAGCGTGTCTGGCACGGATAGCAGAATCAATTAACATCGCGCTGGATAAAACCCGCGGCGTAATTGCCGTGATTGAAAATACCGCCGGACAAGGCAGTAATCTCGGGTTCCGCTTTGAGCAACTGGCCGCCATTATTGAGGGTGTGGAGGATAAATCCCGTGTTGGTGTCTGTATTGATACCTGCCACGCATTTGCCGCCGGGTATGATCTGCGGACACAGGACACCTGCAAAGCCACATTTGCGGAATTTGAAAGCATCGTCGGATTTGAGTATCTGAAAGGCATGCACCTGAATGATGCCAAAAGCGAATTTGCCAGCCGCGTTGACCGCCACGACAGTCTCGGTCAGGGTAAAATCGGTAATGCACCGTTTGAATTTATTATGAAAGATAACCGGTTTGACGGCATCCCGCTGGTGCTGGAAACCGTGAATCCGGACATCTGGGCACAGGAAATAGCCTGGCTGAAATCGCTGGCAAAATAACCCGGTTTATACCACCGGGCTGAGTTTGATTTTTGCCATCATCGCCGCCAGTTCGGCACGGTCACGGACACCGACGCCGGGCTGGCTCACTGCCAGTGCAGACACCGCAGTGGCCATACGCAGCGTATGTTCGCTGCTCTGACTCATCAGCAGACCGTAAACCAGGCCGCCGACCATCGAATCCCCCGCACCGACGGTACTTATTACCTCACAGTGCGGCGGCAGTGCACGCCAGGCGCCGGACGCATTCACCCACAGTGCTCCCTCCTGCCCCAGTGAAATCACCACATGGGCGATCCCTTTATCACGCAGGGCATGCGCGGCATGAATCACATCTTTCAGCTCCGGCAGCGGTTTCCCCGCCCAGATTTCAAGCTCATGGCGGTTGGGTTTCACCAGCCACGGCGTGGCTTTCAGGCCGGCCACCAGCGCCTCACGGCTGCTGTCAAAAATAATGCACGGGCACAGCTGGCGCAGGCGGCTCATCCAGGTGGTAAACCACGCGGGGTCCACCCCTTCCGGCAGGCTGCCGCTGACGACCACCATGTCGAACTGTCCGAGCCAGGTCAGCGAATCCGCCATAAACTTCTGCCACTCGCTTTCAGTGATACGGAAACCGGAAAAATTCAGATCCGTTACCGAGCCGCTGTTTTCGGTCAGTTTCACATTGATCCGGGTGCGTCCCGGAATCACATGGAAGCGGTTTGCCAGCCCGTTTTCACTGAAGAAATGCTGGAACTCTTCCTGATTATCTTTCCCCAGAAAGCCGCTGACAGTCACATCCACACCGAGGTCACGCAGGACTTTGGCAACATTAATGCCTTTTCCCGCAGGATGTAACCCGACCGTTCTGACACGGTTCACCTCGCCCGGGACAAGGGACGGACACATCCCGACAAGGTCATAGGCCGGATTTAAGGTAATTGTGGCTACTCGACGGGTCATCAGCCGGGTGCTCCCTCTGTTATTTTTGGCTAACGGGTTATAATCATTAGTAATATTGTGCGGCAGGATACAATAACCGCTTTTGAATCGTTTCAGTTATAACACACACACGCGGATATTCTATGCTCTGAATCATTCAATTTGCAGGAAGAGGCTGTCAAAAACAGACAGGCTGTCACTCCGGCGGGCGGCAGTGTACCATAGCGCCCGCAATCTGATTAAAAAGAAGGAAAAAATAATGCCTGTCGTCGTCGGTACCGGAGTGGTTATTGTGAACAGCAAAGGTGAGGTGCTGCTGGGTAAACGCAGCGGTAAACATGCGCCTTACTGGTCCATTTTCGGGGGACATGTTGATCCCGGTGAAACATTTGAGGCCTGTGCTGTCCGCGAAATTCAGGAAGAGATCGGCATTACTCTCACTGATCCCAAAGTCATCGGGCTGTGCAATAACCTGGAAACCTATCAGGCAGAAGGTAAACACACGGTATCTGTCTGCCTGCTGGCGCAGTATGACAGCGACACCCTGCCGGTTATTCAGGAACCGGATAAATTTGACGGCATTATCTGGTGTTCTCCGGATAATCTGCCGGAGCCGCATTTTGAGGCCAGCCGCAATGCTATTCATCTGTGGCGGACCGGTCAGTTTTATCTGACAAAATAATCCGTTATCTGCCGTGCCGGACATCCGGCGCGGCAATTGCTTATTTATCACTCAATCACACACAATTACGCTGATTTATCGGTTTATCCGCTTTACAACCTTTTTTTGCCGCCGTATCATCAAGCTAGTACACGGAGCTGAGTAACCGGAGGATTTAATGAGCAGCGACGCAATAACACAAACCAAACGCCCTTCCGTCCTGGGCGGTGCCATGATTATCGCCGGTACCGCTGTCGGTGCAGGCATGTTTTCCATCCCTGTGATGACGGCCGGTGTCTGGTTTACAGGCTCTGTCCTGCTGCTGATTTACACCTGGTTCTGTATGTATACCTCCGGACTGATGATCCTTGAGGCGAACCTGAATTATCCGTCCGGTTCCAGCTTTCACACGATTACCAAAGATCTGCTGGGTAACGGCTGGTCGGTGATTAACGGTCTGTCGATTGCTTTTGTGCTCTATATTCTGACTTATGCCTATATTTCGGCAGGCGGTTCGATGCTGCAGGAAAACCTGGCAGCACGCGGGCTTGATATCACTCCCGCCATGAGCGGCATTTTCTTTGCCGTTGTGGTGGCTGTCATTGTCTGGATCTCAACCAAAGCGGTAGATCGCCTGTGTACCATTCTGATCGGCGGTATGGTGATTGCTTTCGTGATGTCCGCAGGAGGAATGATCACTGAAGTGAAAACCGCGGTGTTATTTAACACGCAGGAGCCGGAAGCCCGCTATCTGCCGTATGCGCTGGTGGCACTTCCGTTCCTGCTGACGTCATTCGGTTTCCACGGTAACGTCCCCGGGCTGGTAAAATACTACCGTAATGATGCGAAATCCGTGGTACGCAGCCTGCTTATCGGCTCCCTGATTTCGCTGGTGATCTATATCTTATGGCAGTTAGCCGCCCAGGGTAACGTCCCGCGGGAAAACTTTAAGCAGATTATCGCGGAAGGCGGCAATATCACCGCACTGTTAAATCAGATGAAAGCCGCAATCAGCAGTGATACCACCGTGCAGTTACTCAATGCATTCAGTTATATGGCGCTGGCCAGCTCATTCCTGGGAGTCTCTCTGGGGCTGTTTGATTATATCGCGGACTTCTTTAAATTTAAGGATAACGGCACCGGCCGCCTGAAATCTGCTGTGTTTACCTTTGTTCCGCCTGCGATTCTGGCGGTGCTGTACCCGAACGGTTTCCTGTATGCCATCGGTTATGCCGGGCTGGCAGCCACTATCTGGGCGGTCATTGTTCCCGCGCTGATGGCAAAAGCCACCCGCCGCCGCTTTCCGGAGGCAGCCTACCGTGTGCCGGGCGGCAATGCGATGATCATCTTTATCATTGTGTTCGGGCTTCTCAACGCCGTGACACATATTTTGTCCATGATGGATCTCCTGCCGGTTTACCGCTGATTTAATCCTGACAGCACACCCGCAGCATTTCTCTGCGCGGGTGTGCTAATTTTGGCTTGCACATTGGAAAAACTGCGAGTAATTTTGTCGCCAATCCGCAGGTCTCAAGGCCTGCTTTACTATTGATATTACTTATGTAACGGGACAAATTATGGCAAAGGCCAATGAAATTAAACGCGGAACCGCAGTAAGCTATAACGGTAAGCTGCTGATGGTCAAAGATATCGATGTCCAGACGCCGAGTGCCCGCGGGGCCAGCACCCTGTATAAAATGCGTTTTACCGATGTCCGTACCGGACAGAAAGTGGAAGAGCGTTTTAAAGGCGATGATATTATCGACACGATCACCCTGACCCGCCGCGCTGTTCAGCTCTCTTATGTTGATGGTGATGAATATGTCTTTATGGATGATGAAGACTTCACGCCTTATCCGCTGAAAAAAGATCAGATCGAAGAAGAACTGCTGTTTATTCCTGAGGAAGGTCTGCCGGGTATGCAGGTACTGACAATGGACGGCCAGGTGCTGGCGCTGGAACTGCCGCAGACTGTTGATATGGAAATCATTGAAACCACCCCTGGTATCAAAGGGGCATCCGCCAGTGCGCGGACCAAACCGGCAACCCTGCCGACCGGGCTGGTGATCCAGGTGCCTGAATACCTGAGTAACGGTGAAAAAATCCGCATTCATATTGCGGAACGTCGTTATATGGGCCGCGCGGATTAATTCCCGCAGCCGGTAAAAACTGCCTGTTACCGGGTTACCGGTTTTCTGCTCTCAGCGGAAACCGGCTGACCCGCCGTCCATTCGCATCCCTCAGAAGTAATCCACCCGCAGATACGCTTCCCGGCGATCTTCATTCAGGACAGAGTAAGACGTGCGCCCCATCGATTGCGGCAGACGTCCCTGAGCAAGTTCACCTTCTGCTGTGTTGTCCTGCATTCTGGCGGGTTCGCCGTTGCGCAGGCAACGGTATTCAAATGACGGCTGACTATCCTGCGGTTTCTCCGCCGTCAGGACACTGACTTCGCAGGCGGTATTCACCACACTGCCGGAGAGCAGAATTGTCCCTTCGCTGATACCGGATGCCGCTCCCGGCAGGATAACTGACAAGCTAAACAACATACCACTGAAAATAGCCTTAAGATGATTCATCACAGGCACCTCACTGTTGTTCCGTCGGACTGACGACCAGCGTGTTAACGTTACCGCTGTACTTGTTATAACGCGCCCGGCACAAAAAAAGAAGCGAAAACCAGCATCGTGGTGTGGTACGTCACACGATTTTCACCGGTTTCTCCGGTATGCATTGATTGCGGGGCGCTGTCTTCATTAAAGATAACTGACAACAACCATGGCTAATTGCTTTCTGCTGTCCAGCCAGTGAAGTTTTGCTTCCCCCATATTGGCCGGTATCAGGTCGGACACGGACCGGGTATTGCGGGTGATAGTCTGAGTATTCAGTTGTTCTTTTTTCATTCCTGAACGGTAACAGCGGGAGCTGATATCATTGATATTAAAGTCCATTGTGCAGGGACCTTCAACAATTGCACCATGGAAAGTGATCACACCGGATACTGAGCGACTTTCACTTTCAGCCGCTGCCGTAACGCTGCTCATTAATAAACCTGCAGCAGCAATAAAGAACTGTAGCTTTTTCATAACGAACCTCTTCGGATAAGTATTCGCGGAAGCAACCCGTTTACCGCGGGATGAAAAATATTCGCTTATTCTTTATCGACAATAGGTCACTAATCTTTACTGAGATATAACAAACAGCCGTATTTTTAGCATGATGACAGAATTATATACTGTAATTTCTTATATCATGATAATAATATGACTTTATTAACTATTCCACCCTCGTCTGCCATGATTATAGACATTAACCAATAAATAACAATATTTACATAAAAGCAACATTATCCTTTTCCCTTTTTATGTATAAACTCATCCCCGCGTTTCTGGCAGACTGAGGCAAAACTTTTGCTAAACTATTTAATTATCTTCAGGTTTTGTTATGGCAGTGCAGCGCTTCACTCGTCCGTTTTTTGTCAGCCTCAGCGGGGTTATGCTGTTTCTTTCCTGGTACCTGCCGGTTGATCACGGTTTGTGGGCAACACCCGACCATACTGTCTTCCGTTTTTTTAATATCCCGCTTGCCGGTAACCATTCTCTGGCCGTATTTATTGCCGTTATTAATAACCGTGCATTTGACCTGGCTGCGCTTCTGCTGATGGGACTGATCTATTACACCGCTTTCCGTAAACAGGACAGCGCCGGTAAACGCAGACTGGTGATGGCGGGGATTGTGATGGTGGTAAGTGCAGTGCTGATTAACCAGGCCGGGCAGGCAATTCCTTTTAACCGTTACAGCCCGACTCGGATGCTCGATTCGGTTCACCGCGTCAGTGATATCACCGGAATCTTTACAAAAGATGCATCAAAAAGCAGTTTTCCGGGTGATCACGGTCTGATGCTGATGATTTTTGCCGCGTTTGTCTGGCGTTATGCCGGATTCCGTTATTTTTCTGCCGCTGTTTTGCTGGTGATTATTTTTTCCCTGCCACGGATAATGGCAGGTGCACACTGGTTCAGCGATATTATGGCCGGTTCGCTGTCATTGACATTAATTACACTTCCCTGGATTTTACTGACACCTGCGGGTGACCGGTGTGTAAATTTTCTGGTACGCCACATGCCCCGGTTATCCGATATTACAAAGAAAATTTCACATTAGTGAAACATTCCGGACATCCTAATCAGATTACCTTACTGACAAGTTTAAGGTTTTGTAAATAACCGGTTTTTTCCCTCGCCATTTCCGGCCCCTTTATGTAGTATCAATTCGTCCAATTATTAGGAATTGATTAATTTTGCCAGTAATTAGATCATTACGGATGGTTGATTAATCCCTTTTCATAAATTGTTCATTGATATTAAACGTGCCGTTCCGCACGTTTTTAGAATAAACATATTGTGCACCCGCGTGGATTTAATTAGTGTAAATATGTTTTGTTTTTAAAGTGACATTCGTCACATAAGGAATGCAAGGGAAAACTCACACATGGTCACATCTCAACCGATTCTGAGATATATCACCCGGATTGTTCCGGCATTGATTATCGCGGCGACATTGTCAGCATGCAGTACATCTCCAAATTCAGCCCGTCAAGTTCAATCTGAAACCCGTACAAACAATTTTATTTTGCAAGCGTCTCAGGATGAATTCGAACAGTTAGTCAATAATGTTGATGTTAAATCCAAACTGATGTCTCAGTATGCCAGCTGGAAAGGTGTGGCTTACCGTCTTGGCGGCACAACCCGTTCAGGTATCGACTGCTCTGCATTTGTCCGCCAGACTTTCCTCGACCAGTTCGGTATGGAACTGCCGCGTTCAACAGCAGAACAACAGTCTGTCGGCACCAGCGTAAAACGTGCCAAACTGCAGGCCGGTGACCTGGTGTTATTTAAAACCGGAAAACGTCAGCGCCATGTCGGTATTTATGTCGGTAATGACAAATTTGTCCATGCATCCACATCAAACGGTGTTATCGTCTCCAACATGACAGATAAATACTGGAATAACCGTTACTACGACGGACGCCGTTTAATTAAATAATACATTCACTCCCTTGCAGTGTATTATTTAAAAAGAAAAAGCTTCCTTTTCAGGAAGCTTTTTTTGTATCTGCATTTTACCGGAGCCGGCTGTCAGACCGGCGGTGTTACACATCAGAAAGGGTAACGGGCAGAAATATTCTCTGCAATGGCTGCCCCTGCGGTTTTCAGGGCACACATTGCCGTGCTCTCATCATCACTGTGTAAAAACAGGCACGGCTCCCCTTCCCAGGTCAGGATCAGACTGTCAATCTGCAATCCTTCCAGATGCGACCGGATGGCGCACAGGGCATCATATGTTGAATGGTGGCCGTGACTCAGTAATTTTAAACCGGTCAGGCTGTCTTCCCTGCTCTGCAAAGGTTCCGGTAACGCCTCTAACCGGCGGCCGTCATCATGACCGGAAAGCCGGTAATGCTGTGGCAGGCGGGAAACAACTGAAAGCGCATTACTATTCACACTATTATCCTGTCATACTGTGCCGGTGAATCATCTTCAATAAAATTTCCGACCCAATCCCTCGAAATTAACGAACATTCACTGTTCACGGATGATGAAAGACCGGCGACTTACTCCCGATCCGGCATAAATGTATTCAGTACTTTTCTGCCGGTTGTTAACAACATCAATCCAATTGCCTCTATTTGTATACTGTTTTGTTAATTTTCTCAACTGATTTATTTTATATCATATAGCTGAAGTTGAATAAATAAGGATATCATTCCATGTATTCATCATTCGATCACCTGTAAATATGATTAAATATCAGTTAATTATACAATTAACGAAAAATAGCGGCGTGTTCGGCATGGTTGTTCGTCATGAAATAAAATTCACATTAATGTAACTTTTCATGATTCAGATCAACCTAATGATGACTGAGTAGTTGTCCGGGGTAATCATTCGACTATTACTGATATTACAGAAATGACCGGCCCGGTAAATTCCGGACCGGCAGCAGAGAAAGGAAATCAGGCAAAACGCCGTGCGTACAATACCAGTGATGCAGCAACCAGAATACAAAGCGCCATCGCACCGACCATCGGCCAGACGGTTGTCATATCAAACGACGCCACCACAGCGCCCACTCCCGCACCGATACCAAACCGCAGTACTCCCGCCAGCGATGAGGCTGTCCCTGCCATATGCGGATAATCATCCAGAATCACCGCCATCGCATTGGATGTGATCATGGCAATGTTCCCCACATAGCAGGCCACGCCAATCATAATGGCAACAAAACCAAGGTCTGCTGATGCGGCCAGTAACAGCCAGCATCCGGCCAGCAGTTGTACCACCAGCCCGGTGCGCAGCATATTCAGCGCACCAAAGCGGCGGACATAGCGGCTGTTGATGGTGGTCATAATAAAGAGAAAAACGATATTCAGTGCAAAGCAGTAGCCGAATTCCAGCTCTGTCAGCCCGTAGAGCTGAATGTAAACGAATGACCCGGCTGATAAAAATGAGAACATCCCGGCAAATGAAAAACCGGATGCCACCATATAACACAGCACACGCTTCTGGCGGAACAAGGTCACAAACTGACCGAGCATAATCCGCAGACGGAACGGCTGACGACGCTCTTTCGGCAGGGTTTCACGGATAAAGAACAACACCAGCAGTGCGGCGATCAGCGCGGCAATCATAATTGTCCAGAAAATCGCATGCCAGCTGAACCAGAGCATCATCATGCCGCCCATGATCGGTGCCAGCAGCGGTGCCACGGTCATCACCAGCACCACAAACGACATACTGCGGGAAAACTCATCTTTGGTGAACATATCCCGCATCAGGGCGTTGATTACCACACTTGCCGCGGCAGCAGCAAAACCGTGCAGCCCGCGCATGCCGATAAACGTACCGATATCCTGCGACATCGCACAGCCTGCGGAAGCTAGGGCAAAAATCAGTGTTCCCCCGAGGATCACCGGCTTGCGGCCGAGCGCATCCGCCATCGGACCGTACACCAGCTGCCCGGCGGCAAAGCCTATCAGATAACTGTTGAGGGTCATCTGGACGTCGCCCTCAGTGACACCAAAGTCACGGGCGATGGTCGGCATGCTTGGCAGATACATATCGATAGCCAGCGGCATCAGCATCGATAACAGACCCAGAATAAAAATCAGGCCGAAATAGGCCGAACGTTGCACTTGCACGCCTGTTACTCCGTATTCAATTCAGTAAAAAGGTGTTCAGAGAACCGACTGAATCTCTTCGTCAGTCAGCGGACGGTATTCTCCCGGCGCCAGGCTGTCATCCAGCACAATGCCGCCGATACGCTCGCGGTGCAGTTCGTCCACATGATTACCGGCAGCGGCAAACATACGTTTGACCTGATGGTAACGTCCTTCGGAAATCGTCAGCCGCACATCCTGAGGCGTGATAATCTCAAGTTTTGCCGGTTTGGTCGGATGCTGCTCACCGTTCAGCATGACTCCCTGTTCAAACAGGGCTGCGGTCGTGTCCGCTACCGGCTCCGCCAGTGTGACACGATAGGTTTTCTCACAGTGATGTTTCGGCGAAGTAATACGGTGAGACCACTGACCGTCATCGGTCATCAGCACAAGCCCGGTGGTATCGATATCCAGCCGTCCGGCGGCATGCAGTTTATGAGCAACCGGTTCATCAATAAAATAGAGAATGGTCGGGTTAACCGGATCATCCGTTGAGCAGACATAGCCCTGCGGCTTATTCAGCATAAAATAGCGCGGCCCGGTGACGTGTGTCATCACATTGCCGTCATACGCCACTTCATTTTCCGCGCTGACTTTCAGTGCGCCGTTTTTCACGACGTCACCATCCACAGTCACCATTCCCGCACGCAGCTCTCTGGCCACGAGGTTCCGGCTGATACCCATCTGATGGGCAAGAAATTTATCTAATCGCATGAATGTCTCTTAAACCTGACGTGCCCGCAGCGGACTGCCGGCAGATAAGCAGATAAAATGAAAGAATTTGGTTCGATAATAACCACAGTAATCATTATAACAACAAACCATCAACATCACAGTGCCTTTCTGACGGCGGTTCCGCTGTTTATCCTCCGCCATGCAGTCAATTGTCGCGCCCAAAGTGTGATATGCTGACACCCTGTTTTTGTCTGTTCCGCCGGAGTTCCTGTGACGTTTACCCTGCGACCTTATCAGCAGGAGGCTGTCGATGCCACCCTGCTCTATTTCCGCAAACACACCACACCAGCAGTGATTGTCCTGCCCACCGGTGCGGGAAAAAGCCTGGTGATCGCCGAACTGGCCCGGCTGGCACACGGTCGTGTGCTGGTGCTGGCGCATGTCAAAGAGCTGGTGGAGCAGAATCACAGTAAATATCAGGCTTACGGGTTAGATGCAGGTATCTATTCAGCCGGATTATCACAGAAAGAATCCTCACAGAAAGTCATCTTCGGCAGTGTGCAATCTGTCGCCCGTAATACCGCCGATTTTGACGGTAAATTTTCCCTGCTGATTATTGATGAGTGCCACCGGATCAGCCTCAGCGAAGACAGCCAGTATCAGCAGGTAATACAGCATCTGCAAAAGAATAACCCGGCTCTGCGTATTCTCGGCCTGACCGCCACCCCGTACCGGCTGGGCAGCGGCTGGATCTACCAGTATCACTATCATGGCATGATCCGCGGCGATCATACCTGCTTCTTCCGCGATTGTATCTATGAACTGCCGCTGCGCTATATGGTCAGTCATCAGTATCTCGTTCCGCCGCAACGACTGGACATGCCGGTGCTGCAATATGATTTTTCACAGGTACCGGTCAGTGCCGCCGGCATGTTTGACTCGCAGGTGCTGGCGCGGGAAGTGAAAAAACAAAAGCGCATCACACCGCGTATTGTCCGCCAGATTATTGAGTATGCCGCGCCCCGGCAGGGCTGCATGATCTTCGCTGCCACCGTGGAGCACGCGGCAGAAATTGTGTCACTGCTCCCGCCCGGTGAAGCTGCGCTGGTCAGTGCGGATACCCCGTCCGCAGACCGGGAAACGATTATCCGCGATTTCAAAGCACGGAAACTGCATTATCTGGTCAACGTTTCCGTTCTCACCACCGGGTTTGATGCCCCGCATGTGGATGTGATTGCCATTTTGCGCCCGACCGAATCTGTCAGCCTCTACCAGCAAATCGCCGGACGCGGGCTGCGCCTGTCCCCCGGGAAAACGGAGTGTCTGATCCTCGATTACGCCGGAAATCCGCATGACCTCTATATGCCGGAAGTCGGCAATCATAAACCAAACAGCAAAAGCCAGCCGGTGCAGGTATTTTGCCCGTTATGCGGCTTTGCCAACCTGTTCTGGGGATTATGTACCGATGACGGCCATATCATCGAACACTACGGCCGCCGCTGCCAGGGAATTATTGATGCGGATGATGAATCCGCCCGGCATCAGTGTGATTTCCGTTTCCGTTTTAA
The DNA here is from genome assembly GCF_051129855.1 of Morganella sp. Je.2.23. Classification (NCBI taxonomy): domain Bacteria; kingdom Pseudomonadati; phylum Pseudomonadota; class Gammaproteobacteria; order Enterobacterales; family Morganellaceae; genus Morganella; species Morganella sp. Je.2.23. Next base: position 1,779,477 of record NZ_JBCPSQ010000001.1, read on the forward strand.
ACTCTGCCCGTCCTGTAACGGAGAAAATGATATTGCCGCACGGCGCTGCTGTCACTGCGATGAAGTTCTCAGTGATCCGGATGACATGCTGAAAGCTGCACTGCGTCTGAAAGATGCGCTGGTACTGCGCTGTGGTGGTATGGCGCTCTCAGCCGGACAGGATAACCGCGGTGAATGGCTGACCATCAATTATTACGATGAGGACGGCACCACCGTCAGTGAGCGTTTCCGGCTGACCACACCGGCACAACGTTTTGTCTTCGAGAAACAGTTTCTGGCACAGCATCTGCGCGCGCCCGGTGTACCCTTTCAGTGGCAGGATGCAGAATCGGTGATCCGTCAGCAGGTATTGCTGCGTTACCCGGATTTCATTGTTTCACGCAAAAAAGATAACTTCTGGCAGATCCGGGAAAAAATCTTTGATTATCAGGGGCGATTCCGTAAATCCGACAGTCTGGCATAACCCTGAGTGCTGCTTTTTGGGTTTTATACCGGGTTTCGTTTGCCGTTTGTCCGCATTTTCGGTAAAATGCACGCCGCTTCACCGGGGGTAACCCTGCCGGAGCCAAATACCGACTTTGCTGCTGGGTCGCCTGTAGCAGAGATTTTTTTTACTCTTGTTAAAGAGAAAAGCTATGTTAACTATCAATGCTGAATTACGTAAAGAGCAGGGTAAGGGTGCGAGCCGCCGCCTGCGCCGCGCAAACAAGTTCCCTGCTATCGTTTATGGTGGCAACCAGGAACCTGTTTCCATCGAACTGGATCACGACATCCTGATCAACCAGGAAGCTAAACCAGAATTTTACGAAGTTCTGAACCTGGTTATCGATGGTAAAGAAACCAAAGTGAAAGTACAGGCTGTACAGCGTCATCCGTTCAAGCCAAAACTGACACACATCGATTTCCTGCGCGCTTAATTACGCCACCTATCGAGCTTTAATCGGGACGCCGAGTAAATAACGCCGCTTTTGCGGCGTTATTTATTTCTGATATACCCTACCTTTCCAATAAAAACATAGGGTTATCATAGAGCTGCAAGGTGCCACAGAGGGCACTAAATGGCCTGTCTGTGGACACCGTGTGGACACTTTTACCTAAATGCGACATTTGCCTTTCAGTGGATTAAGGTCTATTGCATCCTGTAGAAAATCCGGGGCAAAGTGTGCATATGTCATCGTCTGAGATAAATTGGCATGTCCCAGCAATCGCTGTAGTGTCAGGATACTGCCGCCGTTCATCATAAAATGCGTTGAAAACGTGTGTCTCAGAACGTGTGTTGCCTGCCCGCCCGGTAACGTCGGCTTCACTTCCTTTAAAATTTTCCGGAAGCGCTGATACGATATATCAGGGAATAGCAGCCCGTTTTTACCGTCACATATCATGTCGGCAACATCATCAGAAATCGGCACAATCCGGGGCTTGCGGGTTTTCGTAAATGTAAAACGTACCTTATTCTGAATCACATGTTCCCGCTTTAACCTGGTTGCTTCACTCCACCGGGCACCGGTACTGAGGCAAAGAACGGCAATGTTATAATCATCACCACTAAGGTTAGTCAGCAATCTGCTGACATCATCATCCGTCAGATATGACATTTCCGTGGCCTGCTCTTTCAGCTTCTTATAACCGCTGAAAGGGTGTTCGCCGAGATAAAGACCAGCATCAATTAAATACGTAAAAATGCCGCGCACTGCGGTAATTTCACGATTAATCGACGACGCTTTAACCCCGTGAGCCGTGCGTATCTGGCAATACTGGGATATAAGTGATTTGTCTATTTTTGGTGTTGCAGGGTCTGACATCACGCGGCAAAACATATCAACTCTGTTCTTTTGATCTCGTCCATGATCGAGATGACTCCCAAATAAATCCCACCATTGTTGCGCTATTTCGCTTAACGGGCGATTGTCGGTTAACTTCGGCGCCCATTCTTTCGAGTGGTTGGCCATCACGTACCGTTCATAATTAACGGCTTCAAACTTCTTATCAAATTTCCGTCTGACACGCTTTCCGTTGCGGCCAGTCGGACGAATGTCCACTTCATAGCGACCATCTTCGAGTTTCTTAATTGACATAAGAAAGCCCTCCGAGGGTGCAAAGACTTTGTGAATCAATAAACTCACAAAAATCGAGATGTATTGTTAACCAGTTTTCTTGTCTGAGCGGGGTGACGTTGTTTCTTCGTGCCCATTGTGTGCGAGGGCCGGTGCTATTTGGCCAGCTTCAGGATTAACTTCGTCGAACATGAACCAGTCGCGGTATTTTCTGAATAACGGAGTAGAAAATATTTTTACTCCGGATTCAAATGTCATCTTCGATTTATCGCTTTCATAACCGTGATAAGTTGCGTAGTTCAGGCCTGCCATTTCCACTAGTTCCTTTTTTGTTATCTGCTCAGAGTTCCGCATAATCCTTAATTTTTCACCTTGCGTTCTTGACATAATGTTGAGTTCTCAATATTGTATGGAGTATTAGATTTCACCGTTAAAAGCAGCAGTGAGCGTAAGAGGGCTACAAAGAGCCACAACAAGAGAGGTTAACAGATGACAAAGGAAAACGTAAAGGTTGCCGCTGCATTGAAAGTGGGTTCTGCGGATTATGTGACCGAAGCCCGGTTTGCAGAAATGATCGGCAAAACCGCACAGGCTGTTTCTGATATGCGTAAGGCCGGGAAATTGCCTTATGTGGAAATGAAAAACCCGAACGCCAGTCGCGGCGAATATTACATTAGCGTTTCAGCATGGAATGAGGGTCTGGATCTTGCACGTGCCACCCTGCCCGACGAAATCCGAAACGGCTGGCTTGTGTGGCTGGGTCTCGGTAAACCGCAGGTTAGTTGAGGTTGGCTATGGTCAGGCAAATCAGCACACACAGCCAGGAATATCGCGGATTTATTATTATCACCCTACCGCGTAACGCGACACGGAAAATAACGCAGTATCACGTCACCTTGTCTGATGGAGCTGATAGCTGTCATTCGTTTGGGAAGTTTGACGCACTGGCGCAGGCGACGGGTTTTATAGATTCATTGTTCGATAAGAAATAACGGCGGTAACTTATGCGTGCAACGGCTGAATTAATTGATATTACATCACAGTTACAGAGTGGAGATATTAATCATTCGCTGGCTGGCGTTAAGAGTTACAAGAATAACGGTATGTCATTTTCTGAAAGGACAGAAAAACTAACTGAGGCCGGAGCATTGCGGACAACTGTTTTTTTCAAAAACAAACAGGATAATCCAGATAATAGAGAACTAGCCGGATTTCTTGAATATATGCGGCTGTCAGATAAACGAATGTTAGACATGATTTTCTTTCTTGCTGAATTGGGTAATAAAGAAAGAAAATATGCAGACCTGACAAAAGAGGAAAAACAGCAATTAATTATTGCTATTAATAAAATAAAGTCACTAACGGCATTAATGCCGAAAAATATTTCATACCCGATTTAAATATTGACCAAAAATAAAATGACCTTAACCGGTCAGGGCTTTTTATTACCTAAATAATGAGGTTTTAAAATGAAATCAATTCCGGAACCAATATTCACCCCTGTAGCTGAAAACATCAAAGCCAACCGTGAAGACGAGCGCAAAACCTTGCTTGATGGGTTTGCCGGTCGTTTGCGCACCATTTCCCATAAAGCGTTAAGACAGAAAATGACACCAACTGAAATTTATCACCTGCTCAATGGTGAGGCTGACCGTATCGAAAACGAAGCGGGAGAGCTGAACCATGTCTGACGAAATCGACCGCGCCAATGACCACGCCGCGCTTGTGCTTGAAAGCCAGATAGCCGCCGCCCGTATTACTGCTGCGGGTGCGTCTGCGTTTGAATGTGAGGGGTGCGGTAAACCAATCCCTGAGCCACGCCGCCGCGCTGTGATCGGTTGCACCATGTGCATTGATTGCCAGGCAATTGATGAACTGAAAAACAAACATTACCGGAGCGTGTGAGATGACCACTAAAAAGACGACATACTACCTAGGAATGTTTCGCTCTGATTACGCAGAGTTTTTTCCGTGTCAGCCGTCATTATCCATACAGGATTTATTTTCCCCGCCAGTAATGAGCCAAGAAAATCGCCCATGTTGTCCTGCACTGCAAAAACGTCTGTCTTTGCAGGAGCTGCTTCCATTTTGCCTTCCGCGAACAGAAGAACAGTCTGTTTCGACGCCAGAATCGAATTATGAATATCTGACTCTAGCTCTTCCTTCGTGTTCCAGTATGCCGATTCGCTTGTACGGTAATACACACAATTGCGGAACACGTTTTGGTATTCGCGCTGTATTAGCGCTGTCCATTCTCCGTGCTCTGTCCACTTATCAGGACAGCTTTGTTTTAGAAGCCGGGCCAACTCATTTCGATAATCTTCTGATGGAATCCAGCGCTCTTTTATCCGGCATGAAGATAAAGCCAGGAAAGCGTCGCAGGCACGGAGCATATCGAATGTTGATAAAAGCCTTACTTCGCCTTGAGGCGCAGCTGACGGAGTCAAAAAAGCAGGGTTCCGGACGGGTGGAAGCATCATGACTGTTCCTTTTTTTATCTGAATTCCGGTAACGGATGATACCCCGGACATTACAGAAATAAAAATATGCAAAAAATAAATAAGTAAGGAATTGCAATATGATTGAAAAAACTATTTTGAAATGGGCGGGTTCAAAAATCGGCATTATGGAGCAGTTGCGCCCTCACCTGCCAAAAGCAAAACGTCTTGTTGAGCCTTTCGCCGGTTCCTGTGCTGTGATGATGAATACTGACTATGAGCAGTATTTAATTGCAGATGTGAATAACGATTTAATCACTATGTATCAACAAATAGCCTCAGATAATATTGATGAGGTTATAAGAACCGCATACGATCTTTTTGAATTAGAGGCTGTTGAGTCAGGCTATTATGTAGAGCGCGATTTTTTTAATAAAAGTAAACGTGTCTTACAACCTGAATTTATCGCAGCATATTTTATTTATTTAAATCGCCACTGTTATAACGGACTCTGCCGCTACAATCAGAAAGGCAGCTTTAATGTACCGCGCGGAAATTATAAAAAACCATACTTCCCGGAGAAAGAAATCCGCGCATTTGCTGCCAAAGCAGTAAAAGCCAACATCCAGCACCTCGTATGGCAGGACACGTTATCGCTGGTCGATTTTGGTGACGGTGTGTATTGCGATCCTCCGTACATGGGAAAAAGCTTTACTCAGTATCACACTGACGGTTTTACCGATGCAGATAATGAAGCGCTGGCCTTTGCCCTGAAAGATTTGAATGATATTCAGGGCAACCCGGTAACGGTATCAAATTCACTGGCGGCAAAAGAGCTGTATGCGGATTTAGGCTTCACTATCCACGTAATAGAAGCACCGCGCACCATTGCGGCTAATGGTAACCGGAAGAAAGCACCTGAAATTATTGCTGTGCTGGGTGGTTGCCAATGAGCATCATCGACCCGCGCAACGGCATTTATATTACTGATACCCACTACGCTATCGCCCGCCGTCTTCCGGAAGAGCATGCATCACTCCCTGAATACGCGCTGATTGAGGCTGATCTTGAAAACAATAGCTGGTCGTTGGTTTCCCGGTATGACAACCCTGTCGTTATGGTTGCTGACCTTGTCGCCATGCAGGTTATCAGGCCGAAAGATAAGCCGGTGAAAACACTGGATGAATATCTGCGTTTCAGCGAAATGATAGTGAAACGCTGTCAGACGGCGCTGTCTGTACTCCGGGAAATGCCGGTTGGTGACCGGCCATGACGGGGAAAGTCATTGATTTCAGTGTGCAGCCGCCGCCGGAACCGGCGGTTTTTATGCATGAGTGGAACAAAAAGCGACATGAGGCGGTGCTGGGTTTTGAGCAGCCGTTAACGCCCGCACAACTTAAACAGAATCAGGATTTGCAGGATGAAATTGAACGTCTGCCGCGCATGCTGCGTTTTCCGTTCCGTAAGCGCTATGAAAGTATTTACGAAGAAAAGGGGCTGTTAGAGGCTCACAGATATCTGTATTTCAAATTTTATCGGGAAATACTTCCGCGAGTTAATGCCGTTAATGACCGCTTTTCAGTGCGTCATATGGATCAGTTTAATGCCCTGCCGGAGTTATCCGACAAGGCCGTTAAATTACTGGCAAAGCAACTGGCGAAAGTATTTTTTGAGCGTTGCCAACTGCTGATCGATAAGGTCAGCGAGATTGGTGATGGTGCCATATTTAAATTTAAGTACCTGTATGAAATATACGGGCACATGGCTGCTGATGCCAAAGAACTGCATATTACCCCGCTTCACTACAGCCGGTATCTGAAAGGCTCAATTAGTGAAAAAAATATCCACTCTGCCCTTGCCCGTCTGGTGAATGATGATTTCTGGTACCGCCGTTTACGGGCGCATCGTGCCCGCTGGCGTGAGTCGCTGCTGATTGCCGTTATGGCCGTCAATATGAATAAGCGCCCGTATGCCAGCCGCCAGGCGATTAATGAAGTCCGCGCCCAGCGTAAAGCGAACGAAGAATATCTGAAACAGATGGATATTGAAGACACTGAGACGGGTGAGCGGTTTGATCTGTTTGAAAAAGTGATGGGGAGTATTTCCAACCCTGAAATTCGCCGTATGGAACTTATGGCACAGATCGCCGGCATTGAAAAAGTGGCTATGCAACGCGGTGATATCGGCATGTTTGTTACCATCACGACACCGTCAAAGTACCATCCGACAAAGGTTACCGGTAAGAAAGATGAGAAAAAGGCCATTATTAATCATAACTGGTCAAAGGAGGCTTATACACCAAAGAACGGACAGGCATATCTTGTCCGCGTGTGGTCGAAAATACGGACAGCTTTCAAGGATTACGGGCTTAAAGTCTACGGTATTCGCGTTGTTGAGCCGCATCATGATGGTACTCCGCACTGGCATTTATTGTTATTCACTGACAAAGCCAGTCGTGCGCAGGTTATCGACATTATGCGCAAAAAAGCCCTTGCCGTTGACGGGAAAGAGCAAGGCGCACAAAAACATCGGTTTAAGTGTGAACACATGAACCGTGGTGGCGCTGTCAGTTATATCGCGAAATACATTTCTAAGAATATTGACGGTTACGCACTGGACGGTGAAATCGATAATGACACCGGAAAGCCGCTGAGTGATACCGCCGCCGCCGTGACCGCCTGGGCGGCAACGTGGCGTATCCCGCAGTTTCAGTTTTATAACCTGCCGTCAAAAGGTGCTTACCGCGAGTGCCGCAAATTGCGCGGTGTGTCTATCGCAGAGCAAATCGGGGATGTGGCTGAGAAAGTCAGAGCCGCAGCAGATGAGGGACAGTTTGATGAATATATCCTTTCTCAGGGTGGCCCGTGCACCCCGCGTGACCTGCAAACGGTCAGAGTAGCGAGACGCGCCGCTGATCGGCTGAACCAGTACGACGAAGAAGTCCCGGAAGTCTTTGGGATCTACTCCCCTGTTTTTGGCGGTGATGTCGTCAAAACCCGCGAACATAAATACCAGATTGTTAAAAAACGCGACAGTCAAAACCCTGCACCGGTTGCCGTTGGTTTTGATTTTAATCTTTTAAAGGGCGGCATCGCCGACCCTCGGAGTCCTGTCAATAACTGTGGATCGGTGATCTCAGCCGATGGTGATAAATCGCCAGATTTAGCGCCAAACTACGGCATGACAGGGGTTTACCAAATAAAACCGTGGGGTTCATGCCTGAGTGATAAAGCCGCTGAGAAAGCGGCACAGGAAGTAAAACCGGCACAAATCGCCAGACGGGTTAATTCCCGCATCACTTTAAGCGACAAAGAAATCGCATTCATCCCGGAAATACAGAAATTCACCGCTGCAATGGGGCATGAAATGCCAGCGGACGGGCTGATGATGATGTTTATTCGGGGCATGACCGTTGATTACGGTGATCAAAAACTGTTGTTCCGTGATGGCCGGATGCGGCTGGAGCTGGGCGACGAGGTAAAAGTAGTGAGAGAACGGCAGCAGGCCGTGAAACGTGAGCAGAAAGCGGCGGTGATATTGGCGAAATTTGAGAAAATAAGGAAAGAAAATGCCTAATGATTGTCAAAAATAATGTTAATTCTATTTAACATTCCGTGCTTTATTGACCGGTGTCAGTACAACCAATCAGCTGACAAAAAACAGTTTTACATTTTTTTTACTGTAATGTACTGTATATAAATACAGTGCATGGTGCATGGTGCACAGTAATGGTGTGTCCGTGGCCGTAACGGGAGGTAAGGTGTGCGGATTAGCCGTATAAAGGATTTTTCTTAATCAACGCATGAATGTCTGCGATGTTATCCATAGTATTATGATTAGAGAACAATGATGAAGACATTACTTGAAACTGTTGATAGACTTAATGTGAGATAATTTTAGCCTTTTGAAATATTTTTTTAATCACATCAACCTATTGATTGCAAAATAGTGGCTTGACGAGGAGACTCGGATGTCTATACAAGAAAAATTCTTCCGTGATATTGACTTAAATGACCGTTTTTTCAATTCATTGAAAGCTGATTATGATGGTTTTGACAATTGGTTTATCTCTAAATCAGGAAATAAAGCCTATGTTTCGTACAACGATAATGGCGAGATGGATGGATTCCTGTATTTAAAAGTAGAGAATGAAGCCATTACGGATACGACACCTACATTTGAGAGAAAACCGAGGGCAAAGTTAGGTACTTTCAAAATAGATGCTCATGGAACAAAATTAGGTGAAAGGTTTGTCCGGTTAGTCTTTCAATTTGCGATGAACAATAATCTCAAAGAAATATATGTAACTATTTTTGATAAGCATGAAGGACTAATTAATTTATTAAAGCGTTATGGTTTCGAGTTGCAAGCAAGAAAAATTCAAGTAACAAGCAATGGCCGTGAAGGCGTTTATTTCAAAAATTTGGAGTGGAAAGAATAAATGAGCTATCCCAATTACCCGTTAATTAAATTAAGAAATAGAAACTTCCTGCTAAGTATATACCCTTCGTGGCATACTCGGTTGTTTCCTGAATCTAAACTGAATAACGAAGATGGAAGTTTAATTCAAGATATTTCTTATACAAATAGTATTGAAAAGGTATATCTCACCAGAATGGATGGAACACAACACCTACGAGCCGGTGACAACCTTTTAATCTATAGAACTTCAGATGGGCAAGGTCCGGCACGTTATCGTTCAGTAGCAACTTCTGTATGTGTGGTTTTGAGTGTCAGAGATATTCATGAATTCTCTACTTATGAAGAATTTCGGGATTACTGTGCGCCATTTAGTGTTTTTGATGAAGATGAACTTAAGCTTTTGTATGCAAAGAAAAATTATCCTTATATCATCCGCTTTACATATAATTTCCCTTTAACGAAAAGAATAATTAGGGATGATATTATGACTATAACTGGATATACTGATGCAAATTATTGGGGCTTCCTTCCTTTGAGTGATGTACATTTTAAGAGAATTATTACCGATGGGGGCGTAAATGAAAGTTTTATTGTCAATTAAACCTGAATATGCTGAACGAATTTTATCGGGTGAAAAAAAATTTGAGTTTAGAAAAAGCATATTTAAAAATAAAAATGTTGATACTGTCATTATTTATGCAACCATGCCTGTAGGTAAAGTAATTGGAGAGTTTAAGATCGGTGATATTTTAGTAAATTCACCTTCTGAATTGTGGAGTTTAACCAAAAATTATGCCGGAATAAGTCATAAATTTTTTACTGACTATTTTCATCGGCGCGATAGAGCATTTGCCATTTCGGTTAAAAGCCCCAGAAGATATAGCTCTCCATTAGATTTAGAAGACATATCCCCAGGGGCAAAAGCACCTCAATCTTTCCGATATATTTAAATGTTTGTTTTAAGCGCGAGAAATAGACTCGCGCTTAATTTCTTCAATTGCATTACTAAAATCTTTAATAGAAGCAGAATGTATTTCCTTTAAGGGGATATCTAAGGCTCTACATATTTTTTTTGCATTTTTATTCTCGCTTTCTATTAAAGAGCTGATATCATATTTTATTGTACTACCATCTCTTTCACTAATTCGTTTTTTAATTACATTGATCTCATTTTGTAATAAAATCACGCCATCGGGGTTCAACCTTTCAAATACGTCCGTTTCTATTGCAGTTATTATTCCATCTTTAGATACTAATGCGAAATGTCCATCAAGTAACAACATACATCCATTTTTAGTAAGGCTATCAATAGCAGCTAATAGTATAATTTGATTTTTGTCAATATCTTCGGTTATCTTACTGGTAGGTAGCTCTATTTTCCCATATTCTCGAATTAATTGACTGGCACTTTTATGTATAGCTTGATTACTTTCTACATACTTTTCACATAAGTAACCTTTACCAACACCGTGGACTCCCGCTATAAAAATCAACATATCATACCTCATATTTATAATTTATGTTAAAATACAAGAGTGTCAACCATAAGGGTCATACCATGAAATATCAAGCGCTATCCATCCTTAAGCCAGCTGTAGATCTAATACTAGATGGCAAAAAAAACATTGAGATAAGGTCATGGCTACCACCGGAAATTCCGATGAAAAATGTTGTGATTGTTCAAAATCAAAAATATCTATCTACTGATGAAGATATAGATGATGGGGTCGCTTTGGCTATCGTCGATTTTACTGAGTTCAAAATATGGACAGAGGATGATTATAATGATGGCAATCCTTCAATCAGTTTAGGAAGAACTTGGAAGGAAGGTTATTTTACATGGAAAATTGAAAATATAAGAAGGCTAACGAAACCAATTATATGTAAGGCTATGAAAGGAATATATGAGCTCGATTTAAATGATATTAAGTTAGTGTAAGGTTAAAGTTATGGTGAAAACAATGGACTATATAAAAAGATTCTCTTTTATGTTTATTTTTTTTCTGGTGACTTTTTTATTTATTGCGCTTGCCTTATACAATTATTGGACTAATTTTGGGGACTTGCCTATAAGTCAATCGGTAGAGCAGTGGGGGCAGTTCGGTGATTATATCGGAGGTGTGCTTAATCCCAGTTTGAGTTTTTTATCTATAATTTTAGTTTGTTTCACACTTTATACCACATCTAAACAATCTATGACTCAGTCATTTGAGTCAGTACTTTTTGAACTTATAAAATATCACAAAGAAAATTTATCAAATATAAAAGTAGTCTATGATGGAGAATTATACAAAGGAGTAGATGCACTTGATTGGTACATAACCGAGGTAAAGTTTAACTTTCTTAATTTGTCAAATGATGATAAGCCAATTCAGGAAAGGATGAGGTATTCAATTGATCTTGTATATGAGGAGGAAAATTTCTTTTCTAATACAGGGCATTACTTTAGAAACTTGTATCATATATTTAAACATATTGATGAAGCTAGTTTTCTTCGTAAAAAAGAGCGAGTTAAATATGCTAAGTTAGTTAGGGCACAACTCTCATCAATAGAGTCTGGGGCATTGATGCTGAATGGATTGTCAACTAAGGGTGTTAAATCTAAAGTTTATATTGAAAAGTATTCTCTACTACAAGGCTTTACTCTTAGTAACTTTTTTAAAGATAAGTTGAGATCCGCAGGGGCAATGAACCTTTACCGTTCTGAAGCTTACGGCGACAAATGAATATTGATAGATATATGAGCGCATAATGCAAACAATATTATCGCTATAATATTTTTGCCGTTATTTGAATTTTGTTTTATTTTGGATGTAACGGCATGAATTATAGGCTTGATACTCTAGTACTTTCTTGGGACTGTTAACTGATTATTTTTAATTTTACTGTTTATGACATGTATGGTGCATACTGCATTCATCCGCATGAATTCGCATGATCATTTGAAAAGTATTTTTACTGAAGCCAACCAGAATTGGTGGTGTTTTCCTTGTGTCATGCAGATGCATAAAAAGCGGTGCATTTAGTGGGCAGGCGTGGCGGGGCTACGATTGCGCGGCGGCATGTTTGTTCGCTTCCCGGTTGTCGCAAATTTCCCGGGCGTAGCGGCGTTAAAAGCAAAAAGAGGTGTACGGGTTATCTTTTTTCAGGTCGTCACACGGTGCGTTACAGGCGGTATAACGGATGGTTTCAGAGGGGCAAAATCCGGCAGATTCGTCTTCCGGCTGCGGGTTTAGTATAATATCATGGGGCGCTATTATTATAGGTAACGCCGATCTTCATCATGTACGGACGTAAAAAAACCGCCGGCGGCGGTTCCTGTTGTCATATTGTGATTAATCATCCGGCAGCCGGTAATCCTCAAACCGGATCACCTCTTGTCCGCACCAGTCATTCAGCTGTTTCAGCTTGGCCTGCAACGGCATCAGTTCATTGCGGACAAATACCTTTGCTGCCTTTTCCACGTCACCGAAGCCGCCGGTGTTCTGCGGCAGGATGCCCATCAGTTGCGGCGGTACGCGATGGGCGGCCAGCATGTCATCGCGGCTGACGTTCTTGATATTCAGAAATTCATCCTTGGCGGCGACTTCACTGAGCGGCATGATCTGAATGCCGTCTTTCTTCCCGTTCGGGGCATACAGGAACAGGTTGCGGAAGTTGCCGGGTCCTTTGCTGCTGCGAACCGCTTTACGGATGTTGTCGATATCACCCGGTGTCTGGGAAGAATCACTGATATACATAATGTACCCGGCGTGACTGCCGTTAAGATAATACCGGCGGCGGAACAGCGTGGCGGATTCGTTGAGCAGGGTTGACGGCAGTGCGGCCAGATATTCCGGCAGACCGTACAGTTCCTGATTCACATCCGGTTCAATCAGGTGAAATACCGCGCCGGGTTCAAACGGGTACGGCTCACTCTCATAGCCGTATTTGGTGAACCAGTACTGATCCCCGCCAATCCCGCGCCGGGTGTATTTGGCCGGGGCGTGGTCAAACCGCAGGATGCCGCCGAGGCGGTTGTAACGGGTTTCAACGTAGGCGTTACCGAACATCAGAAAATCCAGCGCGAAGCTGTCAAAGGTTTTCCGGTCTAACAGCGGGTGCGGAATAAAGGTGCTGGTCAGTATGTTACGTTTCACATAGATTGCGCTGCTGTGATGCGGTGCTGCCCGGAATGCTTTGGACAGCCCGTTAAAACTGAGCGGCGGTTCATACCAGTGCTCCATCCGGACACACTCCAGGTAATCATAAATCTCGCGGCTGTCGAGCACCGACACCGGCTCACCGAACGTGAACGCCTCCACGCCGCCGGTATTCTGTTGTTTATGCTGTTTGTTTTTATTTCTGCGGCTCATCAGTAAAGCTCCACGATATTATGATGTTGGGTGTTTTCACCCGTGATAGGTTCGTTGTACAGGGCGTGCATCGCCGCCCAGGCGAGATCCGCATGACTGGCGTCCTCGCTGCGGCTGGCTTCATAGGTCGGGCGGTTGCCGCTGGCGGTGGTTGAGCGGCGGATAGACATAAACGACTGAATGACGTCCCGGTCTCCGGCATCAAATTCCAGCCGTCCGCTGTTGATGACATCCCATGCTTTCAGCACCAGGGCGTTTTTTACCGCCGGGTTATAGACGAACTCCCGCACCTGCGGGAAAAACTCCTGCACCGACTTGTAAACGCCGTGGCCGATCCCGGTACTGTCGATACCGATGTATTCCACGTTATAACGTTCGGTCAGTTGTTTGATGGCTTCCGCCTGAGCGCGGAAATCCATCCCGCGCCACTGGTGACGCTCAAGGATGCGGAACGCGCCGCCGAACATCACCGGCGGTGCAATCACCACACACCCGGCACTGTCGCCGCCCTCAGTTCCTTTTGCCGGGTCATAGCCGATCCAGACCGGCCGGTGACCGTATGGCCGGTACAGTTCCGGCTGAAAGTCCTCCCACACATCCCATGAATCAACCAGGCAACTTTGCATCAGTTCCAGCGAAAAAATGGACGCGATATCGTCCACAAAGTCACACATCAGCAGGTTCTGATATTCGTCCGGGCTGTATTCAAGGCGCAGTTGTGCGATATCGAACAGGTCACAACCGCCGCGCACCGCATCTTCAACGGTGACAATCTGCCGCCACTGACCATCCTCACACAGCCGTCCGTCACGTAATGCCGCATGACTGATATCAATATCCACATGGTCAGCTTTGGCGCGGCCCCGGTTGAACAGTTTTCCTGACCAGAACGGGTATGCGCTGTGGGTCAGGCTTGACGGTGTGGAAAAATAGGTCTGCCGCCATTTTTTGTGCATCGCCATGCCGGAGGCGACTTTGCGCAGTTCCTGAAATTTCGGTATCCAGAAATATTCATCCAGGTAAAGATTGCCGTGATAGCTTTGTGCGGTCCGGGCATTGGTACCGAGGAAATACAGGGTGGCACCGTTCGGCAGGACAATCGGGTCGCCTTTCAGGTCAACATCGACCTCGCGGGCAATCTCAATGATGTACTGTTTGAATACATGCGCCTGCGCCTTACTGGCGGAAAGAAATATCTGATTGCGGCCGGTCAGCAGCGCGTCCATAAACGCTTCGCGGGCGAAATAATATGTCGCCCCTATCTGGCGGGATTTGAGGATATCGCGGATGCGGTTCTGTGCCCCGGCGCGGTACCAGTTTTTCTGATACTCAAACATGTTTCCCGTGAAAATCTGTTCCAGCTTTTCGATCTGTTCGTCGCTGAACACATTTTTTTCCGGGGCCCTGCGTTCACCGGTGTTACGGTTCGCCAGTTTCGGGTTGAGATCGGTCTCATTGCCGCCGTTCTGATAGCGCCGGATTTTAGCGGCACGCTCCAGCTGACGGCCTAACAGGTCAATCTCTTTGTAATCCTTGCCCTCTTTGCTTTCTTTGGCGATAAGCTGGCACAGCCGCGCTTCAATAGTGAACTCCACCCGGTCATAGGGCGTGATGTCGTCCCACTGGTCGCGGCGCTTCCAGCTGTGAATCGTTGAGGCTTTCTCACCCAGCATTTCCGCGATCCGTGCAATACGGTAGCCGCTGAAATACAGGTGCATGGCCTTTTTGCGTGAGTCAAATACGGTTATCGTTTCCATGCCGCCAGATTACTGGCCGCACTTCCCCCGCGCCCTGCTGTTCTGTTGTATACCCCCGGCGTACAACAGCCTTTCATTGTTTCCGCAGCAATTCACCGGAACCATAGCCCCATCATTACTGACAATCCCGTCCTGACTGATGGAGTCATTCACATGACAGTAAAATCAAAGCCGGTGCGTATCTGTACAGAGGGTGCCACCACTGACGGCCGCACCGTACAGCGCAGCTGGCTGACCGATATCGAACAGAACTACGACCCGAACGTCTACGGGGCGCGCATTAATATTGATCACCTCAACATGTCCTACATGCCGCGCCTGGGGGATGTCGAGTCGGTGTATACCGAAGAAATCACCGATGGTGCGCTGAAAGGCAAATTAGCCCTGTATGCCACGCTGAAACCGACCGCCGACCTGATCGAAATGAATAAAAAGCGTCAGAAGGTATACACCTCTGCTGAAATCGCCCCGAAATTTGCGGACACCGGTGCCGCCTACCTTGTCGGACTGGCGGTGACGGATAACCCGGCCAGCCTCGGCACACAGATGCTGCAATTCAGTCAGGGCGCCGGGGAAAGCCCGTTCGCGGGTCGCAAACAGTCGAAAGACAACGTGATCAC
Organism: Morganella sp. Je.2.23; assembly: GCF_051129855.1. Classification (NCBI taxonomy): domain Bacteria; kingdom Pseudomonadati; phylum Pseudomonadota; class Gammaproteobacteria; order Enterobacterales; family Morganellaceae; genus Morganella; species Morganella sp. Je.2.23. The sequence goes on from NZ_JBCPSQ010000001.1 coordinate 1,795,123, forward strand.
ACTGGCAGAAGAGACCGTTATCGAATTCACCGAAGATAAGCCGGATGAACCGAAAGGACCGTCTCTGTTCACCCGTATCACCGAAGTGCTGACCGGGAAAGGTAAGCAGGACGATGCCCGTTTTCATGATGTGCATCAGAGCGTCGAACTGATCGCCAAAGCCGTCGAAGCCATTCAGACAGATGTTGCCGCCCTGAAAAAAACAAGCCTGTCCGATCCTGAGCCGGAAGAAATCGCGGAACTGGCCGCGCTGAAAAAAGAGCTCAGTGAACTGAAAACGCAACTGAGCCAGCAGGATAACAACGGCCATAAGCGCCCGGTGTCACTCGGCAACAACGGCACACAGCCGGAAGAACTGCTGACGGACTGCTGATCCCGGCCTCACCAAATCTGAGAAAGAGAACATGAAAAAAGAGACCCGCTTTAAATTTAACGACTACCTGATGCGACTGTCTGCACTGTATGAAGTGCCGGTTGAGGAACTGACCAGCAAGGTTGAAATCACCCCATCAGTCGCACAGACGCTGGAAGATAACGTTCAGCAGTCTGCGGCATTCCTCGGCCTTGTAAATATTGTCCCGGTTCCGGAAAAAACAGGCCAGGTTATCGGGCTGGGCGTCGGCTCCACTATCGCCGGAACCACAGACACCACAAAAGAAGATCGCGAAGCGACCGACCCGTCTGAGATGACCGACATTGAGTATGTGTGTCAGCAGACCAACTATGACACCGCACTGACCTACCAAAAACTGGATCTGTGGGCGAAGTTCAAAGATTTTCAGCTGCGTATCCGTAATGCCATTATCCGCCGTCAGGCGCTTGACCGCATTATGATTGGCTTTAACGGTACACACCGTGCCAAAAAATCCGACCGTACTGCAAACAAAATGCTGGAAGACGTCAATATCGGCTGGCTGCAAAAGGTCCGCACCGATGCAGAAGCGCATGTAATCAGTGATGTCAGAGACGATGCCGGTAACGTGATTTCCGCCGTGATCCGCGTAGGTAAAGGCGGTGATTTCAATAACCTTGATGCACTCGTGATGAGCGCCGTTGATGAGGTTATCGACGAAGAGTACCGCGACGATACCGAACTGGTGGTTATCTGCGGGCGCAAACTGTTATCCGACAAATATTTCCCGCTGGTCAATAAAGAGCAGGAAAACAGTGAAAAACTGGCCGCTGACCTGATTATCAGCCAGAAACGTATCGGCGGGTTACAGGCCGTGCGTGCGCCGTACTTCCCGGAAAACGCCCTGTTTATCACCCGTCTGGATAACCTGTCTATTTACTGGCAGAGCGAAACCCGCCGCCGCCACATCATCGACAACCCGAAACGTGACCGGATTGAGAACTACGAATCCGTCAATGAAGCGTATGTTGTTGAGGATTATCGCGGTACCGCGCTGATCGAAAACATTCAGATGCAGAACGGCACCCAAAAGCCGGAAGCACCGGACACCGGTGATACCGGCAACGAGGGCGGCGAATAATGGGCGGCAGTATTTTCCGCCGTCATGTGATGCGGGTCAGTGCGCAGCAGGATGCACAGCAGCGCAACCCGCAGACACAGACCGGCACGGCCTACACCCAGATGACACTGATGATGAACGCTGACCGCCGCAGGCTGAAGCGCATCCAGTCATTTGAGCGCAAAGCTGCTGTGAAGCGGGAAATGCTGCCGAACTATGCACCGTGGGTCGGCGGCATTCTGGCTTCCGGCAGAGGACAGCAGGACGATGTACTGATGCGCGTGATGCTCTGGCGGATTGATGCCGGAGACTTTCACGGCGCACTGGATATCGCGGACTACGCCCTGCGCCACGGCCTGAAAATGCCGGAAAACCACACCCGGACAACCGGGTGTGCCATTGCGGAAGAAATCGCGGATATGGCGGAAAAGATGTACACCGCCAAAACCCCGGTCCCGCTGGATGTGCTGACCCGTACCCTTGATCTGACCGGCGAAGAAGATATGCCTGATCAGGTCCGGGCAAATCTCCTGAAATGGCTGGGCTATGCACAGCGCGATGACGGGTATTTACAGCCTGCCACCTGTTCATGGCTGCGGGCACTTGAATTATATGACCGTGTCGGTGTTAAGCAGGATTTGCGCCAGCTGGAAAAGCTGATCGCAAAACAGCAGGAAGAACGCGACGCGGCACAACAGAACGAGCCACAGCGCCGGGGCGGCACAGCGGAGCAGCCGACCGGCTTATCCGCTGTCCACCGCCCACCTTTTACGGGGTAACCGATGGACTTCACATCAGACAAAACAACAGACATAGCGGACGAAACACTCAGCAGCGGGGATTTCTTCCCGGATATCAGCCTGCGGAATTATCAACTGTCGATGCTGACTGACGGCAAAGTGACCACAGAACGGTTACGGCACGCACTGGTCAACGCCATAACGGAAGTCAACCGTGAGCTGGCAGGCTGGAAACGGTCACAGATTGCCGCCGGGTTTGCCTCACTGGAGGCGGTACCGGCCGACCACATCAATAACGACAGTGAACTGATGCTGCTTTACCGCCGGGCGGTATACAGCGGGGCAAAAGCGACACTGACAGAGCGTTACCGCGACACTGACACCACCGACAGCGGCGAAAAGAAAGCCGCCGCCCTGAGTGAAACGGTGGATGACCTCTGGCGTGATATGCAGTGGGCTATCCAGCGTATCAAAGGTGAATCGCACAACATCTGTGAACTGATATGAATGTCTTTGCGTTGCAGGGTGAAACCCTTGACGCCCTGTGCTTCCGGGTGCTCGGGCAGACGGCCGGTGTGGTTGAGCGGACACTGGAGCTGAACCCCGGGCTTGCCGGTCACGGTGCGGTGTTACCGCACGGAACACCGGTTGAACTGCCGGATGTGACGGAACAGCCGCAAAAAACAATGATCCGGCTTTGGGATTAATAACACCTCCACAAAGGGGGATGGGTATGAAAACGATGAAAGAACACTGGGCTGACATTCTCGACACACTCAAAAACGCCTGGCCGCAGCTGTCCGGCGTGGCGATAGCCATTTTTATCCGCTATGCCTGCCTGATTTATGACGGCGACACCCGTAAAAACAAGTGGGCTGAATGCCTGCTGTGCGGTGCGCTCTCATGGGCGATTATCAGCGGCGCGGAGTTTATCGGTATTCCGAACGGTGCCTCCGGCATGATTGGCGGCGCGGTCGGGTTTTTAGGTGTTGAGAAGATACGCGACATTGCACACCGCATGATTAATAAACGACTGGGAGACTGATTCATGTCACGAGGTATCCTAAATAATAACCCGGGCAATATCCGGCACAGTAAATCGAAATGGCAGGGTTTGGCCGGTGTACAGGCTGACAGTCAGTTTTGTACGTTTATTTCGCCTGAATATGGCATCCGTGCCCTGATGAAACTGTTACGCACCTACTCAAAATACCGGGGAAAACCGGAGATGGGATGCGGAAAAATTGATACCGTGGAAGAGATTATCGAACGCTGGGCACCGGCTGCGGATAATAATCACACGGAAAACTATATTACCCGTGTCTGCAAAGAGACCGGCTTCCGCCGTGATGCCTGTTTAGACCTGCACGACAAAGACACCGCTGTCGCTATGGCAAAGGCCATCATTCAGGTTGAAAACGCCTCGCAGCCTTATGCTGCTGATGTATTTGAAAAGGCGTACGCACTGTTATGACGACCAAAGCCCGCATTATCACGCTGTTATTCAGCCTGCTGATTGCGGGCTTATTATCATTCAGCCTGAAGCATTACTACGACAAAGCCGGACGGCTGGCCGGTGAAAACACCGCGCTGAAAAAAGACCTCGGCCGGCAGGCCGGGATTATCACCGCGCAGTCATTTGAATTTAACCGCTTTAACCGGATAGCGCAGGCGGCAACGCAGAATAACATCACGCAGCGTGCCGCCTCGGAGGAGCGCCAGATTGAATACCGCACCATTCTTAAAAACAATCCGACCTGTGATCTGCCTGTGCCTCACGCTGTTTCTGACGGCCTGCTCCGCGACACGCACCGTCTACGTGCCCGCACAATGCACCCCGCTTCCGGACTCGCTGACAAAACCGGTGCCGCCGTCCCTGCCGCCCGGACTCTGACTTACTGCGAACTGCCGTTGTGGATTGATTTGCTGATCGCGGATCTGGATGAGGCAAACACGCAACTGGACGGCATCCGCGCCGCCGAAAAGGCAAGACAGCATGAACAAACTCAACAGCATTAAAGACACCCTGTGCCGGAAGATTCCGTACCTGAAAGAGAACCCGGAAAAACTGTATCTGTTCGTGGATGACGGCGGCATTTTTGCCACCAATGAACCGTCGCTCTCCTACGAATACATTTACAGCCTGAATATTATTCTTGAAGCCTTTCCCGGTGATCAGAATATTGTGTTTGCCGTGGTGGTCGAATGGGTAAAACAGCACCAGCCGGATATTCTCGCCAACCCGGACAAACGCGCCAACGGTATACGCTTTGAGGCTGATATTCTCAACAGTCAGACCGCCAACATCAGCATTGACCTGAAACTGACAGAGCGGATTATTGTTTCTGTACAGGACGGTGCGTACCGCGTTGAAGCGGTGCCGGAGCCGGAAAATCCGATGGACAGCTGGGAATACCTGAATGTCAGAAAATAGTCTTGATGCCCTGAATCATGAACTCGCCGGGCTGCTGGCCCGGGTCAGTCCTGCCGAACGGAAAAAGCTGTCACGGGCGATTGTCCGTGATCTGCGCAAAAGCCAGATAGCCCGCATCCGTGAACAGAAAAACCCGGACGGCAGCGCCTATACCCGGCGTAAGGCACAATTTATTACCGTACAGCGGGAAATGCGTTTTATCTGGCGCGGGCGCGAACGGCGGCTGAAGAACTGGCAGCAGAACAAGCGTCTGATCACCGGCACTGACATTGATAAGAATGCGCAGCGCTCATTCCGCAAAGGTGATATTCAGCGGTTCACGGCCATTAAAAAAGACCGGATAAAAGTCAAAGGCAAAAGCAAACAGACCCGCATGTTTAAACGCCTGGCAACCGTCCGTTATATGCGCGTGTTCTCCAATGAAAACGAGGCGGCGATCTTCTTTGCCCCTGCCGCCGCTAACATTGCCGCAGTACACCAGTTCGGTCAGAAAGAACGGTTACGCAACCTTGATATTCAGTATCCGCAGCGTGAACTGCTGGGCTTCTCGCCGGATGATGCCCGGCGGATTGAAGCGGCCATTATCGACTTCCTCGCATCCTGATGTTGTATCTGACGGACATACAACACGGAGCCGGTGCATTAATCCCCGGTTCGGTGGCAGGCTGTCCCCATGAGCGCAAACAACCAAATCGCGGAACTCCTCCGCCTGATCAGAAATATTATCCGAACCGGCGTTGTCACCGCTGTTAAGGTCGGTCGCGGCTGTCGTGTGCAAACCGGCGATCTGGAAACAGACTGGTTGCCGGTCGTGACACTGCGTGCCGGAACTGCCCGCAGCAGTTGGATGCCGTCTGTTGGTGAACAGGTGGTTATCCTGTCTGTCGGAGGCGAACTGACCACGGCGGTTGTACTGCCGGGGCTTTTTTCTGATGAACATAACGAGCCGACCGCCTCACTGACAGCAAACCACGTTACCTATCCTGACGGCGCGGTGATCGAGTACGAACCGGCGACCGGCGCACTGAAAGCGACCGGCATCAAAACCGCGCTGATCGACGCCGCCGACAGTATTACCGCCACGTCACCGGTCGTGATTGTGAATGCCAGTGAAAATATCCGGTTTATCACCCCGACGGTTATCTGCTCTGACAACCTGACCTGTGCCACGCTGAACGTGATGCAAGGCGGTGAAATGTCCGGCAGCTTTAAACACACCGGCGGGACATTCTCCTCAAACGGCGTGGTGATTGATGGACACAACCACGGCGGTGTGGAACGCGGCGGAAGCCGGACGGATGGTCCGCAATGAAATATTACGGATTTAATGCCCTGACCGGCAGCGGTATCACGGATATTGAGCATCTCCGCCAGTCGGTGCGCGACATTCTGACAACGCCGGTAGGCTCCCGTATTGCCCGGCGTACTTACGGCTCCCTGATGTTCCGCCTGACCGATCAGCCTGACAACAAAGCGCTGCGGCTGCAACTGATGTCTGCCTGCTATTCCGCCCTGCTGCGCTGGGAGCCGCGGATTCAGATCCAGCAACTGACGATTTCGTCCCCGCAGCCGGGCAGCATTGTGATCGACCTGTCCGGGGTGTACGCCGGAACCGGCCAGCCGTTTTCCTTTTCCGTGCCACTGAGGTAATCATGCCAACCATCGACATCAGCCAGTTACCGCCGCCAGACGTGATCGAAACGTTAGATTTCGAACAGATTTTTACTGAGCGTAAAGCCGCACTGCTGGCCTCTCTGCCGGAAGAACTGCGAGTGCCGGTCGCCCGTGTGCTGCAACTGGAATCCGAGCCGCTGACCAAGCTGTTACAGGAAAATGCCTACCGGGAATTACTGCTGCGCCAGCGCGTCAATGAAGCCGCCCGCGCCTGTATGGTGGCTTATGCCTACGGTGCAGATTTGGATCAGCTGGGCGCGAACAACAACGTTCCCCGGCTGGTTATCCGGGAGGCTGACGACACTGTAATCCCGCCACTGCCGGCCATTTATGAATCTGATGCTGATTTCCGGATGCGTATTCCGCAGGCGTTTGAGGGGATGAGTGTTGCCGGGCCGGTCGGCGCTTATGTTTTTCATGCACGCAGCGCTTCCGGGCTGGTAGCGGATGCTTCGGCCATCAGTCCGGAACCTGCCTGTGTGACCGTCAGCGTGCTGTCACGCGAGGGTGACGGTACCGCACCGGCTGAACTGCTGACCCTCGTTGATAAGGCACTGAATGATGAGAATGTGCGCCCGGTGGCTGACCGCGTGACCGTGAAATCCGTGGAAATTATCAATTACACCATTGATGCGGTGCTTTATCTGTTCCCGACACCGGAATCAGAGCCGATAGAAGCCGCCGCCCGGGAACGGATAGCGCGGTATGTGAAAGAGCAGCACCGCATCGGGCGTGATATCCGGCTGTCAGCTATTTACGCCGCCCTGCATGTTGAGGGGGTTCAGCGTGTTGAGCTGAAAAGCCCGGCAAAAGACATCGTGATCACTGACACACAGGCATCTTACTGCACTGATGTTGTGGTAACGGTCGGGGGTTCTGATGAGTAGCCGCCTGCTGCCGACTGGATCCAGTCCGCTGGAACTTGCCGCCGCACAAGCGTGCGCAGAAATACAGCGCGTTCCGGTACCGCTAAAAACCCTGGTCAATCCTGATACCTGTCCGCTTCCTCTGCTGCCGTATCTGGCGTGGGCGTGGTCGGTTGACCGCTGGGATGCAGACTGGCCGGAGCGGACAAAGCGGGACGTTATCAAAGCGTCAATGTTCGTTCACAAACATAAAGGCACCATCGGCGCGCTACGGCGTGTCGTGGAGCCGCTCGGCTATCTGATCAGCGTCACTGAGTGGTGGAAAACCGGCGACCGGAACGGGACATTCCGCCTGACAGTCGGCGTGTCGGAAACCGGTATTACCGAAGAAACCTATTTTGAGCTGGAACGCCTGATATTCGACGCAAAGCCCGTCAGCCGTCACCTGCTGGGGTTGTCTATCAACCTGAGCACATCAGGACATTTTTACTGCGGTGCCGCCACCAACACCGGCGACACACTGACTGTTTATCCCTACATCCCGGAAACTGTCCGGGTGGAAAGCGCGGACTATTTTGGCGCAGCCCTGATAACCATTGATAAAGTGAGAGTAAACCCATGACAGCAAAGTATTTCGCTATCCTGACGAACTACGGCGCGGCACAGCTGGCGAACGCTGTCGCGCTGGGAACACAGATGAATATTTCCGCAATGGCGGTCGGTGACGGTGGCGGTATGCTGCAGGTTCCGGATCCGGCACAAACAAAGTTAGTCCGCGAAACCCGCCGGGCGGCAGTCAATCAGGTATCGATTGACGAGAAAAACCCGAATTTCATCATTGCCGAACAGGTGATCCCTGAAAATGAAGGCGGTTGGTTTATCCGTGAAATCGGGCTGTTTGATGATAACGGCGGTCTGATCGCGGTCGGCAACGCCCCGGAGACCTACAAACCGAATTTACAGGAAGGGTCAGGCCGGACACAGGTTATTCAGATGGTGCTGATGGTCAGCAGTACCCAGGCTATCACCCTGAAAGTGGATCCGTCCGTGGTGCTGGCAACGCGGGAGTATGTGACAAAAAGTGTTGCGGCAGCAATTCAGGAATCAGAGGCTAAATCTGCAAAAATTTACGCCACTAAAACTGAGTTAAGTTCAGGGTTATCGGGTAAACAGCCGACAGGCGACTACGCAACCAGGACGGAATTAAATAACGGTCTGTCAGGTAAGCAGCCAACCGGCGACTATGCCACAAAAACAGAAGTAAACAGCAAACTTGCCAAAGACCAGAACGGCGCAGATATCCCGAACAAAGATACCTTTATCAAAAACCTTGGTTTACCGGAAAAGTTTCAACCAAAAGGAAATTATCAGCCAGCAGGGGATTACCCGTTAGCAAGTACGGTATTTTGTGTAGGGCAAAAATGGTACGGCATGACATCACAGAGAAAGCTGGACACGGTATATAAAAATAATACCGGGAAAGGCATTTACGTTTCTGTTTGCCTGGCATCAGATGGCGTAGCAGGGTTGGTATCAATGAAAATGTATGCTGAAGACGTGCCGGTAGGTACATTTCAAGTGCAGGTGCTCGGGGAAAATGGCCGGTATACATACGCAACCGTATCAGCGCCTATACCAGCCGGATCATCATACTATTTGACTGTGCCAGCGGCAGAATCAAAGTTAAATATTAACTCATGGTCGGAGCTACGATAATGTACACAGAAGTCATAGCGCAACGTTATTTTAAAGATAGTGATGGTAAAGCCCGGTGCATTGATATTATGCCGATGAATAAAGATACATGGGAATCTGAAATACCGGAGGATTGGCACCCCATCAGTGAGAAAGAGGCGGATAAAATCGCCAATCCGCCGCTGACAAAAGAACAGCATATGAAGCAGGCTGAAGCGAAAAAACAGGCATTGATTGCGGAGGTCAACGCCGAAACTCAGATGCTACAAACAAAACTCGCACTTGGCCGCATTAAAAATGATGAAAGGGCGCTGTTGAACGCCTGGCTGGATTATCTGGATCTGCTGGAAGCCGTAGACACATCCCTCGCGCCTGATATCGATTGGCCGGTTAAGCCGCAGTAACATAAAAAGGGGTGTATGCCCCTTTGTAACTAAAAGTACAGCCTGAATTTATATATTAATATATTGCACATATCCAGAATCCATTTTTTCGGTTACTTTTATAACATATGACATCTTGCTTATTATTTCACCAATCACATTATAGGATGGATGTCCATAAGTATTATTAGTTCCAAATGAAATAGGGCAGTACATTATTTTAGATTGTAAGAAATCAGAATTAAAATTATGCAAAGAACCATGATGTGGAATCTGAACAGTTCCTACTGCGTTCCAATAACTCCCAAACACTTTCGTTATATCAAATTCATTTAAATCAACGTCACCAGTAAAAACACAAGCCACTCTATCACATGGGAATTCTATGTAATGATCGCAAGACACAAGGTATCTAAACAATGTTTCATGATCTAAATCATAATTAAAAATTGAATATTTCCTACTAATATCATATGGTCCGGAGTAAATCACTAATGAATTTTCATTTATATCACCATTAAGAGACTCATATATTTTTTTAATTTTATTCTTACTTTTTGTATCAATTAATTTACGCAATGTGCTAAGAGAGTCTGTTTTTAACTCACTGACATTTAAACCTGCTTTTTTTAATTTACATTCTAATTCTTTACTTCTTGTTTTATTTTCAATATTAAATGGAATAAAACACCAGTTATAGTTAGCACTATTGTACCCCATTTTAATTTTTGTCCCACTAGCTATACGCTCAGATAAATCATCATATAATATTGGATTCTCGTCTGGGTTAAATTCTTTTCCTCCTGATGGTTCAATATATGTGAATTTAGTTTCATTACCAAAAAATACCTTAGGGTCATTTACCATATGATAAATATCAGCATCATCTATTCCATAAGTAGCGCTAATTAATATTTTTTGTTCACTACTTAGCAATGGCATCACTACACGTTCAATTGATTTCACTGTATCTTTTAGTGTTTTTATTAATGAGATATGATCATAATCCAAATGTGATACAAATAATATGTTAATTATATCGTCTTTTGTGAAGCTTTGCCTGACAACTTCTTGAGAGTTTTTTGTTTTCCATCTATTTCCACAGTCATAAACCATATTAAATTTTTCATGTTTTTCCGCATAAAATGCACCTTGTCCTACGGGAAAAAAAATTCTTGTTATCATATTAAAATACCTATTCTATTGAATATATCTAAAGAACATTAACTGACTATCGCTATTTAATAAAGAAAGAATGCTTTGTTGTACAACCTTCTCCTACAACACCAACAGCACGACACCGCGCCATATCAATAACACCATAGAAAGCACCAAAAAGAGGAGCTTCTTTCTATGGCACAAGATTATCATCACGGCGTGCGGGTCATTGAAATTAATGACGGCACACGCCCTATCCGCACGGTCAGTACGGCAATTGTCGGCATGGTCTGTACCGCTGACGATGCGGATGCAAAACAATTCCCGCTGAACAAACCCGTTCTGGTGACGGATATCCGTTCCGCACTCGGCAAGGCCGGGGATACCGGAACGCTGGCGCACTCCCTCCAGGCAATCAGCGACCAGACAAAACCGGTAACAGTTGTTGTCCGTGTCGAACAGGGTGAAAGCGAAGCCGAAACCACATCAAATATTATCGGCGGCACCACTGACGACGGGCGCAAAACCGGTATGCAGGCGCTGCTTGTCGCAAAAGCACATACCGGCGTTAAACCCCGCATTATCGGTGTTCCCGGACATGACACGCAGGCAGTAACCTCAAAACTGGTCACGATTGCACAGACGCTGCGGGCATTTGCCTATGCCAGCGCCTACGGCTGCCAGACCATCCCGGAAGTACTGGACTACCGCAAAAACTTCAGCCAGCGTGAACTGATGCTGATTTACCCTGATTATCTGTCGTGGGATTCCGTCAAAAATGCAGAGGCCACTGCTTACGCAACAGCGCGGGCGCTGGGACTGCGTGCAAAAATTGACGAAGAAATCGGCTGGCACAAAACACTGTCAAACATCGGGGTAAATGGTGTAACCGGTATTTCCGCAGATGTATCGTGGGAGTTGCAGGACCCGGCAACTGATGCCGGTCTGCTGAATGAAAACGACATCACCACACTGATCCGTGAAGACGGTTTTCGTTTCTGGGGTTCCCGCACCTGTTCTGATGATCCGCTGTTTGCCTTTGAAAACTACACCCGTACCGCGCAGGTACTGGCCGATACCATGGCAGAGGCGCATATATGGGCGGTTGATAAGCCGATGACCCCGACACTGGTCAAAGACATGATCGACGGTATCAACGCCAAAATGCGCAGCCTGACGACTCAGGGTTATCTGCTCGGCGGTGAGTGCTGGTTTGATCCGGATGCCAACAGTAAAGAAGAGCTGAAAGACGGGCAGTTAGCGATTGATTATGACTACACACCGGTACCACCGGCTGAAAATATCAAACTGCGTCAGCGTATCACAGACAGATACCTGATGGACTTTGCATCAAAGATTAAGGGGTAATCATGGCCTTACCGCATAAACTGAAAAACATGAACCTGTTTTTCAACGGCGACAACTGGCAGGGGAAAGCCGAAGAAATCACCCTGCCGAAACTGACCCGCAAACTCGAAGCCTACCGTGCAGGCGGCATGAACGGTGCTGCCCACGTTGATTTAGGGCTTGAAGATGATGCGCTGGGGATGGAAATGACCCTCGGGGGTATGGAAGCACAACTCTATAAACAGTGGGGCATTGCCGAAATTGACGGTGTGCCGTTGCGATTTGCCGGGGCCTATCAGCGTGACGATACCGGTGAGACCATCGCTTGTGAGGTGGTCGTGCGCGGTCGCTTATCTGAAATCGACCCGGGCAGTGCCAAACAGGGCGATAACACCCAGGTGAAATTCAGCTTTAAGCCGACCTATTACCGGCTGGTCTGGAACGGTGCTGATCTCATTGAGATTGATGTTATCAACATGATTGAAAAAGTGGACGGAAAAGACCGTCTGTCAGAACAACGTGCCGCTATCGGGCTGTAACAGGAAAAATATAAATGACTGAATACGTTAATAAAACATCGGCGGTTGTTGAACTGGATGAACCCATCAAACGCGGTGATACCGAGATAACCAGTGTCACTATCCGCAAGCCGAAATCAGGCGCTTTGCGTGGGGTGCGTTTACAGGTACTGATGGAAATGGATGTCATCTCCATGACAGAAGTGTTGCCGCGTATCACTGATCCTGCACTGACGAAGCCGGAAATTGGTGCGATGACGCCGGGTGACCTGCTCAATATGTCGATTGAGGTGGTTAATTTTTTGCTGCCGAAGTCGATGCAGGCCGATTACCGGAACGATTAACGGTCGATGATTTGGTGGCAGATATTGCCGCCATTTTCCACTGGACACCCGCTGACACGGCGGAAATGAGTCTGACAGAATTAATTGAATGGCGTTATCACGCTTACAAACGCAGCGGTAACAGTGAATGAGCAGAAACCTCCGTTTACAGGTCGTGTTAAATGCCGTCGATAAATTAACCCGGCCGTTCCGCAGTGCGCAGGAATCCAACAAACGACTGGCGGGCGCTGTCCGCCAGTCCCGCGATGCACTGAAAGACCTGAACCGTCAGGCCGGACAAATTGACGGCTTCCGTAAAACAAAGCAGCAACTCACCGAGACCCAGCAGGCCTATCAGGCGGCAACACAACGTGCCGCCGCCCTCGCCCGCGAAATGAACGCCTCCGGCAATCCGACCCGGCAACAGGCCGAAGCACTCAAGCGCGCGCAGCGTGAAGCCGGTCAACTGAAAAACCGGTTTGAACAACTCCAGCGATCCACCCAGCAACAGCGCTCGGCCTTACAGGCTAACGGCATCTCGACAACCCAACTCGGACAGGCTCAGCGCCGCCTGAACAGCGACATTGCCCGCACCACTCAGCAACTGCAACGGCAGGAACAGCAGTTGCGCCGCAGCGCCGAACAGGAGCGCCGGATGGCAGCGGCCAAGGGCAGCTATCAGAAAACAATGGATGTCCGGAATAAAATGGCCGGTACCGGCGCGACAGCGATGGCGACCGGCGGCGCGGCGTTATATGCCGGGAAGAAATTTATGGCGCCGGGCTATGAGTTTGAAACCGGCATGTCAAAAGTGCAGGCATTAACACGGCTGAATAAAAACTCGGAAGAGTATAAAGCGCTGCGTGAACAGGCGCGGCAACTGGGGGCGACCACGGCATTCACGGCAAACGAAGTGGCACAGGGGCAATCATTCTATGCCATGGCCGGGTTTAAGCCGGAGCAGATACAGAACGCCATGAAAGGCACCCTGTCGATGTCCCTTGCCGGTGATATCGACCTTGCCACCACAGCCGATATCGGGTCAAACATCCTGACCGGCTTTAAGCTGAACTCTGACGAAATGAACCGCGTCAGTGATACGCTCGTTGCCACCTTTACCCGGTCAAACACCAACCTGAATATGCTGGGCGACACGATGAAATATGTCGCGCCGGTCGCGTCCGGGCTGGGCGTTGATTTGGAAACCGCCGCTGTAGCCGCCGGTAAGCTGGGCGATGCCGGTATTCAGGGCAGTATGGCCGGGACCAGTCTGCGATCTATTCTCGGCCGTCTGGCTGAACCGCCGAAACAGGCCGCTGATGCGCTGAAAGAACTCGGCATCAAAACCCGTGACGCCAAAGGCAACCTGAGGGAACTGCCGGAAATCCTCACCGAACTGGATAAAAAAACAAAGAAAATGGGTACTGCGCAGCGTGCGGGGTACTTTAAGCACATCGCCGGAGAAGAGGCATTCTCTGCCCTGTCGGTGCTGACAGACCAGGCAGGCAGCGGCGAGCTGCAAAAAATGATCGCCGAAGTCAAAGCGGCCAAAGGTGAAGCTCAGAAAGTGGCCGATACCATGACCGATAACCTTGACGGTGATTTAAAAAACCTCGCCTCAGCATGGGAAGATGTCGGTATCCAGATATTCGGCGGTGTTGACAGCCCGCTGCGCGATATCGCGAAATCCATTACCGATATTATCAGTAAGGTCGGGGACTGGGCGAAACGCAATCCGGAGCTGGCGAACACACTGACGAAAATCGCCCTGGCGCTGGGCGTGATCCTCGCCGTGGGCGGCGCGATTGTTCTGATGCTGGCCGCGATGCTCGGGCCGGTCGCGATGCTGAAACTCAGTATGTCGGTTCTCGGTATCAAGGGTGCCGGTGCGTTTGGCCTGCTGGCTAAAGGGCTGAAAGCCGTCGGGCTGGCCTTATTCAGTATCGGGAAAGCCCTGCTGACGAACCCGCTGTTTCTTGCCGCCGCCGTGATCGCCGGTATCGCCTACGCAATATATAAAAACTGGGACTCTGTCGCCGCGTTCTTTAAGAAACTGTGGGCGGATATTGTCAGTGCCTGTGATGCCGCATGGAAATGGATAGGCAGCATCATCAGCAGAGCATGGGAGGGAATAAAAAACTATTTCCTGAACTACACTCTTGTCGGACTGATTTATAAAAACTGGGACGGCATCAAGAAATACATGTCTGATCTGTGGGAAACAGTGAAAACCACCATCAAAACCAAGTGGGATCAAATCATCACGGATATTCAGAACCTCCCGGCCACCATGAAGCAGGCCGCATCTGACATGATAGACAGCGTTATCAACGGTATTAACGAAAAATGGACGGAGTTAAAAAATAAGTTCGGCGAACTTAAACAGATGGCAAAAGATGCCCTCACGCCGGACTGGTTAATCGAAGCCAAAAAAGACCCGAAATTTGTTAACGCCGTGGACGCCACGCAGAAAGCCACCATGTCCGGCGGCATCCGTAATGCCAACTGGACGATCCCGGACAAAAAATTTGCCGGGGCCTATGATTCCGGCGGACGTATTCCGCGCGGTCAGTGGGGTATTGTTGGTGAGAACGGGCCGGAAGTGGTGGACGGCCCGGCAAATGTGACCGGCCGGAAAAATACGGCAGCACTGGCAATGCTGGCACTGAGCACCCTTTCACAGCCGATAGCGGCGGTACCGGCACAAACCGCCGGCGGTTCTGTCAGCAGCGCGTATTCGTCACAGCAGAACGCCGCACCGATCATCAACATCTACCCGACACCGGCGCATTCCGCACAGGATATCGCCCGCGAGGTTGCCCGCCAGCTGGATGCGCACGCCCGCCGACAGCAGGCCAGCCGCCGCAGCGGGTACAGTGACACAGAGGAGTTTTAATTATGGCGATGGCTGCACTCGGCCTGTTCGTGTTTGAGCTGCGAACCGTGCCGTTTCAGGGGATGCAGGAAGAAAAACAATACCGGTTTGCGTATAACAGCCGGGTCGGAAAGCGTCCGTCCTGGCAATTTTTGGGGCTATCCAATGATCCGATTACCCTGTCCGGCACACTCTGCCCGGAAATCAGCGGCGGTAAGTTTTCCATGATGGCGCTGGAAGCCATGGCCGATAGCGGAAAAGCCTGGTCGTTTATCGGCGGCGAGGGAACCATTTACGGGATGTATGTTATTGAGTCCATCAGCAAAAATAAAAGTGAATTTTTCCACGACAGTGCAACCAGAAAGATAGATTTTACCATCAAGCTCACCCGCGTTGATGAATCGCTGTCTGAGATGTTCGGTGATATCAGCGCACAGCTTGACTCACTGACTGACACCATCAGCAGCATGGGTAATAAAATTTCTGACAGCATTACAGGGTTATTATCATGACGGATTTTTTCCTCACCGGTACCGAGTGCGCCCCGGCATATTCTCTTTCCGCCGGGTCCGTCAACATCAATGAGCGGATTCAGGGGCGGCTGATCTCACTGTCACTGACGGACAACCGCGGATTTGAGGCCGACCAGCTGGACATCGAGATCGATGATGCCGACGGCAAAATGATGCTGCCAAAGCGCGGTGAGGTGTTATCACTGCACTTAGGCTGGAAGAATGAACCGCTGATTTTCAAGGGTAAATTTACCGTTGATGAAATAGAGCACAGCGGCCCGCCTGACAAGCTGACCATACGCGGCCGCAGTGCCGATTTCCGTTCGTCACTGAACGCCAAGCGCGAGGTGTCCTATCACGAAAAGACACTGGGTGACATCATCACCACTATTGCAAAGCGGAATAACGTGGAGCCGGTGATCGAAAAGAAACTCGCTGAGATTAAAATCGCTCATATCGACCAAACCAACGAATCAGACGGTTCCTTTCTGGCGCGGCTCGGCAAACAGGAGGGCGCTGTCGCGGCCATAAAAAACGGTCAGCTGCTGTTTATGCCGCAGGGCAGCGGAAAAACCGCATCCGGCAAACCGATCCCGCCGCTGCTGATCACGCGGTCCGTCGGTGACGGCTACCGGTTTTCACTGGCCGACCGTGGCGCATATACCGGCGTTATTGCCTCATGGCTGAACACCCGCAAGCCAAAGAAAAAAGACGAAGTAAAAGTTAAACGCAAGCGGAAGACCAAAAAGAAAAGCCCGGAGAAAATCAAAAAGCCGGATGAGCCGCAGGGGGATTATCTGGTCGGTAACGAGGGGAATGTGCTGACGCTTTCTCACACTTACGCGAACAAAAATAATGCTGAACGGGCAGCGAAAGCCGCCTGGGAAAAAATGCAGCGCGGCGTTGCATCGCTGTCTCTCCAGTTGGCAAAAGGCCGGGCGGATATCTACCCGGAAATGCCGGTTAAAGTTCAGGGATTTAAGCCGGAAATTGACGGCGCAGAATGGATACTGACGAAAGTGTCGCACTCCCTGAATGACAGCGGATTTACATCTGCGCTGGAATTTGAAGTGAAAATCTCTGATGTTGAAATGGGTGACGGATAAAAACGCAAAATAATACTGCTTAAATCATCAGTGGTTGCTATAATTATCACAATATCAACATGATGATAAAAGGTAAGTCAATCATGATGAAATGTCCTCTTTGCGGCGAACTTGCCCGCACTCGCAGTTCCCGTGATGTCACCACTGAGACAAAAGAACGCTATAACCAGTGCACAAATATTAATTGTGGTGCAACGTTCGTCAGTCATGAAACTCTTTCGCGGTTCATTACAAAGCCTAATCTCATTAAAGCGGCTATTCCGCATCCCGGGGATAATAAGCAGGTATCGCTCAGTTTTTAATAAAACAAAGCCCCGGATTCCGGGGCTGTTGTTAATTTGTACCAGCTCAGACTTGAGCTGACAGTTTTCATAGTCAGCACACAATCAAATCTGGCAGTCTGCTTTGAGCAACTAACGACGCGAGCTTAGCTTGCAAGCGTCCGGGCGACCGTAGGGAGCGAATTTTATGGCCTTGTTACACGTTGAGCCTAGATACATGTTTAGCCAATTTTTCCTCAATCTGCATAAGCCGAAGAATAGGAGATTTTAACTCCTTTGTTTCTTTGGCGGCATACTCTCTAAGCTGTGATAAGCAGTTGAAATACGCTCGGTTTATGATTGGTTCAAGTTCAACACCAAATTCTGTACGTAAATTCTGCTGAATTTCTTCAATATCTCTCGTTTGGTTATTCTTTGCACCCACACCTTGGTTTTTGACTATGGGTGACCAAAGCATAAAATGCTTTTCATAGCCCTCGAAATACTTGTTTGCATATTGAATGTTTTTTCGGAACTTTTTGGTAAAGCGATTCACGTTGTCAGACTGGCAATCTTTGACGTACTGAAGACCCGTAACTAAATGGGTAGCGACCTCGCAGATATAAACAATTTTATTTTTAGGATTTATGCCAACAACATCAATTTCGCCCTGAACGTCTGGAGTATATAGGTTGTACTCAATGAAGTCACAGCCCAGAAAATATTTCAGATACTCTCCTACAATTTCTTCTCCTGGGTTTTGCACTCTCTCTCCTTAAAACGTGTAATACTTATTCGGCAAAAAGATCCATATTTAAGCACGGACTTTTCCACCTCTTTTAATTTAATGTGCAGAACACTACACCGCCTTTTTATAACTGACAAGAGGCTATAGGTTCGTCTGGTATTTGCATCTGCTACAAACACGGATTAATCCGTCTAAAAGCGGTGGCGATGCCCTGATGCGGACAAGATGTTTTTGCAGTGCCAAAACGTCTGCTTTTGGCACAGAGCTGCCTGTCAGATTAGATTTAGATCTGTGCCGTAGCTGTGTCAGGTTAAATCTGAGCTAATACAAATAATTCACTCACCGTTATTACCTCATGAAATGGATAAATATTATTCATACACAGCATATAGAGTGTGAAACGTGAGATTTAGCCAAATCTAACAAAATCATCACACGGAAAATATCAAAACAAGTAAGCCCCGGACACCGGGGCTTTGATCGCTATAATGCCGAATGTGGTCGCGATGTGGACATCGCCAGAAACAAATCCTTTTGTTTCATGCAGATAAGTCACTACTTACACGCCGCTTTTGCGGCGTTATTTATTTCTGCTCTCACTATCCTTTATTACCACGGCGCTGTAACTGATCCCGCAGATTCGGCGGAGTTCCTTTAATGGTCAGGGTATCCGTGGCCGCATCCCAGAAAATCCGCTCACCCAGCAACATCGCATCAAAATTAATGGTCAGCCCGCCGCCACTGCCGGCAAATTTTGTCAGCTGACGCAATGTACTGCGATCAGCCGGGAAAGAGTCTTCCAGCCCGTACTCTTTTTCCTGTGTAAACTGCGCAAAACTCTGCTCACCCAGCGGCGGCAGTTCTGCGGACAGTTCGGTCAGCTGAATCTCTTCACCGCTCTGCAACTGCTCTGTGCAGTAATCAAACACCTGTTTGCGGTAAGACTGACGCTCCTGTTTATCCGCCTGTGCTTCCTCGCAGTAATCATCCAGTGCCTGCAGCAATCCTTTGTTCTGGATTTTGGCATTAAAGCCCTCAGCGGCACCGAGAAAATCCATAAAGAAATCGGACACTTTACGCCCGACACGACCTTTAAGGAATGTCAGGTAACGGCTGGACTCCGGATTGGTTTCCCATTCGGTCAGATCAATGCGGGCAATAATATCCGCATGCGGGATATCCAGATAATGGGTGCTGTTGAGCTCCAGGCTCTCATTCACCAGCATGCTCTGGCAGTTGTCGAGTACCGCCACCAGCAGATATTCCACCGCCAGATAACGGTAGTGAGCAAATAACACCACGCCGCCCTGGGCAAACGGATATTTCGCCAGCTCATCCTTCAGGCGTACGGTTGCCGCGCGGGTAAAGGCATGAAACTCTTCCTCCCCCTGCCGCTGCAGACGCAGCGCCGCTGATAGTTCGCTCTCTTCATTAAATACACCGTACGCTTTGCTTTTCGCGCTGTAGACCCGGTGCAGTTCAGCCATCATTTCCTCAACAATGGCGGTTTTTTCCAGTGGTGTGTCCCGCAGCACCACTTCCAGTGTCTGTTCATCGCGTTTAATCAGCTGATGTAACGCAATCTGAATGATATCCAGACTCATCTTTCACTCCTTCGGCCTCGTTTGCGCGTATTCAAACATCGTTGCAATCTGTGCGCAAGTCACATTCACAGGAGAATGTGACAAGACAGGATAATCCGCGGCGCGCATACTGAAATTGACCGGTTACCTGCGTAACCGGACCCATAATTGAAATAATTTTCCGCAAAAAGCAGAAATACGGCCGCTCATCAGTTATGATATAGAGCTTTGTACAATCAGGATATCTACGTTTATGCCGCAATCATCCCGCTACAGTGATGAACACGTTGAAAAGTTACTGGCTGAGCTGGTCAGTGTGCTGGAAAAAAACCGGACACCGACCGACCTTTCTCTTATGGTGTTAGGAAATATGGTGACCAATCTCATCAATACCAGTGTTGCGCCGTCACAACGCGCGAATATTGCTGAATCCTTCGCCCGCGCCCTGCAATCTTCCGTCAGTGAAGATAAAGCGCACTGACCGCATTCCGGCTGACGACGAAACTCTATGGTAACGTATCGTCCGAAATACGGTGACAAAGTCTCCCAGATGATAAGCTGGGGGCACTGGTTCACCCTGTTTAATATTCTGCTGAGTCTCGCACTCAGCAGCCGTTACCTGTTTATTTCTGACTGGCCGGACACTCTGATTGGCCGTATTTACGCCATCACCAGCTGGCTGGGACATTTCAGTTTCCTGGCCTTCGCCCTGTATCTGCTGATTGTGTTTCCGCTCACGTTTGTGGTGATGTCACAACGGCTGCTGCGCTTTTTATCCGCCGCACTCGGTACAGCCGGGCTGACACTGCTGCTGTTTGATATCGGTATTTATGAGCAGTTCCGCCTGCATTTAAACCCGGTTGTCTGGGATCTTGTCGTCAACCCGGAGCAGGGGGAAATGGCACGGCGCTGGCAGTTTATCTTTATTGCGATCCCGGTTATTTTCCTGATCGAGATGTTGTTCGGTACCTGGAGCTGGCAGAAACTGCGCAGCCTCAACCGGCAAAAATTCGGTAAACCCGTCGCAGTGGTCTTTATCACCGCCTTTATTACCTCCCATATTATGTATATCTGGGCGGATGCTAATTTCTATCGTCCGGTCACCATGCAGCGCTATAACCTGCCGGTATCTTATCCGATGACGGCGCGTAAATTCCTGGAGCGTCACGGCCTGCTCGACAGCACCAGTTATGAACAGCAACTGTTGCTGCACGGCGACCCGACCGCGCAGGGCGTGGAATACCCGATCAACAAACTGACCTATGCAGACAACGGCAGCGGCTACAATTTACTGCTTATCACCCTCACCTCACTGAGCAGGGAGGATATCGATAACACGATGCCGAACCTCAGCCGGTTTGCACAGGAAAGCACACAATTTACACAGCACTACAGCAGCGAAATCAATCCGGAACGGGCACAATTCGGGCTCTATTACGGCATTTCCGGTACCTATTATGACGGCATCCTGAACGGACGTATCCCGTCTGCACTGATGTCTGCGCTGAGTGCGCAGAATTACCAGTCAGGATTCTTCTCAACCGAAAACTTTGCCTCCCCGCTCTTCCGCCATGCACTGCTGGCGGATTACAGCCTGCCGCCGCTGCGCAGCGGGCAGGACAACCGCGTGACAATGACTGCCTCTGCGGATGTGGCGGCAAACTGGTCACTCTGGCTGAAGCAAACCCGCAAAGATCAGCCGTGGTTTGCACTGATTAACCTCAGTACACCGTTGCCGGGCAGTCATTACGCCCCGGATATGGCAGAGATTGATAATACCCTGGGCACACTGATTCAGGATATCCGGGCCCGCGGAGAGTGGAATAAAACAGTGGTCATCATCACCGCCGGTGCCGGTGACAGCATGGAAAAACTGCAGGATAACTGGGTTACTGACGGCAAATTTAACCGTGACCAGTTGCGCGTTCCGCTGATCGTCCACTGGCCGGATACACCGCCACAAACCATCAGTAAACTGACCGCACATCCGGATATTATGGCAACCCTGATGCAGCGCCTGCTGCACGTCAGCAATCCGCCGGGAGAATACACACAGGGAGATGACCTCTTCACTGCTGTACGACGTAAGCCCTGGATATTTACCGGGGATAACAGCAATCTGGTGATTATCAAACCGGACTCAGCATCGCTGCTGACATCCCAGGGCAAATATCAGCGCTTTGGTGAGGATGATGAAAAAATCCGTAACGCCAAGCCGGATATGGCTGAATTGCTGCAGGTTCTGACAGAGCAAAAGCGCTTTATCGATACCCATTAACGGCAGGATAAAAAAAGCACAACCGAACAGCTCTGTCTTGCTTTAATCAAAGAAAACAGTAGTATAGACATCATTCGGCATGTAGCGCAGCCTGGTAGCGCACCGTCATGGGGTGTCGGGGGTCGCAGGTTCAAATCCTGTCATGCCGACCAGTATTTTTATAAGAAAACCAACCATTTATGGTTGGTTTTTTTGTGTCTGTAATTTAATGAGGGGTAATCCAGGGGTAACTCAGGGGTAAAACAGGCGACTAAATACCACTGCTGTTTCACCCCTTCACCACCGGCAACTGACTGAAATTTGTCGTGTATGCCGGTGACAATATTTCGCGCTTCATCTTGTACCCGCTGTCGCTTCCTGGTCCGCTATGAGCGAAAAGCGGACAAGAGGTATGATCCGAATTAATGTAATCTTCATTATTTGATTAGTCAGCCGGCTTAAAGTAAACACGGTCAGCATTAAACCGGAGATAGCGGTATGACGAACAAAATCAAAAACACAGAAGAGCTTGAAGCACTTTACGGTAAACCGGCAGAAGCCTCTTTATTGAAAGAAGTGAATTATATTCACCCTCTGTACCGGCCTTATATTGAATCCTCACCATTTCTGGCAGTTGCTACCTGCGGCTCCGATGGGATGGATGTTTCCCCCCGGGGGGATGCACCGGGATTTTTAGTGATTGAAGATGAGCATACACTGTTGTTACCAGACCGGCGCGGAAATAACCGTATTGACAGTATGCGTAACCTGCTGGAAAACAATCAGATTGCATTACTACTTCTGATACCAGAAGTAAACGAAACCCTGCGTATCAACGGTACAGCGGAAATTATCATTGATTCAGAGATTCTGGCACAATTCAGTGTAAACGGTGTACTGCCACGTTCGGTACTGCGTATCCGTGTGGAACGGGTCTTTTTTCAGTGCGGACGTGCCCTGATCCGCTCCGGATTGTGGCAGAGTAAATATCCGGCAGAAAAGGGAAAAATTCCGCCACCGGGGCAGATTCTCAAATCCATCAGCCGTGACGAATTCGATGGTGATGCGTATGATGCAGAGCTGCCGTCACGGATAGCGAAAACCCTGTACTGAATAGTACAGGGTAGGATTATTGGTAAAGTAAAAAATCAATAGCTTAATTTTTCTTTATTTTAATATTTGCATTAAAAATGCCTGCAAAAGTATTATTCACCGCTATTAGTGACGTTCTGTTCAGGATTCATTTAACTCATATCGAATATATTACCTGCCACCTAGTACTACTTTATTGCATTAATTTATTTGCCCGGTTGATTACCGGGCTTTTTTTATCTTCTGACCTTTTCCCTTTCTTCACTCTCTGTATATGGACAGCATTAACTTACACTGCTAACTACTGAATTGTTCCATTATCCAAGAGAATCAGGCAACCAAGTGCATCGGTGATATCCGTAATCTCACCTTTTATTTTTGCAGTTTGTCCTTTTTTAATTTTAAGAACATTCTTTTCTTCACTTGGTTTTAACGTATATGAGGCAGCATCTTTATTATTAAATTTAATAGCGACCACTTTAGGCGGGGTTGGTTTATAGAGATCATATCTGACTACCTCTTCTAAACTTGTGATAGTATTCACCTTTCCTTCGAAGATGACCCACTTCCCTCTCCATTTTTGCTTCGCTGATATTTCATTATCATCAAAGTCCTTACATACTTCTGAATAAGTAGTTTTAATTACTGTTGAATCCACCGAAGGGGATATTTGGTTTACAGCACTATTAACTGAGCGAATAGCGTCATTTATTTTGCATCCCGATAATAATGTAATTATGGTCAGCAGCAATATTTTGCTTTTCATATAAATCCCTTTATAAAACACAATCTTAACAATAAATTTATTGATTAAATAAGTCGACTCACCGATATCATTTATGAGCGGATTTTTATTTAAAAATCAGATACAAACAAGATAAACAAAAAAAATGGCTCCTAAAATTGTAGCGTTTCATCCGGTTATTTAAAATAAGAAAAATCCTGCCAGCCCGGAAGTTGACTATTATTAAGAAGGATAGTTTTGCAGATACACTATTATCATCATTCTTTCTTCATGTGTATAAAGCGGAAACGTGTAAAACTTATATAAATTTCTATCAGCACTACTCATAAGTGACGTTTACAGAGTTTTATAAAATTGATTGCTGATATCTGAGCTCCGGGTACAAAAAAACCGCCGGAGCGGTCTGTTTGGATTTCGGCTTTAGCCGGTTTAAGAAAACCAACCTGCTGCGGTTGGTTTTTTTGTACCTGTCATCTGCAGACAATCACACCTTAAGCATCTTCACCGTTTCATCAATATCTATTTCATCTTCTGAAAAAATCAGTGTGGTTCCGTGTTGTGTGGTTATCGCCAGTTTTTTCAGTGTGCGTGTTTCAGCCGGAGCGTCGGATTTTGGTCTGATACTGTTCATCAGTATTCCGACAGACAGCACCACATTATCTTTATCAATCCCGGTATTTGCTTCTTCTTCGCTGTAGACCACGAAAGATTTAATGGCTGTCAGCTTAATACGCTCTCCGGCAATGAAAATGTATTTACTTTCCGGTACCACTTTTACCGCATAGGCTGACAGCCCTTTGTTATTGGTAGTGGGCTCAAATGTCACGGCGGCATTTTTCTTAATCAGGTCAGGATTGGCGACCTTAACCACATGAAAATAACGGTTATCACCGTTTTCATCTTTGATAAACCCAAAACCCTTATCTTCAAACCACGTTGTGATTGTTCCGTTCATCGCCATTACCACCTGCTTAATCAATTATCTTCTGAGTTGTTACAGCGCGCAGTATAGAACACAATGCCTGCGCAGACCACGCCTTTGGTCTGAGCTGTCATTATGATGCTTACCGGGGTATCAATGGATAAAAAAGCCGATTGTGGCAATATATTCCGTAACTGACACTGACGCTCTACTCTGCGGAGATCATTTTGCTGCGATATACCCTGCTTTTTCTTTTAATAACCATGTCTGCCGCACAGGCGAAAATTGATATTACCGCGATCGGGCAGTGCAAATACAGCGGTCAGTTAACCCCTGAAGATATTGCCGGGCAACCCGGCGACGGTGAAATTCATCTTATTTACCGGACAGATACGGCCGGAAGAGCCTATCCGGTAAAAATAACCCAAAACACCTGTGATGATAAATGTACCGCACGGGATGCCATACGGGTGCTGCGGAAAATAAGATGTCCGCCTGCACCGCCCCGCTATAACCGCAAAATGATTATTAAATTTTACAGTGATACAGAAAAACAACCGGACAAATTTACGCCCGGCAATCTGATGGTTTGATATTTATCTGCATAACCCGGGTTCCGTCCGAAAAATAGTTATGCTGCAGCCCGGCGGGAAATGCCAGCTGCCATAACCGCATGATCGCTGAATCCTGACAATATTTTCCTGTCAGGATGCCCTGCATTTTATTTATCGCCTGCTCTTCTCTGAACAATTCCGGCGGCAGACCGGTAACCTGATAATTAAGAATAATCACGTTATTCTCACGGGTGACTTCTGTCAGAAGAGTATAAACATCAAACCGGATCGGCAGCAGCTGACTTTCATTTTTAATGATCATCGCCTGAAGTGCATCGTATTCTCCGGCCGTTTTTTTACCTGTTGTTGCTGTATCTGCCTGTGCAGAACTGAAAAGAAAGAGAGAAAAAAATAACATCCCTGCTTTGATAATGACATTATCCATCATTGTCCTGTCCCTGTTAAAAATACATATCAAATAACATTTTGGTACTGATCCCGGCAGAAACCAGAATAATCATCGGTTTTATCACTTTCAGTCCGGAACTCAGCACAACCCCGGCTCCCAGCCGCGCCCCGATAGCCTGTCCGGCAAACATCAGCAATCCCAGCGACCACATCATTTTACCCCCGGCGATAAAAAAGATAACGGATGAGGTATTGGAGGCCAGGTTCAGAAAATTAGAGTGAATCTGTGCTTTATCGATCCTGTATCCTAACAGCAGCATATAACTGATGGTATAGAATGTCCCGGCACCAGCTCCTAAAAATCCGTCATAAAACCCGACACCGCCGCCGCAGATAAATGAAAACATGAAAAAGGAAACACGCTGTTTTTCTTTGGATTTAGTGATATCAGGGGCAAAAATAAAGTACAGCGTGACCCCGATAATTAATCCCGGCAGTAATTTTTTCAGAAAAGTCGGATCAATAAACTGCACAAAAATTGTTCCCGCTGCGGCACCAAAAAAAGTGGTAATAAATACCCATTTATTATTTTTCAGATCAATCCGCCCCTGACGTAAAAAATAAATTCCGGATGTTAATGAACTGCCCAATGCCTGCATCTTATTTGTTGCCAACGCGTTAGCAGGGGGTAACCCGGAGATCAGAAGCGCCGTAATAGAAAGAAAACCACCGCCGCCGGACACCACATTGATAAATCCGGCAGCCACGGCAACAAAAAACATGACAATAAGAAATGTTATGCTCATGGAAAGACACTTTAAATTATAGGGATAATCAGTATATAAAAAGCACACATCTGAAAAAGTGATACCGCCCCTGCTGCCGGATATTTGGTATAATAACTCGTCATCATACTAAACAGGGTACTAATATGTTGCGCTACGGTATTCGCATTACTCATATTTTTCGTCATGCTTTTCACTCGCGTCCGCGTTTTATTATCTCCCTGCTGGTCGCATTTGTGACATTTTTTGCACTGTTACCCATGCAAAGTGCACTGATGTGCCTGATCCTCAGCTGGAATGCATTTTCCTGGATATATCTGTTATTTCTCTTTGAACGGATCATCAATAAAAAAGTAAAAGATATCCGTAAACTGACCAAAATTGAGGATGAAAGTGCCCGTATGGTGATGTTTTTCCTGCTTGCCGGGTGTTGCGTCAGTTTACTGGTGCTATTTTTTGCTCTCGGCGGACACGGTAATCTGACCGGCAATGATAAAGCCGTTCAGTATATTTTGACGGCATCCACATTAGTTTCTTCATGGCTGTTATTGCCGGCCGGATTTACCATGCACTACGCACATCTTTATTACAATAATCCGCAGCAGGATACCCCGTGGTTATTATTTCCGGACAAACCCGCTGAACCGGGCTACTCTGATTTTATGTATTTTTCATTTACGATTGCTGTCGCTTCACAAACAGCAGATGTGGAAATTGCCTCTTCACCGATGCGCCGTGCTGTGTTAATGCAATCCATTGTCTCCTTTATTTTTAATATGGCGATATTGGGATTATGCATTAATATTTCCGCCGGTTTATTTTAAACGGGACCGCTGATGGATACATTGCTGTCGCACTGGATTTCAGAATACGGCTATTGGGCAACCTTTTTCGGTACAATGATCGAAGGGGAAACCGCCGCATTTTTATCCGGTATCGCAGCACACCATCAGTTATTATCCTACCCGAAAGTGATGCTGGCAGCCGCACTGGGCGGGATTATCAGTGACAATCTTCTGTTCATAATCGGTTATTTTGCCGGAAACCGGATACTGCCCCGTATTCATAAACACGCGGACAAAATAGCCCGCCTGCAACAAATTATTCACCGCCGCGAAAACCTGGTCATTATCGGAGTCCGTTTTGCTTACGGATTAAGAACGATCGGCCCCGTAATTATCGGTGCCGCCGGTATTAACCCGCTGAAATTTTTTGTACTGAATATTTTCGGCGGGGCAATATGGGGAAGTGTTATTGTGTCTGCCGGATATTTTGTCAGCGCCGCAATCCTTGCCCTGCCGCTGCATACTTACCTCGCCTGGTTCCTTATCCTCGCGGCAGTTGCCGGTCTGTTTATGCTGATAAGAAAGCACAAGTTAAAACTGTAAAATCCGGCACTGACCTGCCCGTCCGCCGTTATTCCGGCTTGCGGGCACTAAGCAGAAAGATCATCGGCCGTTCTTTTTCTTCATCCAGTGCCGGATTGGCGGCAATTTGTTCTGCTGATGGTCCCCACTCATTTATCCCGCGGATTTCAAATCCGGCGGCAATCAGCATATTTATCCAGGTGGATAATTTCCGGTGCTGTTTTTCCACCCCGTCAGCAAACCAGTTGCTGAGCCTGACGCCTTCCTGCTGATACTGATTGACCGGCCAGGCTTTATTACCGGCACTGTCAGTACACCAGTTTTGAATAACGGGAGCTGTGTAAATCGGGTGTTCTGCGGAGAAAACCAGATTACCGCCCGGGACCAGAGCCTGATACAGCGTGGCAAAAAGTGCCGGGATATCGTGCACATAATGCAGCGCCAAAGAGCTGTAAATCACATCACTTTGTGTGGCAGGTAATGATAATGTCTCAAGATCAGCCCGCAGGTAGGTAATCTCCGAATCAGAGGTCATCGACGCCGCTTTGGCCAGCATTTTCTCTGACAGATCAAAACCGGTTACCCTGGCTGCTCCCTGTGCTCTTGCCCAGCGGCAGAACCAGCCATACCCGCAGCCCAGGTCGATAACCGATTTTCCGGTCAGTGACGGCAGCAATTCCTGCATAGCAGCCCATTCAGGTGCACCATTCAGCCCTTCTGCTGAACGTGGCAGCGTGGCATAACCGGCAAAAAAATCCGGATTATCATAAATATTTTGAGACATAAATTACCCCTTAAATTATGAGCAAATTATATTCATAATTTCCTTATTTCCGCCACTGTCTGTTTTCCGGACATAAAAAAACCTCACCGGAGTGAGGTTTTTAAAATCTGTGCCTGAGCAGCAGTGATTACAGTGCAACCACGTTAGCCGCAGCCGGGCCTTTCATACCATTTTCGATGGTGAAAGAAACCTGCTGGCCTTCTGCCAGAGATTTGAAGTTGTCGCTCTGGATTGCAGAGAAGTGAACAAACACGTCTTTGCTGCCGTCAGCAGGAGTGATAAAGCCAAAACCTTTATCATCGTTAAACCATTTTACGGTACCAGTAATTGTTGCAGACATATTGAATTTCCTTTAATAAATTTTGTTGCCGTAGGGCATATAAGCGGTTTGATTACGTTTTTACTTATGGGAACTATCAGAAGGAATTCGCTATGAAGTGGTATCTTGGATAACGCTTGACGGAGAACAACTTAAAATCGGACTGACATAAATAGGTCTGTACTTCCAAACCAATGCCGATATTAAGCCATATATTTTGTTATCCGGCAAGCTCTTTTTTATTTATCTCAAAATACAGCACAGTAATGACATCACTCTGCCAGCCCCATATAGCCGTGAATCCCCATGTAAAGCCCGACCAGTGCAATCAGCGCCGCTGAGAAATACGGTGCTTTTTTGGCAATATCGCCCAGCCCCTGCCAGCGGCGGCTGACCTGGCGTAAACCCACGGCAGTCACCACACCGACAGTAACCAGTGTCAGTGCCAGTCCGATACTGAAACTGAGCACCATAGTTGCCCCCAGGGTAAAAGCTTTCAGCTGAAGACAAATCAGCAGAACCGTAATCGCCGCCGGGCACGGAATTAACCCTCCGGTCAACCCGAACAGCAAAACCTGACTGTTTGTGGCTTTACCGCCGGTAAAACGGGTTTTGATTTCACGGGCATGCGCTCTGGCATGAGCATCCTGATATTCATCATCATGATGGTTGTCGTGGTGATGGTCGTGATCGTGATGGACGTGACCGTGGTCGTGACCGTGGTCGTGATCGTGATGATGCGTATGATTTTCCTGCTGTATTTCCGTCAGCCAGTTTTTTTCACCACGATATGTCCGCATAAACATCCAGAATGCCGTTGCCAGAATAATCACCGCCGATACCATCTGCAGCCACGGCTCTACCGCTTCCGGTGTAAAGCGGGTACTGATATACATCCCGCCGAGAGCAATCAGCCAGACAATCAGCGTATGTGATAACGTCGCTGCCAGGCCGAGCATCACTGCCTGTCTGACCGTCCCTTTTACCGCAATAATAAAAGCAGCCATCATGGTTTTTGAGTGCCCCGGCTCCAGGCCGTGCAACGCGCCCAGCGCAATCGCGCCGGGAATAAAAAGCCAGGCATTACCCTGCTGTAACAGAGCGGAAAAATCAGTCATGACGTGTATTCCCTGTTTTCATAATGAAGAAAGCATGACCGCAGTATACTCCCCCCCAGTATAATTACACTACCTCTTTGTACCAAGGAGATGCTACTATTTTGCCGGTCACTTTCTTTTCACCTTATTTCACGGGGTTGCCATGTCACATACCATCAGGGACAGACAGAAACTTCAGAACCGCGCCAGTAAAATTCAGGGGCAGGTCAACTCACTGAAAAAAATGCTTGATGAACCACATGAGTGCTCCGCTGTACTGCAACAAATTGCGGCTATCCGGGGGGCGGTAAACGGGTTAATGCGGGAAGTAATTAAAGGCCATCTGATTGAACACGTGGTCCATGAGGAAGATGAGGAAAAGCGTCAGGGTGACCTGGATATTGTCCTGAAGGTGCTGGATTCTTATATTAAGTAATACGGGAAAATAACGGTGATGTGTAACAGTCATCACCGCCGGCAAATTAACCATCATTTAATAATTAAATTCTTTTATCATTTTTTTCCCTGCATCAAAAATAACCCTCAGATTTATGTCCTGATACTGCCCGTTATGACTGTATTTTTTAATTTTCAGCAAACAGATAAGCGGGTCTTCTTCATTTTTTTCTGTGGTTAATTTAGTTTTATCACCATTTTTAATGGTTGTTTTTATAATATAATCAGGAATATAACGACTTCTGTCTGCCATGGCACGAGCTGCCGGAAGCGAATATTTTACCTTTTCTGAACTATCCGGATTCAGCCTGCTCTTCAGTGCCGGGATCATCTGTATATTCAGTACTGAACTGCCGCTGCGGACTATCCTGGTCGTACCGTTACGAGTCAGAAAAGCGGCCTGCCCGCCCGGTCCGGTCACAACACCGCTGACCAGAAGGAGATCCAGCGGGTCAAATAATGCTGATCCCTGCGGTAACACATACATCGCCTGATAATGTCCTCTGATATCATAAAGATGATAAGTTTGATTCATGCCGTACAAATAACCGATACACAGCCCGGCAGATACATCAATCACCGGCTTTACACCTTCCGGTAAATCAGCCTCCGCCGGTATTGCAAAAAATTCCCCGTCACTGAGCGGAGAGTTAAAATCGCTGTATTGACCGGATATCTCATCAAAATCCCGCATTGATATCCCCTTGTTAAAATATTGACTCCTGACTCAATGCCGGAAACAAAACAAATTTTTTCTGCCTGAAATAAAGACAACAACACTATCTGCCGGTACCCGGTGACACATTTTTAATATTTTTGCCGGTATAAAAATACCGTTGTCATCCGCAGAAAATAATAGCGTATAAAAAACCCGGGTATTACTAACCAGGACTATTCTTTATAAAGCGGAGGCAGGAGATAAAAATACTGACAGAACTTCGCGGACAGTTTAACGCCGGTCAATATGGTTTCAGACGGGTTGTGAAAACGACCGGTGCACACTGTGCTGCCACGACCTGAAGGCACTGTACAGCGCCGGATTTGCATGATATTGATTACGTGAATATTACAATTAAAATAAAAATACTGAGAATGTCACCATGCAAGCCGCCACCCGTTCCACTATTGCTCTGCTCGCTTCCTCATTTTTAATTACTATCGGACGGGGTGCCACTATCCCGTTTATGGCGATTTATCTCAGCCGGCAGTATGGCATGGCGGTAGATCAGGTGGGGGTTGCGCTGACTGTCGCCCTGACAACCGGTGTACTGTTCAGTCTTGGCTTTGGCATTATTGCCGATAAATTTGATAAAAAGCGTTATATGCTGATGGCAATTGTGGTTTATATCGCCGGCTTTATTGCTATTCCGCTGACACACAATATCGCACTGGTCGTCGTCTTCTTTTCACTGATTAACTGCGCCTATTCTGTATTTGCCACAGTGCTGAAAGCCTATTTCGCCGATACGCTGCCGCCCGCACGTAAAACCAAAGTTTTTTCCCTGAACTATACCTTCGTCAATATGGGCTGGACTGTCGGCCCGCCAATCGGTACCGGACTGCTGATGTACAGCGCCGATCTGCCGTTCTGGCTGGCAGCCTGTACCGCCTCATTTCCGATATTCTTTATTCAGCGCTTTGTCCGCAGTGTGCCGCCTTCCGCCTCCGGCAGCAACAGCACTGCCTGGCAGCCTTCTGTGATGCTGCACGATAAAGCTCTGCTCTGGTTCACGCTATCTGCTTTTATGGGCTCACTGGTGTTCGGTTCGTTTTCCGCCTGTATTTCCCAGTATGTTCTGACAGTGGCTGATTCCACGCTGGCGGAAAAGGTGATCGGTGTGGTTCTGCCGGTCAATGCTGCCGTTGTGGTTTCACTGCAATACATGGTCGGCCGCCGGATCAGCACGGAAAATCTGCAAAAACTGATGACACTCGGTACTCTCTTTTTTATAGGCGGACTCGCCGGATTTATGATGTCGGGCAGTAATCTTGTCTTCTGGGGATTGGCTGCTTTTGTCTTTACTCTCGGCGAACTGATTTATGCACCGGGAGAATATATGCTGATCGACAACATTGCTCCCGACGGCATGAAATCCAGTTACTTTTCCGCACAATCCCTCGGCTGGCTCGGCGGTGCATTTAACCCGCTGCTCACCGGTGGTGTGCTGACCTATTTCCCGCCAAACACCCTGTGGCTGCTGCTGATCGGGGTTTCGGCCTGCGCCTGGTTATGTATGATGCGGGGTCTGCGGATCAGCAGAAACAGATTCATTCACAACTGAATAGTTGATTAACTTATCATTAATTAATAATACTTCATATTCCGATACGGTAATTTCCTGCTGCTGAGCTATCCTCCCTCTATTGTTTAGTTTCACTTAACATAGAGAGTGCTGTATGCCTCAGCAGGCACTCTGACCAGTCCTGTTATTTCATGTCTGAAAGGAGTTACCGCTATGTCTTATACTGAACCGGATTTGATGAGTCCGGCGGAAGAGCAATCCGTCATCCGTATCCTGAATGCCGCCCTCGGGCTGGCGCTGCCCGGTTGTCTGCGGGTTGCGGCAGAGCTGAATATTGCCGACCATCTGGCTGACGGCCCGCTCTCTGTCGCTGTACTGGCAGAACGCACCGGCTCGGACCCGGATAATCTGCGCCGTATACTGCGGATGCTGGCGCTGAACGGTATTTTCACCGGTACAGGTAATGATGATTACCGGCTTTCTCCTGATGCGGAATTTCTCCGCAGGGATCACCCCTGTTCACAGCGGGATGCGGTACTGACACTGACTGACAATACGTACTGGTCAACCATCGGTCAGCTTAATGAATCGGTCCGGGGCGAACTGAACTTTAAAAAACTGTTCGGCAAAACCTTCTATGAATATCAGGCCACCAAACCCAACTGTGACGACAGCTATAATTTCCCGTCGGGGATGTCCGCCCTGTCGGAGATGGAAAACTATTTTGTGACCCGTGCTTATAACTTCCCGTCAGCGTGTCATATCGCCGATATCGGTGGCGGTGAAGGTTCTCTGCTGCTGCGGATTTTACGCAGTGACCCGACACTGACCGCCACCCTGTTTGACAGCCCGCATGTGGTATCAGATAAATATCTGTCTCAGCTGGGGGATGATTCCCGCTGGTCGCTGAACGGCGGTGATTTTTTTAAATCCGTGCCGCAGGCGGATATGTATCTGCTGAAAAAAGTCATTTTTAATCAGGATGATACCAATGCCCTCGCCGTACTGAAAAATTGCCGCAACGCCATGAAACCGGACAGTAAACTGCTGATTATCGAATCCATTGTGCATCCGGAAACCAACCCGTCAGCCCATTACGGTATGGGGATACTTTGTATGGCTATTCTGCCCGGTGGTGGTGAACGCACAATTCCGGAATTTGAGGCACTGCTGGCTGAAGCCGGACTGAAAATAAACCGTCTCATCCCGACAGAATGCTATATCTCTGTCCTTGAGGTCGTTACGGCCTGATCTTTGATCCGGCACAGTGCGTCCCGGTGCGTGCTGTGCCATTGTGAAAGACCATGTGTCATCTGCGGAGCAGGAAGCACCGGTGCGAATATTACTGATTTTGCCGTTTGACAGGACTTACCGCTACCGGAAAAGTGCATTTTCCGTGGCAATCAGCTATGCCCCGCTGACGCTTATCACCCTCGCCGCTCTGGTTCCCCCGCACCTGAATGTGCAACTGACCCTCTGTGATGAAGGCGTTTCCCCGCCCGTCACCGGCGGACATTTTGATCTCGTGGTGGTCACCGCCACAGCCTCCTCCTCTCCCCGGGCTTATGCGCTGTGCAGCTACTGGCGTGAACGCGGGGCAAGAACCGCGATGGGTGGCGCACATGCCACATTGCAGCCTGATGAAGCCGCACAGTATGCGGATACCGTACTTATCGGTGCCGGTGAATATATCTGGCCGCAGTTTTTGCAGGATATGGCTGACGGACATCCGCAGCCGCGCTATCAGCACCGCCCGGAACGCGGCTTTCTGCCGGGGCCGGTACCGCGCCGTGATCTGCTGCCATCCCGTGCTTATATGAATATCGCCACCATTATTGCTGACCGGGGCTGTCCGCTCGGCTGTGAATTCTGTTCTGTGCAACATCAGTGGGGGCGAAAAGGCACGGCACGTCCGGTCGCCGAAGTCATTGATGAAATAAAGCAAAGCGGCAAACGCCGCTGGATATTTCTCGATCCGAACCTGTATGCCAACCGGCAGTACAGCCTGGAACTGTTCCGGGCGCTGATCCCGCTGAAAATCCGCTGGTCGGGACTGGCGACGCTGAATGTGACAGATGACGACGAGGTATTCCGGGCGCTGCGTGACAGCGGCTGTGAGGGGCTGCTTATCGGGCTGGAAAACCTCAGTCAGCAAACCATGGCGGCCACCGGCAAGAATTGTAACCAGGTCAGTGAATACCGCCGTCAGATCCGGCGGCTGCGCGATAACCGGATTGCCGCACTCGGCTGTTTTGTGCTCGGGTTTGATGAAGATACACCGGAAAGTATCCGTGACACGATACGGCAGATCCCCGGCCTCGGGCTGGATCTGGTACGTTTTTCCGTCCTCACACCGCTGCCGGGTACGCGTTTGTGGCAAAGGATGGCAGAAGAAAACCGGTTAATCACGCAGGATCTGAGTCTGTATGACAACGAACATGTGGTTTTTCAGCCGCAAAATATGTCACCGGAAACCCTGCAATCCCTGCTGCACGAAGCCTGGCGGGAAACATACCGCCTGACGGCCATTCTGCGCCGGGTATTCCGCCGCCCGGGCAGCCGTTTTATCCGTCTGGCGGCCAATCTGGGCTTCCGGCTGTATGCCCGCCGGTTACGCCATGAAAAAACCGGGTTGTTCAACCCGGCAGTAGTGATAAATAACACAAGGAAAACAGACTGATGCGTCTTTTACTCAACAGTATTCTGCTGGTTTTTTCGATGACCGCAGCAGCGGCCTGTTTATGGGGAGTCAGTCATCTCGCCTGGTATTATGCCCTGCCCGCGCTGATCGGTTTTATGCTGATCAACAATATGCCGTTTGCCATTCTGCATGAAGCGGTACATGGTGTGGCCGCCCGCTCTGCCGCCGGTAACCGGGCTATCGGGATTATTGCCGCATGGGCATTTCCGACCTCCTTTACCCTGCAACGCCGCGCACACCTGAATCACCATAAAAATAACCGGACAGATAAAGAGCTGTATGATTATTATCTGCCGGGCCAGCCGCGCTGGCTGCGTAATGTCTGGATGTACGGCGGAAATCTGCTCGGGCTGTACTATTTTTGTGTGCTGCTGGGTAATCTGATCTGGTTTATTGCACCGGGCGTCTACCGCTCCCGGCTGTTTGTCACTAAAATCGCACCGGCGCTGGGATTCGGCTCACAAGTCCCGGAACTGGCAAAACTGCCGCCGCTGACCATCTGGAGTGAACTGCTCGGTGCGTTTCTCTGGCAGGCATTGCTGTTTTGGGTGCTGGACTTAAGTGTGACCGGTTATCTGCTCTGCCTGTGGGCTTTTGCACTGCACTGGTCAGCACTGCAATATGCGGATCACGCCTGGAGCCCCCGCGATGTGATGAACGGTGCGTGGAACCTGAAAGTACTGCCGGTTTCCCGCTGGCTGGCACTGAATTATCACTGCCATCTCGCTCACCACCAGCACCCGCAGGCACCGTGGTATGAACTGCCGTCGCTGGTGGATGACCAGCCGCGTCCGACTTTCTGGCGTGTCTATTTCACTATGTGGCGCTATGGCGTGCGGCCTGCACCGCAGATGGGAGCACCGGCAGATCTGAATTTTGTATTTCCGCCGGAAGAAGAAAAAAGACGGTGATTTCTGTCAGTCCGTGAAACGTCTGATAACGGGCAAAACGAAAAGTCGCTGTAAATACATCCCTGTAAGCTCAGGCGCGTCATCCATGACGCGCATGCTTTTCGTTCACCTGCCCGTTACCCGGCGAGCGACATAACCTGCTGTTTTATTAAACTATTGTTTCTTCCCGGCGTCTGTCTGTGGTTTTACCGCACTTTTACGGCGGAACAGCACAATACCGGCCAGCAAACCAATAATCAGCCCGCCCGCACCGTACATCATGCCCTGTAAGGCGTTACGGGTTTCATTCAGCAGCGGGTTATCCGTGAAATCAGTGCCGATATGAATGGTGCGGATTTTCCAGGCACCGTCCTCAAGCGCCACCGTCGCGGTCCAGCGGGTCGGAAAATCATAGGTCCGGCCATCGCTGAGCTGATATTTTTCCATTCCTTTACCATAGGCGACCCCCCAGGTTTTATCCGGGGATAATTCGGTCACCACATCGGCGTTAAAACTGATATTCAGTTTTTTCAGGAACTTGTCCGGCCCGAACCAGGACTCAAAATACGGTTTTATCGCCGCTTTGCCGGAGATAAACTCCTGGGTTATCGGGGTGGCACGCAGGTTTTCACTCATCACCGGCAGCATTTTGTCATAATCGCCGCTGTTGATCGCTGTTTCCACTGTGCCGATGACCTGCCGCAGTTCATCGTGGATAGCGCCGTCTTCTTCACCCGGCTGTGCGTAAACCGAAAAACTGAATATCATTAATGCACTGATAATTATCCTTTTCATCAATATTTCCTCATCATATAGGTAACCGTTACCGCCAACAGCAGGCCGGTGACCACATCCGCCACATGGTGCTGGTGAACCAGCAGCACAGACAGCACAATCAGTACCAGCCATAACAGAAAAAACAGCGTCAGCCCGCGCCCGGTATGCCGGATAACGGCCAGCACCGCAGCACATGACCAAGCGACATGCAGGGACGGCACCAGATTATGCGGGTGATCCAGTGCGAACAGTGTCGTGTACATCGTCTGATACAGCGGAGATTCCGGCACCTGCCGCACAAAACCAAGCTGCGCCGGAAACAGAAAAAAGATCACGCCGCCCAGCAGGGTCATCACAATAAACGAGAGTGCAAGCTGCCGGTGCTCACGGCGCGGCAGAAACAAAACCGGCATCAGAATAATCAGGTAAAACGAGCAGTACACCCAGATAAAACCGGGCACAAACGGGATATGCAGCTCAGCCGGAAACCACAGGGAATACAGACTTGCACGTCCGGCAGTATACGCATTCATCAGCGGATAAACCGTGAAAAACACCACACTGACCGGAATACACCACAGCAGATAGCTGATCACACGGCGGGAAAAAGAATCCGGGCTGGTATTCATTCACCCTCCTTATTTCAAACCAAAACGCATCCGGTGTTTTTTATGCACCTC
The DNA here is from genome assembly GCF_051129855.1 of Morganella sp. Je.2.23. Lineage (NCBI taxonomy): Bacteria > Pseudomonadati > Pseudomonadota > Gammaproteobacteria > Enterobacterales > Morganellaceae > Morganella > Morganella sp. Je.2.23. Next base: position 1,832,894 of record NZ_JBCPSQ010000001.1, read on the forward strand.
TTTGCGGAATAACAGGGTATAACGCCAGAATGTGGCCATGCGCGATAAGGATTGCAGAGTCAGCCGCAGGTCAGAGAAACGCCGGATAATCGATGGTACACTGTTAAAACGGCTGCGCGCCGCGTGGCACAGTTCAGTCAGGGTTTCCGGACTCATCCGGGCCGGCTGAAATGCCGCCTGATTAAAGCGGTATTCCGGATGCAGCCACCATTTTCCGTCAAACAACAGACGGTTTTCCTGCGCCAGCTGCTGATACAGCGGCGTGCCGGGATACGGCATCAGGATGTTATAGGCAGCAAACGCAAAACGGTTTTTCAGCGCGAATTCCACCGTATCTTCCACGGTCTCTGCTGTATCATGATCATATCCCAGGGTGAACGCCGCCCAGGTCTGCAATCCGAAGTCCCGTAATACTGAAATTTCCTCGCGATACTGTGAAAATGTCCGCATATTCGGCGATTTTCGCGCATCGCGCAGACTGTCCGGGTTGATGGATTCAAACCCCATCACATTGCCCCAGCAGCCGCTCTGCTGTAACAGTGACATCAGACGGCGGTTGCGGGTCATATCCAGGCTCGCCTGACTTATCCAGCGGACATTCAGCGGCGTCAGTGCGCTGCACAGCTCACTCAGTTCCCGGTGATCAGAGGCAATATTGTCATCGACAAAAAAGATAAATTTCGGTTTTTGCGTTTCAATCTCCCGCACCACTTCATCGATCCGGCGAATATAGTGCTGACGCCCGAAATAGCGACTGACAGCACAGAAACGACAGGCAAAACGGCAGCCGCGGGTAAACTGCATCAGGCTGATCGGCAGATACCCTTTTCCGCGGAAGATATCACGGCGCGGCAGACAGCCGCATAAATTGTGGTCGACCTGACCGATCCCGGCCGGGGCATCATAACGCGGCTTCAGACGGCCTTTCTCCGCATCGCGGATCATCTCTGTCCAGCGGGTTTCCGCATCACCGGTAAAAACGCTGTCGCAGTGCTGTGCCACTTCCTCCGGCAGCAATGTGGCATGGATCCCCCCCATCACCACCCGGACATCACGGGCGCGGTATTCTGCCGCAATCTCATAGGCACGGCGGGCGGTAAAGGTTTCCACAGTAATAGCGACCAGATCCGCCGGTTCATCATACGGGATGGCTTCCATCCGGTCGTCATACAGTACCACGTCCACGTCAGGCGGGGTCAGACCGGCAAGCACGCCGAGCATCAGAGGCTCCATCCGCCCCTCATCCACATAAAGGCTGTGTTCCTGACGGCCGATATTCGGTTTAATCAGTATCAGTTTCACTCTTTTCCTCCCGGGCGTTTTCCCTGCTTGCGGGCAATATCCCGGTGCGAGGCGATATTGTAAAGCCAGGCAACCAGCTGAGTACGCCAGTTGCCGGAACGACACAGCCGCCGGATAATGGACGGGTAACGGTAGAAGCGGGTACGGGCATAGAAACATCCGTCAGCCAGCTCCGCAATACTCATTCCTCCCGGCCGGAAAGCCGGTTCGCCGTAACGAAAATCCGGGTCGAGCCACCAGGCGGGATAAATCAGCCGCCCCTCAGCCTCCAGCCGCGCATAAAGCGCCGTGCCGGGTGTCGGGATCAGCAGATTAAAATTGGCAATCGCCAGTTTATTGCTTTCCGCAAAGGCCAGCGTACTGCGGATAGTTTCCGGTGTGTCTTCGTCGTAACCAAAAATAAAGGTGCCGTAGACACATATGCCGCGCCGGTACAGCGCCGCCAGCACAGCGGCATAATCCTTCGCGGTATGGCTGCGGGATTTTCCCATCCGCCTGAGCGTGGTTTCATTCAGGCTTTCAAAACCGATCAGCACAAAACAGCACCCGGCAGCGGCCAGTTTATCCAGCATTTCCTCATTACGGGCAATATCAATGCTTATCTGACACCCCCAGCGGCGCTTCAGTGGTGTGAGCATCGCCAGCAGTTCATTCAGTGCCCGTTTACCGGCAAAGAGGTTGTCATCCACAAATATCAGGAACCGTTTTGCAGGCAGGGATAAAATTTCATCCCGCATTTCATCAACCGGCCGGGTGCGTACCCCTTCCGGATAAAAGGCATGGATAGAGCAGAAATCACAGGCAAAGCGGCAGCCGCGCGAGAACTGCACCAGCGACACCGGGGCGTAACGTTTGCCCTCAAAAATAGTCCGGTCAATACGGCAACCGGCAAGCGGACGGTCATGCGCCCCCCGGTAACTGGGCTTCAGCGCATTACGTTCACAGTCCGCCAGCATTTGTTCCCATGCCCCTTCCGCATCGCCGAGCAGCACACTGTCCGCATGCTGCAACGCTTCATCCGGCATAAAGGTGACATGGTAACCGCCCATCACCACGGTTTTCCCCTGACGGCGGAACCGGTCAGCAAGCTGATAACTGCGCTGTGCCGTGAACGTTTCCGCCGAAATGGCAATTAAATCCGCTTCCGGCAGTTCATCCGGGATGATATCCAGCCGGTCATCATAAAATGTCACCCGGTGCCCCGGCGACAACGCCGCCAGGATCCCCATCGCCAGCGGTGTCATAGCATCTTTCGTGCGGTAATCCCCCATATTCGGGTAGATAAGCACGATATTCACAACAGAGCTATCTCCGGCCACACAATCCGGCCGTCCCACTGCGGCGCAGCCGTCAGATCAACACCGTAAATCCGGGTACGGTAAACCGATGCACCGGTACGTTTAATCACATCATTGGTGCAGATGTGTCCGGACGGAAGCCCGACTGTCATAATCGGTGTGGTACAGTGCAGCAGGGCTTCCTCAATCAGATCCGGCAGTTTGGTATCATCCGTACAGGCCAGGAACGACAGAAAACTCTGCGGGATCACTTCCCCGGCCTCCGGCATCTGCGGCCGCCGGGTCATCCCGGCAAACGCATTGTAAAGCGGACGCAGCATCTTCATTCTGCCGGAGTAACCGGCCACAATAACCTGTTTGAATGATCGCTGATCCCAGAGCATACCGCAGGCCACCAGCTGTCCGTTCTGATAACTGCCGAGTACGGTGATGCCGGTCTGCTGCATGGCTTTCAGATTCAGCGCCGGTGCCAGCTGACGGGAGGAGGATTCCTCCGCAAAGAAACGGATCACATCCGTGTAATCTTCCGGCGGTACCACTTTCCATAATCCGCGGTTTTTACCCCGGCTCTTGCTGATCGCCAGCGTACTCATGCTGCTGAGAGGGCGGTAAAGCGGTAAGCCTTCCACGCCCCGTTCCAGCAGACGCCTGGCCAGCAGATTATTTTCCGCAATACTGGTGTAACAGTGATCCGGTGTCGGCAACTGCCGCAGCCAGGAAAATCCGGCCTGTAACACTTTCAGGTGATTACGGTATTTCGGCACAACACGCAAACTGCTGAGATAACCCATCCGCGCCTCTTCGCCGTTAACCCAGCCTTTCTGCACCGTCAGCTGACACATACCGATCAGCGTGTCACCGTCTCTTGCCAGTGCCGGATAGACTTCGCCGAAATCATCTTTCGGGGAAAAATAACCGGGCCGCCGGGTCATCACCAGCTCCCAGTCCCCCTGCATGGCATTATCTTCGAGGAGCCCGAGTAAATCCGCGATGTGCTCCGTTGTCGCGTCGATAACCTCTATCATTTAACCTCTGCTAATTTACCCTGCCAATTTTCATCACCAAGCGGGTAGCCGTTGCGGCTGCTTATCTCACGGTGATGCAGCCAGTTAATCGGGAAATAGTTGCGAAACATAAAAAAATCGCCCCGGTTACGCCAGCTGCGCTGAAGAATCGAACGTGAACTGTAAAATGCCTTCCTTGCTGAGAGGCACCCCTGCGTTACTGCCTCCGGAGACAGCTGTGCCGGATAAAACGGCAGCTCGTTGTAACGGTAGTTATCATCGAGCCACCAGTGTTCATAGCGCAGGCGGTTTTCCTGCGCCAGCCGCGCATAAAGCGGCGTCCCCGGGAACGGCGTCATATGGTTAAATGCCGCGATATACATACTCTGTTCACGGGCGTACGCAACCGCCTCGCTGAATGAGTCCGGAGTATCATGGTCATAACCGAATACAAATGTGCCGTATACTGCTATATGATGGCGGCGCAGATTGGCCAGCGCCTGACTGTAACCGCCTTTCATGGTGTTAAAACCTTTTTTCATCTGCCGCAGATTAGCTTCATTCAGGGATTCAAAACCGATCAGAACCCCTCTGCATCCTGCCTGCGACAGCGCACGGACAAACTCTTCATCATGCGCGGCGTCAATACTCATCTGGGTTACCCAGCGTATCCCGGCTTTCGCCAGCGCCGGCAAAAATTCACGGCTCTCACGCAGACTGCCCGCAAAATTATCATCCACAAAGAAAAACAAATTTTTTGTGCCTTTCAGTTCTGATAACTCCCGCAGCACATGATCCGGATCGCGCCGCCGGTAACGCTGCTGATAAAACGACTGTACCGCACAAAATTCACAATGAAAGCGGCAGCCGCGCCCGGTTTCCACCAGGCCAATCGGTAAATAACGTTTCCCCGCAAACAGAGAGCGGTCAACACGGATACTGCGCAGATCGGTCTGTGTTCCGTGATATTCCCGCTGCAGTGTGCCGTGGCGTAAATCATCAATCATCGATTCCCAGACTGACTCAGCCTCCCCGGTGATAATGACATCCGCAAAACGTTTTACCTCCTCCGGCATCAGCGTGGCATGGAATCCGCCCATCAGTACCGGCACACCCCGCTTCCGGTACTCACTGGCTATCTGATAAGCCCGCTTTGCGGTATAGGTTTCAACTGAAATTGAGATCAGATCTGCCGGTTCATCAAACGGGATCAGTTCAAGACGATCGTCATAAAAACGGGTTTCAATATCTGCCGGTGTCAGCCCTTTCAGCGCCGCAACAGGCAGCGGCTCCATCTGCCAGGAACGCAGATAGGTTTCATCGCGCCGGTGGCCGATTGCCGGATGGATAAACGTCAGCCGCATCAGTGACTGCCTGATTTTGCCGGACGGTGCTCAACCGGCCAGTCACAGGTATAGTACTGATGCAGATGATGCGCATAGAAGCGGTAACCCAGATTTGCGGTCAGCGCCAGAGGCTTAAAGTTACGCGCCTGCCACAACCGCTTAGCAATACTGCGGTAACGGTACACTTTTTTCCAGGCACGTTCGTGCCCCAGCTCCAGCTCCCGCGCACTCATCAGTGCCGGACGGAATACCACATGCTGTGCGTCATACAGCGACCAGTCCGTGGTTAAAATCCGCTGCTCTTCCTCAAGGCGTTTAAACAGCGGCGTGCCCGGGAACGGCGTCAGAACCGAGAAGCGCGGTAAATCAATCCCTGCGTCGATAGCCAGATCAACCGTGCGATCAAACACATCCGTGGTGTCGTGATCCAGACCAAACACAAAACAGCCCTGAATCGCAATTCCCAGCCGGTGCAGATCGCCGATCAGTTCTTTATAATCCACCGAACCGTTGAATTTCTTCCCGGCATCTTTCAGGCTGCCGTCACTGACGGTTTCCAGCCCCAGCAGTAACCCTTTGCAGCCGCTGCGGGCCATCAGCTCCATCAATTCATGATTATGAGCAATCAGCACGGTAGATAAACCGAACCACTGAATGTTCAGCGGGATCAGTGCGGTGAACAGCCGTTTGGCATAGCCGATATCTGACACCAGGTTCAGATCGACAAAAATCACTTTCCGCTTGCCGGTACGTTCCACATAACGGCGGATATCCTCAGCAACCCATTCCACCGGATGCTGGAATTGTTTACGTCCCCAGGCACTCGGCGCAACACAGAATTCACAGTTATGCGCACACGAGCGGGTCGCCTCAAACACCCCCTGGGTAAGAAAGTGCTTCGCATCGAAGCGCTCACGCTCAGGGAATGGCAGACCCGGGATATCAAGGGTAAAATCCGCACCCTGGCGATATTCACGCTGCATATTACCCGCCATAAAATCGCGGATAAGCTGCGGCCAGCTCTGCTCGGAATACCCGGTGCAGACCGTATCAGCATGCTGTAATGCTTCCTGCGGCAGTAATGTGACATGCGGCCCGCCGAGTACCACCGGAATATTTTTCGCCCGCATCTGAGCTGACAGTTCATAAGCCCGCGGTGCGTTGCCGGTGATCACCGTCATCGCCACCAGGTCTGCGGTGAAATCCTCAGGCAGTTCCTCAATGCTTTCGTCAATCAGACGGATATTGACCGGCAGGGATTTCGGCACCAGCGCCGACAGCGTGGTCAGCGTCAGCGGCTGATAACGCAGCGAGCGTTTGAAGATCCCGCCCCGTTTCCGGTACAGCGGCCCTTTCGGCGAAAGCAGCACCAGATCCAGCGGCCGCTGCGGCGTATAAACAGTCTGTGTCGTCACGAAAACTCCCTGATATCAAACATGGCACGCCAGTCAGGCAGGGTCAGCAGAGCCGGGATTTTTATCTCCCCCAGCCGTTTTCCCCGTTGCAGCTGCCGGTGAAAATAGTGCTCCGCCGGTTTATGCAGGCGGAGGTATGTCAGCGGGTTAAGCTGTCCGATGCGGCGGGCGTAGTGATACTGCGGATTGGTGCACAGGTAGCGCTCGGTTTCCTCACAATACGCCTGAGCCTGTATATCACTGACAGAGGTATCACTGAGCAGCAGCACATAGCCCCGTTCATCCGCTGCCAGTGCGGCAAAATCCTGTGATGCCGGTAATCCGCCACACACGAAAGGTTCGGTCAGTTTTTCCCCGACCAGATCACTGCATATACCGTCACGCCCGCAAAAACGCAGTTGCGGAACAGCTTCCGCTGTATGACCGGTACACAACACGAGATCCTCTGTCTGATAGCGGTACAGCCCGCTGTTGGTGGTGACAATCACACTGTATGTTTCACCGGGGATCAGCTCATCCGCCAGATATATCTGCCCGCTGCTATGCCGGAATTCATAAAAATTACTGTCTGCACTCAGCTGCGGATCGCCGCAGTCAGACGGAACCGTGATCACGGCTTCAGTGGAAAGCAGCCCTTTTCCCTGGAGTGTCACGCCGGGAAAGTGAGCCATCAGCGCCTGTGCCGGTGAGGCGGATGCCGCCTGATCCCAGCAGCTGATCAGAACCAGCTGCGGCCATAACAGTGCAGTTTTATGCTCCCGCAGATACTGCCGGTAACGCGCCAGAGCCGCCGGGTCCGCCTTCAGGGAATGACCGGCAAGCACTCCGCCATCACGCAGCAATACAGATATAGCCTCCTGCCGTGAGTCCAGGGCTGTCAGCAGCGGAAATAAAAATACGGGGCTCCAGACTGAGATCAGACGTAAACCGGGGCACTGAAGCAGATAAATCAGGGTCAGTAACTGCCAGTCGGCTGCATCCTCAACCTGTGACAGTGTCAGCGGTACTGCGGATAATTCACTGAACGCCGCCAGATTATCCGCGCCCAGATAGAGCGCATCACCGCCGCCGACCGGAATACCACAGGGTGTTTTTGTCGTTCGTGTCACTGCCGGGCTGAGCGCCCAGTAAACATGGCCGGAGGTCAGTGAAAAACGGCGGATAACGTTATGCAGCCAGCCGGTGACAGCGAGACGGAAATCGGTTAATCCGGCGGCAGTATAGGGAATAAGTTTACCGCCGCTGTGACTGCCGCCGGTCAGTTCAAATGCCGGGACCGGCGCACTGCACAGCAGATTTTCTTCCCCGTCCGTCATACGGGTGATAAAAGGACTGAGCTCAGAATAGGTTGTCAGAGGGACGTTCTGCTGATAATCCGCCACGGATTTTACAGATGAGAAATGATACTGCCGCCCGTATTCACACGCCGCATTATCAGCCAGACAGGCAGATAACCAGCGGAACTGTCTCTCACGCAGTGAACCCGGAGACAACACAGGAGGCGTACCGGCCCGGAAATGCTGCCATGCATTATCCATAGCAGAACTCAACACCGGGATCTTCAAACAGAGGCTGAAAACGTTTTGCCACATTCTCAGGAGAAACTTCACACAAGCAGACCAGCTCATGACCGCAGACATAGTGCGGGTTTTTATGCAGGAAAAACGCGACATCCGGTTTGCTGCGCTGCGCGTCAGTAACCGTTGCCATTTCACGGCTCAGATAACCGAATGATGACGGACATTCCACCACACCACGTACCGGGTTATAGAGTAAGCCGAATTTATCTTTTGCCAGTTCTGCTGCCAGCCGCGCCAGTTCCGGTTCTTTGATATTACCGTTCCGGTGCGGATAGAAAGTCTGTGCCAGTGTGCTCATATACCGGTAAGTGCGCACCCCCTTTACCAGCAGGAACCAGAATACCCGCTCCCCGGGATGTTCGCTGCGCAGAAGCGCAATACGCCGCAGCCAGGCACCGTGCAGTGTCTGCTGTTTCCAGTGGGCGGGATGCACAATTGTATCGCCGGAATAAACAATCCGGTGTCCGCGGAACGAATAAAACTGCAGAGTACTGAACCCGGCCATTTCATCACCCGACATCAGAAACAGCACTTCCTGTTTATGATCGAGATCTGACAAAAACTGAACACCGTCACTGCCGGTGTAATACATAAAATAGAGTGAGGCCATTTCCTGACGCTGCGCTTGTGTCAGGGTTTTTACAGGCTGAAAAAATGCACGATACGACACTCCGCCGTCTCCTCCGGTAGATTTACCCGCACTGCCGCTTTTCCTTAAGTGGAATACCTATCTTAGCGACCTTCGCATCAGAAACAATCAGCGATGCCTGAATCTTTGTTTAATATCATAAAAAACGTTGCATATGCTGTTTACGTGCCTTTTCCTGCCGGAGCGGGCCGGGTAAATATAGCTGTTCAGGAGCCTGCAACCAGAGTATCCGGGATAATTCTTCTTATTTATAAAATAATGATAATTTCGGATAATTAAGGTTGTCATTATTTTATTATGCGCCATTCTGCGTCAATCAGACTTACCCCATATTTCGGCAACAGGATTATACCGTATCATTACCGCATAATTTCCCGGCATCCGTTGTTCAGGGAACACGTCCGGCCTGTAATCAGTGCCGGAGCAGAAGCCACCCGAAGTTCCGTTCTAAAAACCGTGACAATCAGTGCGTCACAGAGGGAAACGTTAATGGAAATAACATCCGATCAGAAGCGGACAATCTGTGCCCTGTTAGCTGAACAGGCCGGACACCAAATCCGCAACGCAGAAATCACGGCATTGTGTGATGATGAAACCATCCGCGCCGCCCTGCTCATTCTCAGCAGTCTGGTTGACATTAAATACCGCGAAATAACCGTCTCACTGTCTGCAGCCCGGGATGAATATGAGCGCAATAACCCGCAAATGATGATGGGCTGCCCGCTCAGTGACAGTACGCTTTCCGCCCCGGCGGAAATCCCTGACTCACCTTCGGATACAGATACAAATACTGATACCGTTCATTCCGCATTTTTTGCAGCTGAACCGGAACCACTTATTCTTTCTTCTGATCAGGAAGCACCGGTTATTACGGATGATACTGTTACAGTACCGCAGTCTGCCTCAGAGGAAGAACAAGCCTCCGCAGAGATCGATCGTTTATCTTCCATATTTGGTCCGCATGCCTTTCTTACCGGCGAATCCGGCGTTGCTGAACCACTGAATTTTTCTGCTGACGACAATTGCTCTGCCGACGACAATGTTTTTTCTGACAACAATGTTTTTGCTGACGACAATATTTTTGCCGGCGGCAATGCAGAAAAATCCGTTGCACTGCCTGCTGCTGATAACACTGATGAAACAACAGTGTTAGCCGGATCGGTATTCAGTGATACATCCCTCTTCCCGGAACCTGTCACCCTCAGTGATCCGCTGAAGGACGGCAACTGGCTGTTTGACGACCTGGACACTGATGAAACGGATACCCCGGTTATCGGTGAACTCCCGGAGCCGGAACAACCTCAGATTGCTGCCGCATCCGCCCCGGTCAGTGAGCCTGTACCGAATCACGACTGGTCATTCAATACAGAAAACAATCCGCTGTCAGAGACAGACCCGGAAGAATATCTCTCATCCCCGGCCACAGAACAAAAACCCTGGGGGCTGACAGCGCTGTTTGCGGCAGGAAAAAAAGAGAGTCCGCCACCGGCCGCACCGGATACTGAGCGGGAGTCTGCCGGAAATACAACTGTCGCGGAAAAGGCACCGCCTGAAAATACAGCATCCGGGGCAACGGCCTCCTCTCCAGGACAACCGGCAATCCGCGTCAGTATTGCCCGCGCCCGCTTACTCGAACCTTTCAGCTCGCCGGTAACCGCAACACTGGAAGACGGCAAAGCGGTCGCGATTCTCGGCATCTATTTCCGGCGCAATATCGGCCTGAGCTTTAATGATAAAACCGGCAATCTGCACGGTACGCCAACCGAATACGGTGAATTCCCGGTACGCGTCGTCTGGGAACTGGCACCGAAAAAACGATTTTCCTCCGATATCCATTTTACTGTTGATCCCGGTTCTCACAGTGTCACACCGTCACTGACCATTTCTCCGCCGGTACAGTAAGCGCTGCCGCCCCTGCCTGTCTGAGTGCAGGGGTATTTCCGGCAGTACATTATTTTTTTATCATAATTATTTCTGAGCTGCCGCCGTGGCAGTAAACAGCCTCAAAAGTGAGGTACTGTTGCAATCACTCCGTTTTCCGTTTTTTTATGGCTCAGCCCGTAACAGGTAAACGTCCCCTCCGCCGTAAACTCAGCCTCCAGTTTTCTGATGAAAAAAGGAAACGGACGGTGACGGCCTTTACCTGACAAGGATTCAGTCCAGATAAACGGTAATGTTTCCGGAATAAACAACCGCCCGTTCCCCGTACTCTGAAAACGCCGTAACCCTTTTACATGCTCACGGACATAACTGACCGGCTGATTTTTTTCCGGAACAGGTAAAATCCGGCTTAACCGGATATAAGGATAAAATGAAGACAACCGGGCAGAGATTGCCGGTATTGCCAATGAGTCATAATCCTGTGCCAGCAACCGCAGGCGGTTCCCCGGCGTTTTCGGCTCACGGCAGTAATCCGGAAATGCAATGGCAATAGAGCTGTCCGTTTTACCGGTTTTATTCTCTGTCAGTACCAGATGAAGCTGTTGCCAGATTTGACGGCGGAGAAATACAACAGATATCAGCGCATCCGGCAGGATAGTAATTGTCTGATAAAATCTCACCCGCTTACCCTCCGCAGCCGAAAACCCCGCCGCGGATTAACACTGCCACGACATAATTTTCTTCATGTGCCGGAAGTGTTTTCCCGCTGACCCATTTTTCAAAAAGTGTATAAAAATCCTGCCCTGATCCCGGCGGACGAAATACTGCCCCCAGATGTGTTACCGCACCAAAAGGATCAGCGGCAATAACACCTGCCCCGGCTGATAAATCAGAAAAGTCAGGGTACCAGGTATCCACAGAACGCAAAGCATTGCCTATTTTTTGTGAATGCATTCCCGCTGCTCCGTCAATATTGCAGAGTATCCGGCTTTTTCCGCCCTTTCTTTTATTCACCACAAATTCACAACTGGGATAAACCTCCTGCCCTTTTCCTGTTCTGACTCTGGCCGTGATAACCAGTGATAAGGCCCCCTCATCACCGCTCAGTGCTGCGGCAATATGCCCCCCCAGATCTCTGACTGAATTATCTGTCTGTTCAAAATGACGAAGACTGTATTTTCCGGCATCAAATATCCATTGCTGCTTTTTTTCCGTACTGCGGTTATCCACAACCACATTAATATGCTCTGCGCCAATCCGGTTGCGCCACAAAAAACGGCCGCAGGCAATGTTATATGCATACCGCTTTGATGGCTCCCTGCACTGTTCCCTTTTCAGATAATCTCTGATGACGGCCTGATAATCCTGACGAAAACATTCATTATTACAGGCAGCCGGAAATGGCAGTCCGCCGGTTATTTTCAGTGAAAAACGGAGTATAAGCACATCCTGCTCCGGTCCGAGCATACAACAATCCATATTTTGAATATTCGGATCATGAATGTCCGGTGAAGATATCCTGCTTTTATCTGTCCCGCGGGATGTCCGGCGGAAAGCACATGTCCCGCGTACCGTTCTCGTCTGTATATTCAGCGAAGTAACCGGAGAATCCGGTTGCTGTGATGTTCCGGAAAAAAGGCCATCCGAGGGGCTAAGCTTTTTTGAGAATGATAAAACGGACGGTATATTACAGATTCCTTTCATTTATACTTTTCCGTTAATGATTTTTCTGCTGACACAGATAAAGATTGTCATCAGGTAAATAGTGATAACACCACAACATAGCTGAAGGATTCCGTAATTTATCTGTCCGCCGGAACTCACCTAATGTGATAACACTCTCCGCAAAGCGATGCGGTATGCCTTCATCCCTGGCATTTTCCGCCGTCCCCGGCGGAGAAAGCCCCTGATAGCCGGTTACCACCGGAATCAGCCCCGAACCGGGAACCGTGATATATTTCAGTAATGCTGCCATTGCATCCATTCCGCTGTTCATTGCCCTGATCATGACATCCCGTCGTTCCAGTAATGCATATCCGGGAGCTATGCGTTGTCGTAATTCACACCATCCTTGTTTATTGTCCGGAATAATACCTGTCTCCGGAATACCTGCATCCGTGATATCACCTCCTGCAATTTTCAGTATTCTTATAGCCTCTGATACAACCCGGATAAATTCCTTATTTTTCTCTTCTGTATTTTCACCACGGATAAACAATGAAACATTAAGATGACAATATACTTCCTCAATCAATGATGAATTTCTGCCTTTTTTATCAGGCGGCTTCCGGTTATTAAGCACGGAATACGCCAATTCACCTGATCCTGCATACAACCGTAAATGACAATCGTGACTGATAATACCGGCGCCATTAAACCTGACTGACGGAAATCCCTTTTCTCTCACTTTTCGCTCAAGTGCATGAACAAATCCCAGCCAGGCAGTGACTGCCGGAAAACCGGCAATCAGTGCACCGGATAAGGCATTCGCATTCTGAATCATTATATTTTTCAGCAGAAGATAATTAATGAACACGATAAGGATCTCCGGCACAGACCGTTCCCGGCGGGATCGACAACAACAAAAAGGCTTTTCCTTGATTGCGTATAGTAAGTGCAGAAATATTTTGTGGTTTACTGCCGCCGATACGAATAACAACAAGATCGCGGGGAAACACACCGGATATTTCAAGCCGGCGGCGCAGTTCAAATAATAACCCCGACGGTGTCAGAACCGACAACAAATGATAATCCGTTGTGTTCCCGTCATCCGGTACAGGAAAAAACACCTGCTTTATTTTCGGGCTGGTTACTGTTGTTTTTGTTGCTGATAATATCTGTAAAAAACCAGTGCGTAATGTCAGATAATCTTCTTTACCCAGGATTTTTATTGCCAGTTCACTTTCTTCACACAGATGAGTCAGTAACGTCTTTCCATCCTGCATCCTCAGCATCAGAAATGTGTATATTTCCAGTGCCGCCGCATTGCCTTCTGCATCCGGCGAAACTTCCGCATTACCGGATCGCAGGAAGCCATCATTTTTCTTTTTTACACCGGCACCTGCCAGCACTGTACTTACTTTTTTGTGACGATGTTTACGGGCACCGGGATGCGAGAACGCCAGAGGATGTGTGGTCAGTGACAGCTGTTTCGCACGTTTCGCCGCATCAGATAACCAGTGCCGGCGGGAAAACCCGGGTGATTCTTTTAAAGCCGGGTATTTTGTAAAAAAAGCAATAATTTCCGGGTCAGGCATAGAATATCCTTTTCTTAAAATAATCAGGTTGATAATAATACTGAAATCTTCATCAGAGATTGAGTCGTACATCATCAATTCACAGGATATTTAATATGTCTCAGAAAGGATTTTGTCTACAAGCAAAATATAAATTTTAGCGTGATAAATTTATTTTTGCGATCCGGATGGAGATTAATAAATAAATCCATCACTAAAAACACAAAAAACGGCACATCTGAAAAAGAGATGCCGTAATTATTATTGAATTTTTATTTTTTAGCTGGCTTATTATCCTTAAGCCAATTTTGCATCTGCTTTATTTCCGGATCCTGAGCGGCAATGATGTCCTGAGCTAATTTTCGCATTTCCGGGTCTGAACCGTACTTCAGTTCAATCTTTGCCATTTCAACTGCGCCTTTATGATGTGCAATCATACCTTCCGCAAAGGCAATATCCGCATTTTGCTCGGATAATGTTTTTGCCATATCATCATGCATACGCATCATCGAATCACCCAGCTCTTTCTGTACCGGCGTGGTAACGGCATGCATATCACCGCTTAATAATACCGGATTTGCCGCAGCACCAAAGGTAATTATGCCGGATAACAATGCAGTGAGGATAAGTGTTTTTTTCATGATTCATTCCTTTTTTAATATCTGGTTGACGGAATTAATCATAAAGGTTGCCCTAAGGGAAAGGTCAATGTGATGAAAATAACTTTACCATATTTACATTTAATAAAGTTCTCTCCACAATCTCTGAACAATTCAGATAATATTTCATTAATCAGGCATCAATATTAATGCAGGTACTAAAAAGATAACAAAAATAATCAAATATCCCAATAATGCACCTGTACGGCTTTTCATTCCCACAAGAGAAGGCTTGATCAGACCCGCAACCGCAGCTACAAGTGCCAGTCCTGCAATAACCATTAAACCGTCTTCCATACACCCTCCGTTTACCTTTCCTGCAGGTAATTCTGCGTATGACATTGAACCTTGCTCTTAAGGTAAAGTAAAGTTCTTAAAAATCACAACATTCTGATGTCAGAACAAGAAGATGGCAGTAAAAAGAACCGTTCGGAAAACACAAAAAGAAAACCGGGCATTCTCTCCCGGTATCATTATGCTGCAGTTATTCTTCGTTCAGCTCTTCAATAACAGTTTCCGGTGAATTTTTCCATTTACTATCAGTTAATTGCTGTTCCCGACGCTCTTTTTTATCCAGCCAGTTTATGACATATCTGGCACTATGCTGGGAGACAAAACCACAGTTATCACAAATAAGACGATAATAGTAATGATTTATACTGTCAGCCGGAATACCCGGAGTATGATAATAGAAAGTGACAAATGTCTGTGGTGGCTTGCTATCCAGTTTGTCCTGCGCTGTCGTATAGTGTGTTTCATCGATAATTTGTCTGCCATTATGCCCGCACATAAGACACGTGGTTTTGACTTTTTTATCATTCAGATAATGAAAAAATTCAGGACCTGTTACTGTTTTCAGGCGTTCCACGAACTCCAGGATCTGAACATTATTCGGTGATATGTTATCCATCAGATACCTCTGACTTTGTATTGTCATTCTGTTTTTTAAAATAAATACCATTTTTATATTATATATTACTTGCCTGTTTATAACTGACTGAAACGATATACATTACATTTTCAATTTTATTTGTTTATTTCATTATTTTCATTTCTGCTGAGTATTTATCAGCAGATAACCGTATTTTTACCCGCAATAATAGTACGGTTCCCGGCTCAGATTATCATTTTCGGGCTATAATCGTTTAATGCGTTTATCCACTGATAGCCTGAGGTGTGGTGATAGCCCCTCTTCACCGCAAAATTATTTGGCCTTTACGGAGCGTTATCAGGCGGTATAATTATCAGGAATTATTAATTCAGAAGACAGCGCCACCGCTGACATTAACCTGCAAAGACATGCTGCAGGCACTAATTTCAATCCACAGAGGCAGATAAATAATGGTTTCTCCCGATCTCCGAAACGCAAAATTACGGTGTACGGCCGGCACAACAGATATACTGGGCCATCTCATTATATGGCTTTTACTGTCCATTGTTACGTTTGGGCTCGCCATGATGGTGTTTCCGTATTACCTCATAAAATTTATCCTGAACAATACTGAGGTTGTCGATAAACGTGATAACACCAGAATTTGCCGCCTCAAATGTGAGATAAGTCTTTCTGGAATGATCGGTTACATCATACTGTGGACAATTCTGTCAATAATCACATTCGGGATTTTATATTTTGTATTTTTATACAAAGTTTATGCACACTGCCTGGATAAAACAACATTTACTGAACTTTGATTTTCTCAGTAAAAACCGGATAGCCTTTATGGTTATCTGGTTTTGTTCCGCAAACATATGCGCAGAAAGGATCTGCATCAGCGGATAGTCACAGAAACCGGGGAGATCATTGAGAAATGGCATCAGAAAACGACTCCCCGCCAGAACCAGCACAGCGTTGCCGGAGGGGGAATTTTTAAATTCATTGCTTACGTGAATCATTTCAAGCAATTGTATCATGATTGTACAATAAGATTGTGTTATTCTATGCTTGAATATCAATAGGCTACCGAAAAATGTGATATGATATTGTGAAAGATATTAAGGCCATGAACATGAATATGTACAATAATGACGATACAAAAAAATTAGTGTTTGCTGATTTTGCCAGATACTGCAATAAACTAACATTTTATTCGTTTTATAGAATATTCAGAAAAAATGAGTCATTTAATTTTTTATTCTGGTTCAGATTGAGTAATCACAGAAATAAAGCAATCCGGAAGCTATCACGATTCTTTTATAGGAAAAAATGCAGAAAGTTTAACATATTCCTTCCTGTTGAGACATCTATTGGTGGCGGCTTATACATTGGACATATAACCGTTGGCGGTATATGTATTAATCCGACAGCAATCATTGGTGAAAACGTTAATATAAGCCATCAAATAACGATAGGGTCAAATAAAGGGAAAGCAGCAAATATTGGAAACAATGTTTATATTGCACCACATACTTGTATTATTGAAAATGTATCTATTGGAAATAATGTTAAAATTGGAGCTGGCTCTGTTGTTGTGCATGATATCCCTGATAATGTAACTGCTGTTGGTGTTCCCGCAATGATAGTAAAAAACAAAAAGAACAATGCTCTTTCATTAAATTTAATATAGAATTAATGTAGTTTACAATATTACAGGAAAAGATAGAATGAAATTATTACATTTGATTAATTTACAAGGATTTGGTGGTGCCGAACGTCTCTTTCTGGAATATTTAAAAAACAGCTCTTTTGATAATGAAATATTATGCACCAGCAACAGTATAAATAAAAACATAAAAGATGAAGTATCATCATTAAGAATTAAATTCTCAAACTTTATCGGTAATACAAAAATAAAATACCCAACATTTTTAAGAAAAATTGCATTAGTCCAAAAAATAAAGAAAAGTAAGGCTGATATAACTATCATTTGGGATTTTATACCACGATTACCATACAAGCCCCAAAATACAACTTTAGTTTACTATGACCATGGTTGCTCCTGGCAGTATGAAGCCAATGAAAAAACCATATCTTTTTTTAAAAAGTTAGATTGTGCCATTGCTGTTTCTGACGCATCAAAAAGAGTCATGGAATTAAGATTTAATCTGTCATGCCCGATAAATACGGTAATAAACCGGTTGCCAATAAAACCATTGCTATCATCTAAAATGATTAACAATGAAAAACCTATTACTTTGGGAGTCGCCTCCCGGCTGGTTGGCCTTAAGGGTATTGGAATTGCAATTCTGTGTATTAAATCTCTTGCAGATCAGGGAACAGATGCAAGGTTAATTATAGCCGGAGATGGTGAACAAAAGGATGACCTAATAAAGTTAGTTATTAAATTAGGGTTAGAGGAAAAAATTAAATTCATTGGCTATCAGGATGATATGAAAAAATTTTACTCCTCTATTGATATATATATCAGTACACCCGTTGCTGAGGCCTTCGGCTTATCATGTATTGAAGCTATGTCAAATGGTGTACCAGTCATATTCCCTTTATTGAATGGACAACCAGAAGCAGTAAGAGATAAAATATGTGGTATTGGTATCGTCCCGGATATTTCAGCAGAAGAATACTACAAAGAAACAGGGATAAATATTAACTTTCCTCATGATGTCTATGATCCTGTTAACGATTGTCTTGTACCGCCTAAATTAATTGATCCTCAAAAATGTACATCAGCAATTATGAATATCATTGAAGATTATGAACAATTTAGCAAAAGTGCGCTGGAGTGGTCTAAAGAAACCATGAATTATGACCTGTTCATTAAAGAATTTGAATCTGCTATAAGAAAATAAGTCACGAAATTATAGCGGTATGCACATATACCGCTATAATTACCCATCAGAATTACCCTATACGATACCGCCCCGATTACATTAGCATTAACAACTAATACTGATAAACTATTCACCATATTTTCTGTCGTTCAGGAAAATTATGGCTATGAGCACCTGTCGCAACAGTGTAGCTATGCCCTTCAGCTGAATTAGTACCCGACGTACACGCCGCCGGTCCGCCTTCACCAGCAGGAACTCCCTCCATGGCTTATTGTCTTAGTCCCGTAATCAAAGCTTGATGTAAATCCTGAAAAACCATAACTGTGTGCAGGTAAATGCGCAGTTGTCAGCGCAACATTGTCATTTCCGCTGCTGTTCACCAACCGGATAGTTTTATTTTCACCGATAGACGATCACTTGGAGCCCGGAAACAGGCTGTCCGGGTTCTTGCTTTGTGCAAACCAGATCACCACACCTACCGGGTAAATAATGTCGATATTAACAGCTTTTTGTAATGCCTCAGTAATCGCTTTCTGGCTCATGGTGTTGTTGTTGATGTCCCGGTTGTCTGGGCCACTGCGTTTTTGTCCGGTTTATTTTCCGGATCTGTGGCGAGAGCACATCCTCCCACAGCATATAGTTACCTTTATTATGAAGAATATCGCTGTTCCCGGCCATGTAGAGCTGTTGATGTTTATAGAGGTAAAAGTATGTCTGTGGTATACTTTTATTAATTAATATGAATAACAGCTTAACTATTATGTCAATTAAATACAGATCAGATATCGATGGATTAAGAGCAATTGCTGTTCTCTTCGTTGTGATATTCCATAGCTATGATAATTTAATTCCATCCGGGTTTATTGGTGTTGATATATTTTTTGTCATATCCGGATTTTTAATTTCATCAATAATAAGACAGCAACTTATTGATAATAGCTTTTCATTTTCTGATTTTTACAGGCGCCGTCTCTGGCGGTTACAGCCTGCACTGCTATTGGTAATGCTGTTTGTTTTGGTGATAACATCAATACTTTATTTACCCGATGATTATATTGATGCTATGAATAGTGAGAAATACACCTCATTATTCTTATCTAATCAGTATTTTTCCCGTGTAACGACAAGTTATGCCGCACAGGATTCTGTATATCTTCCGCTTTTGCATACCTGGTCACTGGCGATTGAATGGCAATGGTATCTCTTTATGCCGCCAGCGTTATTCTTGTTACATAGATTATGTCATCGTTATCATTTTAACAAAGCAGGTATTGTTTTATTAATTTCTTTATTAACCATGGCTTTATCATTATATTTATCAAGTAATTACCCAACCAAAAGCTACTACTTATTCTCAACCCGGATCTTTGAGTTTATGATTGGGGTGATTATTTCTTATATACCTCAAACAAAAAAACGAAGAAAAACAACAGATAATATACTATCTATATTTTCTTTTTTTATATTATTATTTATAGCAATCAGTGATTCCGTATTGCCCGGGTATCCTAACCTTTATACTATAGGCGTTTGTATCTGTGCGGCAATCATTATCTACACCGGAAAAAACAAAACCATCATAAATAAAGTACTTTCAATAAATATGATTGTTTTTATTGGTACCATATCATACTCCCTTTATTTATGGCATTGGCCTGTTTTTGCTGCAGCACGTTATATCGGTTATTTCGAAACTGATACCGAAAAATTATCAGCCATACTAATTACACTAATTTTATCTTATATTTCCTATAGTTACATTGAAAATAAATTCAGAAAATCCAAACTAAACTTCAAGTATACCGTTTTGATTTTATTCGTTATTCCTGTGATCACTTCATTAGTGTTCAGTAAAGTTACTGAAAAAAACACCGGATTCAGTTTCAGACTCGGAACTGAGTATCTGAAAATGGAAAAAGCACTGAAAGATCATCAGTATGAAAATCGTTCATTATGTCTTAGTAATGATAGTGTAGTAGCCGATGGTGTCTGCCATACAGGAAAGAAAAACGCGGATAAAAAAGCATTTTTATTTGGTGACTCACACTCCAATCATTTTTGGGGATTTATGGATGTCGTCGGAAAAGATGCCAATATGGATGTAAAAGCACAAGCAACGTCATCCTGTCTGACGCTACCGGGCGTCTACCTTTACGACTGGTGGAATTATAAAAATACTGTGTACCAACGCTGCTATGATGATACCCAAAAATATTATGATGAAGTGAAAGCAGGGAATTATGATTATGTCATTATTGCTGAGGTCTGGGCTAACTATGCCGGCGATAATGTAATTAATCAGATAGGTGATACAAGAACTGTAAAAGAATCCAGATCACGTACAGAAAAAGCACTACGGGAGGCACTGAATATCATTACAGAATCTGGTGCAAAACCGGTTATTTTCAAAGCCATCAACCCAATGCCACAGAATTTTATGACTTGTTTTTACCAGAATGTAAAATTGCGTCGTGATTACCGGAATAACAATTGTAATTCCGGCACATTTAACGGCGATGAACAAGAATGGTTCAGTCAGCTATTTGTGACACTTAAAAAAGAGTACCCTTCACTGGTAGTGATTGACCCTAAAGATACTCAATGTGATAACGGATCCTGTCTGACAGATATTGACGGTATTCCTGTTTACCGTGATGTCGGACATTTAACCGACTATGCATCAGTTATTTTTGGAAAATGGTATTTAGATAAATACCAAAATCCATTTAAGTAATTCAAACCAGCAATGAAGGGTTATGCCCTTCATTGCTTTATCTTATCAGCTTACCCGCCCCATCCATCCGCATAATATAAGTTTTTACTACAGACACCGAAGAGCCACTGTAAGTATCCCGTAATCAAAGCTTGATGCAAACCCTCAAAATTATGATCGTGAGCAGATAAATGTACGGTTGTCAGATTGTGCTTTTGAATAGCTGCAACCGGCGGGCAGATAATTAGCCGGTAACTGAAATTTCTTATCGCTTTCACCTTGGGCATAGGCACAGATATCACCGTTGGTCATATCCGCTTTCAGTTCCGCCTGTATGCTACCGGCATACTGGAAAGCTGTATTTCTCTTACTACACCGGCAATATCATAAAATATACTATTCATCTTCCTGTGTTCGATATCTTTGGCCGCCTGATCGGTCGCCTGGTCATGCTCATAATCGTAGTGATAGCCCTGAATATAAGACAGTGAATCATCAGCCTGTACTTCATCAGGCATAACGATGCGATCCCCTTTGTGTTGCAAAGAGGATTTTAAATTTATTTATTATTATATTGATATCAATAGGTTAACACCATTTTACACAAAAAATCAAGGGAATAGATTTAGACTATATATCAATAAGTTAACTATAACACTCACCAAGAAGTTAAATTATATCCGTTTGTAGTATCAACAGCATACAGATGATCATGGTATAATATTGTGAAAATACAATTGCTTTTTAATTATAGAATGAGAATGTTTTTATGGGTTCATCGGTGAAACTTGCATATCTTGATTCGCTAAGGGGAATAGCCAGTATTGTTGTTGTTATTTCACATATAACACTACTTTATTTTCCTTATCTGCATAATTTTGGAGAATCTAAAATACCAGAAGACTACGTTATACAATCATGGCTCCATAATAGCCCCTTTGGTTTTTTTTATTCTGGCTCTACAGCTGTATATATCTTCTTTGTAATGAGCGGAATAGTGCTAAGTATAGGAGCTTCAAAGTATTCAACTAGTACTGGAAAGTTAATAATATCGAGGTATGTCAGATTAGCAATACCTGCAGCTGCATCATGTATAATAGCTTACTTCATGATATCTATCATTCGGATATACAATATAAGCATTGATGATAATTTAATTAATAAATCACTCTCTGTAGATAATCCGGGTATACTTAATGCAATTTATTATGGTGCAGTACGTTCTGTATTTTACCTTCGAGGTTCAATAGAATATAACCCTGTTTTATGGACTATGGCTATTGAGTTTTATGGTTCCATATTTTTGTATATCTCATACAGAACAAAAAAACCTATTATTTCAATGAGTATATTCTCCGCTTTATGCTCAATAATAAGCTTTAATATATTTTGTGGAATATTTTGCTTTCTTATTGGCATGTTAATATTTAAAAATATAAAAAACCTCCCAAACAAAATTAATTTACCATTAATTTTTATCGGCATATATTTTTCTGGCATTCACTCAGACTCGCCAAGTTATTATATATTTACCTTATTTTTTGGTAAGTACACATACACACTGTTAAATGCTATCGCCGGTGTCATATTTGTTTACGTTGTAGTCTCAAGTCCAGGTATAAAAAAAGTATTATCAGCAAAAATATTGCAAAAATTAGGAAAATTATCATTCCCAATTTATTTAGTACATTGGAGTGCTATATATATAGTATCAAATACATTAATGCTGGTAGGTATAAATAACACGGTAATATCGATAGTATTATCGATAGTCTTAACACTATTGATATCAATGTTGTTTTTTTATATTGACAAATTATCCATAAGCATATCTAAAGCATTTAAACGATAATAAGTATAGCAAACCAATAATTTGGTTTGCTATATGTGTATCTTAATAACTGCATATTGATACCCCGTAATGAAGAAGGAAAGAGGTCATATCGATGCCGTTTTAACACATAGCCACCATGTAAAATCCGAATGGGAAAAACAACATTTGCTTTCAGAAGCAAAAAATAAAATTGCAGTATGCTGTGGATTCAGGTGTCGCGACTAAGCACCAGATCTTACCGCGTCAGAGGCTCTTTACCTTTGTTGGCATCATTCTCCGTATAGCTGAAACTGAAGATATCCGGATGCACATATAGAAATGGCTTGTTATGTTATACGAACAGACAACTAAGACAAACACTGGGATTGACTATACCGCTATCAAAGTGCAAAAAATGCAATGCTTCCGCGTTTCCTGCTGGTGAAAAAAAATCCGGGCAGGTTGTCACCAGGCCTATCTGGTTCATTTATTGAAGAGAGGCTCCTTAGGGAGTCTTTTCTATGCCCGCAATGTCAGAATTGATTGTTGTATTCCCGCCTTCTGTGTCACCAGCGACACGACACAATGCCACATCAGTGACATCATAGAAAATCTCAATAAAGGGAATTTCTATGTCACAAAAATATCACCACGGTGTACGAGTTATTGAGTACAATCACGATACCCGGCCAATCCACAGCGGGCCGGACAAATGGACGCAAAGCAACACCCTCACTCGCGAAATGAGCCCCTCCGGCAACCCGACACGACAACAGGTTGAAGCACTTAAACGTGCATAACATGAAGCCAGGCAATTGAAAAATAGGTTTGAACAACTACAGCTATCCACCCAGCAACTGCAACGGCAGGAACAGCACCTGCGCCACAACACAGAGCAGGAAAAGCGCATGGGACAGCTATCAGAAGACGATGGATGTCAGAAACAAAATGGCCGGCACAGGTACTGCGGCTATGGCAACGAGCTGACAATATCCTCGCCGGTGATATTGACTACCAGCGCTGCCACTTTTGATTTTGATGCACGGAAAACCAAAGAAAAAAGCCACCGCAAGGGTGGCTTTTCTTAACTCTAACTCACTGAAAACTCAATGAATTTCTGTATGGTGCCCAGAGCGGGACTTGAACCCGCACAGCCTTGCGGCCGAGGGATTTTAAATCCCTTGTGTCTACCGATTTCACCATCTGGGCTGAATATGGAGGCGCGTCCCGGAGTCGAACCGAGGTACACGGATTTGCAATCCGCTGCATGGCCACTCTGCCAACGCGCCTTGGAGCGGGAAACGAGACTCGAACTCGCGACCCCGACCTTGGCAAGGTCGTGCTCTACCAACTGAGCTATTCCCGCATCTCTGAACTTACTGATTTACTTATTTGTTTTCGTAAACCGCTGTGTCGTTCGGATGCGTTGCATTCTACTGATTTCACGCTGTGAGTCAACCGCTTAATTCATGAAAAATGATCGTTCGCTGTTTTTTACAGCACATCGATCAGGCTTCGCTCAAATCCGCCCATGCAGCGCGTAAATATTGGAACATAGACCAGAAAGTCAGAATCATTGCAATGTAGAAAAGGACGAAAGCAGCAATTTCCGTCAGCTCATTCGGCCGCCAGATAAGCCCCACCAGCGCCACCATTTGTGCCGTGGTTTTTACTTTACCCATCCAGGAGACCGCGACGCTGTTACGTTTACCCAGTTCAGCCATCCATTCACGCAGTGATGAAATAATAATCTCGCGGGCAATCATTGTGATAGCAGGCAGTGTTATCCACCAGACTGCATAGTACTCTGTTACCAGTACCAGAGCGGTCGCAACCATGACTTTGTCCGCTACCGGATCCAGAAATGCGCCAAAACGGGTGGTTTGCTTTAAACGGCGGGCCAGGAAGCCATCAAACCAGTCTGTCATCGCAGCAAGGACAAAAATAGCGGCGCTGACAACAGGCGCCCAGCTGAACGGTAAATAGAAGGCGAGGACAAAGAACGGTATCAGGATAACGCGAAACAGAGTCAGCCATGTAGGGATATTTAATCGCATAACGGAGCCATTATTTTATAAGTCAGATGAAAAAGCCGCTTGCGCATCTGCCGGCACATATTACCGCCCCGCTGATTCCGGGGCACGTTGCGTAATTTTCAGGTTCTGCGCAATCCTACCGGATACCACCATATTACCACAGTTACAGATAACTCACCGCTGTTATTGAAAAAATTCTCACATCAACCATACATATAAGCCGAATCGTTAATGCTTAAGCGCGTGGTAAATTTTTTCCGCCAGTGCATAAGAAATCGTCGGTACTTTGGCAATCTCCTCAATACTGGCATTGCGTAACGGTTGTAATCCGCCCATGTATTTAAGCAGCATCTGCCGCCGTTTCGGCCCGATACCTTCTATCGATTCCAGTGCACTGGTATTTTTGACTTTCGCCCGACGCTGCCGGTGACCGGTGATCGCATGGTTATGGGATTCATCACGGATATGCTGGATAACATGCAGCGCCGGTGAGTCCGGCGGCAATGCCATACCTTCCCCGGAGGCGGTAAAAAAGAGCGTTTCCAGTCCCGCTTTACGGTCAGCGCCCTTCGCCACCCCAATCAGCTTCGGCTGGTTTTTGTCCCAGTCCACCTCCAGGCTGTTAAAGGCGTCAATCGCTTTACCGAGCTGGCCTTTGCCGCCATCGATAAAAATAATATCCGGAATTTTCTCATTACCGATATGTTTGCCGTAACGACGGTGCAGAACCTGATCCATCGCTGCATAGTCATCCCCGGGGGTGATGCCGGTGATGTTGTAACGGCGGTATTCCGATTTCACCGGTCCGTTGCTGTCGAATACCACACAGGAGGCCACGGTCTGATCCCCCATGGTATGACTGATATCAAAACATTCCATACGGTTGATGGTTTCAATGCCGGTCAGTTCTGACAGCGCTTTCATTCGTGTCGCAATCGTGGATTGCTGCGCCCGTTTTGTCATTAATGCGGTAACGGCATTTGTGTGTGCCAGCTTCAGATAACGGGCACGATCACCGCGCGGTTTCGGCTGGATAAGTATCCGCCGCCCGGCAAACTGAGACAGGGTTTCTTCCATAATCTCTTTTTCCGGTAACGGGAAATCCAGCAGAATATCATCCGGTAATGAGCGGTTTTCACTGCCCTGCAAATAAAACTGGCCGATAAAGGTTTGTACAATTTCATCCTGCTCAGTGCCGGCCGGTACTTTCGGGAAGTAACTGCGGCTTCCCTGTACCCGCCCGTTACGGATAAACAGAACATGAATACAGGCCAGCCCCTGATCAAAACAGACACCGACAACATCCAGGTCATCACCGGCACCGGTGACAAACTGTTTTTCAGTGACCGCACGGACAGCCTGAATCTGATCCCGCAGGCGTGCGGCATCCTCAAAACGCAGCGACTGACTGGCCTGCTCCATTTTTTCCACCAGCTCTGTCAGTACCTGCTGATCTTTGCCTTCCAGAAATAAGCGGACCAGATTCACTTCTCTGTCGTAATCCTCATCACTCACCAGTCCCTTCACACACGGCCCCAGACAGCGGCCAATCTGATATTGCAGACACGGACGTGAGCGGTTGCGGTAGACGCTGTCCTCACACTGGCGGACGGGGAACAGTTTCTGCATCAGCGCCAGTGTTTCGCGGACAGCATACGCATTCGGGAACGGCCCGAAGTATTCTCCTTTGGCGTGTTTGGCCCCGCGGTGAACAGCCAGCCGCGGGTGTTTGTCATTGCTGCTCAGATAGATATAAGGATAGGATTTATCATCGCGCAACAGTACGTTGTAACGCGGCTGATATTTTTTGATATAGGTGTGCTCAAGCAGTAATGCCTCTGTTTCCGTATGCGTTACGGTGACATCTATCTGAGCAATATTTTTAACCAGCTGTTCGGTTTTTTTGCCTGAAACCTGCGTGCGGAAATAGCTGGAAAGCCGTTTTTTCAGATCTTTGGCTTTCCCGACATAAATCACAGTGCCTTCAGCATCATACATCCGGTATACACCGGGCTGACTGGTCACAGTTTTTAAAAATGCTTTCGCATCGAATTCAGTAACAACCAGTTTTTCCATACGTGATGCAGACTCTCTGTTCTCGGCGTTTATTCAGTCATTGGTTATCGCGCCTGCTGCTCTCAGCAGGTACGGATGGCACCACGCTGTCAATATGGATCAGTCCGTAGCGCAGTGCCAGATGGGTGAGTTTAATATCACCATCAATATTCAGCTTATTAAATATTCTATATCTATAACTGTTCACCGTCTTGCTGCTGAGACACATTTTGTCAGCAATTTGTGTGACTTTGATGCCCTGCGCTATCATTACCATCACCTGACGCTCCTGATGGCTCAGTTTATCCAGCGGATTGCTGTCATGTGCATGAAGACGGGTGTCAAGAATCGTCTGCTGCGCGATTTCCGGTGCAACATAACGCTGACCCCTGCTGATAATCCGGATAGCATGCAGTAAATCCTCCCGGTCACTGCTCTGATACAGATACCCGGCCGCACCACTGTTCATGACTTTATACGGTGAGATCAGGCTGTGTTCATCGGTGAGGATAATCACTTTAGTTTCTGAGGTGTAACGGGTAATTTTCTTTGCCGCATCGAGGCCGCTCATCATGGGAAAACCGATATCAAGCAGTGCCACATCGGCGTGATTATCACGGCACCAGCGCACAGCACTATTACTGTCTCTGACTTCCCCCGCCATCTTCATACCTGATGTTGCCGTAATAATCGCACCAATCCCTGCACGGTAAAATTCATTCACGTTTGCCACCAATACTGAAATCACACAGAACTCCTTTCTGAATTTTCAATAAGTTTGCCGTAAATTATACAAGCCCCGGTTAAACCGTTATTTAATAAAGATGACATTCTTTCAGTAAAAGACTGAAAATTATAAATATATTTCGCGACGGGAAATTGATATCAGTGATGATTCAACAGAAACGGCGGAATATAAATAAAGCTGCCACCGGGTGGTGGCAGTCAGAATATATTACGGCATATCCGGATGAAAACGGTCAATGCTGACCAGCTGGTCAAAAGGCAGTTTACCGATACGCGGATAGGGTTCGCCCGAAGATTTACCAATGGCGACCATCAGGCAGATTTCATAATTTTCCGGCAAATCGATAACTTCAGCCACCGCATTAAAATCAAATCCGTCCATCGGGCAACTGTCATATCCCTGTGCTTTTGCCAGCAGCATCAGCGTCTGGGCAAAAATACCGGCGCTGCGCATGATTTCATCACGCTGGGTTTCCGGTTTACCGCGGTAGTAGTTATCAACCGCACCGACCATAAAATCACGCACCAGCGGGTCGGCATCATGCCATATTTCACGGGTACGGGAACTCCAGGCCGCGACATCACCACACAAAATCACCAGCATGGAAGCATCCGTCATCTGCGGCTGATCCCATCCCACTTTACGGATATTGCGGCGTTGTGCCGGATCTTCCACCAGCAGCGGACGCCAGTGCTGCAGGTTAAAGGCACTCGGGGCATTTTCCATCGCCAGTGACAACAGCGCTTTTTTCTCATTAAGCGGGATCACAAAATCAGGATCAAACTTCTTGGTTGCCCTGCGCTGGCGCACTGCATCAATAACATTCATATAGGCTCCTGTTTATTCCATTTATTATCCGGATGATTTATTTACCTTAGCATGAATTTGATTCCGGATACCGGTGCGTGATGATTAAGCAAAAAAAAAACCCGCACTCCGGTGAGTGCGGGCTTTCAGTTATTA
This sequence comes from Morganella sp. Je.2.23, assembly GCF_051129855.1. Classification (NCBI taxonomy): domain Bacteria; kingdom Pseudomonadati; phylum Pseudomonadota; class Gammaproteobacteria; order Enterobacterales; family Morganellaceae; genus Morganella; species Morganella sp. Je.2.23. Next base: position 1,861,318 of record NZ_JBCPSQ010000001.1, read on the forward strand.
ACTGTCAGTAAGACTACACGATCAGTTTGAATACGATGTTACCGATGGTCAGCAGACCGATGATAGTAACGAAGTAGTTAGATGCCTGACCTTTGTATTTGCTCAGAGCCGGTACGCGGTTAACAGCATACATTGGCAGTAAGCACAGCAGAGATGCGATGATTGGTGCACCCATTGCTTCAATCAGATCCAGGATGTTCGGGTTGATGTAAGCGATGAACCAGGTAGAACCCATGATGAAGACCATGGAGATCAGGTTCAGTTTACCAACGCTGACTTTGTTTTTGTCGCCACCGAAAGCAAATTTCAGTAACAGACCGTTCATACCTTCCAGAGTACCCAGGTAGTGACCGAAGAATGATTTGAAGATTGCAACCAGTGCGATGATTGGTGCAGCCCAGACCAGGATAGTCGCCAGAGTACCGTTAGCGCCGCCCACGTTGTTGAAGTGGTAAGCCAGGTAAGTCAGAACAGGAACGTTCATCTCTTTTGCTTCAGCCATGTTAGCCGGAGACAGCGCGAACAGGCAGCTGAATGCGAAGAACATAACCACACCCACCATCAGTAAACCGGCACGGGAGATGATTTTGTTAACTTTCTGCTCGGTGAAATCTTTACCGCACGCCGCTTCGTACTCTTCACGTTTTGATACCACGAAAGAAGAAACGATTGGTGAGAAGTTGAAAGAGAACACCATGATAGAAATACCCAGCCATACTGTTACCAGGATACCGCTGTGGCCGAACAGTTCAAAGCTTTCTGCGTTCACATTGTCAAATACGGCAGTGTTCCAGTAAGGGATCAGAGCCAGGGATAACAGCACCAGGCTGGCAATGAACGGGAATACCAGGTAGCTCATTACACGAACCATCAGATCTTTACCGAAGTAAATGATGACAGCCATGGCTAACAGCAGAACCAGAGAAACCACACCACGGTTCAGCGGCATCAGACCCAGCTGCTGTTCCCAGAATGCCATAAAGGTATTGGTGATAGTTACGCCGTAGATCCACAGAAGCGGACAGATTGCGAAGAAGTACAGGAAAGTGATGACAACACCACCGCTTTTACCAAAGTGTTCTTCAACAGTTTCTGTGATATCGCCTGACGGATTGCTGCCTGACAGACATAAGCGGGCTAATGCACGGTGACATAAGAACGCGATCGGATATGCCAGAACCAGCATGATCAGAATCGGGATCAAACCACCGTAACCTGCACGAATCGGGAAGAATAGTACCCCTGCACCTATAGCAGTACCGAACAGACCGAGTGTCCAGGTCGTGTCCGATTTACGCCAGCTTTTGTACTCAGCCGGAATCTGGGTTTTGTCAGTACTCATGTTGCTTTTCCTTTTAAAAGACTATGCAAATATTATTTTTCGTGGGTACCAATAATTTCAGAGATACGAGTCAGGTCAATGTTCCCGCCGGAAATGATGCTGACTGTCTTCTTGTGTTCGATATATTTTTTCAGTTTTCCGCTCAGAATCGCAGCAGACGCCAGTGCACCGGCACCTTCGGTCACTACTTTGTTGCGCTGAATTAACGCAATCATGCTTTCGCGGATTTCTTCTTCTGTTACCAGAATGATGTCTGTAACCAGCTCTTTCACGATGTCATACGTGATACTGCCCGGAGTCGAAACATCACAACCATCTGCCACAGTACCGGCATCACGATGGGTCGTGATTTTACCAGCACGGTATGATGCTTCCATACCATGAACGTTTTCAGATTGGACACCGATCACATTAATAGTCGGGTTGATGGATTTCAGAGCAATAGCAACACCGGCAATCAGACCGCCGCCGCCGATTGGAACGATAACGTTATCGACGTCATACAGATCTTCGAGGATTTCCAGACCGATAGTCCCCTGGCCTGCAATCACTTTTTCATCATCGTATGGCGGGATAAAGATACGGCCTTCCTGCTCAATGATCTCTCTTGCTTTAGCAATCGTGTCGTTGAAGTTATTACCGTGCAGAACAACTTCCGCAGAGTAATCCGAGGTTGCTGCAATTTTGGATTTTGGTGCACCTGTAGGCATAACAACTTTGCCGTCGATACCTAACATCGCACAAGATAAAGAAACGCCCTGAGCATGGTTACCGGCTGAGCAGGCAACGATACCCTGTGCTCTTTCTTCTGGTGTCAGCGAACTTAACTTGTTAAATGCACCACGGAGTTTGAATGAACCTGTGCGCTGCATGTTCTCAAATTTTAAGTGGATTGTGCCGTTGCACTTCTCACTTAAATAATTGGACTTCGGCATTCCCGTTTTATAGACATGTCCTCTGATGGTTTTTTGTGCATCAATGATATCTTTAATGGTTACCGGAAGATCGTATGTAATCATGACAAACCTCGTCCTATCTTTTTATATATATTAAAATTGAGTCTAACTATACCGATAAATTTAAAAACAACTGTATTTCAAATCATATTTTTAAAATATTCCCGAAAAACTTTCTCAACGTGTGATCCAATCCAAATTTCTTCCGGTTTTCTGTCTTTTTTAATGTTTTATATTTCATTTCAAGTTAAATGAAAATGACTTAATGTTATTAATTTGTTAAAAATAAGCAGCAACATTAATACTTGGTTATGTAACGTGACATGTTTTCCGTTTTTTGTTATCTGCGTTACTATTTTGTGAGAAAACCACTGCGTAAAAAGACGTATAAATGATCCCTCTGCGTAAAAAAGCCCCTGTATTTTGACAAAAATTAATCTTACCAAGGTCCCATCTTACAGCGAAATATCCTGATTTTTTTAACAATCCTGAAAATACAATGTGACACAAATCACTAAAAAACACACATCTTATTGTTTATAATGACTTTGTGTATTTTTTACCCATAACAATCCGGATTTGCAGTAAGACGTAACATGTTCTTCCATCTGTACGGATTACCACCGGATTCTTCTGAGGGTTAAATTCGGATAAAAAATCACCAAATCTTTTGTTTATATGTTAATGATTACCATTTAAAGCCGGGATGTTACATTTGCATGACATAAATCGTAACGTTTTTTTGCCTGTACCCCTGAAAAATTGTTCACTTTAGGAAACAGCTAAACAGCTGTTTTTTTAGCCCTGATCTGTATTTTTTTCAGCCAGACCGTTAATTAAATATATATTAAATTTGTGACAATTTTATTTATCCGGTATTTTTAAACAGGAATTAAATAGTGTGAATAAATAATTTGATTTATAACCTATTTAATAATCAAAAAACGATATATTTATATTTTTTTATAATACGGTTTATGGCTTTTTATTTCTTCCCGGTCAAAAATAGCCGGTTTTCGTCTGTGGGTATAGCATCCAATATCAACATAAGGCAACTATCAACGAATCAGTGGATTTTTATCCTGCCGTGTAAAACAAAAATAGACGTTAATGTCACTGTAAAAGCATCCAGTGCCTATCGTTAATCCATTGCCGGATGACATTAAAACGGAAGAAAATGTTATTTTGCTAAAATCGATTCAGTCATAAGAATGGTTTTCTGCCCCGCTGACACAATTATCTGTTACAACTCACTACTCAGGCGGCAGACACTAACCTGTGTGACAGTCTTCATACTTCATCAATCATGATGGCTTTGCCATTGCATTCCGGGACAGCCATGCTGTAATGATTTACGACTTAAGTGTTAACCCCGGTAAACAGGAGAATGTATATGTTCGACTTGACAGGTAAAATCGCAGTGGTTTCCGGCGGCGCCAAAGGGATTGGCCGCGGCATCGTAACCGCGCTGAAAAAAGGCGGCGCCACCATCATTATTGCCGATATTGATGAAAAAACCGGCCGTGCGACAGCTGCTGAGCTGGGTACAGACTTCATTGCACTGGATGTGACCTCTCAGTCTCAGTGCCGTGCTGTTGTCAGTGAGATCAGAGAAAAGTATGGCCGTCTTGATATTCTCTGCTCAAATACCGGTATTTTCCCGCAGTGCACCATCAAATCCATGACGGAGCAGGACTGGGATACCATGCAGAAAGTGAATGTGAAGGGAATGTTTTTCCTGATTCAGGCGGCACTGAGCGTGATGGAGGAACAAAAATACGGCCGGATCGTGATTACATCTTCAATTACCGGCCCCGTCACCGGTTTTCCGGGCTGGAGCCATTACGGTGCAAGCAAAGCAGCACAACTCGGCTTTATGCGCAGCGCCGCGCTGGAGTACGCCCGTCTGGGGATCACCATTAATGCGGTACAACCGGGAAATATCCTGACAGAAGGGCTCAAAGCACAGGGTGAAACGTATCTGAATCAGATGCGCGCCACTATTCCGACGCATACCCTCGGCGAACCGGAAGATATCGGTTATGCAGCGGCGTTCCTTGCCTCTGATGAAGCGAAATACATTACCGGACAGACCATCATTATTGATGGCGGCCAGATCCTGCCGGAATCCCCGGAAGCGCTGCTCTGATAAAGCTGTTCTGATAAATCTGTTCTGAAAAAAACCATGCAGGTGAGGATACCGCCGGTATCCTCTTATTCGCCCTGTTCCCGCGCGGCAGCAATCAGTGTCTCACCCAGGTAACTTTTCTCAGATGTTATCCCCGGCAGCACCAGATAATATCCCCCGCCGAACGGTTTGATGTAACGTTCGAGAGGTTCGCCGTTCAGACGTTTTTGTGTATCAATAAATCCTGTTTTCAGATCCTTCTGGAATGAGATAAACACCAGCCCCATATCCAGCTGTCCTGACGGGGTCAGCCCCAGAGAGTAGCTGTAACTGCGGCGGCGCAGTTTGGCAACATGTCTTTCAGTAGATCGGGGTTCCGCGCGGCGCATATGTGAGTCAAACAAGACCCGGTCACCGTGCGGGTCCTGTTTAAAGTCCGGATCGTCATGTTCCGCCGTTTTCCCCATCGGCGCACCACTGGCTTTATGACGGCCGAAATCATTTTCCTGATCCTCAAGCGGTGTCCGGTCCCAGAACTCCAGTTCAAAGCGGATAAGGCGTACTGCCTGATAACTGCCGTTTTCCGCCCAGGCGGGTTCCCGGCTGGTGATCCAGACAAGATCATTCATCAGGACATCATCACCGGCGTCTGCATTCCCGGTGCCGTCTTTAAAGCCAAACAAATTAACCGGCGTTGTGCGGCACTCGATATCTCTTGCAGGCAGAAAACCGTCAATTTTCCATAATGGTGCCACCCGGCCGGAAAGACGGCGCAGCACTTCGCGTAATGCGTAAATCACCGTTTCACGGCTGTTGGCACAAAACTGCAGCAGGATATCCCCGCCACACCAGGCCGGATCAAGCCGGTCATTCGGGAATGCGGTCATGCCCGTAAATTTCTTTGGTTTCAGCGGAGATAAGCCGAAACGCGCATCAAACAGAGAGTGACCGAGAGAAACCGTGACCGTCAGCGCATCAGCCGTCAGTGCCGTACCGAGAATACCCGATTCCGCAGGCGGCATTCTGTCATCGCCCGGTGTTGCGGCCTGCCGGTTACGGGTCAGTTCCGCAATACAGCCTGTCAGCCGCCGGAAAACATCCTCAATCTCATCCAGAGTTTTCACCGTCAGATTCAGTGCCAGGAAAACCGCTTCTTTTTGCTCCGGAGTGATAACCCCGGCCTGATGTTTACCTGTATACGGAATTTCCCGCAGCCGGGCGCTGTTATCGCACGCTGCCGGTGCGGCAACGGCAGAAAAGGCAGGTAATCCGCCGGATAACAGGACGCTCCCTGCCCCCAGCCATTTCAGGGTGTTTCGTTTGCTGAGGCTGACAGACTCGTCTGATTCAGCCGGATTCGGTTTACCGTGTCTCATTGTTCATTCCGGTATTTGTAATACACATCTATTTTCAGCTCCGCACGCAATTGTGCCAGAGATTCCGCCAGCAGTGTCAGATCGGCATACAGCTGCTGTTTATCTTCCGGTGTCAGTTTTTCATACACAGCATACTGCCCCCGGGTATCCCGGTAGCGTGCCATTACGGCATCCGGCCCGGCAAACTGTTTTCGGAGTGTATCATTGGTTTTGTCGGATAATAACGGTGCCAGCCCGCTGGCAATACGGCGCGCACCCTCAATATTCGCGGCAATATCTGATAAATCCGAGCGGCTGTAGCGGTTTTCATCACCGGCCAGTTTGGTACTGAGGATCAGCTCAATACTATCATCCGCTGACTGCACCAGTTTCGCTGCCGGCAGAGTTTCCACGGCGATCCGTTGTTTCAGATCGGCAATATTGCGCAGTAAATCTGCGGTGGCAGCCTGTGCAGCGGCAGGATCATTTTGTGCAAACAAGGCATATTCGATGCGGTGAAACCCGGTGAATTTCGGATCCTGCTCGCGGCTGAGAAAATATCCGGCATGAGGGTTAATCACTCTGTCGGCGTGACCGAAGACCACCACCGCCGCACGGATAACTTCGTAATCATAATGTGCCTGAATACAGGCCTGCCGTGCAGCAGCCATATCCCCGGCGGTCAGGGCTTTTTGTAACAACAGCAGCTGATGTTCAGTTTCTGCCGCCTGTTTTCCCATCATCGTCATATAATCCGCCACAACCGGACGGAATTTTTCAGGGGACGGAATATCCCCTTTGGCGATCACCACATCACTGCCGGTATCCGGATTACCGGCGCGGTATTTCTCCGCATAGCCGGGCGTACTGAGCAACAGAGATGTCAGTATCAGTACAGCAGTCCGGTTAATCAGCATGTTTTTTTCCTTTGCGGCAGAACAGCGCAATAATCACCAGCCAGTACACCACGAAGGTAATCACGCTCAGGCCGATAGGCTGCGCACGGTAGCCGAACAGGCTGGCGAGGAAACTGCCGGTGGTTCCGGTGTCATCGAGCCAGTCCGTGGTATCCCACAGCGGATAGATAAGAAAATCATTCAGTTCGATATCATGCTCTGTCAGCAGATTGACAATTTCTTCCGTTCCCTTAAGTAACAGAGAACAGGCCAGAAACAGCAGCACAATACCGGTGATACGGAAAAACCATTTCCAGGCAATTTTGCGGTACGTGAACATAAACAGCCACAGAGTCAGTGCTGCCACGGCGATACCGGCCACAACCTCACCGGTAAATGACCACATGGTGTCCGCATTCAGCCCCATCACAATACCGGAGAGAAACACCACAATTTCACTTCCCTCACGGGCTATCGCAATCGCGACAATAAACAGTGCTCCCCACCAGGAATGCTGCCGGGCGCTGTCGTTCATTTCCTGCTCAATACCGGCTTTCAGAGATGCGCTGTGCTGCTGCATCCAGTACACCATCTGTACGATCAGTACCGATGCGAACAGCGACATACCGATCATAAAGTACGTCTGGCCGCTGTCATCCAGCACATTAAATACGCCATAGATAAGCAGAGCGAGAAACAGTGACAACGCGACACCCAGTGCCACCCCGCCCCAGAGATAGCGGCGTCCTGCGGCTGCATCCGGGTGCTGTTTTATCCACGCATAAATGATGCCGACCACCAGCAGAGCTTCAAAGCTTTCCCGCCAGACGACAAAAAGAACCTGTCCCATAATTAATTCCTGTGAACTGACACTTATTCCGCGATGATTTCACCGGCCGGATGCGACAGATGAAAATCATCAAAAAAGGTATATTTCCCGGGTTTAAGCGGCGCAATCACCACCACGGAAGATGCGCCCGGCGCCAGCACTTTTTCTTTGCGCAGCTGGGTGCTTTCAAATTCGACCGGTTCTGTTCCGGTATTGGCTATTTTGATGCGGATCGGTGTTTTCGCAGGCACTTTAAGTACCGGCGGAGTCAGTACGCCGTTATTCATTTCCAGTTCGACAGTGAATTTTTCCGCCGCACCGGCGGGTAGTGATATCAGTGAAAGCACAGATAAACACAGTGCCATAACAAAGGATTTCATGAGTGACCTCTGCGGGATAGTGACGTCCGGTGTCCGGACAGCAGGCCGGTGTTACCCGGCCTGCTGTTTTCCTTAAATAATAAACTCAGTAACTGCCTTTGCGGCCGGTACCGGCATACTCGAAGTCCCAGGAGACATCAAACGGTTCAAACCACGGGGCAACACCGGTTTCTTTATCAATATGACGACCGAATGCCACGCTGTCATTCATGCTCGGCGGAGAGATACGGTATTCGACACGGTATTTACCGTAGCCATCCAGCTTCAGGTTTTCACCGTAGTGCGGGCCATCGCTGGCAACCATTGCCATAAAGGTGCCGGACTGGGCTTTCTTCGGATCATCCAGTTTGGTGACTTTGTAATCCACTTTCAGATACGGGATCCAGTCTCCTTCCGCGAAACCGTTCGGGTTTTCCTCAACGGCATGGATATCCGCTTCCAGATGGATATCTGATTTGTCTGCCGCCAGGTGATGCATTTCATGTTTGCCTTCCACTGCCATGGTAATCGGCTGCAGATACACACCCTGAATTTCCATACCGTTTTTGATAACAGGCTGTCCGAGCGGATACTCCAGTGCCATGGCGGAGGTTGATACCACGCCCAGTAATGCTGCTGCCACACTCATCCCGATACGCATGCTGATTCCTCATTGTCATTATACAAATAGTACCGACAATAATAATCATTATCATTTATGCTGTTCAAGTAAAAGTTATCGTTTACCGCCACATTTTTCAATGAAACGGTTACATTTCATCCCGGATTCAGCCACAAAATACATCCGCAAAAGCAATGTCCGGCAGGAAATATCCGTTGTTGTATAATTTCCGCTGATGCGTTACATCTTAACCAGCCTTCCGCAAATGAGATCACACTGATGCAAGCCGGTATTGTATTGTTCGATATTGTATTGTTCGATGGTTTTGAAACCCTGGATGTGTTCGGCCCCGCTGAGATTTTCGGCCGTTCCCCGCATTACACACTGAATTACTGTTCCCTCAGCGGTGGTGTGATCACCAGCTCACAGGGGGCACAGATAATAACAACTGTATTTGAGCCGGAGAAAACCGCACTGATGCTGGTGCCGGGAGGTCAGGGCACACGGCGGCTGGTCAGTGATGAAGATATGCTCGCAGCGTTGCGTACCGCGGCACAGCACGCACAATGGTGCCTTTCTGTCTGTACCGGTTCGGCCCTGCTGGCGGCGGCCGGTGTGCTTGACGGCAGACGGGCGACATCCAATAAACGCGCCTGGCAGTGGGTAACCTCGCTGCCGGCACAGGTAAATTGGGTGAAAAAGGCACGCTGGTGTACGGACGGCCGTTTTTATACCTCTTCCGGTGTATCGGCAGGCACAGATATGGCGCTGGCATTTATTGCTGATCGCCATGGTGAAGCCGCAGCAGAAGAGATCGCACAACACATTGAATACCGGTGGCATAATGATGCCGGTGATGACCCTTTCGCAGTATAAAAACTGGACGACAGGCAACCATTTACGACATAATAGCCCCTCTGAAATAAAACCGGCGGATGTTTATGTTAGAAACTATCGGATTTGTGTTACTGGTGAGTACGTGCGGCGATGATGCCTGCGAGGCTCTGCCGGTCACAGAGGATATCTATAGCAAACATGAATGTGAACTCCGCCTGGAATATATCGCCAAACGCCGTCCCGGCCTCTATTTTATGTGTAATGAGGTGATGCGTGAAACCGGCGCCGGCAATGACGACAGCCCCGGTATTCCGGACAATCCGGAAAACACGCTTCCCGCAGATGAGCAGCCGTAATTCTTCAGCTGAACGGATTAATTCCCTGTTTTATCAGGCGCCGGAAACGGTAAATCGCCCAGCCGTTGATTACCAGAAACGTTGATTCAATCAGTGTACCGCCCACGGTTCCCAGCCAGGCGTTATACACCACCCAGCAGGCCGTTGAACACCAGAGTACATAGCGCATACGCAATCCGCCCAGCAGAAAAAATGCAAAGGTGCTCATCAGTGTGCCCGTCACCGGAAGCACTTCCTGCCAGGTACGGATATTCGGCACAGCAAGAATCAGCGTCAGTGAGACAAATAACCAGAGAATCCGGCGCTGGCGGTGACTGATGGAAACATACGTGCGGATACTGTTGAGAGTGGCACTGATCCCCGCCGGATAAGCCCCGAGCAGAAAAAAGTGGGATGCCATAATAGCGGTGTAAATTGATAACCGGATTTTGAGCTTCCGCTCATTGCGCTGGACAAAAACAGTTGTTCCTATAATAAACGCAACAATACCGAGCCCCTGCCCCGCGTAATACAGATAGTCCATCTTCCCCTGCCGTAATCACATGCTGAATGGTTTTAATTATTGTGCTGCCAGCATAAACATAATTTGTTCCGGTTGCGAGCTATTGCACGTTTCAGACATTAAAAAAGAGGCCTCAGCCCCTTTTCTTATTGCATCATGCCGTTATCACATGTGCCGTGGTATTAACATGCCATATAGCCCGGATAATGTGTCTCGATTTTATGATAGGTCCGGGTTTTCTTATTGTCGTCCTGAATCACACAGATTCTGCTTTTTGACTTCAGCGCCTGCGGGATTTTTTCCGCGTTTTCATCCGCGGCAGCTGCAATAAAGATGTTAATTTTTGATTTTCCCTTACTGTACGTGTAAGGCATTCCTAACAAACGTCTCGCAGCTCTATTAGTTCGCATAATAAACTCCTCATTGTTATGAACGTTCACCCATTATAGCAACTTACTGAAAATAATAAAGTTTTCTCTAAGTTACTGATTTAATGCCTGCATAATGGTATTTCCGGGTTGCATCCTGTATGTTGGATACAACCTGTTCACTGCCCGGGAGTATCTGATAAATGGCCTGTATTTTTTGTGATATTGCAGCGGGGAAATCCCCCTGTCATAAGATTTGGGAAGACGAAAACTATCTGGCGTTTTTGTCCATTTTTCCCAATACCGACGGGTTTACTGTTGTGATCCCGAAAGCGCATTATCCGAGCTATGCATTTGATCTGGAAGATGATGTCCTGACCGGACTGGTACTGGCGACCAGGAAAGTGGCAAAAATTCTGGAACAGGCATTTCCGGATGTCGCACGCTGCGGGATGTTTTTTGAGGGCTACGGTGTGGATCATATCCACAGTAAACTCAGCCCGATGCACGGGACGGCGGATATGACGGAATGGCGGCCGATTGAACATAAACAACCCGCTTTTTACACGCAGTATCCCGGTTTTTTGTCATCCCACGACTGTGAGCGGGCAGATGACGGGAAACTGGCTGAACTGGCTGCAGCTATCCGCGCAAGTCAGAAAAACTGAGTGATTCCGGTGGTGCGCTCACCACCGGAATATTGTATCAGCAAAATATGTATCAGCGGACTTCACAGCCGACTACTGTCGCATACCCCAGGCCGTCACTGTCCATCATCAGCAGGCATTGCGGGCTGAGGGTTTCCATGGCTTTTATCAGCATCATCGCCATCACAAAGACGGCTTCTCTGTCAGCACTGACCTGATTATCCGCAATATAAATATTATTTTTCAGGAAGGTACGGCGTTGTGCTTTATTGCAGAACTCATAAATCACATCCTGAGCCAGTTCACTTTCCCGCATCAGCCAGAACGATTTTTCTTCCTCTTTATCCAGCAGATTCATTTTTTCCAGCATCGGAAGATCGGACGTTAACTGCATTTCATTGATCGGCATAAAACGTGACAGACTGCCGCTGAACGGGAATGTATTGCGCTCAAAATAGTAGCAGGACGTCAGCAGAATGGCACTTGCCATTTCATGAAAGGCCGGGATTTGACCAACCTGCCAGATATTCAGTCCGGCGAGCAGCCACATGGCGCTGTTATCTTCCTCATCAAACAAATGACCGATATCATCCGGGCTCTGAATGATTTCTGCCGTGCAACCCCAGATTTTTGTCACCGCACGTTCGATTTCTGAATTTTGCAGCTGATTCGGGGTAACCACATACACCGTTTTTAATTTTGACTGGTAACCTTCGTGCTGCTGATTCAGATCTTTATCCAGTGCGGTAAAAATAGCTTCAACCGAGTGGTCATAACCGGCAAGCGGCTGTTTATCTTCCTCTTCTGTCCGCCGTTTTTGCTCTGATGTGTAAGCTTGTTTAACATTTTTCGACATCAGTAATGAAACCCCGGTCACCATCAGTTTGCGCTGACACCAGTTTACCCATTCATTACGTTTAAAATTAATGGAGGCATTCCAGCTCTGACAGGCTATCCGCGCCTGCTCATGACGGTGCATGGCATAAGTAAACAGACACATCCAGATCAGAATGTAAGGCAGGTAGATAAAGATCAGTACTTCTGTCAGCGGGAGTTTGAAAATATAAAAATCGAGGAAAAAGATCAGTGCCAGAACAGCGAACAGCAATCCCAGCCACAGCGTAATTTTGGCACCCGGCGCATCACGTTTAACCGGAAATTCAGGAACAGGCCACGACATCGGAATAGAGCTCCATGCTGAAAAAAACAGAGATATGCCGCTCCGGGCTGCCGGAACGACGTCAGTATTGGTTATAAAAAGAGAGATCACAAAAAATCGTGACTGATACAGGAAAATAACGGCAGACCGGTTAAAAACTTTAATGGAACAGTATGAGGCAGATCACAGAATCAGACGGAAAGTATCGGGAAACAGACAGAAATACAGAAAGAGGATAATAAGACGAAAAAGAGAGAGAAAAAAAAGAAAGAAGAAAGATGGTGGGTCGTACAGGATTCGAACCTGTGACCAATTGATTAAAAGTCAACTGCTCTACCAACTGAGCTAACGACCCATCTTTGGGATTTACTTTTCAGGAATGGTGGGTCGTACAGGATTCGAACCTGTGACCAATTGATTAAAAGTCAACTGCTCTACCAACTGAGCTAACGACCCATACCTGAGTGATGCGGGAGAATCATGTGAAGTGGTGGGCGATACCGGGCTCGAACCAGTGACCCCCTCCTTGTAAGGGAGATGCTCTACCAACTGAGCTAATCGCCCACTTCAGGATGACTGCAACTTACATCATTATTATGAATGGTGGGCGATACCGGGCTCGAACCAGTGACCCCCTCCTTGTAAGGGAGATGCTCTACCAACTGAGCTAATCGCCCATTCATAACATTTACTTCTTTACTTCACTATCACAACGTTCATTCTTAATAAGAATGGTGGGCGATACCGGGCTCGAACCAGTGACCCCCTCCTTGTAAGGGAGATGCTCTACCAACTGAGCTAATCGCCCGTCGTGATGGAGGTGCATTATAGGGATCTCCGCGTTTGAGTCAACGCTTTTTCGAAAGAAAATGATCGTTCGTTGTAATTTTAGTCACCCTGTTCTGATTATCGCCATCCGCGTGCAGTATGTAAGCAGAAATCGGATAAATCGTGATCTCCGTCGGGTTAATCGCTGCAAAAACACGCTGTTTTGTCATGCTTTTTTCCTTTTAACGCGAGAAAAATGACTTTTTCGGCCTTCTTTCCCCCTTTTCATTGAGGAATTATGTCTCAGTGCTAAAATATCCCGCATCGTATTTCATCATCCACTACGTCTGGCGCAGACGTTATGAAAGGCATTCCAATGAGTAAAGTAAAAACCCGTTTCGCACCCAGCCCTACCGGCTACCTGCATGTGGGCGGTGCACGTACCGCTCTGTACTCCTGGCTGTACAGCCGTCACAATCACGGTGAATTCGTCCTGCGTATAGAAGATACCGATCTTGAACGCTCAACTCAGGAAGCTATCGACGCCATTATGGACGGGATGAACTGGTTAAATCTCGGCTGGGATGAAGGCCCGTATTACCAGACCAAACGTTTCGATCGCTACAATCAGGTGATCGACACCATGATTGAAAACGGAACCGCTTACCGCTGCTACTGCTCCAAAGAGCGCCTGGAAGCCCTGCGTGAAAAACAGATGGCAAATAATGAGAAGCCGCGTTATGACGGCTGCTGCCGCGATCACGCGCATAACCATACTGCGGACGAACCGCATGTGGTGCGTTTCCGTAACCCGCAGGAAGGGTCTGTTATTTTTGATGACAAAATCCGCGGGCCGATTGAATTCAGCAACCAGGAACTGGATGACTTAATCATTCGCCGTACTGATGGCTCCCCGACCTATAACTTCTGTGTGGTTGTCGATGACTGGGATATGGAAATTACCCATGTTATCCGTGGTGAAGACCATATCAACAACACGCCGCGCCAGATCAATATCCTGAAAGCGCTCGGCGCACCGGTGCCGGAATATGCCCACGTCTCCATGATCAACGGCGACGACGGTAAAAAATTATCCAAACGTCATGGTGCGGTAGGTGTAATGCAGTACCGTGATGACGGTTATCTGCCGCAGGCTCTGCTGAACTACCTGGTGCGTCTGGGCTGGTCTCACGGTGATCAGGAAATCTTCAGTATTGAAGAAATGACTGAGCTGTTCACGCTGGAAGCTGTCAGCAAATCTGCCAGTGCATTCAATACTGAGAAATTACAGTGGCTCAATCACCACTATATTAACAGTATGCCGGCGGAAGAAGTGGCCGTTTACCTGCAATGGCATATTGAAAACGCCGGGATCGATACCCGTAACGGCCCGGAACTGGCCGACCTGGTCCGCCTGCTGGGCGAGCGCTGCAAAACACTGAAAGAAATGGCGGAAACCTGCCGTTACTTCTATGAAGATTTTGACAGCTTCGATGCCGATGCAGCGAAAAAACACCTGCGCCCGGTTGCCCGTCAGCCGCTGGAAGTGGTTAAAGCCAAACTGGCCGCACTGACCACCTGGACACCGGAAGCCGTACATGAAGCCATTCAGGCAACGGCTGATGAACTGGAAATCGGTATGGGTAAAGTCGGTATGCCGTTACGTGTTGCTGTGACCGGTGCCGGTCAGTCTCCGGGCCTGGATGTGACCGTACATGCGATTGGTCAGTCCCGCTCTCTGGCGCGTATCGATATGGCGCTGGGCTTTATTGCTGAGCGCGAAGCACAATAATCATTATCTGCTGCTCAATACCCGGCCCTGTGCCGGGTATTTTTTCATCGGTCGCACACTAATTTCATATTAAGCCGTTGACAGCACAGGGAAGCTTGCCTATTATGCTGCGCGTCCGGTCGATTTTATCGGGGCTATAGCTCAGCTGGGAGAGCGCTTGCATGGCATGCAAGAGGTCAGGGGTTCGATCCCCCTTAGCTCCACCAAATCTTTGGTGACTGATAATATCGCGACATCCGGTTTTCCGGGGCTATAGCTCAGCTGGGAGAGCGCTTGCATGGCATGCAAGAGGTCAGGGGTTCGATCCCCCTTAGCTCCACCAAATTCAAACCCCGGTCTCTGACCGGGGTTTTTTGTTTCTGTTTTCTGTCATTGTGCGGTATAGCCGCCATCCACCGGATAGAACCCGCCGGTACAGAAACGGCTGTCATCTGACAGCAGAAACGCCACCATTTTTGCTACTTCTTCACGAGTGGCCATCCGTTTCATCGGGTGACTTTCTGCCATCATTGTCTGCACATCCTGCGGTAAATCCAGAATAGCCGGTGTCGCCACATAACCCGGCCCGACCGCATTAATCCGCACGCCCTGCTCTGCATATTCCAGCGCCGCTGCACGGGTCAGCCCGAGTACGGCGTGCTTGGCTGCAGTATAAGGGGCGATCCCTGCAATACCGGTTATCCCGTTACAGGCCGATAAATTCACCACCGCCCCGCCGCCGCTTTTGATAATGGCGGGAATGCCGAATTTCATCCCGAGAAATGTACCGGTTACATCCGTATCAATCACATCCTGCCAGGCCTCAAAATCGTAATCCGCAATCTTCACACCGTGCGGCCCGGTGATGCCGGCATTATTCACCAGACCGTGTAAAGCACCGAATTTATCCAGCACCGTATCCACCATCTGTCTGCAATCATTCAATTTACGTACATCTGCTTTGATTGCCAGCACGCTATCCCCCGTAGGATCCAGCTCATTTATTGCTTTTTGTAAAAGACCCGGATTTCGCCCGGTAATTGCCACTTTAGCGCCTCTTTTCAGTAATTCACGGGCAATTCCTTCACCCACCCCGGTTGAAGCTCCTGTAATCAGTATAATCTTCTGTTGAAAGTCAGACACGATATCACCTTTTAATTAACTTTGGTTAACTAAAAGCTTAATTGATTAACTTTTGTTAATCAATGTTCTTTTCCTGATTTTGCCTTTCAGCTAAACTAAGGAGTGAGGATAAAAGGGAGGTGTTATGTCATTCAAGGAACTGGAAAATACACTGTCATTGTTACAGTGCACATTGGTAGCGCAACGAACCATCTGCTCACCTGAGAAGGTGACATGGGCACAATATGATGTCATGGAAATGTTGCGCCTTCAGGGGGATTTAACCCCGTCGGATTTAAGCCAGAAACTCGGGATTTCGCGCCAGAATGTCTCGAAATCATTGCGGGCGCTGAAAAAACATCAGTTTGTTTCCCAGTATCAGTCGGAGACCGATAAACGGGAACTGGTTACCCAGCTGACACCGGAAGGTGAAGAGTTTCTGTCACGCGCGGCAACAGGACGCACACGCAATGCAGAAAAAGTATTTGCAAGTCTTGATGACGATGAACAGCGTCAGTTTCGTATACTGAGCAGGAAAGTCATCGATGCACTGACACAGGATCAGTGAGCAGGACGTTTAAGCGGTTTTATCAGGCCACTTAAACCTTCAATTTTGATAGTGAGGGTGATCTGCATCAGCTGACCCAGTCGTCCTTCAGGAAAGCAGTCTTTACGGGCAAACCAGAGCAGGTATTCCTCAGGAAGGTCAATTAAACGACAACCTTTGTATTTACCAAATGGCATAGCAGTATTAGCGACAGCCACTAAATCTTCTTTCTCCATCATCTCTCCTGATGTGACTGAAACGGTCTTCCGCGGAAGACCGTTTTTCATCATTGTTGTCAGTTCAGCAGCGCAATAAATTCATTTTCATCTATTACTTTAATACCCAGCTCTTCCGCTTTGGCCAGTTTGGAGCCGGCCGCTTCCCCCGCAACCACCAGATCGGTTTTTTTCGACACACTGCCGGTCACTTTGGCACCCAGAGCTGTCAGACGATCTTTCGCCTCATCACGGGTCAGAATCTGCAATGAGCCGGTCAGCACAACCACTTTACCGGCAAACGGATTATCCAGTGCCGATGCATCCACAGCCACCACATCCGGCCAGCTGATACCGGCTTCGTCCGTCAGTTTGGTGATAACCTCCCGGTTATGCTGTTCACGGAAGAAATTCACCACATGCTTCGCCACAACCTCACCTACATCAGGAACCGCTTTCAGCGCTTCTGTATCCGCCTGCTGCAGGGCCTCCAGCGTTCTGAAATGTTCCGCCAGGTTAGCAGCTGTGGCTTCGCCGACTTCACGTATTCCCAGCGCATAGAGGAAACGGGCGAACGTCGTCTGTTTTGATGCCGCCAGTGCATCTGTCAGTTTTTGTGCGGATTTCGGCCCCATACGCTCCAGTCCGGTCAGCTTTCCGGGTGTGAGTTTCCACAGATCTGCCGGTGTCTTCACATATTCCGCATCCACCAGCTGATCGATAATTTTATCGCCCAGACCGTCCACATCCATGGCGCGGCGGGACACAAAGTGCTTGAGTGCTTCTTTGCGCTGCGCCCCGCAAATCAGGCCGCCGGTACAGCGGGCAACAGCTTCGCCCTCCACCCGCTCAATATCTGATCCGCATACCGGGCAATGGAGCGGAAACTCAATTTCCCGTGCATCTGCCGGACGTTCAGATTCCACCACGCCCACCACCTGCGGGATCACATCCCCGGCACGGCGGATAACCACAGTATCGCCGATTTTCAGCCCGAGGCGGCTGATTTCATCCGCATTATGCAGTGTGGCATTACTGACCGTCACACCGGCCACCAGCACCGGCTCCAGACGGGCAACCGGGGTAATGGCACCGGTACGGCCGACCTGAAACTCCACATCACGGACAACCGTCATCTGCTCCTGGGCCGGGAATTTAAAGGCCGTCGCCCAGCGCGGTGCACGGGATACAAAACCCAGCGCCTCCTGCTGTGCGATGGAATCCACTTTGATCACCACACCGTCAATATCAAAACCCAGCACCGGACGGCTCTCTTCCACATTGTGATAGAAATCCAGCACGGCCTGACTGCCGGTACAGCGCATCACCCGGTCGCTGACCGGTAATCCCCAGGCTTTAAATTGCTGCAGCCGCTCATAATGACTGCCCGGCAGTGTGCCGCCTTCCAGCACACCCACGCCGTAACAGAAAAAGGTCAGCGGACGTTTTGCCGTCACTGACGGGTCCAGCTGGCGCAGTGAACCGGCCGCCGCATTACGCGGGTTGGCAAAAACTTTGCCGCCGGTGCGGCGCGCTTCCTCATTCATTGCCTCAAAGCCTTTCTGCGGCATAAAGACTTCACCGCGGATCTCAACACGCTGCGGGATATTCTCTCCGCGCAGTTTCAGCGGGATAGCGCGGATAGTCCGCACATTGGCGGTAATATTTTCCCCGGTCGTACCGTCCCCCCGGGTTGCTGCCTGTACCAGGCTGCCGTTCTCATACAGCAGGCTGACCGCCAGGCCGTCGAGTTTCAGTTCACAGCAGAATGTCAGATCCTGCGTGTCTTTCAGACGGTCGCGCACACGTTTGTCAAAAGCGAGATAACTCTCCTCATCAAACACGTTATCCAGTGACAGCATCGGGATTTCATGCCGCACCTGTTCAAAGGCACTCAGCGGCGAGGCCCCGACCCGCTGTGTCGGGGAATCCGGTGTAATCAGCTCCGGATGTGCCGCTTCCAGTGCTTTCAGGCTCTGCATCAGACGGTCATATTCCGCATCCGGCACTTCCGGGTTATCCAGTACGTGATAACAGTATTCATGATGGCGCAGCGTGGCGCGCAGTTGTTCAATGTCGTTTTCGTTATTTTTTGGCATCATAGTTATCTGCAATCTGTTTATACCTGAAAAAAACCCCCGTCATTGCGGGGGTTTTTATGCGATTTATGTTTCTCAGTTCTGTCCGGTGACGAGAACTTTCCGGATGCGCGCCTTGTACACCTCGATTTTCTGCGGTGTCAGCATCTTGCGCTCTTCATCCAGAACCACCCCGCCGACATCCGATGCGATGCGCTGGGCGGCCTGTAACATCAGCTTGAAGTTCTGACCGGCATCGCCGTAGGACGGCACCATCATAAACATGGCCACGCCCGGGGTTTCGATCTCTTCCATCTGCTCCGGCACAAATGTGCCCGGATTCACCATATTGGCCAGACTGAACAGAACCGGACCGCTGCCCGCCGGATCAACATGGCGGTGATAGATATTCATGGCACCGAAACGGAACCCGGCCTGCTCAATCGCCGTGCGCAGGGTGTCACCCGCAAGCATCTGTCCCGGATGTGCGGACACAAACAGAGCCAGTACCAGTTCCTTGTTCTCAGCGCTGCTGGCCGGAACCTCTTCCTGTACCGGAACCGCTTCCGGTTCAGCCGCAGGTTCCTCTGCGTGTGTATGAGAAATACCGGCTTCTGCTTCTGCTGCCGTGATCACCGCTGCCGTTGTTATTTCCTCCGGAGCAGAGGCATCCGGTGCCGGTGCTTCCTGCTCTAAAGCATCAAATAATCCGATTTGCGGCTCTGTTTCCGGTGTTTTTACCGGCTGACGGCGCGGGCTCTGAGCTTTCGGTATCACAGGCTGCTCTTCCGGCGCTGATGACGGATATGCTCTGCCGGCAGATAATAACGGATCCTGCTCATTCTGCGCTTCTGAATACGGAGAAACCCGCGGAGCCGGATCTTCCGGTAATGCGGCAGCATGACGGGAGCCGTCAGCCTCTGACATGTCATCAGCGGCTTCATCCTGTGACTCGTATTTACGACGCTTCATGGGGCGCGCGCGAAACAGGGATGAGCGCTCTTTACGGCTCGTCCACAGTCCGTGAAGCAACAATGCGATGATTGCTGCCGCCCCCACAACGATTAATATCAGACGCAAATCTTGCATCAGTGCTATCTCTGTTGTTTAAATTAAAGGCCACCATGGCAAAATACTATCGTTTGATTACAAGAGTATTTGTCAATGATGTTAAGTTCAAGTCCCTGCACGTATTTCTTGCAATAAAGATCATTTAATTGCTCTTTTTGACTGATTTTTCATCCTGACATTTCATTTGTGGCCGGACAAATCAATAGTTCAGTCTGATAGTATAACGTTTTCCAATCATAGGAGTGAATAGGAAGTATGACAAATCCTGTCAGGCCGCTCAGCGGCTTTGCATATGTTGCACAAGGATGGCGGCTGATGATGCGTCCGGGTATCCGGGCCTTCGTGATTCTGCCGCTGCTGGCCAATATCGTGGTTATGGGCGGTGCACTCTGGTGGTTATTCAGTCAGTTTGGCGGATGGATGACCTGGCTGATGGATAAAGTCCCGGGCTGGCTGCAATGGCTGGATTATCTTATCTGGCCGGTGGCGGTGATCTCCGTGCTGCTGATTTTCAGCTATTTTTTCAGTACCGTCGCCAATATCATCGCCTCGCCGTTTAACGGCTGGCTGTCGGAGAAACTGGAAGCGGAACTGACCGGGCGTCCCGCGCCGGATCAGGGCTGGGCGGATCTGATGAAAGATATTCCGCGTATCCTGAAACGGGAGGTGGTCAAGCTGCTCTATTACATCCCGCGTGCCGTTATCCTGCTGATTCTGTTCTTTATTCCCGGGGTCGGACAGACAATCGCACCGGTACTCTGGTTTATTTTCGGTGCATGGATGATGTCCGTCCAGTACGGGGATTTTCCGTTTGATAATCACAAGGTCAGTTTCCCGGACATGAAACGCACCCTGCGCCGCGATAATATGACCAACCTCCAGTTCGGTTCACTGGTCAGTGTGCTGACCATGATCCCGTTTGTGAACCTGTTTATCATGCCGGCCGCCGTCTGCGGTGCCACCGCGCTGTGGGTGGATCGCTACCGCGGACAGTTTGTCCGCGGCTGATCTGCCATCCCTTTCCGTGCAGGGCGGTTATCGCGCCGCTCTGCCGTTTTTCCCGTCTCTTATGCCTTTTCGCTATTAATTATCCGTCCGGTTATATGGATATGCCGATTATGTATTTCCTTTCCGCCGGTCAGCGGGTAATGTGGTTTTATATTTAGTCTGATTATGAATAACCCTATAAGGAAAACCGATGAGTAAGATATATGAAGATAATTCGCTAACCATTGGTCACACACCGCTGGTGCGCCTCAAACATTTCGGTCACGGCAATATCCTGGCGAAAGTGGAATCCCGTAACCCGAGTTTCAGCGTCAAATGCCGTATCGGTGCCAATATGATCTGGGATGCGGAAAAACGCGGTATTCTGAAGCCCGGCGTGGAGCTGGTGGAGCCGACCAGCGGTAACACCGGGATTGCACTGGCTTATGTTGCTGCCGCCCGTGGTTACAAACTGACCCTGACCATGCCGGATACCATGAGTATCGAGCGCCGTAAACTGCTGAAAGCACTGGGAGCAAACCTGGTACTGACCGAAGGTGCGAAAGGCATGAAAGGTGCGATTGAAAAAGCCGATGAAATCAGCGCGTCTGATCCGTCCCGCTATATCGTGTTGCAACAGTTCAGTAACCCGGCCAACCCGGCGATTCACGAAAAAACCACCGGCCCGGAAATCTGGGAAGACACTGACGGTAATGTGGATGTGGTGGTTGCCGGTGTCGGCACCGGCGGTACTATCACCGGTATTGCCCGTTACCTGAAAAATATCAAAGGGAAAAAAGACGTCACTATCGTGGCTGTCGAGCCGGAAGGCTCTCCGGTGATCACCCAGGCACTTGCCGGGGAAGAGATCAAACCGGGTCCGCATAAAATTCAGGGGATCGGCGCAGGGTTTATCCCGGGCAACCTGGATCTGAGCCTGATCGACCGTGTTGAACTTGTCAGCAACGAAGATGCCTTTGCAACCGCCCGCAAACTGATGGAGCGTGAAGGTATTCTGGCCGGTATTTCATCCGGTGCGGCCGTTATTGCCGCTGAGCGTCTCGCAAAAGAAGATAAATTTAAGGGCAAAAATATCGTTGTGATCCTGCCGTCTTCCGGTGAACGTTATCTGAGTACTGCCCTGTTCGCAGATATCAGTGATGACTGATCAACTGAACGGATTCAGTCCGCGCCCTGCCTGACATCGAAAGCACCCGTAAAGGGTGCTTTTTTTGTGCAACGGATCAAAGTTTGGCACTCTGCGGGGTGATTTTTGTGCGGTTGTTTAGTATTAAAAATGTAATTATTTCACAGCTCAAAATAATGACACCAAATACGTATGTCGAATCTTCGGGTTGTGCTATTTTACTTGCTCCGGCTATGATTACTGTTATATGTCTTAATATTAACTGCCGATAAAAAATTTCTAACATGAGGTAACGCTATGTATCAGCAAGAAGTCACCATTACTGCTCCTAACGGCCTGCACACCCGTCCTGCGGCTCAGTTTGTCAAAGAAGCCAAAACCTTCGCATCTGACATCACCCTGACTTCCGGCGGCAAAAGCGCCAGTGCCAAAAGCCTGTTCAAATTACAGACTCTGGGTCTGACACAGGGTACTGTGGTGACTATCGCCGCAGAAGGTGAAGATGAGCAGAAAGCAGTAGAGCACCTCGTCAAACTGATGGGTGAACTGGAGTAATCTCCTTCCGCCCTCACCTGTCAGGATCCCCGGCTATTGCTGCATGCCGGGGATAGTCTGTTTCCGGGTACGCTCACGCAGCCCGCTGCTGTACGTCCCCCAGTAAACTCAAAGGTATTATTATGGTTTCAGGAATCTCTGTTTCACCGGGTATCGCTTTTGGTAAAGCGTTGTTACTCAAAGAAGAACCTATCATTATCAGCCAGAAGTCGATTTCTGCTGAGCAGATTGATGCTGAAATCCGGCGTTTCACTGAAGGCCGCGCCAAGGCGTCCGCGCAGCTGAATGCCATCAAAGAAACCGCTGAAAAAAATCTCGGTGCCGAGAAAGCCGAAATTTTTGAAGGTCATATCATGCTGCTCGAAGACGAGGAGCTTGAAAATGAAATTACTGACATCATCAAAAGCAAAAAAACGGCTGATTACGCGGTACATCAGGTGATTGAAGAGCAGGCTGCCGCGCTGGAAGGCCTTGATGATGAATACCTGAAAGAACGTGCGGCAGATGTCCGCGACATCGGTAACCGTCTGCTGAAAAATATTCTCGGTATGCCGATTATTGACCTCAGCGCCATCGCCGATGAAGTTATTCTGGTTTCCAAAGATCTGACGCCGTCCGAAACCGCACAGCTGAACCTGAAAAAAGTGCTGGGCTTTATCACCGATATCGGCGGACGTACTTCCCATACTTCGATTATGGCGCGTTCTCTGGAAATCCCTGCCGTGGTCGGTACCGGTAATGCCACTGAAAATATCAAAAGTGATGATTACCTGATTCTGGATGCGGTTAATAACACCATTTATCTCAATCCGTCAGAAGACGATATTGAACGCATGAAAGAAGTGCGTGACGACTATCTGGCGGAAAAAGCCGAACTGGCAAAACTCAAAGATCTGCCTGCCATCACTCTCGACGGCCACCAGGTCGAAGTCTGTGCCAATATCGGTACGGTACGTGATATGCCGGGTGCGGAGCGTAACGGTGCGGAAGGTGTCGGTTTATACCGTACCGAGTTCCTGTTTATGGATCGCGACTCGCTGCCGACAGAAGAAGAGCAGTTCCGTGCTTACAAAGAAGTCGCCCAGGCCATGCCGGATGAGGCCATTATTGTCCGCACCATGGACATCGGCGGTGATAAAGATCTGCCGTATATGAATCTGCCGAAAGAGGAAAACCCGTTCCTCGGCTGGCGTGCTATCCGCATCTGTCTGGATCGCCGTGAAATTCTCGATACGCAGCTGCGTGCGATTTTACGCGCATCCGTTTTCGGAAAACTGCGTATCATGTTCCCGATGGTTATTTCCGTCGAAGAAGTCCGCGAACTCAATAAGATAGTGGACGAAATGAAACAGCAGCTGCGGGATGAACAGAAACCTTTTGATGAAACTATCGAAGTTGGTATCATGGTGGAAACCCCGGCGGCAGCAGTCAATGCACGTCACATTGCAAAAGAAGTCGATTTTTTCAGTATTGGAACCAACGACCTGACGCAGTATACTCTGGCTGTGGATCGCGGAAATGAGCTGATTTCCCATCTCTACAACCCGATGTCTCCTGCGGTGCTGAACCTTATCAAACAAGTCATTGACGCTTCCCACGCGGAAGGGAAATGGACCGGAATGTGTGGTGAGCTGGCGGGTGATGAACGTGCAACTTTATTGTTGCTGGGCATGGGTTTAGATGAATTTAGTATGAGTTCTATTGCTATCCCGCGTATCAAAAAACTGATCCGCAATACGCATTATGAAGATGCGAAAGCACTGGCTGAACAGGCACTCGCTCAGCCGACAGCAACAGAACTGATGGCACTGGTGGAAACTTTCACCAAAGAAAAAACCCTGTGCTGAGAACGCCAAATTCACGCCCGGTCCCGTATCAACATTTAGGAGAGTATTCATGGGTCTGTTTGACAAACTGAAGTCGCTGGTTTCGGATGATAAAAAAGACAGCGGCACGATTGACATCGTGGCGCCGCTGTCCGGTGAGATTGTGAATATCGAAGATGTGCCTGACGTTGTTTTTGCTGAAAAAATTGTCGGTGATGGTATTGCCATCAAACCGGCGGGAAACAAAATTGTTGCCCCTGTTGACGGTACAATCGGTAAAATTTTTGAAACTAATCACGCTTTCTCCATTGAATCGGACAGCGGGATTGAACTGTTTGTTCACTTCGGGATCGACACTGTCGAACTGAAAGGTGAAGGCTTCAAACGTATTGCGGAAGAAGGCCAGCGCGTACAAAAAGGCGATCTGGTGCTTGAGTTTGATCTGGCTCTGCTCGAAGAGAAAGCCAAATCCACCCTGACTCCGGTGGTTATCTCTAATATGGATGAAATCAAAGAGATGACCAAAATGACCGGCCCGGTCACTGTCGGTGAAACTGTTGTCATTAAAATCAAAAAATAACAGCGTTTGCACCATAGTCTGTACACTGAAAAACGGTTTCTGCGGAAGCCGTTTTTTTTCGCCTGTTTTCCTTTGATTGATTAATTCTGTTGTATTATCCCCTGCCTGTTATCCGGAAACAGCCGGAAAAGTATTTCTCACCTCAGTGAAATGCGCTAACATGATCTCCCGTGACGGTCCGCAATTTATGCAGATAACATATTGCCTGATGCGGCCGGGTCCGCCGGAACGGCGGGCGGGATAAACGGGATGTTTTCATTTTCGTTCGTCACAAAATGGTAATGCTATGGAATTTAATTCAGTTCAGACACAGCAAATAAAGCAGAACATGCGCCTGTTCACTGAGCGCCTGTATCCGAATGGTCATATCCCCGATGAGTTCGATGTTCAGTACCGTACTGACAATAACAACATACTGATTTATCAGAAACAACTCGTCTGCCCGTGCGGCACTCCGCAAACCATCGAAAAACAAATCGCCAAACTGACCTGGTCAGAAGCTGATGATAACTGGCAGCTTTTTTATGTGGATAACAATAAATGGCAGCCGGATCCCGACACCCCGGCCGGCACACTGAGTGCACTGCTGAAACAGATTCTGGATGATAAATCTGACCGTTTTATTTTCAGTTAGTCACCACATCACACAATTAAGCCCCGTTAAGGGGTTTATTTGTGAATTTTGATCGTTTTCACGTATAGTGCTCTTTACGCAGGTTACTATTACTAATAACTTATTTGCCGGCTTTCAGATTGAGAGGTGTGTATGTATAAAACGATTATAGTTCCAATCGATATTTCCGAAACCGGGCTGACCCGCGAGGTGATCCCGACGATTCAGACATTAGCCAAATTTGAAAATGCCAAAATTCACTTTATCGCTGTGATCCCGTCATTCTCTCACTTTGCGTCGTTCGGCATTGCCTATGCCGCAACCCTGCCGGAAAAAGATGAGATTCTGGACAGCGCCAAAGAACAACTGGCGAAGATGGTCAGTGATTTTAATCTGCCTGCGGAGCAGTTTGAGCTGCATGTCGTTTCCGGCTCACCAAAAGATCAGATTCTGAAACTGGCGGATACCCTGGAAAGTGACCTGATTGTGATCAGCTCACGCCGCCCGGATATGTCCACCTATCTGCTTGGCTCCAACGCCGCAGCGGTTGTGCGTTACGCCCATACCTCGGTTCTGGTTGTCCGCTGATACGCGGCAGTGCCTGACTGAACGCCCGTTTTAACGGGCGTTTGTTTTTTTTATTTCCCCGCAATCCCGCAGATAATCACTGTCCGGCATACCAGTCACGGATAACTGACAGGATTTGTCCGGTATGGCGGTTTCCGTCACTATCCTTAAAGTAGTGATCCAGATTATCAAAGGTTCTGAATGTCACGGCCGGGTTCACCACTGCATTCTGCATCTGCTTAAACGACGTGATACTGATATTGGTATCATTCAGCGTCTGAATAACCAGAACCGGTTTTGTCTGACCGTTCAGCACCTGTTGTGCATCTGCCGCCAGATATTCACGCCACCAGCGTGGTCCGTGCTGACTGACCAGCATATCGTCTGCCACCTCATTGCGTTTTACCGCATCGGTAAATGCCAGAAAACCGGCTAATTCAGTCTCCTCAGGTGGCTGAGGACTATTGCGGAAGCTATCCGTGACATCATCAAGGAAAAAGCGCCCGCCGCCGTTGATCGCCACCACCGCATCAACCGCCGGTGACGCCAGCGCGGTATGCTCCGCAACCGTTGCCCCTTCGCTGCCGCCCAGCAGCAGCACGGTGTCATACTCCCCTTTCAGGCGATCGAGCACCGCCGCATAATCACTGACCCGGACTGATAAAGTATCGTTGAGCATGGTTTCCGCCGGGCAATCTGCCCGCTCACCATCACGGTCATTAAAAGGCAGCGCATCGGTAATGCCGTATTTTTCCACCAGCAGAATGTCATGATCCGGGAACGCACCACCGAATGTATCCACCATAAAACGGTTATTTTTGGCACTGTTACAGTCTGAGCCCTGAATCAGCACCAGTAATTTCCGGGCCGGTTCCGCCTGCTGATGCAACAGATAATAATGGATATCACTGCCATCCTGCCGGACAAGACTTTCTGTCCGGGCCGCTGCTTTCCCGCTATTTTTTGTTTCTGATGCCATTGCCGGCATAATCAGCAGACAACCCAGTAATGCACCGATGACAGCCTGACGCATTTTTACCCCTTCACATAAAACAGATAATCAAACAATGTGCGGAAACCCAGCTTCTGATACAAACTCAGCCCCTCAGAAGAGGCTTCCAGATAACAATCACGGAGCCCGCGTTTCCGGCACAGTGTCAGTGCATGGTCCAGCAGCAGTGTGGCGTAACCGTTGCCCTGATGTGCAGGTATTGTCCCGAGATCGTCAATCCGCGCCCCGCATTCAGACAGAGACAGCGTGATGCAACTGACCGGTTTCCCGTCACACAGTAAAACCGCATGGTGCAGCTCAGTACCGTTTGCCATTGCGCGCTGATGATAGCTGATATAATCACTGATGATACTGAACTGCGGCATTTCCTCTCCGTCTTCCTCATCAGCCGGAAACGCGGCTTCCAGCGGCTCAGCCCATAACGCAAGCTGATCATTGACCTCCCGGATTTCACATCCCGCCGGAAGGACAGAAGATGGCTGCCACTCATCAATATTCAGATGCATGGCACTGGTTTCACCGTCAGCCTCATAACCGGCAGCCTGAATCTGCGGATGCAGTGCTTCCGCGGCAGATTTCTCCGCCACCAGGCAATGGGGTTTGTGATGAACGGAAAAAGCCTGCTGTGCCTGTGCAAATTCATGTTTATCCGCACCGGCCTGCAAATAGATATAGTTAAATACCGGCACCGGTAACGGTGTCAGATAACACTCTGCACGATCACTGACAGTGATAACGGTTTGTGCGATATTGCGCCAGAAATGACGCTCTGTGGCGCGGTAATTCTGTAAACTCATGGTGTCTCCGGAACAGCGTAAGATTCGGCCAGTGTCTGTGAGATAAGTTCTTCAAATAACGCTTCCTGGCCGCCCGGGATCAGCTGGCGGTGAATATCCCGGCGTTTGTTATCATCACACAGGCGCTGCGCCACCCAGCCGGTCAGATAGATAGCGGACAGACACCCGCCTGCGGTAGCAATATTACCGGCAATCACGATAGGTGTATCTTCCGGCTCTGCCCCCTCAGCTCTGAAACGTGCCATGGCATCGGGGTGAGTTGTCGAACGCAGGCCCGTCAGTAATCCCAGTTTATGCAGGATAAACGAACCGGCACATACAGAGCCCAGCAACTGTTTTTCCGGGTTCAGCTGTAATGCCCCGGTAAATGCCGGATCTGCCAGTGCCGCCGGAATGCCTTTCTGACCACTGGTGAACAGCACAGCATCCGCATCAGCAGCCTCAGACAACGGCCCGTCTGTTTTCACTTCCTGTCCGAGTACAGAGACATGAACGGGTTTCGTGCCAAGCACTTTTACCGTCCACGCCTGTTTTTCCCGTCCGAAAATATCCCGCATCAGAAAGTAATCGATATCTGTAAATTCATCAAAAATCACTATAGCAATAGTTTTCATCGGAGCCTCTCAGGTAAAAACACGGGTTTTGAGCATCCGGAAGATGAATACAGATGCAGATTGCTCCACTCTATAACATAAGCCGTCATATACCTTATCGGAATGTTAAGGTATTTCAGGGCTGCGCTGATACTCAGCGTCTGCGCACCGCCATAATCTGATGCACCACAATACCCGCCAGTAATCCCCAAAAGGCAGAGCTGATGCCGAGCAGCGTAATGCCGGACGCTGTCAGCAGAAAACAGATAATCGCTGCATCCCGCCCTTTTTCATCCGCCAGTGACTGATGCAGGCTGTTCATCAGGGTTGTCAGCAGCGCAAGCCCGGCCAGGATCTGTATCAGAACCGCCGGAAAGGCATTGAACAGCATAAATACCGCTCCGCCGAAAACCCCGGCCAGCAGATAAAATATTCCCGCCCAGACAGCTGCGGTATAACGCCGTGCCGGATCAGGATGCACATCCGGTGCCATACAAATCGCAGCGGTGATCGCGGCAATACAGATACTGAATCCGCCCCACGGTGCAAGCACCATCGCCGCCAGCGAGGAGCAGGCCAGCAATACAGAGGTATGCGGCGGATAGCCGTTAGCCTGTAAAATAGAAATCCCCGGGGCATTCTGAGAGGCCAGAGAGACAATAAAAAACGGAATACCGACACTGATCAGAGAAGTCAGTGTAAATGACGGCATTATAAATTCCGGCAGGACAAACACATTGCCCGTCCGGACAAAATGCAGGTCACCGCTCAGTCCGGTCACGGTAATCCCTGTGATCAGCGCCGCAATGATGGCATACAGCGGGAAAATCCGCCGCATCACCACATAGGCGGCTATCATGGCGGCGCACAACACAAAACTGGTATCGAGCGCACCGAATGCCGTCAGCCCGAAACGTAACAGAATGCCTGCCAGCATCGCTGATGCCAGCGCCCGGGGAATGTGATTCATCAGCCGGGCAAAAATACCGGTTACACCACACAGAAACATCAGTCCGGACGCAAAAATAAACACTCCGACGGCTTCACTGATGCTCACACCGGACAGACTGGTGACCAGCAGCGCAATTCCCGGTGTGGACCAGGCCGTCAGCACCGGCATTTTATACCAGAGTGACAAGCCGATAGTCGTCACCCCCATCCCGATCCCCAGCATCATCAGCCAGCCGCCGGTTTGTGCGGCATCAAGCCCCGCCACCTCCAGTGCCTGTAAAATAATGGCCACCGAACTGGCGTAACCGACCAGTACCGCAACCAGTCCCGTCATCATCATTGCTGGAGAAAAGGCACGAAAAAATGTTAACTTAGTCATAGGAACACACCATCGGATGTTATAGCATACGACCGGAACTCTACCACCGGATGCTATAACGGACAATGACGATCACCCGGAATAATGACAATTTATGCACGATATCACACCGGCTGTTGCTGAAACTTTTAAACAACTGCGTGCCGAACGCGGACTGAGTCTCAGCCAGGCAGCACAACTGACGGGCGTCAGCAAAGCCATGCTCGGCCAGATTGAACGCGGGCAGTCCAGCCCGACTGTATCGACACTCTGGAAAATCGCCACCGGATTCAATGTGGCTTTTTCTGTATTTCTGGAAGGTGCACAACCACAGCAGCAACCGGGGCTTCACCCTTTTGCAAAACTGCCGGTCTTTGAGCAGACCCGCTCCGGGATGCGTGTCACACCGCTGATCCCGTTTGATGATGAACTGAAAACAGACTTACTGAAGATTGACCTGCTGCCCGGGGCGCTCAGTGAATCCGGCCCGCATGAGCCGGGCGTTATCGAGCATGTCATTGTGCTGGAAGGCGCATTACAGCTGCGGCTGGGAGATGAATGGCATACTGTTTCGGCCGGGGAATCTCTGCGCTTCCACGCGGATATCCCGCATGCATACGCCAACCCCGGACATTCCGTGGTCACGCTGCACAATCTGATCCACTACCCGCACCCTGCCGGCAGATAAAAAAAGCGGGGTATAAAAATATACCCCGCTTTGACTTAGCAGATCGTCTTACTTTATTTATAACATCAAAAAATTAAACTAAAATATATACCTATTCAGTTTAACTTATTATATACCGCTCTGACGAAACCGGACGATATGTTTATACTGAACAGAAAGAATGCCAACCAGAATATTATCTTCTGTTATACATGTCGGTTTATTTATTGTTTAATTAAACATAATCAGGCATATTTCTATACCATCATGATGTTTTCACTGGTGTTAATACTAATGTTAATACCACAGGTGCTTTTACAGCATTCTGGTATTATTTAAAACGACTGTCGCAGCAGTCTTTCTGGTGTTGTAAATACTATTACTATAAGTACTATTATCATAAGTGCTATTATTATAAATACTATTATTGTTATAACTACATCTGGTGTTGTTACTATCTTATTACTGTTATTGTTACTGCTTTCTTTATTACTATTGCTGTTCGTCTTTGCTTGTTTTTTCTTATTAAGGATATTACCAAACTACGGGAGCATTATCGTACAGTGATCCTGAACCATTCTGAAACGAGATTACACATCACGATGAAAAGATAAAAAAAAGCCACCATTCCTTCCGGATACAGTGGCTTAAATAAAGTATTAATTAACTTATTTCAGTACGTTATCACACATCATCTGAAGTGTATTAATAAACCGGGCTGCATGAAAGCCATCACAAACGGCATGATGCACCTGCACAGAAACAGGTAATAATACGCGGTTATCTTCCTGCTGAAACTTCGCCATAGTAAACACCGGAGCAAAATAGTCATCATTACCGGTGATATTCAGGTTAAATCCGTCAAAACTCACCCAGGGTAATGATGATATATTCAGGTGGTTCTCTGGTAACTCTTCTTGCGGGAACAATGCAGTATCATGCTGATATTCTGCCATCACCCCATTATAACCCGCCATAAACTCACTGATATCCGGACAATAACGGCAGAAAAGCGCAGAAAATGTTTCAGTCTCTTTATGAAAAACAGTAAATACAGGATCGGTCTGATCCCAGTAAATCAGTTCATTATCTTTCATTGCCATCCGGAACTCCGGAAACTGATTAACAACCAGGGAGATCAGATAAATCATCACCGGATAAAATTTATAATCTGTTTCCGCCAGTGCGGTACGCAAAGCAGTAATATCGAGTTTTGTAGTCAGGCTGAATCCGCACTTAATCTGCTGACGATAAAGAGCAAAATGTTCTCTGCGGTTCCAGGTATTCAAATCAATTCTGGTAAAATTCATGTTTATTCCTTCTGATTAATAGCGAAAAATATTAATAATCAGAAGGCAGTCTGGTTGTCTCAATGGGCAGCATCCCGTCCTCCGTAAGCCGTTTGGTGCAGAATAATGATATCAGATGCGGGCTTAAGATGTATTAAGTCCGGTTTTGTTTATTCCGGCCACTTATCCGCAAATACATAACGGATCAATTCCGCTGATTCACGGGGCGGTGCTTTCAGCACCGCATCCATCAGATCAATTTCCATCTGACAGGTTTGCCGCTTATTTTCCGCCAGTGCAAGCGGGTCATCCATCAGGAAACGGTCACCGTATTTATCCGCTGGTTCCTGTATCTGCGCTGAAAATAATATATTAATATCATCCGCAGAATAGTGTTCAACAGGAACGCCTTCGCCGGCAGAATTCACCAGATCCAGTACCGCTCTGTTGCTGATAATAAAATTGCGGTATTCCGCGGAGGCCAGTTTCATATCCGGCGGGCCTGACACTTCCGGATGCAACACGCGAAAGCAGAAGTCACCGGATGTATCCTGTGCCAGCGCTTTCTGTAAAAATTCCAGCCGCATTTTCCCGTAATTAATGACTGCATCATCTGCCGCAAGATAAAGCAGGTGTTTAAGATTTGCAGTAGCCCACTGCTGTACCCGCATATAATGCCCTTCTCTTTTTCCCGGGATACTGCCGGCATTTTTATAATCGGCAAAAAAGGCATCAAACGCCTCAGGATCAACCTGATTGATGGCTTTCAGTGTCGGCGACATATCAAGAATACGCGTCTTTAACTGCAACTCTTTTTCCGATAGCGTGCTTTTAATAAAAAAAGCAAAAAACAGCACAATCAGCGATAAATAAACGGTTTTTTTCCGCCTGATTACAATTTTATCGGTAATAGTTAATACTATCAGCAGGATAATAATAAAAATAATCAGAACCGAAATGACGAAATAAACGGACATTTTATCTCCGGGAAAAGAGGGTTCAGACAGATATTTCTTTTTTATTCAGATATCCGGCGGGGATCAGCATAATCATAATCGTGATCGCAATGCTGATAAGATCCACAATGAGATAATCCGTCTGCCATATCAGAAGCAAATCAATAACGGTATACAATATCGACGTATTATAGGCCATCGTAAACCCGATATCACGCAGCCGTTTAGCAAGAATATTGACTGAACACCAGAGAAAGATACCACCGGCAACCGCAATATAAGTGAAGAAATAAAAGGAAGAGTAAGGAAAACCCAGCAGATCCGGATACACCGGCATGGTCAGTACCGCCAGTCCGGTAAACAGCCCCAGCCACAAATTGGCAATAAAATACGGCCATCGCGCAAGAACCGATGTGCTGTCCGGCTTAAACAATTCCCTGAAAATCCGTTTATGCATCCGTTGCTCCCGGCTTTGTGATGATTTTCCCTGATGGCCAGTATAAGTTACCGGGACATCATATTCTGAGAAAACCATCACTAATATGACGGTGTTACAGCATAAAACAGAAAGTAACCGGGTAGTTTTCTGTACGCAGTGACGTACTACTCTTCCCGCTGCTTAACACAGGTTTCTTTTATTTTCTGCATATTATTCTTCAGCGATACCTGATGTTCTTCAGGGAAGTAACTGTAATCCAGCGAAATATAGAAACGGGCATCCCGCATCATTACAAATAAACTGATCTCTTTTTCTTTTGATTTATAAATGAAATGCTCTTCGTCTGCTTTTTTGCTTTCCAGTACTGAAGGCTTGCCATATTCCGCTTCAAGGTCGTGCTGTAATTTTTTCAGCAGAGTCTGATACGCGGTTTCATCGTCAGTGGAATAAAAATAGCCGATCCCGACCAGCCCGCTGAAATCCGGCTGTCCGTACTGCGGTAAAAAACGGAACTCGTACTCTCCTGCTTCATTTAATCCGCCGGAAAATGTTTTGGAAGTCACTTTGGTCAGCGGACAGGCATACTCACTGTTATCCGTCTCAGGCTGACTGCCGAGCCGTGGTGCCAGCGCCTCTTCGGTCATCCCCCAGGTCAGCCCGAAAGGTGCGGAATAACGCGCGCCGGACTGTTCATGTTTAACTGTATTACCTGCCTCTGATTTATCACAGGCTCCCAGCAGCAGAGATGCCGCAATCAAAGCAGATAGCATCGTTATTTTTTTCATTATTAAATATACCCGTTGATTTCATGATAACGTTGTCGTGCCGTATTTGACTTATTACTCAGGCCGGCAGTTTTCCGGCAACAGACAATATCAATCCTGAACAAAAGTGCCAGTAAAAAATAAAGCCTCCATTCCGGAGGCTTGAGGTTGCTGACTGACCAGTCCTTATATCTGTCGTCAGGATTTTTATTTACGTAAAAATGGCAGTAATACATCCATCAGCTGTTCCGGGCATTCTTCTGTCACAAAATGACCGCATTCACTGAGCATCGCCCCCTGCAAATCAGCGGCTCTTCCCTGCATTGTCTGCTGCGGGGCATCACGGGTAGCGTGATCCGCTCCGATAGCCAGAACCGGCATCATCAGTTTTTTCTCTGCCCGCTGCTTATTCTGCAGGATGGTTTGCGGGATAGCCCTGTAATAGGCAAATCCGGCACGCAACCCGCCCGGCGAAGAATAGGCAGCGATATAGGTTTGTGCCGCAACGCGATCACGGCGGTAAGCCCAGTGGTCAAAAATAAAATTCAGATAGTCCTGCTCTTTTCCGGCAGTCAGCATTTCCGGTAAATCCGGCACCTGATTAAACATAAAGTGCCAGAGGAAAATATTTTCTTCCGGATCAACAAAAATAGCCGGTGCCGGCGCCAGCCCCGGAATAACCGCTTCCGTTAACGCTATTCTTTTAATATCCGCAGGATAATCCGCCGCCAGTGCATAACCAACCCACATGCCGATATCGTGACCAACAACCGAATACGTTTTATAGCCCAGCTGATGCATCATGGTGTGTAACACCGTTGCCACCGCGCCGGTATCATAACCACTCTCCGGACGGGCGGAGTAACCGGTTCCCGGCGGATCCACGGCTATCGCCGTATATCCCTGCGCAGCCAGCTCTGTCATCACATAGCGCCATGTATACCAGGTCTGCGGCCAGCCGGGGATCAGTAATACCGGCTCCCCTTTTCCCGCCGTCACATAATGGATACGCTGCCCGGCCACATCCGTGTAGTGATGCTGAAAATCTGCTTCATTCGCCTGTATTACTGGTGTTACCGGCTGTTTCTGTGTATTTGCCGCAGGCACCGTACCGTGCACTGCGAACGTCATGACTGCTGCCAGTAATACCTTCCTGAATAATGTGTTCATACCTGTTCCGTATAATCTGTAAATGATAAGAGTCCCGGGCAGCCCGTAAGAACGGGTATTTCCTGTTGCGGAACCAATTGTTGGTCAATCGACAATTAATAGATTACGGGGGAATTCAAATCTTTGTCAATCATTAAAAAATAATTCTTTGTTAACCGATAAAGAACTGGTAGCATTTGTTTCAGATAACGTATACGGAGAATTAATAATGGCAGGCAGACCAAGAGAATTTGATCGCGAAGAGGCATTACGTAAGGCTGAACAGGTGTTCTGGCAACGTGGTTATGAAGGCACGTCGGTGTCTGATCTGGTTGCTGCACTGGGTATTGCATCAGCCCGGATCTATGCCGCTTTCGGATCGAAGGAAAATTTGTTTCGTGAGGCAATAGCCCTTTATCTGGCCGAAGAAGGCGCTTTTGCCGGTGCGGCCATGGCAGAGCCGGATACCCGCAGCGCCATAAAACATCTGCTGACCGCTGCCGTTGATACCTATACCCGTGATGACCGGCCGCGCGGATGTATGGTGGTGCTGTCACTGACTAACTATACCACTGAAAACGAGGCCATCATGCACTGGCTGGCCGATCACCGCCGTGCGCGGACAGACGGCATCATACAGCGTATCCGCCGTGGTGCTGAGTCCGGTGATATACCGGAAAACACTGATATACAGGCCCTCGGGGATTACGTCGCCACACTGCTGCACGGAATTTCTGTTCAGGCACGGGATGGCGTCAGCCGCGACCGCCTGCTGGCGATGGCGGAGGTTGCCATGCACACGTTTGATGCGATGACCACCCCGCCGGATACACACTGAATCTGTTTTCACTGACAGGAGAATCCCTGATGTCCTCTCCCTTTCACCCGGTATGTACGTGGCTTTCAACCTCCCAGCCCGCATCCGGTGAGACATTTCCGTTTCCGGCGGATATTCCGGCCATCACCGGTAATCAGACCCTCCGGCAGACATTTCGCATCAGCCTTGGCGGGCGAAAACTGCGGCTGGTTTTTTCCAACCGTTACGGCACACAACCCCTGGTGGCCGGAGAGAGTTATCTGTCCGTCTCCGGCCTGTACAGCGCAGTACCCGTCACCTTTGGCGGACAACCCGGCGCAGTCATTCCTGCGGGCGATATCCTGCGCAGTGATGAGATCCCGCTGCACATTCCGTCATTATCAGTCATCACTCTGCGGACTTTCCTGCCGGAGCCGGTGCCGCTCAATACCTTTCACTGGGATGCGCGTCATTTTTCCTTACTGGAACCGGGCAACCGGGCTGCCCGGAAAGAAGATGCTGACGGTCAGTTTCTCAGCTCCCGCCTTTTACTTGAAAGCGTGCTGATTCAGCCGGAACAGGAGGCCGCGACACTCGTGGTTATCGGTGATTCGATGGTTGACGGTAACGGCGTCGAAATGGACACATACGGCCGCTGGACTGATTTACTCGCTGAACGTTTTATTGATGAAAATATTGCCGTGGTGAATGCCGGGCAATCGGGTTCACGCTTGCTGAAAAACACTATCGGCATCAGTACATTGTCACGGTTTGAACGGGATGTCCTTCAGCAGCCCGGTGTCACAGCCTGTATCGTACAGGCCGGACTCAATGATATCGGACTGGCAGGAACGGCGTTAGATCCGGCAGGTTCTGTACCTTCAGCAGCGGATGTCATTACGGGATACCGGCAATTACTGACCATGGCGCGGGAAAAGGATATCCGCATGACGGCTGTCACACTGGTGCCCCTGCGCGGAACCGGTGAGTATGGCATGGCAGATTTTTATTCGGCAGAAAAAGAGGCTGTACGGCAGGAGATAAACCACTGGATACGGACAAGCGGTGAGTTTTATGCCGTGATTGACAGCGATCTGCTGGTACGCAACCCGGACTGCCCTCAGCAGCTCAGCGCGCAATATGATTCAGGAGATCATCTTCATCTTAATCATAAAGGGCATCAGCGGGTCGCACAGTCTGTCCCGCAGGCCGTTATCCGCGCCTGACACCAAAAAGCCCCGCAATTTCAGCGGGGCTTCGGTATATAACCCGGTTATACTTTTATTGCAGCCGCGGCGTGGTAATCGGCGGCGCGGTTACTGTCCCCGTTGGCGGGGGAGTAAGTGGTGGTGGTTTGATTGTCAGCGAAGGTATCTTTTTCAGATTTTCGTTTCCGGCCTCTTTCTTTCCGTTATTTGCTTTATCAGTCATTTTATATTCCTCAGATTAAAATAATGCTTAGTCTCTGTATTGCTGGTTAAATATACAGCGGGAATATGATGACTGATAATCAGCTCCGGAAGACGGAGTATAAAAGAACGAC
Source organism: Morganella sp. Je.2.23 (assembly GCF_051129855.1). Lineage (NCBI taxonomy): Bacteria > Pseudomonadati > Pseudomonadota > Gammaproteobacteria > Enterobacterales > Morganellaceae > Morganella > Morganella sp. Je.2.23. Next base: position 1,898,835 of record NZ_JBCPSQ010000001.1, read on the forward strand.
CGGGTTACGTCTCAAATACGTCCCGGGGTGAAAAGCCGGTATCGGGAGATAATCGCTGGCTCTTTGACAGGTAATGGTGCCGGATACCGGATTCGAACTGGTGACCTTTTCATTACGAATGAACTGCTCTGCCAACTGAGCTAATCCGGCACGCCATTATTACACGCCTGCTCCGCCGGGTTTTCAAGAAAAAAAGCGGAAATCGTGGCCGGTTTGTCTGTTTTTGCGTCTTTATTCATGCCTGCCTTGCGTGATCTGATGCACAAATTCCATATTTTGCATTTTCATCGGGCTGCTGCCGGACATGCGAAAAATGATGTCGTCATCTGTAAACGCCACCATTTACGACCAAAGTAAAATAACGCACTAAACCGGATTAAACTCAATCAAAACCCTAAACCAGCGACAAAAACCAGCAATACAATCTATTTTAATTTATTTTTTAATTATTTTATTCTGATAAATTTATTTCGCAGATATGTACATTACAAATATCCTGTTACTCTTCTTTCGCCGATAGTGTAAATATTCCAGTACACCATTTTGCTTTACTAACATGACTGTAAATGTGAAACCGTGAATATGATCACTAAACGGTCATATACCGCATTGCATAACAATTCACTGCTTTAATTAATTATCTTTGTTATTCCCGCCGTCCGCTTGTTTTTCATTCATGTAACGTAACATTATCAATGTGATCTTTATCATCAAATTTATCCTGACTGTGTCACATTTTTATTTTTATCTCTGGTTTCAGTTTAAGGATTCAATAATTCATAATGTTTTTCCGTACGATCAATATAAACAAGTGTGATTATAACAATGGGTATTAATTAGATGTTTTCATATAAAATGCGGTATACATGTATGTAATGCATAGTCTTGATTAAGACATAACAGAACTCTTCACTCGTTTATTTATTCATCCTGTAAAGATAGATTTAAATTATCACTTCACCATCCTTATTTACCCTTTATTAACATTTATAAAAAAACACCGAATACAACAGCTTTGCATTACTGTATAACCACCCGCAGCCATTAGATTATTTATATTTGACCCTGACTTTAATGCCATGAAAATCGTATATTACCCATAAATACACAACATAGGGTTAACAAACATAACTTTATGAATAAAAAGAAATATTTTTGTTTAAGTGATATAGATCACCCGGTTTACACCTGTAGTTAATACACCTTTCGTTTATTTATACCGTCCCCATTCCCTTTTCATTTTTTTTCACGCATGATGATTTCACGCCAAACGAAACGGATGGCAGAAAAAGAAACAACAGAAAATTAAAAACTGAATTTGAATTAAGACAAGAACACTACCGGATTTACAATTGCTATATCATTCACAAGGCATGAGATTTATAAACAGATAAATGCCTGTGTAAATTATCGAGTTATTATTATAAATAATTGGAGATTTTACCATGATGTATCCAGCAGAACCGTATCGTATTAAAAGTGTTGAAACCGTATCCATGATCCCTCGCGAAGAGCGTATCAAAAGAATGAAAGAGGCCGGGTACAATACTTTCTTGTTAAATTCCAAAGATGTTTATGTAGACTTACTGACCGATAGCGGCACCAACGCCATGTCCGATAAACAATGGGCCGGCATGATGATGGGTGACGAAGCGTATGCGGGCAGCGAAAACTTCTTCCACCTGGAAAGGACCGTTCAGGAATTATTCGGCTTTAAACACATTGTTCCTACTCACCAGGGCCGCGGTGCAGAAAACTTACTGTCTTCATTAGCGATCAAACCGGGTCAGTATGTTGCAGGTAACATGTACTTCACCACCACCCGTTATCACCAGGAAAAAAATGGTGCGACATTCATCGATATCGTCCGCGATGAAGCTCACGATGCGGGCCTGGATGTGAAATTCAAAGGCAATATCGACGTTAAGAAACTGGAAAAACTGATTGCAGAGAAAGGCGCGGAAAATATCGCTTACATCTGCCTGGCAGTGACTGTAAACCTCGCGGGTGGTCAGCCGGTTTCAATGGCAAACATGCGTGAAGTCCGTCAGTTATGTGATAAACACGGCATCAAAGTATTCTACGATGCGACCCGCTGTGTGGAAAACGCCTACTTTATCAAAGAGCAGGAAGAAGGCTTCGAAGATGTCTCCATTAAAGACATCGTTCACGAAATGTTCAGCTACGCTGACGGTTGTACCATGAGTGGTAAGAAAGACTGTCTGGTGAACATCGGTGGTTTCCTGTGTATGAACGACGACGAGATGTTCTCTGCTGCACGTGAACTGGTTGTGGTTTATGAAGGGATGCCTTCTTACGGCGGCCTGGCCGGTCGTGATATGGAAGCGATGGCTATCGGTTTACGCGAAGCGATGCAGTTCGAATATATCGAGCACCGCGTCAAGCAGGTTCGTTACCTGGGCGAAAAACTGAAAGCAGCCGGTGTACCGATTGTTGAGCCGGTCGGCGGCCACGCAGTATTCCTCGATGCACGCCGTTTCTGCCCGCATCTGACCCAGGATGAGTTCCCGGCGCAGAGCCTGGCAGCCAGCATCTACATGGAAACCGGTGTCCGTTCTATGGAGCGCGGTATTATCTCCGCAGGCCGTAACAAAGAAACCGGCGACCATCACCGTCCGAAGCTGGAAACCGTTCGTCTGACTATTCCGCGTCGTGTATACACCTATGCACACATGGATCTGGTTGCTGACGGTATTATCAAACTGTTCAAACACAAAGAAGACATTAAAGGGCTGAAGTTCATTTACGAGCCGAAGCAGTTACGTTTCTTCACAGCACGCTTTGATTACGTGTAATTATCTGATGACAGCGGCCTCATTATTTTAATGGGGCCTTTTTGTCTCTGTATCCCTATAACAATAAAGAACAAATAAAATCGATAAATATGAATGCTGTTGGTGATATTTATCATTAATAGGAAACTTTTATTATGAGTATTCATAGTGCCGATACAAATAAATCACCCGGACTGACCAGCGGAACCATGCTTGTTATAGCAACAGTCGTTGGCGGCGGTATGTTTTCTTTGCCGATTGCGATGGCCGGTGTCTGGTTTTCCGGTGCCACCGTTATTTTGATTTTAGTTTCAATTATGATGTTACTGACCGGTCTGATGTTAGTTGAAGTTAACCTGCATTTTGAACCGGGCGCCAGTTTTAATACCTTTACCACTGAGTTACTGGGCAAAAAATGGAATATCGTCGTGGGTATTGCCTTCGGGTTTGTCCTCTATATTCTGACATATGCCTATATCTCCGGGTCGTCCGCTGTACTGGCTCAGACGATATTAAAATATACCGGTGTTGCGCTGCCGATAAAAGCAGCAGTCGTGATTGTCGCCTGTCTGGTGGCCGCGATTGTCTGGTACAGCTCCTTATGGGTCGGGCGTATTACCACTATTTTAATTTTCGGTAAGTTTATCGCGTTCTTTGCCACATTTTCCGGTCTGGTTGCGCATGTGGAAATTGCCAATCTGCTGGATTCCGCATCGGTTGCCATCCCCGGAACGAAATATCTTCCCTATGTCCTGATGACACTGCCGTTCTGTATTATTTCGTTCGGTTTCCACGGTAACGTGCCGAGCCTGGTGAAGCTGTACGGCAAAACAAAATTCCGCTTTATTACCCGTTCAATCATTATCGGGACAATATTTGCGGTTCTGCTGTATATCTTCTGGCTGGGCGTCACGATGGGCAATATCAGCCGCGCCAATTTCTCCCCGATTATTGCCAAAGGCGGGAATATTGACGTGTTCGTTGAGGCTATCGGCGGTGTAATGTCAGGCAAAACCATGGATGTCATCCTGACATTCTTCGGTAACTTCGCCGTGGCGAGCTCCCTGCTGGCAGCGACACTCGGTCTGTTTGACTATATTGCCGACCTGCTGAACTTTAAAAATGACAGCGCCGGCCGTTTCAAAACAGCCGTGGTCACTTATCTGCCGCCTGCGGTGGTGTGCTTCTTCTTCCCGAACGGATTCGTTTATGCCATCGGCTATGCCGGTCTGGCCTTTACCATCTGGAGTGTGATTTTACCGCCGTTCCTGGTAAAAGCCTCACGTAAACGCTACAGCGACAGCGCAACCATTTATCGTTCACCGTGTAATAACGCGGTACTGAATCTGGTAATTGTCTGCGGTGCGATTGTGTATCTGACGGTTATTCTGGACGTGTTCGGCTGGCTGCCGGCATTTAAATAAAAGGTGACAGACGGCCGGATGCAGATAATGCTCCGGCCGCTTGTGCAGCGGTTCTCTCTGATCTGCCGGGAGGCAAATCATGTATTTCACCCTGTTACACTGGCAACACCCGCTGTTTACCCGCCGTCAGGCGTTGCGGTTACTTATTCAGTTACAGAGGGCTGTTCATATGACACGCAGGGAGAGACGGGAACGCCGGATCAGAAAAAACGCATCGGAATAAGAGCGGAAAACTGATCAATTTTTTTGATAAACTTACGGTAAAGCGCTTTCATAATCTCTCCAAAACCGTGATAACTATCACCCTGATAACTACCACGTACCGCGTATCTTACTCATCCCGCACCGTCCTGCAAGGTTCCGCGCACAATTTTCCCCGTTGTCCGGTGTAAAAAAATCACGACACTTTATCACTCCGAATGCAACTCTGTGATAAAGTTATGCAATCGTTTGTTCGCTGCATTTACAGGATAAATCATGCAAAAATCGTTATTTATCGGCACATTGCTGTCCGCATTTTTTTTCAGTGGTTTACAGCCAGCGCTGGCGCTGACCTCTCAGCAGACCGCCGAAACGCTCTCTCTGACTGAACTGGCTGAAACCTACAGCCCGGAACAGATTGCCGCGCTGACACAACAACCGGAGGCAAGCCGGTTTGATGCACTGATGATCACCATCGGTGCACTGACAGCTGATGATCTGAAAAACCCGGCAGCAGAGAGTGATAAACTTCAGGCTTTTGCGGATGCTCAGCAGCAGAGTCACACCCGCTATCTCGGTAATGTGTCGGATAAAAATATTGTGCCGCGTCTGCACACCGCATGGAAAACAGCAGTGTTCCCGAACGATCCGAATACACTGAAAACCCTGAATAACTTTATTGATAAAGGCTATACCAGCGGCTATAACCTGGTAGACACCCGCGAAGAATCCGGCTTTGATAAAACACGGATGATCCGCTACGGCCATAATGATATCGATCACGCCGCCCAGCTGATTTATCTGCTGCGCCGTGAAGGGTTTGATCCGAAAGTGCAACTGACACCGAAATCGTCCGCATTTCTCTATCTGGATGAATGGGGTGAGGCGGATTATCCGGTAACCACACTGAAAAGCGGCAAAAAAGTGGCGATCGCCAGTGAATATAATCTCGACCTGGAATTTCCGTCAGTTGAGGAACGCAACCGCTTTCAGAGCCTGATTGACCAGTACGCCAAGAAAAATACCGCTGACCAAAAAGGGCTTATCCGTTCAGCCTGGTGGCAGCCGTTCTATCGCATCTATGTGCCGGCGGACGGTTATGATGTCGTGGCAGAAACCCGGGTGACCAGCGGCCATTATCAGGCTGATTTGATGGCACTGCCGGAGAATGCGGAAAAACAGGCGGAAAATATCCGCAGAGCCAAAAGCGGGATGCAGGTGATAAGCGAAAAAGTCTGGGTAAACCCGTCTTTTTACCGTTATCTGCAGGGGGATTATAAGTAATCCTCTGCCGGACAGGACGGCGCGGTGTTAAGTACGGCGCCGTCTTTCCGGTTCTGATGATAACGGGCAAAACGAAAAGTCGCTGTAAATACCTCCCTGTACGCTCAGGCTCGCCATCCATGGCTCGCATGCTTTTCGTTCGCCTGCCCGTTATCATGAACCTGACATTCAGGTTGTTTCAGAAAATCAGATAACAGACTCTTTATCCGCCGATAAACAATCCGGCAATTGTGGCCGCCATCAGGTTGGATAATACCCCGGCGACCAGCGCTTTCATCCCGAGGGTGGCAATTTCTTTGCGCCGGTTCGGGATCAGACTGCCGATACCGCCGATAGCAATTGCCACAGTACCGAAATTGGCAAACCCGCACAGAGCGAACGATAGGATAATTTGTGTCCGCTCTGTCATCGGCAGACCGGTAGCTGCCACCACTTCATTCCCTTTCAGGTATTCGGCCAGGTTGGCATAGGCAAAAAATTCGTTGATAACAATTTTCTGCCCGATAATCGCACCGGATGTCAGCGCTTCATTCCACGGTATCCCCATCAGCCACGCCAGCGGAGACAGCAGATAGCCGAGGATCAGTTCCATGCTCAGATCCGGCAGGCCAAACCAGCCGCCGACACCGCCGAGCAGTCCGTTTAACAGCGCCACGAGGCTGACAAACGCCAGCAGCATCGCGCCGACCGCCAGTGCCATATTCAGGCCGTTGATCGCCCCTTCCGCCGCCGCATCAATAATATTCGCCGGACGGTTTTCCTGTACCGGTTTGGCATTGGATTCATCTGCAGTCTGCTGTGTTTCCGGGATCATCAGTTTGGCAAACAGTAATCCGCCCGGAGCGGCCATAAAGGACGCCGCCAGCAGATATTCCATTTTCACCCCCAGAGAAGCATAACTCACCAGCATAGTACCGGCGATAGATGCCAGCCCGCCGCACAGCACTGCAAACAGTTCTGAGCGGGTCATACTGCCGAGATACGGTTTAACCAGCAATGGTGCTTCGGTAACGCCGAGGAAAATATTGGCTGCCGAGTTCATCGATTCTGCCCGGCTGGTTTTCAGCAGGCGCTGTAACGCCCCGCCGACCCAGCGCACGAGGATCTGCATAATTCCCAGGTAATAAAGTACCGCTGACAATGCGGAGAAAAAGACAATGATCGGCAATACACGCAGTGCGATCACAAACCCGCCGCTGCCGAAGATCTCAAACATTTTGTCAGAGACAAGGCCGCCGAAAATAAAGGATGTGCCGGCGTTATTGAAGTTGATCACTGTGGTGACCGCCTCCGCCATCACAAATAATACCTGCTGCCCGGCCGGGGAGTAGAGAATTAACCCGCCCAGTGCCAGTTCAATAGTAAAAGCCAGTACCACCGTACGCAGATTAATGGCGCGGCGGTTTTCAGACAGTAAATAACCTATTCCCAGCAGTACCACGATCCCGAGAATGCCGATTGCTGTATTCATAATGTGTAATCCGGTAAAAACCCTGAGTGAAAAATCCGCCGGCAGCGGCGGCATAAAAACCAAACCGTGTTAACATGCTGACCAACAAATACCGACCCTTCACACGGTTTGATTGAGAGGAGAGTGCTTTTTATGGCAGTTGCAATTCAGGCAAGCGCAAACGATTTCGCAGAAACCATTATTATGCCCGGAGATCCCCTGCGCGCCAAGTTTATTGCTGAACATTATTTGTCGCAGGCGCGGGAAGTAAACAGCGTCCGTAATATGCTGGGTTATACCGGGGAATACAAAGGCAAACCGGTTTCGGTGATGGCCCACGGCATGGGTATCCCCTCCATTTCGATGTATGCGTATGAGTTGATTCAGGATTTCGGTGTAAAAAACCTGATCCGTATCGGGACCTGTGGCGCGGTGCGGGATGATGTGTCACTGATGGATGTGGTGATTGCCATGGGCGCCAGTACCGATTCCAAAGTGAACCGTGACCGCTTTTACGGTAACGACCTCGCGGCGCTGGCGGACTGGCATCTGCTTTCATCTGCGGTTAAAACAGCTGAACGTCTGCAATTACCGGTCAAAACCGGCAATGTGTTTACTGCGGATCTGTTTTATACCACCCGCCCGGAACTGTTTGCGGTGATGGAGCAGTACGGTATTCTCGGGGTGGATATGGAAGTCGCCGGACTGTATACGGTCGCGGCAGAACTCGGGGCAAAAGCACTGGCGATTCTCACAACGTCTGATCATATTAAAAACGGCGGAAAACTGACTATCGATCAGCGTCAGAATGCAATGCACAACATGATTGAGCTGGCGCTGGAAACCGCGCTGACACTCTGACAGCTGTGGTTTTTATCCGTGAAGCAAAAACGCCCTCATCAGAGGGCATTTTTGTTTGTTCATGACAGCGGTTACTGTGCGGCGTTGTTAACCGGCAGAATTTCCATAATGCCTGCACGGACATAATACTGCTGGCCGGATGCGGCAGCCGGTGCATCACCTGCCATTTTCGCCAGCGCTTCTTTCGGCGTTGCGGTGGATAATGAAGACTGATACAGCGTGTTGCCGTTCATATCACGGACGCTGGCGCGGACAAAATACTGTTTGCCGTCTTTACTGACTGCCGGCGCATCCGCGCTCATTTTTTTCAGGGCTTCACCCGGGGTGGCAGTGGTCAGTGCTGACTGAAAGACCGGTGCACGGTTATAACCACCGTTGTGGTATCCGCGGTTATTATGATAGCCGCGTCCGTCATGGTTGCCGCGCATCATATGACGCCCGCCGTTACCGTCGCAGTTGCCGTAGCCATTCATATACTGACCATTCTGCTGCGGCTGATTAACCGGAGCTGGTGCTGCGAACGCGGTCATACCCGCACCTAATAAACTCAGACCGATAACACCTGCAATGATTTTTTTCATATTAACATTCCTTCTCAATTAATTTTCTGAAGCACTGTTTTGCTGTTGACGCCATCATTGCCGATACCGGTGTGTAAGACAATCCGTTTTACCCATTCTGACTATGAAATCATAATCCCTGCACAATTCATCATAATTTCTGCACAGTTCTTCATTTTTTCTCCACATTTCAACCTTTTCGCACGAAGAAAGATGTGTCAGAAATGACGATAAAATTTAATCAGCTTTATACTTCCTTACATAAAAAATGAGCTGACAAGATTAATCTCCGTATGATTAATATCGGGAATTGTTATCACTAAAAAAGACAGCAAACAGAACAACCTGAGGAACTGACATGAGAAAAACAACAATTATTGCCGGTATCATCGCAGCGGCGTATTCCTTTTCAGCACTGGCGGCCACAACGGATGCTCAGGTAAAGCCCCTGACAGCCACGGCACAGAAAGCCGCAAATACCGCTGATTATCTGGTTGGCAAAACCTGGGTAACGACAGAGGCACTGGATCAGGACGGTAAAGCCATTCCGGCCACCGATGAAAGTGTGGCGGGCTTCTTTGGTCTGGCCAACTATGAAAAAGACGGTTCCGTTAAGATGTACACCCCGGAAGGAAAGCTGAAATTACAGGGCGACTGGTCCTTCAGCGCGGACGGTAAAACCCGGACACTGACCGGTAAGAATGATAAAGGGGAAGTGCTGTTTACCCGAGTGGTGGAAAATATCAAAGTGACGCCGGATGAATATATTTACCGCGTCTACCCGAAACCGGATGATAAAAGTCATTATGCGGATATTGTCCATAAACCAAAAACCGCAGAATAAATACCGATACAAAAATGCCCTCAGTGAGGGCATTTTTCATTCCGGTGGTATCAGCTTGCCAGAATCCGGGATTTGCGGCGTACCGCTGACAGCAGCATATAAATCGCGGTGGACAGCAGCACAATAAAGAAGAAGTTCATAATACCGTCAGGCTGTTTCATAAACTGTCCGGCCACCAGCGGCCCGGCTGCCGAGCCTACGCTGTAGCAGAACAGCATTACCTGTGTCACCGCCACAATCACATTTGCCGTGAGTGTGTCACAGGCCAGTGTGATCGCCACCGGATACAGCGCAAAAGAGGACATACCCAGCAGTGTCAGCGCTGCCACCATCACCAGATAGTGGCCGGAGAGGTAAATCATTCCCATCGCAAATACCCCGGCAAGAGACACCATTGCCAGCAATAATACTTTACTCATCCGCGAGGATAACTTGCTGATCACCGGCTGAATAATCATCCCGCCGAGGATAATCGCCGCCATCAGCCCGCCGACCTGCTCCGTATTGTAGTGTTTTTCCTGTAACGCCAGCGGCATCAGCCCGTAAATCGTGCCCATAACAATACCGGAGGTCATGCAGCCAACCATGGCCGGTTTGCTCAGACGCAGGATTTTTTTCAGTGATAAGCTTTGATGCCCGCCGTGACAGACTGGTTGCGCTTTGGAAAGCAGCGGCGGCAGTACGGCTGCAAACAGCAGAACCATGACCACCGCAAACGGCACGATACCCGCAGTCCCGAACACACCAATCGCCAGCTGGCCCAGAGTGGTTCCGCCGTACAGCGCTGTCATATAAAAGCTCAGGCGTTTGGCGCGGATTGCCGGGTTATCGCCAATCAGCAGCCAGGATTCAATCACCACAAAAATACCGGCGACCGCCACCCCGGCCAGCATACGGGATGCCAGCCATGCGCTGAGATCGGTATAAAACGGTAAAACCGCCACCGTTGCCGCCAGGGCCAGCACAAAGAGAATAAAGGAACGGCGATGACCGATACGGGCAATCACCGGCTCAATCAGCATCGAACCGAGTAATAAACCGATATAGTAAGCACTGGCTAACCAGCCTGCATAATCTGTACCGATGGCAAAATGGTCCAGCGATAACGGGATCAGGCTCATCAGATAACCGGATGCAATCGCAAATAACGTCAGACCTGCGACAGGAATTAACACACTGTCAGGACGCGGCGTGCGGGTGCTGTGACTCACTGCTTTTCTCCACCTAAAACAAAAAAATCAAAAAAACATGACGCTGCTTTTTTTCTCAGGCTGTTTCATCGCCAAAATGGTTGATGACGGGTCATTGATAGAAGCAGTGGATTGTGAATTTATGTCTGAAACGGAGCGGAATATAGCCCCTTGTGAGGGAAAAATGAAATCAAAAAAACTAATGGCTGCGAGTAGTTTTTGTTATGGAAGGAAATAACAGAGGAATATGGGGTTTCCCCTGTTATTTTTGGTATTTTCACATGCAGATTAACAAAAAAATAACTTATTTTTCCTTATCCGCCGGTAATAGTGAAATTACTGTATCCAGTGCATCCGGGATAACACTGCCGTGTGATTTACCGGGGAAGGTCAGGAACCGGCACTGTTTGTCCCGCAGTTGTAACTGCTCACAAACTTCCCGTGCGGTAATGTCACTGTAACGGACAGAGAGATTGTGTTTCTGCTCTTCACTCATTTTGCTCAGGTCCGGCTTTTCTTCCAGTCCGCCCTGAGTGATAGTCAGACGGATATCCGGCGGGAGGCGGTCAAAGCGCTCTGCCGTCATATAGGTGCCATGGCCCCACCACAGAGACGGGCTGGCACTGATGTAGTCGGTAAATAAACCGGGCTCATCTGTAGCCGTCCGCAGGACAAACAGCCCGCCGAGGCTGTGGCCGAAGAAGTAGCGGCGGTCGTTGACGGAATAGTGACTACTCACCCACGGAATAACCTGTTCACGGATAAACTGCCGGAAAGTCTGTTCACCGCCGCCTGCTGCAAATTGTTCACCTGCTGCGGGTGGTGTGTAATCAAAAGTGCGGGTTTTCGGGTAAGCCTGGTCAGAGAGATAACCGATTCCCACTACCAGCGGCAGAGGCCGTTTTTTTCCGGCGCTGAGCCGGTTAATCATCATCGGAAACTGGCCGTTACCATCAAGCATATAGAGTACGGTGTACGCCGTCTGCGGCTGTTTCGGCTGCGCGATAAAGAGGCGGTAGTGACGATCGCCCTGCTGCATCTCATGATGCGTTACCGTAAATTGTTGTTCTGCCGCTTCAGTGAGCGGCGTGATCTCTTGTGAAGGCCGCGCCATCAGGGGGGATACCGCCATCATGCAACAAATCACCATTATTTTTTTCCACATCCTGACTCCGGGAAAACTCGTTTTACTACAGTGCTCCGGCTGATACCACGCAGAACGAAAAGACGCTGTCACATCCTTGTTCGCGAAATCTGCTGAATCATCCGGTTTGTGGCAAGGCGGCAAAGGAAGAATTCCGGGGAGCATACACCAGTATGTGACCCGGAATTCTGAGTGCAGCCAACACAGCCACAGAGTGGAGGATGACGCAGATTCGCTAAATCATTCGCTCTGTAGCATGCGGCAAAGTGAGGATATCCCCGGGAGCATACATCAGTATGTGACCGGGGTAGCCGAACGAAGCCAACGCCGCCACAGGGCGAAGAATGACGCGTAATCAGAAATTCAGTTTCAGATTAGCCCAATACCGGCGCCCTTCATCGATCTGCCAGTTCCCGTTAGTATCGATATCATCCCCTTTCTCGTTGGCGATGTTCAGTACTGCAAAGTTCAGCAGAGCATTTGGCATGACCTGGTAGGTCATCCCCAGATCGAGGGTGGTGATCCCGCTGCGCTCGCGCGGCTGTTTTGCCCCGTTACGCTGCGCTGCCCAGACCTGTTTGCCGGTGTAGTTTGCCTGAGTGTAGAAGTTCATATCCGGGCGGTACTGCCAGTCAAGTCTGGCATTTGCCATATGACGCGGTGTCATTTCCAGCGGTTGTCCTTTCAGGGATTTGCCGTTGAGTTTTTCATCGTCACTCTTACGTTCTGAATCGGTGAAGGTGTAGTTCAGGTTCAGATTCCATTTTTCTGCCACCGGAATACGGGAGGCCATTTCCACACCACGGATATTCGCTTTACCCACGTTGTCGTAGATAAACATATTCAGACCGGTCAGCGGGTCGGTTTCACCGGCAACCTGGTAGCTGGTCAGCTTGTTCTTGAATTCGGTGTTAAACAGAGTTGCACTGGCAGAGAAACCGGATTCGTGGTCATAAGCAATACCCAGTTCTTCGGTAACGCTGGTTTCCGGTTTCAGGTCACGGTTACCGTACATGATTGCTGCACCACCCTGTGTCGATGTCCCGAAGCTCGGGCTTAACTCACGCAGTGTCGGGGCTCGGAAGGCTTTCGCCACGCCGCCTTTAATGGTGATTTCATCGGTCAGTTTATACACGGCATAAGCACGCGGGTTCCAGTGTTTACCGTAGAATTCGTGGTCGTCCATACGCAGACCGCCGGTCAGCGTCAGATCGTCAGTCACACTGAACTCATCTTCCACAAACAGCGCTTTCTGGTCTGCCGTGATTTTCTCGGTAACTGTTTGTTTGTTTTTAATCGCGGAGTCATCTTTCAGTTTGGCATACTGATATTGTCCGCCAACGGTCAGAACGTTGGACGGCAGGAATGCCGTGACTTTACCGTCAACCACGGTGTTGGTGACTTCCGGACGGCGGGCATCATACGCCATCACCCAATCTTCGTTTACTTTGTTCCATTTACCGGTATTGGTTTTACGGACGGTATTTTCCTGGTACACACTCACTTCACTGTTGATTTCATCCCAGTCACCTTTCCAGGTCAGCGCCCAGTGATTGCGATCGTTGTGTACTTCGGATTTATTGTTTTTCTGCTTCAGGCCGCCGCGCTCAGAGAAATCAGCAATGGATTTCCCCGGAGTGGATGTATGTTCCTGCGTGCTGCGGCCGACTTCCGCGAGGAATTTCTGTCCTTCAACCGGCGTAAAGGCCAGTTTGGCGGTGATGTTTTTATCGTCTTTACGCGGTGTACCTTCCTGAAGATGATCTTCACGGCGATAGTTCAGTCCGCCGTACACCTGTAACCCCAGCTTGTCTTTAATCAGCGGGCCGGAGACGTAGAAATCGGTATTTGCGGAGTTACCGTAATCTTTACTTTCCTGGATGATACCGCCCATACCCATTGAGCCGTGCCATTCATCCGCTACCGCTTTGGTAATAATGTTGACCACACCGCCCATGGCATCAGAACCATACAGGGAGGACATTGGTCCGCGGATCACCTCAATACGTTCAATCGCTTCCACCGGCGGGATAAACCCGGCTTCGTAACCGCCGCTGCCGTTCGGGCGGGATTCACGGCTGTTCTGACGACGACCATCCACCATAATCAGGGTGTAATCGCCGGACAGGCCACGGATACTGATATCGGGCTTCATACTGCCGCCGATCACACTGACCCCTTCCACATCTTTTACCATGTCAATCAGGTTGGCAGCCGGTTTGTTTTGTAACTGTTCTTTGGTGATAACCGTAATACTCGCCGGTGCATCGCGCATTTCCTGCGCAAAACCTGACGCGGTAACCACAATGGTATCTTCTTTATTTTCAGCATAAGCGGCAGCAGCCGCTGACATAACAGCAACAGCAAGCAGTGAGCGTTTGAATGAGGCGTTCATATTATTCCCTGACAAGATTGATATTTTTTATTTGAGATATTAAATGAGAATGATTAATCCTATCATTGATATATGCCATTGAGAATATGATCGCAAATGAAAATTATTATCATGATGATAATAAATTGCTGTGACATCGTTAAACCGGAAAGTACTGCTGGAAAGTAAACGGCGGAAATGAAAATGGCGGGACAAAAAAAATGCTGCAAATTCAGACGAATTTGCAGCCTTCTAACAAAGTACCAAAGTAAATAGTGAGGGATAACAGATAAATAAAATTAACACATTCTCGTCAGGAAAATCTGCTCATCACCGAGTGGCGGAGGACCAGTACCGGTGTGTAACACGGCGGGCAAAACGGCAGCGTCTGTGAGGACGCCAGCGCCAGTGCCAGCTGAGTTGCTGTCTGAGCCATCATGTCAACAGGATAACGTATTGTGGTCAGGCGAGGTTGGATATATCGTGCGATCATGCTGTCATCAAAGCCGATAACCGAAATATCCTCCGGCGCGCGCAATCCGTTTGCTTCAATCACGGAAAGTGCCCCCGCTGCCATAAAATCGTTGTACGCCACCACTGCGGTTACCGGCAGTGATAGTGACAGAATCGCGCTCATCGCCGCTTCCCCGCCCTCTGCCACCGGTTCACCGGCAGCAATATAAGCATCCGGCAGTTCACAACCGGCCTCTGCCAGTGCATCGCGGTATCCTGCCAGCCGCTGCGTGCTGTCTTCAATCGTATGTGATGATGATAAGCAGGCAATATGGCGATGCCCCTGTTTCAGCAAATATTGTGTGGCAAGTTGTGATCCGCGCCGGTTATCCAGAGCAACACAGCGGTTTTTCAGCCCGGGGATTATCCGGTTAATAAACACCATCGACGGCATTTCCGCCGCATATCCCCGCAGCTCTTCATCACTCAGTGCTTTGGCATGGATCACACAGGCATCACAGCGGCTGTTCATCAGCAGTTCAATACCGCGCCGCTCATCCTCCTGCCGGTGATAACCGTTGCCGATTAAAAGATGTTTTCCGTGCTGATGCGCCACTTCATCTGCGGCTTTGACCAGAGAGCCGAAAAACGGATCGGACACATCGCCCACCAGCACGCCGACAATATCACTGCTCTGGCTGACCAGCGCCCGCGCCGCGGCATTCGGGCGGTAAGCCAGTTCTTTCATTGCCGCCTGAACCGCACGGACAGATTCCGCCCCGGCTTTCGGTGACTGATTGATAACCCGCGAAACGGTCGCCACAGACACTCCCGCCAGTTTTGCCACATCTTTAATGGTCGCCATTCACCACTCCGTTAGTATTTTGTGATCCCGGTACTTGCCATCCGGTGTAACTCTGCTAATTTTTATTATCTTTTACTAAAATTTTACCGGGTTTTACTATGGATACTGTCGCTTACCCTGATTTCGCTAAACTGGAGATCCGCACCGGCCGGATCACCGATGTCAAACGTCACGAAAATGCCGATAAACTCTATATTGTTCAGATAAATGTCGGTAACCGATCACTTCAGACCGTCACCAGTCTTGTGCCGTATTATACAGAGGAAGAGCTACTGCATAAGCAGGTTGTGGTGCTGTGCAATCTGCAAAAAGCCAAAATGCGCGGCGAAACCTCTGAATGTATGCTGCTGTGCGCCGAAACTGATGACGGTTCAGAAAGTGTCCTGCTGACCCCGGAACGCGTGATGCCCGCCGGTGTCCGTATTGTCTGATAAAGTAAAGTTTATCAACGGCCTGAGAGGCTCACCGCTGTGAGCCTCTGTTTAAAACACAAACCGGTACACCGTCACACTCTCCCGCCGCTCCCCCGCTGCTGAAATACCTCTGACCGCATCCGGCCAGTGCGGATGATTCGGCCCGTCGGGGAAATACTGGGTTTCCAGCGCCAATCCGGCATAATCCTCATAATCGCCGTGTTTTCCCGGCTGACCGCCGAGATAATTGCCGGTATAGAGCTGTATGCACGGCATCGTGGTAGCGACTTCCAGACACACATCCCCAACCGGGGACCAGTATGCCGCAACGGTCTGTTTTCCGTCACACAACGCCGGGTCCGGCACAAAGGCGTGATCAAATCCTTTTGTCTGCCGCTGAGCTGCTTCTGACATAAATCCCTGCGCCAGCGGCCTGCGGACGCGCAGATCAAAGACGGTTCCGGCGACCGGGCAGAGTGTACCGTCCGGTAAGTTCTCCGCATTCAGTCCGAGCCGTTTATCTGCCCGGATCTGCATGTCCCCCTCAGTCACTTTCACGCCGCTGTTTTCACCGGCAAGGTTAAAGTAAGCGTGATTGGTCAGACTGACCGGGCAAGCTTTATCTGTCTGTGTCCGGTATGTCAGGCGGACTTCGTTTTCCGGCGTCAGCTGATACGTGATTTCTGCGGTGAGATTGCCGGGAAACCCCTGGTCGCCGTCCGGTGAGTATAAAGAGAAGGTCACGGACTCCGCTGAGCGGCGGCGGATCTGCCAGCGCCGGTGACTGAAATTATCCATTCCGCCGTGCAGACAAGTGGTGCCTTCATTGCAGGCAAGCGGATAAAACTGCCCGTTCAGAGTAAAACCGCCACCCGCAATCCGGTTGGCAAAGCGCCCGACGGTCGCGCCGAAATACGCAGTCTGACGGGCAAACCCGGCGCTGTCCGCGACGCCGCACACCACATCCCGCACACCGTCCGCCAGTGGCAGCTCACAACTGAGCCAGGTCGCGCCGGTATCGGCAATACTGATACGCATGCCGTTACGGTTAGTGAGAACCACGATCTCCGCCGGCCGGCCGTCTGCGAACGGCGCGGTTGCCAGCGCCCGTTCATACGGGCGCAACTCCCTGTGTGTCATATCACCTCCGTTCAGCGGATCACTCCGGCACCGTCAGTGGCACGGCAGACATAAATATCCGCAGTCAGACCGGTGATCGCCGTGTAATGTGCATTAATCGCGTCGGTGACCGGGCTGACATGTTCCGGCTTCACCAGCGCGACCACACAACCGCCGAAGCCGCCACCGGTCATACGGACACCACCCTCAAGACCGATCACATCACCGATAATGGCCACCAGCGCATCAATTTCAGGGACGGTGATTTCAAAATCGTCACGCATGGAGTGATGGGATTCCGCCATCAACTGGCTGAGGCGAGGTAAATCCCCATCTTTCAGGGCTTCTGCCGCCGCCAGTGTGCGGATATTTTCACTGATCACATGACGGGCCCGTTTCGCAGTCACTGCATCCAGCTCATGGGCATGGGCGGCAAACTGCTCCGCCGTGACATCACGCAGCGCCGGAACACCGAAGAATGCGGCGGCAGCCTCACACTGACGACGCCGGGTGTTGTATTCACTGTCCACCAGCCCGCGTTTTTTATTGGAGTTAACAATCATTACCACGCTGTTTTCCGGCATGGCAACCGCACGGGTTTCCAGGCTGCGGCAGTCGATCAGCAGTGCATGCCCGGCTTCCCCGCAGGCTGAAATCAGCTGATCCATAATGCCGCAGTTACAACCGACAAACTGGTTCTCCGCCTGCTGTCCGTTCAGGGCGATAGTTTCCCGGCTGACCGGCAGGTCATAAAGGGCTTTGACGGTCTGGCCGATCACCACCTCCAGTGAGGCGGAGCTGCTCAGCCCCGCGCCCTGCGGCACATTGCCGCTGACGGCAATATTCATCCCGCCGAATGTAAAACCGCGTTCTGCCAGGTATTTGATTACGCCGCGGATATAATTCGCCCACAATTTATTGTCGCGATATTCGATCGGTTGTGAGAGATCAAACTCATCGCGATCATTATCATAGTCCGCCGCCACCACGCAGACCTTTTGATCATCACGCCGCGAAGCGGCCGCCACCGTGCCGAAATCAATGGCACACGGCAGAACAAAACCGTCGTTATAATCTGTATGTTCACCAATCAGATTCACCCGGCCCGGTGCCTGAATCAGCATGTCAGGGGATGCGCCGAAGCACTGCTCAAAGGCATTCTGTGCCTTGCTGATAACTGTTTTCATCGGAAACCTCAGATTATAAAGGGGTTTTAAAATGGTGGTCGCTGACCGCACACAGCCGTTCTGCGGCCTGCTCCGGTGTCAGGTCACGCTGGCTTTCCGCCAGCATTTCATAACCGACCATAAATTTGCGCACTGTCGCAGAACGCAGCAGCGGCGGGTAATAGAGTGCATGTAACTGCCAGTGATCCACCGGTTCGCCCTGCTGAAAATACGGGGCAAAATGCCAGCCCATCGAGTACGGGAAAGCACAGCGGAACAGGTTATCGTAGCGGCTGGTCAGTTTTTTCAGCGCAAGTGCGAGATCATCCCGCTCCTCACCGGTCATCTCTTCCATCCGGGTGATCACACGGTGTTTCGGCAGCAGCATGGTTTCAAACGGCCACGCCGCCCAGTACGGCACCACCGCCAGCCAGTGATCTGTTTCCGCTACGGTGCGGCGGCCGTCTTTCAGTTCCGCCTGTGCGTAATCAAGCAGCAGATTACTGCCGTGCTGCTGAGTATAATCGTGCAGCAACCCGTCTTTGCGGCTCAGTGCATCGGGCAGAAAGTCACTGGCCCAGATCTGGCCATGCGGATGCGGCTGCGAACAGCCCATCAGCTCCCCTTTGTTTTCAAAGAGCTGAACCCAGAGGTATTTTTCCCCCAGTTCCTGTGCTTGTGCCTGCCAGGTATCAATGACCGCGCGGATTTGTGTCACCGGCAGTTCCGGCAGGGTTTTGCTGTGATCGGGGGAGAAACAGAGCACACGGCTCAGTCCGCTGACGACCTGTGTCTGAAATAACGGATGTGTGTTTTCCGGCTGCGTGCAGGGCTGCGGCCTCAGTGCGGAGAAGTCATTCTGAAAAACATAAGTACCGGTATAAGCGGGATTGGTGTCACCGCTTACCCGGGTATTTCCCGGACACAAAAAACAGTCCGGGTCATAAGCCGGTAAATCTGCCACATCAGCGACTTCATCCCTTCCCTGCCACGGGCGTTTCGCCCGGTGGGGGGAGACTAAAATCCACTGTCCCGTTAACGGGTTATAGCGGCGGTGAGGGCAATCAGACGGATCAAAAGTCATCATAGATACAATTCTCTCTGACGATGAAACGGGTTAGCGGTGATTGTCCTCAGGCGTTACCGGTTTTCTTACTTCGTCAGTCTGCGTAACCTTCCGGGTTCTGCTGCTGCCAGCGCCAGGAATCCTGCGCCATATCATCAACAGTACGGACAGCGCGCCACTGCATATCGCGGGCGGCTTTTTCCGGGCTGGACCAGCATTCAGCGATATCGCCCGGACGGCGGTCACACATGGCATAAGGGATCGCTTTACCGGCCGCTTTACTGAACGCCGCGATCATTTCCAGCACACTGGTGCCTTTACCGGTGCCCAGGTTATAGATATGCAGCCCCGCGGACTGTGCCACGGTTTTCAGTGCCGCGATATGGCCGTCCGCCAGATCCATCACATGGATATAATCACGTACCCCGGTACCGTCAGGTGTAGGGTAATCGTTTCCATAAATACTGACTTTTTCACGGCGGCCGATAGCAACCTGAGTAATATACGGCGTCAGGTTATTCGGAATACCTTTCGGATCTTCACCCATCGTGCCTGTCGGATGCGCCCCGACCGGGTTGAAATAACGCAGCAGTGATACAGACCAGTCATTATCTGCGATCAGCACATCACGCAGGATACGTTCAACCATATATTTACTGGTGCCGTAAGGGTTTGTGGTGTTGCCGACAGCGGATTCCTCAGTGATCGGCACACTGGCCGGATCGCCGTAAACCGTCGCGGAAGAGCTGAAAATAATCCGTTTTACCTGCGCCCGCTTCATGCTGCGCAGCAGAACCAGCGTACCGTTAATATTATTGTCATAATACTCAACCGGTTTTTCCACGGATTCACCCACGGCTTTCAGGCCCGCGAAGTGAATGACCGCGTCGATGCGGTGTTTGGCAAATACGCTGTCAAGAAAGGCTTCATCACGGATATCTCCCTGATAAAAAACAGGTTCTTTTCCGGTAATTGCGGTGATCCGCGCCAGAACTTTTGCGCTGGCGTTACACAGATTATCCACAATAACCGGTGTCATGCCTGCATTCATCAGCTGTACGCAGGTATGGCTGCCGATATAGCCCATACCGCCGGTGACAAGAATTTCCACATATACCTCTCAGGCTTTGTAATGTATTCAGAGAAAACCAAAGTATAACGTGAGGACGGGGAAGATTCTAACCATGAATACTATTTGAGTCCGTGACAGCGATCGTATTTGTGTAAACGTTTACACTAATACGCTGAATGGTTTTTACTAAAACGTTCTGTGCTACTATAACCAAGAGTTACTGCCTGAATTAAGCCTGTTGCCCTGCCGCAGTTTCCGGCCGGAGGAGAAAGAACAAAAGAATGGCCACGCTAAAAGATATCGCCCGGCAAGCCGGTGTCTCACTCGCAACCGTGTCGCGGGTGCTGAATGATGATCCGACACTCAGTGTGAAAGAAGAAACCAAGCTGCGTATTCTGGAAATTGCAGAGCAGCTGGAGTACACCGTTTCCGCGCAGCGCCGTCACTCTCCCGGCAAACGTCAGACGCAGCGTCTGCACTTTCTCGCGGTTTACAGCTATCCGAAAGCCGCTGAAATTAATGATCCTTATTATCTCTCCATCCGCCACGGCATTGAATTGCAGAGTGAACGGCTGGGTATTGAACTGACGCACGCCTATGAAAATAATCTTCCTGAGACTGTTACCCGTCCGGACGGTGTGCTGCTGATCGGACACGGTGCCCGTGCGGTACTGACAGAGGTGCAGGCACTCTGCTCTGCGGTCTGTTTTATCGATTTCAGTGATCGCCAGAGCGATTATGACGCGGTGGATATTGATCTCGCGTACATTGCGCAGTCCGTGACTGACTTCTTTATTGCACAGGGTTATGACCGGATAGGCTTTATCGGCGGGCAGGATTCCCCGGCGGCGGCAGATATCCGTGAAGTCGCTTTTACGGAATACGGCTCACTGCGCGGTGTGGTACGCGGAGATGATATCTATCGCGGTGATTTCTCCAGCGCGTCCGGTTATGCACTGGCGAAACAGATGCTGGCAAAAGAGAGCTATCCGAAAGCCCTGTTTGTCGCCTCAGATTCCATTGCCATCGGGGTGCTGCGGGCACTGCATGAGCAGCATGTCGCCATCCCGGAGGATATCGCCCTTATCAGTGTTAATGATATTCCGACGGCCAAATTTACCATTCCGTCACTGTCGACCGTCCGTATCCACTCCGAGGTGATGGGCAGTCAGGGCGTCAATCTGCTGTTTGAACGCCTGCGGGATGAACGGCAGGAACCGCTTCAGGTCTTTGCCGCCTCGCGCCTTATTCTGCGCGGCACCACAAAGTAACCCCTCCCCTGTACTGAACAGACGGCAGCCTTTCCGGGCTGCTGTTTTTCTTTCAGTAAAATTTTCCTTCTGAAAAAATGACCACCTTTTACACAATTTATCGCTTCAGCTCACAAGATCGCGCCGCTGATATGCTGAATATGTGATCAGGTTAAATATCTTAGTTTTACTCTATAGTTTTTAGTAAAACTTTTACTAATATCCCGTTAATGATTGATCTCATCCGATAGCCCGCAGTGATTGCTGACTATAAAGAAGGAGCTTCTGTGAATAACTGGGAAAACTATACCCTGCTGCATGAAAACCGCCTGCCGCCGCGCGCGTATTTCTTTGCCTATGATAACGATGCCGCCGCACGCACGTATCAGCGCGAACTGAGTCAGGGTTTTAAACTGCTCAGCGGACAATGGCAGTTCCGCTATTTTGATCATCCGCTGCGCGTACCGGAGGCTTTTTACCATACGCCGATGACAGAGTGGTCATCCATTACTGTCCCGAATATGTGGCAGATGGAGGGCCACGGACAGCTTCAGTATACCGATGAAGGCTGGCCGTTCCCGATTGATGTGCCGTTTGTCCCGTCAGATAACCCGACCGGCGCTTATCAGCGCGCGTTTACCCTGGATGAAAGCTGGTCGCAACAGCAAATCATTATTAAATTTGACGGTGTTGAAACCTATTTTGAAGTCTATGTAAACGGCCACTACGCCGGATTCAGCAAAGGCAGCCGCCTGACCGCTGAATTTGATATCACCGCGTTTGTCAGCACCGGGGAAAACCTGTTATCGGTCCGTGTCATGCAGTGGGCGGACAGCACGTATATCGAAGACCAGGATATGTGGTGGATGGCGGGGATTTTCCGCGATGTGTATCTGATTGCACAGCCGCCGGTACATATCCGTGATCTGACTGTCCGCACTGATTTTGCGCCGGATTACCGCAGCGCGCGCCTGACCGCATCCGCTGAAATTTCAGGTTCCGCCGCCGGGATGCAGATTGAGGCTGTTTTGTATGACGGCAGCACCGTCTGTTTTTCGCAGAAAACAACCCTGACTGCCGGTGAGCAGACCGTTACATTCACCGCAGATATGGATTCCCCGCACTGCTGGAGCGCAGAAGATCCGTATCTGTATCACCTGCTGATCCGCCTGTCGGACAGTAACGGCAATCTGCTCAGTGTGATCCCGCAGCGCGTGGGATTCCGCGATATAAAAATCCGCAATGGCCTGTTTTATATCAATAATCATTATGTGAAATTACACGGTGTCAACCGCCACGATAATGATGAACAGAAAGGCCGTGCTGTCGGTATCCGCCGGATGGAGCAGGATCTGCGGCTGATGAAGCAGCACAATATCAATGCCGTCCGCACAGCGCATTACCCGAACGATCCGCGTTTTTACGAGCTGTGTGATATTTACGGCCTGTTTGTGATGGCGGAAACCGATGTCGAAACCCACGGTTTTGCCAACGTCGGCAATCTCAGTCAGATCACCGATGATCCGTCCTGGGAGCCGGTGTATGTTGACCGTATCCGCCGCCAGGTGCATGCGCAGAAAAACCATCCGTCCGTGATTATGTGGTCGCTCGGTAATGAATCCGGTTACGGCTGTAATATCCGCGCCATGTATGATGCAGCCAGAGCTATTGATGACACCCGCCTGATCCACTATGAAGAAGATCGTGATGCGGATGTGGTGGATATCATCAGCACCATGTATTCCCGCGTGCAGATGATGAATGAGTTTGGTGAATATCCGCACCCGAAACCACGCATTATCTGCGAATATGCCCACGCTATGGGCAACGGGCCGGGCGGACTGAGTGAATATCAGGCGGTATTTGACCGCCACGATGCCATTCAGGGACATTTTGTCTGGGAATGGTGTGATCACGGTATTCTGGCACAGGATGAACATGGCCGTCCGTTCTATAAATACGGCGGCGACTATGGCGATTACCCGAACAACTATAACTTCTGTATGGACGGCCTGATTTTCCCGGATCAGACGCCATCCGCCGGTCTGAAAGAGTACAAACAGGTCATCGCACCGGTGAAAGTGCGCGATTTTGATGCGAACAGCGGCGAAATCACCATTGAAAACCGTTTTTGGTTCAGTACGCTGGCGGAGTGTCAGATCCGCGCTGAATACATCGCTGACGGCAATATTATTCACAGTGAAATCTTATCACTGCCGGAACTCGCTTCCCGTGAAAGTGCACGTGTTGCCCTGAATCTGCCGGAGGCTGATGGCCGCGAGATGTTTGTTAATATCATCGTCACCCGCCCGAATGCCACCCGTTACAGTGCCGCCGGACACGAAATCGCAGTTTATCAGTTCCCGCTGGCGGCGGCATCCGCACCGGTGCTGCCATTTATCCGCCATGATGCGACTCCGCTGACTATCTGTGACGAACGGTTGGAAATGCATATCCTCGGTTGTGATTTTACCCTCACCTTCTCAAAAACCGACGGTAAATTAATTCACTGGGAAAACCGCGGGCAATCCCTGCTCGCCGCCGCGCCGCGGATGCGTTTCTTTAAACCGATGATTGATAACCATAAACAGGAATATGAAGGGTTATGGCATCCGGCACACCTGCAAATCATGCAGGAACACTTCCGTGGTATGGAAACGACACAGGAAAACGGCCATGTGATTGTCACGGTGAACTCCGTGGTAGCCCCGCCGGTGTTTGATTTCGGCATGCGCTGCACTTACCGCTACAGCATTGCACCGGACGGCCATGTTGCGGTAACACTCAGTGGCGAGCCGTACGGCGATTATCCGCATGTGATCCCGTGTATCGGTATGGATATGGGCATCGATGCCCGCTTTGACCACGCGGAATACTACGGACGCGGGCCGGGCGAGAACTATGCCGACAGCTGCAAAGCCAACCTTATCGGCCGCTATCAGTCACCGGTCAGTGATCTGTTTGTCAATTACCCGTTCCCGCAAAACAACGGCAACCATCAGGACACCCGCTGGCTGGCGCTGACGGACAATCACGGCAGCGGCCTGTTTGTGCGTCCTGATCAGCCTGTCAATTTCAGCTGCTGGCCGTGCCGGGGGGAAGAGCTTCACCGTGCACAACATCAGCATGAATGGCAGCCGGACGGCCATATCACCCTGAATCTTGACCACGCCCTGACCGGGCTGGGCTCGAACTCCTGGGGCAGTGAAGTCCTCGACAGTTACCGCGTCTATTTCCGCCCGTTCCGTTTCGGATTCACACTGCTGCCGTTCACGCAGGGCGACTGCCGCGCGGAAACACTCGCAGCACTGCGCTTTTCCGGCGAAACACACTCAGGAGGCGAAGCATGATCCTGTTTACTGATTTAACTGATTTTCAGCGTTTTTTCCGTCAGGGAAAAAAATGGCAGCGTTGTATTGAGGCCATCAATAACCTGCCCGGTATCCGCCCTGATGTGACCTACTCAGTCGGCGATTCACTGGTGTACCGGCTTCAGACAAAAGCAGAGCCGCAGACGGATTTCCTCGGCAAACGCCGTTACTTTCAGGTGCATTACTGGCTGGAGGGGGAAGAAAACGCAGAATACGCCGCCAAATCCACCCTGACACCGGTGGGTGCCTACTGCGATGAAACTGACCGCGAAACCCTGCGCGGCAACGGGGAAACGCTGCTCTGCAAACCCGGCAATGTGCTGGTGTGTGAAAATCACGAGGCATACCGGTTCGCCTGCACCGGTGATGTCCGCAAAGTGGTGCTCACCGTGACCATTGAAGACGGTTATTTTCTGAATAAATAAATGTGCGGGGAACCACCCCGCCTTCACCCGACAAAACAGGGCTCTGTACCCGCCCGCGTCGAGATCCACGGAGAACGCTATGTCCACATCCGCGCGTAATACCATCGGCAAGTTCGGACTGCTGTCCATGACTTTTGCCGCTGTATACAGTTTTAATAATGTTATTAATAATAATATCGAGCTCGGGCTGGCCTCTGCGCCGATGTTCTTTATCGCCACGATTTTCTACTTTATTCCGTTCTGTCTGATTATCGCAGAGTTCGTTTCTCTGAATAAAAATTCCGAAGCCGGTGTGTATGCCTGGGTGCGCAGTGCTCTCGGCGGCCGCTGGGCTTTTCTCGCCGCGTATACCTACTGGTTTGTGAACCTGTTTTTCTTCACCTCACTGCTGCCGCGCGTTATCGCCTATGCCTCTTACGCGTTCCTCGGCTATGAATATATCTTCACGCCGGTCACCACCGCGCTGCTCAGTACCATACTGTTTGCATTCTCCACTTACGTTTCCACCAACGGGGCAAAACTGCTGGGGCCGATGACTTCGGTCACGTCTTCGATGATGCTGCTGCTGACCTTCTCCTATATCGCGCTGGCCGGTGTTGCACTTGTCGGCGGAATTCAGCCTGCTGATCCGATCACCGTAGAAGCCATGACGCCGGACTTTAACTGGGCATTCCTCGGGATCACCGCGTGGATCTTTATGGCCGCCGGGGGCGCGGAATCTGTTGCCGTGTATGTGAATGACGTCAAAGGCGGCAGTAAGGCATTCGTAAAAGTGATTATTATCGCCGGGTTATTCATCGGTCTGCTTTATTCTGTCTCTTCGGTGGTGATTAACGTGTTTGTACCGCGTGAAGCACTGAAATTCACCGGCGGCTCTGTGCAGGTTTTTGAAGGGTTATCCACGTATTTCGGTCTGCCGGAGATCCTGATGAACCGTTTTGTCGGCGTGGTTTCTTTCACGGCGATGTTCGGCTCTCTCCTGATGTGGACAGCGGCACCGGTCAAAATCTTCTTTGCTGAGATCCCGAAAGGTGTCTTTGGTGCCAAAACTGTCGAACTGAACAAACACGGTGTTCCGGCACGTGCCGCCTGGATTCAGTTCCTGATTGTGATCCCGCTGATGTTTATCCCGACACTCGGCTCCGATACCGTTCAGGATCTGATGAATACCGTAATCAACATGACCGCCGCCGCTTCAATGCTGCCGCCGCTGTTTATCATGCTGGCCTATCTGAACCTGCGCCGCAAACTGGATCATATCCCGCGTGATTTCCGCATGGGCTCACGCACCACAGGGATTGCTGTCGTCTCCCTGCTGATTGTGATTTTCACTGTCGGTTTCCTGGCGTCCACTTTCCCGACCGGTGCCAATATTGCCACCATCCTGTTCTATAACGTCAGCGGGATACTGATTTTCCTGGGCTACGCTTGGTGGAAATACAGCCGTTATGAGAAAACCCTGACCGCAGAAGAACGGAAAATCGCCGATGCCCCGACCGCGCAAACCGCGCTGGAACGCGGCGAGCAGTCCGTTGAGAATATCTGATTAGCCTGAAGATACAGAAAAGCCACCAGATGGTGGCTTTTTGCATTTATGAATTTCTGACTTTATGTAACAGGGTGATGGCCGGTAAAGAAATGAAAAGCATGCGAGCCATGGATGGCGAGCCTGAGCTTACAGGGACGTATTCACAGCGACTTTTCATTTTTACCGGTTATCGCCGGAATCACCGGCGTCACAATCCACCTTCATACTATCAGCGTGGTGGCTGCAACTCCGCCGGTACTACGTCGGAAGTTTTGATCAGATTAATAAAATCAATTCCCTGCGGGCTGAAAATAAACAGCGCATAACCGGTGGCCATTTTAATATCGTCGTTACGGGCAATCCCCGGGAAACCCGGCATCGGGCCGCCCTTTTCAACCTGCTTAATCAGCCCCACCTGGTCGATCATCACACTGCATGCCAGCTGGCCGTTCATCTCTTTTTTATCCATCCGCACCATATCGCCCTGATACGGACGTGAGGTGAAATGATCGACGCCGTTCTTATCTTTTACTGCCACACCATACTGATTGGTGGATTTATCCAGCAGCGTCAGGGCGATATTCTGTGATTCTCCCTGTAACGGAAGCTGATAAATACCGGTGAAATCCGGGCAGTTTTCCTGTGTCTGCGCCGGTGGCAGGGGCGCGGCACAACCGCTGAGCAAAATCGGAAGCAGTGCGGTTGCCAGCCAGAGTTTGTGCGTCATAAATATCCTTTTGTCAGTGCATTTTCCGGAGCCGGAACAGACACAAAGTTTATCACAGTTTCCCGGGCATCCGGAGAAATGCCGCAGAATAGCGTTACTTTACCTTATCCCAGCGGACCAGACTTTCTGATAATACCGCCAGTAAAATTGCCACCAGCATGCCGTTCCCCAGCATCGGACGCAGCAGCACCGGCAGGTCGCTGATAAACACCGCTGGCGGATTGATCAGGAAAATACCCACAAACAACGGAATTGCCAGCCGGTAAATATTGCGCGCATTCAGAGAAATTTTGTCCACAAAAGCCAGCGAGGAGAACATCAGCGGCAGATAGGTCGCCAGCATCACCGCACTGCCGATGGCAAGGGGCAGTCCGCTGAAAAAGAGCGTGACCGGCGGAATAAGCCCCATCAGCAGAAACAGCACACTGCCGACCACCAGCGATGTCCGGCTGCTGTCATTGGTCTGCGTGATTAATCCCACCGAGGAGACAAACGGTGCAAACGGTACTACCGCCAGTGGTGCGGTCAGCAGCGTCACCGAGCCGGTGACAATAAAACTGCGCCGGAACAGGACACTGTTTTCCTGCAATTTATCCATGTAAAACATATCTGTCGAACGGATCGCACCGAAGGTATTACTGATATTCAGCAATCCGGTCAGGATACAGGTAATAATCACACCCCAGCGGAATTCAAACCCGTCAGTGCTGCCGAGCGGCAGAAATTCCCATGACGCAGATGCCACATCCCGCGCCGGCGGGGAAAACAGCAGCACATACGCGCCCCAGCCCAGCAACACGCCAATCAACAGCGCATATTTGGCCACCGATACCGGGGCATACACAATCACGCCCAGCACCAGGATCAGCGTTGCCAGCGCCAGGAAAAATACCGGATAATTCACCGTGGCATCCGGCGGCATAATACCAAACGGCAGACCCAGCATCCCTTTCAGGAAGATAGACACCAGTTGTGCGCCTATCATAAACATAAACACCGCCATCACCGCCGGGTTAAAGATCCGGGCGATACGGGCCCCCGCACCGGTAAAGCCAATCACCAGTGTGATAAGCCCGGCACAGGCAATCCCGATAGCCAGGTTAGCCCCTGTGACGCCCGCAGAAATACCGAAAGACACCTCTGCCACCGCGATCCCCAGAATAGTCGCCCACCACAGGCCGGTCGGCCCTTCCATAATGGCACGCTGGTGGCCGGTAAATACCTGTACCAGACTGCCGAGCGCGGTGGCAATAAAACTGTATTGGGTGATAGTCAGTGTAACGGCGTCAGAGAGATGAAACGCAGATTGCAGCGTCGGCGGGATCAGCACCGTATTGCAGAAAATAAAGAAATACCACTGAAAGCCGGACAACCAGTGGCTTTTTTGCATTTTTATCATGGGATAACGCCTTTCGGATGCTGTGTCAGATTTATTGTTAATATAGTGATAATGATCATACTATCAAAGAGAGATTATTTTATGAGTTTTTCACTCAGAGAGGTCATGATGAAACCATCCGTACTTGTTTACCGCGATATTCCTGACGATATCCTCACCCGCCTGTCTGCTGAATGTGATGTCCGCCGTGTGCCGGAAATTGATCCGGCCATTGACCCGTCAGTGAAACCGCTGCTGGCCGGAGCGGATGCTATCCTCGGTTCCGGCGGGAAAATTGATGCCCGTTTTCTGGCGATGGCCCCCAAACTGCGGGTGGCCTCCACTATCACCGTCGGCTATGACAATTTTGATGTATCAGCCCTCAGTGCACGGAATGTGGTACTGATGCATACGCCGGATGTGCTGACAGAGACCGTTGCCGACGCTACTATGGCGCTGGTGCTGGCGACAGCACGGAAAATGATTATCAGCTCTGAACGGGTGAAACGCGGCGAGTGGACGGAAAGCATCACACCTGACTGGTACGGCTGCGATGTTCATCATAAAACGATGGGGATCGCCGGGATGGGCCGCATCGGTGATGCGCTGGCGCGCCGGGCGCACTGCGGATTCGGCATGAAAGTACTCTATAACGCCCGCTCCCGTCATGAAAAAACCGAAAAAGCGTATCAGGCTGAATACCGTTCACTGGATGCCCTGCTGGCAGAATCGGATTTTGTCTGCATCACGCTGCCGCTGACAGCTGAAACCCGCCATTTATTCGGCCGTGAACAGTTTGAGAAAATGAAACGCAGTGCCATTCTGGTTAATATCGGGCGCGGTGCCGTGATCGACGAAGCCGCACTGGCACAGGCACTGAAAGAGAAAACCATTCTCGCCGCCGGTCTGGATGTTTTTGAGCAGGAACCTCTGCCGCCGGATTCCCCACTGCTGTCACTGGATAATGTGGTACTGATGCCGCATATCGGCTCCGCCACCCATGAAACCCGCTACGCCATGGCGGCCTGTGCCGCCGATAATATTCTGCGCGCCCTGAAAGGTGATGTCAGTCAGAATTGCGTCAATCCGCAGGCTCTGCAACAGTAATTTTCCTGTCTGAACACAGCAGATTATCTTTAGCGGATAATCTGCTGAAGCTGTCACTCCCGGCTCACGATAAAAATATTAATTATTATAATTATCAGATAAATACGATAGCATTTTGACCTGAAACACTTTATTCCTGAGTACAGATATTTGAAAATAGTACAGGCAGTGTATTAAAGGTCAGCACATGAAAAAAATCAGATTACCGCTTCTTTGTATTCCTGTTTTTCTTTTTGGCTTATTTCTGTTTTTTCATGAAACGGGGCGCATCATTTATCATGAATCCGATACTTACCGCTATTATATGTATACTGACAGCGGGATACGTAATGCACCGCGGATTTCAGAAAAATATCAGTTTGAATATATCCCGACAGAGGGAACAATATCTGAAATGAGCAGTATTGTTTTTCATGATGCACGGGATTACACGCCCCTGAAAGATTATCTGAATAATACCGGCTATTACCTCTACCGAACTCAGGATCAGGGACAGAATGAAATCTGGTTATCCGCACAGAATAAAAAAGTCCTTTATTCTCTGCACCGGGATAAACAGGGAAGATTTATCCGCCTGTCCCGCAGTTCTATATAAAAAGACGGATATACCGGGATAGCCTGTCTTGTTCGTCAGAATGTAATTGAACGACCGACACTGACAGGGTCACACCAGCGGGTTTTATATTCCCCCGACATCATGCCGTAAGAATAGGTCACCGGCGCAGGCAGTTCCGCTGTCAGACAGAGATTACGCCACATCAGCATAGTGCCGACGGAATATTTACGTAAGCCCATATCATAACCAATATTCAGAAAATCAATAAATGTTCCCTGTTTTGACGACGTGGAGAGTAATAACTGAATACCCACCGCTTTACCGTCAAAAAATGCAATTTCCCCGAAAAAATGATTATAGCAATGATGAAAAAGTGCGCGGATAACCGGATCATTCTCCACTTCATGCTCCCGCCGTTCAGCATATAACCGGAAGTAAGTTTCAAATAAAAAATCCGGCCCCGCAGTGCTGACATTTTCAAATGTCCCGCCATCCGCCATAAATTTACGGATCTCTTTTTTCCGGGTGGCTTTGGTTTTAGCTGAAAAAGCAGAAAGATCTTTTGAAATGGCCACATGACGCCGGGAGAACAATGAGAATGAGCTGTTATAAAACTGACGGCATTCCGTACTCAGAGATTTGGTTTTAAACGGCAAAAAACATTTAACGTTTTTATTAAAAGGCAGCAGGATGGAATAACGGGGGAAATACATCCACTTCAGACTGTTTTCCGGGTTTTTATCGTCATTTGCCAGCCAGCCATTATCCGTGCAGACCGCACCTTCAATAACACCTTTTTTTGTATAGGCGTAAAAATCCGGTTCAGCACCCTGCGCCATAGCAAACTTAATATAGTGCGGTGAGGTTTCCGCGTTATAACCGAATTTTTCACAACAGGCTTCATAGTCACTGAAGCTGCATTTTTCCCATCCCAAAAATTTCATCATACCCGCAGCGTTCTGATCATTAATGTCATTATGTCCGCCATTCTAATTAAACCGGGTACAGGTGCAACTAATAACAGATAACCGTTGCGGATTCATACCCGCAACGGTGATTCTGCCAGAAGATAATAATCAGGTTGTCAGCCCGGCACGGACGGACTGGGCGGGATCAATATGCGTCATCACACTCAGCACCTGCGGGTCACGGCGGATATTCATTTCAGCCACAATGGCAATGTCATGCCCTTCTTTAACTGTCAGGTTTTCATCGATTTCAAGATGAACATCCACCAGCAGATAATCACCTGACTTACGGGTTTTCAGATCATGAACCCCCTCCACCCCCGGGGTGTCCATCACCAACTGTGTAATTTTGGCGACGGTTTCTTCATCCGCACCGCGATCCATCAAATCCTGAAGTGACTGAAGGGTAAATTTCACCCCCATACGCAGAATAAATAACCCGACGACCAGTGCCGCGATCGGGTCCAGTATTTTATAACCCAGCAGGCTGCCGGTGATCCCGACAGCCACCACCAGCGATGACGCAGCATCCGAGCGGGCGTGCCAGGCATTGGCTTCCAGCATATTGGATTTCACTTTGCGCGCCACATGCAGCATATAACGGAACAGCCCCTCTTTTGCCAGCAGCGCCAGCAGCGCCACATACAGTGCCAGTGAGTGCACTTCGGGGATGGTTTCCGGCGACATAATCCGTGAACCGGCCGTCCACAACATGCCTCCGCTGACGACCAGCAGCAGCACCCCCAGAACCAGCGATGCCACATTTTCATAACGGAAATGGCCGTAAGGATGTTCTTCATCCGGCGCTTTGCGGCTGCCGCGGTTGGCAATCAGTACCACAAAGTCAGCGATAAGGTCAGATAAGGTATGAACCCCGTCAGCAATCAGACCCTGTGAATGCGAAAAAATACCTGCCGCTATCTGCCACGCAGACAGCAGGCTATTCACCCAGACACTGACCCAGGTACTTTTTTTCGCGGCCGCAAATTTTATCTCACGGCTGATATCCGCGCAGTTTTTGACGGTTTCATCCGCCTGTGCAGGTATATTAGACATAATTTAATTCCACATTAATATTGTGGTCAACACAAAGCAAATCATTGCAGTGAATCGTGATCATTATAGTTCAGCGAACGGATAAATGCCGTTCTTTATGAACAGGAAATAAAAAATTACAATTAATAAGGTTATCTCAGAATAATAATTCAGCGTCTGCAGTATGCCACAATAATTTTTTCACGTCTCCAATTTTATGATTTCATTTGATTTTTATAACTGAGAATCATTATTCTTATCGCTTTTAAAACGACTTATTTCATTTCCCTGCCCGGATTAAACCATCATTATTCCCTTTAATTTATTTTGTTATTTTCATAAGTGCGGATAATAAAAATAAACGATAGTTATTTTCATTTCACAAATTAAATAAGCTGCCGTCATGATCACAGCACGTCCTGTCATTTTTTGCCATACTGATACTGATTTCAGTTAACAGGAGGCTGTATGTACAACACAATTCTGGTTCCGATTGATATTCTGGAAGATGACCTGACAGACAAAATGCTGCCCCATGTGGAAGCGCTGGCAAAAATTGATAACCCGAAAATCCATTTCTTCACCGTTATCCCTAACGTGGAAATGTTCTTCGGTGTGGAATACGCCTCAATGCCGGTCAGTATGCGGGAGTCCGGAGAGCGTATTGAGCTGGCGCTTGCCGCACTGAAAGAGATTATTAAAGGGATTGCCGTGCCGGAAAGTCAGTACACCCTGCACGCGGCTATCGGATCAGCCAAAAATGAAATTCTTTCTTATGCCAAAGAGATTAACGCCGATCTGATCCTGATGGGCTCTCACCGCCCGGGGGCGGCAACATTCCTGCTCGGTTCCACCGCAGCAACGATTGTCCGTCACGCCAAAACCTCAGTGATGGTTATCCGTTAATCCCGTTTATCTGCCGGTTCTGCCCCGCGATACTGCGGGGCATATTATTTCAGCTGCGTTTGAGCTTATCGGTATTTGCCAGATATAGCGCCACCGTCAGCGCCAGTATTGACAAGGTATGCAGGAATGTCGCGTTAGCGTCAGAGTGGTCAACAATAATTAACCGCACCATCGCCGTAATACCGATGTAGATAAAATAGCGCAGCGGGAAATGATAGCCCGACGAAAAATACTTCACAATTAAGGCAATAAATTCAAAATACAGGAAATAGGTCACGATACTGTCTAATAACAGATAGGTCGTTTTCTCCTGTGCGGAAAAGAGCAGATTAATCAGTGTCAGTGTTTCTTTTCCCATAAACACAATCAGCAGCACACCTAAAATCAGCAGCGCAATATTCAGAATCCATTGCAGAACGGTTGCTATCTGGCGGGATGGCTGAAATTCCATAATCAATAGCCTCAGTAATAAATGACAGTTACGCCTGTAAACAGTATGGGTTTAAGTGTACGACGAAATGATGACAGAACAGAATAAAAAAACACGGCGAATGCCGTGTTTCAGGCCGTTGACAAACCCGCAGGGGTTGGCGACGTCCGACAAAGGTTGTAAAAGTAAACCAGGAAAATCAATTTATTGATTTTCGGCTGATAACGCTTTTGGTTGATAACACAAAGCAGGAAAAACCACGTTTTATCCTGCTTTGTCGGCAATCTTAAACACGGCGGATGCCGTGTTTTATATGTCAGAAATTAACGGATTATTTTGCCGGTGCATCCAGCAGCTGGTTGTCCGTGCTCCAGACACGATATTTCACATCCACATCTTTCGGCGCGTAAACCACAACCGGCAGACGGCTGTTGTAGCGGACAAACGCTTCATCGCCCAGATTCGCACTGATAAATGCTTCATGTTTTTCATTATTCAGGCAGCCCATCATGGTGGACATCGGCCCGGTTAATTCGCCGGTTTCATAATAGTCATAACCGAAACCCTCAACGGTTTTTTGTGTCAGCGTCCCGCCGAACCACTGACGGTTGCAGTCCGTCATCTGGTTTTTACCGATCACCAGTTCGATTTTATACTGACTTTCATCCGCCTTCGGCTCAACAGCAATCACATGGCGAACCTGACCTGACGCAGCCTGCGGGAAATGTTTCAGCTCATTCATGCCATTGTCATTTTTTATCATCTTCAGCGGCTCTGCTTTAACAAGCTCTGCTGCTTTTACCTCAGCAGCGGGCTCTGTTTTGACAAGCTCTGCTGCTTTTACCGCAGTCAGTGGTGTTGCAGCAACAATTTTTGCTTCTTCAGCATAAGCGCCTGCGGCAGCAAACATGGCCATAACAGGAAGAATCAATTTTTTCATCAGATAATTACCTTGTTTTTATAAGTACATATGATTACGAAATCATCTCATAATCTTCATGCTGACTATTAAGAACATTATAATAATATTTAGTTCACCGCCAGACTAAAACACAGAGTATTCTTATAAAGTGGCATATAATATCATAAAAATAATCATGGCCAGTGTGTTAAACCAATGATTCCGGTGAGCGCCATCAATCCCGCCAATAAATCACCACCTATTTATGCCATTCTGATCACGGATATAACGACGCGATCCATGCATTCCGTATTGTGTTTGTTATACTGAAAAGGCTACATTCCCCGTCAAACAGGAGGTTCTATGCCACTTGATCAGCAAGCCCTTATAGCACAGCTTAAAGATTCAAATCCTCGTTTTGCCGCACTGCATCTGAAGCATCATCAGTTAAATAATGAGATTGCCGAGCTTGAAGGCCCGAACGGCGCAGGCTATAACGACAATGTCGTCCGGCTGAAAAAAGAAAAACTACACGTAAAAGATGAGATGCAGCGTATTTTAGCGGAGTGTCAGTAACTTCTCCCTGTCAGATAACGCCCTTTCCCGGGGCGTTATCTTATGTCACCTTCCCTTTCTCACCATAATCTGACCTGACGCAATTCTGTTGCGCCTTAAAAGATGCATAATAATTACATCTTTAATATCCGACCGGAGTTATTATGTCTGAGAAAGCCTCTGTCCATGGCCACGAAGTCATGAACATGATTATTGAAAGCGGGAAAAACTACACCACTGAATCCCTTATCGCGGATATTCACGCCACATTCGGCGAAGATACCCGTTTCCATACCTGCTCGGCAGAAAATATGGATGCGAAAGCGCTGGTCAGTTTTCTGGCGGCACGCGGAAAATTTATTGGCAGTGAAGAAGGGTTCAGCACATCTGCTGAGAAAATCTGCAATCACTGAGTGACATGAAAAAACCGCTATCTCCCCTGAAGGCACAAAAACAGGGAGATAGCGTTTCCTGTAACAGGAAAAAAATCATGATGATGCGTTATCATCGTCCATCCAGCTGTCATCTTCCCAGATGGTCTGAATGGTATCCATCAGTGACTGTTTATCGTCGGGGGATTTCACACCCGAAATATTAATGGTGGTCTGGCTGCTTTGTGCAATACGGAACTGCATGTCCGGATATAACGGCAGGATCCGGCGTTTTAACTGAACTTCGAGGGACTGAATAAGATGCGCAGGCACTGCATTTCGTTTATCTAACAGAATTTCAATACGCATGATGTTGCTCTCCGTGAACTGTATAGATATACAGTATTTTATTTTTAAATAAAAAGAAAGCAAATTTTAAGCACACTATTTAAATTTATGGGTTTTACTGCACGAAAGAGGAGTTTCCGATGGCCGGTAAACGTATTTTGCGGGAAATCAACACCGTTACCCGTATGGTGGAACTGTATGAACGCCGCCATCCGGCACCGGCAGATGCCCCGGAACATTACCGTAATCTGCTGGCTTATGCGGTGAAACGGCTGGAAAAATGCCGTTACGGTGAAGATAAACCCGCCTGTAAGCAGTGTCCGGTACACTGCTATCAGCCAAAGCCGCGGGAAGAAATGAAAGTGATCATGCGCTGGGCCGGTCCGCGTATGCTGTGGCATCATCCGATCCTGGCTGTCCGTCATCTTATTGATGACAAAAAACCGGTGCCGCCTCTGCCGCCGAGACGCCGTACACCGCGCGAATAATCAGGATTGCCGGGCGCGGTAATCCGCCTGTGTGATTTTATACAGAACATGGGTCTGTAACGGATGACCCTGTTCCAGTGACGGATGCTGAAAATCCCGCTGATACTGCATCCCTGCTTTCACCATCACCCGTTCGGAAGGCAGATTCACTTTCGCGGTAAAAGCGACAATCTCCGGCATATTCAACTGCATAAAGGCATAATGCAGCACCGCATTTGCCGCTTCTGTCGCATAGCCTTTGCCGTGAAAGCGTTTCGCCAGACGCCAGCCGATTTCAGTACACGGATTGAAATCAAAAGGAGCTGACGGAATATTGAGGCCAACAAAACCGGTGAATTCCCCGCTGTTTTTTTCTTCCGCTGCCCATAATCCGAATAATTTCTGCCGCTCAAAACGGCGGATAATTTCATCGGCCATCGCATCGCTTTCTGCCGCACTCAGACATGCAGGAAAAAAACGCATAACCTGCGGATCAGCATTCAGCGCGCGGAACGGCGCATAATCTTCCGGCGTCCAGGGACGCAGGCGCAGACGCGGGGTGTCAATAATCAGCATATACTCCTCCGGTGTATTCAGTGATAAACGATACCGGAGAAGTATAACGGATTTGGCTGAACGCGGCGCGGTTATACGCGCTTAAAGACAGACGGGACCTTTTCCGGTTCTTTACTTTTACCGTTGCCGTTCTGTGACGGGGATGATTTTGGTGCTGATTCCTGAGCTTTCTCTGCCGCACCGGTTTTTTCAGCCGGTTTCGGCTCTGTCACTGCGGCCGGTTTATTATTCTCCGGGCGGGACTGAGGGGCCTGTGCCGCTGCGGTTGCTTTACCGGCAGGAACATACGGTTCTGACTGGCCGATAAAAGTGCCGCCTTTACGGATGGAGAAAGCAGACGCCCGGCAGATACCGTTAAGTTCACCATGCTCAAGAATCTCCGCCTGCTCTGCTGTACAGGTGCCGGTCAGCACGCCATCAATCAGCAGTGTTTCAGCAATAATATCCCCTTCCACCACACCGGACTGCATAATGCTGACAGTGCCGGAACGGGCTTTGATCTGACCTTTAATTTTGCCCCAGATTTGCAGGTTACCGCTGATTTCAAGATCACCGGTCAGCCGGGTTTCTTTGCTGATCACAGTCGGCTGGCGGGATTCGAGGGAAGCCAGCGGGCGTTGTTTCTCTTCACCGCGGGTTGACAGCAACTGACTGATTTCATTTGCCTGAGCGTTGAGTTCAGCTGCTTTTCTGTCCTCTTCATCTCTTTCTTCTCTGTTTTTTGATGACGGTGCCGCAACCGGCTCCGCTTCCGGGACATCTGATTGTTTTTTCTTACCGAACATGACGTTTTTCCTTTCCTTTTTCCTTTTCGGGAGAATCGTAATAGCGCAAATAACAGCGGCGATACCCGTTAAATAAACAGGCCACGATGCATGCCCGGCTATTACTGCATACAATAACAATCCCCATAGAAACCAAAGGGATGTCAGCATAATATTAAGCATGGCAGACCTTTATCACGGTATTTTTATATTACGGAAGATTCTTTTGTCATATTGTACGCAGCCGCCGCGCCGGTAAAGGGCGGATTAAGACCAGTATCAGTATGTAATCAGGGAAATAGAGAAAGCGGTGACTATATCCGGATACACTCCGTGTATCCCGTGACAACATCCCTGCATTACAATCCGTCACCGCCCTCTCAGATGTCTACCTTAACTGAAGAGGACAGAATAAAAATATCATAATTACATCAGGATTTTATCTTCCTCAAGCCCTTGTCGTCCCCCGGATTTTTCTGCCTTCTGTTTCAACGATTTATTCTGCCGGGATTCCCCTCCTCTCAGATTCATATACAACCCGAACCAGTGAAAACAGGCTATTTTCCGGCAGATTACTCCGTGCAGAATTCATGAAAATAACAGACACCTTAATCAGAGCCCGGTTTCAGCGTAATACTGACCGGTTCTCCCGGCAGAAACGTTTGTTCCTGCTCCGCTTCAACCGTCAGCTGATCAGCCCGCAACAGCCGGACATTCAGACGCAGGGGTTTATCGTCAATCATAAAGCGCGGAAGTTCAAAGTCGAAATAATAGGGCAGTACAGAAACCTCAGCGCGCTGTTCAACGACCGGAGATGTCACCGCCTTTTTGCCCTGACAGACAGTCAGCACCAGTGTCTGCTGTTCATAACGGAACCCCGGCAGATCGGCATAGCCGGTTACCCTGCCCGCAGGCTCTGGTTTCACAACCACGCATCCGGCCAGCATTATCACCGGAAAAAGCAGATATTTTTTCATCATTGCCCCATATAAAAATCAGGGCTGATTGTATAAAAAAAGACGTTTCCGGCCTGATAACATCAGCCGTAAAAATAGCAAAAAGGGCGCTTCTGCGCCCTTTGAAATAGAAGGTATTGTTTCCTTATGCTTTTGCCGGAATGTACGGAAAAGCGTCCGCTGCTGCCATATTATTTTTCGCTTTCTCCAGCACCGATTCTGATTTGCTGATAATGTCATCCAGTACGGAGAGAGTACCGCCTTCTTCTTTCACGCTTTCCGTCTCCGGTTGTATCTCTTCTGTACCGCCGCTGATCAGATTATCACTGATAAAACCGGATGTACCCTGCATCAGATTCAGCGCCAGCTCTGTCCAGGCTTTGCGGGTTTCAGTACCGGACATCAATTCCGCCAGCGCATCCTGTTGTGATGCCAGTGATGTATTCAGAGCCGAAAGCTGCTCATCCAGCGCCTTTTTGCTTTCTGCCGTCAGAGCAGGGTCTTTCAGTGCCTCTGTGGTTTTGGCAATATCACTTTGTGTTTTTTCAATACCGCTGCTCAGTGCATTTTCCTGCTGCGCGGCAATCTGATCCTGATAAGCCGACACATTATTCAGTACCATTGTCCCCACTGATAACACGCCGGAAATCACCGAAAACGCCATTTGCCAGTTTGAGCTCAGGTTCAGCTCACCTGCGGATGATTTCAGATTATCAACAGAAGCGAAGTTCGTCATTTCACTCAGTTTATTGCTGATTTGCTCTTTGGCGTCCTTCACGCTGCTGAGGAGAGACTGTAAATCCGCCAGTGATGACGATATCGTGTCCAGTACCGAACTGTCTTTGCCGTCTGCCGGTGGTTTCGGCAGCGCAATACCGCTGTCACCGCTGATAACCGTATTTTTTACCGGGGAGTGTCCCATTTCCACCGGTGTTTTTCCGCCTGATTCAGCTGTTTTCACCGGTTTACTGTCCGGCTGCTGAATGTCATTCAGTGTGATGACGGGTGTTTTTGTGCCTGAAATTGCGTCCATGATTACTATCCTTTTCCCTGGTTAATTGATTAATATAATAATTTCACGACTATTTATTTTGCGGCATGTGCCGCGGCTATCCGGCCGGCAACTTCCGCTTTTTCCTGAGAAAAACGGGATAATGCCGACATTGCATCCTGATGCTGTGAAATCATTTTGCTGAATTCATTCTGAAGCTTTGTCATGGCCTGCTGTAACAGCATCATCTGCCCTTTTGTTTCCTGTGAACCGGCAATCTGCTTGTTCCCGAGACCTGACAAAACCGCCGCGGTGGTACCGGAGATAACGGCCCCCGCATCCAGTACTGAGCCGGAAACAGACAACCCGGTCTGCACCAGCGTACTCCCGGCTCTGGCGCCCTCCTGAGCAATCACACCGGCCGCACCACCACCAAATGTCACCGCGCAGGTGGCGATCCCCGCGACAACCTGAAGTCCTGTCATCGCCGGGCCCAGATATTTCATCGTTTCATCATCAATCAGACCGGCTTCCGCCGCTTCATTGACTATCTGAGATGCAACGCTGGTCACTGCACTGGCGATCATCATCGCGCCGGCCAGCGCCCCGACGCCGGTTGCGATTAATACCGTTCCCGCGATGGCTGAAACCGCCGAACTCAGCCAGCCGAATATTTTATTCGCCGTACGCGAACGTTCTGCTTCCTCAAAACGGGTTTCCGCTTCTTTCAGTTGCTCTCTGTTTTCCGCAATTTTCTGCGTATTCTCTTCCCGCGCCTGCCGGATCTGGCTGACTTTGATATCCTTCATATCGGATTTTATTTGTGTCAGCAACAACGCCAGTTCGGTTTCAAAATTACCTTTCGCCAGCACTTTCTCAATCGTATCGCGGCTGGTGATCAGTGCCTGCCAGCTGCGGTGAGCGTCTTTATCCGCCACCCCCTGTGTTTTATCCGCCAATGCTTCCGTGTTATCCGGCTGTTCAATATCCGGTTTAACCAGCGGGATAATATCTTTGGTCAGGCCGTACTCTGCTTCCTGCGGCAACAGAGGCTGCGGCTCAACCGGGGTGGCACCGGGTTGCTGAACCGGCCGGGCAGCGGCACGGGATACGGCAGAAAAATCATTCGCCGGTGCCGGTCTTACCCCGGGTAAATCAATGACATTCTGCATTTCCGGCCTCCGCCTGTTCTCTGGCCGCCGTCAACATGACACCGGCTTTTTTCAGCAGCACGTCATGGCCCGGACGGGTTTTGGCCAGCAATTCCGCACTGGTAAACGCCTGTATTGCTGAGCTGAACTCTTTCAGATGTAGCAGACACTCACCGGCATGAAACGGAAATGCCGGATCTGACGGCGACATCAGCGAAGCATAGCTGTAGGTTTCCAGCGCCTGGTGATAACGCGCCTGCTGCTGACGGCAGGCGCCCAGCGCCAGGAAAAAACGGCTATCGTAGTGATTAAGCATGCACAGCACCTGAAATAAACTTTCCGCATCCGGATATTTTCCGGATTCATAAAAATCACAGGCAACTGCATATATTTTTTCCAGTTCATCGCCGGAAATATTTTTCAGCATCGCCAGTGATCCGCCTTCCGAAATAAATTTATTCAGTTCTGATTCTGTTGTGGTATTGTCATGAACATCCATGTTATTTTCCTTTAATTATATCGAGCCGGATAAATCCTGAAGTAATGTATCTAATTTCTGAATAAAACGGGTTAATGCTTCAATGGATGAATTATAGATATTGCTGATTTCATTAAGCTGTGTGCTTTTTTCATTCACCATATCGTTAAGCGGTCGTGATACATCGCCGACCATACCGGCAAAGTGCCCTAATTTATTGTTATTCTTGTCATAGACATATTTATTTTCCAGCCCGCTCATTGCCGGTGATGATTTCTTATCGCTTTGCAGAAAATCTTTGATAGATAAAATATCGCCGGGACCGGTTTCTTTTCCGGCAATTTTATCGAGAAAGACTTTTTCTTTTGATGGCGGCGGGCCGTTAAACTCAGCCGCTGTCATTCCGTACAGCGCCGGATCCAGTAAATTCTGGCCGTTATTATCAATATTGATTTCCTGATTTGCCGATGACAGCGTTTTATTCAGCTGAGACTGGATAATACTGAAAATCTTCAGCTCAATGGCCAGTTCATGCAGTTCCTCTTTGATATTATCGCGGGCTTCCCGTGTACTTTCGACACTGTTATTCATGCCGGACAGGATCTCACTGACCATGTCGTTATACTGATTGCTCGCCCCGACAATCATCAGCAGTGATTTCAGGCTGATAGTATCGCCGGTGATCCCGCGGATATGACTGATATTGTCATCCAGCTTCTGTCTGTCAATAATGATGTTATTTTTCCGGCAGAAGGTATCAATCACCATATCGGGTGAAAATTGACGGTAGTCTTCATTGTTCACGCTGATATTATATTTATTCAGTATATCGGATACCAGCCGGTAATTTTCAGTGGCCCCGCAGTTATTATTATCCTGTTGCCAGAGAGCCGGCTGATTAATATTGCTGATACTATCCATTTATTCACCTTATTTCTTCGCGGGGAATGTTACTCAGATATAACCTGACAATCACCGGATGAATATCCAGTCTTATTAATGCCAGATTATATTTTGCCTGACAGCACTGATATTCTCTGATCACAGAGATACTGTCGCTCAGCGTTTTTTTTATTATTTTTTCATTTTCCATAGCAGGAATAGTAAGATAAAAACCCGCTATTTTATGTCATTATCAATCTGTGAGTTTATCACTTCATCAATTCTCACTCTGCCGAGCGGCTGGATATTCACCGAAGGCAGTAATTCCTGATAAGAAATAACCGGCAATGACGAAAATTCCTGCTCAATAAGCCGTCTGACATAACGCCGGATATCCCGTGATACAATCAGCACCGGTTTATTCATCATTCTCTGTAAATCCCCGAACATCGCTTTCATTGCGGCCATCAATGCTTCGTGCACTCCCGGCGGCAGTGTCAGATAGCTGCCTGAAAGGGTCTGGCGGATATGGCTGCGGATAAGTTCTTCCAGTTCATGATCATACAAAAACGCCGGTAACACCGAATTGCCGTTGCTGTATTTATGACAAATATAACGGCCCAGCTCTCCGCGGACATATTCCGTCAGCATCACAACGTCTTTTTCATTTTGCCCCCACTCTGTCAGTGCCTCCAGAACGGTGCGCATATTACGGATAGAAATATCCTCTTCCACCAGCCGTTGCAGTACATCAGTGATTTTATACAGCGGTACCACCCGCTGTACTTCTCTGACTAATTCACTGAAACTGCCTTCCATCTGCCCGAGTAAATAGCGGGTTTCC
Organism: Morganella sp. Je.2.23; assembly: GCF_051129855.1. Lineage (NCBI taxonomy): Bacteria > Pseudomonadati > Pseudomonadota > Gammaproteobacteria > Enterobacterales > Morganellaceae > Morganella > Morganella sp. Je.2.23. Next base: position 1,942,081 of record NZ_JBCPSQ010000001.1, read on the forward strand.
TGAATACCGATAAAATCGGCAGCGTATTTTTGCAGAATAAACGCCAGATGGGCCTTAATAATGCCCATCGCCGGTAAGCAGTGTAAACCGGCATCTTTTGCCCGCACAGACTCCTGTTCTGTGATCCAGTACGCCGGTGAACCATCGAACCATGTTCCTCTTTGCTCATACCGCACCCCGAGCATCGTCAGCTGCTTTTCTTCCTCACGCACCAGAAGCTGTTTTTCCGGCAGAACGCCCTCTCCGACCGGTACTTCCTGTAATAAGATCCGGTAAGTATCCGCCGGAAGATAATCACTGAAATGCAGACTCACGCCGGGGAACGGTACACCGAGTGAAAGATAAAGGCGGCGGCGCAGGCGGATCAGCGCCTGATTAAAATCATCCGCAATCAGTCCGGCCTGTAATGATGTGCTGAATTCCATCATCAGCGGTACCGTCAGTGCAAAGGTTTCCGGCTCTGCCAGCGCCTCATCACTACCGTCCGCCTTTGTCGTCCTCTCAGAAGAACGCAGTACCGGTGCGCCCGCGCCACCGGCCACTGCAGCACTGAGTGATTGCGCGGGGGGCATATTCTGACTTTTTGCACGCCGTTTCAGCAGATACCCCCCGCCTGTCAGGAGCAGTGCCAGCGTCATAAATGTCAGAACCGGAAACCCCGGCACCAGCCCGAACAACAGCAGCAGAAAACCACCGACCTGTAACGCCTGCGGCTGCCCGGTTATCTGCTGTCCGATATCATTTCCGAGATCACGTGAGTCCCCGGAAGAGACCCGGGTAACGATAATCCCGGAGGTCACCGCAATCAGCAGTGCCGGGATCTGCGACACCATACCATCCCCGACGGTCAGAATACTGTACAGCTGTAACGCGTCCGCGGCGCTCATCCCTTTCTGCCCGGTTCCGATAGCCAGCCCGCCGATGATATTAACGCAGATGATCACCAGTCCGGCGATAGCATCACCTTTGATGAATTTCATCGCACCGTCCATCGAACCGAACATCTGACTTTCCTGCTCCACCACCCGGCGGCGTTCGCGGGCTTCATCCATATCAATCACGCCCGCACGCATGTCGCCGTCAATACTCATCTGCTTGCCCGGCATCGCATCCAGAGAGAAACGCGCGCTGACTTCCGCCACACGCTCCGCACCTTTGGTTATCACCAGAAACTGTACCACGGTGATAATCAGGAAAATCACAATACCCACCACCAGATTCCCGCCGACCACAAACTCGCCGAATGTCTCAACGATCTGCCCGGCATCCGCTTCCAGTAATATCATCCGTGTGGTACTGACGGCCAGAGCCAGCCGGAAAAGCGTCGTAACCAGCAGAACAACAGGAAAGGCAGAGAACTGAAGCGGAGAGCGGATATAAACAGCCATCATCAGCAAGGTGACGGATATCATCATATTGACGGCAATCAGCGTATCCAGAATAAAATCCGGTAGCGGCAGAATCATCATAAAAATGACAGCCAGTAACAACAGCGCGAGAAATATATCCTGCCGCCCGGCAATGCGGAGAAGTAAGGATTTGGCGTCAGCCACAGTATGTCCTGTGCAGTAAATAACGCCGGTAGGTTTCGAGTGCTTCCTCGTATAATCCCTCCTGCTGAAATGCCAGTGTTTCACACAACAGCAGATTCGCATCACTGTATCCGGCATGATGCAGCAGTGCACACTGAAATAACGCTTCCTGTCCCTGTTTATGCTCAATCAGGGCGAGAATTAATATTTTACGTGCGCGGATATGATCCGGATTATAAATAAGTAATGTCCGGATCAGCGTAATACTGTTACTGAAAAAACCATACTGAAATTGCAGCCAGGATTGCTGGAGTAATACTTCGATCTGTAATGGGCTCATTATATTATACTTTTATCATCAGGTTTTTGTGGGATATCAGAAGTAACATATTGTCGAGCAATGAGCTTAAGATCGGAAAAGCAGCGACGATATCAGGATCAGACTCTGAATGTGTTAATAAACAGAGGTCACTCAGCAAATGACAGAATAATACCGGCTGCCCGGCCAGCTGCGGATCAATGACCGGACGGGCAGCAAGATATAACTGTTTCCGGCTGTCTCCGGATTGATACAGCGCCGCCAGTTCAGACGGAAAAATATCACTGAATTCACCGGATACGGCCGGTTTCACTGCCGCCGTGGTCATTCCGGCTGACATTTCCTGCGGATTTCCCTCCGGAAAAACAGCGCCGTAAGCCGAAATACGATTAATCATCCGTTAACTCCTCCCGCAAATAATAACGGCCGCTCTGCTGCGATTCCCTGACAGCAGCATCCGTTTATTTTTATATTCTCCCCGCAGTTTTTACTAAAATTCCCCCTTCCGCTGCCATCGCAGGCAAACCGTTTCCGTCAGACTGGTGCGGAGGAGTTTTTATGACAATAACCACACTGCGTTCCCGTCTCAGAAAACAGCGGACAAACATAACCGGTGATCGCTTTTTCACGCCAATCGGCCGGGTGCTCAGTGTCACCGGCACTCTCATCCGGGCGTCGGTCAGCCACGTTAAAATCGGGGATATCTGCCTGCTGCTGACCCCGGGAAACCGGATAAAAGCCGAAGTGGCCGGTCTGGACGGCAGTGATGCTCTGCTCACACCTTACGGCGGAGTGAACGGAATCTCGGCCAATACCGGCGTCCTCACTACCGGTGCCCCCCTGCGGATTGCATTGTGGCCGTCGATGACCGGTCACATTTTTAACGGACTGGGGGAAGCACTGACACCGGTGACACTGCCGCCGGAGGTGATATACGGCGATCTGCATAACGACCCGCCGCCGGCGCTGACCCGGAAGATGATCACCACTCCGCTTGCTCTGGGTATCAGAGCGATTGACGGTCTGCTGACCTGCGGCGAGGGGCAGCGGATGGGAATATTTGCCGCCGCCGGCGGCGGAAAAAGTACCCTGCTTGCCGCGATTATCCGCAATACCGAAGCGGATATTTGTGTGCTGGCGCTGGTCGGGGAACGGGGACGTGAGCTGAATGAATTTATTCAGCATGACCTTGGTGAATGCGGGCTGAAAAAAGCAGTGCTGGTTGTCTCCACATCGGACAGACCCGCTGTTGAGCGGGCTAAAGCCGGTTTTACCGCCACCCGGATAGCCGAGTATTTCCGTGACCGGGGAAAACGGGTTCTGCTGCTGATGGGCTCCGTGACGCGGTTTGCCCGCGCACAGCGTGAGATAGGCCTGGCTGCCGGAGAACCGCCTGCCCGTCAGGGATATCCGCCGTCCGTCTTTGCGCAGTTACCGGCGCTGATGGAAAGAGCCGGACAATCCGATACCGGGTCAATCACCGCGCTTTATACCGTTCTGGTCGAAGGTGACGATCTGAATGAACCGATTGCGGATGAAACCCGTTCAATCCTTGACGGACATATTATTCTGACGCGAAAACTGGCGGAAATGCAGCACTATCCGGCCATTGATGTTCTGAAATCCGCAAGCCGGGTCATGAACCGTATTATTCCGGAAAGTCAGAAAAAAGCGGCTTCCGCTGTAAAGACGGTACTTGCGCAATATGATGAACTGGAGTTTCTGATCCAGCTTGGCGAATATGAGCCCGGAAAAAATCCGGATAATGATGACATCATCCGCAAATACCGCAACATCATGCAATGGCTGAAACAGGGAACGGATGAATCTCAGGATTATGCACAAACCTGCCGGGAAATCACGGAGTCTGTATTATGATCGCCATCAGCAACAGCAAACGGGCACGCATTCTGCGTTATTACCGCTATCAGTCAGCACAGGCAGAACAACTGGCGGCGGAAGCCCGCAAAACAGTACAACAACTGAACCACCGCCGGGAAACACTGGAACAACAGGCCGCCGTACTATCCCGGTGCCGTGATGCACTTGCCGCAGGCCCGGATGCCGGGTCCGTCACGACCGCCGGTTATCTGGATCTCTGCCGCCGGCAAATGATCGGACTGAGTGCCGATACCGTACTGGCGGAAGATGCGCTGCGCAGTCATGCGCAGACGACGGAAGCCGCACAGCGCATTCTGAACGATCGTCAGAAACAGTTACAACGACTGGATCTGAAACAACAGCTTATCAACCGGAACGTGTTCTGATGGCACGTTTTTTCTTCTCTCCGCCGGCCACCACCGCAGTTCCGGTACCGTTACTGAAACCGGCTGTATACACACCAGCGGCAGCTGTCGCCACCAGCGCGGAGATCCGGCGGTTTCTGTTTGTCACTCAGCACGGAAAGTTCCCGCCGGCATTTGATATATCTCCGCAGCACTCCGCCCGGCCACAGAAAGAAGCCATATCGCCACAACCAAAAACAGAGATTCCCGGATTCTGTCTGTTCCCGGCCGGAGATAAAGGGGAACCGATCTCAACACCGCCGGTTTTCCGCGGCAACGCCGCAGATAAGGATACAGGCACTGACCGCAAAATCCCCGGTGAAACAGAAACTATCCCCGCAGATCTTGTTCCGTACAGCCACACAGAAAAAATAACGGCACATCTTCAGCTTCGCAGAAACGATCTTATCACCGCTATCAGCGATACACTGCTCAGCCGCATCAGCCATATTGCCGGAAAAACCGGTTCACTGAGCACCTGCCGGGCCACCTTTCCGGTTCTGGGAGAAGTCAGTTTCACTGTCCGCCACAGTGCAGACGGTGTGCATATTCAGATCCGCTGTCCGTCAGCGGGACAGGCACTTCTGCTGTCCTGCCTGTCTCAGTTACAGGATCGGCTGACACAGAAAACGCCTCAGCCGGTCACTATTTCGCTCACCGGACACCTTTCCGGGTCCGCCTCTGCCGTGAGGCGCAAATAAATGAACGACAGTTCTTCAAACCCGGTGATTATCCTCAGCGAACAGGATCTTGCCGCTATCCGGCTGAAACAGCGTTACCGGACGCGCTATTCCTCCGGTTCAGGGGATGCGGAAATCCGGTATCAGACACACACCACAACACTGACACTGGCTGTCACCCGGCGCGGACAGTCCGGCTCTGTTTACTGTACTTATGATGACCTGGCTGTTTTACTTCAGCCGCAATTATCAGGTACCGACATTCGCTTGTTACCGGATGATATACTGACAACATTGATTACAGCATGGCTGGACAGCCACTCCGCAGAATTTCATTTACAGGAAATAATAAAAGAAAACAAAACTGTTACCGGACTTACCGTTATTTTCAGCAGTGCTATTTTCGTATTTTCTGATATATCACTCATTCATTCCCACCTTGAATTAATGAATACACCAACCGCGAAAATACCCCTGAAAATACATATTTGTTCTGCCGATTTTTATCTGCCCCGGTGTGAAATACTGAGACTGAACACCGATGATCTGATTATCAGCCCGTTTTCTGATGACCACATTCCGGTTTCTGTTTATTACCGGCACGCTTTTGCGGCAACCGGCACCCTGGATTCAAATAAGGTGACTATCCGAAAAATGACCCTACATTCACGGCGTAAAACCGCATTATCATCACTGAAAAGTGTGATCCGTTTTGAGCTGGCAGAAACAGAGATAACACTGGATGAACTGGCCGCACTGAAGCCGGATTCACTGATAACACTGACCGGGCAATCTGAACATTATATCCGTGTTTTCTGCGACGACGATTATATTGCTGACGGCATACTGGTTTCATTTCAGCAGCGCCTTGCCGTTCAGATTAAAACACTGACCGGTATCCCGGAAAACAGTGACACCGGGTCATGACTATTTCAGAACCGGTCTCTTTAATTGTCCTGCTGGCACTGCTGTCCTTTATACCGGTGATTATTGTGACCGGAACTGCCTTTATTAAAATAGGGATTGTGCTGTCTCTGTTCCGTAATGCCCTCGGCGTACAGCAAATCCCATCAAATCTGACGATGCACGCCTTCGCCCTGATCCTGACAATGTTTGTTATGGGACCCGTGATATTCGATATTAAAGATGCCGTTGATACTGACCGGTTATCGTCTGAACCGGCATATCTGTCAGAGGCCGTCATCCGGGCAGAAAAAATATACAGCCATTTTTTAATCAGAAATACCGCCCCTGAAAGCCGTCAGTTCTTTCAGGAAACGGTTAAGAGCATCTGGCCGGAACGGTACCACCCGTCACAAAATAATCCGCCGTTATATATTCTGTTACCCTCTTTTACGCTCAGTGAATTAATCAATGCCTTTAAAATGGGTTTCTTACTTTATTTACCGTTTCTGGCCATTGATTTTATTGTTTCCAATATTTTACTGGCAATGGGAATGATGATGGTATCACCGATGACACTCTCTGTTCCTTTAAAACTGCTGTTATTTGTGATGGTCGGCGGCTGGGAAAAACTGACCCGCGCCCTGTTATTCAGTTATCAGTTCTGACGATGGATCAGCAACTGCTTTTCTGCACCGGACGAATGCTCTGGCTGATTTTTATTCTGTCACTGCCGGCGATCCTCGCAGCAACAATCGTTGGTGTACTGGTGGCGATAATTCAGGCTATTACACAGATTCAGGAACAAACACTGGGGTTTCTGTGCAAACTGACTGCGGTGGTTATCACACTGTTTATGACGCTGAGCTGGTCCGGTCAGCAATTACTGGTATTTATGAATCAGATATTCGGATTACTGTAATGTTATTAACCGGATTAATTTATCCCTTTTTGATTTCCCTCTTCCTCTCACTGCCCAGGTTATACGGTTTTTTCTTATTATTACCGCTGATAAATAAATCACTGACCGGACACCGCTTAATCTATAATGCTATCGTATTATCTCTGGGATTATTTGTCCGTCAGAGTCTGCCGCCATTGCTGCCTGAACTGACGTCCTGGGTTTTCTTTTTTATTATTCTGCGGGAATTTTTCACCGGGTTACTTTTTGGTGTGATTGCAGTTATACCGTTTTGGGCCATCGAAGCAGCCGGACAATTTATTGATCAGCAACGCGGTGCCACGGCAGGCAGCATGCTGAACCCGCTTTCCGGGCAGCAGGCATCTCTGACCGGCATCTTTTTCACGCAGTATCTGATCCTGTTTTATCTGACATCAGGTTTATTTTTTCAGTTACTGACATTATTTTTCCGGAGTCTGATCTGGTATCCGATCACCGCATCTGATTTTCCGTTTCCGGCAACGCTGCTGCCGCTGTTTTACGGATTACTGTCACTTTATAGCCATGCGGTGATTAATTTTGCCCTGCCGCTTATCATACCGATGTATCTGACCGAAATTGCGCTGGCGTTTATCAATAAATTTGTTCCCGCCTTAAATGTCTTTGTTATTGCCATGCCGCTTAAATCGGCAGTTGCACTCTTTGTCGCGACCGGTTATATCATGCTGGTCAATGAACCGCTGACCACCCTGGTCAGGGAAACATTTACCCTTATCACCCGTCTGAATATGCCGTTATTGTGACGACAGAAACAGTATGAGCGGAGAAAAAACTGAACAGCCCACGGCCAAAAAACGCAGGGATAACCGCAAACAAGGCATGGTATTTAAAAGCCGGGAATTACTGCTTTTTCTGATCTCTCTGTGTCAGGTCTGCGGGCTGATCACCTTTATTCCGTCATTATATTCCGCTTTTTATTCACTGTTACAATATACCCTTGAGAGTGCTGCCACCCGGCCATTGCCGCTGATGATATCGGATATAAAAGTGCTGATTGCCGGGAAATTACTTCCCCCGCTGATATCACTTACCGGGGTATTTATTGCCGGTATTGTTGTCAGCCATATTCTTCAGTTTGGTTTGCTGCTGAACCTGTCCGCCATAAAATGTGATATTACCCATATCTCCCCGCATAAAGGGATCAAAAAAATATTTTCCCTCAATAATATCTGGGAATTCATTAAATCCGTCATCAAAGCCGGATTATTGTCACTCATCCTCTTCTGGTTACTGCGCCGCCACTATCCGTCATTTGTCAGGTTAGTCACTGTCAATATCCGCGAAAATCTGATGGTTGCATACGATATCGGACAGTGGCTGCTTTATCTGTTTTTTTCCGGGGTACTGATCATTGTGCTGGCTGATATTGTTATTTCCCGTCACGGCTATCAGAAAAAGATGCTGATGACCAAAGAGGAAATCAAAAATGAATACAAAGAATCCGAAGGTAACAGCGAAATAAAAGGCAAACGCAAGCAGTTCCACAAAGAGATACAGCAGCAGGATATGCGATCAGCCGTCAGGAAATCACGCTGTATCGTTGTCAATCCCACACACTATGCGGTGGGTATCGATTACAGGGAAGATCGGACACCACTGCCGGTGATCACTTTTAAAGAACAAAATGATATTGCACTTCATATCCGCCGGATAGCCCGGCAGGAAGGCGTTCCGCTGATTGAAAAGAAATATCTGGCCCGCTACCTCTACCGCGTTGGTCAGATCGGCAGTGCTGTTCCGCCGTCAACACTGGAAATCATTGCTGAGATTTTATACTGGCTGGAAAAAAGCGATCAATATCGTGGTGCAGACACTGACCTCACCGATAACAATCAATGATAAATTAAAACGTTAATTTTACATTTAATGACATTATGCATACATAACCCGGAAATATTTTCCCTGAAATAACGTATATTTCCCCTTAATAGCTTTCTTTCTTTTTTTTTCCGCTTTTTTGTTAAATAACCACATCGCATGTATCTTTTCTGTTCCTGTCATTTTATGACATTAACATTTTTATTATTTAATTTTAATGACATCTTTCCATTAACGATTAATTAATCATCTGATTATGAGGATATTGATTCACTCTGTGAATAAAGAGCTATCTAAAGCAATAAATAAAGCCATTAACTCTGATAATCAGGATTTAAAAGTAGAAAACATCATTACTGACTATATAATTATATACATTGAATGTATTAAGACCGTCACTTTTGATTTTTACCCGCATTCGTTACTCAGAGATGCTTATGAATTCACTTAGTTTATTAGATAGCGAACAAATTATTATACAGCCTGTAGCCATCGAATCATCTGACTTCAATATTATTGAGCAGCAGGAAAAGGGACTGTATATCCTGGTCTCCGGCACCATGAAATGGCAGGATTGCACCAGCTCTTTCATGGTGAATAAAAATGAAATTATTTTCTCCAACCAGGGCAGTTATGCATATCAGCAGGTATCTGAAAATGCCCGCTTGTTATGGGTACCCCTCAGTAATAACTTTCTGCGTGATTTTCTTCATCGCTTTTCTGACATACTGACACACCTTCACAGAATTACTGAACCTACCTCAGGTATTCTGTTTTTTCCGCACTCTGATATCATGGCCGGCAGTATTGACGGACTGTACAGTTCCTATCAGAATAATACCCCTTTCCCGCTGATGAAATTAAAGCTGGAGGAGCTGTTGCTGATTATTGCGCTCAGTGAACAGGGAATAAAACTGATGTCGGTACTTCGTCAGCTAAGTAACCGTCAGGTTGAGCGTTTACAGGCGTTCATGGAAAAACATTATCTGAAAGACTGGAAACTGAACGAATTCGCCAAAGAATTTGGTATGGGTCTGACCACCTTTAAAGAATTATTCGGTACAGTTTACGGTACATCTCCGCGGGCATGGATCAGTGAGCGCCGGTTATTATTCTCTCACCAGTTACTGTTAAATACTCAAATGAGTATTGTAGATATTTCCATGGAAGCCGGTTTTTCCAGTCAGTCTTATTTTACACAGAGTTACCGGAAACGATTCGGATTTACCCCCAGTAAAGCCAGAACCAACCACATTATCTGACGAATAATGATAAAAAATTAAAATAAAAATTACACCAATATAATATCGCGTCTGCTAGGCTGTCCCCTTTGCTGTACTTTATGTTTAACACAGAGGGAATTATGCTTAACAAAACAAAAGATACTGCTATTGTGTCAGATACTGACGCATATGTTTTTTATGAAAAATATAATGAAAATGATTTATTATCAAAATATATTCACCGAGAAAATATTGATAAATTAAAAAAAACCGCTTGGTTCAGCCGCAGGAAAAAATGGAATATTCCTTTCCGGCATAGTGATTTAGTTATGATCCGAAAAGCCATATATCAACATCCGGATAACTGGGAATCATATCTGGCTGATACGATCAGACTATCCGAATCCCGCTGCTGGGTCGACTGGATTATTACTGGTGCCTATCAATACTGGCAGAATAAAAACCATAGTGAATTAATCACACTGAAAAATACATACGATGAATATCTTATTAATGAAAAGCAGCTGTCAGCCTTAGTTTCACTTTACAGAGATAATGACATATTAGTTGGTCAGTCTGTTATTGATGAGACAGAACACAAGCTATCAGATTGTAAACAAACAGCGGCACGGCTGGAAAATGAGATTAATACATTACAGCAATCTGTTTTGTTTAGTGTCCGTGACCTTTATGATGCATTCCGTGCCACTGTTTATCACAATAATACGCTGACGCATGACCATTTTCCGGATGAGTTACAGATATTCATCGACTCTCTTTTATTACTGAAAGAAAATAATAATGAACGCGTATATCAATGGTTATATCAAAGAAATCTTTGCCTGCATGGTGACACTATACTCTGGTATTAATGTCCGCCGGATAAACCATTACCTGACAGGGATACTTATATCCCTGTTTTTCTCTGTTTGTCAGGCTGAGTCATTTACCTCTGATGAACCTTACAGCTTTATTGCCAACAATACCCCGTTATCCGAAGTTCTGATCAATTTTGCCGCCAATAATGATATTGAAACCGAAATAAGCCCGGATATAAAAGGGTTTGTGAATGATCATCTCAGTGCGGATACGGCGACAGAATTTCTGGAAAAATTGTCCCGCCTCTATCGTCTGGAAACGTATTTTTATAATAATACGCTGTATGTCAGTAAAAAGAGCAGTAATCAGACCCGGACTATAGGGCTGAAATACCTGACAGCAGGAGATGCCGCCACACTGTTACGGGATACCGGTATCGCTGACAGCCACCGGAAAATAACAATCAGTTCCCCGCGGCAACTCAGGCTGGCCGGGCCGCCTGCTTATCTCACATTTGCACAACAGGCAATTGATGCCAGAGAGAGTGAGTTAAGTGAGCAACATCTTTCACCGGTACAAACTGTCACTATTATTCCGCTGAAATACAGTTCAGCAATCGACCGGATTATTAAATACCGCGACAGTCAGATTACCGCACCCGGCGTTGCCACTATTTTATCCCGAATTCTTTCCGGACCGGTTAATCTTCCCGGATACAAGTCACCGGAAGGTCAGAATAACTATCAGGGTGTTATTAATGCAGACCCGACACTGAATGCCATTATTTTACGGGATACACCTGAGAAAATAGCATTATATAAGGAATTGATCAGTAAGCTGGACATCCCGACATCCCGGATAGAAATCGCACTTTATATTATCGATGTTGATACTCAGCGTGCCGGTGCTCTGGGTATTGACTGGGGCGGCACCATAAGCAGCGGTAAGACCAATATCAGTATATCTTCCACCTTATCACCACAAGGTGCCGCGGCCGGAACGCTGCTCAATCAGACCGGACTGAATCAGTTGCTGGCTAACGTACATCTGCTGCAAACCAAAGGCTATGCCCGGATGGTATCCCGCCCGACAATTCTGACGCTGGAAAACAGCCCGGCACTGATCGACCATAATGAAACCTATTATGTCAAAGTCAACGGTGAGCGGGTCGCTGAATTAAAAGGCATCACCTACGGAACACTCCTGCAATTAACACCCCGTATTATCCGGGAAACCCAAAATACCCTGCTGGATATGACCCTGCATATCGAAGACGGTAATCAGAAAGCCGGTAATAACAACAGTGATACGATCCCGACAATCAATCGTACCGTTATTGATACCATTGCGCGGGTCGAATTAGATCAATCGCTGCTGATCGGCGGTATTTACCGCGATGAAGAATTAAAAACAGAATCAAAAGTTCCGTTACTTGGTGATATTCCCTGGCTGGGAGCGCTGTTCCGGAGTGAAACAACACAGGAACGCAGTGCTGTCAGATTGTTTATTATCCGGCCGCGGATTATCGATTACGGAAAACCGGTTTCATCATCATAAAAAAACAGTTTTTAATACGGATATTAATACCTGTCTATGACTATCACTTTATCTGTTTTATCCGGCCTGCACCGGGGAACAAAAGCAACGTTTCCGGTTCCGCCTTCCGGCGATATATTCATTACGCTGGGGGCGGATGCATTACGCACCGATATCACACTGCTGGATCCGGGTATACTTCCGGTGCATTGTCGTCTGGCTGCGGATAAAAACGGTCTGCGCCTTTGTGAGAATAACAGCAGTGTACCGCCGGAACAGGGTAATCGTCATATTCTTCCCGGTGACCATATTGTTGCCGGGAAGCGTTTTGAATGTGCCGGGATAAGCTTCAGTGCACAATACACAACAGCAGCAATACCCTTTCGCCACCGGAAAATCGTCTTTATTTTCGTCTTTATATTGCTGTTCATTTCCGCCGGACTCTTTTTCTTCACCCAGCCGGGACGTACGATACCGTCCGCAGAACAATTTTTATCGGCGGAACCCTACCGTTGTTTATCACGGGAGAAACACGATAATAAATGGATAATCCGCGGGTCCGTGACCCGTGCGGCAGAAAAAGAACTGGTGGCTTTTTTCAGGCAACAGGATATCGCCTACCGGCTGAATATCAGCACCCCGGATACAGAACTGAACACATTAAATTCATGGCTCAGTGCAGCACCGAATAATCACCTGACTGCCGAATTAAGCACAATGTGCGGCCACATTACTATCCGCGGAACCCGGGCACCGCATCAGCAAAAAATATCAATGAAAGACTTTTTACCGGCGTTACTAATACCATCAGGAATGTTGATTGATGACCAATCAATAATCACTGACGATTATATAAAAAAAACAGATTTGCAGATAAATACAGTTAAAAAAAGCAATGATATTCTCAGTTATATGTTCACGGAAACGTCACTTGTTATTATCACCGCCCGAAAGGAAAGTGCACAATTAAAAAAACAGTTATCCGTATTTCTTGATACGTTTAACCGGGAGTTTACATTTAACTATCAGCCTGAGTTTCGTGTACAGCCGATCAGTAAACCCGGCATCAGGATCAGCGCGGTTTCTCTCGGGGAAATACCGTATATTATTACTGACAGCGGGGGAAAATACAGAGCCGGGTCATCTCCGGATAACGATACCAGGGTTATTTCCATTGATAAGGAGAAGGTGGTGTTACTGTATAAAAACGAATATTACACCATCGTACTGACTGATGACAAAAAATGATGATTCATTTGATTACCTGATAAAAAATCACCCGGCAGTGTTATTACGGATACAAAAATTAAAACAAGAAACAACATGTCGTATGTCAGCGTCAAACAGTAAGCATATTTTTACTCAGCTCCGGACAAAAGCAGATGCATTGGATGCTGCCGAAATCATTTTAAATACACTGTATTAAAGGGAATTTATGCCAATTATTTTTGACCCGACACGAAGCGGAAGTGTACTTGATGACATACTGAACAGCCTGAAAGAACAGGCTCAGACAAATGAAAAAGAGCTGAAAGACGCAATAGAAAGTTTAAAAACAAATCCGGATAATCCGGCGTTGTTACAGGAATTACAATACCGGACAACAAAATGGAGTCTTGTTTTTAATACCGCATCTTCATTAGTTAAATCAATGAAAGATATTATGCAGAATATACTGCAGAAAATATGATGGTATATTCAGATGAACGTCTTCTTGCTGAAATCGCGCTGGCCGGTATTCTTGCCGGAAAATATAAAGAAGCGGAGGCTATTGCTGCCTGGTTGCTGACGCAGGACACGCGGTATCATGAAAGCGGAAAACTGATCCTGGTGACCTCCTGGCATGCCTGCCAAAAATACACAGAGATTGTTCATCTGCTGTCAGGTAGCTGCAGTTCATCACTGTTACCGTTTAAAGCATTAAGTGAATACCATCTTGGCCTTACCCATAATCTTAAAAAAACAATAAAAATATTAAAATCCGACGGAAATAACGAATTAACGGTATTTGCCGAACAATTTGAAAAGGATTTGTTTTTATGAACAAAGATACAAACAGCAATAATGAAATATCTGATATCACTGAAAACCGTGAGCAACTATGGCTGGAACTTGAAAACTGCACAGTTGAAAACCCGGAGTATCGTGAGTTATGTAATACACTGCTGACGCCGGTTATTTCTGATTTAAAAAAAATCAGTTATCAGAATACTATCAGCCGGGATATGTTATTGACGATTTTGTCCCGTTATGATGAATACGGTCCTCACCAGGAATTTATTTTGTCACGGTTATGGCAGAAATTACCGGATTCACTTTCCGGCACAACACTTAAACATCTGATATCTGCCGAGCTGAATCAGCAGATAGCAGTAAATAATCAGCTGGTTCTGCAACAGAATAACATCCGGTGATCACAATGATATCTGCACTCCGTACCCATACACTTCCGCTGTCTGATCTCGCGGTGACAGCGGAGGAGAATACTGTATCAGCGCAACCGGCTGAGGAAACAGAACACCTCAAAAAGATATTTGATAATTTCTACCGGACAATGAAACAGGATGCTGACAGTATCGCCGGATTGCGTGACAGTGCAGCACTGACATCGCCGGATATATTATTGCAGACACAATTAACCCTGGCAAAAATTCATTTCCGTGAAGAATTACTGGCAAAAACTGTCGGAAAAGTCAGTCAGAATATCGATACTATTATTAAAAGCCAGTAATATGCGGTTACTTATCTCTGCACTCTCCCGCTATTTCCGCTTTGTTATAATCAGCCTGTCAATATTATTACTGACGGCCTGTAAAACAGAGCTGTACAGCGGATTACTGCAAAAAGAAGCGAATGAAATGTATTCTCTGCTGCTGGAGAATCATATTATTGCGGAAAAAAAATCCGGCAAAGAAGGAATGGCAACGTTATTTGTTGAGGAATCACAGGTTCCTTATGCCATTGAATTGCTCAAACAACGCGGCTATCCGCAGAGACAATTTCAATCCCTGAACGATATTTTCACCGGCGATACGCTGATCCCAAGCCCGCAGGAACTGACGGCCAAACTCAGCTATGTCCGCTCACAGGAACTGGCTCAGATATTATCCGATATTGATGGTGTGATTACCGCCAGAGTGCTGTTTACCCGGCCTGAATCTCAGGCCAATCCAGAGACCGCGGACGGAAAACAGGGACGGGCTGTGATATTTATTAAATATTCCGCTGATATTCCGGTATTCCGCTACCGTGAGCAAATTATGCAGCTGGCAAAAAACAGTATTGAAGGACTGGAGCCTGAGAATATCAGCCTGACACTGATACCGGCGGTGGCCACCAAACCGGTGATCACCACACCGGAATTACGGACGATGCTGAATATACAGGTCACCACCGGCTCTTATCCTAAATTACTGGGGTATATTGCCGGATTTGCGATACTGCTGCTGCTATCTCACCTGCTGCATTTTTTCTTTCACCGCCGGAAATTACGTCATGGCTCCGCTGACTGAATTCGGGTTTTTCTTTTGTCCGGCACTGTATTGCCATCCCCGCAATCTGGATACACTGCCGGATTATTCACTCATATCCGCCCTGCCGGATAAATACAGAAATCCGCTGCTGAACAGCCGGTTGTTCAGCCATTATGACTTAACCGCAGAAATAACGGTATTGTCCGGGCTTCAGCGGGCGATATTACTGAGTGACACCGGATTACAACGCTTTCTGACTTTCTGTGGTTGTTGTTTCTACCTGCCGGATCTGATGACGCACTGGCCGGTTCCCGCCCGCCGTCACCCTTTTTCCGCTTTAACACAGGAAGATGCCGGACGGCTTCTGAACTGGCAATCCGGCTTATTATTACCGCTGCACAACTACCAGCGCTCACTCACTCATACTGATCAGGATAACGTGATTCTCAGTGTCACCGGCCGTCAGCTGTGGTTTTATCTGCTGCGGGAGAGCCATGAGCAATTTCACCGGCGGGCGGAATTGCGCTTTCCGGATACCGTGCCGCTGATCCCGTTTCCTTCTGAACTCACAACTTTTCTGAACACATTATGCCGGACGATACTTCAGGCGCTGACAGCGTCAGATTGCCCTTCAGCCGCCTGACCGCGGATACGTTTACCCTGACGGCAGCCCCCTGCATTATCCCGGCTGCCGGTTACCGCGGGTTACTCAGCAGAGAAGCGCTGAAAGCGGAGACAGAACAACTGCGCAGCCAGATGCGGACAGAACTGGCTGATGAGGCAGAAAAGGTGCGCAGGCAGGCACAGGATGAGCTTGCTTCCGGGCAGGCGGAAGCCCTGTTGCAGACCCGCCGTCATTGCAAAGAGGTTATCGCGCAACTTGATAATGAGATAACCGCAATGATCTGCCATACCGTACAGATACTGCTGGAAGAGACACCACCTGAGAACCGCCTGCGGGCGGCCCTGCGCCGGAGCATGAAACAGATAAACCCCGGTTTTTCCGTGGCGCTGGTCGTACACCCGGATCAGACCACATTTTTGCATCAGTGGCTGTCAGCAGAAGGCACAATAACGCTGCCGGATGATATATCGGTTGAAACAGACAACACCCTCCTCCCCGGCGACTGCCTGATCCGCCAGGGCAGGCAGATTATTCATGCCACACTGGAACACCAGCTTTCGGTGCTGCGGGAAATGTGCCGCGATTAATCCGGTAAAATCGCAAATGACCGGACCGGGAACCCGCCTGCATTGTCCGGTTTTGCCACGATATTAAAAATGACCGCGCCTTTGGCCGGGACTTTATCCAGATTGGTCAGCAACTCTATCTGATACGCATCCTGATCCAGTACAAAATATTCTGCCAGCAGCGCACTGTTTTTACGGAAATCCTGCGCTGAATCGGTATCAAACGTTTCATGCCCCACCGCACTGATTCCCCGCTCACGGAACAAAAACTCCAGCGCATCCAGACCCCAGCCCGGAATATGGTTGTTGCCTTCCGCATCTTTGTTATCCATCAGTGCCTGTGACGGCCAGCGTTTGCTCCAGTCCGTGCGTAAAGCCACAAAACTGCCGCTTTCGATACGGCCGTGTACCTGCTCAAACGCCAGAATATCCTCTGCGGATAAGGCAAAATCCGCATCCTGCTGTGCGCGGGCGGACTGATCGATCACCACCAGCGGCAGCACCAGCTCCTTCAGTTCCAGCTCGTGAACGAAGCGGCGTCCCTCCACAAAATGGCACGGTGCATCAATATGGGTGCCGTACTGGCCGGGGAAAGTAAACTGCTGGGCAAAAAAGCCGTCACGGTAATCAAACAGGGTTTTGAATTCCGCCGGTTCAAACATAAAAAAGTACGGTGAATCCGCATTAAATGCGTGTGTCAGATCAATCCATTTTTTTGATTTCAACAGATTCACGGCTTCAGTTAATGATAATGACATTCTGCCCCCTCAATGTTATACCGGTAGTTGTTGTGATTTATGCTCTGGTTATCAGTCAGAATTTACACGGCTTACCGGGGAAGTCATTTGCAGATATTTCATGTTGTTTGTCCGCACCGGACAAGGAGAACGCGATGTTAAAAGTAATTGCTGAAGATTTTATGCAGCCGGATGCTGTTGAGATCCTGATGCCGATGTATGAAGAACTGGTTGCCGCCACCCGCCGTGAGCCGCTGTGTATCAGTTATGATCTGTTTGTCGATCAGAAAGACCCGGGGCATTTTATTTTTATCGAAACCTGGCCGGATCAGGCCGCGCTGGATACCCATTGCGCCAGTGAACACTTCCGCCGTCTGGTGCCCGCCATTAATCAGTATCAGCGTGCTGAACCGCGTTTTCTCCTGATGGACAGCGCCGTTAAGTAACAATCAGGGCGGATAACCCCCGCCCTTCCTGATTCAGTCGTGGTCGATTTTCGCTTCTTTCGCTGCCGCTTCACACCACTCAATGATGGCAGGATGCGCAAGGATCCGATCAATCCACGCCTGTGCCGCTGCTGAAAACGGCAGCTGATAAGTCCGTGCGCGCAGGGCCACCGGCACATAAAAAGCATCTGCCGCGCTGATATTATTCCCTGCCAGCCACGGGCCGCCGAACCGGGTTAATCCCTCACACCAGAGCTGATCCAGACGCTGACACTCTTTCTGTAATTCCGGTGTCATCTCTGCGGCCGGGCGGCTTTCTGTGGAGTTCAGCGGGCACTCGCGGCGCAGCGTGGTAAACCCGGAATGCATTTCTGCCGCGGCAGAGCGCGCCCATGCACGGGCGGTTTTTTCCGCCGGCCAGGTCTGCGGATAATCCTCCGCAATATATTCACAGATTGCCAGAGAATCCCAGACCGTGGTCTCCGCTGTCACCAGGCACGGCACCAGTCCGGACGGGGAAAAACGGATAAATTTCTCATAACTGCTGCAGCCCGGCACAAAGGTGGCCAGTTGTTCATCAAACGGGATATTCAGGGCTTTCAGTAAAAACCAGGGTCTCAGCGACCAGGAAGAGTAATTTTTATTGGCGATCCATAATTGCAGAGACATATAACCCCTCTCAGTGAGATTAAAATAAATGATATAAACAGCAGGCTGATTACCTTACCCAATGTAGCCGGTTTTTATTCCGCTGCCTTAAAAAAGGATAGATCCTGTTCATATTCTTTCTGATAGTGCCCTTCCGTACCCAGTTCATCCTGCAAAAACTGTAAAAATGCGGAGACTTTTTTCGGCAGATAATCACGATCCGGATAAACCGCATAGATATGATGCAACGGCAGCGGGTATTCAGGTAACAGCGGCATCAGACGCCCGGCGCGGAGATCCGGTGCCGCGATAAACTGCGGCAGCTGACAAATCCCCGTTCCCTGTAACACCGCCTGATGCAGTGCCAGACTGTTGTTGGCCCGCAGTGTGCCCTGCGGAACAAAACGCACCATCTCTCCCCTGTGCAGAAACGTCCACGACTGTCCGGCCTGAAAATAGCTGTAAAACAGGCAGTTATGCGACTTCAGCTCCGTCAGATTCAGAGGTGTGCCGTGCTGTGCCAGATACGCGGGAGACGCGCACAACACACTGCGGCAGGGCGATAACACCCTGGCAATCAGAGAGGAGTCCTGCAATTCCCCGATCCGGACAGCCAAATCAAACCCTTCCCCGACCAGATCCGTCAGTTTGTCATCAAACACCATTTCCGCCTGCAATGACGGCCAGCGCTGTAAAAAAGCAGGCATAATTTTTGCCAGATGCAGACTGCCGAACACCGCCGGGGCACTGATTTTCAGTGTGCCGTCAACTTCACGGCTGTAATGCGACAACGCATCCTGTCCATCCAGCACAGCCTGATGGGCTTTTTTCAGATAGGTGTAATAAAGCTGCCCGGCTTCTGTCAGCTGTAAATGGCGTGTGGTGCGGGTAACCAGACGGATGCCGGTTTGTGTTTCCAGCGCTGCCAGCTTTTTACTGACCGCCGATTTGGTCATGTGCAGATAGTCCGCCGCCTTTGTCAGACTTCCCTGCTCTGTAATTGCGATGAACACCGGTAAAAGCGAAAAATCCATAGATGCGCCTTATTTGTCAACCTGCAGGAAACTCTGTTTTTCTCTTTATAGCGTTTATTACAATCACCGGCAATCTTTATACTTTGTTTGTCCGCAATAATGTGAAAGATAACAATTTGAAAAATAACGATGCGAAAAATAACGATGAAAAAAGAGATTTTGTTACCGCTGATTGCTTTACTTTCCGGGGTATTACTCACTCTGATGATTATGAGCAACAGCTATTTATCCACCTTTACCTCTCCGTTACACGCCTCCTGGCTGACACACGGTACCGGCGCGGTTGTTGCCCTGATAATCTGGCTGACAGTGAAAACACACCTGCCGCAGCGCCGCACCGGCAAAAAAATTCCGTTGTGGTGCTATCTCGGCGGGATACCCGGTGCGTTTACCGTCCTGCTGGCGGCGATCACTGTTAACAGCCCGCTGTCACTCTCCGGTTCGATTGTGCTGATGCTTGCCGGACAGATAGTTACCGGCCTGATTATCGACCATTTCGGCCTGATGGGACTGGCACAGCGCAAAGTGACCGGCCGTGACGGGCTGACACTGCTGCTGTTATTCAGCGGCTGTATTCTGATCATTGCAGGAAAATAATCATGTTACTGTTTTATATTACTATCGCGCTGACAAATGGCATTTGTATTATTTTCAGCCGCAGTATCAACGGCAGATTATCTCAGAGCAGTAATGCGTTTTATGCTTCACTGGTTAATCATGTCGCCGGATTTATCTTCCTGAGTGTGGTTGTGTTATTTTACCTGCCGCAGTTCCCCGTCACGCTGAACAGCATTCCGCTGATCGCATTTAGCGGCGGCATTATCGGCGCCTGTTTTGTGGTGATAAACAGTTATATCCTGCCGCTGCTCGGCGCTGCACTGACCACCATTCTGGCTATCGGCGGTCAGGTATTATCCGGTTTTATTATCGATATTATACAGCACGGCATGCCGTCACATCTGGTGATGCAGATAACCGGCGTGATCTTAATTTTGCTGGCTATCGGTGTCCGCTACCGGCCATAATTTTTCATATTTCGTTGTTCAGCGAAGTGTTTTTTCTGTGCTTCCGTTATGATTATCCTCAACACATAAGGAGGCACTCATGTTTGCCGTTATTTTTGAAGTCAGTATGCCGGAAGATAAGCAATCCCGTTACCTGGATATTGCCGCCGGGCTGCGCCCGCTGCTCAGTGACGCAGAGGGCTTTATCTCCATTGAACGCTTTGCCAGCCTGAGTACACCGGGCAAATTATTGTCGCTCTCATTATGGGAAGATGAAGCCTCTCTGCTGAAGTGGAAACAAAACCTGCAACACCGGCAGGCACAGGAAGAAGGCAAAGCGGATATTTTCTCATTTTACCGAATACGTATTGCTGAAATCAGCCGTGAATATGAGTTCGGGCAGGAATAATCTGCGGAGGTGATATGTCAGAAGAACACATTCCGGAATTAGAAACCGCTCTCGCCGGTGTGGCAGCCGCCCTTGCCGATCCGTCCCGTATCCGCATGCTCTGCGCCCTGATGGATGGCCGGGCCCGGACCGCAACTGAACTGAGTATTGCCGCAGATATCAGTGCGTCAACGGCCAGCGCGCATCTGACAAAACTGGTCACCGGAAAATTGATCATCTGTATACCGCAGGGGCGTCACCGCTATTATCAGCTTGCCGGATTAAACGTGGCTGAATTCATCGAAAAAATGATGAATCTTACCGGGATTCCGGTGACAGCCGCTATCCGCAAGTCCTCTGCACCGGTACATTTACGGCAGGCCAGAACCTGTTATGACCATCTGGCCGGCGAAACTGCTGTTGCTGTATATGATGCGATGCAGGAAAAAGGCTGGATAACCGCTGACGGAACCGCACTGACAGCATCAGGTGAATCCGCGCTGATAACACTTGGTCTGCCGCCCGCACACACCGTGAAACGGGTTTTCTGCTGCGGCTGTCTGGACTGGAGTGAACGCCGGTTTCACCTCGGCGGCTATCTGGGCGCCGCCCTTTTCACACATTGTGAACAACAGGGCTGGCTGACCCGCACACCGGGCTATCGTGAAGTGACGATCACCGGAAAAGGAAAAAAACAATTCCGGCAATGGCTGGGGATTCAGATTTTGTAATTATGAGCTTCTGACCAGTAACAGCGATAATTTACGGGCAAACGGCAGAACAAATAATACTGTCGGAAATGCAATGGCCCAGGATATACCCCATGATGTCAGCCACGGGGAAACCAGTTGCCAGGAAAAACCCAGCGCTTTGACCGTACTGATAAAAGAGACAATACCGCTCATCACCAACGATAAGAAAAAAGGAACCAGAAAGATTAACGCACGCTGAGGCAGCTTAGGGAAACCTAAAATATAATTTTTGTCCTGAAAAGACATAGATGACTCCGTATAGTGACGACACAACAACACATAACCGTTGTAATGTACAAAGTTACATGCGTTGATTAACGTAAACGCTTACGGGTCAGAGAATTGACCGTTGATGGCGCTATTCTATGAATCTGAATGCATTTGTCAAATGCAATTTATTCTCAATACCGCAATATTTTTTTAAATCCTGATAATTCAAAAAATAATCAGCATAATAGCATCGTGATTTCCCGCCCGGAACCGGTTCCCCTTTCGTATTATTCTGTAATAAGTCAGACAGGAAGACAAAAATCATAAGGAAAAACCCCATGAGTGAAAAACATGAGCACGGTAATATAAAATCACTGCCGGAATCACGATTACTTATTGCATTTGCATTAACATTTTCTTTTATGCTGGTGGAATTTATTGGCGGTTATCTTACCGGCAGCCTCGCCCTTATTTCAGATGCCATGCATATGATGACAGATGCATTCGCTCTGTTACTGGCACTGATTGCCATCCGTGCAGGAAAAAAAGCCGCTGATTATCTCAAAACATACGGTTATGTCCGTTTTGAAATTCTTGCCGCGATGATGAATGCCCTTATTTTACTGGCCGTCGCATTCTACGTATTATATGAAGCCTACCGCAGATTCTCCGCAACCCCGGATATTCAGTCTGTCGGTATGCTGATTATTGCCACTGCCGGTCTGATCATTAATCTGATTGCCATGCAGCTTCTGAAAAACAGCAAAGAAGAGAGTCTGAATGTTAAAGGCGCCTATCTTGAAGTCTGGGCAGATATGCTGGGCTCAGTCGGCGTTATTGCCGGTGCGGTCATTATCTGGCTGACAGGCTGGTTAATCGTCGATTCTGTTATTGCCGTCTTTATCGGCTTTATGGTTTTTCCGAGAACCTGGATTCTGTTAAAATCCTGTATCAATATATTATTACAGGGTACACCGGAGAATATCAGTATCAATGATATTATTAATGAGATAAACAGTAATGAGGATATCGCCGGGGCTCATAATGTCCATTTGTGGGCATTAACACAGAGCCATTATGTATTAACTGCTCATATAATATATAAGGCTGGCGCTGACCATAATAAAATCCGGAAATCATTAACAGATACTATTCATGAAAAATATGATATTGATAATATTACCTTTCAGATGGAACAGGAAAAGCCGGAGTAAAGTTACTCCGGTTATCTAAAAATACGCCAGAACACTGCTGATACTGTCAGCTATCTGAGAAATGGTACCGGATTGTGAAACGATCCGGTTATAAAACTGAAAAAGTACATCACGATAAACAAAAGCAATAGCAATAGCAATTACAGCAAGAAAAAATGTATATCTGAGTAAGTTTGTCAGTAGTTTCATTACGCTTATCCTTTTCGTAATGTTATTGTTATCCGGGTTAAGGCTGTGAACAACACAGCCTTAACCGGTTTCAGTTATTCTGCCAACGATACACGTTCTGCATTAATCTCATGCTGAATCAGATGATTATCAACACGCCCCTCAACACGTATTTTAGTTTCAGGAGAAACATTGATTCCGTTCCATTTTTCGTTATCTATTTTTACACGGGTAATACCGGAGTCATCTTTAAACTCATACAGATTGTGGCTGATATTCCTGATAATAAAACCTTCGATAATCACTCTGCTGTCATCCGGCTGATTATTTGCATTTGAAACGCTGACAACCTGTGCCGCCTGTGAAGCAAACCCGCCACCTGCTGACTGATTGTTATGATTCACGTTTGCCAATACGTTAGCTGATAAACCAAATACCGCGCCGCCAAGCAATCCTGCTAATAATAACTTTTTCATAATCCCTCCGGGAATATCGTATTAAATGGATAAAGTTACTTTTGGTGGTTAATTTTAACGGGTACTTTTGTATCTGATTAAAGTATAAGTATGGAGTTAACTCCAGAGTCAATATTATCCGGTTGTATTTACTCAACTATACAGATTGCACGGAAATACATAAATGCGGATTAATCATCTCCGGAAAAATTCAGGAAACTGAACATGCTCTCTTTATAACGCGTGGTAGCTTTCAGAATTTCTGTACCGGAAACGTCCTGCAAACGTCCGTCATGAGCCATTTTCCGGAGTTCGTCAAACCGGAGGTCATCACTCAGTAACGCGCGGGCGGTTATCTCATCCGGAATGAGATAAATCGGCCCCCGCATAAGCTGTGACGCACCCAGACGATCAAAATAATAATATTGCCCGCCCTTTTGCCAGACCTCTCCGTAATGATGAAACGTAACATCGCCGATTTTTACCCAGTTGCCGGTCATATTATCGTTAAGCCGGCGGAGAACCGTACTGCGGGAAATCAGTCCCGGCGATTTCCTGTCGCCCCATTGTTCCGCACCCTGCAAATACCGGGTTTCATTACCGCAGGTAAAAATCAGCGGTGATATTTCCTGACAGCTTTCCTGCAATGACGGATTATCGCCCGCACGGCGGATTTTCTCTTTTTTCCGGTCGTAAAAATAAACGCCCTGCGCGGATAAAAACAGCCCCTGATTAACATGCTGACCATAAAAACTGATCACTTTATAAGGCGCATATTCCGGCGGAAATACCTGATTATTGATGGCCACCTGGCCGGTTTGCGGATCAAATAAATAGGCCTCCTGAAATAAATTGCCGAGGTAAAAGCCATACAGCGATTCTGTATCTTTCAGCGGCAATAAATGGTGCTGATAATAAACATATTCTCCGTCGTGATAAAATACCCGGCTCTGACGCACTGATTTATCATCCTGCCGGACATCCGCGGGGCGTATTGTCGCCGGGTTTGCCTCCGGCATTAATTTACCCTCAAAGAAAATCTCTTCTCCGTTACTGATAAGACCGGAGTCCGGTAATATCCGGTAAGGCGTGGCTGACGGCGGCAACGGCTGCTGCGGATAATAATACGTCTGCGGTTTATCACTCAGTCCCCAGCCGTAACGCCATTCCTGATACAATTCCTGCAGGCCGGACAGTTCATTATTTATCCGGGTATAAGGGGCACAGAAAACCGTATTTTTGCCATCCGTAAAATAAGCATTACCGATAGTGACGGCGGTCTGAGGATTAAAATCCGGGACGGGAAGATTACCGCACCATGCGTGATTTTTATCCGCTGCAAATTGCCGGCCATTGTAGTTGTTATCATCAGGCAGCAATCTGAAACTGTCCGGGTCCGCATCCGGCATTAAAAAATACCCGTCAGACGGAACTGCGGCATAGACATGGCCGTCATACAATGTAAATACAGAATTTCCGAACTGTTTGCCGTCGCGGTCAATATCGTAATACGGTGTTTTATTCGCGGCCAGAATAACCCCGGAGATAAACAGGACAGAAGCCGGCATAATGCCGGACATCAATACAATGATAACCGTTTTGCTGACTTTCATATTTCTCCGGCCATTTCCTCACCGCCATCCGCTGATAATAATCCCCGCCCCGGCAAGAACGACGGCTGCACCTGTCCAGTCTGATACTGACAGCGATACACCATCAACCACCCTCAGCCATATCAGTGCCGTCACCACATAGATTCCGCCATACGAGGCATAAATTCTGCCGCTGGATTCCGGATGCAATGTCAGCAGCCAGACAAATACAACCAGACTGGCAGCAGCAGGAAGTAATAACCATACACTCCCCTGTTTTTTTAACCATAAATACGGAAAGTAACAACCGGCAATTTCAGCCAGTGCGGTCAGAACAAAAAGGCCGATAATTTTTAATGTCATGCAGTTTTCTCCGTCACAATCCGGCCAGTATACCGGTATATCTGTGCAAATTCCTGTTATCCGCAAAGAGATAACATTTTTATATCGGCGGCTGATGATATCAGCTGAATTCTGCTGTGTATTTTATATCCATCATCAGGAAGATAAATACGCCCTGTATTACCTTACTTATTTTTATTATTTATGAACATCATCAAAATACAGACTGACAGAGAAAATAAAAGCCCTTAATCCTGAATTAAGAGCTTAATATAGCTATCACCGGCAATTACTCAGACTTAGCGGCCCACGTTGCCTGATGAACCGGTATCGTAGTAAACCGGGTGATAATCTGATTGTATGTCTCATCAGGATTTAAGGACGGGAATTGTTCAGGATAAATAAATTTAGCCAAAAACTCTAATCCCACAATATTATACGGGTGATTATAGAAATTATGATAAATACCATATAACTGATTATTTTCCACTGCAGTAATCTGACTGAATCCAACCCGGTCTTTTAATCGTTCAAACCCGCTGCTGACTTCTTCCTTTGTCACATCGTATCCAAATGGGGCTGCTATGCTGTTTTTATTTTTCCAGCGACCGCCTGTCACAATAAATATATCCGGTTCTTCACTAATGACTTTTTCTAACGAAATTTCGCCTGATGCACCGGGTAAAAAATGGCTGCCGATATTGTCTCCGCCAACCGCCTGAACCATTCCGCCCCATCCTGCATTATTATGTGTAAAGCAGCAACTCCCGCCATTCGCACCGGCTTTTGCTTCAATAAATACCCGGGGCTTATTTTTAACAGATGCAGTTTTACTTTTCAGTGTATCCAGGTGGCTTTGATAAAAATCAGTGTACTCTTTAGCCTCTGATTCCTTATTCAAAGCAAGCCCCAGCAGTGAGATACTGCTTTTTGTGTTCTCTGCCGGGTTGAGGAATGTATCGACGTAAATCACCGGAATACCGGCTTCCTTCAGTTTAGCGATGACTCCCGCACCTTCCAGCGCCGGTTTTGCCCGCAATTGCGCAATCAGCACATCCGGTTTTTGTGCTATCACCTGCTCAGCATCAACTTCACCTTTGTCATTAAATCCCATATCCGGAATTTCTGAGATATCGGACTTCCATTTTTTCTCAAGCAAAAAAATCGTCTGCGGATCTGACTTTTTCAGGTTGTTATTCCACGCGACAACTCTTTTGAACGGGTTAGTTCTGTCCAGTAATGCCAGAGTCATAATATCTCTGCCATCCTGCAGAACAACACGCTTAGGTTCATGATTCAGCGTTATAGTCTGCCCATCGGTATCAGTGACTGTTACCGGGTAAGTTGTTGCGAATGAAGATACCGAAGATAACGATGTCAGCGCGGCAATAAGCAGGTGATATTTAATTTTCATTTGTGCTCTCCATACTAATAAGACATGAATGCTAACAGTTCTCATTATCATCATCAATATAAAGTAATCCCCTGTATTTTATGTGTATTTATTATGTTGTGATCGCCGCAAATAGCCCGGGGACTTCTGTACCGTTACCCCCGGCTGAGAGAGGAAATGCTGAAAGTAAGTATGGTGTAACAGAAGCAACCGGAAAACGTTAATTAGGTCTGTATCAGCCCAATGATATTGCTGTCTGCCGGAGAAAACAGACGTCAGGATGTAAAGACGGTCATTGTTCAGGATAAACGAACTTAGCTGTAACAGCTGATTTTGTAATGTTATACGGGTAATTGAGGACGTTATGATAAATGCCGTATAACCGGGTATATTCCGCAGACAGAATAACCCCGGATAAAAACAGGGCTGAAACCGGCGTTATGCCGGACAGAATAAGAAGAACACGCGTTTTCCCGGCTGTTATGTTTGATCAGCCAGTAGCTGCTTCATAAAAATTTTAATAAACAGATCGAGCGGTTCACCATTGCGGGTCAGTTTGGCACGCATGACCGCCCCTTCCCAGCCCGCCCAGAAAAAGGCAGCCATCTGCCTGCAGTCAGTATTTCCGGAAATAAGATTTTGCGCCTGCGCTTCCAGCAGACAATTCTCCACTTTTTTTTGCCAGCCGGTAATAATGTCATTGAGTAATTCACAATACCCGGCCGGCAGACTGATCACTTCCTGCCCGAGATTGCCGATCAGACACCCGCGCTGCCAGTGATATTTTTCCATTCCGGACTTAGTGATACTGCAAAATGTCAGTAATCTTTCCGGTGGCGGCAATGTGGTATCAGACAGACATTTATCCAGCAGATGAGAAAAACAGTCGTCATAATGACGTATCACTTTCAGACCAAAATTTTCTTTACTGCCAAAGTAATAATAAAAAGATCCCTTCGGAACACCGGCTTTTGTTAATATTCCGCTGATATCCGACGTCATATATCCTGTTTCGGTAAACACCTCCGTACCGCTGCGGATCAGTATTTCTTTTACATCAGTACCTGCATCATGGTTTTTCGGCGGTCGTCCCCGTTTCGGTTTTGTCATTATTGCTGTCATTACGTTTTATCCCTGTTATGCGGAATAGACAGATTGCTGTCCGTATACATTCCGGTTGTTTCGCTGCAGGAAAAAATCCTCCCGCCGTAACTGCACGGGAGGAACCCACCGGAGAGTGTTCGTTATTTCATCATTACGTCCTGGTTTTGTTTCATTTCAAACCGCGGGGAAACAAAACCATACAGTGTCCAGCCGAGGAAGGTGGCAAGCGCCCCCCACATCACAGCATCTTCACCGGATGAATACAGCGCATAGAAACTATAAACAGCACCGATAAATGCAATCACATTGCCTGTCCGTGCTTTCTTAGGATCCACATTGGCGACCTTCTGCAGAATAATCATGGCAGCCATGGAAAGGATATAAGGGATAATATTGGTAACAACCGCCAGGTTAACCAGCACATTGAACTGTTTATTCAGTGACGGGCTGATGGTCATCAGCGACAGTGCAGACTGAATAATAACAATAACCAGCATACCTTTTACCGGGGCATCCGCTTTGGTAACAGCAGAAAAGATTTTCGGAAAATAGCCGGAATCAGATGATGATTTAAATACCTGCGCAATGGTGAACTGCCAGCCTAATAATGAACCGCAGCAGGACATAATCATCAGCGCCATAACAACTTTACCCACACCCGGCGTAAACATTTGTGAGAATGCCAGGCCAAACGGCGCAGTCGAGTTTGCCAGATCCATATTCGGTACAATACCGGCGATAACGTTTGTTGATACGATATAAATAACCGCGGCGCCTAATGTTCCGCCCAATACCACAATCGGCACATTTTTCTCAGGGTTATCAACCGCCTCACTGTTAGCACACGCTGATTCCATCCCTAAAAATGCCCATAATGTCATCGCAATAGAGGAACCGACCGCCTCAAAAAGCGGAAAATTATGCGGGTTCCAGGAATTAACATACAGTTCAGGACTGAACCACCACCAGCCAATAACCGAAATACCAACAACCGGAATAATTACCCCCCAGACAGTCACACTGCTGATCCGCCCCGTGATCCGTGCACCGCCGAAGTTTGCCACCGTACAAATCCACAACACAACAATTGTGGCAATACAGATACCCAGCGGCGTCATCGCCGCATCCATCAGTTCAGCACCATAACCGACGGCTGAAATCGCGATCGCAACGTTTGCAATCAGCAGAGAAACACCATAGGTATAATTCGCCATAAAGTTACCGGATTTACCGAATGCGTATTCCGCGTAACCACCCATCCCTCCGCTGCGGCGGCTGTACATGCCGCACTTGGCAAATGCATAAGCCAGTGCCATAGAGCCGACGGCGGTCACAACCCAGGACAGAATAGAAATCGTCCCCACTTCCGCCAGTTTTGTCGGCAGCATAATGATGCCGGACCCCATCATATTCACAGCAGTTAATATAGTGAGCTGTAATACGCTCATTTTATTTTTTGAAGCACTCATCATATTTCTCCCCGGCTGACGGAGCACGCTCATCCGCGCTCCGTCATGCACGAATTAACGAACTCAGTGTTTAATTACATAGCCGTATGCCCGCTGACGGCCATCTTCGTCACAGCGGATATACACACCCTGTAATTCCGGTGAGAATCCAGGGAAGAGGTTAATCCCCTCCTCGAGCGCCAGGAAGTATTGCTGCACAGAGCCGCCCCAGATTTCCCCCGGAACCACACACAGAACCCCCGGCGGATAAGGCAGAGCACCTTCAGCCGCAATACGGCCTTCAATCTGATCCACCGCAACCAGTTCCGCATTACCGCGCACAAACGCAATATTCGCTGCCTGCGGCAACATGCTGACCTGCGGGAAGTGTGATTTGCGGAACATCTCTTTCTGGAGTTGTTTCACATTAAACTTCACATACATATCATGCATTTCCTGACATAACTGACGGATGGTATACCCCTGATAACGGGCTTCATGCGCATGATATACAGACGGCAGCACCTCTTTCAGCGACGCATCCTGTTCCAGTAACTGCTCAAAACGGGCAATCTGAGCCACCAGATGCTGCATTTTTGCCATGCTCTCGGCAGGTGTCAGCAGGAACAGAATGGAGTTAAGATCGCATTTTTCAGGAATGATATTATTTTCACGCAGATAGTTAGCCAGAATCGTTGCCGGCACACCGAACGCTTCATAATTACCGGTTTTGGCATCAATACCCGGCGTTGTCAGCAGTAATTTGCACGGATCAACAAAGTACTGATTTTGTTCATATCCCTCAAAGGCATGCCAGCGCTCACCCGGCACAAAATTGAAGAACCGGAGATCATCGGCAATCACATCAGTATCAAAATCGCCCCACGAACGGCCATCGATAGTTTCCGGAATGAACGGGCGGATATGCTGACAGGATTTCAGCAGCAACTTACGGGTTTCAATCCCGGTTTTCACGCAATCCATCCATAAACGCTTACCCGATTTCCCTTCATGCATTTTGGCGTTCACATCCAGTGCGGCAAACAGCGGATAGAACGGGCTGGTGGAAGCATGCATCATAAAGGCATTGTTCAGACGCTTATGATTCACATAACGGCTCTGGCCTTTAATATGGCTGTCTTTTTTATGGATCTGAGATGTCTGAGAGAAACCGGCCTGTTGTTTATGGACTGATTGTGTGACCAGAATTCCGGGATCATTTTCATTCAGCTCCAGCAAAAGCGGAGAACAATCTTTCATCATCGGAATAAACTGTTCATAACCAACCCAGGCGGAATCAAATAAAATGTAGTCACATAAATGACCGATTTTATCGACAACCTGACGTGCGTTATAAATTGTCCCGTCATATGTGCCCAGCTGAATAACGGCCAGGCGGAACGGACGTTTTTCACCGGTTCGTTCAGGTGCGACTTCTTTAATTAAGCCGCGAAGATAATCTTCCTCAAAACAGTGAGCATCAATCCCGCCGATAAATCCGAACGGGTTGCGCGCCGCTTCCAGATAAACCGGTGTTGCCCCTGCCTGTATTAATGCGCCGTGGTGATTTGATTTGTGGTTGTTACGATCAAATAATACCAGGTCACCCGGCGCCAGTAAGGCATTAAGCACCACTTTATTTGAAGACGACGTACCATTAAGGACGAAATAGGTTTTATCCGCATTAAAGACTTTTGCCGCATGCTGCTGTGCCGCGCACGGCGCCCCTTCATGAATCAGCAGATCCCCCATGGAGACATCCGCGTTACATAAATCAGAACGGAATAAATTTTCACCGAAATATTCAGCAAACTGGTTACCCAGCGGGTGACGGCGGAAAAACTCCCCACCCTGATGTCCGGGACAATCAAACGCTGAATTGCCCTGCTCAACATATTTTTTCAGACTGCCGAAAAATGGCGGTAACAGACTTTCTTCATATTTCAGCGCCGCTGTTTCCAGTTGCTTACTGTATAACTCACCGTTCTTTTTATTTAAATCAATCACACCGGTTAACCGTGTAATGATATCTGCCGGAATGACTTCGTGATCACTGATTACAGCAAAAACCGGCTGTTCAAAACTGTGCTGCTCAATAAAATCCAGCTTTCCGTCGCGGATATCATCAAGTGAAATAACGATTACAGCAACATCAGTAAAATCTGTATTCAGGATATCCACACATTCCCGGTGTGTTGAAATATAGTCAGACATATCATAGCTGACAGCTATTTTATAACTTTTCATTTTCATACCTTTTATTTTTGGCAAAAAAATCCCGCTGAAATATTCAGAAAAAATATTTCAGTTATTTATTTTCATAAATGCGAGTTTGTTCCCTCAATATATTATTGAGTTAAAAAATCACATTTCTCTTTATGCCATTACGTATGTCAAAACAATGCTCAGGGCTGACGGCTTTCACTGTCTCAGCAAGGGCTTTTTTGCCGCAGCCGGAAATGACGAAAGCTGTTTACCTGCACATTGATATGCATGAAAACCAGAGTATGAATTATCAATCAGAATTCAGTATATCCTCACATAAATGCGGGATATAATGAGAAAGAGGTCGACGATCCATACGATGGCAATATGCAGACAACGTCATGGATGTCAGTAGAGGAACTACCTTTGCGCATTAAAACGATTAAAATCAAAACACGAACGATGTGAAAACATCATAAGGTGTGTGACACGTCTTATATGCGGCCAAAATCGGTTATTGTTTTCCATTTTTGCACCTGTTTAAAATTAAGACTATCTGACGAACAATTATCAATATAACCAAGTATAAATACCATACCGTGATATACATCAAAATAATAATCTTAAAAATATATTTAACCAATATTATCTGGTATGAAAATTCATTTTGTTAATACCGTGTTGTATATATTATTGACGTAAATTAAAAAATAAATACATATTTAATATAGTTACTACGTCTATATTAGAGATAATAACTAACTTTTTGATAATATAGTGATCCGGTCTATATTCATTATTTATAAGACAATAAAATACAATCACGATATATATATTTAATCAAATAGCACCAATAGTTTAATTTTAAATTAAGATGCAAAAACAGTAAATTATAGAAAATACTATTTTATGACCGGAAAACTCGTAAAATTAATAAAGTGTTATTTTTGAATAATTATTCATTAAACCGGCAATCGTCGCTGTGGTGAATCAGGTGTTGTCTGAGAGAGCGGATAGCGGGCGTGTCACTGCGGAACGGATTAATGAGGCAGGCTATCGGACCAAAGCCGGTAAAGCGCGGGACAAGGATATCTGTTCAGCACGAAGCGGCAGCGGCAGCGGCAGCGGCAGCGGCAGCGGCAGCGGCAGCGGCAGCGGCACAGTACATCAGACTCCGCAAACACAGAACACGATATTCATTTATCCTGAATTGATTTTTTTAAATTACAACCTGCAAAAGACCCTGACTCACAAGCCTTGCTATACCATTTTTTCGCTTTTAGTTTATTTTTCGGAAAAAAAGAACCACCTGTGGAATATAAATTACCAAGGCTTATTTGTGCCCTTGCATTTCCCTGATTAGCGGCCTTTTCGTACCATTTTTTTGCAAGAAAATAATTTTTATGAACACCTGTTCCTGAATAATAGAAGTCACCGGCCTGTATCTGAGCAGTTAAATTCCCCTGTATTCCGGCTTTTTCATACCAGTAAAGTGCCTGATCCGGGAACGCAAAAACGCCATCACCTTCATTATATATATCGCCGATTTTTTTTTGAGCAACCGGGTCTCCTTTTTGAGCGTCGGGGAGCAACAGGATGTATTCAGGCTTACTCCTGATTTCCGCTAACATAGCGTCATAATCAACAGCAGCGAAAGATTCAGCCGCAATAAAATAAAGAAATAACCATGTAAAAATTTTCATATTCTGTCTGTCCATCTATTTTATTCTGACCGCATATCCCCTGATATGAGCATAAACATCATGTTCCGTAAACCACTCATGCGCAGGATTTACCGGATACCCTCCTCAGGCTGAAAGCGCAGCTTAAGCGTACTGAGAAAAAGCGGGATATTCTGAAAAAGGCCGTGCGGTACTTTGCAGGAGTGAACTCATCCCCGAAGAAAAAGTTACCCGGTTGTAGTCCGGGTTACCTCAGCGCACATCGCGGTGTGGCACCGGGGGCGCAGTGTTCTGATTGCAGATGATACAGTTGCGGGCAGGCTGGTTGTACCATTTCCACAGTACAAACTGAAAGCTGAGTGAGGATACGATCTGGTTTATCGTACCGGCTCTCAGGATCCCCCTGAAGTCCGGGCTCTGAGGGATTGGCTTTCTGAAGAAATGCGTGCGCCGGAAGAATAAAATGCCAGTGAAGTTAAGGTCCGCTCCAGATACAAAGCCGGCCATAATCCCCCTCTGAATTAATGAACACATCTGATAAACCCTAGCTAATTACCCTGTCTAATCGAATAAATCATTTTACGTTATGCTTTTCCGGTACAACCGCTGAAGGATAACGTCATGCACACTGTAAAACTGAACAACGGTATTGAAATGCCCCTGCTGGGCTTTGGTGTGTTTCAGATGTCTGATGCCGCTGAATGCGAAAGAGCCGTTATTGATGCCATCGATACGGGATACCGCCTGATCGATACCGCCGCGTCTTACCAGAATGAAACCCGGGTCGGTAACGCACTGAAACATAGCGGTATCGCCCGTAACGAGCTCTTTGTAACGACCAAGCTATGGCTGCAGGATACTAACTACGAAGGCGCTAAAGCACAGTTCGAACGCTCTTTGAATCGGCTGCAACTTGACTACGTTGACCTGTATCTGATTCACCAGCCTTACGGTGATGTCCATGGGGCATGGCGTGCTATGGAAGAACTGCAACAGGCAGGAAAAATTCGCGCCATTGGCGTCAGCAACTTCCATCCAGACCGGCTGGCCGACCTTATCGCCTTCAACAAAGTGACCCCTGCGGTGAACCAGATTGAAGTTAACCCCTTCAACCAGCAGCTATATGCGGTTCCATGGAATCAAAGCCGTGGTATTCAGCCGGAGGCCTGGGCACCGTTTGCTGAAGGCAAAAATGGTCTGTTCCGGCACCCGGTGTTAACGGCGATTGGTCAGAAGTACGGCAAAAGCGCGGGTCAGGTGGTTCTGCGTTGGATCTTCCAGCGGGGCATCGTTTCACTGGCCAAATCGGTGAGAAAAGAACGTATGAAAGAGAACATCAACATTCCCGGTTTTGAACTCAGTTCTGAAGATATGCTGCAAATTACAGCACTCGATACCGCAACCAGCGCCTTCTTCTCTCACCGCGACCCGGCGATGGTGGAATGGCTGACCGGCCGCAAACTTGATGTTTAAGCCACAAAAAAGAGGTATTCATTCAATGCAAAAACGTTATCTGGGTAAATCCGGACCCGAAGTCTCCGCACTTGGACTCGGTTGTATGGGCCTCAGTCATGGCTACGGCCCGGCGACCGATACCCGTCAGGCTATCGGGCTCATTCGCGCAGCGGTTGAACGTGGCGTCACCTTCTTCGATACCGCTGAAGTGTATGGCCCCTTCCTTAATGAAGAGGTGGTCGGCGAAGCCTTAAAACCATTTCGTGACCGCGTGGTTATCGCCACTAAGTTTGGTTTTACTTTTGGCGACGACAACAAGCATCAGATTTTAAACAGCCGTCCGGAGCATATCCGTGAAGCAGTGGAAGGATCATTACGCCGCCTTAAAACTGATGTCATTGATCTGCTGTATCAACACCGTGTCGATCCGGATGTGCCCATTGAAGATGTTGCGGGAACGGTGAAAGACCTGATCGCGGAAGGCAAGGTCAAACATTTCGGTCTGTCCGAAGCGGGTGCTCAAACCATTCGTCGTGCGCATGCCGTACAACCGGTCACTGCACTGCAAAGCGAATACTCCATGTGGTGGCGCGAGCCTGAGCAGGAGATCCTGCCGTTACTGGAGGAACTGGGTATTGGTTTTGTGCCCTTCAGCCCATTAGGCAAAGGATTCCTGACGGGATCGATTAAGCCGGGAACCACTTTTGGCAAGGATGATTACCGCAGCACCGTGCCGCGCTTCGCCGGGCAGGCGATTGAAGCCAATGAAAAGCTGGTCTCATTGCTGGGTGAACTGGCGGCAGAGAAAGGCGTTACGTCTGCACAAATCGCGCTCGCATGGCTGCTGGCACAAAAGCCGTGGATTGTTCCTATCCCCGGCACTACTAAACTACACCGGCTGGAAGAAAACCTGGGGGCTGCCGACATCATCCTTTCACAGGATGATTCGCGACAGATAACCAAGGCGCTTGAAACGATTAAAATCGTCGGCGAACGTTACTCCCCTGAACATCAGGCTCGCGTGGACCGTTAGTACCCGGGCGGGTCCGCAGCGAATGGCGGACCCGTTATTCCCGGCAGCGAAGTGCATCGATCATCAGCGCAAAAGCGGGCGGATGCTGCTTACGGCTCGGGTAGTAAAGATAATATCCGGGGAAAGACGGACACCAGTCCTGCAGAACCTGAATAAGCTCTCCTGACTTTATATAATCCTGCACTCTGTCTTCGGGTATACAGGCGATGCCAAAACCGGATAACGCCGCATCAATCCTTTCAGCCTGCAGATTAAACGTGACCTGCCCTTCCACTCTGACCCGTAACGGTTTCCCATCCTTCTCAAACTCCCAGTGGTAAAGTCCTCCGGCAGTTGGCAGCCGCATATTGATACAACGGTGATTTTGTAGCTCGTGCGGAGCTTCAGGCGCGGGGTTAGCGGCAAAATAGGACGGAGCTCCCACCACTGCCATTCTCATGTCCGGCCCAATTCTTACCGCAATCATATCCTTATCCACACTTTCACCCAGGCGGATCCCGGCATCAAAACGCCCTTCAACAATATCGACAAAGCCGTTATCCACCACCAGTTCGAGATTAATTTCCGGATATTCCCTGAGGAAGGGTTTTAGCTTCGGCCATACCAGGGTTCGCGCGGCATGCTCCCCGGCAGATAAACGGATATTGCCGGAGGCGGTGCCGTTCAGCTGAATAAGCGATTCCAGCTCCTGCTCAAGATCAGCAATACGCGGTTCAAGGCAGGCAATAATTCGCTCACCGGCCTCTGTAGGGGCTACGCTTCGGGTCGTGCGGGTCAGAAGGCGGATATTCAGCCTTTCCTCCAGGGCCTTCACTGCATGGCTGAGTGCAGACTGAGAAACGCCCAGTTTACCCGCTGCTTTGGTAAAACTTCGTTCCCTCGCTACCACAAGAAAAATTTGCAGTTCGTTGAAGTTTTCTTTCAGCATCAGCGATTTCCTTATGGAGACATTCCCTTCAGCACGTGCTCATAAAGGGTATTTATAGACGCAATCATTTTAGCTCCATTACTGACAAATTTGCAGGGCTTCTCTTTCGGCTTTACAGTTTCAGCCTGACGAGCAGTTAACTTCATTGGGAGTACCTCTCAGCAAGGGGTACAATTGAGTTCAACAAACTAACAGATTGCTATAACTGCTGATTTATCAAGGGGAAATTGAGTTTGGCAGACTTCAGGAGACTTGAGTCTGGAGCGGGCGAAGGGAATCGAACCCTCGTATAGAGCTTGGGAAGCTCTCGTTCTGCCATTGAACTACGCCCGCATCAGGATGTGTGAGATTATACGCCGGTCAGCTTGTATATCAAGAGGATAGTGAAAAAAAAGCCCCACAATCTTGTGAGGCTCCGTATTCATTTACTGCAATGATTATTTGCCCGGACGCATCGCAGGGAACAGGATAACGTCACGGATAGTGTGGCTGTCAGTAAACAGCATAACCATACGGTCGATCCCGATACCCAGACCCGCTGTCGGCGGCAGACCGTGCTCCAGCGCGACAACATAGTCTTCGTCATAGAACATCGCTTCATCATCACCGGCATCCTTCTGACGAACCTGCTCGGCAAAACGTTCTGCCTGATCTTCCGCATCGTTCAGCTCGGAGAAACCGTTACCGATTTCACGGCCGCCGATAAAGAACTCAAAGCGGTCAGTGATAAACGGATTGTCGTCATTACGGCGTGCCAGCGGAGAGACTTCTGCCGGATATTCAATGATGAATGTCGGCTGGATCAGGTGGCTTTCTGCCACTTCCTCGAAGATTTCACACTGTACGCGGCCCAGACCCCATGATTTTTCAATTTTGATATTCAGGGATTTCGCGATAGCAACCGCTTTATCCATATCATCCAGATCCGCCATGTTGGTTTCCGGACGATATTTGCAGATAGCTTCTTTCATGGTGAGTTTGGCAAACGGTTTGCCGAAATCGAACTCCTGGTCACCGTATTTCACGACCGGGTTACCCAGCACATCCTGCGCGATGGTGCGGAACAGCTCTTCGGTCAGCACAATCAGGTCTTTATAATCGGCATACGCCATATAAAGTTCCATCATGGTGAATTCAGGATTGTGACGCGGAGAAACCCCTTCGTTACGGAAGTTACGGTTGATTTCAAACACACGCTCAAAACCACCGACCACCAGACGCTTCAGATACAGTTCCGGTGCAATACGCAGATACATATCGATATCCAGCGCATTGTGATGAGTGACAAACGGACGCGCACTTGCCCCGCCCGGGATCACCTGCATCATCGGGGTTTCCACTTCCATAAATCCTTTGTTCACCATGAACTTGCGGATTTCAGCCAGGATACGTGAACGCATCGCGAAGGTGTTACGGGATTCATCGTTGGCGATAAGATCCAGATAACGCTGGCGGTAGCGGGTTTCCTGGTCACTCAGACCGTGGAATTTATCCGGTAACGGACGCAGTGCTTTGGTCAGCAGACGGACTTCAGTACAGTGGACAGTCAGCTCACCGGTTTTGGTTTTAAATAACTTACCGCGTGCCGCGAGGATATCGCCCAGATCCCATTTTTTAAAGGATTCGTTGTACACGCCTTCAGCCAGATCATCACGGGAAACGTAAATCTGAATACGGCCCGCAGTGTCCTGTAAGGTGGCGAAAGAGGCTTTACCCATGATACGGCGGGTCATCATACGGCCGGCAATCGCCACTTCGATATTCAGGGCTTCCAGCTCTTCCGCGCTTTTTTCGCCATACTTCTCATGCAGCTCACCGGATACCGCATCACGGCGGAAATCATTCGGGAATGCAACGGCTTCTTTCTCACGCAGTTGTGCCAGTTTTTCACGGCGCGTTTTTAATTCGTTATTTAAATCAGGTGCCTGCTCAGCACTGTGTTGATCTTGTGACATTTTTAATCCTTATAAACCCGCTTTTAAGCTGGCCTCAATAAATTTATCCAGATCACCGTCTAATACTGCCTGAGTATTACGGGTTTCCACACCGGTACGGAGATCTTTAATCCGGGAATCATCAAGTACATAAGAACGGATCTGACTGCCCCAGCCGATGTCGGATTTGTTATCTTCCATTTCTTGTTTATCGGCGTTTTTCTTCTGCATTTCATATTCATAAAGTTTTGCTTTCATCTGACGGAAAGCCTGGTCTTTATTCTTATGCTGCGAGCGGTCATTCTGACACTGAGTGACGATCCCGGTCGGAATATGGGTAAGACGCACCGCAGATTCCGTTTTGTTGACGTGCTGACCACCGGCACCGGAGGCGCGGTAAACGTCAATACGGATATCCGCCGGATTGATTTCGATATCAATGTCATCATCCACTTCCGGATAAATAAACGCGGAACTGAACGAGGTATGGCGGCGGCCGCCTGAGTCAAACGGGCTCTTGCGCACCAGACGGTGAACACCGGTTTCTGTGCGCAGCCAGCCGTAGGCGTATTCGCCCATGATCTTAACCGTTGCCGATTTCAGACCGGCCACATCACCGTCGGATTCTTCAATAATTTCGGTTTTAAAGCCGCGGCTTTCTGCCCAGCGCAGATACATACGCAGCAGCATGCTTGCCCAGTCCTGAGCTTCTGTACCGCCGGAACCGGCCTGGAGGTCGAGGTAGCAGTCAGCGCTGTCATATTCACCGGAGAACATCCGGCGGAATTCCAGCTGGCCGAGTTTATCCTCCAGCCCTTTCAGCTCTTCAACAGCTTCATTAAAGGTTTCTTCGTCATCCGCTTCGACAGCGAGTTCCAGAAGACCACTGACATCCTCAAGCCCCTGGTCAAGGTCATCAATGGTTTCCACGATGGCTTCCAGAGAGGCGCGTTCCTTACCGAGTGCCTGGGCACGTTCAGGTTCATTCCAGACGTCAGGCTGTTCCAGCTCGGCGTTAACTTCTTCTAAGCGCTCTTTCTTGGCATCGTAGTCAAAGA
Source organism: Morganella sp. Je.2.23 (assembly GCF_051129855.1). Taxonomy (NCBI): domain Bacteria; kingdom Pseudomonadati; phylum Pseudomonadota; class Gammaproteobacteria; order Enterobacterales; family Morganellaceae; genus Morganella; species Morganella sp. Je.2.23. The sequence continues at coordinate 1,982,051 of NZ_JBCPSQ010000001.1, forward strand.
TACCCCCGAAGCACCGAAGTACGTTCAGTCAAATCCTGGATCTGATTTTTTACCGGGTTAATTTCAAACATGTCTTTTATCTTTTTGTTGATTGTCAGGTAATAATGTGAGAACTGTACATTGTAACGAAAATCCGCTCATCATGACAGCACTGCAACCCCCTTTCGGACTAAAATTAATCCGGCCAGATATGTTCTATCAGTAACTGCACACTGCGCTGCCCGCGGAACTCATTCACATCCAGTTTGTAGGCGAGACGAACCCGCTGCACACTGTTGTCCGGCCAGTAATTTACATCAACGTTAAAAGCGATACCATCAAGCAGCGGACCGCCGCCTTCCGGTTCGATCATCACTTTCAGGTGTTTTTCACCGACGATGCGCTGTTGCAGCAGACGGAATGTACCGTCAAACAACGGCTCCGGGAAACCCTGTCCCCACGGCCCGCCTTCGCGCAGAAGCCCGGCGGTTTCCAGTGTCATATCCTGCGGCGGCAGCACCCCGTCACTCCAGATGACCCCGTGCAGCAGACCGGGGTCGATCATATCATCCACCAGCGCGGCAAATTTATGCTGAAAATCAGGAAAACAGGATTCCGGCAGAGAAAGCCCGGCAGCCATTGCATGACCGCCGAATGCGGCCATCATTCCCGGATTGAGGGTATCGAGCCGTTCGAGCACGTCCCGCAGATGCAGACCGCTCACTGAGCGTCCCGAGCCTTTCAGCAGGCCGTCACCACAGGGAGCAAACGCAATTACCGGGCGGTGATAGCGCTCTTTGATACGTGAAGCAAGAATACCGACCACGCCCTGATGCCATTCCGGATGATACAGTGCAATACCCGACGGCATTTCTGTGGTGCTGTGCTCAATCTTACTGAACAGCGTCAGCGCTTCCTGCTGCATCCCCTGCTCTATCTCGCGCCGGGTCTGATTCAGGCCGTCCAGTTCATGCGCCAGCATACGCGCTTTCGCCATATCATCGGTCAGCAGCAGTTCGACGCCGACTGACATATCATCCAGCCTGCCCGCTGCATTAAGACGCGGCCCGAGAGCAAAACCCAAATCACTCGCGACCAGTGCGGATGCCTGCCGTTTGGAGATTTCCAGCAGTGCGGTGATCCCGGCACAGCAGCGTCCCGCCCGGATGCGGTTCAGTCCCTGATGCACCAGAATCCGGTTATTCTGATCAAGCGGCACTACGTCCGCCACGGTGCCGAGCGCCACCAGATCCAGCAGTTCCGCCAGATTCGGCTCGGCGATATTCTGCTGTGTAAACCAGCCGTCCGCCCGCAACGATGCCCGCAGCGCAGACATCAGGTAAAAGGTCACACCGACCCCCGCCAGGGATTTGGAGAGAAAACCACAATCCGCCAGATTCGGGTTAATAATCGCTTCCGCCGGCGGGAGGATTTCCCCCGGAAGATGGTGGTCAGTCACAATCACGCGGATTCCGGCGGCATGCGCAGCGGCGACACCGTCATGAGAGGAGATGCCGTTATCCACTGTCATAATCAGCTCCGCCCCTTTGCGGCGGGCCTGCTCTGTCACCTGAGCGCTGAGCCCGTAGCCGTCCTCAAAACGGTTGGGGACGAGAAAATCCACCTGCCGGAAACCCATCCGGTGCAGTGCGCGGACAGACAGTGCTGTACTGGTCGCGCCGTCAGCATCAAAATCGCCGACAATCACAATCCGCTGATTCTGATGAAGTGCCTCTTTCAGTAATGCGACGGCCTGATCGATACCACTGAGCTGACCGTAATTAAGCAGTCCGCGGGCACCGCGTTCCAGTTGCTCTGCGGAGGTAATCCCTCTGGCGGCATACAGACGGCATAACAGCTCAGAGCGGTCAGGGGCAAGCAGTGCGGTGTAATCCGCTGCTTCGCGGCGGCGGAGTTCTGTTTTTATCATAACAACCTGATTATACTATTAATTATTTATTTACTAATTCAGCAATTTTATCCGCAGATAAGTAACCGGCAATCAGTGTTCCGTCTTCCAGGACTATCGCCGGAGTGCCGGTGATGCCGAATTTCAGGCCGAGATTATAGTGTTTACTGATATCAATATTACAGCTGTCTATCTGCGGGATCGGCTCATTACGGAACGCACCGTCCAGCGCTTTGGTTTTAAACCCGTTACACCAGACAGACTGCATCTCCCGCCCGACCGCTGATTCCGGCCCTTTACGCGGAAACGCCAGGTAACGGACGGTAATTCCCTTATCGTTTAAGGCTTTATTTTCATTATGCAGTTTGAGGCAGTACGGACAGGTGATATCCGTAAAGACCGTAATAACATGATTTTCGCGCTGAGATTTATAAATGATCATCTCATTTTCAAGACTGTTCAGTTCCTCCAGCAGCACATTATTGGTGATATTTTTCGGGCTTTTACCGCTCATATCAAACATCGGCCCCTGCAGCAGATAACGGCCGTCATCGCTGATATAAAAAACACCCTGTGCAGTGGCAACCGATGAGACACCGGGTACCGGTGACGGACGGATCATGGTGGCGGTCATGTCCATTTTGCCCAGCGCTGCTTTGATTTCGTTTTCCCCGGCAACCGCGCCGTGACAGAACACCAGCAGAGCTGCCAGTGCGGATGATACAATTTTCAGCATACTCTTTCCTTATCAGCCGCGCGGATGGTGCTGCTGATGCAGCGAGCGTAACCGCTCCGTCGCGACATGGGTATAAATTTGCGTGGTGGATAAATCACTGTGCCCCAGCAGCATCTGCACCACCCGCAGATCCGCCCCGTGATTGAGCAGATGGGTGGCAAAGGCATGGCGCAGCACGTGCGGTGAAAGTTTTTCTGTCGCAATCCCTGCCACCACCGCATAGTGTTTGATACGGTGCCAGAATGTCTGCCGCGTCATCTGCCGCCCGAGCTTACTCGGAAACAGCACATCTGCGGCCTGTCCGTTCAGCAGCGCCGGTCTGGCCTGTGCCAGATAGACCTCCAGCCAGTAGACAGCTTCTTCCCCCATCGGCACCAGGCGCTCTTTATTGCCTTTACCGATCACGCGGATCACCCCCTGACGCAGACTGACATCCGGCAGAGACAGTGATACCAGTTCCGTCACGCGAAGACCACAGGCGTAGAGTACCTCCAGCATGGCTTTATCGCGCAGTTCGAGAGCATCGGTAACATCCGGTGCCGCCAGCAGGTCATCCACCTGGCTTTCACTTAAATCTTTCGGCAGCCGGGCGGGCAGTTTGGGTGCCGACAGCTGAATGGTCGGGTCATCCGTCCGCAGTTTTTCGCGGTAGCAATACTGGAAAAACCGGCGCAGCGAACTGAGCATCCGCGCCGAACTGGTGGCTTTGTAACCGCGATCCAGTCTGTCTGCCAGAAAAGCCTGCAAATCAAGGGTGGTCAGTGATAACCAGTCCAAATCCTGCGGTGCCAGCCAGTCCGCCAGTGCCTGCAAATCCAGGCGGTAGGATGCCAGGGTGTTTTCCGATAAATTCTGTTCCAGCCAGATAGTATCAAGAAACTGCTCTGTCAGTGCATCACTTTCGCTGTGTTGTACGGCGTCCTTCACCGCTGACCTCCCGTTTGAATTCCCGTGTCAGAATTAACTTATCTTCTGTTACAATACCGTAATCCTGTGATGAAAGCAGCGGACAGACGCAGCGTGCTTTCATTTTTTACCTGATACACAGCAGAATAAACAGATGAAAATTGGTCTTTTTTATGGTTCCAGCACCTGCTATACCGAAATGGCAGCTGAAAAAATCCGTGATATTTTAGGTGATGATCTCGTTGAACTCCATGATGTGAAAGAGACAGATCTGCAACTGATGGAAAGCTACCCGGTGCTGATCCTCGGTATTCCGACCTGGGATTTCGGTGAAATCCAGGAAGACTGGCTGGCGGTGTGGGATCAGTTGCCGCAGCTGAATTTATCGGGAAAAATTGTTGCCATGTACGGCATGGGTGACCAGGTGGATTATAGTGACTGGTTCCTGGACGCTTTGGGTTATCTGCATCAGCAGCTGCAATCATCCGGGGTGAAATTTGCCGGTTACTGGCCGGTGGACGGTTATACCTTCACCAGCCCGAAAGCCCTGACGCCGGACGGCAAACACTTTGTCGGGCTGGCACTTGATGATGTCAATCAGTATGACGAGAGCGAAGAGCGCATCGCCACATGGTGCATGCAGGTGCTTGAGGAAGTACAGGAGCTGCTGTGAATAACATATCAGAAGAAAGCGCTGATAATAAAAAACAGGAAATATCTATTGATTTAAATCAGTTAGATGATTCTTCGTTATTCCGGTTATACGGTAATTTGATTTCAGAACTAAAAAAACGACATATAATCCGGACGAAAAATATTGTCGGTGATTTAGGTGAACGTGCTGCTATTGATTATTATACAAAAACAGCTCATCTCGAAAATTTGCAGGATGCACCTGCTAATACAAAGAATATTGATGCTATCGGAGATAACGGTAACCGGTACGCCATTAAATCTCTCACAGGTAACAGAACCAGTGTCTTTTATGGGTTGCCATCTCCGGATTCAACAGTTGAAACAAATAAAATTTTTGACTATCTGCTAATCGTTAAATTTTCTGACAGTTATGAGATTAAAGCGATTTATGAACTTGACTGGAAAACCTTTCTGCAACATAAGCAATGGGCAAAATGGACATCATCATGGTTTATAACATTAAGCGAAAAAGTAAAAAACGCAGCCAACCAAGTATATTACCCCACTGATGGACTATAGTATTAACTCTTCACGCGGAAGCTAAATATCCGGGTACTGCAAAAGCAGCTGATTAAGGCTGCTCCATGCCTCGGCCGGGACACTGTCAGAGGCTATCCACAGGTATTTCTGCCGCCCGGATGTCAGTGAGCGCAGATGCAGACGGATACCAAGCCGTGTGATATACGGCGGTTTGGTGATCTCCCATTCACTTTTACGCCACAAAATCCGGTTATGGTTTTGCAGACTGGCAGGACCGGCACGTTTACTGATTTTATACTGTGTCCGTCCCCAGCCCGCTATCAGCAGCAGTGTCAGCGGCAGCCAGATAAATGACGTTTTGCCGGGCCAGGGCGCAAATAATACGCTCAGCACCAGCACACCGTAAATCAGCGTTGAAAAGACCTGAGTCTTAAATGAGACACGTAATACTGATTTCCATAAAACCACGGCCTGCCCCCTGTATCCTGACACAATGACAGCATCCGCTGTCCGGCTGAAAACCCGGTTTTCCCGGGCCCGTCAGCCGGAAAATATACGGTATTCCGCCCCGGTTTCCTATGGAATAACTGTGACCGGTTATTACGTTCCCCGGCGGTCAGTCCGGATAATACGCCGAATTCTGTGCCGCCATCCGTGCCTGATTACGTTCCTGAATCAGCCGGATAATCTGATACAGCGCCTCATCATCCGGGCGGCCTTTATTCATCAGCCAGTTAAACAGATCCGGGTCCGGGCAGGTCAGCAGCTGAATAAAATCCTGTTTCTGACCATCGGTCAGCGTGTCATATTCATGCTGAAAAAACGGCATAATCGCAATATCCAGTTCCCGCATGCCGCGACGGCAGGCCCAGTGGATGCGGGCTTTATTTTCAATATCTAACACCGGTATATCCTTTTTATTGAGAAGCGGTTTATCAGACCGGTAAACATCACTGATGATATCAGCGTAGCCTACCAAGCCCTGACAATAAAGAAAATCGTCTGCCGCACATGCCGGAGAAAAATGCGGCACAGGCGGAAAAATTCCGGTTATCCGCAGCAGCGGATTTCATTATCACTCCGCACGCAGCGCATCACACAAAGGGTCAATAATATTCTCTTGCAATGTCTGTTATCTCTTTTACCATACATTGCACAGCTCTCCGGACAGGTAAAACATCATGAACACAGAAACAACCGCATTACTCCCGCAACTGAGTGATTCTCTGCCTTTAACACGCGTTGCCCTCAGTGATCTGGCGCTGGTTACTATCACAGGGCCGGACAGTCAGAAATACCTTCAGGGTCAGGTTACCGCCGATATCGACGCCCTGGCTGATGATCAGCATGTGCTGTGTGCACATTGCGATGCCAAAGGAAAAATGTGGAGTGACCTGCGTCTGTTTCATTATAAGGACGGCTACGCCTACCTTATCAGCCGCAGTGCGCTGGATACCCAGCTTGCGGAACTGAAAAAATATGCCGTTTTCTCCAAAATTACGATTGCCGCTGATGATAGCGCTGTACTGACCGGAATTGCCGGCCACGGCGCAGCAGACGCCTTACAGCCGCACTTCAGCGCTATACCGGATGCTGACAGTCAGGTTGTCAGCAGCAATGACACCACACTGCTGTATCTGCCGCTGCCGCAGGGGCGTTTTATTCTGATCCACTCCGCAGAGCAGGCAAATGCCTTAGCTGACGCCCTGTCCCTGCCGTCCGCTGCTGATACTCAGTGGACCGCACTGGATATCGAAGCCGGTTACGCCGTTATTGATACGGCGACAGTGAATGAATTTCTGCCGCAGGCAACAAACCTGCAATCCCTGCCGCGGGGTATCTGCTTTAAGAAAGGCTGTTATACCGGGCAGGAAATGGTGGCCCGCGCCAAATTCCGCGGTGCCAACAAACGCGCTATGTTCACACTTATCGGCCACAGCCGCCATGTGCCGGTCGCCGGTGATGATGCCGAACGTCAGTTAGGTGAAAACTGGCGCCGTACCGGGACTATCCTGGCCGCTGTCCGCCTGAGTGATGAACGTGTTCTGGTGCAGATTGTGATGAATAATGATACGGAGGAAGAGGCTGTCTTCCGTATCCGTGAAGATGAAGAAAGCCGCCTGAGTCTCTTCCCGCTGCCGTACTCCTTTACTGAAGAAGCCTGATTTCCCGTCACCACCCGGCGCAGCGACTCCCTGTCTCTGCGTCCGGGGTATTCTGTATGAGTCTGTATTGAGGTTGTTATGTCATCAGCTGTTGCTGCACAGAAAGTCATTCCTTTTTCTCAGTTAATTACCTTTGTTATGGAGCTGGATAAGCTCAAAAGCGTTTACCGCAAAACCCGCCTGCTGAACAATGAACGTCAGGAAAACTCCGCTGAACACAGCTGGCATTTTGCTGTAACCGCAATGGCGTTTGCGCCGTATGTTGAGGATGCGGATATGCTGCGCATCCTGAAAATGGCACTGCTGCATGATGTGGTGGAAATTGACGCCGGTGATGTGCTGGTCTTTGATCTCGCCGCCCGTGAAGCGGTCGCAGAAAAAGAAGTCGCTGCCGCAAAACGGATTTTCGGTCTGCTGCCGCAACCGCAGGCCGGTGAGTTTCAGGCGCTGTGGGATGAGTATGATGCAGCAGAAACCCGCGAAGCCCGTATCGCCAATATGATCGACCGCGTAATGCCGGTACTGATGAATCTGCACAACAACGGTCAGAGCTGGGTGGAAAATAACATTTCACTGGAACAGGTGATTGACCGCACGAAATTTATCGCGGATGTGCATCCGGCATTCTGGGCATGGCTGCGTGCCGAACTGGATACCGCGAAGCAGAAAGGCTGGCTGCGCTGATAAAAAAGGCCGGTTGTGTTACCACAACCGGCCTTTTCTTTATCGTTTACTATTTACCGGTTACTCGTAATCACTCATCGGTGCACAGGAGCACTGAAGATGACGATCACCGTAAACATCATCCAGCCGTTTAACCGTCGGCCAGTATTTGTTATCACGGGTGGCCTGCGTCGGGAATACTGCTACTTCACGGCTGTACGGATGTGACCACTCTGCGGCCAGTTCAGTCTGGATATGCGGGGCATTCACCAGCGGGTTATCTTCCGCTGTCCATTCACCGCTGCCTACCCGCTCCATTTCCGCACGAATACCCAGCATGGCATCAATAAAGCGATCCAGTTCCGTCTGACTTTCGGATTCTGTCGGTTCCACCATCAGTGTGCCGCCGACCGGGAACGACATCGTCGGTGCATGGAAGCCATAGTCAATCAGGCGCTTGGCAATATCCATCTCGGTGATACCAAACTTCGCTTTCAGCGGACGAATATCCAGAATACATTCATGCGCCACATAGCCGTTACGGCCGGTATAAAGCACATCGTAAGCGGACTTCAGCCGTGCCGCGATATAGTTGGCATTGAGGATCGCCACCTGACTGGCCTGACGCAGCCCCTGAGCCCCCATCATGCGGATATACATCCAGCTGATCGGCAGAATAGAAGCGCTGCCGAACGGCGCCGCGGATACCGCGCCCTGAGAGGTCAGCAAATCAGAAGTGACAATGGTGTGCCCCGGTACAAACGGTGCCAGGTGTTTTTTCACACCAATCGGCCCCATACCCGGTCCGCCGCCGCCGTGCGGAATACTGAAGGTTTTATGCAGGTTAAGGTGGGAAACATCCGCACCGATAAAGCCCGGTGTGGTCACGCCGACCTGTGCGTTCATATTTGCGCCGTCCAGATACACCTGACCGCCGAATTCATGAATAATATCGCAGACTTCGCGCACACCTTCTTCATACACCCCGTGGGTGGACGGATAGGTGATCATCACACAGGACAGGTTTTCGCTGTGCTGTTCTGCTTTCGCCCGTAAATCCGCCAGGTCAATGTTACCGTCTTCATCACAGGCCACCACCACGACTTCCATCCCCGCCATATTGGCTGAGGCCGGGTTAGTGCCGTGTGCAGACTGCGGGATCAGACAGATAGTGCGATGCCCTTCACCTTTGCTTTCCTGATAGCGACGGATAGTCACCAGCCCGGCATATTCCCCCTGTGCGCCGGAGTTCGGCTGCATACACATGGCGTCATAACCGGTCAGCAGTACCAGCCAGCGGGAAAGCTGTTCTATCATCACATGATAGCCCTGCGCCTGCTCCGGCGGACAGAACGGGTGCATATTACCGAATTCCGGCCAGGTGATAGGGATCATCTCTGCGGCCGCATTCAGTTTCATGGTGCAGGAGCCGAGCGGGATCATCGCCTGATCCAGCGCCAGGTCTTTGCGGGCCAGACTGTGCAGGTAGCGCATCATATCCGTTTCACTGTGATAGCTGCGGAAGTTCGGATGCTTCAGAATTTCCCCTTCACGACGCAGCGCGGCAGGAATAGATTCAGAGGATGCGGCAACCTGTGCATCCAGTGCATCGATATCCCACTGTGCTTCCTGCCCGGTCAGTACCGCGTACAGATTCTCCAGACATTCACGCTGCGTGGTTTCACTCAGGGTCACTGCAACGGCACCCGGCAGATCGGTACGCAGGTTGATGCGCGCGGCTTTGGCGCGGGCCAGAACAGCAGCTTTATCCTGCACCTCAATGGTCAGGGTATCAAACCAGGTGGTATTGCGCAGACGCAGACCCGCATCTGTCAGGGCTTTCGCCAGGATATCCGTCAGGCGGTGAATGCGCCCGGCAATCCGTTTCAGACCTTCCGGGCCGTGGTAGACCGCATACATCCCGGCGATATTCGCCAGCAGAACCTGAGAGGTACAGATATTGGAGTTCGCTTTTTCACGGCGGATATGCTGTTCGCGGGTTTGCAGTGCCAGGCGCAGTGCGCGGTTACCGGCGGCATCAATGGATACCCCGATAAGACGTCCCGGCATGGCGCGTTTGTAAGCATCGCGGCAGGCAAAGAAAGCGGCATGCGGGCCGCCGTAACCCATCGGCACACCAAAACGCTGGGCTGAGCCGAAGACAATATCCGCGCCCTGTTTGCCCGGCGCTTCCAGCAGTACCAGTGCCATAATATCGGCTGCCACACTGGTGATCACCTGACGCTGATGTAACTGTGCCAGTAAGTCACGGTAATCATGGATCTGCCCGCCGGTGCCGGTCTGCTGCAACAGCACACCAAACACATCATCGTAATCAAGGGCTTTTTCCGCACTGTCAATGGTCAGTTCAAAACCGAAGTATTCAGCGCGGGTGCGGATCACATCCAAGGTTTGCGGATGCACATCATCCGCAATAAAAAAGCGGTTGGCATTTTTCTTTTTACTGACACGTTTTGCCATCGCCATGGCTTCCGCCGCCGCGGTCGCTTCATCCAGCAGCGAGGCGGATGCCAGTTCCAGACCGGTCAGATCGATAGTCACCTGCTGGAAATTCAGCAGCGCTTCCAGACGGCCCTGGGAGATTTCCGGCTGATACGGTGTGTACGCGGTATACCAGCCCGGATTTTCCAGCAGATTGCGTAAAATTACCGGCGGCAGAATCGTCGGTGCATAGCCCTGGCCGATATAAGAGGTAAACTGCTGATTCAGACCGGCAATGGTTTTCAGTTCTGCCAGCGCATCCTGTTCGGTTGCCCCTTCGCCGACCGCAGGCGGGATATCCAGCTGAATATCGTCAGGGACAATATGACGGGTGAGATCTTCGAGTGACGCCGCACCGACTGTTTTCAGCATATGCAGCTGCTGTTCAGGGGATGCGCCGATATGACGGCGGATAAATTCACCGCGGTTTTCAAGCTGAGTTAACGTTTGAGTCATCGTTCTCCGGTTCCTGACATTATCTGATTCAATAAAAACCCGAAAAAAAACCCTGTTTGCTTACAAACAGGGTTCCGTTAATCCGTCAGTCTTCTTCTTCAGCCTGCAGTTCTGCGTATTTGGCTGCGTCCATCAGACCGGCAAACTCATCCGGGTCCGTGATTTTAATGCGGATCATCCAGCCGCCTTCATACGGCTCGCTGTTTACCAGTTCCGGGCTGTCTTCCAGCGCCTCATTCACGGCGATAACGGTGCCGGTGACCGGCGCATACAGATCTGATGCCGCTTTTACCGACTCAACAGTACCGAATGCTTCACCAAATGTGATTTCATCACCGACTTCCGGTAATTCAACAAATACCACATCGCCCAGCAGTTCCTGCGCGTAATCGGTGATCCCTGCCACATACTCATCACCACTCTCATGGCGAACCCACTCGTGATCTTCTGTGTATTTCAGATTCTCAGGTATATTACTCATCGCCAACGGCTCCTGTTATCGGGTTTCTCAAAATTTAACAATAAAAAACGGTTAATCAGACCAGTGCTTTGCCGTTACGGACAAATCCCGGTTTCACGACCTCAACAGGCACTTCACGGTTGCGTACCTGTACAATAGCGGTATTACCGATCCCCTGCGGAACACGGGCAAGCGCGATACTGAATCCCAGTGACGGGGAGAATGTACCGCTGGTGATAACGCCGGTCTGCTGTTTGCCCAGCTCATCGGTAAAGCGGACTTCCATGCCTGCACGCAGCACGCCTTTTTCACGCATTACCAGACCGACCTGTTTTTCAGTACCTTCGCGGCGGAATTTTTCCAGCGCCTCGCGCCCGATAAAATTCCGGTCTTCCGGCTGCCAGGCAATGGTCCAGCCCATATTTGCCGCCAGCGGATTAACGGTTTCGTCCATCTCCTGGCTGTAAAGATTCATGCCTGCTTCAAGGCGTAAGGTATCCCGCGCCCCTAATCCGGCCGGTTTCACACCGGCAGCCAGCAATTTTTTCCACAGGTCCGCGGCCTGCTCTGCGGGCAGTGCGATTTCATAGCCTTCCTCGCCGGTGTAGCCGGTCGTGGCAATGAAGTAATCGCCGCTCTGCACGCCGTAAAACGGTTTCATTCCGGCAACAGCCGCCTTTTGCTCTTCACTCAGCAGTGTCGCGACTTTTTCTTTGGCATGCGGACCCTGAACCGCAATCATCGCCAAATCATCGCGGACTGTCATCTCAGCAGCAAAGTTTTTGCGATGTTCGTCAATCCACGCCAGATCTTTTTCGCGGGTGGCAGAGTTCACCACCAGCCGGTAAAAATCATCCGCAAAGTAATAGACGATAAGATCGTCAATCACACCGCCGGACGCGTTGAGCATCCCGGTGTACAGTGCTTTGCCTTTTTCGGTGAGTTTCGCCACATCATTGGCGAGAAGATAACGGAGGAACTGCTGACATTGCGGACCATGAAAGTCGACGATTGTCATATGGGAAACATCGAACATACCGGCGTCATTGCGGACATTGTGGTGCTCTTCGATCTGGGAGCCGTAGTGCAGCGGCATCATCCAGCCGTGAAAATCCACCATTTTTGCCCCGCAGGCAACGTGCTCACCGGACAGTGGTGTGTGTTGTGCCATTCTATCCCCTTTCAGTCAGACATAGTGCGCAGCGTGTACCACGCAAACGATACCCTTTTCCTGACGTTATCACCGAATCACAAACGGAACCATAAGAAAAAATTGTGACCGTGTACGCGGGCGGAAAAATATGAGCCGTCAGTATGCAGATTTTTCATCTGCCATTCTGAGCCCTGAGGCGCAAAAAAGGATTAACAGGTGATAGTTTTGAATTAAGCGGCGGGAATGCACTAAAACACCGGCCGGATCGACCAATTAAATTTTAGTGCATTATGAATAAAACTAATGTGAAAAAAGGCCTTAAATTAGATTTTTTCAGCTGATGCCGGCGTCGGTTCACGCAGCCAGTCCGGCATATCACTGAGCCCGCGGGCATGACGCAGAAGAGCCGGTTTTACGCCCGGCAGTGTATCCGCCAGCACCAGGCCGACATCACGGACCAGTTTTTTCACCGGATTGTTGCCGTCGAACAGCTCACGAAAGCCCTGCATCCCGGCCAGCATCATTGCGGCACTCTGTTTGCGGCGACGTTCAAAACGGCGCAGCCAGAAATAGTTTCCGATATCTTTGCCTTCGGCAGTCAGACGGCGGATTTCACCAATCAGCTCCGCCACATCCATAAAGCCGAGGTTCACTCCCTGTCCGGCCAGCGGATGAATGGTATGAGCCGCATCCCCCAGCAGCGCCAGACGCGGCGCGGCAAACTGGCGGGCATAGCGGCCGGTCAGCGGGATCGCCCGACGTTCACTGACAACCTCACACAGACCGAGACGCAGATCAAACGCCGCCGCCTGTTTATGGTTAAACGCGGTTTCATCCAGATCCAGGCAGTGCTGTGCGGTCAGTCCGGGCAGTGACCAGACAATCGAGCAGTGGTGAGCATCCGGCAGCGGCAGAAATGCCAGAATACCGTCACCGTGGAAAACCTGTCGCGCCACATTCTCATGCGGCAGCTCTGTGCGGATGGTAGCGACCAGCGCGTGATGCTCATAATCCCAAAACGAAACAGGGATATCCGCATGCTGGCGCAGCCAGGAATTTGCACCGTCTGCGCCTGCCACTAAGCGGGTCGTGAGCATGTCGTCATTTTCCAGGGTGATAAAGGCATCGTTTTCGCCCCACACCACCTGACGGATTTGCGTACCGGTGAGCAGCGTCACATCAGACAATGTCTGAACCCGCTCCCAGAGCGCGTTGCGGATCACATCATTCTCAATAATATGGCCGAGGTGTTCACAATGGGCTTCCGCCGCGCTGAACGCGATACGGCCGAAGCTGTTGTTATCCCACACTTCCATACCCTGGTACGGTGCCGCACGTTTTGCCTGAATGTCCTGCCAGACGCCCAGCCGCGCCAGTAAGCGCTCACTGGCGCTGTTGATGGCGGAGACCCGGACAGCAAACGGCGCCTGCGGATCAAAACGGGTATCCGGCGCCTGCTTTTCAATCACCGCAATACGCAGCCCGCAGCCGTGCAGACCACAGGCCAGAGCCAGCCCGACCATGCCGCCACCGGCAATTACCACATCATATGACTGCATTGTTTATCCTCTTTCCGTGGCGGTATTAACCGGCTGCGCTACCCAGCCGAGCGTCTGTTTTGCCAGCCGGTTACGCAGAAACGGCAGCATTTCCATTGCCATCAGGCCGGCATTCCGTCCGGCGGCCAGCGGGAAGCAACGATTGGAGAAAAGGCGCACCAGGCTGTCAGTCAGGGTCATTGTCGCCTGCCGGTCAGCTTCACGGGCTGCCTGATACTGCATCAGCACACGATACTGACCAATATCTTCCTGTGATAAAAACGCCTGACTGATAACCTCCGCCAGTGCCATCACATCACGCATTCCCAGGTTAAAACCCTGACCGGCGATAGGATGGAGTGTCTGAGAGGCATTGCCCACCAGCGCCAGGCGGTGGGAAATCTGAGAGTGCGCGGCACTCAGGGTCAGCGGATAACAGTGGCGGGCACCGGCAGTGATAATTTTGCCCAGTTGCCAGCCAAACGCTTTCTGCAATTCGCGGCAGAAAGTTTCATCATCCCATTCACGCACGGTGTCCGCATGTTCTGCACGGTGACACCAGACCAGCGAACTGCGCCCTTCTGTCATCGGCAGCATCGCCAGCGGCCCCTGCGGGGTAAAACGTTCAAACGCCCGCCCCTGCGGATCCAGTTCCGTCATGACATTGGCGATCACCGCCACCTGCTCATACGGTGTGTCATTCCACTGCATACCGCACTGCTCTGCGACTGCAGAATGACTGCCGTCCGCCGCGATCAGAACCTGTCCGTTCAGCACCGTACCGCTCTCCAGCTGAACACTGACCGAGTCCGTCATGCGGGTAATATTTTTTACGCTGTCCGGACAATACAGTGTGACATTGTCGGCTTTTGCCAGTTCGGCAAACAGCGTTTGTCCGGCATCATACAGTTCAATAACCTGTCCGAGTGCATCAATATCATAATCACCGGCGGTAATATTCACACAGCCTGTATGCCCCTGATCAGACACATGCACCCGGGTAATCGGCGCTGCATACGCTTTCAGGGCAGACCACAGCCCGATTTTCTCAAGCCGCTGACAAGTCCCGTACGCCAGGGCAATCGCCCGCGCATCAAACCCCGGATGATGGGCATCCGGTAATCTGGCTTCCGCCAGTGCGACGGGAAGCCTGCCGTGACTGAGGCGGGAAAGCGCCAGCGCCAGTGTCGCGCCGGTCATTCCGCCTCCGGTGATTATCACACTCATTAATTATTCAGCCTGTTTTGCCTGCGCCATCAGCGCTTCAATTTCATCTGCGGTTTTAACCACGGAAGCTGTCAGGTTTTCGTTGCCGTCAGCTGTGATGACAATATCGTCCTCAATACGGATACCGATGCCGCGATACGCTTCCGGCACATCCGCATCCGGCGCGATATACAGCCCCGGCTCGATAGTCAGCACCATGCCCGGTTCCAGGATGCGGTCACGTTCTGTGCCGTAATGGCCGACATCATGCACATCCAGTCCCAACCAGTGGCTGAGACTATGCATGAAAAAGGCGCGGTATGCTTTGGTTTCGATCAAATGCGGGACATCCCCGGTCAGTAAACCGAGTTTCACCAGCCCTTCCGTCATGATTTCCACCACACGATCCGTCACTTCTGCGATCGACGTACCGGGACGATAAAGTTCCAGAGAAACGTTCAGGGTTTCCAGCACCAGGTCATAGATTTCGCGCTGCTCTTTGCTGAATTTGCCGTTGACCGGGAAAGTACGGGTAATATCCCCGGCATAGCCTTCAATTTCACATCCGGCATCGATCAGCACCAAATCCCCGTCTTTCATCCGGCATTCGTTTTCGGTGTAGTGCAGGATACAGCCGTTTTCACCGCTGCCGACAATCGTGTTATAGGACGGGAAACGCGCGCCGTTACTGACAAATTCGTGTTCAATTTCGCCCTGTAACTGATATTCGTACATACCCGGACGGCATTTTTCCATCGCACGGGTGTGTGCCAGCGCACTGACTTTTCCGGCACGGCGCATGATGTCCAGCTCCGCCGGGGATTTAAACAGACGCATTTCGTGAACAACCGGCCGCCAGTCAATGATCGTGGCCGGCGCGGAAAGGTTACGGCGGCTGCCGCGGCGCAGTGTATCGAGAGCATTAAAGACGATGGTATCGGCATACGCCATTTCGCCCTGTGCGAAATAGAGGGTGTCGAGGCCGTTAAGCAACTGACAGAGCTGTTCATTAATCTCATCAAACGGCAGAGCGCGATCCACTCCCAGTTTTTCCGGTGCCGCGTCCTGGCCGAGACGGCGTCCGAACCAGATTTCTGCGGTCAGATCACGCACACGGTTAAACAATACACTGTGGTTATGAGTTTCATCACTTTTAATCAGTACCAGTACCGCCTCCGGCTCACTGAAGCCGGTCAGATAGAGAAAATCACTGTGCTGACGGTAGGGATAGTCGCTGTCCGCATTACGCTGCGCCGGAGGTGCCGCAAAGAAAACCGCCGCGCTGGCAGGTGCCATTTTTTCCAGCAATGCCTGACGGCGTGAGATAAATTCTTGTTTATTCATACCCTCTTTCCTTGTACGTGTGATGATTCAGAAATCTGATGGTTCAGTGTGCAGCAGATTGTCTGCCGCGGACAGCTTCAGATATATCAGTGTAATGTCGGTTTCTGTGCCGGCGCATCAGCCGTTTGTGCGCTGCGCGGTTTTGCCAGCGAGATATAGCACAGCTGTACGGCCACGCGGACATACTCGATCACTTCTTCCAGCGCATCATCCAGTGCTTCGGTATCTTCCGCTTCATCATAGCCCAGCATGCCGATTTCACGCAGATCAGTGACAATTTCTTTCACTTCATTACGATCACCAAATTTCGGATCGGCCACACCCAGACCTAATAAGAAGTGATTGACCCAGCCGGCCAGCTCATCAGCCCGGGCAAACACACCCGCGTCATCATCCGGCAGCAGTAAATTAAACTGGCATTCGGTATCATCAAGCAGCTCAAATGTGGTATTAAAGAGAGCACGCAGCGGTTGTGCCAGAATCTGTGAAAACGCCATACCTTCGTTGGTCAGGTCGTGGATCAGCGCCATCCAGCTCTCATCAGTGTTACCGCCGCAGAGCAGACCCGTGATCAGGCCGTGCATCTCTGACGCAGTCATGGCAACGGCTTGCTGACGTAAAAGTTCATCAAGTGTTTTAAAATCGGGCAGTGTTTTATCCGGGGTCATTATTTTGCTCACCAGTCGGGTTTCAGTTCGTGATATGCTACCATCAAGAGGCGCCGCTGTACCAGATAAGGGCTGCGGCCTGCTGCTATAACGTACACAATTCACGTCACACAGGATAATATCCTGTTGCAGAACCAAAGGAAGATTTCATGTCTGCACAACCCGTTGATATCCAAATATTCGGGCGTTCCATGCGCGTTAATTGTCCACCGGAACAAAAAGAAGCTCTGCTCGCTTCCGCTGCGGAGCTTGAACAACGGTTACAGGACCTGAAAGAGCGCAGCCGGGTCACTAACGCGGAACAGCTCGTTTTTATCGTTGCGTTAAACATCTGTCACGAACTGACACAAGAAAAATTGAAAACGCGCGATTATGCCTATAACATGGAACAAAAGATAAAACTGTTACAGCAGACTATCGAGCAGGCGCTGCATGACCAAACCCGAATTACAGAGCGCCAGGTAACACCTATTGAATAAAATTGTTTAGAAATCAGTCACTAGACAAAAAAAATTTCGAAATTAGGTTGCAATCTCAGCCCGATTTCATACAATGAGTTTAAGAACAACGTTACACGTAGTTCACAAAATTCTCTGAGATGTTTGTCTGCGGGTCAGTCCCCTGAGCCGATATTGATACAGACAGAATGTGGTGATTTGTCACCGGTGAGCATACCTGATTCGTTCAGGCAGCCTAATGGAAGCAACGCCGCGTTCACCTTGAACCAAGGGTTCAAGGGTTACAGCCTGCGACGGCATCTTGGAGACCTCTCTCTTATTTATCTCCTGATATTTCGCTGATTTCACTATGACTCATGACCCGCTGTTACAATCACGGCATCATCTGCGTCAGTTAATCCGCAACAAACGCCGTGCCCTGACCCCGCAGCAGCAGACGGCAGCCGCACAAGATCTTGTTCAGCAAATCATTCACCACCCCGGCATTGACCGCGCTGATAATATTGCCCTGTTTCTCTCTTTTGACGGCGAGATAGATACCCGCCCGCTGACAGAGTGGCTGTGGTCACAGGGGAAACACGTATATCTGCCGGTTCTTCACCCGTTCAGCCGCCATCATCTGTTATTTCTTGCCTATCATCCTGATACCCCGCTGATTAAAAATAAATTTTCAATTTCAGAACCGGCTTTGGATGTCACACAGGTATTGCCGCCGCAGGAACTGGATATCATGTTTATTCCGCTGGTTGCATTTGATGAAAAAGGCGGGCGTCTCGGGATGGGCGGCGGTTTTTATGACCGTACACTGGCAGACTGGCAGAAGAAAGGATTTTACCCGCTGGGACTGGCGCATGATTGTCAGCAGGTCAGTGAGTTACCCGTTGCAGAGTGGGATGTGCCGCTGCCGGAAGTGATCACACCATCACGCCGCTGGCTGTGGCCGGAACACAAATAAACCAGTATAAACAGACTGTTACTTATCATAGAAATACACCGGCACGCATTGACTCCGGTGAAACTACCGGTAACGGGCAAAACGAAAAGCCGCTTTAAATACATCCCTGTAAGCTCAGGCGCGTCATCCATGACGCGCATGCTTTTTCGTTCGCTTGCCCGTTATCCGCAGAGCAATCACCGCTCTCAGAACAACAGACGTGCTCTTATTGTTCCCGGCAGGGCTTTCAGTTGCAGCAGAACATCATCCGCCTCATCCTGATTATTTGCCACAATATCGATAACAACATAACCCAGATCACCCGCCGTCCGCAGATACTGTGCTGCGATATTGATACCGCGATCAGTAAAGACCTGGTTGATGCTGGTCAGCAGACCCGGGCGGTTTTCGTGAATATGCAGCAGACGGTTTGCATTCTGTCCGTGCACCGGCAGTGATACTTCAGGGAAGTTGACCGCAGAAAGCGTCGAACCATTATCGGAGTATTTCGCCAGCTTGCCGCCGACCTCAAAACCGATATTTTCCTGTGCTTCCTGGGTTGAGCCGCCGATATGCGGGGTAAGAATGACATTATCAAACCCAATCAGCTCAGAAATAAACGGATCTTCCGGGTCATTGTTTGCCGCCGGTTCAGACGGGAACACATCCACCGCTGCGCCGGACAGGTGTTTTGATGCCAGAGCCTGACTGAGCGCCGGAATATCCACAACCGTACCGCGTGAGGCGTTAATAAAAATCGCGCCCGGTTTCATCAGTTCAAACTCATGTTTACTCACCATATTTTTGGTGGATTCCGTTTCCGGCACATGCAGTGTGACCACATCACTCATATTCAGCAGCTCAGATAAATGACGCACCTGAGTGGCATTACCGAGCGGCAGTTTGTTTTCGATATCGTAAAAATAGACATCCATACCGATGGATTCCGCCAGGATACCCAGCTGTGTCCCGATATGGCCGTAGCCGATAATCCCCAGTTTTTTACCGCGCGCCTCATAGCAGCCTTTCGCCTGTTTATCCCAGATACCACGATGAGCTTTGGCATTTGCCTCCGGAATACGGCGCAGCAGCAGTAACAGTTGCCCCAGCACCATCTCAGCCACGGAACGGGTGTTTGAGAAAGGTGCGTTAAAGACAGGAATACCGCGTTTTGCCGCCGCGCCGAGATCGACCTGGTTAGTCCCGATACAGAAACAACCGACAGCGACCAGTTTTTCCGCACAGGCAAAAATCTCTTCTGTCAGTTGGGTACGGGATCGGATACCGATAAAACGCGCATCACGGATCGCTTCTTTTAATTCTTCCGTGGATAATGCGCCTTTATGATATTCAATGTTTGAATAACCCGCTGCTTTCAGACTGTCTGCCGCACTCTGGTGTACGCCTTCCAATAGCAGAAATTTAATTTTATCTTTTTCCAGTGATACTTTTACCATGACCCTGCCTTTTGTTAAGTTCCCGAAATGTCCTGTCCTCACATCAAAATAACAAAAAATAACGTCTCCGCAATACACGCCCCTGTATAAGTCACAGAACAAGTTACAGGGAAAAGGCGGGTTTGCAGAAGAAAATGAAAAAATGCCACTGAGTGCTGATATTTTGGGCATATCAAAGACAAAATTGTGATATATATCACCGAAATTTATGATTTAAAAAAAAATAAAAAAGGAACCGTCTCCGGTTCCTTATTCTGTATCGGTATATTACAGATAGCTTACTGATTTATTTAATGGTTTTTACGCCATCCTGAGTACCCATCAGCACCACATCCGCACCGCGGTTGGCAAATAAACCTACGGTCACCACACCGGCGATACCGTTAATTTTATTTTCCATCTCAACCGGGTTCAGAATTTCCAGATTGTAGACATCCAGAATCACGTTGCCGTTATCCGTTACCACATTCTGACGGTATTCCGGCTGACCACCGAGTTTGACCAGCTCACGCGCCACATAAGAACGCGCCATCGGGATCACTTCCACCGGCAGCGGGAATTTACCCAGCACATCAACACGCTTGCTTTCATCCACGATACAAATGAATTTTTTCGCAATAGCCGCCACGATTTTCTCACGGGTCAGTGCCGCACCACCACCTTTGATCATGTTCATATGGTGGTCGATTTCATCCGCGCCGTCGACATACACGTCCAGGCTGTCCACATCATTGCAGTCCAGCACCGGAATGCCGTAGCTTTTCAGTTTTGCGGTTGATACCTCTGAGCTGGATACCGCGCCGTCAATCTGGCCTTTCATCGTCGCCAGCGCATCAATAAAGTGAGACGCGGTGGACCCGGTGCCCACACCAACAATAGTGCCCGGCTTCACGAATTCTAATGCCGACCAGCCAACCGCTTTCTTTAATTCATCCTGAGTCATGTTATTGCCTTTTCATCGTCATCCTATGCCACCGGCATAGCCCGTGATAATTATAGCAATTATTTCTCCCCCGGAATGCGAATTGTGGCATATTGTGAATGACTGATAATAAAGAGGAGAAAACCGCCATGAGACGACCGGATTATCGTGCCCTGCAGGCGCTGGACGCTGTTATCCGTGAACGTGGTTTTGAGCGGGCTGCACAGAAACTCTGTATTACCCAGTCTGCCGTTTCACAGCGCATCAAACAGCTGGAAAACCTGTTCGGACAGCCGCTGCTGGTGCGTACCGTGCCGCCGCGGCCGACCGAAGAAGGCCAGAAGCTGCTCGGTCTGCTGCATCAGGTGGAATTACTCGAAGCCGAATGGCTGGGGGATGATGCCGGTAATATTGAACCGCCTCTGATCTCTCTGGCGGTCAATGCCGACAGCCTCGCGACCTGGCTGCTTCCGGCGCTTCGCCATGTTCTGGCTGATCTGGCTATCCGCCTGAATATTCAGGTGGAAGATGAATCACGCACGCATGAACGCCTGCGGCGGGGGGAAGTGGTTGGTGCGGTCAGTATTCAGCCGCGTCCGCTGCCGGGATGTCTGGCGGATCAGCTTGGCGCGCTGGATTACCTCTTTGTCGCCTCACCGGAATTTGCCGCCCGTTATTTTCCTGACGGCGTCAGCCGCAGTGCTCTGCTGAAAGCCCCCGCTGTGGCGTTTGATTATCTTGATGATATGCACATGGCCTTCCTGCAGACCAATTTTGACCTCGCACCCGGCAGTGTGCCGAGCCATGTTCTTAATTCCTCGGAAGCCTTTGTGCAGCTGGCAAAACAGAGTTCAGCCTGCTGTATGATCCCGCATTTGCAGATTGCGGATGAACTGGAGCGGGGAGAGTTGCTGGATCTGACACCGGGTCTGTTTCAGCGCCGGATGCTGTACTGGCACCGGTTTGCACCGGAAAGTGCCACCATGCGGCAGGTGACTGACGCCCTGCTGAAACACGGGCGTCAGACATTGCGGCAGGCGCCGCCTGAAACGGATTAACGTTTCAGTTCAAACACAACATCCACCTGATCGCGGAAGTCGATAGTCTGTTGTTCATAGGTTTCATCCGCAGATACCGCTGCCGGTGCATTGGCAGCCAGCATCATTTTACCGCGCGCCATCACCGGAACCGGCTGTGGTGCGTTATAACCGATGCTGTACACGGCACCCAGCTCAGAACCAAAGCCTTTTGCCACGGCTTTCGCCTGTGAAACGGCATCATCAATGGCTTTCTGACGCACTTCCGCACGATATTTCTCCGGATTATTCACTCCGAACTCCACTGCACTGATATCATTCAGGCCGCTTTTCAGTGCGCCGTCGAGCAATGTGTTCAGCTTGTCCAGATCATAGACTTTCACCGTCACTGAACGGGAGGCGTTATAACCGCGGATAACAGATTCTTCTTTCTCTTTATCATAGACATAATCCGGACTGGTACTGATATTGGCCGCATTAATGTCTTTCTTTTCAATCCCCTGAGCTTTCAGAAAATCAAAATATTGCGCCACACGTTTGTCCGCCTGTGCTTTGGCGGCTGACGCATCTTTTTCCTTTACGGTCACATTGATAGTCAGTGTCGCCATATCAGGCTCAGCCTGAATCACAGCGCTGCCGGAGGTTGAAATATGCGGGCCTGCGGGGGTTTCCGCTGCCTGAGCCGCAGCCGTGTAACTCCCCAGGGCAACCATAGCGGCAAGAGCAAGAGATTTCAGTTTCACATATCCTCCTTCTGTTTTAAACCGGTCACATAACAGGACGTTATGCCGGAATAAATAACACTAGCACACTCTGACGAAACAATATTTCGGATTAATAAGAAATATTCAATCCTTTTAAAGCTAATTGTATCGCGATATACCACATCACCGAGCCGACAAACAGGTTGATAATCCGCTGTGATACCGGTTTTTGCAGCACCGGCGAAAACCAGGCCGCCAGCAGCGCCAGGCCGAAGAACCACAATACCGATGCACATACTGCCCCTGCGGTAAACCAGATGCGCATATCGGAGCCCAGTTGTCCGCCGATACTGCCCAGCACCACAAAGGTATCCAGATAAACATGCGGATTCAGCCAGGTAACGGCCACCAGCGTCATAATCACCCGCCAGCGGCTGCGGACAACCTGCTCCTGCATCGTCAGTCCGGCATCCGCCGTAAAGACTGCCCGCAGCGCTCCCCAGCCATACCACAGCAAAAATGCCACCCCGCCCCAGGTGACCAGTGCCATCAGTAACACAGACTGGCTCAGCAGTGCGCTGCCGCCAAAGACCCCGGCCGTGATCAGTAACACATCACTCAGCGTGCATAAAAATGCACTCATCAGATGATACTGCTTCCTGCTTCCCTGTTGTAATACAAATACATTTTGTGGCCCGAGCGGCAATATCATTGCCGCGCCAAGTAATAACCCCTGAAAATACGTCGATAACATGCAAAAAATCCCGATAATTATTCAATCCACGCCGGATGGAATGAATATTACCGGGATTTCAGTATTAGTGAAATTAATACAATTAATGGGTCATTAACGAGACTAATATTTCGAGAGAAATGCGGTCAGATCCACTCCCAGACCAGACGCACCGGGGTACCGAGGCATTCACTCACACGGCTGATAATTTCATCCCGCCCGTTATCCATACAGACAATAAAACTGTTGTTATAACGGACAGTCAGCCCGTAACACGCAAGACCGCCGGTTTCATCATAATCCATATCGGGAATGACGGCAGGCGCCCCGCAGCAGGGGGTATTGCGCGGTGCCAGAGCGGCAGAAATGCGTTCCTCTCCGGTAACCGCAAAAATCGCATTCATCTGCGCCCCCCACCAGGTACCGGAAACCGGCTTGCGGCAGACAGGACAGAGCGGATAACGGAAGTTTTCACTGCCGGACCAGAAAATAATATCCGGGTCCGCCTGATGCATAATATCGTCAGCCGCCATCCACTCACTCAGATACTGTTCCGCAGCCTGCTGCTGCTCAGCATCCGGGACATAACTCAGTGTCTCAGGAATAAAATGAAGTAAATGCTCGCTCATCACAATCTCTCACTTTACGGCAAAAAAAAGCGGCACCCGGAAAAAGGGTACCGCTGATAATATACACCTGTTACGCCTGCTGTTGCTGATTATTCTGATGCATATGGACATCAAGCTGCGGGAACGGAATACCGATATTATGCTTATCCAGCGCACGTTTGAAGTTTTCCAGCAGATCCCAGTATACATCCAGGAAATCGCCGTTTTTTGTCCAGTAACGGACAACAAAATTCAGGGAGGATGGTGCCATTTCGTTGAGGCGAACCACGATACCTTTCTCTTTCTGCACGCGCGGATCAGCGGCAACAATCTCAGTCAGAATCTCTTTAACCTGATCAATATCGGCGTTGTAAGCCACACCGACAATGATGTCACGGCGGCGATCCGGTTCACGGGTAACGTTAATAATATCGCCCGCAATTACTTTACCGTTCGGGATCACAATAATCTTGTCATCCGCGCTGCGCAGTGTGGTGGAAAAAATCTGCACATTCTGAACAGTCCCTTCTGACGCCCCGATAACCACATATTCACCGGCACGGATAGGACGGAAAATCACCAGCAATACCCCTGCCGCGAGATTTGAGAGTGATCCCTGTAATGCCAGACCCACGGCCAGACCTGCCGCACCCAGCACCGCGATAACGGACGCCGTCTGCACACCAAGACGCCCCAGAACGGCAATCAGTGTGAAAGCAATAACTGCATAACGAACCATTGCTGACAGAAAATCAGAGACGGTAACATCCACACCGCGCATCGACAGCAGGCGGGAAACCGCTTTGCCGGCCATTTTCGCCACAAACAGACCGATAATCAGCGTCAGCACAGCAGCCACAATATTCACCGCATAATCCAGCAGCAATGTCTGATTATTTGCCAGCCAGCCGGTTGCCTGATTCAGTCCATCCGTCAGGATTTGTTCATTCATTCATCCACCTCATAAGTTATCGGAAATAAATAAAAACAACATTGTTGCAATAACCGACCGATTATCGCATCAGGTAAAGAACTACTGGTTTATATTACCGTAACAAATGAAAATTTCAGAATAAAAATTCTCAGCCCTGCCCGCCGGTCACAATAAATTTACGATAATTTTCCAGTAAAATCATAAAGTCAGCCGTTCCGCAGAACGCAATACTTTCATTATCGTAATAACTCATACCTTCATCCGGTTCATCGGTTTCAAAGGTAATCTGATTGGCGTTAATCATGATTTCCTCATCATCCATCAACAGGGTGTATTCATGCCCCACCCGCTGCCACTGCTGCTCACGCCCTTTAATACTGTCAAACGCCAGCGTTATCTCATCGATGACCGAGAGATCCCCTTTTACTTCTTCATTCAGCCAGTGACCGATCGCTTCGTGATCCATTGACAGCTTAACTATCACGTTCCCGTCGATCCCGAGGGAAAATTCATAATCCATCGCTGTATACCTCTTGTTAATACTTTACCGCTGTCACGTATGCAACACCTGTCCTTATTTTAGCGGGTTATCCGGTTTTCAGGTACATTCATACCGTAATTAACCGGCTGACAGGTATAAAAAAACGGGAGACAGTGTCTGCTGTCTCCCGCCGGTAAAATAACTGCGGATTGATTCAGATGCTGACTATCACACCTGAGTCTGGAAAATCACGCCATCCGCGACTTTGGTGTACTGATTCAGCTGGTCGAAGTTGAGGTAACGATAAGTATCTTCCGCTGTCTCATCCACTTTATCCATAAAGGTCTGGTACTCCGCCGGTGTCGGCAGGCGTCCCAGCAGGGAAGCCACTGCCGCCAGTTCCGCTGAGGCCAGATACACATTGGCACCGGTGCCCAGACGGTTCGGGAAGTTACGGGTGGAGGTGGATACGACCGTTGAGTTATCCGCCACACGTGCCTGGTTCCCCATACACAGTGAACAGCCCGGAATTTCAATACGTGCACCGCTTTTGCCGAAGATACTGTAATAGCCTTCTTCTGTCAGCTGCGCGGCATCCATTTTGGTCGGTGGTGCGACCCACAGGCGGGTCGGTAACTGGCCCTTATAGCTGTCGAGCAGTTTACCCGCCGCACGGAAGTGCCCGATATTCGTCATGCAGGAGCCGATAAACACTTCATCAATCTTGCTTCCGGCCACATCTGACAGCAGACGTGCATCATCCGGGTCATTCGGTGCGCAGAGAATCGGCTCTTTGATCTCATTGAGATCGATTTCGATCACGGCAGCATAATCTGCATCCGCATCGCCTTCCAGCAGTTGCGGATCGGCCAGCCATTTTTCCATGCTCTGAATACGGCGCTCGATGGTACGGCGATCGCCGTAACCTTCCGCAATCATCCATTTCAGCAGGACGATATTGGAATTGAGGTACTCTGTAATCGGCTCTTTATCCAGTTTGATGGTACAACCTGCCGCAGAACGCTCGGCAGATGCATCCGCCAGCTCAAACGCCTGTTCCACTTTCAGTGTCGGCAGCCCTTCAATTTCCAGGATACGGCCGGAGAAAATGTTTTTCTTCCCTTTTTTCTCAACGGTCAGCAGCCCCTGCTGAATAGCGTAATACGGAATCGCATGCACCAGATCACGCAGCGTGATCCCCGGCTGCATTTTTCCTTTAAAACGCACCAGCACAGATTCCGGCATATCCAGCGGCATAACACCGGTTGCAGCCGCAAAAGCAACCAGACCGGACCCGGCCGGGAAGGAAATACCAATCGGGAAACGGGTGTGTGAGTCACCGCCGGTGCCGACGGTATCCGGCAGCAGCATACGGTTCAGCCAGGAGTGGATGATACCGTCCCCCGGACGCAGCGACACACCACCGCGGTTCATAATAAAATCAGGCAGGGTGTGATGTGTATTTACATCCACCGGCTTCGGATAAGCAGCAGTATGACAGAACGACTGCATCACCAGATCAGCCGAGAAGCCGAGACAGGCCAGGTCTTTCAGTTCATCACGGGTCATCGGCCCGGTGGTGTCCTGGGAGCCGACAGAGGTCATCTTAGGCTCGCAGTACTCGCCCGGACGAATCCCCGCCACGCCGCAGGCACGGCCGACCATCTTCTGAGCCAGTGAGAAACCGCGGGTGCTTTTCTCAACCGGTTTTGCCTGACGGAAAATATCCGTATGCGGCAGGCCGAGAGACTCGCGTGCTTTTGCAGTCAGGCCGCGACCGATAATCAGCGGAATACGGCCACCGGCGCGGACTTCATCCAGCAGCACATCGGTTTTCAGTTCAAACGTCGCCAGCAGCTCATTGGTATCATGATTGCGGATCTCGCCCTTATACGGGTAAACGTCAATCACATCTCCCATATTCAGATTGCTGACATCCACTTCCACCGGCAGCGCACCCGCATCCTCCATGGTATTGAAGAAAATCGGGGCAATTTTTCCGCCCAGCACAATACCGCCGCCGCGTTTGTTCGGCACATACGGGATATCATCCCCCATAAACCACAGCACGGAGTTAGTCGCGGATTTACGGGAAGACCCGGTACCGACCACATCGCCGACATAGGCCAGCGGGAACCCTTTTTTGCTGAGCAGATCAATCTGATTAACCGGCCCGATATTGCCCGGTTCATCCGGATCAATACCGTCACGCGGGTTTTTCAGCATCGCGAGTGCATGCAGCGGGATATCCGGACGCGACCAGGCATCCGGTGCCGGTGACAGATCATCGGTGTTGGTTTCACCGGAGACTTTAAAGACAGTAACGGTCAGTTTCTCTGCCAGCTTCGGACGTTCAAGGAACCAGTCTGCATCAGCCCAGGACTGAATAATTTTCTGTGCATATGAATTACCGGCTTTTGCCTTTTCTTCCACATCATAGAAATTATCAAACATCAGTAAGGTATGAGAGAGCGCTTTGGCGGCGACAGGGGCCAGTTTTTCATCATCGAGGGCTTCAATCAGGGCGTGAATGTTATAGCCACCCTGCATGGTTCCGAGTAATTCAACGGCTTTTTCAGCGGAGATCAGAGGTGAATGTGCTTCACCTTTTGCCAGAGCGGCCAGGAAACCGGCTTTCACATATGCGGCTTCATCAACACCCGGCGGTACACGGTTGGTAATCAGATCAACAAGAAACGCTTCTTCGCCTGCCGGCGGAGATTTCAGTAATTCGACTAACTCAGCAACCTGAGCAGCTTCCAATGGCTTAGGGGCGATCCCTTGTGCTGCACGTTCGGCAACGTGCCTGCGGTAATTTTCCAGCACGACGTACTCCTTGCTTTGTGTTTTTTATGAGTGCCCGGCAACGGGGTTTCAGCATATCAAAATTTAAACACATTGTTAATTCATTCACATTAAAGCAACATAAACAATTTGTGAGCTGAATAACATTAGTGAATTAAACTTGCTGCTTACCCGTTTCACCAGTGTTATGCCGCTTTAAACAGGAATCTGCACAATTATTGATTACGCCGGAAATGCAAAAAACGGTTGTTTGCGTAGTTCAGCTGCACCGGGAACGACGGTCAGCATACTGAATTTATTAATATCTGAATAATACCGGTTTGTCTATGAGTACACAGGCGGGGCGATGACTGCAGAGAATAAAAAAATCCGGCGCCAGAGGCTGCCGGATTTTTATTTTCAGCCGGGTAACAATACTGTTACCGGGTCAGCTGATTACTTTTTCTTTTTCGCTTTCGGATTCGGAAGGTCAGTGATGCTGCCTTCGTAAATCTCAGCCGCCATACCGATTGATTCGTACAGCGTCGGGTGAGCGTGGATGGTCAGAGCCAGGTCTTCCGCATCACAACCCATTTCGATAGCCAGACCGATTTCACCTAACAGCTCACCGCCGTTAGTACCGACAATCGCACCACCGATAACACGGTGAGATTCTTTGTCGAAAATCAGTTTGGTCATACCTTCAGCGCAGTCAGACGCGATTGCACGGCCGGAAGCCGCCCACGGGAAGGTTGCTGTTTCGTAGCTGATGCCCTTCTCTTTCGCTTCTTTCTCGGTCAGACCAACCCATGCCACTTCCGGTTCGGTGTAGGCAATAGACGGGATCACTTTCGGATCGAAGTAGTGTTTCAGACCGGAGATAACTTCGGCTGCCACGTGACCTTCGTGAACACCTTTGTGCGCCAGCATCGGCTGACCGACGATATCGCCGATAGCAAAGATGTGCGGCACGTTGGTGCGCATTTGTTTGTCAACGTGGATGAAACCGCGATCGTCAACTTCAACACCGGCTTTATCAGCCGCCAGCAGTTTACCGTTAGGAGTACGGCCGATAGCCACCAGAACCGCGTCATAACGCTGTGGTTCTGCAGGGCCTTTCTTGCCTTCCATCGTGACATAGATACCGTCTTCTTTTGCTTCAACGGCGGTCACTTTGGTTTCCAGCATCAGGTTAAACTTAGTGCTGATACGTTTGGTGAACAGTTTAACGATGTCTTTATCTGCCGCAGGAATGACCTGGTCAAACATTTCAACAACATCAATCTCTGAACCCAGCGCGTGGTATACGGTACCCATTTCCAGACCGATGATACCACCACCCATGACCAGCAGACGGCCCGGGACGGTTTTCAGCTGCAGTGCATCTGTTGAATCCCATACACGCGGATCTTCATGCGGGATAAACGGCAGCTGAATCGGGCGTGAGCCCGCTGCAATAATAGCATTGTCAAACGTGATGGTGGTTTTACCCTTCTCACCACTGACTTCGATAGTATTAGCGCCGGTGAACTGGCCGAGACCATTCACAACAGTCACTTTACGGCCTTTCGCCATACCGGCCAGACCGCCGGTTAACTGAGAAATAACTTTCTCTTTCCACAGACGGACTTTATCGATATCAGTCTGCGGTTCGCCGAACACGATGCCGTGAGAAGCCAGCGCTTTCGCTTCTTCGATCACTTTAGCAACATGCAGTAATGCTTTGGACGGGATACAACCTACGTTCAGGCAGACACCACCTAAGGTTGAATAGCGTTCAATCAGGACAGTTTCCAGACCTAAGTCAGCACAGCGGAAAGCCGCTGAATACCCTGCAGGGCCCGCACCAAGTACAACGACCTGGGCTTTAATTTCAGTACTCATCGTGACCTCTTAATTGTTTGTCCGGCGGGTCAGACGACATATATTCCACCGGGACGTACACACTGAGAGCAGTTTACAAAATTGTTAACAACCTGGAAAGGCGCAGTTCTGTGACCTGACTCCCGTTATCCGGGATGAGCACGTTTCAGCCTGCGCCGCTAAGACCGGCTCTGCACCGGTCTTAGTGTAATTGCTTACATTGCCAGGCGGCGTAAATCGCTCATGTACTGATTAATCAGCGTGATGAAGCGGGCGCCGTCAGCACCATCGATCACACGGTGGTCGAAGGAGAGTGACATTGGCAGAATGAGACGCGGAACAAACTGTTTGCCGTCCCATACCGGTTTCATGGATGAACGTGACAGACCCATGATAGCCACTTCCGGTGCGTTAACAATCGGTGCGAAACCGGTTGTCCCGATACCGCCCAGGCTGGAGATAGTGAAGCATCCGCCCTGCATATCAGAAGAAGTCAGCTTACCGTTACGGGCTTTCTTGGAGATTTCAGCCAGTTCGTAAGACAGTTCCAGAATACCTTTTTTGTTCACATCTTTGATGACAGGAACAACCAGGCCGTTCGGGGTGTCTACCGCGATACCGATATTGACATATTTCTTCAGAATCAGACGCTGTGCATCTTCAGTGATAGAGCTGTTGAAACGCGGCATTTCGACCAGCGCTTTTGCGGCAGCTTTCATCACGAAGACCAGCGGAGTGATTTTCACGCCCAGCTGTTTCTTCTCAGCTTCTTTGTTCTGCTGTTTACGGAATTCTTCAACATCAGTGATATCCGCTTCATCCATCAGCGTAACGTGCGGGATCATTACCCAGTTACGGCTCAGGTTAGCACCGGACAGCTTCTGAATACGGCTCAGTTCAACTTCTTCCACTTCACCGAACTTGCTGAAGTCCACTTTCGGCCATGGCAGCATGCCAGGTAAGCCGCCGCCTGCTGCAGCCGGAGCTGCTTCAGCGCGTTTCACCGCATCTTTCACATAAGCCTGAACGTCTTCACGCAGGATACGGCCTTTACGGCCTGTGCCTTTGACTTTCGCCAGATTCACACCGAATTCACGGGCCAGACGACGGATAACCGGACTTGCGTGAACGTAAGCATCGTTCTCAACGAAGTCATTACCCGCAGCCGGTGCTGCTGCCGGAGCCGCTTTCGCTGCCGGTGCAGAAGCCGGAGCTGCTGCCGCTGGTGCGGCTGCTGCAGGCTGTGCTGCCGGAGCAGGTGCTGCGCCCGCAACTTCAAAGACCATAATCAGAGAGCCGGTTTTGACTTTATCGCCGACCGCTACTTTGATTTCTTTGACTTTACCTGCCATCGGAGACGGGACTTCCATTGAGGCTTTGTCGCCTTCAACGGTGATCAGAGACTGTTCTTCAGTCACGGTATCGCCGACGCTGACCATAATTTCAGTCACGTCAACTTCGTCACCGCCGATATCCGGTACATGGATTTCTTTGTCTGCTGCCACGGCCGGTGCCGCTGCTGCAGGTGCCGGAGCGGCTGCGGCAGGCTGTGCCGCCGGTGCTGCGCCCGCAACTTCAAAGACCATGATCAGGGAACCGGTGCTGACTTTATCGCCGACAGCAACTTTGATCTCTTTAACCACACCCGCCATCGGAGACGGAACTTCCATTGAGGCTTTGTCGCCTTCAACAGTGATCAGAGACTGTTCTTCAGTCACGGTATCGCCGACGCTGACCATGATTTCAGTCACATCAACTTCGTCACCACCGATATCCGGTACGTGAACTTCCTGCAGTGCAGATGCTGCAGCCGCTGCCGGAGCAGCAGGTGCGGCAGCCTGAGCTGCCGGAGCAGGAGCCGCTGCTGCGGCCTCTGCTTCAAATACCATGATGAAAGAACCGGTGCTGACTTTATCGCCCACGGCAACTTTAATCTCTTTAACAACCCCTGCCTGCGGAGACGGAACTTCCATCGACGCCTTGTCACCTTCAACGGTGATGAGTGATTGTTCTGCTTCTACTTTATCGCCGACACTGACCAGAATTTCAGTTACATCAACTTCATCTGAACCGATATCAGGCACATGGATTTCAATAGACATTAATTTTTACCTCTTATGCCACACGCGGGTTAACTTTTTCAGGGTTGATGCTGAATTTCTTAATGGCTTCTTCAACCACTTTCACGTCAATTTCACCACGTTTAGCCAGCTCACCCAGAGCAGCAACAACAACATAACCGGCATCAATTTCGAAATGATGACGCAGGTTATCACGGCTGTCTGAACGGCCGTAACCGTCAGTACCCAGTACGCGGTACTGGTCAGCAGGAACATAACCGCGAACCTGTTCTGCGAACAGTTTCATCCAGTCTGTGGATGCCACAGCCGGTGCATCGTTCATCACCTGAGTGATGTAAGGCACGCGCGGGGTTTCTGACGGGTGCAGCATGTTCCAGCGATCACAATCCTGACCTTCACGTGCCAGCTCGGTGAACGAGGTCACACTGTAGATATCAGAGCTGATGCCGTATTCAGAAGACAGAATCTGACCTGCGTCACGTACGTGACGCAGAATCGCACCTGAACCCAGTAACTGTACCTTGCCTTTATCGCCGGTCAGGGTTTCCAGTTTGTAGATACCTTTACGGATACCTTCCTCAACACCTTCCGGCATTGCAGGCATATGGTAGTTTTCGTTCAGTGTGGTGATGTAGTAGTAAATGTTTTCCTGCGCTTCACCATACATACGCTCCAGACCATCCTGCATGATGACCGCAACTTCGTACGCGAATGACGGGTCATAAGACAGGCAGTTAGGGATAGTCAGAGACTGAATATGGCTGTGGCCATCTTCGTGCTGCAGACCTTCACCGTTCAGGGTGGTACGGCCGGAAGTACCGCCGATCAGGAAGCCGCGTGCCTGCTGGTCGCCTGCCATCCACATCAGGTCACCGATACGCTGGAAACCGAACATTGAGTAGTAGATGTAGAACGGAATCATCGGCAGGTTGTTGGTGCTGTAAGAGGTTGCAGCCGCCAGCCAGGATGCGCCCGCACCCAGTTCGTTGATACCTTCCTGCAGGATCTGACCTTTCACATCTTCACGGTAGTAAGCAACCTGCTCACGGTCCTGCGGGGTATACAGCTGACCTTTGGAGTTGTAGATACCGATCTGACGGAACAGACCTTCCATACCGAATGTACGTGCTTCATCCGCGATGATTGGCACAATACGCTCTTTGATGGATTTGTTTTTCAGCATCACGTTCAGTGCACGCACAAACGCGATAGTGGTGGAGATTTCTTTGTTCTGCTCTTCCAGTAACTGGCTGAAATCGCTCAGTGCAGGAATATCCAGTTTCTCATCGAAGTGAGAACGGCGTGAAGGAACCGGACCATGCAGTGCCGCACGGCGTTCCATCATGTATTTCTGCTCTTCAGAGTTTTCGTCAAACTTGATGAACGGCAGTTTTTCCAGCTGATCATCAGCCACATCGATGTTGAAACGATCACGGAGATGGCGCACGCCTTCCATGTTCATTTTCTTAACCTGGTGAGCGATGTTTTTACCTTCAGCAGTATCACCCATACCATAACCTTTAACGGTCTGGGCCAGGATCAGGGTTGGTTTGCCTTTGGTGTCATGCGCTTTTTTCAGTGCAGCGAACATTTTCTTCGGATCGTGACCACCGCGGTTCAGTGCGAAGATCTGCTCATCAGTCCAGTCTTTGACTAATGCAGCGGTTTCCGGATAACGGTTAAAGAAGTGTTCACGAACGTAAGCACCATCTTTGGATTTGAATGTCTGATAGTCGCCGTCAACGGTTTCGTTCATCAGCTGAATCAGTTTACCGCTGGTATCTTTCTTCAGCAGTTCATCCCAGCGGCCGCCCCACATGACTTTGATTACCTGCCAGCCCGCACCGGAGAACATACCTTCCATTTCGTTAACGATTTTACCGTTACCGTTTACAGGGCCGTCGAGGCGCTGCAGGTTACAGTTGATAACGAAGATCAGGTTGTCCAGGTTTTCACGGACAGCGATATTGATTGCACCTTTAGATTCCGGCTCATCCATCTCGCCATCACCCAGGAAGGCATAAACGGTTTGCTCAGAGGTATCTTTCAGACCACGGTGTTCCAGATATTTCAGGAACTTAGCCTGATAGATAGCAGCCAGCGGCCCCAGACCCATAGAAACGGTCGGGAACTGCCAGAAGTTAGGCATCAGTTTAGGGTGCGGATAAGAAGGCAGACCTTTGCCGCCGATTTCCTGACGGAAATTGTTCAGCTGCTCTTCGGTCAGACGACCTTCCATGAATGCGCGTGCGTAGTAGCCCGGGCTTAAGTGGCCCTGGAAATAAATAACATCACCGCCGTCTTTTTCGTTCTGCGCACGGAAGAAGTGGTTGAAGCACACTTCATACATGGTAGCCGCAGACTGGTAAGACGCCATGTGACCGCCCAGATCCAGATCTTTCTTGGATGCGCGCAGAACCATCATGACAGCGTTCCAGCGGATAGCAGAACGGATACGACGCTCCAGCTCCAGGTTGCCCGGGTAGGCAGGTTCATCCTCAACAGGAATGGTGTTGATGTAATTACGGGCCGCAGCACCTGCTGCAACACTCACACCACCCTGACGGGCAGTATTCAGAACCTGATCAATCAGGAACTGTGCACGCTCAACACCTTCTTCACGGATGACCGATTCGATCGCCTGTAGCCAGTCGCGGGTTTCGATCGGATCCACGTCATTGTTCAAAATGTCTGACATGGTGTATTCCTTATAGTTTATCTGTTTCTAATGATATTCGGAGCCTATCTTCACGTATCCCGCCTTAACGGTGACGGGCGACGTGAAGATAGGCCCGGCTATATATTGCCGCTGATGCATAGGTCAGCTTACAGACGCAGCATTCAGGGATCTGTAAGCCCCAAAACCATTACTGATTTATTCTGTATACTGCTGAAGACGGCGCAGTGAACGTTCCCGGCGGGTGTGCTCCCGGCTCATATCCAGCAGGACGTCTTCCAGGAATGCCAGATGGCGGTGGGATGCCTCCCGCGCTGCCTCCGGCGACCGGCTCATAATGGCCCGGAATACCTGTTCCCGGTGTTCGCTGACCATCGCCAGCATCTCTTTCCGGGTGTATAAAAATTCAAAGTTCTGCCGGATATTTTTTTCCAGCATCGGCACCATACAGCGCAGCAAATGTAACAGCACCACATTATGTGCGGCTTCTGTGACAATAAGCTGATATTGCAGTACGGCCTGAGATTCTGCTTCCACATCCCCGGCGTCGCGGGCATCGGCTATCGCCTGATGGCTGTTGGTGATACGGACAAAATCTGCTTCGGTTCCCCGCAGCGCCGCATAATAAGCAGCAATACCCTCAAGGGCATGACGGGTTTCCAGCAGATCAAACTGAGATTCGGGGTGCCCTTCCAGCAGCTGGGCAAGCGGGTCGCTGAAGCTTTGCCAGAGATTGCTCTGTACAAATGTGCCGCCACCTTGTCTGCGCAGCAGAAAGCCTTTCGCTTCAAGTTTTTGAATTGCTTCGCGCAGTGAGGGACGTGAGACATCGAACTGTTTGGCCAGCTCGCGTTCAGGCGGCAGCTTTTCCCCCGGGCTTAATGTGCCGTCGAGGATTAAGTGCTCAAGCCGCTGTTCGATCACGTCGGCTAATTTTGGTTGGCGGATTTTGCTGTAAGCCATATTTGTATCAGAACCATCAACATGGATAAATATTGCTTCATGGGTTTTGTAGTCAATTGGTAATACCAATTTCTTTTACAGGGTCTTAAAGTAACAAAGTATTCACCAACTGTCTATAAAGACCTTGAGCTAAATCATAAAAACCAGCAAGTTTTAACAATTTTTTTTAAATTTTAGCATAAATTGATAACTGATACGTTTAAATGCTGCATCGTGAATGTTACAGAATTTAACGTTTAAATTCAGATAAATACGCAAACTGAACCGTTACAGTGACCATTTTGATGAATATACAATCAATATTTGTGCATTTTTACCGCGCCATATAACTATCACCCTGATTTGCCCCGGCCTCGTCAGGTTATCTCCGCTGCGTCTGTATCCATAAAATGCATTTAGTCAGTAACAGGTTACCGGAATGCTAATTTTAGCAGGGAACCGGTAAACAGGAAAACTTCGCCTCAGTCAGATCTGCGAAATTTTACGGCTTATTCAGCCGGAATGTCTGCCGGATTCAGTGAATTCCTGTATCGGTTCCAGTCGAAACAAGGGCCGGGATCTGTTTTGCGTCCCGGTGCGATATCACTGTGTCCGGTGATATGCCCTTTCATTTGCGGGTAATGCATCAAAAGCGTCTGTGTCACAGAAGCCAGTGCCCGGTACTGTTCATCGGTGAATGGTTGTGTATCGGTCCCTTCCAGCTCAATACCGACGGAAAAATCGTTACACTTTTCTGTCCCCTGATAGCAGGAAACGCCCGCATGCCAGGCTCTTGCATCAAATGGCACATACTGCACAATTTCCCCGGTCCGGCGGATCAGACAGTGAGCAGAAACCCGCAGCGCCTGTATTTCTGCAAAAAACGGATGTGCACCCGGGTCCAGCGTCCCCTGAAAAAGCTGGTCAATATACGGACCGCCGAACTGCCCCGGCGGCAGGCTGATATTGTGGATTACCAGTAAACGGGGAGTCACGTTTTCCGGCCGGGTATCGTGATGCGGTGAGATAACCCTGCGTGCTGTGGTCAGCCAGCCATCCTGAATATCCATTCGTTCTCCTGAGCAAAAGCCGTTATTGAATCACATAACCAATACCATTTTGTGCCGCACAGTATACGTGTCTTCCCCCCTCTCCGGGGAGTGCTGATTTTTTTCAGCTGATTTCTGCGTGTCAGACCGAAAAAAAATCTGCCGTTTTCAGTTGTTACACCGCAGTTTTCCATCTGTGCCGAGAAATCCGGATACCTCTCTTTTTTGACGATCCGTCATTGAATAGAGTGCATCACGCTAAATAAGTACCCCGTTCACAGACACAAAAAGGAGCATCAGTATGAATCAGCACGGATTCACATTAATCGAGGTGATGGTGGTGATCGCCATTGTGGCGGTTCTCAGTGCCATTGCGGTTCCGGGCTATCAGAACTATATCCGCAAAGCAGCACTGATTGATGTGCTGCGGACTGTCACCGCGTTTAAAACCGGTGTGGAGTTGTGCAGTTTTGACAGCCCCTCTTTTGCCGGATGCAACAGCGGACAAGGTTCCGTTCCCGCCGGTTCCCCGGGACGTTATATCAAATCGGTTAAAGCGGAAAACGGTGTTGTGACAGTTCAGGGAAACAGTTCACTGGCTGCGCTGACAGTCAGCACAACCCCGGGAAGAAATCCGCTGAACGGCATTACTGTCTGGACAACCTCCTGTGACACGAAAGAAGACGCACTGAAAAAAATCTGTATTGACGTCATTAAGTAACATACCGACATGAAAAGGAATTCATTATGCAAGCAGGTACACTTTCCCCTGTTACCCGCACCGGCGGGGAGGAACAACTCTTACTGGCTGAAGTTCATGCGTTATGTGAACGTAACGAGCTGATGCTGATTGACTGTAATCCGGATGCGGTCCGGGTTGCAGCCGCACAGCAGCCGCGCCGGGATGTTGTGTCCGCTATCCGCTTTCTGGCCGGTAAGCGGGTGGATATTGAATTATGGCACAGTGAGAAACTGGCTTACTGCCGCCGGAATACCTCACTGCCGGAGCCGGTACTTTTCCCCGGCGTAACACCGGAAACAAACGTACCGGTTTCTGCGGATACCGGTTCACCGCCGCCTCCCGCCCTTCCGCCTGCCGATAATCACCGGCAGCCACCGGATACCGACACATGGCCGGCAGAACAACAATCCGCCGCGGTCAGCTTTGTTAACCGGATGATTGCCGGTGCTGTTGCCAAGCGGGCATCCGATATCCATATCGAACCGGCACAGCAGGGCTACCGGATACGGGTCAGAATCGACGGGCAGTTGCATACACTGAATTCTCCGCCGCCGGAAATCAGCGGAGAGATCATTATCCGCATCAAAATTATTGCCGGACTCGATATTGCCGAAAAACGGTTACCCCAGGACGGTCAGTTTGAATGGCTGGAAAATAACACCCGTTATGCGATCCGTGTCGCCACACTGCCCACAATTTATGGTGAAAAAGTGGTGCTCCGGCTGCTGAGTACCACGCAGAATCTGGCGCTGGAAAAATCAGGACTGACACCTCAGCAACTGAAAACATTACATGACGGCCTCAACAGTGCCACCGGTATTATTTTACTGACCGGCCCCACCGGCAGCGGTAAAACCGCCACACTTTACGGCTGTCTGCAATACCTGAATCAGAACAACCGGAATATCTGCAGCGTTGAAGACCCGGTGGAAATTCCGCTGCGGGGGATCACCCAGACACAGATAAACCCGAAAATTGAACTGGGCTTTGCCGCCATTCTCCGCGCCCTGCTGCGCCAGGACCCGGATGTCATTATGGTGGGGGAAATCAGGGATAAAGCAACGGCTGAAATGGCTGTCAAAGCGGCTCATACCGGTCATCTGGTATTGTCCACCCTGCATACCAATTCCGCGGAAGATACTTTTTCGCGGCTGCGGCAACTGGGCATTGACGAGTACTTCATTAAAACCTGCATCAAACTGATCATTGCCCAGCGTCTGGTCCGCATGCTGTGTCCGCGCTGTAAAACGCAAAAACAGGAAATGGAGAGCGTGATACTGGGCAGCGGAAAAACACATCAATTCACCCCGTGGCAGGCAAACGGCTGTGAGCACTGCTTTTCAGGTTATTACGGCCGAACTGCCTGTTTTGCCTTTCTGACACCGCAACAGGCACAATCTTCTGCCGCTGGTGTATTGCCCGGTTCACTGTTTGACGCAGGCGTCGCACTGGCAGAGTCCGGGGTAACCACACTCAGTGAGATTTACCATATGCAGGATATCTGACATCTGCTGCTCAACAGGAGTGATGCTATGCAAATTTACCGGCTGTATGACTGGTCCGGTCTGACACCGGTTAACCGGGTAGTGACCGGAATCCTTATTTCGTCTTCAGAGAATAGTGCTGTTAATCAGCTGATTTCGCAGAGCATCACACCTGTTTCACTGCACTGCCGCAAGCGGTTGGTCTGTTCGCAGAAAGAGAAACACTACCTTCTGCATTTCACACAGCAGCTGACAACCTTACTGACATCAGGACTACCGCTGCTGAAAGCACTTTCCCTGCTGGCCGGTGAATGCAGCCACCCGCTGTGGACAGAAGTGATCCGCGCGCTTACCGGACAACTGCAACAGGGAAAAACATTGACTCAGGGGATAATGCAGTTCCCTGCTTTATTTGATTCCTTTTACTGCCAGATGATTACGGTCGGGGAGGAAACCGGTAAATTACCGGAGTGTCTTCATACTATTTCACAACATATTCAGAGCAGCCGTGAACACCGGGCCGCATTAATCAAATCAGTCCGCTATCCTGTTGCATTGTTAATTGCCAGCACTCTGATGGTCACATTAATGTTTCTGTTTGTAATTCCCGAATTCGCCCAAATATATGCATCATTCGATGCTGAACTTCCGGCACTGACACAACAATTGATCAGGATTTCCGGTATTATTTCCGTGTATACAATTCCGGTAATGAGCACAATAACAGTAATTACATTTATTTATCATATATTTCGCCGGAAACACACGGGTATTAAAAAAGCAGAATCAATCTGTATTTTACATATTCCGTTTATCGGCAATATTATTATTTTCAGTTATGTGTCCCGTATTTTCCGGATGCTGGCAATGACACAACAATCGGGCATCACACTTATTTCGGGTATTAATACACTTATTATGACGACTTCACATCCGTTATACAGAGAGGCTTTAAGCACAATCAGGGATGAATTGCTTCACGGGAAATCATTCAGCCAATCAATTAAGGAATCGAAATTATTTCCTTCATTATGTTATGAACTGATTGCCACCGGTGAGGCTACAGGGCAATTCGGACACTTTTTTTCCTATACCGCAGAATGGTTTAAATCTCTCGCCTTAAATCAAATTCAGGATTTTTTTAAAATACTCCAGCCATTACTGTTTACCTTCCTGTCAATTCTCGTCGCCATTTTATTAATTGCAATGTATTTACCTTTATTCCGGCTCGGTGAAATTTTGGTCTGATAACTATTCATTCTGTAAAGTATCTGAATAAAAAATTCAAACCTGTGAAATATCTCTGTATTCACTGCTTATTTGCCATAGGAGAAATTAATTTCATCAGGTACAATTTACCCGTTGTTTCGATCAATACAGGAATACAATGGCTTATATTGTTGCGTTAACCGGGGGTATCGGCAGCGGGAAAAGTACCGTTGCGGATATGTTTGCCCGTCTCGGGGTCCCTGTAACAGA
The DNA here is from genome assembly GCF_051129855.1 of Morganella sp. Je.2.23. Taxonomy (NCBI): domain Bacteria; kingdom Pseudomonadati; phylum Pseudomonadota; class Gammaproteobacteria; order Enterobacterales; family Morganellaceae; genus Morganella; species Morganella sp. Je.2.23. Next base: position 2,022,281 of record NZ_JBCPSQ010000001.1, read on the forward strand.
TGCGGATATTATCGCCCGTCAGGTGGTTGAACCGGGAACACCGGCATTGCAGGCTATTGCTGAGCACTTCGGCCCGCGGATTCTGACCGCAGACGGCACTCTGGACAGAGCTGCGCTGCGCCGGGAAATCTTCGCAGACCCGGAGGAAAAAGCATGGCTCAATCAGTTACTGCATCCGCTTATCCATCAGGAAACCCGGCGGCAGCTTAACAATGTAACAGCCCCTTATGCCCTTTGGGTGGTTCCTCTGCTGGTTGAAAATAACCTTGCTCCCCTGGCAGATCGCGTACTGGTTGTGGATGTTTATCCGCACGAACAAATAGCCCGTACCATGCGCCGTGACGGCGTTTCCGGAGAGCATGCCGAAAATATTCTCCGGGCGCAGGCATCCCGTGAACAACGTCTTTCCGTTGCCGATGATATTCTGACCAATCATGATAACGATGAGCCGCTGATGCCCCGCGTCCTTGCACTGCACGAACATTATACAGCGTTGGCCCGTCAGCCAAAACAGGAACACCCATGAGCGAAATCCGTCAGTCTGTTACTTTTGAACATCCATTAAACGAACGAACCCGTTCATGGCTGCGTATTGAAACATCACTTCAGCAAATGAGCACTCTGTCCCCGCTCGACTCTCTGCCGTCAAGCCTGGCATTTTTCCGGGCTGTCGCCGAATTTATCGAAGTGATTGATCGCGGTGAAGTCCGTTCAGAAATTTTAAAAGAGCTGGAAAAACAGCAAAAGAAACTGGCAATGTGGGCTGAAGCGCCTAACGCCGACCAGGCCCTGATCCGCGGATTTTCAGACGAACTGAAACAGAAAGCGGCAGAACTGAGTAAAGCCCCCCGCATCGCCCAGCACCTGAAAGACGATAAAATTATCAGCATTGTCCGCCAGCGGCTGAGTATTCCCGGTGGTTGCTGCGGTTTTGATCTGCCTTACCTCCACCTGTGGCTGAATCTGCCGCAGAGTGTGCGTGATAACACGCAGGCCGCCTGGATTGCAGGTTTGCAGCCGCTGAATAATGCACTCAGCAGCCTGCTGACACTGCTGCGCCAGTCCGCGCCTTTTGCCGCGGCCGAAAGTCATAACGGCTTTTATCAGGATAATGCGGAAGGCGCGGATTTACTGCGTCTGCGTCTGCCGGTTGATTGCCAGATTTACCCGCAGGTTTCCGGCCACAAAACACGTTTTGCCATACGCTTCCTGCATACTGACAGCGAACACGGTATAATACCCGCTACTTTACCGTTTGAAATTGCCTGTTGTTAGCAGGGAGGATGCTATGTCAGAAGCTATTATCGTTAACTGTCCGAATTGCAAAAAAGAAGTTATCTGGGGGACGGAAAGCCCGTATCGCCCGTTTTGCAGTAAACGTTGTCAGTTAATTGATCTCGGGGAGTGGGCTGCGGAAGAAAAACGGATTGCCAGCCGGAGTGACCTTTCTGACAGTGAAGCCTGGAGTGAACCGGAAGACAGTTCACCGTACTGATTAACTTACCGGACAGCGGCTGAACAAAAACAGCCGCATCCGTATATCTGAATCTTATTCCGTCAGTAATGCCACAATCCCGCGGTTGACCGGCGGAAACTCCTCTGCGATCAGTGCTGTTTGTTTTACCCAGCGTGACGGCTGGCCTTCTCGGCCGTAAGGCGCGTTCTGCCACTCTTCCACCAGGAAGAAATAAATGGTGATCAGGCGATCCGGAAACTCATGCTCTGCCGTCTGTAACAGCTCACCGGGCACAGCCACAATACCCAGTTCTTCTTCCAGCTCCCGTACCAGCGCCTGTTCCGGTGACTCTCCGGCTTCCAGTTTACCGCCGGGAAACTCCCAGTAACCGCCCATATGAGATTCAGCCGGGCGCTGAGCAATAAAGATATCGCCTTCTGCATTACGGATAACGCCGGCGGCAATACGTAAGTGTTTTTTTTCCATCATGTTCTGTCCGTTTTATTTACAGAAGAAAGGCGGGGTTTGAAGTGACCCCGCCTTTTTGCTTTTTATGCTAATCGTCTGTCAGGACTGATTATTTCAGTGCACCGTGGCACTGTTTGTATTTCTTGCCGGAACCACAAGGGCACGGATCATTACGGCCGACTTTGCGGACACCGGATGCGATTTCCGCTTCCGTTTTGGTCATCAGCGCAGCATTGTCATTTTCATGGCTGAGCTGCTGGCGCTGTGCCAGACGTTCAGCTTCCTCGCGGCGGCGCTGCTCCAGAGCTTCCACTTCTTCCGGCATACGAACCTGAACTTTGGAAATGGTACTGACCACTTCATATTTCAGGCCTTCCAGCATGTTAGCAAACATGGAGAAAGACTCACGCTTGTATTCCTGCTTCGGATCTTTTTGTGCGTAACCACGCAGATGGATACCCTGACGCAGATAATCCATCGCTGCCAGATGCTCTTTCCACAGCGTATCCAGCGTTTGCAGCATCACGCCTTTCTCGAAGTGACGCATCATTTCAGCGCCGACAATCTCTTCTTTGGCTTTGTAAACCTCAACCGCTTTATCGAGGATACGCTCACGCAGGGTTTCTTCGTGCAGCTCAGGTTCTTTATCCAGCCACTCTTTGATTGGCAGATGTAAATCGAAATCCTGTTCCAGACGTTTTTCCAGGCCCGGGATATCCCACATTTCTTCCAGAGACTGCGGCGGAATATGCGCATCGATAACCGTTGTGAAGACATCACCACGGATGCTGTCGATAGTTTCGCTGATATCGCCGTTATCCAGCAGATCATTACGCTGGGTGTAGATAGCGCGGCGCTGGTCGTTTGCCACATCATCATATTCCAGCAGTTGCTTACGGATATCGAAGTTGCGGCTTTCTACTTTACGCTGTGCGTTGGCAATCGCTTTGGTCACCCACGGATGCTCAATCGCCTCACCCTCTTTCATACCCAGTTTGCGCATCATGCCGGTAACACGATCAGATGCGAAGATACGCATCAGTGCATCTTCCATAGACAGGTAGAAACGGGAAGAACCCGCATCACCCTGACGGCCTGAACGACCGCGTAACTGGTTATCGATACGACGGGATTCATGGCGCTCGGTACCGATGATATGCAGACCGCCTGCCGCCAGAACGGCATCATGACGTTCCTGCCATGCGGCTTTCGCCGCAGCAATGTTCTCTTCTGTCGGTTCATCCAGCGCGGCCAGATCTGCCTGTAAGCTGCCGCCCAGCACGATATCCGTACCACGACCCGCCATGTTGGTAGCGATAGTCACATGACCGGAACGACCGGCCTGTTCAACGATATCCGCTTCCATGGCGTGGAATTTGGCATTCAGTACACTGTGCTCAATTTTGGCTTTTTTCAGTGCGTTGGAGATAAGTTCTGACTTCTCGATAGAGATAGTACCCACCAGCACCGGTTGTCCGGCTGCGGTACGCTCACGGATATCTTCAATGATGGCATTGAATTTATCAGCTTCTGTCATATAGACCAGATCCGGTAAATCTTTACGGATCATCGGACGGTTAGTCGGGATAACAATGGTATCGAGTTTATAAATTGAACTGAATTCAAAAGCTTCCGTATCCGCTGTACCGGTCATCCCGGCCAGTTTGGTGTATAAACGGAAGTAGTTCTGGAATGTGATGGAAGCCAGTGTCTGGTTTTCATTCTGGATTTCCACACCTTCTTTGGCTTCCACTGCCTGATGCAGACCATCAGACCAGCGGCGGCCCTGCATAGTACGGCCGGTGTGTTCATCGACGATGATGACCTCACCTTCGCTGACGATATAATCCACATCGCGGACAAACAGAGAGTGCGCACGCAGACCCGCCATGACGTGATGCATCAGCATGATATTTGATGGTGAGTACAGTGATTCACCTTCATTCATCAGACCGGCCTCAGACAGCAGCTCTTCCACCAGCACCAGGCCGCGCTCGGTCAGTGTGACCTGGCGGGATTTCTCATCCACAGAGAAGTGACCTTCACCTTTGAAGGTATCGGAATCATCTTTTTCCTGACGAATCAGGCGCGGGATCAGTTTATCCACTTTCATATACAGCTCAGAGCTGTCTTCTGCCGGACCGGAGATAATCAGCGGGGTACGGGCTTCATCGATTAAGATGGAGTCGACCTCATCCACCAGCGCATAGTTCAGCTTACGCTGTACACGCTCTTCCGGGCTGAACGCCATGTTGTCACGCAGATAGTCAAAACCGTATTCGTTGTTAGTACCGTAGGTGATATCAGCTGCATACGCTTCGCGTTTTGCCGGTGCAGGCATGCCCGGCAGGTTGATGCCGACAGTCAGACCGAGGAATTCAAACAGCGGACGGTTGTTTTCGGCGTCACGCTGAGCGAGGTAGTCGTTCACTGTCACCACGTGAACCCCTTTGCCGGACAGGGCATTGAGGTAGGCAGGCAGTGTCGCGGTCAGCGTTTTACCCTCACCCGTACGCATCTCGGCGATGCAGCGTTCGTTCAGCACCATACCGCCAATCAGCTGGACATCAAAGTGGCGCATGCCGAATACACGCTTACTGGCTTCACGCACCGTGGCAAATGCTTCCGGTAAGATATCCTGCTCGGATTCACCTTTTGCCAGGCGATCACGGAATTCCTGTGTTTTGGCTTTTAATTCATCATCACTGAGTTTTTCGAACTCAGGTTCCATCCGGTTGATAATTTCCACGGATTTGCGCAGGCGGCGTAAAGTACGGTCATTCCGGCTGCCGAAGATTTTAGTCAGTAATTTTACCAGCATAGTAAACGTCTCTGTTCAGGCACAATCAGGCCTTGTTAATAATCAATATGTTAATAATTTCTTTTAGGGGATTACGCAGATATTACGCAGATTGTACGGGGCCTGCACGGATGCCGCCGGTGCGGGCAATCCACTGAACAGAAAAAGACGGAGACGGGTTATCTGCGGCAATGCGCTGCGGCATAACAACCGGATGATAAACAGGCAGTGCCGGGGAATCGGTCAGAATGGCATACAGTGCCGCCAGCATATTTTGTGCGGAGGCATCATGCCGGTCTTCTGCCGGGGTATTATCTTTTGACGCATCTTCCGGGCAGGAAAATGCAAAGGAAATCTGGCGGATAACATTACGGACAGCATGCTGCTGCCAGTAATTGATGCTCTGTGAGGTTCTCGCCGGCTGGCTGCTTTGCAGGAACAGGCTGTCAAAGGCGGATAATGCCTGACTCTGGCGGTTTTGTGTTGTCCCGGCACCGGCTGTGGTAACATCACCACTGTTCAGGACTGCAGGCAGGCCAAAGCCGGTCGCCACAATCCCGATAAAGAGATGGCACCAGAAATAACGCCTGCCAAATTGCCGCCAAAGATTTAAAATAGTGTTTCCCTCACGAGATCCGGAGTATATGTGATGCGCGACAGTCAGCCAGTTTCCCTTGAAAGTCTGCTGGAAAGCGGAACTAAGGATAATAATACCCTTAAAAGTATTCAGCAGCGTGCTGTCGTGTTACTTAAACTCAACCGCGCCGTTCTGGCGCTGCTGCCCGCGATGCTCAAACCGCACTGCCGTGTGGCTAATTATCGCAAACAACTGTTAATTCTGGAAGTCTCTAATGCGGCACAGATGACCCGCCTGCGTTATGAACTTCCTGCGCTGCGTTCCGCATTGCGCCGGGAGATTTTACCATCATTATCGGCCATCGACATCAAAATCAACCCGTCATTGATGAAATCATCGTCAACCGGGCGACCGGGTGATGATAAAAACAGCAATTCAGATGTCAGAGGACAAAAAACAGCAGAGCCGGGACGGAAACTGAGTACGGAAAGTGCGAATGCGCTGAAAGCGCTGGCGCAGAGAAGTCCGGAAAAACTGAGGAAGAAACTGGAGAAATTGGCTGCACTGGCCGGAGAGAGTACCAGTACAGCAGATTAAGCAGACGCTATTTGGTAAACAGCGTCAGTGACAGGAGAGTCAGGGTCAGAGCAACAAGCTGTGGTGCCATGACCTGATTATGCCAGTACGGTTGACGGTGCACGGAATGCAACCGGCATCTGTGCTTCGTTCTCGAATGTCACGAGTTCCCAGGCGCTCTCTTTTGCCAGAACAGCCTGAAGTAACTTGTTATTCAGTGCGTGACCGGATTTGAATGCCGTGAAGGCACCAATGATATTGTGGCCGCACATAAACAGGTCACCGATAGCATCCAGCATTTTGTGACGTACGAATTCGTCTTCAAAACGCAGGCCGTCTTCGTTCAGCACGCGGTAATCATCCACCACGATAGCACAGTCAAAACTTCCGCCTAAACATAAGCCTTTGGACTGGAGATATTCAATGTCACGCATGAACCCGAAGGTACGTGCACGGCTGATATCCCGGACAAAGTTTTCCGCAGAGAAGTTCATCGCGTAGCGCTGAGTGCTGGAATCGATCGCCGGATGGTTGAAATCAATCGTGAAATCTAAGCTGAAACCGTTAAACGGAGAGAGTTCAGCCCACTTATCACCATCTTCAACACGGACGGTCTCTTTCAGACGCAGGAATTTCTTCGCGCTGTTCAGTTCTTCAATACCGGCATCCAGTAACAGGAATACGAACGGGCTTGCGCTGCCATCCATAATCGGGATTTCAGCGGCATCGACTTCGATAACCAGGTTATCAATGCCGAGCCCGGCCAGTGCTGCGTTTAAATGCTCAACCGTGGAAATACGTACGTTGTCTTCATTTACCAGACAAGTACATAACATCGTATCACGCACGGATTTCGCATCTGCCGGAAAATCGACAGGCGGATTAAGATCAGTACGGCGATAGATGATCCCGGTATTGGCCGGTGCCGGACGCATTGTCAGCGTAACTTTTTTACCGGTGTGTAAACCCACACCCGTAGCCTGAACAATACGCTTTAATGTTCTTTGTTTGATCATCGTTTCTGTCTCGTTTGATTAACTGTCTCCCTGTCATTATAAACTAATGACAAGGGAGATAGTTTAGCACAAAAAGCGGAGATGCAAATCTTTTCGGTTTAGTCAGCCTGTTTGCGTAAAAAAGCCGGGATATCTAAGTAATCCGGTTCTTTATTGCTCTGAGCTGACGAATCGTTGACAACCTGTGCCACTGATTTGCTCTCATCGATGCTGGTCATGCTGTTTTGCATTTGTGCATAACGATGTTCCATGTTGTTGGTCTGTACCGCTTTATTGGTTACCAGCGTGATTTCCGGACGTTTGTCCATGCCGATACCGGTCGCGACCACAGTCACACGCAGTTCATCGTTCATTTCAGGGTCTAAAGAAGTACCGATAACCACGGTCGCATTATCCGATGCAAACGCACGGATAGTGTTACCCACGGTTTCGAACTCATCCAGACGCAGGTCAAAGCCCGCCGTGATGTTAACCAGCACACCACGCGCACCGGACAGGTCGATATCTTCCAGCAACGGGCTGGAGATCGCCATTTCGGCTGCTTCTTCCGCACGGTCTTCGCCGCGCGCCGCGCCGGAGCCCATCATTGCGTAACCCATTTCTGACATCACGGTACGGACGTCCGCGAAGTCAACGTTCATCAGACCCGGACGGGTGATCAGTTCTGCGATACCCTGAACTGCGCCGCGTAACACATCGTTAGCAGCACCGAAGGCATCCAGCAGAGAAATCCCGCGGCCTAATACTTTCAGCAGTTTGTCATTCGGAATAGTGATCAGTGAGTCAACATGCTTGGATAACTCAGTAATCCCCTGCTCGGCGAATGCCATGCGTTTTTTGCCTTCAAAGTTGAACGGCTTGGTCACCACAGCAACGGTAAGAATGCCCAGCTCTTTGGCAACTTCAGCAACAACAGGTGCCGCACCGGTCCCTGTACCGCCGCCCATACCGGCTGCGATAAAGACCATGTCCGCACCGTCGAGTGCATTGCGCAGAGCTTCGCGATCTTCTTCCGCCGCGTTACGGCCCACTTCCGGGTTTGCACCCGCACCCAGGCCTTTGGTGATCCCGTTACCAATCTGAATAGTCTGGCCGACGGCGGTTTTACGAAGCGCCTGAGCGTCCGTATTCACAGCGAAGAACTCAACGCCTTCGATGCGTTCACGGACCATATGCTCAACAGCGTTACCGCCGCCCCCGCCGACGCCGATGACTTTAATCACCGCGTCGTTGGTCAATTCCATCGGTTCAAACATAATCTCTCTCCGTTTTGTGCCTTTCTTATATGGCCGCTATTATCGCCAGCCTTAATACAAATTAAAATTCTTTTCTGAGCCAGCCAGTTAATTTTTTAAACCAACTGCCCACCGAGGCACGTTTTTCTGTCTCGGTATCGCCGACCAGGTGAGATTCTTTGCCGTAATGCAGTAACCCTACTGCTGTAGAGTAATACGGTTCCTGCGCATAATCCGTTAACCCGGTTATGTTAAGCGGTTGTCCGATACGAACCTGTGTATGGAAAACACGCTGTGCGCACTCAACCAGTCCGTTAATCTGAGCCGCACCACCCGTCAGCACGATACCAGCGGCCAAATGGTGTTTGACACCCTGCTGACGTAATTGTTCCTGTACTTTCAAAATTTCGTCATTAACCAGATTGAGTAACTCGGTGTAACGCGGCTCAATCACTTCGGCTAATGTCTGGCGCTGTAAACTGCGCGGCGGACGCCCGCCGACACTCGGCACTTCCAGCGTTTCGTCTTTGCTGACCAGCGCTCCCAGAGCACAACCGTGACGGACTTTAATTGCCTCCGCATCGTTCGGCGGTGTACCGAATGCGTAAGCGATATCACCGGTCACCACGTTACCGGCATACGGGATAACACGGGTGTGACGCAGCGCGCCGCCGGTGTAAATCGCCATATCCATAGTACCGCCGCCGATGTCCACCACACAGACACCCAGTTCGCGCTCATCTTCCGTCAGTACCGCAAAGCTTGAGGCCAGACCGGCGAAAATCAGCTGATCCACTTTCAGCCCGCAGCGCTCAACAGCTTTGACAATATTTTTTGCCATGTCGTTATGACAGGTGATCAGATGCACTTTTGCCTGCATCCGCACACCGGATAATCCCACCGGGTTTTTAATGCCTTCCTGGTAATCGATGGCATATTCCTGCGGGATGACATGCAGAACACGGTGCTCGTCGCGGACACGGACAGATTTCGCCGTGTGCACCACATTCTCCACATCTTCCTGGGTCACTTCTTCTTCTGAAATCGGCACCATACCAATTTCATTCTGGCAGCTGATGTGTTTGCCGGATAACGCCAGATAAACTGATGAAATCTGACAGTCCGCCATCAGTTCCGCCTGGTCGATGGCACGCTGTACGCATTTTACCACCGACTCCAGATCATTGACGCCGCCTTTGTCCATTCCGCGTGACGGGCAATTACCCGCACCGATAATGTTCACCACACCGTCCGGCAGAATTTCACCAACAAGCGCAGATACTTTGGCGGTGCCTATTTCCAGGCCGACGACTAATTTTCTATCCGTTGCTTTGATCATTGTTATTCTGCCCGCCTTCTTTACCTGTTATGTCTTAATTTCCGTTTGCGAAAGGATCGATCTGCAATGGCGCCCAGCCGACCGCAGCACCGCTGTCATAGCGGAGATCGACATAATCAACCCGTTTGTCCTGTTCCTGCGCCAGAGTCGGATACAGCCCGATAAAACGCTGTAACCGGCCTTTGGTATCCAGCCGCCCGAGTTCAACCCGGACATCGTTATCCAGCACCAGCTGCCAGGCATGACGCGGTGACATTGAGGCTGATTTGATTTTCAGTCCTGTCCCGCTGAGCTGTTGCGCCATCTCACGATATCCGCTCAGTACATCCTGTTCACTGCCCTGTGCCCCGTAGAGCATCGGGAAAGATTCTTTTTCTGTCAGTTCCGCCGGCAGGCTGAAAACCCGCCCTGCGTCATCAACCATCTGTGCGTCATTCCAGCGTGCATACGGCACATACTCGACCAGATGAATTTTTAATTCGTCCGGCCACTGCTTGCGCACAGTGACCTGACGTAACCACGGGATCCGTTCCAGCTGCTGCTGAACTTCATTGACATCCAGTGTCATAAACGTGCCCGGCGTCCCGAGGGATAACACCGCTTTGCGCACATCATCGTTTGTCGTGTAATGGCGCTCACCGGTTAATACCAGTTTTGACATCGGCAGGCGGTCTGCATCTTTCATCCAGTTCAGCACCATCAGACCCCCCCAGACCAGCGTTCCCAGCACTATCAGGAAAAACAGCAGCCCGGCAAGGTATGTGCCGTTACTGGGACGTGAACCGTCATAATCCTGATCCGGTTCCGGTTCACGCATATTCAGTGCAGCCTGTGACATATCAGTCCGCCAGTGCCAGAACGTCCGCAACAAAGGCGGAGAAGCTCATACCGGCCTGACGTGCTGCCTGCGGCACCAGACTGTGATTGGTCATACCCGGAGATGTATTGACTTCCAGCAGGTAGAACTGCCCGTCACTGTCGAGCATCACATCCACACGGCCCCAGCCTTCACAGCCCACGGCTTTGTAAGCGGCTTTTGCCAGCTCACGGATTTCTGTCTCACGTTCCCCTTCCAGGCCCGGACAGAAATATTGTGTATCGTCAGAAATATATTTGGCTTCGTAGTCGTAGAATACCGCCGCAGGCTGAATGCGGATAGACGGCAGCATCTGCTCACCCAGGAAACCCACGGTGAACTCAGGGCCGCTGAGCCATTTTTCCACCAGCACGTCTTTGTCGTGTTTAAACGCTTCTTCCAGCGCCGGACGCAGCGCCTGTGCATTATCTACTTTGGACATGCCGACACTGGAACCTTCCAGGCTTGGTTTGACAATCACCGGATAACCCAGCGGTGCCACACCCTGCTGTAATTCTTCATCACTGATGTGCGCGAAACGGGCTTTGTTGATGGCAAAATACGGGGCAATCGGCAGACCTGCGCCCGCCCACAGCTGTTTGGTACGCAGCTTATCCATAGAGAGTGCGGAGGCCATCACACCACTTCCGGTGTACGGCAGTCCCATCTGCTCCAGGCATCCCTGAAGTGTGCCGTCTTCCCCGCCGCGGCCGTGCAGCGCGATAAAGACTTTGGTAAAACCATCTTCCTTCAGGCGGATAACCGGATACTCTTTGGTATCCACCGCAAATGCATTAATACCGGCTTCTTTTAAACCGGCAAGAACCGCCGCACCTGAAGCCAGAGAGACTTCACGTTCTGCGGATGTACCGCCCATCAGTACCGCGACTTTTTCAGTCATTCTTAATTATCCTCACTCAAAACCGGCCGTAATTTTGTGTCAGCCAATGTACGCGCTATTTTACCGATATTTCCGGCGCCTTGAACCAGTATTAAATCATTATCTTCAAGAACCTGTGCCAGCACCGCAGAAATTTTGCCCGGTTCGGTGACCAGGATCGGGTCCAGCTTACCGCGCTGACGGATTGTACGACACAGGGAACGGCTGTCCGCCCCCGGAATTGCCGGTTCACCGGCGGCATACACATCCAGCATCAGCAGGATATCGACCTGATCCAGCGTGTTGGCAAAATCCTCATACAGATCACGGGTACGGGTGTAGCGGTGCGGCTGAAATACCATCACAATCCGCTTATCCGGCCAGCCTGCTCTCGCCGCTTTAATCGTCGCATCCACTTCGGTCGGGTGATGGCCGTAATCGTCCACCAGCATCACGCTGCCTTCTTTCTCATTCACATGCTCCAGCGGGAAGTTGCCGAGGAAGTCAAAACGGCGCCCGGTGCCCTGGAATTCACGCAGAGACGCCAGGATATCCTCATCCGGAATGCCTTCTTCTGTCGCGACCGCAATTGCTGCCGTGGCATTCAGCACGTTGTGACGGCCCGGTGCATTCAGCTCCACCTTCATATCAGGCAGACTTTCCCGGTGAACAGTGAAGAAGCATTGTGAACCGCGCTGTTCAAAATCAGTGATACGGACATCCGCATCCTCATGAAAACCATAGGTAATCACATAGCGGCCGATACGCGGCACAATGTCGCGGATCACCGCATCATCCATACATACCACGGCAAGGCCGTAGAACGGCAGGTTATGCAGGAAGTTCACAAAGGTATCTTTCAGCGTTTCAAAATCACCGTGATAGGTATCCATGTGATCCGGCTCGATATTAGTGACCACGGCCACCATCGGCTGTAAATGCAGGAAAGAGGCATCGCTTTCATCCGCTTCCGCAATCAGATAACGGCTTGAACCGAGACGTGCATGCACACCGGCCGCTTTGACCAGACCGCCGTTGACGAACGTCGGGTCCAGACCGCCGCGGCCGTAAATGCCGGAAATCATCGCTGTGGTGGTGGTTTTGCCGTGCGTACCGGCAATCGCCACACCGTGACGGAAGCGCATCAGCTCCGCGAGCATTTCCGCGCGGCGGATCACCGGAATACGGGCTTCACGTGCCGCAACAATTTCCGGGTTATCCGCTGAAATCGCGGTGGATACCACCACCACACTGGCGTCTGCCACATTTTCCGGGCGGTGATTGAAATAAATCGTCGCGCCCAGGTTAGTCAGCTGTTTTGTTACCGCATTCGGCGCCAGATCAGACCCGCTGATCTCATAACCTTCGTTCGCCAGCACTTCCGCTATCCCGCCCATACCGGCGCCGCCGATACCGACAAAGTGAATGTGCCGGACGCGTTTCATTTCCGGAATGAAGGATCGTAATTTCGCCAATTGCTGTGTATTCACGTTATTTCTTCGCTATATCAATTCGTTAGTTTTTCTTCGCTGCCGCAATAATTGCATCTGCCACCCGTTTGGTAGCATCGGTAATTGCGACACTTCTTGCTTTTTCCGCCATGGTCAGCAGGCGTGGTCTGTCCCACTCGCGCAACTGCTCTGCCACCGCCTGTGCATTAAAGGATGGCTGCTCTGTAATCACAGCGGCTCCCGCCTGTTCCAGCGGCAGTGCATTCCAGTATTGCTGGCGATCTTTATGCTGAAACGGCACAAAAATCGCGCCCAGCCCGACAACCGCAATCTCACTGACGGTCAGCGCCCCGGAGCGGCAGATAACCACATCCGCCCAGGTATAAGCTTCAACCATGTCATCAATAAATTCTGTGACAGTCACGCTGTCTGACGCACCCTGTGCGTTATACAGTTCCTGTGTGCTTTCCGCACTGCCTTTGCCGGCCTGATGGCGGATACAGACGGCATCCCCCATAATACCGGCCACTTCCGGCAGGGTCTGGTTCAGGACGCGTGCGCCCTGGCTGCCGCCGATAACCAGAATGCGGACCGGCCCTTCGCGCCCGGCAAAACGTTCAGCCGGTGACGGCAGGTTCAGGATATCCTCACGCACCGGGTTACCAACCACCGGTGCCTGCGGGAACGCGCCCGGGAATCCCTGTAATACAGTGGTGGCGATTTTCGACAGCCAGCCGTTTGTCAGACCGGCCACACCGTTCTGTTCATGCAGGATCACCGGAATTCCGCAGCGCCAGGCCGCCACACCGCCGGGGCCGGAGACAAACCCGCCCATGCCGAGCACGGCATCCGGCTGGTAGTCACGCATAATTTTTTTCGCTTGTTTTATCGCTTTCGCGATACGGAACGGCGCGGTGAGCAAAGCTTTCACGCCTTTGCCGCGCAGACCGGTAATCTCAATAAAATCGATATCAATACCGTGTTTCGGCACAAGCTGAGCTTCCATCCGGTCACGGGTACCCAGCCAGCGGATTTCCCAGCCCTGACTCTGTAAATAGTGCGCAACCGCAAGCCCCGGAAATACATGTCCGCCACTACCACCGGCCATCACCATCAGACGGGGGGCTTTATTACTCATCGCGCTCTCCTTGAGAATGCCTGGGCTTTGGCCAGGCGTGTTTCAAAATCAATCCGCAGCAGCAAGGCAATGGCTGCGGTCATAATCACTAAACTGGAACCGCCGTAACTGATCAGCGGCAGTGTCAGCCCTTTGGTCGGCAGCATACCGGAGGCCGCGCCGACGTTAACCAGCGCCTGGAAACTGAACCAGATGCCGATAGCACAGGCAAGAAAACCGGCAAAGCGCTGATCTATCATCAGTGCGCGGCGGCCGATAACCATCGCGCGGAACGCGACAAAAAAGACCATCAGCAGCACCAGAATCACACCGAAGTACCCCAGTTCCTCACCGAGGATGGCAAAAATAAAGTCGGTATGGGCTTCCGGCAGATATTCCATTTTCTGAATGGAATTTCCCAGCCCCTGGCCGAAATAATCACCGCGGCCGAATGCCATCAGTGACTGTGTTAACTGATAACCGCTGCCGAACGGATCTTCCCACGGATCAAGGAACGAGGTCACACGCCGCATACGGTAAGGTTCTGCAATAATCAGCAGTACCACAGCAGCGACACCGCCGCCGATAATCGCGATAAACTGCCACATCTTGGCACCCGCCAGGAACAGCAGTGCCAGTGTGGTGACAAACAGCACAACCACCGTACCGAGATCCGGCTGTAACAGGAGCAGCACCGCCAGCACAAACATCACGCCCATCGGCTTGCAGAATCCCCAGAAGTTATTTCTGACTTCATCCACCTTGCGCACCAGATAGCTTGCCAGATAGACAAACAGTGCCAGTTTTGATACTTCCGCCGGCTGAATACGCATCGGCCCGATCGCAATCCAGCGCGATGCCCCGTTAACGGAACTGCCCACGCCGAGAACCACTATCAGCCCGCCGATCGTACCAATCAGCAGTAATGTGCTGTAACGCTGCCACATTTCCAGCGGGAAACGCATAATCACGGCAGCGATAATAAAAGAAAAAATTAAGAAGCCGCCGTCACGCTTGGCAAAATAAAACGGATCTTCCGCCAGACGCTGCCCGACGGGCATCGAGGCGGAGGTCACCATCACAAAGCCAATCGCAGCCAGTCCCAGTGCAAACCACAGCAGTGTCCGGTCATACATCACGACCGTACTGAACTCGCCGTTACGCTCGCCGATCATCCAGTTTTTAAAACGCTGTGATCCGGGGAATTTCATGCCGCCAACTCCCGTGCCAGACGGGCAAATTCACGCCCGCGCTCTTCAAAATTACGGAACTGATCCAGACTTGCACAGGCCGGTGATAACAGCACCATATCCCCGTCTGCCAGCGATGGTGCCAGTGCCCGCATGGCCTGCTCCATGGTGTCTGTCAGCAGAGAGACATCCGGACGCAGTTGTGCAAGCTGTGCGCCGTCACGGCCGAAACAGTAAAGACGGATTTTTTCACCGCTCAGATACGGCAGCAGCGGTGAGAAATCCGCTGATTTACCGTCGCCGCCGAGCAGCAGATGCAGACAGCCGTCAACCTGTAAACCGTTCAGTGCCGCTTCGGTGCTGCCGACATTGGTCGCTTTGGAATCATCAATCCAGCGGACGCCCGCCGATTCATGCACCAGCTGAAAACGGTGCGGCAGACCGCTGTATGTGCGCAGTGCTTTCAGCGCACCCTCACGCGGAATATTGACCGCATCCGCCAGAGCCAGTGCCGCCAGCGCATTACAATAGTTATGCTGACCGTGCAGGATCATCTCATTGCAGCCGATAATTTTTTCGCCGCAGAAGCAGAGTGACTGCTCATCGGTATCGAGCCAGTAATCCCCGGTTTCGGTGCCGAAGCTGACATATTCAGACCGGTCACAATCACAGCCCGGCTGAGTCAGCGCATCTTCCGCGTTATACACGCAGACCGCAGCGTCGTGATAAACGCGCAGTTTTGCCGCACGGTACTGTTCCAGCCCCTGCGGATAGCGATCCATATGATCTTCAGTAACATTCAGGACAGTCGCCGCCGCCGGTTTCAGGCTGAACGTCGTTTCCAGCTGAAAACTGGATAACTCGAGCACACAGAGCTCGTAATCGCCTTTCAGCAGTTCAAGGGCAGGCAGACCGATATTACCGCCGACACCGGTACGCAGACCGGCGCAGCGCCCCATTTCCCCCACCAGGGAGGTCACGGTGCTTTTGCCGTTCGAACCGGTGATCGCCACAACCGGGACAGTCACTTCGCGGGCAAATAATTCGATATCACCGATAATTTCCGCGCCGGCTTCTGCCGCTGCCTGTAATTGCGGGGTACTGACGGCCACACCGGGGCTTGCGATAATCAGGTCTGCATCCAGCAGCCACTGCGTTTCAAACCCGCCGCAGTGACGCTGAACGCTGTCCGGCAGCTTATCGATGCCGGGCGGGGAGGTGCGGGTATCCATCACTTTCGGCGTAACACCGCGTGACAGAAAAAAGTCCACACAGGAAAGCCCGGTTAAACCGAGCCCGACAATCACAATGTCTTTCCCCTGATAATTCGTCATGATTAACGTACCTTGAGTGTCGCCAGACCGATCAGCACTAACATCAGAGAGATAATCCAGAAGCGGACAATCACCCGCGGCTCAGGCCAGCCTTTTAATTCATAATGGTGATGAATAGGTGCCATCCGGAAAATACGCTGACCGCGTAATTTGAAGGAGCCGACCTGTAAAATCACCGACAGAGTTTCCACCACGAACACACCGCCCATAATCAGCAGCAGGAATTCCTGGCGCAGCAGAACAGCAATCGTACCCAGCGCACCGCCGAGTGCCAGCGAGCCGACATCGCCCATAAAGACCTGTGCCGGATAGGTGTTAAACCACAGGAACCCCAGCCCTGCACCGACAATCGCGGTACAGACAATCACCAGTTCCCCGGCATACGGCAGATACGGGATATGCAGATAATGAGCGAAATTTACGTTACCGGTCGCCCAGGCCACCAGTGCAAAACCGGCAGCCACAAAGACGGTCGGCATAATCGCGAGGCCGTCGAGGCCGTCTGTCAGGTTTACCGCGTTACTGGTACCGACAATGACGAAATACGCCAGCAGGATATAGAGCACACCCAGCTGAGGCATCACATCTTTAAAGAACGGCACCACCAGCTGTGTCGCCGGGGTGTCTTTGCCGATGGCATACATGCTGAACGCCACGGTCAGCGCCAGTACGGACTGCCAGAAATATTTCCAGCGGGCTATCAGCCCTTTGGTGTCTTTACGCACGACTTTGCGGTAGTCATCGATAAAACCGACAATACCGTAGCCGATCAGCACCAGCAGCACACACCAGACATACGGGTTATCCAGACGCGCCCACAGCAGAACAGAAATGGCGATGGAAAACAGGATCATCATGCCGCCCATGGTCGGTGTACCGCGCTTGCTGAAGTGCGATTCCGGCCCCTCGCTGCGGACAACCTGGCCAATCTGCATTTTCTGAAGATACGCAATCACATGCGGTCCCATCCATAATGCGATAATCAGCGAGGTCAGCAGGCCGACGATGGCGCGGAACGTCAGGTAAGAGAAGACGTTAAACGCAGTGTGAAACTGCACCAGATACTCAGCCAGCCAAATCAGCATGGGACATTCTCCTGCAAGGCGTGCACAACTTCTTCCATTGCGGAGCTGCGTGAACCTTTAACTAAAATTGAAATTGATGAATGCTGTGCCACCAGCGGTGCCAGCGCAGCAATGAGGGTTGTTTTGTCAGCGAAATGGCGTCCCTGGCACTCATCACTGATAAAATGGCTGAGCTGACCGGCGGTAAATACCGCATCCAGCCCTGCATCACGGGCAGCCTGCCCGACTCTGCGGTGACTCTCTTCGGCATAACCGCCCTGCTCGCCGATATCCCCGGCAACCAGCACACGGTATCCCGGCAACTGTGCCAGCACACGGATTGCTGCAATCATCGAGCCGTCATTTGCATTGTAAGTATCGTCAATCACCAGCTTACCGGGAGCTATCTCAACCGGATATAAGCGGCCGGGAACCGCACGGGTCTGCGCCAGACCACTGCGGATATCCGCCAGTGTCGCCCCGGCAGAAAGTGCCAGTGCCGCCGCCGCAAGTGCGTTGGCGATATTGTGACGCCCCGGCTGCGGCAGGGTGACAGCAGTGCTGCCTGCCGGTGTGTGCAGGGTAAAATCGGTGGTCAGCGGATTCATCACCACACCGGTGGCGTAAAAATCAGCCTGCGGATGCGGATCAACGGAGAAACTCCAGCGGGTCTGGCGCGGGGTCAGATGAGCCTGCCAGTGAGTGATATCATTGCTTTCGAGATTAATAATGGCGGTGCCTTCGTCCGTCAGGCCGGTGAAAATTTCCCCTTTCGCCTGTGCGATGGCCTCTGCGGAACCAAATTCACCGATATGGGCGGCAAACAGGTTATTCACCAGTACAGTCTGCGGATGTGTCATCGCCGCGGTATAGGCGATTTCACCGGTGTGGTTGGCACCCAGTTCAATCACCGCAAACTGATGTTTTTCTGTCAGACGCAGCAGTGTCAGCGGTACACCGATATCATTGTTAAAGTTACCGGCGGTAAACAGCGTTTCGCCTGCTTGCTGTAAAATGGCAGCCGTCATCTCTTTGACAGACGTTTTGCCGGAAGATCCGGTCAGCGCGACGACCTTTGCCCCGCTGCGGTCACGGTTGCCTTTTGCCACCGTACCCAGCGCCAGGCGGGTATCTTTAACGATAATCTGCGGACAGTTCACATCCATACGACGGTTGACCAGAACAGCGGCAACCCCTTTCGCGGCTACATCCGCAATAAAATCATGAGCATCAAAACGTTCACCGGCCAGGGCGATAAACAAGGCACGTTCACCGATAGTGCGGCTGTCAGTGGTAATGCTCTCAATCATTTCTGATGACGCGTGGCCGCTGAGGATAAGCTCCCCGGCGGTCAGTTGTGCGATATCAGCAAGGGAGAACGGGATCATGCCATCACTCCCAGCAGGCGGGCGACGGTCAGACGGTCAGAGTAATCCAGACGGCGGTTGCCGACCAGCTGATAATCCTCATGTCCTTTTCCTGCCACCAGCACCACGTCGTCCGGTTTTGCCTGCATCACCGCAAATGTCACAGCTTCCGCACGTCCCGGGATCGGCAGTGCGCGGGAGGTATCAACCAGTCCTGCCATAATGTCATTGATGATAGCCTGCGGCTCTTCGCTGCGCGGATTGTCGTCCGTGATCACCACCACATCGGACTCCTGCTCAGCGATTGCGCCCATCAGCGGACGTTTGCCTTTATCGCGGTCACCGCCGCAGCCGAAGACACACCACAGCTTGCCTTTGGTATGCAGACGCGCCGCACTCAGGGCTTTTTCCAGTGCATCCGGGGTGTGGGCGTAATCCACCACAACGGTCGGACGGTTATCCGCCGTGAACACTTCCATCCGGCCGCAGACCGGTGTTAACGCGGTTGCGCTGTTCAGCAATGCTTTCAGGTCATAACCCAGGGCCAGCAGTGTTGCCGCAGCCACCAGCAGATTGCTGACGTTAAAGGCGCCCATCAGCGGGCTGTCCAGTTCACCGTCACCCCAGCTTGAGGTAAAGGCGATGTGAGCACCGCTGTCGTGATAATTCACAGAAACGGCTTTCAGGAAACGCCCCTGCCAGTTGGCGGGCAGGTTATCTTCCATTGTGACGGCTACCGCTTCCGGCAGTTTTGCCAGCCATTTCAGCCCGGTCTCATCATCCGCATTAATAATTTTTTGTTCGCTGTGATGGGTTGAGAACAGCAGCCATTTGGCAGCTTCATAATTAGCCATATCACCGTGGTAATCGAGGTGGTCACGGCTTAAGTTGGTAAAGACGGCAGCACGGAACGGCAGTGCCGCCACACGGCTTTGCACCAGTCCGTGAGAGGAGACTTCCATCGCCGCCACGGTGGCACCTTTTTTTGCCAGTTTGTCCAGTTCGAGCTGGATATCCACCGCAGAGCCGGTAGTGTTTTCTGTCTGGATCACATGACCGAGCAGCCCGTTACCGACTGTTCCCATCACAGCGCTGGTTTCGCCCATCGCCTGTGTCCACTGCGCCAGCAGCTGAGTGGTAGTGGTTTTACCGTTAGTCCCGGTAACACCGATCAGTTTCAGACGCTCCGCCGGATGGTGATAGAACTCACCGGCCAGACGGGATAATTTTTCATTCAGATGGCTGAGGTAAACCACCGGTACACCATGCAGTACCTGCACACTGCCGTCTTCCGCCGCACCATCCGCTTCCGCCGCCACGGCAGCCACGCCCTGAGCGATGGCCTGAGGAATGTAGTGACGCCCGTCAGACTGGTGGCCTTTTACCGCCAGGAACAGATCACCGGCAGCCGCTTTGCGGCTGTCCAGGGTCATATCACGTAACGCCTTAGCCGGTGCATCAACACCGAGCGGCGCGAGTAAATCGCGCAAATTACGATCTGCCACTTGTACCCTCTTTTGGTTTATTAGTAACCACTTCATTGGTTTGTTCTTCCGGTGTCAGCGCATCCGGTTCCACGTTCATTGTCCGCAGAACACCGCCCATGATGGCACCGAATACCGGTGCGGAGATCGCACCCCCGTAATACTTGCCGCCCTGCGGGTCGTTGATGATCACAACCAGAGCAAAACGCGGACGGCTTGCCGGCGCAACCCCGGCGGTGTAGGCGATATAGCGGTTCACGTACTTTCCGTCGTCGCCCACTTTTTTCGCGGTCCCGGTTTTAATCGCCACGCGATACCCTTTGATCGCAGCGCGCGTTCCGCCGCCGCCCGGTAACGCAACACTTTCCATCATCTGAACCACGGTTTTCATCACCGGCTCAGGGAAGACGCGGGTACCCGGTACAGGCGGGTCCACTTTCGTAATGGACAGCGGGCGGTAGATCCCGAAACTGCCGATTGTTGCATAGGCCCGCGCTAACTGTAACGGTGTTACCATCAGCCCGTAGCCGAAAGAAAAGGTGGCCCTTTCAAGTTCAGACCACCGTGTTTTTTTACTTGGATATATGCCACTGCTTTCCCCGACCAGCCCCAGATTGGTCGGTTTTCCCAGCCCGAAACGCGAATAGACGTCCACGAGTTCCTGAGCGGGCATCGCTAACGCAAGTCTTGAAACCCCTACGTTACTCGATTTCTGTAAAATACCGGTGATGGTCAGTTCGGCATAACGGCCTACGTCTTTGATTTCATGACCACTGATCCGGTACGGATAAGTATTCACCACGCTGTTCGGTTTGATGATGTTATTGTGCAGCGCACTCATCACCACCAGAGGTTTTACCGTCGAGCCCGGTTCAAAAATATCGGTGATAGCACGGTTACGCATGGCATCTTTCGGCGTTCCCTGGAGGTTGTTGGGGTTATAGGACGGGCTGTTCGCCATCGCCAGAATTTCCCCGGTGTTCACATCCACCAGAATCGCTGTGCCGGATTCCGCCTTGTTCAGTGCCACCGCACTGCTGATTTCGCGGTATACCAGCGCCTGTAAACGTTCATCAATACTGAGTGTCAGGTTGTGTCCGGCCTGACTTTCACGGGCGATGGTGTCTTCAATAACACGGCCGCCGCGGTCTTTCCGGACTGTCCGCTGTCCCGGAACCCCGGTCAGCCAGCGGTCAAAGCTTTTTTCGACCCCTTCAATCCCCTCATCATCAATGTTGGTAACACCGATAATGTGAGCGGTGACTGAACCGGACGGGTAATACCGTTTTGATTCTGCCTGTAAATAAATTCCCGGCAGATTCAGTTTTTTCACGTAATCGCCGATGGTCGGGTTGACCTGGCGCGCCAGGTAAACAAAGCGACCTTTCGGGTTTGCCGTGACTTTGCTTTTCACCTGGTCGAGCGGAATATTCAGCGCTTCGGACAGTGCACGCCAGCGGGTGTCATCCCCTACCCCGCCTTTGTCAGCTAACTCTTTCGGGTCTGCCCAGACCGCATTCACCGGCACACTGACTGCCAGAGGCCGCCCCATACGGTCGCTGATCATGCCGCGTGCGGTCGGGATCTCCTGGACACGCAGCGAACGCATGTCACCTTCTTTCACCAGCATGTCCGGGTTGATAATCTGTAAATACGCCACCCGGATCAGCAGTGCGGCGAGGGCAATCCCGATACCGCCGCATAACAACGCAAAACGCCAGCTGATAAAACTGGCTTTTTCTTCCGGACGTTTGATACGGGCTCCGCCCTGCGTTTTGCCTGCTGATTTTTTGCTTTTCATGCCTTCGTCATTTCGTTACGACAATTTTTTCGTTTGCCGGATCCACATGCTGCATACTGAGACGCTCAACGGACAGGCGCTCGACACGGCTGTGATCCCCCAGGGCGTTCTCTTCCAGAATCAGGTTACGCCATTCGATATCCAGCGAGTTACGCTCCAGCACAAGATGTTCCCGCTCTGCGGTCAGCAGACGTGTTTTATGTGCCGTGATAACCACAAAAATTGCGCTGACGATCACGGCGATAAATAAAATCGCAGGGATAAATCCGTGGCGCAGCAGGTCACGACAAATAACGCGGGCTAAATTGTGCCGTTCTGTGGTCATGCTTTCTCCGCAAAGCGCAGTACAGAGCTGCGGGCACGCGGGTTAACACTGATTTCCTGCTCCGACGGTTTCATTTTTCCCGCCAGTTTCAGTGCCGGTGTGCCGTGCGCTTTCAGTTGCTCTTCCGTCAGCGGTAATCCGTGCGGGACCTGCGGTCCGCGGCTTTCGTTGCGCATAAACTGTTTTACAATCCGGTCTTCCAGTGAGTGGAAGCTGATCACGGATAAACGTCCGCCCGGTGCCAGAATACTCAGTGCACCGGTCAGTGCCTGGCGGATTTCATCCAGTTCACTGTTCACATAGATGCGGATTGCCTGGAAGCTGCGGGTCGCCGGATGCTTGTGCTTTTCTTTCACCGGTGACACCGCGGCAATCAGTTCTGCCAGCTGTTTTGTCCGTGTCAGCGGCTCTTCTGTCTTGTTCCGTTCAACGATGGCGCGGGCGATCCGTTTTGAAAAACGCTCTTCGCCGAAGTTTTTCAGTACCCACGCAATATCTTCTTCTTTGGCTTCGGTCAGCCACTGTGCGGCAGAAATTCCCCGCGTCGGGTCCATGCGCATATCCAGCGGCCCGTCACGCATAAAGGAGAATCCGCGCTCCGCATCATCCAGTTGCGGGGAAGATACGCCCAGATCGAGCAGAACACCATCAATCTGTCCGCCCAGTTCCAGCTCATTCACATAACCGGCGATACCGGAAAACGGACCGTGAATAATGGAAAAACGCGGGTCGTCAATCTGTGCCGCTGCGGCAATTGCCTGCGGGTCCCGGTCAATAGCGATCAGACGCCCCTGTGCCCCGAGTTTTGATAAAATCAGACGGGAATGCCCGCCACGGCCGAATGTGCCGTCGATATAAATACCGTCTTCACGGATCTGTAATCCGTTAACGGCCTCATCCAGTAAAACACTGGTATGCTGAAACTGACTCTCTGCCATTTAAAGTGATAAATCCTGTAACCGGGCGGATAAAGGTCCGGATGCCGTCTGCCCGGCAGCAATATCATCCTGTACCTGCTGATACCACGTCTGTTCGTCCCACAGCTCAAACTTGTTGAACTGCCCGACCAGCATGACTTCTTTGGTTAACCGCGCATGTGTGCGCAGTGTACCGGCTAACAAAAGACGTCCCGCACTGTCCATCTGACATTCAGTGGCATGACCCAGCAGCAGACGCTGAACACGGCGTTCTGTCGGGTCCATGGTGGACAATTGTGCCAGCTTCAGTTCGATCAGTTCCCATTCCGGTAAGGTGTAAAGCAGCAGACACGGCTGGTGGAGATCGATAGTGCAGACCATCTGACCTTCCGACTTTTCAGCAAGCAGCGACCGGTACCGTGCCGGTACGGTTATGCGCCCTTTGCTGTCAAGATTAACCAGTGTTGCCCCGCGAAACATACGTTTCTCCGCTCAGTTTTACCCCGAACTACCACTTTCACCCACAATTCCCCACCAACAGAGTTTACGAATGGTACGAAAAGCTTGTCAAGCCAGAGCTGACAAGGTTCCGTTTCCGTTATCGGGGAATAAAGGGGTGAGAAAATATGGGATTTTTTGCTTCAGGGAACAGAAGTGAGGTAACACACTGATTCAAATCAGAAAAAAATTCACATAATACGCACTCGGTTAACCGGGGCAAATTATACCGAATCTGACGAAAGAAAGATGCATTTTTGCGAGGTACCCCTCACTTTCAGGATAAAAATTGACCACCCGGGTAACCCCCCCGGAATTTTTATTTCAGTTATCTGTGCTGTTACTTTCTGTTACAGTGCGTGATTATCTGATATTTGAAAATATAAAATTCATCATATCAATAAGATAACTATTTTAAAACGGAATGGATGATAATTTTCGCTATATACCCATAACCACAATAAGTGTATTTGCCGGGGAAAAAAGGGGTTCTGTGAAAATTGTCAATTTCTGTCAATCAGCAGAATTGAAAAAAAATCTTAGGATTCCTCCCAAAAAGGGTTTTTCATCTGTTTTCGGCGGATATAAATAAAAATACCTATACGTTTCCGTACAGGTATCAGAAAAAAAAATGATTTTACTGTCTGAATATTACCGGCGGCTCAGACTTCCGCGGCGGCACAGATCACGGCGGATCCGGGTAATACCCGCGGCCGGTTTCTGTTTTTCATCCAGGCTTGCCAGCACCAGCTCCAGTACACGCTCCGCAATGTCACGATGACGCTGCGCGACGGACAGAACCGGACACTCAAGGAAATCCAGCAGTTCATGATCACCGAAGGTCGCGATCACCAGCTGCCCCGGCAGACGACCGCTGCGGGCCAGTGTGGCATCCATCACACCCTGTAACAGCGCGAACGATGTGGTGAACAGTGCGTCCGGCATCGGGTTGTTTTCCAGCCAGCTGTCAAACGCTTTCGCGGCGGCGTCACGCTCATAGCTGTCGGCATACAGGAAATTCACGTTACGTGCATCACCTTCCCAGGCTTCGCGGAATCCCTGCTCACGCAGGAAACTGACGGAAAGTTCCGGTAACGCGCCGAGATAAACCACCGATTCTGCAGGGAACTGACGCAATTCGGATGCCAGCATTTTGGCGTCCTCAAAGTCATCCCCGACCACACTGATAAAGTGCTCATTTTCCAGTGCACGGTCAAGCGCGACAATCGGCAGCGAGCGGTTTGCCCAGCGCTGATAGAACGGATGCTCCGGCGGCAGAGCGGTGGAAACGATAATCGCATCCACCTGACGCTGTAACAGGTGTTCCACACAACGGATTTCGTTGTCAGGCTGGTCTTCGGAGCAGGCGATCAGCAGCTGATAACCACGGCTGCGCGCCTGGCGCTCCAGATAATTTGCGATGCGGGTATAGCTGGTGTTCTCCAAATCCGGGATCACCAGTCCGATAGAGCGGGTACGGCCTGCACGCAGACCGGCGGCTACCGCATTCGGATGGTAATTATGTTCACGAACCACCGCCATCACTTTTTCGACAGTTTTGTCACTCACACGATATTGTTTTGCTTTTCCGTTGATGACATAACTGGCCGTCGTGCGCGACACACCGGCAAGGCGGGCGATTTCATCCAGTTTCACGTTAACCCCTTACAAATCAGGAAACGGCCCGAACAACGGGCCAAATAAGAAGAGTGATCAGTTTACCCTTTCACCGCAAATATTTCACCGCATTATTTTTTCACCGCGCGACATCCCGACGATGCCGGAGCGGGCAATCTCAACGATTTCAGCAAAGCCGCGCACCGCATCCAGAAAGGCATCCAGCTTTTCAGTGGTGCCGGTCAGCTGTACGGTGTAGAGCGTCGCCGTCACATCGACAATCTGCCCGCGGAAGATATCAGTACTGCGTTTGACCTCATCCCGCCCGTAGCCGCTGGCCTGTAATTTGACCAGCATCACCTCGCGCTCAATGTGGGAGGCAGCGGTCAGTTCTGTGACACGGAACACATCCACCAGCTTATTAAGCTGCTTTTCAATCTGTTCCAGCACCCGCGCATCCCCTTTGGTCTGGATGGTCAGGCGGAACAGTGACGGGTCATCCGTCGGGGCAGCGGTGATACTTTCGATATTATACCCGCGCTGGGAAAAAAGCCCTGCCACACGGGATAACGCCCCTGTTTCGTTTTCTAATAAGATTGACAGAATCCGGCGCATGATCAGGTCCTCTCCGTTTTGCTTAACCACATTTCATCCATCCCGCCGTTGCGGATCTGCATCGGATAAACATGCTCTTTTTCATCCACCATCACATCGGCGAACACCAGCCGCTTCTCTTCACGGACAATACGCAGAGCTTCCGCAAGCTGTTCACGCAGCGTGGCTTTATCACTGATACTGATGCCAACATGCCCGTAAGCCTCCGCCAGCCGGACAAAATCAGGCAGTGAATCCATATAGGAGTGGGAGTGACGGCCGTGATAGACCATATCCTGCCACTGTTTCACCATACCGAGGAAACGGTTGTTCAGATTGAGCACCAGCACCGGCAGCCCGAACTGTAATGCGGTGGACAGCTCCTGAATATTCATCTGAATACTGCCGTCCCCGGTGACACACACCACCATATCATCCGGTTTTGCCAGCCGGACGCCCAGTGCCGCCGGCAGGCCGAAGCCCATCGTGCCGAGTCCGCCGGAGTTGATCCAGCGGCGCGGTTCATCAAACGGGTAATAGAGCGCGGCAAACATCTGGTGCTGACCGACGTCAGACGTCACATACGCCTGTCCTTCTGTCAGCTCCCATAATGTACGGATCACGGTCTGCGGTTTGATTTTTTCCCCGCTCTCGTCGATCGTCAGACATTGTTTCGCTTTCCACTGATCAATACGGCGCCACCAGTCGCACAGCGCATCAGGATCCTGCTCATCGGTCAGAGATTCAAGCTGTAACAGCATCTGCGCAAGACACAGTTTTGCATCGCCGACTATCGGAATATCCGCCGCCACCGTTTTTGAAATAGACGCCGGATCGACATCGATATGAATAACCGTTGCCTGCGGGCAGTATTTCGCCAGGTTATTGGTGGTCCGGTCATCAAAGCGGACACCGACGGCAAAAATCACATCACTGTGGTGCATGGTGTTGTTCGCTTCATACGTACCGTGCATACCCAGCATGCCGACGCACTGCGGATGAGTGCCCGGAAACGCGCCCAGTCCCATCAGGGAGAGCGCCACCGGCAGACGCAGTTTATCCGCAAGGGTGAAAATCTCCGGGCTGCATCCGGCACTGATGGCACCTCCGCCGATATACATGACAGGACGTTTCGCCTGCATCAGCGTGATAAGCGCGCGTTTGATCTGCCCTTTGTGACCGGCACCGGTCGGGTTATAGGAGCGCAGACTGACCCGGGCCGGGTAGCTGTATTCATGCTGCTGCTGGACAATATCTTTGGGGAAATCAATCACCACCGGACCGGGGCGGCCGGTTTGCGCCAGATAAAAGGCTTTTTTGATGGTGGCGGGAATATCCGCGACATCATGCACCAGGTAACTGTGTTTCACGACCGGCCGGGAGATCCCCACCATATCCACTTCCTGGAAAGCATCGTTACCGATCAGCGCGCTCGCCACCTGGCCGGAGAGCACCACCAGCGGCACGGAATCCATATAGGCGGTGGCAATGCCGGTAATGGCATTGGTCGCCCCCGGCCCGGATGTGACCAGCACCACACCGGTTTTACCGGTCGCGCGGGCATAGCCGTCCGCCATATGCACAGCCGCCTGCTCGTGACGCACCAGAATATGCCCGATACCGCCCACGGTATGCAGTGCATCATAAATATCCAGAACCGCCCCGCCCGGATAGCCGAATACGTGTGACACGCCCTCATCAATCAGGGAGCGCACAATCATTTCTGCTCCAGTCAACCTCTCCATAAATGCTCTCCTGCCCGTGATTACGGGTTGTAACTGCAAGTGATGTGTTTGTCTGTTTTTAGTTATCTGAGGATTAACATAACGATAAAATGACAGCGCTGGCAAATGCGTTTTTCGGGGAGCAAAAAGCGGAAAACCACAGGAATAAAGGAAATGTCATGATCCGCAGACGATCATGCCTGTGGCAGGAAATCACAAAGCAGAGTTCACTGAGAGAGGGGGAAAAACCGGCGGGATATAAAAACGGCACTGCACAGAAAACCGGCAGTGCCGCAGAGAGAATTATTCCGTATACATCGATTCAATTTCACGCTGATAGCGCTGGGCGATCACTTTACGGCGCAGCTTCAGCGTCGGCGTCAGCTCACCGAGTTCCATGGAGAAATTCTGCGGTAACAGTGTGAAACGCTTAACCTGATGGAATGCAGCGATATTTTTCTGCAACTCTTTCAGACGGCTTTCAAACAGCGCCACAATCTGGCTGTTTTTCAGCAGTTCCATCCGGTCATGGTATTTCAGATTCAGCGCCCGGGCATGCTCTTCCAGAGTGTCAAAGCACGGCACAATCAGTGCGGAGACAAACTTACGCGCATCCGCCACCACTGCGATATGCTCGATAAAGCGATCCTGTCCCAGTGTCCCTTCCAGCATCTGCGGCGCAATATATTTGCCGTTGGAGGTTTTCATCAGATCTTTCAGGCGTTCCGTGATAAACAGATTGCCTTTCTCATCCAGTGCACCGGCATCACCGGTCCGCAGCCAGCCATCATCAGTAAACGCCTGACGGGTCTCTTCCGGCTTATTGTAATAGCCGCGCATCACTACCGGCCCGCGTACCTGGATCTCATTTTCCTCACCAATACGTACTTCCACATCCGGCAGCGGCACACCGATAGAGCCGAGCTGATAGCCGCTGTTTTCCCAGCAGGATACCGTGGCACAGGTTTCTGTCATGCCGTAACCGTATTTGATATTAATACCGACAGCGAGGAAAAAGCGGATAATTTCATCATCCAGCCGCGCACCCGCTGCCGGTAAGAAACGGACATTGCCGCCGAGGACATCACGCAGTTTGCCGAGCACTTTTTTCTGAGCAAACTGATCACAGCGCGCAGCCAGCCATGACAGCTTTTCACCGCGCTGCTGTGCATCCAGTGTTTTTTTGCCGGTACGTACCGCCCAGTGAAATAACGCACGCTTATACCACGGCGCCTGTGCCACTTTTTCGTAAATACCGCTGAACACTTTCTCATAGAAACGCGGCACCGCACACATCACGGTCGGTTTTACCGATACCATCGCTTTGCGCACCAGATTGGTATCACTGAGATACACATTCAGCGCGCCGGTATGCATCACATAGAAACTCCAGGCGCGCTCAAAAACGTGTGTCAGCGGCAGGAAGCAGAGAGAGACATCATCTTCGGTCAGCGTCAGCCGCTCATCATGCAGATACAGCTGGGCAGCCATATTGCGGTAATCCAGCATCACGCCTTTCGGTTCGCCGGTGGTTCCGGAGGTGTAAATCAGAGTGAAAAGGTCATCAAGAGAGCAATCCGCGATGCGCTGCGCCAACTCTCCGGCATAACTGCCGTCGTGCCCGTTCATAAACTGGCGCAGTGTACAGACCGCCGGATGAGACGGGATCGCCGTGTTTTCCGGATTCATGATGATGATTTTCTGCAGAGACGGGCAGAGAGAGAGCAGCGACAGAGCAATTTCCGCCTGTTTCTGACCGTCCACAAACAGGATACGCACCTGCGCGTCATTGAGAATATAGGCCGCCTGATCATCACTGCTGGTCGCATAGAGCGGTACCACAATGGCGCGGCACTGAAGAACAGCCAGATCAGTTAATGTCCACAGGGCGCTGTTGTGTGAGAAAATGGCGACATTTTCCTGAACCTTAACCCCTTCCGCCAGCAGGGCTTCCGCCAGATTTTCACTGAACGTCCCGGCCTGCTGCCAGGTAAAATCAATATGCTGACCCTGTTCACACCACTGTCGCAGTGCGGTTTTGTCACCCCGGCGCTGTTTTTGCTGTTGCAGCCGCGTCACTAAATGATAGTGATGCAAATTTGTTGTTGTCACACGCGTTTCCTTTACTGAGCCGTCAGACTGTACGGTTTCACGTTATGTAATGATTTTCAGCTTACAGTTGTACGCTTAAATTTTTCCGCAAGTGTAGCCTGTTGTCTCCGGGAACAAAAGCAAATTTAGTTATCTTTGCAATGGCGGGATCACAAAAAAGCGCCGGCAGGCGTATTTGCCTGCCGGAGAGATAAATGAATTAAATGACTGATTAGATATGATGTGTAAATTGCGTCAGCAGTGCTTTCATCCACTGATGACCTTTATCGCGGGTACAGGCCTCATGCCAGATCAGAAACGCCGGACGGCTGACTTTATCCCACGGCAGCTGCACTTCCTGAATCGGCAGGACATGAGAA
The DNA here is from genome assembly GCF_051129855.1 of Morganella sp. Je.2.23. Taxonomy (NCBI): domain Bacteria; kingdom Pseudomonadati; phylum Pseudomonadota; class Gammaproteobacteria; order Enterobacterales; family Morganellaceae; genus Morganella; species Morganella sp. Je.2.23. The sequence goes on from NZ_JBCPSQ010000001.1 coordinate 2,052,438, forward strand.
TAGAGCTGGATCAGCCACTTCGGCGCGATCGCCACCAATTCCGTTTTAGACACAATATTCAGTACACTGACTAAATTGGTTCCCTGATAAACGATAGCCCGGAGTAATTCATTATTTTCATAATACGGTGAACTGAATGAATCAATTAAGTCCAGGGATACCACCGCATGCTGTTCGGTGAATATCTGTTTCTCGGTAACGGTATATTGTATGCGGGGATGGTTACGGGCAGCAACCAATGATAACTGATCATTAAATAATAAGTGATGACTGTAATCCGGCTTATCGAAACGATTATAACTGATAGCAAAATCCGTTTCCTGATATTTCAGGTTATGCTCGATCTGTGAATTCATATAAGACTGAATATTAACATCGATATTTTCACTGTGAAGTTTAACCTGTTCGATTATTTTATCTGTCAGCCGGATATCCAGCGGACTGGAAATGGCCAGGTTAAATACCCGCTCACTGCTGCCCGGTTCAAAACCGGCACCCGGCAGCTCGTTATGCACCAGCTGCAATGCCTGTCTGACCGGACCGAACAGCTGTTTGGCGCGCGCAGTCGGCTGAATCCCGCGGCCAAAACGGACAAATAATTCATCATTAAACATAACCTTAAGCCGTGACACCGCATTACTGACAGCCGGTTGCGACATACCTAAAAGTTCAGCAGCCCGGGTGACGTTCTGCATCTGCATTACCGCATCAAAAACCGTCAGCAGATTAAGATCCACATTGCGCAGCTGTGTTTCACCGGATTCTTTTTTTACTTCTGCCACTGAGGTGTATTCAGTCATCTTAAACTCCAATAAATGATTATAATGACTTCAATAAGCTATCCGCCGCCATACTGAAACAGCAGATAAATACAAAATTGAAATCTATTATCTCAATTGATTATCCAATTAATAATTGAGTCTCTTCCTTGTATGGTTCTGAATACGCGGGTGCGCATCATCATCACAATGCATACTATTTAAATATTTAAAGTCAGTTATTTATTCATGCAACTAATACATCAACACTGCTTTATTCATTTAGTTTCCATGCAATGAGATAATAAAACAAAGATTGTGTTTATTCATAACAAAATTATCTTTTATCAGCAGAAAAAATCTGATTTCTTTTACTGACGTAACCGAAAAAATAAACTGTTCAATGAATATCTCACCTGTCACCGGCGGTAACCTGACCGCCGGATACCGTATTCCCTGCCGACTCAACTGATTCAGATTATCCGCAAAAAAATTCTGTAAAAATATTAGCCCAATCATTTAGCTGACTTATAGATGAAAACGCTGATTAATTTTTATAAATTAGTCACTTTATCTGCATTTGGTGCTTTTTTTCTCCGTTGCTCAGTATCTCCGGCGAAACAGGAGAGTTGACAGCGCTTTTTATATTCAGTATCAATAATACATCGCCACGGATAAACCTTGTGTTCCGTGCCACTGAATTTACTGAGAAGGTTATTACTATGTCTTTCACTTTCCGCCTAAACAGCCTGCTAATTATCGCCTTAACTGCGCGTGGCGGGCTTATGGCCGGAAGTTCCTCATAACTTTCTCCCTGAGACCTGAGAAACCCGCGCAATGTCGCGGGTTTTTTTATACCTGCAAACCGGAAAACAGAACAAGAAATAACCGAGAGGATCACAACATGAGCGATAACGTCATCATTTTTGATACCACACTGCGTGACGGCGAGCAGGCATTACAGGCCAGTCTCAGTGTCAAAGAGAAATTACAGATTGCTTTCCAGCTCGAACGCATGGGGGTTGATATTATCGAGGCCGGTTTCCCTGTCTCCTCGCCCGGTGATTTTCAGTCGGTGCAGACCATCGCCCGCGAAATCAAAAACAGCCGTATCGCTGCCTTATCCCGTTGTGTAATCGGTGACATTGACGCGGCTGCCGAATCCCTGAAAGTCGCGGAAGCGTTCCGGTTGCATATGGTGCTCGCGACCTCCGGTATTCACGTCAAAACCAAACTGCGCAAGACCTTTGCTGACATCATCGATATGGCGGTCGGCTCGATTAAACATGCCCGCCGCTTTACCGATGACGTCGAGTTCTCCTGCGAAGACGCCGGGCGTACCGATATTGATGACTTATGCCGTATTGTCGAAGCTGCGATTAACGCCGGTGCCACGACTGTCAATATTCCTGATACCGTCGGTTACACCACCCCGTACCAGTTCGGCGGCATTATCAGTGAATTGTTCAACCGCGTACCGAATATCGACAAAACCATCATTTCCGTCCACTGCCATGACGACCTGGGCATGTCCGTTGCCAACTCTATCACTGCCGTACAGGCGGGTGCCCGCCAGATTGAAGGTACTATCAACGGATTAGGTGAGCGCGCCGGAAACTGTGCGCTGGAAGAAGTCATTATGGCGATTAAAGTGCGGGAAAAAATGCTGGGCGTACGCACCGGGATCAATCACAAAGAGATTTACCGTACCAGCCAGTTGGTCAGCCAGTTATGCAATACGCCGGTACCACCGAACAAAGCCGTGGTCGGCAGTAATGCGTTCTCTCACTCCTCCGGTATTCACCAGGACGGTGTGATCAAAAACCGCGAAACCTACGAAATCATGACGCCGGACAGCATCGGCCTGAAAGATAACTTAATCAACCTGACCTCCCGCTCCGGCCGTGCGGCAGTGAAACACCGGATGGCGGAAATGGGCTACCAGGAAGACGATTATAACCTGGATGAGTTATACGCGGACTTTCTGCAACTGGCGGACAAGAAAGGTCAGGTCTTTGATTACGACCTGGAAGCGCTGGTGTTTATGAAACAGCAGCATCAGGAGCCGGAGCATTTCTCGCTGGCGTTCCTCAACACCCAGTCCGGTACCGGTGTTAAAGCGTCAGCAACCGTCAGAATGCAGGCCGGGGATGAAATCATCTCGGAATCCGCGCAGGGGAACGGCCCGGTGGATGCGGCGTATGAAGCTATCCGCCGTATCGCGGGGTATCCGCTGACCCTCGCCGCCTATCAGCTGACCGCCAAAGGTCAGGGAACGGATGCACTGGGACAGGTCAACATCGTGGTGGAGTATGAAGGCCGCAAATTCCACGGCATGGGACTGGCAACCGATATTGTCGAATCCTCCGCTCAGGCCATGATCCACGCTGTTAACAGCATCTGGCGTGCCGGACAGGTAAAAGAAGAAAAACGGCGGATACAGTCAGATAACAACATGCACAACGATACTCATAACAATACTCATAACAACAATACAGAGACAAAGGAAGCGGTGTAATTATGTCGGAACAATTTCATATTGCAGTTTTACCGGGCGACGGAATCGGCCCTGAAATTATGGCACAGGCTTATAAAGTGCTGGATGCCGTGCGCAGCCGCTTTAACCTGACCATCACCACCAGTGAATATGATGTCGGCGGTATTGCCATCGACAACCACGGCCACCCGCTGCCGCCCGCCACACTGAAAGGCTGTGAGCAGGCTGATGCGGTGCTGTTCGGCTCTGTCGGCGGTCCGAAATGGGAAAAACTGCCGCCGGACTCACAGCCGGAGCGCGGTGCCCTGCTCCCGCTGCGTGCACATTTCAAATTATTCAGCAACCTGCGCACGGCCAGACTCTACCCGGCGCTGGAAGCGTTCTGCCCGCTGCGCAGTGATATCGCGGCCCGCGGATTCGATATCCTGTGTGTCCGCGAACTGACCGGCGGTATCTACTTCGGACAGCCGAAAGGCCGTGAAGGCGAAGGAAAATATGAGCGTGCTTATGATACCGAGGTGTATCACCGCTATGAAATTGAGCGCATCGCCCGTATCGCCTTTGCCTCCGCACAAAAACGCCGCGGTCAGGTGACATCGATTGATAAGGCCAATGTGCTGCAAAGCTCCGTATTATGGCGCGAAGTGGTCACTGAAATCGCCAAAGAGTATCCGGATGTCACGCTGTCACACATGTATATCGATAACGCCGCCATGCAGATGGTGAAAGATCCGTCGCAGTTTGATGTCATCCTCTGCTCCAATCTGTTCGGCGACATTATCTCCGACGAATGCGCGATGATCACCGGATCCATGGGTATGCTGCCGTCAGCCAGCCTGAATGAGAAAAAATTCGGCCTGTATGAGCCGGCCGGCGGCTCTGCGCCGGATATCGCCGGACAAAATATTGCCAACCCGGTGGCACAGATTTTATCCGCCGCCATGATGCTGCGCTTCAGCTGCGGGCAGGATGCAGCGGCAGACAGCATTGAAAACGCGGTAAACCAGGCGCTGAATGCCGGACACCGCACCCGTGACGTGGCCGGAAGCGGCAAGAGTGTGACCACGGACGAAATGGGCGACATTATCGCGCGTTTGATTACAGAAGGGGCTTAAGATGAGCACAGGAAAAACTTTATATCAGAAATTATATGATGCCCATGTGGTTCGCGAAGAAGCAAACGAAACGCCGATCCTGTATATCGACCGCCACCTGGTGCATGAAGTGACGTCACCGCAGGCATTTGACGGATTACGGGCAAAAAACCGCCCGGTTCGCCGCCCGGAGAAAACCTTTGCCACCATGGATCACAACGTCTCCACACAAACCAAAGATATTAACGCCTGTGGCGAAATGGCCCGTAATCAGATGCAGGAACTGATCAAAAACTGTGAGGCCTTTGGTGTCCGCCTCTATGATCTGAACCATCCGTATCAGGGCATCGTGCATGTGATGGGGCCGGAACAGGGCATCACTCTGCCGGGCATGACGATTGTCTGCGGTGACTCCCACACCGCCACCCACGGTGCATTCGGTTCACTGGCTTTTGGTATCGGCACCTCAGAGGTGGAGCATGTATTAGCGACCCAGACGCTGAAGCAGGCACGCGCCAAAACCCTGAAAATTGAAGTGCGCGGCAAAGTCGCTCCCGGAATTACCGCCAAAGATATTGTGCTGGCGATTATCGGCCACACCGGCAGCGCGGGCGGCACCGGCTATATCGCGGAGTTCTGCGGTGACGCCATCGAGGCGCTCTCCATGGAGGGCCGGATGACCGTTTGTAATATGGCTATCGAGATGGGCGCCAAAGGCGGAATGATTGCCCCGGATCAGACCACCTTTGATTATCTGAAAGGCCGTCAGTTCTCCCCGCAGGGTGCGGACTGGGATGCCGCTGTCGCTTACTGGCAGACACTGAAAAGTGATCCGGATGCGGAATATGACGCGGAAATTATTATTAATGCTGCGGATATCGCCCCGCAGGTCACCTGGGGTACCAATCCCGGTCAGGTGATTGATATCAGCCGCGCTATTCCCGCACCGGACAGCTTTACCGACCCGGTGGAGAGAGCCTCGGCAGAAAAAGCACTGGCGTATATGGATTTAACACCGGGCGCCAAATTAACCGATGTGAAAATCGACAAGGTATTTATCGGCTCCTGCACTAACTCACGGATCGAAGATTTACGTGCGGCAGCAGCAGTTGCCAAAGGCCGTAAAGTAGCGCCGGGTGTGCAGGCGATAGTGGTGCCCGGCTCCGGACCGGTGAAATCACAGGCAGAAGCGGAAGGTCTGGATAAGATTTTCACCGAGGCCGGATTTGAATGGCGTTTACCGGGCTGCTCCATGTGTCTGGCGATGAACAATGACCGCCTGGCACCGGGAGAGCGCTGCGCCTCCACCAGCAACCGGAACTTTGAAGGACGTCAGGGACGCGGCGGGCGTACTCACCTGGTCAGCCCGGCCATGGCCGCTGCGGCTGCTGTCACCGGCAGTTTCGCCGATATCCGTACCATTGAGATGCGCTGAGGGAGATGATCATGGAAAAATTTATTGTACATCAGGGGATTGCCGCACCACTGGATGCGGCTAATGTGGATACCGATGCCATTATCCCGAAACAGTTTTTGCAGAAAGTGACCCGTACCGGCTTCGGGCAGCATTTATTCAACGACTGGCGTTTTCTCGATGATGACGGACAGGTGCCGAACCCGGATTTTGTCCTCAACGCCCCGCGCTATCAGGGTGCATCGATTCTGCTGGCACGGGAAAACTTCGGCTGCGGCTCCTCCCGTGAACATGCACCGTGGGCCTTAACAGATTACGGATTCAGAGTGGTGATTGCGCCGAGCTTTGCGGATATCTTTTACGGCAACTCATTCAACAATCAGTTATTGCCGGTGAAATTACCCGAAAACGCAATTGATGCGCTCTTTAACTGGGTACAGAAAACAGAAGGCGCGCAGATTATTGTTGATCTGGAAAACCAGAAAGTGATCGCCGGTGAACTGGAATATCCGTTCAGCGTTGATACTTTCCGCCGTCACTGCATGATGAACGGCCTCGACAGTATCGGCCTCACGTTACAGCACGACGATATGATTTCCCGCTTTGAAGCACAACAACCTGCATTTATGAACTGATAACCGGATTCATTTCCACCATTGAACCCCTGCCATCACCCCTTTTGTGATGGCAGCTTTTTCCCCGTTTCCCTCCCCGCCTCATTTTTCCTGAACGTCAGACAGAAAAAAACCAGCCTTGCGGCTGGCGGTAACAGTCACCATTACTCAAGAATCGGGAGTGAGTCAGGTATCACACTGACATCATGAGCTGCTTTAATGTCACTGAGTATGGACGTAATATACGGAAATAAAAATGGACAGAAAATTGACCGGAGTTCCTCTTTTATGAGCACACCACGCCTCCAGCACCAGTTTATCCGCCTGTGGCAGCATCATCAGGGTCAGGAAACCGATACCACGCTTCAGGAGATCGCCGATATCCTGCACTGCTCCCGCCGCCATGTCCGTTCTCTGCTCAACAGCATGCAGACCGCAGGCTGGCTCAGCTGGCAGGCGGAAACCGGACGGGGTAAGCGCTCACGGCTCAGTTTTCTGCAAAGTGGCCGGGATTTACAGCACGCCCGCGCCGAACTGCTGATTGAGCAGGATAATATCGAAAAACTGGTGGCGATGGTCAATGATAAGGATGCAATGCGCCAGATGGTGCTGTCCCAGCTTGAGCGCAGCTTCCGGCAGGGAAAAAGCCTGCTGCGCATTGTCTATTACCGTCCTTTTTATAATCTGCTGCCCGGCTCACCGCTGCGCCGCTCAGAGGTTCATCTGCTGAGTCAGATTTTTAACGGACTGACCGCGATAAATGAGGAAAACGGGGAAGCGGTTCCGGCGCTGGCACACCACTGGCAGCAGAGCGGTGAAAAACAGTGGCGTTTCTGGCTGCGTCCGGCGATTTTTTTCCATCACGGCCGTGAATTGCAGATGGTGGATATCATTTCCTCTTTTGAGCGGCTGCGCGACACACATCCGCTGTTCAGTCATATCCGCACTGTCCGCTCGGATATGCCTTATATTATTGATATCACGCTGAGTGAGGCTGACAGCTGGTTTCCGGTACTGACCGGCAGCCCGCACGCCGCGATTCTGCCCCATGAGTGGCAGGAACTGCCGGATTTCGCCCGCCATCCGATCGGTACCGGGCCGTATCAGGTCGTCTGTAATAATGACCGCAAACTGACTATACGCGCCTTTGATCACTATTACGGCTTCCGCGCCCTGCTGGATGAAGTCTCTGTGCTGGTGGTGCCGGAACTGGAAGAGAAAATGGTCTGCACCACACTGCATATCGGTGCTGACGGCCCGGAGCGGGATTCACTCGACAGCCGGATGGAGGAAGGCTGCTATTTTCTGCTGCACGATGCACGTTCGGCAAAAGGGGAACGGGAAGATATCCGCCGCTGGCTCAACAGCCTGATGACACCGGTCAATCTGCTGTATCACTGCGAGCCCCTCTATCAGCGCCACTGGTGGCCTGCTTACGGTCTTCTGCTGCGCTGGCATCACAGTAAGCTTATTCCGCCCTGCGAAAAACCGGCGGATCTGACAGAACTGACTCTGACGTATTATCAGGATCACCACGAATATCATGCCATCGGCAAATTATTACAGCAGTTACTGGCGGAACAGGGTGTGAAGCTGACGATTAATATCACTGATTACGATACCTGGTTTAACGGTGATTGTGACAGTGATTTCTGGCTGGCCACCGCCAACTTTTATAAGCCGCTGGAGTTTTCCGTCTTTGCCACCTTGTATGAACTGCCGCTGCTGCGCCGCTGTCTGGGGGATGATCTGCACACGCCGCTGAAGCAATGGCGGCAGCGCTCACTGTCACTGGCGGCATGGTGTGAACACATCATTGATCAGCAGATGTTGTTCCCGCTGTTCCATCACTGGCTTGAATTACAGGGTCAACGCAGTATGCGGGGAGTCAAAATGAATACCTTCGGCTGGTTCGACTTTAAATCCGCCTGGTTTACCCCTCCGGAAAGTTAATTCACAGAAAAAGGCAAAGTTATAAACACCCTCCGATAAAAAACCGGCTTTTATTCACGTTTTCTGTGGATATAGTTGTGAAAAACGCAAGGGTAATGGGGGTATAGTTTTTAACAGACCACGGTTGATAAAATCACAACCGTTAAATAAACCCTGATAAATCATTTCGATGCAGAAATAAAAAAAGAGAATCGTCTGAAAAATTAACCGGTATTTTTTTCCGCAGACTTACACAGGACAAAAAATGACCACACCCGGGGTTATCCACAGATTGTGGCTCATCCGTGAGCAAAACCCCTGCTGACACGCGAAAACAAGCGGAAGTCAAGCCTGTAAATCAAACCAGTAGTGAGGTCATTTTCCACTTATCCCATAAAGCTGTGGATAACTCAGTGTAAGATCCTGTTCATTGTCTGAGGATGCAGGTGCACAACCCGGCGGGGTTATTCCTGCGACGAAAATTAATAGCTATATATCAATAAATTAGATAATATTTATTTTTCATTCATGCCTATGTATTATTTTACCGGATATTACTGTTCAACTTTTAAGCATATAACATGACACCTCTTTTTCCGTCCCCGCTGCCCCCGGCCAGTGAATCAGAACTGCTCAGCCGCGCGCAATCCCTTGCCGGTGCTACTTTCGGTGAGCTGGCCGGCTGCGCCGGTATACCGGTACCGCCGGATCTGCGCCGTGATAAAGGCTGGGTCGGAATGCTGCTGGAATACTGGCTGGGCGCGGAAGCAGGCAGCAAGGCCGAGCAGGATTTCGCTCACCTGGGCGTCGAGCTGAAAACCATTCCTGTGGATGAATCCGGTGTGCCGCTGGAAACCACCTTTGTCTGCGTGGCACCGCTGACCGGCAACAGCGGCGTAACCTGGGCCGAGTGTCATGTGCGTCATAAACTCTCCCGCGTATTGTGGGTGCCGGTGGAAGGTGCGCGTCATATCCCGCTGGCAGAGCGCCGTGTCGGCTCACCGCTGCTGTGGTCGCCGTCTGATGAGGAAGAGCGCCTGCTGCGTGCCGACTGGGAAGAACTGATGGATATGATTGTGCTGGGAAAAGTGGAGCAAATCACCGCCCGTCACGGCCAGGTCATGCAGATCCGCCCGAAAGCGGCCAACAGCCGGGCACTCACAGAAGCTATCGGTCCGCACGGACAGCCGATACAAACACTGCCGCGCGGCTTTTATCTGAAGAAAAATTTCACCGCGCCTTTACTTAAACGCTATTTCCGGTGCTGATCACTGTTTTGGGAGTTTGCTCCCGGTAAATATGAATCGCTTCAGTCATTAATACCTGTCCGAAAATAATGACAACAGGAGTGTTCCGGATGAAAAAAAATTTACTGACACTTTCACTTGCAGCTGCATTACTGACTCCCGCCCTTCCCGCTTTTGCTGATACATCCGCCGCTGATATGACACTGGAACAGGTTCTGGTGATGAGCCGCCACAACCTGCGTACCCCGATTGTCAACACCGGTATTCTGACCGAAATCACCGATAAAACCTGGCCGGCGTGGGATGCGCAGAGCGGTTACCTGACCACCAAAGGCGGTGCGCTGGAAGTCTATATGGGGCACTATTTCCGCGAGTGGCTGGATGAGAACAAACTGCTGCCGGATACTCTGTGCCCGACCGGTGAAAAAGAGCTGAATGTATATGCCAACAGTCTTCAGCGCACTATCGCCACCGCGCAGTTCTTTACCGCCGGTGCATTCCCGGGCTGCACGATCACCGTCAATCACCAGCCGGAAATCGGCACCATGGACCCGGTGTTTAACCCGATCATTACCAATGACAGCGCAGAGTTCAAACAGGCCGCTCTCGCGGCAATGGAGAGTCATTATAAAGGGCTGGATCTGACGCCGGGCTATCAGGCACTGAATAACGTGCTGAATATCAAAGACTCGGAACAGTGCAAAACCAATAAACTCTGTTCACTGGCAGACGGTAAAAACAGCTTTATTATTGAAGCCGGTAAAGAGCCGGGCGTGAAAGGGCCGCTGAAAATGGCTAACTCCGCCGTGGATGCCATCGACCTGCAATATTATGAAGGTTTCCCGGCAGACCAGGTCGCCTGGGGTGAAGTCACCACACCAGCGCAGTGGACTGTCCTTAATACGCTGAAAAACGGCTACCAGGAATCCCTGTTTACCCCGCGTATCATTGCAAAAAATGTCGCGCATCCGCTGCTGAACTACATTAATCAGCACTTTGCCGCCGCCGCGCTGGGCAGTGAAGCGAAGTTTACCTTCCTGGCCGGGCATGACTCCAATATTGCCTCGCTGCTTTCCGCACTGGAATTTAAACCGTATCAGTTACCGGAACAATATGAACATACGCCAATCGGCGGCAAATTAGTGTTCCAGCGCTGGACAAATAAAGCGGATAATAAATCCTATGTGAAGATTGACTATATTTATCAGTCCTCCGATCAGCTGCGGAATAACAGTTATCTGTCCTTAAAAACACCACCGCAAAAAGTTACTCTGGAACTGAAAAATTGCCCGGTTGATAAAAACGGCTATTGCGGATGGGAAACGTTCCAAAAAGTAATGAACGACAGTTTGTCAGAATAAACATTATATGTTCATATTCCTGCCCGGCTTACCGTTGCCGGGCTCTTTATTTATATCCCCGTCACGCTTCGGATAACACTGATAGATTAAGACATCGTAAGCCGCTACTATTTAACAATCTGAAAATCATCACGATATTTTATTACTCATTTATCAGTATCGGCACCCGTCCGGGAATTAACGGTCATATACCGGGCTGAATACACGGATATCATTAATACGATGAAATATTTAAAATCATTACCTATTCCATTATTTATTATTGCAACTGTCTTAATAAGTTCAGGTTGCAGTCAGAAAAACTATGATGTCGATACCGGTGAAAAAATAATTTATCCCTCCTCTGACGGTGTATTACTGGGCGCCTGTGATAAATGGACACTGAAGGATGAACAAATCCGGAAATTAATTTCCATGAGTAAACCCTACACGGCACTGCCATACGGCGAATACAGCCAGACGCCGTGTAATATGAGCGGTACAGTGGTCATTAACGGTAAAACCTGGGATTACCTGCTTAACGGCGGCGGGATTATCACACTGAGTATTGATGGCATGGTGCGCTACCGCGGCTGCAATACCAGTGCCTGCAAACCGTATCTTCTGCTGCCTTACCGGGGGAAATCTTTTGCCGTCAAAGATGGTGATACGCTGGTAACAGAAAACGACAGCACTGAAAACCGGGGTAAACTGCTGAGCCGTGAAAGTGTCGCACAACGGCAGCAGCACAATAGTGATCCGGGAATGGTTTCCGGTGCGCCGTCTGACGGCACGATGGTGAATCAGGAGACAGGTCCGGAATTATTCCGGCCGGATAACGGCCAGATGCGCAGACCGGACGCACAACCGGTCACCGGTGGTCAGAGCGGGCAAACAGCGCCTCAGGGACAGCCGGGCACACCGGTTTCTTCAGAGCGCAACGGAAAAGTACCGTCCGCACGGCCAAAAACTGAAAGCAGCCATACACCATCGGTGAAAGACAAGATCATCTCCGCGGCAGAATCGGCCATGCCATCCGCAGAGATTGAGGCGCCGTCAATATCCGCGCCGGAAGTGGGGTTCTCCGTTCCGGGAACATCAGCACCTTCTGTTGATGTCAAAGCCCCGTCAATCAGCCTGCCGGCAGCAGAAATCTCTGTTCCGGCACTGAAAACGCCGTTCTGATTGTCTCTGACGTACAAAAACCCGCCCCCGGCGGGTTTTCAGGCCGTTGACAAACCCGCAGGGATTGGCGACGACCGGCAGAGGTTGTAAAAATAAACCAGGAAAATCAATTTATTGATTTTCGGCTGATAACGCTTTCGGTGATAACACAAAGCAGGAAAAACCACGTTTTATCCTGCTTTGTCAGCAATCTCAAAACCCGCCCCCGGCGGGTTTTTTAATACCTGCTCCGCCGCATATTCCGTGCTCTGTTTCAGGCTGCCCATATAACAATCCATACCGTCGGTAAACAGATGGAACAGACAACCGACCGCCACTGCCCGAACTTTCCATGACGGGATCAGCAGCAAAACAAGATAAACAGCCGCAGCCCACACAGTATGCAGCGGATGAAAACCGACACTGCATCTGTCCGGATCAAATACCGGGTCCGCCAGCAGGTGATCCGCATCGATCACCATGGTGGCAATCATAATAATTGACGCTGCTTTCCAGTGCTGACGCCAGAACAGCCGGGCAAACAGAACCGGCACCAGAAAATGGCAGCCGTAATGCAGGATATTCCGGAAAATTTCAAATGCCACAGTGACTCCGCTGACGGGTTATCCGTTTTAATAACGGCTATCATAACGGAAATAGCGGAGGCTATCCGGCAAAAAAGAGTGTCATCCGTAAAAAGACTGAAACACACCATATTCAGGATAACTGCGCCATCATTAACTGGTCTGCTTTGCGGGTTTATCGCTGCATTGTCTTAAGTAAATGAAGAAGATCGGGTATATTAGCCCCTGATTGTTGGCTACCAAGAAAAAATAACTATGATTATCAAACCTAAAATTCGTGGTTTTATCTGCACTACCGCTCACCCGGCGGGCTGTGAAGCCCATGTTCGTGAGCAAATCGCCCGTGTGAAATCCTGCGGCGAACTGAAAAACGGCCCTAAAAAGGTTCTGGTGATTGGTGCATCCACCGGTTACGGTCTGGCTTCCCGTATTAATGCCGCTTTCGGCAGCGGTGCGGCGACTATCGGTGTATTTTTCGAAAAACCGGGCAGCGAAAGCAAAACCGGTTCTGCCGGCTGGTACAACGCAGCGGCTTTTGATAAAGCCGCCAAAGAAGAAGGCCTGTATGCAAAAAGCATCAACGGAGATGCCTTCTCTGATGAATGCCGTCAGACCGTTATTGATCTGATTAAACAGGACTTGGGTCAGATCGATCTGGTTGTTTACTCTCTGGCATCGCCGGTCCGTAAAATGCCGGAAACCGGTGAAATTGTCCGTTCCGCCCTGAAACCTATCGGCGAACCGTACAAATCTGTCGCGCTGGATACCAACAAAGACGTACTGATCGAAGCCGTTGTTGAACCAGCCAATGAGCAGGAAATCGCCGATACCGTCAAAGTTATGGGTGGCCAGGACTGGGAACTGTGGATGAACGCATTAGAGGAAGCCGGTGTTCTGGCGGATAATGCTCAGTCTGTTGCCTACTCCTATATCGGTACTGATTTAACCTGGCCGATTTACTGGCACGGTACGTTAGGTAAAGCAAAAGAAGATTTGGATCGCGCAGCAGCGGCCATTAATCAGAAATTGCAGGCCAAAGGCGGCGCAGCCTATGTTGCCGTACTGAAATCAGTCGTCACCCAGGCGTCTTCCGCCATTCCGGTAATGCCGTTATATATCTCTATCGTGTTTAAGATCATGAAAGAGAAAGGCATTCACGAAGGCTGTATTGAACAGACTCAGCGTTTATTTGCCACCAAACTGTTTAATGGCACATCACCGGAAACCGATGAAAAACAGCGTCTGCGCCTGGATGACTGGGAATTACGCGATGATGTTCAGAACACCTGCCGTGAAATCTGGCAGCAACTGACAGATGATAACATCAATGATTTAACCGACTATCAGGGCTATAAAGCGGAATTCCTCCGTTTATTCGGCTTTGGTCTGGACGGCGTGGATTATGATGCGGATTTAAGCGGTGAAGTTAGCTTCGACGTAAAAGAATTAGTGTAATCATCACTGAAAAACCCGCCGCAGCCCTGATAATTCAGCGGCTGCGGCGGGTTTTCTTTTATCGGACGGTTCAGCGGGTTTCGCAGACCAGCCAGTAATAATGGTTATTATTGAATCCGAACTCATCCAGCACGGTCAGTCCGAGCTTGCGGGTGTGCGCAGCATAAGAGCGCGGATTAACCTTATTGATAAAGGTGACCAGGATATCAAACCGCTGCGACATTTTTTCCAGCGCAAACGCAAACAGCCCTTCCAGCACGCCCTGCCCGCGCAGTGATGCATCAATACAGACCGGACCGTACTGATAGGAATTCTCCGTCGTCAAAGTCTGACCGGCAAAGGTATAATCCCCCAGTTTATCAATCATATGAGCAAACAGCGGCCACGGTGACCAATATTGCCAGGATGCCGCCATCACAAACGCCACGACTTTTCCGTCCTGTTTCGCGACAAATAATCCCTGCTCATTCTCTATCAGATCAATCATCTGCTCATCACTCATCTGTGTGGTGACAAAGCCGTCCGGCTTGTCTTCTTCACTGATGGTGGTCAGATGATATCGTTTTAATAAGGCTTTTACCTGATCCATATCTGCCGGTTCAGCAACACAATATTCCATCGTTATTCTCCGTTATCATTGTTATTCTGCGGCGGGAGGTACCGCAATATCCGCAATGCGATCATGACCGATCACACTGAAATAGTCATCCGCAGCCAAAGACAGAGATCTCACCAGCTCACCGGCATTAAAAAATACCCGTCCGGCACCGGTCAGACGCTTGTCAACATACAGCGTCAGCTCGTCATTAAAGCTGAACGGCGGAACCGCCCCCATCGGGCAGCCGGTCAGCGCCTGCGCTGTTTCCGGCGCGGCAAACGAGGCTTTTTTTCCGCCCGCCAGCTTCGCAATATGTTTAAAATTGACTTTGCAGTCGCCCGGCACAATCGCCAGCACATAGCGGATTTCCGGTGTGCTGCCGATGACCTGTAACACCATGGCTTTCGCCGCCTGGCTGAGTTTATTCCCCCGGATTTTACTTATCGCGTCAGAGCGGCCTTCCGCCGGATGTTCGATCACCTCAAAGGAAACCCCGCGGGAATCCAGTAAACGGGTGATTTTGTCAAATGTTGTCATATAAACCTCACAGTCAGCCGGAGAAACCCTTGCGTCATAATTTACTCTCAACGTACTCTTACAGAAACACACAGAACCCGTAAGAATGAGGCAGAACAGATGGCACCGCTTCCGCGCTACCGGCAGATGGCCGATCAGATAAAACAGGCTGTCCGTGAGGGCGTTTTACCGCCGGACAGCCGTCTGCCGTCCGTGCGCATTCTGGCGGCACAGTACAATGTCAGCCTGACCACCGCGCTGAAAGTGCTGCGCACGCTGGAAGATGAACATGTTGCGGTGGCGCGGCCGAAATCCGGCTTTTTTGTCGCGCCTGTACAGCCGGTTGCGGCGGAAAACCGCAGCACAGAGACATTCACCGCTGATTTTGCCCCGCTGGATGAACAGACAGAACTGCATATGTCGATGGTCGGCGAAGAGTGCCGTGTCCGGCTGGATCTGGCGAACGGCCGCCGGGAACTTTATCCGGTCAGAAAACTGAGTCTTATCATGCGTCAGCTCAGTTACAGCAAACCGTTTCTGCTGGGGGATTCGGTCAAAGGCACCGGCTATACCCCGCTGAAAGAGGAAATCGCCCGCCGGGCGGTCAGTTACGGTTGTAATATCTCTCCGGAAACGCTGCTTATCACTAATGGCTGTATTGAAGCGTTATCACTGGCGCTGCGTGCCACCCTCAGCCCCGGGGATGCGGTGGCGGTGGAATCTCCCTGTTACTTTGTGCTGTTACAGATGCTGCGTAATCTCAATCTGCGGCTGACCGAAGTGGATGCCTGTGACGAGGGGTATGTCGACTGCGATAAACTCACCGCCCTGTTCCGCCGCAAAGCAGTGAAAGCCTTTGTGACACTCGCCAACGTCAATAACCCGCTGGGTAAAACGATTCCGGATGACGTCAAAGCTGAAATCACCCGTCAGGCGGATGAAAACGGTGTGATCATTATTGAGGATGATACCTTCGGCGACGCGGCATTCGGCGGGCAGCGCCCGTTCCCGATGCGGGCATTCAGCCATAATGTCATTCTGTGCAGCGGATTTTCCAAAACCATCGCGCCCGGCGTGCGTATCGGCTGGGTTCACAGTCAGCATTACATGCGTAAAATCACCTCACTGAAATACACCTCATCCATGGGATCACAGGTACTGCCGCAGGCCGCCATCAGTGAACTGCTGAGCAACGGCGGTTATGACGCCCACCTGCGCAGATTACGCCGTGAACTGGCGGAGCAGGTACACAATATCCGCCGTGCCGTACTGCGGGAATTTCCGCCGGGCACCACCGTGACCGAACCGGAGGGCGGTTATGTATTATGGGTTACCATGCCGGAAGGCAGTCTGAATGTGCGGGAACTGTTTCTCAATGCACGCACGGAAGGGATCGGGATTGCGCCGGGGCATATTTTTGCCACCGACAACCGCTATGACCGCTGTTTCCGGCTCAATGCCGGGTTCGGTTGTGATAAGGAAGTGGAGGATGCCATCGCCCGGCTGGCACAATGGTGCCGGGAATCACTGCAAAAACACTGCCGCTGAGCGGCAGTGTGAGATTGCTGACAAAGCAGGAATTACTGAAAATCGCGATCGCTGTACAGTCTGGTCTGTTTGACGGCATTAATATCTTTGGCACCGCCCAGCATCATATTGATACGTAATTCTTTATTCAGTTGCTGAATAACAGAATTTACCCCTTCCGCCCCGCCCAGATTCAGGCCATACAGAACCGGACGGCCGACAGCAACCACATCCGCACCGCTTGCCAGCGCTTTAAAGACGTGCGAACCACGGCGCACACCACTGTCAAACACGATTGGCACACGTTTGTTCACCACTTTTGCAATGGAAGGCAGCACATCAAAAGAGGCCGGTCCGCTGTCCAGCTGACGACCGCCGTGGTTTGATACCCAGATGGCATCCGCACCCGCCTCAATGACGCGGTCAGCATCTTCCGGTGACTGAATACCTTTCACAATGACCGGCAGACCGGATAATTTTTTCACATACTGAATATCATCCGGAGTAAATGCCTGTTTGGCCTGAGCGTAGATCTCGCTGATCCCCGCGCCTTTCCCGGTTTTGGAGCCGTCATTATTCTGTGCGGCAAACAATTCAAGGTTGGCAAATCCTAACGGGAACTGGAAATTGTTGCGTAAATCATCCTCACGCCAGCCGCCGACCGGAGAATCCACGGTCAGAATAATCGCTTTGGCACCACTTTCTTTCGCCCGTTTCAGGGTGAATTCATTAAACGCATTATTTTTGCTCATATAGAGCTGGAAGAAGAACGGATGTCCGTCAGATACCGCCGCCACTTCCTCAATGGTTTTATTTCCGTAGGTGCTGAGAGAGAAAACAGAACCCGCTTTTGCCATGCCTTTTGCCGTGGCAATTTCCCCGTCACGGTGTGCCAGCCCCTGTGCCGCCATCGGTGCCTGAATGACAGGCGTTGCCAGAGGTATGCCCAGGAATGACGTTGAGAGATCGATATCCTTTAATTCAATTCCCTGCATCACGCGCGGCATAATATATTTGCGATCAAAACCGGCGGTATTATCACGCATATTTTTTTCATCTTCCGCACCACCGCGGATATAACCGAATGCCCCTTTATCCATATTGGCTTTTACCTGTGATTCCAGGTCATTCAGGTTAACAATTTTCACCGGCCCTTCTTTGGTACTGGCTTTATACTCTGCCGCGTACGCGGTACTCAGTGTCATTGCCAGCCCCAGCGCCGCAACGGCGAATACACCTGCTTTTGATCTTTGCATAATATGATTCCTGTTCCCGGTATAAATTTATTGTTTAATTGCTTCAGCCTGAATTTTCAGTGACATATTCGCCGGAATACCGGCATCAGCGAGAAAATCAACGCCCCACTGAGTACGATCAATCGTGGTTTCAAAATCACCGCCGCAGACATCTGCTTTAAATACCGGACTGAAATAACAGCCGAATTTCGTTACCTGTAACTGTACCGGATGTGTTTTTCCTTTGATCGTTAAATTACCATCCACCGACATCAGTTTATTTCCGGAAAAATGCCATTTTGATGAATCAAATTTAATCTCCGGATATTTTTCCGCATCAAGAATATCTGCACTCAGCATATGCTGATTAAATCCGTCAATCCCGGTGTTCAGGGTTTTCACCGGAATAGTGACCTGAACATGCCCGGTTTGTTTCTCCGGTGAATAGGCCATATCACCGGTAATATTATAAAAACCGCCGCTGTTGGTAGAGGTATTAAAATGATCAATATAGAACACCGCTTTGGTATGGCCCGGATCTAATTTATAGTCAGCCGCCTGTGCGGTATTCCATAAAAACAGTGAAGCAAACAGCGTTAAGCCGATCTTTTTCATTCTTTCTTTCCTGATTAATATTCTGACAGTCGCCGCCACTCTTTCTGCCGGCCCCGATGCCGCTAACAATACGATGTTCCTTTTCCTGCCGGTAGAGCGGATATTGATAAACACTGTTCTGAAAACAGGATAATCCGGGTATCATAAAACTGTTCTGTTTCTGCAACAGTGAAACCTGTTTTCATGACTACTCCCTGACGATTTCCGCCCTTATTATCAATTCATACATAATTATCAGGAGAGACATCATGAGAAACATTATCGGCACCTACCGTGCACCAAAAGGCCATTGGGTCGGCGACGGATTCCCGGTCAGCCAGATGTTTTCCTACAGTAATCACGGCAAACATCTCAACCCGTTTATCCTGCTCGACCGCGCCGGACCTGCGGATTTCCCGGCATCAGCAGGCGCTAACCGTGGGGTTGGTGAACACCCGCACCGCGGCTTTGAAACGGTAACTATCGTCTATGACGGCGAGGTGGCGCATCACGACTCCACCGGTCAGGGCGGTGTTATCGGTAAAGGGGATGTGCAGTGGATGACTGCGGCATCCGGTATTCTGCATCAGGAATACCATTCTGACCGCTTTATGCGGGAAGGCGGCACACTGGATATGGTGCAGTTGTGGGTGAATCTGCCTGCTTCCGCAAAATCTGCCGCGCCGGGTTATCAGTTACTGAAAAACAGCGCTATTCCGGCAGTGACACTGCCGAATGACGCGGGAACACTGCGGGTGATTGCCGGAGAATATGCAGGGGAACGCGGCCCGGCCCGGACGTTTACCGAAATGGATGTGTGGGATCTGCGCCTGAAAGCCGGAAAAGTCACCGGCCTGACGGCAAAATCCAGCCGCAACGCCGGGCTGATTGTCCTGCACGGCAGCATTTATGTCGACAGCCGTGCACCGCTGCACACCGGCGAACTGATGATTCTGGACGGTACTGACAGCACCATTCTGCTGGAAGCTACCGAAGATGCGGTGGTTCTGTTCCTCAGTGGTGAGCCGATTGATGAGCCGGTTGTCGGTTACGGCCCGTTTGTAATGAACAGCGAGCAGGAAATCCGCGAAGCGATTGAGGATTTCAACAACGGCCGTTTCGGACAGATCCCGGCTGAGTAAGACAGATGAGGCAAATACGTCCGTTATTTGCCTCACAAAATGAGGCGAATAGCGTGGTTATTTGCCTCATCCTCTTATTATCCTTTATTCAGACAATAGCGGCTGCTGCGCCCCCCGCTTTCACTTTCTGTCAGATAACCAGACTCAACCAAATCAGCCAGATGCCGTGTTGCACTGGCGCGACTGACTTTTGCTGCTGACATATACTGCCGGTTATTAATACCGTCAGAAAAATCACCGTCCAGCATCCGGTTCAGTACTTTGGCCTGCTCCGGTTTCAGCCGGTTCTGATCAAACCGGTGCCAGTATCTGGTTTTTTCCAGTGTCCGCCTGATTTGCGCCAGCGTTGCGCCGACAGACACCACCAGCATTTTCACAAACCAACTCAGCCACGGCGTAATGTCCGTTCCCTGCCGTTGTGTCTGCTCCAGCACATTATAATATTCTTTACGGTGCTCATTGATGGTCTGCGACATTGCATATAACCGCACAGTACTGTTTTCTGCCTGAGCCAGTGCCAGATCCATAATAAGACGTCCAATCCGGCCATTCCCATCTTCAAAAGGATGAATGGTCAGAAACCACAAATGGGCAATACCTGCCCGTAAAACGGGATCAATACCGGGATTATCTCTGCTTTCATTAAACCAGGTGATAAATGCGTTTATTTCTGCATCCACCCGATCCGCCGGAGGGGCCTCAAAATGAATGACCGGTTTATCCAGCCTGCCGGATACCACCTGAACGGCTCCGGAACGGAAACACCCTCCGGTTGTCCGGTTAAAAAGGTTGTCATTTTCAGGGAATAACCAGGTATGCCATTTCAGAAGACGAGCCGCAGAAAGCGGTTCACCGGGATTATTGATTGCATCCAGAGCTGACTCCACCAGACCTTCCGTACGTTTATCCGCCGGATAAGAGACCTCCTCAGAAATACCAAGGTGATTCGCCAGTGATGATCTGACAGAACGGGCATCCGGTTTTTCTCCCTCAATATCACTTGAGTAGATAATATTTGCCAGAAGCGTATCCAGTGTCTTATCTTCAGCAAGATCAAGCGCTTTATTGCTGCCGTATAAATCACCCTGAAGAAATGCAGCTTCCCGCAGCAGCGGTAGTAACTGCTGCAAATCATACGTAAATCCGGGCCAGCTATGATGTTCCCATATCCACATACTGCCTCCGATGAGTAGAATAATACCGCTATTCTACTCACTAATTGAGGCGAATAGAATGATTATTTGCCTCACTATCCCCCCGCCCCCGAAAACGCCGCCGTCTGCGGTACATGCTCCGCCAGATAATTCAGCAGCGCCTGCACCGCAGGTAACAGCCCTTTGCGGGACGGGAAAACCGCGTGGATCACATCTTCCGGGAACTGCCAGCCCGGCAGAACACGGACAAGCCGCCCGGCATTCAAATCGTTAAGCGCCACACCTTCCGGCAGCCGGGCAATGCCCAGCCCTTTGCATGCCGCACGATGCAGTGTCATGACATCCGTTGTGGCGAGGCGTGCCGTGAGGTGTTTGGTGATGCTGCTGCCGTCTTCGCTGGTCAGTGTCAGCGTGTAGTTCTGTTTTTGTTCGCTGTTGGCGAGGATCGGGAATTCTGTCAGATCATCCGGATGCTGCGGTGCCGCTTTTCCGGCAAATAACAGCGGCGAGGCGACCAGCACACGGCGTGAATATCCGAGGACTTTCATGGTCAGTCCGGAATCATCCAGCGGAAGAGAGCGCACCCGCAGTGCAAGATCAAACCCTTCACTGATCACATCCACCGGACGGTTAACCGCCAGGATCTGCACATCAATATCCGGATATTTCACCATAAAATCGGTCAGCAGATCCTGAAGATAGGCCTGTAACAGTGCGACCGGACAGGAAAACTTCACGCTGCCGCGCGGATGTCCCTGTACCGAGCAGATAATCTCTTCAGCAATTTCCGCCTCATCAATCACGTTTTTGCACTGCTGGTAGAAAGCCTGCCCGACCTCAGTAACATGAAACTGACGGGTGGAGCGGTAGATAAGTGAGATATTCAGTTTTTGTTCCAGGTCAGCAATACGCCTGCTGAGCCGGGATTTCGGAATGCCCAGTGCTTCTCCTGCCGGCGAAAATCCGCCGTATTCCACCACTTTCACAAAATAATAAAGGTCATTCAGATCGTATTTCATGCCTGTCACCCGCAGCGTTATCCTGCTGGTCAGTATACATAAAAAAATCCGCCGCATTCAGCATGCGGCGGATGTCTGTGAATATAAACGCAATAATTTAGCGGTAAACGATACCACCGTCGGTCAGAATCGCCTGACCGGTGATGTAATCCGAGTCATCGCTTGCCAGGAAAGAAACCAGTGCTGCCACATCATCCGGTGTCTGAGCACGGCCCAGCGCAATACCGTCGACATATTTTTTGTAGGTTTCCCCTTTCGGCGCGCCGGTGATTTCAGAGAAACGCTCATCAATTTCCACCCACATATCTGTACCGACGATACCCGGACAGTAAGCGTTCACGGTGATGCCGCTGCTGGCGAACTCTTTGGCCGCTGCCTGTGTCAGTGCGCGGACCGCAAATTTAGTGGCGGAATAGACACCGAGTAAGGCAAAACCATCATGCCCGGCAATGGATGAGGCGTTAATGATTTTCCCTTTCTGTCCGCGTGCTTTGAATTTGGCCGCTGCGGCCTGAATTCCCCACATGGTACCGTCGACGTTAATACGGAAAATACGATCCATATCCTCCGGCAGAACATCTTCAATCGCTTTAACCTGTGCGATACCGGCGTTATTGACCATAACATCAAAACCGCCCAGCGCTTTTTCTGCTTTATCAACAACCGCAAAAACCTGATCGCGCTGACTGATATCTGCGGTGAATGTCGCTGCTTTACGACCCAGGGCTTCCACTTCTTTTTTAACTTTCGCCAGCCCTTCTTCTTTCAGATCCACCAGCGCGATATCCGCCCCTTCTTTGGCTAACCGTAATGCGATACCACGACCAATCCCCTGCGCAGCGCCGGTAACCAGAATCACTTTACCCGTTAGTGCCATGATGTGCTCCTTAATGAGTGAGGTATTTCGTTATGATATTAATACTCATTTAAAAACATACGCGTTTTTACCCGGGTTGCAAGCCGGTAAGCACAGAATGAGCAACTCTCCGTTTCGAATAAGACGCTATGGATCAACAAATATCGCGCTATCGTATACTTATCAGGTAAATAGGATTATGCCGATAACAATCAGTATATATTTCTATAGTTTTTACTATATCAGGATTAACTCACTGTGAGGGATTATATATGTTATCTGATAAAGTAAATAAATCTGATCATTATGATTTATTAAATGATAATAAGTTAACAAACACAGGGCAACAATCAAAAAGTACCGGCCTTATTAACGAACAGCTGGGTGATTTACCTTTCGTATCTGATCCGGAAATTACAAAAGATATCATATCAAAAATTGAACAGGGCAGTATCACAACCGTCAATGCTGTTGTACTTCACCGTACCGGCGGTGCTTCTATGGCTTCAGCAATTGCCACTTTCAAATCCAGCGCCATCGGGACACACTTTATTATTGATAAAGACGGTACAATAAAACAAACCGCAAATACCGATAAATATACTTATCATATCGGAAAGGTTCGTGCGCGCTGTATGGAAGAAGGTACGTGTAGTGCAGAAGAAGCAAAAAAGATAAAAGATTTCGGCTGGTCACCAGATAAAATTCATACCAATGAAAAAACAAAAAATTATCCTGACCGATATCCGATCAATACAGACAGCCTGGGAATTGAAGTTGTCGGTAAATATAGCAAGTCAACAAAAAGCTGGGATCAGGCAACTGCTCAGCAGAAAAAATCAATCAAATTTCTTATTAAAAAATTACAGAAGACATATAATCTGACAGACAGAGATATTTATGAACATGACAAAATTTCGTATAAAACTGCCGGTGAAGGTGGCGATCTTTATTCTGGCGGGAATTAACAGCGCTTGTGCAGCAGATAAAGGACCGGATATTCGTATGACGTCTCCGGTTGAAAAAATATTGCAGGAAACCACCGATAATACACTCTCGGCAGCCTGCCGCAACTGGAATCCGGATAGCAATACTATTCAGGCGGTATTTATGCTGAGCCGGGCGTATCCGGAAGAGCCGTACTCTCTTTTTTATCAGACCCCATGTGATGTATCAGGAAAGATGACTATTGACGGGCAACCCTGGCAATTTTCCCTTAACGGCGGCGGAATTATGACACTGACCAGCGGAAATCAAACCCTGTACAGGGGATGTTCTGATGCACAGTGCGCCCCTCATATTTTACTGCTGACAGACGCTATGTCGGGTAAATAACCACTATATTTATTATTTATCTGCCTGATATTAAAAGACCCGCAGTTGCGGGTCTTTTGTTTTAACGGTGGTAAAACCGGTTTCAGCCTTTTTTCGCTGCCTGGAGATAGAGCATTTCCAGTGCGATAGTTGCGCCGGCCAGCGCTGTGATATCAGACTGGTCATATGCCGGAGCCACTTCCACCAGATCCATCCCGACGATATTGAGCGGCTGAAGACCGCGCAACAGTTTCAGCGCGCGATCGGTTGTCAGACCGCCGATAACAGGAGTACCGGTGCCCGGGGCAAATGCCGGGTCCAGACAGTCGATATCAAAAGTCAGGTAAACCGGCATATCACCGACAATCGCTTTCACCTGAGCAATCACATCATCCACCGTGCGGTCATTGACCTGCGCAGCATCAATCACGGTGAAACCGTTATCGGTTTCATGCTCGGTACGGATACCAATCTGCACGGAATGCGCCGGGTCAATCAGTCCCTCATTCGGGGCATGATAGAACATGGTGCCGTGGTCAAACTTGCTGCCGTTACCATAAGTGTCGGTATGAGCATCGAAATGCACCAGTGCCATTTTTCCGAAATGTTTGGCATGTGCGCGCAGCAGCGGCAGTGTCACAAAGTGATCGCCCCCGAAAGAGAGACATTTTTTACCGGACGCCAGCACTTTCTCTGTGTGCGCCTGCAACTTATCACTCATGTCCTGCGCATCACCGAACGCGAACACCAGATCACCGCAGTCCACCACATTGAGACGCTCACGCATATCGAATGTCCACGGCCAGCGGTTACCTTCCCAGGCCAGATTGGTTGAAATCTGGCGGATCGCTGCCGGTCCCTGACGGGAACCGGCGCGGCCGGAAGTCGCCATATCAAACGGAACACCGGTGATCACCCAGTCCGCATCACTGGTATACGGCTGAAAATTCAGCGGCAGGCGGAGAAAACCAAACGCATTAGAGACCAGTGAGTTATCGGTCTGATTGCCTAATGTGCTGTTAATCATAATGATTCCTTTATCAATGTCTTACTGACACAAAACCGGACGTATTATTCCGCCGGGCATTATTCATCTTATAAGCTATTCGTCTTCCAAATACGTATAACCGTACAGACCGCTCTCGAACTCTTCGGTAAAGGCTTTTTGCTCCTCTTCATCCAGATCAGAGATTTTCACCTGATCACGGAAGCGTTCGAGCAGAATTTTCGGATCGAGCTTCACATACTGAAGCATATCCGCCACGGAATCGCCCTCTTCACTTTCCAGATAGCGAACCTGATTGTTCTCACCGACATACACATCCAGTGCCGCAGTGTCGCCGAACAGGTTATGCATATTACCGAGGATTTCCTGATAGGCACCAATCATAAAAAAGCCCATCATCGGCGGATTTTCCGGGTCATAAGACGGCATCGGCATGGTGGTTGCCACGCCATCGCCGTCAACATAATGGTCGATAATCCCGTCGGAATCACAGGTGATATCCAGCAGTACCGCGCGGCGATCCAGCGGCTTATCCAGCCCCTCGATCGGCAGTACCGGGAACAGCTGGTCGATCCCCCACGCATCCGGCAATGACTGGAACAGCGAGAAATTCACATAGAATTTATCCGCCATACGTTCCTGAAGCTCATCGATAATCGGGCGGTGTGCGCGGTTACCCGGATCGAGATCCTGCTGGATACGGCGGCAGATATTCAGATACAGCCCTTCCGCCCAAGCGCGTTCAGTCAGGGAAAGCATGCCCTGCGCATACTGTGTGTGGACATCATGCAGATCGAGCTGGCTGTCGTGCAGCCATTCGCGCAGAGAGCGGGCGTTGCCCTTGGTCTGCATCTCTTCCCAGGTTTCCCACAGACTGGCAACCGGACGCGGTGCATCTTCAGCCGGAGCTTCCACCGGGGAGAACTCGTTACGCTCCACGCCGATCACATTGGAAACCAGCACCGTATGGTGAGCCGTCAGGGCGCGGCCGGATTCGGTGATCACCGTCGGATGCGGCAGACCGTGCTCTTCACAGGCATCACCGATAGCCCAGATCACATTATTGGCATACTCATTCAAACCGTAGTTTACCGAACAGTCAGACTGAGAACGGGTACCTTCATAGTCCACGCCGAGGCCGCCGCCGACATCAAAGCACTGAATATTGACACCCAGCTGATGCAGTTCGACATAGAAACGGGCGGATTCACGGACACCGGTGGCGATATCGCGGATATTTGCCATCTGTGAGCCAAGGTGGAAGTGCAGCAGTTGCAGGCTCTCCAGGCTGTCTGCCTGACGCAGCATATCAATCAGCTGAAGCACCTGAGTGGCAGCCAGGCCGAATTTGGATTTCTCACCGCCGCTGGCCTGCCATTTGCCGGAGCCCTGAGAAGCCAGACGCGCCCGCACACCCAGGCGCGGCACCACATCAAGATTTTTGGCTTCTTCAAGCACCATGGCAATTTCAGACATTTTTTCAATCACAAGATAGACTTTGTGACCGAGTTTCTCGCCCATCAGAGCAAGACGGATATATTCACGGTCTTTATAGCCGTTGCAGACGATGACACTGCGGGTCATACCGGCATGTGCCAGTACCGCCATCAGCTCGGCTTTGGAACCGGCTTCCAGCCCCAGCGGCTCTCCGGCATTGACCAGGGTTTCAATCACGCGCCGCTGCTGGTTAACCTTAATCGGATAAACCAGAAAATAATCACCTTTGTAACCATAAGATTCGCGGGCACGACGGAACGCGGCATTAATTGAGCGCAGACGATGCTGCAAAATCTGCGGAAAGCAGAATAATGCAGGCAGACGGATGTGTTCCCGTTCTTTCTGAACACGGTTAACCAGTTCAGCCAGGTCAACGGAGGCCTGCGGCATATCCGGATTCGGGCAGACGGTGACATGACCGAGGTCATTCACACCGTAATAGCTGCCGCCCCAGTATGCGATGTTATAGGTCTGCTGCATCTTCAGCGCGATATTATCATTCATTAGTCATCTCCTGATTCTGGAGTGAAACTTACCTGTATGGCTGACATACGCCTATCCCCCTTCACCGTGGGATAAATCTGTCCTGTTGACAAGTAAAAATTCAAAATGGATTACATCATCCGGCAAAAACCGGACACAGATTTACGGGCTTACCGCAGAGTGACCCGCCTGCTTGCGTTATCCGGTCTGTTTGAGTGTAACGGATACGGAAAACACCGTGCAGAGCACGTGTCAGTCAGAGAGGAAGAGAGAACAGAAAAGGACGCGGACACATGCTGTAAGGCACGTGGCTGTTGAACGTCAACAAGCAGCAGATAATGGTTCATTAACCCATTTACCCCCACACAGGATTACACGCCGTAACCCCCGCCTGAATCATACAGAAAACCTGAGTTTCTGCCGTTTATAACTGAAGAAAAATTCACAGCTACCGGGAGCAGTTTATACCGGTTATGACACAAAAATGCAAAATCAAAATGACAGATAAGTGTAAAAAATGAAAACAGTCCGGTAACACATTCCGGAAAGCGAAAAAAACCAGTGAAAAAAGCGGAGGCACTATAAAATTTCTGGAACCACTGCCGATTTTAAACTAGAATAGCCGTCTAGAAGTTAATACATCCATCAATGTACCGAAAGTTCACTTCACTTAAGGTAGAGAAAAATAATGACTACACATCTTTTCACTTCTGAGTCCGTATCTGAAGGACACCCGGATAAAATTGCCGACCAAATTTCGGATGCAGTCCTTGATGCGATTTTAGAACAAGATCCCAAAGCGCGTGTTGCCTGCGAAACCTATGTCAAAACCGGTATGGTTCTGGTCGGCGGTGAAATCACCACCAAGGCCTGGGTTGATATTGAAGACATTACGCGCCGCACAGTCCGTGAGATTGGCTATACCAGCTCATCCATGGGCTTCGATGCTGACTCCTGTGCGGTGATCAGCGCCATCGGTAAACAATCTGCCGATATCAACCAGGGTGTTGACCGTGCAGACCCGCTTGAGCAGGGTGCCGGTGACCAGGGTCTGATGTTTGGTTATGCCTCAAATGAAACTGACGTGCTGATGCCGGCACCGATCACCTATGCTCACCGTCTGGTTGAGCGCCAGGCTCAGGTCCGTAAAAGCGGTACTCTGCCATGGCTGCGCCCGGATGCGAAAAGCCAGATCACGTTCCGTTACGACGACAACAAAATCGCCGGTATTGATGCGGTTGTTCTGTCAACCCAGCATTCAGAAGATATCTCTCAGAAAGATCTGCATGAAGCCGTGATGGAAGAGATCATCAAGCCGGTTCTGCCGGTTGAGTGGCTGGACCCGACCACCAAATATTTCATCAACCCGACCGGCCGTTTCGTTATCGGCGGACCAATGGGTGACTGCGGTCTGACCGGCCGTAAAATCATCGTCGATACTTACGGCGGTATGGCACGTCACGGCGGTGGTGCATTCTCCGGTAAGGACCCGTCAAAAGTTGACCGTTCCGCAGCCTATGCCGCCCGTTATGTGGCAAAAAATATTGTCGCAGCCGGTCTTGCTGACCGTTGTGAAATCCAGGTGTCTTACGCGATTGGCGTGGCAGAGCCGACCTCTATTATGGTAGAAACTTTCGGTACCGGTAAAGTCTCCAACCAGCAACTGACACTGCTGGTGCGCGAGTTCTTCGACCTGCGTCCGTATGGTCTGATTCAGATGCTGGATCTGCTGCACCCGATTTATCAGGAAACCGCAGCATACGGTCACTTCGGCCGTCCTCAGTTCCCGTGGGAAAAAACCGACAAAGCAGAACAGCTGCGCGAAGCCGCCGGCCTGAAATAATTTACTGCTTTAACAGACATACAAAACCGGCTGAAAAGCCGGTTCAGGCCGTTGACAAACCCGCAGGGATTGGCGACGACCGACAGAGGTTGTAAAAATAAACCAGGAAAATCAATTTATTGATTTTCAGCTGATAACACAAAGCAGGAAAAACCACGTTTTATCCTGCTTTGTCAGCAATCTCAACCGGCTGAAAAGCCGGTTTTTTTATGCGCAGAATCGGTGAAAAACTATATTTTTCCGCGCTGACATGATGAATACAGCGCAAAAATCACCATCCCGGCAGTCATTGATGCAGTAAATACCAACCCCTTAATACTGAGCATCCCGGCCAGCACAATACCCGGTCCCGGACAGATCCCCGCCAGCCCCCAGCCGATACCAAACAGCAGTGCGCCGGTCAGCAGTCGTTTATCAATTTTACTGTTCACCGGTAACTCAAGCGGCGTGCCGCATACCGTCTTTTTCCGTTTTTTGGCCACGATAAAAGCAACCATACTGATCGCCATTGCAACCGCCATGGTGATAAGCAAAGAAGGATCCCAGTTGCCGGTGATATCCAGAAACGCCAGAATCTTCTGCGGATTACCCATACCGGCCACCAGCAAACCAAGGCCGAACAAAATTCCGCTGATTAATGCAGTGATAACAGGCATAGCGCGTCCTTATTTCATCAGCCAGACAGTCAGAAAGGCACTGACCATAAATACCGCCACCGCAGCAAATGATCGTTTTGACAGCCGCGCCATACCGCAGATACCGTGCCCGCTGGTACAACCGTTACCCAGCCGGGTGCCGAAACCGACCAGCAGACCGGCGGCGATCAGCAGCGGATAGTCCGCTGCAATCACCACATCCGGTTGTCCGGCAAACAGCATGTAAATCCACGGTGCACCTGCCAGTCCGGCAATAAATGCTATCCGCCAGCCGCTCTGTTTTGTGAGCATATTGGCGAAGATCCCGCTGATACCGGCAATCCGCCCGTTAAACAGCAGCAGTACCGCAACCGCGATGCCGATCATCAGCCCGCCCAGTGCCGCACTGGCCGGCGTAAACGCCGCGCTATCAATCACCATATTATTTCCCTTGTTTTTCAGGACAATAAAGCTGATACAACGTCGTCAGCAATATCAGAACTTTTTCATCTGTCACGGAATAATAAATACGTTTTCCCTCACGCCGGGTACTCACCAGCCCGTCATTACGCAATACCGTCAGTTGCTGTGACAATGTCGGCTGATTGATGCCGGTGCGCTCTTCCAGTTCACTGACATTGCTTTCTCCCTGACTCAGCTGGCAGAGCAGCAGCAGACGATCCGGATTTCCCAGTGTTTTCAGCAGAGCAGCAACGCCTGCGGCGGCTTCCTGCATATCGGTAAGCTGTGTTGGTGTCATGAATTAATTCCTTACGACATCATATGATTTAATATAATATTATTTTGCAACATATACAACATGCTGATAACGGTTGCAGCTTTACAGCGGTATCGCTAAGCTTCCGGTTATGAAACCGATCCGAATCCCCACCGCATTACAGCAGGCATGCATGCAGACCCTGCGTGATTATCTGACCCGTGCCCGTCTGGTGCTGAAAACAGATTATCCGGAACCTGAACTGAACTACCGTCAGCGCGGTACCACGGCCGGCAGTGCCCGCCTGCAAACATGGGAAATCCGCCTCAACCCGGTATTACTGACTGAAAACGGCCATGAATTCATACAGGATGTGGTTCCTCATGAGCTGGCACATCTGCTGGTTTACCGTCGTTTCGGCCGCGTTGCCCCCCACGGGCGGGAATGGCAGTGGATGATGACAGACGTGCTGGGTGTCCCGGCCGTCCGCACACACCGCTTCGATGTGACTTCCGTCCGCAGCCGGACATTTACCTACCGCTGCCAATGCAAAACGGCACATGAACTGACAGTCCGCCGTCACAACAAAGTGTTACGCGGGGAAAGTCAGTACCTGTGCCGTCAGTGTAAAAGTACGCTGGTGTGGGATAACAATGCGGCTGCAATATCATCCCCCGGCGACCTTATACCAGATCAGTCATAATCAGCTTGGCCATCTCGAAGTAGATAATCAGCCCGGTGCCGTCAATCAGTGTGGCAATAAACGGCGCGGAAACCACAGCCGGGTCCACTTTCAGACGCTTGAGTACCATCGGGATAATGGAAGATACCACCGCACTCCAGACCGTGATACAAACCAGTGTCAGGCTGACCACCATCATCACTTCCGGCCCGACACCCAGGAACCAGGCACGGATCATCCCCGCACATCCCATGGTAAAGGCAACCAGCAGTGACGTGGACAGCTCTTTACGCAGCACCGCGCCAATATTGCGCAGGCTGACTTCTCCGAGTGCCATCGCACGGACAAGCGTCGAGGTGATCTGTGTTCCGCTGTTACCCCCGGTGCCAATCAGCAGCGGGATAAAGAAAGCCAGTGAGATAGCTGCTTCCAGTTGCTCCTCAAATGCCTTGAGCACCGTACCGGTATAGGCTTCGGCCACAAACAGCATCAGCAGCCAGACTGCGCGCTTGCGCCACAGTGTGAACGGACTGGTGCTCAGATAAGGCTCATCCAGCGGCTGAGAGCCGCCCTGTAATGCCGCATCCTGGGTATTCTCATCTTCAATCAGTTCCGCGATATCCTGCGGACGCAGAATACCGGCCAGCTTGCCGAACTGTACCACCGGTACAGTATCAATCCCGCTGTTGTTGATAAGCTCGTACACGTCGTGCCGGGACTGCTCCGGTGACACAGAGAAATAGGTCTGGCGCATCACATCCGCGACAAACGTATCTTCCGCTGCGGTCAGCAGGGCTTTGACCGGCAGGATACCATTCAGGTAATTATCCTCATCCAGTACATATAAATAAGTGGGGATCTGCTCACCGTCCAGTTCCTCACGCAGCGTGTGTTTGACGGCCGCAATCGTGTCTGACACGGTCACGCGGATATACGCCTGACTCATGTAAGCACTGACGGCGTCTTCATCATTACGCTGCGGACGTTCGGTATGGTGTGGCGGATTAACGGATGGCGCGGAAATGACCAGCGTATCCGCTTTTTCGTAGTTGGTTAATTTCATGATGTGTGACCCTATGTCTGTTATGGACTTCAAACAGCACTCCAATAGGGGCGAAACCAGATGAGAGAATGCGTAGGCTATCTCACGTCTCGGTTTTAGCACTATACAACGTATCCCGCAGACTGCGGGAAGTTACCTCGGGTTATACCTTCTGTTCGATATAACCTGTCCTAATCTTGGGCGTCTCTCGACGTCGTCAGATCAGCAACCTTTGTTTGTATAGGAGCCTCGCCTAACGAGATACTGCACCTTAAATGCGGCGCGAATTATAACGCTCAGAAATTATATGGCGAGGACTATCAGCTTTTCGTTTAGAAACTATTGAGGTTACAAATCAGGTCCGGGAACCCAGATCATTATCGCTCTCATCACCGGTCAGCTGCCGTGTCACTTCCTCACAGCGGACAATTTTACCGTCTGCCAGACGGAAACAGGCGAAAACCTCAAAGGCGGCGTGTTCGCCACTGACTTTTTCCGCCTTCGCGATATGCTGCGTGTGTACACAGGACTCGCCTTCTGCGATGGATTTAATCTCAATCGTAATATTGCGGGTCGCCATTTTCAGGGCATTAAGATGGGCAAGAAACGCGGGGAACTCAATTGTCTGACCATTCACTACCTGAACATAATCACGGGAAAAATACTGTTCCACCAGGGATTCATCACCGATATGTTCACCGAGAACGTCAGTCAGGGCACGGGTTACAAATTCTGTCTTATTCATTGCTGAAAATCCTTTTTTATTATGATGACATTTACAGCATAGCGGGAAACCGGCCGTTTTTCTGCCGGAAATATAAAAAGCGCCACTAAAAATGGCGCTTTTTTGCAATTATACAGAATGATTCTCAATCAGGCTAATTCAACATTGCCCTGAATCTGACAGCTGCACGCCAGAACATAACCCTGCTCAATCTCTTCCGGGGTCAGCGTCATGGTGCTGGTGGTGGTGTATTCACCGCTGCGTACGCGGGTTTTACAGCTGCCGCAGACACCGGCGCGGCAGGCCGCCATCACCGGCACACTGTTGGCTTCCATCGCCGCCAGCAGCGTCATACCGACAGGTACTTTTACCTGACGCAAAGGAGACTGAATGGTCATAGTGACCATCTGCTCTCCGGCTTCTGCTTCCGGCTCCGGCCCGAAACGCTCCATAAAGAAACAGCCCGGGTCCACATTCAGCGCCTGACAGAATGTCTGCACATTTTTCATATACGGTGCCGGACCACAGGTCATGACGGTATGCTGTGCGATATCCGGGATCAGGGATTTCAGTTTTTCTTCTGATAACCGGCCTGATAACAATTCATCCGCCTCATCACTGTTTTCCACCATCAGAATCAGGCGCAGGCGGGCCGGGAATGCCGACAATAACTGCTGCCATTCCTGAGCAAAAATCACCTGCTGCTTATCACGCACGTTGAAAATCACCGTCACCTGACTTTCCGGCTGACGGTGCAGGATCCAGCGGGTCATCGACATTACCGGTGTCACGCCGCAACCGGCTGCCAGCATCAGATAGCGCTCTGCAGGGCGTGCATCACAGGTAAATTCACCCTGTGCATCAGACAGCCACAGGTAATCCCCCGGTTTCACTTCACCGGTCAGCCAGCCGGATCCTTGTCCGTCATCAAGACGGCGTACCGTCAGGCTCAGGAACGGGCTCAGTCCCGGTGTGGACGATAAGGTATAAGCACGCAGTGTCTCATCACTGTTGCGGATACTCACCAGCGCATACTGCCCTGCGTGATACTGATAAAAATCGTGGTTAATCAGATTGATAGTCCACACATCCGGGGTTTCCTGCCTGACAGAATGGACCTGCATGCGGTTCGGACATAAAGACGTCGGCATTGTCATCGGGCTCTCCTGACTCCGTGCCGGAGAGCGCGTTACCGCCCTCTCCGGTGCTAACAGTTACAGCAATTACGCGCCTAATACAGCGTGTAAATCATTTTCTACAGTGGTAATCGGACGCATACCGAATTTTTCATTCAGTACATTCAGCAGATTGTCTGTCAGGAATGCCGGTGCGGTAGGACCGGTGAAGATATCCTTCACGCCCAGCGCCAGCAGGGTCAGCAGAATCACAATCGCTTTCTGTTCAAACCAGGAGAGTACCAGCGTCAGCGGCAGATCATTCACGCCGCAGCCCAGTTTCTCAGCCAGCTTCACGGCCAGCATAATCGCGGAGTAAGCATCGTTGCACTGACCGACATCAAGCAGACGCGGTAAACCTTCCAGAGTACCGAAATCCAGCTTGTTGAAACGGTATTTACCGCAGGCCAGAGTCATAATCAGACAGTCCTGAGGAACCTGACGGGCAAAATCAGTGTAGTAGCTGCGCTCACCGCGGCTGCCGTCGCACCCGCCGACGAGGAACACGTGACGCAGTTTGCCGGTGGCAACGAGATCAATCACGGTATCTGCGGCATTGAGCAGCGTTTCACGGCCGAAACCGACGGTGATCAGGTGCTCGATTTCGCTGTACGGGAAGCCGTCCATCGCCTGAGCCTGTGCGATAATATCGCTGAAATCATCGCCGTTCAGGTGTTTCGCGCCCGGCCAGCCGACGATACTGCGGGTCCAGATACGGTCGGTATAACTGCCAGGATTCGGGTCCAGAATACAGTTGGAGGTCATCAGGATCGGGCCCGGGAATTTAGCAAACTCAGTCTGCTGATTCTGCCAGCCGCTGCCGTAGTTACCGACCAGATGTTTGTATTTTTTCAGTTCCGGATAGCCGTGTGCAGGCAGCATTTCACCATGGGTGTAAATATTCACACCGGTGCCTTCTGTCTGTTGCAGCAGCATATGCAGATCTTTGAGGTCATGACCGGAGATCAGAATCGCTTTACCTGCCACCGGACGGACGTTCACGGAAGACGGAGTCGGATGACCATAAGCTTCAGTCTCACCGGCATCCAGCATTTCCATGATTTTAAAGTTCATCATACCAATCGCCATGGACTGGTTGAGCAGTTCACCCATGTCAGACGGATCAGTACCCAGCCACGCCATGATTTCATGGTACTGGCCGTAAATCTCATCGCTGTATTTGCCCAGCACATGAGCGTGCTCCATATAGGCCGCCGCCCCTTTCAGGCCGTACAGGCAGAGCATACGCAGACCGTGAATATCATCACCGATAGCCTGCTTATCTTTATTCAGGGCAAATTCATCCGCCTGTTTCACCAGTGACGCAATATCCGTGCCCTTCAGTTGCAGGTTTGCTAACGGGTGATTCACAACCAGTGCCGGATTTTTCGCCAGGCAGCGTTTCATCAGGCTGTCACGCATCACAATCGCTTCCTGCGCATAACCGATGATGCGATCAGAATCGAAGTTAACGTTGGTTAATGTGGAGAAAAACGCACGCGGCGCAAAGCTGTCTGTGTCGTGATCGATGATACCTGATTCACGCGCAGCAACCGCCCACGCTGAAAGACTTTCCAGCACTGCCACCAGCAGATCCTGTAAGTCAGATGTTTCTGCGGTTTTACCGCACATGCCCTGAGCATAGGCACAGCCATTACCCACAGGCGTACGCATCGTTTGTTCACATTGCACACAGTACATGCTCTTGCTTCCTTATAAGTTGTATTTTATATGCAACATAAGAATACGCCATTTCAGACCGGTGAAAAGGGGTTTTCCTGACTATCATTGCTTTGCTTGATCTAAAGCAAAAATTAACCGGCACGACACATCACTATCGCGAATGATTAACATTTACAGTGTGTTAAACGTCATATTGACTAAGGGATTGTCCGATAGTTTGGGATCCGGCGGCGTGATATAAACCGGTAAGGCAACTGACCAGAGGATGGATAAAATGTTATATATTGATGATAACGGATTAGTAAAATCAAACCGCATTACCATTAAGCGATTCAGTAAAATCGAGCGCGACCCGATGGATAAAGTGAACGGTATTATTGTGCACCAGACTGGTACGCCTGCTGAAACACATGTCTTTAACAGTTACAGCCATGCCGGCAGTAATGGTGCTCACTTCTTAATTGATAAAGAAGGCGTGATTTATCAGACGGCTTCGCTGTTTAAAACAACATGGCATGTGGGACAAATGAGATCCCGCTGCCTGATTACAAAGAAATGTGAGCCTTCTGAGTTAAAGAAGATGGCTGATTTAGAAATAGGGAAAAAATTTAAAGATATATCTGATACAGAGAAATCCAGAGTATTCCCTGAACGTTATCCCGGCAATATCGATAGTATCGGGATTGAAATAGTTGGTAACGCGTATAGCCAGGAAGGAAAAAAACATATGAATATGAAAATGTTAACTCAAAACAAAATGCATCTCTTAAGTGGCTTATCGCTGAGTTAATCGAAACATTAGATATTTCCTCTGACGAAATATACCGGCATCCTGATGTGGGACGAAAGAATAAAACAGAAGCGAGTACAGCATCATGGTAAAAAAAATAGCGATTATCACCGTTATGTTTTTTGCATTACCTGTAATGACTCAGGCCAGGTCTGTAAAAAATATTGAAATAATTGAATCCGGTGCTATTTATGACGGAGAAGATAATATCTATGAAAAAGAAGCATGCAAAAGTTTTATTCCGGAGAAAAAACAGCTCATAACATTTTTTAAACTCGCTGAAGAGTCGAAAGAAAACAGATGGTTGCATGATTATTACTCTGCCTGCATTTCATACGGAAGCGTTCAGTTTAAGGATGGACAATCCGGTAAATGGACACTTCAGTCAAGTGGCCTTGCATCAGTTATTCTGAATGACGGCAGTTCTGTTTATTTTTTCTATAAAGATAACGCGTGGAAAGACCCGAATGCCTGCACTTATGGTTTAGGTGATGAGCCAAATCCTGATCCCGGGTGTTAATAGCGGTAAACTAAAGCGGATACAGCACTATGGCAGAGAGAAGAGATATCCTGTTATTTGTCCTGTTATTTGTCCTGTTTTTTGTGCCGGCTATTATGAATGCTATGTCTGTAAAAAATATAGAAATAGAAAATTCAGGAATCACTGTCACAAAAAATCCCCCTGCGGGCGAAGTTAATGCCTGTAAAAAATTCACACCAAATAAAGAACAACTGATCAATTACTTCCGGTCAGCAGAAACATCGTCAGATATGTCATGGGATCATGATTATTATTCATCCTGTATTTCATACGGCAATCTTGAACTTGAAAATGGTCAGACAGGTGAATGGCGAATATCATCAAGCGGTACCGGCGATATCCGCTTTCCTGATGGTAAATATATCTACCTGTTCCGCGAAAAAAATGAATGGGTTGATTCTTATTTATGCGGTGATGAACCCGATTGCTGACATATCTGCCCTCTCCCGGGATAACGGGCGGACTAATCCATAAATCGCCCGTTTCCCGCTAAAACAGCAAGCTCACATTCACACCCAAAATAACTACAGCACCAATCATTTTGTAACTAAATTCTGAATCATAAAATCAGCATCTTAGTAACTTTCCGTTAAAAAACCATTGCGCACCGGTAATGGTTATAATTATCATTTGTTTTCTTAAATTCTCACGGAAAACTGAGTGATGACTGATTCCTGTAACGC
Organism: Morganella sp. Je.2.23; assembly: GCF_051129855.1. Taxonomy (NCBI): domain Bacteria; kingdom Pseudomonadati; phylum Pseudomonadota; class Gammaproteobacteria; order Enterobacterales; family Morganellaceae; genus Morganella; species Morganella sp. Je.2.23. Next base: position 2,089,994 of record NZ_JBCPSQ010000001.1, read on the forward strand.
ATACTACCGCCCTGCCCGCCTCACTCCGCTGGCGCTGGCGCTCGCTTTTATCAGCAGCGGCAGTCTCGCCGCCACCGCAGATACTGAAACCCCGATCGTCGTTGTCGGTAACTGGCTGGATAACACCGATAACAGTGATATTTTGCTGAACCACGGCGGCGCCCGCACCATCAAAACCAAAAAACAAATCGATGAGTCCGGTGCGGAAACCATCGCGGATGCCCTGCGCGGTATCCCGGGCGTTCAGGTACGGGACAGTAACGGCACCGGCGGCAGCGATGTCTCACTCAATGTCGGTATCCGCGGGCTTCCGGCACGGCTTTCCCCGCGCTCCACCATTTTGCTTGATGGTATTCCGCTGGCTGCCGCCCCTTACGGACAGCCTCAGTTATCGATGTCACCACTCTCTTTAGGCTCCATCAGCAGCATTGATGTGATGCGCGGTGCCACCTCTGTCCGTTACGGGCCGCAGAACGTCGGCGGCGTTATTAACTTTGTCACCAAACCGATCCCGGAAACGTTCGGCGGCTCAGCCTCTGTCAAAACTCAGGGCGCACGCACCGGCGGGCTGAAAACCCTGACCGATGCTTCTGTCGGCGGTTCATCCGCAGATGGCTCTGCGGGCGCGATGCTGCTTTACTCCGGCCTGCACGGCCAGGGTTACCGCAAAAATAACGACAATACCGATATCGATGACATTATCCTGAAAACCCGTTACGCCTTCAGTGATACCGATGAACTGCTGGCAAACTTCCACTATTATCATGCGCAATCCGGGATGCCGGGCGGCCTGTCGGAAGCGCAGTACAAAGCCGATCCTTATCAGTCAGTTCGTCCGTTTGACCGTTTTGAAGGCAACCGTCAGGATATGTCCTTTAAATACCGCCATCAGGAAGATGATAAACAGTTTGAATTACTGACCTGGTTCAGCAAAAGCTACCGTGGCAGTTATATTGAAAGCGACGGAACAAAAGAGAATGCCGGCAAGAGTCGTCTTATTTCCTATCCGCGTCACTACACCGCTTACGCTATTGAGCCAAGCTATTCACAGCTGTTCCGTTTTGATAACCAGTCCCATGAAATTACCTTCGGTTACCGTTATCTGAATGAAACGGCAGATGAAAAAGCCTACCGTTCCGGCTGGTATCCGACCGGTTCACAAGGCTCACGCCCGCAGACCGACAGCTACTATCAGCACACCTCCGGCGGGACTGAAGCCCATGCTGTCTATATTGATGACACCATTAATTTCGGTAACTGGACGGTAATTCCCGGCCTGCGTTATGAAAATATAAAAATTCATCTGGATGACGGTTTCCGTAATCAGTTCCGCAGCAAGAGCTACAGCGAGCCGTTACCGGCCCTGTCCGTGATTTATCATATTGATGATCAGTGGAAGCTGTTTGCCAATGCGGGCAGTTCATTCGGCAGCCTGCAATATTTCCAGCTCAATACCGGCGGCGCAGGTAATGATCCGGCAAACGGCCTGAGTGCGGAAAAAGCCCATAACTATGAAGCCGGTACACGGTTTGATGACGGACTGCTCTCGGCGGAAATGACCCTGTTCTATATCGATTTCAATGATCAGCTGCAGTACATTGAAAATTCAACAGGCTGGACAAACCTCGGCGCGACCACCCATCAGGGGGTGGAACTGGCACTGAATTATGACCTGAGTGAAACAGCAAAATGGCTGGACGGCGCCAGTATCTACAGCACCTATACCTACACGAAAGCAGTCAGCAAACGCGGTAATTTTGCGGATAAAGATCTGCCGTTCTACTCCCGCCAGCTCTTTACTGCCGGTGCCCGTTATGAAACCGGAAACTGGGTGTGGAATCTCAACACCTATGCGCAGTCAAAACAGCAGTCACCGGGAACCGGAAAAAATTACATTACCGAAGGCAGTGCTGACGGGCGTTACGGCATTATTCCGGGTTATATGATGTGGGATGCCCGTGCGGAGTATCATTTCGGCCCGCAATGGTCAGATCTGACACTGTCTGCCGGGGTGAAAAACCTGTTCGATCAGGCCAGCTTTACCCGTTCGACAGATAATAACTACGGCATTTATGCCGGACAGCCGCGAACCTTCTTCGCACAAGCTTCCGTGAAGTTTTAAAGGTCACTGATTATGATGAAAACTGTATTCCGTAGCGCCGGACGTCTTCCGGCACTTATCTTCACCGTCTGTGCCGCACTCGCGGCACTGGTACCGTTCAGTGCCGCAGCTGCACCGGTTACTGTGACAGATATCGCCGGGCGGACAGTCACCGTTAATGCGCCGGTATCCCGGATTATGCTGGCAGACAGCCGGGTGCTGGTCGCCCTGAATATCCTGCATCCGTCTGAGCCGCTGAAAGGCATCGCCGCATGGGATGATGCTCTGAGCAAAAAAGCGCCGGATCTGCGCATCGCGTATGAAAAGCAGTTTCCGCAACTGAAAGATATCCCGGTATTTCCGAACCCGTACACATCGGATTTCAGTGTTGAAAAAGCGCTGACGTATCAGCCGGACCTGGTGATTTTCGATACCGGGCTGCAAAGTAAACTGACAGAAAGCGGCACGCTGGATTTGCTGGACAAAAGCGGCATTCCGGTTATTTTTATCGATTTTCGTCAGTACCCGCTGCAAAACACCATGCCAAGCATGACGCTTTTGGGTCAGGTATTCGGGCAGGAAAAGCAGGCAGCGGCGTTTAATGATTTCTACCGTCAGCGGCTGGATCTGATCCGCTCCCGTGTTGCAAACATCCCGGAAGACAAAAAGCCGACAGTCTTTATCGAACGGGCAGCAGGCCTTGCCGGGGAAAACAGTTGCTGTAAAACCTTTGGTAACGGTAACTTCGGGGAGTTTGTCGCCGCAGCCGGGGGACATAACCTCGGTGCCGACTGGTTTAAAAATGGTATGGGCGGTGAAGTGAATGAAGAACAGATTATTGCGGCTGATCCGCAATTTTATCTGATGACCGTTGCCGACTGGGAAAATACCCGCAAAGGCAGTGTCTCAGTTCCGCTCGGTTATACCGGCTCTGCGGAACGGGCAGTACCGGCGCTGGAAAAACTGATGTCCCGGTCAAAACTGCAATATCTCACCGCTTATCAGCAAAAACAGGTGCTGGCGCTGTATCAGCAATACTATGACACCCCATTCAATATTATTGCCGTGGAAGTTATCGCCAAAATGCTGCATCCGGATCTGTTTCCTGAACTCGACCCGCAGGCCGACAGCCTGAAGCTGCATAAAACCTTTACCGCTCTGGACGGCAGCGGCCTGTTCTGGCTGCAACCCTGAGCACAGTGTGAATATGAGCATAGTGTGAATAATAACGGGCAGTTTTCTGCCCGTTATTATTACTGTTTAAATCTCTGTGATTATTTCTTCTGATACAACTCATTTGCCATATCAATACTGTCCGCATTAACATCCCGGATATGATCACGCGTCAGACGGTATACCACCGGACTTAATAAGATCAGTGCGATCAGGTTCGGAATAGCCATCATCGCATTCAGGGTATCGGCCAGCAGCCAGACAAATTCCAGTGACTGTGTGGCACCAACCGGTAACGCGATCAGCCACAGGACGCGGAATACCTTAATCGCCTTCACACCAAACAGATACTGAACACATTTCTCACCGTAGAAACTCCAGCCGAGGATCGTGGTAAACGCAAAAATGGTCAGTGCTATCGCCACAATATAGTTTCCGCCCGGAATCGCGGCTTTGAAAGAGGATGCAGTCAGTGTGGCACCGGTTTCCGCTGTCAGCCAGCCCCCCATAATGACAATAGTCAGCCCGGTCACCGAACAGACAATAATGGTATCAATAAAGGTGCCGAGCATCGCGATAAGCCCCTGACGGATCGGGTTCTGAGTTTTCGCGGCAGCATGCGCTATCGGCGCACTGCCCAGCCCAGCTTCGTTGGAGAACACGCCGCGTGCCACCCCGAAACGTATCGCCGCCCAGACTGTCGCCCCGGCAAATCCGCCCTGTGCCGCCACCGGTGTAAAAGCAGAGGTCACAATGAGGGAGAATGCTGCCGGGATTTCACTGATATTCAGCGCCAGCACCACAAGACCGGCGCCAAAGTAACCGACTGTCATAAACGGCACCAGTTTACCGGCCACATCAGAGATACGGCGTATCCCGCCGATCAGTACCGCACCGACCAGCAGCACCAGCGCCACACTGGTCACCCATTTGTTGACGCCGAAATTACTCTCCAGCACATCCGCCACCGAGTTGGCCTGAACAGTATTTCCGATACCAAACCCGGCACAGGCACCAAACACCGCAAACAACGTTCCCAGCCAGACCCATTTCGGACCAAGGCCGTTTTTGATGTAGTACATCGGGCCGCCGACATACTGCCCGTATTTATCCACTTCACGATAACGTACCGCCAGCACGGCTTCAGAATATTTTGTCGCCATACCGACCAGCGCGGTCATCCACATCCAGAACAGTGCTCCCGGCCCGCCCATCACCACTGCCGTCGCCACCCCGGCGATATTCCCGGTGCCGATCGTCGCGGACAATGCCGTCATCAGAGCATTAAACGGGGAGATCTGTCCTTCCCCGCGGGATTCATTGCGCTGAAATAATAATTTAAACCCGGTCCCCAGTTTACGTATCGGTAAAAAACCCAGCCGAATCTGCATATATAACCCGACACCCAGTATACCCACCAGCATCGGCACTCCCCACACCACGCCGTTCAGCGCGCCCAGCCACTCCGTTATTAAATCCATTCACGCCTCCTGACCGGCCCTGTTACTTTTTTATTTTACGTGTCACATATAAATAACATTTATTTATCATTTATTAATAAAGCGGAAAAACGCCCGGAATGCGAACAAAAAACGTCCGGATTGGTGTCGGATTTTTGAATCTGTGAAGGGTGTCACTTGTCACAAATTGAATTAAAATAGTAAGTAATTTTTATTTGTAACAGGTCATATTCAGCCATGTCAGATGCTTTGCCGCATACGGCAGCCACGCTCAAACGCCGTTATCGTGTGCTCAAACGCCTTAAAGAACGCAATCTCGCCCCTGTCACTGTTCTGCTGCTGGCAGCTGTCGTCGGCGGACTCGCAGGTTTTACCGGTGTGTTGTTTGAACGCGGGGTTAATTGGGTAAGTGAGTACCGGGTCAGCTCCCTGTCTTCACTGACGGAAAACAAAATCGTACTGATCCCGCTGATGTTTATTATCTCAGCTCTGCTGGCCATGTCAGGCTACTGGCTGGTGCGGCGTTTTTCGCCGGAATCCGGCGGATCGGGTATACCGGAAATTGAAGGGGCATTGCAGGATGTGCGCCCGGTACGCTGGTGGCGGGTACTGCCGGTGAAATTTATCGGCGGCCTGGGGACTCTCGGCTCCGGTATGGTGCTGGGACGTGAAGGCCCGACCGTGCAGTTAGGTGCAAATATCAGCGGGCTGGTCAGTGCGCTTGCCGGCGTGAAAAATAAAGAATCCCGGCATACCTTACTGGCGACCGGTGCCGCCGCCGGTCTGACCGCCGCATTCAACGCACCGCTCGCGGGGATACTGTTTATTATCGAGGAGATGCGCCCGCAGTTCCGTTACAGTCTGATTTCTATCAAAGCTGTTTTTATCGGCGTGATCATGTCGAGCATTGTTTTTCAGACATTTAACAGCGGCTCAGCGATTCTCGATATCGGAAAATATCATGCTGCCCCGCTGAATACACTCTGGCTCTATCTGGTGCTGGGAATGGTTTTTGGTGTGATTGGTGTGATGTTCAACCGTTTTCTGCTCACCATGCAGACACTGTTCCGCCGTTTTTATCAGGATAAAACATCCCGTTTTGTTGCCACCGGCGGGCTGATCGGCGGGTTATGCGGTATTGCCGGGCTGTACTGGCCGCAGGTAACCGGCGGCGGGTTCGCGGTGATTCCGGATGTTGCCGCGCTGCACTATTCTCTGACCGGTATTCTGATGATCTTTCTGTTCCGTGTACTGACCACGGTTATCTGCTTCAGTTCCGGTGCGCCCGGCGGGATTTTTGCGCCGACACTTGCGCTCGGTACCCTGTTCGGCAGTTTCTTCGGTTATGCTGCCATGCTGCTGTTTCCGCAGTATCAGATTGAACCGGCAACTTTCGCCATTGCGGGGATGGGTGCTCTCTTTGCTGCCACAGTCCGCGCACCGCTGACCGGCATTGTACTGGTACTGGAGATGACGGATAACTATCAGCTGATCCTGCCGATGATTATCACGTGTCTTGGGGCAACTCTGGTGGCGCAGTATCTGGGCGGGCGTCCGCTCTATTCCGTACTGCTGGAGCGGATACTGATGCAAAACGGCACGCCGCCGGAAAAAACCGGTGACGCGCCGCGAGGGTAATAATAATCAGGCTTTTTTGCGGGCAATTAGGGTGGCAAAATTCAGCCGAATCCGGTTGCCTGCCGCATCGGTGCGGTGAAGATGTCCCGGGTTTTCGTTGTATTTCAGGATCTCCCAGTCCGCATAATAACCGGATAATTCACCCGGTTTCAGGAAGCAGTCAAACGGCAGCTCATCATACGGCATATTCTCTGTCTCCACCGGACAGACAATCAGGTTATATCCGTTCGGGCGGGTATGTGCCTGCATATCGGCGACGATCGCGGCAATATTCTCTCTTTTCAGGAACATCAGCACCACGGTGGAAATAATGATGTCATAATCATCCTGCAACGCATGCTGGTTGATATCATAGACCTGCGTGCGGATATTGCTGATCCCCGCCGCGGCTTTAACATCCTCAATCGCCTGAATGTGCTGCGGATTGAGATCCATGGCTGTTACATCATAGCCGAGCTGTGCCAGGAAAAAGCTGTTGCGCCCGCGACCGGAGCCTAAATCGAGTGTTTTACCCGGTTTGGTCATTGTCGCCAGTTCACGGACTTCAGAATGCGGGCGGGTCAGTCCGTGGATTTTATAGAATTCATCTTCGGGCCGGCACCAAAAAGCGAGCTGACAGGAAATATCATCACTGACAGATTCAATTTTGTGCCACACCTGCGGGTCAAGGCGCGGCGGCTGATGTGTGGTATCAAAGTGGTAGCGGGTCTCTTCGCCGTTTTCACCGAAAACGACAAAATCCATCTCCCCTTCCAGTACCGTCAGCTGCGCCCACGTACCTTCTGCCGTATTATGGCGATCCATAAAGGCCATCGGGATAGTATTTTTTTGCCAGACCGGCAGGGTTTTATAACAGACTACGTTTTCCATTTTACGCCTCACCTTAAAGATGCATTTTAAATACATCTTATAGCCTTTCCGGTGAGGCGTAAACGATTTTTATTTCTGACGGGCGATAGCTTCGTTTATTCCCTGGAACACGAAAGGTTTGGCATCGGTGAAATCATTGGCCACATCACCGGAATAAATATTTTGCTGTTCCGGCCCCAAATCGAGTTTCTTCACTTTGCCGTTTTCTTTGCTGAAATCCACTTTCTTCAGGTCAACCCAGAAGATATTCGGTGTCAGTGCTGATTCAAAGAAATAAATCTGACGTTTGTGATCAGCAACTGTGCGCCAGCGGGTGGAGGAGATATTCGGCTCCTCTTCGGTATTCAGCCCGAACGGCACAGACACATTGCGGATCACGCTGAAAACAGAAGCAACCGCTTTATTCGGCGAGGTCGCTTTCGGAATGGCGTTGATATAGAAAGAACCACGTGCAAAACGGTCTGCTGAACGGTTAGTGCCCGGCAGCATCACGGTGCCGTTGATTTGCTGCCAGTAGCTGTCCAGTGCCAGTTGTTCACTGAAGACCGGGGAGTTGGTCATTACCTGATATTTTCGGCTGTGATGAATCACCTGCTTGCCATCAATATATTCAATGATAGCACTGTCACCGGAAGCATCTGATAACGACAGGTGCAGTGTTGCCAGGCGCTCTTCGCCCGGAACTTTGTCTGTAATCACCGCGAACGGCTCTTTTTCCAGAGCGGTAACGGCCTCTTCAACTGTCGCGTAGTTATCCAGCACATACTGTGCCCAGGCTGAAATGCTCAGGGTGGGTTTATTATTTTCCGGTGTCGGATAAACAGATTCCACCAGCCACAACAGGTTTGCGGACAATCCCTTTTCATTAATCCCGTCTGTCGTGGAAACATCATAACCGGATGCCACCACACTGCCGTATTTTGACACCCATTTCACGGAATTTGGCCCGGCGGCGCCATCACGTTCCATCCCCTGCGGGAAGATCCATAAATTGGTGCCGACATCACTTTTCCAGTCCATTGACCGGGCGGTGATCACCTGTGAATCATCGCCGAGATACACCAGACGGGTGCAGGCAGAAGCAATCTGTGCGGCCAGTAATGTGGCCGACGCGACCGCCCCGGCAAGCACAATTCGTTTAAATGTCATGAAAAACCCCTTTTCATTGCGTCCGGTAACCGGCAGCCTGCCGGTTACATTTCCATATAACTGTAGCGCTTATCAGGATTTTGTGGCAAACGGCGGCCGGGCAAACCAGACAAGAACAATCAATCCGATAAAAATACCGCCTGAGAGCCAGAAAATTTCATTGGCACTGATAATCAGTCCCTGGGCGGTGATCTCCTTCGCCAGATAAGCGGAGGTCTGCGCCTGTGATAACCCGTGCTGCGCCATCTCCTGATACATCTGTACCGATTCCGGATTATACGCGGTGACGGACTCCGTCAGCTGAGAATGATGTAACGATTCACGACGGCTCCACAGTGTTGTGGTGATCGATGTACCGACCGATCCCGCCAGTGTCCGGAAGAAGTTAGCCAGCGCAGAAGCGGAGGCCAGTTTCTCCGGCGGCAGGCCGGAAAGCGTGATGGTGGTCAGCGGCATAAAGAAGCAGGCCACTGCGAACCCCTGAACCAGCTGCGGCCAGACAGAGGCGTAGAATCCCATCTGCGGCTCAAAAGTATAGGCGCGCCAGTAAAAGCAGACGGCATACACCATGAAACTAAAGGTTACAATCCAGCGCAAATCCACCACATTGGAAAGCTTACCGACAAACGCGGAGATCAGTATCGGCACCAGTCCGATAGGCGCCAGCGCCAGCCCCGCCCATTCCGCGGTATAGCCGTAGACCTCCTGAAGCAACTGCGGCAACAGCACAATCGCGCCGAAATAGACCATATACGCCAGGCTGACTGACAATGTGCCGATAGTAAAGTTACGCGACTTAAACAGCGACAGCTCCACGATCGGATTTTTATCCGTCAGTTCCCAAATCACCAGGAAGACCAGCGCAATAGTGGCAATAATGGCCAGTGCGACAATTTCATCTGACTCCAGCCAGCCGAGATCTTTCCCTTTATCCAGCAGGATCTGCAGACAACCGATCCCGACCACCAGCAGCGACAAGCCAATCACATTGAGCGGAACCTTTGTCACTTTGGATTCCATACCGCGCAGCAGCATCATACTGGCAATCACCACCACAATCCCGATAGGGACGTTGATAAAGAAAATCCAGCCCCAGTGAAAGTTATCACTGATATAACCGCCCATAATCGGCCCGAATACCGGTGCCAGAATGATAGTCATCGACCAGAGTGCCAGAGCGGTATTCTGTTTGGCTGGCGGGTAGCTTTTCAGCAGCAGGCTCTGCGAGAGCGGAATTATCGGCCCTGCCACCCCGCCCTGTAACACGCGGAAGAAAATCAGCATTTCCAGGCTGTCTGACAATCCGCACATCAGTGAAGTCAGGGTAAACAGCCCGGTGGACCAGATAAAGACCCGTACTTCCCCGAAGCGTTTTGCCAGAAAGCCGGTGATGGCAATGGAAATCGCGTTGGATACCCCGAACGAGGTAATAACCCAGGTACCCTGTGAGACAGAGGCACCGAGATTGCCGGAAATGGTCGGGATCGCCACGTTGGCAATGGTGGAGTCCAGCACCTGCATAAAGGTGGCCATCGACAGCGCGATGGTCGCCCAGACCAGTTTCATGCCGGTTAACGGTTGATTAGCCACAATAAAGCCCCGCGCTGATTAACTGGCGTTATCGGTAATGATTTGCGTAATCACCGCATTGACCGGAGCCAGATCCGGGATCAGCACATCACTCTTAAAGGCCGGCGTATCACGCTGAACATTAGCCAGTACCGGACCATCGCTGTTTTTGGTTTCGATAGTCACGTTCATCGACAAGCCGATACGCAGCGGATATCTGGCAACCTGCTGCGGGTCCAGCTCAACTCTGACCGGCAGACGCTGCACCACTTTGATCCAGTTACCGGTGGCATTTTGCGCAGGCAGCAGGGAGAAAGCACTGCCGGTGCCCATATCCAGCCCGGCCACCGTACCGTTAAAGATAACTTTATCACCGTAAAAATCACTGGTGATCGTGACCGGTTGTCCGATCCGCACACCGCTGAGCTGTGTTTCCTTAAAATTGGCATCTATCCAGACCGGCTCGACCGGCACAATCGCCATCAGAGAGGCGTTCGGGCTGACCTGAGCCCCGACCTGCACATTACGGCGGGAGACATAACCGGTAAACGGACTGCGGATTTCTGTACGCTGTAAGTTAATCCAGGCATCACGGACTTTATCCGCAGCCTGTAATACGGCAGGCTGATCAGCCAGCGCCGTGGTTTTCAGTAATGCTTTGGTGGCATTCAGTTGCTGAACAGACGCATTCAGGGATGCCTGAGCCTCTTCAACGGCTTCACGTGAGTGCTGTAAGTCTTCTTTGGAGATAGTTCCCCGCTGTCCTAACACGCTGCGGCGGGCATAGTCACTCTGCGCCTGATTCAGCATCACTTTTTTCTGTGCGATGACCGCACTGAGCTGATCGCGGTTAAAATAGAGCTCCTGAGTCTGGCGCACGGTTGCCGCCAGGTCATGGCGCGCCTGTGCGTAAGCCAGTTCAGCATTGGTTTTATCCAGCACCACCAGCACATCACCGGCACGCACCAGATCGGTATTCTCAAAATTCACCTGCGTCACATTACCGGTGGTTTGTGCCACGACCGGCACCTGAAGCCCCACGACGTAGGCATCATCGGTATATTCCTGATAACGCAGTACCATCAGCCAGTAAATCAAATAACCGGCCAGCAGCACAATAAAGAGTAAGGAGGTTCCCGCAAGCCAGATTTTCCGTTTGACAGGATTGGATGACGATGTTTTTTTGTCAGAAGGCTGGGCAGCAGAAGACTGCTCTGATGTGTTGTCCATCAAAATACCCCGGTAATAAAGTTAATCCGAAAAATATTGCGCACAGAATAGCCTGAATCACTATAAAAGTAACGGTAAGTGGAATATTACAGGGTAAAACCGAAAACAATATAAACAGAAGCAAAACATCTGCTGAACACAACAAAAAATGTAACCAGGCCATCAGTTTATGACTAATAACAAGTTAATATAATGAAATTGACGGGTATTAAAGTAATATCCCCTGCCGGTTTTGATATTTATTTTTTCTCATTCTGCAACAGTCCCGGAATACACAAAAGCAGATAACAGAAAAAAACCTCTGATTATTCGACCTTCGTGTTCATTTTCGGGTATCAGAGTATTTTCTGTTTATATTTCCGGATTCTTAAACAAAGTATCGTGTTTTACTGACATTTGTTTATTTTTTACCGGGATACTGAAAACAGCACGATTTGCACATTTACGGTTATGCTGCTCTGCCGGCAGAAACAAAAAAACCGCAAAACAGATTATTCTGCGGTTATTGAACGGCTTGCTTTGATGTTTACTGAGATAAAATCAGACGTAATGCTTCTGCACTCGCTGCTTTATTCGGTTCCTGCATAAAGTAATCATAAAAATCCCCGACAAGGTGGCAGGTCGTTACCGGATCTTTAGCCCCTTCATTCAGGTTGGTTAACAGTTCTGTTTTATCGCCGTATTTTTCTGTCAGTTTCTGATAAATATTCCCTAATACCTGATACGCTTCATCAGCAGGAACGTCACCGGTATTCCGGTTTTCCAGTGATGATGTCAGGATCAGATTCACCGTTTTCAGCATCCGGATATCGGCTTCATTATAGATAAACTGAGATTTATTCTGCGGGAACTTTTTCAGTCCGGGAAAAAAGTTATTAAAGCACTGCTGTCCGGACGGATCTTTTACCAGATATCCTTCTGCCTGCTCTTTTACCGCGGCGGCAAAGGCATTCAGCGCATCATCAGAAGCATACGGTATCCGGTCAACTAATAATACGGCCGTCAGCCCGGCAATATCATTCATCCATTCCACTTTCTCTCCGCTGGTCATGGTGCCGTAATTTCCCATTTTCTGTTTTATATCCTTATATTTTTCCGGGGAAATTTTACCGACCACTTCAATAAACCGCATGGACTCTGACATCATTTCGGCTTCAAGTGATGCTTGTGTATTCATGCCGTCTTCACTGACAGCAGTAACCGAAACAACATCATCCCGTGTGCCCATATAATAACCGGCACCGGTAAATACCACGGCAACAATAAGAACTAACAATAAGCTGAGTTTTTTATTCACGCACTTTCCTCTGATACGCTGAGTTATCACTGAGAAAGATAGTGACATAAATTAATAAGGCCTGCTATTGCAGGCCTCAGATAATTGCTCAGTCCGTAAAAATAATCAGATTTTTACGCCTTCAACAGAAATAATCAGTTCAGCATCCTGTGATTTAGGTCCCAGATCCGCTTTGATATTAAAGCTTTTCAGAGATACTTTCCCGGTGGCTTCAAAACCGGCGCGGTAACCGCCCCACGGATCTTTGCCTTCACCGGTCAGTTTTGCATCCAGTGTTACCGGATTAGTCACACCGTTCAGGGTCAGATCACCGGTGATAATAAAGTCATCACCTTTCTTTTCCACTTTCGTGGAAACGAATTTCGCTTCCGGATTTTTGTCTGTATTCAGGAATTCACCGCCGCGCAGATGTTTATCACGCTCAGCGTGGTTGGTATCCAGGCTGCCGGTTTTGATAGTGACATCCACTTTATCTTTTGCCGGATCGGCTTTATCAAAGGTGAACGTACCGTCAAAATCTTTAAATGTCCCGTACAGCCAGCTGTAACCCAGGTGCTGAATACGGAACTGCACAAATGCGTGCTGTCCTTCTTTATCTATTTTATAGGTGTCGGCCATTGCCGCACCTGAACCCAGCAGCATCATACCTGCGCTTAAACCAACCAGTGCTTTCTTCAGCATTGTATTTACTCCGTCATAATAAAATTACGGGCGCCCTGTTCAGGGTTTCATGCCCAGCATGCGTTTTAATGTGGCGTCTTTATCAAAAAAATGGTGTTTAAGTGCAGCCAGCGCGTGCAGCGCCGATAACACAACAACCGCCCAGGCAAGATACAAATGTACCGTTCCGGCGGTGTCCGCCTGCCCTGCCCCGTCTGTCAGCGAGGCCGGAACATCAAACCAGCCGAAAACCGATACCGCCTGACCATTTGCCGTTGAAATAAAATAGCCGGTGAGCAGAATGGCAAACAAAATACCGTACAGCAGCCAGTGCGCCAGTGTTGCGCTGATGCGGGTAAACCGGCTGTAAGTGGATAATGCCGGCGGCGGCGGCGAGATCCAGCGCCAGATCATGCGGACAGCCAGCACAATAAACAGCAGGACTCCGATGCTTTTGTGGATCTCCGGTGCGCGGTGATACCAGACATCATAATAACCCAGCGAAACCATCCACAGCCCCAGAGCGAACATTCCGTAAACGGTGAGCGCCACACCCCAGTGAAGCAGAACGGAAAGATGTCCGTACCGTTGTGCACTATTTTTCCATTGCATTGATAAATACCCTTTCCTGTTCCATACGGATAACATTTCAGTAACAGTGGGATACTTTACGTGAATTTTCCTGTCAATATCGGACAAATATTTTGTTTAAGTCAGTCAAAATTAATCATTAAGTTACTAATTTGACTGTTATTTTCATAAATAAAAGAAATATTAAACCGGAAAAATCTTATATGGCGGAATTTTGTAAGACAGGTTCAGTCTGACTTATAACCAAAATACAGGAAAAACAGGGATACGACGGATAGCTACAAAAAATAATTTTAATATTTAAAAATATTGTTGATAAAAAAGTTGACGAACATCACACAAATGCTATGATACACCCATCGAAGCAAAACAGCTTACCAACCTAATTCAAAAGCAGGAGTTCATTATGAAAAGTATCAAAACTTTCTTCTCAAATCTGACCCGTGCTGCTGCTATCATTGCAAAATACAGCAAAGCATTCTGATAAATCAGACAGATACAGAAAAAGCGCCCATCGGGCGCTTTTTTTATGCCTGCAAATAATCTGACTTTGCGCCCCGCCGCGTCACCCAAACTTTATTTTAAGTAATTAAAATTAATTTTATATAAAATTTGACATACGTCACATAAATGGTATAGTAGCGCCATCAAAGCCAAACAGGCTTATCCACTGACTCAAAAGCAGGAGTTTATTATGAAAAGCATCAAAACTTTCTTTTCTTATCTGACCCGCGCTGCTGCTATTATTGCTAAAAACAGCAAAGCATTCTGATAAATCAGACAGATACAAAGAAGCGCCCGATGGGCGCTTCAGGCCGTTAACAAGCCCGCAGGGATTGGTGACGACCGGCAGAGGTTGTAAAAATAAACCGGGAAAATCAATTTATTGATTTTCGGCTGATAACACAAAGCAGGAAAAACTACGTTTTATCCTGCTTTGTCAGCAATATTAAGCGCCCGATGGGCGCTTTTTTTATGCTGCTTTATTTTGCCAGCGGCGCAAATAACCAGCGCAACCACCAGCGGGCTTTCCAGCCGGGGTTTTTCTCACGGACCACCGGTGATTGACGGCAGACAGAACGCATAATTTTCCATTCGAAATCAAGGAATAACCGGGAGTGTCCGGCTTCTGCACCGTATGTGCAGACTTCCTCATGCTTGCGCTTATCAACCGGCGTGTTGTATTCCAGACTTCTGTCCAGAGTATGGTAGGACTTCTGACGATCCACAATCCGCTCCCTGGCATACACCGATTTCGGCAGATAACGCTGGCGGGACCCGTGGTATTTCTGCAATTTCACAAAGCGGTAATCTTCTGCGCCGTAATGGCCGCAAAATTCTTCATCATAACCGTAAAAGCGGAAAAAACGGGCACGGGACATAAAGAACAGATTGGAATGCCCTTTGCGGATATTGTCCTGCTCGTCCAGGCGGTAGAGTTTATAGAATGTCCGCCCGGGATTCGCCGCATTAATCAGATAAGTAAAAGTAGATACCGGCAGGACATGATCCAGATCGGTCATCAGAATTTTATCTGACGCCGCATATGTCACTCCCAGATTACGGGAACCGCCCTGATTCCACGGAATATCGGTCGTGATCCGTAACCACGTCAGATTTAAATTAAACTCAGGAATTTCATATTCGAGCGGGGAGCAATCATCAACAATCACGAACTGAACATAATCCAGCACAGATGCCGGCATAGTCTCATATTCACGAAGTAAATTGACGACTTCAGAGATATCTTGCTGATTACAATAGAAATGAGTGATGTAAGTAAGTTTTATATGTTGCTTATCCGCAACTTTTCGGAAGAATTCGCGTGACATAATACCTGTAACCCTGCTAGCACAAATGACCGACCGGCAATTAGCAACCAGTGCGATGTTAATTGCCGGCTATTCTCACATACAGGGGGTACACTGTCACTACTCAGCAGACAGAAACTATTCCTTACCGAAAAAGTAATCCACCGGAACATGGAACATATCAGCCAGATACATCAGATAATGTATACTAATGCGACTGGTTCCCCGTTCATAACGGTTAAACTGCTGCTGTGTTATTCCCATATCTTCCGCTAAACGAACAACACTTAACCCTAAGTATTTTCGCTTTTCTTTAATACGACTTCCTACACAGGAATATATAGATTCCGTCTCCATAAGATTCTCCTTCACTTATATTGACCACGTAATAACAAAAAAATCCATTTTTAAAAGCTTGCCATTCACATGCTAATCTGCGGCTAAATAAAAACATAACCACATGAAAAACAAAAATATAAAAATATAAAAATTATGCGAAAAAGGCATCTTTTATTTCGAGATCAGGATTTAACCTTATAGGCACATTGTTTGCAATATCAATAATCCTATTTGATGTAATAATACCTATCCGATCACACTTAATATAACAAACAGTCTTAATACGATTATAAAATTTCGCTGAAAAAACAGACTGTTTAATATTTATTAATCATATATCCTGATATTTAATAGAAATAATTTCGTAAGAATACTTAAGATATATTTACATTTATACCTTATCACTCGCTTAAGAAATGCCGCTCCGGGTTATGTGTTAGTTACATCACAGAAAAAATACATATGTATAGCTATAATTTACATATGTAGCCACTTATCTCTGTTTCTGAGGTTATCTTATGATGCAACAATCCCCTGCCGGATATACCCCGCAAACCTGTGACACACTTCCTGCTTACCTGTCCTCACATTTACCCGGTGAACTGCTGCCCGGAGGCGTGCCGGAATCCTGGCAGATTGAGGAAATCGGTGACGGTAATCTCAATCTGGTATTTATTGTCAGAGGCAGTGAGAGAGCCCTGGTGGTGAAACAATCCCTGCCGTACGTCCGTGCAGCCGGTGAATCCTGGAAACTCTCTTTGCAGCGCAATTATTTCGAATATCATGCGCTGTCACAGGAAAAGCGTTTCGCGCCGGACTGTGTACCGGACGTCTATTTCTATGATGAAAGCATGGCACTGTTTGCGATGGAATATCTCGCTGACCATATCATTCTGCGCAAGGCGCTGATTGCCGGTGAATATGTTCCTCAGCTGGCAGAAAAAATCGGTCTGTTTATGGCACGGACACTGTTTCATACCTCAGATATCGGTATGGCGGCACAGGAAAAGAAAGCACTGACCGCCCAGTTCTCCGCCAACCATGAATTATGCAAAATCACCGAAGATCTGATTTTTACCGAGCCTTATTTTCCGGCACCGCGTAATAATCACACCTCCCCCCAGCTCGATCGTGATGCAAAAGCCGTGATGCTGGACAGGGAAATGGTGCAGGTCGCGATGCGCTATAAATACAAGTTTATGACTCAGGCGCAGGCACTGCTGCACGGGGACTTACATTCGGGTTCTGTCATGGTCGGTACTGATTCTGTTCAGGTCATTGATCCTGAATTCAGCTTTATGGGGCCGATGGCCTTTGATACCGGCAACTATACCGGCAACTTATATATGGCCTGGTTCTCTCAGCCCGGACACCGGGAAACCGAAGAGGAAACCACACGCTATCAGCAATGGCTGTTATCACAGATAAGACAGACCCGGGACATCTTTGAGACTGAATTCCGTCGTCTGTGGACAGAAAAATCACAGGGCGATGCCTGGCCGCGCGAGCTGTATCAGGACGGCATGTTTGATGACAAATTCCTGAAAGCCGCACAGGACAGTTTCTTCGCAGAGCTGTTTCAGGACACCCTGGTCAACGCCGGACTGGAGATCAACCGCCGCCTGCTCGGGTTTGCCGGTGTCGCTGATTTCAAAACCATTGCTGATGCGGACAAACGCGCGGCACTTGAGCGCAGAGCACTGAAACTGGCACGGGAGCTGATTGTTAACGCCCGCCATTACCACAGTTTTGAGGATGTTGAAGCCTTTCTTGCTTACTGTTAAGCATCACCTGCACACGAGGTTATAATGAAAATTCACGGGAAACATTACCGTTCCGTCTGGCTGGCAGACAATGACATTCACGTCTGTATTTTTGATCAGACAAAACTGCCGTTTGAAGTCAGTATCATCACACTGACAACGATGGAGGAAGCCGCAACCGCCATCAAAGATATGTGGGTACGCGGCGCGCCGCTGATTGGCGCAGTGGCCGCTTACGGTGTGGCACTGGCGATGCGCCGCGACAGCAGTGATGCCGCCCTGCAAAAATCGTATGACGTGCTGGTTGCCACCCGTCCGACTGCAATTAACCTGAAATGGGCGCTGGACAGAATCTGCGGTGCACTGACACCACTGCCGGCAGCAGAACGCCGTGATGCCGCTTACCGTATTGCCGCCGAAATTGCAGATGAAGATGCGGAAATCTGCCACCGCATCGGCGAACACGGACTGACTGTCATCCGTGACATTGCCGCCCGCAAGAAACCGGGCGAACCGGTCAATATCCTGACCCATTGTAATGCCGGCTGGCTGGCCACCGTTGACTGGGGCACTGCGCTGTCACCGATTTATCAGGCTTATGATGAAGGTATTAATATTCACGTCTGGGTGGATGAAACCCGTCCACGTAACCAGGGCGGACTGACCGCCTTTGAACTGGGCTCGCACGGTGTGCCGCACACTCTGATTGCCGATAACGCGGGGGGGCACCTGATGCAGCACGGCGAAGTGGATATGTGTATTGTCGGCACTGATCGCACCACTGCACGCGGGGATGTCTGTAATAAAATCGGCACTTACCTGAAAGCACTGGCGGCCAAAGCCAATAACGTGCCGTTTTATGTGGCGCTGCCGTCACCGACCCTCGATTTCACGGTATGGGACGGTGTAAAAGAGATCCCGATTGAACAGCGCAACGGTGAAGAACAATCACACGTTTTCGGTATCACGCCGGAAGGCACCCGCAGTTGGGTGAATACGGCACCGGCGGGTACCCGCTGCGGCAACTATGCCTTTGATGTTACCCCGGCAGAATACGTTACCGGGCTTATTACCGAGCGTGGTATTTGTGACGCCTCTCCGGCCGGACTGAAAGCGATGTTTCCGGAGATGTGGCCGTCAGAGTATGAGGTGTAATCATGACCCGCACTGAACTGGCACAACAGATTATCGATACCTGCCGGAAAATGAATGCAAGCGGGCTGAACCAGGGTACTTCCGGTAATGTCAGCGCCCGCTGGCAGGAGGGTATGCTGATCACCCCGAGCGGTGTTCCCTATGAAAAGCTGACACCGGACAGTATTGTGTACATGGACAGCAGCGGACAGGCAGAGGCGGATAAAATCCCGTCGAGTGAGTGGCATTTTCACCTGAGCTGCTATCAGGCACGTCCTGAGCTGAACGCAGTGGTACATAATCACGCGCTGAATACGGCGGCGGTATCCATTCTTAATGAATCCATTCCTGCGATCCATTATATGGTCGCCGTGACCGGCACTGATCACATTCCCTGCGTGCCGTATGCCACCTTCGGCACGCATGAACTGGCGGATATTGTTGCGGAAGGAATTAAAACCAGTAAAGCCCTGATTATGCAGCATCACGGTATGCTGGTGATGGAAGTTAACCTGGAGAAGGCGCTGTGGCTGGCGCATGAAACCGAGGTATTGTCCGCACTGTATCTGAAAGTCCGCGCCATCACACCGGATGTGCCGGTGCTGAGTGCAGAAGAGATGCAGCGGGTGCTGGGGAAATTCAAAACCTACGGACTGAAAACCGGAAAATAGTGATGTCCGGCGGTAGAAAACGGTGCAATGCATCGTTTTTTGTCACCCTGAGTAATTAATTATTTTAAATGATAATCATTTGCAATATAATAAAAATCTTAATGTATTTGTTATTTAAGGTTTTTATGAAAAAAGTCATTTGTTATGCTGCGTTTGTCTCTGCCGCCCTGCTCCTGTCCGGATGTGCTGCCACAAAAAATCCCCCGCCATTCAGCGAAAAAAGTATTGAAGAGTGCAGCCGCTATCTGCCGGACGGCATCGCTTACTATGTCAGGATTGAGGGCGAAGTGGATTTAAACAAGCAGTTTAACGGTGATATCAATGTAACTGCATTACAGGACAGTGCACCTTCCGTTGCCTTTAATCATGACATGATCAAAACCGGTGCGGATAAATACATGGATTGTGCTATTCAGCTGCTGAATAACGGCAAAGGCGACACCCGGACGCCGGAAGAAAAAGCCGCAGCTGAAAAACAGTAACAGCGGATATTAATGCTTTCATGTAAAAAAACCGCCGGACGGCGGTTTTTGCACTTATTTCTCTGACAGCAAATGTGACGCTATCAGCGGATCAACAATCAAATCAGAAACATAACCGCCGCACAACGCTCCGCGGGTAGCGGCGATATTTTGTTCACCGGTGGCAATAAAAATCCGCCGCGCAATGTTACGCAGCTGCGGCAGCCGGATACCGAGGATACGGGCATCCGTATGGGTATCCAGCGGTTCACCGGCCTGATCGTAAAAACGCCCGCAGATAACGCCGACAGCGCCTTTGCGGCGGAAATCGGCCATTTCCTCCGCCGTGATCACCCCGGCGCGGATCAGCGGGTTCTCTTCTGTGACATTTCCGGCGACAAACAACGCTTTGGTGCAGCGTTCAAGCTGGGCAAAATTTGCCTGAATAATAGGCTCACGGCGCAATGCATCCGCCAGTTCCGCAGAACTGACAATCGCGGGCACATGCAGATACACACACTCGCCGCCGAACTTACCGGCAATCAGCGAGGAGGACTCCACCGTGGTGAAATCCGGCTGTGACGGCACCGAGCCGAGCATCTGCAATACGGTCATATTCCGGATCACTTTGGGTGTCAGACACTTCGCCATATGGTGAATTGTCCGTCCCCAGGCCACACCAAGCACATCCCCGTCCTCAATCACCTGACTGAGATAGACACCAGCGGCCTGCGCCATATTTTCCCGGCGGCGGGCAGAATCCGCAGCCGCTTCCGCGACCGGACTGTCCGGCACCACCAGCACATTGGTCAGATTAAATTTCTGTTTCAGTGACAACGCCATATCGATGAGGCTGTAACGCGCCATATCCAGGCTGATATGCACCACACCGTTTTCCCGGGCTGTTTGCAGGTATTTCACGACGGTTACACGGGAAATTCCCATTACATCAGCGACTTCCGTCTGACTGAGACCGGACTGATAATAGAGCCATGCGGCCTGCAAAACCGGGTCATTACCGAACAGCAGGCGTCCGGCCGGGCGGTTGTCACTGTTTGTCATGCGTCGCGCACCACACTGCCCCAGAGATCATACTCATCGGCATGTTCAATGTTCACCATCACAATATCCCCCGGCTGCACATCAAATTCGCCGTTGAGATACACCATACCGTCGATTTCCGGTGCATCTGCCATACTGCGGCCGACTGCGCCCTCTTCTTCATCAACCTCATCAATAATCACCGGCAGTGTACGGCCGACTTTTTCTGCCAGACGCTCAGCAGAGATCTGCTGCTGTAACTGCATAAAGCGGTGATAGCGCTCTTCTTTGATCTCTTCCGGCACCTGATCCGGTAATTCGTTGGCATGCGCCCCTTCCACCGGACTGTATTTAAAGCAGCCCACGCGATCCAGACGGGCTTCTGCCAGGAAATCCAGCAGCATCTGAAAGTCTTCTTCGGTTTCACCCGGGAAGCCGACAATAAAGGTGGAACGCAGTGTCAGTTCCGGACAGATTTCGCGCCAGCGTTTGATACGCTCCAGTGTGCGCTCAACGGCACCCGGACGCTTCATCAGCTTCAGGATACGCGGGCTGGCGTGCTGTAACGGGATATCCAGATACGGCAGAATTTTACCTTCCGCCATCAGCGGGATCACATCATCCACATGCGGATACGGATACACATAGTGCAGACGCACCCACACGCCGAGCTGGGATAACTGCTCACACAGACCGATCATACTGGTTTTCACCGGCAGGCCGTCGCGGAACCCGGTACGGTGTTTGATATCCGCACCATAAGCAGACGTATCCTGGGAGATCACCAGCAGTTCTTTCACACCGGCCTCAACCAGACGCTGCGCTTCACCCAGCACCTCGCCGATCGGGCGGCTGTCCAGATCACCGCGCATGGACGGGATAATGCAGAATGTGCAGCGGTGGTTACAGCCTTCTGAAATTTTCAGATACGCATAATGGCGCGGTGTAAGTTTCACTCCCTGCTCCGGCACCAGGCTGGTGAACGGATCATGCGCCGGTTTCGGCACATATTTACGGACACTCGCCAGCACCTGTTCATAACTGTGCGGGCCGGTGATTTCCAGTACTTTCGGGTGAACTTCACGGATCTGGTCTTCTTTTGCACCCAGACATCCGGTTACGATCACTTTACCGTTTTCCGCCAGTGCCTCGCCGATAGCTTCCAGGGACTCCTGCACAGCACTGTCAATAAAACCGCAGGTATTAACGATCACTACATCAGCATCATCATAGCTCGGCACGATCTGGTAACCATCCGTACGCAATTCAGTCAGAATACGCTCGGAATCTACCAGGTTTTTCGGGCAGCCTAATGATAAAAATCCAATCTTTGCCATTTATTATATAATCTTTAATTGAGAAAGCATGAAGTATACAGGATGCCAAAACTTTATTCATATGTAAGATGCCCCCTGTCAGCAAGATAAAATCACGGCCCCGGAACAACAGCCGGTGAGCTGAACTACCCCGGAATCAGAGTTGCTTACCTATCAATATATAGCAGAATAAAGCCGCAGCTTTAATGATTATATCCGGGCCCGGCATTGTTATCATAATCCGGATGAATTGCTGTAATATTAAAAAACAGCTATCTGAATCATCAGTACTATGTAATATCAGCACTATGTAATATCAGGCAGCTTTTGATTTCCGCCAAACCAGACGATACATAGCCAGTAAAAATAATATAATGGCTAACAACGATATTTTTATGATGACGGGCATCAACTCATAAATACCAGCCCCCTGAGAGTTCAGCATAGTAAACCCGCTTATCATTGTACTTGATGGAAAGATTTCCATCGTTTTTACAACCCAGCCGGGCATATTAAACGTAGGGAACGAGGCACCTGATGCATAAAAAATAACCATCGAAGTAGCCGACAGGATCTGCATCGGACGGTTAATATTATCCAGAAAACTACCAATCAGCATCGCCATTGAACTTACTGCCGCAGAAAACAGAACAATCAGCCAAAGCTGTAAAAACATATTGCCTTCATTAGGATACCCTTGTAAGTAATAAACCCAGCCAAACACAAAAATTGCCCCGAAAAAACCAACTATAAACAAGCCCAGAAACGTTCCGGTAAATTGTGATAAATTAATATTGGTTAAACCGACGCTATTACGTAATGCGATGAGCATAGAACCGGCAAAAATAAGTGTTTGCTGAAGTATGATAATAAATACCAGCGGCATAATAAAAGATTCATATCCCAGCGTGGGATTATAGAGAGGAAGAGAAATAATATTATTGGCGGCTTCAGGTGTTAATCTGTTCACATCTGTCGTAGAGCTTATTGCATTAGTCACTGCCGCTCTCAAATCGGCAGCGACAGCCATATAACCGCCTGACAGGTGTACATCGATCCCGGCGTCTCCTCCTCTGATAAGATTATTTTTAAAATCGTTATCAATAGTTATCACTGCGGAAACTTTTCTGTTGCGCAATGAATTTAATGCATCAGACAGAGAACTATCAACCCGGGTAACATCAATCTCACGGGTAGTTTGCAGATTGTCGATCAGGTTACGTGACAATGATGATTGATCAAAATCGACCACCGCAACGGGAAGTTTGAGGTTAATCTGTGCCTTATAGGCACTTGGATAGAAAATACTATAAAGAATCAATGACATAATTGCCGTTGAAAATATAGGCTGAGATTTTTTTATTGATGTGAGAGTACTGATAAAGCTCTGTGTAATACCATCAAACTTTACATTCTCCTGAAACGTTGCCGGCTGCTTATATTTACGTTTCCCCGCCAGTATAAAAGAGACCGTTAAAGGTATGATGATATAGAGTGACAGGATACCAAACTGGTACAAGCTTGTTGTGATATCACTGCCAAGATTGACCTGCTCTAATTGTATGCGGTAATAGTGAGTAAATGGCTGAAAGTTACTCCAGAATTTAGCCCAGCCATTGGCATTCAAAATGGACAACGTACCATCAGAGTAAGTTAATGCAGCACTGGTATATACCGTTGAGATACTTAATGCTGTAAGTACATTTCGTGTTATTGAAATAAACATAATGGCGATAGATGCAGTGAGAAGACACAGCATAAATATCGCCAGTATTAATAACCATGAATTACCTGAAATCGGCCAGCCCCGTCCCACTGTTTGCCAGACATTAAATATTAAATTCCACAGAAAAATAATAGTTATATAGGGAAGACAACGGGAAATAACCTGAATTGACAGATAGATTCTGCCTTTTTTAATCCGGCCGGCGCAAAGCTTACCGTCTTCAAAAAAACGTCCGATAGCGCAAATTACAGCACTGCTCAGGACTATACTCAGTAACACCGGTACTGCGATTGGCGTCAGGAATCTTTCATAACTATTTTGCGGATTGCTGATACTGACTACTTGTATGTTTGGCACTGAGCTGCCCGTACCTTTATGCTCAGCACCCAATGATTTCCTGTTATTGAGTGAGCTATAGGCATCATTCACCGCAGCCTGCAACCCGATAAACGCAGCATTACCTGTCGATCTGAACTGTCCGTTATAACGAATTATGACCTTATTATCATCCTGACGGATAGTTGATCCGGATGCACCACGGGGGATCTCTATAAAAGCATAAATTTTCATGCTTTTCATCAGGCGTTGAGCGAGGGCAACATTTTCCGGTATTTCTGTTAACTCAATACTCTTCGATGCATCAATATTCCTGATTATTTCCCGGCTCAATGATGAATGGTCGTAATCCACCAGTGCTACCGGTATTTTCTCAGGCACACCAGAACTGAACATAGCGCAGACAAAAGTTAATAAAAATACCGGCACAATAAACAGTAAAATTTTCATGTATCGATCATGACAGATGAAATTAATTTCATCTGTCAATGAGGCTGAAAAGTCCGCTAAGGTTTTATTAGTCATTACCGGCTGGCCAATCAAAAATAACAGACATGCCCGGGCGCATTCCTTCTGTCTTATTCACCGGATGTAACCGTACTTCAAATGTTCTGACGTCATAACCGCTTGACTGACGGGTTGCTCTCCATGTGGCAAAATTGCCTTTGGGATTAATAAAAAACACCTGAAATTTAACAGTTTTATCCTTCAGTGCAGGGATCTTTCCTTCAATCACATCACCTGTTTTTAATGCGTTAAAATGATCTTCCCGTAAATTGACGGTTACCCAAAGATTATTTAAATCAATCATACTGAATATAGGTGTACCGGCAGAAACAAGCTCTCCCTGATTAGCGAAGCGTTTGGCAATTTCTCCGTCATTTTTTGAATGAACACTCAGCTCTCTGACCAGGGAGTCAGCAGACTCAAACGCGGCCCTGGCTGCATTTACATTAGCATCAGCAATGCGAATGTCCTCCGTCCTGTTACCGCGTTTGGCTTGCATATATTGCTCATAGGCAGCATTTGTTTTCTGCCCGGCAATTTTATATCTGGCAATGGCATCATCACGTTCCTGGGCAGAGACAGCTTTACTCTTCTCATAGAGTTTTACTACCCGGTCCGTGGTTATCTTTACGTTTTTTTCATCTGCCTGAGCACTTATCCAGTTAGCTTTTAATGACTCAATATATTCTGAACGCTCTCCGTTATAGGCCTTTTCCTGACTGGCAACAGCCGCAGCTAATGCTTCCTTTGCCTGCAGGGCATTCCCGGTGGTTTGTCTGTCATACAAACTGACTAAGGCCTGCCCGTTACGGATGCTGTCTCCTTCCCTGACATGCAGACTATCAACTCTTGCCGTCACTTTACTGGTGATATTAATTTCATCTGTATCAACAATGCCTTCTAATATCTCATGTTCAGAGGAATGAGATAAAATAAATCCGGCAGATAACACCATTATTATAACGATAAGTATGGTTATCTTTATTTTTTTATTCTTTATCGTCATACTACTTCCATCCTCAGGCTATTTTCTTTAGCTTTCCATTATCTGAACAACATGTTCTGTTCTTTCATCTTCTTCTTTCAATGAACAAACAATTATGACTGCAACAACACCTCTTCATTATACGTTTCTTCAGCACATTGAACACCTTAATATTTTTAACACACTCATCAAATACTAACCCGGCATATTGATTCCATTCGCAACCATTTGTTAATAAATGCAAAAAACAGAAAACCGGCAGATAATTAATATGAACTGAAGCCGGTAATTTTACCTCCTGACTATATGATTGCTTCCTGTTCAAATCAGATTATAAGATATGATGGTATTACCTGATAAGAAATCCCGGCTCAGACCAATCTGTCACAGATTATATTATTTGAATTTTGGGGTTACATTTTATTACA
Organism: Morganella sp. Je.2.23; assembly: GCF_051129855.1. Classification (NCBI taxonomy): domain Bacteria; kingdom Pseudomonadati; phylum Pseudomonadota; class Gammaproteobacteria; order Enterobacterales; family Morganellaceae; genus Morganella; species Morganella sp. Je.2.23. The sequence goes on from NZ_JBCPSQ010000001.1 coordinate 2,116,250, forward strand.
TAATGATGTCGTCCTGATTCAGCAATAATTTACTGACTTAACTCTCTGTACTTAACTTTCTGTCCTTAACTTTCTGAGCCCGCCTGCATGTATTCACGGCTGCATCACACCGGTATTAGTCATTACAGGGAGGAAAAATGGCAAATTTCAGCAAACAACCCCCTGACGGATAACCTCCCGCAGAAAAGATCCCGGTGACAGAGAAAAAACCGGTGCAATTCGTGCAATCCCCCGGGCGCTGTATCCTGCCGTTTACAATGAATGTGATACATGCGGCAGCTTTATCCTGCTGATCCGGTTATGCTTTCTTTATCAGCACTAAATATCACCGTTATAAAAATTAAAAGTATTATTTTTTACGGACAGATATTGGAGTGCTCCTGTTGTGCTTATCTCATTATTTTCCATAAGAAGGGTAATCACGGTATCTATGCAAAAATCAAAACGTAAAACGTGGATTTTTTATCTCATCCTGATCATTGTCCTTGCCGCCGGCGGCTATCTGTACCGCATGCTGCAAAGCCCCGGGCTCCCTGAGGGATTCGCGCAGAGCAACGGACGGATCGAGGCAACGGAAATTGATATCTCAACCAAAACTGCCGGACGCATCAGTACCATCAATGTCAGAGAGGGGGACTTTGTCCGCGCCGGGGATGTGCTGGCACAGATGGATACCCGGACACTGGAGGCCCAGCTGAGTGAAGCACAGGCGCAGCACCGCCAGGCGGACAGCAATGTGATCTCCTCACGCTCGGCACTGGCGCAGCGCAAAAGTGAGAAAGCCGCCGCAGAGGCGATGGTGCGCCAGCGCACCTCAGAACTGACCGCCGCACAGAAGCGTCTGGCCCGCTCTCAGGCACTGGTGAGAACCAATGCGGTGTCTGTTCAGCAGGTGGATGATGACCTGGCGGTTGTCCAGGGCGCCCGTGCAGCGGTGGAAGCCGCCAAAGCGCAGGTGGCGGCCGCATCTGCCGCCATTGATGCCGCGCAGTCCGGTATTATCCAGGCACAGACAAAAGTGGATGCCGCACTCGCGACACAACGGCGGATTGAAGCCGATCTGGATGACAGTCAGCTGAAAGCGCCGCGCAACGGCCGTGTCCAGTATCGTGTTGCCGAACCGGGGGAAGTGCTCGGTGCCGGTGGCCGTGTGGTGAATATGGTCGATCTCAGCGACGTCTATATGACCTTTTTCCTGCCGACGGAACAGGCCGGACAGGCCGGTATCGGCAGTGATGTGCATATTATCCTTGATGCCGCTCCCGGTCTGGTGATCCCGGCAAAAACCTCGTACGTCGCCAGTGTCGCGCAGTTTACCCCGAAAACCGTGGAAACCGATAATGAACGTCAGAAGCTGATGTTCCGCGTTCGTGCACGTATTGATCCCGAACTGCTGGAAAAACACCTGGAATATGTGAAAACCGGCCTGCCGGGACGCGCCTATATCCGGCTTGATCCGAAACAGGAATGGCCGTCTGACCTGGAGGTGAAATTACCTCAATGACATCATCAAAACAGCATTCTGACACCGCAATCGTCACCCTGGAACAGGTTACGCATCATTACGGTGATGTGTGCGCCCTTGATGATATCACGCTGAACATCCCCGCCCGTCAGATGGTGGGGCTGATCGGGCCGGACGGTGTCGGGAAATCCACCCTGATTTCCCTGATCGCCGGTGCCCGCAAAGTGCAGCAGGGTAATGTGATTGTACTGGACGGCGATATCCGCGAAGAAGAACACCGCCGCGCCGTCTGCCCGCGTATTGCCTATATGCCGCAGGGGCTGGGGAAGAACCTCTATCACACCCTGTCGGTATTTGAAAACGTGGATTTTTTCGGACGGCTGTTTGGTCAGTCTGAGGAAGAGCGCCGCCTGCGGATTGATGATCTCCTTACCAGTACCGGACTTGCTCCGTTCCGTGACCGCCCGGCGGGGAAACTTTCCGGCGGGATGAAACAGAAGCTCGGTCTGTGCTGCGCACTGATCCACGATCCGGAACTGCTGATCCTCGACGAACCGACCACCGGGGTTGATCCCCTCTCCCGCGCCCAGTTCTGGGAGCTTATCGACCGTATCCGCGAACGCCAGCAGAATATGAGTGTGCTGGTGGCGACCGCCTATATGGAAGAGGCGGAGCGTTTCGATTACCTGGTTGCGATGGATGACGGCAAGGTACTGGCGACGGGGCACGCCCGTGAACTGAAAGCGCAGACACAGACTGATGAACTGGAAGCCGCTTTTATCGCCCTGCTGCCGGAAGAAAAACGCAAAGACCACAAAGCGGTGGTGATCCCGCCGCGCGAAGCACAGGATAATGAAGAAATTGCCATTGAGGCGCAGGATCTGACCATGCGCTTCGGCAGTTTCACCGCCGTTGATCATGTCAGTTTCCGCATCCCGAAAGGGGAAATCTTCGGGTTCCTCGGCTCCAACGGCTGCGGGAAGTCCACCACCATGAAAATGCTCACCGGGCTTCTGCAGGCCACGGAAGGGAAAGCGTGGCTGTTTGGTCAGGAGGTCGATCCGAAAGATCTGAATACCCGGATGCGGGTCGGTTATATGTCGCAGGCATTCTCCCTCTACAGCGAACTGACCGTCTTACAAAACCTGGTGCTGCACGCCAAACTGTTTCATGTGCCCGAAAACGAAATCGATGAGCGCGTTGATGAAATGATGACGCGCTTTAAACTGACGGACGTCGCCGATGCCATGCCGGAAGGACTGCCGCTCGGCATACGCCAGCGCTTATCGCTGGCCGTGGCAGTTATTCACCGTCCGGAAATGCTGATCCTCGATGAGCCGACATCCGGCGTTGATCCGATCGCCCGCGATATGTTCTGGGATCTGATGGTGGATTTATCACGCAAAGACGGCGTGATGTAGCGCGGCGCGATTTTTTGCACAGATAGGCGCTCAATTTTGCACTGTCGGCAGTACCGAAAAATGGACTTTTTGCACAGTGCAGAATTGAATGCAGATTAAATTAATCGCTCATAACTTGAACTGGATAATGTTTGTATAAAGTAGAAAGGCTCACGCCATATTTAACAGAAACGTCACGATGTGAGTGACCGGCCATAATCTCACGTTTAAATAGCTCCCAGTGCTCATCAGTGAACTTAGGTTTTCGCCCACCTATACGCCCTTTAGCCCTTGCAACTGCTAATCCGGCAAGCGTTCTCTCGCTATTCAAGTCTGATTCATACTGCGCCGCAGATAGAATATTCCGGAAATTATAACGCCCGCTGGCTGTGCTAAGGTCAACCCCATCGGTAATAGATCTGATATTAACATGACGCTCAGCGAGGCTCTGGAAGGTCAGGAGCGCATGAAGAACGTTACGGCCAATGCGGTCTAATTTCCAGATCACCAATTCATCACCAGCTTCCAGCATATCAACGACCTTTTTCAATACCGGGCGATTAGCCTTACGGCCTGACGCCTTTTCTTCAAAAATATGCGTACATCCAGCAGCCTTTAGCGCCTGCAGCTGAAGTTCAGTGTCCTGATGGTTACTTGATACCCGCGCATACCCGATAATCATAAAACAGCTTTATCCTCATCTTGTTTAGCCCGTTTAACCAGGTTATCAGACTTTATTTGATTATGGGGATTTACGTATTTTAAAAGGTTGGTTTACCGGAAAAGTATCAGGAGGTCGGTTATAGTTATTCAAAAACAGAGGTGGACAACAACTTCCAGCCAACGGGCAATTATCTGAATAAAGACTCGACGGCTGTTCAGGTTGTATCAGGTGA